>NC_007204.1 GCF_000012305.1 Psychrobacter arcticus 273-4
TTACAGAGGATATTTAACTTCTTAAATATCCTCTGTAAAATTGATCAATCCTTTACTGTAAATCTTATTACCTAGTCTAAAAATAACCCATATTATTGGCGATAATTTTCAAGTTATCCACAATTTTTGGCGAATCTTATAATAATTAATTGATTAATATATATAGATATTGTTGTTATTGGGGGACTGTTTTTCTGTGGTTAAGTGTTAATTTACCTTTATAATCAAAACTATAGACTATGGGTAACCCTGTGTATAACCTGTTGGTGGAATATGGATAACTCACAATCCTTATTTATCCACAAAACTATCCACAGCCTTATCCCCAAAAAACAAGGTGTTATCCACAGGGGTTTGTGTTAGATTAGCCACCAACTGGATGTATGATTTCAAGTGCTCTGACTATAGAGACTCTTAGCTAAGAAAAAAGTTACTCTATGAGTAAGGATTCACTGATTTTCACAATAAAAAAATTGTTTTTTTGACAAAATATTTTGGACTATAGGGTTAGTAATTTTCATGATAGACACAGCAAATATTTGGGATAAATGCTTAAACGACTTACGGTATCATGTTAAAGATAACGTGTTTACCATGTGGTTAAGGCCGCTATCCGCTCATCAAGAAAATAATAGTTTGATTATTCTTGCACCTAATGATTACTTTGTAACTTATATTAAAAAGAATCACTTAGAGGATATTCAGCAGCTGGTTACTAAGCATAGTCAAGGAAGTATTGAGGAAGTTATTGTACGTGTTGATAATGCTGGTCGTGATACCGATGATGGTAGTTCGCTACAATCAGGATCTTTATTTGCAGAAGATGCCCTCCCCTCTTCTCCTGCAGATTATAAATTCGAAACCATCCATCATAATAATGCCAAAGCAGATATCGACGCCAATATGCGTCATGCAGAAATGGTTGACTCTGCTGATGCAAAATCCTTAAGTTATTTAAATCCTGACTTTACCTTTGAGACTTTTGTCACAGGTAAGTCTAATAACCTTGCTTATAAGGCTTGTTATGAGCTTGGCAAACGTCAATCAAAAAACCGTCATAACCCTTTATTTATATATGGACCTTCGGGTTTGGGAAAAACGCATTTAATGCATTCTGTAGCTCATCGCTATTTAAAAAATAATCAGACTTTTTATTATTTCACTTCTGAAAAATTTATTAATCAATTGGTTTATTCATTAAGAAATAATAAAATAGAAGATTTTAAAAAGAAAATTAAAAAAGTAGATTTATTAATTGTAGATGATATTCATGTACTGGCTGGAAAGACAAAAAGCAGTAATGAATTTTTAACATTATTTGCAGATTTTACCAGCGGTGATAAACAATTGATTTTGGCTTCAGATAGGCATCCATCACAGATGACCGAATTTGATGAACGTTTTAGATCACGTTTTTCTTGGGGGTTGACGGTTGCTGTAGATCCACCTGAGATTGATACACGGGTACAAATTCTACAGAAAAAAGCAGCATCTTATGGCATGAGCCTTCCTAAAGAATGTGCGTTATTCATCGCTCAAAACGTCGTCTCTAACGTGAGACGTTTAGAAGGTGCATTGAACCAAGTCTTTGCTAATGCCAATTTAACAGGCGCTCCAATCACGCTTGAGATGGTGCAATACGCGCTAAAAGACATCGTTGCAATGCGCGTACAAGCCGTTAATATGGATAATATCCGTAAAGTGGTCGCTGAATATTATGATGTAACGATTAAAGATATGTTGGGACGCAAACGTACGCGTAGTATTGCTAGACCACGCCAAATAGCGATGGCACTATCACGGGAGTTGACTAGCGAGAGCTTTCCTGAGATTGGACAATCCTTTGGTGGACGTGACCATACGACAGTGATGCATGCTTGCGACAAGGTCAATGAGCTGCGAGCAGCAGACCCAGCGTTTGACAAGGATTACAAGACGCTAGCATTGATGTTGCAAGCGGGTTAGAAGGCTTTGCTATCACTATATTTTAGTGGGTAGATATGGTTTATAATATTGAAAATAAGCATACACAGACACCCAATGGATTATCGTCAGTAGACAAGGTGTTATTAAGCCATTATTTTATTTTTTTATAAAAAATCATTTAAATAAGAGTAACTAAGCATGCAATTATCGATCAATCGAGAGTCGTTACTAAAAGCCATTAACTTGATCGCCAAGGCTGCTGATAAACGCCACAATATGGTTATCTTGGGTAATATCAAGTTACAATTGTCTGAGTCAGAGCTGGTGTTAACGGCTTCTGATTTAGAAGTAGAGCTGACATCGACGTTGAAATTGCCTGCTGGCGCTTGTGTGCAAGCAGGTACAACGACGTTACCTGCGACTAAATTACGAGATATTTGTAAATCATTACCTGCTCAAGCCCAAGTAAATCTGACCACTCAAGAAAACGAGCGCTGCTTACTGACCAGTGGTAAAAGTCGTTTTACCTTGGGCACATTGCCTAGCGAAGACTATCCAAGTTTGGGTAACCCTGAAAATATCACGCCATTAACTATTAGCCGTAGCCGCCTTATTGATTTGATTCATAAGACTCAATTTGCGATGGCGATTCAAGATGTACGCTATTATTTAACAGGTATGTTGTTTGATGTATCGCAGCAGCAACTAACGACCGTTGCGACCGATGGACATAGACTGGCATTAGCACGTAGCGTTATCGATGTGAATGCTGATTTGAATATGCAGGCTATTTTGCCCCGTAAAGCGGTAATTGAGCTTGAACGTTTAGCTTCTGAGCTGGGTAAGATGCTTGGCGACCAAGATAATGCAGTTACCTTAAGTTTCGGTCGTGAGTTTCTGCAAGTAAGTTTGCCGTTCGGTGATGTGGATAGTGCCGGTCAGACCAGTCAAAATCTCATGGTGACTTTTACTGCGCGTCTGATCGATGGTAAATTCCCTGATTATCGCCGTGTGATGCCTAGTAATACCGATAAGCTGGCCTTATTCAATCAAGAGAAAATGATGGATGTGCTGCGCCGCGTAGCGATTTTAAGTAATGAAAAATCTCGCGGCGTGGTGTTTAATTTTGCAAGTGATGGCATGGTAGAAGTACGCGCTAATAATGCTGAGCAAGATGAAGCGGTTGAGATGATACAAGCCAAGTATCAAGGTGAACCAATGGAGCTGTCATTTAATGCCGCTTATTTACAAGACGTGCTGGGTGTTATCCAAGGTGATTTACAAATGCATATGAGTCAATCAAATGCGTCGGTATTGGTTAATCAGTTAAATGATGAGTTCCATCAGTATGTCATTATGCCAATGCGTATTTAGTCTGCTATTTAAAAAGATTGGGTGGTTAGGCTTTAACGCAAAATTTGAGTAGCTTTTCAAGCTCAAAATTGCTTTATAAGCTTAAAATTTAGTTCCTTATATTTATATTTTTAATGGTCTTTTGTTTATTAAAAAATAACTCTATAGGCGGCTGTCGGTATTATGATTGAACGTCTACAAATCTCATATTTGCGTAATTTAACGCCCATCAATTTAGCACCTGCTGCTTGCAACGTCATTATCGGCGCTAATGGCAGCGGTAAAACCTCGCTACTTGAAGGTATGTTTTTGCTATCAAGAGGTAAGAGTTTCCGCCACAATCAGCCCAAACGCTATATTCAGCATCATAAAGACGCCGCAACTGTACATGCTAAACTTAGTGATGGCCGTACTTTGGCTATCCAAAAGCAAGCAGACGCTACGACAATTTTACGTCTCAATCAAACCACGGTATACAATCAAAGTATTTTAACGGAGCAGCTTCCTACCTTGCTTATAGATCCATCGACGATGGACATGCTAGAGCAGGGCAGTGCCAGTCGTCGGCAGTTATTAGATTGGTTGGTGTTTCACATGAAACAAGGTTTTCATCCACAGTGGATTGCGTATCAGCGCTTATTAAAACAGCGCAATAGTTTACTCAAACAACGACGTCATTTGACTCACGTTCAGCTTGCTGAGCTTAGAGCTTGGGACAAAGGACTTGCCAGTCATGCAGCGCTGATTCATCACTACCGTGAAGCTATATTTGAAGCTTGGCAACCTTATTTTTCTGAGAGCATTGCACAGTTATTGCCTGCTTATGCTGAGCAATTAAGCTTGAGCTACAATGCGGGCTACGATACGAGTGTAGCGCTCGATATACAGCTTAATGAGCGCTTAGATCAGGATTTACAGTTGGGTTATACGCGTATTGGTAATCACCGCGCTGACATCCATGTGCATTGGCGCTCTATAAGACCAATACATAAGGCTAATGAGCACCTAAACTCACCTTTAGCAGCAGCAGCGGATTCGACTTTTAAGTTACCTATTTTGAAAGAGCAAGCGGCCAACATTTTGTCTCGTGGAGAGAAAAAATTGTTGATTACGGCATTGCGCTTATCACAATTACCACTTTTGCTTAACACTGGGAATGATCTAGAGGCATCTGTTAATGACGCTAAATTAAGCGCTACACCAGTGGTATTACTAGATGATATCACCGCAGAGCTGGATGATAGGGCGATAGAGATTTTATTATCAACCTTAGCACAGTTGCCATGCCAGGTATTTATGACCAGTTTGACCGATAGTATTTTACCTTTAGTGTATGAGTATTGGGAAAAACCCCAAGTGTTTCACATGAAACAAGGTAGTATTTTACCAGCTCAGTAGCTTTTATTAGGGTAATGATATCTTCGTTATTAATCCTTATTTTACGTCCTTAAGCGACCGTCTCCTTGCATACTTTACCCTCGTTTCATTCCACATTCTATTACTCATAAAACGTTCCCTAAACAGTGACTTACAGGCAAAAAAATGCTAAAATAGGGCTTTATTTTTGTCCTGTTCTCAGCAAGTTATCTTACCGTTTTATATAGAGGTTTATTATTGGTTGTAAGTGATTAAGTGATTGATAATTATAAAATTAATATAATTTCTATTAGGCTTTATGGTTTTAGAGGAAATCGCAGTAGGGGTTAAATAGAGTATGCCAACCTGACGTATTTTTAAATCTGGTTTTTTGCCTTGCTATCACCTTTTGAAAAACTTAAGTCAACCGTAATAAAGACAGAATTTGAGTAAAAAAACGATATTGTAGATAGCATCATTAAGTATCACCACTGTGGTGAGCTGATGATAAATAGCTGATAATGGCTAGATCAAGGAATGCACATGAGTGATTCATTACCTACCGACCACCAGCAACTAACGTCAGACAGCGTAGTTGAGACTATTGCCGCCGCTGTCGTTCCTGAGGTATTACCCTCTGATTATAGCTCGAAAGACATTCGAGTACTGCGCGGACTAGAAGCGGTGCGCGTGCGTCCTGGCATGTATATTGGTGATACCGATGATGGTACCGGCTTGCATCATATGGTCTTTGAGGTGGTAGATAACTCTATCGATGAAGCGCTTGCTGGTCATTGTGATCAAATTGATATCATTATTCACGAAGATGAATCTGTGAGCGTAATGGATAATGGTCGTGGTGTCCCTGTCGATATTCACCCAGAAGAAGGTGTGTCTGCAGCACAGGTTATTATGACGGTACTGCATGCTGGTGGTAAGTTTGATGACAACAGCTATAAAGTATCTGGCGGTCTGCATGGTGTTGGCGTTTCTGTCGTTAATGCATTGTCCAAAAAGCTTGAGATGAATATCTGGCGTGAAGGCTATCATCATCATCAGACTTATACTGATGGCGTGCCTGACAGCGATATTCAGCAAATGGAAGCGACAGATCAAACAGGCACACAAATCCGTTTTTACCCTAGCAATGACGTGTTTACTGGTACTATTTTTGAATATGATATTTTAGCCAAACGTTTACGTGAGTTGTCATTTTTAAACTCAGGTGTACGTATTGTCTTGACTGATGAGCGTATTGACAAGCGTCATGAGTTTGAGCACAAAGGTGGTTTGTCAGAGTTTGTCAGCTACATCAATGCTGGGAAAGATGGCATCAATGATGTGTTCCATTTTATCAGTAATCAAGAAGATGGTATTAGTGTCGAAGTGGCACTACAGTGGACAGACACTTATAATGAAAAGGTGTTTTGTTTCACCAATAATATTCCGCAGCGCGATGGTGGCACGCATTTATCTGGCTTTCGCTCAGCGTTGACGCGTTGTTTGAATACCTATATGGATCGCGAAAATCTCTTCAAAAAAGAGAAAGTGGTGGCGACTGGTGATGATGCGCGTGAAGGTTTAACGGCTATCGTATCCGTCAAAGTTCCTGATCCTAAGTTTTCGAGTCAAACCAAAGATAAATTGGTATCAAGTGAAGTGAAATCTGCTGTCGAATCAGCGATGCACGATAAGTTTAATGATTATCTGCAAGAGAACCCAAGCGCTGGTAAATTGATTGCCGGTAAAATTATTGATGCTGCTCGTGCTCGTGACGCCGCTCGTAAAGCGCGTGAGATGACTCGTCGTAAGACTACGTTAGATATCGCAGGTCTGCCGGGTAAATTGGCGGATTGCCAAGAAAAAGATCCAGCATTGTCAGAGTTGTACATTGTGGAAGGGGATTCTGCTGGCGGTTCAGCCAAGCAAGGTCGTAGCCGTAAAACGCAGGCAATTTTACCACTAAAAGGTAAAATTCTAAACGTCGAACGCGCGCGTTTTGACAAGATGTTATCGTCACAGGAAGTGGGTAACCTGATTACTGCGCTTGGTTGCGGTATTGGACCCGATGAATATAATCCTGATAAAGTTCGCTATCATAAAATTATCATCATGACCGATGCGGACGTTGATGGCTCACACATTCGTACGTTGCTACTGACGTTCTTCTTCCGTCAAACGCCTGAATTGATTGAGCGTGGTTATATTTATATCGCTCAACCACCACTTTATAAAGTCAAAAAAGGTCGTCAAGAACTGTATCTAAAAGACGATGAAGCGCTTAAAGCTTATTTATTATCATCAACGATTGATAATACTAGGCTGCATATCAGTGCGGATGCGCCGGCGATTACTGGTCAAGCGTTAGAGACATTGTTAAACGACTATAACCAAACCCAGCTAATCAAAGCGCGTTTGCAGATTCGTTATCCAGCCGTGTTATTAGATGCATTGACGCATACGCCGAAACTTAGTACTGATATGACGTACGATAAAGATGCGATGCAAGCTTGGAAAGACACGCTACAAACTCAGCTTGAACATTTTGGTAGTGACTTAAACCCTGAGATTGAATTGGTCAATATCCATGCACCGCAGCCAAAAAATATGGACGCCGCTGCTGCCGATTTATTGGGTATGAAGCCTGTTGTTGAAGTTGAAGAAGGTAATAGTTCTGAAGCGGAAGCACCGTCAATAAAAGCACAATGGCTGCCACGTATTACCGTTTATGTGCATCAGTTGGCACATCATTACTTGCTTGATGCCAGCTTTATCAATTCGGGTGAGTATACTAAGCTGCTGCGTTTATCAGCTGAATGGAATACCTTGCTTGATGTAGATGCTTTTATCCGCCGTGAAGCCACAGCGGGTACGAGCAAAGATATCCCCGTACGTGACTTTGATTATTTATGGCAGCAAATGATGCTTGATGCCCGCCGCGGTCTAGCAATTCAGCGCTATAAAGGGTTGGGCGAGATGAATGCTGATCAGCTTTGGGATACTACTATGGATCCTGAAAACCGCCGTATGCTGCGCGTCAATATCGAAGATGCTATTGCAGCGGATCATATGTTCACCTGTTTGATGGGTGACCATGTAGAGCCGCGTCGTATCTTTATCGAAGAAAATGCGTTGACGGTTTCTAACTTAGATATCTAAATGGCATAATATTGTGAATCAATGAAAAACCACCGCATTGGTTACCAAAGCGGTGGTTTTTTAATGTTAATCTTGTTTCACGTGAAACTTAATTGAATAAATGCTTTAAATAATGGATATAGAAATGATCGAAGTTATTTTACTAGCGATAGCCTTGGCAATGGATGCGTTTGCGGTATCAATTGGCTTGGGCGCTAAGTCCCAAAAACAATCGTCTGCTTATGTTCTACGTTTAGCTGTTTACGCAGCGCTGTATTTTGGTATCGCACAAGGTGTCATGCCGCTGATAGGTTATTTGTTGGGTGCAGTATTGCTAGGCTGGTTGGCGACTGCTGCACCGTGGATTGGCGGTGGTATTCTTATTGTGCTTGGCGCTAAGATGTTATATGAAGCTTTTAATGGTGAGATTGAAGCGGTACTAGAAGATGGTTTCGATGAAAATATACGAAAAAAAATCAACCATCGTATGATGTTTACACTGGCTATTGCCACCAGTATTGATGCGATGGCAGCAGGCTTCACCTTAAATTTACTAGCACTTAATGCATGGTTAGCGTGCTTAATCATCGCTATCGTCACTGCTGGATTTGGCTTTTTTGGCATCTATTTGGGTAAGTCTTCTGGAACTTGGCTTGAGGATAAAGCTGAAATATTAGGGGGGCTGGTGCTTATTGCGATCGGCGTAAAGGTTATGCTTTTTAGCTAATTACCTTGAGTATTTCAATTTATTTCCTCTATAAAAAAACACCGCTTTGGATTGAACTGACCCCCAAATCTTGGACGGTTTACGTTTATTTCAAAGACTGAGTTCTGTACTGTACAGGACTCAGTCCTTTTAGTTTAAGCTGAATACGTTCATGATTGTAGTAATGAATATACTCATGAATCTGTCTCTCTAAAGCTTCAATCGTTTTAGGCTTCTCAATATAGATAGTCTCACACTTTAGCGTACCGAAGAACCCCTCCATTAACGCATTATCCAAGCAGTTGCCTTTCCTGCTCATACTCTGTTTTATCTGATGCTTTTTAAGCATCTCCCTAAACGGCTTCATTTGATAATGCCATCCCTGATCAGAATGTAGCATTAATGTCTTATGACGATGTTTTCCAGTCTTGTCCAACGCCTTATCAAGCATTTGGCTTACCAAATCATAGGTTGGCCTTCTTGAGAGCGTATAACTGACTATCTCATTGTTATAACAATCGAGTATTGGCGATAAATATAACTTATGGTCACCTACCTTAAACTCAGTAATATCAGTGAGCCAACGTTTATGTGGTTTGCTTGCTTTAAACCGACGTTTTAAATAATTCTTTGCTATTTTACCTTGCTGTCCTTTATAGGAGCGGTACTTTTGTCTTCTTATCTTTGCACTGAGTGTCAACTGTTTCATGAGTTTGGCAATAAGCTTATGATTATGATGAACACCTAACTGTTTTAATGCGACAGTCATTCTACGATAGCCATATCTGCCTTTATGCTTGTGGTATAGCGCCGTGATACGCTGTTTTAAGTCAGCGTATTTATCTTTATCCCCTAGCATGGTTCTATGGTAGTAGAAACTGCTTTTCGGCATGTCTGCTACTTTTAGTAAGTTGGATAAAAGATGTTGCTGTCTTAATCCTTCGATGAGCCTTGCTTTGTCGCCGCTTGTTCCCTTTCCCTGAGCAAGGCATCGAGCTTTTTTAGGTAGGCGTTCTCTGCACGCAGGTATGCCAGTTCACGCTTTAATTCAGCAGGTGTTTTGTCGTCATCTGGTTTGTTTGTGATCACGGGCTTGGTCATGGCGCCTCTACCTTGTCGTTTGGGAGTGAGTCCAGACATACCATACTGTCGATACGCTTTATGCCAATGGCTGATAAGAGCGGGTGCGCTGATGTTGAACTTTAGTGCCGTCTCAGGTTGACTTAAACCTTGCTTTAACATGGTCGTTAATACTTGGTGTTTAAAGTCAGCACTGTAGACAGCTTTACTGGTTTTAGGTCTGATCGCTTCTATACCACCGCTTTGGTATTGCTTTACCCATTTGCGTACAAATTGGGGGTTTACTGCAAACTTTTTACCTGTAGCAAGTCCGGTATGTCCTTGCTTGTAGTATGCGATGATTTTGATCTTAAAGTCTAGATTGTAACGCATAAAAATACCCCATAAGTTGTGTCCAACTTATGGGGGTCAGTTCAGATACCAGAGCGGTGTTTTTTATTGTTTCACGTGAAACTATAGCTATAGTCGGTGAAAAGTAATATCGATACAACACGTACTACTAGTGCAAATTTTTCTTGCTTGCTGTGCCTACGCAGACAGAGGCTGCAAAAAATTTACACCAGCAATACTGTAGCGACTTTAAAGTATTTCAACTATATTTCTAACGCTAATTATTACTTACTCTTCATCAGTATTAAAACGCCATGCGAGTATACGAGTGCTTTTCTGACCTTGACTCATCTCTATGATGCGCATTTGGGCGACGCCAAGTTGTTTTAACAGCAATTGCATAGGCTTTACGTTTTCTGACTTAGATACCAGTGTGGTAAACCAGCCAACATGTTCAGCGAAGTCTTGACTCTCTTTTGCCATCTTGGTCAAAAAAGCAATCTCGCCGCCTTCACTCCACAGCTCTTTATGCTGACCACCAAAGTTTAAATTCTGTGCTGCATTGCCAGACTTTGTTGAGCTACGGCTGATTTGTTCGTTTTCATTCTTACCACGATGTCGTTGCAAATTATGCTGCTTACGGCTATTGGCTTCCATCGCTTCTTCTAATGAGGCATGAAACGGAGGGTTACACACCACCACATCAAAGTAATCTTGGCGACCAATAATATTAGCAAAAATGCGCTTAGGCTCAGGTTGTAGTTTTACTTTAACTGCGCTTTTTAGCTTGGGATTGGTTTCACAAATAAGCGCTGCAGTATTGACCGATATCGGATCAATATCTGAAGCCGTAAAGCGCCAACCATAACTTTGACTACCAACAATGGGATAAATCGCGCTGGCACCGGTACCAATATCAAGAGCGTGAATCTCTTTGCCAGTCGGTGGCGTATTATCCTTATTAACATGCGTCGTTTGCGCGAGCAGGTCGGCAATATAATGAATGTAATCAGCACGTCCTGGAATCGGCGGACATAGATAGCCTTCTGGAATATCCCAAAATTTAACACCGTAATAATGAGCCAATAATGCCTGATTAAGTACGCGCACAGCTGCACTGTCCGAGAAGTTAATCGTCGGCTCGCCCTTAGGGTTGGTGATGGTATGCTTAGCAAGCTCAGGTAACGCGTGAGTTAATGCCACAAAGTCATAGCGACCTTGGTGCGGATTGCGTGGATGCAGCTGACCGAGTTTTTTAGCAGTCTCAGGTGATCTGTTTCTGTGATTATTGGCGGTCGGGCGACGGGTCATAGGCTTACTTGTCATAGTATCGGGCTTTGATATGTGAATATAATGCACTATTTTAGCAGATTTCGCGAGTCACTAGCGTCTTATCGGCTACGTAAAATAAGATTTAATCCCAGTATTATCATCGCTGTATCCAATACGCGGTCTATCTAATGCTCAAAGCGCTGAAATCGTTGATGAATGGCAGGAGTAGAGAGCAGCATCACTACCGTGCTAAACCATGCTATTTGTAAGACCATCATCCATACACCATAAATAGCCAATTGCCAAAGCGGAATATTGGGTATAACTATAGTCGGTGAAAAGTAATATCGATACAATACGTACTACTGGTGCAAATTTTTCTTGCTTGCTGTGCCTACGCAGACAGAGGCGGCAAAAAATTTACACCAGCAATACGGTAGCGGGCTATCTAACTGCTGATAACAAAGTGGTCATACCATATAAGTCTGAATTTTTAATTAATTTAGCCTATCACAATATAGACGATTGTCTAAGATAAGAATGAACATAAGTACGATATAGTAAAGATAGTCAATAATAAACGCATATCTAACCGCCATTACATTACCGAAACTTGTTAAAATAGCGTACCAATTTATTTATTGATGGACACTTTGTTTATGACCACTGTAACTGCCACCCCCGCAATCAAAGAAGATCGCATCTTAATTCTCGATTTTGGCTCGCAGTACAGCCAGCTTATCGCCCGCCGTGTACGCGATTCAGGCGTATTCTGTGAGATGTTCCCTTACGATATCGACACCCAGCGCATCACTGATTTTGGCGCAAAAGGCATCATCTTATCTGGCGGTCCTGAGAGCGTTCACGCGGAAAACAGCCCACGCATTAACGATGCCGTATTTGAGCTAGGCGTACCCGTACTTGGTATCTGCTACGGTATGCAAGCAATGGCAGAGCGCTTCGGTGGTAAAGTTCACGCCAGTGATATCCATGAATTTGGCGCAGCGACCATTAATATCGATGGTAAATCGACGCTGACTAATGGCATCGAAGACGCAGCAGCGAAGCTCAATGTCTGGATGAGTCATGGTGATAAAGTGGTCGACGCCCCACAAGGCTTCGATATCGTTGCCAGTACGCCAAGCTGCCCGATTGCTATCATGGCTGACGATTCGCGCCACTATTATGGTCTTCAGTTCCACCCAGAAGTCACTCATACCGCCCAAGGTCAGGCATTGCTAGGACGTTTTGTCCATGAAATCTGTGACTGTGCGGGTAGCTGGACGCCCGATAACATCATCGATATGCGTATTGAACAGCTGAAAAAGCAAATCGGTGATAAGCAAGTATTGCTCGGTCTTTCAGGTGGTGTTGATAGTTCAGTCGTCGCGGCACTTTTGCATAAAGCCATTGGCGACCAATTAACGTGTGTGTTTGTTGATACTGGTCTGTTGCGTCTACACGAAGGCGACCAAGTGATGCAAATTTTCGCAGAAAACATGGGCGTAAAAGTCATTCGTGTTGATGCTGAAGAGTTATTCCTAACGGCATTGGCTGGCGAGTCTGACCCTGAAGCCAAGCGCAAAATTATTGGTAAAACCTTTATCGACGTCTTTGCCAATAGCGCCCGCGAAATCAGTGAGCAAAGCGATGGTAAAGTCATCGAATTCTTAGCGCAAGGGACGATTTATCCAGATGTGATTGAATCAGCGAAGTCGCATCAAGGTAAAGCGCACGTGATTAAGAGCCATCATAATGTTGGTGGTTTGCCAGATGATTTGGCATTTGAATTGGTTGAGCCGTTACGTGATTTGTTTAAAGATGAAGTGCGTAAATTAGGTATCACTCTTGGTTTACCTGCGAAGATGATTAACCGTCATCCGTTCCCAGGACCGGGTTTGGGTGTGCGTATCCTAGGCGAAGTGACCAAAGAATTCGCTGATATCCTGCGTTCTGCTGATGCTATCTTTATGGAAGAGTTAGAAAAATCAGGCTGGTATGAGAAGACCGCGCAAGCGTTTGCGGTATTCCAACCAATTAAATCGGTCGGCGTGGTCGGTGATGGTCGTCGTTATGCGTGGGTGATTGCGCTACGTGCGGTTGAGACCGTGGACTTTATGACCGCGCGTTTTGCTCATCTACCGTATGATTTGATTGAGACGGTATCGAATCGCATTATGAATGAGATCGCTGAAGTATCACGCGTGACTTATGATGTGTCGAGCAAGCCACCGGCTACTATTGAGTGGGAGTAATATCCTGCTTAATCTTTAGCTGACATAAAAAAACACTCAACTTGGTTGGGTGTTTTTTTTGGTTTGAATCTCTAAAGCTAAATTTTAGTTGATTATGTAGCCAATAGTCCCTAAATACTAACTAATTAAAACTGGCTAAAAAAGGGATGGATATCGATGGATAAGAAACAGCTTGAGGATATATTTAAACCATCGGTAATGGAAAGGATGAATGAGATCCAAAGACAAATAGACCCTTTACATCAGATTAGAAGTTCATCGAAAATTTCAGAAATGATGGGAAAAAATGCACGTGTAAGTTCAGTTGCTAATATTGGAGAAATTGCCAGAAAAGCATCTCAACAGTCTGGCTTAGATTTTGCCAGTTTTGAAAATCAAAGTACAATAGCAAGGTATGCTGATTTAGGTTTTCAAGACATGGTAGCGCTTCAAGATACGTTTCTTGAAGCGAGAAGAGGATTAAGTGCTTACTCTGATACTTTGTCTATGAAAGATAGAATGATACAAAGTATAGGGGGAAATAATGCATATAAAGACATGATGGCATCATTCAGTCAATTTAGAGAATCAATAGAACCATTGAAAGGCTCTTTCAATGCAGCTCGTGCTATATTCGAAACAAGCGAATCTTTTAAACTTGTAAAAGAGATACAGTCACAGGCAGCTTTAGTCAATTCCTTATCATCAGAGTATTCAAGTGTTTTCAAACAGTTTGAGTCATTACGCAACCTTGAATCTTTTAAAGCAATATCTAGACTTGAAAATTTCCCAAATGATAAAGTGTGGACACAAAACTATGATAAAGCACGTGAGATAACAGAAGACTCTTTAGCTGAAGCCAAAAATATAGATGCAAGTATAAGTGATGAAGTATCTTCTGTGGATGACTTCAATAAACTTTCTGAAGAAAGACAGAGTATTTTACTTAGCTTATACAGTAATTATTACTATCCAATAATATTAACCTACCTCGTAATAGGTATATGGTGGAACATTTTTTTAAATGAGAATTTAGATTTATCGAATAGAGTTTTTGTGTATTTCGAAAGTACAAAGGGTGTTTTCTCTTATTTAGGCACTAACTTTTATCTTCCAAGTTCAGGAGTAATAGATGGGCTCGTCGCAAGCTTTATTTACATGAAGTTTCCTGAATTTAAGAAAAACTCAAAAGACGTAGGAGTTAAAAAAGCGATAAAGATGCTTTTTTATTCTTCTGACTCTGTCATAAACCGTTCAATGCTTAAAGGGTGTCGAGTAATTACTGAAGATAATACTTATTTGAGAGAAAGTCATCATGCTGATGCTATAGGAATCGAAATTTTATCAAAAGGAACCATAGTAAGAGTAGTTGGAAAGGAAGGCAAATCTTGGCTACTAGTAGAACCTTTGTTTAATACAGAAATAGGTAAAGGATGGATTTTGAGAAGTGACACCATAACTTTTAAATAAGTATATATTATCGTTTATTTTTCATACGAAAGTTTTATCTACATTAGATTAAATTTAGAGAAAAAGGCAGCAATCCAAAGGGAGTGCTGCCTTTTCTTACAATATTTAGCTGTCAATATCCAAAACCCTAACCCCGCACATTCACCACATAACGACCCACGACTTGACTCGACATAAAGCGGTCTAAGTATTCTGGCGTTTGCTCTAAGGTGATTTCTTCGCCATAGCTCTCAAGATTGGGCAGTTTCATATCGGTGGCGACGCGCTCCCAGATAGCCTTTTTATCCGCCAGCGGAATATATACCGAGTCGATACCCAACAACGACACCGCTCTAGTGATAAACGGCATGACCGTCATCGAAAATTCAGCGCCGCCCGCTAGGCCACAACTAGTAACCACCCCGCCAGCTTTGGTCTGTTTAAGCAAGTTTGCCAAATAATCACCGCCGATCGTATCAATGGCATTGGCCCATAATTCACGGCCAATAGGTTTATTGCCGATTTCATTGATAGTATCGCGATGACGCACTTCGCTTGCTCCTAAGTCTTTTAGGTGCTCGCTTTGCTCAGGCTTCCCTGAGAACGCAATGACCTCATAGCCGAGTTGTTTTAAGATGGCGATACTGATGCTGCCCACACCGCCCGTTGCACCAGTGACGGCTACTGGACCATCGCTTGGTTTTGCACCCATTTTTTCTAGCTTTTGGACACTTAGTGCTGCGGTCAAGCCACCAGTACCATAAGTCATCGCTTCTTTTAGTGTCAGTGTTTCTGGGCACGCCAGCGCCCAATCTGCGGGTATAGATATCATTTGACTTAAGCCCCCATCGGTATTCATGCCCAAATCATAGCCAAATACCAATACTTCTTGCCCTGCGGTAAACGTGCCTGATTTGTCGCTGACGACGACGCCTGCTGCATCAATACCGGGGGTATGTGGATATTGTTTGGTGATCCTTTTATTACCCGATGCCGACATCGCGTCTTTGAAATTTAATGATGAATAATGCACTTCGATTAATAGATCATTTTCAGGTAGGTCACTGACGCTGCGTTCTTGAATGCTTTTGCTAAAAGTGCCGTTAGTATTTTCTTCGACGACCAA
The DNA here is from genome assembly GCF_000012305.1 of Psychrobacter arcticus 273-4. NCBI lineage: Bacteria > Pseudomonadati > Pseudomonadota > Gammaproteobacteria > Moraxellales > Moraxellaceae > Psychrobacter > Psychrobacter arcticus. Next base: position 15,971 of record NC_007204.1, read on the forward strand.
AGCTTTAAACGTTCTGTGCTTAGACATAAAGCTATTCCTAATTAGATTTCTTTATAAAGATATTTATTTGCGAGTAGAGAAAAATGCTCGAAACCTTAAGATATAGTTGAAATACTTTAAAGTCGCTACCGTATTGCTGGTGTAAATTTTTTGCAGCCTCTGTCTGCGTAGGCACAGCAAGCAAGAAAAATTTGCACCAGTAGTACGTGTTGTATCGATATTAGTTTTCACCGACTATATAAAATGAACCTTAAGGTTTTAACAGCACTTTACCGTTCTTTTCTGACTGCATTTTCCCATCAACCGCTTTTAAAATATCCGACAAATCAAAAGTCGCTTCAGTCGGTAGTTTTAACTGACCATTTACCGCGCGCTCAATCAGCTCATCAACCAAGCGTTGCTTATTCTCAACGCTCATTTCTTGGCTAAGCTTACTGCCCCAAAAGCCTTTTAAGGTCGCTTGTTTAAAAATCATATCCGTAGGATTGAGCATCATCGGCTTACCTGACATCGCGCCAAACACTGCAAATGTTCCGCCATGACCGAGTAGTGATAATAAAGCACCACTGTCTTCGCCACCAACAGAGTCAACTGCTGCGCTGATTTTGTCATCGCCAAGGATGGATTTTACTTGGTCTTTCCAATCATCTTCTTCGGTATTGATATTGTTTTCGACCCCAATAGCTTCTAGCTCTGCTACCGCATCGCTACTGCGTACCACGTTAATGGTTTTTACGCCGCGCGCTGCTGCTAGCATAGCGAGTGACTTACCGACTGCGCCATTGGCGGCGTTCTGGATAACCCATTGACCAGCTTGTAAATCTAGGAACTCAAGCAACATCAAAGCGCTTAGTGGCATCGCAATCAATTGTGCTGCCATCTCATCGTCTAAGCTGTCGGGCATCGGGAATACCATGTCTTCCACAGCCACGAAATACTCTGCCCAAGTCGCTTGCACACTGGCTGCTGCGACACGTTGACCCACTTTTAATTCTTTGACGTCGCTGCCTACCGCATCGATGATACCAACCGCTTCACTACCACCGATGGCAGGCATTTCGGGTTTAAAGCCATATTTACCGCGAATGGTCAGCAAGTCATGATTGTGAATGGAAGCTAAGATGGTTTTGACGCGGACTTGATTGGCTTTGGGTTCTGGAGTAGGGCGATCACCGATGCTGAGTACTTCAGTTGGTTTGCCAAAATGGTCATAAGTTGCGCTACGCATGATAAATCCTTTATTTAGTTTTTAGATGTGTATCTAATAAGCGAATTGATTTACAGTCATCAACAGTAACAACTCTGCCTGTCAGTTATCAGTACTTGTTTGGTTAAGGAGCATTGTTATGTACTTATGGCAGTAGATATTTTTAATAAAACTCAATCCGACTAAGCACGTGCTCTTGCACAAAGTAGGCACAAACATAAGCACTTGGCCAAGCAAAGACAAAGGCTAGTCCCCACGAATGCATTAATTCCCCAAAGAAGCCGTCAACGAACCCTACTTTTACCAATAGCAGAGCGGATGAGATAATGAGTGACATCATCAGCGCCATCAGACCGGTAAAGATAAGACGGTAGTACTTGCGCCGCGCGCGTATTCTGATGATAGGGAAGTTTGTCATAATGTTGAGTTGTCCTGCATGGTGATAGTTACGCTCAATGAACGATGGTGAATAGCGTTATGAGGCGTCATTACTGACTATAGTTGAAATACTTTAAAGTCGCTACCGTATTGCTGGTGTAAATTTTTTGCAGCCTCTGTCTGCGTAGGCACAGCAAGCAAGAAAAATTTGCACCAGTAGTACGTGTTGTATCGATATTACTTTTCACCGACTATATGATATCGCATGCTGATGAGTGAATAAAATCGTTATTACCAATAGTAAGGTTCGTTATATTTTAAGAACCGTTATTTCGTTTCTAAAAATAAGGATATTCTGGAAAATACCCAACTAAAGGTGGTTAGTTTTGCTACGATACATGAAATTAACAACACACATAGAATAGGATATTTCGATGCTATTAAAACGCCTAGGACTTGCCGCTCTGTTAAGTTTTACAGTCGTCGGCTGTACCACCGCGCCTAATATTTATTGGGTATGAGCTATTGTAGGCTGGGTTAAAAATCAGCCTACGTCGATCAAACTAACTCTCTCTTACCAGTCGCTCTAGCAGTTCAACCGTGCGCTCTTGTCTGACCAAAGCGACGCCTTGTCCTGCCCATAAAGATTGATGTTCGGCATCGAGGTTTTTGGTTGCATGGGCACGCAAAAATTTGGTCATCGCATTTAACTGTGGGTAAGGTGGCAGCTTATGAGCGCTCTCAAATTTTGCAAAGTCACGCAGATAATCATTTAATAAACCGCGAGCCTGTTTCCCTGAGAATAATCTGGTTAAGCGCGTCTCAGAGCTGCGTTTATCTTGACTGGCATCGAGTAGCGCTTGTTTATAGATATCATTGATACCGCACTGATCGGTGGTCAAAAATGCTGTACCGAGTTGCGCAAGCTCAGCACCAGCTGTTTGTACTGCCTTGATAGCTTGTCTTGTCATAATGCCGCCCGCAGCAATCAAAGGAATATCGGTGCAGGCACGCGTTTGACTTATCAGCGTCAATAATCCCAATGGATCGTTTTCACTTTGCGGCAACCAACCACCGCGATGCCCACCAGCTTCTAAACCTTGTACACACACCGCATCTGCGCCAATATCTGCCCATGCTTTTGCTTCTAATGGATGATTGGCAGTACCGACGACCCGTGTGCCTAGACTCTGCAAACGCTGTACCTGCTCAGCGCTGATAATGCCAAAGGTAAAACTGGCGACAGGAACGGGATTGTCATAGAGCACTTGTAGCTGCTCTGCAAAGCTTAGCGCTGGGTGCTTCGGTAGAGTAACTTCGATGTTTTTCTCTTGATAATACTCGCTTAGCCAAGTAGGTATTTCGCTGTCCAAAGCACTAGATTCGTGCTCTGATAAAACCATCAGATTGATCATAAAAGGGCGATCGGTGAGCGATTTAATAGTGTTGATTTCACTGTTTAAAACGTCTGGCGCCGTCATGCCAGCCCCCAATGACCCTAATCCACCAAAATTACTGACCGTCGCTGCCAGCTCAGGTGTGGTTGCTCCTGCCATCGGTGCTTGAACGATAGGGTAGGTTAAATTGAGAGTGTTAAGTAAGGTCATGACCGGCGTCCTTGTTATTTTATGAGGAGGTTTGCATGACTTACTTTAACAGAACAGGATAAAGAGCGTGTTGGATAGTGTTTGTTTAGTTGCTGAATATAGGAATGAGTTTTGACTACGATTTTGTAGTTAAAATGTTTGACTACGAAGTTGTAGCTAAGTTATGAAAAAGCTAGATTACTGGAATAAAGCCATAGCGACCGGTGTTCTGATTTTTAGTAAACTCAATAATATGCATGCTTGATTTTAGATTTTCAGGCACATCTTCATTTTCGAAAATTATAACTTGTTCATTTTTAAATTCTAATAAAATATCATTAAAGAAATTATATTTTATATTTTTTTCTTTGCCTTCTATGTCAGGCTCAGGTTCTTTGAATACAACTAGGGGCGAGTCAACTATTACCAACCCTGGGTGTGGTAAATGTTTTTTAATACAGTATTTTAGAAGAGCAAGTGAAAAGGCTGTATATGTCAATGCTCTAACCCCCTTACCATAGGTTTTACGCTCGTGACCAGAGATAATATAGTCCCAGATTTTTGAGTCATAGTTAAATGTGATGCGAGTATTATCGAACAAACCCCACTCAATCAGTCTATATTCAATTTCTTTACACAAATCTTCTATTTTGTTATTTATCAATACATCGTTTTGATAGCTAGGTTCGGTCTTAGTAACAACTAAGTTTTGTATGTCTACTACTTTATTATTTAGATAATTAAGTCTTTCAATGTCTTTAAGAGTGTCTTTTTTTTCAAAAATTGTATCTTGCGTCGATTTCATATCACTGACTATTTTATTGATTTTAGGTTTTAAATTACCTTCAATTTTACTCTCAATTGATTCTAATTCTAATTCCTGTTTATCTAATGAAGAATTTAATTGATAAAGAACTTCTTGAACCTCATTCATCGTGAGATTTAATTCCTTTTTTAAGACTTCTATACTCTTAATTTCGTATAAGCAGGAACGTTCTATGATGTTAAAATCATATTGTTCAACAGCTGTTTTTTTTTGATGTTCAGGTAGTGATTCACAGAAGAAGCAATTAGTAGATGGTAAGCCGTCTAATTGAGTGTTTGCTTCAATTGTAGAGTTTAATCTCTCTAAATCAGATTTATACTTCTTTCCTAAAACCTCAAACCTTTCTAAGAGTACTTTTTTAGTATGTAGCGTGCTACTTAGGTACTGAGTGTTTTTCCACAGTTTTTGACGCTCTTTTTCCTGTAAAGTGATTTTGATCTTTAAAGGTACAGTTTGGTCTTCAAGACTTTTATAAAATGATTCCAACCTATTAATTTGCTCTTTTAATTCTAATAGGTTAGGAAAATCTTTTCCGCTAGAAAAATTTTGAATTATATCTTCTAACAATTCAATTTTAGCAGTTTGCTTAGCTTTAGATAGTTGAGCTATGCTGAAGAAACCGTACAAGTAAACTTGGTAAACTAAGCACAACAACAGGAGTTTACCATGACCAAGAAAATCAGAACCTATAGTGCAGAATTCAAAGCAGAAGCCGTCAAGAAGATAGCGGACAACGATGGGAATATTTCAGCGACTGCAAAGCAGCTTGGTATCGCCATGCAGACCTTATCTAATTGGCACAATAAAGCCAATCAAGGCAAACTTGAGGGAACAGCTCAATATGATCCTGAACTCATAGCAGTGATCGAAGAAAACAAACGCCTCAAACGACAGCTTAAAGTTGCCGAGGAGGAACGAGAGATCCTAAAAAAGGCGACGGCGTACTTTGCAAGGCACAGTTAGTGAGGTACGCCTTTATCAAAGATAACCAGCACTTCTTTAGCATCACCACTATGTGCCGCGTGCTAAGTGTTAAGCCATCAAGCTATTACGACTGGCTAAGTCGTGATCTCAGCGACCAACAGATACATCGCAATCAGTGTGAACTACTGGTTAAAGTCGCTCATACTGAGACCAAGCAGTGCTATGGCGTAGATCGACTGCATGCCCACCTAAGTGCGCAAGGGCACGATATCAGCCAATATATGGTTAGAAGCATCAAAGAAGAACATGGCATCAAATGCCGTCGCCACAAACGCTTTAAAGTCACCACCGACTCCAATCACAACAAGCTGGTCTATCCAAACGTACTGGATCAGAAGTTTGATGCCAGTCGCCCTAACCAAGCGTGGGTCAGTGACATCACCTATATTTGGACGCTTGAGGGCTGGTTGTATTTAGCGGGGGTTAAGGACTTATACACCAAAGAGCTTGTTGGATATGCCATCAATAAGCGCATGACTGCTGATTTGGTTTGCCGTGCACTTAATATGGCAATTAAGAATAAAGGGCCAAGCCAAGGGCTGACTGTGCATTCCGATAGAGGCAGCCAGTATTGTAGCCATGCGTACCATAATATTATCAAGCAGCATCATTTTAAAGGCTCAATGAGTGGCAAAGGTAATTGTTATGACAACGCACCCATAGAAAGCTTCTGGGGCACATTAAAGAATGAGCTGGTATATCATCAAGACTATAAAACAAGGTTTACAGCCATTACCGATATCATTAGATATATCGAGCTGTATTACAATCAGACTAGGATTCAAAAGGGCTTGGGCTATAAATCGCCAAGACAGGTGTGGTTTGACTTTTATCGTCATGCTGCGTAATTAAAATCTCCCAAGTTTAACTGTACGGATTTGACAGCAGGGGTCAAGTTTGTCATCTTCAATTGGTATTAGTTCTGAATCATCGATATTTGTTAACAGTAGTGAAAAAACAGACTTTGCCTTAGTTTCTGCTGTTTTACGAGAAGTAAATAGAGGAGATTTTTCGGTAATAATTTTTTCTTCATGTATCAAACAAAGATGAGCAAGGTCTCTAAAACTTAGATTATCTGTTGAATTTTTTTTATTCGTTCTTACTTTCTTATTTACTAACCCAGTCAATCTTAAAAGAAATAGTGAAATATTATCCTTGTTACTTTTAGAGTCTAGTTTAGGTTGTAGTATAAAGGTGTCATCACTCGTACTCACTGTGACAACACCAAATTTATGCAAAGCTCTCTTAAGATAATACTTTTTGTTGTCACCATTAGTTTTTATAGTTAAATGAACAGATTCATATAATTCCGCTTCTGGGATGCTCTTAGGGATTTCACCAGCACCAAACATATAGTCAATACAGTTTAAAATGAAAGACTTTCCAGTATTTGATGCACCAGTAATTACGTTCAAACCATCAGTAAAATTAACAACAGCAGGTCGTAAGCCTTCACCCTCTAGCGATAGGCTTAAGATTTTAAAGCCAAAATTAGTCATCGCTATTACCCTTAATGAGGTTTGTCTCACTGAAAGTATCAAAATGCCAGCTTTTAAGATTTTGATCAATTATTTGATTAAGCTCATTCTCTGTGAATTTTTTTAAATTTTCGCTCAACCAATCTGCTTTTTTCGTAAGGCTCATGGTGTAATTATTACTTAACAAATCTAAAAAATACCTCGAACTCTCACTAGCACTGTACTCGAAGCCTTGGTCAGATAAATTTAGCTCCACTAATCCTTTATGCATGTATAAGTGTAAACCTTTTTCTAAGTTGTTTCGTTTAATAAGTAGTTCCCCACTTCTAAAAGGGACTGGAGGATGTAGACTTTCTTCAGAGTCATTAGATAAATCTTTTGAGTGCACTAAAAAGTAGTCTAAAACTACGAGATCATGTAGTTTGTACGATTTAGGGTATGAAGATACTAAGATAACTAAAGCTCTTAAGCCCAACTCAACTTCACTATTAAAAGGATTTTTATTCAATGATATGTTATCCATTTTTCGCCCATGCTATTGATTCATTGTCATTTGCTAACTGATGACAGATGCCACCCCTGTCATTAACCATTAAGCAGTCAATTAAAGCATGTGAAGTTATTTGAAGAGCACGAGCTACTTTTACTACTTCAAGCAATCTAAGATATCCGTTAGCATGTACAGGGTTTCGTATTTCATCTTTTATTCCATTTAAAAATTCTTGTTGTAGCAACTTGAATTCATTTTCTGGTAGTGCATCTCTGGAGAATCGTTTTAAAGCTTCTGCACTGTAAAACTGTATTCTAGAATCTTTGTAATGTTCGGTAAGATCAATGTCTGTAACGTCATCTATAGTAGATATATCTTGTTTATTAAAATCACTGTATGCTTGAAGAATTTTTTTTAAATATTCGCTCTCTTCAGAAGTTGATTTTATAGGAGGTTCAGGAGGAATTTCTCGTTTAGGTAGACCACCACCAAAACGAGTTATAAAATGGGGAGTTTTTCTGTGTTGTTCAATGATAGTAAGAGGTGTAACGTAACCAAAAATTGAAAAGTCGATTTTTTCTAGTTGTGGCTCCATATCGCTTAATTTAATTAGACAGTTCTGTGTTATTTTATCTTTGCAATATTTGTCCCAATTCTCTCGAAGACCTTGAACAAGTTTTCTTGGGTTTTTTAGTAAGTCTGATAACGATGTCCCAACACCTAAAGGTGCAATAAAAAAATACTTTCTAGGACAAGTAAAATCTCCTATAGCAGTGTAATAAACAAGCTTACCTATTTCAGTCCATATATCACTAGGTCGTAAGGAATGACCATAATGTTTACACTGATAGTTATCCCATATCTCTGCGTTTTCTAATTGAGCTACAATATCCCGACCTTTATCACCTGCACCACCAAGTCTTTCAACTTTAAAGTATTCTTTTTTTAAGCTATCTGTCCATTCTTCGATGAACTCCTCCCACTCATCAGCGTTCATAATTCTGAGTCTTTGAGCTGGAGATATATGCTTACCAGTTTCAATATCTTTTGAGGTTATAATTCTTGTAGGGGTGCTCATGTGAAATACACTATCCGTATTTGGTAAAGTATTCTGTAAACTACTTTATATCACATAGTTTCTACATAATAAACAAACGTAGATTAATTACACAGAAAATGGGCCAGTTCCATAAACTATCAAAAAGATAATTAAGAAAACCGACCCATTTTTCTAAACTAATTGTTTAGCTTAAATACTTAGTTCAACTGAAATGACCCTTTTGCATTCATCAGCAGCTCAACCACGTCATCACCACTGATGACGGTGAAGCGCTTATCGATGGCTGATTCTTCTACGCCATTGTGTTTCATACAGGCGCCGCAGACCAATACTTGACCCCCTTTTTCGATAAAAGCTTCTAGCAATTCGCCAGCCGGTTCAAATGGCGCACCAATATTGACGTTATCTAACGCGTTCGGCAATGCCAAATATACCGCGTCTACCATCAATATGACCGATGCAGAATGACCTTTTTTAAGCGCTACGCCCGCCATGGTAAAGGCTAAGGTAATCTTACTTAGGTTTGATTCACTATTATCAAACAGCGTGCCGACATAATCCGTATTATTAACCATATTATTTTCCTTATTAAACTATTTTAATTAGACAATATTTAGTTGAGCATAAAACCCACTACCATCCTAACATTTACTATATGTATTTATATAATGTATTGTTAGGAAATAGTAGCTATAAGGTTACTTAGTTGTGAAGAGCTGCTTGAGCAGTTGGCTGCCAAGTCCGCTACGCACGGCATGAACAATGGTACTGGCGTAACGGATAAATGGATACATAAAGCAGCCTCAGAATGTTTAAAGATAAACTGATGTTATTTGGTTTATAAGTTATTTGGTTTTATTAGACGGCACACCAATATGGTTAAAGTAGGCGCTCACGGTTTCGGGTATCCAGTTGATATCAAATTTTGATTTTTTACTTGGAGTTTTTACATTGCTCCTGTCTGCACGATAGCGCAAATAGCCGATATGACCACCGTGTGCCGTATCTAAAATAGTGACACTATCTGAGACATCATTGGGCGTGGCAGTAAAGCCAATAAAGGGATCGTCTTTGGCGCTAATGAGTAATAGCGGGCGTGTGACATTCCGTAAATATGGCAGGGCAGAAGACGAGTGATAGTAATCGTTTTTGGAGCGATAGCCATGACGCGGCGCAGTGAAGATATTATCAAAATCGCTAATACGCTTTACCGCTTTGATAGCAGCAATCTCATCTGCAGTAATTTCATTCGCCAAGGCTTTTTTGATAATAGGGTTGAGCAAATAGGGTGTATAGATACGATGGCTCAAAAAGCTGTGCATCGTAATGGCAGCCGATGACATATCAACCGGCGCGGAAATCACTGCGGCGCCATCGCATAGCGCCTCATCATCATATTCACCCATATACTTTGCCAACGCATTACCGCCAAGTGACACGCCAACCCCATAAATATGCGCGTAATTCTCGCGCAAATTCTCTAACATATGATGCACTTCGCTAGTGTCACCAGCGTTATAAAACACTTTGCCATTAGCGGGGATACCGCCACAACTGCGAAAGTGAGCGACAACAAAATGCCACCCTTGCGCATGTATTTGATACGCTAACGCGCGGGCATAGTGACTGTCGCTGCTGCCTTCCATTCCATGAAACAGCACGATTAATGGCGTTTGCTCAAGCGCACCGTTTTCTGCATGTTGGACAGGATAGGCATCATAAAAGTCATAAGCGATATCTGTTTCGGCAAGTGAATCTTGCTTGATAACACGCCTATAATTGGGCGTTTTGGGTGCAAAAAACTTAGGTAAAATGCTTTGTAGATGAGGATTGGTCAGCCAAAATGGCGGCTTAAAAGGCGCTGGTGAGAATGGCTTTGTCAGCTTTGAGGTTGGCATATATTAGTCTTATTTTATGTTTGTTAAAGAATCGTTGTTAAAAAATCATGGTTAAAAATTAGTGCTTTATCATACCCACGCTCGTTGTCAAAACCAATGGTTTTCAGTGAACGCATGGTTACTCAAAACAATTAAGAAAAAAATAGTTGAAATACTTTAAAGTCGCTACCGTATTGCTGGTGTAAATTTTTTGCAGCCTCTGTCTGCGTAGGCACAGCAAGCAAGAAAAATTTGCACCAGTAGTACGTGTTGTATCGATATTACTTTTCACCGACTATAGCCTTTATAAACACTCATTTCTTATGGTGACTCTAAGACGCGTCCATCCATGGCCAGGCGTTCTTTTAAACGGTCGACATTTGCCTCAGCGAGCGTCACAGTCAATATCACTTGTTTACTATAATCGACATCATCGATGCTGCCGCCTAAACTCTCGACAATGTAACGGCACTGGGCTTCGGTGGCAAATTCTGCCAATATCTGTGCTTGTACCATGGGTATATAAGGACTTAATGTCATTTCATCGACCGCTGCTTGCGCCGAGCCTGCATAGGCGCGAGTTAGGCCACCAGCACCGAGTTTGATGCCACCAAAATAACGGACGACGATGATAATGACATTGCCGATAGATTTGTGCTGCAAGACATTTAATATCGGTCTTCCTGCGGTGCCATTGGGTTCGCCATCATCATCAAAACCTGCACTAGTGGTGTTATTAGGATCACCAATAATATATGCCCAACAGTGGTGGCGGGCATCAGCGTATTGTTTACGCAGCTGTTCCACGTGAAACATTGCTTGCTCACGTGAGGTCACGGGATAAGCATAGGCAATAAAGACAGATTTTTTGATTTCTAAGCGTGCAGTGATGGCATGTTTTAGCGTTTGATAGCTCATATTTCATCAGGTCTAGGTTGGATATGGTAAACTTGTCTAACTTTCACTGTTGTCCGTATTTGGCGCAGTGTAAATTTCATTTTTCATTTTTCATTTTTCATTTTTTATTATAGTACCACTTCTAACCATTGAAGATAGCCAACAACAGACGTGCGAGTGCATGCATCGTTGGTCTTTGATTGAGAGTGAGTATCCCAAAACGGATGGTAGGCAATCGTATGCGTCTAGATAAATTTCTGAGTAAAGCCACTGAACTGTCGCGTAAAGAATCAAAAAAAATTCTGCACGCTGGTGAAGTCACAGTAAACGAGCAGGTCATCAAAGATCCCGGCGTACATGTCGATATCGTCAATGACGATGTACAGTGGGCAGGCGAGCCATTATCGGTCGCGACTGGCAATCGCTATATCTTGCTTCATAAACCTGAAGGCTTTGAATGTACCTTAAAAGCTAAAGAATACCCAATCGTCACTGACCTTATTGCGGTGCCAGAGCTTGGTAGTTTACGTATTGCTGGGCGTCTTGATGTTGATACGACTGGCGCATTGCTCATCAGTGATGATGGCGGCTGGCTACATCGTGTAACTAGCCCGAAGCACGAACATGCCAAAGTCTACGAGTTGACGTTAGCAGATGCTATGGATAGTGACGCTCAAGCCAATGCTATCAAAGAAGTGGCAGAAGGGATTTTGTTAGAAGGTGACCACGAAGAAACCAAGCCTGCAACCCTCGAGTTCATCGATGAAACTCATGCGCGTTTAACCTTGGAGCAAGGTAAATATCATCAAGTAAAACGTATGATGGGTTATTTTGGTAATAGAGTGGTTGAGCTGCATCGTGCCAGTGTCGGTCATATTACTTTAGACGGGCTAGAGAAAGGCGACAGTCGTTTCTTAACGCCAGAAGAAGTGGTAAAATTCTAGGGTTATAGTCTATTAAATTGCAAATAGCACATTGAAAGTTTTATTCCCAAATCAGCAGCCACTCAACAGTGTGCTGCTTTTTGCGGTCTGCTATTTCTGTGAATGATGCCTCTCACTTGTTTCTGTCAGTTATAGTCGGTGAAAAGTAATATCGATACAACACGTACTACTGGTGCAAATTTTTCTTGCTTGCTGTGCCTACGCAGACAGAGGCTGCAAAAAATTTACACCAGCAATACGGTAGCGACTTTAAAGTATTTCAACTATAGCATTAGAGGCTGCCTGTGTTGCCTATCTCTTAAAGCTCAGTAGCAGTTTTGCAAAATTAAGTCTTTAAGACTTTGAAAAAAACCTCCTTGTGCTACAGTCAGCCTATCTTTTTTAATCTATATTTTTACATAATATAGTTATTTAAAGTTTCCTTGTTAAAGATTTTTTATTAAATAACTATCGTTATTAAAAACCAGATAGGACGGTCTCTGTGAAACTCCCTGTATTAAAATTAGCAAGTTTGAGTGGTGTTATGTTGGTAGCAACCACTGCTTGCGCGCAGCCGAACACTGCCGATATGACCAATAAAGCAGTCAGCCAAAAGGTTAGCCAAAGCGCCCAAACTAGCCAGAATACGCAAGCTATTGGCACGGTCAGCAAGTCTGTTGATAGCCGTTTGCGCCAATTGCTTACTCAAGCAGGTATCAAAACGCAGATAACCTCGATTGTACCCTCAAAATTACCCAATATGTATCAAGTCAATTTGGCGGAACAGTTGCCGTTACATATCACTGAAGATGGCAAATATGTCATTCAAGGCGAGCTGCAAAAGAATCCAAGCAAGCGGGTAGTGACCAAAACGCCAGCGCGTAGCACAAGTGCACAAATAGGTAAGCCGGTCAGTGCCAGTATCAAATCTGACATACTGGCAAATATGGGCGCGCTTAAAAATATGAGTGCCAAAACACCGTTCTTTTACACTGCAGTACCGGGCGTGATTTGGGGTGCGACTTTAGAGGGTGTACCGTTCTTGTTATCAGATGACGCACAGTACATCACTGATGGTGAAATATCAGTCATCGAAAAAGGTCAATTTACTGGGCTTGATAGCAGCTTTGAAAAACTTAAAAATCAATCTGTCCTGACCACGTTGGATACTAAGCAGCTGATTACCTATCCTGCAACCAGTGCTGAAAAAGCGGTGATTTATGTCGCAACCGATGTCAATTGTCCGTATTGCCGTAGACTACATAAACAGATGTCGATGCTCAATGCCAAAGGCGTGACGGTAAAAATGATTGGCTATCCGATTTATGAAGAGTCGCCTGAGCAAATGCGCGGTATCTGGTGCCAAGGTAATGAGGATAGTCGTCGTAAAGCGCTTGATAAGGCAATGCTACAGGGCAAGATGACGCCTGCGCCTGCAACTTGTAAAACTAATGATGTGGCAGGAAATCGCGAAAAGGCTGCAGGTCTAGCCGTCATGGCAACCCCTGCTATTTATCGTGAAGATGGCGTACTGTTTCAAGCGAGCTTTGAGAGTCCTGAATTTTTAGAATTCTTGGGAGTAAAGTAAGTCGTTGAAACTTTTATAGTGTGATATTTATATAATAGTTGTGATGTATATCATAATGAACAATGACTAAAAAACCGCCCTAGGAGATATGTTCCTAAAGCGGTTTTTTTTTGCTGCAGCCAAAAGTTAATGATGGCAAGTCGATTATGGCAAAATTATATCGATGATTTTCCAATCAATCAGTCCTTCACGCTCCATCTCTATGACGAGAGGATAACCTTTCACTTGCCCACTGATGGTGAAGCAATTAATACCGCAGTAGCTTAGTTTGGGCTTGTCACTATGCGTTCCTTGTACCGCCTGTTTTTCTAGCTCATCTGCTTGCTTTTCCATGATTTGCTGCATCTGATTCTTGACCACGGCATTGACATCACCGCGATGAATAATCAGATTCTGGATGAGGTTTTTTAAATCTACTTGATTGCTGGCGATTGCCCATGCTGCCGCCAGCTCTTTGGTGGCCGTATTGGCTTGACCTTGGGTATTGATGACTTTTTCGATGTTTTGCGGTGTGATGGCGCCAGCGACTGCTTGTATGATAAAACCGTTTGCTGCCTCTTTTAATGGCTCGCCACCAAGCACAGCGACCAATGGATACTTTGTCATGGTCACAGCAAATTGCTCAGTGAGCTGTTTTTGCATACTTGGGCGCACTTGCTCGTAGTCGATAGCTGCCGCGATAGTCGCACCATCTTTAGCATCATAAGCCTTTTTAAGCTGATAGGCGCTGTAATAAGGCGAGCCTGCATAGATAGTAATGGCAATGACAATCAATAAAACAATCAGCTTTTTCATAAAATCAATACCTTGATGCAAGCGTAATGGCGATGAGTGTAAATAGGGGTCTAAATAGTAATAGTTGAGTAGGGTCAGATCAAAATAGAAGAGCGTCACCTTGAGTGGCAGTTATTTTTAAACGGACTTGACTACAGCTATCAATATGGCGATAAATACTAGCATGGCTGAGCATTATCAAGGTATAAAAACCTTTGTTCATTCCTTAATCAACTCTTTTTAATATTCACCAAAGAGTCTAATTAACACTTTGTACCTCCGCCAACTTGATAAATGGCGCTGCCATCTCCATAAATAGCGCAAACTTTTAATAATTGATTTGACTAAGCAGCACCCCACTGTATTCGCTGGTAAGATTTATATGATTATCATCACTGTTCTCTATATTCCGCTATGTTTCATGTGAAACTTTTAGTGCGATGATGAGCATTATTGAACGATAAATTAACCAAGCGGTGGACTGTGAAGACGATAGGAGAGCCTATGAGTAAGCGCGATTTTTATGAAATACTAGGTGTCAGTAAGACCGCTGATAACAAAGAGGTCAAGCGAGCCTACCGCAAGCTTGCCATGAAATACCATCCAGACCGTAACTCTGACGACCCTGATGCTGAAGACAAATTTAAAGAAGCATCGATGGCTTATGAAGTATTGAGTAGCGAAGAAAAACGCTCAGCGTATGACCGTATGGGTCATGCTGCTTTTGAAAACGGTATGGGCGGTGGTGGTGGTGGTGGAAACTTCCAAGATATCTTCGGCGATATTTTTGGTAACTTTGGCGATATTTTTGGTCAATCACGTGGCGGCGGCGGTGGACGTTCGCGTCGCGGCTCAGACCTGCGTTATGTGATTGAGCTGACTTTAGAGGAAGCGGTACGCGGCTGCAAAAAAGAAATCAGCTTTACTGCACCTGCGCCTTGCGATACCTGTGATGGTAAAGGCGCAAAAAATGCCTCTGATATCGTGACTTGTCAAACCTGTCATGGTCAAGGTCAAGTCCGTATGCAGCAAGGTTTCTTTGCTGTTCAACAAGCCTGCCCACATTGTGGCGGTACTGGCAAACAAATCAAAAATCCTTGTTCTGACTGTCATGGTAATGGCGTCAAGGATAAGTCGCGCACGCTAGAAGTCTCTATCCCAGCAGGCGTTGATGATGGCGATCGCGTACGTTTGTCAGGCGAAGGCGAAGCGGGCGGCGCTGGCGTACAAAACGGCGATTTATACGTCGAAGTACGTGTTAAACCGCACAATGTCTTTACACGCCAAGGTGCCGATCTGTATATGGATGTACCTATTAGTATTACTGATGCAGCTTTGGGTAAAGAAGTTGAAATCCCAACCTTAGACGGCAAAGTCAAAATCAAAGTCGCCGAAGGGACACAAAGTGGTAAGTTGCTGCGAGTACGTGGTAGAGGTGTGACGCCAGTACGTACTACGATGAAAGGTGATTTGATTTGCCGTGTGGTCATCGAAACGCCAGTGAATTTAACCCGTGAGCAAAAAGATCTGTTACGTCAGTTCCAAGATACGCTTGATGGTGATAGCAAGCATCAGCAGTCACCACATAAAAAATCTTTCTTTAAAAAGATTGGTGATTTGTTCGACTAACAATATCCTTTACTTAAATGAATAACTCATAAAAGCCTGATAGTTTCACGTGAAACTATCAGGCTTTTTGCTATAGTTGATTCCAAATAAAGTAGATACATCATGTTTTGACGCGGCACTGGTATAAATTTTTCTGGCGTGCTGTGCCTGCGCAGACAGAGGCTGCAAAAAATTCATTCCAGTCCCGCTGTATCGTTTTTATACTGGGCTTACTATAGTGCTATAAAAAACCATTCATGGGCTGATATTTGCTAAAATTAGCCTAATAAACTTAGCCTAATAAATTTAGAAACTAGCGTATTAAAAATAAAGCATTCAGGATAATTATATGAGTCAGCAAGAGAACAAAAAAATGATTAACGTCGGCGTTATCGGTGCAGGCGGGCGTATGGGGCGTATGCTTATCGAAGCGATACAAGACAATCCACAAACGGCACTCAATGCAGCGATTGAGCGTCAAGGCTCAAGTCTTGTCGGAGCAGATGCAGGAGAAGTTGCTGCTATTGGGCGCTTAGAGGTACAGATTGTTGATGACCTAAAAGCAGTTATTAATGATATTGATGTATTGATTGATTTTAGCTTACCTGCTGCTACTGAACAAAACATGCAAGTCTGTGCTAAGCACAACGTCGCTATGGTCATCGGTACGACAGGATTTAATGAGCAGCAAGAGCAGGTGCTGGCAAAAGCGAGTGAGCAAGTGGCTATCGTTTACGCGGGCAATTATTCAACAGGCGTTAATCTGTCATTAAAATTGCTAGGTATGGCTGCTAAAGCGTTTGGTACGGACGCCGATGTCGAAATCATCGAAGCACATCATAAGCATAAAATCGATGCTCCGTCAGGTACTGCCTATATGATGGCAGAAGCTGTCGCAGAAGCCCGTGGGCAGAATCTAAAAGAGGTTGTTGTTTATGGCCGCGAAGGGCAAACCGGCGCGCGCGAAGCAGGCACTATTGGTATTCATGCGATACGCGGCGGTGAAATTATTGGCGATCATACTGTGATGTTTATAGCTGATGGCGAAGTCGTTGAGATTACCCATCGCGCGCGGGCAAGAATGACCTTTGCTGCTGGTGCGGTGCGTGCTGCTACGTGGATCGTTCAGCAGCCCGTTGGTCAATATAATATGCAGGATGTCTTAGGTTTAAATGACTATATCTGATGAGTAACAAAGTAAGCATGAAAAAGCGCGGCACTGTTATTCACAATGCCGCGCTTTTTATAGTAACGATTATTTATCAAAATTAGTTAACATAGACCACTTCTAACGGTGGGAAGCCATTGAACTCGATAGAGGAATAAGAGTTGGTATAAGCACCCGTAGTTAACCAAAATATTTTGTCACCAATCTCAAGCTCTTCTGGTAGCTGATAACCCGCTTCTTCATACATGATATCAGTTGAATCACAAGTTGGTCCTGCCAATACGACCGTACCTGCACTGGTCGAGGTTTCCATTTTTGGTGTATAAACAGGGTACTTGATGGCTTCACCCAAGGTTTCGATTAAACCTTGAAATAAACCCACATCGGTATAGACCCAGCGCGTCAAATCAGTATGCGATTTACGAGAAATTAATACCACGTCACTGACCAGTACCCCTGAACCGCCAACCAACGAGCGACCAGGCTCTAAAATAATCTCAGGCATGTCTTCAGCACTATAGTCATCGCTTAAGTAGCTTTTAATCTCTTCAGCATAGACTTTAATAGGATTGACTTCGCTCAGGTAGTTTGCCGGAAAGCCGCCACCCAAATTAATCATTTGAAGCTTAATGCCTTCCTCGTTCTTCATCCAGTCAAACATATACTTGACCTTAGCTAAAGCGTCATCCCAAGCAGCAACGTCTTTTTGCTGACTGCCCACATGGAATGAGATGCCATAAGGTACCAAGCCCAATTCTTGCGCTTGAATCAAGAGCTCAATCGCCATATTGGGGTGGCAACCAAACTTGCGTGACAACGGCCACTCAGCGGTCTCTGATCCTTGTACCAAGATACGCACGAATATTTTTGATCCAGGCGCATGTTTTGCGATGTTTTTTAAATCTGCTTCTGAATCAGTCGCATACAAATCAATCCCTTTATCAAAGGCATATTTGACATGCTCAGGCTTTTTGATGGTATTGCCATAAGAGATACGTGAGGCCTCAACGCCGCAGTCAAGCACGCGATCAAGCTCATAAATCGACGCACAGTCAAAGTTTGAACCAAGCTCAGCAAGCAGATTGATGACTTCGACAGCAGGGCTTGCTTTCATCGCATAATGAATTTTAGCATTAGGAAAAAAACCAACCATTTCATGATATTTTATTTTAATACGATTAAGATCAACCACCAAAAATGGCGTTTCACGACCTTCAGCCGCTTTGGTAAATTTCTGCCAGCCGGCAGGGTCAAAATATTGGTCGATTTTAATCATAGTAAAAACCTTTAATGAAAACGGGTATTTGATAGAGGTAAAAAATAAAGACGATAAAACTATCTAATGATAAACCTATGTGACAATCCGCTTATCAGAGAAATATATTAAGAATTTGCTGGCTGCGGCTCTTTTTCCGCAACTTGCTCGCCTTGTTTTTCACGTATTTTAAGGACTTTACGCACCTTATCACGCGCACGCGTCTGTTTCAAACGCGATAAATAATCAACAAAAATCACCCCATTTAGATGATCTATTTCGTGTTGAATACATACTGCCAGTAAGCCTTCAACTTCTTCATCGATAGCATTGCCATTTTGATCTATTGCTTCAATTCGCACTTTATTTGGGCGCTCAACCTTATCATAGACATCTGGTACCGACAGACAGCCTTCTTCATACGGCTGCTTTTCTTCCACCAATGGCGTTACTTTTGGATTGATAAACACTCTTGGGCTGTCTTTATCTTCTGATAAATCCATCACAATAAGCTGAATATGATGATCAACTTGGCTTGCAGCCAGACCGATACCTTCTGCATCGTACATGGTCTCAATCATATCGGTGATTAAGGTTTTGATTTCAGCAGTGACTTCCTTGACAGGCGTTGCAATCATGCGCAGTCGCGGGTCGGGATAGCTTAAAATAGGGAGTAACGCCATAAGGCTCACCTCAATGATAAAGATAAAAAATAGGTTGGATATTATAAGATAAATGGAGACAAAAGTAATGCTTATCAATAGCTAAAGGTAGATATCCTTACCGATAAACATAAGAAAACTATAGTATTAATCTATTGATAGAGGAATTTGAAACAATAAAAAAAGCCTTGATTGCACAAGACCTTTATCTTATATATGAGTTGTTTAAATATATTAGCTATAGTCGGTGAAAAGTAATATCGATACAACACGTGCTACTGGTGCAAATTTTTCTTGCTTGCTGTGCCTACGCAGACAGAGGCTGCAAAAAATTTACACCAGCAATACGGTAGCGACTTTAAAGTATTTCAACTATATTTAGCTGTACCTAATTATATGCGGCGTTTACTCATAATCATCTCGTAGATGAACAGTAAGGTAATCGCACCGATTACTGAGAAGATTAGACCAGTGAAACCGCCATCAGCGTTGATACCGATTAATCCAGCAACGAAACCACCAAGCATCGCACCAACGATACCCAATACAATGGTCATAATCCAACCCATAGGGTCGCTACCTGGCTTAATCGCACGTGCTAATAAACCTGCAACCAGACCAACGATAATCATCCAAATAAAGCTCATATTGATTCTCCCAAAGTGTGTTTCATTTATAATGGTTTACTTATTTTGTTGAATCCATTGTAAACACTATCAAGATTGAGAAATAAGCAAAAAATGTTACCTATGTATGGGCTCTGTGAGGAAAAAGCGTTATTTGCTATTTAGCAGGGGAAATAGGTAAACGGGGTGTTACAAAAGTAGTAAAGTCGCTAATGAAATGGTTATATGCTATTAACTATAGTCGGTAAAAAGTAATATCGATACAACACGTACTACTGGTGCAAATTTTTCTTGCTTGCTGTGCCTACGCAGACAGAGGCTGCAAAAAATTTACACCAGCAATACGGTAGCGACTTTAAAGTATTGCAACTATATTACCTAAAGCAGTTAATAAACGCTGATGAATGCCTTCGAAGCCACCATTAGACATAATCACTATCGCATCACCTGCCTTGGCATGTGTACAGATATGCTTAATAATGTCATCCACGCTAGAGAGTACCTGTTGGCTGCCAATACTTGGGTTTGCGATAGTGGCATTATCAATGACTTCTTTTAGACCCCATTCAAGTCCGGTAGGCTCGTACCATAATGTATGGTCAGCGAGGGTAGCGGACTGCGCTAGACTATCTTGATGGATACCCATTTTCATAGTATTGCTACGCGGCTCAATAATTGCCCAAAGTCGTCTATCCGCTAGCTTTTTCTTAGCACCATCCAAAGTGGTAGTAATCGCCGTTGGGTGATGAGCAAAATCATCAAAAACTAAGATGTCATTTACATCGCCGATAAGCTCCATCCGGCGCTTGATACCGGCAAATGCTGATAAAGCGGCGCAAGCAGTTTTGACACTCACCCCAATATTATAAGCTGCCGCTATGGCAACGAGGGCATTATTGACGTTATGCAGACCACTCATTGACCAATTGACCAATGCCGTTGCTTCTTTATTATCATTGAAACTCACAGTAAATTGACTACCATCTGCACTAATAAGTTCAGCTTGCCAGTCGCTACTATTTTCTGCTTGGCTGTTTTCTAAGGGGCTATCTTCTCTACGAACACTAGAAATTGTTGAGTCAATAACAGATGTACGCCAGATAGGCGTCCAAACCCCTTTTGCCAAAGTATCTTCTAGGCTAATGGTCGCCGCTGGCATAATGATTTTACCGGTGCTCGGAATCATACGTACCATATGGTGAAATTGGGTTTGAATAGCATCTAGATCAGCAAAAATATCGGCATGATCAAATTCTAAGTTGTTTAAAATTGCCGTACGTGGACGATAATGCACGAATTTTGAGCGCTTATCAAAAAATGCAGAATCATATTCATCTGCTTCAATGACAAAATAGCCTGTGTTTACTGAGTTATCACTATCGTCTTTTTCTGTGCCCAAATAACTGCTATGAGCAAAAACTTGCTGCAAATTCGTATCAGTAGTATTGACTAATGGCACACCGCCAATCAAAAACCCTGCATCGATACCGGCATAATGCAGTATCCACGCGAGCATGGTCGTCGTCGTGGTCTTGCCATGAGTACCTGCCACCGCAATGACATGGCGAGATTGCAATACTTGCTCAGATAAAAACTGCGGTCCAGAGGTATAGCGCAGACCTGTATCGAGCATATATTCAATCACATCCATGCCGCGTTTCATCGCATTACCGACGACTACCAAATCCGGCGCTGGCTGCAAATGCGCTATCAAATAGCCCTCTTCGATAGTGACGCCTGCCTGTTCAAGCTGGGTGGACATGGGCGGATAAATATTGGCATCTGAACCAGTCACCGTATGTCCAAGCGCGCGTGCCAGCAATGCCAGCGAGCCCATAAAAGTACCACAAATACCAAGAATATGAATATGCATAGACGTTCCGTACGAGCTTGAATAAAAGGAATGAAAATCTAATGTAAGCCAATAAAAGATAGATAGATAGTGCTATATCAAAGCTAATATTAGATTAGCAAAATATTGGCTTAGTCCAATGTTCTTTTACGCTGAGCCAATGATTGTAGTACAGCAGGCAAGCGCTCATTGTAAAGTAATCATGGTTCGTTGACCAATAAAAAACGCCTAGTAGGTAGGCGTTATCGAAATTATAAAGTGCTCTGATTTAATATCATCTCAAAGATGTTGTATGGCGTCATTATTCACGCATTTATTGACGCGCTAGGGCATAGTCTTCATCAGGGTTTTT
Organism: Psychrobacter arcticus 273-4; assembly: GCF_000012305.1. Classification (NCBI taxonomy): domain Bacteria; kingdom Pseudomonadati; phylum Pseudomonadota; class Gammaproteobacteria; order Moraxellales; family Moraxellaceae; genus Psychrobacter; species Psychrobacter arcticus. The sequence goes on from NC_007204.1 coordinate 37,562, forward strand.
ATACTCATCCATCATAATCAAGTGATTGTTTTGAATCTGATAAGTTTCGATATTTTTTTTCTCATAAACAATAGTAATCACATCGTTGTCTTGACGATACACACCAGATTCTATTAAAGGCGGTTGCGGCGTTTCAGCCTGATTAAAGACACTGGTCTTTAATACTGAACCGTCGGCGAATAAGTTTAAAGTAATATTAATACTGCCACAAGATGGGCAGGGGACAACACCACCATAATCGCCCATCAAGGTCGCTTGCAATATACTATCGCTATTTGATGCTGAAATCATCGGTGAACGTGCTGAGCTATCATTGGAGCTTGCTGCTGCAATGAGTGCCTGTCCTTCTTGACGACCGTCTTCATTAACTGACGCTTTGGCACTATTTTCTTCTAAAACAGCCTCATCATTATTCAAAACTTTACTCTGGTCGCTGTTAATCGGCGCACCTTGGGTATTTTTATTTGTAGAAGAAGAGGCACTGTCACAGCTTACCAGTGCTATACAGACTGGCACGGCTAATAATAGGCTTGTACAGCGTTTGATAATCAAGGAGGTAGAAAATACAGGCGAAAAATTTATCATAGTATTACCATGGAGCAGGTTTTTAAACAGTATTGCTAATCACAACTGATGTTATTTTGAATCTAAAATCAGCGTAAAAATCACGTAAAATGAAAACGACTAGAGTAACGACAATAAGCCCGCGTTGCGAGCTTGATTTCGTTAAATTATGTGATAAAAATGGGAAAAACTATGACTAGCGCGCCGTTCGGTATTTATCGAGCGAGAGGCTTAGGAGTAGAAGGACGTACGATACGCCACAAGATCAGCAAATGTGTCAGTATAAGAATACTAAATAAAATCAAGGATTGTTCAGGGATGCTTAAGCCCAAAAACGTCCATTCAATGGAGGCGCATTCACCAGAGCCGGCAAACACTTCTTTTAATACCTGCTGCATAGGCAAGGTATCGAGCCAATAATCCAAACCCGGACCACATGACGGTACTTGATCCGCTGGCAAATGCTGTAGCCAAACATGACGCCCTGCGACTATTGCCGCCCAGCCAATACCAGCTAAGCTACCAAGCCAAAGTAACAGTCTGATAACCATCGATTTTGGATGAAACAAAGCGGCGATTAAAGCGAAACCGCCCATTATCATCAGCCCAATACGCTGAAAAATACAAAGCGGGCAAGGTGAGAACCCCATATAACGCTGTAAGAAAAATAACGCAAAGCTCATACCTATAGCAGTCATTATGACTAAAAACACTTGTAGGTTGCGGTAAGTGGTCAGCTGTAGCATGGGTAAATACTCTTGTAATGTGCTCGTTAATGAATGACAGAAAGGTATGAAAAATTAGCGATATTGCTGTAAGAAATTCATAAAGTCTTCTGTTTCAGCTTCTTCCATCTCCGCTTGTTGTAAGATGGATTTCTCAGCGAGCACTTCATATTTGGCTTGCGTATTTGGACTGAGGGTTTGTTGTAATAATGACTCACGATGCTGCTGAGCCAAAGTAAAGCCCAACTGCCATAAACTGCCCAAACGCTTACTATCAGAGTTGACTTGCGCTGAAATAGTCGATTCAGAGTGACCAGCCTTGCCTTGCATTAAGGCAACTGCCGCACGATAATCATTGCCGCCATAATGGGCATCAAGCAATGCTGCTAGCGGCTGCATACGATTCAAATGCATCAGCATCCAGCTCTCTAATGATTGCTCGACACCATTATTAAGGATTTGTAGATTTTCACGGCGGCCTTCATTGACGACGCGCTCAATATTGATAGCCAGCGCTTCCTCTTCTTCAGGCATCAATTCAGGGGAATCACTCAGTAGGCAATATAGTGCCATTACTTCTAAAAAGCAGGCACTAGATAGGCGAATGCCAATATCGCTATAAGGGTCTAAATCAATCGCACGAAACTCAACATAAGCAATACCACGACGCTCAAGCGCTTCGGTCGGACTTTCACCACTCATCGCTATTTGCTTAGGGCGAATAGGACTGTAATACTCGTTTTCTATTTGTAGAATATGATTGTTGATTTGAATAGGATTGCCATTCTCATCATCTAAGCCCAATTTTTCAAAGCTTTCATGCGGGGTTTGAATCGCACGGCGCAGCCCTTTGATATACTCTGGCAAATTGTTGTAGCGGATATCAAGGTGCTCTTGAACACTATTGGTATAACCAAGTTTGCCCATACGCAGACTAGTGGCAGTCGGTTTGTAATAGGTTGAGTTATTGAACAGCTCAAGGTCGTGCTCAATCCCTGAAACAAAGCAAGGGCAGACACTTGGACTTGCGCCCAATAGATACAACACCAAACTGGTCAGGCGCTTAAAATTACGAATCAGACCTAAATACTTATCATTTTTAAACTCTGTTAACGTCATAGCTTGTGCTGTAGGCGTTTGCGCTTGCCATGCGGTAAATAAGTTATCACCAAATGATAAATTATAATGTAAGCCTGCAATCGTCTGCATTCGGCGACCATAACGAACCCCAAGCCCACTACGGTACAAAGTTTTCAGCTTACCGGTATTAGAGCTGCCATAATCTGCCAACGGAATATCTTCATCATTAGAAGACAGCATACAAGGCATAGATAGCGGCCACATCAGCTCATCTTCAGGCATACCTTGATATACCAGCAGATGCAGTTGACGCAGCATGGTCAGCGTCTCTTTTGGCGAGGACTTGGGATCGGTAATCAGCTCAAGTAAGCTTTCTGAATAGTCGGTTGTGATATAAGGATGCGTGAGTTTTGAGCCAAGTTTGGCAGGATGTGGCGTTTGTGCCAAATAACCATCAGGTTTAACGCGCAATCCTTCTTTTTCGATACCACGTAGCATGCCTGCTAAATGCTCGCTGGCAAACCAGTTTGGAATATCAAAATCGACAAAGCTACTCGCAAAATTACTCATAAGGATCATCTGTTGTTATTGGTTATAATGGATTAAAAGACCATAAATGGCTAATCGAAAAAGAGGACATAGTGCCGTCAGTTTAGCCCAAAGGCACTGTAAAAACCACGTGCGATTACAAATACAGTAAGCTTCACTTGCGGTAAGTTCTACCCTGTTTGGCAGAAAATATAGCCATAAAACCACAGTAAAACTCTAAGATACACGTGATTTTTATTGCTCATTTATGCTTATTCTCTTGGAAACTTTTATGGAGGACAACTCTATTTTATCAATAGCCAATGCACCAGGTTTTTACAGAAATATTTGAAATAAAAAGCACCTACCAATCGGATAAGTGCTATAGCAAAACAATCTTTTTGCATAATCATTGGATATTGAGCGATACCAAAGCGAGTATTTAGATCGAGAATGACGAGCCGCAGCCACACGTGGTCGTGGCATTAGGGTTGGTCACAATAAAGCGTGCACCCTCTAAGCCTTCGGTATAATCAACGGTAGAGCCTTGTAGATATTGATAGCTTAATGAGTCAACGACCAAAGTCACATCGTTATTATCGAAGTTGGCATCATCTTCATTGAGCTCATTGGCGAAGTTAAAGCCATAAGAAAAGCCTGAACAGCCGCCGCCAGTGACATAGACGCGGAGCATAAGGTTGCTATCGCCTTCTTCTTCACGCAGGCGACGTACTTTTTGTGCCGCACTGTCAGTCAGGTTCAAAACGGTTGGATCGACAGGTTGGCTTGAGCTTGGATTAAATTGGTTGGCTGGTTGGTTCATATCTACCTCAATTGCTAAAATCAGATGTTATTATTTTTTACGTATGCGAGGTCGTCTATTGATACAGGCTAGGATGAACTGCTAGTAGCTTTTAATGGCTGCTGCTCATAACCCACAGGCAACTGCACTATTATTTATGCAAAGTAGGCGGTGGTTTTGGGTCACAACTGTGGTGTAGGCGGCATAGCAAGTAGTCCTAAACTGATAATATCAGCACTTAACTGCCTGATGTCAATAGTGTTTTTCTAGTATAACATAGTTGGGCTAACGATTAAGTTGTCAAGGGCGATAGCCGCATTTACTATTATAACGTACTTATATATGCCCTTTGTTGTTTGTTAATACAAGGGAGTTATTAGCAGTATAAAGGTTTGAATTTAAAATACTTATTTAATTGTTTGCCTATCGGTTAGGCGTTTGAAATAATAGCCGCCAGTAAACACGCCAGATAAGTGTTTTTCCTATTGCCTTAAGTTTTATATTACCGCTGAGATGAAGAAATTATATGATCGAATTTAAAGACGTTGGTGTTCGCCGTGATGGTCGTGAGTTGTTTGCAGGGGCAAGCTTCCAGCTACATCCGGGCCACAAAGTTGGCTTAACGGGCAATAACGGGACCGGAAAATCGACCTTATTTGCCTTATTATTGACACGAATGGGTACCGGTGACACCGAAGTGACGCTTGATAAAGGTGAAGTGAGTATCCCTGATAGTTGGCATGTGGCGCATATGGCGCAGGAAGTTGGCGCGACCACACAGACGGCGATTGATTATGTGCTGAGCGGTGATGAGCAATGGTACGAGATTAACGCCACTTTGAATGACCTAAGCAGCGTCAGCGATGAGCAGATTGGGGTATTGCATCAGCAGTTTGATGAAATTGATGGTTATCGTACACCGACCAAAGCCGCACAAATCATGGCGGGTTTAGGTTTTAATACCAACCAACATGAGCTGCCAGTAGAAGGGTTTTCGGGTGGCTGGCGCATGCGCTTAAACCTTGCTAAAACCTTGATGAGCCGTGCAGATTTGATGCTACTTGATGAGCCAACCAACCATTTGGATTTGGATGCTATCTTGTGGCTTGAGACGTGGATTAATGCTTTTACCGGTCTAGTTATCGTTATCTCGCATGACCAAACGTTCTTGGACAATACGGTTGGTCATATCTTGCACGTTGAGCAGCAAAAAATCACTCTGTATACCGGTAACTATCAGCAGTTTATTCGCACGCGTCACGAGCGTATGGCACAGCAGCAGCAAGCTTTTGAGAAGCAAGAAGCGACCAAAGCACATTTGGATGACTTTATTCGGCGTTTCCGCGCAAAGGCCAGTAAGGCAAAGCAAGCGCAGAGCCGTATCAAGCAGCTTGAGCGTATGGCTGAGCTGTCACCGATGATGGCAGACAATCCGTTTTCGTTCCGCTTTTATGAGCCAGCTAACATGAGCTCGCCGTTGATTGAGTTGACCGATGCAGATATTGGCTATAGCGACACACCGCTACTTTATAATGCCAATGTGCAAGTCACCCCTGATACTCGTATCGGGCTGCTAGGGATGAATGGCGCAGGTAAATCGACCTTGATTAAAGCATTGGTCGGTGAGCTTGGTGTATTAACAGGCAGCTATAATGTCTCAGATACGCTAAAGCTAGGCTATTTCAACCAGCATCAAATGGATATCCTTGATCCTAAGGCAACCCCGATAGAGATGTTACGCCGCTTAGCAGGCAAAACTTCTGATGCGATGCTACGTTCGTTTTTAGGTAGCTTTGATTTCCGTGGCGACCGTATCGATACCATCAGTGAGCTATTCTCTGGTGGCGAGCGTGCGCGCTTAACGTTAGCTTTGATTGTTTGGCAACGTCCGAATGTGCTGGTACTCGATGAGCCAACCAACCATTTAGACTTACAAATGCGTCAAGCGTTGACGATTGCTTTGCAAGGCTTTGAAGGGGCAGTGGTACTGGTATCGCATGACCGTGAGCTGATTGCCAACGTCTGTGATGAGCTATTTTTGGTACATGATGGCCAAATCGATGAGTTCGATGGTGATATCAGCGACTACGGTAAATGGCTTGCCGAAAAGCGTAAACAAGAAAACTCGCAAGATAAAAATACCAGTAAGAAAAAAAGTAAAAAAGAGAGTAAGAAGTTTGTTTCACGTGAAACAAATGCCAATTCAGCAGGCAGCCAAGCAGGCAAGCAAGTGGGCAACAGCGAGTCTCAACCTGCGCTTAGTAAAGATGCGCAGCGCAAGCTGGCGGCTGAACAACGCAAATTAACCGCGCCTATCCGCCGTGATATCGAAACTACAGAAAAGACCTTAGCGACCATTGATGAAAAGCTGCTGGTTTTAGAAGAAAAACTGGCGAATACTGATCTTTATGAAGAAAGCCGTAAGGCTGATTTGATGACATTGTTGAACGAGCAAACCATGCTACAGCAGCAACATAGTCAACATGAAGAAAAGTTGCTACTGGCAATGACAACCTTGGAAGAAATGGAAGCCAGTATCGGCTAACACTAGAAGGCGATTAACACTTGGTTTTTAATTAAAACTAAGCGATAAAACTCAGTCATTAAAAAAAGGAAGGCTTACGCCTTCCCTTTTTTTTACTTTATTGCCTTATTCTCTACGATATCGACCATCACCATAAGATAGGATTTCCATCGTAGTAGTACAAAGCTGACAGTTTATTTGACCAGCAGCAGCTTTCGATAAATCAAGAATGCGACCTCGTATAAAAGGGCCTCTATCTGTAATTTTTACAATCACGCTCTGCTTTGTCTTTTTGTTGGTCACTTGTACCTTCGTACCAAACGGCAGCGTTCTATGTGCGGCTGTCAGGGAGTTCATATTGAAGATACTACCACTTGCAGTGCGTTTACCGTGGAACTTACTACCGTAGTAGCTAGTGTTAGTGTTATGGGCAAAAGCAGTGGCGCTCAATAGTATTGATAAAGTGATGACTAAAGACTTGATTAAATAAGACATTTAAAACCTTTTCGCTATTGAAGAAATAGACAGATACTCTTGCCTATGTTATGCATACTCCCTATGAGTACAAATAATAGAAAACATCATACAAGAAATAACTTTTCCCATTCTTACAGCTCTGTAAAAAAACTTCTAAGGTCAAAAATTCTTTTTTAACAGTAAGTTATCGAATGTATTCTTATTTTGCTATATTTAGATTACTATCAATATAAACAATTTATGGGTCGATTCTCTCGCTATAAAATCAGTTGAAAGTAAAAATTCTTCGTATTAAACAGTATGTTTCAGAGATAAATATCCCTTGCATACTACTATCTGCCTAGTAAAGACGATAATAATTTATAGCAAGCGCATGGTATCGTTTTTAAGTTGAATCCCCTATATTGGTAATATTTCTATAACGGTATTTGGTTTTTTTAGCGCTATCATTGTAAGTAGACTAGGGTCACAATCTGTTATATCACCAACCTAATTTCGATTACTAGCGTTTACAATTGGCATTTCATTATTATTAATAGGTCTTATTTTGAGGAACAACAACATGGCAGAAAAAAACTACTATGACATTTTAGGGGTCAAAAAAGATGCCTCAGATGCTGATATTAAAAAAAGATACCGTAAGCTCGTCCGTCAATATCATCCGGATGTTAGCGATGCTCCAGACGCTGATAATAAGATTGCCGAGATTAATAATGCTTATGAAACCATTAGAGACAAAGACAAGCGCGCTGAATATGATGCCATGCTAAACAATCCATTTGCCGGTCAAGGTGGTGGTGGCTTCGGTGGACAGGCGGGCGGAGCCGGTCAAGGTGGTCAACGCTGGGAGGATATCAAAGATCAGTTTGGTGATGGTGAAGCCTATGGCGACGGGGGGTTTCGATTTGATGATATTTTTTCGGCATTTGGGCGCGGTGCACGCGGACAAACTAATGGACAGGCGGGCGGTCAGTCGCAATATGGCGGCTTTGGTAGCCAAGATAGCAAAGGTCAAGACCAACATGCTGAGATTACCGTTGATTTGGCTTCGGTCTATAACGGTGATGACTACAGTATTAAGTTAAATGTTCCAATTCGTCAGCCAAATGGCAGTGTGGACTACGATAATAAGACCCTTAAAATCAAAATCCCTAAGGGCATTACTGATGGTAAGCAAATTAGATTGGCTGGACAAGGAGCGGCGGGCAGCGGTAGCGGCAAAAACGGCGATTTATTTCTAAAAGTTAAACTCAGTCATGCGGCTAATATTCGTATCGAAGGCGCTGACGTTTATCAAACTGTGAATATCGCCCCATGGGAGGCGGCACTGGGTGAAAAAATTAATGTTAGCACGCCAGCAGGTACACTTGGTGTGACGATTCCCAAGAACAGTAAATCAGGTAGCAACTTGCGCCTAAAAGGTAAAGGTATTCCTGCCAAACAAGCGGGCGATTTATACTTAACCTTAAATATTGTCAATCCACATATCAATAGTGAAGCGGCAACCAACGCTTATGAAGCACTAAAACAAGCCTTTGCTGACACCACTATTGAGCGATAAACAACGAGATTCATGAAAGCCGTTTAATACCCTAATAGAGATGTAGACGATAACGATAAAATAAAGAAAAACGAGGATAATCGCTATGAAACACTCGCCTGAATTTAATGACATTATCATGAGCTTAGATGAGCTAATATCTGCCTGTGGTCAAGAGCGCCAGTGGGTGATCGAACTGATTGAAGAGAATATCATCGAATATGACGTACCAGAGCGCGAACAGTTTACCGGCTATCAGCTGACGACTGTGCGCCGTGCTTCAAGGCTAAGCCGCGACTTTGAAGCCAGCGTGCCAGCGATTGGTTTGATACTTGAGCTGTTGGCTGAGGTCGAGCAACTGCGCCAACTAAAACGCCAATTGGATATGCAAGCGCCCGTTATTGAAATAAACATTGAGCATTTAAAGTAGTTAAATAAATAGCAGAGAGTAGCAAACAAAAAAGAGCCCAATCATCAATTGGGCCCTTCGAAGTTTAAAAATACGATTTTATAGCAAATTAACGGGCATATTTTGGATCAGCAGCAGCGGTAAATAAGACGTCTGTTGATGAGTTCAGAGCAGTTTCTGCTGAGTCTTGTATCACACCGATAATAAAACCAATGGCGACCACTTGCATGGCAATGTCATTTGGGATACTAAATAAACTGGCTGCCAGTGGAATCAGCAGCAATGAGCCACCAGCGACACCGGATGCGCCGCACGCACTAATCGTTGCAACCAAACTTAGCAGCAGCGCTGATGCAAATGTCACTTCAATACCAAGCGTATGGGCAGCAGCAAGCGTTAAGACGTTAATGGTGATTGCTGCGCCCGCCATATTGATGGTTGCGCCTAGCGGAATAGTCACCGAATATGTGTCCTCATGCAGACCTAGTTTGCGCGCAAGGTTCATATTGATGGGGATATTTGCCGCTGAACTGCGGGTAAAAAATGCGGTGATACCAGACTCACGTAAGCATATGAATACGAGTGGATAAGGGTTCTTTCCTGTCTTAACTAAAATGATAAGTGGGTTGACGACTAGAGCGATAAACAGCATACAACCGACCAATACCATTAAGATACGAGCATAACCTGCCAAAGCGGCGAAGCCTGTCTCAGCGACCGTATTTGCGACCAAACCCAAGATACCAAAAGGGGCTAGGGCGATGACCCATTTGACCACTTGTGAGATGGCATCAGAAAAATCGCCAACCACGGTACGAGCAGTGTCGCTCGCTTGACGTAAGGAAAAACCAATGATGATGGCCCATGCTAAAATACCAATGTAGTTGGCTTCAGCGATGGCATTGACAGGATTAGCAACTAGATTCATCAGCAAGTTGGTCAAAACTTCTTTTAAATTTGCTGGTGGTACTGGCTCAATAACGGCATTGACCAAGACCAACTCTGTTGGAAATAAGAAGCTTGCCCCTACGGCTGTCAACGCTGCCAAGAAAGTGCCAAACATATACATGATAAGCACTGGTTTGACATAGACTTCATTACCGCTGCGATGTTGGCTAATGGCTGCCATGACCAAAACAAATACCAGTATCGGTGCGACGGCTTTTAGTGCCCCCACAAATAAGGTACCCAATAATCCTAATGCAATACCAATATTTGGTGCCAACCAACCTATCAATACTCCTAATACCAAACCGATAATAATAAGCGGTACTAGTCCTATACGCTGGTACATTGCAATCAATGAACGCATCTATACACCCTCAATTTTGTCAATAAATAAGATATTTATAGCGAAAACAGAAAAATAATCGGAGGATGGTAGCATTTTTTAGGATAAGCGCCTACCTTTAACCTTCATCTGTCTGGGTTGATAGGGCTAAAGAAAAAGCGTTGTATAGTCGATTCCAAATAAAGTAGATACATCATGTTTTGACGCGGCACTGGTATAAATTTTTCTGGCGTGCTGTGCCTGCGCAGACAGAGGCTGCAAAAAATTCATTCCAGTCCCGCTGTATCGTTTTTATACTGGGCTTACTATATGTGGCAAACAGAATGATTTTATCGTAACAGATAAAGAGGTTTAATGGATTAAACGTTGAAATGGGTCAGCTCATAGCCTAGTTGTTGGTAGCTTTTATATTTGTGACGACCTTCTTGCACACTAGTCGCATCAGGTTTTATCAGTTCAAGTACTCGAGTAGGCTGCGCATTGTTGGTTGCTGCCATAAAGGTGTTCACTGGATATATGGTGGTATTAAGAACCATACCTTTAAAGTTAGCAGGCATATAACTGCTAAGAAGGATGGGTGCTAATGTTTTATGATTAATATCGGTATCAGCGTCCAAAAGGTATTGATGGGGTATAAAGCTAGTAGCCTCTTGCGTCCATAACGCCTCATTAAGCGCCGACAGCAATGCGGCATCATCTTCAATAAGAATCAGCAGTGATTGCGTGCTTTTATTAAGCGCGGTTTGGGTCAGCTGACAAATAAAGCCCAAGAAATCTTGAGCTTTACTCTCACTTAAAACATAAAAACTGATTTTCATAAACTGATTTTCATTAATTGGTTTGCATCAATAGATTATGCCATGTTTGCGCTGTTTTTTAGATATTGCATAAATAATGGCACTGGACGACCGGTTGCCGCTTTGTCTTGACCTGAAATCCATGCCGTACCAGCAATGTCTAAATGTGCCCATGCTTGACCTTCTTCAACGAAGCGCGATAAAAAACATGCGGCAGTCACAGCACCAGCACCTTTACCACCGATGTTTTGCATATCAGCGATAGGCGAGTCAAGCTGTGCTTGGTACTCATCATCCATTGGCATATGCCAGATAAGATCACCCGATAAATGACTGGCATTTTCTAAGTCAAACAACACATCTTCATCATTACTAAAGACTGCTGAGCGTACATGACCCAATGCAACCACACAGGCACCGGTCAAAGTCGCCACATCAATAATGGCTTTTGGTTGATAGCGCTGTACGTAGCACAAGGTATCGCACAATACTAAACGACCTTCGGCATCAGTATTTAATATTTCAACTGACTTACCATTCATTGCTCTGATGATATCGCCTGGACGGGTCGCATCCCCTGATGGCATGTTTTCAGCACAAGCTAGCGCACCAACGACATTGATAGGTAGACGCGCTTCACACAAGGCTTTGATGGTACCGAGTACCGCAGCTGAACCGCCCATATCAAATTTCATCTCATCCATTGCCGCACCCGGTTTGATTGAGATACCACCTGAATCGAAGGTCACGCCTTTACCGACAAGAACGATAGGCGCATCATTGTTTGCAGCATGGGCATTGTCTTCGCTATTTTGGTCAGCTTTTTTAGCGGCTTTCTTACTAGGTAGTTTATCAGCCAACGCTTTTAGACCACCAGCTACTTTTGCGCTGTTGGTAGTGGCTTTGCTAGTATCGGCAGTGGCGCTAAAATTAGACTGACCGCGATATTCCATTAGTACAAGTTTGCCTTCTTTGGTAGAGCCTTGCGCGACCGCTAAGAAGCAGTTCATACCCAGTGCTGACATCTCTTTTTCACCCAGGACGGTAACTTTTAATAAGTTAGGATAGGTGGCTGCCAGTTCCTGTGCTTGCTCAGCCATATACGCTGGGAAACAGATATTACCCGGCTCATTGGCGACATCACGGGTCAAGCTTTGACCAGCAAAGACCGCTTGTGCAAAGTTTAACGAATCTTCTAAAGACGGATCTGCCAGTAAGTAGATATCTGTTAAAACAGGCGTCTGCTGCTCAGATTTATACTTGTCAAAACGATAGCTTGCTGCCAGTAGATTCAGGGCAAATTGACCAAACTGATTTTCTTCTAACGTATCACCTAAAGCCACAGTGATAGAGTCGACCCGCTTTTGCGTGCTTTTATAAATGGTATTGGCGATTTTTTGTAAGACGCTATGACGAAGCTTATCAAGGCTCCCGACACCAACCAATAATAGCTGTACTGGATTTTCTTTGGTGGTTTTTTTATCACCAGCCAGTGCGTAGTCCGCGACCGTTTCACAAGCTTTACCGTTAAAGTGCGACACTTCAATCAATTGCTCAATACGGGTTTGATAGTCGCTCAATACCGACTCTGCTAAGATATTTTTTTTATCATCGATTAAGACGACAAGGCAGGCGGCGTCTTTACTTTTGGCTTCTTTTTTAAGAATTTTTTGTGTATGGGTTTTTGGTAAACTTTGCGTTAATTTAATATTCATATATTGTTATCCTTATTAGATGAATGCATTTTTTTAAAAGCGTGAGTACAGTCGTGAGTACAGTAAGGTATCAAATTTAAACTGGCAACGCATTTGAATCGATATTGTATTTGAACTGCTACCAATCTTAAATAGGCACACCTATCGAGCAAGCGTAGTAGTGTAGCATATCGACGCACAGTACGCAGTTAGCAAGGGTTGGGTAATGTTTCTGAACCTATTTCCTGCATTATTTTAGCGTCTGTCGTTAGCTGTTAGTCAACTTATCAGTCGCTACTAGAGCGGCAAATCTATCTTGAAGTGCAGCCATTGCACTATCGTGCACAGTGCTAGCGGTTATGACTTGTCCTGCAACACTAGGCAGATCGCGGGTGGCGCAGGCATCATGGCAAACAAAACTCTCAAAACCTAAATCAAAGGCCGCTCTGACGCTTGAGCTGACGCACATATGGCTCATAAAGCCTGCAAAAATAATCTGTTGCTTGCCGGCCGATGTTATAAGCGCTTGGAGCTCGGTATCATAAAAGGCGTTAGGGTGCATTTTGATAATGGTTTTTTCATCATCAAGGGGCTGCAGGCTATCAATAATATCTACCTTTGATGATAACGGATTGAAAATCTTGTCATTATCCTGACCATGATGAGCGACATGAAATATCGGGATGTTTTTGTTCCTAGCTTTATAGAGCAGCAGGCGCGCGTTCGCAGTGGCTTTATTTCCGGCATCACCCAACGGCATTGCGCCGTCAACATATTCATTTTGGAAATCAATCATAACAATAGCGCAGTTGGACCAATCAATCTCATTAAATTGACCACCAGATAATCCGAGTAAGGTAGAGGGAATAGACATTTTATGCTCCGTTAATTAGTAAACGACATGAGTGTAGATGCTAAATCTTAAATAATTTTGAGTGCTAACTGACGTTAAATACTAACAACTAACGCTGAAAGTATTCAGTACGTAATACGTACAGTACACAAATTCAGTTAGAAAACATGCATGAGAGACTTAATCGTGATGTCTTAGTTAGAGAACTTGTATCTTATATGGTGCGCTTATGTTTCAAATAGCTAAATTACGTCCCAATTTAACCCTGTTGATGAGCAAGCAATAACTGCTTTATCAGTAACGGCTAGGTAATGTATTCAAATACATTTTCCCGCTATTTTTTATAGAAATATGCTAGCATTAGCGGTTACACCTATTGCCTCTATTCAAGCTTAACTACCCTTACCAATACAGACGCGATAAACCGCACAAACGCCAACCACTACAACCGCTAAGAGTGCCTACTGTGATATTACGCCGCTATATGACCCAACAAGTTGCCTCAACGACCGCATTGGTCTTGGGGTTTTTAGTGGTGATGATGCTCGGCGGTCGCTTGATCCGATATTTCGGTATTGCAGCCGAAGGTAATTTAGATATCAGCTTATTATTCACCATCATTGGTTATAATTTGCCGTATTTTTTAGAACTGATCCTGCCATTGGCATTTTTTATTGCCTTGATGCTGGTATTCGGTCGACTTTACGTTGATCAAGAAATGGCAGTTATCAATGCTAGTGGTATCTCACGCGGTCGGCTTGGGCGCTTGATGACACCATTAATATTGGCATTGTTCGTTGGTGAGGCAGCATTATCCATCGTTGGTAAGCCATGGGGTGTGCGTTCATCTGAGAATGTTTGGCAGCAGCAAGCCTTAACCAGTGCCTTTGATTTGATTCGCCCCAATCAATTTATCAGTAGTGGTAATTATCATCTGTATGTGGGCAGTTTGAGTGATGATAAAAAACAATTGCAAGATGTGATATTGATTCAGTCTGAGCCTGAAAAAAAGGGCAGTGCGGTTAAAAATAATACTGCTAAAACTAACACTGCTAAAAATAGTGCCATGGATGTCGAAAATAATATAGACCCCGAAACAGCCGAGCAACTCAATATTCCAGAGCTGCCAAATGCGCTTGCAAATAGTACCAATATTAGCAAAGATGCTATTACGCTTGCCAAACGTGCTCAGCAAGTAGACACGGGCAATAGTGGCGTGACGCAATTGGATTTATTCCAAGGTCGGCGTTATGAAGTCGGCGCGGGTAGTCTAAAATACAATCAAGTAGGCTTTGATCGTTATCGTATTACCTTGACGGAGTCGTCAAAAGAAGTCATCACTGAAGACAATATCGAGACCCAAGCGATTGGACCGTTATGGCAAGCTGCAACGGGCAATGCGCAAGTGGGTAGCAACAATGCCATGCGTGCGGCGCAAGGTGAACTTGGTTATCGTTTATCGCTACCTTGGCTGATGATTATCGCGCCGATGCTGGCAGTGCCACTGGCGCAAGTCCGTCCACGTCAAGGCCGCTGGTTACGCCTGTTTCCCTCTATTTTATTGTTTGTCAGCTGCGTGCTCGGTATTATTTCACTCAAAAATGCAGTCGGCAAAGGAAGTGTAAGCGTTTGGGCGTATGCATGGCTGATTTTAGGATTTATGGCATTGGCACTTTATATAAATTGGGGCAGCCGCGTGCAGCATCGATTGCGCTTTCGCAAACCAGAGACTGACCTTTTAACAGTGACTGATCACCAAAACAATGGCTCACAGGGAGGGCAGTCTTAATGCGCTCCTTATTTGAAAAATCCCCAGCGACTAATCATTTGGCTGCAAAACCGACCAATCTAAAAGTGCTCAGTCGTTACGTAAAGCTCAATGCATTGCTGGCAATTATCGCAGCGGTCATAGGATTGTGGGCATTACAGCTGGTATTCTCTTATTTATCAGAACTTGATTCGCTAGATGATAGTTATACGATGGGAGAGGCGATCAAATATATCTTTTATCGCTCGCCTTATTTTTTAGAGCAATTTATTCCGACTGGTGCCTTATTGGGCGCGGTCATTGGTTTGGGGTTGCTGGCTAATAACAGCGAGCTGGTCGTCATGCGCGCTGCTGGAATCAGTGTCTATCGCATCGTCAGTTGGGTATTACAACCTGCTCTGATTTTTGTGGTATTGGCGCTGATAATCAATCAATTTGTATTGCCACATTCTAATCAATTGGCAAATGAGATTAATAGTAAGGGTAACAGCTCGCTGGTGACTTCAGTACGTGGTTATTGGACGGTGCAGCCGCGCTTTGAGAATACAAAAAGAGGCACTACAAAACCTGATGGCAGTGATATTCTCTATATCGATTATGCTGATGTAAAAGGCAATATCGGTCAGGTAAAGCGTTGGCACTTGGATAATAATGGTAGTTTGCAAACCGCCATCCATGCGGAAGGTGGGCAATATATTGGGCGCGAACCACTTGATACTGTCAGTAGTAAACCGAGTGAGCAATATCGTTATGAGTGGCAGCTGAACAATATGACCAAGCTGATGATTAATCAAGGCTTTGAAAGTAGCCAAGCCATATCGCCCACCGACACACTGAGTTTACCCTTTGCCCCTGAGTCTGTGTATTTGCTCACGCATCAAGCTGAGGATTTATCGTTGACTCAGCTATATGAGCACCGTCAGTTTATGCGTCAACAAGGTCAGCGCTCTTTAAGTCATGAGCTGGCGTTTTGGCAAAAGCTATTATCACCCTTATCTATCTTATCGCTAGTGATTGTCGCCTGCTCATTCGTTTTTGGTTCCTTGCGTACGCATAGTCTTGGCTTGCGAATTGTCGTGGCATTATTATTTGGTTTGCTGTTTAGTTACGTGCAGGATTTGGTTGGTTTTGTCTCGCTTGCTACTGGCTTTTCGCCACTACTGATGGTGCTATTACCAATTATTGCCAGTGCGCTATTGGGTGAGTATTTACTGAAACGGCAGATGTAATCTTCAAAGTTTAGCCATAAAAAAGCACGCTAAATCATTATGATCTAGCGTGCTTTTTATTTGTCTGATTCTAGGACTTAATCTTTGGTTGCCATGGTAATCGTATAGGTTTTACCTTGTTTGACCTTTTCGCTATTACCAAATACTTCGATAAATGAGCGCTTCATGAATTGACGTAAACCATTAATCGTCACCACGTAAAAGCGTCCACCTTTACGCATACGCGCATGAGCATCAAGAAAATATAGGTAATGCTGCTCTTTGCCTACCTTGGCTGGCAGGTTCGACATCACAAGGCTAAAGTCTTTCGCTTTATCCACATGATTAAAACCGTTTGATAAATGCACATCGACATTATTCAGACCATTCTTTTCACAATTAAGGCGCGCATATTCAACCGCCATAAAGTCTTTATCAATTAAAGTATGCTGACCATTAGGGCATTCACGCGCTGCGGCCATACCCAATACGCCATAGCCACAGCCCAAATCTATCGAGTCATCATCATTTTGAAAATCCACATAATCGAGCAACATCAAGCTACCATCATCAAGTTTTTGTGGTGAAAAAATACCCCACGTGGTCGCAAAATCAAACGGCTTGCCCAGCACATCTTGACGAAAATTGATGTCTTCGCGCCAGTATTTGGCTTTTTCTAATAGATCGCTAGGTGGTCTATGGCTCATTGGATTCTCGGATTATGGATAAGTAAAAGGTGGTGCATTGCTCAAACGAACAGCGTGCACATTATGGTGAGTATTGTAACGATAAAACAGGAGGTTTGCAGCTATGGATTGATAGAAATTGTGGTTGGTATTAAAGGAGGGTCATTGAAAACCCTCTGCTACTTTTGCAAGTGGTCTATTAGAAATTAACACTAACATTAGTTGACTTGTAAAACAATTTAATAAATTCTTATTAATCAAAAATATCTTTCAGGATTCGATGGGAAGAGCACCGTTTTCGTTCGTAAAATACTTTGCTTAGGTCTATATAAATTCTGAACCCAGTAGGATAAAAATTAACTATAGTCGTTGAAAAGTAATATCGATACAACACGTACTACTGGTGCAAATTTTTCTTGCTTGCTGTGCCTACGCAGACAGAGGCTGCAAAAAATTTACACCAGCAGTACTGTAGCGACTTTAAAGTATTTCAACTATATTATTTTCGATCTATACTGCTAACCAGATATTCGTTTTTTAATTACGAAAAAAGTAACAATTATATTTTGGTATCTTCTAATGCTAGATAGCAATGTATCTATATTTTTTACTTTTTGCCTTAATTTATCATTTTTATTAGAAAGTTCAGCATGTGTTGTGCCAATGGAAGCACATGAACAGTGTGCGAATATCATTCTGCAAAAATTTGGCAATACTACATCTATATCATAGTAGCTGTGACCTAAGAAAGTATGGTTAATAACGATCAATAGATATGAACTACTGAGCCTCTTTAGGTTCAGAGTTGCTGCTAGCATAAATAAAATAAAGCGCGATTGCCAAACAAACCAAAGCACTGATTCGACTGCCTGAAAGGCTGATGGCCTCATTACCAAGTAAACCAAAATTATCAATTAATACACTCATACTCAGCTGACCAAAAATAACTGCCACCGTTGCCACAGCAGTCCCAATACGCTGGACCGCAACCACCATAATGACAATATAAGGAACACCACACAATGCACCAAGTAGTTGCCACTTAGGGACATCCATCAAAGTAACGGTATGATTTGGCTCAAAAAATAAAATAAGCAAAGCGGTCACAACCGCACCCACAGAAAAGGTTAAAAAGGCACTTTTAAACACCCCAACGTTGCTGCCAAGGCGACCATTTAATGCTGCCTGGATACTTAAAGCCGCACCGCCAATTATTGCTAATACAATCATTAAAATAAGCGTCATTTAGGTTATCCTTTTGCCATAAAAAAAAGTGCGGCAATAATGAAAAATAAAGCGATAATTCGTTTGCTGTCTATTTTTCGTTCCATGGTTTCGAACAAACCATAATGATCTATGATTAAACTCTGAAATACTTGCCCAGCCAATATCCCAATCATCGTCAGCGCAATGCCAATAACAGGCGTCACTACGGTTAATACCACAACATAAACAGGCCCTAAAATACCACCAACCAGTAGTAAAGGCGGCTGTGAGAAAAAGGAAGGGCTGTCTCGCGGACTAAAAAACAACATTAAAAAGAATGTTAAAGCAGCGCCAACACCAAAAATGCTCAATGTTGCCCACAGCTCGCCTACCTGACTCCCTAAAGGCCCAAGTAACCCTGCTTCAACAGACAACCCCATGCCGCCTAACACAACAATGAGTATCAATAAAATTTGCATGAAAAAATCCTTAATGAGCAATACGCTGCAGCTTACAGCAATGTATACCCATTAAAAAACGCTATAATACGAAAATGACCTTTGCATAAGTTGCACAAATGAATACGGTAGATACCATCAACATACAAACACTCTTATTTTTTATAGAGGTTTTTGACGCTCAGAGTTTTTCTGTAGTGGCTCGAAAAGAAGGCGTCTCGGCTTCTAAAGTGTCACGTATTATCAGGCAGTTAGAGGACTCACTGGGACAGCAGCTTTTTTACCGTAATACACGCGCTGTTACTCCTACTGAGGCAGGTCGCGTATTTATGCGCTATGCAAAATCCATGACCGAGAGCATGAGTGCAGCACAGCAGGAGCTTCAAGACAGGACATTAGAACCGGGTGGTTTAATTAGAATCAACGCTCCCGTATTTTTTGGACAACGACATATCGCACCTTGGCTGCCACAGCTTAGTGCTCAGTATCCTAAATTACAGATAGATTTGAGTTTAACGGATGACTTTATTGATCCTCATCATTATGCAACAGACGTTATTTTTAGAATTGGCACCTTAAATGATTCGGCCTTTCATGCTCGTATTTTTGGCGAGCAAACCTATCATCTTGCCGCCTCTCCATCGTACATAAGCACGCATGGTAAATTGCAAGTGCCAGCAGATCTGACACATCATAAATGTTTACTATATAAAGGCTCAACAGGACCCAATCGTTGGCTTTTTAAAACAGAAAGTGAAGATTGGACGCCATTCTTAGCACCCGCTTTATTGATGTCCAATAATGCAGAATCTTTATTGGTATCTGCACTCAAAGGTATGGGGATTGTGCTTTTTCCAGATTGGCTCATCGGTGAGCATTTAAAGAGTGGTGAGCTCATTAAGCTACTGCCTAATTATAGTACGGCCGTCAAAACCACACCTCAACATGTCGCAGCTATTTATCCTCATACTCGTCATGTCTCTCTAAATGTTAGAGCATTAATTGATTATTTTGCTAAGGTTTATGGTCATCCTCTTTATTGGCAACTCAATTAAAAAACAAGAGTTTTAGGAATATCCAATATTTTATTTTTGCTCATAAACACCTGTTATATAAAATTTTACACGCGAGGCAAGAAGGCATTATTTACAGAAACAGGAATTCTGATACTACGTAACTGTGTTAAAGGCGGGGTATTTACCCCATTCAACTTGGATTCATTATCTCCACTAAACATGCCCTTTGATCTTGATCTAAAGGTTCCGTAACGTCATATAAAAATCGATTTAATGCAATAAGTCTTGATAATAATCATTATATTGCATTTATAATCGTTTTTCCGCAAAATAGCTTATCTATAATCGCTTGAGCCACTCATGATGAATACCTCTACCTCAGATCCTATTGGCGCAGCATGGCTTATCCGTTATGCCAGCATCGAGCTGGTTTCGCCTTTATATATCACTAGTAGTATCGGTGGGCGTCGACAAACCTATAAAGAGGGTAATGTCATCCATAACGCCTATCAGGAAACGGCACGTCCATTGGACACTATCATTGCTCACTTACAGTTTCATATGCGTCATGAAGTACTGAATTTAGAATTACTGGTTCGTCTATTTGAGCAGATAGGTGCTGATGACGTACAAGCATGGGTAAACGCTGAGCCAACAGGCAGCTATGCCCGTAGAATGGCTTTCTTATATGAATGGCTCATGGATAAGGAGTTAGCAGTATCGAGCAATTTAGGCGGCAATTATGTGGACGCTTTGGATACCAAGAAAATGGTTACCTCAAGCCCTGAGCATATCATCAAAAACGCTCGCTGGCGTATCAATGACAATCTAGCAGGAACCCGTCATTTCTGTCCGATGCTGGTAAAAACAGAGGCGTTTACGCAAGCAGCAGCACTCGATATTGCCACGATGGTTGAGAAGCTGAACGATGAATTTGGGCAAGACTTACTGATGCGTGCCTCCGTATGGATGACTCTACGAGAGAGTAAAGCCAGCTTTACCATAGAAGGTGAAGGGAAAGAGTTAAAGCGGATTGAACGTTTTGCCGAGGTGATGGCACGGCGCACTGGTAAGGGCGACATTCCGCTTGATCCTGAATCGCTGGCAGAATTACAACAAGAGATATTAGGGAGTAAAACGGTCATCCAGCAGTATGGTATCCGTCAATCCCCAGTTTTTGTGTCGCATACTCAGGTCAATGGCTTTAAAGAGATTGTGCATTATATTGCCCCGCCTTCAGAGGATATTGCTTATAAATTAACAGGGTTACAAGCATTAATGAAAAAGACCGAGGGACAATCAGCACTGATGCGTAGTGCTGTTGCTTCCTTTGCTTTTGTGTATATTCATCCGCTAGCTGATGGCAATGGTCGCGTACATCGTTTTTTAATTAATGATGTCCTCAGACGAGACCAGGTTATTCATGAGCCAATTATCCTACCTATATCACAAGCCATTGCTGAACATCCCTCAGACCGTCATGCCTATGATAAGATTTTAGACCGTGTCTCTGTGCCGCTCATGAGGCAAATCCGTGATCATTACCGCTTTGATAAACAGGCGGTTACTTACCCTGATGGTATTCGCTCAAACTTAAATTTTGCAGACAGTCACCTTATTCAACCTGCATGGCGCTTTATGGACCTGACGCCTCACGTTCAGTACTTATCAGGACTGATTGCTCATGTTATTGAAAAAGAGATGCATAACGAGTCACAGTACCTAAGACAACATGACCATGCACGACTGGCGATAAAAGAGATTGTTGAGATGCCCAATAGCTATGCCGATAGAATCATTCGCAGTATGCTACAAAATAAGGGCGCTAAAAGTAATAAGCTACTGCAGGATTATCCGTTTTTGGCAAATGAGGCGGTTTGGGATGATGTTTTTTCTGTCGTTGTAGAAATCTTTAAATAATGAATTACTTCAGTCTTATGCGGTTCATTGACCGTTTCAGCCAATGCAGCTTTACTTAACTAGAAAGGATGCTTAAATATGAAGTCTAAAATCAAAACGAAAATAAACCCAGCATAAGAAGTCTTTATTCATATCGTACACAGTATTCTACCCCCGTGGATGATGCTCCGCATGGAGTTTTTGCAATCTTGCCGTCGCCACATGAGTATATATCTGCGTCGTTGATAAATTACTATGACCCAGCAACAACTGCACGCTACGTAAATCTGCACCATGATTGAGTAGATGGGTGGCAAATGCGTGACGTAGCGTATGCGGTGATAACGCTTTATCAATACTGGCAACTTTGGCGTACTTCTTTAACAGATACCAAAAATTTTGCCGTGTCATATAGCCGCCTTGCGCTGTCAAAAACACCGCTTGGCAATTTCCTGCTTTTAAATGGGCTATCAAATCACCACGTCCATGCGTCAAATAATCTTCTAACGCATCTGATGCATATTCTCCTAATGGCACTAAACGGGTCTTATTTCCTTTCCCTGTGATTTGTAGCCAGCCAGAGTTTAGATTCACTTGTTCTAATGATAAATTCACCAATTCACTGACGCGCAAACCGCAAGCATAGAGTACCTCTAACATGGCTTTATCACGTAGCCCTAGCGCAGTACTGCTATCGGGCGCGGCAAGGAGATTATCGACGTCAGCTTCCGCCAAATCTTTTGGCAGTGGACGACCAAGTTTTGGGCTTTTAATACGCTCACAAGGGTTGTCTTCACGTAGGTTACTGGCAATCATCCACAGATAAAACTGGCGTAGGCTTGAAAGCATGCGTGCTTGCGTACGCGGCGTTTTGCCATCTTGAGTAAGAATAGACAGGCAGCACAGCACATCTTCGGGCTGCCAACGCGTTAGTGCCGCGTGATTGGTTAACTCGCAGGAGCGCAAATCACGCACATAAGCATTACGGGTACGCGTTGCCAAACCACGAGCCAGCATCGCTTGACGAAATTCGGTCATATAAGCCGGTTCATCATCTACTGCCAGCGCTTTTGGTTGGCGCTGCTGTACGGCACGGTCGCGGCTCATAAGACATACTCGGCAGTGGTATCAGAAAGTAAAGGTTAATATAGACAATATTTTTTATATTAAGCTGACTATCAGTTAATAATATTTTGCAAAGTCATTTTTATGTATAGTTGAAATACTTTAAAGTCGCTACAGTATTGCTGGTGTAAATTTTTTGCAGCCTCTGTCTGCGTAGGCACAGCAAGCAAGAAAAATTTGCACCAGTAGTACGTGTTGTGTTGTATCGATATTACTTTTCACCGACTATCTATGTATTAGGTATTGAAAGGAACTAAACACCATAATGAGGTGATTTCCGCATTGCGCGCTGCAAATAGTGGGTCAGTATCATCTTGGCTTCGACCGTGTTTAGGTTGAGTATCCAGACGGTATTTTACCTCTAAACCGGCATTTGCAAACCAGCTCAATAATTCATCACGGCTGCGCAACTGCAAATGTTCCGCTAAATCCGACAGAATTAACCAGACCTCTCCATGCTCAGCTAAATGCTGTTTTGCGCTTTGCAAAAACCCGCGCAACATCGTGCTATTGGCATCATAGACGGCGAATTCTAAGGGTGAGGTTGGCTTGGCGGGTAACCAAGGTGGATTACAGACCAGCAGATTAGCCAGTGGCGCATCAGTCGGATACAAGTCCGCTTGCTGTAATTGCACAGCAGGTAGTTCTAAACGCGCAAGGTTTTCACTAGCGCAGGCTAATGCACGCGGATTTAAGTCCGTCGCAATCACTTGCTTCACACCGCGCTGCGCTAGAATAATAGCTAGCAAACCGGTTCCGGTGCCAATATCAAAGGCGACATCATAAACGGCTGGCAACGGTGCATCGAGTAACAGCTGCACATATTCATGACGGGTTGGCGCAAAGACCCCATAATGCGGGAAAATTGATAGACCTAAATTTTCAATCGCCACGCCTTTTACGCGCCACCCCGCTGCACCTAACGCACCTTGCAGGTCACGAAACGAGAGTAAGCATGACTCATTCAGCTCGCCAAAAGCAGCCGTACAAGCAGCACTGACATCAGGGGCGCGACGTAACTGGCTGACATAACCGGCATCCAACTCTAATAATAAACGGCTTAATAAGCGCGAACGCTGAGATTGGGTTTGGCGTTGCTGATGAAACAAATTAGGGATCACTTTAGATGTTACCGAAGCCTCATCTGTGGGTTTACCAGACTTAGCGGATTTGTTGGCCGCTTTGTTAATTTTGCGCTGCTCAGAACGTTCATTGGTACGGTCAATGCGTCGAGTGAGGGCTTGCAATAGTTGCCTTGCATTATTAAAGTCACCGCGCCACAGCATCGAGGTGCCAGCACAAGCCAAGCGATAGGCCTCATCGGCTGTTGTTTTGTCGTCGACCACAACAATACGCGCAGGCGGCACATGATTGCTTTGAGACAACCAGCGGGCTTGACGTAAGGTTTCATTTTCGTGCCACTGCACGTACTGTATTTCTGTTGCTAACACGCGACCTACCTTTAAGATGTGAATGATATGTGTTTTATAACGCAAAGATATTTTTGCATTATATAGTTGAAATACTTTAAAGTCGCTACAGTACTACTGGTGTAAATTTTTTGCAGCCTCTGTCTGCGTAGGCACAGCAAGCAAGAAAAATTTGCACCAGTAGTACGTGTTGTATCGATATTACTTTTCACCGACTATCTATTGCGCTAAGCGCTCTTTTTCTTGACTAAATAACGATAGGTTGGCGCATCATTTAGTATTTCTTGACGGACAAGCGTATGACCTAAATGCCGACAGAAATTAGGAATATCACGCGTAGTGGCAGGATCTGTAGCTAATATCTCAATAACATCGCCGCCATCCGCTTTGCGAATTATCTTATGGAGCATCATAACCGGCTCAGGACAAATAAGCCCTTGGGTATCTAAATGATGATTAATATTTGAATCTAATGTTGAAGTCGTCATATTTTATTTTATAAACCTAATAGATAAGTTTGATAGCTGTAAGCTTGTTTATTGCTGATCTTATAAAGTCGTATCTTATGCGTCAGTAGTAGTAATGGTTTCATTGTTTTCAGCACTTTTGTTATTCTCAGGTAAGTCGGCTAGGGCTAAAAAATTAAAGAAACGTTTAAAGCTGACTTTGAATAAAAATGCCACGCCAAGCCATGATGCCAATCCTAACCAAGCGGTATCGGCAAATAATAGCCCGCCGATAAGAATGATGCTTGAGACACCAATGGTCATGATAACCATCGAGGTTTGATTGAGACGATAGCGATAGATAATAAAGGCATTATATAGCGTCAGTGGAATGGTCAGCGCCACCAGAGCATAAGGCAGGTTATAGAATAGTTGATACAGTAGCTGATTATCATGAAAGGCTTTGATACTGGCAATGGTGCCAAAAACCATAAAAGCGATAATAGCGGCATAAATGAGATAGACGGCTATTTGGTTGACACGTTGGGCGCCTTTGATACGCGCAATAGCAAGCGGTGCAAAACCATGTCGCGAGCTATTGTGCAAAGATTGGTCTGAGACAGTGGTCATAGTAATCAGTCATTTATTCGTTTGGATTGAAGGTGTATCAGATATTGATGAGACATTAAAAAGCAATCTAACGCTCAATTAATCTGCTTTGATGGCGTCGATGGCAATACTACTATTAGGATCAGCAAAGTAGGTCGACATTAAAATACAAGCAGAGATGTCATCAATCGGGTCGCGCTCATTTTGAATCCAGCCATTCTCCCATGCTATCTCACGCGCTGCGACGGATGTTAATCGCTCATCGCATAGAGATACGATCACAGGTAGATGCTGTTCCATTATTCTATGTGCTAGACGACGGGCAAATTTATGTGCTCGTTTTGATAGCATGGAGCTGCTACCGTCCATATTTAATGGCAGTCCGACCACCACCTTTGCCACGCCCCACACCTTGATGATACCTAATAGATTATCCCAATCAGGTTGACCATTATTCATCGCTAATATATCAAAGGCACGCGCTGTTTCTGTCAGGCTATTACCGAGTGCCATGCCCATTTTTTTAACCCCATAATCTAAGGCTAAGATAAGATGCGGCTTAATAGCTGGTTCAGCAACGCCAGTATCAGTATCAGTATCATTGCTATCTTTTATAAGAGTGCTGTCTACCATAATAAAGGGAATTTCCTATTTTCATTTCTGTATTCGCTAAGCATATGATGTTAAGCATGACCGATGTCGCTGCTTAAATAATCAAAATTAACCCCAATCTTATCAGCGGCAATTTGCCAACGTTCTTCAAATGGTGTATCAAATAATAAGTTTAAATCAGCAGGGCATACCAGCCAGTCGCCGTTAGCAAGCTCCTGATCGAGCTGTTTTTTACCCCAACTGGCATGACCCAAGCACAGCTGATAATGCCCAACGCCTTGACCTGCTGCAATACGTTTGAGGATATCTTGGCTAGTGGTAATGCAGACGTTTTCTGAGATGGCAAATGAGGATGCCCATTCTGGCTGTCCTGTATGCAGCACAAAGCCCACCTCAGGATACATAGGACCACCTTCTAATGCCAGATCTTCCATTACCTGTGCATCAGTAACCTCAATATCCAAGTCTTCTAGCAACTTACCCACCCTAGATTGCTCTAAAGGGCGGTTGATCATTAGACCGAGTGCGCCGTGTTTATCATGACGACAGATATAAATCAGTGCCTGCTCAAACCGTGGGTCTGACAGCTCAGGCGCCGCGATTAAGAAATGATGGGTCAAATTGGCTTTGGACATAGAGACAAACGCAACCTACTAATAAAGGTGAGAGACCACTATATGGCGATAATGAGTAAAAAATCAACTAAAGCAAGAATTTAGCAGTCAAAAGGTATTTATGATGGTCAATCAATGATCATTTAACATCGCTCAATAAACTGCGAGCATGGTCACGGGTGACGTCGGTTATGATCACACCACCAGACATACGTGCCAGCTCATCAACTTGATCGCTCTCAGTTAAGATGACAAGCTCACTTTCAGTTTGCTCGTCATGGTGTTTTTGTACCAAAATATGCTGATGTGCTTGCGCTGCTACTTGTGCTTGGTGGGTAATAGCGAGTAATTGCTGAGTTTGCCCAAGTGCACGCAATAGCTCACCGACAACTTGTGCCGTACCACCACTGATACCGACATCAACCTCGTCAAAGACCAGCATAGGTTTTGCCGCATTATTATCAGCATTGGTCGCTTGCAAGACCTGCATCACCAGCGCCATACGTGACAGCTCGCCGCCTGAAGCGATTTTATGCAGCGGTTGCATCGGCATACCGACGTTGGCGCTAAATAATAAGTCGATATCATAACAGCCTTGCCCATTATATTGGCTGACATCGGTCTTTTTGGTAAATACGAACTCGCAGCGTGCATTGGGCAGGGCAAGCGGCTGTAATTGCTTAATCAGCTGTTTGCTGACAATCGGTGCGGCTTTAGAGCGTTCTTTATTTAGCTCAGTTGCTAGTGCTATATATTCTTGCCATGCTTGCTCGATTTGCACCGCCATTGCATCACTGCTTGGCTCGTTTTCTAACTGTTCTAATTGCGCTTCCCACCCTTTGGCTTCATTAATTAAGTCGTTGGCTGGCAGGTTGTGCTTACGTGACAGGCGATGACCTAAGCTGATTAAACTGTCTAATGACTGCAAGCGCTCAGGGTCAGGCAGTTGCTGCTCAGCATAATCTGACAACAAGCTGGTCACTTCAGTAATTTGCTGCTGCGCCAAATGCAGCTGTTCTGAAGCTTGCTCAAAGGTTTGGCTAACGCTCATCTGATTATCGCATAGCTTAATCGCTTGCCCGAGCAAGGTCATGACATCTGGTTCATCGGTATCATTATCGAGCAGATGCAAGCCATGACTGGCCTCGATCATCAGCGCTTCAATATTGGATAGTTCTTCATGCTCCGCTTCTACTTCTGCATAGTCAACGACCAATAACGGTGCGATATCTGCCAGCTGGCTTTGTAGAAGTTGAATACGGTCTTGGCGCTGCGCTTCACGGCTAGCAAGATCGTCAGCACGGCGTTTGAGCTGCTGATACTGCTGATAGCTACTGGTAGTTTTCGTAGTAAGAGAAGTTATCTGTGCCATTTCATCTAACCATTGCACCACAAACTGCGGTTTGAGCAACGCTTGCTGCGCGTGCTGACTATGAATATTGACCAGCAATGACCCTAAGCTTTTGAGTTCAGCCAAACTGACAGGTGTTCCATTTAACCAAGCTTTTGAGCGTCCTGTATTATTGAGTTGCCGACGAATCAATACTTCTGGCTCTTCTAGCGCGCGCTCATTTTTGGCAAACCATTCAGCAATGACGGGGTTGTTTTCTACATCAAATTGCGCGTATATATCCGCGTGCGCCGCGCCATGTCTGACCATCGCCATGTCTGCGCGCTCGCCGACACATAAAGACAGCGCATCGAGTAATAGCGATTTGCCAGCACCCGTCTCACCAGTGATGACATTGAAGCCTTCAGCCACACTCAGCTCATGCTGGGCGATTAATGCAAACTGATGTAAAGTTAATGATACTAGCATCAACGCCTCTCATGACGGACAACAAACCTCTAATACGATGTAATGTCGTAGGAGAAAGTCATCTCTACAATAGGTTAAATAAAGGAATAAATCGGTTCAGTTAATACAGCTATAGTCGGTGAAAAGTAATATCCATACAACAGGTACTACTGGCACAAATTTTTCTTGCTTGCTGTGCCTACGCAGACAGAGGCTGCAAAAAAATGACACCAGCAATACGGTAGCGACTTTACAGTATTTCAACTATACATAGATAAACGCAATTGGCAAATAGTATGGTGGCAAATAGTCTTAAATACAAATCTTAAAGGTAATCAATAACCTCAATCAAAGCCATCATAATAAGCTGAACTTTCCTGCCGCTGTAACAAATTTTATAGATATAATGTGGTAGCATAATCTCACATAATGATAAACTCTTACCACCAGATTTTCATGAATTCTACGACAGAGCAGTTATCTTGTAGAATGTGATATAAACCTGTGTGGCAGTAAGTATTAGTAATAAATGGTTATTTTTAAACCTATAAAACAAATCAACTCTATAATCAGCTCACAGTAAAGTAAAAACGCTATGGAGTCGATGGTAAAAGATGGATATAACAACGGTTATCTAAGCAGTTGCTTATCTACACATTCAATTTGGTTTTTTAGTTGGCAATAATTATTTAATAAGGAAGCCACTATGACAGCGGCGCAATTTACTAATGTAACAGTCAATGCTCAAGCCACGATATCCTATGATGGTCGTTGCTCAAGCCATACCATTATGTTCGAGGACGGTCGTCATAAAACCTTGGGTGTTATCTTGCCTTGTGACAATTTGGTCGAGCATTATCACTTTAGTACCAATACCTCTGAACGTATCGAAATCACCGGTGGTGAGTGCGAAGTCAAAATAAATGGTGAGGAAGCGTTCAGCTACTACCGCGCAGGACAGTCATTCGTGGTTGAAGGTAACAGTGGTTTCAACCTACGCACAGAAGAGATCGTCCAGTATATCTGCCACTTAGAAGGCTAATACGCCTCCAAGTGTCGTTAGATGATTGATGACGCCAAAAAGCCAATGATTCAAAAGAAATAAATCTTATCAGGTTTATTTCTTTTTTTTGCTGACATTATTTAGATGAAGAGGGTCATTAGTTGCTACAATTACACACCTCTCTTTTTATCGCATAGTTTTTATCGTATCGTGCGATACCCATTTTATAATTAATAGGCCTATTATGGCAAAACCTACCTATTTTTATGGCATTCATGCCATTGATGCATTGCTCGAATACCGTCCTCTTGATGGGCTGAGTTTGTTTGTGCAGCAAGGGCGCGAGACTGACAGTCATGTCCAAGCTATTATGGCGCAAGCACGTGATAATGGTATTAGCATTCAACCAACGCAAAAAGACAAACTTACCCAGCTATGTGGTAGCCCGCAACATCAAGGTGTGGTGCTTAACGCCCGTCCATTAGGCTTCGCTGACGAAGGTTTGCTCGATACTCTTGCAGGGCGCGAGGATTGTTTGCTACTGGTACTAGATCAAATTACCGACGCCCATAACTTCGGTGCTTGCTTACGTACAGCAGTCGCCATGGGCGTAGATGCGGTTATTTGTCCAAAGCACCATGCAGCAAGCTTGACCCCAACCGTCGCCAAAGTATCAGTCGGCGCGGCTGAGATGATGCCCATTGTGAGCGTGACCAATTTAGCACGTACGCTGACAAAGATTAAAAATGCCGGTGTATTTGTGTTTGGCACCGCTTTAAATGCCGATGCCAAACCTCTACATACCGCAGATTTGACTGGAAAAATAGCCATTATTATGGGTTCAGAGGGCGAGGGGATGCGCCGCCTGACAACAGAAAGCTGTGATGAGCTGGTTTATATTCCGATGTCAGGCAACGAGCATGGCAACTTACAAAGCTTAAATGTCAGTGTGGCGACTGGTATGGCTTTGTATGAGATTAATCGGCAGCGAACTTTAGCTGCTGGGCAAGCTTAAGATAGTCTTGATGGAGCGGCTCTAGTTGTGCATATAGCGCCGCAAGATCATTCTCATTTAATACCACATCATCGGCATGAAGATTGCGCTCTTCGCGGCTTAATTGATTGACCATAATGGCTTTAATTTTCTGTACGCTTAGCGCATCACGTTGACTGGCACGCGCAAGCTGGGTGTCTTCTGTGGCATCCATCACCAAAATACGTTGGCATAAATTGGCAAGCCCAGCTTCTGCCGCTTCAATCAATAGCGGCGCTGACAACACCACATACGGTGAGGTACTCTCTGCCAATTGCAGTTTTGCGGCTTCACGTATCGCGGGATGGGTAATGGCTTCAAGTTCAATTAGGGCGTCAGGATAAGTAAATACATGGGTTCGTACAGCGGCGCGGTCCATATCGCCATTGATATTTAGTACCCAATCACCGAATTTCCTCTGGATTTTGCGTAACGTTGCGCTGCCTTTGACAACTACTTCATGGGCAATGACATCTGCATCAATAATATCGATTCCCTGCTGCGCGAACCAGTTGCTAGCAGCTGATTTGCCACTACCGATACCACCCGTTAAACCCACTACCAAGGTTTTGCTTTTATGGTCAGGTGCTTGCGGTTGATGTGAATAAGGTGAAGGTATTGCTGCGTATTTTGACATAATAATGACTTATCTGACTGATAGAAGGCTAATGACGGTAGTCAATGAAAGGTTGAAAATAACGATCGGGAAGTGGATACTGCTTAATTATACATGCCTAAATACCAATTAACGATATCTGAACCATATAACAACGCCACGATACCCGCAATGGCAATATAAGGACCAAAAGCAAAGGGCTTGCTCTCGCCTTGTTTTTTTATAAGGATAAGACCAACGATGGAGCCAAGTAAAGATGACAATAGAATAACCAATGGCAACATCACAGGACCAAGCCACGCGCCCAGTACTGCCAATAATTTAAAGTCACCTTGTCCCATGCCATGTTTTTTGGTGATCAAATAAAATATCTTGACCACTATCCATAGAGATAAAAACCCCAACAGTAAGCCCCATATCGACTGAGTAGGGGAGACAAACCAGCCTTGTGAGTTTACCGCCAGTCCCAACCCTGCCAATGGAAAAGTTAAGCGGTCAGGTAATAGCTGCGTATCAAAATCGATACCGGTTAAAACGACTAGTGTCCATACCAAAATCAATGCTGATAGCCCAGCCGTACTGACACCAAACTGATAAATGACCAATACAGATAGCAGCGCAGTGACCAGCTCAACGACAGGATAACGCAGTCCAATAGTCGTTTTACATTCTGAGCAACGACCACGTAGTACTATCCAGCTGATTAAAGGGATGTTTTCATACCATTTGATTTTATGGGCACAATGCGGGCAGCGTGAAGCAGGGCGGCTTAAGGTAATAGGTATATCGGTGGCAATAATATTGACCAGTGGCGTCGTATGCTCACGTGGTATGTCTGCTTGCTCATACATAAACTGGCTACATTCTTGTCGCCAAACCGATACCATCATCAGTGGTATACGATGAATCACCACATTTAAAAAGCTACCTACACAAAGTCCTAGTAGACCAAATACGACCAAAGCGATACTCATATTTTCTTGTAATAACTGTATAAATTGCATGAATGAGCTGTCCTTTAATGAGCTTTTAGCCTACCACTGAGCCCATTTGAAAAATTGGTAGGTACATGGCAATGACCAAGCCACCGACTAATACGCCAAGTACCGCCATAATAAGCGGCTCCATCAAGCTGGTCAAACCATCAACCGCGTTATCGACTTCGTTTTCATAGTAGATCGCTACTTTATCGAGCATGTCTTCCAAGCTACCAGACTCTTCACCGATACCAACCATTTGAATGACAAGGCTTGGAAATAAATTGGTTGAGCGTATGGAGAACTGTAATTGTTGCCCTGTAGAGACGTCATTTTTGATTTGCTGAATCGCGTTATAAAACACCACGTTATTTGCCGCGCCCGCAGTAGAGTCCAGAGCATCAATAAGTGGTACGCCAGCAGCAAAAGTGGTAGACAAAGTGCGAGCAAAACGCGCAATAACAGCTTGGTAAGCGATATTACCAAATATCGGGGCTTTTAATGCCACACGGTCTAAGAAATCGCGAAATTTCTTTGAGCGCTTCTTAGCTTCTGAAAATCCGATAATAGCGCCACCGATAAACACAATTAACATGAACCACCACGCTTGCATCCACTCAGACATACTTACTACCATCTGCGTAAAAGCAGGTAGCTCTGCGCCAAAAGAGCCAAATAAATCAGCAAATACTGGAACGACTTTAACGAGCAGAATGATGGTCACAATGATAGCGACTACAACGACCGCGATAGGATATTTCATGGCTTTTTTGATTTTAGCTTTGAGCAGCTCGCTTTTTTCTTTATACGTCGCAACCCGCTCTAACATGGTTTCTAACGCACCTGACTGCTCACCAGAATCGACAAGCGAGCAAAAAAGGTCATCAAAATATCGTGGATGCCTGCGTAATGCTGAAGCAAAGTTGCCACCAGCTTCAATATCGGCTTTGATTTGTAAAACCAAATCTTTCATACTTGGGTTATCGAGAGAGTCAGCAACAATTTCAAAGGATTGGGTCAATGGCACCCCAGCTTTCATCATCGTTGCCAATTGACGCGCAAAAATAGCAATATCGATAGGCTTGATGGGTTTTTTAAAGCTATATAAGGGTTTTGGCTTTTTCTTGATACTTTTAACCGTGATACCTTGTTTGCGCAATGTGGCTTTGGCAAGCTCTAAGCTATGACTGGTGGTCTCACCTTTTACCTTTTGCCCGCGCCGGTTGACCCCATCATAGACAAAGTCTAACAGCATGTCGGTCTTAGCTTTTGCCATGTCCCTTCCTCAAAAAATGGTCTGATATAATCCAGTATAGATAATACGATCTAGAAAACGTGCTTCACTCATCGGTTTAAGTGGATATACTTTATTTTAGCGCAAAAAACCAGTGTTTATCTGTTTTGTTTCCGCTGCTACTGACTATTGTTCAGCAGCAATCATACAACAAGCTTTACGGCCGCGATGAACTTTACTCGAAGCAATATCTGTACCAAATTTTTCAACCAACTAGGCTATCCAGACGTCACGCGCATCATTTCTTGAATACTGGTCACGCCTTGTAACACCTTTAAAACACCAGAACGACGTAAGTCTCTAAAACCATTTTTGAGTGCCGCATCTTTGATATCTATCGCGTTACCATCTTCCATAATAATACGTGAAATGTCGGGAGTGATTTTCATAACCTCATAAATACCGACACGCCCTTTATAGCCTTCACGGCATTTATTACAACCGACCGGCTCATAAATGATATTGTCTGTATTGTCCAAGTCAGCATCGGTAAAGCCCAGCTCAAGCAAACTTTGACGCGGAATATTGATGGATTTTTTACAGCTTTTACATAAGCGCCGTGCTAACCGTTGGGCAATGACCAAGTTGACGGAAGTAGCAATATTAAAGGAAGCTACACCCATGTTGAGTAACCGCGTCAATGTTTCAGGCGCTGAGTTGGTATGTAGGGTTGAAAGTACCATATGCCCTGTTTGTGCTGCTTTAATCGCAATTTCAGCGGTTTCAAGGTCACGAATTTCACCAACCATCACGATATCAGGGTCTTGGCGTAAAAATGATTTGAGGGCAGTAGAGAAGGTCAATCCCACTTTTGGGTTGACGTTGACCTGATTAATGCCTTCAAGGTTAATTTCGACAGGGTCTTCGGCGGTTGAGATATTGGTCGAACCAGTATTCAGAATATTGATGCCAGTATAAAGTGAGACGGTTTTACCAGAGCCAGTAGGACCTGTGATAAGAAGCATCCCTTGCGGTTTATGTAACGCTTCTAAAAACATATCTTGTTGGTCAGGCTCGTAGCCTAATCCTTCAATACCGAGCATGGCTGATGAAGGGTCTAAGATACGCAAAACAAGCTTTTCGCCAAATAAGGTTGGCAGGCAGCTTACCCGAAAGTCGATGGCCTTATCTTTAGATATCTTAAGCTTCATACGCCCATCTTGTGGTACACGGCGCTCTGAGATGTCCATTTGTGACATCACTTTTAGACGTGCGGCAATTTTTCCAGCAAGCTGCACGGGCGGATTGGCCATCTTTTGCATCACACCGTCAACTCGAAAGCGCACTCGATAGCTTTTTTCATAGGGCTCAAAATGTAAGTCGGATGCACCCATACGAATGGCATCAACCAGCATTTTATTAACAAACTTGACGACCGGTGCTTCATCGACACTATCAGAAAGTTTGGTCGCGCTGTCCTCTTCTTCACTCTCATCAAAGCCAATATTTAAATCACTATCAGAAAAGCTATCAAAACTTTGCATGGTATCAGCGTAAAGGTTTTCAATACACCTTTTAAGCTTGTCTTCTTCAACCACGACTGTTTCAATCGACAAGCGTGAGTTGAAGGCAATCGCATCAATCGCATCGATACGGGTCGGATCACTAAGTGCCACAAACAAGCGTTGCCCGCGCTTAAACATTGGTAAGGCATTAAACTTACGCACGATTTTTTCATCGACCAAATCTTTTGGGATAACCTCTGAGCTGAGCGCATCGAGATCAAATAAAGGGTCGCCAAACGCTTGCGACAGCATTTGTGCCAATTGATAGGCATTGGCAAGCTTGTGCTCTACCAGATAAGAGACCAGTCCTATTTGCTGCTGCTGCGAATCAGTCTGCGCCGCTTTCATATGCGCTTCGCTTACGATACCTTCGCTAATCAGCTGCTGTGCTAAGCCACCGTATTTACTGGTTGTGATAGACATTAAGATTGCTCCTTGCTCGATATTTGGTAGGCGATATATTTGCCTAAATCGCAGACTATTCACCATGCTTAACTATCACCATTGTATCGTTGATAGTTAAGCTAATGGTTAAAATAGTTATTTTAAATACGGGTTTGAAATATAGAGAAAATCGATTGTCTGCACTTTATCCTATATTGAGAGAATCATATAGGGATTTACGTGAGCGCAAAGGTTTTATAGAGAGTAGGGCTTGATTGGCGATTGGCAATTGGCGATTGGCTAATCAAAAATAATCATTTAGCCATATTTACTAAAAAAACGGTTAAAGGGTCAGTTCTGATTTGGGGCGCACTACACTATAGCACTTGTGAAATATTTGTTATACTTGCGCGCATATAGTGGAAATACTTTAAAGTCGCTACCGTATTGCTGGTGTAAATTTTTTGCAGCCTCTGTCTGCGTAGGCACAGCAAGCAAGAAAAATTTGCACCAGTAGTAGGTGTTGTGTCGATATTACTTTTACCGACTATATTAGCCACATTGGCAGCCATACATAAGACAAGGTAAAGAAGAATGCAAGCTTGGGTAATTGGAAATTGGAAGCAGAATCCAGCAACGAGCCATGACGTTGACGCGCTACTGAATGAATTATGCACTGCTATTAGTACAACTAAGCAACTTAGCCACAACAACTCCACGCGCTGTCAAATAATGGTGGCACCAAGTTTTTTGCATTTAGCAGCAGTGAGTAGTCGCCTCAAAGACACCTCGGTACTATGTGCCGCCCAAGACGTCAGTGCCTATAGTGCCAGTGTGGGCGCCTATACCGGTGACTGTTCAGCCCAGCAGATTGCTGATGTTGGGGCTACATGGACCATCCTTGGTCACTCAGAGCGCCGTCAGTACCACCAAGAATCCAACGATACTTTATTGCAAAAAATGACCCATGCTTTGACCCAAGAGTTGGGCGTAGTATTTTGTATCGGTGAAACCCAAGCACAATATGATGCCAAGCAAACGCTGCCAGTCATCGATAGTCAGTTAGCAGTGGTCAAAAAGCTCATTGCTGAGCAGCCAGAAGTTATTGATTCATTATCGACTCGTCTCATTATTGCTTACGAGCCGGTATGGGCGATTGGTACTGGTAAAGTACCAACAGTGTCAGAGGTGAGTGCCACTCATCAATATATCAAGCAAACACTGGCAGGTTTTGCCGATTCGTTATCTAACATGACTGTTTTGTATGGCGGTAGTGTCAATGCTGATAATGCAGATAGCTTTGCTGCTGATCCTATGATTCATGGTGCTTTGGTTGGCGGCGCTTCACTAAAGGCAGAGAGCTTTTTGGCGATTGTCACCGCTTTTAGTAAAGGCAGTATGTAATAGATCATTGCTAGATAGAATAAAGGTGTGAGTCTTTATTTTATTTCTTATTCACAAAATGTCTTTATCAGTTGGCAAAAGTGGGTTTAACAGTGCCCTTGCAATCGTGTACAATGCGCCTTATTTATATCATCAGTTTGGCATCATTTGCCATTCATCTTTATCACTATTAAACCACACGATTTATTTTTCGTTATCAGTCGTCATTACGCGGCAAAAGAGGCCACCATGTTTACGTTTATATTAACCCTGCATATTATTGTGGCGATTGCCATGATTGGCTTGATTTTGATACAGCATGGTAAAGGGGCAGACGCAGGGGCTTCTTTTGGTGCTGGCTCCTCAGGTACGGTATTTGGTGCAGCGGGAACGGCTAACTTCTTAACACGTGCGACGGCCGTATTGACCGCCATCTTTTTCATCACCAGTATGTCCCTTGCGGTTCATGCTCGTAAGCAAGCGGAAGATCAGTTTCGTCTAGATGCGCCGGTTTCAGCACCACAAACGCCGCGCCCTTTAACACAAAATCCTCAGTAGCGGGTTTTAGGTCACGTTTTTTAAGTAGGCAACCCTTGCTATTTGAAAGCGTTACATTTACAATGCTTTTTCTGTTTTGACAAGTCTTAGACCCTTGATGCCTACCTTACGCGTCAACTATAACGGGTATTGAGAATATAGATAAAGCAGTTAGAGTAATGCGATTGTGGTGGAATGGTAGACACGCCATCTTGAGGGGGTGGTGGCGCAAGCTGTGGGGGTTCAAGTCCCCCCAATCGCACCAAGTTTTAAAGTTGTATCGTATTAAGTGAGTCGTTCATAAATAGGTAAAATTTTTAATTTAATTTATTTTTAAATAAAGATTGACACTTATATAAAACCTCCCTATAATACGCATTCAAGATTGATGCGGGGTGGAGCAGTCTGGTAGCTCGTCGGGCTCATAACCCGAAGGTCGTTGGTTCAAATCCAGCCCCCGCTACCACTTTTTATACTGATGTTTTGCACACTAAATTTGTCAGTAACAATCAGCCCACCATTATGCTTGTGGGTTTTTTTGTATCTAACGGTCTGTGTAATCGCGATATCTATCCTACTTATGCTAAGCTCTATGTCTATAGAGTGCGATACCATTTATAGAAGCTTGTCATCAGTCGCCATTCATGGTGTGATGATACTTAAGCACACTATCTTTTATTCCTCACTCTTTTATCGATAGTACTGCTTTATAAGTAATAAAAGCATGGCGCGGCTGAGCTTGATATTTGTCAGGCTTACCCTGATATAAACACCCAGTAGATATCATTTGTGTTTATACTTTAAGCATAAGACAATCACTGTGGTTTAAATAATGATAGGTTCTTATTAAGTCATGATGAAGAAAAACTTCAGCAGGATTTATTAAGTAAGATAGATAAGTGAATAGGAAAATATAAACAGATTATGAAGCTTTCGACCAAAGTTACAGAATTAACCAATATCATTGCCCCTGCCGTCGCTGCTTGCGATGTGGCACTATGGGGTATCGAGTTTGCACCACAAGGCAATCGCTCTTTGTTACGCATCTATATTGAGGCATTGCCAGAAGAGCAAGCCCAAAATAAGCAAGTAACGATTGAAAACTGTGCAGCAGTGAACCACCAAGTGAGCGGTATTCTTGAGGTTCATGATCCGATTGCTGGTGAGTTTATTTTAGAAGTGTCTTCACCTGGTTTTGACCGTGCTTTCTTCTCAGATGAGCAGATGCATGCTTATGTTGGTCAGACCGTGAGTTTACGCTTGATACAAGCGATTGGTGAAGGTGATAAAAAACGCCGTAAAGCAACCGGTACTTTAAATAGTATCGATGGCACCTCTTTGAAGCTGACTGCCACTGATGGCGAGCAGTTCGAGATTGCATTAAGTAATATTGATAAAGCCAATTTAATTTATGAAGATGCTTAATCTATTCGCTATTAGACCGTTTTATGATAAATACAGCTAGTCTGATGGCTTAGATGGCTGATGGTGAAAATATAGAGTAAGTCAAAAATTATAAAATTTAAGTCAATTAAAAAATGATAGGACAGGTATAGCATGAGTCGTGAAATCTTAACGGTAGTAGAAACTGTCAGTAACGAGAAGGGCTTAAATCCTGAAGATATCTTTGAAGCAATTGAAGATGCCTTGGTAGTCTCGACTAAGAAAAAAGTATATACCGATCAGCCAGAAGTAGAAGTGCGGGTCTCAATCGACCGTGCAACGGGCGATTATGATACTTATCGTTATTGGACAGTGGTTGCAGATGAAGACCATGAAATGCCTGCTTGTCAGCTTGCGATTACTGACCTTGATCAAGACGAATGGTCAATTGGTGATGTCAAAGAAGAGCAAATTGAGTCGATTGAATTCGGTCGTATTGCTGCCACTCAAGCCAAACAAGTTATCATCCAAAAGATTCGTGAAGCTGAGCGTAATTTAGTAGCAGATGCTTTTGAGCCACGTGTTGGCGAGATGATGTACGGCGAAGTCAAAAAACAAACCCGTGATGGTTACATTATTGATTTAGGTGACAACGCTGAAGGTTATTTGTCACGTGATCAGATGTTGCCACGTGAGCAGCTGCGTGCAAAATCGCGTATCAATGCTATTTTGTATCATGTGAACCGTGAAAACCGCGGCGCACAGTTATTATTGTCACGTACGCATCCTGAAATGCTCTCGGCATTGATGCAAAAAGAAGTGCCTGAGATTGCAGAACAAATCATCGAAATTCGTAATGTCGCTCGCTTGCCGGGTACTCGTGCTAAAATAGCGGTTAAGACCAACGATCATCGTATCGATCCGGTTGGTGCTTGTATCGGTATGCGTGGTACACGTATCCAAGCGGTACAGCAAGAGCTTGATGGCGAGCGTATTGATGTGGTGGTTTGGTCAGATGATCCTGCCCAATTTATCATCAGCTCTTTGGAGCCCGCAGACGTAAGCAGTATCATCTTAGATGAAGATACGCAGTCGGCTGATATTATCTTTAGCACCAACGATCAATTGGCGCGTGCAATTGGCTCACAAGGTCAAAACGTACGCTTAGCCTCTGAGCTGACCGGCTATAAGCTGAATATGATGCTAGAAGAAGAGTATCAGCAGCGTCAAGCAAACGAATCTAAAGCTTTTATTGAACTATTCTATGAACGTCTAGAAGTGGATAAAGACTTAGCACAAGCGCTTGTCGATATTGGTTTTACCAGTATTGAAGAAGTGGCTTATGTACCAGTCGAAACCTTCTACGATATCGAGGGATTAGATGATGACGCGATTGATATGATCCAAGAGCGTGCAAAAGAAGTGGTCATCGCAGACGAATTGGTCAAACAACAGAACATGAAAGAGCCAAGTCAAGAACTACAAGATCTTGAAGGAATGACGGTCAGTTGGGCTTATAAAATGGCTCAAAAAGACATCATTACCGTTGATGACTTGGCAGAACAAGCCGTCTTTGATTTAGAAGATATCGAAGATTTAGATACCGAAACCGCAGGAAAACTCATCATGAAAGCTCGGGAATCTTGGTTCAATGAATAAGCGGTAACTGCATATCGCTGTCTTTTGGTGATATGCTATCGATAATAAAGTGCTGGTATGATTGCAACATAAATACCAGCCTTACCCCAATCATTTGTAGCCAACAACTGAATTGAACATATAGCAAATAATAGACAGTAGGTGATAATAAATGGCAGATAAGACCGTCAAAGAACTGGCAGATATGGTAAGCAAAACCGCAAGTGCTGTACAACAGCAACTGGTAGATGCTGGACTGCCTGCGCGCGCAGAGGGTGACCTAGTCACCGAGCTTGAGCAGGAGAAGTTGGTGACGTATTTAAAGCAAAGTCATGGTCAGGAAGAAAAGCGTCGTATTAGTCTGAAGTCTAAGACGACTAGCACCGCGCGTGTGACTGGCTCTTCGGGAAAATCTAAGAGCGTCAATGTTGAAGTGCGTAAAAAGAAAGTATTTGAAAAGCCTGATCCAGAAAAGATGGCTGAAGAATTGGCTGCACGTGAGCAAGCGATGATTGAGTCGCAAGCGCGTGCTGCTAAAGATGCTGAAGACCGTGCTGCTACTAAGAAAAAATCTGAAGAACGTCAAGCAGCTACCTTAGCCGCGATGCGTGCAAGCCTCGGCTCTAGCAAAAAATCAGACGATAAGAACGATGATATCTCAACGTCAGTGGTTGTGAAAAAAGGCGGTAAGACTACTATTGAGGTCAAACCAAAAGAACAACCTAAGAAGAAAGTTGCTGCGACGAAACCAAAAGTTGAGACGGCAGTTGAGCGTAAAGCTCGCGAAGTGCGTGAAAAAGAAGAAGCTCGTTTACGCGAGATCGAAACAGAAACACGCCGTACCCAAGCTGAAGAAGCGCAAAAGCGCACGCTTGAGCAAATGCGTAAAATGGCCGGTCAATATACGGATCAGCCAGCGACTGAAGTTCGTAAAGATGAGCCATTGGCAGAAGGTTTAGTCGGTGACGCATTAGAAGAATCGTTTGAGAAAGAACGTCGTGAAATCAAGCGTGGCACAAGTAGCACTACTGCCCGTGGTCGTGGTCGACGTAAGAATCAAGACGAGCGCGAAATTAAAAACCGTAAAAATGGTTTGCGTTCAAGTCAGTCAGCACAGCATAAGTTTGAAAAACCTGTAGAAAAAATCGTTTATGATGTAGAAATTAGTGAGCAAATCACGGTTTCTGATCTTGCCCAGCGTATGGCAGTGAAAGCTCGTGAAGTGACTAAGTTACTCATGAAAATGGGCGAAATTGCTCGTGAATCAGATACGATTGATCAAGCAACTGCTAGTC
This sequence comes from Psychrobacter arcticus 273-4, assembly GCF_000012305.1. Classification (NCBI taxonomy): domain Bacteria; kingdom Pseudomonadati; phylum Pseudomonadota; class Gammaproteobacteria; order Moraxellales; family Moraxellaceae; genus Psychrobacter; species Psychrobacter arcticus. The sequence goes on from NC_007204.1 coordinate 78,769, forward strand.
TAATCGTAGAAGAGATGGGTCACAATCCAGTACCTGTGAGTGATACTAAGGTTGAAGACGATCTACAAGATGCGGCTGATGAGCGCAGCAGTAACGTACAAACGCGTCCACCAGTTGTTACTATTATGGGTCACGTTGACCATGGTAAGACGTCATTATTAGATAAAATCCGTGAAACGAAAGTGGCTACGGGTGAAGCGGGTGGTATTACTCAGCATATCGGTGCTTATCATGTGAAAACAGCACGTGGTGTCATTACTTTCCTTGATACCCCAGGTCACGCCGCCTTTAGTGCAATGCGTTCACGTGGTGCTCAAGCGACGGATATCGTTGTACTGGTCGTCGCTGCTGATGACGGCATGATGCCACAAACTGAAGAAGCGATTGATCATGCCCGCGCTGCTGGTACGCCGCTGATTGTTGCAATCAACAAAATGGATAAGCCAAGTGCTGATCCTGATCGTGTTCTTAACGAATTGACTGCAAAAGAAGTGGTATCAGAAGAATGGGGCGGTGATACCCCAATGGCTCGTATCTCAGCCAAAACAGGTGATGGTATTGATGAGCTGCTAGAGCTTATTAGCTTGCAAGCTGAGTTAATGGAATTAGAAGCACCATTAGATGGTCCTGCTCAAGGTGTGGTTATTGAGTCAAGACTGGAAAAAGGTCGTGGTCCTGTCGTTAGTGTCCTTGTCAAAAAAGGTACATTGAAACAAGGTGATTTAGTTTTAGCCGGTGAACATTACGGTAAAGTCCGTGCAATGACCGATGAGCATGGTCAACGTATTCAGTCAGCTGGACCATCTATCCCTGTAGAGATTTTAGGGTTACCTGAAACGCCAGCAGCTGGTAGTGAATTCTTAGTCTTAACCGATGAGAAAAAAGCCCGTGAAGTTGCAGACTTTAGAACCAACCGTGAGCGCGAGCGTCAGCTTGAGCGTCAAAACGCGATGCGTCTAGAGAGCATGTTTGATCAAATGGAACAAGGCAATGTTTCATACTTAAATATCGTTCTAAAAACCGATGTTCGCGGCTCGCTTGAAGCGTTACTGTCAGCACTGAATGAGTTATCAACTGATGAAGTTAAAGTCAGAGTGATTAGCTCAGGCGTTGGTCCTATCTCTGAGTCAGATGTGACGCTAGCAGAATCTAGTGAAGCGGTATTGTTAGGCTTTAACGTTCGTGCAGATGCCACCGCACGCCGTAAATCGGACACAGCCAACATGGATATTCGCTATTACAGTGTTATTTATGGCTTAATTGATGATGTGAAAGCGGCCATGAGTGGTATGCTTGCGCCAGAACATCGTGAGAAAATCTTGGGTGTTGCAGACGTTCGTGAAGTATTCCGCTCTAGTAAGTTTGGTGCAGCTGCCGGTTGTATGGTGGTTGAAGGTACGATTTATCGCAACAAACCTATCCGTGTATTACGTAATGACCAAGTTATCTTTACCGGTCAATTGCAATCATTACGTCGCTACAAAGAAGACGTTAATGAAGTACGTACCGGTATGGAATGTGGTCTAGCCGTTCGCGGTTATGATGTAGAAGCTGGTGATAAAATCGAAGTCTTTGAAATCCAAGAGTTCGCACGTACTATCTAAAGTCACTGGTAAAATTAGGATGGTACATCATGCAATCCGCTTTATTAACTGAGTATGGCATGATGGGTTAGCTATCTTATAAATATTCAGCTGTACTTAGGCCTAACAGGTACATCCTGCTAGGCCTTTTTTAACAAATATTAGTCGTTAAATTTATTAATAAATGATTATATTGATCAATAAAAATAAGTCATATTAAAAACAAGGTAATAACATGAACCAACGTTTACAACGTTTAGCTGACCAGATTCAGCGTGAGCTTGCTGTCCTTATCCGTGACGCGGTCAATGATCCACGTCTGACAGGTTTTGTCACTATATCTAGCGTTAAAGTCAGCCCAGACCTAGGCTATGCCGATGTATATGTGACCATTATGGAGCCTGAGCTCAATGATGCCATGACCATGTCAAATCACGAAGAAAGCATCAAAGTGCTGAATAAAGCGGCAGGATTCTTGCGTACTGAGCTGAGTCATAGCTTAAAAACTCGCACAACACCGCGTTTGCGCTTTCATTATGATGAAGTTACCGCCCGTGGTAATTATATGATGGATTTAATCAGTAAAGCGGTTATTAAGACTGAAGAAAATGAGTCTGACGAGCAAGAAAACGAAGAGTAGAAGGGTAAAAGTCATTATGTCTATCGCATCTACGCAAGCGGATAAAAAGTCTAGTAATCACCCTGACAAGATTAAAATTTCGGGTGTTATTTTAGTCGATAAGCCTCAAGGTATGACTTCACAGCAAGTGGTGTCAAAGGTAAAATATTTATTCAAATCGCCTAACCATGACAGCAAAAAAGCAGGTCATACCGGAACACTTGATCCGATGGCAACGGGGTTGTTGCCTATCTGTTTGGGTGAAGCGACTAAGTTCAGTCACTATCAGCTTGATGCGGATAAATCTTATCAAGCGACTATTTTACTTGGTAGTCAAACTGATACCGGTGATGCTGATGGACAAGTCACTGCTGAGGCAACGATTTCAGCGTTTGATGATACAATGTTAGACAAAATTGCCCAGCAGTTTCTAGGTGCCCAGCAGCAAATTCCACCGATGTATTCTGCCTTAAAAAAAGATGGCAAAAAACTCTATGAATATGCTCGTGCTGGTATTGAAGTAGACCGCCCTCCAAGAGATATTATCCTCAAAGCCATTGAGTTGAAAGCAATCGATGAGCAGCAAATACAATTGACAGTCACCTGTTCAAAAGGCACTTATGTGCGTGTGTTGGCAGAAGATATTGCCAAAGCCATAGGTACACTTGGGCATTTGACGGCACTGAGCCGTTTACAAGTGGGTGATTTTAAAATCGATGAGACAATTACGCTTGCAAATTTAGAGGCGTTGGCATTAGAACAACGTCAGACATATCTATTGCCAGTAGATGCCTGCATCGATATTAATGCTGAGCTTACATTATCATCAGAGCAGTGTGAGCGTGTGCAAATGGGTCAACGTTTGAATGTTATCGATCAGTTGACTAATGATTTGCAAAGTTATATTACATCAGCTATCGAACAGCACTTATCTACTAGCAATAAAAACGCTGCTGTTAATCAAAATGTTGAAGATGATAACGATGATAACGATGATAACGATGATAACGATGATAACGATGATAACGATGATAACGATGATAACGATGATAACGCGCAGCAATTGCTACATGAGATACCGGTAGATATTCGTCTTATCGATGAGCATGGAACGTTTATCGGTCTAGGGGCAGTGAGCTTAAATGGTCGATTGCAACCTAAAAAATTGATTCAGTTATAATTTGAGTAGGTGGATTTAGGCATTTTTATAACTCAACAGCTGTAAAACTTACTAAGAATTCACACAAATCACATATCGTCACATTTTATTGCAGGTTTCACCTATAGTGAAACCTGCTTTTTTTGTATCTTGATTAAGTCAGCTAGGGAAAGCATGACACGGATGAAAAGCATAATAAGAAAGTTAAATATATAGTCGGTGAAAAGTAATATCGATACAACACGTACTACTGGTGCAAATTTTTCTTGCTTGCTGTGCCTACGCAGACAGAGGCTGCAAAAAATTTACACCAGCAATACGGTAGCGACTTTAAAGTATTTCAACTATAAATAGGAATTAATATGAGCAATTCAGTAAAAGATATGGATGAGCAAGAACAAGAGATTAATCAACTTGTAGAAGATATCAATCCTAGTGCTGACAATTCTCCTGACAGTGTAGCAGAAGCTACCACTGCGCCGTTAGCTGAAGATGAGCTGGGCGGTACGGCTAGTGAAGATGATGTCCAAAAACATAATAAGTTTTAGAATATAAGGTTAGCTGCTATAGTTTCATGTTTATTTGTTGATAGGTAATAACTATTTACTCATCAATAACCATGTATTCATAAAGTCATAACAAAAAACTGCTGTTAGCTCAGCAGTTTTTTGTTATAATTGGCGTCATATTTAAATACGGTTTAGATTATTCTAAACGGTTTTAAATAACAGTTATGACTCATTGAGCTTGTCGTACACTAGGTCAACTCTAGTAATGCAGGGTTGTCCTGAATGACGTACAGGCTATTTTATTGACTATTCTATTGCTCCTTGATGCTTAAATTTTAAGACCATCAAGGCGCTCTTAGCATTGCCGGAGATATTTATGCTAACTAATGCCGATCGCGAACAAATCATCGCTCAATACCAACGTGGCGAAAGTGACACAGGTTCACCAGAAGTTCAAGTAGCCTTGTTAAGTGCTCGCATCAACGATCTACAAAACCATTTTAAAGCACATAAAGCGGATCATCACAGCCGCCGTGGTCTTATCCGTATGGTTAACACCCGTCGCAAACTGCTTGATTACCTAAAAAGTAAAGATCTTGGTCGCTATACCACCCTTATTAGCCAGTTAGGTCTACGTCGTTAATTTGGCGACAGTAGTACGAATGGTTGCTAAAACGAAATATGCCTTAATCAGGCAGTATTTTAGATTTTTTGCGGAGCCATTTGGAACTTGCTTGTTGATATCGATAAAATAGATTTTTCTAAAAACGGTGTGGAATAGTTTCACGCCGTTTTTTTATGCTTATCGGTATGGTGTGAGCTAAAGTACATAAATATAAGCTCATAATTGACTGATTAGTAAGTATTATTAAGAAACAGACAGTGCGGCATTTGATTGGTCAATGACCATAAATCACTGTAAAATAATGCCTTAGTAATTTTTTTGCATTGTTTATGATAGATATATAAATAGATAAACATGCATAACTACAGTATTTAAAAGGCTCCATAGATGGAGCAGTTTTGATGCTATAAAAATTTAAATGATAGTTATAGCAAACCGAATTTTAGCATCAACCAATATGCAGGGCTAAGCGAGCTAGATAAGCCAGTTGCATAAGATAAATATTTGATAATAATAGTTTCGATAGACAAGATTTATAAGTGTAAAGACAGTCTGTTAGAAGCTATATACCAAGAATTTTAATGACAGATATCAGTATTTTTTGTGCTGATATTATTTCGTCAGTCAATATTAGGAAAATTATATGACAATGTTTAATACCATTAAGCGTGAATTTCAATACGGCAACCAGCAAGTTGTCATCGAAACAGGGCGTATTGCTCGCCAAGCAAACTCTATTTTAGTACACATGGGCGGCGTTACTGTGTTGGTAGCAGCGGTTGTAAAGTCTGATGCCAAAGAAGGTCAAAACTTCTTTCCATTGACTGTCAACTACCAAGAAAAAATGTACGCTGCAGGTAAAATTCCAGGTGCTTATGGCAAGCGTGAAGGTCGTGCAAGCGAGTCTGAAACCTTAACGTCGCGTCTGATTGACCGCCCAATCCGTCCGCTATTCCCTGAAGGCTATGTAAACGAGATTCAAATCACAGCGACGGTTGTATCATCTGATAAAACTCAATCAGCAGATATCGCAGCATTAATCGGTGCTTCAGCGGCGCTAGCTATCTCTGATGCCCCATTCAATGGTCCTGTTGCTGCCGCCCGTGTTGGTTTTATCAATGGTGAGTACGTACTGAACCCTACTCTTGAAGAGCTTAAAGAAAGTGATCTTGATTTGGTCGTGGCTGGTACAAAGTCTGCCGTATTGATGGTTGAATCTGAAGCTGCAGAGTTATCAGAAGATCAAATGCTAGGCGCAGTATTATACGGTCATCAGCAGCAGCAAATCGTTATCGATAACATTGCCTCAATGGCAGCAGAAATTGGTACTGCTAAGCAGCAATATACCGCTCCTGTACGTGATCAAGCGTTAGAGACTGGTATGAAAGAGCAGTTTGGTGCGCAAGTATCTGATGCTTATACGATTACTGATAAGCAAGCTCGCTACAGCAAGCTTAACGAAATTAAAGACGCCGCTATTGTAGCCCTTGCTGGCGATGCTGAATCAGAAAGCTATAGTGATACAGTATCTGAGTTAAAAGAGATTTATAACGATCTAAAATATCGTACCGTTCGTGACAATATTTTGTCTGGTAAGCCACGTATTGATGGTCGTGATTTAGAGACCGTTCGTGCTCTTGATGTACAGGTTGGTGTACTACCATTTACTCATGGTTCAGCACTGTTTACACGTGGTGAAACCCAAGCCTTGGTAACGACTACCCTTGGTAATACTCGTGACGTCAATATGATTGACTCGCTAGCGGGTACGATTCGTGACCATTTCATGTTGCATTACAACTTTCCGCATTTCTCAGTAGGCGAAACGGGTCGTGAAGGTATTCCTAAACGTCGCGAAATTGGTCATGGTCGTCTAGCACGCCGTGGTGTACAAGCGATGCTGCCTGATAGCGACCGCTTCCCGTATGTCATCCGTGTGGTATCTGAGATCACTGAATCAAACGGTTCATCATCAATGGCTTCTGTTTGCGGCGCGAGCTTGGCATTGATGGACGCTGGTGTACCAATTAAAGCACCAGTTGCTGGTATCGCCATGGGTCTGGTCAAAGAAGGCGAGCGTTTCGCGGTATTGTCTGACATCTTAGGTGATGAAGATCATCTTGGCGATATGGATTTTAAAGTTGCTGGTTCTAAAGATGGTATTACTGCCCTGCAGATGGATATTAAAATTGAAGGTATTACACCAGATATCATGGAGCAAGCGTTAAAACAAGCCCATGCTGGTCGTATTCATATCCTAGACGCGATGAACAAAGTATTGCCTGAGAGCCGTACTGAAATCAATGCTCATGCGCCTAATTATGCAGTAATTGAGATCAATCCAGACAAAATCCGTGACGTTATCGGTAAAGGTGGCGCGACGATTCGTCAGCTAACTGAAGAAACTGGTGCGGTTATTGATATCGATGATGCGGGTACTATTCGTATCTTTGGTGAAAACAAAGCGGCAACTAAAGCAGCGATTGCTAAAATCGAAGCAATCACGGCAGAAGTTGAAGTGGGTAAAACCTATGAAGGTACGGTCGCTCGTATCGTCGACTTCGGTGCTTTTGTTAACGTATTACCAAATACTGATGGCCTCGTCCATATCTCACAAATCGCTGATGAGCGCGTAGAAAACGTTTCTGACTATCTAAAAGAAGGTCAAATCGTGAAAGTACTGGTACAAGACGTTGATAATCGTGGTCGTATCAAGTTGACTATGAAAGGTATTGAGCAAAGCTAATGCTTGATATTTGATAGCGTTAACATTTAGAAAACCGCTTTGGGTGGCTTATTATCATTATAAGTGCCTAAGGCGGTTTTTTTATGGGCGTAAAGAATAACTGACTTTAAAGTATTTCAACTATACCATCACGGCAAGCACGATAGTAACGTTGGTAATTATCAGGATATAGGGTTTTCGCTCGAGTAAGAATAGGATCTAAAAGGAGAGCAGCGCTATTAACAGGCACTATTAGCAGCTGAGCACTGCTATTTAGAATATAGTTGAAATACTTTAAAGTCGCTACCGTATTGCTGGTGTAAATTTTTTGCAGCCTCTGTCTGCGTAGGCACAGCAAGCAAGAAAAATTTGCACCAGCAGTACCTGTTGTATCGATATTACTTTTCACCGACTATAGAGGTATGAGTGAATGGCAAAGATGCCATCATCAACCTCTTTATAAAAGCATACGTTAGTTAGCGTTGGTTTTAGCCGCAGTATCAGCCTCTAATTGGGCAATTTGTTGCTCAAGTAGTGCGATTTCTTGAGCCTTAAGTTCAGTCAACTGTTTGGTCATGGCAATCTGTTCAGCAGCGAGCTTTTCTTGTCCGGCTAAGCGCTTACGTTCATCTTCTAAGCGATCAATTTCTTCTTTGGCTAAGCTGTTCGTTTTTGGCAATGGCGCTTTTAAGATAGCTTTAGGGTCAGGGATGTTAGCACTTGTCGTAGTTAGGTCAGCTTTATTCTGAGCTAACGTAGTATCATTGGTTTCCAAGTAGCTATTGTCTAAAGCACTATTTTCTAAGCTACCAGTTTCTAGGCTACCAGTGTCTAAGTCACTTGCGGCACTATCTAATAGTAAGGCATCGGTTTGGCTAGCTGGTGTTTCTTCGGTAGTCGTAGGTAATTGTTCGGCATCAGTGGTATTGGTTTGGGGCACCGTGCCTTTCCAAACCAAATAGCCGATCAATAGCACAATCAATAGAATACCAAACCACCATTTTTGACGTGGCTTAGCAGAATGGGTAGATTGTTTCGAAACTTTATTAAATAAAAGACGCATTTTCTTGCTTTTCATATCACAGTCAATTTAGGTTAACAATATCAGTTGCCATACTATAGCAAACTCAAAATAAAATGCCTATCTATTGCTAGATAGGTGAGTGCATACCGTACTATTTACAGTAACTATGAGGTATGACTGTTTGATGGTCAAAATTTAAGTGGTTTTATTTAAATTTGACCGTGCCACTGGTTCCGGTGATCATAGCATCACGAGTGAGTTGGTCTTCAAGATGGTTCTTTGCACTGATAGCATCAGGATCAGGACGATGTTCGGTATGTCCGCACAGCGTACATTCAATATATTCATCAGGTGCAGGGGTGACGATATTTATTTGTACTACCGAATCCATGATCTGACATTTCGGACAGCGAACGCCTGCTAAAAACTGCCGCTTTGGGCGCGTTGATTGATAGCGCATTTATATCACCTTACGAGTTGTTTGGGCATTGGCAGCCGTACTGTTTTTAGTCTGGTTGTTAGTATCAGCAAAACCGCTATGACGTAACAGAGCCTCAATACTGGCACTGCGACCACGGAAGTTCTCAAAATTCACCTTAGCTGGAAAACTACCACCAACGGACAAGATGGTCTCACGGAAGGCTTTACCTGTGATAGGGTTAAAAACACCTTCTTCTTCAAACTTACTAAAGGCATCGGCAGATAACAGCTCTGCCCATTTATATGAGTAATAACCAGCGGCATAACCACCGGCAAAGATGTGACTAAAGCCATTGGCAAAGCGGTTGTAATCAGGCGTCTGCACAATGGCAATATCATCACGTACGCTGTTAAGGGTAGTCAAGATACCTTTATAATCAAGCACTGGTGTCTGCGCATGAATCAACAAGTCAAACAAGGCAAATTCGATTTGACGGAGCGTTTGTAGTCCACTTTGGAAGTTTTTGACTGCCAATAGCGCATCAAGCTTATCTTTAGGCAAGGGCGCGCTCGTTTCGACATGACTGCTAATAAGAGCAATACCTTCCGCATCCCATGCCCAGTTTTCCATAAACTGGCTTGGCAGCTCGACGGCGTCCCATTCTACGCCATTGACGCCAGCAACATCACCAATGGTTACTTGAGTCAACAGATGATGTAAACCGTGACCGAACTCATGGAATAAGGTGACAACTTCATCATGAGTCAATAAGCTTGGCTTACCATCGAGTGCTGGGGTAAAGTTGCCCACCATAAAGCACACTGGTAGCTGCTGATGATCTTGCTTATTATAACTATAACGCGACTGAAAGCCACTCATCCAAGCACCGCCGCGTTTACCACTACGGGCAAATAAATCAAAGTAGAAACCACCAAGCAAATTGTCATCAGCATCGAATAATTGATAAAAACGGACATCATCGTGCCAACGTGATGCTAATGATTTGTCTGTACTATTATTTGCGCTGTCATTACTTTGCTCTTGTACTTTGATACCGTATAAACGCTCAACGATAGCGAATAACCCGCTAATCACTCTTGGTAATGGGAAGTACGAGCGAATTTCTTCTTGTGATAAGCTAAACTCACTTTGTTTTACCTTTTCGGCGATATAAGCACTGTCCCACGGCTGTAAATCTTTAATACCGTAATCTTGCGCGTACTTTTGCAATTGTGCCAAATCTTGCTCAGCAGTTGGCGTTGCTTGCACAGCTAAATCACGCAAAAAGGTTTCCACTTCCGCCACGCTATCTGCCATTTTGGTGGATAGCGATACTTCTGCATAGTTATTAAAACCCAGTAATTTGGCTTTTTGCTCACGTAACTGCAAAATCTGACTCATGATATCGGCGTTATTGAGCGATTCTCCTTTGGCATTGGTATGCTCATCAAACTCAGAGGCGCGGGTGACATAGGCGCGATATAACGTCTCGCGTAGATGGCGATCATCGGCATGGGTCATGATGGCAAGATATACAGGCATATTTAAGCTTGCCACATAATACGGGCTTGGCAATGCATCAACCTCTGTTTGCGTGAGCGAACCATTTGCAAGCTGGTTTGTTTTGTACTGCTCACCTGCATCAGCTACTAATGCCAAGCCACTGTCGGTCAAGCCTGTCAACTGCTCTTGTTTAAGCGGTAAAACATAAGCTTGAGTAGCATCTAAGACATGGTCTGAAAAAGTGGCTGACAACGTAGACAGCTGGCTTTGAATGGTAGCAAATTTGTCTTGTTCTGTTTTAGGTAGTGCGACCCCTGATAACTCAAAGCTGCGTAGCGCAAGCTCAATAGCTCGTGCTCTAGCAGGCTCAAGCGTTGCAAAGAATGCTTTATCATTGATAATCGCTTGATAACGGCTAAATAGCGGCTGATGCTGCCCAACTCGCGTACCATAGGCAGACAGCTTTGGTAGCAGCTCATGATGGACATGACGAATCTCATCGTTACTCATCACGCTATTAAGATGCGACAAAATTCCCCAGCTGCGATCCAGTGCTAGGTTGATATGGTCAAAGTCTTTTATATCGGTTAGCGCTTGCTCAGCGTCTATCGGGGTAGACGCTTCCTTGGTCTCTGTCATCACCGTTAATTCATCTAAAAATGCATTAGCCGCGTCAATGGCGCTAATAACTTGCTGTTGTAAGGTACTTGGCGCAGGATCTGCAAAATCGACAAGATGTAACTCTGAAGAAATAGAAGTCATAAAGGGGTTCGCTATAAATAATGAGTGTTATGAGTAAACTGCTTTAATTTGGCGTAATTATTTAAACCGTCGAATAGCGTTATTGCTCGCATTCTTAATAAATTTGATCAGTATAAAAATGTGTCAAAATCAAGTACCTCGATGTGAGGATAATAGTTATGGTGTATTCGATAATCACTATTGTATAGTTGAAATACTTTACTGTCGCTACCGTATTACTGGTGTAAATTTTTTGCAGCCTCTGTCTGCGTAGGCACAGCAAGCAAGAAAAATTTGCACCAGTAGTACGTGTTGTATCGATATTACTTTTCACCGACTATAGTATGTAAATGATGGGTCTTTATTGGTGAAAATACAAGCTGAGAACTTAAGCTTTATCGCACTGTTAACCAACTTACATTTATTAAGGTTGTTGTGGCAGACTTTGATACCATTTACAAAGCGTCATCATTTGCTTGCAAATTAACCCTATAGATTATGAGGTCAAGTTGATAGGGTTATAGAATAACTGATGTTATTACGAGTATGCCGTCGCCATATAGCAAAAATATAGAATAACTAACAGGCAAGGCATACCAAAAGTAGTACTGGAAATTCATGGTCATAAAACAAGGAGCAGTATTTATGAAAGCAACCCTCAAAAGCTTACGCGAGACAAAGGCGAATCCAGCAGTCAGTATTTTTGTCAAAACGCACCGCGAACACCCTGCCAATGACAAAGACCCTATTGCCCTAAAAAACCAATTAAAAGTCGTCGAAGAACGTCTAACCAATGAGTATGACAAGCGTACAGCGACCACTATCTTAGACAATATCCATGCTAAGACTAAAGAGCATAATCATAATCTTAATCTAGATACGTTAGCTATCTTTGCCAGTACTGACGACGTACAAGTGATTCGTATGCCCATTGATACCACTGAGCGCGTGGTCATCTCACATCGCTTTGCGACCCGTGATTTGGTGCGTGACATGGCAAGTGCTGTGCATTATTATACTTTGGTATTGACTCGTGATAAGGCGCGTTTAATTGAAGTCTCTAATGATCGCGTGATACGAGAATTCGATCTAGACGATACTGCCCAAAACAATATGGAAAATATTCCATTCCCTATCGACAATAATGGACTTCATACGACAAGCGATGGTGGATCAGATCGCTCAGCAAATAATGACAGCAGCGCGTTAAAAGAGTTCTTTAACCAAGTAGATAAGAGTGTTCAAGAACTGTGGGGCGAGCATAAAATGCCACTCGTTGTCGTTGGCGATACCAAAAATATTGGCTACTATAAAGATGTTTGTGACCGTCCGGATAATATCATCGCTACGGTATCAAATGCCACCAATCTAGAAGAGGGTAGTGCGCAGCATATTATCAACAGTGTACAAGAAGCAGTAGAAGGTTATCGTACCTCGCTACACCAAGCGGCACTGGGTGAGATTGATAAAGCGCGCGGGGCAAATAGACTACAGACTGATTTGCAAGAAGTCTATCGTAGTGCTTTTCAGGGCGTAGGCGATACTTTGTATGTCCGCCGTGGTTATATTCAACCGGCTAAAATTGATGAAAAAGCGCAAACGCTAAGTCTTGCTGATGATTCAGGCGCAGAAGGTATCACTGATGATGCCATTGGTGAAATCATTGAGCATGTCATTCATAATGGCGGCAAAGCGGTATTTATGCCACAAGATATTATGAGTGAAGACCAACCGATTGCTCTTGTCACCCGCTATTAATAGATGGCTTAGGCTCAGTAACGAATTAGCCATTGGTCATTGATAGCACATGGGTATAGTATGAGAGCATTGGTTCAATATGAGCCAATGCTCTTTTTATATGTATGGTTTTATAGTGCCTCGATTATATTTCAAACGATTATTTTTTATTTTAAGCCGGCCATATTCAATACCTACTCTATAAATACTGAGTTTATGACTAATACTATTATGACTAATACCACCTCTTTTCTACTCACAAGCTATAACATTCATAAAGGCATGTCGCCGATGAATCGCCAAGTCAAAGTTCAGGGTATTGCCCAAGCGCTTGATATTATTGGTTCCGACATACTCTGCCTACAAGAAGTACAAGGGCAAAACCTCAAGCGCAATATTCAGTATAATGAATACCCTGACCAGTCTCAGCACGAATGGTTTGGTGAATATTTGCAACTAGAAAACAGTTATGGCAAAAATTCAGAATACGAAAACGGTCATCATGGCAATGCCGTATTGAGCCGATTTCCGCTTGATCCCAAGCATAACGTCAATATTACGGTTAATAAGCTTGAGCAGCGCGGGGTTTTACACTGTGAAGTGCAGCCGGTAGGTTGGAATGTGCCAGTGGTGGTTTTATGTGCCCATTTAAACCTATTTGAGCGCGATCGTATCAAGCAATATGAAGCGATTGTTAACTATGTCCGAGATGAGATTGCACCTGATCAGCCATTGATTTTGGCAGGAGATTTTAATGATTGGAAAAAAATGTCTTGTGATAAGCTGGCATCGAATTTGGGCATGACCGAAGCTTTTAAACATTGTCATGGCAAGCTGCTGCCAACATTTCCAGCGAAGTTACCTGTGCTAAGCTTAGATCGTATCTATGTACGTAATCTGAGAATAAAAGACGCTTGGGTACATACGGGTAAACCGTGGTCAACCCTGTCTGATCATCTGCCTTTGAGTGCAGAATTGGCATTGCCTTAGAGTAAAAAACCAATAATGGAATAAATAACGCTAAACAGTAAAATAAAAAAGGATGATAAATGATGTCTGATAAACAAATCCCAAAGACCCAGCATGCGGTACTCATATGTGAGTTTGGTGCACCTGAAGTCATGACGTACCAAGATGATGTCGCCGTACCTGAATTGACAGATGATCAAGTGCTGGTAAAAATTGCTTACGCAGGTATCAATCCTGTCGATTATAAAACCCGTCAAGGTAAAGGTTGGGGCGCTGCCAATATCAAAAAAGATAAGTTTGATCATAATCAGCCCGCGATTTTAGGTTTTGATATGTCAGGCACAGTGGTCAAAAGCCGTAGCACAGATTTTGTGGTTGGTGATAAAGTGGCGGCATTAACCTTTAACGGTGGATGCTATGCTGAATATGTCGCTGTCGATGCCAAAATGCTGGCACGTGTACCTAAAACTGTTACCTTAGAGCAGGCAGGCGCACTGCCTTGTATTGGACAAACAGCGCTACAATTTGTTGAGTTTGCCGACATAAAAGAGGGCGAGCATGTAGTGATGAACGCCCCAGCAGGCGGTGTTGGTCATTTATTGATACAGCTTTTGATAGATAAAGTTGCCAAAAACAATGTTAAAGTCACGCTTATTTGTTCAGCAGAAAAGTATGAAAAACTGGATAGCTTGATAGACACCAGCCAGCTTGCAGGCTGGATTGATTACACCAAGGACGAAACGTTCCCTGAGCTGCAAGCTGATGTGCTACTGGATTTGGTCGGTGATGAAGCTGGTGTACGAGCGCTGAACGTTGTGAAAGATTCTGGGCGTGTGTATGTGCTACCAACGATTTGGGTAGATAAGCTTAAAGAGGCAGGCAGTCAAAAAAATCTAAGCGTTGAGGGCTATGCGGCTCAGCGTAATGGCGAAGACATGGCGCGTGTTTTACAGCTTGTGGCAGATGGTCAGCTGACTTTACGTTTGCAAAAGACCTATCCATTAGCAGAAGTGATTGCTGCCCATCATGAGCTGCAAAAAGGCGATGCTTTTGGTAAATTGGTGTTAAAAGTCAGCTGAGTCAAATTTAATTCATTGCTAGGTTTAGTTAATAGCTAGCTTTGATTATTGGAATATATCTGGCGAAAGGTTAGGCTAATACGTCCTGTAGCTACCGTTTTAGTTTTGGTAATGCTATGCTTCCAAAAGCTCTGAGTATCACCGTGCATGACAATGAGCTGACCTGACTCAAGATAGAGCTCGACTTTATCTTGAGTTTTTTTATGCTTAAAGACAAATTTCCGTGTAGCACCGAGCGATAACGAAGCAATAACCGGCTGCTCACCGAGCTCTTTTTCATCATCGTCATGATAGCCCATGCCGTCATCGCCAGAAGGATAATAGTTGAGTAAGCACGAATTGAAATTAGCATCAATTCCAAGCGCTGATAACTGCTGCTCAACATGTTGTTTCACATGAAACATAGTATCCGTCCATGGTATCGTTTGACGCCTATGACCAGAGTACTGATAGTCAATATTGCTATCACCCATCCAAACGATTTGACGCGTCGTAATATGCGTCTTACCAAATAAAGTGACGATATCCGCTTGCCAAGGTAGCTCGGTCACTAGGTTATAAAATAAGGAGCTGGGATAATCAATAACAATCCCTAAGTTATTTACCTGTCCGTCATAAGGCAATAGATTGATGCGATTTATGAATGCTTCCATACAATAAACACGTCCCTGTGAAAGGTTATTGTTAATAAAGCGCTTTTAATTAACTGTCTTCACCTAAGAAGCCACCGCTTTGACGATGCCACAAGCGTGCATAGACGCCATGTAGATTCAATAGCTCGTCATGACTGCCTTGCTCAATGATTTGACCTTTATCCATCACCACCAGTCTATCAAGAGCAGCAATGGTTGATAAGCGATGGGCGATAGCAATAACCGTCTTGCCAGTCATAATATCGTTTAAGCTTTCAGTAATTGCAAATTCAATCTCAGAGTCAAGAGCGCTGGTGGCTTCATCTAATAATAAAATCGGCGCGTTTTTTAGCATAACACGAGAGATGGCAATACGCTGACGTTGACCACCAGAAAGTTTGACGCCGCGTTCACCAACTTGGGTATCAAGTCCAGTATTGCCTTTATCATCATATAAGTCTTTGATAAAGTCCCATGCTTGGGCTTGTTTTGCCGCGATGACAATCTCCTCATCAGTGGCATCCGGACGACCATAAGCGATGTTTTCGCGCACGGTACGATGTAATAAAGAGGTATCCTGGGTGACCATACCGATTTGCTGACGTAATGATTCTTGGGTAACTTCATCAATCGCTTGCCCATCAATAAAAATCTTACCGCCATCGACATCAAAAAAGCGCAGTAGCAGATTGACCAAAGTGGATTTACCGGCACCTGAGCGCCCAACCAGACCGATTTTTTCGCCCGGTTTGATGTCTAGATAAAAGTTGTCAAGCAGCTTTATGGTAGAGATACTGGCGTTATTGATGCAATAGCCATTGATATCATTGCTATTGCTAGCCTCGTTATCATCATTATTTTCATAACTAAAATTAACATTGTCGAAGACAATACGTCCATTAGTGACATCTAACGCAGGTGCATTTGGCTTATCAGTAATCATTTGCGGTGCAGATAAAGTATGCATGCCATCTTGTACCGTACCGATACTTTCAAACAAACTTGCTGTCTCCCACATTATCCAGCGCGTTAAACCATTTAAGCGTAGTGCCATGGCGGTTGCAGCGGCAATAGCACCGACACCAATCGCGTCTTGTTGCCATAAATACAAGCCAATACCAGCAGTACTACTGACCAAAACAACACTAATCAAATGCGTTGAAAATTCAAGATAGCTGACCCAGCGCATCTGTGCATGGACGGTACCCAAAAACTGCCCCATAGCGTTTTTGGCGTAACTGAGCTCACGGCGCGAGTGGCTGAACAGCTTGACGGTCATAATATTGGCGTAAGCATCAGTGATGCGCCCCGTCATCAAGGCGCGAGCATCCGCTTGTACGATAGCTGTCTGTTTGAGCTTAGGAATAAAAAACCACATTGCGAGACAAACCAGTACAAACCACGCGATAAAGGGTATTAATAATAGACTATCAAGATTAAAGAGAATAATGCCTGAGGTGATAAAATAGACTGCGACATACATAAACATGTCGGTAACTGTCATAACGGTATCACGTACTGCCAATGCCGTTTGCATTACCTTTGCTGAGACACGACCAGAAAACTCATCTTGATAAAACTGCATCGATTGTCCAAGCATGCGCTGATGAAAACGCCAGCGCATCTGCATAGGGAATACCCCTTGCAAGGTCTGAAAATGGATAAACGATGACAAGGCAATCCATAATGGGCTGACGATCATCACCGCCAGCATGAGTAGCAGCATGTCGCCTTTTTCTAGCCACAGATTTTCCGGCGTATAAACCCCAAGCCAATCGACGATATTACCAATCCAAGCAAAGAGCATGGCTTCGTAAATACCAATACCCGCTGACAAAATCATAAACAGCAGTAGCCAGCCGCGTAGACCGTTAGTACATGCCCACAAAAATTTCAGCATACCATCACGAGGTGAGGGTAGCGGCATCGGTGTTTCAGGGAAGGCAGGTAGGCGATTTTCAAAAAAGTGAAATAGAGTGTTCATAGGCAATAGCAATACGTCAAGATAAGCGTGAGTAGACACCGTCTTGAGCAATTATATAAGTGAGTAAGTAGTGTGCTATTTTAGCAAATCTTAACCACCACGCTTACAGACTAATTGTAATTTGAACGCAGCAGACACTAATTCCGATATCTTATGACTCATAAAGATAAATGGCTTGCTGCATACGACCTATATTGTTACATTCTATGATTTTCTTTGATTTTAAGATCAACACTGATATAGAGATATCCTCAACATGATGGATGATTAAGGAAAAAAGTTATGATGTATTTAACGATAGCGGTGCTATGTAGCGTTGCTGTCTCTGTGCTACTCAAAGTATTGCGCCAACGTGATATCGATATCCGTCAAACCATCGTTGCTGGTTATCCAGTCGCCTTTTTGCTGACGTGGTTGTTATTGAAGCCGGATATTAGTGGCATGAGCGCCCTTGGCGGAGCGTGGGCTATTATTATCGCCCTTGGTGTGCTGTTGCCAGCGGTGTTTATCATTCTTGGGCGCGCGATTGAGGCGGTCGGTATGGTAGCCACCGATGCCGCTCAGCGTTTATCGTTAATTATTCCTATTGTCTCGGCATTTCTCTTATTTGGAGAAGTATTGACAGGCACACGTGTTTTCGGCTTATTGCTTGGATTTTTGGCACTTGGGGCGCTGATTTACCATCCGCATCAGGGTCAGATTAGCAAACAAGCCAAACATACACCGCTATGGTTGTTTGGCGTCTGGGCAGGCTATGGCATTATTGATATTTTATTCAAACAAGTCGCTAAGCAAGGTGCTGCCTTTCCGCTGACACTATTTGTCAGTTTTGGCTTAGCGGCTTTATTGCTGCTTATTTATCTGTTGATCAACCGCGTCCGCTGGCAGGGTAATGCCCTTGCGGCAGGAATCTTACTAGGTGCACTAAATATGGGCAATATTTATGCTTATATCCGTGCCCATCAAGTATTGTCCGAATCGCCAAGTATTGTTTTTACCGCTATGAACGTTGGCGTAATTGCTGTTGCTACTCTTATTGGTATTGGGGTATTTAAAGAATCGCTCAACCGTATGAATATCGTAGGTTTATTATTGGCGATTTGCTGTGTGGCAGTCTTGTTTTTGGCTTAAATGCTTTTGGTTTAATAGGGGCATGGCGCCAATTTTATAGGTGCTTTTGCTGTTCAGATATAGGCACATATAGCATCCTATGGTAAGGTTATCTACGAACGGTTAGATCAATATCAGCTAAAGATCTCATTTGTGACACTTGATCTTAATAAATAAAACAGGATGCTCTTTCCATGGAATACCAAAAGCAATTACAACGTATCAAAAATGGTTCAGGATTTATCGCCGCCCTTGACCAAAGTGGTGGCAGTACGCCAAAAGCGTTAGAGAACTACGGGGTTATGGGCGATGCCTATGACAATGACGAAGCCATGTTTGACCAAGTGCATGAGATGCGAGTGCGTATCATGACGTGCGACTGCTTTGATAATGAGCGTGTGCTTGGTGCGATTTTGTTCGAAGATACCATGGAACGAGCAGTCAATGGTAAGCCAACGGGCAACTATTTATGGGAAGACAAGCAAATCGTCCCATTTTTAAAGGTCGATAAAGGCTTAGCAGAACGTATGAATGGCGTGCAAGTCATGCGTCCGATACCTAATTTAGACTTATTATTGGATAAGGCAAAAACCTATTCAGTATTTGGCACTAAAATGCGCTCTGTGATTTACGAGCCAAATGTCGATGGCATTGAGCTGGTCGTCCAGCAGCAGTTTGATGTGGCAAAGCAAATCCTATCAAAGGGTTTGATGCCTATCGTTGAGCCAGAAGTGGATATCAATAGCGCGCAAAAGCATGACTGTGAGCTGATGCTTAAAGCCAGTATCTTGCGTCATCTTGAGCGCTTAAACGATGAGCAACAAGTGATACTTAAGCTGACTTTGCCTGAAGAAGCAGGATTTTATCAAGAACTGATGGACCATCCAAAAGTGCTTAAAGTGGTCGCATTATCAGGTGGCTATAGCCGCACAGATGCCTGCGCGAAACTTAAGCAAAACCCAGGTATGATTGCGAGCTTCTCGCGTGCCTTTACCGAAGGCTTAAGCAAACAGCAAAGCGATCAAAAATTTGCCGATACCATTAATACTTCGATTGATGAGATTTATCAGGCGTCTAAAGTTTAACGTCTAGATTTTGATCTTAAAGTTTAGATTGTAACGCATAAAAACACCCCATAAGTTGTGTCCAACTTATGGGGTATTTTTATGGTTAATTTAGATATTAATTTTACTGCTCTATACTTCTTTATATAACTGGCGACCTTCTTTGTGATACTTCTCTGTCATTTCTGCCATCCCTTGATGAATCTCCTCAGCACTTGCTGAGCCAACTTGCTCGACCAGCTGTGTATCTACCTTTTTAATCAAATGCTCAGCATCATTGAGCGCACCTGATTGTGGGGACACGCTGTTTTTTGTATCAGCTAAGGTTTTTAGTCCGGCAGCATAATCACGTACGTTTTGGGTAATTTTCATGGAACAAAATTTAGGACCGCACATGGAGCAAAAGTGTGCTGACTTGTGCGCGTCTTTAGGCAAGGTTTCATCATGGAACTCGCGCGCGGTATCAGGGTCGAGCGCCAAATTAAACTGATCATCCCAGCGGAATTCAAAACGGGCTTTGGATAACGCATTATCACGTGCCTGCGCACCGGGATGACCTTTGGCAAGATCAGCGGCATGGGCAGCGATTTTATAAGTGATGATGCCGTCCTTGACATCCTTTTTATTAGGCAAACCCAAGTGCTCTTTTGGCGTCACGTAACACAGCATCGCAGTGCCAAACCAGCCAATCATTGCTGCGCCAATGGCACTGGTAATATGATCGTAACCGGGTGCGATATCGGTGGTTAATGGTCCTAGAGTATAAAAAGGTGCATCGGCACAAGTCTCAAGCTGCAAGTCCATATTTTCTTTAATACGATTCATCGCCACGTGACCTGGACCTTCAATCATGACTTGTACGTCATGTTTCCATGCGACTTGGGTCAGCTCGCCGAGGGTACGCAGTTCACCGAATTGCGCTTCATCATTAGCGTCTTGCAAGCAGCCCGGACGCAAACCATCACCTAAGCTAAACGCCACATCATACTGCTTCATAATCTCGCAAATGTCTTCAAAATGGGTATATAAAAAGCTTTCTTTATGATGTGCCAAACACCACTGCGCCATGATAGAGCCACCACGGGAGACGATACCGGTCAAGCGATTGGCGGTCAACGGTACATAGCGTAGCAATACACCGGCATGAATCGTAAAATAATCAACGCCTTGCTCGGCTTGCTCAATCAAGGTATCTCGGAATATCTCCCATGTTAAATCTTCGGCAACGCCATCAACTTTTTCTAGGGCTTGATAAATCGGTACAGTACCAATTGGTACAGGTGAGTTACGAATCAACCATTCACGGGTTTCATGGATGTGGTTACCGGTGGATAAATCCATGATGTTATCCGCACCCCAACGCGTTGCCCACGTCATTTTTGACACTTCTTCATCAATAGAAGAGCCCAGTGCAGAGTTGCCGATATTGGCGTTAATTTTCACTAAGAAATTACGCCCGATAATCATCGGTTCAGATTCAGGATGGTTAATATTGTTCGGAATAATGGCGCGACCCGCGGCAACTTCACTACGTACAAATTCAGGGGTAATAATCGCTGGCGTATGCGCACCAAAAGTCTCGCCTTCGTGCTGGCGCATATCGGTCAATTCATGCTGCTTTTGGGTTTCGCGGATGGCAATATATTCCATTTCAGGAGTAATAATACCACGGCGCGCATAATGCATTTGCGTGACGTTACCTACTTTCCCATCAACAGCTTTAGCACGGCGCGGCTTATCAATATGCGCAAAACGCAGATTGGCAGTGCTGATATCACGGGCACGTGCCTGTCCATAATCGCTTGATAAGCCGCTTAATTGTTCCGTATCACCGCGCTCTTTAATCCACTCTTCGCGCAGCTTGGGTAAACCTTTAGTCAAATCAATTGTGGTATTGGGATCAGTATAAACACCTGAGGTGTCATAGACGTAAAACGGTGGATTTTGCTCCCACTCGCTTTCAGGTACGCCTTGGATAGGAGTAGGGTCAAGGGTAATCTCACGCATCGGTACTTGAATATCGGGGCGTGAGCCTTCGATATAGACTTTACGAGAGGCAGGAAGGATGCGATGCAAGTCGCGCGCGTCTTCTTCGAAACGGGCGTCAGTTTCGCTACGATGGGCGGGGGTTTTTAGCGCGTCTGCCTTAGCAGTCGCTTTTGACGAAGTAGTCGTAGAGGCTTGTGAACCAATATCTGAAATAGTCATATGCTGTCCTAGCGTGTTGGTTTTTGAATAAAATCAACACCGCCAGTAGCTGCGGGGCAAGCCTATCCCATACCGATAAATTCAATCACAATATAATGCTGTTATCAAAATAAATCCTGATAAGTCATCTATAAAAGATTGGTGGGCATCATTTTATTTATTGGCATACAGCAATATACAGCGCTGCTAGATACTGACAATAATAAAAAGGCATTTTTGCGCGCCCTTTATACAGATATAACATAAGCTTAAGACTTCCCTGCGTCGGTACTAACCGCATCAGGTTCGGCGGGTGGTTTCTCAGCGACCATATGTTAACTGCATGTTAAGCAGTCAATATATATCGCACCCCGAGTCTGTCAGTGTTGTGAATCTTCTTAATACTATCAAACTTCGACGACAAGTCCTAGTCATTTACCTGTTTGTTAGTATCGTTTCAATATTAGCTTTCTGGTGTCCAGCCCTGAGCACGCTCATAATCTTCATTATCTAAAAACTTGTCACGCTGCTCGGTCAAAAACTGCTTCGCTTTCGGATCTAGCATACTGAGATGGTTTTCGTTAATTAGCATGGTTTGCTGCTCAAGCCACTCTTTCCAAGCCTTTTCAGACACAGTTTCTTGTAGTTCTTGACCCTTTTTATTCGGAAAAGGAGGATGCGGCATCTTTGGTAAGTCTTGCTGATATTTACGGCAAAATACGGTATTGGCTTGTGGGTTAAAGGTTGCGGTCATGAGTAACTCCTGATTTATATAGTTGAAATACTTTAAAGTCGCTACCGTATTGCTGGTGTAAATTTTTTGCAGCCTCTGTCTGCGTAGGCACAGCAAGCAAGAAAAATTTGCACCAGCAGTACGTGTTGTATCGATATTACTTTTCACCGACTCTAGTGGTTTTTTAATGATTTTAAGAAGAGATAGGATTGCCTAATACTGTACCTGATTCTGCTCAAAAAAACACCCGCAACGAAGGCGGGTATTTTATGGTAAAAATATGACATTAATGAGCTACCTAGATTAACCCGGCAGTTAGACAAAAATGTTTACGCAAATACTTCTAAGCGGGTACGTCCACGGCTGATGGCTTGCTTCACTTGATTGGGCGCAGTACCACCCAAGTGGTCACGAGCGGCAAGTGAACCTTCTAAAGTCAAAAAGTCAAAAACATCATCGCCAATCGCATTACTAAATTGCTGTAGTTGTGCTAATGATAAATCGCTCAAATCCACGCCTTCTTTGATGCCTAACGCAACGGCATTACCAACGACTTCATGAGCATCACGGAATGCAACACCATTGCGCACCAGATAATCGGCTAAATCGGTCGCAGTAGCGTACCCTTTCATCGTTGCGGCGCGCATGTTTTCTTTATTGGGTGTAATATTCGGTAGCATATCAGCAAACGCCAATAACGAACCGGTCAAGGTATCAACACAATCAAATAGCGGTTCTTTATCTTCTTGGTTGTCTTTATTATAAGCAAGTGGCTGACTCTTCATTAGGCTAAGTAACGTCATCAATTGCCCAAATACGCGCGCCGCTTTACCACGAACTAACTCTGGCACGTCAGGGTTTTTCTTTTGCGGCATGATAGATGAGCCAGTACAAAAGCGGTCAGGGATTTGCACAAAGTTAAATTGCGCGGACATCCATAAAATAATCTCTTCACTCATGCGTGACATGTGCATCATCAAAATAGACGCTGCCGAGGTGAACTCAATCGCAAAATCACGATCCGATACGGCATCAAGCGAGTTTTGGCAAATACCTTCGAACCCTAACAGTTCAGCAGTAATGGTACGGTCAATCGGGAACGTTGTACCAGCAAGTGCGGCACTACCAAGAGGCATTTGATTGATACGTCGACGTGCATCGACCAAGCGTTCGGTATCACGGTACAGCATTTCAAACCATGCCATGACATGATGACCAAAGCTGACAGGCTGCGCGGTTTGCAAATGGGTGAAGCCTGGCATGATGGTATCGGTATGCTGCTCAGCCAAATCAAGTAAGCCACTTTGTAAGCGAACCAATAGCGCAATGATATTATCGGTCTCTTCACGTAACCAAAGACGAATGTCAGTCGCCACTTGGTCATTACGGCTGCGTCCGGTATGCAGTTTTTTGCCCACTGCGCCGACGATATCGGTCAGGCGTGATTCGACGTTCATGTGGACGTCTTCTAGGGCAATCGACCAGTTAAACTCACCGGCTTCGATTTCACGCAGCACTTGTTGTAAGCCATCAATGATAGTCGCAACGTCATCAGCTTCCAAGATACTGCACTCTTTAAGCATGGTCGCATGAGCGATTGAGCCTTGAATATCATGGCGAGCAAAGCGTTGGTCAAAGCCAACCGATGCGGTAAAGGCAGCAACAAAGCTGTCAGTCGCTTCACTAAAGCGTCCGCCCCACATCTGCTGACCCTGACTGCTAGGAGGGATGTTCTGTGCGGCAGCGTTTGTTATAGAAGCATCTGTGCTAAACTCAGAAGCAGATGAATTGTTATTTGAATCAGGATTACTAAGGTTTGAAGAGTTGGCGTTCATATCGGTCTAAGACAAGTCAAGAGAATAAGAACTCAAGTATAGCAAATGATGAGGTTGCCTTACTAGCGGAGCGCTTAGAGTTTTTTATACCCTACGCAGACAGAGGCTGCAAAAAATTTACACCAGCAATACGGTAGCGACTTTAAAGTATTTCAACTATACCGGGACTACGCGAAAAGATTCAAAACATCTAAGCATTGCCTGCTTTCTTTCCTAAAATAATCTCTCCATATCATCAAACCCTTATTTATGCTTAAATAGGGGTATTTTTTTTGCATTATTATTGTTATAAACCATTTTTATGCCGCATCTTGGGCGACAAACTCGCATTATTTTCGAGCAATGAAAATTTAGTATTAAAATTATTGAGGCCTTTTATGAGCACCATGCAGCAACCTGCTTTGACTACCTTAAATATTGCCACGCGCCAGAGCCCATTGGCATTATGGCAAGCTGAGCATATTCGTGATCGGCTACTAGTGTTGTATCCTGAGATGACGATTAACCTGCTAAAAATCGTCACTAAGGGTGACAAAATTTTGGATACGCCACTGGCAAAAATTGGCGGTAAAGGTTTGTTCGTCAAAGAGCTTGAGCAGGCATTGTATGACAAGCAGGCAGATATTGCGGTGCACTCTCTAAAAGATGTGCCCATGGATTTACCAGAAGGCTTGACGTTAGGTGTTTATTGCAAGCGTGCCTCGCCAACCGACGCTTTTGTTTCCAACACTTATCATAGTATCGATGAATTGCCACAAGGTGCGGTAGTCGGTACAGCAAGTTTGCGTCGTCAGTGTCAAATCAAAGCTTATCGTGCAGATTTGCAAATTAAAACCCTGCGCGGCAATGTCGGTACGCGTTTAAGCAAGTTAGATGCTGGCGAGTATGATGCTATTATTTTGGCGACTAGTGGTCTACAGCGTCTTGAGCTTAATGCACGTATTCGCAGCGAATTGGATATCGATATATGTTTGCCAGCGGTTGGGCAAGGTGCGTTAGCGATTGAATGCCGCGCAGATGATGACGAAGTATTAAAGTTATTGGCACCTCTTAATGATGACAAAGCCCGTATTCGCCTGATTGCTGAGCGCGCATTAAATCGACATCTGCAAGGTGGTTGCCAAGTACCTATCGCCGCTTATGCTGTACTGCAAAAGGCAGACGCATTGGCTGCTGATAATGACGACAATGGCAGTGTTAGCAACAATAATGACGCAGGCGATACCTTGTGGTTGCGTGGTCGCGTTGGTCAAGAAGATGGTAGCGAGCTGCTTAAAGTTGAAAAGCGTCAAACATTAACGGGCAGTCAAGCTGAGCAAGAAGCCCAAGCCAACCAGCTGGGTATCGAAGTTGCTGAGATGCTATTAGAAGCTGGTGCTGGTGCTATTTTGTCAGCGATCTATCACCCTGAATAATAGCCAAACTGGATAACACTGGATATATACCGAATCACCATGATAACTCAATCATAGAGCTATCATGGTTTAGATTGCTTTATGGTTATGCTAACGCTATCCGCTTTTTTTACGGTATGTTTATGTCTTGCTCATCACCTAAGTCCACGGATTCAAATCAGCCAATTGATACGCCATCATTGCTGCCGCAAGTCGTCATCAATACGCGCCCAGTAGAGCGTGCTGCACCGCTGACGCGACATTTACAAGCGGCAGGTATGTCGGTCATTGATATGCCGATGTTGACACTGCAACCGCGTTCAACCACTGACAATGATATGATACTGATGCGCCAATGGCTAGCAGGCGAGTATCAAGCACTGGTCATCGTCAGCCCGACAGCGGCAGCCTCAGGTTTGGCTATCTGGCAGTTGCTTGAGCGTGAGCGTCAAGCTAATGGCGCGACTGATAAAGCAGTAGAGGGCATAGAAGATAGCTTGGGGGTTTTAGTCGCGCCAAGCCATCTGATTGCGGTTGGAGAAGCGACTGCTGCGGTGTTAAATGAGGTGAAATTACCCTTTGCTAGCTATCAAGTACTGCAGCCTGCTATTGCTAATAACGAAGGGATGCTATCGATGCCTGAGATTGACAGCCTGCAGGCGGGGGATAAGCTGCTTGTGTGGCGGGGTCTTGGTGGAAGACGATTATTGGTCGATACGCTACAGGCGCGCGGAGTTCATATCGATAGTATTGCTTGGTACGAGCGCAAGATACCTGTCGATGCCATGGCGCAGTATCAGCAATGGCTACAAGATTTCGATAGTCAGAATGCGATAGGTGGCATAACCATATCACAGCAAGCAAAACCCATTGTCATTGTGAGTAGTGGCACAGCATTTGAGCATTGGCAAAGTATCGTTCAGGCTACCAAAACATTAAATTTAGCAGCAGAAAACCAAGCGATGTCAGTCAATGTGACGCTTGAGCTATCAGACTTTGCTTATGTAGTATTGGGCGAGCGCTTAGCCAATATGGTTGCTGAGCAGCATTTAAGTTATTGGCGTGTGGAAGACTTGGCGCCAGAAACCATTCTTGCTGCTATTAATACAACGAGCTTATAATATTTAAAATATAGCTAGTTTAAGATAAAAGAGAGACGTTTAGAGTAATATGCTACTGCTATAAAACTTATTTACTCTATGTGCTCAGCTGATTACGCTTAACCTTATCAATCATGAACGGTGTGGCCTTATGCCAATGAACTCTGAATCGTTATCGAATGACCCTTCTGCTCTTCAGCAGCGCCGGCAAGCAAATATGTTCTTGTTACGCTTGCAATGGGTAGTTATTTTATTGTTGATAGGCGTCTTACTGTGGCTATATATCAGTCAGCAGCGCTTTGCACATACAGTCAATGAGCGTTTGCAAAGTAATGAGCAAGTTGTCAGCCGTTTAAATGAGATGGACGACCGCTTATTTGTGATGAATCAACAAACGCTGCCAGCGACTAGTGCAGCTGTCAGTAGCCAAGCTCAAAACCAGCTAGATTTATTGCGTATTCAGATACAAGCTGCTGATAGATTGTTGGCAGACAGCAATAACAGTGCGGCGATTGATTTATTGCAAGGTCTGCATTGGCAGCTCTCACAAAAAAGTAATGAGATTGCGCCTGCACTAACGGTCGTCATTAAGCAAAGTTTGGTCAAAGATATTCAGCGCTTGCAGGCGAGAAGCGCTCAGCCAAGCCCTTGGCAGCTGCAAAATCTTGCGATTCAAAATATCCAAGACTTTTTATATCGCCATGAGCGTGCTGCTAATACTAATGCTGATTTCAAAAGTGCAGCCCAGAAAAACACAGCGCCGAGTCAATCTGCTGACAATAGCCGTTTAACGCGTCGGCAACTGACGATTCATGAAGCCATTATGACCTTAAATTTAGCCAGTCAAGCCAGCAATATGCATGATCGTGATCAGTTAGTCATGTATTTAAATCAAGCCCGCAAGCAGCTGCAAACGCTGATGCCTCCTAAGCAAGCAGAATCGCAGGCTTCTATCGATAGTAGAAAACAGTCCGACAAAAATGACTTACAGACCAAATCCTCTCCTAAAAATATGACAGAAGTGATAGAAGGTTTGGATCGATTGATTGCCACTGCACCAAAAACATCACCATTGTTGACCTCGCAGATGTTAAATAAGCCGCAACGTTAATGGTTTGCTGATTTACACTATTGTTTTAAAGCATTATAAAAATAAGAGGCAGGCAGTTATGGAACTTTTTAATCAAACATCTATAGTTAATACTTTGGACAATCATCGTCCTGACGCGCTATCGCATTATCCAATTATTCATCAGCAGCCGATTCATTGGGGTGAAATGGATGCCTTTAATCACCTAAATAATGTGGTGTACTACCGTTACGCTGAGTCAGCCCGTATTGGCTACTTGCAAGCGCTTGGCATGTTTGATGGCAATATGGTGACGGTATTAGCACAATCCAGCTGCCAGTATTTACGCCCAGTGACTTATCCGGATACCTTGTTATTAGGCGTGCGTTGCCAGCGCTTAGGCACGACCAGCATTGCGATAGAGTACAGCTATTATAGTACAGCACAAGCTGCCATCGTTGCGACCGCGGATGCAGTTATAGTGCGCTTAGATAGCAATGGTCAAGATAAAATGCCATGGACTGATGAAGAGCGTGAACGGCTGCTAGCACTAGAGGCAACATTTGGCCATATCCCAAAAGTCTAAGTATGGTGTTTTGTCATTAAGCTTTGAACAAATAAGAAAAAGGGCGTACCAACCTCGGTTGATGCGCCCTTTTTATGGATCATAAACTTTCATTTTTAATGAAGTATGGTTGAAATACTTTAAAGTCGCTACCGTATTGCTGGTGTAAATTTTTTGCAGCCTCTGTCTGCGTAGGCACAGCAAGCAAGAAAAATTTGCACCAGTAGTACCTGTTGTATCGATATTACTTTTCACCGACTATATATTAATCTTGTTTTGGTGCATGAACACAATCAACTACATTTAGATCAAAACCTGATAAGGCATGGAATTTCATCGGTGATGACAACAGACGCATATCACGTACCCCTAGATGGCGTAGTATCTGCGCGCCAACACCAATGCTGCGATAAGGTTGCTGGGTGATGGTAGACATAGCTTCATTCAATGACGCTTTATCCAAAGCATCACCCAGGTCAGTCGGCTCATGATTACCAATCCAAACCAAAACACCGCGCTCTGATGTGCTAATCTCTTCCAATGCTGAGCGCACGCTCCAGCCGCTACGCCCAGTGGTATCATTCTTGGCGGCAAACAAGTCACGTAACGGATGAAAACCATGAACGCGAACGGTGCTAACACCTTGGCTCACATCGCCTTTAACCAAAGCTAAATGAGTCTCGTCAGCACCAAACTCACGGAAACGATGTAAGGTAAAGGTACCGTACTCTGTCTCAAAGGGATGCGCTGCAATTTCTTCAACAGTCTGTTCGTTGGCAATACGGTAATTAATCAAATCAGCAATCGTACCGATTTTTAGGTCATGTTCCTTTGCAAACACTTCAAGGTCATCGCGGCGTGCCATGGTGCCATCCGCATTAATAATTTCAACAATAACCGCTGCTGGCTCAAGTCCCGCAAGACGTGCCAAATCGCAACCCGCTTCGGTATGTCCGGCGCGATGTAAGACGCCGCCATTTTGTGCCATGATTGGGAAAATATGCCCAGGTTGCACGATGTCTTCTGGCTTTGCGGAAGAGGAGACGGCTGCTTGAATGGTACGAGCACGGTCAGCGGCTGAAATACCAGTCGTCACCCCTTCAGCCGCTTCAATAGAAACGGTAAAGTTGGTGCTAAATTTTGCTTCATTACGATCAGACATGAGTGGCAGTGCCAATTGCTGACAACGTGCTTGTGATAAGGTCAAACACACTAATCCGCGCGCATGGGTAATCATAAAGTTGATATCATCAGGGCGAACATGGGTCGCTGCCATGATAATATCGCCTTCGTTTTCGCGGTCTTCATCATCCATCAAGATGACCATTTTACCTGCACGAATGTCTTCGATAATCTCAGGAATCGTATTTAAACTCATAGGATGTCTCAATATTTTATTATATAGATAGGTGTTAATTTGGGATATAAAGCGTTATCTAATTATTGCTTATATATCATTATGAGGACATTTTAACGCTTTTCATCCCACTATGCTTCCTCATCTCGAAACTATATAGAGCAGTTTGTCCAAAATCGTGATTGGTATCATTAATAGTAATGACAATTGACATATCACCGCACATAATCACCGCACATAATCAGCCATATTGTGAGCCATATTGTGAGCCATTAGTCATTGCTGGCGGCTTGGCTTTTTAACCAATCAACAAACTGCTTACT
This sequence comes from Psychrobacter arcticus 273-4, assembly GCF_000012305.1. Lineage (NCBI taxonomy): Bacteria > Pseudomonadati > Pseudomonadota > Gammaproteobacteria > Moraxellales > Moraxellaceae > Psychrobacter > Psychrobacter arcticus. The sequence continues at coordinate 108,816 of NC_007204.1, forward strand.
ATGCTGTTCACGTTGATTGTCCGCAAATTCATAAAAGCGCGTGCCTATCAACTTATCTGGTAAATAGTTTTGCGCATAATAATGGTTAGGATAGTTATGCGGATAGACATAATCTTGTCCATAGCCTTGCTGACGCATCAACTTAGTCACGCCATTACGCAAATGTAGCGGCACAGGTGAGGCATCCTTTTCTGCTAAGCTCATTGCGGCATTGATAGCGTTGTATGTACTGTTGCTTTTTGCGCTGGTTGCCAGATATACCACTACTTGCCCCAAGATAATACGTGCTTCTGGCATGCCGATAGATTGTACACTACGTAGGGCAGCATCAGCGAGGAGTAAGGCATTGGGGTTGGCATTACCGATATCTTCACTGGCCAAAATCACCAAGCGCCGCGCGATAAAATCAGCTGGCTCTCCGCCAACGAGCATTCGTGCCATCCAATATAGCGCAGCATCGGGGTCTGAGCCACGCACAGACTTTATCATGGCGGAGACAATATCATAATGCTGCTCACCATCTTTATCATAGCGTACGAGTGCTGTCTGAGCGACCCGAGCGACCAATGCATCGTCGATGATGATCGGTGATTGCTTAGTGTCAGCTGTTTGAATCGCTAGCTCCAATAAATTGAGAGACTTTCTAGCATCTCCATGCGCCAATTGGCTGATGGTTTGCTGTGCTTGTAGGTCGATGGACAGTTGCTTAAGAACATTGTCTTCCAAAAGCGCACGCTGTAATACCGCGCTGATTTGCTCAGGCGTCAATGGTTCTAAGCGATAGACTTGGCAACGTGATAACAGCGCATTATTGACACTAAAAGAAGGGTTTTCAGTGGTCGCGCCAATCAAGGTAATATCGCCAGACTCAACTGCACCGAGTAAGGCATCTTGCTGCGCTTTATTAAAACGATGTATCTCATCAATAAATACTACAGGCGACTCAAAGCTTAGCGAATCCTTACTATCTAATACCTCGCGTAACTGTTTAACCCCAGTATTTAGCGCGGACAACGCATGAAACGGTCTGCCAACGGCATCGGCAAGCAACATGGCAATGGTTGTTTTTCCAATACCTGCTTCCCCATGCAAAATGATAGAGGGCAGGTGTCCTTGTTCCACCAAGCGCCGTAATGGAGCACCGACTGCCAACAAATGCTCTTGGCCAATGATGGTATCAAGCGTGGTCGGACGCATACGTTGGGCTAAGGGCGTATCAGCATGAAAATTAGGCGGCATAAAATTCTCTATATATTCGTTATTTAAGGCTTTTTATTGTAAAATTAAACAGTTGTCCATAAGCTATAACATTGAATTGCTGTTTTCCATATTTGTCTTCATAACGCTGTCTTTATGACGATTAAGCGATTGGTGGTTGTAAATAAGGTGATAAGTAATACTTTTATGAATAACTGTTATAAAGGATAGGCTAACGCAGATTCACGTTAATAAAAGTCAGCTAAATGTACAGCTTATGTCTTTAACGCTTTATTTATATCTATATTATCGCTATTAAGGTATTAACTGATTCTATAAGCATGATAGATCACATATAAAGGATGATAATAGTCATGTTGCAGTCGATCTTTAAACGTCTATTTAATCATCATTCGGTACCTACTAAGGCGACTAAACGGCAGGCGCGCAAGCTTACTACCGGTGAGATAAAGCTGGCGTATTCAGTCTTTGGCGATAGCCTCAAACTTGATGACATTGAGCTGAAGACAGCATGGTGGGTACTCAAGCATTATGCGGTGAGTCCTAATGGTCATCTTTATTTTCATCCAGTAGATTGGGTTGAAGATTTCAGTCAAGCGGCATTGGGCAAGCAAAGTTGGCTGATACATGAACTGACACATGTATGGCAGCTGCAACAAGGCTTGAAGGTAGTGCGTGGTGCTATTATCGATCGCCGCTATGACTATGTGTTAGAAGTGGGTAAACCTTTTTTTAAATATGGTATTGAGCAGCAAGCACGCATGGTACAAGACTATTTTGTCCGTCGTCAGCGCGGAGAAGATTGTCAGGATCTCGCAAGCTGTATTCCATTCTTAGTCGTTTAATCGATGGATAAGCTTGAGGTTAGCAGCTCATACCGTGATTGATTCTTAAGTTTAACCTTTATATAGCTATGTGACATTTTTGTTTTTAACACAGGAAATAAATTCAGATGTTTAAATTTTTGCCAGAAAAGCCTAATAGTGAAGATTGTTGTAACCTTGCCAAGAAGGGCACTGGGCGTTCACGGTATTCGAAGACCTTACTTGCGACGGTATTGACCGGCGTCTTATTGTTAAGCGGATGTCAGCAGCAAGCAGCAAAAGACAATGTAGCGGATAAGCCACAAACTAGTGAGCAAAAGAGCGAAGAAGACACTCAACCTATGGTGCAAAGTGACTCGGCTGCGGCTCGTATAGAGCATTTTCAACCTTTATATGTTACCCAGTTTCAAAGATTACAGGGGCGTCTGCAAGCAGAGTATGAGTCGCTACAAGCCGCTGATGTCGCAGACAGTGCAAACTCTTTATTGGTCGATGAGCCTACCGATGCTGTTGAAACTAGTAATGATCAGCCAGTTAACAGCAATACTGAAGTCGGCAAGCGTGATTTAACAGTGTTAAAGCGTATTAGCTTAGAGCCACGGAAGCCTATTATATTGACCGAAGAGCAGATTATAGAGCGCTATGAGCAAGCAATGGAAGTGCTTTATCAGCCGGTAACCACGCCACTGAATGCGCAGGATATAGATACTTTGATTAATATCGCAACCTTAGTGCCACAGCTTTTTGAAGCTCCAGAAATCGCTGGCAGAGTAAGCGCCAAAAGCCCTGCATTGGCACGTTTGATTATCCAGCATCAAGTCTGGGAGCAGATAGAAGCCCAGCAAGTACTTGATATGCAGAAAATGAAACAAAACCAACAGCAAGAATTTGAGATGCTAATGGCGAAATTTAATGAAACCATCGAAGGTTATGACGAACAAATCGCTAAATATGAGCAAACGTTAAAAGAATTTAAGTAATCTGTTAAATCTAGTCATAAAAAAATCTCGCACATGGCGAGATTTTTTTATACCTGCTCAATAACTATTTACGATCTTCAACTTTAACAAAATCGCGATGCGTTTCACCAGTATATAACTGACGTGGACGACCGATTTTGAACGGTGTGCTGTGCATCTCAAGCCAATGGCTGATCCAACCAGAGGTACGAGCCAATGAGAAGATGACAGTAAACATTGACGTTGGGATTCCGATGGCTTTTAAGATAATGCCAGAGTAAAAGTCAACGTTTGGATACAGGTTACGCTCAACGAAGAACGGGTCTTCTAAAGCAATTTTCTCAAGCGCCATTGCAAGCTCAAGCTTAGGATCATTGATACCCAATGCGCCTAATACTTCATCACACGTTTCTTTCATGACTTGTGCACGTGGGTCAAAGTTTTTATAAACACGATGACCAAAGCCCATCAGTTTCACTTCACGGCTCTTCACTTTTTCCATGAACTCAGGCACGTTTTCTACAGAACCGATTTCATCGAGCATCTCAAGTACCGCTTCGTTGGCGCCACCATGTGATGGACCCCACAATGCTGCGATACCAGCAGCGATACAAGCGTAAGGGTTTGCGCCAGTAGAGCCAGCTAGACGTACGGTAGACGTTGATGCGTTTTGCTCATGGTCAGCATGCAGGGTAAAGATTTTGTCCATGGCGCGAGTGATAACGTCATTGGTTTTATAATTAACATCAGCAGGCGTTGCAAACATCATGTATAAGAAGTTTTCAGCATAATTGAAATCATTACGTGGGTACATGAACGGTTCGCCTTTTGAGTACTTATAACTCATAGCGGCAAGCGTTGGCATTTTAGCGATAAGACGAATCGCTGTAATCTCACGATGTTCTTCGTTGCTAATATCTAAATTTTCATGATAAAACGCTGATAAAGCACCAACGACACCAACCATAATCGCCATTGGATGCGCGTCACGGCGGAAGCCTTCAAAGAACTTACGCAATTGATCATGAACACCCATATGCTTACGGATTTTTTCATAGAAATCTGCTTTCTGCTCAGCGTTAGGCAGGTCACCATGAATCAGTGCATAAGCCACTTCTAGATATTCTGCATTGTTTGCTAACTGGTCGATAGGGTAGCCGCGATGCAATAGTTCGCCTTTACCACCATCAATGAAGGTGATTTTTGATTCGACAGGAGCGGTTGCCATAAAGCCTGGATCATAGGTCCAGTAGCCAGCTTTTTGGAAAGCAGCAACATCAATAACTGACGGTCCTAAAGTGCCTTCAGTAATAGGAAGTTGGTAATCCTTACCATCTACGGTCAATGTGGCTTGATTATCAGCCATAATTTAATCTCCATTGTTTTAATTTGTTAGAACAAAAATAGTAGTGACGCACACCCTCGCATCATAATATAGTCAAATGGACAAAATGAATGTGACCCATTTAATATGCAGGCTATATTAGCAGTTATTACTCAAGTTTTGAAAAGACTTTTACCATTTTGACCCACAATAGACGTGCGCTAACAGTACTTATCGGCTGTAAACTTTGTATCAAAATATGTCTGGTAGGTAATTTAATTGTAAACCACCCTGTTTTCCATAGCGTAATGATTATTGTTAACACCGACATAGGAAGCCGATTTTAGCCAAATACTATGTTGAGATATTTGCTGTTACCGACTATAAAACAGACATAGCATCATTGACCGACAAACGCGTTTGGATTTGTAGGGTAGTAAGACTGAGTAATACTAATGAATTTATATTGCAAATAGCGAGTTTTTTGTTAATTAATCTCTAATAACCACTATTTAGGGAATAAATTTGTAATTAGTGCTCAGTCATTTTATAATTAGAAGAATTTAACTGGCACTAGCTTTGCGAAAATTGATGGCTTGTCTTGATAAAGTAAATAATGGGCTTTGCTCCATTCATACTTTGTTACGATTGAATGATCATTTTGTAGACCAAGACTGAGCTTGTCGCTTGAATATTCTTGTTAACTGTTCTATTTTTAAATAGCCTACAGTGAAGGTTAGCTTAACGAAAAAGGATAATATAGAGATGACTCCATGGCGTTATCTTTTTTTGTTAATGAGAACCAGTAAAAATAGAATAGTTAATCGATTTATCCCCTGCTTCGTTTTATGGTCTGTTAATATGTAGACAGCTTGTTGTTGAAAGGATGTATCAGCTCATTGAGCGAGGGTTGAGTTTCTATAATGACCCTAGCACTCCTTGCAGACTTTCAGATTTAGCGCAAATTAAACGACGTCAGCTAGCCCTTCCTTACTTTATTCGTCTCGTGTGTTGCTCACCGCTTATAGATAGTGTTTGTATCGGGCGTTGATAGCAGATACAGGAGTATAACCGCAAAAAGGATGCCCGCTGTGAAAAGCAACCGACCTATTGATCTGCCCCTAAGCCAAGTGATTAGTGTTAATCGATCACCGATTGCGATTGCTTCAATCTTGCATCGTATCTCTGGCATTGTTTTATTCTTACTTATTCCAGTCATGCTGTGGTTATTGCAGAATTCTTTGGCATCGCCTGAGAGTTTTGAAACCGTATTTGATAATGTCCTTGTGCGCTTTTTGGCATGGATTTTCGTCGCCGCCATCGCTTATCACTTTGTGATGGGTATGAAGCATTTATTTGCTGATATGGGCATGAATGAAGAGCTGAAATCTGGCCGTGCCGCCTCTATGATCAGCTTTGTAATTGCAGCGATTTTAATTGTCGCGTCATTTGTATGGGTGATGTTCTAATGAAAAACGATTCAGGAATCAAAAGCGCAACCAGTCTAACCGGCTCAGGTTCACGTGATTGGATTGTCCAGCGTATCAGTGCGGTGGTCTTGGCAGTTTACAGTGTGGTGCTACTGGGCTTCTTTTTGACCCATGGCGATGTCACTTATACTGAATGGTCAAACTTTATGACTAGCCTACCAATGCGTCTGTTTAGCTTAGTGGCAGTTCTAGCCCTTGCCGGTCACGCATGGATTGGCATGTGGACCGTATTTACTGACTATATCACTACAGGCAAACTGGGCGCGAGCGCAGCGGGTCTACGTCTGGTATTACAGACCTTAATGATTATTGCCGTTTTAGTATTTTTATTCTGGGGCATCATGATTTTTTGGGGTAATGGCTTCGGTGTCGTTGCTGTTTAATTCTCAGATAGATATGCACATTTTAGTAAGTGGTTGAAGGCGGCTTAAATACCCAGTTTTGTACAATTTCATCATCCATATCCGTGCTTTGAGTCGATGATTCAGCTCGGAGTGCATGACTGGTTAAGCAGTCCTTGTATTTACTTCGTAAGTATTAACAGGCATTAGGAAAACCGTAATGGCAACTAGACAAGACAATACCATTAGCAATATCAAAACCCTAAACTATGACGCGGTCATCGTTGGTGGTGGCGGTTCAGGTATGCGTGCATCATTGCATTTAGCTGAAGCCGGCATGAAGGTTGCAGTATTGACCAAAGTATTCCCAACTCGCTCGCACACTGTTGCAGCCCAAGGCGGTATTGGTGCAAGTCTCGGTAACATGAGCAACGATAACTGGCATTTCCACTTTTATGACACCGTTAAAGGGTCAGACTGGTTGGGTGACCAAGACGCGATTGAATACATGTGCCGTGAAGCGCCAAAAGTTGTTTATGAGCTTGAGCACATGGGCATGCCGTTTGACCGCAATGAGGACGGCACGATCTATCAGCGTCCCTTTGGTGGTCATACCTCAAACTATGGCGAGAAAGCGGTACAACGTGCGTGTGCTGCTGCTGACCGTACCGGTCATGCACTATTGCATACCTTATATCAAAAAAATCTACAGCAAGGTACTGAGTTCTTTATCGAGTGGATTGCACTTGATTTGATCAAAGATGACGCTGGTAATATCAATGGCGTTATCGCGATTGAACAAGAAACAGGTACGGTTGCTGTGTTCCAATCACCAATCACGGTATTGGCAACGGGCGGTGCTGGTCGTATCTTTGCGGCATCTACCAACGCTTATATCAATACTGGCGACGGTATTGGCATGGCGGTACGTGCTGGTATTCCATTGCAAGATATGGAGTTTTGGCAGTTCCATCCAACGGGCGTTCATGGTGCCGGCGTACTATTGACCGAAGGTTGCCGCGGTGAAGGCGCAATCTTACGTAATAAAGATGGCGAAGCCTTCATGGAGCGTTATGCGCCAACGGTTAAAGACTTGGCACCACGCGATTTGGTTTCTCGTTCTATGGACCAAGAAATCAAAGAAGGTCGTGGTTGTGGGCCAAATGCTGACCATATCGTGATGGACATGACGCATCTAGGTGTTGAAACCATCATGAAGCGTCTGCCTTCAGTATTCGAGATTGGTAAAAACTTTGCTAACGTCGATATTACTAAAGAGCCGATTCCCGTTATCCCAACCATTCACTACATGATGGGCGGTATTCCAACCACGATTCATGGTCAAGTGATTGTACCGGATCTAGAGGCAGGTACTGATGAAGACGGTTTATATGCTAAAGGTAATGTGATTAAAGGTCTTTATGCGATTGGTGAATGTGCGTGCGTTAGTGTCCACGGTGCCAACCGTTTAGGTACCAACTCACTACTAGACCTATTGGTATTTGGTCGTGCGGCAGGCAAGCATATCGTTGATGAGTTCCATCATGCGGACCATAACTACAAGCCACTTGATCCTCGTGTCCTTGATTATACGGTCAGTCGTTTAGATAAGCTGCAACAGTCAACGTCAGGCTACAATGCGCAAGACGTTGCCGATGAGATTCGTGCGACCATGCAAACGCATGCTAGTGTTTTCCGTACGCAAGCAATGATGGACGAAGGCGTTGCAAAAATTCTAGCGCTAGGCGATAAGATTGATCAGATTCATTTGGCAGACAAATCACAAGTCTTTAACACGGCTCGTATCGAAGCCTTTGAAGTGGCAAACCTTTATGAGGTCGCAAAAGCCACGATGATATCTGCTGCCCAGCGTCACGAAAGTCGCGGCGCGCACAGTGTCTCTGACTATGACCGTCCAGAAGATGATGCATACGCACCAAACGGCCGTAACGATAACGATTGGATGAAGCATACCTTATGGTATTCTGAAGGCAATAAAATCATCCATAAGCCTGTTCGTAAAGTGCCATTGACGGTTGATTATATCGAACCAAAGGTTCGCGTCTACTAATTCTAGACGGCTTGCATCTGATGTATACAGACAGCATAAACGTTTTATCCTTTATTCATTTATTAAAAAGGTGACCGCCAGCTACAAGCTCATGCCAGCGCCCTATTAATCAGTACTTGATGCTAATTATCAGTACATATCAATAGTCAGCGCGATTATGTTGCAATCTTTGTATGCCCGCCATCACCTACGTGTGGAGTTTAGCATTATGAGCCGAGGTACTCGCACCATCGAAATCTATCGCTACGATCCTGATCTGGACGCAGCGCCGCGTATGCAAACTTATACGGTTGAGTTATTAGACTCAGATCGTATGTTGCTTGACGTATTATTACGCCTAAAAAAGGAAGATGAAACCCTCACCTTCCGTCGCTCATGCCGTGAAGGCATCTGTGGCTCTGATGGCATGAATATTAACGGTAAAAATGGTCTAGCATGTCTGATCAACATGAACACTTTGCCAGAAAAAGTAACGGTCCGTCCGTTACCAGGTTTGCCAGTAGTTCGTGATTTGGTCGTTGATATGAACCAATTCTATGAGCAGTACGAAAAAGTACACCCATTCTTAATCAATGATCAGCCAGCGCCTGCGACGGAGCGTTTGCAGTCACCTGAGCAACGCGAAAAGCTCAATGGTTTGTATGAGTGTATTTTATGTGCTTGCTGTTCAACCAGCTGCCCATCATTCTGGTGGAATCCTGATAAGTTCTTAGGACCATCAGCACTATTGCATGCCGATCGTTTTGTTTCTGACAGCCGTGATAGTGATACTCGCGCTCGTCTGGCTCGTTTAGACGATCCATTCAGCTTATTTCGTTGCCGCGGTATCATGAATTGCGTATCAGTATGTCCAAAAGGTTTGAATCCAACCAAAGCTATCGGTCATCTGCGTAATTTGTTGCTTGATCAAGCAGGTTAATATACCTTTTAGCATCAATTAGCTTTATAATAGCGCTATAAAAAAACACCACCTAAGATAAGGTGGTGTTTTTTATTCGTTAAAATAAGCAGAAAAACCATGTTTGCAAGATCGCGAAATTAAGCTATTTCATCTATAGATTTTAATTAGCATCAAAAAACACGATGGCAAGTAAGGCGATATTAACAATATATAGTTGAAATACTTTAAAGTCGCTACAGTATTGCTGGTGTAAATTTTTTGCAGCCTCTGTCTGCGTAGGCACAGCAAGCAAGAAACATTTGCACCAGTAGTACGTGTTGTATCGATATTACTTTTCACCGACTATACGTTGCTCATGTGTAAGATGACCTGCTATCTGGCTCGTCTCTCTATATAATTGTCGATAGCAATGATTAAGCGCAGAAAATTACGCTCTCATTGTTATATTATAAAGGTGAATGACGTTAGTATAGTCGGTTCAAAATAAAATCGATACGTTATTAAAGAGGTGTGACTGGTATAAACTTCTCTTGCTTGCTGCTATCACAGAGGCTACGAAAAATTCATCCCAGTCGCACTGTATCGGTTTTACAGTGGATCTACTATAGAAGGTATATAATACTGAGGTTGAAACTGATGCATAGCAGTAATGTATGAATATGCAGAATGTCAATCAGATATAAGTTGCTCAAATTGATACTAGATATTCATTGTATAAATACCTAGTATTGAACAAACAAACTATGGCTACAAAGGTAGGCATGTTACGCTATACGGCAGTGTATAATTTGTCAAATAGTCATTACAAAGCTACAATAGCCAAGTTATTCAGCAGAAATGACTGATAAGTAAGCCAGCTGAAAAAAATTTGACAAAAATGTTTTAAACAACAATTCAGTGATAACTGATAGCATCATATAAATTAATGTTTTGCGAAGAGTGACATAACAAAACTGAACGTTCGCAAATAATTTGAGTGATGTTCTATGTTAATTGTTTATTGTTAAAAAGCTATTTATTAAATAGCTGAGCCACCCATATACAACAGATTCCACAATAATAAGCACGATTCCATTCATTTATCTATCAAATAGACGATTATTATGAATAGTATAACTAAAGAAGCAGCGAGCGTAGATAACACAGAATTGGCCGCTGATAACGCCAATTATATTGATATCCTCTACGAGCAGTATTTAGAAGATCCTAATAGTGTTGGCACTGATTGGCAAACGTATTTTGAACAATACAAATCGCCAAATGATGAGCCACACAATGCCATTAAAGACCAGTTTTTGTTATTAGCCCGTAATCAGACGGCTAATAAGGTCAGTACTGACACCAATAGCTCAGCTAGAGGTCATCGCAACAATGTTGGTGATAATAAGCAAATGGGCGTACAGCAGCTCATCTCAGCTTACCGTCGTCGCGGTCATCGCCGTGCACAGTTAGATCCATTAAGTTTATACCCACGTGCGGAAGTAGAGGATTTAACCCTTGCCTATCACAATCTTTCTGAAGCGGATCTTGATACGGTATTCCCTACTAATGATCTAAATATTGGTAAAAATGAAGCATCGTTACGTGAAATCATTGAGATCATGGAGCGCGTCTATTGCCGTTATATCGGCGTAGAGTATATGCACGTGACCACTAGCACAGAAAAGCGCTGGATGGAAAAATACTTAGAAACCAATCTAGGTCACATCTCTTTTGATACAGAAAAACGCTTGTCTATTCTTGAGCGTTTGACCGCAGCGGAAGGTTTAGAGAAGTACCTTGCGCGTAAATATACCGGCGTTAAGCGTTTTGGTTTGGAAGGTGGCGAGAGCTTTATTCCAGCTATCAATGAAATCATCCAACGTGCTGGCGGTTATGGCACCAAAGAGATGGTTATTGGTATGGCGCACCGTGGGCGTCTAAACTTATTGGTTAATATCTTGGGTAAAAACCCTGCCGATTTGTTTGATGAGTTTGATGGCAAAGTACAGCCAGAAAAAGGCTCAGGCGACGTTAAATATCACAATGGTTTTTCATCGAACGTGATGACGCCAGGTGGCGAGGCGCATTTAGCGTTAGCGTTTAACCCATCACATCTTGAAATCGTTGCTCCTGTATTGCAAGGCTCAGTACGTGCGCGTCAAGTACGTCGCAATGATCAGTCACTTCATGAAAACAAGGCGGGCAATTCAGTATTGCCAATCGTTGTTCATGGTGATGCCGCATTCGCAGGTCAGGGCGTAGTGCAAGAGACTTTCCAGATGTCACAAACCCGTGCTTATACCACGGGTGGCACACTACATATTGTTATCAATAACCAAGTTGGTTTTACCACCAGTCGCCAAGAAGACTTGCGCTCGACAGAATACTGTACTGATGTGGCAAAAATGGTTCATGCGCCAATTTTACACGTCAACGGTGACGATCCTGAGTCTGTGGTATTTGCCGCGCAATTGGCATTAGATTATCGTTATGAGTTTGATAAAGACATCATCATAGATCTCTTCTGCTATCGCCGTAACGGTCACAATGAGGCCGATGAACCTTCAGCTACCCAGCCATTAATGTATGCAGTGATCAAAAAACTACCAACGACTCGTACTATTTACGCGCAAAATCTGATCGCAGAAGGTTTGCTGAGTAAAGAAGATGAAACGCGTTTAGAAGATGAATACCGTGAATCGTTAGACCGCGGTGAATACGTTGCCAACTCACTGGTAAACGAGCCTAATGAGCAGCTATTTGTCGATTGGAAACCTTATTTGGGTCATGATTTGGTCGATGATTGGGATACCAGTGTCGATATCGAAGTATTAAAAGGTTATGGTCGTCGCATGGCGCAAATGCCTGAAGGCTATAAGCTACAGCGTCAAGTACAAAAAGTTGTTGAGCAGCGCTTGGCCATGCAAACCGGTGAAGAGCCTTTGAACTGGGGTGCGGCTGAGACATTGGCATACGCGTCACTGGTCAATAATGATAAAGTGCTGGTACGTATTACTGGCGAAGATGTAGGCCGTGGTACGTTCTCACATCGTCATAGCGAGCTATACAATATTGAAGATGGCAGCATGTATGTGCCACTTGCTCACATGAGTGAAGACCAAGCACGCTTTTCGACTTATAACTCTTTATTATCAGAAGAAGCGGTACTGGCTTTTGAATACGGTTACGCGACGACAGTACCAAATGCATTGGTTGTTTGGGAAGCGCAGTTCGGTGATTTTGTCAACGGCGCGCAAGTGGTGATCGACCAATTTATCGCTAGTGGCGAGACCAAATGGCAGCGTGTTTGTGGTTTGACCATGCTATTGCCTCACGGCTTTGAAGGTCAAGGTCCTGAGCATTCATCAGCCCGTCTTGAACGCTTCTTGCAGTTATGTGCCGAAGATAATATGCAAGTCATCACACCAACGACTCCTGCACAGATTTATCACGCGCTACGTCGTCAGGCGGTTCGCCCAATTCGTAAACCACTAATTGTTATGTCGCCAAAGAGTTTGCTACGTCATAAGCTTGCGACTTCTCAATTAGAAGAATTGGCAAATGGTAAGTTTGAAACCGTGTTGCCAGAGATGGATCAGCAAAATCCGGACAATGTGACTCGTATGGTGCTATGTGGCGGCAAGGTTTATTATGAATTACTAGAACAGCGCCGTGCGCTAGGTTTAGACCATGTGGCAATCGTTCGTATCGAGCAGCTCTATCCTTTACCAGAAAAACGCTTAATTGCTGAAATCGAAAAATACAGCAACTTAAAAGAAATCGTTTGGACGCAAGAAGAGCCATTGAATCAAGGGGCTTGGTATTACTTAGCACCACATATGTTCCGCATTGTCGTACCGCATCCAACCAGAGCAAAAGTTATGGAGCCGGTGGCACGTCCTGCCAGTGCAGCACCTGCGACAGGGTCAGCAAAATTACACGTTAAGCAACAACAAGATTTAATCGCTGGTGGTCTTGGTATCAGTGTAGATGAGCTGTCTATTTAATTGCTCATCTAAATAACTAAATAACAGATTGTATGTAATCAATGAATCAGGCGATGACAGTCAGTACCCAGTGAGACAATTTAAATATCACGTTTTTACATGGTGCTGACTGCCTATCACGACTTAATTATAAATAGTAATATCCAAATCTAAGGAGTATATCGATGGCTGAAATTAAAGCCCCCGTTTTTCCAGAATCGGTTGCCGATGGTACAATCGTTGAATGGCATGTCACTGAAGGTCAGCAAGTAAACCGTGATGACCTATTAGCTGAAATCGAAACTGACAAAGTTGTATTGGAAGTGGTCGCGCCTGATAACGGTGTTGTGACCAGAATCGTTAAGCAAGTAGACGATACCGTGTTGTCTGATGAGCTGATTGCTGAATTTGAAGCTGGTGCTAGCGCCAGTGCTGAAGCGGCTCCTGCTGTTGATCCAGATCAACCAGCTGCGCCAGTACAACCTAAGCAAGCAACAGATGGCGGCGAGCCAGCACAAGCGTCTGCTGAAGCTGATCATAAAGATCAAAGCCCAGCGGTACGTAAAGCGGCTAAAGTCTCTGGTGTAGATCCTAAAAACGTTGAAGGCAGTGGTCGCGGCGGTCGTGTGACCAAAACTGATATGTCAAACCCAACGTTAAAAGCGGACAGCTCAATCACTTCTGATAGTGGTCGTCCTGTTGCTGAGGCAGTTGGCGAGCGTACAGAGAAACGCGTGCCAATGACACGTCTACGTAAGACAATCGCGAATCGTCTGCTAGCCGCTTCTCAAGAAACGGCAATGCTAACGACGTTCAACGAAGTCAACATGAAACCGTTGATGGACATGCGTACTAAGTATAAAGATCAGTTTGAAAAGCGTCATGGCACACGTTTAGGCTTTATGTCGTTATTCGTAAAAGCGGCGACTGAAGCACTAAAACGCTACCCAGCTGTCAACGCGTCATTAGACGGTGATGATATTGTTTATCATGGTTACTATGACATCGGTGTTGCCGTATCTTCTAACCGTGGTCTTGTAGTACCAGTATTGCGTGATACTGATCGTATGAGCATGGCAGATGTTGAAGCCAAGATTCGTGAGTTTGGTGGTAAAGCACAAGAAGGAAAGCTTGGTCTAGAAGACATGGTTGGCGGTACGTTTACCATCTCAAACGGTGGTGTATTTGGTTCATTGATGTCAACACCTATCTTGAACCCACCACAAACCGCTATCTTGGGTATGCATGCGATCAATGACCGTCCTATGGCGGTTAATGGCGAAGTTAAAATCTTGCCAATGATGTATCTTGCATTGTCTTATGACCATCGTATGATTGATGGTAAAGAAGCGGTACAATTCTTAGTAACATTGAAAGAATTGGTTGAAGACCCTACTATGCTACTCTTAGATCTTTAAGTTTTTAGGCTTGTATCAGTGATGACTGATACAAGCTTTTTAGTTTTGTATAGATTATCTTTCAATGCCTTTTAGCTTTTTCAGTTTTATCTTATGAGCAATAAGCTAAGAATACTCAGCAGCCATCTTTATTGTCTTTTTAAACGCATCTATTATCTAACACTTAGATATCGTATTGGTTATCGAATAGATAAGTCGATGGTTTACTAACGAGATAAAATTGGTTTATATGATACTTAAAATTAAAATAGGAACGTATTATGAAAGACAGTTATGATTTAGTCGTCATCGGCGGCGGACCTGGTGGTTATGAAGCGGCAATCCGTGCAGGACAACTTGGTATGAGCGTGGCTTGTATCGAAAAACGCGTTTATAAAGGCGAGCCTGCGCTTGGCGGTACTTGCTTAAACGTCGGTTGTATCCCATCAAAAGCGTTACTTGACAGCTCGCATCGCTATGAAGCGACCAAGCACGACCTTGCTGAGCATGGCATTAGCACTGGCGACGTTGCTATCGATATCGAACAAATGATTGCCCGTAAAGAAGGCATCGTGAAGCAGTTGACTGGCGGCATTGCAGCCTTATTAAAAGGCAATGGCGTTGACTGGCTACAAGGCTGGGGTACGTTGGTTGACGGTAAAGGTAATGACAAAAAAGTTAAATTTACCGCACTTGCTGATGATAGCGAAACCACTATTACTGCAAAAAACGTTATCTTGGCGGCAGGTTCAGTGCCAATTGATATTCCAGTTGCCAAAACAGACGGCGATCGTATCGTTGATTCTACTGGCGCACTTGACTTCACTGCCGTACCTAAACGTTTAGGCGTGATTGGTGCCGGTGTTATTGGTCTTGAGCTTGGTTCAGTATGGCGTCGCCTTGGCGCAGAAGTCGTGGTGTATGAAGCACTACCTAGCTTCTTAGCCGCTGCTGATAAAGACATTGCCAAAGAAGCAGGCAAAATGCTGAAAAAGCAAGGTCTTGATATCCGTGTCGATACTAAAGTAACCAATGCTGAAGTTAAAGGCGATCAAGTGATCGTTACCAGTGAAGCCAAAGGCGAATCTAGTGAAGAGAGCTTTGATAAGCTTATCGTTTGTGTCGGTCGTCGCGCTTACTCTGAAAAATTATTAGGTGAAGACAGTGGTATTCAATTGACCGAACGCGGTTTGATTGATGTTAACGATCAGTGCAAAACCAATCTTGATGGCGTTTATGCCATCGGTGACTTGGTACGTGGTCCTATGCTTGCGCATAAAGCCATGGAAGAGGGCATGATGGCCGTTGAGCGTATTCATGGCGATAAAGCACAAGTGAATTACGACACTATCATTAACGTCATCTATACGCATCCAGAAATCGCATGGGTTGGTTTAACAGAGCAAGAAGCAGAAGCCGCAGGTTATGAAGTCAAAACCGGTTCATTTAATCTAGCCGCTAACGGTCGTGCCTTGGCTCAAAGTGAAGCTCAAGGTTCTATCAAAGTGGTTGCTGATGCCAAAACAGACCGTTTGTTAGGTATGCATGCGATTTCTGCTGGTGCAGGCGACATCGTCCATCAAGGTATGATTGCGATGGAATTTGTATCAAGCATCGAAGATTTACAGTTGATGACGTTTGCGCATCCAACCATCTCTGAAGCAGTACATGAAGCAGCATTGTCAGCAGATGGTCGTGCGATTCACGCCATCCAACGTAAAAAACGTAAATGATTTTAACGGCTAAAGATATTTTAAGTGTATTAAATGCTTATTAAATGATGACATGATCATCGCACTGTTTGAATGACTATTTTGAATGACTATTTTGAATGATGCCTTGGTCTTAAGTACAGTAGAATATTCTACAATGTATAGGTTTTTATTTTTTACTAATAGTAAAAATAAAGGATTCAATCAATGAATTTACATGAGTATCAAGCAAAAGAGCTATTGAAAAGCTATGGCTTGCCAATTCAAGAAGGCCTCATTGCCTACAGTGGCGACGAAGCAGCGGCAGCTTTTGATAAAACCCCAACCGATATCGCAGTCATCAAAGCACAGGTTCATGCTGGTGGTCGCGGTAAAGCGGGCGGCGTTAAATTGGTTAAGACTCGCGAAGAAGCCAAGCAAGTGACTGATGAGCTTATCGGTACTAACCTTGTAACTTATCAAACGGATGCCGCTGGTCAGCCAGTGAACTTCGTTTTGGTTGCAGAAGATATGTACCCAGTACAAACTGAGCTATATCTTGGCGCTGTTGTTGATCGCTCTTCACGTCGTGTGACGTTTATGGCATCAACTGAAGGTGGTGTTGAGATTGAGAAAGTTGCAGAAGAAACCCCTGAAAAAATCTTTAAAGTAAGTATTGATCCACTGGTTGGTTTATTGCCATTTCAAGCGCGTGAAGTGGCGTTTAAATTGGGTTTAGAAGGCAAGCAAATCAGTCAGTTCGTTAAATTGATGACTGGCGCTTATCAAGCATTCGTTGAAAACGACATTGATTTACTTGAGATCAACCCATTAGCCGTGCGCGAAAATGGCGAGATTGTTTGTGTTGATGGCAAAATTAGTATCGACTCAAACGCTTTGTATCGTCTGCCTAAAATTGCTGCGCTACAAGACAAATCACAAGAGAATGAGCGTGAGCTTAAAGCGGCTGAGTTTGATCTAAACTATGTTGCGCTAGAAGGCAATATCGGTTGTATGGTAAACGGTGCCGGTCTTGCCATGGCAACGATGGACATCATCAAATTGTACGGCGGCAAGCCTGCTAACTTCTTGGACGTTGGCGGCGGTGCAACCAAAGATCGCGTTGTTGAAGCATTTAAGATCATTCTTGAAGACAGCAGCGTTGAAGGTGTTTTGATCAACATTTTCGGTGGTATCGTACGTTGTGACATGATTGCAGAAGCCATAATCGCTGCTATCAAAGAAGTTGATGTTAAAGTACCAGTCGTTGTCCGTTTAGAGGGTAACAATGCTGAGCTAGGCGCGAAAATCCTAGAAGAATCTGGTCTGAAATTGATCTCAGCTCAAGGTTTATCAGACGCCGCTCAAAAAATTGTTGACGCTGTTAAAGCTTAATTGCTCAAGAGTCTAAGGCGTTTGCTGTCATTCTGCCGCCGTTAACATTTAACGAGGGCTGGATAGGCAGGCGCCTATAAGACAACCGTATACAAGGATAAAATAATGAGTGTATTAATTGATAAAGACACCAAGGTATTGGTTCAAGGTTTTACGGGTAAAAATGGTACGTTTCACTCAGAACAAGCCATCGAATATGGTACTAAGGTTGTTGGCGGCGTAACCCCAGGTAAAGGCGGTCAAACGCACCTAGGTTTACCAGTATTCAACACCATGAACGAAGCAATGGCAGCTACCCAAGCAGATGCTTCTGTTATCTATGTACCAGCTCCTTTTGTACTAGATTCTATCATCGAAGCAATTGACGCTGGTGTAAAGCTAATTGTTGTTATCACTGAAGGCGTACCAACGCTTGATATGCTAAAAGCCAAACGCTATCTTGAAGAAGCGGGCGATGTACGTCTAATTGGTCCTAACTGCCCAGGCGTTATCACCCCAGGTCAGTGCAAAATCGGCATCATGCCAGGTCATATCCATTTGCCAGGTAAAGTGGGTATCATCTCACGCTCTGGTACTTTGACCTATGAAGCCGTTGCTCAAACCACTACACTTGGTTTTGGTCAATCAACGTGTATCGGTATCGGTGGCGATCCGATTCCTGGTATGAACCAGATTGATGCATTGAAATTGTTCCAAGAAGATCCACAAACTGAAGCGATTATCCTAATCGGTGAAATCGGTGGTACTGCTGAAGAAGAAGCAGCCGCTTATATCAAAGATCACGTAACTAAGCCAGTTGTTGGTTATATCGCTGGTGTTACTGCTCCTGAAGGCAAGCGTATGGGTCATGCCGGCGCTATCATCTCTGGTGGTCAAGGTACTGCTGAAGATAAATTTAAAGCGTTCGAAGCGGCAGGCATTGCTTACACGCGTGACCCATCAAAATTGGGTGAGAAACTAAAAGAAGTGACAGGCTGGTAATATCAGCAGATAACTGGCTGCTAATACTCAAATGACGTTGAAAAATAATGAAGGCACCCCTACAATGGGGTGTCTTTTTTGTTTTAAAAATAGCTGTGAGTGTGGGTATGAAGCATAAAATTTTAGTCACTGGCGGCGCAGGATATATCGGTTCACATACTTGTATTGCACTGCATGAAGCAGGCTATGATGTCGTGATATATGACAATTTATCTAATAGTAGTCGTGAAGCGGTAAATCGCGTCTCTAGCCTTATTGGACAGCCTATCGAATTTATCGAAGGTGATGTTCGAAATACTGAGTCACTCAGACAAGTATTTGCCGCGCAGCCATTTTTTGGCGTGATTCACTTTGCCGGTCTAAAAGCGGTTGGCGAATCTGTTGCTAAACCACTGATGTATTATGATAATAATGTGAGTGGAACGATTAACTTACTTGAAATCATGAAAGAGCATGACGTTAAAAACTTTGTTTTTTCTTCATCAGCTACGGTCTATGGCGATCCTGAAACGCTACCGATTGATGAACGCTCGAAACGCTCTTGTACCAATCCTTATGGGCAAAGTAAGCTTACCGTTGAGCATATCTTGGAAGATTTGGCAGCATCAGATAAGAGCTGGAGTCTTATTCCTTTGAGATACTTTAATCCTGTCGGGGCACATTCGTCAGGGAGTATTGGTGAAGATCCTAATGATATTCCGAATAATCTAATGCCTTATATCTCTCAAGTCGCTGTTGGTAAGCTTGATAAGTTAAGCATTTTTGGCAATGACTATGCTACCGTCGATGGCACTGGGGTACGTGATTTTATTCATGTGACTGACTTGGCTGAAGGGCATGTAGCCGCGCTCAATTATTTAAAGCAGCAACCCCAAAGTTTGGGTTTTTTACCTATCAATTTAGGGACAGGAAAGGGCACTTCGGTCTTAGAGTTGCTCAGAGCGTTTTCTGTTGTATCGGGTCAGAATATTCCTTTTCAATTTGTTGATCGCCGAGCGGGTGATATCGCCAGTTGCTATGCCAGTGCTGATAAAGCAAGAGAGCTATTAGGATGGCAAGCAACCCTTTCTATCACAGATATGTGTCAAGATACATGGCGTTGGCAAAGTATGAATCCAAATGGTTATAATCTAGTATAAGCACCACAGAAGACCAACCCTTATCCCTTCTTATCTAAGCGTCTATTAATCCCTATGAAAAAAATTACTCACGCGGTGATACCCGTTGCAGGCTTTGGCACTCGTATGTTGCCATTGTCTAAGTCAGTACCTAAAGAACTATTGCCGCTTGGTAATCGCCCTGCCATTCATTATGTAGTTGAAGAAGCTATTGCTGCCGGCATTAAACATATCGTCTTAGTCGGTCATGCGCAAAAAAGCGCGATTGAAAACTACTTTGACATCAATGCCGAGCTGGATAATCAATTGCGTGATAAGGGCAAAGATGAGCTAGCAGACAGCTTAAATTGGCTACCAGATGATGTGACCATATCAATGATACGTCAGGGTCAGCCATTAGGTTTGGGGCATGCGGTGCTTGCTGCACGTCCGATTATTGGTCAGCATGATTTTGCGGTACTCTTACCAGATGTGGTACTTGATCCCTTTAACGGTGATATGTCTGCTGATAATTTAGCTTTTATGATGGACGCTTTTGCTAAAGATAACCATTCACAGATATTGGTAGACAAGGTTGCTGATGAAGACGTACATAAATATGGTATTGCTCAACTAAATGAAGCGTTGAGTGGTGTAAGTAGTGTAGATAATGAAATAGATGCAAATATTAGCTTTAAAGTGGCAGGTTTTGTAGAAAAACCAAATGTAGTTGATGCACCCTCAAGACTCGCCGTGGTTGGTCGCTATGTCTTTAGCCACCATATTTTTGACTATCTGGCGAATACCAAAGCTTCAGTTGGCGGAGAGATTCAGTTGACAGATGCTATTGATGCACTTATCAGTGAATATGGTGTCAATGTCACGACCATGCGCGGTAACAGTTATGATGCCGGCGATATGCGCTCTTACATGCAAGCCTTTATGTATTTTGCTCAGCAGCAATTAGCCGATGAAGAGTAGTTAATGAACGATACAAAAGACAATAAAGTGTATAGCAGTGCCCGTCATTCTAAATATTGGCAGCAGCTGCAAACCTTAGCTGAATCGCCATGGTCATTGGCTGCCTTGTTTGCACAAGATAATACGCGTACCCAACATTTTAGCATGCAGGCTGGTGCGCTATATATGGATTATAGCAAGCAGTGTATTGATGATGCTGTGCTAGAAAACTTATTAAATTTGGCAAATAGTTGTGAGTTGGCTGCTCGTATTCAGTCTTTGCTGCAAGGGGCAATGGTAAATACCAGTGAAGAACGTGCCGCTTTGCATACCGCACTACGATTGCCTGCCACTGCAAGCTTACAACTTGATACGCAAGATGTCGTTGCAGACGTACATCAAAGCTTGCTGCAAGTTGAACGCTTATCTGAGCGTGTACGTAGTGGGACGTGGCGCGGGTTTTCAGGTCAAGCCATTACAGATGTTGTCAATATTGGTGTAGGGGGTTCTGATTTAGGACCGCTTATGGCAACTACTGCCCTTGATGAGTGGGCGGATACCTGTGTTGAAGTACATTTCGTCTCCAATATGGATGGCACGCAGCTGGATAATTTGCTAAAACATCTAAATCCTGAAACTACTTTATTTATTATCTCATCCAAATCCTTTGGTACCGTTGATACGTTATCCAATGCCAAAACAGCCTTATCATGGCTGCTTGCTACCGCGAAACTGCGTGCGGGCACTGAAGACAGTGTACGCCGCCGCCACTTTATAGGTATCTCGGCCAATGGTCAGAAAATGAGCGCTTGGGGTATTCATCCTGAACATCAGTTGCAGCTTTGGGAGTGGGTAGGGGGTCGTTTTTCATTGTGGTCAGCGATTGGTCTTGCCATTGCTATTCGTATTGGCATGTCTGGATTTAAAGAACTGTTGGCAGGCGCGCACAGTATGGATGATCATTTTGCGCAGGCAGATTTTGCAAAAAACGTGCCGGTATTATTAGGTTTAATTGCGGTTTGGAATAGTACCTTTTTGCAAGTAAATGCTCATACGGTGTTGCCTTATGATGGGCGCTTAAGCTATTTACCCAGTTATTTAACTCAGCTTGAGATGGAAAGTAATGGTAAATCGGTGACCCAACATGGTGACCGTATTGATTATGATACCTGTCCAATTCTTTGGGGTGAGATTGGCTCCAATGCCCAACATGCTTTTTATCAGCTGCTGCATCAAGGGACGCAGCAAGTCTCTTGTGATTTTATCGCTTGTGTACGTCGCTACAGTGATGAGGCAAAGAATACCCCGCTACAGCAGCAGCATGAGCTGTCTTTAGCCAACTGTTTGGCGCAAAGCCGTGTACTGGCTTTTGGTAATGCGGCTATCGCTGAATCTGATGGCCAAGTCGCTTGTGATGCTGATAAATATAAATATTATCGAGGTAACCAGCCTTCTACAACCTTACTTCTGGATGAGCTCACTCCACATAGCTTAGGGGCGCTGATAGCACTTTATGAACATAAGGTTTATGTCATGGCAAGTATCTGGGATATCAATCCATTTGACCAATGGGGGGTTGAGATGGGCAAGCAGATGGCAGAGTCGGTTCATGATGCAATGCAGCAAGAGAGAGGAGCGCAATTTGATACCTCAACCAATCAGCTATTAAAACATATTAAAGAGCTGTCTTGATAGCGCTGCTATTCAGTCAATAATTATTAAAGGTAAACTCATGAGCACTGATGCTATGGATAAGAATATACCCCAATCTGAACCAAATTCGCTTAGCCATTTGGCAAGAGAGTCTGCTGTTTGCGTGCTTATCGGTCATAGTATCGAGGCGGTGACCAGTGCTGTGGTACTGGCAAGTCTTGGTCAACGCGTTCATTTATATGCAGATAAGGAGTTATTGGCGCAGCAGCTACAGCAATATAGCTTTGAGCATCACTTACAAGCGTTATGGCAGATGTATACGCAGCAGCATCACATTATGAGTTATGCACTGCCCAATGCTGCTGATAAGCTAATCCAGTGCTATGAAACAGCAAACCATAATAACAGCCTTTTTACCAATGAGAGCCAAGAAATTAATGAGAGCCAAGAAATTAATGAGCCAAAAACAGTAGCACTATATTGGTTATTTTTAGACAGTATCGATTCAGTATGGATAGAGGATGATTGGCTTACGGCTTTCAATCATAGTCATCAGCAGGCGCAACCGCTAATGATGAGTGGTATTAAGCAGCTTGGCACTATAGCTGCATTGTCTCAGCGCTTAAAGCGCGCTTGGGTCTATTATCTACCGTTCGTCTTCTTAAAAGATGGCGACGCTTATAGCTCGATGTTAAATCCGTCATTATGGTTACTCGGTGAAAAAACGCCTAATAGCCGTCATCATTTGGGTATGCTACAGCCATTAATGCAGCATGCGCGTGCTACTCATTATGCTGATATTGCGACCATAGAGTTTGCGCGCAGTAGCATCATGGCGATGCTGGCAACGCGGGTCAGTTTTATGAATGAGATGTCTCGCTTGGCGGATAGTCAAAAAGTCGATATCCAGCAGGTCAGTCATATCATGGGACTTGATGAGCGCGTGGGTAATAGCTACTTACAAGCAGGTTGGGGCTTTGGTGGTCATACCTTACCGGCTGAATTGTTAATGTTACAGCAATCAAGCAATGAGCAAAGCTTAGCCATGCGATTATTACAGTCGGTCATCCACATCAATGAAGATCAAAAAGAATTGATCTTCCGCAAATTTTGGCAATATTTTGATGGTTTTATCGACAATAAAACGGTCATGATTTGGGGCGGTAGTTATAAAGCCGGCTCAGGGCGGACGGCAGGTTCAGCCATTCATCCCTTATTAGCGTTACTGTGGTCTTATAATATTCGTACTTTGGTCTATAGTGATAAAGCACAGACTGAGCTCGCGGCACTTTACGGACAACAGCCTTTACTTGAATTGATGGACAGTCCTTATCAGCAGTTGGATAAAGCGCAGGCGGTCTTTATTGTCAGTTGGTCACCGGAAGATCAACTTGATGTGACATCATTAAATCAGCAAGCAATACCTGTATTTGATGCACAAAATGTATTAACAAGTTTGCAAATTGACAGCTTAGTTGGTGATTATATGGGTATTGGTCGCGCTAAGTAATGGGTTTTATCGGTGATAATATAGTCGGTGAAAAGTAATATCGATACAACACCTACTACTGGTGCAAATTTTTCTTGCTTGCTGTGCCTACGCAGACAGAGGCTGCAAAAAATTTACACCAGTAGTACGGTAGCGACTTTAAAGTATTTCAACGATAGTATATAAAGCACAATAAGATAATTTAAAAAGCGCCGATTAATATCTATATTAATCGGCGCTTTTTGATTAAGGATTTAGTGATTTTAGCTAAAATAGAAATTTAAGCAGCAATTGCCCCTTGAGTCACAAGCCATTTTTGAATGTCTGCTATTTTGGTGGCTAATAACTCTGCATCACCGCAACTTTCAATATTTAATCGAATCAATGGTTCTGTATTAGAGGCACGCAGATTAAAGCGCCATTCACCAAAATTGAGACTTAAGCCATCAAGGGTAGATTTGGTGGGGTTTTGCGCGCTAAACTTTACTTCAATCGCGCTAATAATCGTCGGTGCATCATGAGTGGTCAGGCGAAAGTTAAGCTCACCTGAGCTTGGATAAGCCTTGATATAGCCGCTGACCAATGCTGATAAGGTCTTACCTGTGATGGATAATAACTCAATGGTTAAGAGCCAAGGAATCATGCCGCTATCGCAATAGAAAAAATCACGAAAGTAATGATGGGCAGACATCTCGCCACCATATACGGCGCCAGAATCGCGCATGACTTGCTTAATAAAGGAGTGTCCAGACTTGCTAATGACTGCGTTGCCGTTATGCTCATGAATGACGGCTTCGGTGTTGTATATCACACGCGGGTCATAGACGATGGATTCGGCTGGGTATTTATTTAAAAAGGCTTGCGCGAGCATACCGACAATGTAACTACCATCAATAAAATCACCATACTCATCGAATAAAAAGCAGCGATCAAAATCACCATCAAAAGCAATACCAAGGTCGGCTTTACTCTCTAATACGGCTTGCTGAGTGGCGACTCTATTGGCTTCGATCATAGGGTTGGGGATGCCATTTGGAAAGCTGCTATCAGGCGTGTGATGTAATGTAATCACCTCAATAGGCGCGCCTGCTTGCATGAGTTTATCAATCAATAAATCGACTACCGGTCCTGCGCTGCCATTGCCTGAATTTATTACCAGCTTTAACGGTTTTAATTTATTAATATCAACGAAAGTCATGACATGATTGATATAGGCACTTTTATCTGTCAACAGCTGTAATTTGCCCAATGCGTTATCAGCAGTGAATTGCCCGGATTCTGCTAATGCTTGAATCTCTGCCAAACCATCATCAGCACTAATCGGTTTTGAGTGCTCTTTTACCAGTTTTAAGCCATTATAATTGATAGGATTGTGACTGGCAGTGACTTCAATGCCGCCCAACGCCTGATAATGACTGGTAGCAAAATATACCTCTTCCGTGCCCGTCATGCCCAAATCAATGACGTCAATACCCGCGTCCAGCATACCTTTGATGGTTGCTTGTTTTAATTGCTCGCTTGAGTGGCGGATATCACTACCAATAACGACAGCAGGCTTTAAATTTTTTAGTTCAGCTGTGCCATCAGCTGTGCTATAACGTTGCAATAAAATCTGTGCAAAGGCACGTCCAATACGATAAGCAATGTCTTCGTCTAAATTGACCCCAAGCTCGCCGCGGATATCATACGCTTTAAATGAATTGATAATAATAGGGTTAAATTCAGTTGCTGGCTGATAGCCAATAGTTGCAGAAGTGGACATAATAATAAGGTTCCTTGCACGTGAGCAGTGAAAAATAATTCAGTATTAACATGATTATAAGTCAATTGTGCATCAATGATACACTAACTGCTCAATTGCTATGAACGTCGCTTTATCCTGTGCCTAATAAATTAAAATATAAGAGCATCCCTTATGAGTATTATACAAAAGAAAATCTCGGCACCCATACCTGTGCAAGGAACAGCTGCTGCAAGCGGTGAATTAGACGATTTATTGGCGTTGATGGCGCGGCTACGTAGCGATTGTCCCTGGGATAAAAAACAAAGCAATCACAGCCTAATTCCTTACGCGATCGAAGAAGCTTATGAACTGGCTGAAGCGGTACAAAGTGATGATGATGAAGATATTAAAGGCGAGTTAGGTGATGTGTTACTTCAAGTCATTTTTCATTGCCAGATGTATGCTGAGCAAGGGCGTTTTGATATGAGTGACGTAATTACCACTTTACAAGAAAAGCTGATTCGCCGCCATCCGCATGTTTTCGAAGCAGAAATACTTGCAGATGACGCAGCGGTAAAAGTACGCTGGGATGAAATTAAAATAGAGGAAGAGCAAACACGTGCGGTACGGGGCAAACCCAAACGGCGTTTAGATAACACCAAAGCAGGTAGTGCCCTTATGCAGGCGCAAGAGGTGCAAAAGCAGGCATCAAAATTGGGTTTTGATTGGGAAGGCATTAGTGGCGCGTTTGATAAGCTAGATGAAGAAGTGAACGAGCTAAAAGCTGAAATTGTAAATAAGACCAAAGAGGAGATAAAAGAAAAGATTACTGATATCGAAAAAGAGCTGGGTGATTGTATGTTTGCGCTGGTTAATGTGGCGCGCAAATTAAACCTTGATGCCGAAACAGCAACGTTGACCTGTATACATAAATTTAAGTCGCGTTTTGGCTATATTGAAGAACAATTAGCCGCAGCTGGCAAGCGTTTAGAAGATAGTGATATTAACGAGATGGATGCGTTATGGGAAGCGGCGAAACTACATGAACGCACCCAATAAACAGTCGATTATGAGTTTGCTATTAGACATTGGTTGTTGTGTAGCTATGATGGTCATAATGCTCAGCAATGCTAATGCCGCTCCATGTTTTGATAGTGCCCAAAGCGCTTATAGATACCTGCTGGCACAAGAGACATCGCAGACTCAAGCGCGCACGCAGTCAATCATTAATATCAATCGAGCGACAGAAGGCGAGCTGACATTGCTGCATGGTATTGGCAGCAGCAAAGCACAAGCCATTATTCTATATCGTGAGATGTTTGGCCGCTTTAAAACGGTTGATGAATTAACTAAAGTGAAGGGAATTGGTGCAAAAACCGTTGAGAAAAATCGTGGACGTTTAACAGTGCAAGATTAATTGCTGTATTTTGCTTTAATTAATCTTAATATTGACAAATTAGCATGTAAGTAAATGTCTAAATACACCCACCATGGCCAAAATTTGTTAAACTAGCAGGTACATCCGCCTGATTGACGCTGTGTTCGTCAGGGTGGTTAAGAATAAAGGCAAGGAGTAGATGCATGGCCGAGCGTGCCGCCAAGCAGTTAGAACTGAATAAATCTGAATTACCCAATTCCATTACCGAAGTAATCGCTACCCTAACCCGAGCTGGGTTTGACGCCTATATCGTCGGTGGAGGCGTGCGTGATACCTTGCTAGGTCTGCGTCCAAAAGATTTCGATGCGGTCACTGATGCCAAGCCTCATGAGATTAAAGACGTCTTTGGTAAACGCTGCCGTATTATCGGTCGCCGTTTTCAGTTAGCGCATGTGTACTCTGGACGTGAGCTTATCGAAGTGGCGACCTTTCGTGGTCCACCTATCAATGATTCCAATACCAATCAAGATGGTATGATTTTGCGCGACAATGTCTGGGGCGATATCAAACAAGATTTTGCCCGTCGTGATTTTTCTATCAATGCCCTTTATTATCAACCGCTCAAAGGTGTGGTTCATGATTTTTGCGGGGCGCTTGAAGATATTGATAATAAAATTATTCGCCTGTTAGGTAATGCACCGATTCGTATCGAAGAAGATCCGGTTAGATTGCTGCGTGCGCTACGCTTTAAAGCCAAGTTGGGCTTTGATTTTGATAGCGAATTAGCTGCACAGTTCCATGATGGCAATTGGTCGCTACTTGAGCAGATTTCTCCGCATCGTCTTTATGATGAAACGCAAAAGATGTTTACTGGTGGCTATTTAGTACCATTATTGCCGTTATTGTTTGAGTCAGGCGCAATTGATAGCTTAATCATTTATCCACCCTCTGAGCCGAGCGCGCTTGTGCAGCAAGTGGCTATCAATACCGATAAACGTATTGGCGCTGGCAAAAGCATCAATCCAGCTTTCTTTTATGCTGCTTTGCTGTGGGAAAATTATTTACATCAATTAGAAAAAGCCAAAAAGCGCAATATGCCTTTTGCGGACGCCCAAATGCATGCAGCAGGCAAAGTGATTGATCGTCAACGTATTAAGACCGCCATTCCTAAGTTTGCTGAACAGTTTATCCGTGATATCTGGATATTGCAGCCAAAATTAGCCGCGCCGCGTAGCAAACAAATTGTGCAATTGTCTGAGCATCCACGTTTTCGTGCCGGTTTTGATTTCTTGTTATTGCGCGAGCAGTGCGGCGATGCTGAGCATCCGCTTTCTGAATCGACCAATGATATGGGCGAGTGGTGGCAGACCTATCAAACCTTGTCTGAGCAGCAACAAGATGAAGCGATTGAGGGTTTTGATGAAAATATACGCCGCGGTGCTTATAAACAAGGTCAACGTGGTCGTGGACGCAATCGTCAAAAGCAGCAGAATTCAAATGACAATGCTAAGCCAAATCAGATAGATAATGACTATCAAGATAAAGCGCTGAGCAATGGCAATCCAAAATCAGTGATGGTCAATGATGCCTCAAATGTGCCATCACGTCGCCGCCGTGCCAGTCAGCATACATCTGTTAACCAAAAAAACAAAGGTTACAGCCCGCAGCAAGTCGCACAAGACAATAATGAGCTGGCACAGTTGCAGCAATTGTCTTTGGCGAGCAGTAATAATGGTAGCAATCAGCAGCATACGCTAAAACCTGCACCACTGTTTGTTATCGAGCATGGCAACGTTGTACCGCCTCTTAAAAAGCAGTTGTCTGGTTCAGAAAAAATCTTGCCTAGAGCGCCGCAAAAAGCGCCTATGCAAGAAACAGCTGGCAAAAAAGTATCGGCTGACAGTCAATTTCGGCCGCCAGCAAAAGCTGCTGATAAAGTAAATGCTTCAAAAAGTCGATTGCATACGCAACAAGCATTAATTGAAACTCAGTCATCTTCGAATAATGCGCGCACCATCGTTCATGCAGAGCGCAACGCTGCGCAATCGCCAGCGCTTGTCAGTATGAACAATGAGCCGATACCGCATAAGCGTCGTCGTCGTCAGCCTACTGTGATTGAAAATAGTGGTACTGTCGCAGAAGTTAGTAGTACTAAAAAAGCAGTGGAAATAGACACTAATAGTAATGACAAATCAGCTGGCAAGTACGCAAAAAAAGCGCCTAAACCAGCTGCTGACTCTACTGATAACGCCATTGCTAAAGCGCCGAAACCCGTTAAAGCATCAAGCGCTAAGCTTGCTAAAGCTAATCGAGATACTGGTATTCAAAGTGCTACTGTACAGATAGATGCTAATAAGACAGTTAATAGTAATATGCATGCCAATAAAGGCCCTGTACCATCGAAACGTCGCCGTCGTCAGCCAAGTACTGGTGACATCTGATATTGGCAATAGCTAGAAAGGTCCAATGATAGCTATGAATATGAGCCTTACTGACATTCATAAAAATTCTGATAATAGTGCGGATATGAATGCGCGCCCTTGGGTTACTTGCTATGTTGGTTTGGGTAGTAATCTGGCAAATGAGCTTGGGGCGCCTGTTGAGCATTTACAGCACGCGTTTGAGATGCTGCAAGAGGCAGAAAAAATACGCACAGTGCGTATTTCTTCGTTTTATGCATCAGTGCCGATGGGACCGCAAGATCAGCCAGATTTTGTGAACGCCGTTGCTGGCTTTGAAACTATCTTAAAGCCGTTTGAGCTGCTTACTTTTTGTCAGCAGTTAGAGCAGCAAGCAAAACGCGCCCGCCTTCGTCATTGGGGTGAGCGCAGCCTTGATGTGGATATATTGTTATACGGTGATGAACAAGTTGCCGAGCCGCAGTTAACGATACCGCATGCGGGATTGCACGAGCGTAATTTTGTCTTGATACCGTTACGAGAACTAGTACCAGAGTTAATCATTGCTGGAAAATCGATAGTCGATTATCCACAAAGCAGCGATTGGGCAGGCTTAAAGTTATTATCAAATGCTGAGCTAAGCCGTAATCAAATATAGACAAGCTAATCGTCAAAGCTATGGATGCTTGATGAATAGTTAAAAGTATTGAGGGTGATATGACAACGTTATCTACTTTAAATAAGTTTAAAAAAGACGGTACTAAATTTACTTGTCTAACCTGTTATGACGCCATGTTTGCGCGCATGATGGAAAAAGCACAAATTGACACGATTTTAATCGGTGATAGTTTGGGTATGGTGGTGCAGGGTCATGATTCGACCTTGCCTGTTACTGTCGATGATATGGCTTATCATACTGCCAATGTCGCCCGTAGCAATAAGCAAGCGCTTATTTTAGCGGATTTACCCTTTATGAGCTATGTAACGCTGCCAGAAGCTATTGCTAATAGCCGCAAGCTGATGCAAGTAGGCGCGCACGTGATTAAAATTGAAGGTGGTAGTGAGCTTTGCGAGTTGGTCACCATGTTGGCGCAAGCAGGTACGCCAACGTGTGTGCATTTGGGACTAACGCCACAGTCGGTGAATGTTTTTGGTGGTTATAAAGTCCAGGGTCGTGGCGATGAAGCAGGTCAAAAACTCCTTGACGATGCAAAAGCCGTGGTTAATGCCGGTGCCGCACTTTTGGTGCTAGAGTGTGTTCCTGCTGAGCTTGCTAAAGCGGTAACGGAAGCCGTTGCTGTGCCAGTGATTGGCATTGGCGCAGGCGCTGATACCGATGGTCAAGTATTGGTCATGCACGATATGCTCGGTATGGCTCATGGACGCACGCCGCGTTTTGTCCATGATTTTTTAACTGATGAGCGCAACACTGAGCACAGTATCGAAGGCGCATTTGCCTTGTATCAGCAGTCAGTAAAGGAAGGTAGCTTCCCAAAAGAGCAGCACCAGTTTAGCTAACAAAATATCAAATTTCAGTAATTAGGCTTATCAGTAAAAGAGCAGTCAACCATGCCAATGATTCATCACCATATCTCAGACCTACGCGCCGCCCTACAACCTTATCGCGCCGCGCCGCGCATTGCATTAGTACCAACAATGGGCAATTTACATGAGGGTCATCTGGAGCTGGTAAACATTGCCAAACAGCATGCCGATATCGTCGTGGTCAGTATTTTTGTCAATCCAACGCAGTTTGGGGTTGGTGAAGACTTTGATAGCTATCCTCGCACCTTGGATGAAGATGTTGCAAAGCTAGCCACGGTTGGCGCTGATTATGTTTTTGCACCAAGTATTGATGAGATGTATCCGGTATTACCGCCGCCGACCACTATTCTTGCTGGGACTATTACTGAGCAACTATGTGGCAAAACCCGCCCCACTCATTTTGATGGTGTCGGCATAGTCGTCTCTAAGTTATTTAATATTGTGCAGCCTAACGTAGCTGTATTTGGGCAAAAAGATTACCAGCAATTGGCCATTATCAAGCAATTGGTTCGTGATTTGAGCTATTCAATCGAGATTATTGGCGCGCCTATTGTCCGTGCTGCTGATGGCTTAGCTTTATCATCACGTAATCAGTATTTAAGCGAGTCTGAGCGCCAAATAGCGCCTATCTTACAGCAAGAGTTACAGTATTTAGCCAAACAGATTACGGATAAGCAGCAGCCATTAGATGTGCTTTTGACGGCAGCTCGGGAGCGTATTACGAGCGCTGGTTTTATTATTGACTATTTAGAAATAAAAACCGCTGAGCTAACGGCTGTGGATGATGACAGCGTCAATGAGCATCAAGAGTTGGTTGTTTTAGTGGCTGCAGGGTTAGGTCGTGCGCGCTTGCTCGACAATCAATTGGTAACGATTAATAAGTCGTTGTGACACTGCTATTTATAATACTGTGATTTGCTGGATGCAATTTATAAGGATGATGGAACATGAAGGTAAATCAGGACACCCATAATGCTCAACCAAAGCTTATAGATTCTAACGAATCCGTTGGTGATAGGTTGAATATATTGGTGGTGTCAGGACGTTCAGGCTCAGGGAAAACCTCAGTATTGAATATCCTTGAAGACTTGGGTTTTTATTCTATTGATAATTTGCCTTTGTCTCTTGTGCCTGAAGCGGTGCAAAAGCTGGTCTGTGATAGTGGTATTAAACGCATTGCCCTTGGCGTTGATATTCGTACGCCGCGCGCAGATTTATCCAACTTTGCTGCAATTCATGACAGTTTAAAGCAGGCCTATGGCGAAGAGGCGGTCACGGTGATGTATGTGACGGCGCAAGAAGAGACGCTGGTTGCACGCTTTAATGCCACCCGCCGCATCCATCCGTTGATGGTTTTAGATACCAAAGGCGTAGAAAATACGGCTTACAATCTACCAGCAGCCATTGAAAAAGAAATTCAGCTTCTGCAGCCAATATGTAAGTATGCCGATATCAAGATAGATACCAGTATGCTGAATATCCATCAGCTAAAAGAGCGTCTACGCGATTATGTCGGCGTAGACAATCAAATCGTGATTAACCTATTGTCGTTTGGTTTTAAGTACGGCAGTCCTATCGATGCAGACTTTGTCTTTGATGTCAGGATTTTACCCAATCCGCATTGGAATCCAACACTGCGCGCGGCGACTGGTCTTGATGCTGAAGTGGGTGAGTTTTTTGCGGATTATCCAGAGGTCACTGAGATGACGGGAGATATCGCTACATTCCTGAATCGTTGGTTACCCGATTTTTTGCATAACAATCGTCATACGGTAACGGTTGCCATTGGCTGTACGGGCGGTAAGCACCGCTCGGTATTTATCACCAAACACCTTCAAGATAGCTTGCAAAATAGCTTGCCAGAAGGCTTAACCGTGACGGCCAAACACCGTGAAAAGCATCGCTGGTAGCGTCTACTAGACCCTTTATACCTACTTTTTTATACCTATTATTTATTTTTAAAAATGGAAAGCTTTTATGATTGACTGGTCAGAACAAGATATGCGCGTATCGCGCACAGAGCTCAAAAAAGCTCATGAGCGCCTGCAACAGTTGTCGATACCGCTTGCCAACTTATCGAAAAAACAACTTAAAGCCTTACCAGCTAGCGATTATTTTATGGCGGAATTGATGGCGCTTGCCGATATCACCAGCGCTAATGCCCGCAATCGTCAGACCAAACGTGTTGGCAAGCTTATGATTGAAGAAAATCGCCATGAGCTGATAAAAGCATTATTTGATGCATATTTTCCTAAAGAGCAAGTTTCTAAGATAGAGAGCTGGTATGAGCGTCTAAATATCAATGATGAAGGTACGCTCAAGCAGTTCGTCAAACAATATCAAGCCTCTGAGCAGCATAGTATGTATCAGCTATTGCTCTGGATTGAGTACGCTAAGCATACAAACGATGAGGAGCTAATGGCAGAGTCAAAAGCAGATTTGGCCAGTTATATCCGTGAAGTCGCGATTTTAACGAATCTAAAAAAATAGCGATAAGAGATATATAGTGATAAGAGATATATAGTTGAAATACTTTACAGTCGCTACCGTATTGCTGGTGTAAATTTTTTGCAGCCTCTGTCTGCGTAGGCACAGCAAGCAAGAAAAATTTGCACCAGTAGTACGTGTTGTATCGATATTACTTTTCACCGACTATAGGCAAGCGAATTTGGTTAGTGGGTACCTATAAAACACTAAAGATAGAATACTAAAATACAAAAAAGCCAATCACTAGCGATTGGCTTTTTGTATTATGTAATCAGTATCACTTTAATGATAAAGTTACCCTGATTATTAAATAAAGCGGCTATTTCTTTTCGGCACGTACTTTGTCGACTAGGAAATCAACCACTTTAGGTACGGTAGCACTTTCGCCCGTTACGACGTATTTGCCTTGCACAACAACCGCTGGCACACCTGATAGCTGATAACGCTTAGCACCTGCTTGTGAGCGCCCGATTTTGGTACCAACGGCGAAAGAGTTATAAAGGCTATTAAATTTCTTTTCGTTCACACCTTTTGAGGCGTACCATTTGCTTAATGAAGACTGGTCAAATAACTGCTTACCATCTTTATGTACGGCATCAAATAAAGCATCATGGGTCTTGTCTTCAAAACCAAGTAATTGCGCGGCATAAAAACCACGGGCACTGGCTTCCCAAACAGGATTTAACGCTGCTGGTGTTTTAAAGAATGCCACATCTTTATCTTTGGTTTTTGCCCATTTTTCCATATGCGGATTAAGGACGTTACAATGCGGGCAACCATACCAAAAAAACTCACGCACAATGATAGCATCACCGCTGATTTTTTCTGGATTATCTAACACACGATAGTCTTTTCCTGCGACATAATTGGCAGCTTGTGCACCTATATTGGCAAATCCAATAGCGCAAGCCAAACCAGTTAATGCGATGATACGTTTCATACTTATTCCTTGAAATAACGACATTCAGAAGTTTGCTTTAATAGTTATAGCTTTGGTATTCATATAAATGCCAAAGCAAATAAGCAATGACCAAGCCGATAAAGGACGATGCATCGCCTAAGTCGACCTATAATAGAATAGCAACTATAATAGCGTAAAATGCGGCGGTTTGTGAACCCGATTCTTAACTAATGGTTGTAAAGCTGTCAGTCATTATTTAAGGTGTCTTACTTATAGCCTGTCATTTTATTTTTGCTTGAAAATCAAAGCATTAATAAAACATCTCACAATCGGTGACGATGTATAGTTGAAATACTTTAAAGTCGCTACAGTACTGCTGGTGTCATTTTTTTGCAGCCTCTGTCTGCGTAGGCACAGCAAGCCAGAAAAATTTGCACCAGTAGTAGGTGTTGTATCGATATTACTTTTCACCGACTATACTTACGACAGCTTCGCGGCTCTCATGTTAATATTGAGTCTTTAGTCACACACTATAACAATAAAGGAAAGAATCTATGAGCCAAGCTTTATCTTCTAGACAGCCTTTGAACACTCAAGCAAATGATAGTGGCATGGCTGAAAATACCGTAAACGCTATCAATGTCGATCCAAGCGAAGTGGAAAAGTTTAATAAATTGGCAGGTGAGTGGTGGAATAAAACCGGTGCTTTTGCGACCTTACATGAGATCAATCCGCTGCGTCTAAATTGGATAGAGGAAAATGTTAAGTGTGGCTACGTGAGTGCTGACCATCAGAAAACAGCAGAAATGGGCTTGGCTGGTAAAAAAGTTCTTGATGTTGGTTGTGGCGGTGGTATCTTGTCAGAAGCTATGGCACGTCGCGGCGCAGATGTGACTGGTATCGACCTTGGGACAGAAAACCTCAAAGCGGCAAGCTTACATGCTGAGCAAAGCAATTTACAAGATACCTTACGCTATCAGCATATTCCGGTTGAAGCTTTAGCTGCTACTCATGCTGGTCAGTTTGATGTCGTGACTTGTATGGAAATGCTAGAGCATGTACCAGATCCAGCCGCTATTGTAGACGCCTGTTTTAAGCTCTTGGCGCCAGGCGGGGTATGCGTATTATCAACGATTAACCGTAATCCTAAATCCTATTTGTTTGCTATCGTCGGTGCAGAGTACGTATTGCGCTTGCTTGATCGCGGCACGCACGATTACGCCAAATTTATCACGCCAGCTGAGCTTGATAAAATGGCGATTGATGCAGGTTTTACGCGCCAAGATATCATTGGACTACATTATAATCCATTGACCAAGCGTTACTGGTTGGCTCAAAACGTCGATGTCAATTATATGATGGCAGTACAGAAACCTCGCGCTTAACTCCCTTTTTATTACCCTAATTAAGAGCCTTTGTAATGAGCCAATTTGTAAAAGTGGTCTTATTTGACCTAGATGGGACACTGATTGATACGGCTGCTGATTTTGTACGTATTATTGGCAAAATGAGCCATGAAAACGGCTGGCAAGCGCCCTCTGAGATAGAGATTCGTGAGCAAGTCTCTGCAGGTGCTTCGGCGATGGTACAGCTGATGCTACGTCATAATGACCAGACAGATTTTAGTGAAGAGACTTTGCTTGAGTTTCGTCAGCAGTTTTTGGACGATTATGAAGCCGATATTTGTGTGGATAGTTGTGTTTTTAACGGACTTGAAGATGTTTTAAGTGCCCTTGAAGAAAAGGGCGTACCGTGGGGTATCGTGACCAATAAACCGCGCTATTTATCAGAGCTGTTATTAAAAAAAATGCAGCTAAACACGCGCTGTGCGGTTTTAGTTTGTCCTGATGATGTGTCACGTCCTAAGCCTGACCCAGAGCCTATGTATGCGGCGCTAGAGAAGCTTGGTATTCCTCGCGGCGCTGCTGCAAGTGTGATTTATGTTGGCGATCATATCCGTGATATTGAAGCTGGCAATGCCGCTGGTATGCTGACGATTTTGGCCGCTTATGGTTATATTCCGCCTGAAGATCAGAACAACTTGAAGAAATGGGGTGCAGATTATATTACCGATACCCCTGAGCAGTTGAGTAAATTACTGCTTTCTTCTGGTAAGTTCGACTATTTATAAATCAAATGAGCCATAAGACACAGCGTGTTATCAGTCAGTATTCTAACAACATAGCATAATGGTTAACTATCCCATTTATTAAACGATAAGCAGTGAGTAACGCCATGAGTGACAATATTAACCCATTAGTGAATCAGTCGGAAAACCATTTAGCCGACAATGTAGCTGATAATGTAGCCAATAATCTTGAAAGCCATCAGACTGACTTGCAAGCGCCTATGCCAGTTTGGACTCACGATGATATTCGTGACTTTGTGCCACCTGAAAACTGTTTAGATGGCAAGACTATCTTAGTCACAGGGGCAGGTGATGGTATTGGTCGTGTTGCGGCTTTGACCTATGCTCGCTATGGCGCAACGGTTCTGTTATTGGGACGCACCAGTAGCAAGCTTGAATATGTTTATGATGAAATCGAGAGCTTTGGTGGTAAGCAACCTGCCATGCTACCGATGAATTTGGAAGGCGCTACTTATGCAGAAATGCAAAAGCTAGAAAATTTGATTCATAGAGAAGTGGGTCAGCTTGATGGGATATTGCATAACGCGGGGATGCTTGGTCCATTGACGCCACTTGAGATGTACGATGTTGATATGTTTGCTCAAGTCATGAAGATTAACTTTACTTCGACTTTTATGCTTACCCAAGCGTTACTGCCTTTATTAAAAGATGCGCCGCAGGGTTCTATCGTCTTTACTTCTAGCAGCGTCGGTACGCATCCTCGTGCGTTTTGGGGTGCCTATGCGCTGTCCAAGCAAGCAGTAGAAGGGATGAGCGATATCTTTACCCAAGAGACGCAAAACACTACCAATCTGCGTTTTAACTGTATAAATCCGGGTGGCACTCGCACCAATATGCGTGCTCACGCTTATCCAGGTGAAAATCCGATGAGTCTTAAAACCCCTGAGGATATTATGGCAGGTTATGTTTGCTTGATGAGTGATGAGAGTATCGGGGTACGTGGACAAGTGGTCGAGTTACAACCCAAGGATTGATTAACAGTTTGTCCGCACAGTTATATTGAAATTGATGATATCTAACCCCATCTATTTGTTATTAAAGACCTTTATGCTAGATTAAAAATACGCATAATCAATAACAATAAATAGGATAAGACTATGGCAGGTGGTTGGTCAAGAGATGGTGCTGAGCATGAGCAAATGGATGCGACCGTCAACGATGCGCTAGAGCGCGCACGCCGCGCATTGCCGACAGGTAAAAGCGCAGAGTTTTGTGATGAATGCGGCAACCCAATTCCAGAAGCACGGCGTATTGCAGTAGCCGGTGTACAGCACTGTGTTGGTTGTCAGAGCGAGCTTGAGCAAGAAGCAAAAGCCGCGGAGTTGTTTAATCGACGTGGTAGTAAAGACAGTCAATTACGTTAATGAGAAAAACGACCCTGCTACTAACATAGGAGGGTCATTTTTTATCGGTATCGTGAAGAGCTGTTTATCTATAGTCGGTGAAAAGTAATATCGATACAACACGTACTACTGGTGCAAATTTTTCTTGCTTGCTGTGCCTACGCAGACAGAGGCTGCAAAAAATTTACACCAGCAATACGGTAGCGACTTTAAAGTATTTCAACTATAGATAAAAATTACTATCGCCATCAGCTCACGGTCATAGGCTTCCCAATCTACCTTAATCTCTATCACATCTTCTTGCCCAGTACTTGCTTGCAAAATAATTTCTAGTCGGCTATCGACTTGTGTGCTCACCGTCTTTGTGGTTAAGCTATCAGGAGTAAAGTTAATCTGTAGCCAGCCATTAGACGTATGCACTACGCCTTTGATGCGTTGCCAGTTTGGCAGCGTTAGCAGCCAATCCTGCAACTTATCAGCATTTAATACATAGTGTGCCGGCAGTCGCCAACCTGCTAGCACGATGTCCTGCTGCTTTTCATGATAGCGATAGGGCAGCTCTATCTCTTTGTCTGCCTGAGTAGCATTATCGTTTGTAGAAGGGTTGAATAATGGCTTATTCGCTAATGAATTACTTAGCGGCTGCAAGCTAATCACAGATTTTTTCGGCTGAGCGATATTGACTATCCGCTGTTGCAAGATAGTTTGACTGGGCTTGGCCAGCTGCTCGCTTAACGTCGCTAAATAGGTATTTATTGTACCTATATCATTAGAAGTCGTTTGATAGTCGCAATCTGCCCAAATAATAAAAACCTGTGCATTTAGCTTGGCTATCCACGCTTGCAACATTTGTTTTTCGTCAGCATTCAGTTGAACATAGCGATTGATCACCAAGACATCTGCATCGCGGACATGCGCTTGAAAACCTTCATGGGAACGATACTTGTCTTGTTGCCATTGCACAGCGCTAAGCACGGTTATGACGGCTTGCATCTTTAGAGCAGTCTGCCAATGCGCTGCGCTAAGCTGCCGTAT
Source organism: Psychrobacter arcticus 273-4 (assembly GCF_000012305.1). NCBI lineage: Bacteria > Pseudomonadati > Pseudomonadota > Gammaproteobacteria > Moraxellales > Moraxellaceae > Psychrobacter > Psychrobacter arcticus. The sequence continues at coordinate 147,535 of NC_007204.1, forward strand.
AAGCTCACGTGGATGGGCAAGACCTGTCGGTTCAATAAGCAGGCGCTGCGGATGATGCTCACTGAGCAGGCGACCAATGGCAATCTGTAGGGGCAGCTGGCTGGTACAACAAATACAGCCACCGCTGACTTCACGAACGGCAATATCATTTGTCGTACGGCTATCTTGTGAGCTTGTGACTAGCACCGCATCGATACCAATACGACCAAACTCGTTAATCAATAATGCCCAGCGCTCATTCGCAGGCTTGCTCATAATCAACTGATTAATGAGAGTCGTTTTTCCAGCACCCAAAAACCCTGTCACCAAGGTGCAGGGTATATTCTGATGAATAATAGAGGATTTCAAGTAGGCGCCCGTGGTATTAATAGGATTACATATTAATAGTATTATATATCAACGGACGCAAGCAATACTTAAGGATTTATAGTGATTCGCTCTTAGCTGCTTCTACTTCCGCTTCGTCAGGCACGAACACATAGCCCACGCCCCAGACAGTCTGGATATAACGCGCTTGTGAAGGATTGTCTTCAATCAGACGACGCAAACGTGATACTTGAACGTCAATTGAGCGCTCCATCGCACCCCATTCACGACCACGTGCTAGATTCATTAATTTATCACGGGTTAATGGCTCACGTGGATGCTGAACTAACGCTTTCAACACCGAAAATTCACCCGTCGTCAAGGTAACGACATTGCCATCACGTTTGAGCGTACGCGTCGACAAATCAAGCGTCCATGGACCAAATTCAACCACTTCAAGCTGATGACTTGGCGCACCAGGCAACTCACGGTTTTGGCGGCGGAGTACCGCTTTGATACGTGCTAATAGCTCTTTTGGGTTAAAGGGCTTCGGTAGATAATCATCAGCACCTGCTTCAAGTCCTGCGATGCGATCGGCGTCGCCACCTTTAGCCGTGAGCATAATAATAGGGATGTCACCGTTGTCTTCGCGCAGACGCTTACAGATACTGATACCGTCTTCGCCTGGTAGCATCAAATCTAGTACCACCAACGAAAAAAGTTCACGCTGCAACAGTTTATCCATTTGACTGCCATCGTGGGCAGTACGGACAACAAAACCATCGTCTTCTAGAAAGCGCTGCAACAAAGAGCGCAGGCGTGCATCGTCATCAACGACTAAAATACGCTGAGTTAAGGTATCGGGGCTGTTATTTTCAGACATACAGACATCCTCTTATAAAAATTATTATTAGCAGAAATTTTTGTTAAAACGCACCAGTCAGTATATTCATTCTCAATAAAAACAGTGTGAATATCATTTTCACTATTTATTAGTGCAACTATTTGAGCATCATTCCATCGATTGGCAAAAACTTATAAAAAATAAGAACTATTGTTCAATATATCGGTACACATCAATATTTGTGCTGACGAGACTTTAGTGTATAAGATTGCAGTCATAATTGCATCACTGATAAAGGTAAATGCTGTATGTGTTTGTTTAATAAAGCGTCAAGAATGCGCTCATCAGACGATTTTTGCGATAAATAATGCCACAAATAACGAAAAGATAAAAAGGATTTCTATTCATGCAGCTTTTGCTATAATGCAAAACTACATTTCTCAACGATTGATACGTATATGAGTAGCACTGATACCTTAACGCCATCTCAAACCTCGACAAATGCACAGGTTTTGGATGCAACCACACACGCGAATATTCACGACAAGCTTGCTCGCGCGCTTGGCATTAAGACTGCTCAAGTCAATGCATTTGTCAAACTGTACGATGAAGGCGCGACCGTTCCGTTTATTGCGCGTTATCGCAAAGAGAAGACTCAGAATCTTGATGATGCGCAATTGCGCGCGCTAGAGAAATCTCTCAATTATGAGCGTGACATGGCAACCCGTCGCCTCAAAATCATTGAATTGCTCAGCACACAAGGCAATTTGACTGAGGAGCTTCAGACACGTATTGATAATGCAACATCAAAACTTGAGCTTGAAGACATCTATTTGCCATATCGTCCGCGTCGCCGCTCACCAGCTGCCAAAGCACGCGCTGCTGGTCTTGACGTTGCAGCACAAGCGCTGTTGACGCAAGACGTGACACCGACCGATGCGTTAGCAGACTATCAAGTGCAATCGAGCATTACTGATGAAAGTGGTAATGAGATTGAAGTTGACTTCAGTGATATCGAAAAGCAATTGGCGGGCGTACAAGCCATCATCGTTGATGAATGGACTCAAGCGTTAGATTTGTTAGACCATTTACGTAGTAGTTTTGCCAAAACAGCCAGCATCGTATCTAGTGTTGCCAGTGAGGAAAAGCGTGAAGTCGGTGAGAAATTCAAAGATTACTTTGAGCATAGCGAAAGTCTGGCCCGCCTGCCAAATCATCGTCTATTAGCGATGCTACGTGGTCGTCAAGAGAATGTTTTGGGTCTAAAAATTGAAGGCGAAGATGCGCCATTTATTGAAAAAATCATTAAGCATTTTGCGATTGATGGTAAAGCACCAACCGAGCGTCAAGAATTTTTGGCAGAAGCCGCAAGCAGCTTATGGAAAGACAAATGGCGTCCACATATCGAGCATCGTTTATTGACCGAAAAACGTCTGACCGCAGAAGCGGCTGCGATTGATGTTTTTGCCAATAATTTACAGCATTTACTTATGTCAGCGCCTGCTGGTCGCAAAGTGATTTTGGGTGTTGACCCCGGTATCCGTCATGGCGTAAAAATGGCGATTGTTGATGCCCAAGGTCATGTGATGTTAGATGGTGAAGATAAGCCTGTTATCGCCACGGTCTATCCATTTGCGCCTGATAATAAAATGACTGAAGCCAAAGCAGTCATCGATGAGCTTTTAAGCACTTATAACGTGGATCTAGTGGCTATCGGTAACGGTACGGCAAGCCGCGAAACAGATGCGATGATTAAAGAGATTTTGGCGGCGAACGAGGCATTAAAAGCCAAAGCGGTCATCGTTAATGAATCTGGCGCATCAGTTTATTCTGCTAGTGAGCTTGCCACTGATGAGCTTGGTAATTTAGATGTGTCTGTACGCGGGGCGGTATCTATTGCTCGCCGTTTGCAAGATCCATTGTCAGAGTTGGTCAAGGTTGATCCAAAAGCTATTGGTGTTGGTCAATACCAGCATGATGTCAATCAAACTCAGTTAGCAGATAGCCTAGATAAAGTCACGCAAGACAGCGTTAACGCCGTTGGTGTTGATGTGAATACGGCAAGTCCAGCTATCTTGGCACATATCGCTGGTTTGAATCGCAATGTTGCTCAGCAAATCGTCACCTATCGTAAAGAGCATGGTGCATTTGACAGTCGCGAGTCATTGAAAAATGTTCCGCGCTTAGGTGCTAAGACATTTGAGCAAGCCGCCGGTTTCTTACGTATACATGATGGCAGCAATCCACTTGATGCTACTGGTGTACATCCAGAAAGCTATAAGCTGGTTGATAATTTACTTACCCAAACGGATAAATCCTTGCCAGAAGTTATCGGTAACGATGGTGTGCTAAACAGTATCGATACCACGGCGCTAGCTGCTAATGATGAAAATGTTAGCGTAAAAGCGATTTTAGATGAGCTTGCAAAGCCAGCTCGTGACCCACGCCCTGAGTTTAAGACGGCTAACTTCCGTGATGATGTGAACAGCATTAAAGATTTGAGCGAAGGCATGATATTAGAAGGGGTTGTCACCAACGTAACAGCCTTTGGTTGTTTCATCGATGTTGGTGTGCATCAAGATGGCTTAGTTCATATCTCGCAAATGGCGAATGACTTTGTCGCAGACCCGATGAATCGCGTCAAGCCCGGCGATATCGTTTCAGTCCGTGTTATCTCTATTGACGAAAAACGCGGTCGTATTGGTTTTAGTATGAAACCTGAAGCCGAAAAACCCGCACGTCCAGCAGCAAAACCTGCGACGGCAAAGGTTACTAATAATGATGAGAAAACCAGTCGTCCACGCAGCAATCGCCCAGCTGGCGATAAGCGCCCGTCTAAGCCTAAGCGTCAACCTAGTAGTAGCAATCATAGCGACAGTCGCAGCAAGGCTCCTCGTGCGGAAAAAGCAGAAGCTCCTAGCAAGATGGGTACCTTTGGCGCGCTGTTGCAAGAAGCAGGTGTGACTAAAGCTAAGAAATAAGACGTCTTACTCTAAGTAGAAACAAAAAAGGCAGCCTAATGGCTGCCTTTTTTTGCATGATATATAAATCGACTTCATTTTTTAATAACGATATATCAATCAATGATTGCGTTAGCGAAGTTAACTAGGTATTTACTTATAGCTCTTCTTCTGACATCTCTGTTAAGTCTTCAGGAGCTTCTTCTGATATCTCTGTTAAGTCTTCTGGAGCTTTTTCTGACATCTCTGTTAAGTCTTCTGGAGCTTCTTCTGACATCTCTATTAAGTCTTCTGGAGCTTCTAGCACAGCATCCTCAGATACTATTTCGGTCGTTTGTAACTCTAGGTTTTGTATAGCTTTTTGTGGTGCTTTTATCTCAGTAGTCATTGGTTGTTGACCAATGTTGCTATTAACGCGTGAGCGTGAGATGGTTTGAGTTTCGCTAATGGCAAACGGAGTAATTTTACTTATCTTAGAGGTATTTGCGTCAGTCTCACTACCTGTGCTTTCGACTTTAGTCTCAACGGTCATCTCAGCAGTGGCAGTTTGTTTTTTAACCGCTGCAGTGTCAGTTGGAGCTGCAATCGCCAATACTGGCATTGTAAGGGCAGCGCCAATAAGTAGTGATAAAGATAGAGTATGGTTTTTCATTTATTTAATCCTCAATTTATAATTTTATAATGTCAGCTAGAATTGTCATAGAGATAATATTGCTTAAATGCTATTTGACATAGCTCACATCTATTTAGTAAACTAAATCTATATATTTAAAATATCTAACATATAATCGATAGAGAAAACAAAATCATGATAATCAATAAGCGACTATCATGATTGATTTATATAAAAATTCTAGTCAGTGAATAACATTGTTTATAAATACGTTGTAAACACTAGGCAGAATAATAACAACTTAAATACTAACCATTCAGTGGTGCATCGGTGAAGAATCTAACAGACTCATACTGATAAGTGATGTCGTGCAATTATTGTAGGGTTGTTGTTGTTGTTCGGTAAAAACCGAACCTTGTTGCCAAGATGCGGTTATTTTAATACTACTAATTAATAATACAAAAACTGCTCTTGAAGGCATAAAACTACCTATCAATCACATCAAAGCTCAGACCAGCATGTTCCTTTAAGCGAGCAAGTAGCTTGTCACCCATTGCTGAAGCGGGCGTCCAAAAACCACCGCCTACTGCTTCTTTACTGATATCTTGCGCTAAACACAAGGCAGCTTGCGACAACATACGTGAAGTGCTGCCGTAGCCTGGATCTTTGTCCCCCGTTACTTTGGTAGCAATAGTCTCTTTATTAGCCGTTTTTCCAAATAGGCGAATATCAAAATAGCCGTTTTCTTGCTCTTCTTTGGAAGGTCCTGAGCCTGATTTAGGCAATACGTGCTTGGATAATAACTCGCGGCTTGGTGTAATCATCATAGCAGTGGCAAAGCCAAGCAAGCCTGCACTCAAGGCGTAGCTCGTAAGCTTACCTTTGATACCATCTTTCATCCACATTGCTTCGTCATACTTAAAATCGCGACCATATTCATAACCCAGCAATTGATTACTGCGATGCACAATGCGAGTATTGATACTTGCCATCACAAATGGCGCAAGCCAGCGCTTATGTTCGCTATCGTATTCAGGTTTGCTAACATTGCTCTGACGTACGTTCGGCACATCTTTATCATCGTTCAGCAAATAAGGGTTTGCTACCTGCTTGCGGCGAGATTTATCTTGTCCGACCTCTTCAAAGATGGTCGCCATCGAGGCAATGGTACCGCCTGATAACCCGCCTTTTGCGGCTTTTACGCGCATATGAATGACATCACAGGCACTATCAAACTTTGCTTCGGCTTGCTTTTGAGTAAAATAAACACCTAAATCTGATGGGATAGAATCAAAGCCACAAGAGTTGACGATACGGGCACCACTTTGTTTTGCCGCTTCTTGATACTTATCTATCATATCTTTGATAAAAATTGCCTCACCAGTGAGGTCAACATAATCGGTGCCATTATCAACACAAGATTTGATAAGCGGCTCGCCATATTTCAGGTAAGGTCCAACGGTTGAGATAATGACTTGTGTTTGCTCAGTCAACTCATCAAGGCTTGTTGCATCGTCGCTATTGGCAATAATAATATTTACTTTGCTTGCCAGTTTAGACTGCAATTCATTCAGCTTTTTCTCATCGCGACCAGCTATCGCCCAAGTGACTGTAGTGCCGCTCGCATCTTTGCTAGTAGATAAAAACTCTGCCAGATAATGGGCAGTGATTTGCCCAACAAAGCTAGTCGCCCCGTATAAAACGATCCCATAAGGTCGTTGTTCGCTATTGGATTTTTTGTCATCATTTAATGAGTTGGTATTCTTTGCTATATCCGTATTCATCGTTATTTTCCTTGTTAGTGTGCTTTATTAAATGATTGTTATCAGAAAATTATCGTTAAGGTCAATTGGGTTTAGAAAAAAGGTGTTGTAGATAATATTTATAAAATCGAGCGTAATATCTTTAAATAATCTTCTCATAGACCTAGTAGTACTTAAGGGGTTATTTACCGTTTCCACACATAACTGCTGAAAATCTCTTAAAATGGTAAGACTTTCTACAAAGTTTACATAACTTATCTACATTATTACCAAAATGAACCTTTTACATTGAAAATCATTGCTACTCTATATTCCTAAGCACTGATAAGCAGTAAAACAATAAAAAGCAAAATATCAGATGATTGAGATTGCTAGAGTAACTAGAAATTAGCTGTTTAGCACTTACTATAGCAACCTTGTTATTTGACTTTTTAATTATTATTTTAGGAGAATGATTATGTTTCGTTGGGCTATTATTTTCGCCGTAATCGCATTGTTAGCAAGTTTCTTAGGATTTGGTGGTGTTGCTGGATTGTCTGCAAACTTTGCCTATATCTTGTTAGCATTAGCCGTCATTCTATTCATCGTCGCGTTTGTGAGCCGCCGTACGTAATAGAAAAAGTATACTCGTCCCATAAAGACATTAGCCAGTTAGAAAACTGGCTAATAAAAAAGACCCCAGAGTGAAAATCTGAGGTCTTTTTTTATGGCTAAAATATGCTCATCTGCTGAATTATACGTATAGTTGAAATACTTTAAAGTCGCTACCGTATTGCTGGTGTAAATTTTTTGCAGCCTCTGTCTGCGTAGGCACAGCAAGCAAGAAAAATTTGCACCAGTAGCACGTGTTGTATCGATATTACTTTTCACCGACTATAGTAAGCGTAAAGCGTGATCTTTATAAGCATTTAGGTTGGACGATATGTTCCATGCGTTTTGCCAAACGAACATCATGGCTGGTAATACCGCCAGTGTCGCCAGTGGTCAGGCGAACTTCGACCACGTTATAGGCATTACTCCATTCAGGATGGTGCTCTAAGGCTTCAGCATGAAAAGCGGCTTGATTCATAAAGCTCATGGCTTCAACAAAATCGCTAAAGTGGTAGGTCTTTACGATAGCGTTACCATCGCGCTGCCAGCCTGGCAATTCTTCTAGCTGCAAATCAACTTGTTGGTTAGATAAACTACTCATGGTGATATCCTTTATTATTATGGTGGATGGAAACATCACTATTAACGATAAAATAGTGTGACGATTGCTATGAGTTTTATATGGCTTCACGAACGTAACAAAGGCTTATGCGATAAAAGTCATAGGACAAAAAACCCACCTATTACTGTTATTTTATTATATATTTAGCTGCAAACATATAATAAAAGTATCAGAAAAATAGGAGGGTAGTGAGACATTAATCTTGAGAGTATATAGCGCTAGTATAACGGTTAATAGGGCGAACTATCATAGCTATCTATCGTTAAAAATACTTATTCAGAGGTTGTAACTATAGTAGATCTTGATAGTCAGGATTTTTATCAATATACGAGGCAACAAACGAGCACTGCGGTACTACTTTTTTATTGTTTTCACGAGCATAGTCCAATGCGTACTGAACCAATGCTGAGCCGACCCCACGACCGCCTAATTCCTGTGGGACGATGGTATGATCATATACTAGCTTACCATTACGCTCTTTATAACTGATATAACCTGTATGCCCATCGATTGAAGTCTCAAAACGCCTTGCTGCTTCGTTATGGACGATATTTATATCTGGTTTTGTACTGTCGTTACTCATAAAAGTTCTCTATTATTAGATGTTATCGTTATTTGTACATCACTGACTCAGCATTGGTTTTTTCAATATAAGCCTATTTTAGTTATTTCCACTCTTGTTATTGTGCGGATTTTTAGTCTACATTTCTAGGCTATTAGCGTAAGAGTAGATAAGGCAAATGTTAATAATATTATTTAAGTCAAACGGTAGTGGTCTGGTTTGTAAAAGAAACCGTCATGGATTCGATTTAAACACGGTGTCTTAACTGGAGCAAGGTGAATGAAAACATGTGTTTATCATTACTCTTTTATTTATAAAACAGCCGCTTTTTTGCCAAAAGCTGCTAAAAGTGGCAAAACGACAGGTAAAACAGCCGGTTAGCTTGCAGGGCATGCGCCACAATGCGATAATGACGGTCAATGAATACCCCTGATTTTGAGGTACAGCGCGCTTGGCAGTATTGCTAAGTCTGACTCGCTTACCTCTTTTATGCAGTCTATCGGAGTGTTAATGGCTCAATATATCTACACGATGAACAGCGTGTCAAAACTTGTTCCACCTAAGCGTGAAATCTTAAAAAATATTAATCTGTCATTTTTCCCTGGTGCCAAAATTGGTGTTTTGGGTATCAATGGTTCAGGTAAATCAACCTTGCTACGCATCATGGCGGGTGTGGATACTGAATTTAGTGGTGAAGCTCGTGCACAAACGGGCACCAAAATTGGTTATCTGCCGCAGGAACCACAGCTTGACGACAGTAAAGACGTACGTGGTAATGTCGAAGACGGCATGCGTGAAGCGCTAGATGCGCTTGCACGTTTAGATGCTATTTATGCTGAATATGCTGAGCCTGATGCTGACTTTGATAAGCTTGCTGAAGAGCAAGGTAAGATGGAAGACATCATCCAAGCATGGGATGCGCATAACTTAAATACCCAGCTTGAAAGAGCCGCCGATGCATTGCGTCTGCCACCATGGGATGCTGATGTCAGCAAACTATCAGGTGGTGAGAAACGCCGTGTGGCATTATGCCGCTTGCTATTGTCGCGCCCTGATATGCTATTACTTGACGAACCAACCAACCATTTGGACGCTGAGTCCGTGGCATGGTTAGAGCAGTTCCTACAGAATTATAGCGGTACTATCGTTGCCATTACCCATGACCGTTATTTCTTGGATAACGTTGCTCAGTGGATTTTGGAGCTTGACCGTGGTCATGGCTATCCGTATGAAGGCAACTATACTGAGTGGCTCGAGCAAAAGAACACACGTCTAGAGCAGCAGAATAAGCAAGAAGAGTCGTTTGCTAAAGCGCTGAAAAAAGAGCTTGATTGGATTCGCAAAAATCAAAAAGGTCAGCAGGCTAAGTCTAAGTCTCGTGTACAGCGTTTTGAAGAATTGAACTCGCAAGAATTCCAAAAACGTAATGAGACCTCTGAGATTTATATTCCACCGGGTCCTCGTTTGGGTAATAAAGTCATCGAAGTGAATGATATCTCCAAATCATTTGGCGACCGTTTGCTTTATGAAAACCTTAGCTTTAATGTCCCAGCCGGTGCCATTGTTGGTATCATCGGACCAAATGGTGCGGGTAAAACCACGCTATTTAACATGATTACCGAACGCGATACGCCAGATACTGGTTCAGTTGATTTGGGTGAAAGTGTTAAAGTTGCTTATGTTGGTCAGGTACGCGACAACTTAGATGACAATAAAACCGTTTGGGAAGAAATCTCTGACGGGCTTGATATCATTACCGTTGGCGACTATACCACTCCAAGCCGCGCTTACATTGGTCGCTTTAACTTTAAAGGTTCAGACCAGCAGAAGCATGTAGGTCAATTGTCAGGTGGTGAGCGTAACCGCTTACAGTTAGCTAAGACATTGAAGCAAGGCGCGAACGTCTTGCTTCTTGATGAACCATCAAACGATTTAGATATCGAAACCTTACGTGCGCTAGAAGATGCAATTCAAGTCTTCCCAGGTACCGTTATGGTGGTGTCGCATGATCGCTGGTTCCTTGACCGTATCGCGACTCATATCTTGGCATTTGAAGATGAAGGTCCAGTTTGGTTCGATGGTAACTATTCTGAGTTTGAAACTTATCGCAAAAAGACGATGGGTGATGATGCCAATCCTAAGCGCATGAAGTATAAGAAAATTTCAACCTAGGACTGTTGTTCAGAAGACAGTTACTTAGAAATTTCAAATTTAAAGTAATAAAAAAAGCGCCTATTTTGAACTGACCCCCATAAGTTGGACACCACTTATGGGGTATTTTTATGCGTCATCGAATGGATTAATAATTAACGTTTACGCCCAAATTTACGCTGCTTTTTATTGCTGATCTCAGTAATAGCATGAGCAATCTCTGCTTCATTGAGACTGGCAACTTGATGCAAGATTTGCATTATTTCAGGTTTCAGCACGTATTTTGCATGATGAGCAATGTCATTGATACGGTGATCAAAGGTTAAGATACCGGTTTCTGCTGCTTTTTGCAGATAATCGAGACGAGTCAGCGCACCGAGGAAACTGGTGAATAGCGCGCGGTCAAAGAAGTCGGGAATATCATCGGCATAGAGTACCGATAAACGCTGACCGAGTAGATGGCATAGATCAACCACTTCGTTTTCAGTTAAATTGCCTGAGCCTTGCTGGGCAAGTAGGGCCAAGGTCATAAAGTAGCGTTCAAGACTTTGTTCAACCGGAGTCGCGAGCACTTGTAGCTGCTGGTAGCATCTACTATTGGCTTCAGGGACACTCAGCATGCCATCACCCAATTCTACAATCAGACCGTGAGCAATCAGACTGTCAACTTTTTTGTTAAGGGTATCAGCCAGACTATGCGCAGGATAGTATAAAAACAGCTCACTTTGCAAAAATGGATAGAGCTGATTGGCGATATTGTCCAGACGACTACGTTCTATACGACCATTACGGGCAACTAAAGCCGCCAAGAAAGACAGTAGAATAAAGACATGAAGAATGTTATTGCGGAAATAGCTCAGTAATGCCGCTTGCTTACCTGCAATTTGAATGATATCGCCTAAAATATGAGGGATACGCTCAATAAGCTTCAGTTTGATGCCGTAATCAATGATGTGCTGCGGTGACATGTCGGTGACGACCGTATCACTTGAATACGGCAGCTGTTGAGCCAAACCTTGATATAGAGCAATTTGCTCACGGCAAATATCTTCATCGAGCGCCGATTTTGGTGCAGATAATAATACCAATGACAGCAGTGATACTGGAGTGACTACCGCTGCTTTATTGATATGCTGCATGACTTTTATGCCGATATTATCCACCATCGTGCTGGCTTTACTATCGAGAGGAGTATCCGTACGATCAACAGGTAAGCTATTTTCCGGTACATCAAATTTGGTCATAAAATCGGTCAAATGTAGCGGTGTACCAAAGCTTAGGTGGACATTGCCAAAAATACGCTCAATCTTGCGACCGACTTTGAGCAGTCCAATTAAAGACTCAGACTCTTTTGGTTTCCCTTTTAGCTCACCGACATAGGTGCCACCTTCCATAATACGCTCATAACCAATATAGGTCGGAATAAAGACCACCGGCTTGTTGCTTTGGCGCAATTGGCTGTGTACTGTCATTGCCAGCATACCCATTTTTGGTGGTAGCAAGCGTCCTGAGCGTGAGCGACCACCTTCGATAAAGTATTCAATTGGGGTATTACGGGTAATAAGCGTGTGCATGTATTCACGTAAGACAGCGGTATAAAGCGCATTACCACGGAAACTACGACGAATATAAAAAGCCACTGCGCCGCGTAATATTGGGCCTAAAACTGGCACATCTAAATTATCTCCAGCGGCGACATAAGGAATGCTCAAACCACGTTTATAGATGACATAAGACAGTAGTAGGTAGTCAACATGGCTACGATGACAAGGTACATACACTAGCTCATAATCTGCTGCAAGCTCACGTACGCGCTCGAAGTGGTGGACTTCTACACCATCATACAGTTGCGTCCATAACCACGTTAAAAATTTGTAAAAACCGCGAATGATGGAATGTGAGTAGTCGTTGACCATCTCATTAGCGTAGCTCTTTGCGAGCAGTCGTGCTTCACGAGGGCTAGTACCTGTCTCTGCCGCTTGCGCTTCTATTGCATGCTTAATGGCAGGCGAGTAAACCAGCTTGTCTACTAAGTTACGTCTGTCTGATAAATCAGGGCCGAGCATACTGGCGCGTTGTTTGTCCAAATAAATATTGAGCTGTTCTTGAAGGGAGCGTACAAGCTCACGATTGCCATCAGCCGCTGCTACTACAGTATAATTTGGTGCTGCATCGATTGTATTTTTAGTAGTGCTGTCGATATCATGACTGCCATTTGAATCACTGGTAATAGATTCAAAAAGAGCAGAATCAAAGACAGCTGATTCCTCATCATTGCCCTTGAGGCCATCATCAATAAGAGTACGCAAATCTTGCGGCGGATGGAACTGAATAAAAGTATCGCGTCCCATTACACCAATATTAAATAACTGCTTGGTGATGCTAGGATCTTGCCAGTTATCCGCCGTTAGCAGTTTAAATAAAGAATCCTCTTTTTCTGGCGCGCGTCCCCAGAGGATAGATACCGGTACCAAGCATACTTTTAATTGTGGATACTGCAAAACAGCAGAGACCAGACGTGATAAGCGCGGTGATAACTGGGTATCTTTAGCATGTGGGTGATGCAAAAATATAATGGCAGCATTTTCTTTTATATTATGAGCACTGTCATTTACCCCAACCAATGCTGGCGGTAGTTTGTGCTCTTGCGTTTGCAGGTCAATCAAAATACTGTTGGAGCGCGAATAATCTTGCAACACATAGAACCTTAAAGTTTGATCATCATGATCAAACTCAGGCAACTCGCCCAAAAGCTTTGGTTTTACCGCCACATCAAGGATCTGCCCTGACAGCTTGCGATATAGCTGATTGATTGGTGCATTAGAATAAGGCGTGATTACAACTGGGCTACCATCAATTTTTGGCGTGACTGACGGTTCAGTGGCTGGCGTATTACCGCTAACCACTGGTACTTTAAAAATCCGTTTTTTTAAGAACTTCGGTATCATAATCGGTATCAAAATTAGTCAAATATATTGCCCTTATAATGCCATAAAAGCCATTAAAGCGATATATATAGTCGGTGAAAAGTAATATCGATACAACAGGTATTACTGGTGCAAATTTTTCTTGCTTGCTGTGCCTACGCAGACAGAGGCTGCAAAAAATTTACACCAGCAATACGGTAGCGACTTTAAAGTATTTCAACTATAGTGTCTGTAGATACTGTTAATATTAATAAGCTCTGGTTACTATGTGGTAAGTTACGCCCTGCATACGATATTCAATGATTTGAAAGTTAAAGTGTTTAGGGTAATAATAGTTTTGCACAAGATATAATGTATTGTATTTCTGCTTACTCATTAACGTCACTTAATTAAATTAGAATATTATGACGCCAGCTATCAATCTCGCCAAACAACGTGGTCTTGATTATCGATTACACGAATATACTCACGACAGTAATGCCGCCTCATTTGGTTTGGAAGCGGCCGAAAAGTTGGGTGTTGACGTGACACGAGTCTTTAAAACCTTAGTCGTATTGACCGATACAGAAGTGCTCGCCGTTGCTATCTTGCCAGTGGATAAAACCTTAAACTTTAAAAAAATGGCTAAGGCGCTATCTGTTAATAAAATACTGGCCTGCAAAAAAGTCCAAATGGCAGATCCTAAACAGGTCGAACGTAGTACTGGTTATGTATTGGGCGGTGTCAGTCCATTGGGCCAAAAAAAGCGCTTAGTAACCATTATAGATGAGTCAGCGCAAACACATTCAACCATCTATGTGAGCGGTGGTCGACGAGGCTTAGAGATTGAATTGCCGCCAGCACAATTAGCGACGACACTTACGGCTCGCTTTGCCTCTCTTACCGATGATTGAAAATTGCTGATTGTCAGATACATTTAGCTTCATAAAGCCGTTCGTTTTTTACTCATATTTTATAAGGATATAATCATGCCGCATTTAACCATCCAAGTAACACCCAATGTCAGTATTGCTCATGAAGAATCATTTCTCAAAGTATTGAATAAAGTCCTGTGGGACAGCGGACATTTTGGTAAAGCAACAGATATTAAAGCACGCATCATTCCTGTCGAAACATTTTTAGTGGGCGTTGAAGATGATGAGCAAGCCAATGGCTTTGTTTATGCGCATCTAAAAATCATGAGCGGTCGTGACATACTCATCCGTAATCAGCTCGCTGAGCAATTGGTTGCAACGATAGAGCAGACGTTGGGCGCAGAGCAGTCAGGACGTGCATCGTTACAGGTATGCGTAGAGGTTGAGGAAATTAGTGCGGTTTATCATAAGAAAATGCTAAATTCGTAACTGAATTTAGCATTTTCTTACCTAGATTAATACAGCATAAAAATAGGCGCTTTTTTTCGTTATCGATGATTGATTAATCCATCTTAGTCTAAAAATGCAAAGCTATCGATATCCATTGCAGTCATGCTGGCGCTTGGTGCAACCATACTTTCGGCGTGACCTGAGGTACGTGGTAATAATTTATCAAAGTAGAATTCTGCAGTTTGGATTTTCGCTTTATAGAATTCTGGCGCTTCAACCCCGCCATTTTTCAGCTTTTCATGAGCGACTGCTGCCATACGTGCCCAGTGGTAACCCATCATTACATAGCCTGAGTACATTAAGAAATCATCAGAAGCCGCTGAGATGATTTCACGGTCTTTACGTGCCATCAACATCAAGCGCACAGTAAGGGTGTTCCACTCAGCACATAGCTTAGTCAATGCCCAAACAAATTTACGCATGTCTTTATCTAAGGCATACTCGCCACACCATTTCATGATGCTTGACGTATAATCGCGAATGATTTTGCCTTTAGACTGCAAGATAACTTTACGACCTAATAAATCTAATGCTTGGATACCGGTCGTACCTTCGTACATAGTCGCGATACGAGCATCACGAGCGATAAGCTCCATGCCCCATTCTTTGATATAACCATGACCGCCATACACTTGCTGACCGTGTTTAGCCGCTTCAATACCAAGCTCAGTTAAGAAACCTTTAAGGATTGGCGTATAGAAGCCAAGCTTATCATCCCATTTTTCGAATTCTTCATCATCGCCATTAATGATGCCTTGTGCCATTTTGTCTGCATAGCGAGCTGAATGATAAATCATCGAGCGACCGCCTTCAGCAAAGGCTTTTTGGGTCAATAGCATGCGACGTACATCAGCATGATGGATGATAGCATCAGCAACTTTTTCAGGCTCTTTCGTACCTGATAAGGTACGCATTGAGCGACGATCTTTGGCATACGGTAGCGCGTTTTGGAAAGACAATTCAGTATGCGCCAGACCTTGGATACCAGTACCGATACGGGCAGTGTTCATAAATGTGAACATCGCTTTAAGACCTTTGTTCGGCTCACCAATGAGGTAACCGACCGCATCATCAAAGTTTAGGACACAAGTTGCTGATGAGTTGATGCCCATTTTGTGTTCAATAGAACCACAAGAGACGCCATTGCGCTCGCCAATATTGCCTTCAGCATTTGGCAAAAATTTCGGTACGATAAATAATGAGATACCGCGCGTGCCTTCTGGCGCATCCGGCAGACGTGCTAGAACGATATGGATGATGTTTTCAGTTAAGTCATGCTCACCACTTGAAATGAAAATCTTAGTACCGCTAAGTTTATAGCTGCCGTCATCTTGTGGAATGGCTTTTGACTTTACTTGACCCAAGTCCGTACCACATTGTGGCTCAGTCAGACACATGGTGCCCGCCCAAGAGCCTTCGACCAATTTATGTAAATACGTCTCTTTTTGCTCAGCCGTACCGTATTGTATGATGGTATTGATACAGCCGGTTGATAGACCAGGATACATTGCCCATGGCCAGTTAGCCGTACCAATCATTTCAGCTTTAATAAGATTCAATGAGGTTGGTAAGTTCATACCACCGTATTCTTCAGGGTAAGAGATGCCTTGCCAGCCACCTTCTACAAATTGGTCATAAGCTTCTTTAAAGCCTTTAGGTGTTGTGACTACACCATTCTCAAAATGACAACCTTCTGCATCAGCTGGCTGATATAAAGGGGCCAAGACGTTTTCGGCAAAATCTGCCATCCCTTGAAGAATCATATCAACGGTTTCAGGATCTGCATTTTCGCCATTATCCAAATCTTTATAATGCGTTTGGTAGTCAAATACATCATTAATTAAAAACTTGATATCACGTAAAGGTGCTTTGTAAGTTAACATAGTCGTTCTCTTTAGTTGTTGGCTATCATAGACGGTTGACTTAGTTTTTAAGCCAGGGTTTACGGAAACGATTTTAAGTATTTGTAATAAAAGTAGAGAATATCTTGAGTCAATAGGTAGCTCTGTTAAGGGTAGCTTGTCTATTTTGAAAACTGTTAAGTTATCTTTGATAAAAAACAGTTGTTGCGCATGGATGCAGTATAAATCTTATATAGCCACAAACATACAACTGATAACTAATATTCATGAATTATTAGTATAATTACAACATTAAGTTATTGTTTTGTCACTTAACTTTTTACTACCGTGTCTCGTTAAGCATCTATAGTCGGTGAAAAGTAATATCGATACAACACGTACTACTGGTGCAAATTTTTCTTGCTTGCTGTGCCTACGCAGACAGAGGCTGCAAAAAATTTACACCAGCAATACGGTAGCGACAGTAAAGTATTTCAACTATATTTATGAGAAGAGTAATGGCAGTAGCAAAGTGATCGATAAGCCCATTATTGAAATGCATTTACGATATAAGGAAGGTCTTGTATGAGCGCATCAAAGCCCAAGGCAAAGCGGGTGTCTTGGCTGACAATATTATTGACTCGCATGAAGTTTTTGATGGATGGTGAGCTTGCTCATTTGCTGACAGTCAATCGCAGCAAGAGACCATGGCATATGCCCATTATCGCTGCCATTACGATTGGTTTTCCTATATTTGTGGGGGCTTACTTTGACGCTTTGTCATCAGGAATCAAGGCATCTTTAGGAGCAATGGTCATCTTAAATCTGCCTTTAGTAGGCAAGCTGCCCTATCGCTTAGTCACTTTAATGGCATGGGGCTTTGCCATGTCGTTATGCTTTGCATTCGGCTTGGTAGCACAGCAAGTGCCTATTCTTAGGCTGCCAGTATTTATGCTGATAGCCTTTGCTGTGGTTATATTTGGGCGTTATTATCGCCAGCCGCCGCCAGCTGGATTGTTTGTGATGATGGCTGGGGCGCTAGCATTATTTATACCCTTACCGTTAGAGCAAATCATGTCGGTCACTGGGCTTGTGATGCTTGGCAGTGGCTTTGCCTTAATCATGGGGCTGCTGTATTCGTTATTTTTATTAGCGACGCGTCCTGCTACGCCTACACCAACTTATAGCTATGAGCCTGATACCATTAGTGAGAGTATTATTGTCGCGAGTTTTGTCAGTTTGGCATTCCTGATTCCCTTAATGCTAGATATGTCTAATCCGTATTGGGCAGCTGTCAGCTGCTTCCTGATCATTCAGGGCATCCACTTACGTACTATGTGGATTAAGCAAATACATCGTTTACTAGGGACATTGGTAGGCGTGGGTCTGGCGAGTTGGATGCTATCTTGGGGCTTGTCGATATGGGGTATAGCTATTTCGATATTGATTATGATGCTTTGTATTGAATCATTGGTGGATCGTCATTATGGGCTGGCCGTTGTATTTATCACGCCGCTGACAATATTTATTGCAGAATATGGCAGTGGGTTGCCGCTTACGTCAGCGGTCTATCAAGAAGTGATGCACACACGCTTGCTGGATACGTTACTTGGCTGCCTAGTTGGTCTTGGCGGTGGAGTCGTTATGCATTCAACGAATTTGCGCGTACCGCTACGCCGTATAGAAAAGTGGATGCTGACACGCTTTGGCTAGTATAAGAAACGTAGATTGTTTTTGTAATTTAGATAGGTTGTGGCTGCACTCACGCGACGTTGACTATATTGATGATTTTTCTAATGCTGCGGTCGCCTGCGTAACATCAATAGCGTGTCCTGTCCAACACTCAAAACTTAATGCTGCTTGTCCGATAAGCATGCCATAACCATCAGAGGTCTGAGCGCCACGTGCGGCAAAATGCTGCAAAAATGGTAGCTCACGCCCATACATCATATCGTAAGCGTATTGGCAGTTTAGCTCATCGGCTAATGGCAACGTTTCACCTGATAGCCCAATAGAAGTGGCATTGACGATGATATCAAAGTCGCCACTTAAATCAGCCGTACAGCACGTTTGAATTTGCTGGTTATGGATGACTACACTGGCTGTGCTAAGCTCATTGACCAACTCTGTTGCTTTACTCAACGTGCGATTGGCAATAGTCAGCGCTTCAATCCCAGCTTCTATCAACGGCAATACCACGCCGCGCGCTGCGCCGCCTGCGCCAATGATTGCAATGCGTGCACCATTCAATGGCCAGCCTAAGCGCTGCATATGATTGACCAATCCTTGACCGTCGGTATTGTCGCCATATAACGCCTCGGCTCGCGAGACGCCACTTGCCAATAGCGCTTGATTTAATGATAGTGTATTAACCGCGCCGGCGATTTTAGCATGCTCAGATAAGCCGCCACGAGCTGCACAGCACTCATAAGCGACTTGCTTAAAGGGAACGGTCACATTGGCACCCACGCCGCCACCATGAAAAAACGCCTCAATGACTGCCGTGAAGCTTGCTGGATCATCAGGGCAATATTGACATTGATAACAAATATCAAGCCCTGCATGCGCGCCAAATAACGTATGAATTTCAGGAGATTTGCTGTGAGCAATCGGATTACCAATAACAATAAAATGCTGGGTCATAAAGGCTCCACTGGCGGTATAGGGCGAAAGTGAGGGTAATAAAGGTATCAAAGCTCACTTATCATAAGGGATAATGCTCAGTTTGACAAACCCGAGACTACAGATATAAACAGGTGAGTCGGAGTAACTTTTTATGACGTTAGCTCTTTAACAAATCTGTACTCTCTGCGAGTGTTATCCGTAAGGTAAAGGGTGGTCAAGCGCTAAGCAGTTGGGTAAACTAGAGAGTATAAAAAAGTAACCATGTTCCTTTTACCTGTATTTTATCAATGTGAATTATAGAATACTCAAATAGAAAAAGCGTATGTAAAAAAACTCAGTGATAACAAGACTTCAATAACAGACACTATTCATTATCAGCGGCATACCTGCCTGCTTGTTAATACCATTTTCAGAACTATCTAAAAGTGTGAGTAAGTTGCCCATGTGGAATAACACCCTACAGACCCTTATGGTCAGTACGATAATGGCAGTTGGCGTGTCGTTGAGCGCCTGTGATAATAATAAAAGTGGCGAAGTATCAGCAGAGAAGGTAAGTGCTGATAAGCAGACCGTCTCCGATACACCAAAACCAAAAACCCCTGCGCCAAATGCTGATTTAGATGGTGCCACTGTCCAAGAGGGTACACCAGTTAAGTATGATGTCGCATCATGGGGTCCTAAAAAAGTCGAGCCGCTTCGCGTCGATCAACTTGATGATATCAAATCAACGCTTGGTAAAGTGGTTAGCACCGATAAAAACAGCTTGGACTATGCCAGTAATCTTGCGTCCAAATACCGCTTTATGAATACCGAGGCGCCTTATCTGGATCTTATTGACTCTGAGAAGTATCTCGAGCTTGGTTGGTATTTTGCCAATCCTACCGACTCTGATAAAGAAAAAAAGCTGAGTCAAAATCATGCCAAAAAATCTTATCAGCTTGCTCGTCAATTGATGGGTGATGAGGGCGGTAAGCTGGTGGCTGATATACTAAGCGGTCAAATTATCAAAAATAAAGTCATTGGCGGGCAAAAAGTAGAGCTGGCAAAATGTGAGTTCTATAGCTGTATGATGATTCTTAATAAATCCGCTAGCCAAAATAGTAAGTAAGCCATGCAGCCATCAAATAGCTGGGTTTGTTTATCTGCATTAGAAAAACAGGTCGTAGCGGCTACCGCTTCACTAGACAATCGTGGATTGGCATACGCCGATGGTTTTTTTACGACCATGGGCGTTATCAATGGGCAGATACTGTGGGCGGAATATCATCATCAGCGCCTCATCTCTCATGCTAAAGCCTTGCAGCTCGATTTAGACAGCTGGTCGTTGTTATCTACCTTGCAAGTGCATGCCCAGCAGCACCGCCAAGGGATGCTAAAGCTTATCATCACACGCGCCGCGCAAGATATCCGTGGTTACGGCTATACGCCAAGTGAGTGTGGTAGCGCGTGTGAGAGTTGGCTAAAATCCTTGGCGATGACGGTTAGCACTGCTGAGCAGTTGTCATTAAATGATGAATGCTCTATTCCTGTACAGCCTGTGAGTACTGCTGTTTGTTTGTCTTCGCAAATTGCTTGTCTGCCACCGTCTATTGCGGGACTAAAAACCCTTAATCGCCTTGATAATGTGCTGGCAAGTGCGGAGTTGCAGGGTATCAAGACTCGTGTATTAGCATCTAATGGCGAGGGAGATATCAGTGAGGGCTTGCTACGTGATATGACTGGGCGCTGGGTTGAGGGTACGATGAGCAATGTGTTTTATCAATTATCTGATTCACGATTGGTAGACTCGCCGTCGTCAGAGATGATAAATATCCCTAATAATAAATCCAACACAAATTATTTAACGCAAGGTCAATGGTACACACCTTCGATGGCACAGTCAGGTGTCGCTGGTGTGATGCGGCAAGTAATCATTGATGAGTTATCTACGACTAAATATCCAGTTGTTGTACGGTCATTACAAGATAAGGATTTGCCACAGCTTCAGCAGCTATTCTTTTGCAATGCACTACGAGGTATTATGCCAATGGCCAGCCTGACTTTATTATCGGGTGAAATGGTGGGTTTTTAAGTATTTAATCCTACTTAAAGATATTAAACTTAGTATCAATAAAGTCATCTGGGTACAAAACAACTTCTTCATTTCGATACATTGCCTGCACTTTTAACAGCGCTTCGTGCTCGTTTTCTGCGCCAACTTCTACAATATTACTTAGCGTCTCAACAATTTCTATCTGAAACACGCTCTCTGCTTTCTTACCTTCTACTATCATCACTATCATCACTATCCTCAATACACGTTTATCAAAATTCTTTAATGTTTATATCCGCTAGATTAACAAAAGCACTTAAAAAGAAGTGATCGTCTTTTGTTACTTGGACTTGTGTCTTAAAGGAAAGTGAATGATGAAATTGATTGGGAGTATCCCGCGCATAAATTTCATCAGCGCCTTGTTGCCACTGCGCGTTTGCCGCCTTGGGATGATAGAGAGGCGCTGATAGCAGACGTATATCGTGATAAAAAAGGGCAGCCCAGAGCTGAGCGCTATAACGAAAAGCGTTTAATATAATTTTCGATAATGTCCACGACCCAAAAACTCAATAATGCCTTTGTCACGTAACACTTGTAATTGCTGACGGATTTTATCTTGGATGTGGTTGTTTTTAGGATGTTTAGGCTGTAATGCTTCCGCAAATGCATAAACTTGATTGAGGGAGAAATTAGCCTCCAGCTTATCAATACATTGCAGTACATCTAGTGTCCAGCCGCGTGACGTTATAGATTGCGCGCGTAGAAACAAGGTTTTTTGAAATTGCTTGGTAACATTATCTCGTGGTATGACTTGCTGGTCTTTGACCAAAAATACTTTTCCTGATTCTGCTACTTTACGCAAGTCGATATTACAGCCAACCCAACCTGCGCGTTTGGCATTCATTGATAAAGGTTTACGTTTTATAATCATGTCCGGCTTAAAAAACTGTTTGGGAATGATTAAGAAATTATTAACCCTATATTCTTGAGAGTAAGTCAAAAAGAAAAAGTTTGGATTATTGTCGCTATTGATGCGCTCAATCATGGTGTCATAAGCACCATCATTTATAATATTACTTAATTTTGCCTTTTTACTTTTTAATTCATACTCCTCACTACAGTGTCCACAATAAAAATCAGCAACAGGTTGGTTATTAGCAAATTCAACCAACGGTTCAGCACTGCAATTAGGGCAATAGCTTTGCTTAGCAACCCAATCTTCACTTAATACGCGAACGATTTGACTGGG
Source organism: Psychrobacter arcticus 273-4 (assembly GCF_000012305.1). Taxonomy (NCBI): domain Bacteria; kingdom Pseudomonadati; phylum Pseudomonadota; class Gammaproteobacteria; order Moraxellales; family Moraxellaceae; genus Psychrobacter; species Psychrobacter arcticus. Next base: position 169,985 of record NC_007204.1, read on the forward strand.
TGACTTATAGCTCTTAGCAAGACTTTGATTAAAATGTAGATTCATAATAAGTTTTCGTGACCAATGGAAAAGTGTGGAAATAATAATAAAAGAGTATGAATATTAAGCCATAACTCTAAAGCCAAACACCAAGTTAATCGATAAGCTAAGCAAATCCCATTGAAAAATAGGCGTTTCAATGCTAAATTCTAGCAAACTTCTGCCTCGCGAGTGACCATGAGCACGCCAACACCTGAAACGCCTCCTGAACGTCCTAATGATACGCTATCGAATGACCAAAAAGGCACTGCTGACGAGCGTGTCGATGGGACACCTTTGAATTCAAAACCAGTCGATGAGACAGGTGCAAAAGAAGTTCCGCCTACCGATATCTCGCTCATTAGCGGTGATAATAAACCACGCCATTATAAAATCGATAACCCTTCATTCTTTATGCAGCGTGGTTATCAAGTACTATTGGTGCTTGGGTTAATTGCTGCATTTTTCTTGGTCATGGTTTATCAGACTTTATTTGGTCGGATTGAACAGCCGCAGCAGATGGTGACGATTGAGAAAGGTCAGACCTATTACGGTTTGCTACCGCAGTGGCAACAGGAAATCCCGCTGTTTTCTGCCACGATTGCCAAGCTTTATATGAAAACGCAGGTCGATGGTCCATTGCATGCCGGTATTTACCAATTACCGGAAAACCCTACCATTGCTGAGGCGCTACACGTACTTGGGCAAGGGGTAAAAGCGGCAATGGTCAAGGTACAAATTATCGAGGGCAAAACCTCAAAAGATTTGTATCAGGCGCTACGTGATAATAAAGGCATCAAAAAAGAAGTGCTAACGGCTGACAGTACGAATGCTAGCATCGCACAAGCGTTAGATTTGGTTGGTATCTTGCCGGATACGGTTGCCAACAGTAATGACCCTATCGTTAATCACAATCTTGAAGGCTGGTTTGCCCCTGATACTTATTATTATGGAGAAGGCACCACTGACAAGAAAGTGTTGACCGACTTGTACAAGCGCCAACAGCAGGCACTGACCAAGGCATGGGAAAACCGTGCGCCAAACCTCCCTTATCAGAGCCCTTATGAGGCGCTGGTGATGGCGTCTATTATTGAAAAAGAAACCAGTGTGGAAGAAGAGCGTCCTTTGGTCTCAGCAGTCTTTAATAACCGCTTGAACAAAAGCATGCGTATGCAGACGGATCCTACCATTATCTATGGTATGGGCAGCCGCTATGAAGGTAATATTCGCCGTAAAGACATCGATGAAAAAACGCGCTATAACACCTATCAAATCGATGGTTTGCCGCCTACACCCATTGCACTGCCGTCAGCTGCTTCTATCGAAGCAACCTTACATCCTGCTAAGAGCGAAGCGCTATATTTTGTGGCGACAGGCAACGGCGGGCATAAATTTACCAATAGCTTAACTGAGCACAATCAAGCGGTTAAAGAGTATCTCGGCGTCATGCGTGAGAAAAAAGCCCAAACGCCGCCGCAGTAACACTATTTTAGATTGCTCTTTATATTGCTTTAAAAAAACCATCGTTTAATGAGCGTTATCAAAATAAAGATAACGCTCATCAATGACATAAGGTCATATCATGTCAGCATCCATACAAGCGCCGTTTTCTCAAACCACCACTACGCCTCTTCAAGGGCATTTTATTAGTTTTGAGGGTACCGAAGGCGTCGGCAAGACTACTGCGATTGAGCAATTATGCGCACGTTTGCAGGCAAATGGCATTGACTATTTGCGCACCCGCGAGCCGGGTGGTAGCCCGTTTGCTGAACGCTTGCGCGAGATATTATTAGACCCTAATACTGCTATCAATGATGATACGGAATTGCTATTAATGTTTGCCGCCCGCTGTGACCATATGCAGCAAGTGATTTTGCCTGCGCTGCAACGCGGGACATGGGTAATATGTGACCGTTTTACCGACTCAACAGTTGCTTATCAAGGCTTTGGGCGTGCAGATGGTGATGCGACTGTACGCGGTAAAATTGACACGCTTATTGAGCAATTTGTCACCCAGTTACCAGAGCTGACCTTGTGGTTAGACTTGCCAGTATTAGAAGGCATGGCACGTGCCAATAAACGCAGTGCAGCTGACCGCTTCGAGCAGCAAGCAACGGACTTTTTTACCAGAGTACATAAAGGGTTTAGGACGCTAGCAGATGAGTATCCTAAGCGTATTCAGCGCATCGATGCCTCAGGCAGCGCTGATGAGGTCAGCGCGCGAATATGGCAGAAGGTTGAAGAGAAATGGGATATTTAATAGATCGTTTTATCAACTAATAAGCTTGCCCAAATAAAAACCCCTCTTTTCATTGATAGGCATTTAATAAATATTGTTTAGGCGTTATTTATTCAGGTCTAATTTATATGACCATTATCTCAATCATTTTTACCCAAATCCTTACTTAATACAACTTCAGCAGTAGTGCTATTATTAGCCTTATTTGAACTTGAGTCCGGTAAGCGGTTGGGGTCTAGAGAGCCTTTTTTATTTTTAGGCGCATTGCCATTACCGTTACCACTATTTTTATTATTGCTAATTATTTTAGGTATTGCTGGCGTAGTAGGATCAGCAGACACCATTTGGGGATTAGCCTGAATAGTACCGGCAGATTCAGCTGTTGCTATTTTTTCGTTAGCTGCTTTCTTATGCAGTGCTACTGACGTGATTGAGGAGGGTTTAGACTCTAAACTAGCAGCTGGCACATCATTGAGTAGATTTTGTTCAGCGTCTTTGTCGCTATCTATCAAAGAAGCTTCCTCTATATTACTGTCATCATCCGCCAGTTCTTTTTCTTGGCGTTTTTCAGGCGCTTTAGAGTCGGACTCAAAGCTTGCATCAGCTGCGGCGCGCGCTTGCTCTTGTTGCGGCGTCACATCGACTGGTTTTGGCTGTACGTCATCATCGACGACCAATGAGACAAGCTTGCGATCACGCGGCACCGTACCGTCGAACTTATCGGTAATGACGTGCAGTTTGCCTTCTTTGTCGACCGTATAAAGTGGCACAAATTGTTTATTATCGGCCTTATATTGCTCAAAGCTATAGCTGTCGGTGATATTGGTGATTTTAATACGCGCCTTTTTAGACAGCATACTGGCAAGCTTGGTATACGTAACATCCTTGCCAAACAACCACTGTGAATGGAAGTTCCCTTGCTTATCATCGCGCTCACTTTTGACTTTTTCATCGCTAAACTTTAAGCGGTATAGCTTGCGCTCACCAAACTCATGACGATAGTGAATCTCAGATAAAGTATTCAGCTCTTTATCCATACTCATGGCAAACAGACGACCGATACCGATGAGATCCAAATGATGGTCAGCATGGTCAGAGACAGGATTGCCAAAGTAAGTACGCAAGCCACTCATGCGTGCGCTGGCTATATTGGTATAGTTATTATGGGCGACGATGACATCAAAGCCTTGATCCTTTAACGAGGTGGCGACCAACAAAGCGACAGGGTTTGAGCCAACGACTAAGATACCATTGGTTTCAGGCTCACGTACACCCAAAAAGTTTCCCACCATTTTTGCGCCCAAGCCCTGAATCATCACTGTACCAATGATGACCAAAAATACCAAAGGTACCAGTAGCTCGACACCTTGAATATCATACTCTTGCAGACGAATGGCAAAGAGTGATGAGATGGCAGCAGCAACGATACCGCGCGGACCAATCCAGCTGATCATCAGCTTCTCTTTGGTCTTTAGGTTGGAGCCGATAGACGACACCCAAACCGACAAGGGGCGGGCGACAAACATCACAATCGCTAGTAGCACTAGACCCGCAAAGCCGATGCTCAATAAGCTTGCCAGCTCAACACGAGCTGCGAGAATAATAAATAAGACCGACACTAATAAGATGGTGAGCGATTCATTAAACTCTAAAATCGTATCACGCGGGAATTTTGGCCAATTAGCCAGCGCAACCCCAAGTACAGTTACTGTCAATAAACCGGATTCATGCTCTAAATGGTTGGAAATTGAAAATAACACCAGCACAAAAGCAAGGGTAAAAACATTACGTAAAAACTCAGGAATCATATGCCGACGCATTAAAAACGCTAATGCCCACGCGCCAGCTAACCCCATCGCTACTGCCAATACTACAATCTTGGCAAACAGCAGAATGCTACTGCCTTCACCGCCTGAGATAATATATTCATAGACCAATACCACCGCAATCGCGCCGATAGGGTCGATGATGATACCTTCCCACTTTAAGATATTGGAGATGGTTTTATTGGGTCGTACACTGCGCAGTAGCGGCATAATGACCGTCGGACCAGTCACGCAGACCAATGCGCCAAATAATAAGGCAATAATAGGGTCGATATCAAAGAGCAAATACGTCGACAGAGACACGATGGCGATAGTGATCAGTACGCCGACTGACACCAGCATCTGCACCACAGAGCCGTGTTGTTTAATCTCCTCAAACTCTAACGTCAGCGATCCTTCAAATAAAATAATCGCTACGCCTAGTGAGATGAAGGGAAACATCAGCTCGCCGAGTACTAAATCAGGATCGAAAACCCCTAGTACTGGACCAACGATAATACCAATCAGTAATAAAAATAAAATGGACGGTTGCTTTAAATACCAAGCCAACCATTGGGCGGCAATACCAATCCCAACCACGCCGGATAACAATAGGGCGGTATCCATAAATTAATCCTTTTATAATATGGTCATGCTTTATAGTGATTCAGAGCGGCAGCATTCAGCACAGACAGTTTTTTTTAGTTGATGACCAATTAATATCATTATTAAAATTCGCCATCAACAGTTACCGCAAGAGTCACAGCATGAGTCATGTATACTATATAGTAGCAAACACAAAATAATAGCAAAGATGAATACGCTTCTAGATAAAGTAGCGAAGCTTTAGAAAATAAAAGCTAAGAACCAGAAGCGCAAAAGAGAGAGGATACGATAAAATAATAGCCAATTTAAGCAGTGAAGAATTAATAAGTTTCATCGCTGACTTTTGTTTGTTTAAGATGGTTTTACTGGTTATCATAACATGATTTTATTTTATATAACCGAGGGCTAACTGTCACCCAAAGCGTTGTAAAACTCTTGAAAGGACAGACAGCGTAAGCTATTTTTGTTATGAACTAGCGACTGTATGCTGCAACGATGTTGTGCACTACTTATGGTTAGTTAGTGGTTATGATAGCTAGTATGATAGCTAGGTTAAGTCCTTAAATGACGCAGCAAACGATAATAGCATTTAAATGGTGTAAGTTTGCAGTGTATTGTTTAGAGTATTCAAGCAGGCTTACGGTTACGGTATTGAGATAGAGGCATCAATAGATGACAAACTAATCTGTAGTCAGCAAAAATACTCTATAAACTAAGATAAAGTCGCTATTTATTAGTCATGAATGACATGAAGTAAAATGCCATACCGTGCTGTAAATTAATAGCATAGCTGCTCACAAAAATTATAAAAATTACTTGGAAGAGGAATAAGATGCCAATCGACATGTCTAAATCGAAAATCACTACAGCTATCATGCAGCGCTTGCTTCAACGCAGCACATTGGCAATCGCTGTCGCTACTACTATGGTCGTTGGTATTAACCTAAACACCATGCCAAGCGCGCAAGCTGCTGTCACCACCGCTGATTTTTCAGGATTGGTGCAGCAAGTCACGCCAGCGGTGGCACGCGTCAATGTGACCAAAACTGTGAGTGAGGCCGAACTTGCAAAAGCCCAAACGGCTGAGCTGTTACGCAAATTCTTTGGTGATCGCCTGCGTATCCCTGATCAAGCAGCGACGCCAGCGATTGAGCATGCTTATGGCACGGGGTTTTTTGTGACCGATGATGGTTATATGCTGACCAATCACCATGTGGTGGCGGGCGCAGACAAAATCACTGTGACCCTCAATGACAGAACAGAGCTTGATGCTACCTTGGTTGGCAGTGATGAGCGCTCGGATGTAGCAGTATTAAAGGTTACAGGCAAAAAATTCCCAGCGCTACCGATTGGTGATTCTAATAGCCTAAAAGTCGGTGAGCCGGTACTGGCTATTGGCTCGCCATTTGGTTTTGACTATTCAGCGTCGGCAGGTATTGTTAGCGCCAAATCACGCAATTTTTCGCGTGAAACCAGTGTGTCATTCATTCAAACCGATGTGGCATTGAATCCTGGTAATTCAGGTGGACCGTTATTTAACCAGCGCGGTGAAGTGATTGGGATTAATTCACGTATTTTTAGTGGAACCGGTGGTTATATGGGGCTGTCGTTCTCCATCCCGATTGATGCGGCGATGGATGTTTATGAGCAGCTCAAAGCCAATGGTAAGGTTGAGCGTGCCTATTTGGGCATTTATCCGCAAGATATTGATCGTAATTTGGCTGAAGCTTATAACCTAGCGCGTCCGCAAGGGGCATTACTGACACGCGTGTCACCCGATTCACCTGCCCAAAAAGCAGGGCTAAAATCAGGGGATATTATTTTACGCTACAATGATGTCCAAATTATGGAAGCCTCTGACCTATTAAACCTGATTAATCGCGCGCGTCCCAATGACACCTTTCGCATGCAGATTCAGCGCAATGGCAAGCAATCTCTCGTCACTGGCAAGCTTAGTGACGCCTCAAATGACATGCAGTCACAAAACCGTGGTCAGCAAAATAACGAGATAAGTCTGGGCTTAGCATTACGTAATCTGACCCCAGAGGAACAAGTAGAGTTGGCCTCTGATAATAAAACCGGCGTTTTGGTCACAGCGATTGAGCCAACAGGATTGGCGGCACGCTCGGGCATACTAGCAGGCGATATCATTACTAATCTACATCAAAAATCGATTAAAACCGTCAATGATGTTTCGAGTGCCGTGTCGGTATTGCCTAAAAAAGGGGTGGTGACGATTGAGGTGATGCGTCAAGGTATCCCTGGTATTATTGGATTACGCATAGAGTAATTAGAGGTATTGCTATTACTTGTGGCATAAGAGAACATAAGCGTTTTTTTGCTTGTATCGGCTAGCCAACGATGTGTTGACGATTGGTTAAAAGGTTTAAAAAGGTTTTATCGACCCTTAGTAATTACGCTAAACTGACGGTTTGGTTTAAAAACTAGATGTTATCAATTTTACTGTATATTAATGGCAAAATGAAATTGAAGCAGCTAGGCAATTATTTGTAGAATTGCTTGCTTTGGCATTAATTGATTGATAGCGGTCAATCCAAAATATGCTACACTAGCAGGCGTTTTTATAGCGAGATAATCATCCTATTGGTGTCAGATGAAATGGCGTCAAGGACGGTATAAGACATACAAACATTCAGTATTAACATCGAGCAAGATCTTACCAATGGTGTTTATGAGCATGCATATTATTTATAGTATCCATGCAACTATTTAACAATGAATACTTCAGAATATGCATTGGTACTTGCAAATGACCTATCATGTGATAGCTTTAATAAAAGCTAGGATACTACAGTAAGGCACAGTTATGAGCACAGCATACGACGATATTAAAACCCGACTACAAGGCTCAATGGTAGCCTTGATAACGCCCATGCTTCGTGACGGCACGGTCGATTATAAGCGTCTGGCAGACCTCATAGACTGGCAGATTGAACAAGGCACTCATTGCCTTGTCGCTGTTGGTACGACTGGTGAATCCGCAACCTTGTCAATGCAAGAGCACAGCGATGTGATTCGCTATTTTGTACAGCATGTTAAAGGTCGTGTACCGGTGATTGCGGGTACTGGCGCAAACAATACGATGGAAGCTATTAAGCTGACTCAAGATGCAGCAGATGCTGGTGCAGATTGTGCATTATTGGTAGCCCCTTACTATAATAAGCCGCCGCAAGAAGGCTTATATCAGCATTATAAAGCCATCGCTGAAGCCGTAAATATCCCGCAAATGCTGTATAACGTCCCTGGGCGTACAGTCGTTGATATCGCGCAAGAAACGGTTGAGCGCTTAGCTGATCTTGGCAATATCGTTGCGATTAAAGATGCGACAGGCTCAGTGGCACGCGGTGAGCAATTAATCAAAGTGGTTGGCGATCGTCTTGTGGTTCTATCTGGCGATGATGGCAGCGCACTTGAGCTAATGAAAGTTGGCGGTAAAGGTAACATCTCTGTCACTGCCAACGTGGTACCAAAAGCCATGAGCGAAACCTTTACAGCAGCCTTGCGTGGTGATTTTGACGCTGCCAATCAAGTACATGATGTCGTCAAGCACTTACATCGTGACTTGTTTATCGAATCAAGCCCAATCCCAGCCAAGTATGCTTTGCACAAAATGGGTATGATTGATAAAGGTATTCGCCTGCCGCTAGTATGGCTAGCTGAGCAACATCATGCGACGATTGATACAGCCTTGGTTCGTGCAAACTTATTATAAAATGATGCGTGTAAATGCTAACTCAGAGAGATAATATGATGAAAGTATCATCAGTGACTGCAAAAATATTCCCTGCTGTAATGACGATAGTGTTGGGTAGTACGTTAGTATTGAGCGGCTGCCAAGCGACAAAAGAATTCATTGGCAAGCGTGACAACGGTAGCCTAGAATATCAGCAAAGCAAAAAATTGGCGCCGCTACAGCTGCCAGCTGCTCAAGAGACCGCACCATTTGTACCGCTGTACCCAACCCCTAATGCAGGCGCTAATACGCTCACATTACAGAATGAGTCTGGTAAACAGTACCAGCTGCCAAAACCACAACGTGCTGTTACAAGCCGGGCTGAATAAGTAGTTTTTTTAACCTTATCTATGCCGCTAATACTTTTATCAATATCAATGTATCGCATTGGTTTTATAAGACATTAGCGGCCGCTGCGCGTTTTTACCACATAAGCTTGAACGAACAGGAAACCTCCTAATGCAAAAGCAAGAAATGCTCTATAAAGGCAAAGCCAAATCTGTTTATGAAACAGAAGACAACGATCTGCTGATTTTACATTTTCGTGATGACACCTCAGCGCTTGATGGTAAGCGTATCGAGCAGTTAGCACGCAAAGGCGTGGTTAATAATCGCTTTAACGCGTTTATTATGCAAAAGCTGGCGGACGCTGGTATTGAGACGCATTTTGAAAAGCAATTGTCTGATGACGAAGTGTTGGTCAAGCGTTTGGATATGATTCCGGTTGAATGCGTTGTGCGTAACTTTGCTGCGGGCAGTTTGGTACGCCGTTTAGGGTTAGAAGAAGGGCAGGCCTTGACGCCACCGACGTACGAGCTGTTCTATAAAGATGATGCGCTTGGTGATCCGATGGTTAATGAGTCAATCTCAATCTCTCTTGGCTGGGCAACCGACGCACAGCTCGCAAAAATGAAAGAGCTGAGTCATCAAGTGAATGAAGTATTAACAGCCCTGTTTGATGCTGGCGATTTGATACTAGTAGATTTCAAACTAGAGTTTGGTGTGTTCCATGACCGCATCATCTTAGGTGATGAGTTCTCACCAGATGGCTGCCGCATTTGGGATAAAGCCACCAAGAAAAAGCTCGATAAAGACCGCTTCCGTCAGTCACTAGGTGATGTCATCGAAGCCTACGAAGAAGTAGCAAGTCGTATTGGTGTACCACTAAGCTAAACGCAGGGAAATAAAAATAGTTAAGACAATAAAAAAACTGAGCCATGAGCTCAGTTTTTTTATGCAATTAAATACATTAGCTGTCTTTACGGGCTTCTTTAATTTTCTTAGCAGCAAACTCCATGGCATCTGCAGCTTTATCTGCTAATGTACCAACCACTTCTTTTGCCTTTGTAGTAGCAGTATCAGCTAAAGAAGCGTTTTTATCACCTTTGTCGTTAGCATCTTTATCTGAAGACTTGCTGTCTTTGCTGTCTGACTGATTGCCTGAATTATTATCTTTACTATCAGAAGCTTTATTAGCATTCTGATCTTTGGAGTCATTAGCAGTGTCATTATCTTTTACATCATTTTTTTTGTCTTCTGCTTTGTCACTACCATTATGCTGCTTATTATTTTGCATATTAGAGTTACTCATTGTTTTATCCTTTTATTCATATTGTTTTTAGTGTGGTATATCTAGGATCAAGATTACTATCATATCGAGTTAACTGTCTGTATAACATCAGTTGCAATAAGTAATGGTGGTCGCTGCCGACTTAATTGGCAAGGTATTATGTCGACAGTTGATCGATAGCGATGGTCAGCAAAAAATCTTGCGCATGCGTATCTCAGAGACAGAAGCTTATATTGGTGAAGGGGATGCTGCGTGTCATGCGCATGCGGGTACACGAACGCCGCGTACAGAGATTATGTACCATATAGGCGGTGTCTTTTATGTATACCTGACCTACGGTATTCATCATATGCTTAATTTGGTCAGCGGACCAAGGGTTTACAGATAGATCGAACGTTATATGGCAAGCCAATCGCACCCTCCTCAGAAGTTTGGGTTGAAAATGATGGCTGTCAGCCACCGGTATCCCTGCGTCCACGTATCGGTATTGATGATGCGGGCGAGGCAAAAGAGTGGTTGCTGCGCTATATATGGACCGACCACCCCTCATTATCAAAAAAATAACGGAATTTTTAAGTTGGTTTTAAATAGATTTGATAAGGCAACTAATTCAATAAGGCGACGACATGTATAAACTTACCGTTTTTGTACCAGACTCAGCATTAGAGAAGGTAAAGTCAGCGCTATTTGCGGCAGGTGCTGGTAAGATTGGCGATTATGAACAGTGCTGTTGGCAAGTGCAGGGAATTGGGCATTTTATGCCACTGGTAGGTAGCACGCCGCATATTGGTACACAAGACAGTCTTGAGAAAATCAATGAATGGCGGGTCGAGATGGTGGTTGCTAAGGCTAGTATTAAAGACGTTATCATCGCATTAAAGCAGGCGCATCCTTATGAGACACCTGCTTATGATGTGATTGAAGTATTAGATTTTTGATAGCAGTGCTTTTCTGTATCCTCGCTCATGTCCATCACAATCACGCCTTTGGTTTTAAGACTTGGGATTAAGTGTATATTTGCACCAATCATACATCACTTCCCAATTCACATTTTTATCGACATATTCAAGGGCACACAGCATCTTTTTATACAAAGCCCCAATAACATTGGTGTGCTTTTTAGCTTGCCAGTTGTAGCGATCAATACAAGGCTTGCCAATCGTTGCATAACCGTAAGGACGAATAGTTTCAGCCTCAAAGCCACTTTCATCCATATAAACGATGGGATAGCCTTGCTGCTTAAAACTATCAAGCCGTTATTAATACTAGACAGTAACTGTTTACAATAGTCTATTGAATAGGTGATTGTTGATTTCACTAACGGTTTAATTTTTATGATTGTATCGGTTTTATGTGAACTATATTATAATTTTATTATAGTTTTACTATTGTGAAAATTGTTATGATAGTAAATCTTATTAAAATCATAAGGTTAAGTGTTTTATTTATCCAGATTTAAGCTGATGTAAGCATATGCTTACACGTAATGACGTTTACGCGACTTAACAGTAGCTCAATAATTTGACACTATACACACACGGCATAAGGGAATGTGACTCAAGGATTGAGTTGACCGTATTAAGGATAATACTTCAACTGCTAGCATCAGGATGATAATAGCAATTGGATTAAGGATACATAACCCGTGCTGAAGGCAGATAATGCCAGTAGTAGTAAAAAGGGCAGGATGCCCGACTGTCACAATATGCTCAATATCTTGCAAGGATGCAGCGATTAGAGCCGTGATAGGTAACAAGGATCGTTAACAATAAAACCGCATAACAATTAATTGCTATGCGGTTTTATCGTGTCTGGAGTTTGAGCTTTATCTCTTATAATCAGTTGCTAAGAAATAATGCATAAAAAAACCGCACTAAAAACTAATGCGGTTTTCGTTTAAATAATCTGCTTATATAAAGGTAACACAACCATCCTTTTTATAAGTATAACTATCTACTAGTATTTATTTTCAGTACGCCATGCATCTACTTCACGCTCAGCATCATCTTTACTATGACCATAGCGCTCTTGTACTTTACCAACGAGCTTATCACGGCTACCTTCAACGTGTAATAAATCATCATCAGTAAGATCAGCCCACTTCTGCTTGACTGAGCCTTTTATTTGGTTCCACTCACCTTTTAGGGTATGTTCGTTCATTACTGTTATCCTTGTTTTAGTTATTGCGTCTTTTACAGTGGCTGTTATTTAAAAGTTAAATCAACAGGTTGCATAACGTTTTAGTATCCGAATTATTATTTATGATTCTTATTGCTAGTACAGTACTACTGTTAGATAGCTTATTTCTTATATAGCATTTTTCAAAATGCTTAACTACATTACAAACAGCCAGTGGCTAACTTGTGCTACCAATATATGAATTTCAAAACGCTTTGTCTGTATTGATCATGTTGATACTGTTGCTCAATTATAAAAAAAATCATGCCTATGTTATGGGTAGCATAGTTATGTAATCGTTAGGATGTTTTGTCAGCGAGGTACGTCACCACAGTGCATACATTTGACTATGTGTTGAAGCTACAGCGAGATATAGTAGAGAAGAGACGGCTGAGCAGCACGGTATTAAAAATGGTCAAGATGTCAAAGTAACCTCGCGTGTCGGTAGCGTGATTATTGCAGCAGAAGTTACTGATGAGCTGATGCCAAGGGTAGTGAGTATTCCACATGGCTTTGGACATGGTCGTAAAGGCGTGAAGCAAGAGATCGCTCAAGCGCATGCAGGTGTCAGTGTGAATGATCTGACGGATGATACGTTATTAAAGAGGTGCGCCTGCTATAAACTTCTCTTGTTTGCTGCTATCACAGAGGCTACGAAAAATTCATCCCAGCAATACTGTATTTTTCTTATAGTGAGTTGACCATACCAATAAAATCAAAATCAACGGCTGGTATCTCGCCCTGTATCAATAAACTAATCGCTTTTGCCGAACCACAAGCATGAGTCCAGCCAAGCGTGCCATGACCGGTGTTAAGCCATAAGTTATCAAAAGTCGCTTGCACATTGTGACTACCATGCCGAACTTGGCCCATATGTGCGTGTCCAATCAACGGCACATTTGATGGGGTCATCGGTCGTAGTCCTGTCCAGTACTGCACTGAATTGGCGATGATACCTTTGGGAAATAACTGCTGCACGCGGCGAGTGATGGCTTCACAGCGTATGGTATTTAAATCTAAGTTGTAGCCGTTAAATTCTGCTGTCCCAGCCACTCGTAATTTATCACCAAGACGCGATGTTACCAGCTTAAACTCATCATCAATCAAGCTAACAAAGGGTGCTAGATGCGGAGCACGAGGATTGATTTGATAAGTGGCTGAGTAGCCTTTGGCAGGAAAAATAGGCAGATGTATCTTAAGTGGTTTCATTAAGGCGACGCTATAACTACCAAGCGCCAATACATAGCTATCTGCACTAAAGGTTTGCGCATTTTCGCCATTAGGTCGAATAGTAATACTATGTACGTGCGGATGAGCATAATCGTCATCAGTATTGATGGCTAAAATCTCAGTATCGTATAAAAACTTAACGCCAGCCTTTATGCAGTGCTCCGCTAAACGCTGGGTAAATAAGTGTGCATTACCTGACTCATCATGGCTAGTATATGTCGCGCCTTTGAGCTTGTGGGCAACAGGATAAAGTGCTGGCTCGAGGCTAACAGCATTATTGATGTCAATGACATAACGCTCGCAGCCGAGCGCTTGCATGCGCTCAGTTGGCGCGATAGCGGCATCAAATTCAGCTTGATTAGTATAAAAATGCATGATACCGCGCGTTTGCTGCTCGTAATCAACACCGATATCAGCACGTAACTGTTGCAAGGCATCACGTGAGTACAATCCCAAACGCACCATTTGTACCAGATTGGCATCGGCTTTGTCTGCGCGGCACTCTTGCAAAAACTGCATGGCCCATTTGAGCTGTGCTTTATCAGCGCGCAAACGATATAGCAGCGGCGCATCTTCTTTAAATAGCCATTTAAGCGCTTTCATCGGTGCAGTAGGGTTTGCCCAAGGCGTGGCATGGGAGACAGATATCTGTCCGCCATTGGCAAATGAGGTTTGCATACCTGCCGCTGATTCACGCTCAATCACGCTCACATCATAGCCTGCTTGGCGAAGATACCATGCGGTGGTCACGCCCACCACGCCTGCTCCGAGTACCGCAATATGGGTCATAGATTACTCTGCTGCGATTAATAAATTAGATGAGAGTGTGCTTAACGTCTGGTATTACTTGGGACGAGCAACATCCGCTTGTAAGGCCAGTGGTAAATCCAATATGGTCAGACCACTTTCAGCCAACTGCTCTGGACGGGCGACGACCAATGCCTCAAAGCCTTCACTAGTAGTAATCGCATTGACGACTTGTACTTTATCCAGTTTTTCACCAGCGGCAGGGGTTGTACCTGAGCCTTTTACACTTGTTCCTTTTACATAGTGCAAAAACGCTTTCGGCGCTGATTTAAAGTAAATACGGGCGATGACTTCTTGACCCAAATAACAGCCTTTATCGTAGTCCATGCCGCCGCGCTGATGCAGACGCAACTCTTGTGGTTGGAACTCGCCTTGCGTTGCCGCTACTATCCAATAATTACCGGTTGCGATACTAGACTGCATCCAAGCTTGGATATTCTCAGATGTATTGTAGTCGTCCTGATGGCTAAAAGTCGGCACATTATCAATAACACAAGGATAAATCGGCATTGGCGTACTGGTATCAAACTTTGAAAATGCACCGAATTTTTTTAAATGTCCTTGCAAAGCCTCTGCGCAATCAGTACTAATAACCACGTCATAATGCTTTTCAGCCTGTTTTTTAATCCAAATACCGAATTCTATGCGACCTTTTAAATTGCCAATAGCCGCGGCTTGATAGCTAAGACCGAGCTTAGTGACATTACAAGTTAACTGTCCTTGTAAGAATTTTTCGGCATCCTCGCCTTGGATAGATAATTGGGAAAACTGCGCCAATGTCACTGCATTGATAGATTGAGTCATTGTTATTATCCTTCTAATGAGAGATTTTTTATAAATGGTTAAAGGTTAAAAATAAGGGTCATAAAAGTGGTATGTCAGATGTTTATGACAAGATAGATAAATATAAAATCAAATGAGGCTAAGAAGAGTACCACAAAAAACACCCTCATAAAAAACGTCATCGTTAAGATGGCAATCAAGCGTTAAATTGGGCTCAGCCAGTGGTTTTCAAGTGGACAAATTGGTTAAAGAGTGCGAGTTACGGTACAATATGAGCTCTAGAATAAACCTAATGTATGATGGCTGCCGAGGGAATTATGAGCTTACCAAATTGTCCGAAATGTGATGCTGAATATACGTATGAAGATGGCGCGTTACTAATATGCCCGATGTGCGCTCATGAATGGACAGCAGCAGAAACCGATGTAGCACAAGCTGAAAACCAAGATGCGATCATTCGCGATGCCGTTGGCAATGAGTTGCAAGACGGTGATACTGTCACCGTAATTAAAGATTTGAAAGTTAAAGGCTCATCAACCATCATCAAAGTAGGGACTAAAGCAAAAAGTATTCGCCTATTGCCGGACGCTACCGATGGTCATGATATCGATTGTAAGCTTGATGGCTATGGTCCGATGAAACTTAAATCATCTGTTGTTAAAAAAGCTTAAGCTGCACATTTATTGTGAATGAAATAATAGAAAGCACTAAATAGACAATCACTAAGTATAAAAGCACTAAATAAAAAACGATTAAGTAGAGACTAATTATGAGTACCAAAAACGAACAACTATTCGCCCAAGCCTGCAAGCATATCCCCGGTGGCGTCAACTCGCCTGTCCGTGCCTTTGCAGGGGTCGGTGGTACGCCAATCTTTATGCACCGTGCTAATGGTAGCAAAATCTATGATACCGAAGACAATGCTTATATCGATTATGTAGGCTCTTGGGGTCCAATGATTTTGGGTCATGCCCATCCAAAAGTCATTGATGCGGTCAAAAAAGCCGCTGATGATGGTCTGAGCTTTGGTACGCCAACGCCATTTGAAACCACTGTTGCCGATAAAATTTGCGAAATCGTCCCAAGTGTTGAGATGATTCGTATGACCAGCTCGGGTACGGAAGCGACGATGAGTGCGATTCGTTTGGCACGTGGTTATACTCAGCGTGACAAAATCGTCAAGTTTGAAGGCTGCTACCATGGCCATTCAGACAGTCTGTTAGTAAAAGCGGGCTCAGGCATGCTTGATATTGGTGAGCCAACCTCAAAAGGCGTGCCAGCAGATTTTGCTAAGCATACCATTACGATTCCTTATAATGACTCGCAAGCGATTAAAGACTGCTTTGAGAAATGGGGTGAGGAAATCGCCTGCGTAATTTTGGAGCCGATCGCTGGCAACATGAATATGGTCATTCCAAGCCAAGAATTTCATGATACCTTGCGCGAGCAGTGTACTGCCAATAACTCGGTATTGATTTTTGATGAAGTCATGACGGGCTTTCGTGTTGGACTGGGCGGTGCGCAAGCGCATTTCGGTATCGACCCTGACTTGACTTGCTTTGGTAAAATCATCGGTGCGGGCTTGCCAGTTGGCGCTTTTGGTGGCAAAAAAGAGGTCATGTCTTGTATCGCCCCTCTTGGCGGCGTCTACCAAGCGGGTACGTTATCCGGTAATCCGCTAGCAATGCGTGCTGGTATCGCCATGTTTGAAGACTTAACCGCAGAGGGTTTTTATGATGAGCTAGCCGTAAAGGTTGATCGTTTGGTTGATGGCTTTCAAGCGGCTGCTGACAAACATGGTATCAATCTACGTACCAATAAGCTTGGTGGTATGTTTGGTATGTTCTTCGTGACAGACGGTGATACAGCAGTACCACAAAATTTCGATGAAGTGACCGAGTGCGATATGGAAGTGTTTAATACTTTCTTCCACGGTATGCTTGATCGGGGTATCTATCTGGCACCCTCTGCATATGAAGCAGGTTTTATGTCTATTAAGCATAGCGATGAAGATATTGATACCTCTATCAAAGCGGCTGACGAGATATTTGCAGAAATGGCAAAAGCGTAACACAGCAGTGTTAGGCGGTTAAAAAAACAGCATAGCAACAAGATTACTATGCTGGTTTTTTTATTCTTAGATTAATAATAAAAGCAGTTATAGTCGGTGAAAAGTAATATCGATACAACACGTACTGCTGGTGCAAATTTTTCTTGCTTGCTGTGCCTACGCAGACAGATGCTGCAAAAAATTTACACCAGCAATACTGTAGCGACTTTAAAGTATTTCAACTATATCCTGTTTTTAGCCAGGGTTTGGCTATTGTATTCGCTTACTTGCCAGCGTTTGGCATAAATGTTTTAATGGAAAAACTTACTATCATTTATATGATTGTTATCGTTTTTATATATGGTAATCCTGATTTCAACCCAACGTATTTTCTATTTTAAAAGCCTAAACCCTTTTAATTGTTTTTTTCATCTGACACGGTAACGACCTCGCTTATGCCCAAAGACAACCTAAAAAACCCACCACTCGCAGAAGATGAACTGATGGCAGCCATTGATATTGGTTCCAACAGTTTTCATTTAGCCATTGCTCGCCTTGATCATGGTGAGGTGCGAAAAGTGGTGTCTATGTCTGAAAAAGTGCAGTTAGCCGCAGGACTGGATGAACATAATATTTTAGGCGGAGCAGCGGAGCAGCGTGGTTTAGATTGTCTTAGCCGCTTTGTAGCGCGTCTAGATTCGGTGCCTCCTGAGCGTATTCGTATTGTTGCGACCAACGCCTTACGCCAAGCCAAAAACGCCAATGATTTTATCAGCCGTGCCAATAAAATCTTACCCAAGCCCATCGAGATTATTGCGGGACGAGAAGAAGCGCGTTTGATTTATCTAGGCGTCTCGCATACCAATGCCAGTAGTGACAAGCGTTTGGTTATTGATATCGGTGGCGGCTCAACAGAGTTTATTATTGGTCAAGAGTTTGATCCGCTGTTGACCGAGAGCTTACAGATGGGCTGTGTTGCCTTTACGCAAAAATATTTTGCTGATGGACAAATTACCAAGGAAGCTTTTAATAACGCCATATCGGCTGCGCGTAAAGAAGTGCTGGCGATTAATGGTCGCTACCAAAAAATGGGCTGGAGCAGCACCATTGGATCGAGTGGTACGATTAAAGCGGTACGTAATGTTTTGGTCTCTAAAGGCTGGGCAGATGAGCAAGAACGTATCACTTATAAAGGGGTCAAAAAGTTAGAGAAATTGCTGCTTAAAATTGGCAACGTCGATGACATGGATTTAGAAGGCGTCAAAGAGCACCGTAAAGCGGTATTCCCAGCAGGCGTTGCGGTATTACAAGCAGTCATGAAAGTACTGGCCGTTGATACTATTACTTATTCGGATGGCGCGCTACGCGAAGGTGTCATGTATGACATGCTCGGACGCTTTGCCAGTGAAGACGTACGTGACCGCAGTGTATTGGCACTGATTAAGCGCTATTCAGGCGATAAAAATCAGGCTAAGCAAGTAGTCAAAACCAGTCGTCACCTTTTTGAACAAGTACAAACAAAACTTGGACTCAGTACGGAAGATGGCGATTTACTCAGGCGAGCAGCATTCTTACATGAGATAGGGCTGGCAATAGCTCATAGTAGCTATCATAAACACAGTGCGTACTTGATGGAACATTCTGACATTCCAGGGTTTTCACAAGTAGACCAAAAGCGTATGGCACAGCTGATGTTGAATCATCGCCGTAAACTAAAAGCAGATATGTTAGAGCAGACGTGCGTAATTGGCGGCGATCAGCTAGTTTATCTCTGCCTGCTACTTCGTTTAGCAGTACTGGCACATCACAGTCGTAGTGATTATGAGTTGCCGACATTAGCATTAAAAGTAGACGATGGCAATCATTGGCAAATCATGGTTGGTGATAGCAGCGAGTACTATGCTTTCTTATTTTCTGACTTGCAGACTGAAATAGAACAATTTGCCAAATGGGGCATCAAGCTAAGCGTCATTGAGGTTTAATTTTTTATCAGCTAAGACCGTTAATAGATTGGTTGATTAATGCGGTTAGAAATAACGTAACAAAAGCGGTGTTGTCGGTAATGTTATGGCATATAAGATGTGCTATTATAGTTTTTATTGAGTTTACAACTGTACTTTCATTATCCTAAAACCGATAACGATGCCATTATTAAATATAACCATATTGAACATAACTCTATTAAGTATAACTAGGAAAGGGAAGCGTCTATGAGTACCGTCTGGGATAGCGTTCAGCTTGCACGGCATGCCAAACGTCCATTGTTTATGGACTATGTGAATCAGCTGTTTACCGAATTTGATGAATTGCATGGCGACCGTGCTTATGCTGATGACAAAGCAATCCTTGGTGGACTCGCACGCCTAAACGGTATGCCGGTGATGGTCGTTGGTCAACACCGTGGTCGCAGCACACGCGAGCGTATTGAGCATAACTTCGGTATGGCAAATCCTGAGGGCTATCGAAAAATTATTCGTTTGGTCAAAATGGCTGAGCGCTTTAATATTCCGGTCATGACCTTTGTCGACACCCAAGGTGCCTATCCGGGTATTGGCGCTGAAGAGCGTGGGCAGGCGCAAGCCATTGCCGAAAGCATCGCTGTGTTTTCAAGCCTCAAAGTACCTATTATCGTCACCATTATTGGTGAAGGTGGCTCAGGTGGGGCATTGGCGATTGGTGTTGGTGATAAAGTAAATATGCTGCAAAATAGCATTTATTCGGTCATCTCTCCTGAAGGCTGTGCTTCCATACTATGGAAAACTGCTGAAAAAGCGCAAGATGCCAGTGAAGCCTTAAAATTAAATGCTATCAATCTGTATCACATGGGCTTGATTGATGCAGTTATTGACGAAGGTGAGGGTGCTCATATTCAGCCACAGCCAGTGATGACGGCATTAAAAGCCCTGTTGGTTGAGCAATTGGATGAGCTAAAAGATTTGGATACTCATACGCGTTGTGAGCAGCGTTATGAGAAGTTCAAATCTTTTAACTCAGAAGTCATGTTGCCTTGCTAGTATGTTCCATTGCTAAATAGTTGATAATCAGCTTTTAGCACTAAAGGCTTACGCTTAATGTTAAAATAAAAACGTGTCATTTTATGGCGCGTTTTTTTGTATCAATTAATTTATATATAGTTGAAATACTTTAAAGTCGCTACCGTATTGCTGGTGTAAATTTTTTGCAGCCTCTGTCTGCGTAGGCACAGCAAGCAATAAAAATTTGCACCAGTAATACGTGTTGTATCGATATTACTTTTCACCGACTATACCATCTAATTAGATAAGGTCAATGATGAGCAGCAGTGCAATCCTACCATATCCAATTGACCCAATAGCTCAGCTGCCGATTGATAGTCAGCTAGCACAAGCATTATTGAGCAGTCTCGCTGACTATGGCGAGCAATTGCATGGTCGCCGAATTTGGCTGGCGTGTAGTGGTGGGCGTGATTCATTGGCACTGGCAGCGCTGTGTGTACAGCTATACCAGCAAAGTAGGCTGCCATTTTTACCGCAGCTATTGCATGTCAATCATGGTTTGCAAGCGGATAGTGATATTTGGGCACAGCATGTCGCTGAGTGGGCAAAGCGTCAGAAAATACCTTGCACTATCTTGCAGGCGCAAGTAAATGGCCATGATGAGCAAGCAGCACGGCAAGCGCGTTATGACGTGATGCGCACGCAACTAAATCAAGATGATGTATTACTATTAGCTCATCATGCTGATGACCAAGCAGAAACAGTATTGATGCGGCTGGTTCAAGGGGCTGGGTTGAATGGTCTGACGGGTATGCAGCCGTGGCGTGTACAAACGCAGGGCGTCCATCGCATTGTATTATGGCGTCCTTGGCTTACCATACAGCGTGCCAGTATTAGCACCTATGCTCAGCGTTTAAAGTTATCTTATATCGA
Source organism: Psychrobacter arcticus 273-4 (assembly GCF_000012305.1). Taxonomy (NCBI): domain Bacteria; kingdom Pseudomonadati; phylum Pseudomonadota; class Gammaproteobacteria; order Moraxellales; family Moraxellaceae; genus Psychrobacter; species Psychrobacter arcticus. The sequence goes on from NC_007204.1 coordinate 190,933, forward strand.
TGATCCAACCAATGACGGCGGTGATAATGTCCGTAGTGGACTGCGCCGTGACATCATGCCAGTATTGGCGAAATATAATCCCAACGTTATTGATAATATTGCTCGGAGTGCACAGTTATTAAGCGATGCACAATTAATCGTCAGTGCGCAAGCATCACAAGATATGCAGCAGACGGCTATTGCCTCGCTACAATTGTCATCTGCCCAACGAGTGCTAGATATCAATGAGGTAAAGCAATTACCACTTTATCGCCAGCGACAACTATTACATTATTGGTTAGCTCAAGATGAGCCATTACCGCCTGCTAAGCAGCTTGTTGATGATGTATGGCGCTTAAGCCAGCGTCATGACCATGATCATCAAACGGCGCTTTTTTGGCAAGGTCGCAAACAGTCCTATACCATTCGCCGCTACCGTGAGCAGCTTTATCGGCTTAGTAATGACTGGCTAGCATGGCTTAAACTACCGTTATCTGAGCAAACGCTATCGTTATCTGAGCCTCTTTTACTGGCTAATAATTTACCTGAGCATCAGCCTATACCAATCATTTTGCGTAGTGATCAAAATGTTACTTGGCAAGTGCAGACGATACCAAGTGAGCTATTGCCCCTATTAGACGATATAGCATTAGAGGCAACATTAAAGCCAATGCTAAAAACAACACTAAAAACAACACCATTACATCGCAGCACGCGTATCCAAACCGCACTAGCGACACGACCGCAATCGGGAAAAAAACTCTACCAAACATTGGGTATCCCATCATGGTTACGTGAAAGCTTGGTAATGGTAAGTATTGTTAATAGCAATTTGGACAATGCATCTTCAATAGAGTTACCTCTCTTATTGTTGTCACCTTTTGAGACTTGGGTGTTAGGCTCTGAGACGCTTAGTACTGATAGTAGTATTGAAAATAAGCCCTCTATCGCAAGCCAATTAATACCAAACAAAGCAGTTTAAGTACCAAACAGAGCAGTTTAAGTACCAGATAAATCATGTGCAATATTGTGATTAGCATAAGCTGAACCCGACGGTTGCTTTTCAGAATTTCCCAAACGGTGCTAGTAGCAGTATGGTAAACTGAGTGTCATTTTAATTATCATTATGTTAGTTTGAATACCTTTAAATTTGGTCAGTAGGAGACATGTATGTCAGTATTGGATAATAAGAAAATCAGCTTTATCGGTGGCGGAAATATGGCGCAGGCTTTAATTAGCGGCATGGTGAGCTGTGGTATCAAGCCCAATCTCATTACTGTCTCTGATCCAAGTAGCGAGGCACGTGAGCAATTAGCTGCTAAAGGATTGAATACTGTTGACCCAATGACGGATGCCAAAGCAGCGGTTATTGATGCTGATATTGTGGTGCTGGCAGTCAAGCCGCAAGTGATGAAAGCGGTGGTCAGTGCCTTCGCTGATGTCTTGGATAAGCAGTTGGTGATTTCGGTAGCTGCAGGCTTATCGACCGATGTTTTATCTAGCATGCTTGGCGGCTATCGTAATATTGTGCGTGCGATGCCAAATACGCCTGCGATGATTCAGATGGGTGCCACTGGTCTTTATGGTACTGATGACATCTCTGCTGAGCAAAAACAATTGGCAACTGCGGTTATGGAAGCATCAGGGCTTGTGATGTGGGTCGAGGACGAAGCGCACATGCATGCAGTTACCGCAGTATCAGGTTCAGCGCCCGCTTATATGTTTTACATTATTGAAGCTATGGTTGATGGGGCAGTAGCTCTAGGATTGGATAAAGAGCAAGCGTCAGCACTGGCAATGCAAACCATGCTAGGTGCGGCAAAAATGGCAATGGGCAGCGAAGATGCGCCCGCTGAGCTACGTCGTAAAGTGACTTCACCAAATGGTACTACCCAAGCCGCGATTGAATCAATGCAAGCCAATGATATTGGTCGTCAAATTAGTGAAGCCATGCAAGCATGCTATGACCGCAGCCAAGCCCTAAGCGAAGAGATGAGTAAATAGTCATCTCTATATCAGAGGCAGGATTTTGTAAAAATACTGCCTCTGATTTGTAAGAATAAATGCCTGATAATGACATTCGTCACCCTAAAACCTGTTAATAATGTCACATTGAGTAGCGCTTCATGAACAACATGTTATTGCAAATTTTTGACTTGGTCACCACCTTCGCCATGATGTTGGTGTTTATTCGTTTTATGCTGCAGTTTGCCGGTATGGATGCTAGCAATCCTATGATTGCGCCTGCTTATAAAGCGACCCATATCGTCGATGTTTTCGGTCGTATTTTCCCAACCGTCGCACAAGGTCGTATCAGCATTGCTGCCATCGTGCTGATGTTTTTAATTCGCCTGATTGATATTGCTGGCAAAGCCGCTTTGACACATAAAGGTATAGCGCCAGTACCGTTATTTTTTACCGGTACCATCAGCTTAGTTTTAGATTTTTTGCGCATGTGTCGCTACTTGGTAATCGGCTCTATCATCGTGAGCTGGATTGTGGTGTTTACCAGATCTGAGCATCCTATTATTGGTATCATTATCAATTTAGCTGAGCCAATTTTAGCGCCATTTCGTCGTATTACGCCAAACTTAGGGATGATTGATTTATCACCAATGATTGCCTTTTTTGCCTTTTATCTACTTGAGATTTTTATCGGTGGTTTGGCCTCGAGCTTTATGCCGATGTTAGGATAAGCTAAACGCGATAAGATTAAGAATGTTTACTATGTGATAAAATATTCAAGTAAAAAGGCGCTCTATTAAATATAGAGCGCCTTTTTGTATGTTGGTCTTTTATATAAATCTAAATATAGTTGAAATACTTTAAAGTCGCTACCGTATTGCTGGTGTAAATTTTTTGCAGCCTCTGTCTGCGTAGGCACAGCAAGCAAGAAAAATTTGCACCAGCAGTACGTGTTGTATCGATATTAGTTTTCACCGACTATATTAAAAGCGGACAAAGCGATTGGGTATCAATTGCGCTTTAGAATCCTCAGGGTGAGGCACGTCAGCAGCACGCAAGGTTTTGGTAATCCAGCTATCCGCTGCCTTAACCGCATCGATAAGCGCATCACCCATTGCCAAGCGTCCCGCGATAAAACTGGCTAGCGAGCAGCCAGAGCCATGAAACTCACCATCTAGGCGCGGCAAGGTACTTTTATATACCATTTCACCTTCTATGTATAAATACTGCTCAATATCACCGCTATCAAAATCATGTGAAGTTTTGACCAACACGGCATAGGTTCCTTGTGCGCATAATTTTTGCGCCCCTATATGTAAGTCTTGTTCAGCACTCAAGGCGCGTAGCTCATGGGTATTAGGGGTAATTAAGGTGGCATAGGGTAGCAACCGTCTAAATGCGGTGACCAGCGTCTGCTCATCACCCAAACTGTCACCGCTATTGGCAACCAATACCGGATCTAAAACAAAAAGTGTCCCCTCAGGGATAGTCTCATCAGCAAATAACTGGGTTAGCATAGCAATATTGTCGGTAGTGCCGAGCATGCCTGACTTGATAACGTTAACAGGCAAATCATCGAGCACTGCTACCGCTTGATCTCTTACTAAATCTGCTGCACATGCTTCAAAGCCAATGACCTGCTGTGAGCTTTGTACGGTAATCGCGGTACAGGCGATAGCAGCATGAGCGCCTGCTTGCCCGATGGCTTCAATATCCGCTTGCAATCCTGCCCCACCGGAGGGATCTAAGCCTGAAAAGCACAATACGACTGGTCGCATAACACATCCTTTGATATCTTTTATAATAAGTAATAAATACTATAGCCATCCGCTGCCAAAAAAGCCATAAAGACCGTTAAATTCATTATTATGCAAAAAGTATGATTAAAAGCTCAGAGAATGCTTGCAATTATTTTTGGCTTTGCTATAATACTCGCCCACGGCATAAGACGTATCGTTAGCATCGATACTGTGTTTAAAGAAGTGTTTTTTTGTTAAAAAATATTTTGATAAGCGTTTTATATCGTTCGGTGAAGTGGGTGAGTGGCTGAAACCAGTTCCCTGCTAAGGAACCATACGTGTAAGCGTATCGAGGGTTCGAATCCCTCCTTCACCGCCATTATATTCGGTTTATTATTAGAGTTGTGATGCAATTTAAAGTTGTTGAACTCGTTTAATATTTAAAATAAATATATTATATTTTAATTATTAAAAAGTCTTGACACTGGCAATATAATCTATATAATTACCAACCTAATTTACTACAAAGTTATTTACCGCGTAGTAAATGATGTGTAAAGTACGCGCTTGTAGCTCAGTTGGATAGAGCACTTGGCTACGAACTAAGGGGTCGGGAGTTCGAATCTCTCCAAGCGCACCATTTTACATCATCAATTTTTACTAAATCAATCGCCTGTCTTATGACAATTTGGCGGTTTTTTTATGTCTGCAGTTTTTGTTTGACATCCTCCTTATATGACTTATCGTATGACTAGCTAGCATCTTAGGATAATGTACGATAAGCGCCTGAATTACGGTACAATAGAGCCATTATTCACTGCTTGCTATGAGCTGGTACTATGTCAAAGAGTTTATCTAAACGCCCGTCTAAATCTGCTGCTAAAGCACAGTCATCAAACTCAGTATCCAAAATGTCAGCGCATCAAAACTCTGAGATCGAAGAGCCAACGATTGCTAAACCAATGGCTCGTGTCGTAGCAATTCTCTATGATGGCATGTTGATTTTAGCATTGTTGTTCTTGGTAGGAACTGTGCTAACGGTGATTGGGACGCTACTTACGATGGAAACGGGTTCGCAATCTTCACAAGCCCAGTCGTTGCCAACATGGTATCAGAACTTTATCATGACACCATCATTTATACTGACGCTAGTAGGGTTCTACGGGCTGTTTTGGCGTCGTGGTGGGCAAACCCTAGGGATGCAGACTTGGCGCCTTAAAACCGTCAATAACAACGGTTATTTGCTCACATGGGGACAATCCTTTAAACGTATTTTTGCAGCGTCTTTGATGCCATTACTATTTGGCATTATTGGCAGCTTAATCGGCGGCTCACGCGCTATATTACTAACCAGCGCATTTTTGGGACTGATATTTAACTATGCATTCTGCTTATTTAATCGTCGCGGCTTAGCAGTGCAAGATATGATATCGAATACCATTACTTTGAAAATGCCAAAAGTCGAACATGAAGGCTTGTGGCGTGGCTTTAGAAATCGTAAAAAGAGTCGCTAACTATAGTTGAAATACTTTAAAGTCGCTACAGTACTACTGGTGTAAATTTTTTGCAGCCTCTGTCTGCGTAGGCACAGCAAGCAAGAAAAATTTGCACCAGTAGTACGTGTTGTATCGATATTACTTTTCACCGACTATACTTAAAACATAAAAAAGCTGAATCCAAATAGGATTCAGCTTTTTTATTAACTAATAATCAATATACGGTAAAACACAGGGTAGCGAATACCGTGATAGATATGACGATTAAGCTACTTGCACAGGGATAATATTCGCTGTGTCTTTAACCGTATTGTCTTCGTTGCAATAGACCAGTCTTGGCTGATATGTTGAAGCTTCGACTTCGTCAAAATGCGCGTAAGCACAGATGATAACGATATCACCTAAATCAGCCATATGAGCCGCTGCACCGTTTAGTGAGATAATACCAGAGCCAGCTTCAGCGCGGATAGCGTAGGTGCGAAAGCGTTTGCCATTGGTGACATTATAGATGTCGATAGATTCGTTTTCACGCAGACCGGCAAGATCTAATAAATCACCATCAATACCGCATGAGCCTTCGTAGTGTAGCTCAGCATGAGTAACACGGGCGCGATGTAATTTGCACTTGAGCATATTAAGTAGCATAGGTTGCTTCCTTAGCGTAACGGATATAAATGAGTTAAATCAAAACGTTAATGGAGATTAACTTGCTAAAATAAAAGGCTGTTATAATTGAAACACCATTTATTCAGGTAATTTAAAGCCATTAATTTGCGAACGTGCCTTTTCAATATCACCATCTAATAATAATGGTAAGGCTTCAAAAGCGGCAGATAATGCACTATCAATGGCAATTTGCTCATCTGGCGCAGCTTTTGAGAGAACATGTCCACTGACTTTAGATTTGTGACCCGGATGACCAATGCCCACACGCAGACGATGGAAGTCGTTGCCAATATGCGGGGTGATGTCACGCAGACCATTATGACCGCCATGACCACCATCGGTTTTGAGTTTGATGCTGCCAGCGGGAATATCAAGCTCATCATGAGCGATTAACAGCTCGTCATTGTCAATGCCATAAAATTTAACCATGGGCACAACCGACTGACCTGACTTATTCATAAAGGTCAGCGGCATCAACAGACGCACATCAGAGCCATGAATTTGCCCGCGTCCTGTGACACCGTGGAATTTTTTGTCGGGGGCGAGGGCGATATTAAACTGCTGAGCCAAATGATGGACGAACCAAAATCCTGCATTATGGCGCGTAAACATATACTCCTGACCCGGATTACCAAGACCGACAATAAGCTTTATGGCCATAAAAACACCCTGCTTGACTATAATAAATGAGTGGTAAGGTCTGTGATAATAGTGCCATTCAATGAATCGCACACATCTGATTTCTCAAACCTTACTTACAAAAACAGCAGGAGATATTCATCACCTGCTATTTTTTTTGACTAAACGAACCTTGTATTACATAGCAGACGATAGGTCGCTACATAGAGGTTGTTTATTATTTGCCGTCTTTGTTGCCATCAGTACCTTGCTCAGTAGCAGGTACGTCAGAAGCATCAATTTCAGCAACTTTGTCAACTTCTTGAACCGTTGGTGGCTGCATGTTCACGATCGTACGGTCGTGTGCATCTTCCATGTCAAGATCAAAGATGATAACGCCTTCAGGCAGTTTGATATCTGATAGACGGAACAAATCACCAATTTCCATACCAGATACATCTATTTCTAGATATTCAGGTAACTGTGATGGTATGCAAACGATTTCGATGTCAGTTACTAACGTTGATAGAATACCACCAGCTTTAGTACCAGGCGCTTCTTCACGACCAGAGAAATGAACAGGAACATTCATGTTGATTTTTTGACCTTTTACAACGCGCTGAAAGTCAGCATGCATTGGGAAGCCTTTAGCTGGATGGCGTTGTAGATCTTTGATAACCACTTGATGCTCTTCACCGTCTACATTCAAAGTCAAAATGTGTGAGAAGAAAGCTTCGAATTCAAGTGATTTTACTAGCTCATTGATTTTGATAGAGATAGCTATTGGCTGCTCACCACCACCATAGATAATAGCAGGAACTAGGTTCTGCTTACGTAGGCGGCGGCTCGCACCTTTACCTTGAACTTCAGCAGAACGATCAACTGCGTTTAATGCAAAATGATTAATAGTCATGGATGTAATCCTATAAAAAAATAATGAAGTGTCTGGTCATAAAAAAGTGGATTTGCGACCAATCCACTAATACGTGATGATAGCTAATATTTATGATGCTTGATAAAAAGCACAACGATTAAATTTAGCCATTTGCTCAACATAATGGTTTTTATGATATAAGTTATCGTAAAAATCATCACTCTAAGCGTGATCAGCACTTGTAATAATGCCAACGGTCTTAAATTAGAAAAACGGTCAGCACAGGCGCGCATTATACGTGATTATGTAATAATAATAAAGACCTACGCAAAATCGCTGTGCAAAATTACTATAAAAACAACAGCGCAAAACTATTAAGCAAAAAAAGCGCCAAGTAATGAAACTTGGCGCTTCCTGTTTAATTGACAAAAAATCTTAAGCGTCAAACATCGCGCTGATAGATTCTTCGTTATTAATACGGCGTAAGCTTTCAGCAAGCATTGGCGCAATGCTGACTTGACGAATTTTGCTACAAGCTTTGGCTGCGTCAGACAATGGAATCGTATCAGTAACCACAATCTCATCCAATTCCGATTCACTGATGTTCTTTAACGCATTACCAGATAACACAGGGTGAGTGATATAAGCCACCACACGGCGTGCGCCGTTTGCTTTGAGTGCTTCGGCAGCTTTACATAGTGTGCCTGCGGTGTCGACCATGTCATCAACGATGACGCAATCACGGTCACGGACGTCACCGATGATGTGCATCACTTGTGACTCATTGGCACGGGCACGACGTTTATCAATAATCGCCATGTCGGTATCGCCCAACTGCTTAGCCATCGCGCGTGCACGAACCACACCGCCGACGTCAGGCGAGACAACCATGATATTGTCATAATTTTGTTTTTGTAGGTCATTAAGTAATACAGGCGTGCCGTAGATATTATCGACTGGGATATCAAAGAAACCTTGAATCTGATCTGAGTGCAAATCAACAGTCATCACGCGATCGATACTAACGATGTTCAACATGTCAGCGACGACTTTGGCAGAAATAGGCACACGAGCTGAACGAGGACGACGGTCTTGACGAGCATAACCAAAATAAGGCATGACAGCTGTGATACGACCAGCACTAGAGCGACGCAAGGCATCGGCCATCATCATGATTTCCATCAAATTGTCATTAGTCGGTGCGCAAGTAGGCTGCATAATAAACACGTCTTTACCGCGCACGTGTTCTTTGATTTCTACGGCAATTTCGCCATCAGAAAAACGCGTGATGTCAGCTTTACCAAGAGGTATATGGAGATGATCGGCTACGGTTTTTGCTAATTCAGGGTGGGCATTACCCGTAAAAATCGCTAAATAAGGCATGACAGAAGTCCTATTGATTGACTCAAGCAGCGACCGCTAAGCAGTGTCAAACTGCTCAAATTAAGAAAAGAGTGGTGAAAATTATTGATGACTACTATTACAGTAAAAAATGGTAGGGGTAGCTGGACTCGAACCAACGGATGTCAGGATCAAAACCTGATGCCTTACCAACTTGGCTATACCCCTGTAATGTCTAGGCTGTGTACGTCGATATCTAAAAGCAACTTTTTTAAAAGTCATTGTTAGAATAGCGTCACGACCTGTTCGTTATCTTATAAACGGAAAAACCGTCTAATAAACAACTTTTCCCTAACGGTGTTCATTGCGAACTATACCGAGACTGGGATAACATTGTCAATGTCAATAAGATAAGCGGCTATCTATAAACGGCTTATAATAAGTACACATCAAATGCTTTAAGCTTAAAAATGGTAGGGGTAGCTGGACTCGAACCAACGGATGTCAGGATCAAAACCTGATGCCTTACCAACTTGGCTATACCCCTATTGAGGCGACCTATTATAAATAAATATTCAGCTTTTGCAAGTCATTTGCGCCTTTTTATGGTTTTTATTCGAAATAGGTTAAAAATAAAACTGATATTAGGTCAATAAAAATCTATAGGCTGTATTTATAATAATGCTATTTTTACGCTTCACCGACTATAAAGGTCCATTATAAAAGGAGAGGTAAAAAACTTAGCATTTTGCTTAATTTTAGAGTCGTTAACGCTGACATCATAAGCCATTTAAACTCACAAACTTCTCACTACATACGCTGTACAAGGCGCCTCTTCAATCCACTTTGACAAAAGCAACTTATCATCAGTAACACTCGCATCCAATGGCAAAAATACCGTGCTACCAGAGCCAGTCATTCGTGCTGTACCCAACGCTATTTTTTCTAGCCCTTGTAAATAACGTAGTCCTTCGTCAACGGCGGGAGCGAGGCTTGTGACTACGGGCGTAAAGACATTGTGGTAGGGCGCAATAAGAGTTTGCACATAATTATCGTATTGGTTTTTAATCGTCTCAATTGATAGCAGGGTGATATCTCGCGGTAGCTTAGGGTGCGCGAAAAGCTTGGCAGTATTAACGTGAGCATTAGGCGTCAATACTAAATATTGCTGGTCGGGCAAATCAATGGCTGTCAATTGCTCACCAATGCCCGTCGCAATAGCATCTTGACCAAAGATAAATATCGGCACATCTGCGCCAATTTTTGCACCAATTTTTATAAGCGTCTCTTGATTAAAATTAAGCTGCCAAATCTCATTAAGCACAAGTAATGTTGTCGCCGCATTAGATGAGCCGCCGCCCAAGCCTGCGCCCATTGGTAAGTGCTTATCTAACGTCACTAATACTTTGGGTAGGTGCTCAGGCAGCTTACTTGAGTCTATGGCAGCTGCCAGTAGGGTGCGAGCCGCTTTAAAGATTAAATTGTCCTCTATGCTGCTAGTTATAGCTTCTGCACCATCTAACGTTAGTAGCTGACCACACAGGCTATTAATATCTACTGCGCTATTATCTACTGCGCTATCAATAGTAGCCATTGGCTTATTCGCTACCGAAAAATGCAGATAATCGCCCCAGTCGAGCAGACGAAACACAGTTTGCAAATTATGATAACCATCAGCACGCTTACCCGTAATATGCAAAAATAAATTAATTTTTGCCGGTGATAAGCGCGTGATAACTGATGCAGTAGGAGCGTTCTTAGTCATAAATGATGGTCACAATTTTTAGGTAGCCGCTTTTATATATCAATCAAACTTACTAGGTGCTATTACTTTTGATGATTAACGGTCATAACCACTTTATTGCCTTGCGCCTGCACAGCGCTGATTTTATTTGGTAGTTTATCATTGCCTTTATAGCTGAAGCTGGCTTGCCATTCACCATTGACTGAGCTGATTAAACGATTTTGGGCATCAAGCTGCGGTGTGCTATCTGATGGCGCTGAGCGACCAGAAATCCAGTAGGGCATTTGTGAGATGGGTGCTTGCCAGCCAGTGGCTTTTTTGAGCAGCGTTTCAGGGTCAGTAGCGGTTAATGTGCCCGTTTTTTCGCTCACCAATGTCGCTGATTGACCATTGTATTCGATATTGGTTTTGCCAATGCCTAGCGCACCGATAAGCTCAATGGCAAAGCGGTCATTCTGTTGACCCCATGCATAAAATGCACTACCGCTTTGAGCGCCTGTTGTATCGCTAGCAGCCGTTGTAACGCCAATCTTGCCTATAATGTTAAAGCTCTCAAGTTTCTTTGGTTGCTCAGTATTTTGACCTTGAATGATGCCAGTCGGCTGGTTGGGGGTATTGCCGGTTTTTAATGACTGACACCCTGACAAGATGGCGACTGATGCCGTCATAGCAGTGAATAGGGCTAATTTATTAGGTTTATAAGAAGATAGTAGGGTTGACATGACGTTTCCTCAAAAATGGGCAAATTTGCAAAATGGTTGTTTCGAAAATAGGTTAGCTTAAATCTTATTTGTTACTCAGTTATGCGTGGCTGTTAGCTTCTTATAAGTGGCTTGTAATGATAGGGTTCAATAATAAGTAGATTAATACAATTGTATACGGTCATTGATATTGTGTTGCCCAAATGAGAAGCGCTGCTGCAAGTCGGCGAGTAAAGCGTCGACTTTTTCATTGTCACCCAAGCCTTGATAAGCGCGTAACAGCAATGTCCCTGAGCGTAAAGTAGGAAGCACATCGTAAGGGCTTTGCAAATAGTCGATAATTTGTTGATAATTTTCGTTGGCTAACGCATTGCTTGCCAGCACATTGAGGGCTTGTAGATGCCGCTCATTGTCGTAACGAGGGTCATCATAGCGTATTTGTATAATAGCCGTTGCTAATGCCAATCCTTGCTCAGAACCACGCTCATTGGCTAGCAGTAATTGGGCATAACTCAGCTGGTAAGCAGGATTGGTAGGGTCAAGCGCTTGCAAATGATTGAGTAAGGTACGCTTTACGATATAGTCCTCTTTATCATCAAGGAGTTGGGCGCGTGCAAAAAGCAGCATCTCATTATTAGGGTATTTACGAGCAGCTTTAGTTAACAGGAGTAAAGCTTCTGCAGATTCATTCTGCTGCCATAAGATATCGGCTTGTAGCACAAAGCTATCGGGGGCAAATACGCTAAAGTCTCTACGCATTTTTTCTAAAGTAGCGATAGCGGCATCGACATCATCGTTGAGTAAGTCTAATGCGACCACTTTTCGTCGAGCTTCCAATACTAAATCCTCTTGCATAACGGCATTGAGATAGTATTTGGCTTGCTCAAAGTTCTGCTGCCGCTCGGCACTGATGCCCAGATAGTAATGAGATTGATCTAGATAAGCGGAGTTTTTTGCAAGCGTGTTAAGCAGCTGGTCAGCGCTAGCGTATTTTTCGATATCTAAGCTGACCAGCGCCGCTAACAAGGTAATCTCAGCATCATCTGCAAAACGCTGATGAGCATCTAGCAACAGTTGCCATGCTTGCTCATTTTGTTTTAAGTCAAGCAAATAGCGAATCTCATACAAGTATAGGTTCTTGCTATTAGCATTACGTAGGTGCGCTTGGCTGAGATGATCAAGGACTGCCTTTGGTGTTTCAATTTTGCGCAAGATATCTGCTTTTAAAGTAATAAAAGGCACATAATCCGGCTGCTGCTCAAGCGCATGATTGATATGGATGATGGCAATCTCAGGTTCATTAAATTGGTAAAGCAAACCAGCTTTTAATACTGACAGCGAAGCGTTTTTTTCACTGGCGATAGGTTGCAAGGCGCTGAGTAATTCGCGCTTATCATCATCGCTGTTTGGATAAATGCCAATCAGAATTTCACTAAGGTCGGCGCGAGGATCATAGCTCAAGATACGGTTTAGAGTCTCACCCGCCAAATCATAATCATGCGCCCGCAGTGCCAAATGAGCGACATAAAACCAAGCGGGCACGTGATCTGGGTTTTCATCTTGCCATGCTTTGGCAAATTGTAAAGATTCTTCGACCCTGTCATTACGTAACGATAAGCTTAGCGCTCTTTCAAATACGGCTGTGGCATCTTGTTTAAACGATTGCTGCTTATAGATAATCAGCGCACGCTCTGTATCATCACGATTTGCGGAAAATTCTGCATCTAATAAGGCATATAAGCTTGGTTCATTGCTTGGTTCATTAAAGTCAGATGACGGCGTAATTTCGATTATGGAAGTATCAGTTATCGAATTCTTATTAACCATGCTTTCAGTCACCGGTGTGTGACCGTTAATGAGGTTATGAGAGGCGTTAATGGTTGTGGTAACGGTGGCGTTACTACTGGTGCTAGTAGAAGAGATTTTGGGTAAAGCTATGTTTGGTGAAACAATGGCATGGGCAGGGAATCCTAGGCACAAACAAACCGCCAACGAAAACGCTAGCTTATAACGTTGGCATAGCCGCTCAATTAGGGCGTGCAATAAAGCTCGAAGGCTAGATTGAGCGTTATGCATAGATTGTCGGTTAAATGAGGACCTAAAAAAGACCATAGCGTGCAGTATTTACCTATTCTGACCTTGTTTCTATACCCATAAAAGGACTTGCAGCATAGAAGATTGGGTTTATTATAATCATTTTAAAAACAGATATCTGTGACGAATAATGATGTCAAACATTATAAGAGTAGCATGAGGGGATATACAATAGCAGCCGTGTTACTCAAGCATCAGCAATGGGGCAAATTCTTTTAGTAGAACCCGAAATTAAGGCTAATATTGTTAGCTTTAAGTAAACCTATATGCAAGTGTTTGAATGTTAAGCCAGTAATAGCAGTTGATTTGTAGGCACTGTGCCCAGATACAGATAAAGTGCTGGCTTATGGAGGTGAGTGTTAAATAAAGCTATCAATAATGATATAATAAGCGCTTTTTAACCTTTTTAAAAACCGCTAAAGGTGTTTGGTTGGCGAGTGAATATTATATTTATGGTCTGTCAATAATGAGATTAGTGGTCATTGGGGTCAATCACAAAACTGCACCAGTCGCTCTACGAGAGCGCTTGGCGCTTGTCGGTGACGATGTCAATATCGCACTTGCGCAGCTACAAGGCTTTAGCGACGGTAGTGTGATAGTCTCCACTTGCAACCGCACAGAGATTTATGCGTTAGTCCCAGAAAGCATATTATCACCGAACACATTGTTAGCAAGCTCAGCCTTATCCGTTGTAGAGTCTAGTATTTCGCTTAACAGTAGCACCAACATATCATCGACTATCATCAGCGCTCACATCCTAAAAATTAAAACTTGGCTTGCAGATTTTAAGCAGTTGTCACTGGACGAGATTGACCCTTATTTATATGTCCATCGTGATATGCACGCTTTAACCCATTGGCTACGGGTCGCTGCAGGTCTTGACTCTATGATATTGGGTGAGCCGCAAATACTTGGGCAAATCAAGCGTGCTGTGCATCTGGCGCAAGACCAAAAAGCGCTTAGCAATCAGCTAGGCTGGATTGTTGATCAGGTATTTGCAGCGGCAAAACGTGTACGTAATGAGACGCAAGTGGGTGCACAAGCCGTATCACTTAGCTATGCTGCTGCCAAACTGGTGACGCAAATCTTTGATGATTTGCCAAGTCGCACGCTATTGGTGGTAGCCGCTGGCGAGATGAATCGTTTGGTAGCGATGCATATCGCAGGTCTTGGGGTCGGGCGCATTATTATTTGTAACCGTAATCCTGAGCGTGCAGAAGCTTTAGCCGCTGAGCTGCGTAATCCCAAGCGCCAGATCGAAGTCAGAACGCTGCAAGAGCTGCCACAAGTATTGGCAGAAGCCGATATTGTGAGCAGCTGTAGCGGTAGCATGGACATATTGATTGATAAAACTATGACGCTGCGGGCATTAAAAAGCCGTCGCTATCAGCCGATGCTGATGATTGACTTGGCGGTGCCGCGTGATATTGATTCAACCGTTAGCCGTATAGACGATGTCTATCTATACTCTGTCGATGATTTGCAGCATGTGATAGCCGGTAATATCGAACAACGCCGCCAAGCAGCCGTCGATGCGGAGCTGTTGGTCAGTCAATTGGTGGTTGAGATGGATCGCCGTTTTCAAGTGCGCCAAGTAGGCAAGGATATCCAGCAGTATCGGTCGCGTACCCATGAGCAGGTAGACAAACTATTGCAGGAGTCTATTGCCAAGCTGCAAGGCGATAATGCTAACCCTGAAGATATCATGATTGAGCTGACGCGGCGCTTAACGCAAAACTTGACCCACGCGCCCTCCAAGCTCATGCGTAAAGCGGCGCGCGAAGGTGACAATGAATTACTCGACTTTGTCGTATCAGGTCTACAAGACGCCCATCGACATCACTGATAGTCGCCTTGTGTTTATCAGAAATCATAAATTATATCAGTATGACTTTAACGCAAACAATAGCATTGTCAACCTGCATTATCAGTGCTAATATCGGGCTGTTATGACGATATTAAGTGATGATGCTTGATTGAAAAATAGGGAATATTTTTAGGATACTCAAGCGGTATTTGTTACAATATCAGCGTCTATATACTATATACTATTTAACTTTCATCTATTTAATAGATTTCAATGACCATTGTTATCAGCCTACCACCGCGTAGCAACAATAATGGTGCGTATATCCTACGCGGTTTTACTTACTATTTGATGACATCAACGACGTAAAAGATACCAGCGTCAACGGCAATAGCGCTAGGATAAAGTACTATATCGTCCACCCTGCGTCATATTCTCAATTATTACTCATACTTAAAAAATATTACAACAGACAGGAGCGTCACATGACTGCATTACGTCAAGATATTGATCCAAACGGCTTATTAGAATATTCAGTAGTTTATACCGACCGCGCCCTCAATCATATGTCAAAAGCCTTTCAAGAGGTGATGAATGATTTGCTGAGCAATTTAAAGACCGTTTATAACGCTGAAGCAGCGGTTATTATTCCAGGTTCTGGCACGTATGGTATGGAAGCAGTCGCCCGTCAACTGACCATTGATGAAGATTGCCTCATCATCCGTAACGGTTGGTTTAGCTATCGTTGGACGCAAATCTTAGAAAAAGGCAAATTTGCCAAGTCATCTACGGTACTAACGGCTGAGCGTACGGAAGACACTGAAGCGCCAAAACCATTTGCGCCAGTGGATATCGAAACGGCGGTTGCCAAAATTAAAGAAGATAAATCTGCCATTGTTTATGCGCCGCACGTTGAAACGTCATCTGGTATTATCTTATCAGAAGAATACATCAAAGCATTGAGTGAAGCAGTACATAGCGTTGGCGGTTTATTGGTCATTGACTGTATTGCTTCAGGTTGTGTGTGGTTAGATATGAAAGAATTGGGCATCGATGTGCTTATTAGTGCACCGCAAAAAGGCTGGAGTAGCACGCCATGTGCAGGTCTGGTTATGCTGAGCGCCGCTGCCATCAAAAAAGTAGAGAGCACTGAATCCAACTGCTTTAGTCTTGATCTAAAGCAATGGTTAACCATCATGCGTGCGTATGAAAACGGTGGTCATGCGTATCATGCAACCATGCCAACCGATAGCTTACGTCAATTCCGCGATGCTATCTTAGAGGCAAAAGAGATTGGCTTTGATATATTGCGTGACGCACAATGGGAGCTTGGCAACCGTGTCCGTAAGGTTCTGACAGATAAAGGTATTGAAAGCGTTGCAGCTGAAGGTTTTGAAGCGCCAGGTGTTGTGGTGTCTTACACTGAGCGTGATGACATGCATAAAGGTAGTGCTTTCGCTGAAGCCGGATTGCAAATCGCTGCTGGTGTACCGCTAAAAGTGGGTGAGCCTGATAACTTCAAAACTTTCCGTTTAGGTCTATTTGGTTTGGATAAATTGACAGACATCGACGGTACGGTAGAGCGTTTTGAAAAAGCACTTGATGAAGTGTTAGCAAAATAATTTGAATGACTCATGCTTTATTAAGCAATGAGTAATCATATAAAAATACTGAACCTCGAATGATGCGAAGTTCAGTATTTTTTTACCCTTTCACTATATTTTATAATATAATGTAATTAAGTAAATTGATATAGATTCTGGTCTAAATAAAAAAGAGTCGTTTATACGATATTGTTCTTAAATTGAATCCACTACATAAATCTGTTTTTGATAAAAATTGGCTTAGGTAAATATTATGAGTATACAAATAGACTGGCAGGCATTTACGCCAATCTCCTTAGTAGGCGGTTTAATACTAGGAGTTGCGACTGTTATCCTGCTGTTAGGTGTTGGTCGTATTGCGGGTATCAGTGGTATTTTTTCAAGCCTGCTCAAACCAAAGCGCGTAGAGATGTGGCAGGTATTATTTATTGCAGGTCTGATTATCTCGCCATTATTATATAGTTTGGTTAGACCGCTACCTGATGTCGAAATCAGTACCTCGTTACCTTTATTAATCGGGGCAGGGCTATTGGTTGGTTTTGGTACACGTATGGGTTCAGGCTGTACCAGCGGACATGGCATTTGTGGTAATGCACGACTATCGCCACGTTCGATGGCGGCGACGGTGACCTTTATGTTTTTTGGTATTGTGACGGTTTATATCGGTCGACATGTACTAGGGCTGCTGTAAATGATTGGCAGTATAGCTAGTAGACAGTGAGTAAATAGACGGCAAAAACCGCATTTAATATGATGAATATAAGATAATAGCGAGACACAATAATGCTAAAAAATATAATTGGGTTACTGGCAGGGTTGTTATTCGGCTTCGGACTGTTGATATCAGGTATGACCGATCCTGTTAAAGTACAAGGCTTTTTGGACGTATTTGGTGCATGGGATATTTCTCTGGCACTGGTGATGGGTGGTGGTCTAGTGGTGGCGATTGTCGGTGTACAATTGGCCAAGCGTCAACAGACCAGTTGGATTGGCACGTCAATCGATATGCCAAGCAAAACAGTCATCAATAAGAAGCTGTTAATCGGCGCGATGTTGTTCGGTATCGGTTGGGGTTTGGTGGGTATTTGCCCAGGACCTGGAATCGTGCTACTTGGCACGGGACAGTGGCAGGCTTATGTCTTTATCCCAGCGATGATCATTGGGATGCTAATTTATCAATGGCTCGAGCCGAAACTTAATGGATAAATAGTAGGCTTAAACTATCTTAAGCTAAATATGAAAAAGGTCAGCTGACATTCGTTAGGCTGACCCTTTTTTATGAATGATGATTCAAACTATAAAAGCCTACTTGGCACTTGCCGTTACTTTAGGCGTTTCGTGTGCCAAGGATTTGGCCGCTTGGCGCAGTTCAAACTTTTGTACCTTACCGGTGCTGGTCTTTGGGATTTCAGCAAAAATAATATATTTAGGCATTTTAAAACTAGCAAGGTGCTGTTTACAATGCGCCATCACATTATCGCGCTGTAAAGTGCTGCCAGCATGAATCTCGATAAATGCCACCGGTACTTCACCCCATTTATCATGCGGCGCAGCGACTACAGCACAGCTTTGGATTTCTGGCATTTTATATAGGACGTTTTCGACTTCGATACTAGAGATGTTTTCGCCACCTGAGATGATGATGTCTTTAAGCCTGTCCATGATTTTGATATAGCCGTCAGGATATTTAACACCCAAATCACCGGTGCGGAACCAACCATCAGTAAAGGCTTCTTCGGTGGCCTTACGGCTTTTTAGATAACCTTTCATCACCATATTGCCGCGCAGTGCCAGCTCGCCCATTTCTTTACCATCAGCGGCAACCGGTTCAGTGGTACCTTGTTTAAACAGCTCAAATCCGCTCATCAAATGTGAGGTCACGCCTTGACGTGATTTTTTCTGCGCGCGCCCAGCGACATCAAGCGTAGCCCATTCTTGTTGCTCAGCGCAGATGGTGACAGGTCCGTAAACTTCGGTGAGACCATAAACATGAGAGATATGAAAGCCCATGGCTTCCATGGCTGCCAGCATGGTTTCAGACGGCGGCGCACCAGCGACCCAGCCCTTAACTTCATGATTGATGGCTTCTTTGTATTCAGGCTTGCCACCGGCAATCATATTATGCACCACAGGCGCTGAGCAATAATGTGAGACTTTATGTTTGGCAATCAGCTGCAAAATCAAATCAGCGTCAATCTTGCGCAAGCAGACGTTGACACCAGCTCGCTCAGCGATCGTCCAAGGAAAACACCAACCATTACAATGAAATAATGGCAGCGTCCATAGATACATTGGGTGCTTTGGCATATCCCAATCTAAAATATTGGACACGGCATTAAGTGTCGCACCGCGGTGATGATAAACCACACCTTTGGGCTTACCAGTGGTGCCAGACGTATAGTTCAGAGCAATTGCATCCCATTCATCTGTTGGTTTTTCCCAATTATCCAAACTATCAGCGCTGGCGATTAATTCTTCATAACTCATTTGTCCAAAACGCTCGATATCGACCGCTGCATCTGTCGCATGAATAACGATAAGGTTGGGAAACGTTTCGTCGATCATCTCAGCATGCTCAGCAAACTCGCTGTCTAAAATCAATACTTTGGCTTCTGAGTGTTGTAAGCAAAAGCTGAGCGCATTGATATCGAGACGAGTGTTTAACGTACATAGCACGCCACCTGACATGGGCACCCCAAAGGCACATTCGACCATTGCTGGCGTATTCGGCATCATGACCGCAACCGTGTCATTTTTATCAACACCCAATTTACGTAGACCATCAGCCAGTTGTCTGCAACGATCGTAAGTCTGTTGCCACGTTTGCGTGAGATTATTATGTTCTAGGTCGTCATAGATGATAGCCGTTCTGTCAGGATAGACCTGAGCGCTACGAATGATGAAGTCAATAGGGGTAAGCGGTTGATGGTTAGCAGCATTTTTGCCGAGACCTGTGTGAAAGTCGGTCATGGGGATAGTCCTTTATCGTATGTTTTATAGTCGATGACGCAGTAATGGTACTTTGCTGTCGCCAATCGACTGTATCAGGGTCTGATTATTATAGACAGTCGCCAGAAAAATTTAGACAGATTTTGTGGAGTTTGTTTAACTATCTGCAAAAATCCTCACTATTAGACAGAATCATTCAGCGCTGCGATTAATTAGTGTTCACTCATTAGTCGCTTGTCTACATAGCTGACGATAATGGCGGTGTGGTACGATAGCCGTAACGCTAAATACCATAGCATAAGAATCCTTACAAAGCATTGCTACAAAATATTTCCATAAACCATTCATAAGGAAAATGATATGACCGCCAGCCATACTGCCAATTCGATTGACACTGCCAGCTTGAACGAACACTACCCGCATTTATTTGAGCCGCTCGATTTGGGCTTTACTACGTTAAAAAACCGTCTGGTAATGGGCTCGATGCATACGGGACTTGAAGACCGTTTTTATAACTACGGTAAACTGGCGGCGTATTTTGCAGAACGTGCCAAGGGCGGCGTGGCGATGATGATCACGGGCGGTATCTCGCCCAATCGTGAAGGTTGGTTGCTACCTGCTAGTGGTACGATGAATACGCGCGCTGACGTCCTCAATCATCAGCGTGTCACTCGTGCCGTGCATAAGTATGACAGCAAAATTATCATGCAAATCTTGCATAGTGGTCGCTATGGTTATCACCCTTTTGTTGTCTCATCAAGCCCTATTAAATCGCCAATCTCGCCTTTTAAACCGCGTAAGATGAGCATCAAAAACATTGAGCAGACAGTAAAGGATTATGCTCGTTCTGCAAAACTCGCCAAACAGGCAGGTTATGATGGTGTCGAAATCATGGGCTCAGAAGGCTATTTGCTCAATCAGTTTTTATCGCGTCACGTCAATAAACGTACGGACGAATATGGCGGTGATATCCAAGGACGCATGAAGCTAGCAGTCGACGTGGTCAAAGCCGTACGCGAGGCTGCCGGTGAAGATTTTATTATGTTATTCCGTCTATCGGTTATCGATTTGGTCAAAGACGGCAACGTCATGGATGAAGTCATCATTGTTGCCAAAGCGCTAGAAGAAGCCGGCGTCACCATTATGAATACCGGTATCGGTTGGCATGAAGCGCGTGTGCCGACGATTGTAACCAGCGTACCGCGTGCTGCCTTTGTTGATTTCACTGCTGAGATTAAAAAGCACATCAGCATCCCAATGATGGCCGCCAACCGTATCAATATGCCAGAAACCGCAGAAGAAATTGTGGCTAGTGGCCAAGCAGATTTGATTCAAATGGCGCGTCCTTTCTTAGCTGATGCGCATTGGGTGAATAAAGCCAAAGACGGTCAAGCCGATCGTATCAATACTTGTATCGCTTGTAACCAAGCCTGCCTTGACCATACTTTTGACAATAAACGCTCAACATGTCTGGTTAATCCGCAAGCCTGCTATGAGACGGAATTGGTTTATAAGAAAACCAAGAAACCTAGAAAAGTCGCCGTCATCGGTGGCGGTGTTGCCGGTATGTCAGCGGCGCACGTCGCCGCGCTACGTGGTCATGAGGTGACCTTATTTGAAGCAAAAGATATCTTAGGCGGGCAGTTTAACTATGCCAAAGTGATCCCTGGTAAAGAAGAGTTCTTTGAGACCATTCGCTACTACATCAATGAGCTTGAGCACTTAGGCGTTGAGATTAAACTCAATACCAAAGTCGATAAAGCCATGCTGGAAAAAGCCAAGTTCCATCATGTCATCGTTGCAACCGGTGTTGTACCTAGAAGCCTAGCAGGCAAGTTAGAAGGCGCTGATTTGCCGCAAGTGATGAGCTATGCTGAATTGCTCTCTGGTGAAAAATCAGTCGGCGCAACCGTTGCTGTCATCGGTGCTGGTGGTATCGGCTTTGACGTCAGTGAATATCTCACTGCCAAACATGGTCAGCCGCTTGATGAGCTAGACCCTGAGTTATTAAAAGATTCAAGCTACCGTCCGAAAGCCCAGTCTATCGAAGAGTGGCGTGAAGAGTGGGGCGTCACCTCTGCTACCGATTATCAAACAGAGGGTGGTCTCATCAAGACTGGCGACATTACCCCTGTTCGCCAAGTGTATTTGATACAGCGTACTAAAGGTCGCTTGGGCAGTGGTCTCAATAAAACGTCGGGCTGGGTACATCGCGCGCATGTCAAATCACACGGCGTTATCCAAGTATCAGGTGCTCAGTACGATAAAATCACCAATGAAGGTATCTGGATCACCAATAATCAAGGTCAAAGCCAGCTGCTACGGGTCGATAGTGTCGTGGTCTGTGCCGGTCAAGAATCAGTCGTCGAGCTAATGCCAAATGTCGGTGATGCCCCAGACGCGCAATACCATCTCATCGGCGGTGCAAAGTTGGCGGCTGAGCTCGATGCCAAACGTGCGATTCGTGATGGTGCTGAGGTTGCAGCGAGTATTTAAAGTTATTAGAATCAACGTTGTATTGAGCGGTGGGGGAGATATCTCTTACCGCCTTTTTTAATATCTCTCGCTCCTCTGCTTTGAATTCCGTACTATAGCTCTGCTTTTTCTTAGTCATGGTAAACTCATCATCGAGTCGTTAGTTTACCCAGTTTATCTCTACGGTTTCTGCAGCATAGCTCACTTTTAAAAGATTGAAAATATAGGGGTGTTGGTGTTTTTGTTTGTAAGTTTTACTTGGAATTGCTATATCTATGCCCTATAAAGAATACGGCTTATGAATAGAGTACTTAATAGGTTATTGAGACATAAAATTAAGTGCGAATTATTCATGATTAATAAATTCTATAACCGTATTTTTATAACAGCAAACAAGGCTTTTTATGGCACACGACAACTTATTTGAACCCGTAAAAATGGGCACCCAAACTCTAAAAAATCGCATTATTATGGCGCCTTTGACGCGCCTGCGCTCTGTCGAGCCGGGTGATGTTCCCACTGCTCTAGCGAGTGAGTATTATGCGCAGCGTAGCGGCGCTGGACTGATCATTGCTGAAGCGACCCAGGTGTCTTTTCAAGCAAAAGGTTATGCGGGCGCGCCTGGTATCCATACTGAAGAGCAGATGACCGCATGGAAAACCATCGTTGATAATGTCCATGCAAAAGGCTGCAAAATCGTGGTACAGCTCTGGCACACGGGTTTGGTTGCACACGAAAGCGTGCAACCTGATGGCAAAGCGCCTATTTCAGCTTCCGATGTTAATGTGGGGGTACGTACGTCACTGCGCGACAGCAACAACCAAGCGATTCGCGTTGATGCGACAACGCCACGACCAGCCACGCTTGAGGAAATACAGCAAGTTATTGCTGACTTTGGTCTTGCGACCAAAAATGCCAAAGAAGCGGGCTTTGATGGCGTAGAGATTCATGGTGCTCATGGTTATCTGTTGCATCAGTTTTGGGTTGAGCATACCAATCAGCGCACTGATGAATACGGCGGTAGCCGTGAGAACCGCGCGCGCTTGATGCTGGCTGTGATTGATGCTTGTGTCGATGCATGGGACGCTGACCATGTCGGCATTCGTATTTCACCACTTGGTACGTTTAATAATGTGGAAGCGGGCTACAATGAAGACGAAAATATTTGGCTGAT
This sequence comes from Psychrobacter arcticus 273-4, assembly GCF_000012305.1. Classification (NCBI taxonomy): domain Bacteria; kingdom Pseudomonadati; phylum Pseudomonadota; class Gammaproteobacteria; order Moraxellales; family Moraxellaceae; genus Psychrobacter; species Psychrobacter arcticus. The sequence goes on from NC_007204.1 coordinate 214,159, forward strand.
TGAGCAGATTAATCAGCGCGGTCTGATGTATCTACATCTTTCTGAGCCTGATTGGGCCGGTGGTACGCCATATAGTACTGAATTCCGTCAGCGCGTTCGTGAAGCATTTGGACAGATGATTATTGCCGCTGGTGGTTATACCGCTGAAAAAGCGGAGACAAATATCAAAGATGGCTATATCGATGCGGTTGCTTTTGGTCGTGACTATATTGCCAACCCTGATTTGGCTGAGCGTATTCGCGAAGGCGCACCGCTCAATGAGCAGCATCCGCAGAGCTTTTATGGTGGCGGGACAGAAGGTTACACCGATTATCCGTTTTTAAACCAAGCATAATGGTTTGACGGTCAATAAAAGAGCCACCTTGCTATGATTAGCAAGGTGGCTCTTTTGATGATGTCATTGGTGTTTTTCTCATACTATAGTCGGTGAAAAGTAATATCGATACAACACCTACTACTGGTGCAAATTTTTCTGGCTTGCTGTGCCTACGCAGACAGAGGCTGCAAAAAATTTACACCAGCAATACGGTAGCGACTTTAAAGTATTTCAACTATAAGTGGCGTTTAAATGTTAGAAAAATCATTTGGCATCAGACAACTTCGCCGCAGACAAAGCCACTTGCCCACGCCCATTGGAAGTTATAACCGCCAAGCCAGCCTGTGACATCCAACACTTCACCGATAAAATACAGTCCATCTTGATAATTACTCTGCATGGTTTTCGAGGACACTTCAGCGGTTTTTATCCCGCCACGTGTGACCTCAGCAGTACGATAGCCTTCGGTGCCAGAGGGTTTAAGCTGCCAGCCATTAAGGGTTTCACCCAGCTCTATCAAGCGCTCATCTTTAATATTGGCAAGCTCAGTCTGCTTGATGTCGTCCCACAGGTGGGTCTGTAACGCTACCAACAGTTTTTTGGGCAGCTTGTTACTATCATCGCCGCTATCGGTATAATCCGCCAATACCGTACGGATGAGCTGTCTTGGATGAGACTTTTTATGCGCAAGTAATAGCGCGGTCATATCGATATCGGGGAGCAAATTGATGCTGATGGTTTCGCCAATATGCCAATAGTTTGAAAGCTGTAGCATGGAGGGGCCGGAGAGTCCGCGATGGGTAAATAATAGCGGCAGCTTAAAGGAGATACGCTCATTACTGGCAATCACAGGGATACTAATACCAGCAAGTGCGCGAATCAGCTCGCCGATTTTATCGGTAAAGGTAAAAGGTACAAGACTGGCATCAGTTTGTATAAGCGTATGATTAAATTGCTGTGCTAATGCATAGCCTAAACCACTAGCACCCATGGTTGGAATAGACAAGCCGCCCGTTGCCACCACTAGTGATTCACAGCGATAGCCTGTTTGCGGCAGATTGGTTTGATTTGCCATATCTTTTTGCTCTTGTTTGTCTTTTTTGCTGAGTGCTTTGGTTGTTGATAATTGAAACCGTGCTTTCTTATCGTTTTCGATTGCTTGCACGCTATCAATTTGGGTGTTCAGTCTGACCTGTACGCCTACCGCGGCACACTCATCAAGGAGCATAGTCAATATATCTTGTGCCGAATCATCACAAAATAGCTGCCCGTGTTCGCGCTCATGGTAGGGTATTTTATGCTGCTCAACCATACCGATGAATTCCCAACTCGGGTAGCGACTGAGCGCTGATTTACAAAAATGCGGATTACTACCGATAAAATGTTCAGGCGCAACAAAATAATTGGTAAAGTTACAGCGCCCACCGCCAGACATGAGGATTTTTTTGCCGGCTTTATTGGCATGGTCTAGCACCAGTACGCGGCGACCACGGCGACCGGCTGTCAGCGCGCAATATAACCCTGACGCACCAGCACCAATGATAATGACATCATAATGAGGGTGTTGCGAGGCAGTGCGGTAATTGTCCATGGTCGGTGGTTCCTGATTTAAAAAAGGGAAAATAAGACTCATAAAGCCTGTTTTCATATAAAAAATAGAGATTGGATGATGTCATTTGCAGCGATTGATATCAGGTTGCTATTGTCCACGTTTTATATCAGGTTACAAGGATTAAATAGCATTATTGCCACCACATTTTAAAAAATTGCGGCCATAGAATCTGCATTGTTAAACACATTGGTGTGCGATGCAATTGTTGTGATTAATGGTTGATGCCTTGCAACCATTCGGCATATTTGTCAAACTGTCTTTGAGTGTCACCATTATGGAAGATGACCCTTACTGCCTGTATCAATCCTCGCTATTAGCGATGTTCGTTACAGGTGATAATAATTAAAAAAGGATGAAGCTCATGACTCAAAAATCATTTCCAATTACGCCTGAATTCCTCGCCGCTGCCAATGTTACTGCCGAGCAGTATGTTGAACAATACCAACAATCCATTGCGTCACCTGAAGCGACAGATGCCTTTTGGGCGAAGCAGGCCGAGCTGATTGATTGGATAAAAAAGCCCACCAAAATCAGTGATGTCAGCTACGACTTAGAGGATTTTCGCATTAAGTGGTTCGAAGATGGCGAGCTGAATATTTCAGTCAACTGTCTTGATCGTCATGTCAAAAACAACCCCTACAAGCCTGCCATCATTTGGGAAGGGGATCATCCCTCCCTACATAAAATAATCTCATTTAAAGAGCTGCATGAAGCAGTTTGTCGCTTAGGTAATGCCATGCGCAAGCTTGGGGTTAAAAAGGGCGACCGCGTCACCTTATATATGCCGATGATACCTGAAGCAGTGGTCGCAATGCTGGCGTGTACGCGTATTGGAGCAGTACACTCGGTGGTGTTTGGCGGCTTTTCTACGCAAAGCTTGGGTAACCGTATTATTGATAGCCAGTCCAAGCTGGTCATCACCGCTGATGAAGGTATCCGTGGTAACAAGCGTACGCCACTCAAAGCCAATGTCGATCGTGCTCTAGATATGGATGGCACAGACAGCGTTAGCAATGTCATCGTCGTCCATCGTACCGGCAATTCAGTGCCGATGAGTGGTCGCCGTGATATCTGGTATCACAGCTTGGTCGATGGTGAATCGCAGTACTGTGAACCTGAAGTGATGAATGCAGAAGACCCGCTGTTTTTATTATATACCTCTGGTTCAACAGGTAAGCCCAAAGGCGTGTTGCACACCACAGGCGGCTATATCACTTATGCGCTGTCCACGTTTCGTGATGTTTTTGATGTTAAGGATGATGATGTGTACTGGTGTACTGCGGACGTCGGTTGGGTGACGGGTCATACCTACGCCACTTACGCACCGCTTGCCAATGGCACGACGACAGTCATGTTTGAGGGCGTGCCAGAGTATCCGACATGGGCACGCATTGGGCATATCATTGATAAGCATCAAATAACCGTTTTATATACCGCACCGACCGCTATTCGCGCCATGATGAAAGAGGGCGATACCTTTGTACGTGAGTCGGACCGCTCAAGTCTGCGCTTACTCGGCACGGTTGGTGAACCTATCAATCCTGAAGCGTGGGACTGGTACTATCATATCGTCGGTGGCGGTAAGTGTCCGGTCGTCGATACCTGGTGGCAGACCGAAACCGGCGGTATTATGCTAGCACCAATACCGGGGACGGTTGCGATGAAGCCAGGCGCGGTGATGAATCCGCTATATGGCATCATACCAGAGGTCATTGATACCGATGGCGTTGCGCTTGAAGGTGCTGCTGAAGGTAATTTGGTAATTAATGGTAGCTGGCCTGGTCAAATGCGCACCATTTATAAAGACCACGCGCGGTTTTTAGAGACTTATTTTACCGAATATCCCGGCTATTATTTCACGGGCGATGGGGTACAGCGTGATGAAGATGGTCACTACTGGATTACCGGTCGTGTTGACGACGTGCTTAATGTGTCAGGGCATAGACTGGGCACAGCAGAGATTGAAAGTGCGATAGTCGCCCACCCAGCGACGGCAGAGGCGGCAGTGGTAGGAATGCCACACGATATACGCGGTATAGGTATTTGTGCTTTTGTTATCTTAAAGTCGAGTGAAACGGCAACTGAGTCACTAAAAGCAGAATTAAACCGCCATGTACGCACCGAGATTGGTCCGATTGCCAATTTAGATGCCATCTATATGGTCAATGTGTTACCCAAAACGCGCTCTGGTAAAATCATGCGCCGCATATTGCGTAGTCTAGCGGCAGGGCAGTATGTTGGTCTTGGTGATTTATCTACCCTAGCTGATAGCTCAGTTATCAATGAGCTGGTCGAAGTGGTCAAGACAGAACGTGCAAAATAGCAGTGTTGGTTCAATATATAGTTGAAATACTTTAAAGTCGCTACCGTATTGCTGGTGTAAATTTTTTGCAGCCTCTGTCTGCGTAGGCACAGCAAGCAAGAAAAATTTGCACCAGTAGTACGTATTGTATCGATATTACTTTTCACCGACTATAAATGCGCTAGGCATTTTAAAATTATTGGAAACTAAGGTATAAAAGGTAAAAAGCCATGCTATAAAAGTAGCATGGCTTTTTACCGAGATATTAAAGTCAGTCTTAAATAAAAGAAATACAAATGTTATCAAGCACTGCTCCGCAAGGAAGAATGAGCTTGTGTATCACCAAGACTATAAAACAAGGTTGACAGCGATCAACGAGATCACACAATATATCGAGCTTGAGTACAATGAGGAGCGATTAGCAAAGCACTGCTTTGCAGCGACGCAAGACAAGAGCTGTGCTCGCAGTGGAACGAGAATTCAAAAGGGTTTGGGCTATAGATTGCCAAGACAGATGTGGTTTGACTTTTATCGTCAAGCTGCGTAACTAAAATCTCCCAAGTTTAGTTGTACGGATTTGACAGCAGGGGTCAGAATAAAAAGCGCTCGATTATCAGAATATACGCTTGGTATAAGATACCTACACAGATGGCATGACGACTTGCCTGAAAAATGCTAAGCTGTCTGCCATTATTAGGTCAATATTAAACTAGGTTTGCCATGACTGAGAGCACGCATTTGCCTCCGCAGGAGACGTCAAGTACGCAGAGTAACAAGAGTATTTTTAATTTGCCCAACAACCTGACGATTGCGCGTATTTTGATGATTCCGCTATTCGTGGCAATTGCCTATTGGCCGCCTGCCATGGGGATTGGCATGCCCGCAATCTCAGATAACGTGATTGCTAAGGTTGGTATGAGTGAGTTTAGCGATAGCTTATTACGTCACTTATTATTAACGGGTGTTTTTATCCTAGCGGCGATTACCGATTGGCTTGATGGCTATTTTGCGCGTAAGCTCAATGTGGTATCTGCGTTTGGACGCTTTTTGGACCCTGTTGCTGATAAGCTCATGGTCGCAGCCGCGCTGATTATCTTAGTACAATGGCATCCCAATATTATCATGGCGATAGCCGCAATTGTGATTATCTCGCGTGAAATCGCCGTATCGGCATTGCGTGAATGGATGGCAGAGCTGGGTAAAAGCACCAGTGTGGCGGTGTCTTATGTAGGTAAACTGAAAACTACTTTTCAGATGATAGCGATTACGGTGCTTTTGTTAAATTGGGAATCGCTTGAAACCATCGGCTATGTTTTGATGGTAGCAGCAGTGATTTTAACATTATGGTCGATGATGATTTATCTCAAAGCAGCTTGGCCATATCTTAAGCAAAGCGGTTAAGCTCATAGTATTGATATGAGTCTAATAAACTCTAGACCATAAAAAACGCCAGTCGCATTTGAACTGACCCCCATAAGTTGGACACAATTTATGGGGTATTTTTATGGTAAAAGCTTTGTTTTTATCTGCTTGATATATTATAGTCGGTGAAAAGTAATATCGATACAACACGTACTACTGGTGCAAATTTTTCTTGCTTGCTGTGCCTACGCAGACAGAGGCTGCAAAAAATTTACACCAGTAGTACTGTAGCGACTTTAAAGTATTTCAACTATAGTTATGAATTATAACGAAACTGAGAAGGTTTCGCCCATATCTTCAGCGGTTTTACCATCTTGTAGCGCTGCTGCCGCCATTTTGAACATATTCACGACGGTACTGCCGCTAAGCCAGCACTCTACACCATGCGGTACCACTTTAATCAATTGGATGTTTGCATCTTCTTTGCCGTTAGCAAAAAAGGCACTATAGACAGGTGACCATAGCTCATCGAGCTTGGCTTTGTCAGTCGGTAATTCTGCATCACCACTAATGGATACATAGTTCTTCTCATCTTGGGTAGCATAAGTGAGACCAATTCTAGCATCGTCTTGGATATCTTTTACGACATCAGATGTTTTATCTCCGATAAACCAAATTTCTTTATTATCAAGGTTCACCTCACTGGTGGTCATCGGCCACGCATGAATATCACCTTTTTTATTACTGGTACTTATCATGGCAAATTTCACGTCTTTAATGACGGCTTGGATTTTATCGATATGCTTTTGGTTACTCATGGCGATTTCCTTTTTCATTATAGTAAATAAAATTTGAATTTATAATTGTTCATTTTTGAGCTTAAACAAGCTTGTGTTCGTATTTATATTTATGAACGACTGAGCTCATTAACAACTGCTAACTAGCATAGCGATGACTGGCAGGCTATTTATATAGGCGCCCAGTAAGGCGATGTGAGCGTTTGTAAGGACTATAAGCTTTAGGTAAAAATTGTGACGCTGTGCCGTCAGGCTTGCTGTTTTGATAGCAAATCGACAGTATTTGCTCAAGGCTTTAGCATCATATTACCTAAACGATTGGCAATTTATCTTGGTTTAAACCTGCTTATTAGAAGTCTTCTTGTTATAATACGCGGACCATTTACTTTGCATGGCAGAGATGCCTGTTCTTGCCTATATCCTATGGAATATGCCTTTATGATGACCATCGCCGGACAACCGTTTCTTACCGATTTTCAGACGCAGCAACTCATCAGTCAGTTTCAGCAAAAAACCGAGCTAAATGTCAGCCAAATTCATACTCAGCAAGTGTATGTATTATCACGAGAACTCAAAGGTGATGAGCATAAAAAAGCGCTAGACTTACTTGCTGTCGACAGTGCTACGGTTCTTGCAGCCCCTGAAAGCAATCAGTTACAAGTTATCGTTGGACCACGTTTTGGCACCATATCACCATGGGCAAGTAAAGCGACCGATATCTTTAATAACTGTGAAATTGCCATCAATCGTGTTGAGCGCGTCATTGTTTATACGCTAACCGTCGACGGTGAAGTCAGTGCGACCAATAACCAGCTGTCTGCTGCCGCTGAGCAATTATTATTTGACCGTATGACGCAAAGCTTGGTTTATGATTTAAATGACACTAGTAAATTATTTGATGATCAGCAGCCAGCTTCGTTAAATCATATTGATGTCATCGGACAAGGTCAGGCAGCGCTTGAGTCAGCCAATACTGAGTTTGGCTTTGCGTTATCGAGCGAAGATATTGATTATTTGATGAATGCTTATGTCAATGAGCTAAAGCGCAATCCAACCGACGTTGAGCTGATGATGTTTGCACAGGCGAACTCTGAGCATTGCCGTCATAAAATCTTTAATGCTGAATGGACCGTTGATGGCGCAGTACAGCCAAAATCACTGTTCCAAATGATTAAAAATACTTATAAAGCCAATCCGCAAGGTATTTTATCTGCTTATAAAGACAACGCGGCGGTGATGGCAGGTTCTGACGGCTTGCGTTTTTACCCGATTCCTACTGATGCGATGGATGCCAATTCTGCGCATCCTTACGATTTCCATCAAGAAGAAATCGATATTTTGATGAAAGTCGAAACTCATAACCATCCAACGGCGATTGCTCCTTATGCGGGTGCAGCGACGGGCGCGGGTGGTGAGATTCGCGATGAAGGCGCAACCGGTCGTGGTGGTAAGCCAAAAGCAGGTTTGACTGGCTTCCATGTGTCACATCTTCATATCCCAGAACTTGCTGAGAAATGGGAGCAGTCAGGTCAATTAAGTACGCAGGATTATGGTACGCCGGATCGCATGGCAACCAGCCTTGAGATTATGACCGAAGCCCCATTAGGTTCAGCCAATTTCTCAAACGAATTTGGTCGTCCAAACCTATGCGGTTATTTCCGTAGCTTCCAATTGGACACCTCAGTGGCAAAAGATGGCAGTCAAATGCGCGGCTATCATAAGCCAATCATGCTGGCAGGTGGTTATGGCAATATCAAACGCAATCTCATTGAAAAAAACGCCATTCAGCAAGGTGATTTATTAATCGTCCTTGGTGGCCCTGCGATGCAGATTGGTCTAGGCGGCGGTGCAGCATCTTCGGTCGATAGTGGTTCACTCGATGAAGGCTTAGACTTTGCTTCTGTACAGCGTGACAATGCTGAGATGGAGCGTCGCTGTCAAGAAGTCATCGATCGCTGCTGGGCACTTGCTGGCAACGATATCGATGCAAGTAACAACAGTAAAGACGGCAACCCAATCGTCTCATTGCATGACGTCGGTGCCGGTGGCTTATCCAATGCCATGCCTGAGCTAGTCAATGACCACGAAATGGGCGCAGTGCTCAATCTACGTAAAATCCCGTCGCTAGAAGCGGGCATGTCGCCAATGGCCATCTGGTCAAACGAAGCGCAAGAGCGTTACGTGCTAGCGATTCGTCCTGAAAGCAAAGAGCAGTTCGATGCGATTTGTGCCCGTGAGCGCTGCCCGTATGCGATTTTGGGTGAAGCCACTGAAGTACGTCAGCTAGTGGTCGATGACGAATTGCTCCCTGAGCAGCCAGTCGATATGCCGATGCAAGTATTGCTCGGTGGTACGCCGCAGATGAAGCGTAGTTTTGAGCGTCAAGAGAGCACCTTGCCAGCGTTAGAGCTTGGTGAAGTCAATCTGGCCGAATCAATCAAAGACGTGCTACGTCATCCAACTGTCGCTAGCAAATCATTCTTGATTAGCATTGGTGACCGTTCTATCACGGGTATGGTCGTGCGTGATCAGTATGTGGGTCGCTACCAAGTGCCTGTATCAGATTGCGCCGTTACGGCATCAGGCTTGCTAGCTCTCGATGGTCAGCCAATGAGCGGTGAGGCAATGAGTGTTGGTGAACGTACGCCTGTTGCACTTATTAGTCCAAAAGCTTCTGCACGATTGGCGGTTGGTGAAGCCATTACTAACATCGCTGGCGCGCGTATTACTCAGCTATCTGATATCACCATGTCAGCAAACTGGATGGCAGCGTGTGGCGATGATGCAGAAGATGCCGCCTTGTTTGATGCGGTATATACCGTTGGTGAAGAGCTATGTCCAGCACTGGGTATTGCTATTCCAGTCGGTAAAGATTCGCTATCAATGCGTGCCAACTGGACAGACAGTAGTGACAATGCTGAAGACAGCAGCACGGATAAATCAGTGGTTTCGCCAATGAGTTTGGTGGTGACAGCTTTTGCTCCTGTTGTTGATGTCGCAAAAACGCTAACTCCTGAGCTTATCAATGGTGATAGCGCCTTCTACCGTATTGACTTATCTAAAGGCAAGCTACGTTTAGGCGGCTCAATTCTCGCGCAAACGCTAAGCCAATTAGGTAATGACTGCCCAGATTTAGCGCAGCCAAGCGACTTGGTCGACTTCTTTAACTTTATCCAAGCGGGTAATGAGCAAGGCGTCATCAGTGCCTATCACGATATCGGTGATGGTGGACTACTCGCGACTATCGCTGAGATGCAATTTACCAGCCGTCAAGGTATCAAGCTGTCATTGACTGATGACAACTTATTAGGTCAATTGTTCAGTGAAGAGCTAGGCGCAGTCATCCAAGTATTACCAGAAAACGTCGCTACCCTCATGGCGTTAGCAGAGCAGCATAACGTCAGCGATATGCTTAGCCTCGTCGGTCAAAGCTCTGAGGAAGACAGCTTGCTCATCCAAACACCAACCCTCATGGGTGATGACACTCTACGCTTTAGCCGTAGCGAGCTGCAACAGGAATGGAGTCAGGTCAGCTATCAAATCGCTCGCCGCCGTGACAATCCAGCGTGCGTCCAGCAAGAGTATGACTTGATTGGCGACGCCAGCCATCAAGGTCTTATCGCTGCACCAAACTTCGATCTTAATCAAAAAGTTGAAGAGCCTTACCTTAATAGTCGTGCTGATTCAAATAACAGCAAGCCAAGAGTCGCTATCTTGCGTGAGCAAGGCGTCAATGGTCAGACAGAGATGGCAGCAGGCTTTACCCAAGCTGGCTTTGAAGCGGTCGATGTGCACATGAGCGATTTGCTCAGCGGTCGCATCAATCTACGAGACTTCGATGGTTTGGTCGCCTGTGGTGGCTTTAGTTATGGTGACGTACTGGGCGCTGGCTCTGGCTGGGCGAATTCTATCTTGTTTCATGACGAATTGCGCATGCAGTTTGTGCGCTTCTTTGCCCGTCCTGATACCTTCTCACTCGGTGTCTGTAACGGTTGTCAGATGATGGCACAGTTAAAAGACCTCATCCCGGGCGCGGAGAACTTCCCACGCTTTATCGCCAATAAGTCGGCTCGCTTTGAAGCGCGTACGGTCAACGTCAAAGTCGAGCGCACCAAATCCATCTTGTTCAAAGGCATGCAAGACAGTATCTTGCCAATCGCTGTGGCGCATGGTGAAGGCTATGCCACGCTGGACAACACTGAGATCGACGGTATGGCAAAACATGGTCAGCTCGCCATGCGTTATGTCGACAGCCAAGGTCATCCAACTGAGACTTATCCGCTCAATCCAAACGGTTCGCTCGGCGGTGTCACGGGTCTGTGTAGCACTGACGGTCGCGTCACCATTATGATGCCGCACCCTGAGCGTACGCTACGCGCGTACAATCATAGCTGGAAACCAGAAGCGTGGGATGAGGACGGCGCGTGGATGCGTATGTTCCGTAATGCGCGGGCATGGGTTAGATAGGATTGTTTGAGTTATTTTAGATAATAAAAAAGGTGGGCTTTGGCTCACCTTTTTTGTGTTTGGGATTTGGGTTTAAAAGTAGGGGAGCAATTCCCGCGGTAATCCCCCCCAATAAAGAATAATATTATTGATATTTGTTACTGATTTATTGCTGTTATACTATAGTATTCTTTGTTTTAATTACTTTAGAGGTATTTATGGGCAGCTATATTGATTCAAATTTGATTACTAATGAACGTGTTATTAAGGAAGCCCAAGTATCATGGTGGTCGCAATGGCCATTTTTTGTGATTGGTGGTCTTTTTCTTCTCTCTGGGATGGGTGCTAGCCTTGCTCCTAATGAAGATGGCGGTGCTGGTGTCATTTTATTTATAGCAGTAAGTTTCATTGTTTTTGCCATAATTAGGGTTATTAGTACTGAGCTTGCATTAACTACTAAGCGTGTAATCGCTAAAACTGGTTTTATTAGACGTAATACAATTGAACTACGATTGGAGAAGGTCGAAGGCTTTGTAGTCAATCAAAGTATATTTGGTCGGATTTTCAATTATGGGTCAGTTGTAGTTTCGGGAACTGGTGGCATCAAAACTCCTATCCCCTTCATTTATAACCCAGCTGAGTTTCGTATGGTAGTCAATGAATTCTTAGAAAACCCTTCTCAATTTGATTAACCAACACAATAAAATAAGAGAAATTAAAGCCACAACTGTCATCTTGTCGTGACTTTAATTTTTAGAGGTAAGGCTAGCTACGAACAAGCACGCCTGTTCTGCTCCGTAAGTTGCTTCACTTAAACTATAGTCATCACATTCATGAAGTTGTTCAATAAGGCCTTTACATGAATAACCTGAGTACTCAAGGTAATCTTTTGCTGACTTTACAGCCTGCTCTTTCCAATCAATGTTTAGACTATCTACTGCAACTGTAGCATCAGACACAACGTAATCATCGCATTCATGAAGCTGCTCAATAAGACCTTTACGTGAATAACCTGAGTACTCAATGTAGTCTTTTGCTGACTTCACAGCCTGCTCTTTCCAATCAATGTTTAGACTATCTACTGCAACTGTAGCATCAGACACAACGTAATCATCGCATTCATGAAGCTGCTCAATAAGACCTTTACGTGAATAACCTGAGTACTCAATGTAGTCTTTTGCTGACTTCACAGCCTGCTCTTTCCAATCAATGTTTAGACTATCTACTGCAACTGTAGCATCAGACACAACGTAATCATCACATTCATGAAGCTGCTCAATAAGACCTTTACGTGAATAACCTGAGTACTCAATGTAGTCTTTTGCCGATCTTAGGGCATTAGCTTGTGGTCTGGTCAGATTAGTTCCTTGTTTAGTCATCGCATTTCTAGTTCTACCATCTTCAAAAGTTGAACTTTGTAGGCCTGTAGTCGGTGTACTGGCTTTAGGTGGTCGAGTCATATCTAATTTTCCTGAGTCAGTCGGTGTGCTGGCTTTAGGTGGCCAAGTCGTATCTAATTTTCTTGAGTCAGTCAGTGCAGGATTGGGTATAACATCAGCACTATATATTTTTGAACCTTTCGAGCGATTACATTTCCAGCATAATGTCTGCAAATTACTTTCACAGGTTACTCCTCCTTTTGAAAGAGGGATAATATGATCAATTTCTAGTAAAAGATTAGCTTCATCTGAAGTCGAAAGATTACAAATCTTACAGGCATAACTATCTCTCTCTTTTATTTCTTCTCTTAGTTTCGCAGTCATAAGAGCCCTTTGACCTGCGACGCTGTTCTTAACTTTTAACAAATTGGCTAAGTAGCCAATAAATCTCTCTAGTCTGTCTAAATTCAATTCTAAGGCAAAGTTAGACTTACTATTGCCACCAGCAGAAGCATATCTAAAGGTATAAACAGGAAAATATAAATTAGATAAACTAATTTTTTTAAAACCCAATTCTGTATTAACCCTATCTCGATAATGTCTCAAGATGTAGGGTGAGAGAGAAGTACTGATACTTGAAACAATCGCTTCTCTCTCATTTTCTAATAGATACTTTCCCTGTTCTACAGCAGAAAAATTATTTAACACCTCTTCAAACTGCTCTAACGTCTCTTTGTTAGGACTTATATTGAAATATTTACATAAATATTTATAAGGTTGATTATCAGCACTTTTCACAATAGAAGCTGAGCAATTGTGTGTCCATCGATTGTCACTTGATTCAGTAGCCCAAGTACGCCTCTTCATATTATAACGACTAGCATCAGATAACAGCCCTTCACCATAGTCAGTAGCCTCAGCATAAGTATAAGACAACTTCAAATGCTCAATATGCTCATTAAGTTCGTTACACTCGTCAATGTGTTGCTGAACTCTGGCTTTCACAGCAAGAAATTTAGTCCCTTTAAAATAAGAGTCTATGACCAGTGGATAAACTACATGGCGAATAAAAGCTATTAGCAAGAAGAACACAATCAAAGACAAAATTATAGATTCAGTAGACAAAGGCTAACTCCAACAACCAGAAACAAGGGGATTTAGATAGTAAGAAAAAAGCAAAGGACAACAAGAGTCGAAAAAAAGCACTTTAAGGCATCTAAAAAATATTAGCAACAAGAAGAGAAAGAACACAGAAGAAAGCAGCGAGTAACCAACAATAAGGAGACTTTCCTAAAAAGTGTGTAACTGCTTATAATCCACTAACCGGAGAATAAGCAATGACTACTCAATCTGACATTAAAAAACATATAGACCAAACCATTCCTGCCTCGGTACAAGCTCAAAGCCAAGAGCAACGTATTAAGGAGCTTGAACGCGAGAATAAAGAGCTCAAGCAAGCGAATGAAATCATACGTAAGGCGGCGGCTTTTTTAGCTCAGGCGGAGCTCGACCACTAACTAAAACAATGCTTCAATTTATCGATAATTATAAAGATAATTACGGGATCGAGCCAATCTGTCGAGTACTACCGATTGCCCCATCAACCTATGGATATGTGTCACCTTTTGAGTTTGAAAGACGGTATTATGATAATCTTAATCGGTTAGGCCTGGTGGCCTAACTTAAACAAACAGTCTCCGATATAGTCGGGGCGGTTCAGTTACAAATTACCTTTGATTTGAATCCGCTTTATTCCACTATACTAAGAAAGAAGTCATCAATAAGATAAGGTCATTCAATGCATCAAATGAGTGAGTGGGTGCTAGCTATCATGGCAAATTTTGGCTATCTCGGCATTATATTTGCTATGTTTGCTGAAAATGTTTTCCCTCCTATACCGTCTGAGCTGATTATGCCAGCAGCAGGTTTTGCGGCAGCTAGGGGTGATTTAAATATATTATTAGTCATAGTGGCGGGTACGTTTGGCAGCGTTCTTGGTGCCTTACCTCTCTATTATCTGGGAACTTTGTTCAATAAAGAGCGCCTAATAGTATTTACTGAAAAGTACGGCAAATACGTGTTTATTAAGTCAGAGGATGTTTTGTCGTCCAATGCTTGGTTTGATAAACATGGTAAGAAAGCGGTCTTTTTTGGCCGCATGGTGCCTGGTATTCGTTCACTGATCTCCATCCCTGCGGGAATGAATAAAATGCCGCTGCTCTCTTTTTTAGTATTAACGGCTTTGGGTTCTAGCATTTGGACGACAATGTTAACCCTAGCAGGGTTTTACTTGGGCAAAAACTATGAGGTCATTGCGACTATGCTAGCGCCTTACTCTAAGATTTTCTTACTGCTTGCTGTAGTGATTATCATTATTTGGCTTATCAAACGTCGACTGTCTGCTCAGCACAATAGTAATAATATTTAAGGGGCTGTCCTAGGGTAATCATCCCAAGCATAAGACACTTAATCAGTAGAGAGCATCCCAAATTCTGTGTAACTGCCATTTAGCTTGTAGCAATGCTTACTGATACAGTCATCAAACATAATCATAAAGCGATTTAAAGCAGACATCTATAGTTGCAATACTCTAAAGTCGCTACCGTATTGCTGGTGTAAATTTTTTGCAGCCTCTGTCTGCGTAGGCACAGCAAGCAAGAAAAATTTGCACCAGTAGTAGGTGTTGTATCGATATTACTTTTCACCGACTATAGTTACGAATTGGCATCGACCACCTCGACGATGCCAGATAAATCACCTTGAATGCTGCCTGATTAGAAGGGAAACTTTACGCTTAGTCACTGCTGTCCGAATCACACTATTTAAAGACTCGATAGCATTGGTGGTATAAATCGCTTTTCTAATGTCTTTAGGATAATTAAAGAACACCGTCAAGCTCTTGCAGTTATTACGCCAAGACTTGATAAACTATGAATTTCATTGAGCGACATCTCTCTCAATTTTTACTAGAAGAATTCTTGTCGATAACGTTTCTAATACCGTGAAAATAAAGCCGTCGCTGCTGACGTGCTCATTAACTTGAGCAATACCATCTAGTTTGAAATTAATATAGCCGCCTATGGTCAGCTGTTCGGCTTCTCCTAATAGGCTTGGATCATTTAATTCAAGACGCAACTGATCTAAGCTAATAGTACCCTCAGCTATCCAATGATCTTCTTGTTTAACAATCTCTAAAGTTTCATCTTCATCAGGAAACTCACCAGCAATAGCTTCAAACAGATCTAAGGGCGTCACCAGTCCTGCAACTTGACCATACTCATCGACCACTATAGCTAAATTGCCCTTGGCATTTTTTAGCAAATTGATAAGACGCAAGTTATCAATAGTGTCAGAAACAAAAACAGGCTGCTGCTTAGTTAGTAAAGGCTCTAAAGCCAGATAAATATTGTTAGGCTGTTCATCTAATACCGCTAAGATATCTTTGGCTCGTACTACGCCCAATATTTTGTTCAACTGTCCTTGGCAAATAGGCAATAAGCTGTGTGGCGTTGACAACACTTGCTCACGAATCTCTTTTAAATCATCTTCGACGTTAACCCAAGAGACTTCTGATCGTGGCGTCATAATGGTTTCAACATCGCGTTCGCCAAGCGCGAGCACACCGCTAATCATGTAGCGCTCTTCTTCTGCAAAAGGAATGCTCGGCGCTGAAGTCTCATCTTCTGCTAGTAACTCTTCATCATTGTTAGATGTTTTGCCGCCCATCAGTCTTAGGATATTATCCGCCGTTCTGTCGCGTAGCGGAATGGCACTCTCATGTTTAGTACGGTTACGCTGCATAAACTGATTAAAGGCTTCAATAACAATAGAGAAACCAATGGCTGCATATAAATAGCTCTTTGGAATATGGAAGCCCAAGCCTTCAACGATCAGACTAAAGCCGATCATAAGCAAGAAGCTCAAGCACAGGATAACAACAGTAGGGTGCTTACCGACAAAATCAGTTAAAGCTTTAGCGGCTAAAACCATCACTGCCATCGCCACAATAACTGCGGCCATCATTACTTCTAGATGCTCTACCATGCCGACCGCAGTGATAACCGCATCAAAGGAGAAAACAGCATCTAAGATAACAATTTGAGCAACAACAGCTGCAAAGCCAGCATAGACTTTGCTATTGTTATTAGCATCAAGCTTGCCTTCTAACCGTTCGTGTAGCTCAAGCGTCGCTTTAAGTAATAGAAAGAAACCACCGACGATTAAGATCAAATCTCTGATTGATAAATTGAACGTAGCATAACTGACCACAGGTTCGGTCAGTGTCACGAGCCACGACATGACAAATAGCAGTCCTAAACGCATAATGAGCGCTAGACCAAGTCCAAGATTGCGCGCTTTAGTGCGTTGATGTGGGGGAAGCTTATTAGCGAGAATGGCAATGAAGACTAGATTATCAATACCTAGAATTATCTCAAGACTAACCAGTGCGAAGAAACCAAGCCATATCGAAGGATCGCTTAGAAGCTCTATCATTTAATTTGTTACTCTCTATTAAAAGGGATTAAGGGAACAATACAGTCATTACTAAAAAGTAATGGTGGTTTCAGTGATAATTATGCTCTAAATGCAGAAGGTAATTATCCGAACTACACTACAGAATTAAGCGTTACGGTTTATTAGGGCGTGTTGAACATTGGAAATAAATTGATGGCAAAAAAATAGCGAACGGTTAATCTTTAAGTTCTCACACCAAAAAGACCTCATTCGCTATGCCTCGCACAATGCTCAAAGATGAACACTGGACCAGACTAAAATCTATCTTACTAGAACTCAATATTTATGACAAAGAAAATCTTCGATGTACGGTTGAAATTATAAATGTTCAACATGGCCTAGTACTTTAAAGTTTATTAGAACGGTAAAATTTAAATAAAAAAAGACCAGAATAATCATCTGGTCTTTTTGGTGTTCACATCGTTATGGCAATAAACAAGATTATTTATTTTTATTGCGACGACCGGCTGTTTTCTTTTCACGCGGAACGGCGACCAACTCAGCCAATTGCTCAGGTGATGACCATAGACCTTCTAAGTCATAGAACTCACGTGCTTGTGGCGTCATCATATGTACAACGACCGCACCCAAATCAATCAACGTCCAGTCAGAATCGATACCGCCTTCACGACCCAGTGGCATAAAGCCTGCTTGCTTCGCTTCAGCGCCGACGCTGTCAGCCATCGCACGTACATGGCGCTTTGAGGTACCGTCAGCGATAACGATACGCTCCATTACGTCTGTCAATGCTGCTACATCCATTATGGTGATATTCTTAGCTTTCATATCGTCTAGAGCGTTTTCAACAAGGGTCAAGCATTCTTGTAAACGTTCGTCAGTCATGGTATTGGTCATAAATTTTAATCTCTTGAATCGTAAATATTAAAAATAAAATGGTAAATCGTCACAGTGCATTCTCTAACGAGCCATATATGGGCAGACGTTTTTGAGGCAAAATGATCAAAGTGGGCAAAATTAAAAGTATAAGGCGATTTTAACGGAATTGAGCAGCAGAATATAGCTGATGGGCGATAATATATTGATAAACAGCAGGATTTAACCATTTAGCTAATGAATTGGGTGCAGTATTGCCTATGATATCATTTATTGGTTGTAAAGATGCAATTTGCGTTTCAGCGCTGTGCTTTATATTTAATGATTGAGGCGCTTGCGGTAGTGGTTGGCGCAGTTGCTGACGTACTTGCGTGCTTGATATGGCTGCCACAGGGCGCGGGTCTAGGTAAATGCGACCTTGATAAGCGTTTTTTAAGATGGTGCTGTCTGTTATATTTCGAGAAGTGAGTGTTACGAGTTCAGCAGGTGAGTTAATGGTTGAAGGTTGCAATAGCACAGGAAGTTGCGATTTCAACTGAGTTTGCAAATTGGTCTCAGAAAATCTTTTATTAATATCAGAATTTTTCTCACGATTAAAAACCCATAGATTGACATAATCAGTCAGTTGTAGACCATCCTTCCATTGTTCCAAGCTACGCGCGCTGTCCATACCCATGATAAATATCAGACTGTCATTTGGATAGCGTGCGCGCAGTGTTTGTACGCTATCGATAGTATAGACAGGCGGTACTTGCCACAGTTCAAGCTCGTTAATGTATAAGGGCGACTCTTGGGTTGCCAGTTTTAGCATTGCCAGACGATGCTCAGGATTGGTGCTGTTTTCTTTAAAAGGTGAGCGCGCATTAGGCAGCAACGATACATACAGCGGGCGCTGTTGCTGCTCCGCTATTGGTAATAAATACTCATAAACATACATCGCCATTTGCAAATGACCATTATGCACGGGATCAAATGAGCCGCCCAAATAAGCACGGATGGCAGACTTAGAAATTTGGCTGTGATTATTATTGGCAATATTTAGCATAAATGAGTGAGTGTAAATTAATACAGATGGGCGTTGTGGTGGATTTACTTTAAATCGACTATAGCACGTGATTATTACTTTATCCTGCCTATCGATTTTTTATATAGTTGAAATACTTTAAAGTCGCTACCGTATTGCTGGTGTAAATTTTTTGTAGCCTCTGTCTGCGTAGGCACAGCAAGCAAGAAAAATTTGCACCAGTAGTACGTGTTGTATCGATATTAGTTTTCACCGACTATATTTACATATAGCGTTTAACAGCTATAAAAAAAGCCGACTATCATCATGATAACCGGCTTGATAATACGTTTTTTGAACAAAGCTTTAAATGCTTAAATAACGTCGCTATGCGCCTGAATGGCAGTGAGGGCGATGGTATAGATAATATCATCGACCAAGGCACCACGTGACAAGTCATTGACCGGTTTATTTAAGCCTTGCAACATCGGTCCGACACTGACCACATTGGCACTACGTTGTACCGCTTTATAAGTGGTATTACCCGTATTCAGGTCAGGGAAGATAAAGACGTTTGCTTGACCTGCAACTGGCGAGTCAGGGGCTTTTTGCTTGCCGACGCTCATGACAGAAGCGGCGTCATACTGTAGCGGTCCATCGACTTTTAGATTCGGTGCACGTTCACGGACGATTTGGGTCGCACGGGTAACTTTTTCGACGTCTGCACCCATTCCTGATGAGCCAGTAGAGTAGCTAATCATCGCCACTTTTGGATCAATACCAAAGGCGGCGGCTGATTGCGCAGACTGAATGGCAATCTCAGCCAGCTCTTCCGCATTTGGATTAGGGTTGATCGCGCAGTCACCATAGACCACCACTTGCTCCGGCAACAGCATAAAGAAAATTGACGATACGAGTGAATACTCCGGTGCCGTTTTAATCAACTGAAACGCTGGGCGGACGGTATTCGCCGTGGTATGTATCGCACCAGAGACCAAGCCATCGACTTCATCCATCTGCAGCATAGTCGTACCTAGATAAACGGTATCTTGCAGATATTCAGCAGCCACTTCTGCGCTGGTTTTACCTTTACGGCGCTCGACTACTGCAGCGATATATTTGCTCATATCTAAGCTATCAGGATCAATAATCTCAAGCCCTTCTGGTAATACTAAGTCGCGGTTTTTAGCGACTTGTTCGACATCGCTACGCTTAGCGAGTAGCACACAGTTGGCGATACCACGGCTTTGACAGATACAGGCCGCCTCTACCGTACGCGGCTCAGAGCCTTCTGGTAGCACGATACGTTTTTTGGCAATTTGCGCTTTTTTGACCACTTGATGACGGAAAGCAGAAGGTGACAAACGCGGCTCATGATTTTGGCTAAAATATGCTTTAATCCAGCTAAGATCTAAATGCGCAGCGACATAGCGAGCCACTTCCTCGGCACGTTCCGTATCATCGCTTGGAATCTCAGCACTCATGTGTACCAGGTTTTGTACCGTCTCATAGCTGTCCGTCTCGACACTCATTACTGGAATACCAGTTTTCAGCGCAGATTGCCAAAGCTCGGCCACTGTTGAGCTTGGTAACACGCCACCGGTCAATACCAATCCTGCTAGCGGAACACCATTGATACAGGCCAGGCCAGCTGCCAACAATAAATCGTCGCGGTCGCCCGGCACCACGATAAGCGTGCCCCGTTTGAACACTTCATCGACACGTGCAACCGAGCGCGCAGTCAAGCTAATGCGATTGATGCGGCGCGATTTTGCCTCACCAACATTCAGCCAAGTGGCGTCAAGCTCAGCAGCGATATCCCAAGTACGCGGTACTGATAGCGAATCACTAAACGGTACGACACCAATTAAGCGGAATTGTTCGCTATTGAAGTGCGGCGATAGGCGCTGGACTTCTTGTATAAAGCCGCTGTCCAAACTCACAATCGCTTCACCAGGGGCAACGATTTGATTTTCTAAGGTGCTTTGCGTATTCGGCAAATCATGCATACGCATCAAGATACAGCCAAGCATACGATCACTTGCCATACCACCAAATTCACGAGCATGGACATCAAGCTTATCGGCCAAATAGGCAGGCTTACTGGTATCAGCGGTGCTAACAAAGATGATTCTGGCATCTAATGCATGGGCAATCGCCCGGTTGATTTGTGAGGCATAAGAAGTTTCAGTCGTCGGTACTAAGCCTTCGCAGATCACTACATCGTAGTCATCACCGAGGGTATGATAATTAACGACCACCTCTTCCATTAAGTCATCAAGATTGTCATCGCCAATCATGCGCTCAACATGTTGACGGCTGATAGATTTAGGTGGCTTTAGCCCAAAAGCATGCATGGCCAAGGCGCTTGAACTGTCTAAACTGTTTTGCTTATCCAGAGCATCATCTTGTAAAAACGGCTTCATAAAACCCGCTTTGATACCGTTATAATCAAAAGCACGAATCAAGCCCAAAGCTGCTGATGTCACACCGATACCGCGGCTGATGGGCACAAGTAAAATAGTTTGCATAATGTATCCTACTGTTTATTATATTTTTAAAGAAATGGTCATCCTTGAGTAGATAAGAATCAACTTGTGATTCTTATCGCAGGCGTACCAGTCTTATTGTAGACCTAAGGCCGCACGAGTCTCTTGTGCGATACGGCATTCTTCATCAGTTGGGACAACCCACAGCTCAATGCTGCTATCGTCAGTATGGAAACTGCCTTCATTGCCACCGACCAAGCCAGCATTCTTACCGGCATCTACTTTAATACCAAAATGACGCATGACTTCTAAAATACGCGCGCGCGTGGTCACAGAGTTTTCACCGATACCACCGGTAAAGACGATACCTGTAAATTCAGGTAAGGCACAGCTCAGGCTGGCTAGATATTTACCAGCACGGTAGCAGAACATTTCGATGGCTAATTGGGCGTCTGCGTGACCTTCGTTCGCGGCTTGTTCAATAGTGCGCAAGTCATTTGATAAGCCTGAGATACCAAGCAGACCGCTCTCACTGTTGAGCATCTTATCAGTCTCTTCTAAACTCATGCCAAGCTTACGTTTGAGATGAATATGTAAGCTAGGATCAACATCACCACTACGCGTACCCATCATTAGGCCTTCAAGCGGGGTTAGACCCATGCTGGTATCTAAGCTTTTACCGTCATAGACGGCAGATGCTGAGCAACCGTTGCCTAGATGCGCGGTGATCCAGCCGTGTGGTCCTGTCGCGCTGGTAATGTGGCTGGCACGCTCTGAGACATAGGCGTGAGATGTCCCATGGAAGCCGTAACGACGGATTTTTTCTTCTTCATAGAGTGCTTTTGGAATCGGATAGCGGTAGGCCACTGGAGGCATGGTTTGGTGAAAGGCAGTGTCAAATACCACCACTTGCGGAATCTCAGGATAAATGGCTTGTACGGCTTCGATACCCAGCGCATTCGCCGGATTGTGTAGTGGGGCGAGGACTTTTAGACGTTTGACTTCTTCTAACACATGCGCATCGACACGCACCGCTTCTGAATATTCACGACCGCCATGTACCACTCGATGCCCAACGGCAATAAAGTGATACTGCTCAAGCAGCTCAAGGATTCTTTTTAAGGCAAGTTCATGACGACCACCAGCAATCGCAATTTCTAACTTTTCACCATTTAATGTCGTGTGTTTGATGCGGGCAGTATCGAGACCTAAGTTTTCTGCCAGACCTGTGATACGAGTGGTTTCATCATCACTAATCAACGCATATTTGATTGAAGAAGAGCCGCAGTTCAGTACTAAAGTGGGATTGGTCAGTGTTGATGATTCAGAGTGTTTGTCATCAAAAGTGGTGGTTACGCCAGCGCTCATACTCTATCCTTAGATTGTCTTTTATAAAAGGTGCATCATTTCGACGATCACCTGTTGAATAAACGAAAACCAGCGATATGGGTGCTGGTAGAGATCGCACGATTCGGATGCATAAACCATCACCGCGCTGATTTTCGTTATGCTTGAGCTATCACTATTTCCAAAAGGTTTTAAGTGTAAAGCAGACACATGCTAGTGCTGCGTTATAGCTACAAAGGTTGACTATAATATATCATATTTTGGGAGTACACCAGAATAACCCTAAGGCTTTAATTAGTCTGCCCTTGCTTGCTGGTTACAGGTGTACACTGAAGGCAGTGAGGGCTTATCAGATAAAATAAGTAAAAATTTGCCTTTATAATAATTGTAAATAAGTTTGTCCAGCTTTGTATAAACAGCATTGTTTTATATTTAGATTGGATTCACTATCACTATATTTCAGCACATTTACTAAGTAATCTTATTCTATAAGCGCACAGCTTTATAGAATAATGCTATGATTAAAAATGGTCATCTTCTATCTGTTTTATGTAGGATTTTTTATACGAGCGTCTACCGGCATTGTTTCCATTAAAAAGATATTGGCACTCTCAAACCATTGCAGCATTAAAGGCTTTTACTCTATGTTTAATACACAACGCACCTCAAATAAACAACGTTCGAATAGCCGTTTGAGCGCTAGCCGCCATGGTGTCTACACCCTTATTTTTGGTACAAGTATCGTGATAGCTTCGGTTACTTTGGTAGGCTGCGGACAAAAGGGCAATTTATACCTTGTAGACGCTAGTAGTAAAGCGGTGCAAGATAGTACTGCGATATTAGATAGTGGCAGTAATCCACAAGATACCGCCTTTGCTAAGATTGACGGCGACCAGAAAAATACAGAGGATTTTCAGCTGCCTGAACCGAGTAACGATCCTAACGATTATTAATGGATTCTTAGATTAAAACGTAAATGCTCAAACGATTTTTGAGCAAGCCCGACACTTTGTTGTTATTTTATTGTTACTTTGATAACTTGATTATATTAGAGATATTTATATGAGCCAGTCAGTCACTACCCAAACTGAGCAAGGACTGTACATCAATCCTGAAGCTTTAACTGCCCATTTGCCTGCGCTACATTACCAAAATGATGCGCTACATATGGAGCAAGTAAGTATTACCGAAGTGGTTAAACATTATGGTACGCCATGTTATGTCTATTCAAAACAGGCGATTTTAGCGGTCTATCAAGCATACACTGACAGTTTTGCTAGCTTAAATCACCAGATTTGTTATGCGGTAAAAGCAAACTCTAACCTTGCTGTACTTGGCGTATTGGCGCAAGCGGGAGCAGGGTTTGATATCGTCTCACGTGGTGAGCTGATGCGGGTATTGGCGGCAGGTGGCGAAGCTTCGCGCGTGGTATTCTCAGGCGTCGGCAAGACCTATAGCGATATTGAATATGCGCTTAACCAAAGTATTGGTTGCTTTAACGTCGAGTCCATTAGCGAGCTGACTTTAATCAATGACGTTGCAAAGGCACTAGATAAATCAGCGCCGATATCACTACGTGTCAATCCTGATGTCGATGCCAAAACCCATCCTTATATTTCAACAGGTCTCAAAGACAATAAGTTCGGTATCGCTCACGAAGATGCGCTGGTCGTTTATCAGCAAGCAGCCAAATTGTCTCATATCAATATCGTCGGTATTGACTGTCATATCGGCTCGCAGTTGACTGAGGTTGAGCCATTCGTTGCCGCATTGGACAAAGTGATTGAACTGGTGCATAGCTTAGGTAAAGTAGGTATTGAGCTGCGTCATATCGATTTAGGCGGTGGTCTGGGTGTACGTTATATCGATGAGACACCAGTGTCTATCGATGAATTTGCCAATGCTTTATTACCGAAACTTAGCAAACTTGGCTTGACGGTGTTCTTCGAGCCGGGTCGTAGTATCGTTGCTAATGCGGGTATCTTATTGACGCAAGTTGACGTACTAAAACCGACTGAGCATAAGAATTTTGCCATTGTCGATGCGGCAATGAACGATTTAATTCGTCCTGCTTTATATCAAGCTGAAATGGCAGTGATTCCAAGCGCATTACCTAATAATGGTATCGATACGGAAGGTACGCAGCCGTGGGATATCGTTGGCGCCATTTGTGAAACGGGTGATTTTTTGGCGAAAGACCGTTTATTATCGCTCGCTACAGGGGATGTCTTAGCGATTACGGGTGCTGGCGCTTATGGCTTTACCATGAGTAGTAACTATAATTCACGCCCGCGAGCTAGTGAGGTCATGGTAGCTGATGATCGCCATCAGCTAATTCGCAAACGTGAAAGTATTGAAGCGCTATATGCAGACGAAGTATTGTGGCAAGGTTAACTAGAGTCGGTGAAAAGTAATATCGATACAACAGGTACTACTGGTGCAAATTTTTCTTGCTTGCTGTGCCTACGCAGACAGAGGCTGCAAAAAATTTACACCAGCAATACGGTAGCGACTTTAAAGTATTTCAACTATAGTAAGCAGCATAAAGTATCTCAAAAAGCTAACCCATTATCGTGATGATAGTGGGTTTTTTTATGGCAAGTTTTGATTGAATACATGAATATTAAGAGATGACTATAACTTGGCATTTGATAACGGTGATAGTTATGATTGTAACTGACAGCGTGCTAATATAAGACATATATAAAAATCGGATAGGGTATCAGGGATATGCTAATAGAATTTACTAAGATGCATGGGTTGGGCAATGACTTTATGGTCATCGATTTGGTGACTCAGCGTTTGGACTTAACCAAGGATTTGGTACAGTTATTGGGTGATCGTCATTTAGGTATTGGTTTTGATCAACTGTTGGTGGTCGAGCCGCCGATGCGCCCCGACGTTGATTTTAGTTATCGTATTTTTAATACTGATGGTACAGAGGTTGAGCAATGCGGCAACGGCGCCCGCTGTTTTGCCCGTTTTGTTCAAGCGCGCAAGTTATCATTTAAGCAGCGTCTCCGTGTTGAGACGGCGAGCGGCATTATTTCACTGACGACCGACCATTATGGCTGGGTCGAAGTTGATATGGGTAAGCCCAAGTTTGAGCCAAGCGAGATTCCATTTACCCCAAGAGCCACCACCAAAATCCAAAATGCCTATCATCTGGACGTGAATGGTACGCCTGTGCAGCTTTATGTTGCCAATATGGGCAATCCGCATGCGGTCATCAAAGTTGATGATGTGCTTGATGCCGACGTTGAAAGCTTAGGCAGAGCCATCGAATCACACCCTGCCTTTCCAGAACGCGTCAATGTCGGTTTTATGCAGGTAATGAACCAACGTCATATTCGTCTGCGAGTGTATGAGCGCGGTGTTGGTGAGACACAAGCCTGTGGTACGGGCGCTTGTGCAGCCGTTGCCATCGGCATACGTGAAGGATGGCTTGACGAAGGCGAAGATGTACGTGCCCAGCTCTATGGCGGTAGCATGGTTATCAAATGGCAGCCGGGTTATTCTGTCATGATGACCGGACCAACTGCGTTTGTGTATGAAGGTGTTTTTAGTCCAGATGGCTTGATGGCACAAGCTGGTATCAAGCCCAATCCAGAAATTTAAGAGTGAAAAGTAAATAACAGTTATTTTTACTAGATAGGTAACAGGGTTATTTTCAATATGGTGATGTCGTATACAAATCCTCACGTGACAGACGCACAATCTGATTCACCGTCATGGCTATCAGCAGAATTGGCACTCACCATAGAAGCGGATGCAGCATTACGTGAATTATTAGCGCCTGTGCATCGTTGGCTAAATGTCTTGTCTGTGCGCAATCACTCGCCGCATACATTGACGGCTTATTTTGCTGGCTTAAACCAGTTGGCGCTATTTTTACGCGGGAAATGTTTGACGTGGACACGCTGTGATAAACGCCAATTAGCCCAGCATATCAGTCAACGCCTTGATGAAGATAAGCTTGCGCTTGCCAGCGTCCAGCAAGAACTATCGGCAATCCGTCATTTTTATGGCTGGTTGATAGAAGAGGATTTGGCGCGTATCAATCCAACCACAGGGTATCAGCTTAAGCGCAGCCCTAGACCATTACCCTCTATCGCAGATGTGGATTTATTGACGCAACTGCTTGATCAAGAAATCCCCGATACACCCGAACAAGCGCGCTTGTGGCTACGTGATAAGGCGATGTTTGAGTTACTTTATAGCAGTGGTTTGCGTGTCGGTGAGCTAGTAGCGCTAGATATAGCAGATGTGGACTTGGCTGATTTGCGGGTACGTGTGACCGGTAAAGGTAATAAGACACGTCTAGTACCTTTAGGGATAAAAGCGGCTGACGCCATTCGCCGTTATTTACCCCATCGCAATCTGTGGGTAGAGCAGATGGACACTGCGTTATTTATCAGTGAAAAACTGGGCACGCGTTTATCAACACGGGCAGTGCAGCAGCGTCTCAAAGTTGCTGCTACTCGTGCTGGCATTGCCCAAAATATGTATCCCCATCTGTTGCGCCATTGCTTTGCTTCGCATATGTTATCGGGCAGTGGCGACTTGCGCGCTGTCCAAGAGATGCTTGGGCATAGTGATATCAGCACCACCCAAATTTATACCCATGTCGATTTTGCTAAATTGACCCAAGTCTATGACCGCGCACATCCCCGAGCCACTCACGCATCCAAAGACAGCGATTCAACCACTTAATTTTAAAAGTGTCTTTTATCATAAATATAGTTGAAATACTTTAAAGTCGCTACCGTATTGCTGGTGTAAATTTTTTGCAGCCTCTGTCTGCGTAGGCACAGCAAGCAAGAAAAATTTGCACCAGTAGTACCTGTTGTATCGATATTACTTTTCACTGACTATAGCTTTTATCAAGAAAAACTTTTATGAAAAAACGCCTGTATAAAAATGACTTTACGCCAAACGATGACAATCAAAAATAGGCATCTTTTGTCGTCCCTGATTTTGCGCTTGTCTATCTAATGTCGCCAGTACAATGGCATAATTTTTATTGTCTTCATTTAAAGATTGGTTTAATTCGCTAGCATCGTAGCTGCTGATTACGGTTCCATCATAAGCGCTCATCGTCGTATGTCCCCAAGTCTGACGTGTATGACCGTCTTTATAAGCATGCTCACCACCTTGTGCTGCACCAATCACCATACATTGGCTGTCCAAAGCTCGCGCTTGCAGCAAGAGCGACCAGTGGGCTTGTCCTGTTAGATACGTAAAAGCAGATGGTGCACTTAATAGTTCTGCCCCTGCTTGACGTAAGCGCTGCGATAATGCAGGAAAACGCAGATCAAAGCACACCATCATACCGAGCTGATAAACGGCACCCTCTACATCGAGAGCTGCCACGACTGTTTGTGCGCCTGGCTCAAACGTCGCCGCTTCATTATAACTACCTTGCTTATCCGCAACTGTCGCGGTGAATAAATGAATCTTGTCATAGCGTGCGATTCGGGTACCATCGGGCGCAAACAATAGGCTTGCTTGGCGCAGTCTACCGTCAGGCACAATCACACCGTCAGGGCGATACGGGCAAGGCAATGAGCCTGCAAGAACGTACATACCATATGTACGTGCATACTCCGCTATCATCGCTGACAGCGCATCAAAGTGCTCTGCGGTAGCAAATTGTCTACCCATGCTACAGCAGTTTTCTGGTAGCACGGCAAGCTGAGCGCCTTGTGCAGCAGCCTCTATAATAGCGGCTTTTATATCCGCTAGATTGTCTTCAATGTTTTGCTGGCTATTCATTTGGATAGCAGCAACGGTCAGCTGCGTATTATTTATAGGGTTACTCATAGTAGGCTTCTCAGTATTGTTAGCGTTATATATGTCTTATAAAGCGTTTTTAGGTTTGCCGTTATTTTTGCCGTTATTAATGGTTTATTTACACCTTATTCCGCAAATCACTTTATGCAACGATAGTAAGCCCAGTATAAAAATGATACAGCGGGACTGGAATGAATTTTTTGCAGCCTCTGTCTGCGCAGGCACAGCACGCCAGAAAAATTTATACCAGTGCCGCGTCAAAACATGATGTATCTACTTTATTTGGAATCGACTATATGAGCAGGTATAAATTTTCATTAAAAGATTCTTTAAAAGCCGTCATAAAGCTATGGACAGAGGTTTATACATCACGTATCTGGCTAGGGCGTAAATTATCATAGCAAAATTATCGCAAAAAATGCTATCGTCATGTCCTGTTAAGGGTAAACCGCTCCCTAATCAGCATCACAAAGACAATATCACCAAGACTGGAGTGTAATAAGCTGCCCATGAGTATGTCGTTCGGATTGGCGACCACGCTAAGCATCTCACAAAAACTGACCCCGCAAATGCAGCAAGCTATTAAATTGCTGCAGCTCTCTAGTCTTGAGCTTGCGCAGGAGGTTCAAGCGAAGCTGGATAGTAATCCACTACTAGAACGCATCGAAGACGATGAAGATGAGTATGAAAGTGCCGATAAAAGTGCCGATAAAGACGCGTTAGTTGAGTTTGGCGAGCCACTAACGCTAGACAGCTGGAATCAAAACACGGCTTCTGACACATTTTCCGTATCTTCTTCAAGTAATAATGAGGATGAGTTTGAGTATG
The DNA here is from genome assembly GCF_000012305.1 of Psychrobacter arcticus 273-4. Classification (NCBI taxonomy): domain Bacteria; kingdom Pseudomonadati; phylum Pseudomonadota; class Gammaproteobacteria; order Moraxellales; family Moraxellaceae; genus Psychrobacter; species Psychrobacter arcticus. The sequence goes on from NC_007204.1 coordinate 243,182, forward strand.
ATGACAGTATTAGCGATAGCCTAGATAAATTGCAGCAAGACAGTTTTGATACGGATGCCATAGACAGTTATATGCTTGAGGACTTCGACGGTTCAAATGAAGAAAGCCTCAACTATGATAGCCCTTATGCAGAATATGATGGTTTTGACACAGCCAGTGCTGGTACAGGCAGCCCGTCAGCGCGTCCAGATTCTGATGACTTTGATAGCTATCAAGGCAGTACCAATGCGACGATTCAAGACCATGTGCGCTGGCAGCTAAATTTTAAGCGACTCTCAGAGACAGATACGCTTATCGCTGAGTATCTGATGGACTCTATGGACGATATGGGTTTTGTACGGCTTGATATCGAGGAGTTGCTACAAAGCTTTGATACCATTGCGAGTTTTTATCAGTGGGATGAGCGTGTTGAACATGACGAAGTGATGGCCGTACTGCGTATGATTCAATCCTGTGATCCGCTGGGGGTTGGTGCGCGAAATCTAAGTGAATGCCTAGCGATTCAGCTATCTAAGCTCGATACTGACATACCGTATCTCAAACAAGCCCAAGCGCTCTTGTCAGCCAGTGAGCATCTGGTCAGTAATAACATTAAAGCCTTAACTGAGCGCACAGGACTTGCTGCACAGGAGATTACCCCCGCACTTATGCTGTTACGCAGTTTGAATCCTTCACCAGGATTGCTGTTTCAGAGTCGCCAACCTGATTATACTCAGTCGCCCGACAGTTATGATATCCCTGATGTACTGGTGACGCCTATCCGTCGCCATGATGCCAATCAAAACACCGACACATCTACCCAAGAGGATGGCTGGCAGGTACGTCTAAACCCTGAAACTTTGCCAAAACTACGGGTCAATCAAGAATATGCCAACCTTGTTAAGCGCGGTGATAATAGCCCTGATAATCAATATCTGCGTGAAAATCTCACCGATGCGCGCTTGTTTATTCGCAGTATCGAAGAGCGTAATCAGAACCTTTTGAAGGTGGCGACCAGTATCGTCCGCTACCAGCAAGCGTTTTTGCAGTACGGTGCCACTGCCATGCAACCGCTTATTTTAAAGGTAATTGCAGACGAAGTCGATTTACACGAATCAACGGTCTCGCGCCTGACTACCAGTAAGACCATTTTGACCCCACAAGGTCTGTTTTCGCTCAAGCACTTCTTTTCATCACATGTTAGCAGCAGCGATGGCGATATCTCATCAATTGCTATCAGCGCGATGATTAAGCAGCTTATAGCCGATGAGGAGCCCAAAAAGCCACTATCCGACAGTAAGATAAAAAATTATTTGTTAGCAGAAGGTATCGATATTGCCAGAAGAACAGTTGCCAAATATCGTGAAGCGATGAGTATCGGCTCATCTACTCAGCGCAAACAAAAATATTAATGGTCTGAATTCGACAAGTTATCTATAGAGATGATGAATCACCAAAATATTTTATAGTAAACATAAAAAATAAAATTTTCTGATTATATAGAAACATTGAAGAAACAACAGGATTTATTACATTTAATTACAATATAGAGTCTTGCTACTATCGGGTTTTCATGACAAATTAGAGTCCTACCAACAACAAAATCTAAGTGTCGATTTAGCAAATTTATGTAGCCAGTTATTAAGGATGAGATAAAAAAGACGATAAAAGGATACGTCGATATTTTATTAAAAGCACTGCTATTAGAGGCGTTGAGGATAAAGACACAAGATTATTTTGTGGTAAGGCAGGGTGATAAAAGCAGCAATGCTACCTCATCTGTTGATTGTAAGTACCAATAAGAGGACAATAATATGAATGTTTCTATCAGTGGTCACCATATCAGTATTACCGATGCCATGGACACCGCAGTTCGCGAAAAACTTGAAAAAGTAGAGCGTCACTTTGATCGGATTCAAAGTCTTCAAGTGATTCTATCGCTAGATAACAGCGGTGCTAAAAAGAGCCATAAGGCTGAAGCTATCATGCGAGTCTCGGGTAAAGAGATGTTTGTTCAAGCTCTTGATGATGATATGTATAAAGCCATAAATGAGATGGCAGACAAACTTGATAGACAAGTACGCAAATATAAAACCAAATTGGAGAGTAAAAAGACACAGGGTGCTGGGCGTGATGGACGCTATGAAGATTTGATGACGGCTGAAGCAGAGCCTGCAGTAGAGGCTGCAGTTTAGTGACAGCTTGCTGTGTCATAAAATTTTAATAATGCTTAGCTAATAAATAAACGTACAAATAGCATGGTTATTAAATTGAACAGTATTCATGAGTGATTTGAATACATGACATGCTCAAGAAAGAGCAAATCAGCCAGCTTAAGACGCTAAGTAAAAAAAGACCTCAAATGAATAATCGTTGAGGTCTTTTTTATAGTCATTTTTAAAGAGGAAGTGTTGTAAAAGTTAAGTTTTGAAGTATGATTATCTAAAGTACTATTTCTCAAACCTGCTCTTTTAATTGCTATAGTCGGTGAAAAGTAATATCGATACAACACGTACTACTGGTGCAAATTTTTCTTGCTTGCTGTGCCTACGCAGACAGAGGCTGCAAAAAATTTACACCAGCAATACGGTAGCGACTTTAAAGTATTTCAACTATATAGAAAATTTTAGCCACCGCCTACAGCCTGTACTACCTCAATAGTCATACCTTCGACAATATGTAGCCTATCAAGCTCGCTTTTAGGAATCAGTTCACCATCGACTTCCACCGCATAACGACCGTTACTAAGCCCGAGCTCATTGACGACCAATTGTACCGTTTGATGAGTCGTCTGTAACTTCTTACCATTGACACTAATATTACTCATATACTGTGCTTCCTAATAATTCAAGATTCCTATTTATCTATCTTATTTTTACTATTAACAGCGCTTGCGTAGCTGATTAAACCAAGAGTTTTTTATTGAAATTCATTTATCAGCTATTTGTTAAGCGTGCGGAGGATAGAGCAAGCCATAACCAACCAGCAATCATCAGCACACCGCCAATAGGGGTAATGGCGCCAAACCAACGCGGCGCGCCAAGTGTCATGGCGTATAAACTACCAGCAAAAATAATCACCCCAATTTGTAGTAACCATGCTGCGGTTTGGGTTGCATAATTCAGGCGAATGAGGATGCCAACAAGTAATAACCCAAGCGAATGGACGAACCAATATAGGGTTGCCGTCTGCCACCACTCTAGCTGCTGAGTGCTGACCATAGCTTTAAGACCATGCGCGCCAAACGCACCCAGAGCAACGGCGATGGCCATATTGATCGCCGCGATACTAATCCAATTTAGCATGATCATACTCGTATTATTGACTAAGGTTTGCTAAAGAATGGTAGACGTTTTATTGATATTCGCCTTATTGAATATCATCAGGTAAAATCACACTATCGATGGTCATCGCTTCACGGATTTTGTCCATGGCATTTTTTTCAATCTGGCGTACGCGTTCTGCAGAGATAGAGTAGACCGCTGCCAATTCATGCAACGTTGACTTTTGCTCAGATAACCAGCGCTGCTCGACAATATCACGAGAGCGATCATCTAAGGTTTCCATTGCAGCAATCAAGGCTGATGAGTTGTTTTCTTCCCAGTCAGATTCTTCGACAATCTCGGCAGGGTCAATGCCATCTTCTAAAAACAACTGCGGTGCATAACGTCCGTCATCGTCATCACTCGATTGCGCCTCAAACGATGCATCGTAAGAGGTAAGACGCGACTCCATCTCAAGCACTTGCTTACGGGTGACGTTCAAGTCATTGGCAATCGCATCGGCTTCTTCAATCGTCAACTGATTATTGGTCTTTTTGAGACTACGTAAGTTAAAGAACAGTTTACGATGCGCCTTGGTAGTGGCAACTTTTACAATGCGCCAGTTACGAATGACAAATTCATGAATTTCCGCCTTAATCCAATGCACTGCAAATGATACTAGACGTACGCCTTTATTAGGATCAAAGCGTTTTACTGCCTTCATCAGTCCCAAATTGCCTTCTTGGATCAAATCTGCTTGCGGTAACCCATAACCTGAATAGCTGCGTGCGATATGAATGACAAAACGCAAATGCGACATGACCAGCAGACGTGCAGCTTCTACATCGCCTTCATCATAATAGCGATGGGCAAGCTCTTGCTCTTGGGTCGGAGTCAAGATAGGGATTTGATGGACAGTGTTGATATAAGCACCCAAATTCACCCCAGGCGCGGACAAATGCGTTGGCATAGCTGGTACCAAATCGCGCGTACTGGTATCGCCGAGCGCGCTGGCATCATAAGGCGGACGCTCAGCTGCCGCCTTTAATGCCGCCTCGCGCGCTTCGTTTTTTTCAGGAGCGGCGCTGTCTTTTTTACGGGTATTTGCAGCATTAGTAGTGGTATTAGCCATATTCTTGACCTTGGTTAAATAGATAAGCAAACAGTCAGATAAAAATCTTTATAGTTGTAATTGTAAAGGATAGCGACGCTTAGTTGCTATCAGTTTTGGTAATGATGAAGTGATATATTGTATCAACAGAATATTTAGTTTGGTTGTCGCTTGCCGCTTTACTGTCTGATACGGTGGCTTGATTTATGATAAGCGATAGTGGGTTCTCGGCATCTGTTTGCAAGCTTTGCTGACAAAAAGCCATGATATCAGCTTGAGAATTTGGATCGGTTGCCACCACGTATAATGACTCACCAGCGACGACACTGCGTAATGCTACTTTGGTTTTTAACAGTGGCATCGGGCAGGCAAGTCCTCGACCATCGACCATATTTTTAATAATAAGCGACGGTTTACTCAAATCTGTTTTATGCTTTAAGTTGGTGTCATTGACTGGTAGTAAATCTAGGAGCTGCCTTATTGATTGCTGCCCGCTCTTAGACACAGTCTCTGCCAAACATATCGGATAAGAAGCTCGTACCATGATTGATGGGCTATCAGCAGACATAAAATAAACCTTTAACGTGTCTATCATTAAACCTCGTGTTTCAGTCTAATGCTTAGGGTTACAATTACAATATTTATAGATAGTGCTATCTTAATATGACATGGCGATTATGTTGCGACGCCGACGGTTTTATAAGCAATCATTATAGCAAATTGCCTGTATTCAATTGCAGTTGAATATAGTCATCATCGCGTTTGATCAATCAAAACGACTGAGTAATATTGATTTTTATATTTTCATATTAGACTTATCTAGTAGGCTCACATAACCATGTTGCGCAATAGTGACGCCCTGCGGAGTTATTGGTAGCGACAGGCATACGGTAATTGACCTTGAATAGACAAGCTCTTATAGTCAAAGCACGTTATGATTATACATATAGGGTACGCACTTGGATTATTTTAAAAGACAATCAGTGCTTGATAAGCCACTGATAAATGCACAGAATAAATATGTTATCACTCACTATGCAGGCATACAGACAAGGTCATTCTCTAAGCTGGTCAATCGCCAGCTGTTGCCAACGCGTGCGCTAAAATTAGCAGTGTCAACGATACTATTAGCCTGTACAAGCGCCGCCTATAGCAAGAGCCAAGCTGCGCCATTGAGTGATGATTCATGGCAAACCACTGGCACAGAAGCGCTAAATTTGCCAAATTTACGTGGGCAGGGGCTGAGCTTTGAAGAGCAATATCAAAATAAATTGCTTGGTGAATGGTCATTAAGAAACATTAATGGTCGTGTAAAGATGGAGCATGACCCTTGGATTCAAGAAACCGTGAAAGAGCTGACGTGGCGGCTTAATGCCCAAGCGCGTCAGCAAGCACCGCTCGGTTTGGTCATTATTGATAATCCAAGTATCAATGCGTTTGCGGCACCAGGCGGCGTGATTGGTCTCAATACCGGCACCATATTGGCAGCAAACAGTATGGATGAGCTGGCAAGCGTCGTCGCTCATGAGGTTGCACACATCAGTCAGCGTCATTATGAGAGCGGTGCTGATGAGCGCAAGAAAGCCTTGCTGATGCAAATAGGTGGCATGCTCGCCGCGATAGCTGCATCGACCGTCGATGGTGATGCAGCAGCAGCAGTCATGATGGGCAGCCAAACCGCCGCGATGAATAGCAGCATGGCGTTTAGTCGTAATAATGAGCGTGATGCTGATCGGGTTGGTATGCAAATCATGAACCAAGCTGGTTATGATCCGCGTGCGATGCCACGCTTCTTTACGACCATGAATCAAAAAAGTCAGATGAACCAAACGGCCAATCAGTTTCTGCCCAGTTTTATCCGCTCACATCCACTGAGTAATGAGCGCTTAAGCGAATCTCAAAGCCGTGCGCAACGTTATAATGCGCTGCCGTTAAATCAACAGCAGCGCCATCAAGCCTTGTTTGATTTGCTCTATTGGCGCGTACAAAGTACAGGAAAGCATGCTTCAGAGATGGCCTTGATGACCGCAGCAAAGAACAGCGTCGGGGCAAAGCTTGCGCTGATGCACTGGTATGGAGCGCAGCAACGCTTTAAAGAAGCAGACGATTTATTTGTTGAACTGTCTGCATTATCGATAGCAAAGCGCCAAGTACTCGAGCCATTATTGTCCATTACCCAAAGCCAAATTTTGACTGAACAAAATAAATGGCAACAAGCGGCTGAAGTATTAGAAAGTCAGCAGCGTTTGTATCCTGAGCGCCGTGATTTACGTCTGTATTTAGCGGAAGCCTTGACCAATAGCAATCAGCCAACCAAAGCGCAAGTCTTACTCAAACCATTAACTGAGCAGCAACCAAGCGATCGCTATGCTTGGCAAAGTTTGCAGTTAGCCAATGAAAAACTGGCAAAGACCACTGATTCTGCACCGCTAAAAAGTATCGCTACTATTAATGCGCTGCGTTATCGCAGTCATGATCAACTATGGAGTGGGCACTATGAGCGCGCACTGACTTCTTTGACGCAAGCTAAGCAATTGACAGAAAAACTGCAAAATACGGCTCAAGCCAATAGCGCCCGACCTCTGCTTGCCAATATTAATGCCGAAATCAAAGCCGTAAAAACCGCCAAAGACTTTAAGCCTTAGGCGGTTTTTTGATAGCTGACGACTAGAGTCGGTGAAAAGTAATATCGATACAACACGTACTACTGGTGCAAATTTTTCTTGCTTGCTGTGCCTACTCAGACAGAGGCTGCAAAAAATTTACACCAGCAATACGGTAGCGACTTTAAAGTATTTCAACTATATAAAGCACTGAATAAAAAATAGCGTTGATTTTATTAACTTGTCGTCGCTATTAGCCTTGTAGCGCATCTTTGACGAGTTTTGAGATTAGTGCAGGGTCAGCACGACCAGCGGTTTTACTTTTTAAGATACCCATCACGCTACCCATATCACGCATTGACGTGGCACCTTGTTCAGCGATTTCTGCACTGACCAAAGCAGCAAGCTCAGCATCATCCATCTGTTTTGGCATATATTCATTGATAATATCAATCTCAAACTGCTCTTTGGTCGCCAAATCATCACGACCATTTTCGGTAAAAATAGTCAATGATTCATGACGCTGTTTGAGCTGTTTTTGTAATATCTCCAATACTTCGGCATCATCAAGCTCTGTCCGACGGTCAATCTCGATTTGTTTGATAACCGCTTGTACGTTACGCAATACTTTGACCCGTTCAAGCTCACGTGCTTTCATAGAGACTTTGATGGTGTCAGTTAACGTCTGTTTAATTTGGCTCATTGTTATTATTCCTTATCAGTATAAATAAAAAGTTTGTGTAAAAATCTGCTAATCATCACAAGCTTTATAACAGAAAGCCTTAGAATCAATCATGTGACCGCAGTAATAATAAAAATTGTAGCATAAAAAACGCCACTGATATCATTGGATAACAGTGGCGTTAGTGTAGCGCTGGTACTTAGCTAATCGTATTATCGATTAGTACATACGAGTGGTACGAATAGTTTCGCGTTGTAATTTCTTTTTATAACGCTTTACTGCAGCCGCTTTTTTGCGCTTGCGTACTTGCGTTGGTTTTTCATAAAATTCACGCTTACGTACATCTGACAATACGCCAGCTTTTTCACAAGCACGTTTGAAACGACGGATAGCGATATCAACTGGTTCGTTTTCTTTAACCTTAACTGCAGGCATGAAGACTCCTCGATTAGGATGAGATATAAGGGCATTAGTTTGGCTGTATATTAGTATTTAGCCGTAATATCTCAAGATTACTGGCATCAGCTCAAACTAGGATAGTCTTGCGCAATAGCACAAGGGCGCCTATTTTAATAAAAAATAGCAGTAAAGTCAAAGGCTTTAGCATACCTATTTTAAATAAAGCGCTTGATTAAACTGCTTATATCAGTTTAATCACGTATTTAACCGGATATAAGTGCTATTATTTATGGCCAGTCTTTTCGAATATATAATCATTGAATTTTGGATAAAGTCATAGTCTGATAATAACGGCTGATATGCAGTCTATGTTATGATAAGTCGAGTCTGGTATTAAATAAAATAATCAGGCGCGACAACGCTTTTATAGCAATTATATTGAGGGTTTTTGATGAAAACTGGAATAAAAAAATCAGTCGTAAGTACGGCACTATGGGCAACATTGGCTCTTATTATGGGCGTCAGTCTGAGTGCTTGTAGTAGTGAAAAAGAAGGCGAAGCATCAGAGCACATCTTAGCCGTCGATCGTGTCGATGCTGCAGCAGCGCTTGCTCGCAAGAACGCACCTGCAGCAGAAAAGATGGATTTTCCAGCAACAGCGCCAATGCCAGCTGTGGGCGCGACAACAGATGCCACGATGAGTACTGAAGAAGGGGCGGCTGTAGTAGAGGGAACAGCAGCTGATGCAACAGCAAGCGTCGATAGTACTGATACCGCTATGGCGCCTGCCGATAGTGCCGCAATGCCAGCCACAAATTAATCATGATTGAAGGCAGTATTCAATAATGAGTGATGTCATTAACAATCTAAAGACGAGGGAATAACCATGACGGTTAAACAATCTGTAATAAAGAAAAAATCAGTTGTTAAGTTGGCGCTCTCTGGTCTAAGTCTTAGTGCGTTGTTGACACTTAGCGCATGTAGCGGTGGTGATAATACTGCCGCTGATGAGCCTGCAGCGATTAATGAAACTGAAGCTGCTACTGAAACGGTGGTTGTAGAGCCAGCAGCACCTACTGAAGCCGAGCTTACCGCTGAGGCAGAAGTACCGGCAGTAGAAGCTGAAGAAGTAAGTGCTGAAGCTGCTACTGATCCTGAAGTGTTGGCTGCTGACGCAGGTGCTACATTGTATGAAAAACAATGTAAAGTCTGTCATGAAAAAGGTCTGTTAGCAGCGCCAGTATTTGGTAATAAAGAAGCGTGGGCACCACGCATTGCCAAAGGTATCGATACGCTACATATGCACTCTGCTAAAGGCTTTAATAAAATGCCCGCGCAGGCGAGTGCCGAGGTCAGTGAAGCGCAAGTTCATGCTGCTGTTGATTATATGGTCGCTGCGGTTAGCTAAATGTTATTGAGTGAAATTTGTTAAACTGACCGCCATTGTAAGCTTACAGTGGCGGTTTTTTGCCATAACGACATAAAGCGTATCTTTAAGCGTTAAGCTATAGTCGGTGAAAAGTAATATTGATACAACACGTATTTCTGGTGCAAATTTTTCTTGCTTGCTGTGCCTACGCAGACAGAGGCTGCAAAAAATTTACACCAGAAATACTGTAGCGACTTTAAAGTATTTCAACTATAACTAAAAAATCATGCATAGTAAAAAATAAAGGCACATAGATGAAAGTATTGGGTTTAGAGACTTCTTGTGATGAGACCGGTCTGGCGATTTTCGATAGCGAACAGATAAATAGCGAGAATAAAGGTCTGCTTGGGCAAGTATTGTATTCACAAATAGAGCTGCACGCCCTTTACGGCGGCGTTGTGCCTGAGCTTGCCAGTCGCGATCATATTCGTAAGCTGGTGCCTCTGTTTAATGAGCTGTTGGCCCAATGTAATATCAGCAAAGATGAGATTGATGCTATCGCTTATACCAAGGGTCCGGGGCTTATCGGCGCGCTGATGACGGGTGCATTGTTTGGTCGTAGCTTGGCTTATGGTCTAGATATTCCAGCGATTGGCATTCATCATATGGAAGGGCATTTATTGGCACCGCTGATGGGTCTCAATCCACCAGCGTTTCCATTTGTGTCGCTATTAGTGTCCGGTGGACATACGCTACTCATTGCCGCCCACGGTATCGGACAATATGAAATCCTCGGCGAGTCCATCGATGATGCGGCGGGCGAATGTTTTGATAAAGCCGCAAAGATGTTGGGCTTGCCCTATCCGGGCGGTCCTAATATTGCTAAATTGGCGGAAAACGGCAATCCGAATGCTTATAGTCTGCCCAGACCGATGTTACATCGCGGTTTGGATTTTTCTTTTAGCGGTATGAAAACGGCTGTGCACAATCTTATCAAGGACACTGACGGTTCAGGAAATGGTTCTGATAGCGACCCGCAAGTCCGCGCTGATATTGCTGCCAGTTTTCAGCATGCTGTCGTTGATACCTTGGTGAAAAAATGCGTCAAAGCGCTTAAGCAAGTGGATATGAGCCGATTGGTAATAGCAGGCGGTGTCAGTGCCAATAGCCATTTGCGTGAAACTCTCGAGCGTGAGCTGGCTAAAATCAATGCCACTGTTCATTATGCGCCGCCTGCTTTATGTACTGATAATGGTGCAATGATTGCTTATGCCGGTTATGAGCGTTTGCAAGCAGGGCAGTCCGATGATTTAGCGGTGAGCTGTGTGCCACGTTGGCCAATGACAGAACTGCCTGCGGTTTAAGTATTATTTTATGAATGAGAGAGCATCTCTATTAACCTCTACCTGATTAAGGATGATTTATGCAGTGGCTAGCTATTGGATTAGGGGCTGCATTTGGCGCATGCTTGCGAGGCTGGCTGGCACGTTTCAATCCACTGCACCATTGGATACCTCTTGGTACGCTTGGCGCCAATGTATTAGGTGGATTATTGATAGGGTTGGCACTGGTGTGGTTTGAGCGTATGGGCAGCGGCTTGTCTCCCAATATCAGGCTATTTGTGATTACTGGATTTTTAGGTGGCTTGACCACTTTTAGCACCTTTAGCGCTGAAGTATTTACCTTTATCCATCATGGGCGGCTACTGGCAGCTTTAGGGTTGGTAGGTTTGCATGTGGGGATGACATTACTAGCAACTGCGCTTGGGTTTTATTGCTTTAAGTTGGTTTTATAATCATAAAAATGAAGCAATAAAAAATCATAATTACACAGGCTTTACGATACCTTCTAATAAACTGGCAAACCCTTGCATATAAGCGGTATCTTGACTAGAGCTACGCGTTGCTGCATAGAGCTGACAGTAGACACCATCCCCTAATGGTCGCGAGACCACCCAGCCTTTTTTCTCATATTCTGCGACCACCCAATCAGGTAGTGCTGCCACGCCGCGCTCGCTTGCTACTAGCTGTATGAGCATAGCCGTCAGCTCAGTGGTACGGATAGCCTTAAAGCTGACCTGCTCTGGGGTCATAAAATTGGCAATAATATCGAGGCGCTTGGCTTCTACTGGATAAGCAATCAAGGTTTCCTCAATCAAATCATTTGGGTGTATAAAATGCTGCTCTGCCAAATCGTGAGTGGGGGATAGTACCAAACGACTCTCATACTCAAATAAGGGTTGATAGCTGATGCCTTCTATCGGCAAATTACTAGTCGTAATCAGCAGGTCGATATCCCCTTCCATCAATAAATGATGCGGCTCAGGCTCAAAACCTGTGGCAAAATCCAGCTCCACATCTGACCACTCACGGCGATAATAATTGAGAATCGGCATCAACCAATCAAAGCAGCTATGACATTCCGACGCCAAACGCAGCCTGCCTGCTTGTCCATGAGCGAGGCGCTTTAAGTTGGCTTTGGTACGAGCAACTTGCGGCATAATACTGTCAGCGAGCGCCAGTACGGTTTTGCCAGCTGGCGTAAAGGTCAATGGACGCGTACGACGATTGACCAAACTGATATCGTAATAATTCTCTAACTCTTTTAACTGATGCGAGACAGCAGAAGCAGTGACATGCAGCTCATCGGCAGCAGCAGCTAATGAGCCATGTGCCCGTAGCGCAGTTAGGGTATTAAGATGACGAAGCTCTAACATAAAATAATCTAACCACCGAAGTCAAAAAGAAATAAGGTAAAGGCAAGCAGCCAACCTGCCATCACTGCCGGAAAAATAACAGGAATCAGCACGGTACGTATCATCGTTGATTCATTAGCACCCAAGTTTATGTGTACGGATTTGACGGCAGGGGTCAGTTCAAAACCTGCAAGCAGTCGTAGTAGAGTGATTTTACCATGCTTGACATCAAGGTTGATGTCTTTTAGAACCTCGGTATGGTCATAGGTTTTTTTAGAAATGCTGTATACGTTAAATACGATGATTTGGTATGTTAAAGCGATGAGTTTAAACGGGGGCTGGTCGCAGGCTATTATAACAAACCTTTAATATAAATCAGTGCGAGTTCGTTATTGCTTGATTCTGCACCAAGTGCTTTTAGGGATGATTTTTTTATGTTGATTAAGTGTCTTATGCTTGGGATGATTACCAATTAATGCAGGGTGAATTGAATTTTTTTATCATGTTTTTGTCTTTATTCCTATACAATTGGTTTATGTACAATGAATGCAGTTTGATTGGCAGAGGTAAAGTTTTTGTCAAACCCTGCCTAAAAAGCTAAGCACTAGCGGAAATATAGGCTCTATGGACAGGATGGCTGTAGAGCGACCTACCATGTTAACTATTTAAATGATCAAGGACTTATTATGCCTCACGATACACGCCTCCAAACAGGTCTAGAAGCATTGGCGCTTCTTAAACAAGGTAACGTGCGCTACGTAGATAGCTTGACCAGCACCGATCCTTGCATGCAAAGACGTCCAGAACTTGTCAGCGACCAAGACCCGGTAGCGATTATTTTGGGTTGTTCAGATGCACGGGTACCGGTTGAGATTGTCTTTGATCAAGGCTTGGGTGATTTGTTTGTCATACGCGTGGCAGGTAATGTGGTTGCTCCCTCGCAAATTGGCTCGGTTGAGTTTGCTGCCGAAAAGTTTGGCACCAAATTGGTCGTGGTACTTGGTCATTCGCATTGCGGTGCGGTCACCGCTTGTGTTGAAGCACTAATCAATCCTGAGAAAAACTACTCGCCCAATTTGCAATCTATTGTTGACCGTATCCGTCCAAGTGTCTACAACCTACATGAACTTGCAACCGCCAACGGTCAGGATGTGGATGCAGACGAGTTGGTTGATCGCTCTATACGTGCCAATGTGCATATGTCAGTTAGCCAATTAAAACATGGCTCGCGTGCGTTAGAGGACTTAACCAGTAGTGGTCAGCTATTGATCGTTGGTGCCGAGTACGACTTAGAAACAGGAAAGGTACGATTTTTGGATGCTTAATAGTGTCCTGTAGAGACTGAGCGTTATAAGTATGACTGTTTAATCTATTAGCGATTAAAAATATTTAAATATAGGAATAACTATGAATAATAATGATACTTTTAATAACGACCATTCAATACAAGAGCAACCTGAAAGCAGCGTAAAGGCTGATGGCGTACAGCCTATCTCAGCGCAGACGACAGGTTATACCTTTAACCATACGATGCTGCGTGTCAAAGATCCTGTGAGGTCTTTAGAGTTTTATACTGGCGTCTTAGGTATGACATTGCTGGCAGTCAAAAAATTCCCAGCCATGGGTTTTGATTTGTATTTTTTAGCCAAGCTTACTGAGAGCGAGCGTGAAAATTTGCCGTCGGGTAACGATTTAGAGATTTTTGCCTTCCGTCAGCGTGGTATTTTGGAATTGACTCATAACTATGGTACTGAGACAAAAGCGGACTTTAGCTATCATGATGGCAATCAAGAACCACAAGGCTTTGGTCACATTTGTTTTAACGTACCTGACCTCAATGCAGCGGTGGCTTGGTTTGATGAAAATCATGTCGAATTCAAAAAACGTCCAGATGAAGGCAGCATGAAAAACATTGTTTTTATCAAAGATGTCGATGGTTATTGGATTGAAATCGTACAAGCGGATTTGATGGCTTAATCTAGGAAATAAAAAAGGTCGGCTTGTGAACTGACCCCCATAAGTTGGACACAACTTATGGGGTATTTTTATGCGTTACAATTTAGACTATAAAATCAACCAATCGCGTGGTTTTAGATAAAAATCAGTCAATTCAAACTCAGGTGTACCCTCAATTGGCTCAAAGCGATAATGCCAGCTAGCAAGCGGAGGCATACTGACTAAGATGGATTCAATACGTCCATTGCTTTGTAGTCCAAATAGGGTGCCGCGGTCATAAACGAGGTTGTATTCAACATAGCGGCCACGGCGATAGAGCTGAAATTCACGCTGCGCTTCGGTATAGGGCGCATTTTTACGCTGCTCAAAAATTGGCAGGATACCCTCAAGGTAGCCGTTACCAACCGCTTGCATAAATTTAAAGCAGGTTTCAAAATCCCAACCGCGGCTCTCAGTATTGACGTCGTCATAAAACAAGCCGCCGATACCACGCTGCTCATCGCGGTGACGTAGGTGGAAATACTCATCGCACCACTGCTTAAAATCAGGATAGACAGTATCGCCAAAAGGCGCACAAAGATCATGACAAACCTGATGCCAATGGATGCAGTCAGCAAGCACAGGATAAAATGGGGTTAAATCAAAACCGCCACCAAACCACCAAATAGGGTCTTTGCCTTCTGCTTCGGCAATAAATAACCGCACATTGGCATGGCTAGTGGGGACGTTAGGGTTTTTTGGATGGACAACCAATGAGACACCCATCGCCTGTGCTTTACGACCGGCAATATCAGGATGACGGGCGGTTGCTGAAGCAGGCAGGTTTTGGACGTGAATATGGCTAAACATGACGCCGGCTTTTTCAATCACCTCGCCATCTGCCAATACGCACGAGCGACCCCCGCCGCCTTCAGGGCGCTCCCAATCATCAGGAAAAAAGGTAGCGGCTTTATGCGCATCAGCGCAGCCATCGCGCTCTTGTGCTTCTAACGCTTGGCAGATACGTGCTTGCAAATCGACTAGAAATTCACGCACACGCATGATGTCATGATGACTTGGTATCGTTGTTGCATCGGTCGATGACACTTTGATATCGTTGTCTATATTTGGGATGCTCATAAAATATCTGATTATTTGCTATTTATTAAGGTGTAAGGTGGTATTAAAATCTGTGTCTAATAAATGACCCATACGATCGCGCTTGGTCGCTAGATATTCAGCATTCATATCGTTCACCCCAACGACCAATGGCACACGCTCAATGACATCGATACCATGCTCGGTTAAGTAAGCGACTTTACTGGGATTGTTGGTGATAAGGCGTACCGCATCAACGCCGATATGAGCAAGCATCGGTCCGCACATATCATAAATACGCGCATCAGCAGGTAGTCCTAACATAAGGTTGGCATCTAGAGTGTCGTGACCTTGATCTTGTAAGGCGTAAGCGCGGATTTTATTGGTCAGACCGATGCCGCGACCTTCTTGGCGCAGATATAGAATAGCCCCGCAGCCGGTTTCTTGTATTGCGTGCATAGCCGTATTTAGCTGTGGTCCGCAATCACATTTTAAGGAGCTAAAAGCGTCACCGGTCAAGCACTCAGAATGAATCCGTATTAAAGGAATAGGGCGTTCTGATAAAGCATTGTCTTCTTGATTTAAGATGGTATCAGGCGAGGGCAGGCTGTCGGTAGTATCCGTTTGATCAACCACAGGCAGACCAACAGTCAGCATCACATGCTCTTGACCTTCATCATTTTCAAAGATATGAATATCAAACTCGCCGTGACGAGTAGGCAATTTGGCGCTAGTAATAAATTGATATGACATTAATGCCCTGCATAAGCTGATCATCGTAGCGCTAACCGTCTGACATAGCTTGATAATAATAGCTAAGTTATTGTAGGGTAGCGGGTGCGCAAAATAATAGTATGCTAATTATACTTATTATAAAAACCCACAAATTATAAAAACACACAAAGTTCACAGACGGCGCACGATGATTAAAGCGACAATTAAAAATAAATGCTATTATGCCATACTATTTTGACGGATACAGTGACAAGTCTTTGCCCTTACATTACTATGTCGTCATTAACGTCCGATATAGATGCAAAATAATAGGGCATAATAAGGCATAATAGCTATTAGCCTGACCTTTGAGCCAGCTATTAGAGCAGTCCTTAGGATTATGGTTAAACGTTGCTGTTTTATATCAAATAGCGTATTTTGGATAACTTGCAGCGATAAAAGCTGTATCACTAATTGTATAGTCGATGCCATTAATTGCATTAGCAATGATATGAATGATGGCCTCACTATTATTAACGCCACTTAGACTATTGCTATTGCTATTGCTAGACATCGTCTAAGGTAGCAGCTTGTCAGCAGATTGGTAGGTATCGTACGTTTTATGCAGCAGTCACCTCATTCCCTACAGTCTCAGTCATTATTTGCGTCAGCTGTTGATTCTGCTGTACCGCTATCAAACCTGCAACAAACGTATGCAGTGATCCCACGTGAGCGTCCCTATACGCCACTGCTCGATAGAGTGGATAGCCCTGCTGATCTCAAAGCTTTTAGCACTGCTGATCTTATTGCTTTAGCCGATGAGCTAAGGCTGTTTGTATTGTATTCAGCGGGTCAAAGTGGTGGTCATTTTGGTGCCAATTTAGGCGTAATTGAATTGACCATTGCGCTACATTATTTATTGGATGCTCCGCAAGATCAGATAGTTTGGGATGTGGGCCATCAAGCTTATGCGCACAAAGTACTGACGGGTCGCCGTGATCGGTTAGGAACTATCCGCTCTAAAGCTGGCTTAACCGCTTTTCCAGAACGCGCAGAATCTGTCTATGATACCTTTGGGGTTGGTCATTCATCGACATCCATCTCAGCAGGTTTAGGCATGAGCTTAGCGCTACGCTATCAAGGGCGTGCGCAGACCGTTGCTTGTATTATCGGCGATGGTGCGATGACAGGTGGCATGGCTTTTGAAGCGATGAATGATGCGGTGCAACAAGACGCTGATTTGATGGTGATTTTAAATGACAATGACATGTCGATTTCCTGCTCGATCGGTGGATTCTCGCGGCATTTAGCGATGCTTTGGGAGTCAGGGTATCAGGTTGATATCTCTGATGCAGGCGAGCCGATATTATGTCGACGCCCTGATATGCAAGCCTTTGATCGACGTAAGCGCCATAAAAAGCAACGTGATGTACCGCAATTAGAAGACAATCTATTTAAGGCGATTGGCTTTACCTATTTCGGTCCTTTCGATGGTCATAATATTCCTGAGCTGCTGCGCGTTTTGTCGCTTGCAAAGCAAGTCAAGGGTCCGGTTTTAGTCCATATTTATACCACTAAAGGTAAAGGCTTTGCGCCTGCTGAATTAGACCCAGTAGGTTATCATGCTATTGGCAGTTTACCTGCTGAAGATGACGCGCCCAAAATTGAAAAAGCAGCGGCTAAGCCTTCCTTAAAGTACTCACAAGTGTTTGGGCAGTTTTTATGTGATAAAGCAGTACAGGACAATAAGTTGCTCGCTATTACCCCAGCCATGGAAGAAGGCTCAGGAATGATTGAGTTTGCTCGTCAGTTTCCAGAGCGTTTCTTTGATGTAGCGATTGCTGAGCAACACGCTGTGACGTTGGCTGGCGGCATGGCAACACAAGGCGTAAAGCCGATTGTGGCGATTTATTCGACGTTCTTACAGCGCGGGTATGATCAGCTTATTCATGATGTTGCTTTACAAAATCTTGATGTGATGTTTGCGATTGATCGCGCCGGCCTAGTTGGTGAAGATGGTGCTACGCATGCGGGCGTATTCGATTTTGCCTTTTTACGCTGCGTGCCCAATATGATGATTGCGGCACCAAAAGATGAAAACGAATGTTATCATTTGCTCAATACTTGTTATGAATACCAAGGTTGTACAGCAGTGCGCTATCCGCGCGGTGTCGGCACTGGCGCGACTATTACGCAGCCGGCGCAAACTTATAACATTGGTAAAGCGGTCATAGAGTCGGTACTGGGTGAAAAAGATGCGCCAAAAAAATTGGCATTACTGGCATTCGGTACGATGGTTGCAACGGCTCAGCAAGCGGCAGAAATGATTGCAAAATCTCCTTTATTAGCATCAAGCTGTCAGCTGCATGTGGTCAATATGCGTTGGGTTAAGCCTTTAGATACCACACTTTTAGAGCAGCTGCTTTTACAAGGTGTCACTCATATAGCGACTTTAGAAGAGCATACGATCATGGGCGGCGCAGGCAGTGCGGTCAATGAATACCTGTTAAATGATTCTGCTGCCTTTAAAAACCATCGCCCGGCTATCTGTAATATAGGTATCCCTGATCGCTTTGTAGCGCATGGCTCTCAATCAGAACAGTGGGCAGATTGTGGTTTAGACGTAGAAGGTGTGGTCAATCAGCTCCAACAATTATTATCTTAACTGATGTGGTTCAAAGTTTTAAGGAAAGTGAAAGAGCTGTATGCTAAATTATAAAAATAATAAATAACCATAGTCCATAAAAAATTGATAAAATAGCGTCGTAAAAAATAAAGCGTGAATTTTTGCGCCAAAACATCGCCTGCTTGCCGTAGGTGTGAATTATTTGACAACTTGGGCGGTGCGACTGATAGCAACCATATATGATGGTTTGCTATGTGGCTGTGATTTTAAGCTATGATGGTTTTAGTTTTAAGCTTGAATAACTCTAAGTAATGACAGTTTCCAATAATAGCAGCATGTTTTGAGTGTAGATGTTTTCAGCCAACGTTATAAGCAAAGTTTTATAATCAGGCTTTATTTTTCTTTGATTTTATCAGTAGTATTTATATCATAAGTACTTCTTACTTTATATTTATTCTTTATCAATGAGTATCTATCAATTGGTGCTTATCAAGTAATATTCATTCATCAAACAAGCAGGTTATTTTATGGAACCCATGGTCGTCATCGCAGCGCGTGCTGCTGAAAAAGTCGGTAAAGAGATTTTATACGCGCATCAAAACCGTCACAAAATTGAGCTAGATATCGAGTCAAAAGGATTAGATGGTCTGGTCACCCGTATTGATCGCTTTAGTGAAGAGCTGACGATTGAGACGCTAAAATCTAGCTACCCAACGCACTCGTATTTGGGTGAAGAGTTTGGTATGCAGGAAGGTCGCGGGGAAGATGCTGACTGGTGCTGGATTATTGATCCATTAGATGGCACCAAAAACTTCGTTCATGGCGTACCACAGTTTTGTGTGTCTATCGCCGTACAACATAAAGGCGTTACTCAACATGGTGTCATCTATGACCCTGTCCGTGATGAGATGTTCTCTGCCAGCCGCGGTAAAGGCGCCCGTTTAAATCAACGCCGTATCAGTGTTAGTGAGCGTAAAACCATTGATGGTGGTTTATTTACTACTGGTCATCCTCTTGAGCGTAAGCGCAATGGTGAAATCATCTCTTATGCCAAAGAGCATTATGAAAGCTTACAAAAAATCACTGAAGCGGGCGGTCAAATTCGCCGTTTAGGCTCAGCAGCGCTTGATTTATGTTATGTGGCAGCCGGTCGTTTTGATGGTTATTTTGAGATGTCAATCAAGCCTTGGGACATCGCTGCAGGCGAGCTTATCGTCACCGAAGCACGCGGTGTGGTCGTTGATCATACAGGTGCACACAACTCGATGACATCAGGCTCTATCTTTGCCTGTAATATAAAATTACTAAAGCCTTTGATGCAAGTAGTTGTACCAGCATGGGGCGACGCTCTTTAACCGCACCATTTAGATAGCTAGGTATTACAAATAAAAGCTGGTTCCGTTACGGAGCCAGCTTTTTTAGTTTTTTCTCGCTTTTGTCTTTAACTGTGATGCCATTGAATTCAAGCTCTTTACTAACGCTCTCAAGCAGCTGCAACTCTTCTTCTATAAGCATCAGCATATCTTGCACATGAGGTAAGGCTTTGCTGCACGCAGTAATACCAAATTCCATCTTATCCAAATAGCTTGCCAGCGTGATATTCATTGCTTGCCCGTTAAAGACAATCGATGCAGGGTACAAGGATTCTAAGCGCGCGCCATTCCAGTATAACGGCTTTTCAGAGCCTGGAACATTTGAGATGATCAGGTTAAAGGCTTGTTTTTTAGGGAATAGATCGGTCGCCAAGTTGATTCCTTCCCACGCATAAGAGACGATGCTGTAGTTAATGACTTGCGCTTGGTTCATGCGTCTAAAACGGCGTTTGCTATTGTTCATACTGCGATGAATCAGTTTGATCCTACTCAATGGATCATCCAGATGGGTGCCCAAATTGGCAAGAACAAATGACAGCTGATTGCCTGCTATGCTATCGTCAGTACGTAAAGACATGGGGACAAAAGCAATAAGCGGTTTGCTCGGTAGCGCATCCATAGAAATCAAGTAACGCCGGATTGCGCCAGAACAAACCGCAAGCACCACATCGTTTTTGCTAATATTGATGCGCTCAGCAATATCGTTAAAGCGCTTGATATCATAAGATTGTGCTGCTATACGCCTCGATGCTGAAATGCGTCTGTTTAAGATACTCCTCGGCGCATCAAAGGTGCTGACATAACTGTCGTCATTGTAATTTTTAAAATTATTCAGCAATTCTGTAAATACGGGTTTAATCGTAGATACTTGCTCTTTGAGGATGCGTAAAGCGGAGCGCTCTTTGGGAAAAATCGCATCGATCTGATTGCGATGATGTGCCATTAATGACCAAATAGGTAAAGTAACAGGCTCATTGGGCGATTGTGACAAGGATTTTTTGACCAAACGCATGGCAGCGATACCGTCAACCAGCGAGTGATGAATTTTAAAATACAGAGCAAAGCGCTCTGGGCTACCTTCAGTTTCTGGCTGAATGCCTTCAATCACATGGCATTCCCATAGCGGCATGGCACGGTCTAATAGACGACCATGCTCCCTTGAAACATACATCAAAAGTTCGCGCACCCGGGCAGGCTTGGGTAGTGCGACATGATGCAAGTGATGCTCGACATCAAAATTTTTGTCTTCTTTCCAAAACATCATATGCTCAAGCACTTGGTTGAAAGGAAAGGTTGGCGGTACATCAGAGTCTTGCATCTGTTTTACAAGCTGATGAACAAAACTGATATCGGCATTTTCTGGTAATTCAAATAAAAATAGACCTCCAACATGCATGGGATGTTTACGCGACTCAAGAAGTAAAAATAACTGGTCGACTGCCGTAAGAAGCCGCATAATAAATCCTTTTATAATGAAAAATACAATCAACTAATACTTAATGCTACTGAAAAAAGTATCCCGTCTGTGGTGAGCTGGCAGTTGCCATTTTGCGCATCGGCATACGACCCGCTAAGAAAGCCTGACGTCCTGCCCAGACCGCATGCTTCATTGCTTGAGCCATCATCACAGGGTTTTTAGCATTGGCAATCGCTGAGTTCATCAGTACACCATCACAGCCAAGCTCCATGGCAATCGCGGCATCAGAAGCGGTACCGACACCGGCATCAACCAATACGGGCACCTTAGTATTTTCAATAATCAAGCTTAGCGTATGGCGATTGATCAGACCAAGACCAGAGCCAATCAGGCTACCAAGTGGCATAATTGCCACACAGCCCATGCTCTCAAGCTCTTGAGCAACGATAGGGTCGTCTGACGTATATACCATGACCTCAAAACCGTCATCAATCAACACTTTTGCCGCTTTGAGTGTTTCCATCACATTAGGGTATAAGGTTTTTTCGTCCCCTAATACTTCAAGCTTAACCAGATTATGCCCACCTAATAGCTCACGAGCAAGCTTGCAAGTACGAATCGCCGTTTCTGCATCAAAACAGCCCGCTGTATTGGGCAAAATAGTGTATTTATCCGGTGAAATGACATCAAGCAAATTAGGCTCATTACTATTTTGACCAATATTGGTACGACGAATAGCGACCGTCACTATCTCTGCTGCTGACGCGCCGATTGCAGCGCCCGTTTCAGTCATATCTTTATACTTACCCGTACCGACCAATAATCGAGAAGAAAAAGTACGACTGCCTACAGTAAAGGTATCCTGCAAAAGGGGTGTCGGTTGAGTAGCAGTGCTAGTGTTCTCTGACATAACTGAAAATCCTAATGGCGAGTAAAACAAAATGTTATTATAACAAAATCATGCAATCTTACTTGTAGTCTTTTTCGGTTTAGCCAGTTAAGAATAATACATTTGCCCTGTTTTTATACTTAGATTAACACACCAAATGCAACGCTAATTAACATTGATAGCGCCCTGCTTTACGTATTCTTCATGCATTATTTGTCTTAAACAGCCCCATCATTATCAGCTGATGGATTGTCTTGCTCGGTTTCTACTGCTTCTGCTTTGTTATGAGACTCAGTATCAACCTCTGCCGATTTTTCATTAGCTTTACCTTGACGACGCGCTTCTAATTCAGACTTGGGTATCCACGCCCATGTCATCTCGACTACGATTGGGTCGCGATCACTGTCCGACTCACGGTCATGAATGACGCACGGAATGACCATCTCACCTTTTGGGGTATTTAAAATATCTAAACGCTGCTCATCAGATAAGCTTGCGATAGCAGCCATTTGTCCTTTTTTAATCGGACGATAAAAATTCAGCGAATAAGACTTAATCAATAGTACACGATCAGACGGTAAATTTAAGCCTAAAATAAAGCCCGTTGCCGTTTCAGCAAGCAAGGTAATGGCAACCGCATGGACGGAGCCGATATGGTTTTGCACGGATTTGGTGTTATTTAAACTGACCACCACTTGGTTTGGCTCGACCGTTTCATAATAGATGCCCGTTGTGCCCACATAAGGCACCACTTTACCAAACGCTTTCGATAAAATGCTCGAGCGTGCACCAGCAGGTAGGTATTTGGTGATGGATAACAGTTTGGTGAATTGATTGCTGATCGGTTTTAGCGTGCTATTAGATTTTTTGACCGCAGGTTTTGTGTTCTCAGAGACTTTGGCTGGCAGTTTATTGGTCAGTTTGATAGGGAGTTTTTTTAATAATCCTGACATACAATATTCCTCAATTAAGTGAGATTTACAATGCTAGTGATACTATAGTCGGTGAAAAGTAATATCGATACAACACGTACTACTGGTGCAAATTTTTCTTGCTTGCTGTGCCTACGCAGACAGAGGCTGCAAAAAATTTACACCAGTAGTACTGTAGCGACTTTAAAGTATTTCAACTATAGGGTTAAAAGGCTCATGTCATCAATGAGTCACCGAATAGGCTTTATCCTAGCAGCTATTTTAGTTATGTTACATTAACTGCTCAGTCGCTACTGTTATTACCATGTACTGCTACGCTTACAAAAGAACAGTGACGTAACGGCCTCTTAGGCGTTAGTGATCGAAGCAGTGATACAATGTAGAGTGAGCAACTATAATGATAAAATGTTAGCACTTTTTTATAATTTTTCGCTGGATAATGCTATGCCTGATGTGTCTAATGATAAGCCGACCAATATTATTTATACGGGCGTCGCGGGTACGGGTAAAACCTACCGATTACTCCAAATCTCTAAAGAATATACGGATTATCTGACCAGAGCCAATGATGAGGATTTGCTCAAGCAGTTATTGCAAGATTTGAGCTGGCGTGACGTTGTCTGTTTAGTATTTTTAGATTTTCAATCGCAAAAACAAGACTTAGTAAAAGTACCTGAAATCGTCAATCATGAGTTTTTTGTCGCCAAAGCGGCGCAAAACGCACGTGAGAAGAATTTAAGTAATACGGCATGGACTGTGCTGCAAATGCACAGTCCAACCAGCTCACAAACCGTTACGTATAAAAATAGAGCCAGCCAAGCTTACTTTGATAAAGATCATAGCGGTGCTTGGTATTTATTGCCTGACAGCATGATGTTATTAAGCGCATTGTCAGAGCAATTGTCAGAATTTCAGCAGGCGCAGTATGACAATAATGCCAGCCAACATGCGCCCTCTCAGCAGCAGCGCTTTAGTATGGTCAGCTTTCATCAAGCGTATGGTTATGAAGAGTTTGTCGAAGGCATTCGCCCAATGATGGCAGCCTCTAATCAGTCGAATAACAGCCTGTCTCAAATGAGCTACGGCATTATAGACGGCGCATTTTTAAAATTGTGCCAGCGCGCTGCTAATGATCCTCAGCAGCGTTATGCCATGCTGATTGATGAGATCAATCGTGCCAACGTCTCACGCGTTTTTGGTGAATTACTCAGCCTTATTGAACCTGATAAACGAGTGGGTACAGCCAATGCGATGACGGTGAATTTGGCATACTCTGGGCGAACATTTGGTGTGCCTGCCAATGTTGATATTTATGCGACCATGAATACCCAAGATCATTCTTTAGCACCACTAGACATGGCACTGCGTCGACGTTTTCGATTTATTAACTGCCCGTCGCAGCCTGAGCTGCTGCCGATTATAAGTCTTAGCAAAGCGTCAAAAATACCAAACGCAGCGGAGTCCATCGATTTAGCCAAAGTATTGACGGGTTTAAATCTTCGTATTAGCCAAACACTAGGGATTGAGGCGCAATTGGGTCATGCGTTTTTGTTCTCTGTGCATAGTCTTGAGCAGTTACAAATAGTATTGGTTGAACAAATCATTCCGCAATTAGCCCAAGCAGCAGGTGGGCAAGTTGCCACCTTGCAATATATCTTTAAAGATGAACAGCAGCCGATGCAGGCGCAATTTATTCATGATAGCCAAACGTTAATGAATAATGATATATCCAATCGAATAGCTAGCCAGAATACTATAGCCGCTCAACACTCAATGTTTGCAGGACAGCAATCCTATTTTGCTCAGTCTATGCATACAGGTAGTTATGCAATTAATACTGACCTTATTGCCAAGACTGGCGAGTTTGCCAATACCGCCGTCTATCAGCGCTTATATCCATGAGGATGTTAATCAGTGATGAATAACAATGGACGCAATCAGAGCGCTGCAAAACATAAGATAAAAAGCGCTCATATGAGTATGCCTGACAGCAATCTTACCGCTCATATCATGACAGTGTTCGAGCATCAGCGCTTAATAATGCATGATTTTTCATACATTTCTGATTTTCAGTGGTTGATAGCGCAAGAGCTGTCAGTTTTTAGCATTAAGCGTAAGCAAGGACAGTGGCAACTAAAGGTTGGACATTATATCGGCGTCATTGTCATGCCTAGCGGTATGATCCTTGAGATACTGCCAAAACTTATCGGAAACACTGCTAGTAGCCCTACTCAGCAGTCATGCCAGCCAAATAAGCCGCTAGCAGATACAGATATTTTTCAAACCCGTCACTGGGTACAAAATATGCTGTCAGACTTAATGAATAGTGATGATGACAAATCGCCTCATAGCAAAAATTTTGGGCAATTCAGCAGCCCGTTGATAGCGCTGCCAGTAGCCGCATTGCCTTTATCTGATTGGCTCATTACTCAGTTTTTGCAACGCTTAGCGCATCATCAGCCGATCACGCATTATCAAACCCAAATCCATAACCAAACAGCGTTACAAGGTCGCCTGCTGATAAAAGAACAGCTGCGCCACAATAGTATGCAGCCTCATAAATTCGTCTGTGAGCGCAGTGTGCTGAGTAAAGGCATGCTGGCTAATCGAATCATTAAAAGTGCATTAAAGCTGCTTGCCCCTCTGCTATCCCAATCAAACCTTCTTCTATATTTGCAGCCGTGGCAGCAAGTCTCTGTTCTACATCAGTATGAAATACGCCAGCTAGCGTCAATATATTTTCAAGCGAAGCATGAGCTTGCGATTCAGCCACTGCAAGCGCAGCAATTACAAGCCGCCCAGCAGCTAGTAGATTTTGCTTATTGGCTGCTATGCCAGTCACATGCTGAGACTGGTCACAGTATCGATTCACAAAACCCATTTCATAAAAAATTAACGCCGCAGCGCTTATGCCTATTGATTGATATGAATCAAGCGTTTGAACAATGGGCGAGTCAGCGTATCGCGCTATTTTTCCAGCAGTTAAGCGACGACTATAAACCACTGTTTCAAACGCAGCGTGTCTGGCTCAATGATGCAGAAGGGCAGGCGTGTTTGTCTATTCGTCCTGATTTACTGATTTATAAGCAGATACATTCAAGTGCTGAAAATACCGCCATGTATGATAATTATGTCTCACAAGCAAAGGATGCGCGAGAAAAGCATTCACGTCACTATAGCCATGTGATCGATATTAAATGGAAGCATTTAGCGCATGCCAGCGCTATTAGTGCCAGCGACGCCTATCAATTGAGCAGCTATGCGCAGGCTTATCAAGCAGAGCAAGTCTGGCTGGTATATCCGGTACAAGACGATCAGAGACAAGCGGTTGTATTGAAGCAAGACACTCAGGACACATATAATAGTGAAAACGCATCCTATGCTCAGTTATGGCTGATACCCTTTAATGTGCTGACAGCTACGATAAACACTGACTTGCTTCCGACACAAGATGTAGTATAATGAGCGCATAGGTCCTTAAGCACTATGTTGAGTAACGCTAGTTGTCGACGCTCAGTTTATAAGAAATAAGCCTTTTTTAAATAATTTAGCAGTTATTTCAAATTAATTAAAAATAGGTGTTGACACCATCGGCGTTTCCCATTAATATGTGCACCTCGATAGCAAGGAACGTTAGCCAGTTAGCGGCATTGCCAACAACCAGTTAATCAACAAACTATCGTGATAATAGAAAATTTCGGAGTGTGGCGCAGTTTGGTAGCGCATCTGGTTTGGGACCAGAGGGTCGTAGGTTCGAATCCTATCACTCCGACCATCTATTTTAAAGAGCCTTACAGGCTTTTTTTTATGTATAATGGTTTGGTTTCTTGTATATCAAGCTAACCAAAATATGTAAAAGTCCTCTAAGAGCGCCTGTAGCTCAGCTGGATAGAGCATCTCCCTTCTAAGGAGGTGGCCGCAGGTTCGAATCCTGCCAGGCGCACCATTTAGCCTGCAAATATTGCCTAATCAGGCCATAGTTATGGCGGTTGTAGCTCAGTTGGTAGAGCCCCGGGTTGTGATCTCGGTTGTCGTGGGTTCGAGTCCCATCAGTCGCCCCATATTTTAGTTTTATTCCTGCTATTTATATTCTATATTTCTATTAAATTTTATTTAAAACCAGCCGTTGCCATTTTTGGCATTTTTTTGTGCCTGTCAGTTTTATATTCTCTTGTCTGTCCCACATTATAGTCGGTGAAAAGTAATATCGATACAACACAACACGTACTACTGGTGCAAATTTTTCTTGCTTGCTGTGCCTACGCAGACAGAGGCTGCAAAAAATTTACACCAGTAGTACTGTAGCGACTTTAAAGTATTTCAACTATATCGTTTAAATGGTACGGGCAATTGATCTTATTCGCTGACCAGACAAGATACGATTGTGTTTTATTTGGGTATGTCACGATTGAGTTTTGCGCAGCGTTTCAAAGATGTGGTTGGTATGCCGCCGTTGACCTATTTGATAACAATCATTTTTCATCATTAGTATTTCGATCTTGCGCAGCTGACAATGAGCGTAGGTTCAGGTACTATGGAATGACAATGAAGTAATAAGTCGCCTAGGTGCGACAGTGTCTTAGCGGCCTATATTTCATGCTTATATATTACGGTCTATCTGTAATATAGCATGACTTAGGTGATGTTTATTTTTGCAGCTGATGGTGTTTTATGACTGAACCGACCGCAAAACCAAGCGTAAAATCAAGTAATCTACAAGATTCTTCTACGTCTGCTAATAAGAAAGACAAGGCTTATAGCAGAGTCAAAGCTAACCGTAATCAGCACGACTCAAATCTTCAGCAGGAAAATAGCGCACAAGCAGGTGTGGTTACTCTGCTTGATAAAGCGGCATTATTGGCATTATTTGTTTTACCAAATGCTGAGGGCAGCTTGACGGAGACTAACTCTGCTAATATAAACACTGCCAATCATACTCTGATAAACCAAAGCTCAACGACCTCTGCCAGTGACAGTAGTGTTGCTACTCAGCGTGTGGCGCTTTATCGAGCACAGCACCAGCGCACGCAGCAATTATATTTGGCGTCTGCTGCTATCCGTCCGACTTACCTTGTACAAACCCTCAAAACACAGTTTGCCGAATACCAGCAATATTTGCTTGCACAGCAGCTTGATAAACGCGGTTTGATGGATACGGATGCCATTGAGCGCTTATGGCAGCAGCTGCATGTGGTCGATGATATCATCGAAGATATTGTACGCCATATGCCAGCTCAGCAGCCAGCAGGTTGGCAGCTGACGACGCAGGATGGACACAATCCACTATGCTTTGCCACCGTTGGCAAGCTCAAGCATCATAAACCTATTTTTGATCAAGGCAGTCTTAACAGCTACGTGCTTGGGCATTTTGGTGTCAGTAGCTTTACTTACGATCGTGGCTATTATATTGGACATGTGGTTGGCTATTTGTTCAGCTGTTATTTTTGCGCCCATTTATCCATCAGCTATGGCGTGACAGCGCTTGGTCAGGATGTGGTAAGCGATTATGATTATGCCAGCCTTGAAACCCCGCACATGGTCAGGTTGCTACAAGGTTTAGATGGTTATTGTAAAAAACGCATATATCAGTTGGCGGTAATTTGTGCACGTCTCAGTGTTTTTGCTAGTGATAAGCGCATCGAGCGCATGCTGATAGCTGAAGTCAATGATTTCGATAAAAAGCTACAACAACAGCATTTAGATGTTTTATTATTGCAAGGTTTGATGCCTGATATTAATGATTCTACGCCGCTTTTTTAAGTCGTTTATTCTTTAAATAAGCGATAGTCGGTGAAAAGTAATATCGATACAACACGTACTGCTGGTGCAAATTTTGCTTGCTTGCTTGCTGTGCCTACGCAGACAGAGGCTGCAAAAAATTTACACCAGCAATACGGTAGCGACTTTAAAGTATTTCAACGATAGCTTTTCAAATAAAGTGGTGAAAACTCAGGCGAGCTTGAAAATATGCTTAGCAGTGCTGCCAATATGCAAGAGGCAGAAGCCACCAATTTTATCAGTAGCTGGTTGTCGTTGCTTGAGCTTTTAATGCTGGTACTGATGGGCGTGGTAGTAATGATTATGATTATGATTATGGTGATTTAGACTTTACATTTCGATACGTTTCTTAAGTTTTGCTTACTGTTGTATATTGTTGACCGACCAGCGCTTTTACTTTCATCAAATCTAGTGCGGCGTTATAGTAAGCAACAGTCAAATGCTATTTTTGAAAGGTTAGCAATCATACATTATGGATAACACATTGACCCAAATCACAATCTGCCGTCAATGCTGAATAAATATAAAACCATGGTTTATTGTGATAAATGCCTTGGTGCTAAAAGCCTCTTTGATGAGACCTATATATCAACCAATAAGGCGTTATTGGTTGATATTTTTTTATGAATATTACTAACTATGAATCCAGATTAATGGAGTCTTAACCATACTATTTATTATTATAGTTAATCCACTTTTAAAAGGGTGCAGAACTACTGAGGTTAATTATTCGCAGCCTCTGTCTGCGTAGGCACAGCAAGCAAGAAAAATTAACCCCAGTAGTACTCTATAACATTTGTATTTCTTTTATTTAGGACCGACTATAGCCCGATTGACTATTTAATAGTGATTGTAAAAAACAGCTGTTCTTAAAGCCATCCGAGGTAATCATATGTCTATCAAAACACCAAAATCGAAATCAACTATCATGAATAAACAATCAGCTAAAAAGCCTTATTTACTCGCCATAGCAACCACTGCTTTGATGACCGCTTTGTCAATGACGTCTGTTGCAACTCAGGGTGCAGGTCTGGGGGAATTGTTTAGCAAAAATAGCGCTCAGCAATCAAAATTTTTGCCAGTTGATAAGGCATTTCAAGTGACTAGCCGTACCAAAGCAGTGACTAAAGGCACCCAACTATCAATCGTCTTTAATATCACACCAGGTCATTACGTGTATAAAGATAAGCTGACCTTGAGCTTCCCAAAAGGTATTAGTGCTGCGCCATTTACTTTTAGTGAATCGCCCGTTTCCATTAACGATCCAACTTTTGGTAAGGTAGTAGTATTTACTCAAAAAACCATTGTAGCAACCACTATGCTTACGACTAAAAATGGTAAAGCGGCAAAGAATGTGCCGGTTATGATTGGCTGGCAAGGCTGTGCTAAAGCTGGACTGTGCTATCCGCCAGAGAAGATCAAAACCACGCTAAACATTGCAGTCAAACGTTAGTCACTAATCGATAGCGCAAGTAAGTTGATTTATATAGTCGTTATAACAGGTAGTCCTTTATGTCCATTAAGATAGCAAAAAGTATCTCGTCACTTAAAGCGGTATCCACAAAAAATCAGTCATCAAATATTCTGCCATCAGTTGTCAATAAGTCACCAAAGAAGTCGCCAAAAAAGTCCTATTTACTGGCACTGACTATTGCGAGTAGCTCGTTACTTACAGGACTGACTGCGACGACCATGACGACGCAGGCAGCAGGATTGGGCGATCTTTTTAGCAGTAACCAAAGTGCTGGGCAGTCAAAATTTCTGTCAGTGGATAAAGCCTTCCAAGTCACGAGTAGCAGCAAAGCTCTCAAAGCTGGAACCCAGCTATCGATTAATTTTGATATCACTCCAGAACATTATGTCTATAAGAATCAGCTTAAACTCACTTTGCCTGCTGGCGTTACCGCCGCACCGTTTACTTTTAGTCAGACGCCTGTCTTAATTGATGATCCAACTTTCGGTAAAGTGCCAGTATTTGATCAAGCGAATATGGTAGCGACCACTACTCTGAGTAGTAACAAAAGTATCAATAATGCAGCGGTCGTGATTGGTTGGCAAGGGTGTGCCAAAGCAGGACTGTGCTACCCACCTGAGAAAATAAAAACCACTGTCAATATCGCTGCAAGCTCGTCCCAAGCTGCTGTTAATCAAGATGCTGTTAATCAAGATACTGCTGCTGACACAAAGTCGGTAAATAATAGCAATATAGTCGCGATATCAGAGACGCTAAATGCCACAATGATAGAAAGTGGTGAAGCAATGGCTTCTGAAGCAGAGCAAGGGTTGTCAGAGGATGAGGTGATTGATTATGCCTTGTTAGAAGACGGCTCTTTAGAAGATGAACTTAGTGCTGCCAATACAATTTCTGGCGCTGCTACGACAAATGATACGCTAGCTGCCGCCGATAATTTGACTAATAGCGATCCGTTTGGCTTAGCTAAGCATCCTTGGTTGGCATTAGGGTTGTTATTTTTGGCAGGGCTTGGCTTAGCGCTTACGCCGTGCGTACTACCTATGCTACCTATCGTCGCTAATATTGTCGCCCGTCAGAAAAATCCAACGGTCAAGAAAGGCGTCATTTTAACGACTAGCTATGCAATAGGGGTCTCGATTGCTTACGGGATACTCGGTGCAGTTATTGCCATATTTGGTGAGTCGCTCGGTATTATAGGCTGGCTACAAAATCCAATTATCCTCATCAGTTTTGCGGTGATATTTGTTTTGTTAGCCCTTTACATGCTCGAAGTGTTTACGATTCGTCTGCCGCATTTTATCAGTAGTAAGATGCAGGGCTTAAGCCAAGCAGGGGATAGTAAGCTTGGTAGCGCTGGTGGTAGTTTAGCCGCTGGATTTTTATCAGCGCTGGTAGTATCGCCCTGTGTGTCGGCGCCATTATTTGGGGCATTGCTTGCCGTCTCAACGATTGGCAATCCGCTATTGGGCTTTGCTGCCCTCTTTATGCTAGGCTTTGGCTTGTCAGCGCCGCTGATTTTGATTGGTGCGACCCAAGGCAAAATTATGCCAAAAGCGGGCGAGTGGATGAACTGGGTCAAGCAAGGTTTTGCCTTATTATTATTTGCCGTGGCATTACTACTCATAGAGCGTGTCTTTATATCGTCAGTGATGCTGCTGGTATGGGCATTATGGTTCATGGTTGTGGCAACATGGGCATGGAGCTGGCGTGGTAAAGGTCGCATGCTGTCGCAAGCCATCGGTTTGATTGCCGGTATTTGGGCCGCTACTTTAGTGATTGGCGCTGCATTGGGTAATGACGATAGCTTACATCCGCTAGCTTCATTAAGCGCCGCTCCCATGCTAGTGCAGTCAGCTGATGGTCAAGCTGGCGCTCAAAACAGTACATCAAATAGGTCAGATGAGCATATCACTACGTTGGCAGAATTGGACGTTATCACCGCTGCCAATCCTAAAGTGTTGGTCGATTTGACGGCTGATTGGTGTATTGAATGCCGTATTATGGATAAGAATTTATTTACCAATCGCCCCGCACAAATGCAAGACTGGCAATTGGTACGACTTGATATTACGGAAACCACAGCGGATTCCAAGGCGATTTTAGCGCGGTATAAACTGTTTGGCCCGCCAACTTTGCTCTACTATCAAGACGGTGAATTGCTACAGAAGCAAGTGGGCGAGATTGGTCGCGCAGAGTTTGAGCAGACTTTGACGGCATTAAATAAATAATGGTCATATCAGAAATATTTGTTTTATCCTCTTAAAGGTCTTCATACGATTCCTATAAAAAAGCCAACGTACTGTCACAGTACGTTGGCTTTTTTGACTTTGTTTCAGCAGCAAGCGTGTAGCAATCGATCAGTTGTATTTCGTGCTAAATAGAGCAAGTTCACTTTGAGAGTTTGATTAGCAAGACACTTATTAAATGATTCCTTTTTTATTTTACACCCATTATAAGTATTTGGTTTTATGCTATTTATAGTCATTTAGCGGCATCTGATGCAGCAATAAAGCTAGTATAGTGTGTACATTTTCATTACAATAAAGCAACATTGCTAAAAGCGTATTATTCAACGTCATAGCCACCCTTTATCTCCAAGTTATAATAATTTTTTATGCCAATTTAGCGCCGTCGCTAACGGTTATATCGATTACCTCATATATTCTATTGACAGTAATGATCAGTTGAATAAAGGATACTTATGTTTTCCAATATTACTTCGCAGCGCCCATCTTTAAGCCATTCTAAAGCGCCAAAAAAAATGACGCTGCAAACGAATAAGTGCTCTCTACATATCGCCGTTGGCGTAGCGCTTACTTGCTTTACCGTACAAGCGCAGGCTGCTGATACAGCTCAGACTTATAATGAGTTGCCACAAACTAAGAGCTCGCAGCCCATAAGTACAAATATCGCTGTACAAAATGGCAGCCTGTTGAGCGAAGAGTTTGTCGCTCAACAGGCTGCATTGTTTTTTGAATGTACCCAAGTACAGACCAGTTCCGCCCGTTTGGCATGCTTTGATAAGGTTGCAGAACAAGGCAAGACGCCAAGTTATGTCACAAGTAAACAGCCAGTAGATTTGGCAAAGACGGTTATCAGTACGCTGTCAGGTAACCCGCAGATCATACTGGCTGAAGAAACCAGTACCATTACTGCCAATGGCAATGTCATCGCTAAAAAGGTTTCGAGTAATTATCCACAAGATATCGAGACAAAACCGCCTGCTGAGACTGAACGTTTAGATACGGTTGGGCTGACGCAAAAAGAAGCGGAGGTATTAGAAAGTGTTGGGGTGACTCAAGCGGATATTGAAAAATATACGCCGTTAAGCTTGGCGTATGATCTTGATAAAAACAGTGAGCGTGGTACCTGGAACATAAGACCTCATAACCCAAATTACGTGTTGCCATTATTCTATACCGCTGATCCCAATCTAAGTCCAAATACACCGTCACAAGACCAAGAGCAAGCCAACTTTACGTCTAATAATGTACGTCAAGCTGAGCTAAAATTTCAACTGTCGCTAAAGAGCAAAGTTGCTGAAGATCTCTTTGATACCAATGCTGATTTGTGGTTTGGCTATACTCAGCAATCGCACTGGCAGGTATACAACGAAGACAATTCAAGACCGTTTCGCGCCACTGACTATCAGCCAGAGGTCTTTTTGACCCAACCGGTTACCGCCAATCTACCTTTTGGTGGACGTTTGCGGATGTTAGGGGTAGGGGCGGTGCATCATTCCAATGGCCGGTCTGAGCCGCTGTCACGCTCATGGAACCGTATTTATTTGATGGGCGGTGCTGAATGGGGTAAGTTCTCGATTGTACCGCGCGTATGGGCACGAGTAGATGGTGGCAGCAGTAACGACGACAACCCAGATATCGAAGATTTTATGAGTTACGGTGATATCAAATTCTTGTATGATTTACCAAATCAACAAAGCCTAAGCGGTACGTTGCGCTACCATCCAGGCACCAATAAAGGATCCGCGCAAATTGACTACGTCTATCCGTTAACAAAAAGCGTTAATGGCTATGTACAGCTGTTTCAAGGTTATGGCGAGTCCCTTATTGACTACAATTATGAGAATACAGCGGTCGGTGTTGGTATCGTGCTGAACGATTGGAAAGGGTTTTAGTTTGCGAGTGGTCAATACTTATCACGATTTATGCCCGCTTTAGCATCTTATCAAAGCGGACTATGGCTGGCAGAGTATCTTAGTATACGCTGTCAGCTATGCCGCGTTTATCGTAGTACCCCGCAATCACAGCTTTTACAAAACCTTTCTTTATCAAACCATTCATTATTCAGTCAAAACAGCTTATTAGCCGAAAACACATCGCACTCTTTATCAAATAATCATTCTTTCTTTACTAATATACGAAAGCAATTCCATAGCCGTTGTAGCAGCGGACTGTTATGCACCAGCTGCCATAGCAGTATTTCGTGGTTACCCACGCCTTTTCAGGTTGATATTGCTGCTGACACCACGCTGCCCATACAAGCGGCGACCTATTATGACTATCCCATGCGCCAAGCTATTAGAGCCTTTAAGCATCATGAGGATATGACCAAGCTGCCGTTATTGTTACATGCGTTACGCCAGCTACCACGTCCTCATGGTTGCCATCAGGATAATAGCGTGATTGTCGCTATGCCAACGACTGATGAGCGTCTCATCAAACGTGGCTTTGATCCTGTCAGTATCTTGGCTGCACATTTATCTAAGCACTGGGATATTCCTTTATGGCAAGGTATTAAGCGTATTGATAATACGCTCAGTCAGCAAGGACTGACACGTGCCGAACGCTTAAGCAATTTAAACAATGCCTTTATTTTAATTGAGCCTTCTCCCGTTAAACGCCTGATCTTATTTGATGATGTGGCAACTACGGGGGCAAGTCTACAAGCTTTAGCTCGCACCCTGTCAATTTACCCTGCAACAACCCATAACGCCAATAATAAATGCCATCTGTATGCCTATGTATTAGCACATGGCAGCCAGTCATAGTTGCTCACATGGCTTATTGGCAAATACTATTGTGTTGCCAATATGTTACCATCACGTTATATTAAATAGACATCTAACGATCAGTAGATATAGTTGAAATACTTTAAAGTCGCTACAGTATTGCTGGTGTAAATTTTTTGCAACCTCTGTCTGCGTAGGCACAGCAAGCAAGAAAAATTTGCACCAGTAGTACGTGTTGTGTTGTATCGATATTACTTTTCACCGACTATAGCTTGTCGTGTAGATAGAAAATAAAGAGTAAGAGCTTACTAGATGACTTACTAGATGACTTGCTTTATGGAAAAAAAACGGCATGGCTATAGTTGAATATATTATATTAAAGTATGTTTAAATATTAGCTATTCATTACGACTGTAAAGCCAGTCCTGATTGAATATGCCAGCAGCTATATAGGGATTTGACGTGAACGTATCGGCTAACTATCGATCACAGAAATTGCGCATGAGCAGCTCAGGGTTTACTCTGATTGAGCTGATGGTCACGATAGCTGTGCTCGCTATTATTGTGAGTATTGCTGCACCTAGTATCAGCACTCAGCTTGCCAATCAAAGGGTTAAGTCGACGACTGCGACGCTAGAAAACGCCTTAAAAGAGGCTAAGGCTGAGAGTATTATTCGCCGTCAAAAAGTGACTGTGAGCTACAATAATATGAGCAATCCGAAAGTTATCATACTCACAGGTTCGGATACAAATGCGAGTACCATTGCCAGTTATAACTACAATGCTAGTAGTACACTTACATCAAGCCCAGCGACTGCGACTGTCACTTTCGAGCCCAGCAAACGAGTGACCGCTACCATCACTTATACAATTTGTGATACGAATACGGCAGCTAATCCACGACAAATCGTGGTCAGTAGGGTTGCTAATATTACCAACCAGATGGGAGTAACCTGTTGATGAATGGCTCAAACTCCCAGCGCGGTGTCGGTCTCATTGAAGTGATGGTTGCTTTATTGCTCCTGTCAATTGCCGTATTAGGTTTTAGTGCGCTACAAATGCGAGCCATCAGTGCCACGGATGAAAGTTTGGTACGTACCAAATCATTAACTGTTGTGCGCAATCTGACTGAGGTTATGCGGGCTTATCCTGAGGCTTATGTCACTGGTAGCGGTTCTGTTTTCACAAGTGTGTCTCCGAATACTGCACTTGCTATACCCACTATACAAGCTATTATTACTAGTACGGCAACAGATAATATCACGGTTGATACTAAAACCATTAGCCGTAGCGGTACGGATAACTGCTTGTCAACAGGCACCACAAATGATGCTAATGGTAAAAAAATTCCAAATAAATTATGCAATATCAACCAGCTTGCTGCTCGTGATGCCTTGATGGTCAAAAAAATGGCCGCTGACGAAGATATTAAGATGGCTATTGTCACCTGCCCAGGGACAACCACGCAGTCTATTCAGACCCAAATGTGTGTCATCACAGCATGGAATGACACCAAAGCAATGATGAATAATGACGATACTAAGGCTTGTGCCAATAGTGATGGCGTTTATAAAACGGGCAGCCATTGCTTGATATCGGAGGCTTACTAATGAACCCTTATAATAAAGTAAGTGCAATGGCAGGCTTTACCCTCATTGAGCTGATGATTTCACTAGTCTTGGGTTTGCTAATATCTGCCGCAGTCATGCAAGTTTACTTTATTAACACTCGAACCTTGACAGTACAGCAGAGTGCCTCAGAAGTACAAGACAGTACCATATTTGCGCTACAGTCTTTGAATGATCATATTAGGATTGCCAACTTGGGTAATCCTATTAGCAATATTACAGATACCACAGATCATGGCGGAGTCGTGTTGACTCCAACGAATCTGGGAACTACCAATGGAACAGCTACCACATTGCTTACTAATAGTATGGGTTCTACAGGATGGACTGGCATATCCAATATAACAAATGTAGCAAGCGACCAGCTCACCATACAATATAAGAATATTACCCCTAACATCCTGTACGACTGTGAAGGAACAGTAATTCCAGTAAATGATACTAATTGGGTCATTGAGCGCTATTTCGTACGTGCTATATCTACGACAGTACCAGACTTGGCATTAGCTTGTGATGCTGGTCGTGCTACTGACGCTGGTGCGGTCACTAACTTTGGTGACAACGGTGAGGTTATTATCCAAGCCGTTGATCAGTTTCAGGTATTGTTAGGCGCTCAGGCTGATGTCAATAATCTCACGTATCTCCCCGCTAAAACTTATTTAGAGCTCACCGACAAACCAGCGATAACGACTGTTAAGGTTGGTGTTATTGTTCGTAGTACGACACCACTCATAGCAGAGGCTGACAAAGAGACGTTTACTGTACTTGGTACTACCCAGACATTAAAAACAGACAGCAGCCGTAAAAAGTTCTACCGCCGCGCCTATGAATCAACTGTGCTACTACGGAATGCCCGTGTCATGTCAGTGATTGCCGTTGCAACAGCACCATAAGAGAGGGTTATATGTCTCATATTCAGCAGTCTCAGTACCCTAAAAGTCAACAAGGGGCCGTGTTGATCGTGGTGTTATTATTTTTGGTTTTGATCATTATGGCAGGTTCTATTGCAGTCAGACAGAGCACCACTGATCTAAAGTTGTCGACCAGTGATCAAATCAATGCTTTATTGCTACAGTCAGCGGATAATGCCAACCAAAACATTGAACAGAGCATCAACGGTAATAGCAATACAGATATTTACAACGATATGACGTCACGTACGGGACCGTTTGGATATTTTATGCTCAATAAAAGGGGGAGTGTTGACCATGAATACGTATTTTGTTTTCGTCCGCGCGGACGGTTTTTTGATATCAATAAAGCCTCAATCCTGACGCCGAGCGGTACCGTATTTGGTGCCAACTCCGGTTACTGTAATCCTACTCAGTCCGCAGATTATGTTAGCAGTCGTAATGCCAGTATGACCCAAGTCAGTGTCTCACTGACCCCGCCTAATTTCAGTAATGAGGCGTTCAGTAGTTATACCATTGGGCAAGACAGTGGTGAAATCGCTAGCCAAGCTTTTATGTTTGACATTCATAGTACCGCGGTACTGCCCGCTTATGCAGATGCAACAGTAGGTAGCGACAATTGCTTTGAGCAAACCAGTAGGCTACATACTGTGACTGATAGTAAAAAGACTATCGGTGGCTGTATGGCAGAGGCTGGGGTCCCAAGCACGGTTGTTTATGAACAAGTGAACGTGGAGAATCAATCACTACGGACCAAGTGTGTCGATTTTGGTAAAGGTACTGGCAAGCTATGTACGTTACCATCAAGTTAATCACACTGGTTTTAATAAAGGCTTAAAATAGCATGGTCGGTTGGTTAATCGTCCTGATGACAATCCAAAGGATCAGATCATGAAATACCTCTATAACAAAAACTCAGCCAGACAACCATGGCCTACCAAATCCTTAACAATTGCTGTGCTCCTCAGTTTGACTGCTATGGTCTCGCAAACGGCGGGTAGTGTCGAAAGATTGCCTATTGGTGACTTGGAAATTTACCAGTCTGCAAAAGGTACTGGTGCTAGTATCTTTATGATGATTGATGTCTCAGCAAGTATGAGGCAGTCAAGTATCCTAGCAGATTATGGTCACCCATGCGATGAAGGTGTAGGAAAGAGCTATGGTCCTCGAGAAGATGAGAGTATCTTCGCGATTGTTGGAAATGTAGAGGTTTATTTTACGCCCAAGGGCTGTGAGACTACGCAGGGAGGAGGAACATCGAATCCTAAAGAGTTTGATAGATTGTCACGTCTACAAATGGCGCTGATAGAATTATTAGCTGACCAAGTACGGAACAAAACGGGTAATGAATTCAGAACAGGTATAGGCTCAATACCGAACGAATATGCGATCGGAGTTGGTATATTTGGCTATAATGGCACAAAGGCCAAGATTGTAGCGCCATTAGGTCAGTTAACACCAGATAGGCGTATAGAAATAATCAAAGTAATCGCAGGCTTAAGTGTAGCATCTGGCGATGGCAAACCGACAGCACATGGGTTGGCTGAGGCTGGCGCTTATATGATGGGCACCACCACTAAAACAGATAATTATGCTGTTCACAGCGGCTTTGATGAATCTGTTAGCACTTCAAAGAATAGTGCCTCATATATTTCACCCTTAGAGCTCAAACAATGTAGCGGTAACGGTATCTATCTATTGACCGATGGTGTCCCGAGCGGCTCATCAGTTGAGATAGCACAAGGCTTGATGAATAAATCTTTACAGGGCAGCTCATTGTCTGTCAATAGCTGTAACGGACTATCAGGTGGTACTGGTACTGGTGATGGTACATGGGGCTGTATGGCTGAGTATACTCAAAAACTACGAGACCCTACCAACCCACGTCTGCTCCCCATCAAGACCGCAACGGCAGGCTTTGGAGATAACTTTAAAGGGTTAACCACTACCCGTAAGATAACGGTTGGTGGTAAGCAAGTAGAAGCTGTAGATTGTTCACAAGGCGCGGCAACCGAGGTAACCGATGATGCTCGCAATCTGTGTAAGCTAGGTCAACGCTATGGTGATAACGAGTTATCTACTAATACCAGTGTATTTGGTAATGGCGGTTTTTATTACATTGCAGGAGAGCAAGGTAAGTCTAATGTCACTACCGAAGAGCTGAAGAGCTCTAAAATCATTGAAAATAGCATAGTGGATTTTGCGTCGACCTTGACACAGGTAATTACTACATCACCATCC
Source organism: Psychrobacter arcticus 273-4 (assembly GCF_000012305.1). Taxonomy (NCBI): domain Bacteria; kingdom Pseudomonadati; phylum Pseudomonadota; class Gammaproteobacteria; order Moraxellales; family Moraxellaceae; genus Psychrobacter; species Psychrobacter arcticus. Next base: position 283,271 of record NC_007204.1, read on the forward strand.
GGAACAATTAGCATTCCTGATGATCCTTATCGCGCGTCAAATCAGCTGCCCTATGCGTACCTGCCGATGCTAAGTCCTGACATTGCTTCATCAGCCAGTATCTGGAAGGGCAACCTAAAGAAATACCATTTGGATGCTGGAACCTTATATGGCAAAAGCGATCAGCTACTCTACAAAAATGCTGCAGGGCAACTGAATGAGACCACTCAAGACCTCTGGCAGTTGACTGACTTTACCCCAGTAGGTACTACAACGGTTGACAATAGTAGTATAGAGGCAGGCGGCGTTTATGCGCAATTGCGTACCCCAATGTCAGGTCTAGCCAGCGTACGTACCCTGTATGTTGAAGACGTCACCTCGGCGACGGATAGCAAGCCAATTCTACGTAAGCTAAGTGTGAACGCCTCTGGTAAACCGGTGGGCTTTAGTAGTTTGGTAGATTCTTTGTATACCAAGGACAACGAATTAAACAAACGCCGTTTGCTGAGCTTCTTAGGCTTTGATAACTTGATCAACATTAATGGATTGGCAACATCCAGAACAGCAGTTGAAAGTTTAACACTGACTCAACCCGTTCAGATAACCAGAGTCTTAGGCGGCGTCGTCCACTCCAAACCTACGGCAATCTCCTATAGCTCAACGTTGAATGACAATGGTAGTATTATCGATCCTCGTGATGACTACGCATTATTTGGCTCGATGGATGGCGCCTTGCATCTGGTCGATGCTGATGATGGCAAGGAAGAGTTTGCTATTGTCCCCAAAGCTATGTTAGCGGCACAGCCAGAGGCTCTGGTTAATGGTTCAAAGAAAAATCAAATTGGTCAGCCCTACTTCGGTGTCGACGCCCCATGGTTGGTGACCACTGATTATACCTATGATCTAGCTGCCAAAAAGGCTACATTGGATACCGCAAATAGCAAAGGTATGTTTGCTTATGGTGGTCTGCGTATGGGCGGATCAGCTTTTTATGGTATGAATATCACTGACAAAACTGCACCCAAAATATTGTTTACGATTACTCCAGCGACCATAGGTTTTAGTCGAATGGGTCAAATTTGGAGCAAGCCAACTGCGGCTAAAATTCGTATGACTAAAGACGCCGATCCAGTTGATGTACTGGTATTTGGTGGCGGCTATGATATGGCTTATGAAGATGATGAGTATGTGGCCACCGCCGCAGCGCCAGCCACCGCCACAGCGCCAGCTACCGCGGCAGCGCCAGCTAAAGGTAATGCCATCTATATCATCAATGCCAAAACAGGGGCGCTGATATGGTCGACTAGCTATAACTTGACTAACAATAGTAATATGATTCACAGCATAGTCGGCGGTATCACCGTCCTTGATCGTGACAATGATGGTCTGATGGATCATCTCTACGCCGCTGATCTCGGCGGGCAAGTCTTCCGCGCTGATTTTGAAAACGCCCGTCCTGCCAAGTTTGGTTTTAGTGAGGTAACTGGCTTTTCAAGTAAGCGCGTCATACGGATACTCAATACTACGCCTAGTGCTGCTGCTGACAGCAAATACACTTATCGCTTTTACGAGCGCCCGGTTGTGAGCTTCTACCGTAATGAGGGTGGTCCTAACAATGGTAAAATATTTGCTTTGGTCAATGTCATATCGGGTAACCGTAGTGTACCGCTATCGACTTTACGTGATGGCAATACCTATGCCAACCGCGTTTATGGCATTATTGATAGTGATGTGACTAAAGCCAGCCTATATGATGCTACGCCAACGCTAAACGTTACAAACTTAACAGAAAGCAATCTGGTCAACTTAGCGACTACCCTTGGTGCAACGCCAACAGAAGCTATAAAGAAAACTGCTAAAGCAGAGATGATCGCCGGCACTAAGCAAGGCTGGTACTATCCATTGACGCGCTTCGATGGCTTTAATAATGTCAGATACAACAAGGGCATTGGTGATAGTGTGGTGATCAATGACCTACTATATACCACGGTTTATAATCCTGACAAACAGTATTATGAGGTAAATAACTGTACGGCTCGGATTTCCGGTGGCTCAGAACGACAGCTTTATTGTCTCCCATATGGTATCTGCATGGATGCTAACTCAGTATCAGGTACAGGGGGTTATATCCCTGCTGGTGAAGGGATTAAAGAGCTGACCTTAGGCGCTTATAATAAAAATAACACCAACTTAAGGGTGCTTATCGGTACGACCACCATCACTGATCGTATTAATGCCACTACACGCTCTGGCTACGGTATTGATCCTAATAAAGACGGTAGCAATATCAAAGGTATTGTCTATGCAGATCAAGGAAAACCTACCCAAGGTGATACTAATAGTATCGGTGATGGCAGCGCACCTGAATATCTGTTCAACGAGCGCTATACGCTACAGCCCAGAGCATGGTATGAGCGCGCGCAATAAAATTTTAGCGATACTGAAACAATCACTTCACAATAGGATGCCGCATATGAGCAAAATAAAAAGTGCATCAGATGCTAACAGTGTCCGCGGCTTCACGCTCTTAGAGATGATGGTGATTGTGATGATCATCGGTATACTGGCGGCTATCGCCATTCCCAGTTACCGCCGCTATGCGATCATGAATGCTGAGCGTGAAGCGCAAGCCAAAATGCTACAGCTACAGGTCGAGCTTGAGCGCTGGCGGGCACGGGCGCTTACTTATCAAGGTTTCAAACCACAAAAATTAACGACAGTAAGTGGCACGACTACAACAACTTATGCTTACGATGACTCACCAACCAACAAAACCATCTATGTCCCTAATGGCAGTACTGCTACCAACTATCGCTATAAGATTACCTTAGTAGATGGCACTAATACCGCCAAGAGCCTAGCACCGTCTGCTTCAAGTACCACTACCACTGTCGATAGCATCACCGGACGCTCATGGAAAATGCTCGCGACACCCAATACTACTGGTATCACAGCAAACGCGAATCATATCGTACTGGCTAGCAGAGGTCTGCATTGTCAAAACAAAACCGCCGTCACCCTTGCCGCCACTGATTGCGGCAGCGGCCAAGAGGAGTGGTAATGATAAATACTATCAACCAAAAACCAAACGGCTTTACTTTAATTGAGCTCATGATCGTGGTCGCCATCATTGGGATACTGGCTGCTATCGCTTATCCCAGTTATCAGCGTTATATCATCAAGACCAAACGCACAGACATGATGAGTGAGATGCACAATATCGCTGCCGAGATTCAGAGTCGTAAACTGGCGCAAGGTAGTTTCGCTAATGTCGTCACAACGGATCTCACTGGTAACTATCCCAGACAAGGCACTGCACTATATACGGTCGCAGCAGCGCCCAGCCCACTTACCAACACATGGACAATCACTGCAGAACCCAAGTCAAGTACACAGATGAACGGTGATGGGAATCTCACTCTCAATTATCAAGGCGTGAAATGTCGAATAGTCAATAGCGTCAGCACGTGCGGCACAGGGGATGATTGGAACAATTGATATAAGAAACAGTCATGATGTGAGCGACTGATAAAATAGCTCAGTATGACCTACGTATTTTGCTTAACCAGTATTTAACCTGACAATTTTTAGTTAATAAGCCATACTAAGGCACACCCCTAAAATTAAGTGTCAGCGAAAATTAGGTACACGTTACATAAAAGGCTTTAAATATAGTTATAATTAGAATAAGATAATGAATCGCAATAAATTGGCAGGCTATCTGTAACAATTATGACAAGAGTAGTACCAACACTATAAGTAGAGCAGTACCAACACCATAAATAAAGTTAATATATATCGTATTTTTATCCTCATACTATCTATAAAGGACAAGTCTATGAACGCTCAAAAAGGTTTTACCTTAATCGAACTAATGATTGTAATCGCCATCATCGGTATCTTGGCGGCGATTGCACTACCTGCTTATCAAACCTATACCAAAAAAGCGCGTTTTTCTGAAGTAGTGCTAGCCGCATCATCTGTTAAAGGTGCTATTGATATTTGCTATCAAACGCGCGGTGAAGGCGATTTAGCGAACTGTGATGATTTTGATAAAGTCGGTGGCACCCAAGCTGAAGCTGAGGCAGGTGATCAAGTAGCTTCTGTTGCTATTACTACAGGTACAGGTGTAGTTACGGCTACTGGTGACGCTACGTCAGTAGATGGCAAAAATTACATTCTTACACCTACTTCAAGTAATGGTACATTAATTTGGGATGAAGCGGGTAGTACTTGTATCGTAGCAGGTCTATGTTAATAGGCTAAGACTAAGCAATCTAATCTTATAAACTGAGTCATAATTCCATAGCTAAACGATACCCTATTGACCCCTGTCGTTAGTAGGGTATTTTTATGTCCAGAATTTGCAGAAATTCATAAAGAGGTGTCTGATGTTAAAGCAACAGGGCTTTACCTTAATAGAACTCATGATTGTCATCGCCATCATCGGTATCTTGGCTGCGATTGCCATTCCTTCTTATCAAGCCTACACCAAAAAAGCACGTTTTACCGAAGTGGTATTAGCGGCTACCACAGTCAGAACCAATATCGATACCTGCTTTCAGGGCAGGGGTAAATATGTATTGACTAATTGCGATAGTATCGCGGAAGTTAGTCTTAATGCGTCAGGAGTTACCGCAGCTAATAATGTTAACTCAATTAGTATTACGCCTACGACTGCATTGGTAACGGCAACTGGCGAGGCTAATGTGGATAGTGCCACCTATACGCTACAGCCGACAGTAGTAAATAATAGTTTGACGTGGGAAATAGGCGGCACTTGTTTTGCAGCAGGGTTATGCTAAAAAGTGCATAGGCTGCAACTTTGACAGACAAAAGCCAAAAGTATGGCGCTGCTATGAATAGAAGCTATTATAATTGCAACCAAGTTACAGCTTCTAAAATATTCTATCTCTATTTAGTGTAGTAACTGACTCATGAAAATAATAAATAAACAGCTTGTTGATCCTAATATTGTCTTAATAGTACTGATCGGTATTGGTTATTTGGTTGGAGTGCTTAATACTTTTCATCGCTTTCCATCAGCTAATGATATGTATCCTGATTTGGTTGCCATGATGTTTGTGGCAGCTGGGTTGGTTTATTGGTATGCGCTAAGTCATGTCAAGCACATAAGTCTATCTACGATAGCATGGGCTATTATCTTTGGGTTAATTGCAGTACAGCCTTATATCAATCGGATTACTTATCCAAGCGGCTTAATTTTTGATCTTTCAGTTCTACTGACGTGCGTAGCAGTCAGTATCTGTGTAGCGAATGCTCCTAATAAGGCTAAACTGTTTCAAATACTTATGTGGCTGATGGTGAGCGCAGGCGTGTTGACTGCCTTGACGCAGATAGCTCAATATCTGAGATTAGACTTACCTATGTATTTGCTCTATCCAAATTCGGCAGGCGCGCGTATCTCTGCTAATATCAGCCAGCCCAATCAAGCGGCATTTATTTTAGCGCTTAGTACCGGTGGGCTATTATATCTATCGAGCCTTTGTAAAGGTGTTTTTAAGTCAAGTTTAATAGTCCTACCAAGCTTTTTATTGGCAATTGGCTTGGGATTATCAGCGAGTCGCACAGGCTTGATACTGATGGTTATTGCTATATTGGGTTACTTCTTACTATTTAAGCTACCTGTGAAGATTAAAGTAATCACAGCCAGTGCCTGTACCACGTTGTTATTGCTAGGCTATGGTGTAGGTAGTTACTTGCTCTTATATAATAACAGTGCTGCAGTCAGTGGTGCTGCACGTATATCTAATACCGCGCTTGACTCACGCTGGATACTGCAGCAGCAGGCATGGCTCTTCTTCCAAGAAAATCCGTTGACGGGAGTAGGCTGGGGTAACCTAATGAAAGCATCATTAGACCATGCCCAACAGTTATCATTTTTTTATGCTAATGGTCATTCGCATTTCTTTATATCTAATATAGCAGCAGAGACAGGTATCATAGGACTCCTTACTTTATCTCCGTTTGCTTATATCTTAGTTAAAAACTTTAATTTTAAACTATCCAATTTAGACGCTGCTGTTTACATGTTATTAGCGATTTTTATCGCTTACTCTAGTTCTGAGTTTCCGCTATGGCTACCTAGATATCTAATTATTTTCGTCGTTTTATTAAGCTTTATAGATCATAAGAAAATTGAGCTATCAGTTAAAATGGGGCAGCTCATAAAATATAGTTTATTATTTCTTTCAATTGTTTTAGCATTAGGTAGTGTCTTTTATCAAATAAACTATCGGGCTTATAGCAAAGTTTTTTACGCTATTGCTGAGCCTTCATTTAGCTATCAAGAAAAAGAAGACCGACTATTAAACCTAACACCTGTGATCGGTTTTGAGCAATTTTATGATATATTATTTTTTCACATGATGTCGGAAGACATTAATAATATTGAATATAAAGCTCAATTAACCAGTAAGGTATTGAGCAATACGTTGTCTTATAAGGTATTAGTTAGATCAGCAGATATTTATTTATTAGCAGATGACAAGAATAGAGCATTAGAACTTTATAAAAATGCGTGTATATTTAACTATGCGCAATATTGCGAACAGCTGGTAACAGATTTGAGTGATAGGGCAGTTAAAGGTGAAGATGGTTTACAGGAAGTTAACTTAAGCTTTCAGAAATGGCGTTTAGAAAATCCTAAAAAGACAGGATTGGATAATAACCAGTAAGCCTAGGCTGGGTAAAAAGGTAAGCTGGGCAAGAAAGCGTAGGCTGCGGCTTTAGCCCAGCATTATGATATTGCAAAGTTTGGAGCTGGGCAAAATGCCCAGCCTACAAATCCCAAAGCCTACAAATCCCAAAGCCTATAAAGTTAAGCGAATATATTAGCTTAACTATCATATCGAATGTTGATACTTTTATCATTCTCATCCGTTCCCCAACCAGCGGGATACACGCCTTTTTTAATCAATGTATGCAATGTGGAATATTGCCAATCTTGAGGGTTGGTAACGTAGCCATGCTTAACAGGATTATTATGAATATAATCCATATGTTGCCGATAATCAGCGTCATCTCGAATACGATGTTCCCAAAATCGTCGCTGCCAAATGCCACGTTCTCTCTTTGCCTGTCGTGACGAGGTTATGATTTCAGTTTTGTTTATCTGCCTAGAGAATTGACTTTTAAGACTGGCGACGATGACAGCATAATTATCAGAGTCTGGTGGCAAAGTAATCATTATATGGACGTGGTCAGGAAGCACAACCATAGCGTCTAATTTGAATTGGTGGTGTTGAATGGTTTTAGCGTAGGCATCACGAAACTTGTCAATATGAGTCAATAACAGTGACGACTTTCTATCAAGTAGATTAAAAGTCAAAAAGTAACAACCGCCTTGGGTTTTGTCACGAATATAGTGGCTCATAAGGCAATCAGTGTATAGACGAGGTGATGGGCGGAGGTAGGCTGCGGCTTTAGCCCAGCGAATTTGCGTAAATCGTTCAATGCTGGGCTAAAGCCACAGCCTACACAAAAGCCACAGCCTACATAGTATCCAAAGTGTCAGTTATTACCTACTTCTCTAAATACTGAATCTTACCTTCTACGCCATCCCACTTAGCGGCTTCTGGCATCTGCTCTTTCATCTCTGTAATGTTTGGCCATTTTTGCGCCAGCTCTTCGTTTAGTTGAGTGAACATCTCTTGCCCTTTAGACAGGGTTAAATATCGGCAAAGGCTAGTTTCTCTACTACCTGAGGCATATAAGCGGTTAGCACAGGCTGATCGGTAAGCCCTAGCAATTCATAGACTTGTCCACCAATACCGGGGATAACTTCGCCACCTTCGCTACGCTGTTCATCTATCGCAAAACAGATAAATTTGAATTTATTTGAGATAGTAGCTGGAAACTCAGATTTTAGCTTTTCTTCTGAATATCGATGGGCGACAGGCGCGAGTATGAATATATTCTCTACGTTCGGCATATCATCTATCATCTCAATCAAATTGGTACGTACCACACAACTGCCTGACATAACCGACTTCACTATGATGATATTGGTAGCGGTCTCATATCCTGACTGGATAAACTTATGAACAATAGGCGCGACACTTGTCCGATTAGGCAACTGGTAATGATGGTTCCAAAAAACAGCAAGCTTAGTAGGTATGTTTTGGTCATGTAAAATTTTTGCTACGCCGCGCTGTAAGAAGTCGGCATCTTCAGCAGTTGAAATAATCAGCGTCTCTTTATTGGACTGATGAGGCAATAGGGTAACGGTATAAGAGGCGAGCAGTTCACCAAGCACTGTCATATGTGTGCGATATTCGGCAGGCCTATTGATACTGTCTAATAAGCCCTGCAGATGGCATTTGGCAGCTGTCGAGGCAATAGGCGTGTAAGTGCGTTTAGTCATAGTCATCTTATATCGCTCCATTATCAGAAGAGCTTAAATGCTGTTGGAGGTTTTGAGCTGCAATGCGCATGGACAGTCGTAACAGATCTTGAATAGTATGTATTTGCGCTATTTGCTCACTTCAAAATTTTTGGACAAACAAAAAGGCTGGGCTAAAAGCCGCAGCCTACATAGTATCCAAAGTATCCGTTATTACCTACTTCTCTAAATACTGAATTTTACCTTCTACGCCATCCCACTTAGCGGCTTCTGGCATCTGCTCTTTCATCTCTGTAATGTTTGGCCATTTTTGCGCCAGCTCTTCGTTTAGTTGAGTGAACATCTCTTGCCCTTTGGGTACTTCGTCTTCTGAAAAGATGGCATTGGCAGGGCATTCAGGCTCGCATAGGGCGCAGTCGATGCACTCATCAGGGTCGATGACGAGGAAATTCGGTCCTTCATAAAAGCAGTCCACAGGACAGACTTCCACACAGTCGGTGTATTTGCAAAGAATGCAGTTATCTGTAACGACAAAGGTCATAGTAATGTCTACCTGTTATTGGCTTAAGGCTAAATAGTATAAATTTAGAATAAGGCGTATTTTAACGCCTTTGAGGTAATTTAACAATTCCCTTTAACGACTAATGATTTTCTTTAGATGATAAATTAAATCGTGCGCCTGCTTTGGCGTTAGGCTGTCAGGGTCGATAGCATGTAGCTCGTCTTGTAAGCTAAATAACTGATTTTGTTGTGGAATATCAGTCATATTTTGAGTTTTTTTAATATTACTTAGATTTAGTTTTTCTATGTCGCTATCAGCAGTCTGCTGGCGTTTGTCCTTTACCGACTTAGCTAAGTCATTTTTATCATCATTAGCACTTTCATTATTCGATTTTAGGTTGTCTATGCTTAAGTTATCTATGCCTAAGTTATCTATAGTTAAGTTATCTACCAAGTAGCGTTTGGCATCATTTAATACTTGAGTGGGGATACCAGCCATCTTAGCGACATGCAATCCAAAACTAGAGCTTGCTGCACCTTCTTTAATTTGATGCAGTAATAGCAGTTGACCATCAACTTCGCTAGCAGCGACATGCACATTGCGGATAAGCTTGTCATTGCTGCCACTACTTTCTTTAGGGTTTTGCGCCAATTTTGTCAGCTCAAAATAGTGGGTGGCAAATAATGTCAGGCAGCCAATCTCTAGCAATCGATTGACGCAAGCATGGGCGATAGCCAGTCCATCAGTGGTGGCAGTACCACGTCCGACTTCATCCATTAATACCAGTGATTGATTGGTTGCCTGATTCAGAATATTAGCCGTCTCAATCATCTCCACCATAAAAGTGGATTTGCCACCAGCCAAATCATCCGCTGAGCCAATACGAGTAAAGATGCGGTCGATATCACCAATATGAGCGCTCGCTGCTGGGACGAAGCTACCACAATGGGCAAGAAGAACGATTAGCGCGGTTTGACGCATATAGGTCGACTTGCCGCCCATATTAGGACCGGTAATCAGAAGCAGCCTTTCAGGATTTGCATCGCTGCCGAGCGCACAATCATTGGCGACAAAATGGCTGTTATGTCTAGTGGTGCCGCTATTATTAGAGCTGTTATTAGAGCTATTAACGGTATTACCAGCATTACCAGCATTGACGGGATTTAACGCGGCTTCGACCACCACATGACGACCTTGGCTGATATCAATACTGGCTTGATTGTCAGTATTTGAGCTATCTTTATTTTCATCATTATTACTCATGACAGGACACTGCCAGTTATATGTCATAGCCAGCTGCGCCCAATTGCTCAGTACGTCTATTTGAGCGATTGCAGCACTCAGCTGTTGTAATTCAGCTAAATGGCTACTAAGTTCCGTTAAAAGCTCATGATATAGCTGCTTTTCACGAGTCAGAGCTAATGTCTGCGCACTCAAATATTCGGTCTCGACGTCTTTTAATTCGTCAGTGATAAAGCGCTCGCTGCTCTTGAGCGTTTGCCGACGGATAAAGTGTGCCGGCGCATTTTTTGCCTGCATTTTTGGTAGTTCAAAATAAAAGCCGCTGACTTTATTAAAACCGACTTTTAGACTGGGCAATTGACTCTCTAAACGTGCTCGCTCTACCATCTCATCCAGTGTCACTTGGATATTGTCATGTAAATGGGTCAGCCGATCAAACTCGTCATCGTAACCTGCGGCTAGCATACCGCCATCACGGATATGCGCCGGAGGCTCTGTGATAATGGCGCGCTCAATCAGCTTGGCTATAGACTGTACGGCAGGTAGCTGGGCTGGCAGTTGCTGCATCAGCATCGGCAACAGTCCTGCCTGCTCATGGCTGACACCTGAATCCGTCAGTAAGGTAGTAAGCTGGGTGCTACTGGCAATACCATCAGCAAGCTTACGTAAGTCGCGAGGCTTGGCGCTCATCAGCCCGATACGGCTACTGATGCGCTCGATATCACCGATGCTATTAAGCATTTCGCGTAAGCTTATCACCAGTGAGCTGTGTTTCAATGCTTGATTCGACGCTTGATTCGACTCGATTGAGGTCTTGTCTGTCTTTAATAGACAAGCTATCGCATCCAAGCGTAGGTTGATACGCGAATGTTGACGTAATGGTCGCTTCATTTGCTGTACTAATAAACGTCGCCCCATCGGCGTTTGACAGTGATTGAGTACAGATAGTAAAGAGGTGCCATTGCTGCTAACGGGTGTAAATAGCTCAAGATTCTGTTGACTATTGGCATCAATGATTAAGTAATCATCGCTGTACTCGACAATCAGCTGATTAATCTGTGGCACCTGACGCTGCTGAGTCTGCCGCGCATAGTGAATGAGCGCTGCACAGCTAGATTGAGCCAATGGCGCATCGCTAATGCCTGATCCTAAGCCATCAAGACGCTGTACTCCAAATTGCTGGCATAAAGTCGCGCTGGCATGCTGACGATGGAAGTCATTAGCAGCAACTTCGATAATAGGGCAGTCAAGGCTTTGACGCAGCCACAGCAGCCAGTCTTCGCCGATACCACCAATACTGTCATTGAGTGCTTCACCAATAATGCATTCACTCGGCGCAAAGCGTGCTAGCACAGTGAGCATCTGGGTTTTTAGCCCCTCAATGTCATCATGGTTCGCGCTTAGTGTTTGTGTCGTTAACGTTCCCGCAGCCAAATCCATCTGACTGATGGCAGCTTGCAAGGATTGTTTGCTGTTAGATTTAGGTATTAGTATATCAATGGCGACGACAGTAGGGGTGTGATTGGGCGCAATTAAGGCATCGTCAGTAATCGTCCCTGCGGTCAGCGTTTTGACCACTTCACGGCGCATAATAGTGCCAGCAGCAGATTTGCTTTTATCCTTTTTCTGTTTATCGCCCATCGTAGGAGTATTAGACGTATTCCTAGCATTACCAGTGGCTGATTCGTCAATTTGCTCGCAGACAACCACTGTCTGCCCAGCGGCAATCAATCTTGCCATATAACTGTCAGCAGCATGAAACGGTACGCCTGCCATCGCAATGGTGTTACCAGCTTTATCTGTACCACGGCGAGTTAGTGTGATGTCTAGTATCTGTGCCGCGCGCTTGGCATCATCAAAAAACAGCTCATAAAAATCACCCATCCGGTATAGCAGTAGCGCTTGAGGATAGTTGGCTTTCATGGTGAGATATTGCACCATCATGGGTGTATGATCTGCCAAGTGATAGATCGCATCGCCTATGACCAATGAGTCAGACGCCGCTGGCACAGATTTTGAAGTCGATTGTATGGTGTCATTAGTTTGAGCAGAGGGTTTGACTGACATGCAGGGTCTCTTAAGTTGTCTTTTTTCATTTATAGTTGAAATACTTTAAAGTCGCTACCGTATTGCTGGTGTAAATTTTTTGCAGCCTCTGTCTGCGTAGGCACAGCAAGCAAGAAAAATTTGCACCAGTAGTACGTGTTGTGTTGTGTTGTATCGATATTACTTTTCACCGACTATATTAAATAAGTGTGGCTAGATAACTGTGGCTAAATAAGTGTGCTTAAATAAAAGGCTTGAAGTATCAAGGCTGGTGATAATCGATTCAAAATAAAAAAGCATCACCTAAAATGTAGGCTGCTTGCATACAGAAAATTTGAAAATATATAGGGGTATGAGCGCTATTTTAACACGTCCTGCTGTGCTTTTACGTCGGCAAATATCTACTCACTGCCCTTGTATCCATCGGCATCATAACCATATATAATGACGGCACACTGAATTGGGTGATACTTCATTAGGCGATACTTCATTGTGTAGCACTGAGCCGGATGATGACAAGGCGGCGAGTAAAACGTTGGCTAATGCGCACTAATTATCGAATATTTCCATAGGTCAAAAAATTATGTTATCAAAGATTATAGGCAGTGTCGTTGGCACCAAAAATGAGCGTGAACTCAAACGCATGCACAAAGTCGTCAGCAAAATCAACGCATACGAGGCTACCATACAAGCCCTGTCTGATGAACAATTACAACAAAAAACTGAAGAATTTAAAGCAAGACATCAAAATGGCGAGAGTCTAGATGCCTTATTGCCAGAAGCGTTTGCGGTTTGCCGTGAAGCGTCGTTACGAGTGAATGGCATGCGTCACTATGACGTGCAGCTGATCGGTGGTATCACCTTGCACGAAGGCAAAATCGCTGAGATGAAGACCGGTGAGGGTAAAACCTTGATGGGTACTTTGGCGATGTACCTGAATGCCATCAGTGGCAAAGGCGTGCATTTGGTGACGGTCAACGATTATTTGGCGGCGCGTGATGCGGAATTAAACCGTCCCTTATTTGGCTTTTTGGGCATGAACGTTGGCGTGATTTACTCGCAGCAACCGCCACAAGAAAAAGTCGCTGCTTATCAAGCCGATATCACTTACGGTACCAATAACGAATACGGTTTTGATTATCTGCGCGATAACATGGTCTTTAGTTTAAGAGAGAAAAAACAGCGCCCATTAAACTTCTGTATTATCGATGAAATTGATTCGATTTTAATTGATGAAGCCCGTACGCCACTGATTATCTCCGGTCAAGCCGAAGATTCATCACGTATGTATGCGCTGATTAATACCATTATCCCCGTGCTTATCCGCTCAAAAGACGAAGAAGCCAATAAGAATAATGAAGAAGAAGATTTCTGGATTGATGAGAAGAATCGCCAAATTGAGATTAGCGAAAAAGGCTATGAGAAAATTGAACGCTTCTTAATCGAAGTCGGCGAGCTTGGCGAAAACGAAAGTCTTTATAGCCCAAGTCGTTTGCCATTACTTGCTCACGTGCAAGCCGCTATTCGTGCCCACCATGTCTTTGTCAAAAACATCCACTATATCGTCGATGATGGCGAAGTGGTCATCGTTGATGAAAATACCGGCCGTACCATGCCTGGTCGCCGCTGGTCAGAAGGTCTGCATCAAGCGGTAGAAGCCAAAGAAAACGTTGAGATTCAAGCCGAAAACCAAACGCTTGCAACCACCACATTCCAGAACTTTTTCCGTCTTTATGACAAGCTATCTGGTATGACGGGTACTGCTGATACCGAAGCGGCAGAATTTAAATCAACTTATGATTTAGACGTCATCGTGATTCCAACGCACGAGCCGATTGCTCGTATCGATATGGATGATCAGATTTTCTTAACCAAGTTAGGCAAATATAAAGGCATCATCCGCGAGATTCAAGAGATTCAAGCCAAAGGCGCGCCAGTATTGGTCGGTACGGCGACGATTGAAGCCAGTGAAGAGTTGTCTTATCTACTAGATCAAGAAGGCGTCAAGCATAACGTTCTAAACGCTAAGCAGCATGAGCGTGAAGCTGAAATTATCGCGCAGGCAGGTAGCCCAAAATCGGTCACGATTGCTACCAATATGGCAGGTCGTGGTACCGATATTATCCTTGGCGGTAACTGGCAGTCGTTTATCGAAGATATTGATTCGGTCAGTCCAGAAGAAATGCAGCGTCTAAAAGCCCAATGGCAAATCAAGCATGACCAAGTCGTTGCGGCTGGTGGTTTGCACATCATTGGTTCTGAGCGTCATGAATCACGCCGTATTGATAATCAGCTACGTGGTCGTGCGGGTCGTCAAGGTGACCCGGGGATGTCACGTTTCTTTTTATCGCTTGAAGATGACTTAATGCGTATCTTTGCCGGTGACCGCGTCGTGAATATGATGCGGGCGATGGGTCTAAAAGAAGACGAAGCCATTGAACATAAAATGGTCTCAAAGTCGATTGAAAACGCCCAAGGTAAAGTAGAAAGTCGCGATTTCGATGCGCGTAAGAACCTACTGAAATACGATGATGTGGCCAATGATCAACGTAAGGTTATCTATGGTCAGCGTGATGATTTGTTGGCTGAGATGGATTTATTACAAGCCATTAAGATCATGCATCAAGAAGTCTATAACGCCATGATTAACCAGTTTATTCCGCCAGGCTCTATCGATGACCAATGGAATGTCGATGGCTTAGAGGATGAGCTTGAGAACGAATTTAAGATTGCGATGCCGATTAATGATTGGCTTGATGAAGATCGCCGTTTGGATGAAGAAGGGTTACGTGCCAAACTTATCCAAACAGCCTTAGATCGTTATGATAATCGACGTGAGCAAATGGGCGAAAAAGAGGCTGCCCAGCTTGAACGTCATTTTATGCTGCAGAGTCTAGATAAGCATTGGAAAGAGCATTTAACCCAGATGGATCAGCTGCGTAAAGGTATTCATTTGCGTGGCTATGCACAGAAAAATCCTGAGCAAGAGTACAAACGCGAGTCATTTGAGCTGTTCCAGATGATGCTTGGCGCGATCAAGTCTGAAACGGTTCAAGACTTATCACGTGTGCATATCCCAACCAAAGAAGAGCTAGCGGCGTTGGAAGTTCAGCAACGTGAAAATGCAGCCCATATGCAGATGCAGTTTGAGCACAGTGATATCGATAATATGGATGGCGGTGTGGAACGAGCCGCAGTGCAAGGTCGTAATGTTGTCGCCGGTGCTGCGGGTGCTGGCGTAGCAGGTGCTATGGCAGGTAATGGCAATAATGATAATGAGCCAAACCCATACGCCGGTATGAACATCAGCCGTAACGCCCCATGCCCATGTGGTTCAGCACTCAAGTACAAACAGTGTCATGGCAAAATATAAACTTAGCTATAGTTGAAATACTTTAAAGTCGCTACAGTATTGCTGGTGTAAATTTTTTGCAGCCTCTGTCTGCGTAGGCACAGCAAGCAAGAAAAATTTACACCAGCAATACGTGTTGTATCGATATTATTTTTCACCGACTATAGCTAAAATTCCCTGATTAAGAAGTCCTTATCGAAATAGATAGGGACTTTTTTATGGGCTAAACAATTTATGACTGAATAAAATTATCATCTACATGTATTCATTACTTACAAATTCAACGTAGGCGCGCATTTGTGGACAGGCTATAGTGTTTAGTATAATTATTTGGGAGAGTATGATGAATGTAGCATTATTAAAACAGTGGCGTCACTCTTTGGTTGTTACTGCATTATTGGCAGGAGCCTTGTCTATAACAGCCTGTCAGCCAAAGCAAGAAACACAGCCAAGCCTAGAAGAGAGTATCAGTGAAGAGCAGGCGGTGCCTATGTCTGCTGAACCTGCCGAGCCAAGCGATGTGGCCGCTAGCGAAGTTGCAGATGATACCGTGGCTACGGTTAATACTGGCGTTAATCAAATAACGTATTTGTGCTCTCCTGAGCTGGCAGTTGAAGCCACTTATAAAGATACTGATAATCAAGTGGTGCTTGCGACTGCCAAAGGCACCCTCACGTTAACCAAAACCAATGATGCCAGCAATCCTGAAGTATTTGAGGGCGCAACTGCCATAGACGGTACGACAGGCTTTGTACAGTGGCGTGTCGCTCATCAGGATCGTAAAACGGGTGTGATGCGTACTGCTGGTACAGATACCACCAACGTCACTACTTATGAATGCAAAAAGACCCAATAATAGTAGCCATAACGTTTATAGATAATCAAAAATAAAAAAAGCAACGTTCGCGTTGCTTTTTTTACTTTTGATTTCCACAGAATTTGAAATTCGACAGCTTATCTTTTATGAGCAGTATTTTGCTCATGTGCCAAAAAACCTTCCTCAGTGACGTCGAGTTCCTCATGTTTGAGTTCGACTTTGATGCTGTCAGTATGTGTATGCGTGGTTTTTTCAATGGCTACTTCTTGGGTGACGTAAGTGTCCTTAGTAATGGTTGCGATTTGACGCGATAAAACAATTTCAATGGGCGCATCACCAATCTCAACTTGCGTGCCATTGATAGTAACGACGGCTTTACTATCTAATGATGGCTCCACGTGCCGCAATATGTCTTTATCATCATAGTTCCCTGATAATAGGTCCTGACTTTCAGTATCGTGATACTCGGTACGTACCGTTATATACTCTTCTACCAGCTCAATAGGCACTTGGATCGTTTTGGTACGAAAATGCTTGGTGACGGTTACTTTACCAACATCCAAGCGCTCTTTATTGACCACTGGGCGCTCTTCTAATAATTCTAGATAACCACCGTTACCGTGATTAGTATCGGTTAGATTGTCTGAAAGACTGCCTTGTTGATGGCCTACTATCGCTTGCTTCTGACTATGTTCAGGTGATGATAAGTCGGATGAGGTTACATCATCTTGTGTGCCGCTAGCGGTATTAGCGGTAAAATCAGGATAGCTGGTGTCAGGATAGCTATTTTCATTATTAGCACTCATGGTCATTTTCCTTATTATTGTATAGTCGGTGAAAAATAATATCGATACAACACGTACTACTGGTGCAAATTTTTCTTGCTTGCTGTGCCTACGCAGACAGAGGCTGCAAAAAATTTACACCAGCAATACGGTAGCGACTTTAAAGTATTTCAACTATATATAAAAAAAGACCAGAGACGAGCGCTGGTCTTATCTACTGAGCAAGTCACTCAGTGGCTAATGGCTGTCGTATAGTATTGATTTAAATAGTATATAACAAAATCATAAACACTATTCAGATTATAAAGCCATACGAATGCCTAGCCTATTACATACCACGAGCGCGGCGTACATCTTCAGCAGTGATATCATCACGGGTAAACAGATTGCCATTACGGTCAATTACATTGCCATCATTATCGACATCTAGCTCTTCACGTTGAATGGTCTCTACGATCGTTTCAGTATGACGCTCTGTCGTTTTGCCAACATTCACTTCTTCTGTGACATAGGTCTCTTTATTGACATGAGCACGTTCAGCTTCTAGCTCGACTTCGACTTCGATGGTCTGATTGTCATCAATATCACCGATACGGCGTTCAGTGGGACGATTGACATTAGTGCGTTCGATATTGGCATGCTCTTCTTCTAGGTCAACGTTGACATTGCGCTCTTCAGTAACCACGTGCTTACCGACTTTTACCAAACCTGCCACAATTCGATCTTTATTAACAGTCAGACGCTGCTCTAACAGCTCTAACGTATTTGGCGCATCGTAATTATGGTCAGCAATTTCCATACGCTCAGCTTCTGGAACACTATCTGCGATAAATGCCTGACGGTCTCTTTCATACTGTTCTTTATAGCTATACTGGTAATCATGGTCATAGACTTCCATCGCTTCTACCTGCGATTTGTTCAAGCTATCAAAGAATACGTCATCACCAACGATACGTGCCAAACCTGCGGGTACCAATACTTCCTTTGAGCTAAACCAGCCACCTGCATCGACGATTAAGTAACGAATACGACCGGTGGTGTCTTCTACCAGTGCGCCTTCGATTTTACCGATTTTTTCTTCATTGACGCCAAAGGCAGTCTTGCCAGTTGGGTCATAATAGTCGTCACCGATCAAATCATGATGAGTTGCTTGGATATCTCTTAAACGAATAAGTTGGCTCATTATTATTTTCCTTTTGTATGAATAAATTTCTTTTTATAAAATGGGTTGTTGATATTCTTATATGAACTGTTATTAGATGAACGGTTCAAGCAATATAGTCGGTGAAAAGTAATATCGATACAACACGTACTACTGGTGCAAATTTTTCTTGCTTGCTGTGCCTACGCAGACAGAGGCTGCAAAAAATTTACACCAGTAGTACTGTAGCGACTTTAAAGTATTTCAAGCATAGTATTTATTATAGCCAGTCTCTATCTCGATTTGCTCGACTTGTTATTATCCTAACAGGACGATTTGGCACGAGATATATGAGCAAAGTAGCAAAGTGTGCGCTTGACGTAATGATGTGTAATAGGCTGTAAAGGGCACAATCACTATACAACCTTAAGTTAAGGCTTTCTTACGCGAATACGTCCAAGCAGACTATTGGTAATATTTAGACATAAAAAAACCGCGTTGCTCACAGCAATGCGGTTTTAAAGTTATTAAAAATAAGCTAAAAATTTATAGCATACCGATCATTTTAAAATAGCTTAAGCCAGTTCGATTGCTACTGCTACCGCTTCACCGCCACCGATACATAGCGTAGCGACGCCCTTTTTGCCACCGGTACGTTTTAGAGAGTTAATCAGCGTCACTAAGATACGCGCACCTGAACAACCAACTGGGTGACCAAGAGCACAAGCACCGCCTTCGATGTTTACTTTAGCATGTTCGATGTTTAGCTCATCCATCGCTACCATCGTAACCATGGCAAATGCTTCGTTGATTTCCCATAAATCGACATCAGCCACTGACCAGCCCGCACTTGCCAATACTTTTTCAATCGCCCCAACAGGCGCGATGGTAAATTCGCTTGGGTGACGAGAGTTAGAGGCAGTCGCAATGATACGCGCTTGATAATCTAGCCCTTCTTCTTTGGCTTGTGACTCTTTCATCAACACAACCGCCGCTGCACCGTCTGAGATAGAGCTGGCGTTTGCCGCTGTGATGGTGCCGTCTTTTGCAAAGGCAGGACGCAAAGTAGGGATGCGCTCAGCATTGGCAAGGGCAGGCTGCTCATCGGTATCAACCGTTTGTTCACCTTTGCGAGTCTTAAACGTAACTGGCTCAATCTCATTTTTGAAATGATTGTCTTTAATAGCCGTAAGCGCACGACTTAGCGACTCAATAGCAAAATCATCCATTTGCTCGCGTGTATAGCCTTTTTCATCTGCCACTTCTTGAGCGAACATGCCCATCAGCTTACCAGTCTCAGCATCTTCTAGACCGTCTAAGAACATGTGATCTTTGACTTCTTTGTGCCCCATGCGGTAGCCGCCACGCGACCCTGGCATGATATAAGGCGCATTGGTCATTGATTCCATACCACCTGCAACAGCGACCTTGAAGCTACCAGCTTTGATACCGTCATGTGCTTGCATGACTGCTTTTAGACCTGAGCCGCATAGCTTATTGATGGTGACCGCACCAGTCGCATCAGATAGACCTGCTTTACGCATCGCTTGGCGGGCAGGACCTTGACCCAAACCTGCAGTCAAGATACAACCCATGATGACTTCATCAATGCTATCAACATTAACGCCTGAACGCTGAACAGCGGCTTTAATAGCCGCTGCGCCCAGCTCTGTAGCACTCATGTCTTTGAGTATGCCTTGGAAGCCGCCAATTGGGGTACGTGCGCCGTTTAAGATTACAATTGCATCATGTGACATCGTTATTTCCTTTTTTAGGTATTTTAATCCAAAGTATTTGACTGATTAAAGAATATCTCTACGCCAGCTCATCTAAGCGTATGCGTACCACTTTATCAGTAATGGTATCTAATTTCTCGATTTTTTCGATGGCAAGATTCATCTGACTCTCAACCACAGGCAGCGTTAAGATAATCACCGGCACTTGCCCAAGCTTATGCGCAGGTTTTTGTAAAATAGCATCGATATTGATACCGGCATCACTCAAGATACGGGTGATGTCTGCCAATACGCCAGGACTATCGTACGCATGTACCCGTAAATAGTATCCGGTAATCATCTGTTCAGCACGCAATATCGGCGTATCTGACAATTTTTCAGGGATAAAGGCTAAGTGCGGCACATGATGACCATTGCTGTTTTGTTGGTCAGCATCTTTGCATCCTAAAACACGCACTAAATCCATGACATCTGCCATCACTGCAGAAGCTGTCGCACCCGCACCCGCGCCATCACCACAATATAACGTCTGACCGAGAGGATGGGAGTTCACCAATACGGCATTTTTTACGCCATTAACGTTGGCAAGCAGGGCGTTTTGTGGAATCAGCGTTGGGTGTACACGCAGCTCAATACCGGCGCTGTCGTCACCGCTGCCATTGCCCGCACGGCGAACAGCGAAGCCTAAATGCTTGATGCGATAGCCAAGCTCTTCGGCGTAATTGACATCCTGCAAAGTAATACCGGTGATGCCTTCACAGTAGACTTTATCAAACTGTAGTGGAATACCAAAAGCAATAGAGGCAAGTAGCGCCAGTTTGTGCGCCGCATCGATACCTTCGACATCAAAGGTAGGATCTGCTTCAGCATAACCAAGTGCTTGCGCCTCGCTCAATACATCGGCAAATGGGCGACCTTTATCGCGCATCTCCGTCATAATAAAGTTGCCCGTACCATTAATAATGCCTGCTAGCCAATCAATTTTATTGGCGGCTAAGCCTTCACGCATGACTTTAATAATCGGAATACCACCTGCTACGGCTGCTTCATAGGCGACATGGACGTTATGCTGTTCAGCAAAGGCAAAAATCTCGTTGCCATGCTCAGCCAGTAGCGCTTTGTTGGCCGTTACGACATGCTTGCCGTTTTTGATGGCGTGCATAACAACGTCTTTGGCAAGGGTCGTACCGCCAATCAACTCGATGACAATATCGACATTGTCACTGGCAGCGGTTGCCATCAAATCGCTGTTTTGTATAATATTAGGATCGATATCATCACGCTGACGACGAATACCAACTTCGGTAATCACAATGTCGCGTCCGCTACGACGTTTTAGTTCATCTAAATTATCATTGATTAGATTGACCACACCCGTTCCGACGGTGCCTAAACCAAGTATCGCTAGTTTGATGGATTTGCTCACAGGATCCTCGAGAGATTAAATAGTGGGATAAAAAATGCTGCTATGAAAGGTCTTGAAACGACAAGAATCACTAACATAAATAAGCGCTTATAGAGAAACTATACGGCTAAGCTGCCTAACGCTTTATCCTATCATACCGATAAGGAGTTGTGACGTCTACACAATGTCGCCAAGGTCATAGATATCACAAATACTCAAAACATATAACCATTCTTAGTTAGCACCAACTGCTTCTGCTAATTGAGCCGCAGGTAGATAGCCACCCACTTGCTGTCCTGATTCAGTAAAGATAGCGGGCGTACCACGTACACCCAGTGCTATGCCTAGATCAATTTGCGCTTGGACGGGGCTATTACAGCTAGGGGCTTGTATATTGGCGCCCATTTTTGCTTGATCCATTGCCGCCTTGCGGTCTTCGCTACACCAGATGGCTTCCATCTTTGGAATACTGCCTTCACTACGTGGCCATGCCAAATAACGCACTTCAATGCCACGCGCATTGATGTCTTCCATCTCTTCATGGAGTTTGGCGCAATAAGGACAATCGGCATCGGTAAAGGCGTAAACCACAGCTTTAGTCGCGCCTTTGGCGGGATAGATGACCATATCTTTTTTATCGACGGCTTTTAGTGCATCTTGAGCCGTACGAGCGACCAAAGTACCGCTGATATCTACAGGGGCTTTTGCGCCAACAGCAATAATTTGACCTTGAATAATATGCTTGCCCGCCTTATCTGTAAAAAAAGCAGGCAGCCCTTCAGCGGTGACCCAATAAATATCATCCATATCGGTTGGCACGGCTGAGAGGATAGTCTCTTCAATACCAGAAGCTTTTAAATTGGCTTGCAACGACTTCACTACCTTAGCATCGCTGTCCTTGGATAGCGCAGCAGTACTGGTCTTGGCTTTGCTGCTATTGACAAGATCTGTATTGCTGGTCGCATCTGCAGCATTATTAGAGCAACCAGCCGCAACGATAACCAGTAAAGCAGCACTCATTACACGAGAGAGATGACTGCGAGAAAATGTATCACGGTTGAGCATGGTTTTAGAAAAAGGCGCTAAGAACATAGGATGTTTCCTTTAGGCGGTCATGCCGAATCAAGATTTTGGTAGCAAAAAGGTAATAAATATTTTGTGGAAGTTTGATCTAAAATGATAACGAGCTCAAGTAATAAGAGGTGATAAATTTAAATGGTTTTTGACAATTTATTGATAATAAATGATAAGTAATAATCGGTCCCATATTAGCATATTTTTATAAATAACCGCGAAAGGCTATATAACCGTCTTATTAAATACACAATTTGTAGCTATTCGTTAAGAAAACATAAATAAAATACATTTGTGCTATTTCATATCATTTTATGTCTAGGTAGGCTACTGCTTATCACTGTCTTTTATAACTGACCATATTTTATGACAGAGCCATCTGTTATTTGAAAATTACTTATTGAAGCAATGTTAGCTTAAGGAGCAACTATGGCAGGTGCCAGTTTATTAACCCTACTTGATGATATCAGTATGATATTGGATGACGTTTCAGTCATGACCAAAATTGCCGCCAAAAAAACAGCAGGGGTGTTGGGTGATGATTTAGCGCTTAACGCTGAGCAAGTCTCAGGCGTCAAAGCAAATCGTGAGCTTCCCGTAGTTTGGGCGGTTGCCAAAGGCTCATTTATTAATAAGCTTATTTTAGTCCCAGCGGCGATACTCATCAGTGCTATTTACCCACCATTAATTACGTTTTTATTAATGTGTGGTGGGTTGTTTTTGGTTTATGAAGGTGCTGAAAAAGTCATCCATCGCTTTTGGCCGCATGTTTTGCCGCATGATGAAGAGCAAGAAGCCCATCGAAAAGCCAATGCCGATGAAACGGTAGATTTGGTTGCGTTTGAAAAAGAAAAAATCAAAGGGGCCATACGTACTGATTTTATTTTATCGGCGGAAATCATTGTGATTGTGCTGGGCGCAACTGCTAGCGCAACTTTGCTTGAGCGCAGTTTGGTGCTGTCTATTTTAGCGATTAGTATTACCGTCGGGATTTATGGCTTGGTCGCCGGTATTGTCAAAATTGATGATGTTGGTTTGCATATGATGGAAAAAGAAGGTGCATTTATTCAAAAGGTTGGTAAGGTTTTATTGTCCGCAGCGCCCAAATTAATGAAGTTTCTGTCTATCGCTGGTACCTTGGCGATGTTCTTAGTCGGTGGTGGTATATTAGTGCATGGTATTAACTTTTTATACCATGGCGTTGAAGATATTGCCCATTTGACCGGTATCTTTGCAAGCTTTACTACTGCGCTGTTAAATGGCGTGATTGGTTTTATCATTGGGGCGGCAATCGTTGCAATCTTGACGGTTGTTAATAAAATGCGCAACAAGGATGAGTCTGCTGCTCATTAATAGTGTTGGTTATTAATCGACACTATTAAATATAGTTGAAATACTTTAAAGTCGCTACCGTATTGCTGGTGTAAATTTTTTGCAGCCTCTGTCTGCGTAGGCACAGCAAGCAAGAAAAATTTGCACCAGCAGTACCTGTTGTATCGATATTACTTTTCACCGACTATAAGACAGAAGACATAAAAAAGCCCCAGAGTTGCTGACAACTTTGGGGCTTTTGCTTTTTAGACAGGATGACTCACGATTAGCTTTCGTTATCTGAGTTATCTGACTCTACTTTTTCAGCTTGCGTCGGCTTTTTATGGTCAGCTTTTGGCTTACGGGCGCGAGCCTTTGGTACTTTAGGCGTTGTTAAGTTGAACATGCTTTTTTGTGGTAGTAATTGCTCGGCCACATTTTCGATCATGTTCTTATAACTGGCTATCGTCGTTTTTGACTTGGCTGCCTGACTGTCCTCTTTGGAAAAGGGTGCTACTATTGATTCATCAGCTTGCACTGTATCTACTTCAGCTGGTGTTTGCTCAGCATCTAATAACTGCTTACTTTGATCACTGACAGCATCTGTTTGAGCTTGATTGGCCAGAGCATCGGCTTCTACTTTATTCGCATCAATATCAATACCAGTTTGAACGGGCTCGTTATTTGCCGGGTCAACAACAGTCAATACAGCCGATTCTTTATAGTCAGGATGCTGACCACGTGGATCGTTACTGGCACGTTTGCTGATAGCGCGTGGTTCTACTGATGTTTTACCTTGGGCAGCTGCAAACTGACTGACGGCTTGCGTCATTGACTCAAAGCGTGCAAGGTAATCCGCTGCTAAAGGTTGATAGCCGTAGTTACTAAACTCAAAGCCGCTATGAGCAACTGGTTTAGTGGCAACTTGCTTGTCAGCGGTATCCTTAACTTTAGCCTGCTCTTGATGCATGGCTATAGCAGCATTAAAGCAGCTGATGACACCGTCTGTCGCTAAGCGATTTTCTGCCTCTGCTAATGTTGCACGGATAAACTCGCCAACCGTACCACGAATAGTCGGTGCGCTCACAGTAACTTGCACATCTTGCTCATTTGCGTGAGACGCTTCAGCAACTGATGATTGCGCCTGCTGACGACGTACTAAGCGTGGGTCGTTACTCGCTTGACCAAACTTATTTGCTGTAATGTAGCGTTTGGCAAATAAAGCATCATGGGTAAGCTCAAGCCCTGCCTGACTGCTACTATTCTCAGCAGCAACTTCGTTAGAATCCACGACAACGTTTTCTTCGGCAGTACTTGCAGCAACACTAGCTTCCTGAGTGGTTTCGGTTGGCGCTACCTTTTCTACTTGTACCGCTATCACTTCTTGAATCGGTGCAGTACTCTCCGCTTCATTGCCCGTGCTGCTTTTTGTAGTAGCTTGCTTATCTACAGCAGGTTTGTGACTACTACCTTTGTCATTGTCTTTCGAAGTAGTAGGTTGGTCAGCTTTGTCATGATTAGTGCTTTTTTCTACCTGATCGACCTGAGTAGTATTGACTTGTGCAGAGATTTTTTCAGCAGTGTCAGCTTGTACGCTACTTTGTTGCGTTTTATCAGATGCATCGCTGCTAGTATCGACAGTTTGAGCAGTTTGAGCAGTTTGAGCAGTTTGAGCAGTTTGCTGCGCTGGTTTGTTATCGCCTGACTTTTGCTTATCCGCATGCTGTTGAGTGTTATTCTCTGGACGCTCTTTTTCGGCAGCGGCATGACTTTCAATTGCTGCTTGCTTGTGAGTCGCTTGGCGTGCTGCAGACTTACTATCATCTAATGACAAGTGTACAACTTCTGGTGATTTGAGCTTACTGGCAGCTTCATTCACCTGTAATACCACTTCGTTAGGGTCTTGGTTGCGGCGCGCATTAGATTGGTTTTTGCTACCGTTAGCATCTTTAGATGCTTGCTGACTATTTTGCTTAGAGTCAGCTGCTGTTAATGTTTCACCGCGCTCAAGCTTGCCACGTGATCCACGTTGGCTGTTCGATTTGCGCTTAGTGCGAGTTTGCTCTTCTGCTACGTTATCAGAGCTGTCAGAACGATTGCTGTCGCTGGCACTGGTTGCATTAGCAGTGGTTATATTAGCGTTGTTTTCATTGGTATTGCGATTGCTGTCTTGACGGTTGTTGCGATTGCGATCGCTATGACGTCTATTGTCCTGCTGACGCTTATCTTGATTGTCAGCTTTGTCGTCAGTGCCAGTTGCGCTGCTGTTAGTCGTATTGCTAACAGTGCTATTTTCAGTTTCATCTGCCTGCTCTTTTCTTTGGCGCGGCTTAGATGGTCTTGATTTACGAGGCTTACGTCTTCTTCTCTCTTCAGCATCGCTGTTATCGTCAGTACTATTCTCAGCAGAACGTGTTTGTTGACGATTCTGCTCATTACCACTTTGCTGGTTAGTTGATTGCGGTGGTGCTGAAGCGTTTTGGCTGTTATCAGTATTCACTAAAGCTGTGTTATCTACTTGCCCAAATGAGCCAAGACTTTGCGCACCAGTATTTACCAGCGCTTCGATAGCTTCAGCAGCGTCACGGCTACTGACACTTGATGTGGTTTGAGCTTGCGGTGCTTGCGCAAATAAATTAGACAACCAAGCGACGGCTTGCGGCTGAGCAGCAACAATAGCAGTAGGTTGAGGCGCTACTGGTGCTGATGAGGTTACAATATTTTGAGAGCTCTGAGGGTTTGGAACGCTTGGAGTCTCTTTAGTCTGTGGCGCACGCGCTGATGTCACATTGCTGTTATTATTACTGCGATGTTCATTGCTATGGCTGGTGCTTTGCTGCTGCTGCGTAGGCGCACTTTGCTGCGTGTTAGTACGCACCTGTGCTTGACTGCCATTATTGTTATCAGAACCTTGACGAGGCTGGCGAGTTGGCTGCTGCTCAGGTCGCTCTTTTTCAGCTGTTTGCCAATCAACGTTATAACCAAGCTCGCTATGTTCTTGCAGCTGAGTGTCGGTAATACGCTCATAGCTTGATGGTGCAAAGCCATCACGGTTAAAGTGAAGTTTGAAGTTTGGTGATTCTAGATGCGCATGCGGTAAAATGGTGATACGCGTACCACTGTCTTGTTCAAGGTAGACCAAGCTGTCGCGTTTCTCATTCAACAAGAACGCTGCGATATCAGTCGGTACTTCTGCTTGTACTTCACCTTGACGCTCTTTTAGCGCAATTTGTTCAATCTGACGCATAATTGATAACGATAATGAACGCAGGTCACGAATCATGCCATTGCCATGACAGCGTGGGCAAATATAGCCGGTTGACTCTTCTAGCGATGGACGTAGGCGCTGACGGCTCATTTCCATCAAACCAAACTTAGAAATGTCACCAAATTGCACGCGGGCACGGTCATATTTGGTGGCATCAATCAGACGTTTTTCAACTTCTTTTTGATGCTTGTTGTCATTCATATCAATAAAATCAATGACAATTAAACCGCCCATATCACGCAGGCGTAATTGACGGGCAATCTCATCGGCTGCTTCTAGGTTGGTATGGTAAGCGGTTTCAGCAACGTCTGAACCTTTAGTTGATTTGGCGGAGTTGATATCGATAGATACCAAGGCTTCAGTTTGATCGATAACGATTGAGCCACCTGATGGTAGACGCACTTCGCGCTGATAAGCCGTTTCAATCTGCTTTTCGATATTAAAGCGCGAAAACATCGGCTCATAATCGGTATATTTACGCAGTTTTTCAGCCTGTTTTGGCATAACGGCATCGATAAAGCCCGCTGCTTCAATATAAGCGTTTTCGTTATCAATCCAAATCTCAGCGATATCGTCACGTAAATAGTCACGGACAGCACGCGTAACAACGCCTGCTTCTTGATGAACTAAGCGCGGTGATGGGTATTTTTGGTTTTGTTCTTGGATGGCTTGCCAGATGTTTAGCAAATGATTTAAATCGTGCTGCAAGTCTTCCTGCGTTTTACCGATACCAGCAGTACGAATGATAACACTCATGCCTTTTGGTAAATCTAAGCTGCCAAGCATGCGCTTCATATCTTCGCGCAGTTTACCTGAGATTTGACGAGAGATGCCGCCACCGCGAGGATTATTTGGCATTAATACCAGATAACGTCCTGCTAATGACACATAAGTTGAAAGCGCAGCGCCTTTATTGCCGCGTTCCTCTTTTTCAACCTGGACGATGAGCTCGTCACCTTCTTTGATCAGTTTTTTGATGTTTTCATCACGTGGATTGCCACTCAAATATTCGGCAGAAATTTCACGAATCGGCAAAAAACCTTGGCGCTGTGAGCCATATTCGACAAATACCGCTTCAAGCGATGGCTCGACACGGGTCACATGACCTTTATAGATGTTGGATTTTTTTTGTTCGCGGGTACGGTTTTCAAGATCGAAATCGTACAGATGATTGCCGTTACAAAGGGCAACACGAATCTCTTCGTTTTGAGTGGCGTTGATTAAAATGCGTTTCATAATAGTATCCTATGAGTACGCACAACAACAACGAGACAGGCTTTAGGGCAAAGTGGCAAGCGCTGCTAATAACAAAATTAGCGTGAGCAGATATAAATTAACGAGAGAACATAAAGCATGGCGTTACTAAAGCGCAGAAACGCTTTTCAAAAGCTTTACTATAAACCAGTGGCAATAACGTCAATATAGAAGGCATAGAGTGTAAGGCTATTGCATATCTATATTTTAATATAAGCAGGCTTGTTATAGCGATTAATGCATCAGCAGGTTAGTGAACGTTTATTATCAGTATTTTGAACCATGTTGATGGTCAGCGCACTTTGTAATAGCGGCGCATGGTTACTGATATATAAAAGCATTCCTGATACCAAAAAAGCATCGTGCTGTCACAGTTAATCAATCAAGGTCTAGCAATCATATCGCTGTCGACTATATAAAATAGCAATGTATAAATTACAGTCCAGCGGTTATCCATTTAGGTCAAGCAATTGGTCATTCTTTATTTATCGTTCTTTTGTATATAACGTTAATAATATCTTGGGTGTCTTAAAGCGAGTTCTTGCTGCGTTAGTCATCAGCGGGGCGTACTTGGCAAACAGAATAAATGACCGGCTTATCGGCACGGTGTCTCATATTTATCCTACTTATCGTCCTCTGTTTGACCGCCAATACTCAGGCAGTTATCGAGATACATAGTGTTGATTCTCGATTGCGCTCTTAACGACCCATACTTGCTCAACTGCACGCGGCTAAAGGACTGTTAGACGATAAATCATCACATCAAGTCATTATTATGCGGGTAGTGAGTAGAGGGTATATGGTTATCACTTAATAAAGGGGCTTTTGCCACATTCATCAAGCAATGCTATCTATTGTCACAATATTCTGGAAGAAATGCTTTGTAAGAATAAATAGTTTTTACTAAAAAATAATTTTGTACTGATAAATATCAGTCATCTTCTTACAATTCGTTGGGTATTATAAGGCATATCTATGCTCATAACACCCTTAAAATTAGATGAAACACCGAGTTTGCACAGGATATCTAGCTTAATCAGTCTTGCTTAAAAGTAATCAGCAAGCAGTAAAATCGCGATATGCTACCAAAAACAACAATGAATTATTGTTTCAGCCTCTGCTTAATTGGCGCTCAACATGCTAAACTATAGCAAATCTTTGTGTAAATACCTAACTAAAAATGACGAACTCAAAAATGACAAAAGACGAACCTATCCACGAAGCGCCAGCTATCTTTAATAGCAAAACGCGTCCACAAAGTGCTGACGATGAGATTAGCAACTTCGGCAAGGTCAATTACCTTGAAGTCACGCGTCATCAGCATGACCAGCGCTTGGATAACTTTTTGCTTAATCGCCTAAAAGGTTTGCCAAAACCGCATATCTATAAAATGATTCGCTCAGATGAGATACGAGTCAATAATAAGCGCTGCAAAGCTCATGACAGAGTGCAGCGTGAAGACGTGGTACGTATTGCACCAGTGGTACTTGCCACTCGCGAAAAACCTATCATCAGCACCGAATTTGCCAAAAGCTTATTGGCACGTGTGGTCTACGAAGATGAAGGCTTGATAGTGCTCAATAAACCATCAGGTATTGCGGTTCATGGCGGTAGTGGTCTTGATTTTGGCGTTATTGAAGCCATGCGTGAAGTCACAGGCAAGAAGTATCTAGAGCTTGTGCACCGTATCGATAAAGACACTTCAGGGCTTTTGATGATCTCTAAAAAACGCTCTGCGCTTAAAGTATTGCAGCAGCATCTGGTCGACAAAACCATTCAAAAGCATTATTTATGTATTGCAAAAGGTCAGCCTGCGCTTAACGAGCAACGTATCGATGCGCCATTACTGCGTTACACGCTTGCAAGCGGTGAGCGCCGCGTTAAAGTAGATGCCCAAGATCCGCAAACCAAAGAGAGTCAGACTGATATCGTCGTTCATGGTCGTTTCACGATTGCTGAGCAGCCAGTCAGTTTGATTGAGGCCAAGCCGCTCACTGGACGTACCCATCAAATCCGTGTGCATTTGGCACATATTGGTCATGCTATTTTAGGGGATAACAAATACCATGTGCATGACAAATCTGGCGTTCATCGTCTGTGCTTACATGCGTGGCGCTTAGATATTCCAGGTTATGATACCATCACTGCGCCTTTACCAGACGAGATGCTCGATTGGATGCCAGAAGAGATTAAGAGTCAGCTGCCTAAATAAGCGGCTGCTTAAACAAGCTTTATATTAGATGCCGTCTAGATTAAGCATCAATCACAAACGTCACGCTGGCTTATGAATAATAAGTCGCCGTGACGTTTTGTTATCTGCCATTGATTATCATTATTTGTGAAGGTCTATTTATGAGCCAACTCGCTACAACGAAAGTCCCTGCTAAGACCTGCCAATTAGCTGACCAACACCATTTAGCAGATAAAACATTAATCATATTTGATTGGGATGGCACCTTGATGGACTCTATTGGCTTGATTGTTGAGTCTATGCATATAGCTGGCAAGGCACATGGTTTTACAACGACCGATAAAGCGGTAAAAGATATTATCGGGTTAAGTTTAATGAAGGGTATTGAGCTTTTATATCCGCAGGCGAGCGCTGAGCAAAAGCTGCTCATTCAGCAAAGTTATGCGGATTATTATATTGCTAACAGCCAGCGTACACCGTTTTTTGCGCCGATAGAAAATATGCTACAAACCTTGCAGCAGCAAAATCGTAGGCTTGCGGTCGCCACAGGCAAAAAACGTAAGGGTTTAGATCGTGTCTTGGATGCCTCTGATAGCCATCATTATTTTGTTATGACGCGCTGTGCTGATGAAGCAGGCTCCAAACCTGACCCTCAAATGCTGACGGATATTTTGCAATGTACCGAGCAGCAAGTCTCTGATGCCGTATTTATCGGTGATAGCATTTATGATATTCAGATGGCAAACAGTCTGGGCATGACCAGTATTGCAGTTAATTATGGTACCGCTAGCAGCGACGAACTTGCCGCACAGCAGCCCACTTATCAGGTCGACACGCCACAAGCATTGGCTGAGCTATTATGTGCTTAAATAAAATCCTTTTAAGTGATAAAAAGTGATAATAAAAAAGGGCTTATCGATAATAACGATAAGCCCTTTTTTATTGAAGACTATGAGAGCTATTTACTTTCTTTTTGAGCACTATCTTTTAGGTTTTTGTCTTTTTGGACCGCATCCTTTTCGATTGCGTCTTCTAGCTCAGAGCCTTCTAGTAATGCGAAAGAAGATTCAATAATTTTGTTTGCTTCGAGCTGATACTCATACCAGTTGCCCATAACGCCTGCTAATTCATCAAGACCTTCTTTTCTTAATGCTGAAAATAGCTGAATACTACAGTTCAAACCCAGTTGCTTCAGTCTTTTACGGGTATTAAGTAGAGCATTTTTAGAGGCACCATATTTCAGCTTATCTGCTTTGGTTAATAAGATATGAACTGGCAGCTCACCATCTTTTGCCCAACGTAGCATTTGCTCATCAAAAAATTTCAATGGATGACGGATATCAGTCATCAGCACCAGACCTGCAAGGCTTGAGCGTGACACCAAATACTCTTCTAGCTCAACCTGCCATTCTTTTTTCATCTCAAGCGGCACGGCTGCATAGCCATAACCTGGCAAATCCACCAAACGCCTATCGGCATCACCAACATTAAAAAAGTTAATCATCTGCGTACGACCAGGCGTTTTAGATGAGCGTGCCAATTGGCGCTGGTTGGTAAGCGCATTGATGGCAGAAGACTTGCCAGCGTTTGAGCGACCAGCAAATGCCACTTCTAACCCTATATCTGCAGGACAAAGGCGAAAGGTCGGCGCTGACATCATAAATTCAGTTTGCTGAATGCGTTGACGGGCTTTGGTATTAAAATCCGCATGTTGCGCGGCGACATCATTGAACGGGGTACTCATAAATGACTCATTACGGTTAAAATTTAGATACTTAAAATTTAGATACAATAGTAAAAAATTTGCATTTGCTCGGTCAATAGCACAGCCTCTTTGGCTACTAATAACCAACAACCAATCTTTCATAAAATAAGGGTTTTAAATTATTGACTATTCTATACTATTAATGCGCTTAGTTATTGAAATAACGACTATTAGCCGCATATTAATTACATTAGAGGCGTAAAATAAAGCAGCATTAAGCTATTGTTTAGGTCTTTATCAAGCAGTATTAATAAAGTTAAACGATATTCATATATATAAATTTGACATATATTGTTACAATATCCATGAGAATCGGTTCAATCATAGACGTTAAAGGACAGAAGCAATGAAGAAAATGTCTGGACGAATGAGCCAATGGAGGTATCTGATGTTATCAATGACCATGATTTTTGCCAAAAGCAATCGCTTTTTAGTCAGTAGTGTTAGCGCAGTTATCATTAGTGCGGCAATGATAACTGGTGCAGAGGCGGCTAATATTGCAACGACCTATAATGAGTCCTGCGCTGCCTGTCACGACAGCGGTGCCTTGAATGCGATTAAAAAAGGCGATAGTGTTAAATGGCAGCAGCTGATAAAACAAAAAGGCATGTCCGCACTTATTAGTTCGGTTAAAAATGGTATGATTCAGATGCCGGCGGGTGGATTGTGCGAAGCGTGTAGCAATGATGATTATCGCAAGCTGATTGAGTATATGAGCAAATAAGTCGTTATTTATCTATTAAATTTTTATTGGGTATCTGCTAAAACACATAAATAAGGCGCAGGGGTCTAGAACCTTTTGCGCTTTTTGTCCTTTATAACACAGGGACTGAGTCAGTGAATAGAAAAACTACCCAATGCTACGATTAAGTAGGCAAATAGTAAAAAGTCTTGCTATAATAATCCAAAATAAACCCTGATATTAGTAAGTGCTTTCGGGCTGCTTGTGAAAAAGACGATAGAATATACGACTTAGCGACTGAATAATGGCTCTGTGAATATAACGCGTCTAAATAATGCAACCACTCTAAACAATGCTTACATCGAGTTAGTAGGATTTGTATCAATGAAAAAGTTAATCGCTGCCGCCAGCTTATGTGTTGCAAGTTTCAGCGTACAAGCTGCTATCACTGTTCCTG
Source organism: Psychrobacter arcticus 273-4 (assembly GCF_000012305.1). Lineage (NCBI taxonomy): Bacteria > Pseudomonadati > Pseudomonadota > Gammaproteobacteria > Moraxellales > Moraxellaceae > Psychrobacter > Psychrobacter arcticus. The sequence continues at coordinate 316,643 of NC_007204.1, forward strand.
AATATGATCTTAATGCCGGCAAACAAATCGCAGAAACCGTTTGCGCCGCTTGTCATGGTGTTGATGGTGTGAGCCCTGTGCCAGCCCAGCCAAATCTTGGTGGTCAAAACGTCAAATATTTATATAAGCAGTTGGTCAATTTTAAAGCAGGCTACCGCAAAAACGGTATCATGCAGTCGCAAGTGGCCAATTTATCTCAGCAAGATTTAGCCAACGTAGCAGGTTATTACTCAAGCCAAAAACCTTGGGGCGTGGCCTTTGGTAATCCTGCAACCACTCAAGAAGCGACCAAGTTGTTTTTAGGCGGTGATAAGTCGCGCGGTGTCATCGGTTGTGCAGGCTGTCATGGTCCAGACGCAGCGGGTAACGTATGGGCAGCATTTCCACGTTTAGGTGGACAGCATGCTGAATATATCGCCACTCAACTAAAACTTTTCCGTGCCGCTGGTCGTGTAGATGATATCGATAGTGACGATCAAAAGCGTGTCAATGATGGCGCAAAAGAAGGTGAGATGGGCATGATGCAGACCGTTGCTTCTAAATTGTCTGATCGCGATATTCGTATCTTGTCAGATTATGTGAGTGCCATTCACTAATCTCAGATAAAGTTGATTTACCTTATTCATAATTTTCGATAAGAGCGTCGCTTGTATTTATTTTAACTAAGTTATTAAACCCCGATTTCGGGGTTTTTTTATAACTGTCAGTCCTTATATAATTGCATATCTCTATCCTATATAAATGGTCTGTTAATAGATTAATAGCTATTTATACTTAATTAGTATGACTCAATGTTATTCACCTTAAATCGCTTGGATTTAAATTATGATGATTCGCTATGCTTCTTATTTCATTGCAGCGCTGCTACCATTATTACTCTTTCGCTGGTTTGCACCGGCGTCAATCGGTGAGATTGATTTCTGGTTATTGTGGTTATTAGCCATGGTACTGGTCTCGCTACCGGTCATTTATGCTGAGATTGCACTGGCTTATCGTAGCGCTGAGGCACCTTTGGCTGGTATGCAAAAGCTCACTCGAGAAGCAGATGCCAGTGCCTTATGGCGTGGCTTTGGTTGGCTTGCAGCGCTCGTATCTATAATTATTGCTGCTCTTGTGATATCAGGTGCGAGCACTGGCATATTGACTGCGCTCACAGAATTAAATAGCGCACCTGAAGTACCCAGCTTTGCGATTGCTGCAGGTTTGATGGTTATTGCTGCACTGTTGAGTTTACTGGGTGTGAGCCCTTTACCGATTGGCTTGGGCTTAATGTTAATTGGTTTGATATTTGGAGTCGCCAACGGCTTGCCAAATATTACCTTTGCGATGACCAATATCAGCTTAGGAGAATGGGCACGAGCAGTTGCACTCGCCTTAGTCAGTGTTGGCGCAGGTACAGGCTTATATTGGTTTGGTCAAAACCGTATAACTAAGCAAGCGGTAACGGCGGTGGGCGTAGACAATCATCATGCGCAAAATCCCTCTCGCCCGCAGGCGTCAAGCGAATATCGCGCAACCAAGCTTGTGCTACCGATTTGGATATTACAGTTATTGGTCGGGGTAGTGGCTTTATTTATCAGTGGTATGACGCTACCGCCAATCGGACAGCTACTGTATTGGGCAGGGGTGATTTTTGTCGCCAGTTACTTAATACATTATAGTACACAGCAGCTCGCGCATAGGTTTGGTCTGCTGCTAAGTTTGGCAATAACATCCATCATAGCATTGCTATTGGTCGTTGCCATACCGACTGTTTGGCTAGTCGGCATACTGGTCATTATCAGCAGTATTGCCGTATTATTGTTGTCAGTTTTTGCAGGGTGGCAGATGAAAATCAGTCATTTACGTAAGTCTTTAAATTTTGGTAACGAAGCCTTTTATAATTTATGGCGTGTGGCGATACGTTTAATTGTGCCAGTGGCATTGTTATTAGCCTTGATAGGTTGGATGATACAGTGGTTAAGCTAATAGTTGATGAGGGTCAAGTTAATAGCCTGAATACTGTTCAGCAAGACAATGTTCAACAAGACAATGTTCCACAAGCTATTATGATAACGGTATACTTAGCCTATGCGGAAGACGTACAGTGTCAGCATTATCTAACCTTGTCAGTCGCTGATGGCACAACTTTGTATGAAGCATTAAAGCAAGCTGGTTGGTTAATGCAGTTTGAAGGATTGGCGAGGTGGTGTGATGAGGTAGTTGATGTGGCAGTGCCAACAGCCAAACGTTGGCATGTCGGCGTCTATGCGCAAAAGCAGCCACTCAGCTATCAGTTGCAGCCTCTTGATCGAATAGAGGTATATAGAAGCTTAAGCGCTGATCCTATGTCTCAGCGCAAAAGTAAATCTCGAGTTTAATATTTAAAGCTCGCTATCGAAGTGATTATTTAGGAAGGCTCTCTAAGCCTTGAATGCCAGTCACTATGCCATTATTATCAAAGTAAACCTTTAGATGCTGACTGGCATTTTTGACGTCAGCGATACCTTTGCGGCGAGCTTCAGTCCCTGCTTGATAGTCATAAATATAGTCCCAACGGTTCGGCTCTAGGGTATCTCTAATTGCTGGGCTACCAAGAATATAAAGCACCTGATTTTGATTCATACCCACTTGTAATTTTTGTGCTTGGGTTTGAGTAATAGGCGTCCCTTGTGGCAAATCAATTTTATACACACTTAACAATGAGCAGCCAGACATAGTAACAGCGACACCCAATATGCTGGTAATGACAATCTTGCGTAATGCACTTGCAGAATGAAACGGACGTAAATTTAGGGTCTTTATCATGGTAAGATGACTCATAAAAAATGGGTTAGGTACGGCTAAGGGCAGTAGATACTGGTCTTACCGACAATCTTGGATAAATGATACGTCATTTACTTGCAATTGCCTACCACTTACGACATTATTTACCGAACGCTTTCTTGCGTCATTTATTATTTATATTTTAAATTCATAGGCTTATGGTCATTTTTTTAGAAAAAATGTGCTAGAAATACATTTGATAGTGACTGATTTTGTATGAGTATGATTTTTTACAATGACCCATTCATCACTACTGATGATTATTCACCTTATGTTTTTTGAACTTATTTGCTAAGACTTTCATAGTCAGAAGGGATATTATGGCTTCTTTTACCAACCAAGATTTACGTAGAGCGGGATTAAAAGTAACGTTACCGCGTATCAAAATTCTAGAGCTGCTTGAGAGTGCAGAGCTGCACCATATGAGCGCGGAAGAGGTTTATAAAGCACTGATTGAGCAAGGCGAAGATGTGGGTTTAGCGACCGTTTATCGCGTGCTAACTCAGTTTGAGCAGGCAGGCATTGTCGAGCGTCACAACTTTGAAAACAATTTATCAGTGTTTGAGATTACCCAAGAAGAGCATCACGACCATTTAGTTTGTGATAATTGCGGTAAGATTGTCGAATTTCATAATAAAGTGATTGAAGAAGAGCAGCTTAAAGTAGCGGCGGAGCATGGCTTTAAGCTATCGGGTCACTCTCTAGTACTATATGGTATCTGTAATGACCAAGCATGTAAGGACAGCGTAAAGTAAGCATCAAAATATCGCTGAGAAAAAATCGTCATCAAAAAGCCCTCATCATTCATCTGTAAGGGCTTTTTTGTGGCGATTTTTCTAGATATATAGTTGAAATACTTTAAAGTTGCACCAGTAGTACGTGTTGTATCGATATTACTTTTCACCGACTATATAAAACATAATAACTGCGGTTAAAAATACATCATTAGGTAATGTCTAACGATAAACTATCTGCGCCTTCATCTAAGTTTGCCACGCCATTTTTGCTGCTGAGTTTGATTTTTAAGCGCAAATCATTGGGAGAATCAGCATGAAGAATAGCTTCTTTATAAGTAATTTCACCATTTTCATATAAATCAAACAAAGCTTGGTCAAAGGTTTGCATACCGCTATCACGTGAGCGTGTCATGACATCTTTGATCTCATGCACATCACCTTTACGGATATGATCGCTAATCAGCTGTGAGTTTAACAATATTTCAATAGCGGCGCGGCGTCCCTTGCCATCAGGCGTTGGAATCAATTTCTGCGCGATAATGGCCTGCAAGTTAAGCGACAAATCCATAAACAATTGATTATGGCGACTGGCCTCAAAAAAGTGAATAATACGGTCGATTGCTTGGTTAGCATTATTGGCGTGCAAGGTTGCAAATACCAAATGCCCCGTTTCAGCATATTGAATCGCGTAACTCATGACTTCGAGATTACGAATCTCACCAATCAAAATAACGTCAGGTGCTTGGCGCAAGGTATTTTTTAGACCGGTTTCAAAAGAGTGGGTGTCGATACCGACTTCGCGCTGGGTAATAATACAGCCGCGATGTTTATGGACAAACTCGATAGGGTCTTCTATGGTAATAATATGACCATGAGAATTTTGATTACGATGTCCTATCATGGCTGCAAGCGTGGTTGATTTACCAGTACCGGTTGCGCCAACTAATAAAACCAAACCGTGATTTTTCATTGCCAGCTCTTTTAGCGCTGGCGGCAGACGTAGCTCTTCGACAGTAGGGATTTTGTTTTCGATTTTCCTTAAAATCATCCCTGCCATGTCGCGCTGTATAAAAGCACTAACCCGAAAACGTGCTTGTTGCGCCTGATCAGTAATCGCAAACTGACACTCATGGGTCTCATCAAATTCTTTTTGCTGATTGACTGTCATGACACCTTTAACCAGCCTCATGGTTTGCTCAGCGGTCAAAGGTATTTTACCAACAGGCAGTATTTTCCCATTGATTTTCATAGAAGGTGCGACATCGGCAGTGATAAAAAGGTCGGAGCCATTTTTATTAATCATCAATTGTAAAAGTTTATCAATGTCCATAACGTACCTATATTTGCAAGAAAATGTGCAAGAAAATGTGCAATAAATAGAGTGAAACCTGCTTCAATAAACTTTTAAAAATCGTGAAAAATGAAAATTAATGTAAAGGGAGATTATCCAGAAATTTATAATCGTCACTAAGTTTTCCTGAAACGAATCGCCGATATTATTCCTATTATAAAAAGGCTTCAGGCTGCTTAGCATAAGGTCGTGCAACGTCTTTGCTAATGGTGCCTCTCGCTACAAGATTTTTAAGGGCTTGATCGAGAGTAATCATGCCATCACCAGCACCCGTTTGGATAGCAGAATACATTTGAGCAATTTTGTTTTCACGTATCAAGTTACGAATAGCGGGCGTACCCAGCATAATCTCATGCGCGGCAACTCGCCCGCCTGTTTGACGACGTAAAAGCGTTTGCGAGACCACTGCTTGTAGTGACTCTGATAGCATTGCTCGAATCATGTCTTTTTCAGCAGCAGGGAATACGTCGATCACACGGTCAATGGTTTTGGCAGCGGAACTGGTGTGTAAAGTTCCAAAGACTAAGTGTCCGGTTTCAGCGGCAGTGAGCGCTAAGCGTATGGTCTCAAGGTCACGTAGCTCACCAACTAGAATAATATCAGGATCTTCACGTAAAGCTGAGCGCAATGCCGGTTCGAAACCTAAGGTGTCGCGGTGTACTTCACGCTGGTTAATTAAGCTCTTTTTTGACTCATGAACAAATTCAATCGGGTCTTCAATGGTCAAGATATGCTCTTTACGGGTTTCATTGATATAATCAATCATGGCCGCCAGTGTGGTCGACTTACCTGAGCCGGTTGGACCAGTGACCAATACCACGCCACGCTTAAAGTCTGAGACACGCTTAAAAACTTCTCCCATACCTAGATCTTCCATGGTCAGAATTTTGGATGGAATCGTACGAAAGACAGCGCCTGCACCGCGATTTTGATTAAATGCGTTTACCCGAAAACGGGCCAAATCTGGAATCTCAAAAGAAAAATCCGTCTCAAAAAATTCTTCAAAGTCGGCACGTTGTCTATCATTCATGATGTCATAAATGAGTTGATGCACCACTTTATGACTCATCTCTGGCATATTAATCCGAGTCATCTCGCCATCGACTCGAATCATCGCAGGCATACCGGCTGAAATATGTAAATCTGAAGCCTTAAGCTTGACGGCAAAACGCAGCAAGTCTTCAATTCTTAAATTTTGTTCAGCCATAATCGAATATTCCTATCAATGAATAAGGTGTGCCAAAAGCAACATAGAAAGCAGGCGATAAGCAAGATTTTATGACATTGTTTAAGCTAACCTCATTAAGGTGGGTTAGGCTTCACTATAATTCTTACTATTGCTAGAGCTTTTAGTGGCACATATTAAACCATGTAACAATATCATAACAAGACTGTGCTGAATTAACCATCTACTAACTGAATAAAATGCAAAAATAGCCTGACGGGTTTTTCAAATAGCAATAACGCATCGCTATAATCACCTCTCTTTTATTTCTAACTCATTACATCAATAAGAGTTTTTATGAATATGTCTTCTCAGCAAGCACACAAGCATGTCGCAACCAACCTTACCAATAATGAAGTAGGGGTTCAAAATCTGACTGAGAACTGGCAGCAGGTAAAGGCACAAGTAGCACAAGCATGCGAACAAGCGTTGCGGGCGCCGAGTAGTGTGACTTTGCTTGCGGTGTCCAAAACCAAATCTGCTGAGATGGTGGCGACATTGGCGCGTCAAGGACAGTATGATTTTGGCGAAAACTATCTACAAGAAGCGATTGAAAAAATACAGTTGCTACATGAGCAAGTAGAATGCGAACATATTGTTTGGCACTATATTGGTAGTATTCAGCGTAACAAAACACGCGATATTGCCGAGCATTTTGATTGGGTGCAAACGCTTGAGCGTGACATTATTGCCAAGCGTCTTAACAACCAACGTCCAGATGGGATGCTGCCGCTAAATGTCCTGATTCAGATTAATATCGATAATGAAGACACTAAGTCGGGCTGTCTGCCAGAGCAGCTTCCAGAATTAATAATAGACATTAAAAATTATAAGCGTTTGCAATTGCGCGGGTTGATGATTATTCCTGCTAAAGCAAACACCAATGCTTTTAAGCGAACCAAACAATTATTTGACGACATTAAGCGTACCCATCCAGAGCTAAGTCAATGGGATACGCTGAGCATGGGTATGAGTGATGATATGACCGATGCGATTGCTAATGGCTCGACCATGGTGCGTGTTGGTACTGCGATATTTGGTGCGCGTGCTTGATTTATAGTCGGTGAAAAGTAATATCGATACAATACAATACAATACAATACAATACAATACAATACGTACTACTGGTGCAAATTTTTCTTGCTTGCTGTGCCTACGCAGACAGAGGCTGCAAAAAATTTACACCAGCAATACGGTAGCGACTTTAAAGTATTTCAACTATAGTGAGTAAGCTTGGGAATAAAAATTGTCATGAAGCCAATACTGACAGTACCCATAAATTACATCGTGTATTAAGTGAATTAAATGACATCTTCAAATTTTGTCACCAGTAGTTGAGTAATTTTGAGGTTATCGGTCGCAATAATCTCAAAACGATAATTGGCATATTCGACACAGTCTGTCTTTTTAGGGATTTTACGCAGCATATACATCATAAAACCGCTGATGGTTTCGTAATTTTGGCTATGCGGTAAATTGACCATGCCCAATGAGCGAATGACATCTTCAATGGGCGTCATGCCATCAATTAACCAAGAGTTGTCGGTGCGCTGGACAATCGGTTGCTCTTCTAAGGTGACCAGCTCGCCCATCACGATGCTCATCACATCTTTGAGCGTGATAACACCAACGACCAATGCATACTCATTCACAATGACGGCAAAATCTGCACCCGTTGATTTAAACGTTTCCAGTACTTCGAACAACGATAAGGTATCGGGAATAAACAAGGCCGGTTTTAGCAACGCTTTGTCGGTTAAACAAACTTCTTGTTGTTCAAGTACTGAGGCTAAAAAGCTGCGTGATTCTACATAACCGATGATATGCTCTAAATCATCGTCGTTACAGACCAAGAATTTATTATGCGGCTGCTTAATCATCACAGCAACCACTTGTTCGGTGCTGGCTTTGGTATCAAAATAAACAATATGCTCACGTGGATTCATGACTGAAGTCACGGTACGCTCTTGCATCTCAAAGATATTTTCGATGAGATGATGCTCTTGATGCTTAATGACGCCAGCTTCCGCACCAGCATCCATCACCGCATAAATATCCTCTGAGGTCATTTCATCTTGGCGTACAGTTGACACACCTATGAGTTTAAACAGTAAGTTTGCCGCCCCATCAAATACCCAAATAATAGGCTTAAAGATAAAAATAAAGAAAATCATCGGTCGCACCATTTTGACCGCGATAGGTTCAGCGTTGGACATTGCCAAACGCTTGGGCATCAAGTCTGCAAACAACACAAACATACTGGTGACCAATATAAATGACACCACGGACGCTGCCGTCTCATTACCAAATAGACGTTGTAAATAAGGACTGACAGCGGATTCACCAATGACCCCTGCTAAGATGGCGACCGCATTGAGTGCCACTTGTACCACGGTAATAAAGCTGCCGGGTTGCTCTTGCATGTTGAGCACATCCAGCGCCCGTACTTCGCCTTCCTTGGCCATGACTTGTAACTTGATTTTACGGGCGGAGGCGAGCGCCAACTCCGAACTGGAAACGATAGCGCTTAGCGCAATTAATATAAAAATAAACACACCAGCGGTTAGCAAGCTCATGACATACTCGGATAAAAATAGGTAAGGTAGATAGATTGAAAATAATAGTTGGAAGGTTTTAAGGTAAAAGGAATTGTATCATTAGCATTTATTTATGCACAAAAACTAAAAAAGCTGGGCAAGCACCCAGCTAATTATAAAACAGTTTTATGATATTGGATAAAAACTTAAATTTATCAAACCTTTAAAAGAGTGATCTAAAAGGTTGTTGATGAATTTAGTATCAAGGCTTAGGTATCAAGGCTTAGCTTTTTATTGACCATTTATTAACGAGTGGATAACGGCGCTCACGACCAAAGGCTTTATGGCTAATCTTAGTGCCAATTGGTGCCTGTGAGCGCTTGTACTCACTATTATCGACCATTTGGATCACCTTAGCGACCAAATCAGCATCAAAGCCCTTATCTACAATATCTTGATAGCCCATATCTTCATCAATATATGACATTAAGATACCGTCTAGAACATCATAATCAGGCAAACTGTCTTGGTCTTTTTGATCGGGACGTAGCTCAGCGGATGGCGGACGAGTAATGACGCGTTCAGGGATAACCGGTGTATCTTCTAAACGGTTGCGATAGCTGGCCAGTTTATAAACTTGTGACTTATACACGTCTTTTAAGACGTCAAAGCCGCCAGCCATATCACCGTATAAGGTTGAGTAGCCAACTGCCAATTCTGATTTATTCCCTGTGGTGATGACCAAATGCCCAAATTTATTAGACAATGCCATTAGTACGACACCGCGTGCACGTGCTTGAATGTTTTCTTCGGTGGTATCGGCTGGCGACTTGTTGAATAGTGGCGCAAGGGTATGACGGATACCTTCGACCGCATCAAAAATAGGACAAACCGTATAAGAAACATTGAGACGGCGTGCTTGGGCTTGGGCGTCCTCTAAGCTGATTTGTGAGGTATATTCATAAGGCATCATGACCGCATAAACTTTATCAGCGCCCAATGCGTCAACAGCGATACATAGTGTCAATGCTGAATCAATGCCGCCTGATAAGCCAACGATGATGCCAGTAAACCCTGAAAGATTGACATAATCACGCAAGCCGACGACCAATGCTTGGTACATCTCTGATTCACGGCTTAATGACAAAGGTGCTTTTGCTTGTATATCAAATTTTGCTGTTTTTACATCAAAGCTTGCCAGCAGTAACTGATTCATAAAGCGTGAGGCTTCATGTGCGACGCTGCCGTCTGCTTGAATGGCCATAGAGCCGCCGTCAAATACCAAATCATCTTGACCACCAACGGCATTGAGATAAACAATAGGTAAGTTGTTTTCACGGCTACGCTTGGTCAGCATGGTTTTGCGGGCATCTTGTTTTTCAATCTCAAATGGTGAAGCGTTTAAGCTCACAATAAGATCAGCGCCTTGCTTTTTGAGCTCAGCAATAGGACCTTTTCCCCATAAATCTTCACAGATAAGCAAACCAATGGTGATGCCTTTATAATCAAATAAGACTTGATTGCGTCCTTTATCAAAGTAACGGCGCTCGTCAAAGACGCCGTAGTTTGGCAAGATTTGCTTGTGATAAAAGCCTTTTTGATGACCGTTATGCAAGATAGCGGCTGAGTTAAAGGTGCCATGATGATCAACATGCGGATAGCCAACAATCATTACGATATCATCGATGTCGCTTAGAGTAGATAGCGCGCTTTTGATACGTCCTGAAAGACTAGGACGTAGCAACAAATCTTGCGGCGGATAGCCCAATAAGGCCAGCTCTGGAAAAATAATGACATCAGCACCTTGCTCACGTGCTTGCAGTGCTAGGGTGCGCATTTTTTCAGCATTGGCTTTGATATCGCCAACTAAGAAGTGTGATTGGGCTAGGGCAAACGTAACGCTATCTTGCGATTTTGAAGCTTGATGGCCCTTATTAGAAGATGTAAGGTTGGGGTTGTCAGTGTCTTTTGCGGTGTCTTTTGACATTGTTATTGTTCCTATCAATAGGTTGTTTAAATTTGTTAGATGTCTCTTGGTTTCAAATAAAACCAAATTAAAATATGTTTCCGAAATCCACTCAAAATATGTATTTTCAATTATTTACTCAAAATAAGGTGCTTAATATAGTGCATCAGTATCATGAGCATCAAACATGTATAGGCATGAATGTCATGCAAATCTACCATCTCGATTTATGCAGCACTGCTCTAAACATAATGCTAAATATCGTCTAGAGTAAGATAACAGGCGCGAAGTTGTTTTAAAAACGCTAGAGGCTTATCTTGATAAAAGTAAATAAAGCCAAACCAACAGAGCGCCATTTGAAAGCGTAAATGAATACCTTTAGTATAACATCAATTGATGCTACTAATAGAACCAGCCAGTGATTTAGCCCTCTAGATGGCAGATATAAAAGTGCATAAAAAGCGCATATTCCCTATGTTTTTGTTAAGATAATTCTGCTCTATAGGTTTTGGCAATCAACATCAATGACGATACAGGCACTATTAAATTTACTATCAAGAAAGTTGTAAGTAAAGGTTACAACATAGCCTTATTTATTTGAGTGATCTTGTTGCATAATATGTTTTTTCTATTAGCTTGCTTAAGCCTATAAAAGCAGATATTTTATCTAAATCTGTACTGCCCAAAACCTTCGCTAATGGATGAAAATTACAAACATAACCTGTGATTTAGACAACCCATTTATAAACTTTATAGTAGAACCGTATTAGGTTTCTGCTGGTCACCCTTGGTTTGTACCCTATGATTGAAAACTGGACAAAAGAATTTATTATTCAGCGCTTGCTGGCAATTACTTTATTGGTCGTGCTCTTTGTGCTATGTTTTCAAGTGGTACGGTTTTTTATTGTGCCGGCACTGTGGGGAGCAATTTTGGCGTATGTGACCTTTCCTATTTATAACTTTTTTCATCAAAGGGTCAGATTTAGCTCAAATTTTAGTGCAACGATTATGACCGTCAGTATTACTTTGATGATAGGCGTGCCATTGGTAGCCGGTATTTTTATCTTACAGCAAGAAGCGTTAAGCCTGATCAGTAATTTGGTCTATCGTATTAAAGCGGGCTATCTGGACGTGCCTGACTCTGTCAAAGACTTGCCGGTGATAGGGCAGCAGGTCAAAGATGTGCTTTGGAGAGTCAATAAAAACCCTGCAGGGACGCTAGAGACTTTTCGTCTTTGGGTACAGTCGCATCTGTATTACGGCAAAATTGCCTTTGACGTCGTGTTCAGTAGTCTTGCCAAACTTGGTATGGCGCTTATGACGTTGTTTTTCTTTTATCGTGACGGCACAAGCTTGGTTCGCCAAATTCGCCAAGCGCTGCGTAATATCATCGGCAATCGTATCGATGGTTATATTGATTCTGTCGGTACCACCACGCGTGCAGTAGTTTACGGTATTGGGCTGACAGCCTTAGCGCAGGCGCTATTGGCGGGTATCGGCTATTATTTTGCCAGTGCACCAAGTCCTATTTTGATGACGATATTGACGTTTATCATTGCTTTAATCCCGTTTGGTACACCATTCGTTTGGGGCAGCATATCGCTTTTTCTGCTCAGTCAAGGGCATACGGTTGAAGGTATCGGCTTGGCACTGTGGGGCATCTTAGTGATTAGCTGGGTTGATAACCTTATTCGTCCTATCGTCATTAGTGGCGCGACCAAAATTCCTTTCATTATCATCTTTATTGGGGTGTTAGGCGGCCTGACTGCTTTTGGTTTTGTCGGTTTATTCATCGGTCCTGTGGTGTTGGCAATCGGACTGGCAGTATGGCGTGAATGGATCTCGCAGCATAAGAATGAGCTATTTGCTCAGCAAGAAGAGTTGGCTCAAGGTAAAAACCTGATTAAAGTGAATGAGCCAAGCCAAGACACACCTTTATAAGCGCATTTATAGTAAAGCAATTGCTTAAAGCGCCTAAAGTAATACATAAGATTATCCACAATCAATCAGGCGGTCACGAATACTATGAAAAACAAGGTAGATACGATTAAAAATCTCACTATTGTGGCTGATAGTAATATCGCAAGCCTTGATGAATTTTTTAATCCTATAGCGCTGGGTCAAAATACTGAGCAACAGGTGCAGGTAATACGCGTTGCTGGACGCGATATCAATGCGCAATTATTGGCGGACTTGCAGCCTGATGTGCTGTTGATACGTTCAGTCACCCAAATAGACCAAGCATTATTAGCTAATAATAATAGTGTCAAATTCGTCGGTTCTGCGACCATTGGTACTGATCATGTCGATCAAGATTATTTGGCAGAACGCAATATTACCTTTGCCAATGCCACTGGCTGTAGCAAACATTCAGTCGCGCAATATGTAGTGAGCGCTATTTTGACATTGCGTCCACAGTATTGGGCACAATCTATGACGCCATTAACATTGGGCATCATTGGGCTTGGTAATATTGGCAGTACGCTGGCTCAGTATGCCAGTGATTTGGGCTGGCAAGTATTGGGTTATGATCCATTGTTAGCCACGTCCGATATCAATAATGCCAGTCTTGAGCAAGTATTATGTCAAAGCGACATCGTAAGTTTACATGTGCCTTTGACGGATAAAAAAGATACGGATACGCAAGGGGCAATGAGCATCAGCAATAATTTCAGCGACTATCCAACCCGTCATTTAATAAATGCAGAAACTTTGGCACGGATGTCGCCGCATACCATGCTGATTAATAGTGCGCGTGGACCTGTGATTGACGCCGCTGCTCTCGAAGCCGATATCGATGCGACCGAACGCCAAGTGGTATTGGATGTGTTTGAGCACGAGCCACAGATAGCGGAGAGTTTACTATCCAAGCTTGCGATTGCCACACCGCATATCGCTGGCTATACGTTAGAGGGTAAGCTACGCGGTACGCAAATCATCTATGATGCCCTATGTGAAAAATTGGCAGTGCTGCCTGTGTTGTCGATGCATCAGCTGCTACCACTCAATACTTATCTATGGTCTGAGCTAAAAGAAAATCCAGACAGATTACTAAAGTTTTATGATATTAAAAAAGACGATACGGCTTTAAGAAATAAAATAACGAGTGGTCAAGTGAAAGGGTCGGATTTTGATCAGCTACGCCGTGATTACCATTTGCGCCGTGAATGGCAAGCGTAACCAGTCAGTGTGACTGTTTGAATATCTATCTTGAAGACTTATGAGGCACTGTAATCCGCTATGAGTAAAGCCAACAATCAGCCTTTGTCTAAACCGAGCTATGCCCCAACTATGACCCTTGCGATGGCGCAGCAGCGTGCGCAATTGGTGAGTGTCATTCGTCAGTTTTTTGCCACGCGTCAAGTGATTGAGGTGCAGACACCGCTATTATCGCAAGCCGGCAATACCGATACTTTTTTGCAGTCAGTTTCTGCACAGGTCACGTATCAAGACAAACCTTATACATATTATCTTCATACCTCGCCTGAATTTGCCATGAAGCGTTTGCTTGCCAGCTGGCAGGTACCTATGTATCAGATTTGCCCCGTTTTTCGAGATAATGAAATAGGGGCACGCCATAATATCGAGTTTACGATGCTTGAATGGTATCAGCCGAATTATAGTCTGGATGATATGGCGGCTGAGCTGGGTGAGTTATTAGAGATGCTGTATGGTTATCCGATCATCATGAGTCATTATCGCTACGTTGATGCTTTTATGGATTTTGTCGGTATTCATCCGCTGACAGCCAGTCTATCAGCATTACAGGCAGTAGGAGAAGACAAAGGTTTGACGGGGTTTGATTTTAATAGCGCACAGAGCTGCGCAATCGATAGCGAACAAGACCGTCGTCAAAGCTGGCTGGATTTATTATTTAGCCATGCCGTTGAGCCAAATTTAGGGCATGATTTGCCGACGTTGATTATTGAGTATCCGCCTGCGACTGCCGCTTTAGCAAAGACCGCTGTTGATAAAGACGGTAATAAGGTCGCCAAACGCTTTGAGCTCTATATCAAAGGAATTGAGATTGCCAACGCTTATGATGAGCTAGCAGATGGACAGGCATTAAGGGAACGGTTTGAGCAGGACAATCAATTGCGCAAGCGTCATAATTTGCCACAAATGCCTATTGATGAGCATCTATTAGCGGCGTCTGATGACTTGATACCTTGTAGCGGTATCGCAGTTGGTGTTGATAGGTTGCTCATGGTCATAACAGGCGCCATTGGCTTAGAGGAAGTCATTCCTTTCTCTAGTGGTTTGGCTTAATCACTCTCCAATGGACTTAACGTAGTCGCTACTTATTTGACAAGTCTATTAGAAAAACGCGAGTAACCCATTAGGCTTACTCGCGTTTTTTGTTTTAACCACTATAGTCGGTGAGAAGTATAGTCGGTGAAAAGTAATATCGATACAACACCTACTACTGGTGCAAATTTTGCTTGCTTGCTTGCTTGCTTGCTTGCTGTGCCTACGCAGACAGAGGCTGCAAAAAATTTACACCAGCAATACGGTAGCGACTTTAAAGTATTTCAACCACTATAAAGAATTTGAAAATTAGCGTACCAATTTGTTTAAACCATCAGCAAAGGCTTTTTTATCACGATCGCCATAAGGTTTTTGCCCGCTCATTTCTTGCAACTCGAGCACACCAGTGCCACGCATGGTATCCATAAAATCGCGCATATTGAGCTTTTGCTTGATATTGTTTTTGTCATAGACCACGCCGCGGGTCGTCAGTACCATGCCACCTTTGTCCAAAATATCATTTGCTAAAGGGATATCGCTGGTAATCGCCAAATCACCTGGCTGAATCTGCTCAACGATATAATCATCGGCCTTATCAAAACCAGAGGGCACGACAGTCATCACCAGTAGCGGCGACTTACGCAGTTTGATTGGTTGATTAGCGACAAATATAGCCATGGTTTGTGTGCGCTCAGCGGTTTTAATAATCAAGTCTTTAGCAATTAATGGTACCGAATCTGCGTCTACCCAAATCTGCATTATTTCTTAGCCTTTTCTACTTTTGGGTTAGCTAGCTCAGCAATTTGCTGCTCATTGTCATTATTTGCTGAGCTTTTTTTATTTTCAGCGTTAGTCTCTACTTCAGCAGTAGTTAAGCTATCTTCTGCCGTTGTCGGATTGTTGATGGGTGTTACTTTCTTATCAAGACCGACTTTATTAGGTAGTATGGCGACCAGCTTGGCTAGTGCGGGCTCTAAGTCTGCCACATCGTTTGGCATCAAGGTAATATGGGCAATTTTTCGGTCATTGCGCTCCGCTTTATGATAGCTGTGATAATGGACGCCATCAATATTGAGCACCGCGCTAATATCAGGATATTGCCCTAAGATATTGATCATAATTGCTGGATGGACATTATCAGTATCGCCTAGTGGTAGATTGACCACGGCACGAATATGATTTTCAAATTGGCTGGTGACAGCACCCTCAATACTCCAGTGTCCAGAATTATGAACGCGTGGTGCTATCTCGTTAGCCAGTAAAGTGTCATTACCACGAGCATCTTTAGTCACAAATAGCTCAAGCGCCATCACTCCAACATAGTCCAAATGATTCATGACTTTGGTAATGGCATCAGTCGCTTGCTTGAATAAATGACTGGTACCAATGGCTGGCGCTTGGGTCTTGGCCAAGATACCCTGATGATGATGGTTTTCGACCAAATCATAACAGCGTACTTGACCGTTTTGTCCTCGTGCGGCGATGATAGAAAGCTCACGGCTAAAGTGAATAAAGCCTTCTGCAATTAATGGTGCTGGCGTTTGTGTCAGTGAGCCTTTACCTGTAACCGCATCCTTGAGCTCTTGCCAAGCTGCTTTGATATCGCTGTCGGCTTTAATCACAAATTGACCTTTACCATCATAACCGCCTCGGCTGGTTTTTAGCACGACAGGCAGTCCAAGCTCATGACAGGCTTGCTGTAACTCTGCCTCTGAACTGACGGGCATAAAAGGCACCGTTGCGATATCAAGCGTATTAAACATCTGCTTTTCTTTTAAACGATCTTGCGCGATATCTAGCGCAATCGTTGGCGGGAACATCCCTTGTTTTTTGCCAGATTTTGATAAGTTTGCCAATTGCTCAACAGTCGCAGTCGGGGTATTCTCAAACTCCAGAGTAAAGACATCAGCAGCTTCAATAAAAGCGTCTAATTGCTCACTGGTAAAAACGCGTCCGTATAAACTGGCGGGACAGTCAGCGCTGTCTTCTAAAAACACACATTGATAGCCCAATGGCATCGCCGCTTGCGCCAGCATCATGCCGAGCTGACCACCGCCTAAAATTCCGATGGTACGGATGGTTTGAGTAACAGGGTAAGCGTTCGCTATGGTCATGGCAGGCTCTTTGATTTAGATAAACAATGGGTTAAGTGCTTCAAGGTATACGAATATAAAGGCATTAAGGGTATAAAAGTCTAACGAATTAAAATAGGAAAAGGTGCATTGTATGCACCTTGTATTTAGTAAAACCTATCTAAAAGTAAATATCAAGTGAAGCATGCTTATATTTAAATAAGGCGATTAAAATAGCAAATATAACCATCGAATGCTATTCACTTGAGCTGGGTATTAAGGATTGATAATACCGGGTATTGGACTGGCAAGAATGGTATTAGTTTGGGTATGACGCAGATGGCCAAGCTTAGTCGCAATCGATTCATCATGTAATGCCAACACTTGGATGGCAAGCAGTGCAGCATTATAAGCACCAGCGGATCCAATCGCTAACGTTCCAACTGCCACGCCTTTAGGCATCTGAACGATAGAAAGTAAGCTGTCCCAACCACTCAGCATAGAAGATTTTACGGGGACACCAAAAACAGGTAGCGGCGTTTGACTGGCGCACATACCAGGTAGGTGGGCGGCACCACCGGCACCAGCGATAATCACTTGTAAGCCGTTACCTTTTGCACTTTTGGCATAATCAAACAATCTATCAGGCGTACGGTGCGCTGATACTACTTCACATTCAAAGGCGATATCAAAGTCTGCAAGCAATTGTGCCGCCGCGCTCATGGTCGCCCAGTCAGATTGTGAGCCCATGATAATACCAACTTTTGGTTGACCAGCAGGCGAGGTAATAGGTCCGTTCTGATCAATAGCGTTAACAGTCGCTGATGTGGTGCTCATGCTTTGATATCCTCAAAAAGACCATCATACAAAAATTTTGCTGCATTCGTAAAGCCAAGTTTGCGCTTTAATGTCAAAGCGAGCATAAAAATCACCATATATAGTTGAAATACTTTAAAGTCGCTACAGTATTGCTGGTGTAAATTTTTTGCAGCCTCTGTCTGCGTAGGCACAGCAAGCAAGAAAAATTTGCACCAGTAGTACCTGTTGTATCGATATTACTTTTCACCGACTATATCTTAAATAGAACCGAGTATGTTGGTATCTTGATCGTGACGATATTGGATAAAATGACTGGTTTTTAAAGGTAATGGCTGCTCGCTATCGAGCTGATAACAGGTCAGATAGCCACTATCGACGGCTGCCGAATAATCGGTACAGATAACTTGTGGACTGAGCGGTTCAGGCTCGCCCGTTAGCCAATAATGCCCGACAAATACAGGCTTGTGGGTTTTTAGCGTAAAGTCGATGTTTTCAGCCAATGCATCTTTAGGGATTTGTGCCAATGCAGATAAAGGTGCGCGAGCCACTTCGTGAATGCTGCGTGTATTCAATGCATCGAGCCACCAACGTACTCGCACGCGTGTGCGCTTGGTGCCTTCTTTATCGACCATTACTAACCCATTAGGCAATGGGGTTTCGACGCCCTTTAAGACGCGCTCTAACGCATCAAATGCTACAGTACCTTCTCTAGAGGTCGCGATCAGCCCATGGGCTGTCAGGCAATTATTCTCTGTTAAGAGTGGCTGTAGTACCGCCATACTATCGACATCCCAGCAAGCATGGACAAAGCAAGCATAGTCGATTTCCAGCCACAATGGGATCTCATATAAGCGCTGTAACCAATATTGATGTGTCTCTGAACCAAATGGCACTTCTGCCAAAAACGTCTCATGCTGGCGGGTATGTATCTCGTTATGTGAGCGCAGATATTGGCTGGTATCATCGGGATCAGAGGTGGCAAAGGCAAGTGCATTATATTCATGATTGCCCATTACTGCATCAGCGACATCAGCATCCAGCATGGCAAAAACGATTTCTAACGTCGCTATCTGCTGTGAGCCGCGGTCAATTACATCACCAATAAATAGCGCACGATGACCGGCTGGCGGCACAAAGTGCTGACCATTATGTACATAACCCAGTTGTTTTAGCAGTCCAATGAGCTTGTCTGCATAGCCGTGAATATCACCAATAACATCTATAATCATAATAAAACATCAACGTTAACTATAAGACTACTTAAAAAGGCCTATTTAAAAGGCCTATAGTCGGTGAAAAGTAATATCGATACAACACGTACTACTGGTGGAAATTTTTCTTGCTTGCTGTGCCTACGCAGACAGAGGCTGCAAAAAATTTACACCAGCAATACGGTAGCGACTTTAAAGTATTTCAACTATAGTCAAAATATAAAGTAACTCCATCATAGCGTTGCCTAAAATCCAGGTGATAATAGGGCATTTAGAAAATGAGGTAGGACTTGTGGCTCTAAAATGATGGTAGCTATGACACCAAACGCGCCGCCCCACATATGTGCCATATGATTGATGTTTGAGCCGCCGCGTTTATCAGAATAGATACTGTAAGCGACATAGGCAACTGCAAATAAGATGGCTGGGATAGGGATGATCGCAAACAGATAGATTTTTTCCCAAGGAGCAAGCAAGATAAACGCAAACAATACAGCAGATACACCGCCTGATGCGCCAAGACTTAAATAACTGGCACTTTGCTTGTGCTTAATATAACTTGGAATCATCGCGACAATAATAGCCAGTACATAAAAAAGCAAAAAGCCATAGCCGAATAAAAATTTCTGATATAAGCCCTCAATGGCACGACCAAAAAAGTATAAGGTAAACATATTAAAGAGCAAGTGCATGCTATCAGCATGGATAAATCCATGAGTAACAAATCGATCCCATTGACCATTGTTTACTGCTGGCGGATAAAAAATGAGTCGATTAAACAGTGCTTTGTTTTGCCACGCCAACAAACTGACAATAACCGTAATAATAATGATAAGCGTCGTCTGATTAAACAAAGGATAGTCCTTAGGTTGGGTCTGATAGATAGCAGTAATAAGTAAGACAATACTTAAAGCCTAGGTTTTATTGGTTATTGTCATCCAAATATGACTGATAAACAGTTACGTACTCATATTAATAATAGTAGCAGCAATCATAGTACAAAAACCAATATGCGACAAAATTGTGCTTTAATGTTTATTTATATTGAATAATATAACATCGTGTGAGCGACAGTGAGTAATGCTTCGTATACTGACAGTAACGACTGATACTATTACCAATCAAGATATATCGACTATATAGTCGATGAAAAGTAATATCGATACAACCCGTACTACTGGTGCAAATTTTTCTTGCTTGCTGTGCCTACGCAGACAGAGGCTGCAAAAAATTTACACCAGCAATACGGTAGCGACTTTAAAGTATTTCAACTATATGTGTAACATTAACGCTGACCGAGGCAGTAACTTATGAGTATCATTGACCAACTAGAGCAAAAGGTGACCCCAGCTATATTGGGTAACAATGGTAGCGTCTCCCATGTCAGCTTATTAGAACAATTTTATGCTATTTTGGCGTCGCGTTTGGCATTGCCAAATATTTACTCACAGTTATTGCGTGACGATGCTACCGTTATCGGTGAGCATGTCGCAGAAGCGCCATTGTTTGAGCAGTTATGGCAAACGCCAAGCTTACGTCGGCTGATGATTCAAGAGCTTGCATCGACCCATCATATTGATGAGTTTACGACGATGCAGCTGCTGATAAATGCCGCGCCACTTGCCTATCAAGAGTTAAAAATACTGGCAAATGGACAATTTCTGCCAGCCTTTTTGCAAGGTGAACAAGCCTCATTGCGCCCTTATTTGCCGATATGGTCCGCACCTATTATTGGCGCGCTTCAGCATCCTGATGATGAGCTGTTTCAAAGCCAGAGAGTACTGGCAGGTACTGTGATACCAGCTGTTGCTTTAAATAACTACGAGCCCGCCGCTGTCGATATTATTACTTCACCGAGTTTCACAGCAGAATCGCCGATACCGACTTTGGATGAGCGTCTCAGTACTGATTCGATTCATGTCAGTCCAGCAGAGCATCATTTGGCAGAAAACACCAGCCTACGCCGAGAAAAAACACGGACCCGAAATCAACGCAATGATATGTTGCTATGGACATTTGTATTACTAGGGGCAGTGACAGCCATTGGGCTTGTGTGGGCATTATTAATCAAGCCAAATGATACGCCGCCAGTAGAAGCTGTGGTGACAACGCCAGTTGTCGTGCCGCCTGTGATTGAACCGCCAGTACAAGTGGTAACGCCAATTGAGCTGATAGTTGGGGTGGATAACAATGGCAGCTTATATACTTGTAGTGGGTCGGTGGGCGATGTCGCGCTGCAAAGCCTATTGCAACAGGCGCTCAATACCAGTTTTGGTGAGCAGGCAGGAATGTGTCAGTTAATCGTAAAAGAAGGCGTTGCCAGCAGCGTTGCTAATATGCCGATAGAGGTATTACCTAATGTGCTGACATTATTGAGATCAGTACCGTTTGCGCGCTTACAATTGCAAAACGATCGCATTACGGTAGAGGCGCCAGATACTATGCAGCTACAACGTTTAATGGCGGATATGCGTACATTGCTACCATCGATGATGATCGAGAGTACTGCGCCACTACCATTACCTAGCAACCCTAATGATATGAATAATGGCGTCATGCAACAACAAGGCATGGCGACCAATAATTTTAACAATCAATTTGAAAACGCGCCTGCAAATAACAGCGCTAATAATGTGGAGTATCAAGCGCCAGACGATGAGACCAACGATAGTGTGATGCCAGCACTTGCAAGAAATAATAACACTAATAATTTTAATAGCGCGCCTTCAGGCTCAAATGGTTCTGTCTCTTCATCTGAATTTGAGGACATGGCAAACAATATCATTGTGGTTGAACCTGCTCAAGTCAGATGATAAATTACTATAGTCGGTGAAAAGTAATATCGATACAACACGTATTGCTGGTGCAAATTTTTCTTGCTTGCTGTGCCTACGCAGACAGAGGCTGCAAAAAATTTACACCAGCAATACGGTAGCGACTTTAAAGTATTTCAACTATATTTTTTTCAAAGACTATAAGACGTTAACAAGTGCCTTATATTTTATAGGGCACTTTTTTTTATTAATATTACAATTTAACGTTGAGCTGATTATATGTTAGCAATTTTTACTTTATAGGCGTCATAGTTACGCGTAACAACTGAAATATTACTTATTGTAGCATTTGCACAACAGCGTGTTGATTGTGAACACCTTCTTAATACTTTTATAATAACAAAAACTGAATATAGTCAGCGCTTATTTTATAGCGTGGCTATTTATTATTTCAGACTCTTAAATTTTAGATATCCTACTGATATAGATGATCACTGATATAGCACTCTGTTTTTTGAGCGCGTAAACGAGATAAAACAAGCCACATAAAATAATGATGAATTGAGGAAGAATGCTATGGATATTATCAGTCATTTGACACGGACAGTCAGTCCAGCAGTACTTGGAGACGATCACAATCCCGCCAAGAAGAATTTGCTTGAACAGTTTTATGCTATTTTTGCGGCGCGTCTAGCAGACAATCAGACCCATGACCGTTTTGCCAATGAAACGATTGCTCGCGATGACCAAGGTTTTTATGATCGTGTATGGACAGAAGATGCGCGTCGTGATCAAATTGCCCGTGAGCTTGCTGGTAAGCACAACGTCGATGTGGTGGCTGCTCGTGGCTTAATTGCCATGGCAGCGCCGCTTGCTTATCATGAAATCAAAAGTTTGTCAGGCACGACTCCTGTACCTCAATTTTTAAACGAAAATATTGACAGTTATCAGCGTCATATCCCTGTATGGGCAACGGCTGTATTGCCTGTTGGCGTGATTGCTGCTGCCCCTGTTTCTACTGGAGCGCATATATCAGATACGGTAAGCACAGCGCCGCTACAGCACGAAGCAGAAAAAGATGGTAGCTTTATGAAAGCGCTATTACCCATTATTGGACTGATTATTTTAGGTGCTTTGGCGTGGGCACTATTAAGAGGCTGCCAAGACAAGCCTGAGCCGGTCGGCATGCCAATTGTGACAGCGCAGCAAGCAGCGAATAGTGATGGACAGGCGGTTGCGGCTAATATGGCACCAGCATCATTGCGTATTACCACTGGTGAAAATAGTGAGCTATATGCTTGCCGTATGGATGTGGGTAATGACACGCTACAGAGCAATGTTATGACGGCACTGACTAGCGTGTTTGGTGATGCCGCTAATAATTGCCGAGCAGATATCGATGATAATTTCTCAATTGATATGCCAGCGACTGCGCAGCTTGCCACTATTTTGTCTATTTTTAAAAACGTCCCAAATGCTAGTATGTTGGTTAAAGGCGATACGATTACAGTCAATGCTGCTGACACTGCCGCTTTAAATAAATTGGTATCTGATTTACAAGCTGCTGCGCCAGCGATGACGGTTATTGCTGAAGGTCCGCTCAATGAGCAAACTGAAATTGCTGACAGCTTAACAGCGTCTGAGGCAGCAATGGATAACTTGGGTCAAAACCCAGATCCTCGTGATGTAGCTCGCGCCTTAAGTCTACAAGTGGTCAATTTTGAAGTAGATAAAGCGTTGATTCCTGACGCCAACAAAGCGCTATTGGACCGTGCTGTGAAGCTGATGGAACAGGTGCCCAATATGACACTGATGATTATTGGCCATACCGACAAAACAGCGGATGCTGCCTATAATCTAAAGCTATCAGAAGAGCGTGCTCAGGCAATGAAGGCATATTTGGTCGCACAAGGTGCTGATCCCAGTAAGCTTATGACCAAAGGTATGGGTGAGACCGATCCTATAGCGGACAATACGACAGACCAAGGTCGTTTCCGTAACCGCCGTATCGAGTTTGTGGTCTATGACGAAACGACTACGGCCAATGATGGCTTAGCAATTAGTAATGACGCGCTTGACCCAGATCTAAATCCATTAGACAGCGATAACGATGATTTGATGCCAGACGCTGATGATGCAAGCCGTGGTACTGCATTGGATTCAGCTGCCAACAACTAAGTAAAGCGTTAAAATGTTGTAAGTTAAATTATAAAACAGAAAAACCGCATCTTAATCAAGATGCGGTTTTTATTTTGCTTATCTTTTTATATCAGATTAACTTGATTGCCATTTATTAGTTATAGTCGGTGAAAAGTAATATCGATACAACACGTATTGCTGGTGCAAATTTTTCTTGCTTGCTGTGCCTACGCAGACAGAGGCTGCAAAAAATTTACACCAGCAATACGGTAGCGACTTTAAAGTATTTCAACTATAGTTATTATATATAACTGGTTGGGTCTTTTAGCTCAAGGTTAGCTGATGCTTGAGATTCTAATTGAGTAGGAAAGAACGTCTGTGAGATATTTATTTTTGCCTGTTGCCAATAGTCAAACTGCTGACAAGTAGATTCGAGATCGCCTTGCCAAGCCGGTATCTGCCCACACATGGTCTTGATGCGTTTTTGATTGGGATAGGGCAGCGCTTGCGCCGCTTTTGCCGCCTCATGAGCGGCGACGCGGTCGTTACAGACCAAAGCAATATCGCAACCGGCTTCAATCGCTGCTGTGACGCGTGCACTGACATCACCCGCCGCTTTTGCCCCTGCCATAGACAAGTCATCAGAAAATAACACACCCTCAAAATTTAGCTGTTCACGAATGATGTCTTTGAGCCAAATTTTAGAAAATCCCGCTGGTTTATTATCTACTTGTGAAAAAATCACATGCGCTGGCATCAAAGCGTCGAGCCATGGCAACGTTTGCGCAAATGGTTGCATATCACTGTTCATAATATCATCTAAGCTACGGTCATCAATGGCTTCAGCGACGTGCGAGTCGGGAGCTATCGAACCGTGACCAGGGAAATGCTTGCCTGTTGTTGCCATGCCAGCAGCTTTCATGCCTCGCATAAACTGGCTTGCCAGAGCGATGATGGCTTGAGGATCATGGTGAAAGCTGCGATCGCCAATAACTTGGCTAATACCATCTCTATCGAGCACCGGTGCAAAGCTCAAATCTATGCCTACTGCCAATACTTCCGCCGCCATCAAATAGCCACAATCATAAGCACATTCGAGGGCGCGATTGGGGTCTTGGTTAAATAACTCACCAAGCCTGCCCATCGCTGGCAATGGCGTAAAACCGTTACGTAATCTGGCAACGCGCCCCCCTTCTTGATCGACCCCAATCAGGATATCGGCATTGTGACAACGTATGTCGTCACACAGCGCGCGCACTTGGGCGGCATCTGTAACGTTTCTGGCGAACAAAATGACCCCACCAACTTGTGCTTGTCTAATTAGGCTGACATCTTCAGCCGTCAGCGCGGTACTATCGATATCAATCATTAAAACACCATACATTGCGTGATCCTTATGAGGTTATATATTGTTATATGATACGTTAAACTAAAAAATAACGATAAATGACATCTATTATTCATCGCCATTAGGGTCTTATTATGACAGTAATTGCGAGCCGAGCATAATGTATCACGGGAAGACATTTGAAGACATTTTAATACATTGACTGATATTCGTTAAATAGATACGTCTGGTTTATGCAGTAGGACATTTGGTATGTTAGGGCGCAGCGTGTAAGATTGTTTATACAGTTTGAGACAGAGCTATATTTATGGCCATGCTAGTATTGATTGGTTTTTTAACGACAAAGCCAACATAATCCATATGTAGATATAAGCTTTTAGTGCTAGCGTAACGCATGGTTTAGTGTTAAATATAAGAGAGTAAAAATAGCTAGATTTTATGGACAGCCGTTTATAGATATTTTTTGATTTTGCTAAAAATAAAGCATACTTTTCACTTAAAATAATTAGGTATATATGATGAAAAAACAACCAGCACAGTGGTTACTCAGTGCAGCGTCAGTGGGCATCGCAGGTTTAATTCTTACCCAAAGCTATGGCACCGCAGTAGCTGATACCAATACCGAAGGCTTTAAACAAACGCCTGAGCAACAGGTTACCACGCGCCAAGTAGCGGCATTGCTGGATCGCAGTCATTATCTTAATCAGCCACTCGATACGGCGACTGGTAGCGAGATTTTGTCTATGTATATCGATAGCCTTGACCCAAACCATACGCTGTTTTTGCAATCTGATGTCGATGAGTTTAAGAAAAAGTATGCCGATGAGTTTGGCGTGCGCTTAAAGCGTGGTGATTTATCTGCTGGGGTAGAGGTGTTTGAGCGCTATCGTAAACGCTCAAATGAGTATTTTGCCATGGCAAAAAAGATGCTAAAAACGGATATTAATTTAACCAGCAAGGATACCATTGTCCTTGACCGTGAAAAACTCAATCATTTTAAAACCAAAAAAGAGCAGCGCGACTATTGGACAAGTCAGTTGAAGTTTCAGTTGATGAGTATTACTTTAGGTAAAGAAGATGAGAAAGCAAAAGAAAAGGTATTTTTAGACAACCCAGATATCACGCGCGGTCAAGATTTAGTACGTAATGACGAACGTACGCCTAGTGAGATTTTGCTTAATCGTTTATCTCGTCAGCAAGAACAGTTTACCCGTCTAAAAGATGATGAGATTATGGAAACCATCTTAAACACGGCGATGCTGACCTACGATCCGCACAGTAATTATTATGCACCGATTCAAGCCAATGAGCTACAAATCCAATCTAGTTTACAGTTAGAAGGCGTTGGGGTATCTATCCGTCCTGATCGCAAAAACCCAGACTATACGCGCATTGTAACTTTAGTCGATGGGGGTCCTGCGGCAAAGTCGGGTCAAATTAAGCCCAATGACTTAATTATTGGTATTGCCCAAGACGGTAAGACTATGACCGATGTAGTTGGCTGGTCAACGCGTGAAATCGTCAGCCTAATTCGTGGTAAGCGCGGCACATCGGTGACGATTAAAGTACGTCAGCCCAATACCCCTGATGCCAGTGCCCGTAATGTGACTGTGGTGCGTGATATCATTCAACAAGAAGAATCAGGTGTTACTCAGCGTGTCGTTGAAGTTCAGCGTCCAAATATTGATAAGACCCCAAAGCGTATCGGTGTCCTTGAGATCCCGAGTTTTTATCTAAACTACCGCGCTCGCCGTAATGGTGAGGACTACCGTAGCGTTAGTATCGATACCGAAAAAGCACTTAAAGAGCTTAATACAAAGAATATAGACGGTCTAGTCGTTGATCTACGTAACAATCCGGGTGGCTCGCTAGATGAAGTTGCCAAGATGCTAGGCTTCTTTATTAAGAGTGGTCCGCTGGTACAGATTCGTGATAATCGTGGCAATATCCAAGTTTACCGTGATGACGATGGTGGTGAGCAGTTGTATGATGGCAAGGTAGTCGTTCTGACGAACCTAGCGTCTGCGTCAGCAAGTGAAATCTTTGCAGCCGCCATTCAGGATTATGGACGTGGCTTGGTGGTCGGTAGTACCACGACAGGTAAAGGCTCAGCGCAAATCCAATTAGACAGTTTGGCACTTGGTTCTGCAACGTTAACGCAGCGTAAATTCTATCGTATCACTGGTGGTAGTACACAGAATAAAGGCGTGGTGCCTGATGTTGAATTGGTCAATATCTATGACAATGCAACCTTTGGCGAGCGCGCACAGAAAAAAGCCTTGCCTTGGGATACGATAAAGACAGCACCGTATAAGCCTGAAGGTAAATTTACGTCGAATACCTTAGCGACGCTAAACCAACAATCAAAAATTCGTCAACAAAAAAATCCTCAGTTCGTTTATTTATCAACGCTCAATGATATCCGTAATATGGAAGATGAGAAAAAGCCAGTTGCGCTCGATATCAATAAACGCCGTGCTAAAATGCAGCTGATAGAAAAACGCTCATTAGAGGTTGAAAATAAGCGTCTGATTGCAACTGGTGAGCGTCCTTATGCCAACTGGAATACTTATCAAGCGGCAATGGATGCTAAGTTTGAAGAGCGTAGTCAGATGAAGGCGGGTGAGCGTCCAGAGTTACCAGAAGATGAAGCCTTCATCAATGAAGCGGCTTATATCATGCTGAGTACTGAGCCGAAAACGCTAAGCAGTCCTGAAGAAAAGCCATAAGAAAGCACTGTAAATTATTATTCATTCAGCTGTTTAAACGTCAATGCATGTAAGCATATGCTTACATGCATTGACGTTTAGACCTCTTACTTAGTTTGGGTCAATCTGCGATTATACATATACGGCACGATTGAACGAAAAGGTTCAGAGGTACTAGGGATTGGTATCTGGAAAGTCGCATAAGGGATAGGTAGTTTGCTGATTAGGGATGATAGGGCTGGATGCCCGACCGTTATAAAATACTTCGGGATTAAGTATTGAATGACAGTAACATGGATGGTTGGTAATAAAAGCCGCATAATGCTAGTCGTTATGCGGCTTTGTTACGTCTGGGCTTTGTCATATCTAAAGGGTGTTCGTCTTAAGTAAGTATGGATAAAAACCTTTAAAATTTGCCCATTAAAAAGGGTTAATAGAAAAATCTACTAACCCTTTTTGATAAATGATGTGAAGCATCACTTATCACCTAAGCATCTAACACGATAATCAATCAGTGATTAGTGCTCAACGCCACCTGCGCCATGTACATGACCGTGGTTTAGTTCATCTTCAGTAGCAGCACGCACTTCTTGGATTTCAACATCAAAAGTCAAACGCTTGCCAGCTAGTGGATGGTTTGCATCAACAGTCACTTCTTTGTCACTGACAGCGGTGACAGTCACTAGCATGACTTGACCACCAGCTTCTGACTGAAACTGCATACCAGGCTGGATATCTTCAACGCCTTGGAAGTTGTCACGTGGTACATGTTGTACCGCTTGTTCTTGATACTCGCCGTAACCATCAGCAGGCTCAACAACAGCATTGACTCTTTCGCCAGCAGATTTGCCTTCTAGTTGTTGCTCTAGACCTGGGATGATATTGCTGTGACCATGCAAATAAGCAAGTGGTTGACCTTCTGGAGACTGGTCAAGGATATTGCCTTCGTCGTCTTTTAAAGTGTAGTTAAACTTGACGGCAGTGTCTTTTGCGATAGTAGTCATAAATTATCCTAAATATGTTGATATTAAAAATTAAATACGGTTGCAATAAACCTAAAAAAGCCAATCAGCCAGCCAAATAGCCACGTCATCAGTTAATTATCATCAGTTTATTAGGGTAACTTTAGCAGTTAGCCTCTTTAATTGCGATAACTCCCATAACTTTCAAGGTTAAAACAACAAAAAAATGCCAATTAATCGTGTAATTGAGCAAAATAATCAGTATTTTTAGTATATTTACCAAATATAGTCGGTGAAAAATAATATCGATACAATACGTACTGCTGGTGCAAATTTTTCTTGCTTGCTGTGCCTACGCAGACAGAGGCTGCAAAAAATTTACACCAGCAATACGGTAGCGACTTTAAAGTATTTCAACGATAGCGTCTTGCTGGTTTTAGGTCTGCCGGTTGCGTTTTTGAGCAATGACTTCTACCATAGCGATAACTATAAGGATAAAAAATATGACGTCCATCTCTCATGCTGCCAATAATCAGCTATCTGATATTCATTATCAATTCGACTTTGAGCGTTTTTTAGAGCATCTGGTTGATGTTACGCTTAGGTTTACGGCAGATATAGACGCGCCAAACTTATGGTTGCCGGCATGGATACCGGGCAGTTATTTGATGCGTGAATTTGCCCGCAATATTACTGCGGTACATTATGAGGTAGTAGATTGTCCAATAGGAAAGAAGCAATCAGTAGATAGCAAAGCTGTGGACAATGACGCAAAACCTAACAGGCATCGCGCGCAAAAAATAGATAAGCATACTTGGCAGTTGCCCCAGGCGAGGGCGGGACAAACGATAAGCGTATATTATGAAGTATACTGTTATGATTTATCGGTGCGCACGGCTTATGTCGATCAGCAGCGTCTATACGGCAATTTTACTTCTTTGGCATTGGCGGTTAATGGGCAAGAGCAATCACCAGTACAAGTCAGTTTGATGGTACCCGAAGCCTTTTTTGTTGATAAAAAGAAGGAACAAGTATTATTGGCATGTGGACTTAAAGCCACGAATTTACAAAGCGATGAGCGAGACTTATATGATGAGCGAGACTTATATAGTGTGCAAGCGGACAGCTATCACGAACTGATTGATTATCCGTTTGAGATTGCGATACAGGAGAAGTTTGATTTTATTATTCAAGACAGTCAGCACCAGACGCTGAGCCATCAATTTTTCCTCGCGGGTAAGCACAATGCCAATATGGGGCGACTGCAGCAAGACCTCACTCAGATTTGTCAGACCTATCTCAATTGGTTGGGTGCCGCGCCGTTTGATGATTATACTTTTATGACCTATGCCAGCGGGCAAGATTATGGCGGTTTGGAGCACATCAATTCGACCAGTCTGATTACCCCGCGCCGTGATTTACCTCGTATCAATGAGCCAGCAGTACCAAGCAGTGATTATCAACGATTTTTAGGCTTATGTAGCCATGAGTATTTTCATGCGTGGTGGGTTAAGACTGTGCGTCCCGATGTGATGCTAGAGGTGGATTTGCGCCGCGAAGCTTTTACGCCTTTGCTATGGGTGTTTGAAGGCTTTACCTCTTATATTGACGATTTTATGCTGCAAGCGTCAGGAGTCATTGATAAGGTAAGCTATCTGAAGTTATTGGCAGAACAAATTAATCGCTATTATCAAACGCCGGGCCGCGCGCAGCAAAGTGTGGCAGAATCGAGCTTTGATGCGTGGATTAAGCTGTATCGCAATGATGAAAATACCGGCAATGCTGGTATCAGCTATTACAATAAAGGC
The DNA here is from genome assembly GCF_000012305.1 of Psychrobacter arcticus 273-4. Lineage (NCBI taxonomy): Bacteria > Pseudomonadati > Pseudomonadota > Gammaproteobacteria > Moraxellales > Moraxellaceae > Psychrobacter > Psychrobacter arcticus. The sequence continues at coordinate 347,353 of NC_007204.1, forward strand.
GCTTTGGTAGCGTTATGCTTAGATTTAACGCTGCTAGAAAAAAGTGCGGGACGTTATCGCTTATTTGATGTGGTAAAAGGTTTTTATGAACAAGCGCGGCAAAATGAAAGCAAGCGCATCGGTATCAGTAGTGCGGATATGGGGACTGTAATCGGGCAATTTATGCCAGTAGCAGAGTGGCAAGAGTTTGAACGTCGCTATATTAATGGCGTTGAAGAGTTACCGATTGAGAAATTGCTGGCTGCTAACGGCATTCAGTTTTATACCAATAATAAAGAAACCGCTGACAAGCATGTGCCGTGGGGTATGAGGTGTACTGAAACGCCAGCTGGGATCAAGATCAATCGCGTGACGCGTGGAAGTGCAGCGGCAAAAGCTGGACTCTCAGCACATGATGTTATTATCGCAATTGATGGTATTAAAGCGGATAACAAACAATTAGCACTATTCAATGATGCATCGCACGACATTGAATGCCATTTGTTTCGCCGTGATGAGCTGATGATGGTCAAGGTTTTACCCAGAGTGCTCAACGATAATACCCATGCAAAAAATAGTTTAGAAAAAGTATTTCCGCATAGTGTTAGCTTGCGTTTCTTGAGAGCTGATCTTGAAAACGATTTAGGTCACTCAAATACGGAAGAAAATTGGCTTAATGTAATGCAGATTTATAATGATTAAGCTTCTTAATCATATAAGCGTCGGAAATTAATAACCATATCGTAAAAAATCCATGTTTAATGAAATGAACCCCAAATCTTGGACGGTTTACGTTTAAGCGTTAGGTTTGGTTATTTTGGCAGAATCTACAGCTTCTTTCGTGTTTGCAGAAGTATCTTGATCGGTAGGATTGCTTGCATCTTTTTCTGCATTAACTAACATTTTTGCAATCCATTCTTGTAACAATACAATCTCAGGCTGCTGGGCATCAATGATGTCTTGTGCCAATTTACGCATCTCTTCATCGGTGCCATATTGGAGCTGTATTTTTGCCATATCTACCGCGCCGCGATGATGAGGCAGCATACCACGCGCAAATGCCATATCTGGTATAGGGTCTGCGATGCCAGCCATCATATTGTTATGCATGGTTTGCATACCTGCAGCATAAGCTTGTTGCATTGCTTGAGTGTTGGGCTTTGGCTTTGGCGCATCAGGATGGCTAGCAAGCCATTTATTCATAATATCAATCTCAAGCTGCTGTGAGTCGATAATGTCTTTTGCAAGCTGGCGCATCTCTTTATCAGTACCGTATTTAAGCGCAATCTTTGCCATATCTACTGCGCCGTGATGATGCCCAAGCATACCTTTTGCAAAGGCGGTATCAGGATCATTATAAGCCATACCAACCATCATCTCATTGTTCATATCGCTCATCGACTTCGTATAATCTTTGAGCATGTCCGTCATTGATGTCTCATCTAGCGCAGTGCCAGCAGTAGTCATATCATGAGCATCCATGTCTTCATGGCTTTCAACTTGTCCTATTGCGACCTGTGCATCGTCTTGCGCTGCATTCACCTCAACATCATCTGCTGCTGGCTGGCAAGCACTTATTAATAGCGCAGCAGAAACGCCAGTAGCAAACAAGGCAAAATGATGAAAAGCAGTCATGACATATCCTTACTATAAATTAAACAAATAACTGAGCAAAAAGGCGTGCGATTCATATATAGCACCGAGTTAAATATTAACAGATAAACCTTACTCTTTCGAGACGCTATGTTTAAGGTGTCGTAATATCAGTGCTATATTATTGGTCACATTTAAAAATAAAGCGCTTTATCGTTAAATTTCTCGTTAGAGTAACGCAGTGGCTAACCTATGATGCCAAGTTTGCGGCATTGCTCACTATTTAGATGAATGCGTACAAACTCGCCAACTCCCAGTTCTCCAAGTTCAAACCCTGCTACTGACCAGCGAATCAAGCGTAAACAAGGTAGTCCTACATGAGCAGTCATACGCCTGACTTGTCGATTCTTACCCTCATAAATAGTAAGCATTAACCAAGAGGTCGGGATGTTTTTACGCTCACGAATGGGCGGATCACGCTGCCATAATGTAATCGGTAAGTCGGCTTCATCGAGCAACGTAGCAGAGGCAGGTAACGTCTTACCATCTTTTAATATGACCCCTGACGCCAGCTCCTTTAGTTGGACAGCAGTGACAACGCCTTCCACTTGCACCAAATAGGTCTTGCCTTGTTTTTGTTTGTTTTGTGCAAAATTCTTTGCAGATGGTGGCTGAGTAATGGCTTTATTAATCCGTCCGTCACTGGTCAAAATCAGCAGCCCTTCTGAGGTAGCATCGAGCCGACCAGCGATACGGAGTGACTTGTCCGTAAAATATTCCGATAGGGTAGTATGATCATTATTGCTGTCATCACGGAATTGACTTTGTACTCCGTAAGGCTTATTAAACAAAATTAGGCTGGAGCTGGACATAAAATAGCGTTTCCTAAAATAAAATGACGGATAGCAGGGCATACATTATAAGAATTAATATACGAATAAAGCATAAAGGTAATGACGTGTTTCACCTTAAGTTTATCGTATTGTACAAATATTTATAATGCTGTCATCACCACGATAAAACAGCTAGCATAACAGAATGTCAAGGAAGCTTAAAACACATAATATATATCAAGGAGCATCACTTTATGTCATATAACAAGGTTATCGTACCAAGAGACGGCGAAAAAAATAACCGTAAACGCTGATTTATCCTTTAATGCCCCAAACCATCCGATTATTCCCTTTACCGAAGGTGATGGTGTTGGCGTTAATGTCACACCTGTCATGATTAAAGTGGTCGATGCGGCAGTTGAAAAAGTTTATAAAGGCAAAAAGTCTATCGTTTGGATGGTGCTCAATTGCTATAGTTGAAATACTTTAAAGTCGCTACCGTATTGCTGGTGTAAATTTTTTGCAGCCTCTGTCTGCGTAGGCACAGCAAGCAAGAAAAATTTGCACCAGTAGTACGTGTTGTGTTGTATCGATATTACTTTTCACCGACTATATGGTGCTGTAAGTACTGTCTGATATAAAAAGCACTCATAAATAAAAGACAAAAAAACACCCCAAATTCTAAGATATTTGGAGTGTTTTTTTATGCTAATTTAACTTCTATAAATTAACTTTTATAAGATGAGTTAATTATAAGGATGCAATTGCTGCATTGAACAAAGTGCTTGGACGCATTGCTTGTTCAACCAATGATTCATCTGCTAAGTAATAGCCTTTAAGATCCATAGGCTTACCTTGAGCGTCATTCAGCTCTTTAATAATAGCTGCTTCATTATCCGCAAGATTTTGCGCAAGTGGAGCAAACTGTGCTTTTAGCTCGCTGTCTTTATCTTGTGCTGCAAGCTCTTGTGCCCAGTACATGGCAAGGTAGAAATGACTGCCACGGTTGTCAAGTTCACCAGTTTTGCGTGATGGTGATTTGTCATCTAACAACAGCTTTTCAGTCGCTGTGTCTAAAGTATCAGCCAATACTTGGGCTTTAGCATTACCATCATTCTGTGCTAAATGCTCTAGCGACACGGTTAATGCCAAGAACTCACCCAATGAATCCCAACGTAAGTGGTTTTCTTCAACCAATTGTTGTACATGCTTAGGTGCTGAACCGCCAGCGCCAGTTTCAAACAAACCGCCGCCTTTCATTAATGGAACCACTGACAACATCTTAGCACTGGTGCCCAATTCTAAAATTGGGAATAAGTCAGTGAGATAATCACGTAAAATATTACCGGTAGCAGAAATCGTATCAAGACCACGAGCGACACGCTCTAAGGTATAACGCATGGCACGAACTTGTGACATAATTTCGATATGTAAACCAGTGGTATCGTGATCTTTTAGATACATTTTTACTTTTTTGATCAGCTCGTTTTCGTGTGGACGATATGGGTCTAACCAAAAGATGACCGGCGTATTTGATTCGCGCGCGCGGCGTACCGCAAGCTTGACCCAATCTTGGATAGGCTCGTCTTTAACTTGACACATGCGCCAGATATCGCCCTTCTCAACACGCTGTTCAAGCAAAATTTCATTTGTTTCTTCGTCAACAATACGGGCAATACCATTATCACTCGCTTCAAAAGTCTTGTCATGCGAGCCATATTCTTCCGCTTTTTGTGCCATTAGACCGACGTTAGGCACTGTACCCATAGTTGTTGGGTCAAAGTTACCATGCCATTTACAGAAATTGATCATTTCTTGATAAATGCGCGCAAAGGTAGATTCTGGCATAACTGCTTTACAATCATATGGCTTGCCATCAGCACCCCACATTTTACCGCCATTACGAATCATGGCTGGCATAGATGCGTCAACGATGATGTCACTTGGCGAATGGAAGTTGGTGATACCTTTTGATGAATCAACCATCGCCAAACGTGGACGATGTACTTGGCAAGCATGTAAATCGCGTTCAATCTCTTCACGAGTTGATGCTGGTAGTTTTGAGATTTTGTCGTATAGGTCTACCATACCGTTATTCACGTTGATGCCTAATTCATCAAAGAAAGCGCCATGTTTGTTGAAGGCCTCTTTATAATATGTTTTAACTGCATGCCCAAATACGATAGGATGCGATACTTTCATCATGGTTGCTTTTACGTGCAGTGAAAATAAAATGCCCGCTTCACGGCAGTCTTCCATTTCACGCTCATAAAATTCAAGTAGCGCTTTTTTGCTCATGAACATGAGGTCGATGACTTCTTTATCAAGCAAAGCGAGGCCTGTTTTGAAGACATTGACAGTACCATCGTCAGCTAAGCGTTCCATGCGCACGGTACGTGCTTTATCTAAAGTGATAGATTGCTCGCCGTCATAGAAATCGCCGCTGTGCATATGCGATACATGCGTCTGTGACCATTGCTTCCATTCACCCATTGAATGTGGGTGCTTACGTGCGTAGTTTTTGACCGCTTTTGGCGCACGGCGATCTGAGTTACCTTCACGCAGTACAGGGTTCACCGAGCTACCTAGGCTTTTGCCATAACGCTGACGAATTTCTATTTCTTTATCCGTTTGTGGATCTTCTGGAAAATCAGGAATAGCATAGCCTTTACCTTGTAGCTCTTTAATCGCCGCTTTAAGCTGTTGAACAGAAGCACTGATGTTTGGCAATTTGATGATGTTGGTGTTTGGATCTTGTGTTAGACGACCCAGCTCAGCTAAGTTGTCAGGAACGCGTTGCTCTTCACTTAAAAATTCAGGGAATTCAGCCAATACACGGGCAGCAACTGAGATATCAATGGTGTCAACTTCGATGCCTGCTGTTTGAGTAAATGCTTTCACAATAGGCAAGAATGATACGGTTGCAAGCGCTGGGGCTTCGTCGGTTTTTGTATAAATAATTTTTGACATTGTAGTAGAGTGTTCCTTTATGTTGTCAGTAATGAAGTGAGTAGGGCTTGGATATTATTTAATACCTTTATACAGCCTTCATACCATAATGGGCGATGGCGCTAAATTAAGTACATCGTATGTCACTTTTGCAATCATACAAAAATATATTGAAACGGTTCGACGCATTCAAATAATTTTGAGACTGCCTGTTGACGTTATTTTGCAAAACTATCTTTTGGCAGCTGCTTTAACCTTTATGACAAGCTTGCCGTCAAAAAAGGGGTTGAACGATTGGGTAACACTGCCTGACGATACATGACTGTCGGTATATTATAGTTCATCCACTATAAATCCGATATGATGTCAATCTCGTATGTTGAACTAAGTATACTATTTCGCTCATATCTCATGTATATGAATTATATTAAGCTAATAATACCCTTATTCTATCAGTCATCAAGATTGATATCATCTTTTCCATACAATTTGCCTGTTTTTAATCGCAATTTTTATCACGTATGGCATAAAAATTTTGTTTATATATCACTAGCACCGCATCGTTTTTTAAACGGTATCGCCGATTTTATAACGGTTATGCAAAATTCTTGCAAATTGTGACAGCAAAAAAATGCCAATTTGATAGGATATCGTTGAAATACTTTAAAGTCGCTACCGTATTGCTGGTGTAAATTTTTTGCAGCCTCTGTCTGCGTAGGCACAGCAAGCAAGAAAAATTTGCACCAGTAGTACGTGTTGTATCGATATTACTTTTCACCGACTATATATGATCAAGAAAATTCATCAAAAAAAACAGTGTACTGATTATGAATTTACAATATGTGTTACTTAACGATAACAGTTGGCAAAGCCAAGGCGAGTGGCAAACGCCAGACACTCCTTTTATGTCATTTGCTTTTTGGCAAGCGCTTAGTGATACTGGCGCAATTGGCGAGGAGGCTGGGTGGTTGCCTATTTATATATTGGTGCACCGTGTAGAATCTGATGACGACTTTACCGTACAACAAAGTCTGTCTTCTGTAGAAGCTTCTATAAAAGTGAAGCAGCCGGTTGCAGTGCTGCCCGTCTTTATTAAAGGTCATCATCGAGGGGAGTTTGTATTTGACCATTCATGGGCGCAAGCTTATGCACAGTACGGTCTCGACTACTATCCGCGTTTGGTGACCAGTGCGCCTTATACGCCTATTACAGGTCAACGCCTTTGGTTGGCAGAGGGCGAGACGCTCGATGCTGAGATTATAAACACTGCCATTAAAGGCGTGGACGATATTGCGCAGCAAGTAGATGCCTCCGGCTGGCATGGGCTATTTGTCACGCCTGAGATGGCTACTATCGCAACCACATTGATGCCGTTTAATAGCCACACTAGGTCAGCAGGACAAAGCCATGGAGTAGATTCTGCTTCTAATACATCAATGAATATAGCAAGCAATACACCAGTACTTGAGCGTCAAGGCTGTCAATTTTTATGGCAAAATAAGAACCTAAGTCAGAATGATCAACTATTTGCAGATTTTGAAGAGTTTTTGGCAACCCTCAAAGCCAAAAAACGCAAAACCATTCGAGCTGAGCGCCGAAAAGTTGCTGAGCAAGGTATCACCTGCCAGCGAAAATGCGGTGATGAGATTATCGAGTCCGATTGGAAGACGTTTTATCATTGTTATGTAATGACTTATGCGGTACGTGGGCAGCAGCCTTATTTGAGCATAGATTTTTTTGAAGCTTTGGCGCAAAATATGGCTGAGCATGTAATGTTGGCACAAGCGCTTGATGCCGGTGGTGAGATTATTGCGAGCAGTTTGTTTTTGTATGATAAGCCTGACAATAAAATGGCGACTTTGTACGGTCGTTATTGGGGCGCGCTTGGTGAGTATGATAGCTTGCATTTTGAGCTGTGTTATTATCAAGGTATTGAGTTTGCCATCGAGCAAGGCTTGCACTATTTTGACCCAGGGACGCAAGGCGAGCATAAGTTGATTCGTGGTTTTATCCCAACTACCACCCACTCATTACACCGTATTTATGATGCACGTTTTGTACCAGCGATTGCTGATTTTTGCCACAAAGATCGGCTACATATGGCGCAGTATCGAGAGCAAGCATTTGAAGCTTTGCCGTTTAATATCGATAATATGCCAACGTTTGATAACAATGAATAACCTTATTCTTTAACCATCTTCTACTTAATAAAGCACATATTAGCCATAAACTATGACCTCTCATCTTTGCTGCTCTAATTATTCATCACCGTTACCTGAGCTGCTGGTTTGTCTACATACTGAAGGCTCGCTAACGGCGTTGTTAGAGGTAAAAGCAGGGCAGCCGTTACGTGTCGAACGCAGCTTTGAGGGTTATCGTTTATTATCCTTGGCGCAAAAAAAGCAATTAGGTATGCAAGGCGCGGCGCTGAGCCGTCCGCGGCTAGCATGGGTGCGCGAGGTACAATTATATGGCAATGACGAGCTACCATGGGTACAGGCGCAAAGCCTGTTTCCGTTATCCAGTCTACAGGGCAGTGCCAGACGTCTACAGCAGTTAAAAAGTACCCCAATTGGCTACGTGTTGTTTAAGCGCAGCCGCACCTTGCCCAATCAGCGCTTTATCAAACATACGGTAGATGGCTGGCAACGGCAGACGCTTTATAATTGGTACGGTCGTCCTTTACTCATTAGTGAGACCTTTTTGCCACAGTTCTGTGAAAAACAGTTGGACATTTAAATTCTTTATTAGCAAATTAAAACAACTAATTAATGAGCCAACTATTTTTTAGTATCTCATTCAGATAGGTTTTTAGGGAATAAATTTTAATGGATTTATCACCTCTACTTAGATGGTATATTGATAAGTTACTGAAAAAAATAGATTTAAATATAGAGAATTTCGCCCTGTCGTCTACTTGATATAAGGTGAGATTTTTTTGCGTTCGTCATATAAAATTTCATGTTACACTTAAACTTTAGCAAGGATGTCGATGCAAACAGGTGTCGAATTTATTGTTAAATCTGACAAGCTAATAACAAGCCCATACCTTTTGCTTGCCTATTTCAAACTTCTTTTACTACTCGCTTCTTTTCAATGACTGTCATTACTAACGACTATCACCACTTAGGACCTTATTATGTTTAAAGATATTTCTATCAAAGATTTTGATCCAGTACTTGCTAAAGCCATGGCTGCTGAAAGCGTGCGTCAAGAGAACCATATTGAGCTTATCGCTTCAGAAAACTACTGCTCACAAGCTGTGATGGAAGCACAAGGTACTGATTTGACCAACAAATACGCTGAAGGCTATCCTGGTAAGCGTTATTATGGTGGTTGTGAGCACGTTGACGTCGTTGAGCAATTGGCAATCGACCGTGCAAAAGAATTGTTTGGTGCAGAATATGTGAACGTACAGCCACATTCTGGTAGCCAAGCAAACTCTGCTGTGTTCTTAGCACTGCTTGAAGCTAATGATACGGTACTAGGCATGAGCTTAGATGCTGGTGGTCACTTGACTCATGGCGCGCACATCAACTTTTCAGGTCTAAACTATAATGCAGTACAGTATGGTTTGGTCGAAGGCACTGGTCTTATCGATTATGACCAAGTTGAGAGCTTGGCAAAAGAGCATAAGCCAAAAATGATCATCGCTGGTTTCTCAGCATACTCACAAGTCGTTGATTGGGCGCGTTTCCGCGAAATCGCTGACGAAGTGGGCGCTTATTTGCTCGTCGATATGGCACACGTTGCTGGTCTTATCGCTGGTGGCGTTTACCCAAGCCCAGTACCATTTGCTGATGTGGTTACGACGACAACGCACAAAACTCTACGTGGCCCACGTTCAGGTATGATTTTGGCTCGTGATGAGAAACTTGCCAAAAAACTAAACTCTGCTGTCTTCCCAGGCAATCAAGGTGGCCCGTTGATGCATGTTATCGCGGCCAAAGCGATTTGCTTTAAAGAAGCCTTAGAAAATAACTTCAAAACCTATCAGCAGCAAGTGGTGAAAAATGCCCAAGCGATGGCAAAAGTCATCCAAGAGCGCGGCTATGAAATCATCTCTGGTGGCACTGAAAACCATCTAATGCTGATCAGCCTAGTGAAGCAAGAAATGACCGGTAAAGAAGCGGATAAATGGTTGGGTGATGCGCATATCACTGTGAATAAAAACGCCGTGCCAAACGATCCTAAATCTCCATTCGTAACCTCTGGTATCCGTATTGGTACACCAGCGATTACGACTCGCGGCTTCAATGAAGCGCAAGCAGGTGCTTTGGCAGGTTGGATTTGTGACGTGTTAGACAGCCGTGGCGATGAAGCAGCAACCGCTGAAGTGCGTAGCAAAGTAGAAGCAATCTGCAAAGAGCTTCCTGTTTATGCTAAAAACCAGTAATTTCTGATTAGTTGGTTTTAAAAGTCAGATATAAAACAACCGCTTAGCTTTTGCTAGGCGGTTTTTTTGATCCTATAAATTAACCTCAATTCGAGATATAGTCGGTGAAAAGTAATATCGATACAACACGTACTACTGGTGCAAATTTTTCTTGCTTGCTGTGCCTACGCAGACAGAGGCTGCAAAAAACTTACACCAGTAGTACTGTAGCGACTTTAAAGTATTTCAACTATATTTCAACTATAGCGACTAAGACAAATCATCGGACGCCACGACAATCCACAGTTGTGGTTTGCCAAATTCTTTAAATGCATCTTCTATGAGGCTTTTGAATACATTAAAATCTTCGATGTTAATACTTTTAACGGCTGTTAAATCAAGCGTCAAATACTCAATATCACTGTCTGTTAAGCAGTCCCACGCCGCATCCCAGTTATGACTAAACCAACTTGGGAAATTGCACGCTTTTGCTAAGCTGCGTAACAGTGTTTCTTTATTCAATCGCTCTTCCATAGGTATGGTGATTGATTGTTCAGGAATATTGGCAAATGCTTTGCTGTTTTTACCTTTAACAAGGTTTCGCTCAAGGCTGCTTTGATTCACATAGTAAATAGCTTGGGTCATATTATTTCACCTCCAGTTTTTGAAAGCTGTCGTAATGATCAAGGGTCAAGTAATAGATGGTGGGTGGGTGACCACCAGTAACAATACGCCGTGCACCGCGATGAGAAACCGTAGGCGTGGGTACAGTATATTCACGATAGTAACCTTGCGACTCCGCCGGTAGCTTGCCTTCTCGATTATAAAACTTGGTGCCATCTTTGTTAGGGTAAGAAAAAGGACCGCCTTGCTGAATAAGCGCAATGGTTTGATCTATCTGCGCATCACCAGTGATAGCCACTGCATTTGCGGTGCTAGCGGTTTCAATGGAGTTTTGCGTTAGGGTAGCTGGTGGCGTGCTATCTGCAAAAAAGCTGGATTTTATATCAGCAAAGAAGTAAACCGCAACAGCGATAATGGCAATCAAGCTGAATAGGGTAGAGAGGCTACTTTTCTTGTTTTGGCTTCCACGATTATTTTTACGAGTATGGTTTCGGTTGTTTTTTTGATTATGATTAACTGAGCTGCGATGAGCTGGATTTTCTACTGAAGTTTCTAAAATGCTCAATTCATCCGATGTGACTTCGGTGGCGCGCAACTGGTTTTTGTCATTGCGCTCACTATTGAAATAGACGCGTTGCCCTTCGCTAATAGGCTGCGCCATTTGCACTGATTTTATATGAAAAAAAACGTCTTCACTTTGATTGTCGACGTCGATAAAGCCATAGCCTTTATCGGAATTCCAGTGCTTAATTTTGCCACTTTGCATGGGTATCCTCGTCCTATCGATAGGTTTTTATCATGTAAAATAATGGCTATATGTCATATATAACATATTCATTAATAATAATAAAAAAACGCCAGCAATTAAGCTGACGTTCTGTAACAATTATACTGCAGGAGACATTATAAGTTGTAGTGAAGACGTAATAAATTAGGCACGTGTTTCGCCATGACCATAAACAATCCACTTTTGTGAGGTCAAACCTTCAAGCCCAACGGGTCCACGCGCATGAATCTTGTCCGTTGAGATGCCAATTTCGGCACCAAGACCGTATTCAAAACCATCGGCAAAACGGCTAGAGGCATTAATCATTACGCTTGCTGAGTCGACTTCGCGAATAAAGCGTTGCGACTTAGTATAGTTATCCGTAATGATGACATCAGTATGATGACTGCCATGGGTATTGATATGTTCAATCGCTTCATCAATGCCGGATAATATTTTAATCGCGAGGATAGGGGCGAGATATTCGGTATCCCAATCTTCAGCGGTGGCAGCTGATAGATGACCTTTAAGGGTAGTATTGTCATTCAGAATAGCCTGCGCTTTATCATCAAGACGCAGTTGCATCGCATCATCGGCTTTGACGATAGCTTCGGCAATTTTGGGTAATAGCTCATTAGCGATTGCTTCATCGACCAATAGAGTTTCCATGGTATTACAAGTCCCATAGCGGTGGGTTTTGGCATTGACGCTGACTTTAATGGCAATCTCAGGATCGGCATCACTGTCAATAAAGGTATGGCAATTACCATCTAGATGCTTGATAACCGGCACGCGCGCATCGCGGCTGATACGCTCAATCAACCCTTTACCGCCGCGTGGTACGATAACATCAACGTAGTCAGTCATGGTGATAAGCTCACCAACGGCAGCACGGTCTGTGGTCTCTAGCACTTGGACACTATACTCAGACATACCAACTTTTTTTAGTCCTTCTAAAATACACTTGGCAATCGCTTGATTGGACTCAAAAGCTTCAGAGCCACCACGCAGGATGATGGCATTACCTGATTTCAGTGCCAAAGAAGCCGCTTCAAGAGTGACGTTGGGACGCGACTCATAAATCATACCGACCACACCAAGTGGCACGCGCATTTTACCCAGATGAATACCCGACGGACGATACGTCATGTCTGTGACTTCGCCAATAGGGTCAGGCAATGCTGCAACGTCTTTTAAACCTTGTAGCATGCCATCAAAGCGAGCGTCATTTAACTCTAAGCGATCAAGCAGCGCAGCATCTAGGTCGTTTTTTTGACCATTGTCCATGTCGATTTTATTGGCAGACAAGATATCTTGCTTGGCATTCTTTAATACATCGTGAATCGCCATCAGTGCAGCGTTTTTATCGCCCGTATTGGCAGCAGCCAGTGCTCTGGATGCCGCGCGCGCTTCTTTTCCGACGTTTTGCATATAAGCGGTAATATCTGCGGTATTCATTTGACTCATAAATATACATCCTTATCGTTATAAATAGAGAAAGGTCAGCGCTCTAGTGGCGCTATGCTATTTAACATAGAGGAGATTAGGTCGATAGTAAAGCCGATTTTGTGAATAGAGGTTGCTTGTCCGTATATCATAGGCATGATTTAATCACTGATTATAATATAGTCGGTGAAAAGTAATATCGATACAACACGTACTACTGGTGCAAATTTTTCTTGCTTGCTGTGCCTACGCAGACAGAGGCTGCAAAAAATTTACACCAGTAGTACTGTAGCGACTTTAAAGTATTTCAACTATAGATACTGATATTGGAGAATAATAATGGCAATGAACAAATAAAACGCTTAGCAGACTGGCAAGTATAAAAGTTGGTTGAGCGTTGGATTGGTTGCAGTGGCACTAACCTTAAGTGCCTGTGGTAAAGAAAGATGAGCCAGCGGTAGCGACTGCTGAAGATGCAGAGGTGATGGACGGGACTGAAAGCGAAGAGCACGTCTCAACCTACTAATATGGCAGATAAAACAGCGCTCATGCTATTAAGATGATAAAATGAGGCCCATAATTGATTGTGCGTTATGGGCCTCATTTTATAAAAACTATATTATCGCCAAGCGCCTTTTTACTTCATGTTTTCACTCATATTTATTGGAAGTCTGCTAAACCATGCTTGATACTGCAAATAATCCGACTCGACCTATCGCTTTAGATTTACAAGATATTCATAAAAGCTTCGGCTCATTGGCTGTACTTAAAGGCGTATCTTTGACTGCCTATGATGGTGATGTTATCTCTATTTTAGGCTCGTCCGGCTCAGGTAAGTCGACCCTGCTTCGCTGTATCAATTTGCTCGAAAAGCCCAATCAAGGTCGCATCATTATCGGTAAAGATGAGCTGATGTTGAAGCCGGCTAAGTCAGGCGAATTGCAAGCGGCTGATATCAAGCAGCTAGAACACTTACGCGCCCGCGTGGGTTTTGTCTTCCAGAATTTCAATCTATGGCCACATAAAACGATTATTGACAATATCATCGAAGGGCCAATACAAGTCTTAAAAATAAAAAAAGACCAAGCCATTAGTGATGCTGAAAAGCTGCTCGATAAAGTCGGCCTGCTCGATAAAAAAGACGCTTATCCAGCGAATCTCTCCGGTGGTCAGCGCCAACGTGTTGCTATTGCACGCGCCCTTGCGATGCAGCCGCAAGTATTATTGTTTGATGAGCCGACTTCTGCCTTAGACCCTGAGCTAGTCAATGAAGTGCTTGCTGTTATGCGAGAGCTGGCAGCAGAGGGACGCACGATGCTGATTGTGACCCATGAGATGCGTTTTGCTCGTGAAGTTTCTAGCAAAGTGGTGTTCTTGCATCAGGGCGTTATTGAAGAGATTGGTACGCCTGAACAAGTCTTTGATAATCCTAAGTCTGAGCGTGTCAAAGACTTTATGGCATCACATCGTCAAAATTAATCCATTGCTAAAATCTGGTAAGATTACAGTCTTGGTAATAATTATTTAAAACACTAAGATTGCACATCGGTAAGTATATTAATGGGTTTATTACTCAATAATCACAGTCGGTATGCAAAACGTTTGTTTTTGATATTCCACTCAGGTATTATCAAAAGACCTGTGAGCGGGTATGAACAGCACTTGCCCATATATCTATATATAGTTGAAATACTTTAAAGTCGCTACCGTATTGCTGGTGTAAATTTTTTGCAGCCTCTGTCTGCGTAGGCACAGCAAGCAAGAAAAATTTGCACCAGTAGTACGTGTTGTATCGATATTACTTTTCACCGACTATACCTAATAGCCTGAATATCCAGTTACCTAAATCTGAGTGGCTTGTCTGGCAGGGACGTCAGAGAAAATATACCAGAACGCTGTATTAAAAATTAGAGATTAAAAATTATCTTAAAAATCCATCAGAATTTAAGGAACGTATGATGTCGAATTCTCGCCTATTGTGGTCATCGATGACCGTTACCGCCGCGCTCGTATTAGGTGCTTGTAGCCAACCTGCTAATGACGCTGCTGATACCAATGCAGATACACCGGCAGCAGGAACCTCTGGCAAGACCATTCGTATTGCGACTGAAGGCGCATACCCTCCTTTTAACTATACCAATGCCGATGGCAGTTTGGCGGGTTTTGATATTGACGTTGCCAATGCTTTATGTGAGCAGATGCAAGCCAAATGTGAAATTGTCGCTCAAGATTGGGACGGTATTATCCCGGGTTTATTGGCGCAAAAATATGATGCGGTCATTGCCGGTATGTCTATTACTGCCGAACGTCAAGAAAAAGTCGATTTCAGCGAGCCTTACTTTGCTAATACGATGGTTTGGCTGACCGACACTAAAGGCAGCTTTGATCCTAAAGTCATCAAGAATCTGACGCTTGGTGGTCAACGCTCAACGACGCCGGGTGCTTATTTACAAGATAATTATGAAGGCAAAGACGGCAATACCGTTAAGCTTTATGACAGTTATGACAATGCTTATTTGGACCTAAAGTCTGGTCGTAGTGATGTGGTGCTGGCTGAAAAAGTATCTGCCAAATCATGGTTAGCAGACAATCCTGAAGGTTTTGGTATCGTTGGTGATGAGATTGACAATGACGATAATATTGCCATTGCTGTGCGTAAAGGCGATGCAATTAAAGAAGACTTTAATAAAGCGCTGAGTGAAATTCGCAGCAATGGTGAGCTTGCCCGTCTTGAGCAGAAAAACTTCGGTCAATAAGCTGTAATCATTATCGTCGATTGATAATGTCCGTCTTAAGCGGCGGATATATATACGGCTGGTAAATATATTAAGGAATACCCACTATGATAGTTGCAATGACCTCATTAATGACAAAAAAAGCCTTGTGGTTAGCACCATTAAGTGCTGCCATGCTGATGCTGGCAGGTTGTAATAATAGCGCTGCACCGGTAGAAACTACTGAGACAGATGCCGCAACTGACGTGCCTTTAAATATCAAAATAGCGACAGAATCAAGCTATAAACCTTTTAGCTATACCGATGCAGATGGTAAGTTAATCGGCTATGAGATTGAATTGGTCGACGCGCTTTGTGCGCAAATGAAAGCTAAATGTGAAGTCATTTCGCAAGATTGGGATGGACTCATTCCAGGTTTGAATGCGCAGAAGTTTGATGCTGCTATCGCTGGCATGTCAATCACCCCTGAGCGCAAAGAAGTGGTCGAATTTAGCGACCCTTATTTTCATAGTGGTATTATCTTAATCGGTAAGAAAGGCGATGATGTCAGTGTTGACGCTCTAAAAGGTCAGCCTATTGCCTCACAGCGTTCAACGGTTGCCTCGCAATATCTACAAGATAAACACGCTGACGCTGACATCAAACTTTATGATACCCAAGACAACGCTTATTTAGATCTAACGTCAGGCCGTGTGCGTGCGATGATGTCTGATAAAGTAACTGGTATCGACTGGCTAAAAACAGAAGCCGGTAAAGACTATGAAGTAAAAGGTCAAGAAATCAGCACCAGCGATGATGCGATGGGTATTGCTTTCCGTAAAGGTGATCCATTGGTTGCTAAATTCAATAAAGCCTTGGCCGAGTTAAAAGACAATGGCACTTATGATCAAATCACGGGTAGCTATTTTGGTACCAGCTCAACCACTGCTGCTCAAAAAGCAGTCGCTGCTAATGATATCAAAGAAGTAGTAGTCGTAGATAAAGGTAATGTAGAGGCTGATGCGGTGATTGCTAAAGAAGAGCAAGCGCAACGCTAACAGAAGCGCCAGCTATAGATAGCGCCGCACAATAAAGGCTCAGTAGTATTGCCGTATCCAAAACTGCATGAATAGTGTCTTGATAAGCATGAGGACATCGCCATTATGGTGATGTCTTTTTTTTATAACAAACCATTCCGTTTTAAGCATTATAGACGGTCAGTTTTTATCAAATTTAGCTGATTTATTTGATATTTGTCGTGATATAGTTGAAATACTTTAAAGTCGCTACCGTATTGCTGGTGTAAATTTTTTGCAGCCTCTGTCTGCGTAGGCACAGCAAGCAAGAAAAATTTGTACCAGCAGTACGTGTTGTATCGATATTACTTTTCACCGACTATAAGTGTCTATTTAGGCAGTGCTTTTACGCGTGAGTATTAACATAGCAGCGAATGAATATGATAAAATCAGCGCTCTTTTTTGCTGTGTCAATTACCGCAGCAATAATCGTATCAATCTAGCGTCCATCTACGACGCAAATGACTCATACTTACTGGGTCTAAAATACGTTTATTAGCTGTGCTCAGCTATTGATGCTGATTCTTTTAACTCATATTTTGCAATTTGCTAATATAAAGAGACTGAGTGGATAATTGTGTTTGATTTACAAGGATTTGGCGCGCTCTTATTGAGCGGTGCTACCGTCACTATACAGCTTGCCGTGACCAGTTTGATCATCGGCATGGTCTTAGGCTTGCTCGGTGCCACAGCGAAGCTGTCTAATATCTGGCTGCTGCGTAAGATTGCGACCGTGTATACCGCTACGATGCGCGGTATTCCTGAGCTGCTATTGGTGCTGTTTATCTATTATGGCGGCTCTATATTACTGATGAGTATCCTCAAAAAGTTCGGCTATAACGACTATGTCGAAATTAGCGCTTTTTGGGGCGGCGTGATGGCATTGTCTATCGCTTTTGGTGCTTATGCGACCGAAATCTTTCGTATGTCGATTCAAGAGATTCCGATAGGACAGCAAGAAGCGGCGCAAGCAATTGGTATGCGTCCTTTTCAGACTTTTTATCGCATTACCTTGCCACAAGTATGGCAGATTGCGTTGCCAGGATTGGGTAACTTATTCTTGGTTTTGCTCAAAGATACGGCATTGGTGTCGGTTGTAGGTCTTAAAGATATCATGTATCAGTCCTCGCGCGCGGCGCAGTCAACACAGCAGCCGTTCACCTTTTATATGGCGGCGGCGATTATTTATTTGGGTCTGACCATGCTGATTACTGGCTTTATGATGTGGCTTGAATGGCGTGCCAATCCAGCAGCGCGTTATGCTAAAAAGCTCAGCCGTCAAACCATTCAACGTCAATCGACCATAGGATAAGGGGACAGATACTATGGATTGGAATTGGCAGGTGATTTTTGACCATATCCCAGATTTACTCGGTGGCGCGGTTTTAACCGTACAGCTGGTCATTTTCTCAGGGGTTATCGGGCTGTTTTTTGGTTTGGTTTTGGCGCTGTTACGGCTGTCTAAAAACTGGATGGTACAGATACTCCCTTTTCTGTATATCTTCTTTTTCCGTGGCACACCGCTACTAGTACAGATATTTTTGATTTACTACGGTCTTGGGCAGTTTGAAGCTGTACGTGAGTCTTTCTTATGGGAGCCGGTACTAAGTCAAGCCTATTGGTGTGCCATCATTGCTTTTACCCTAAATACCAGTGCTTATTTGGCGGAGATTATCCGCGGTGCAATCCAAAATATTCCGGTGGGTGAGCTTGAAGCTGCCGATGCGATTGGGATGTCAAAGTGGCAAAAACTGACGCGCATTACGTTACCGCGTGCCTTTGGTATCGTGATTCCAGTGTACAGTAATGAAGTTATCTTTATGCTAAAAGGTAGTGCGCTAGCGTCAACCATTGCTTTGATGGATATCACTGGCGTTGCCCGTACCATTAGTGCGCGTACTTATACCTTGATGGAGCTGTTCTTCGCTGCAGGTATCGTTTATCTTTTATTGTCGTGGGTGATTTTATTCAGCTTTAGAATGTTTGAAAAGCGTATGAATCGTCACGCAAGCTATGTGCCACCAGATGTGAGCACGCATACGGTTGGCTAATAAGTTGTCACGAAAAACAACTTATTATAAACGTCGTGTTAAATAGTGCAGTATATGTCTCTTTTCAAAATATCAATAATTTGCTGTGAGTGCCTAGAATGAGCCAATCACCATCTATATCCTTAGTCGATACAATTGCTGCCAGTGCCAATGATGACGCGAGCAACGCCACTGTTAATGATAGCGTACGTGCATCTATTGGCAAGGTCGTTTGCGTCGGTCGTAACTATGTGGCGCACGCTCAAGAGTTGGGTAATGAAGTGCCAACGTCGCCCATCTTATTTATGAAACCAGCATCGTCAGTGGTCAGTGTGCATCATGATATTGTGCGTCCAGATTCAGAACAGTTTGGTGAGACACATTATGAAGCTGAGCTGTGTATTCAGCTGTCAGCGGATTTATCTAAGGCAACCATCGCACAAGCACAGCAAGCTATTGGCGGCGTAACTTTAGGGCTTGATTTAACCTTACGCGAGCTGCAAAGCAAGCTAAAAGACAAAGGTCATCCTTGGGAGCGAGCCAAGTGCTTTGATGGTGCTTGCGTGCTGGCTGATTGGATTGCGCCGCAAGCATTTGGTGACTTTAAAAATGTCGAATATCAGTTTTACATTAATAATGAGCTCAAGCAAAATGGTGATAGTGCGTTGATGTTGTTTCCAGTTTATGAGTTGTTGGTTGATATCAGTCATGCCTTTAGTCTACAAGCAGGCGATGTCATTATGACTGGTACGCCAAGTGGCGTTGGGATACTTCAGGCAGGTGATGCGCTAAAACTCAAGTTAGATGCTCATGAATGGCAGGTTCAGGTTCGATAATTTTTTATAGAAGCATTCTCGTATAAGTTTTTAAATGCATTGACGCTATCAAAAAATCTCAAGTTAACACTTGGGATTTTTTTGGTTTATCAGTGGTAATAGCCATTTGTCATGAGGTTATCGGCACATTGCCATCAAATTATCATCTATAGTCGGTGAAAAGTAATATCGATACAACAGGTACTACTGGTGCAAATTTTTCTTGCTTGCTGTGCCTACGCAGACAGAGGCTGCAAAAAATTTACACCAGCAATACGGTAGCGACTTTAAAGTATTTCAACGTACTGTCATAAATACTCAGTAGGCTTAGGCGTAATTCTTATTTTGATGGTTGCAACTATAAGACTGCAATCAACTCTTTCATGCCAATCAAGCCTAACGGCAAGGTGACTGATAATGACATTATTGAATAACAAACAACAACTTGCCCATGAAGTCGTTGAAAATTCCAACCCGACCAACAATATCGATTTTCAAACCATTATTAGTCGTCGTTTAAACCGACGTAGTATCCTAAAAGGTGGCACAGGATTAACGGCGGCGGCGTTTTTTGGCGCGCTACCCTTGGTCGGCTATAGTGCTGACGGTGACAGCAGTCCTATCAAAAATAAGGGCAATGCTGCTGCTATCCCTGCACAAGGTAATCTCAAACGTCCCGAAACTTTGAAGTTTACGGCAGTGGCGCATTCAACTGCCGAAACGATGAGCGTGGCAGCAGGCTATAAGGCCGAGATAATACTGCCTCTTGGTACGCCGCTGATATCTGGTATCGATGACTGGAAAGACAATCGAGAGCAGTCAGCAGAGTCATTCGAATGGCGTATGGGTGATAACCATGATGGTATGTGGTTCTTTGGTAAAAAGGGCGGTGCCTATGATGCCAAAGCGTCAGAGAATGGGCTGCTGGTGATGAATCATGAATATGTCAATAGTGCCGAGCTGAGTCCTTTTGGCTATGATGTGAAAGAAGACAATAATGCTGCGCCTATCTTTCAGAGCCGCCGCCGCGCCAGCGATGTGCGCCGTGAAGTCAACTGCCACGGGGTAGCTGTGGTAGAGATGAAACGCCGCACGGATGGTATGGGCTATGAGATGGTACGAGATTCAAAATATAATCGCCGCATCACTAGCAGTACGACCGCTCAACTAACTGGGCCAGTTGCTGGCTCTGATTTGCTTAAGACCAAATTTGATCCGACAGGCTTTCAGACTCGTGGTATCAATAATAACTGCGGTGCAGGATTGTCACCTTGGGGCACTTATCTGACCACTGAAGAAAATTTCTTGGGCGTGTTCGCACGTGGGCAAGATGCCAGCCAATTAAGCGCTGGGCATAACTATGGTCGCGAACGCTACGGGGCAACGGAAAACTTCCCAGGTTGGGAGTATTTATGGCATACCCCTGATGCTAAAGATGCCAAGATAGCAGACGAGTTTTCACGCTGGGATATGACCGCCGTCGGTGCTAGCGCTGCTGATGATTACCGCAATGGCTTTAATACCTTTGGTTACATCACCGAAATTGACCCTTTTGATAAAAGCTCTATGCCACAAAAACGCACGGCATTGGGACGTTTTGCTCATGAAAATTGCGCCTATGCCCCTGTTGAGCAAGGCAAACCTGTGGTCTTTTATATGGGTGACGATGCTCGGGGCGAATATATTTATAAGTTCGTTTCCAAAGCCACATGGTCAAATGCTGATATCGGTGGTGGATTGAAAGCAGGTGACAAGTATTTGAATGATGGCACGCTCTATGTTGCTATCTTTAATGAAAATGGTCGTGGTAAATGGAAAGCGCTCGTCCATGGTCAAAATGGACTGGATGTCTCGAATACTGTTTTGCCTTTTCATGGACAAGATGAGGTGTTGGTCTTTGCCCGTGCGGCGGCAGATGTGGTCGGTGCCACCAAAATGGATCGCCCTGAATGGGTATCAGTCAGTCCTATGACGGGCGAGGTCTATGTGACATTGACCAATAATAAATATCGCGGCGTACGTGATGATCAGCCAGTTTCAGCTGCCAACCCACGCAGCTATGACACTGGTGGCAAAGCGCTCGGCAATGACAATGGCCATATTATTCGCTGGGCAGAAGCAGGGGGCGATCATGCGGCAACAAGTTTTGAATGGGATATTTATTTGTTTGCCGCGCCGAGTGATTTGTCTGCAGAAAACTTATCTCAACTGAATGACAATAATGATTTCTCTTCTCCCGATGGTTTGTACTTCGATCCACGTGGCGTATTGTGGATTCAAACAGATGACGGTGCTTATACCGATACCAGTAGCTGTATGTTGCTAGCAGCGCTACCGGGCAATGTCAGCGATGGAACCCTCACTACTACGTCAGCGGGGCAAAAAACCCGAGTCGGCATGCCTGCCAATAATGACAATATCAAACGTTTTTTCGTCGGTCCTGCAGGCTGCGAAGTCACCGGTATTACCATGACCCCAGATTTTAAGACATTATTTATAAACATTCAGCATCCGGGTAATACGTGGGGTGCTGTTGCTGGAGGCAGTACGCCACGCTCAGCGACCGTCATGATTACACGCGAGGATGGTGATGTGATACTGGCAGAGTCTTTTGTCTAGTTAGACATTTGCATAAGCATTTATACGTCTTAGTAAACATAAAAATCCCAAGTCATGGCTTAGGGTTTTTGTGTTTTAGGCGATAGCTACTATATAGTTGAAATACTTTAAAGTCGCTACCGTATTGCTGGTGTAAATTTTTTGCAGCCTCTGTCTGCGTAGGCACAGCAAGCAAGAAAAATTTGCACCAGTAGTACGTGTTGTATCGATATTACTTTTCACCGACTATAGTGTGCAAGCTTTCATGCTATAAACTTTGATGTTTTTTTGACAATAAAGATACTTGATAGTTAAATCATTCTCTTCTGTTTAAGACAATTACAGGATAGTATGAAAAACCTCTTTAATTGCTTGATATGTCAACACTATGCTCAGTCCAAAATCTTTAGAAACCATTCATGATTTATTTGCGACGACTCGGCGTCCTTCTAATGAGGAAGAATCTGCTATTGATGCAGAATTCCAAGGCGACGTCTATGAGGAACTGGATAAACTTGACTATATTTATGTGGATGAGCTGACTGAAAAGAGCGTCAATCGTAGCGACGTCCAACCGTATCAGCCCCTCTCATTGGTTGATTTTTTTGAAGGATTGGCACAGCTTGCGACCATGGGTGTGGTCGAGGTTACAGATATTGTAGAAGCCATCCACCGTGAGATATTACTGCGTCCTTTGGGGCGGTTTAATAAGGGAAATGTTGAGCGCTGGCAACAGGGTATCACGGGACGTATTTATGGTACGGTACGTCAGGCGATGCAGCTGGTTGGTAACAATTTGGCTTCAGGTCTGCACCTTTATAATACTGTTTTAAAGCCCAAAAAAGTGAGGCTATTACCAAAGAACTTGCGGCGCATGGTCAATATCTTAAATGGGGTGATGGGTGATCATCTGATTACGCATCAAAATCCACTAGCGGTATCGATGGTGCTGTATGATACGAATAATCGGGTGCAAAGCGCTGCATTGTCAGGGCGCGTTATTATCTTATGTCATGGGCTTTGTTTAAGCCACTTAAGCTGGAAGGTGTCTGGTGAGAATAATCTGGCAAAAGTACTCATGTATAGCTTGCCATCATCGACCGTTTTGTACTTAAATTATAATACAGGTCGACGTATCTCAAGTAATGGACGTAGCTTTGCTCAGGTGTTACAAGATTTGGTTGAGAATAATCCAGACATCACTCAGATTGATTTGATCGGTCATAGTATGGGTGGTTTGGTGAGTCGCAGTGCGCTGTTTTATGGCAAGGAGCAAGGTTTTAGCTGGGTTAAACGGGTGAGCAATCTTGTGACTTTAGGGTCGCCGCATCATGGCGCAAGTTTGGAGCAGATTGGAAATTTTGTTCAAGATAAAATTGCCAAACTACCCTTTGCTGGATCACTGGCAAAGCTTGGCGATATGCGCAGTGCGGGTATTATTGATTTGCGTTACGGTAGTATTCGAGATGCCGATTGGCAAGCGTTAGAGGGGCGCAGTGTGCTACCAGCAGACTTTCGTCATCCTACTCACTTGCCATTGCATGTGAATACCTATCTGGTGGCAGCAGTTTTGGTCGAGACTCATTTTGAGTTTAAGACCAAAAGCTTACTGGGTGATGGGCTGGTTTCGGTAGAGTCGGCACTTGGTGAGCATACCGAAGAACATACGTTAGCAGTACCAGAAGGGCATAAAGCGATTTTTTATGGAGTCAATCATATGAATTTGATCTACAGTGATAGGGTACATCAGCAAGTCATTGCTTGGCTCTTAGATGATAGGTTGGGTGATGCTCATAAAGCAAAGTATGCACTTAACCCCCGTATTTATTCTTATCCAGAAACCTATGAGATTTAAAATAAGAGATTTAAAATAATAAGACTAATGCCAAGACTAATGCTAATGCTAAGAAAAACCCTCAAACATGACACTTGAGGGTATTTTTATGACTAAAGGCTTAAATCAATGAGATAAAAGACTACTCAGTAAAGATCGCTGCAATATCATCGTTATTAAATTTATAGATCTCACCACAAAATCCGCAATCCATCTCAAAGGGACTGTTCTGTTCTGCAATGATATCCAATGCTTCCGTTTCGCCGATTTGCTCGATGGCCATCTCACACTTTTCACGTGAACAGGTACAACCAAATGATAGCGAGATAGGCTCAGGAGCAACGACTTTTTCTTCATTGTATAAGCGATACAAAATCTCATTGGTATCAAGCGTGGTCAATTCTTCCGCTTTTAGCGTGCGAGTCAATACAGACAAGCGTGTCCACAAGTCATCATCAATACCAGCATCTTCATTTTGTTCAACTTCGTAGGTTTCTTGAGCGGTACGCGGTAGCATTTGTACCAATATGCCACCCGCTTGCAAGCCGTCAGATGCCAAATTAATCAGCGTTGGAATCTGCGCCGATTGCTTTTGGTAATGAGCCAAGCAGTCTGCCAAATTGTCATGGCTACGCTCAACGATACCTTGATACGGCTCGCCGCCATCCGGTTGGATATTAATAAACAATACGCCTTGACCGGTAGCACCCAGCTCAGCAAACGCTTCTTTGGCATGCAGCATACTGTCCCACGCTTGCACTTGCTCGTCAGTGTCACTTTTCCAGCTGGCAAGGGCACGGATGACACCGTTTTGATCACATTCAGCCATCGCCCAATTGAGCAGACTATCGCTATCTGATGATTGCAATTGAATCGACAAGCAACCATTGATTTTAACGGTACCAATCAGCAAACTTGCTGCCGTCAGCATCTCGCCGAGTAAGCGTTTCAGTGCTTCAGGATAAGGCTTTTGCGCAATGATCGTCGCATAGCTACGCGATAGGCGCACCACATCACCGCGCACAGGAGAGTCTTCAATAAAAAAGCGTTGGCGAAGGTCGTTATCTTGCATCAGATCAGCGTTTTGCTCATGGGCAGTCGGGGTTTGGTTATCTTGTGTCATAGGTCATTTATAAGATTAAGAGGTTGCTAGCTTTATGGGGATAGATACAGATTTATCAATCTTAGTAAATATAGTCGGTGAAAAGTAATATCGATACAACACGTACTACTGGTGCAAATTTTTCTTGCTTGCTGTGCCTACGCAGACAGAGGCTGCAAAAAATTTACACCAGTAGTACTGTAGCGACTTTAAAGTATTTCAACTATAGGTATCTATATGAATGACGTTAAAGCTTGTTTTATCTAAGGATTTTCATCTCAAAGCAATTAAAAACCTAAAATAGTTGGCTGAGTAAAAAAAATTTACCCTCATCAGTCAATTTGTTGTACAGTAATATTAAGTTGCATAGTGATAAACAACAGCAACAGCACGGATGCATAGCGATAGGGCTCATAAGCGCAAATTCATAGCGTTTTTTACGGTCTCTATCGCACTTAAATGTCATTCCAATCTTGTGGCAATGTGATAAAAGGACATATCTCATGACTTATTCTCTTTCTACCTCTCTATCCAAACCGTTAACGTTAGTTGCCTTTATGGCACTAGCTCTAGCAGGTTGTAATAACAATAGCCAAACCAGCACCGAGACGACGAATACCAACGGCACCTTAGATAAAATCAAAGAATCAGGTACTATCGTCGTCGGTCACCGTGACTCCTCTATTCCATTCTCATACATCGCTGATGATCCTAACCAGCCGATCGGCTATGCACATGATTTAGAGATGAAAGTGGTTGAAGCTGTCAAACAAAAGCTCAATATGCCAGATCTAAAAATCCGCTATAACCTCATTACTTCACAAACTCGTATTCCATTGGTACAAAACGGCACGGTTGATTTCGAATGTGGCTCAACGACCAACAATGAAGAACGCCAGAAACAAGTCGCCTTCTCAAATGGTTTCTTTGAAATCGGTACACGTTTATTGACCAAAAAAGATTCAGGTATTCAAGGCTTTGATGATTTAAAAGGGAAAACCTTGGTCACGACTGCTGGTACAACCTCAGAGCGTTATATTCGTGAGTATAACGATGATAAAAAGATGAATATCAATATCATTTCAGCAAAAGATCATGGCGAAGGTTTCTTGATGCTAGAGAACGGTCGTGCCGAGGCCTTTATGATGGATGATGTGTTACTAGCCGGCGAAAAAGCCAAAGCAAAAAATCCAGATGAATGGGTTATCGTTGGTGAGCCACAATCGTTTGAAATCTATGGCTGTATGATGCGTAAAGACGATCCAGAGTTTAAAGCTGTGGTCGATGATGCATTAGCCACTGTCTTTAAGTCAGGCGAGATCAATAGCATTTATGACAAATGGTTCTTAAACCCAATTCCACCAAAAAATGTCAATCTAAAGTTTGAGATGTCAGATAACTTAAAAGCGTTGATTGCCAATCCACATGATAGCGATCAGCCAAAAGTAGCGACTGCGCAATAACGCTCCTTGTCCCTCAACATAGCATGCTTACGTGTTCAGATTGTTTGTCAAATTGTTTGATAGCAGTCTGAAAGCGTGGGCTTTTTAACCGTTGCTCGGAGAGACAATTATGAATTATAGCTGGAACTGGGGTGTGCTTTTTGAGCAAACTGGTATCGGTAGCGAGCTGTATATCCATTGGATGATTACTGGTCTTGGCTGGTTGTTATTAATTGGCAGTATTGCTTGGGCAATCGCCATGGTGATTGGTACTATTTTTGGAATCATGCGTACTTTGCCTAATAAGACTGCCCGTGCTATCGGCACCACTTATGTGACGTTTTTTCGTAATATCCCTTTATTGGTACAACTATTCTTCTGGTTTTATATCGCCCCAGGTTGGCTAACGCCATCCATACAAGAGTGGTGGTACAAAGACTTGTCTCCTAATACCTCTGCCATGCTGTCAGCCAGTATCGGTCTTGGTTTATTTACCGCTGCCCGTATTGTGGAACAGGTGCGTACCGGTATCGAGTCGCTACCTAAAGGACAAATCAATGCCGCCTACGCGCTCGGCTTTAGTATCCCGCAAGCCTATAAAGAAGTGCTGCTGCCGCAAGCGTTTCGGATTATCTTACCGCCACTTAGCTCGGAGTTGACCAACTGCTTTAAAAACGCTTCGGTTGCGTCTTTAGTAGGGGTGATGGAGCTGATTAGTCAGACCAAAACCATTAGTGAATACACCCAAAACAGTCTTGAGATTTATACCTATGCGACCATTATTTATCTGGTATTCAATTTGTCTTTAATTGCCATTATGGGGCTGATTGAACGTAAATTGCGTGTGCCTGGGCTGATTGCAGGGAGTCAAAAATGAATATGATGACCGAGCTTGCAACTGCTTACCCTGGTTTGATGGGTGGCATGCTGACGACTTTAAAGGTATTGTTTTTAGCCATAGTGGGCGGTATCAGCTTAGGGACAGTATTGGCATTGATGCGCTTGTCTGGTATCAAAGCGCTTGAGATACCAGCCAAGTTATACGTCAATTACTTTCGTTCTGTGCCATTGCTGCTTGTGCTGCTGTGGTTTTATTTTGCCGTGCCGATGATTTATTTTTGGGTTGCCGGTAAATATTTACAGCTCGATACAGCTTTCACCTCCTGTGTGGTCGCTTTTATGATGTTTGAAGCGGCGTACTTTTCAGAGGTGGTACGCGCGGGTATTCAATCTATCGGTAGTGGGCAGGTTAATGCTGCCAAAGCACTCGGTATGACCTATGGGCAGACAATGCGCTTGATTATTTTGCCGCAGGCGTTTCGCAAGATGCTACCTCTGATTTTACAGCAGTGTATTATTTTATTCCAAGATACGACATTAGTCTTTGCGATTGGCTTAACGGATTTCTTCCGCGCTGCTTATGTACGCGGTGAGCTGATGGGTTTATTAACGCCCTATATATTAGGAGCAGGCGCTGTTTATTTTATTATCAGTTTGAGTGCTTCTATTGGCGTGCAACAACTACAAAAGCGTTTAAGATTCTAATAATTTTTACGAGAACCTTAACGTTGAAGTTTATGCATTAAAAGCTTTATTTAATAATGATGAAAATAATGTGGTTAGGAGCCAGTGATGAATGAGCCAGTGATAAATAATGCTGACACGTATACAAATGAATTTGGCGGACTGGTCACCAACACTGGTCATGCAAGCGATGAAATCGTCATCCAAATGAGTGATGTTAGTAAATGGTATGGTGATTTTCAAGTATTGACTGGCTGTAGCGCCCATGTACATAAAGGCGATGTCGTCGTCGTTTGTGGTCCATCAGGCAGTGGTAAATCGACCTTGATAAAAACGGTCAACGGACTAGAGACTTTTCAAAAAGGCGAGATTATGGTCAGTGGCATCTCCGTTGGCGCACCAAAAACCAATTTGCCTAAACTCCGTAGTAGCGTCGGTATGGTGTTTCAGCACTTTGAGCTATTCCCGCATCTGACGATTATTGACAATTTGGCTGTCGCTCAAATCAAAGTGTTGGGACGTAAAGAAGCTGAGGCCAAACAAAAAGCCATGGCATATCTAGATCGCGTCGGGCTAACGGCGCAAGCAGCAAAGTATCCAGCTGAGCTGTCCGGTGGACAGCAGCAGCGTGTAGCGATTGCCCGCGCTTTGGCAATGGATCCAGTTGCCATGCTGTTTGACGAGCCAACCTCAGCACTTGACCCTGAGATGATTCAAGAGGTGCTTGATGTGATGGTTGAGCTGACTCGTGAGGGTATGACCATGATGTGTGTCACACATGAGATGGGCTTTGCCAGTCAAGTCGCCAATCGTATTATCTTTATGGATGAAGGTCGTATCGTTGAGAATTGTAGTAAAGATGAGTTTTTTGAAGGGGCAAAAAGTGAGCGCGCGCAACTGTTCTTATCGAAAATTTTAAATCATTAACGATTAAATTTTCATAGCGTCATTTAATCTTCCATTAAAAGCGTCTATTTATAGATGCTTTTTTTATGACACTTTTTATGACACTTTTTATGGCATTTCTTATCGCATTAGAATATCAGTATATTGATACATCCAACCGTGATTTTTATGTGAGTGACTATAGTCGGTGAAAAGTAATATCGATACAACACGTACTGCTGGTGCAAATTTTTCTTGCTTGCTGTGCCTACGCAGACAGAGGCTGCAAAAAATTTACACCAGCAATACGGTAGCGACTTTAAAGTATTTCAACTATACATGCGTGAGTGGATAGGTGAGTGAATGTCTGTTTACTGATACAATAGCCATCAAGCACCTAACAATTAGAATAATCCCTCATCTATCATGGAGTCAGTATGAGCACAGAAACTACATTTCCTTCTACTATGGCAACAGACGCCAAAGGTATTGTCATTATTGGCGCAGGTTTAGCCGGCTGGCACGTCATCGATGCGATTCGTGCCAAAGACAAAGAGGTGCCAATTACCTTAATCACGACTGATAGCGGCGATCGTTATCATAAGCCCATGCTAACCATGGCAATTAGCCAAAACAAAAGCGCATCAGACTTAGTAAGAGCGACTGGCACTGATGCTGCAAAGGCAGCGCAAGTGACGTTACTTGCTAATACACAGGTGACTGATATTGATGCTACCACTCAACAGTTACAGCTCGTCTCTGCGCTGCGCTCAGATCCCGTTTATACCAATTATGCCACTATCAGCTACGACAAGCTGGTACTCGCAATGGGTGCTCATCCTATCTTTCCAAAAAGCTTACCAGAAGATTTGGTTTGGCATGTCAACCATATTGAGCGTTTTGGACAGCTACAAGAAAAACTCGCAACGGGCAGTCAGCATGTCGCCATTATTGGTGCGGGCATGGTAGGGACGGAGATTGCTGAGGACTTGCTAAAAGCGGGTCATGAGGTAACCTTAATTGATTTAAATGATGCGCCTTTATCGCAAATGCTACCAGCAAAAGCGACCGCACGTATTGCAGCGGCAGTCAAATCACAAGGGATTAACTTTTTGGGCGGCTATCAGGTAACGGATGTTATTCGTAGCAGTGATGATAATGAAGGTGAAAACAATATTGGTAAGCTGCAAGTCAGCTATGAGCCATTTGCCTCTAATGGAGAAGATACAGATGCTCAGACATCTGAGATATTACTGGTTGACCATGTGATTGCTAGTACTGGTTTGACGGTTGATGGTAAATTGCCAACTGCAGCTGGGGTTGAGTTCAACCGTCGCACTGGTATCGTGGTGGATGCGCCAACGCTGCGTACTAATACTGATAATATCTATGCGATTGGTGATTGTATGTCTATCAATGGGGTTGCTTGTCGTTATGTAGCGCCACTGCGTGCACAAGCAGCAACCATCGCTGATGATATCTTGGGACTAGAACATAGCGGTTACGATCATAAGCCACCGATGATTCGTTTAAAAAATAAAGCGATTTCGGTGATGGCAACGGGCGTACCGCAAGCGGCTGGCAATTGGCAAGTAACCACTGAAACTGATGAAGAGCTAATCATGAATCTACTCGACGATAATGATGAAGTTAGCGCAACAGTCACTATCAAAGTGCCTGCCAACCCTAATGCATAATTATTAAAAAAACCTATAAGCCATAGCCAGTGCTGCCATCTTAATGCAGTGCTGGCTTTTTTGTGTTCATATTTAATGAATTCACTGTATTCTTTTCTTTTAAATGATACGTATTGTATTACTATTATTGACAGCATTCGATTTAAGGAGGTATAGTAGCTAACGCTAGTCAAAACCTGTTCAAGGAAGCGTGAATGGGTGACAGGTGACTAATAAGCATTATAAAAAGTAAAACGAAAGGACTCGTTATGACTCAATTTTCTGACTTTGATAGCATTTTAAATAATATACCCAGTATCAATATGGGCGCACGCTCGGCAAATGCCCCACTGACTCATAGCTATGATAAAGGTCCTGATGTACCGCTGATTGAAGCGACCATCGGCGATTTCTTTGATGCCATCGCCTCCAAATATCCTGAACGTGAAGCTCTGGTCGTCTGTCATCAAAACATCCGCTGGACTTATCGTGAACTGCAACAGCAAGTCAATCAACTCGCGAGCAGCATGATTGAGATGGGGTTTGAGATTGGTGATCGCATCGGCATCTGGTCGCACAACAACGCTGAATGGCTTTTGATGCAATTAGCAACCGCAAAGGTCGGTGTCATCTTAGTAAATATCAACCCCGCTTACCGTGTCTTTGAGCTTCAATATGCCCTAAATAAACTTGGTTGCTCGGCACTGCTATTGATGCGCCATTTTAAAAGCAGTGACTATGCGCAGTTGATTCGTGAGATGTGTCCTGAGATTTACCACAAAAACTACACTCAGCTGGATTTGGTTGAAATACCAACGATTGAGCGCATCATTTGGATTGATGAGCCAGACAGTGATGAAGAGTTTGGGTTTATGCAGAAGTTTTCTGCATGGATGGCGGAAGGTGATGCCAATGATCCACGTATCGCCGAGCGTCAAGCCCAGCTTAAAAACACTGACGCCATTAACGTACAGTTTACCAGTGGTACGACGGGCACACCCAAAGGCGCGACTTTAAGCCATCGAAATATCTTAAATAACGGCTACTTCATCGGTGAGGCTATGAATTTCACTGAAGAGGACAGACTATGTATTCCAGTGCCTTTGTATCATTGCTTTGGTATGGTGCTTGGTAATTTAGCCATTCTTACTCATGGCGGTTGTATCGTTTATCCAAATGATGGTTTTGAGCCGTTATCGGTTTTGCAAGCAGTCGAAGCCGAAAAATGTACGGGTCTACATGGCGTGCCAACGATGTTTATCGCCGAGCTTGACCATCCTGAATTTAAAAACTTTGATTTATCGACCTTGCGTACCGGCATTATGGCAGGCTCTAGCTGTCCGATTGAGGTGATGCGTCGCGTCATCGATGAGATGCACATGAAAGAAGTCACCATTGCGTATGGCATGACAGAAACCAGTCCAGTATCTTGTCAGACCAATGAGCATACGCCACTTGATAAACAAGTCTCGACCGTGGGACTTGTGCAGCCAGCGCTTGAAGTAAAAGTCGTTGATGCCGAAACAGGTGAGATTGTGCCCTTAGGCGAAACGGGCGAGCTGCTGACTCGTGGTTATTCGGTGATGAAAGGTTATTGGGGCAGTCGTTTTAAAACCCGTGAAGCCATTCAAGATGGCTGGATGCACACTGGTGATTTGGCGACTATGGATGAAGATGGCTATGTCAAAATCGTCGGTCGCAGTAAAGATATGGTCATCCGCGGCGGTGAGAATATCTATCCAGTTGAAATCGAAAACTATTTATACCGTCATCCTAAAATCCGTGATGTACAAATCGTTGGTATACCGGATAAGCGTTATGGCGAGGTATTGGCGGCTTGGATTATTCCTAAAGAAGCTGGCAGCTTAACTGAAGAAGAAGTGCGTCAGTTCTGTAGTGAGCACATTGCCCATTATAAAGTACCGACCTATTATCGCTTTGTGACTGAATATCCAATGACCATCACTGGCAAAATTCAGAAATATAAAATTATTGAGCAGATGAAAGAAGAGCTTGGTTTATAAAAAATTGAGCCGTTTTAGCAGTTGTTTTACTAATGAATTTTATCAGCAAAGACTAAAATATAGTAATATTCATATAAATCCGCTACATCGTCATCCTCGCTTGATGTACTACTTGTACTATCTGCGCTTGGTTTCCTTGTATCAAAATTGTATTGAAATGACTATAACCAGACCGTAAAATAAAAAAATTACTCGCATTTACGTATTAAAGAAAAGGGATATCATGAGCGCTATCATAACCAGTAAACTGAGTCCAAATGCCGCTGAATTTCAGCAAAACAGTGCTGCCATGCAAGAGGTGGTTGATGACTTATATCAGCACCTGCGTAAAGTCGTCCAAGGCGGCTCAGAGCGTGCGCGAGCCAAGCATCTGGCACGTGGCAAGCTCTTGCCTCGCGAGCGTGTAGAGCGTTTGCTTGATGTCGGTACACCATTTTTAGAGGTGGCTCCGATGGCGGCGCACGATATGTATGGCGAAGATATTCCAGCGGCGGGTGTGATTGCTGGTATCGGTCGTATCAATGGTACTGAGTGTATGATTGTCTGTAATGATGCCACGGTAAAAGGCGGCACGTATTACCCAATAACGGTCAAAAAACATTTGCGTGCGCAGGAAATTGCGCAAGAAAACCATTTACCCTGTATTTACTTGGTCGATTCGGGCGGTGCAAACTTGCCCAATCAGGATGAAGTATTCCCAGATAAAGAGCATTTCGGGCGTATCTTCTTTAACCAAGCCAATCTCAGTGCGGCCGGTATTCCACAGATTGCGGTGGTTATGGGCAGCTGTACCGCAGGCGGTGCATACGTGCCAGCGATGAGTGATGAATCTATTATTGTTAAAGACCAAGGGACTATCTTTTTGGGTGGTCCGCCACTGGTCAAAGCCGCAACAGGTGAAGAAGTCACGGCAGAAGATTTGGGCGGCGGTGATGTGCATACGCGTCTGTCAGGGGTGGTTGATCATTTGGCGCAAAATGATACTCATGCGTTATCGATTGCCCGTAATATCGTCAGTCATTTGAACCGTCCTGCTAAGCAAATTCCAAATCAAATAAAACCACGTCCACCGCGCTATGATGCTAAAGAGCTATATGGCGTCATTCCTACCGATAAGCGCAAGCCATTTGATATCAGAGAGATTATCACTCGTATCGTTGATGACAGTGCCTTTGATGAATTTAAAGTGCGCTTTGGCACGACGCTAGTGTGTGGTTTCGCTCATATCGAAGGCATGCCAGTCGGTATTATCGCCAATAACGGCATCTTATTTAGTGAGTCTGCACAAAAAGGCACGCACTTTATTGAGCTGTGCTGTAAGCGTAAAATTCCTTTGATATTCCTCCAAAACATCACCGGCTTTATGGTTGGTCGTAAGTATGAAAATGAAGGTATTGCCCGTCATGGCGCTAAGATGGTGATGGCAGTAGCCAACGCCAAAGTACCTAAGTTTACTGTCATCGTCGGTGGCTCATTCGGTGCTGGTAACTATGGCATGTGTGGACGTGCTTATAGCCCGCGCTTCTTATGGATGTGGCCAAATGCGCGCATTTCTGTGATGGGCGGCGAGCAAGCAGCCTCGGTATTGGCAACCGTCAAGCGCGATAACTTTGACCGTAAAGGCGAAGCGTGGAGTGATGAAGACGAAGCGGCATTTAAAGCGCCGATTCGTGAGATGTACGAAAAGCAAGGTCATCCTTATTATGCCACCGCTCGTCTATGGGATGACGGCGTGATTGACCCTGCTGATACCCGTAACGTGTTGGCATTAGCGCTTAGCGCAGCTCACAATGCGCCGATTGAAGAGACAACTTTTGGTGTCTTTAGAATGTAAGTTTGCAAGTCATTTAGCGCTCATACATACATAAAATATAGAGAAGGTTATGCAACAAAATCTGAATAATTATAAAAGCTTATTGGTCACCGTTGAGCAGCATATCGCGACGGTAACCTTAAATCGCCCTGAGATACGTAATGCCTTTAATGATGAGATGATTGCTGAGCTGACCGACGCATTTAAGTCACTTGGTGCTGATGATGCAGTGCGTGTCATCGTCCTAGCTGCTGCTGGTAAAGCATTTTGTGCGGGAGCGGACCTTAATTGGATGCGTGCTATGGCGGATTATAGCTATGAGGAAAATCTGGCAGACGCGGATAAATTGGCGCAAATGCTCAAGACTATTTATGAGTGTCCAAAGCCAACGATAGCGGCTATTCAAGGGGATGTTTATGCAGGCGGCATGGGTTTGGTTGCCGTTTGTGATGTGGCCATCGCTGTGAGAATTGCCAATTTTTGTCTTAGTGAAGTACGTTTGGGCTTAGCGCCTGCGACCATTAGCCCTTATGTGATTAGAGCACTAGGTGCTAGAGCGTCGCAGCGTTATTTTTTAAGTGCTGAAGTATTCGATGCTAAAAAAGCCCGTCAACTTGGTTTTATCCATGAGCGCGTCAGCGAAGAGTGGCTGGATGAAGCAGTTGCGGCATTTTGTGCCAAAGTGGTCAAAAATAGCCCTGAAGCGGTCAAAACCTGCAAGCGCTTATTGCATGAAGTCGCAGGCGCAGCCATTACCGATGAGCTGATTGCTGATACCGTCAAAGGCATCGCTGATATCCGCTCATCAGAGCAAGGCAAAGAAGGTGTACAAGCATTCTTGCAAAAACGTCAGCCCAATTGGCTAGTAGCAGAGTAGCAATAAAAAATATGTTCGCTAAATTGCCAATGAATAATAAAACCAGTTTAGCGTAAACGGTCATGCGTGAATATCAGCCTACCGTTTGATTATTTATCAACGATAAAACGACAAGATACAGGGATAGTTATGTTTTCTAAAATTTTGATCGCCAACCGTGGTGAAATTGCCTGCCGAGTGGCCGCGACTGCCAAGCGTTTGGGTGTGAGTACCGTCGCGGTTTATTCTGATGCTGACCGTGAAGCCAAGCACGTGGCTGTCTGCGATGAAGCAGTTTATTTGGGTGGTTCGGCTCCTAAAGACAGCTATCTAAAAGGCGATGCTATCATTGCGATTGCCAAAGAGACTGGCGCACAAGCGATTCACCCAGGTTATGGATTTTTAAGTGAAAATGCAGATTTTGCCCAAGCTTGCCAAGATGCAGGATTGGTCTTTATCGGTCCATCGGCTGATGCTATCCGCGCCATGGGCGGTAAATCCGAGTCAAAGCGCTTAATGGAAGCAGCTGGCGTGCCATTGATACCCGGCTATCACGGTGAAAATCAAGATGCCCAGTTTTTACAACAGCAAGCAGACAGCATTGGTTATCCTGTATTGATTAAAGCCAGTGCTGGTGGTGGCGGTAAAGGCATGCGTATCGTTGAGCAGCCCAGTGACTTTATTGATTTATTAGAATCATGCCGCCGTGAAGCGATTACCAGCTTTGGTAACGATCAAGTATTGGTCGAAAAATACGCCCTAAAACCACGCCATATCGAAATTCAAGTATTCGGTGATACGCATGGCAATTACGTCCATCTGTTTGAGCGAGATTGTTCAGTACAGCGTCGCCATCAAAAGGTATTAGAAGAAGCGCCAGCGCCAGGTGTTGATACTGCGATGCGTGAGGCGATGGGAACCGCTGCAATCGAAGCGGCGCGTGCGGTCAATTATTTTGGTGCAGGTACGGTTGAATTTATCGTTGAGCAGCGCGAAGGCTCGATGAACTTTTATTTTATGGAGATGAATACCCGTCTGCAAGTTGAGCATCCGGTCAGTGAAGCCATCTCTGGCGTAGACTTGGTGGAATGGCAGCTGCTAGTAGCGGCAGGTTTGCCATTGCCGAAAAAACAGGAAGAGCTCGCGATAAACGGACATGCGATTGAAGCACGTATTTGTGCTGAAAATCCTGACAATGGGTTTTTACCAGCGACGGGTACTTTATTTATTTACCAAAAGCCTGAGCATAGCACCTTTATCATTAACAAGAACAGCGCAGATGTACGTATTGACGATGGCGTACGCGAAGGCGATGTCATCAGTCCGTTCTATGATTCTATGATTGCAAAACTCATTGTGCATGCACCAACGCGAGAGCAGGCGTTAGCCAAGCTTGATCGTGCACTCGCTCAAACGCGCATTGTAGGTCTGCCTAATAATGTGGCATTTTTGCGCTATATTCTTAATACCGAGTCGTTTAGCCAAGCCAATCTTGATACAGCGCTGATTGAGCGTGAGCGTGAGCAGCTGTTTCATCAGCATCCGCTTGAGTTATCAACGCTCGTGGTTACTGCTATTACGCAGCAACTTGCTAGTGAGGCGGCACTATATGGGTCAGATGCTGATCCCTTTAGCAAGCCTACGGGTTTCCGTGCCTTTAGCGATTATACACGTTCGTTTAGCTTGGTTTGTGCAGAGCAGCCTTATCGTGCCCGTATCAGTAACTGGCACAATGCAGGTTGTTCAGATAACAAAAAGGGTGCTGAAAAGCTCAGTAGCTTTACGCTTGTCATTGAACAAGAAGTCGCCAATACGGACACTCAAGATAATATTAATGTTGCGGCGCAAACGTCGACAGTCTATGAGGGTCAAGTCAGCTATAGCAGCATTGACGCACACAACCATATATTGTGGTTGGAAGGTGCCCGTATCAACGCCCAAAGCTGGACAAACCATGAGACCGTCTATGTGTTTACTGATAACGGACGAGATGAGATTACGCTTGTTGATATCATGGCGCACGTCGGCGAAGAGAATGCAGCGGTCGGTAGCTTAAAGTCGCCAATGCCAGGTCAAGTCGTTGCCTTTAAAGTAGCAGTCGGTGATACCGTGAAAAAAGGCGAGCCATTAGCTGTCATCGAAGCGATGAAAATCGAACATACCATTACTGCACCGACAGATGGCGTGGTTGCAGAATTATTATTTGCTGCGGGTGATTTGGTTGCCGATGGTGATGAGCTATTGCGTATTGACAATGAAGACAGTAAGTAAAAAGGATAATCAGTATGAGTATCTCGTACCCAAAACACGTCACCATCGTTGATGTCAGTCCACGTGATGGCTTGCAAAATGAATCCATGACGGTACCAACTGCGGTTAAGCAAAGGCTTATCGATGATTTGATTGCCGCAGGAGTGAAAAAGCTTGAGGCTGCTAGCTTTGTATCGCCAAAATGGGTGCCGCAAATGGGTGACAATAGCGCGCTGCTCGAAGCACTTGCGGCCACACGCCAAAGTGATGTGAGCTATTCGGTGTTGGTGCCGAACATGCGTGGTTTTGAAAATGCTATCGTGCATCGTCCTGATGAAATCGTTATTTTTGGCTCGGCTAGTGAAACTTTTAGCCAAAAAAATATCAATTGCAGTATTGATGAAAGCATCGAGCGCTTTGCACCCGTTGCTGCTGCTGCAAAAGCGCAAGGCATCAAGGTGCGTGGCGTTATCTCTTGCACAGTTGGTTGCCCTTATGAAGGTGAAATTGACCCAAGCCAAGTAGCCTATGTTACCAAGCGTTTGGTTGAGATTGGCTCAGAGCAGATTGGCATTGCTGATACCATTGGTGTTGGTACACCGCTTAAGGTCCAGCGGGCGTTACAAGCCGCACTAGAGTATGCTGATATAACCATGATGTCGGGACATTTTCATGATACTTATGGTCAAGCATTAAGTAATACCTTAGCGGCATTACAAATGGGCGTCAGTGAATTTGATACCTCAGTAGCGGGACTTGGCGGTTGTCCGTATGCCAAAGGCGCAACGGGCAATGTCGCAACTGAAGATGTGGTTTATATGCTGCATGGTATGGGTATCAGCACTGGCATTAATTTGGATAAATTGGTCGTAGCGGGTGAGCGTATCAGTGAGTTTTTGGGTCGCCCTAACGGCTCAAACGTGGCGCGTGCCTTGATTAATAAACGTCAGTCTTAACCAATGGCATTAAAAATACCGTTGGTCATAAATTAAATAAATATCTCAGCAATTAAACATCAAAATAAAAGGAACAGTTATGAGTTTACCTGGATTGAATTTTCAGCTTGGCGAGGATATCGACGCCTTACGTAATATGGTACAACAGTTTGCTGCCAAAGAAATCGCTCCACGTGCTGCCGAGATTGACAGTAGCGATGAGTTTCCAATGGATTTATGGCAAAAGATGGGCGACATTGGTTTACATGGCATCACCGTTCCCGAAGAGTACGGCGGCTCTGACATGGGTTACGTCGCCCACATGGTAGCGATGGAAGAGATTAGCCGCGCCTCTGCCTCTGTGGCACTTAGCTACGGTGCGCATTCTAACTTGTGTATCAATCAGCTCAAACGTAATGGTAGTGAAGCACAAAAACAAAAATATCTACCAAAATT
This sequence comes from Psychrobacter arcticus 273-4, assembly GCF_000012305.1. NCBI lineage: Bacteria > Pseudomonadati > Pseudomonadota > Gammaproteobacteria > Moraxellales > Moraxellaceae > Psychrobacter > Psychrobacter arcticus. The sequence goes on from NC_007204.1 coordinate 385,948, forward strand.
AATCAGTGGTGAGTTTATTGGTGCACTGGCCATGAGTGAAACTGGTGCAGGCTCTGATGTCGTCAGCATGAAGCTAAAAGCCGAAGAAAAAGACGGTCATTATGTGCTAAATGGTAGCAAAATGTGGATTACTAATGGTCCTGATGCTGATGTGATGATGGTTTATGCTAAGACCAATCCAGAATTAGGTGCTAAAGGCATGACCGCTTTTATCGTTGAAAAAGGCATGGAAGGTTTTGGCACCGCGCAAAAGCTCGATAAATTGGGCATGCGCGGTAGTCATACTGGTGAGATGACTTTTAATAATGTTGAAGTACCTAAAGAGAATATCTTAGGTGGCTTAAACGAAGGCGTTAAAGTGTTAATGAGTGGATTGGATTACGAGCGAGCAGTATTGGCAGCTGGTCCTGTCGGCATCATGCAAGCGGTGATGGACAATGTCGTGCCTTATATCCACGACCGTAAGCAATTCGGTCAAGCGATTGGTGAGTTTCAGCTTATTCAAGGTAAAGTTGCCGATATGTATACTATCTTGCAAGCAGGACGCAGCTTCTTATATACCGTCGGTAAAAACCTCGATATGTTAGATCAGCGCGCTGCCGGTCATAGTCGAGAGGTGCGTAAAGATTGTGCCAGTGTGATTTTATGGTGTGCTGAAAAAGCCACTTGGATGGCAGGCGAGGGCATTCAAATCTTTGGCGGTAATGGCTATACCAACGAGTATCCGCTTGGTCGTTACTGGCGTGATGCCAAGCTGTATGAGATTGGCGCGGGTACCAGTGAGATTCGTCGTATGTTGGTTGGTCGTGAATTGTTTAACGAGACTAAGTAAAAAATATTGTAAAGTGTATTCAGCAGTTACTAAACTAAAAAAGCAGTACGTTTTAAGCGTACTGCTTTTTTATTGGTATTCTATAAAAGCAATTTAAATTGCTAAGACTGTTTACTATGATCAAAATAGCGTGCCAGACCATTTAATAATAAATCATCTCGTAGCCGTACGGGGCGGTTGACGTGTTGGGCAATAATAGCCGCATCGCCACCGGTCATAATCACTTCAAAGTTGGGATGACGAGTGCTAATCTCATTGATTGCCCCAACGATGGATAATAATATCCCTCGATGCACCGCGTCTTGCGTAGTGATACCTTGGCTGACACTATCAAAAGTACCGTTAGAGATGGTGATTTGCTTGGTACCAGAAAATAGCGACTCACGCTGTAAATAGATACTCGGGAAAATATAACCACCCAAATGCGTCGCATGGTCAATCAAATCAATGGTGATGGCTGTACCGCAGCCTATCAGGCATTGACGTTTGGTTTTATCCACCGCGCCGAGCATTTGTAGCCAGCGATCACAGCCGAGCTGCTCGTCGTTGTATGCGCTTTTCATCAGTGGATAATTGGCATCGACGTGAACAAATTCAAACGGGATATTAAGGCGACTGAGCGTCTCTGAGACTTTGATATTAAGATCATCGCCGAGCACTGATGAGATACCGATAAAGTCAGGGGCATAACGCTCAAAGCGGTCGGTCAAACCCATGAGTAATTCGGCAGGTGCTTGTAAATGTTGCTTGGCATCATGCGAGACTATCTGCCCGATATCATCGGTCAGCCAGTATTTAAGGCGGGTGTTGCCGAGATCAAGCCAGAGCATAAAATTCCCTTTAGATAGAGCGCATTAAGTAAATGCTTTAAGCGTTATCAATAACGTCGATGCGTCCGGTAAAAAGCGCAGAAATATTACCGTTATCTTGGCGTAATTGCAAACATCCATGTGTATCAATACCGCAAGCATAGCCAGTTAGCGTCTCTGTCTGACCATTGTGCTCTTGAGTGATGCGTAAGCGCAGTCCTGCTAGGGCATCCATCGAGTCAAATTGCTTTAAAAAGCTGTCTAAATTATAGGTTTGACCGGTTGGTTTTTCTAAACCTAAGTGTTCAAAACGTGTCATTGCTGCCATTAATGCTTTACTCATTTGCTGATAAAGCTCTCGTAGACTTAGCAAAGCACTTGCTGATTTGTCTGGCTCTAGTAGCTGCTTGATATCCTGTAAGCTAATGGCTTGATAGCTCATACCTTCGCAGGTTTGAGCAGTAAGCTTGGGCGTTGCTTGCACATTTAGTCCCACACCCATTACTATCCCGACTAATTTTCCCGCTTGAGTAACTGGCTCTATCAAAATACCCGCAAGCTTATGAAATGGCGTCATTTCATTTGCTAATAGGATTTTATGCAACTCAGATTGATGGTGATATTGATATGAATAAAAGCCTAAATCATTCGCCCATTTTACCCCTATGGGCGTTAAGCCTTGCGCACATAGCTGGTCATTTAATGTTTGTATAATGGGCATTTTTGCCAGCTCAACGCCAATGATTAACGACAATAAACCGCTAATGGGAATATGAACAGGATGATATAACGACAGATAAACATTGCCGCGTGGTGATTGCCATGAGCGTCCGTGTTGTCCACGACCTGCGCTTTGGGTTTCGGCAGTCAGTAGATGCATTGCAGTGGCATTGAGCGTGCCATCCTGTACTGCTGCGATAAGCTCGCTGTTGGTCGAGACGCTGCTAGATAAATGCCTATGGTTAAGATCTGGCAAATGAGTAAGAAGGTATGACTTAGAGGCGCAGTCAGATAAAGAGTCGAGTGGCAGCATAAGTTTTTTCGATGTGGTTAATATAGAAAATCTGATAAATGTGGCAGGGGAAATCTTTGATATACTGAGCGATTGTCACAGATAAACAAGATAGAGTCGGTGAAAAGTAATATCGATACAACACCTACTACTGGTGCAAATTTTTCTTGCTTGCTGTGCCTACGCAGACAGAGGCTGCAAAAAATTTGCACCAGCAATACGGTAGCGACTTTAAAGTATGTCAACTATAGAGTAGATAGGATAAAGGTCGGCTGATGATTTGGCAAATGCAATTAAGCGCATCATAAGTAAGTGCCAAAAAGATAAAATAACTTAATATAAAAAATGCAGGATAAAAGGCTGATTCGATGATGTTATATGGATGGTTTGTGATTGCAGGGGCGTTTGCGGGTGTCAGCGCAGGCTTGTTCGGCGTCGGTGGCGGCATGATTATCGTGCCAGCATTGGTCTGGATTTTTACTGCTTATAATTTTCCGCCAGAAGTGGTGACTCATTTGGCTATTGGTACCTCGCTTGCAACCATCGTTGTGACCTCAATCAGCTCACTCACTGCCCATAATAAGCGTGGCGGTGTACGCTGGGAAGTTTGGCGCCGGTGCTGGCATTGGCTGGCGCGGCAGGTTTTGCATGGTTTGGTCAAGATGTCGCCAATCTACCTGAGGGCACGATAGGCTTTGTCCATATTTCAGGATTTTTAGGTATCTCAGCGGCTAGCTTTATTATGGCAAAAGTCGGAGCCAAGCTTGCCCATGTCTTACCTGTGCTGACACTTAAGCGTGCATTTGGTGTGCTACTGCTATTTGCTGGTGGACAATTATTGTTAAGTGGGCTTGGGGTTATATAAAGATTTTAAATTTTAATAGAAATTAAAGCGTTAACTTAAGGGTACTGGTAAATGAAAGCTGCAGAAAAATATCGCCGTGTGTTTGGCTCAATCAGCCATCTAAAAGACCAGATTCCATGGACGACAGGTTTATCCAACATGGTAGAGTTTCTCGTATGGGAGCCACAGCGTGTACTTGGTATCAGCAAAAAACAATATGTACGTCAAATTATTGAATGGACAACAAGTCTAGAATTGAAAGATAAGAGTCTAGAAGAAATAGAGGAAGCTATTAGTCAAAAGCTTAATCAAAAAATGAATGAGTCTGAGCAGTTAGAAACTTACTCAAAGAAAACAACGGGTATTTGTAATGCTAGGGAAGCTGTTCGCCGAGTTAAGTTTTTTTCTGAAGATTACCTAAATAAAGAATTCGATATTTTCCTAAGTTTATGTAGTGATAGTTATCTAAATTTATTCTATGGACAATTCATTAATTTCGACCAAAGCGGTTCATGGTCGACACATGGTAATAGTGGTATCTTTGAATATAGTACCGAACTAAACGCTATGTTTATGGATAATTTATCCTATAACCATGAGGCGAATGTATTAATTGCCAATGAACTAAAGCTTAATGGTAAAAAAAATGCTGACCAAATATTAAAGTATTGCCTAATGTACGAGTATTTATTAAAAATAGGATTTATTGATAAAGATACAAAGTTTTTATTATTATTCATTGGTGGTAGCATTTTAAAAGAAGATAAGCAAAGTCTCATAAATCAAGAAATAACTATGTGTCAGACCAAGCCTGAAAAATATAAGCATTTATTAAAAGATGAATTGCTAGAAGTGGCGAAACATTTAGAAATCGCCAGTATCACGTGGCAATCGCTGATAGAGTTTAATAACTGTTACTTGAATCAAAATGAGGTTTGCCAAGTAGAACAAAAACTACTTCAAGGGTTCAATCAAAGCCTTCAATCAAAATCGTTTATGCACTTATAATTTTAACCCTAAAAACTCACTCTAATTTCAGGTAGAATAGCCGCCTGTTTTTGCTAAGTTTACTGATCCTTCATGCGTCTAAAATCCCTTAAGCTGGCAGGCTTTAAATCCTTTGCCAATCCAACGACTTTTACCTTTCGTCATGGCATTACCGCCATTGTCGGGCCAAACGGCTGCGGCAAATCAAATGTGATTGATGCCATTCGTTGGGTGTTGGGCGAAACCTCTGCCAAGCAGTTACGTGGCGGGGCGATGAGTGATGTCATCTTTGCTGGCACGCAAGATAAAGCCGCCAAAAGTGTTGCCAGTGTTGAGCTAACTTTTGAGCATACGCAAGATGAGAAAACGGGTATTCGCCACGAGTTTAATTTATATCAAGAGCTGTCTGTCCGCCGTCAGGTAAATTTGGATGGACGCTCGGATTACTTTATTAATGGCACACGCTGTCGTCGCCGTGATGTCGTCGATGTATTCTTAGGTACGGGTCTTGGCGCGCGTAGCTATGCGGTTATTGAGCAGGGGATGATTGGGCGTATTGTTGAATCTAGCCCCATGCAGCTGCGTGAGTTTATCGAAGAGGCGGCAGGGGTGTCGCGCTATCAAGCACGCCGAGAAGAAACGCAAAAGAAACTTAAGAGGACCCAAGACAATTTAGCACGTTTACATGATATGCAAAGTGAGCTGGTTAGCCAACAAAAGCGACTGTCTAAGCAAGCAGCCAGTGCTGAGCGCTACGAAGAACTGGCATTAACGCTTGCTGATATCAAGCAGCAACTTGCCATTCAGCAATTATATCAAGCCAAACACAATCAGCAGCAGCAAAGAATCGTCCATGAGAGTAGCACTAATGAGGTCTCAGCCCTGCAAGCCAGCCATGAGACCCTAAAAGCTAAGCAGGATAAGCTTGCTGCGCATATCAATCAAGAGCAGTGGCTAAAAGACGATGCTCAAAGTGCACACTATAAGCAGCAGCTAAGCTATCAACAGTCTGAACATCAACTCAGCGCTACAAAGTCACAACTGAGTGCTACCGCGCTGCAGCTTGCTAGCTTGGATCAGCAGTGCGTACAAGCAGTTGCTGAGATTGAATGTCTAAAATCTGAACAAGCAGAGCAGCAGAATATATTAGAAGAACTGCGTCCGCAGCTTAGCGAGCTGAATGAAAAACGTGAATCGCATAAACGTAACGAGCAACCATTACAACGCGCATGGCATGAGGCGCAAAATCAATTATCACGGCTGCAAGATAATGCTCGCACACTTGAGCAGCAAAAAGCTATTAATACACAAGCACAAAAGCGCCATCAGCAAAGCCATGATAAATGGCAGCGCCGTCAGCAAAGTTGGCAGAATTTATGGCAGAAAATGCAACAATCACTATCACCACCTGGTAATAATGATGGTTCTGATGGGCAAGAAAAAGCGGATGTGAAAAATTTACATCAGACCTTAGAGACGCAAGTTGCTGAGCTAAACAAACAGTTGCAGCAGATTGAGTGGCAACAAGATAGCATCGATGAGCGCCTGTCCGAACTACAACCGCAAGCGCATGAGTTACAGCAGCGATTAAATATGCAGCAGCGTGAGTTGAATGAACATGAAAAACGTCACGCTGTATTGGCAGCTGAGTATGATACCCTGCATCAAATATTACATCCTAAACCTACGGCAAAACCTCAACCGCCAGCATCTATTTCGGAGACTGGTTTAGAAAACGAAATAGCCAGCGACTCTCATGAATTAGCCATTACTACTTTGCGTGATCAGATTGAGCTAAGCGAAAAAGGTCGAGAACATGCACAGCTACTCGATAGCGTGTTGGCGTTATGGTTGGAAAGTCATGTATTAATTGCTAATCCAACCAATCAATCACACGCCAATGATGACTCTCGAAAAGCGAGTAGCCTATGGCAAGTTCTTAGACATGACTTTACCCATCTTTTTACTTACCAAACGGCACAAAACGAGCATAATAGTAAAGGTCAATCATCAGTAGGGAGCGGTCACAGCTTATGGTTATCTGCTACGCAAAATGAGTTAGCTACAAAGCCATTTATCAGTAATTTGCCAGATACTTTAATTGATAAAGTACGGCCTTTATCGCAGCTGATTACCGCACCGAACTTAGCACTTTTGCAGCAATGCTATCTATATATTGCGCAACCTGAGACAGATAATAAACAAGCGCTTGAAGAAGTTTTAAAAGTATTGCCGCCATCTGCTATTTTGCTCACGTCTGATGGCTGGCTTATCAGTCGTCAGGGTACGATGAATATCAGTAATTTTGTGGGTGCGCAAGATGGGCAAAATGATAGTAACAGTCAATTTTTAACACAGCGTTTACAGCAGCGTAGCCGTTTACAAGCGTTAGAAGAATTGCTTGATGAGTTTGAAAGCAAAATACAAGACCAGAAAAAGGCTATTGCTAATAACCAGCGTAACTATGATGCACTAACGGTCAGCTTAGAAGAGACGCGTGCCCAAGCTGAGCAATTAGTCCGTGATAAACATCAATATCAGCAGCAGCTCACCACTCAACGCGCTAATGCTGAGCGCTTACAAGCGGACAGCCGACGCCTAACTGTTGATAAAGCTGCTCTTGAGCAAGAGCAGCAGGAATTAGCTCAAGAGCAGCAAGTGCTTAATGATGAGCAGCAGGATATCCAAAGCGAGATAGCAGCGCTAACGCCACAGATAGCTGATGCGCGAGCGACAACTCAGCAATTACAAGCGGAACGCAGTGAGCTAACCCGCACGCGTCAGGCAGATGATGACGCTTGGCAAGCCTTGCAGCTTCGTGTTCAGCAGAGCGAGATGCGATTGGAGCATAGTGCGAGCAGCCTTGCACGTGCTACCAAGCAACACGACAAGTCACTACAAAGTGAGCAAAGACTAAAAGTAAATTATGAACAGCAGCAAAATAAGCTGCCAGCACTGCAAGCAGCACTGCAAACAGCGCAAACAGCGCGCGATGAGAAACAGGTACTGTTAACAGAGCGCGAGACAGCATTAACAGCGCTGAAGCAAGAGTATAATCAGCAGCAGGTCGAGCTGGATACCGTACAAAATATCTTACAAACTCAACAAAGCGAGCTTGCGTGTCTTGCCACCGAGCTAGCACTAAGCGCAGCGAGATTAGATGATGCTAGCAATCATACACAAGCAGCGCTAGATGCTTACCATAAAGTGAGCCATAAATATAAAGCGCAATCGGACATAGCTCAGCACCCGCAGCAAACAATGAGCGTGTCAAATTTATTAGCAGATTTTATCGCTCATGATCGCCGTGTACGTCCAGATAAAATCGCTGAGCTTGAGACTGAGCGTAGTAAGCTTGAGCAGCAATTAAGTAAAATAGGCGCGGTTAATCTTGCCGCGGTGGCAGAATTGGCGGAGGTTAATGAACGCTTAGAGCCACTCGCGCAGCAGACAGCAGATATTGCTGCCAGCATGCAGACGTTGACCGAGGCGATTGCGTCAATTGATGAAACCACCAAGACGCTATTTATGCAGACGCTTGATGCGGTCAATAATGAGCTTGCCAATTTATTTGAAAAAGTCTTTGGCAGCGGGCAAGCAAGCTTGACCTTGAATGTGGAAGATATGCCTGTTAATGCGCCAAAATCAGAACAGTGGCGCGCGGGGCTTACCTTGATGGCACAACCAAAAGGTAAGCGTAACAGTCGGTTGGCCGTGCTTTCAGGCGGCGAAAAGACACTGACCGCGCTGAGTTTGATTTTTGCCATATTTAAGCAGCATCCTGCACCGTTTTGTGTGCTTGATGAGGTTGATGCACCGCTCGATGATGCGAATGTTGCACGCTTTACCAGTCTCATTCATGAATTAGCAGACGACTTGCAGTTTATCTTTATCAGCCATAATAAGCTGACGATGCAGATTGCTGATGAGCTAAAAGGTGTCACCATGCCAAACGCTGGTATTTCAACTTTGGTCAGCGTCTCGCTTGATGAGGCAGCACGTTACCTTTCTGATTAAGAGCATCGCTGAATAGCAAAAATAGTGATAACTGGCAGCGATTGTCAGTGGTATAGTTAGGGCTGAGGTCATAAGGTCACGCAAGTATGTCAGCCTCATGGTAAACGATGACTATATGGTGACGATATTAATTAGCCATGCTAGACTATTGCCATTTATTCCCTCTTATGTATTCCCTTTTGTCGTATATTAGGATTATTTCTCATGACCGCTATTCAGTTTATATTGATCGCCATTGCCGCATTGATTGTGCTTGCTGGGCTAATTATGGTCATGCGTGGCTTTAAGCGTCGCAAAAATGCAGAAGCTGCTGCGGTCAATTATGATAAAAACGGTATTCCTATCATACCGCGTCATGAGCGCAATATCGTCGACCAGCCAGATTTGGATGATACGGTCGCTGGAGAGACCAGTATCACTCCTGACCGTAGTTATTTAAATGCTGTCGTTGAAGATAAGCCTATGACCCAATCGTATCAGCATGACGATGAGCAGTTGACGGCTGCCAACAATCATATAGGCGATGATGCACGCGACGATTATAGCCAAATAGATGATGAAGACTATGCACGCTGGCAGGCTGAACAGCAGCACGCTGGCAATAGCGAGTTTGTAGAAGTCGCTGATCAAATGAATATCGAACAAGAGCCTGATGCATTTTCAAGCTTGGTATCGGCGACGGACAGCCTGGTGCCATCTATTGATACGGCAGAAGAGCCAAGCTTTGATAGTAATAGCCCGATACTCGATCAGCATTTATCAAAGCCAGTTGATGACGCGCAGAACGCTTCTCTTATCAACGCCAAAGACAATATTAATATCACCATCTTGCCGCACCAATATCGTGACCGTCCGCAAGCGGTGATTCGTGGTCGTGACTTATTGGCATTAATTGATAAATATGGTCTGCGCTATGGCGCGATGAATATGTTCCATCGCTATGAGCAAAAAGACGGTACTGGCATGCTTTGGTTTAGTATGATGGGCATTACCGATAGTGGTATCGCACCTTTTGATCCACATAGCGTGGCAACTAATACATACAACGGCGTGGTGGTCTTCTTATCATTGCCGCATCCACAAGCGCTGCGCAGTTTCGATAGTATGATGAGCATCGCTTATATGATGGCAAGCGATTTGGACGCCGTTATGCTTGATGAAGAGAATGACCCAATCACCCCTGAATACAAGCAGCAACTGCGCAATCAAGTGCGCGACTATGAAGGTTAATCGCTACCAAGGTCGATTAAAAATAGATAAATAGTAGCAGTACCATAAAAGGCAAATAGCGATAACGTTATTTGCCTTTTATATAGTTGAAATACTTTAAAATCGCTACCGTATTGCTGGTGTAAATTTTTTGCAGCCTCTGTCTGCGTAGGCACAGCAAGCAAGAAAAATTTGCACCAGTAGTACGTGTTGTATCGATATTACTTTTCACCGACTATAGTTTTCGGTCTGTGAGTATTTCAACATCCTAATTTTCGCTAAAATGTCATCCGAGCATCCTGCAAAATTGTTATCATATCGGCATCTTGAATTGCAAAGAAAAAGACGCCGACTATGACTGATGCTATCTCACCGCTTACCTCTAAAGACATCGATACTGCAAAACCTATTACCAATGATGATGCTATCGTCACTCAGATGCGTACGTTTATCGATACACTTAAGCAGCATAATTATGCCTATTATGTGCTCGATAATCCTATCTTAGAAGACAGCGAATACGATCAATTACGTCGCTCTTTACTTGAGCTTGAAGAAGAATATCCAGACTTGGTACAGCCTGACAGCCCTATCAATCAAGTCGGTGATATGCCGTTGCCTGCTTTTACTCAAGTGACCCACGACATCCCGATGCTATCGCTTGGGAACGTCTTTGAATATAATGATTTGCGTGATTTTATGCGCCGCGTTAATGATCGCTTAAGCGTGGCTCAGCAAAGCCCAGAATATGAGATGGAGCTAAAGCTGGATGGTTTGGCGGTATCACTCAAGTATGTCCACGGTAAATTTACGCAAGCGGTTACGCGCGGTGATGGTCAAACGGGCGAGGATATCACCCAAAATGCCAAAACCATTCGCAATATGCCGCTTTGGCTCGCTGATGCCGCTGACATCGAACTGTTAGAGGTGCGCGGTGAAGTACTGATGCCCAAGGCAGGTTTTGAGCGTCTAAATCGCCTAGCGGCAGAAAAAGAGGAAAAAACTTTTGCCAATCCACGCAATGCTGCCGCTGGGAGCTTACGTCAGCTTGATCCAAGTGTAGCCGCCAGTCGTCCGTTGGCGTTTTACGCCTATTCAGTCAATCAAGGATTGCTTGACACTATCGATACTCAGTCAGCAGCGCTCGCATGGATAAAAGATATTGGCTTTAGCGTCAGTGCAGTCGAAGTGGTATCAAACCCACGCGAGGCTCAAACCTATTATGAGTCAATCATTGCAACGCGTGCAGATTTGCCGTTTGAGATTGATGGCATGGTCATTAAGGTCAATAGCCTTGCATTACAGCAGCAGCTTGGCTTTCTATCACGTGAGCCGCGCTGGGCAACCGCTTATAAATTCCCTGCCGAAACCGTCATGACGCGCTTGCATGCTATCGACTGGCAAGTCGGACGTACTGGGCAAATCACCCCAGTTGGCAAGCTTGAGCCAGTGAAAGTCGGTGGCGTTACCGTCAGCAATGTTACCTTGCATAACTTCGGTGAGATTCAGCGATTGGACGTACGTGCAGGCGATATGGTCAGCGTCCATCGTGCAGGTGATGTCATCCCTAAAGTGACCCGTGTCTGGCATGAGCAACGTCCAGAAAATTCTGAACCGGTACAGCTGCCGTCGACCTGTCCGGTGTGCGACTCTCCTGTGGTATTGCCCAAAGATGAAGCATTGGCACGTTGTACCGGCGGACTGTTTTGTCCCGCGCAGCAGCAAGAAGCGCTCATTCACTTTGTCTCACGTCGAGCGATGGATATCGATGGGCTTGGTGCGAGCTGGCTCATTAGCTTCTTTGAGCATGGTTTGGTCAAGACGGTCGCTGATATTTATCAGTTGCACAATCATCAAGAAGAACTGGTTACGCTTGAAAAACTAGGCGAAAAGTCGGTGCAAAATATCATCAGCGCCATTGAAGCCAGTAAACATACTACGCTATCACGTTTTATCTATGCGCTGGGTATTCGCGGTGTCGGTGAGACGACGGCGCAAAACCTCGCCCAGCAATTTGGCGACCTTGATGCCTTAATGTCTGCCAGTATCGAAAAACTGCTACTCACGCCAGATGTGGGCGCTATTACTGCTGAACTTGCCTATAAATTCTTCCGCGCACCGCACAATATCGAAGTCATCACTGCACTGCGCGAAGCTGGCGTGCATTGGGATAAGGTCGAGCAAGTGGTATCAGAGGGCTTGCCGCTCGATGGGCAAACGTGGGTTATAACCGGCGCACTTGATAGCATGGCACGCGATGAAGCCAAAGCAAAACTACAAGCGCTCGGTGCCAAAGTCTCCGGTAGCATCTCGGCAAAAACCACTGCGCTACTAGCAGGTGATAAGGCTGGCTCAAAAATGGCGAAAGCGGAGAAATTGGGTGTGAAGGTGGTGGGTGAGGAAGAGTTTTTGGCGTTGGTTGGGGAGTAGAGCAAGTCCTTGCTATTAAAAGAGCAATGATACAGAAACGAAAAAGCATGGCCTCAGCATTGAGTTCTTTTAAAGTGGGCAAATATGCGGGTCATGTGTCGTCTTACTTTAATGGTTTACTCGGCGCTCGTCCCTCGCGCTACTGCTGAAAATATACAAGAAGTAAATGAGGGCTATACCCTATGACTCTAAGATAACTGATGGATACGTTGAGCGTAACTGACCTGTACCTACTAAAATAGTGTAAGGTTTTCATTTAGTTGATAGGTGTTACTTATTTGAAATTCTTTGTAAAAATCTAAAAATTCATCAGGATTTCTTATGCTTTCTAACATATTTCTTTTTGCAAGAGCTACAAACATCGCAATTGAATAAGCTTGACAGTTAATTGATTTTTTAGGATTGAATTCAATATCTGTAAAGGTTTGATACTGCATTAATCTATCATGCAGCTGGACGTTTTGATTTAAGGCATTCACATATAACCAGTCATAAAATGCTGTTAAGGGGTTTAATTGCCATTTAGTATTATAAAACTCAAACCCAATTAATTTTCCTGAATTCCTCAACCTTTCATCTTTTTTAGCTTGCTTGGAGGTTACTTTTAATAAGTCAGTATAAGCACCACCATTTTCAAAAACCTTACTGCTTTGAAAGGCACATTCCACACTATATTTCTCTTTTGTAGCTTTATCAGCTATCATCAAATTAAAAGCACTAAGAGCCACACCTAAGTCTTCTTTAGATTTACTGGAAACTTCTAAAATCTTATCAAAACCATACTTCTCTTGAATTGAGTTATGAAGTTCGTCAATTGACTTCTGTTTTTGTACTGCTGCAAATCCTGAATGATATTTAAACTCAACCATTTCAGTTTTAACAAGAAATTTATTTTTAAACTGGGGAATATACGTTGGTCTTTGAGCCATACTTTAGTCCTTTTCGAAGCTTATTAATAATTTCAAAGTCACTCTCTTTTTCCAAAAGCCGAATTATCGTTAGAATCTTCAATAAAAGTGAATTTAGAAAATTTTTCTTCGAAATATTTTAGATATTTTTCACTCTGTAAATAACAAGCTTCTATTGAATCAGGGGGAATGTGATCAAACACAACCACCTCTGCCTGAACATCAGTAGGAAATTCATCTGTTAAGTAGTCTTGTCTAGTTACGACTCCATTACGGGTTTCAACTTTTTCCTCAAATAGCGAAAAAAATGCGTTAGAAGTCATAAATTCGCTTAATGATTTATTCCTATAGTCTCCAAAAGCAGAATTAGTTTGAAAAAAAGCACAGTCATGATTTAATATAACCTTTCTAGCATCCAAAACAATAACAGCCCAGGACTCAATATCTTTAAGCTGCATTCTTTTTCTATAAAACATTTGATGGTTAGGAAAAGATATCGATAAACAAACTCCATTCTTCATACCCTCAAATCTTCCATCATCTGTCCATATGGCGTCAGGTAGGTTCTCGTCTATATAATCTCTAGGGTATAAGCCATTATTTAAAATACTTTCAAGATTATTAATCGGCGTAAAGTGGCAAAGAATCTGAATGCCCCGAGACCCCATCATCTTTTCCATTTCAAATCTATGATAAAACTTATTTTCCGCATACTCTGAAAGACGTTTATCAAGCAGTTCAACAAGCTTTTCTTGTGATGATGTTAAAGTAATACGTTCAATATCTTTTAATGACTTACTATCGCTTATGATGCTATCCCAAAGTTGCTCGATTAATACCATACGCTCTGAAACTGGCAGTTTTTCTAAAGATAGTTGCACATTAAACTCCTTTTATTCAAGTGCTGTTATCCTAACAACTTTCCTTTAATCATATTAAGGGTGATAACCTATTATGTATTTGTTATTCATGTAGAGTTGAAAGGCGGTGCGAGGTACGAGCGAGTCGTCAAAGAAAATCGAGAAATGATAGGCATATTTGCTCATCCTTAAAGCAAGTGATACTGAGGCTAGCTTTCAAATTTCTATGACCCTGCTTTATTTTGATAATTAAAAGTTACTGTGCGTGGTATACAAAGAAACGCAGATAAGACGCTACTCTAATACTAGCTACTCCACCATCTCTCCATGCGCCTTCGCTTCACTTTTCTTACCATCTGGCACAATTACGATAGGTAGCACCAACCCTTTTGCAAATTCCCCAGCCAATACATAATCATAGCTGCCAGCAGCGATATCAGGCGTGGTATGAATGATTAGCTTCATATCTTTATCATCAGTCAGCTCATGCGAAACATAGCTTTCACTGAGCTGATCCAAGGCTTTAGATAGTGCCTCATTACTTGCCATGCTCACAGTCAGATTGTGCTGAGCTGTGGCGTTATCTACTTTGAAATACTCTGCATAATCACGGACATTTTGGCTATCGAGCGCAAACGGATACTGATAATTAGCAAGATCGGCTGGTTTCTCACCGCTATCCATGACTGACCAATCTATCGTATTGGCTGCCGCTGAGTCCGCCGTCGATACCGCCGCATCGGTTTTTTTAGCAGCAGTATCAGCACTATTATCGCAGCCTGCCAGCGCCCACATACTGGCAGTAGCAATGATGAGTATAGTTATAAGGCGCTTTGGCATCGAGGTATCCTCTTTATGATAAGTCATGAGACATTTTTATAGAGGAGCTATTTTGACAGCTTTCTGTGCGCTTCTCTATAGTTAAAATCCTTTAAAGTCGCTACCGTATTGCTGGTGTAAATTTTTTGCAGCCTCTGTCTGCGTAGGCACAGCAAGCAAGAAAAATTTGCACCAGTAGTACCTGTTGTATCGATATTACTTTTCACCGACTATAGCGAAATACAGAGAAGGGTTGTTTCTTATTCTAGCAAGTCAGATAATGAGGCGCATTTCCTACAAAGCGCTCAACAGAGCAGGCATAAAAAAACAGCCACCTTTCGATGACTGTTTATTTATGCCGATGTTTTATAGACAGTTATTGAGAGTAGTTGCTTGGAATAACGACTTTATGAATTTATGATTTGATTACTTTGAGCAAGCAGCAAAGGCAGCTTTAAAATCAAATAAATAAGCGCCTATCAACGTGTGGCTGATAGGCGCTTATCTAATAGGCACTTATTTAATAAATGCTTTTGATCCACTGCAAGACAGCAGATCATTGGTGATCTAATTACTTAGTTTTACGCGGTGGTAGACCGGTATGCTGAGTTTGGAAGTTGCCTTTACTCACATTCTTTTTGCTACTAGCGCTTTTGCCCGCAGTACCTTTATTTGACCAGCTATCAGCTGATTTATTGCTACGTTTCACCGAATCATTACCCAGACGGCTGTTCTTCTTACGCGCTGATTGGTAGCTGTCTTGCGCGGCATCACGACCTTCTAAGCTTGCGTTAAATGGCGGTATTAAGCAGCCACGATTTTTACCAATCAAATCACCGCGACCCATATCTTGTAGCGCTTTACGCAGCATCACCCAATTTTTTGGATCGTGATAACGTAAGAAAGCTTTGTGCAATTTGCGCTGCTTACCAGATTTAACGATATCCACATCACCTTCATCACGGCTGATTTTATGAAGTGGGTCTTTATGAGTGTGATACATGGTGGTCGCGGTCGCCATCGGGCTTGGGTAAAATGCCTGTACTTGGTCAGCGCGGTAGCCATTGCCTTTTAACCATAGCGCAAGATTCATCATGTCTTCATCTTTGGTACCCGGATGGGCGGCGATAAAGTAAGGAATCAAATACTGCTCTTTGCCCGCTTCTTGGCTGTACTGCTCAAACATGGCTTTAAATTTGTCATAATTGCCCATGCCAGGTTTCATCATTTTTGATAACACGTTTTCTTCCGAGTGCTCAGGGGCAATCTTGAGATAACCACCGACGTGATGGCTAACCAATTCTTTGACATATTCAGGGTCTTTAATCGCCAAATCATAACGTAGACCAGAGGCAATAAGGATTTTCTTCACGCCTTTAATATCGCGCGCTTTACGATAAAGCTGGGTCAAATTACTGTGATCGGTGATTAGGTTTTCGCAGATATCAGGATAGACGCAAGACGGTTTACGGCAATTTTTCTCAATAGTTTCATCTTTACAGTTAAGACGATACATATTGGCGGTTGGACCACCAAGGTCAGAGATAACACCGGTAAAGTTTGGGGCAGTATCACGAATCGCTTCGACTTCACGTAGGATAGATTCTTCTGAGCGGTTTTGAATAATGCGTCCTTCGTGCTCGGTGATAGAGCAAAAAGTACAGCCCCCAAAACAGCCACGCATGATATTGACCGAAAATTTAATCATATCGTAAGCAGGAATACGCGCATCGCCATAGCTTGGATGCGGTAGGCGAGCATATGGCAAGTCAAACACATAATCCATCTCTTCCGTTGATAAAGGAATCGGTGGCGGATTGAGCCACACATCGATAGAGGTATGTGAATTACCCGCGCCGCTGCTATGACGTTGTACCAGTGCCCGAGCGTTACCCGGATTGGTCTCAAGGTGCAAGATGCGGCTGGCATGCGCATAAAGCACAGGGTCAGATTTGACATGCTCATAATCCGGCAAGCGAATGACGGTTTGCTCACGTGGCGGCATCTTTATCTTATGCTTGCGCGCTGTCATCGGTTTATTGAAGCCGCGCATTTGTACGACTTGCGTCTCTTCATCGACTTGGTCAGTATTCAAGATTTTATTGGTCACTGGCTCAGACACGAATCCTGGATATTGCCCTGACATTCCTGACAAGGCTTGCCCAACTGGTGAGTCGCTAGGTTTATCTTGTTCGATTGAACACAGGTCAAGATCTTCAGTCATCACATAGGGGTTGATAATAGGATCAACACGACCAACGGTATCGACATCATTACTGGCAACTTCGGTCATGCCCGCTTGCCAATGGCGGCGCGTCGGCGTGAGCAGGTACGCTGTACCGCGCAAATTGCTCATTTGCTCAAAGCTATAGCCTTTTGATAAACCATGTACCACATCGACGATGGCGCGCTCGGCATTACCATATAATAAGACATCGGCACGGGCATCAAGCAAAATACTACGGCGTACTTTATCTGACCAATAATCATAATGCGCGATACGGCGCAGGCTACCCTCGATACCACCTAAGATAATTGGCACATCAGGATACGCTTCACGGCAGCGCTGGCTATAGACGATAGCCGCGCGATCAGGGCGTTTGTCTGCGACATTACCAGGAGAGTAGGCATCATCACTACGAATCTTACGATCAGCCGTATAGCGGTTAATCATGCTGTCCATGTTGCCTGCCGTCACGCCATAAGCGTAGACTGGCTTACCAAGTTCCATAAAGGCATCTTTACTCTTCCAATCTGGCTGAGCAATGATACCGACGCGGAAGCCTTGTGATTCTAGTAAGCGCCCAATAATCGCCATACCAAAGCTTGGGTGATCGACATAAGCATCGCCCGAGATAATGATGACGTCACAGGCATCCCAGCCAAGCTCATCCATCTCTTTACGACTCATTGGCAAATAAGGCGCAGGCTCGTAGCAGCTTGCCCAATGTTTGTCGTAGTCGTAAAGGGGTTTGGTGCCTTGTTTAAAGGCGGTGCGGGCGATGGTATCGGCAGACATGGGATAACCTTAATCAGAAAAAATGCATATATATAATAGCCATTATTGATAACGGTAGTTAATGGCTAATTTAAAGGCGCTCATTTTAACATGAATCGTACTCATGATGTCATAAAGGATTGAGGATAAGTTGTTGATAGCGTAAGTAATCTACAAACAACCAAGGTTGCTAAGAATCTAGAAACCTTGGTTGTTTATTCAGGATTGCTGCAGTAAATTTATTGATCGAGTAACTGTAAAGGGAAGGTAATCACATCAAAGGGAAGGTAATCACATCAAAGGGAAGATAGTCAGATCAAAGGGAAGATAGTCAGATCAAAGGGAAGATAGTCAGATCAAAATTGGATTTACGGTATCTGCCCATCATTTCTGTTAGACGTTATTCATCGTTTATATCGAGCATTTAAAAGAATAGAAGCGTGTTTATCTCTAGCCAAATTGCATTGTTTTAAAGGGTTGCAACGACAACTGTATCCATCTTAACACTGGTTAATCCAATAGGATTTTAGTCCCGCTCTTAATGAAATTCATCACAAACGGGCTTTTAAAGCTGCGCCGCTCTTTAATAACGTATCGATTTTATTTTAAACTGACTACGGACGATTCAACATAATGTGGAATCGTCCGTTTTTTAAGATGCTTAGATTAAAATCAATCTGTTGAAAGAGAGTTTTAATCTAAATCCTTTTTAAAGCCGCGCTGCTTATCACGTTCCCAATCACGGTCTTTAAGCGTCTTACGTTTGTCATGCTGTTTTTTACCGAGTGCTAAACC
Organism: Psychrobacter arcticus 273-4; assembly: GCF_000012305.1. Taxonomy (NCBI): domain Bacteria; kingdom Pseudomonadati; phylum Pseudomonadota; class Gammaproteobacteria; order Moraxellales; family Moraxellaceae; genus Psychrobacter; species Psychrobacter arcticus. The sequence goes on from NC_007204.1 coordinate 404,468, forward strand.
AATTTGGCATTTTACCAGCGAGTTTTTCCAATAACAGGACAATGGCACGCAGGCATAGCCCTTTTGATTGACTGCCCCAAATAATTTCTCGATTTCGCGGCGATTGAGCAAGAGTTTACGCGTACGGATACTGTCTGGGCTCACGTGTGTTGAGCTTGATAGCAGCGGCTGAATATGTGCGCCAAATAGAAATGCCTCATTATTACGAAAAATAATATAAGCTTCAGTAATGGTCATTTTACCAGCGCGGATGGCTTTAACTTCCCAACCTTGTAATGACAGTCCTGCTTCAAATGTCTCTTCAATAAAGTACTCATGACGAGCCTTTTTATTGGCACAAATTTGATTTTCCGGTTTTTTTGATTTTTTTGACATAATGTCTCCATAAGGACTGCTTAAATATATCCTGTCCCTATTTTCCTAGTCTTGCTAATTCCTCATCCTAGCCTTTTAGCGAGGTTATTTTTACCAAATAATAAAAGGAATGAGTCGAACTGACTATTGTAACAAAGCCACCGTTGCAAATGTAGCTCCGCTGTTAGGATAAATGTAGCAGATAAGTATTAAGTTTGGATAAAATTTGCTAGCATATAGCTTATTATTACCAACCACATTATTACCAACCACATTGGTCCTGCTATGAGCTCTTCTGCTACTTCTTCAAAATTGCATACCAAGATTTTATACCCTGGCACCTTTGACCCCATTACCAATGGTCATGTGGACTTAGTCACGCGCGCGACCAAATTATTTGATGAGGTGGTGATTGCGGTGGCATCTGGTCACCATAAAAAGCCGTTATTTAACTTTGAAGAACGCGTGGCGTTGGTCGAAACGGTCTTTATTGATTTGCCGCAGGTATCCGTCATAGGTTTTGAGGGTTTGTTGGTCGATTTTATGCGTGAAAAAAACGCCACCGCCGTGTTGCGTGGTTTGCGTGTGATGTCAGACTTTGAGTATGAGTTTCAATTGGCGAATATGAACCGCGAGCTTGATGAGAATTTTGAAGCCGTATTTTTGACGCCTTCACAGAATTACTCATTTATCTCATCGACTATGATTCGAGAAATTGCCAAACTTGGCGGTGATGTAACGAAATTTGTACCGCCTTGTGTTTCCGAAGCTTTTATTCAAAAGCTCGGTAGTAAATAGGTCGCGTATCTGTGTTAGATTGCGTATTTCTTAATAGATAGAAATGCCTGATAGAAAAACAAGGAGCATTCTATGGCGTTGTTAATTACGGATGAATGCATCAACTGCGATGTGTGTGAGCCTGCCTGCCCAAACGAAGCCATCTCAGAGGGCGATGACATTTATGTGATTGACCCTGACTTATGCACCGAATGCGTTGGGCATTTTGATGAGCCGCAATGTGTGGTCATCTGCCCCGTCGATTGTATTCCTCATGATCCCAATCATGTCGAAACCGAAAGTGATTTGATGTCAAAATACAAGCGCATTACTGGTAAATAAAATATGACAACTGTATCAACCAACGATTTTGACCAGCAACATCTCTGGCATCCTTATGCCAGCCTGCCACCGCGTTATCCCAATATCATGATTGACCATGCCGACGGTATTCATATCGTCACTCAAGATGGTACACGCCTGATTGACGGTATGTCGTCATGGTGGGCGAGTGTACACGGCTATAATCATCCCAAACTAAACGCTGCGATTATTGAGCAATTGGGCAAAATGGCGCATGTCATGTTCGGCGGTTTGACCCATCAACCAGCAATAGACTTGGGTAAAAAATTACTGTCAATCGTTCCTGCTGGTATTGATGCGATATTTTATGCCGATAGCGGCAGCATTGCAGTAGAAGTGGCGCTCAAGATGGCGCTGCAGTATCAAATCGCCGCTAAGCGCCCAAACAAGCAGCAGTTTGCTTCAACCCATTCAGGTTATTACGGTGATACGTGGCACGCCATGAGTGTCTGCGACCCTATCAATGGCATGCACAGTCTCTATGGCAAGCAGTTGCCGATGCAGCATTTTGTAGCAGCGCCACCAATGGGCTTTGAGCGTGATATTACTCAAAATGAACGTGATGAATTAACAGCGTTTTTTGCTAAAAATAGCCATCAGCTTGCTGGTTTTATTATCGAGCCAATTATTCAAGGCGCAGGCGGCATGCGCTTTTATAGCCCTGAGTATTTACAGCTACTGCGTCAGCTTTGTTGTGAGCATGATGTGCTACTTATAGCCGATGAAATTGCTACTGGTTTTGGGCGTAGTGGTAAGTTATTTGCGTGTGAGCATGCCAATATTAGCCCTGACATTATGACGATTGGTAAGGCGCTGACTGGCGGCTATATGACTTTTGCCGCGACCTTATGTACACGCTCCATAGCCGATACCATTAGCCAAAGTGATTATTCAGCACTGATGCATGGTCCGACCTTTATGGGCAATCCGCTGGCATGTGCGGTTGCTTGTGCCTCGATTGATTTAATCCTGTCTTACGACATTGAAGCGCGCACGGAAAATATGCATGCACTGATGGTTGAGCAGCTTGCCTCAGCAGCGAAGCTAGAGGGTGTCAAGGAAGTACGTTGTTTAGGTGCAGTTGCTGTTATCGAACTAGACGACGCTGTTGATATGCCGACCTTTCAATCCTTACTTATTGAACACGGCATTTGGGTGCGACCCTTCGGTAAGTTAGTCTATATAATGCCGCCTTATATCATTACTGATAGTGAGCTTATAACTCTGTGCCAAGCGTTATTAAAAGTGGTCAGTATTTATTTAACTCAAACTTCTTTGTCCGCAAAAGGATAGTAAGGATAGCCATGAGCGTTCTATTTATCTCAGGTATCGATACTGATATCGGCAAAACTTATGCCACTGGTATGATTGCCAAAGTGTTGATGCAACAAGGCATTAATGTCATTACCCAAAAGCTGGTGCAAACGGGCGTTGCAAGAGATTTAAGTAGCGGAAAAATGGGCGTTGCGGACGATATTATTACCCATCGTCAGCTGATGGGTATTCCGCTACAGCCGTGTGATGTTGATAATACCACTTGTCCTTATCGTTTTGAGAAGCCTGCATCACCGCATTTATCGGCAAGACTTGCCAGTGATATTCTTAATCCTGATGTGATTACGAGCGCCACAAAAAGTCTGCAAGCAGATTATGAGGTGGTGTTATTAGAAGGGGCAGGCGGGCTACTGGTGCCGATCACTGAGAAATTATTAACCTTGGATTATATTGCTCAAGAAGGCTATCCCGTTATTTTGGTGACTTCCGGTCGTTTGGGCAGTATCAATCATACTCTACTTAGTTTAGAGGCGATAACATCGCGTGGTCTAGAAGTTCATAGCATTGTTTATAACCATATTCATGATAGTGCTGCTCAGACGGATGCTGAGATAGCAGCTGGTACGATAGAATTTTTGCAAAAATATTTAGCTCAATATTATCCAACGGCGCATTGGTTATCCTTACCTGTGCAAGACAATGATGGCTTTAATAATATAGATTATATACTCCCTCAAAACTTTATATAAAGTATCGCTAAAAATAAGCTAAAAAAACTTTCCGAAATCAGGATTTATTTTGCTATACTAGCGCGCTTGGTAGACTAGGCAATCGCCGCTGCACACTGGCAACAGATTGAGCAGGGGAGGAAAGTCCGGGCTACATAGGGCAGCGTGCCAGCTAACGGCTGGGCAGGGTAACTTGACGACCAGTGCAGCAGAGAGTAGACCGCCTTTGTTATCGCAAGATATCATCGGTAAGGGTGAAAGGGTGCGGTAAGAGCGCACCGCGTGGCTGGCAACAGTTCACGGCATGGTAAACTCCACGCGTAGCAAGACCAAATAGGCATCGGCATGGCGCGGCCCGCGTTCGATGCGGGTAGGTTGCTTGAGCGTACGAGCGATTGTGCGCCTAGAGGAATGATTGTCCACGACAGAACCCGGCTTATCGGTTTACCAACCTTTTTAGCAGTTTTTTAAAGGTGTCTCTTTATTAGCTTATCTTTAAAAAGGCACAGCAGTATCGGTTTGGTGTTTTAAAATTGCTCTGATCTTGAATTTAATTCAATATTTTTGCAAAAAAAGCCAATTAGGGGTTGACGTAAGTCACTCATATCGGCATAATACCGAGCCTTAAATGGCGATGTAGCTCAGCTGGTTAGAGCGCATGACTCATAATCGTGAGGTCAAGAGTTCAAGTCTCTTCATCGCCACCATTTATATGCAGTTGTTCAAATTTAAAAAACCAATCCTTTGTGATTGGTTTTTTTTTGCCTGTTTTATAGCTTAGAATAAATAGTTACCCACAAAATTTATATCAGATCTAACCTAGTAAATATTTTATATTTGAAGCTGGCTTGTTTACCCTCATTTATAAAACCAAAGCTTGCTGATAAAATCAACTTACTTTACAGTGGAAAACTGCTAGAATACCCTCACATGCCTGCGCATAGTTATAAGTAATAATCAGCGCTGTGGGCATTTCACTTGCTACAATACGATGTTCGCTTTATATAGTACCCTTGGTGTATTGACCAATATCAACTATGAGTGTTTATTCTATTGTTGCCATCTGACAGCATTTATATTCGTTATTCAATCCTCCATTATTTAGTAGGCGCTTTGTGACTGCATTAGCCAATATTCGTAACTTTTCTATTATTGCCCACATTGATCATGGCAAATCGACGCTTGCCGATCGCTTTATTCAGATGTGTGGCGCGCTGCAAGATCGCGAGATGCAGGCACAAGTCCTTGATTCTATGGATATTGAGCGTGAGCGCGGTATCACGATTAAAGCGCAGTCGGTGACGCTGTATTATGACCATCCCAATGGTGAGCGTTATCAGCTGAATTTTATTGATACCCCGGGCCACGTGGATTTCTCTTATGAGGTCTCACGCTCCTTAGCGGCTTGTGAAGGCGCTTTATTGGTGGTTGATGCCGCACAAGGCGTGGAAGCGCAGTCTGTTGCCAATTGTTATACCGCTGTTGATCAAGGCTTAGAGGTCATGGCAGTTTTAAATAAAATTGACTTGCCACAAGTTGAGCCTGAACGTGTTATTCAAGAGATTGAAGACATCATTGGTATTGATGCCGTTGATGCGCCACGCGTGTCAGCAAAATCCGGTCTTGGCGTTGATAAGTTGCTTGAGGCGTTGGTTGAGTTTATTCCTGCGCCAACAGGTGATCGTGACGCACCGCTGCAAGCGTTAATTATTGATTCATGGTTTGATAATTATTTAGGCGTCGTATCATTAGTGCGTGTACGCCAAGGTACGATAAAAAAAGGCGATAAACTTTATATTAAATCGACCAAAGATGCGCATCTAGTCGGATCAATTGGTGTCTTTACTCCGAAGCCGTTAGATACGGGTATCTTAGAAGCGGGTGAAGTAGGCTTTATTATTGCAGGTATTAAAGATATTGCTGGTGCGCCGGTTGGTGATACGATTACTCATGCCAGTACGCCTGATGTCGATTGTATTCCTGGATTTAAACAGATTACGCCGCAAGTATATGCCGGTATGTTCCCTGTTGAATCTACTGATTTTGAAAAATTCCGTGAAGCGCTGCAAAAATTGCAAATCAACGATGCGTCGCTATTTTTTGAGCCAGATACTTCTGATGCGTTAGGCTTTGGTTTCCGCTGTGGCTTCCTCGGTATGCTGCACATGGAGATTATCCAAGAGCGTCTAGAGCGTGAGTATGACTTGGATTTGATTACCACCGCTCCGTCAGTTATCTACGAGATTGTGAAAAAAGATGGCAGTATTATCTATGTTGATAACCCATCAAGATTGCCTGAACCGAATAATATAGAAGAGTTCCGTGAGCCTATTGCTCGCTGTCAGATTTTAGTACCGCAGGATTATCTGGGTAATGTGATGACGCTTTGTATTGAGCGCCGTGGTGTGCAGGTCGATATGCGTTTTATGGGTCGCCAAGTGCAATTGATCTTTGATATTCCGATGGGTGAAGTGGTGATGGACTTCTTTGACCGTCTAAAATCGGTATCACGTGGCTTTGCGTCACTTGATTATAATTTTGAGCGTTATCAGGTCGATAAATTGGTTAAGGTTGACGTCTTGATTAATGGTGATAAAGTCGATGCACTCGCTATGATTGTTCATGAAACCCAGTCGCGCTACCGTGGTAATGCGCTGGTTAGTAAGATGAAAGAGCTGATTCCGCGTCAGATGTTTGATGTCGCTATCCAAGCAGCGATTGGCAGCCAAATCATTGGTCGTAGTACGGTAAAAGCCATGCGTAAAGATGTCCTAGCTAAGTGTTATGGCGGTGACGTCTCGCGTAAGAAAAAGCTACTCTCGAAACAGAAAGCTGGTAAAAAGCGCATGAAGCAGGTGGGTAACGTGGAGATTCCACAGGAAGCCTTCCTAGCGGTATTGCAGGTAGACTAGATTGTTAATAAATGAATATCATGGCTGTTTTTACGGATGTCATCGTTGGATAAGTAGCTCGCTAATAGGCAATTAAGTATGGATTTTGATTTTAATTTGATTTTAGTGCCATTAACCATTGGCTTGGGTCTTATTTGGCTATTAGATAAGCTGACACTTAAACAACGTAAAACACGGGGTCGCGGTAAAGAGAGCTGGTTGGTACGCTGGGCATATGATTTTTTCCCGGTATTAGCAGTGGTGCTTATTGTGCGCTCATTCTTAATTGAGCCGTTTAATATTCCGTCGTCTTCCATGGTGCCGACCTTATATACAGGCGATTTCATTGCCGTCAATAAGTATGCTTATGGGGTACGTTTGCCGCTGACTTATAATAAAGTAATCGATACCGGTGCGCCTGAACATGGCGATGTGGCCGTTTTTCGTTATCCAGAGAACCCAAGTATTTATTATATCAAGCGCGTCATTGGTCTACCGGGTGATACGGTGAGTTATAATCAAGGTACGCTTGCGATTAATGACGTGCCTGTTGCTACTCAAGCTATGGATTTTGACGCCAATGCAGAGCTGACGTCACAGTTATATTCGGCAGGTCAAGTGGCTCCGGGTCAAATGCTGACGGAAGAGAATGCTGCTGCGATGGGTCAGCAAGAAGAAGGTGACGCACAATACTTTAAAGAGACCCAAGGTAAGCATGAGTATGTCGTGCGCTATTTGAATGGCATGAACAGCTCACAATATGCGCCATTTTTACAGCAACAGTCGCCAGAAGTGGTGAGCTCAGAAGGTAATGAGTGGCGTATTAACGTGCCTGAAGGTCAGTATTTTGTCATGGGTGATAACCGTGATCGCAGCGCGGATGGACGCTTTTGGGGCTTTGTGCCTGATGATAATTTAGCAGGAAAAGCGGTGTATATTTGGATGCATAAGCCGCCAGGTCTGCAGTTACCCACCTTTAAACGTAATGGCGCTATTGATTAATGGCATCAATGCTCTACGGATGGATTTATCGACAAACGTTTTGTGCTAATATTACAGCTATTTAATGTAATGATATCTAGCTTATAAATATGTACTAAAATATAGTAATTTATAAGCATGGTAAGTTACGAATATAGAAAATTTCCCGTTGAGAGGTATTATGGTGCAACAGTTATCTGGCTTATCTACACAGCGCGGTGCTAGTGTCACTAGTATCGTTTTTATTATCATCGCTTTGGGCGTTGCTGCTAAATTAATTGTTGCCATTGTGCCGGCACAAATTGCCGATTATCAGCTGACCAAAACCTTGGGTGCTCAGCTTCAAGAATCTAATAGCAAGAAAGAAACTGCTAAGCAGTTCGTTGTTCGTGTTGATAAGCAGTTGTCTATTAATGCGGATTACGATACCAAGGCTGAAGAGATATTTACCTTTAAAGATAAAAAAACAGGTCAGTTAGCTATTTATAAAAAATATGAAAAAACCCATACGCTCTTTGGTAATATTGATATTGTGAATCGCTTTGAAGGCGATATTGATCCTACAATAGCAGATTAATTCGATTTTTTAGAATCTAAACAGCAACGATTTAACAAGCCAGTACGCTATAAAACAGTTCTCTATGAGCTGGTTTTTTGTATTTAATATTTTTAAACGTTACTATTTGATGAGATTAAATAGTGCAACAAAAGGGATAATCATAAGCCACGCATGAAACCAACTTCGCAGTATCCTCAGGCGGTTCCTAATCCACCAAAAAATAGCCTATCTGATGACACGCTTGTTATTAGTTCAGAATTTATTCAACGCTTAGCAGTATTAACGCGCAAATTGGGTTATGTGTTTAATGATTTAAGCCTAGCAAAGCTGGCACTCACGCATCGCTCGTTCGATAGTAAAAAGAACTATGAACGCTTGGAGTTTTTGGGTGATGCCTTATTGGGGATGATTGTTGGTGAGGCGCTATATCATCGTTATCCGACCCAAAACGAAGGTCGTCTGACCCGTATGCGAGCGACGCTCGTTAGGCAAGAATCTTTAGTCATTATCGCTCAAAATCTAGAGCTGTCAAATCAGCTGATATTGGGGGTCGGTGAACGTAAAGGTGGCGGTCGCAATCGTGCTTCCATATTGGCAGATGCGGTAGAATCATTGATTGGTGCTATTTATCTAGACAGTCAAGATATGAATATCACGCGAGAATGTGTGCTTTCTTGGTATGGGGATTTGATTGATAATGTGAACGATCAAAAAGCCCTAAAAGATGCCAAGAGTCGTTTACAAGAATGGTTGCAGTCGAAGCAATTTGACTTACCACATTACGAGTTGATGGAAACACGCGGCAATGCCCCGCATCAACTATTTGTGGTACGCTGTCAGGTAAACATTATTAACTGTCCTGATATTACCGAATCTGGCGAAAGTCGCCGGATTGCTGAGCAAAAAGCTGCTGAGCTGATGATTAACCAGCTTCATAAGTTGCCAGGTGTGCCCAAAAAACGCCGCTAATAGCTTTTGTAATATGGCCCTGATTTTATAGTACTGCCTTAATAGTAACGCCGTTAAAATTATAATCTCTACATTTTAAAAAATGCTTATTCTTTAACGAATTAGTATTGCGATATTACATATTTTTAACTTGATAACAGTGCTGCTGTTTATGTCATATGAGCATACAGCAGTTTGACTGATGACAAACCCCATAGGATTACCCCATGAGCAATCACTCTGACTTGCCATTAAATAATGAAGATAATGCCACAAATATGACCGAAAATACTGACCTGAATGTAAGCCAAAATAATGTAGTAAAAGATAGCGTAGTGGAAAACGATACAGTAGATAACGATTCAGCAATTGAAGCATTTTTTTCACCAGATAATAGTAAACTTGCCGTTGAAGGTTTTAAAACCGGCTATGTCGCCATCGTTGGTCGCCCAAATGTCGGCAAATCAACGTTGATGAACCATTTATTGGGTCAAAAGCTTTCTATCACTTCGCGTAAACCACAAACGACTCGCCATCGTATCCACGGTATCTTGTCTAATGATGAGATGCAGGCAGTATTTGTCGACACTCCAGGTATTCATCGCAACGAAGTGCGTGCTATCAATGAGCGCATGAATAAAGCGGCCGTCTCTGCATTGGTAGATGTCGACTTAGTATTGTTTGTTGTTGATTCTGACCAATGGCGTGATGATGATTTACTGGTTCTACAAAAGCTTGGTGATACCAATCTAAATGTGGTTTTAGTGATTAATAAAGCCGATACCTTGAAAGATAAAGGCAGCGTTTTGCCACTAATGGAGACCTTTAACGACAGTTTTGATTTTGCCGATATCGTCCCTGTTTCTGCATTAAAAAATCAAAACTTAGATCGTCTACAAGAAGTGATAGCATCACATTTGCCAGTGGCTGCACCAATTTATGATACAGAACAAATCACCGATCGCTCAGAGCGTTTTTTAGCCAGTGAAATCATTCGTGAAAAGATCATGCGTAGTGCCGGTGATGAAGTACCCTATGATTTAACCGTACAAATTGATGGTTTTAAAGATGAAGCGGCACATACTGATCCAAAAACCGGTCGTCCACGTAAAGCTTGTACCTTTATCGATGCCACTATTTATGTTGAGCGTAGTGGTCAAAAAGCGATTGTTATTGGTGATAAAGGTCAACGTATCAAGCAAGTGGGTATGGATGCGCGTAAAGATATGGAACAGCTGTTTGATAAAAAAATCATGTTAACGTTGTGGGTGAAAGTTAAGCGTGGCTGGTCTGATGACGAACGAGCTTTGACCAGTTTAGGATATTAATAGCAACGCTCTTTTATTTTGGACTGATTGTAGCTGGAGTAATAATCCATGCGTAATGAAGCGTTAATCGGTTATTTATTACACCAGCGCCCTTATCAAGAAAAGCGCGCCTTATATTATTTATTTTCTCAGCAGCATGGGGTGATACATGGTATTGGCAAAAAAGGCGCGCCACTATTTATGCCCTTACAACTCTTTGCTACGGGCAAACGTGATCTCAAAACCTTTAGTCAAATCAATATTGCCTCTTTTATTTCAGCTCATCAATCAGCTCCACAAAATGATGATGCAGCAAATGCAGAAACACGGTATCAAGAAAGCATCACAGGTCAGCATCAATATGCAGCCTTGTATCTCAATGAGATATTATGGCGATTATTGCCTACTGAAGATCCTATGCCAATATTATGGCAGCATTATCAAGATAGCCTATACAAGCTCAAAAAACCTCTAAGCGCTGACGAGCTACGTTTGTGTCTGCGCCATTTTGAGAGCTATCTATTTAATGAGTTGGGATTTTCACTGACTTTGAATCAAGACAGTCTCGAAAATCCTATCGATTCTGCACAGGTTTATCGATTCTTACCTGATGTCGGTTTAATGCCTATTGTGCATCATGAAGACAGCGAAAGTTTGGTTAGGCATACTGTCTTTAATGGAAGTGAGGTATTGATGATGCTTGAGCAAGGTTTATCTGTTAATACGCTAAACATGTGGTCGCGTTTGCATCGGCAATTGATTGATCACTTGCTTGATTATCAGCCGCTACAAAGTCGTTTGCTTTGGCAGCAGCAACAGCGTTATCAATTATAAAGCGTTTCGAATGATAGCGTATGGTCACACACTACTTATCATAAATACGTTACAGGCTATTTTTAGTAAATGATCTAACTATTAATAAAAGGATTTTTTATGACGGCTACAGCGCAGATTTTGCCGAATACATTAGAGCAAAATTCAGATAATATATCAAAAAAACCACTCTTAGGTGTCAACGTTGACCATGTGGCAACCTTACGTCAAGCACGCGGTGTGAGCTATCCAAGCCCACTAGCTGCAGCCCTTTTGTGTGAGAAAGCAGGTGCTGATGGTATCACCATTCATTTGCGTGAAGATCGCCGTCATATTCAAGATGCCGATGTGTATGAGATGGCAGGGCAGCTGACCACTAGAATGAATCTAGAGATGGCAGCAACGACTGAGATGCTAGAGATAGCCTGCCGAGTCAAACCATATTGGGTATGTTTAGTGCCAGAAAAGCGTGCTGAATTAACCACAGAGGGCGGGCTTGATGTAGCAGGACAGCTGGATTTGTTGAAAGATTATGTCGCTAAATTACAGGCAGCAGGTATTAAAGTCTCTCTATTTATTGATCCCGAAGACAAGCAGATTAATGCAGCAGTCACTTGTGGCGCTGATGCTATTGAATTACATACAGGTTCTTACGCTGAGGCAGGTTTGGCAGGTGATATAGAGAAAGGAAGTGTAGAGCTTGAACGTATTAAAACTGCAGTGATTACCGCCAAACGAATTGATAGTAAGCTGTTGGTCAATGCTGGTCACGGTCTTACACATGATAATGTTAATGCGATTGCCCAAATTGACGGTATATATGAGCTAAATATTGGTCATGCCTTGATAGCGGATGCGCTATTTGTGGGGATAGAGCAGGCTGTTATTATGATGAAAATAGCTATGCATCGCTAGTTACGATAGTTAATGCTTAGCATGTATGGCTATTTTATTAAGTGCCACATCCAGTCGGATGATCTTCATGGGGCTTATAAGTAATGCGACCGACTTGGCTAAATGAGATTTGATACATGGTGTGATTGTAGGTTGAGGTTGGACAGTATTTAATATGTCCGAAATGCCCACGAGGACTGCCACTATCGCCCCAAAACTTAGTGTAATGGCGGTTATTACCGACCCTCAAATATAAAGTACTGTATTTCGGGTTTAGCGCTTGATCTTCTAACAAATCATCAATACCAACATCATAATTGTTATTATTATTTTTATCCGAGAATAATAATAACTGTTTAAAGCTGTCTCTATGGCAAAGACCACCACCATTAGATAAGCAAACCAGTAAATTTTGTCTTCTAATGTAACTCTCGGCTTTTGCCATAGTTAAGGTAGTGTCTATTTGACCTGCAATACGTTTGGCTTCCATACGAGCTAATTGGGTTAAGATATAGGGTGTGGCAATCATTGCTATGATTGCCAAAATGGCAACCGTTATGATTAATTCTACTAAATTAAATCCGTGCTCATTATGGCGTCTACAATCTTTTGAGCATATTAAAAGTGTTCTATATGATATGGTCATAATGGACTGCTACCTGTATGAGAGGGATAGCTAAGATAGTTTTAAGTATTGATTATGAGGATGATCCTAGCAATTTATATGTTTAATGACTCAATGACTTCTATCAGTTTATTCTTATAATTCATGACGTAAAGCGCGAAAGAAAGATCTTACAGATAATAGTGAAATATTGTTTATTGATATATGTTCAATATAAACCAAATATATATCTACTGTCAAAGAATGTTTCATTTCGTGAATAGCGGCTTTTAACAATAGAGAAAATTAACTACTTGTATTAAAATGAATTGTAACAATAGGTAGGAATCGTTTCATCATCTATTGCGACCTAACATACAAAAGATAAAGAGTGTAACGTGTGTTAGCTCTCAGTAAGTTAAGCGGGCTAATGTGTTTTAGTTATGACATTATCGTGTAATAATGTGTAGCTGGTTTACGAAAAAAGTTGTAAACTGAATTGATAATAGCTAAGCTACATCTTAATTGGTTTTGCTTTGTAATTTTAAGTTCGTACGTTCGTAAATGATGTTTGTTTTTGAGCAATAGTTTTGCTTAATGCACTACTAAAATTATTCTTTGGAGAAAGTTTCATGAAATTAAATAAAATTGCTTTGGCTTTGTTTGCCATCACCGCAGCCCCACTAGCAGCTAATGCTGGCGTAACTATCAGCCCATTACTACTTGGTTATCACTACAGCGAAGGCGCTGATGATGAGCAAGTTGAAACTACGAGCCCTGCTGGTGTTGGCGATAGTGGTTTCTATAAAGAAAATGGATTATATACTGGTGCCGCACTAGGTATCGAATTGACTCCTTCTACCCAGTTTCAAGTAGAGTATGGTGTATCAAATACTGATGGTGTAGATCCAGCATCAACTGACAGCTTCGATGCTGAACAAGAAATGATCTCTGGTAACTTCTTGATTGGTACTGAGCAATTCACTGGTTACACTGATAATAAGCTTAAGCCATATGTATTGGTTGGTGCTGGCCAATCTAAAATTAAGATTGAAAATGCAGCGGGTACTGAAGTTGCCGAAACTAAAGATACTATCGGTAACCTAGGTCTAGGTGCTATGTATCGTATCAATGATGCGCTAAGCCTACGTGGTGAAGCTCGTGCGATTCATAACTTTGATAACAACTGGTGGGAAGGCATGGCTTTGGCCGGCCTAGAAGTAGTCCTTGGTGGTCACTTAGCACCTGCAGTAGCAGTTCCACCAATGCAAGAGCCTGACGTTCAGACTCCACCAATCGTTATTGTAGAATCTGATCTTGATTCAGACGGCGATGGCGTACTTGATAGCATCGATGCTTGCCCAGGCACTCCAATGAATGTGGTTGTAGATGCGCGCGGTTGCCCAGTACCAGTAGATATTACTGATGAGCTAAAAATGGAACTACGTGTATTCTTTGATAACGACAAGTCAGCTATCAAAACTCAGTACAAACCTGAAATCGCTAAAGTAGCAGAGAAGATGCGTGAGTATCCTAACTCTACTGCTCGTGTTGAAGGTCATGCTTCTAAAACTGGTCCATCAGCACGTTATAACCAACGTCTGTCTGAAGCCCGTGCTGTTGCTGTGAAATCTATGTTGACTAACGAATTTGGTATTGCACCAAACCGTCTATCAACCGTTGGTTATGGTTATGACCAACCAATCGCTGACAACAACACTGAAGAAGGTCGTGCTATGAACCGTCGCGTTTATGCCATCATCACTGGTGACAAAACGATGACTGTTGAACAAACTAAAGATATGGTTGTTCAATAAGTAATAGCTAATAATTATGTAATAAGCTAATTAGTTACAAAAAAAGCCACCCATTGGGTGGCTTTTTTTTATTGATGTATCGAGAAAAGTAAGTAATTACATAAATTTATGATGCAATAATGTTATACTAGCCACCCAAACACTTTGTAAATTGACAAGGTGTACATTAGCATAGCTATCTGTACGATGGATTCATCACCATAAGTCTATGTTTTACTTCTATTAATTATCTAGCTGTACCTATTGTATGGTTATTTAATCATAACGTAATCCTACTTATCTGGTTAATGGCAAAAGTTTATCCAGCGGTGCTTACTGCTACTGCATTTTTTTAAGACGAAACGAGCATTTTATATGGCGAACGATATCAAACACCTGCGTAACATTGCAATTATTGCCCACGTTGACCACGGTAAAACTACTTTGGTTGATAAGCTATTACATCAGTCTGGTACTTTTGGTGACCGTGCCAACATTGCTGAGCGTGCAATGGATTCAGGTGATATTGAGCAAGAACGTGGTATTACTATTCTGGCTAAAAATACAGCCATTCGTTGGACAGATAACACTGACGGTACAGAATACCGTATCAACATTGTTGATACCCCAGGTCACGCCGACTTTGGTGGTGAAGTTGAACGTGTAATGTCTATGGTTGACTGCGTACTTCTAGTCGTTGATGCGGTTGATGGTCCAATGCCTCAGACCCGTTTTGTGACTCAAAAAGCGTTCGAGCAAGGTCTAAAACCTATCGTTGTCATCAATAAAATTGACCGTCCTGGCTCACGTCCTGATTGGGTAATGGATCAAATCTTTGATTTGTTTGATAACCTTGGTGCGACTGATGAGCAGTTAGATTTCCCAGTGGTATATGCCTCAGCATTGAATGGTATTGCTGGTCTAGAAGCTGATAACTTAGCTGATGACATGACGCCACTTTTCAAAACTATTGTTGATGTGGTTCAGCCTCCTCAAGTGGATGCTGAAGCACCTTTCCGTATGCAAATCTCAAGCCTTGATTACAACAGCTTCGTTGGTGTTATCGGTATTGGTCGTATTCAGCGCGGTAAAGTAAAAACCAATACACAAGTGACTGTCATTGATAAAAATGGCAATACTCGTAATGGCCGTATTTTGAAAATTATGGGTTATCATGGTCTTGATCGTATTGATGTAGAAGATGCGCAAGCAGGCGATATCGTTTGTATTACTGGTATTGATGCACTAAATATCTCTGATACGATTTGTGATCCTAGCACTGTCGAAGCATTAAAGCCTTTGACGGTTGATGAACCTACTGTTTCAATGAACTTCCAAGTAAATAACTCACCTTTTGCTGGTCGTGACGGCAAATTTGTGACCTCGCGTAACATTCGTGAACGTCTTGAGCGTGAATTGATTCATAACGTCGCATTACGTGTAGAAGATACAGAGTCTCCTGATAAATTCAAAGTATCAGGTCGCGGTGAGCTTCATCTATCTGTACTTATCGAAAACATGCGCCGTGAAGGTTTTGAGATGGGTGTTTCAGGCCCAGAAGTTATTGTTAAAGAAGTTGATGGTAAGCTACAAGAGCCGTATGAAAACGTGGTCTTCGATATTGAAGATGAGCATCAAGGTTCTATCATGGAGCAGATTGGCTTGCGTAAAGGCGAGATGACCAATATGGAACTTGATGGTAAAGGTCGTATGCGTATTGAAGCGACTATGCCTGCCCGTGGTTTGATTGGTTTCCGCTCTGAGTTCTTAACCTTGACTTCAGGTTCAGGGATCATGACGTCAAGCTTCTCACATTACGGTCCACAAAAGATTGGTGATGTTGGTGGTCGCTCGAATGGTGTGTTGGTTTCTATGGCGAAGGGTGTTTGCCTAGGTTTTGCTCTATTTAACCTACAAAAACGCGGTAAATTATTCGCTGAGCCACAGCTTGAAGTTTACGAAGGTATGATCGTTGGTCTTAACTCACGTAACGATGACATGGCCGTTAACCCGACGACTGCTAAGCAGTTAACCAACGTCCGTGCTAGTGGTACTGATGAAGCGCTAACACTAACGCCAGCAGTCAAGTTTACGCTTGAGCAAGCACTAGAATTCATCCAAGATGATGAATTGGTAGAAGTAACGCCAAAAGCGATTCGTCTACGTAAGCGCTATTTGACTGAAAGTGAACGTAAGCGTTATGGTCGTAAGAAAGGTGCTTAATATTGAACAATAAATAGTGGTTATCCATTATTTGGTTCCGTATTAAAGATATCTAATGAGCAGCATAGAATAGTGGTATACCAACTATTCTATGCTGCTTTTTTTTGTGTTGCCTTTTGCATAAAATAAAAAGACAATAGTCGGATATAATTTGCTAAAAAGACGAACAATTTTATGCTCATGATTGAAATCCAAAGTTAGATTCATCATTTATAGTTGAAATACTTTAAAGTCGCTACAGTAATGCTGGTGTAAATTTTTTGTAGCCTCTGTCTGCGTAGGCACAGCAAGCCAGAAAAATTTGCACCAGTATTACGTGTTGTATCGATATTACTTTTCACCGACTATATACGCTTATTTTATGGTCGATAAGATTTTTGAGGAGATAGATTATGAGTATGGTATCTGAGTTTAAAAAATTTGCTTTAAAAGGCAATGTGATGGATCTCGCCGTCGGTGTGATTATCGGTGGAGCGTTCGCTACGATCACAAAGTCTTTAGTAGAGGACGTTATCATGCCCATCGTTGCTTTTATTGCCGGCGGTGAAATTAATTTTAAAAATATGTTTTTGATACTAGGTGATACACCTGAAGGTGTAGTAATGACTTATGATGCTCTCAAAGCCGCTGGCGTTCCTGTATTGGCTTATGGTAATTTTATTACGGTATTGATTAACTTTTTAATTCTGGCATTTATTATCTTTATGATGGTAAAAATGGTCAATAGATTGCGCCGTGCAGATGAGGTTGTAGAGAAAATCGCAGGACCTTCTGAAGAAGTGCAATTGCTGCGCGAAATTAGCGCTAAGCTTGGTAATATTAATAAGTAAGCGTATTTTTACTGACTGTCAGATTAAAAAATAAAAAAGGCTAACGTTATGTTAGCCTTTTTCTTATTGGGTTTGTTTATAAGTACTTAACTGCATTTATATTTAAGGTCTAACGACAACATGGTCATTGGTATTAATAATAATCTCTGATGGTTGATCAACCACGATACGCACAACGTTATTATCAACGTTGTTATCAACGACCTGCGATTTATAATAGTTGTCTTCAGCAATCGTACAGCCTAAGCAACGACTCATGGCATTCCATGGTTCAACAACAAGCTTCTGCTGTGCTTGCTCAGCATTACCACCGATCAAAGAGAAGGGCAGACTGACGATATAAGCTGCTGTGCCTGCGACGGCTGCTATCAATTGTAATGGTTTGCCTACAACAGTATCTACAGCCATAGTCTCATAAGAGGGGCCAAAATCTGTTTCATCAATTTCTATCGCTGCCAAAGCAGACTGCATGCTCGCAAACGCTAAACTGGCACTTACCATAACCGTTAATAGTTTATATTTCGCGGTGCATTTGATATTAGCTTGAGCAGTCATAATGATATCCTAAAACACATAAATAGTATGATGTATAGAAGCTTCGATATCTCTACAAGAATAGAGACATCACGGCAACGATAAATGACATATATATTACTGATAAATAAATGGCTTGCAGTGTTTTTGTAAGTACTGTTTTTGTAAGTACTGGCTCTATTAAAGCAATATGTAGGTCAATAAGCAACAAAAATGCGCAGCATATGAGGACATGTTTGTTAGTCGGTTTATTCCGATGATAGACGATTAAAAGTGACTTAGCCAGAATGTGTAAGTAAGCGTTGCACTTGGTGTGTTAATCTAGGAAATCTTTATTTTGAGCAAATTTACATTGAAATGATTGGCTGACAAAGAGGGCAGTAGACACTAGCACGTCCATTCAGCTTAATGTTTTCTAAAGTGGATTCGCAGTGTGGACAAGCGTTACCTTGCCTACCATAGACGTTCAAGGTCTGTTGGAAATAGCCTGTTTGACCATCAGCAACGGTAAAATCACGCAGTGTGGAACCACCAAGCTTAATTGCCTTCTGTAGAATGGTTTTGATATGGGCAACCAGTATAACTATTTGCGCATATGACACTTCATTAGCTGGGGTCGCAGGATGAATACCTGAGAGATATAAGCTTTCAGTTGCATAAATATTGCCAACGCCGACCACAGCTTGCTGCTCCATAATCACAGATTTAATGGCTCGTTTGATGGGTTGCTTTTTAATCGATTTACTGTTTTGAGTTTGGATGGACTGTCGGCTACGTTGGATTAGGTGATATAAATAGTCTGCAGTGAACGCATCTGATAATGGCTCAGGTCCCAAATGATTTAACAGTTTATCGCCATACTCTTCAAGCCATAAGATAGATCCAAAGCGTCTGGGGTCATAATAGTGTAGCTGTGTTTGGGTACTATCAGCGCCGATAAAACTCATGATTAGATGGTCATGTTTGCGCTTATCGCTTGCATGATTGTGTTGTTGAAGGCTACCTGACATCCCAAGATGAACCAAAAGCTGTCGCGGCTGTAAATTCCTAGGTTGAACAGTAGATGAGATACCATCATCAGCTAGCGGTATAAAATTAAGAATTAAATACTTTGCTCGTCGCTCAACGCTGTCTAATGTGTAATCAACCAAATCTGCTAAATTATCAGGTATTGACCAACGCAGTTTTGGTTGAAATACTTGTACGTTGGTGACTTTTTGACCTAATAAGGGTGCAAGGCTGGTTTTTGTTGTTTCTACTTCTGGCAACTCAGGCATAGTATTTTATAACATCTCTATTAAGGATTAAATGTATCTTTGGGATATGACATCAATAGTCTCATTAAGCAACCGCGCGCCGCGCATGCAAGATACCGTGTTGCTGTTCAAGCTTGGCAAGTAACTTGGATAAATGCGCCAGCCCCGACACCTCAATATGAAACTTTAAAAAGGCAATATTATCATCGTTACTGAGTGTTTGAACTTGACGAATATTGACGTTCTCTTTATCAATAATTTGGGTTAAGTCACGCAATAACCCGCGTCTGTCATACGCTTCTATATGAATATCAACCGGCTGATAGCGACCTGATTTAATCTTCCAAGCTGCCTTAATTTCGCGTTCAGGGTCACGTTCAATCAAGCGCAGATATTCAGGACAACCACGGTTATGAACACTGACACCGCGCGATAAAGTAATGTAACCTGCAATAGGCTCACCGTGTACAGGATGACAGCAGCCTGCCAAACCAACCTCAATATTATCTAAGCCATCGATTTGAATTTTATAAGCATCAAGCTTGCCTGATTCTCTTTTATCAATAGTAGGGGCAAAATCTTCTTCAGATCTTTCAGGCTCTAGATGCAATTGACGAGAAATATGGCTGGTGAGCTGATTTAGACCAATTTCACCCGTTACCAGACCGACCACGATATCGTCAGTATTATTAACATTAAAATGCTGCGTATAATCGTTTAAATCAATGCTATTTGGGTGCACCGATAGGCGTTCAAGCTCTTTACTTAGCATCTGACGACCGATCTCGATATTCTTATCGCGGTCTTGTTTATTAAACCATTGACGAAGTTTTGAGCGGGCACGGTTGGTATGGATATAGCCCAGTGAAGCCACCAGCCAATCGCGATTGGGCTCACGTGAAGATTTGGTAATAATCTCGACTTGCTCGCCCGTTTTGAGCTGATAGGTCAGCGGCACATAACGCTGATTAACCCGTGCTGCTTGGGCGCGGTTACCGACTTGCGTATGGACATAATAGGCAAAATCTAACACAGTCGCGCCTTTTGGCAACTCAGTAATATCACCATCACGACTAAAGATGTAAATACGTTCGAGCTCATCAAAATCAACCAACTGCTCTTCATCATCAAACTCAGTTTCTTCTAACTCGTCACCAGTCGATAAGGATGAGCGCGGCTGATTATTGATAGACAGTAGTTGACGTAATGAACTGATTCGCTGGTTAAGGTAGTTATCCTTCTTATTTTTTAGACCTTCTTTGTAATTGACATGGGCACACATGCCAAGCTCGGCTTCAAAATGCATCTCTTGAGTACGAATCTGCACCTCAAGCGATTTGTTTTCAGCGATGACTGCAGTATGGAGTGAACGATAACCATTAGACTTTGGATTGGTAATATAATCGTCAAATTGTTCAGGAATATAACGCCACAACCCGTGTACCAGCCCAAGGACATGATAACAGTCTGAAGGAGTGGTCACTAAAACGCGCAGCGCACGGATATCGTACAGCTGATCAAAGGATAAACCTTTGAGCTTCATTTTTCGATAAATAGAATAAATGTGCTTAACACGTCCTGAAACTTCGCCCTCAATACCCGATTCTGCCAAAGACTCATTGAGCCTATCTTGTACGCGCTGAATATAGGATTCACGCTCGCTACGCTTTTCTGACAACAGCTTGGCAATCTCTTTATAACGGTCAGGGGCAAGGTAACGAAACGCTAAATCTTCAAGCTCCCATTTAAGCTGGGCAATACCCAAGCGATGTGCCAACGGCGCGTAAATGGTCATAACCTCACGCGCCACACGAGTTTGCCGATCTTCATTAGAAAAGGTCAGCTCGCGCATAGCAAAAGTACGTTCAGAAAGCTTAATCAGTACCACCCGGACATCGTTGGTGACTGAGATCAGCATACTATAAATATTTGATAGCTGGTCACGTTGGTTATTTACAAAGTGATCTTCTAAGCGCTTATTACTTTCAATAATCTCAGACAATTGACCCATCGCCAAAGTATCTTTAACCAAGGTTGAAATATCCGCGCCAAACTTTTTTTCAATATCGTTAAGACTAATAATCGATTGGCGCGCACTGCGATAGAGCATGGCAGCGACAAGGGCATCTTCATCTTGATAGAGATAGGTTAAGATATCAGTCATGCCAATACCAGTCACGTAAGCGCCCGAACGCTCCGATGCACTGGTATTCATGTGCTTACGTATAAACGCACAGGCAGCGCTAAGATTGGGTACCGAATCTTGCCCAATACGCTTGGCAACATTGTCAAGCCAAGTGGGTACGTCAATATTGATGTGATCCAAATCTAACGCTTCAAGCTCTTGTTGTGAAAACGCCTCGGATTCATCAAGGATTTTATCCCTTAAATAGTCATTTTCAAGATTTGAGTCATGACTGTAATATGCGTAATTGACAGAGCGATCAAAGGTGGTATGGAGTTTACGAGTGGCAAGTTGATACTTGATATCTAGTGGGATTTGAGCATAGCTATTGGCAGACTGATGCGAGCGTTGATTCGCGACCAGTTGCGCTGCCAAAGTTGCGCTGTCGGCTTGCGTGGTTTGTCCATCTACCAGCGGTAATCCTTCACGAATTTTTACCATAGCCCACTCCTCTTAGCTATTTTGACTTGATGATAACGCCATCTACAATGCGAGATATGAGCTTGCTATTGATAAATGGTCAGTTATAAATCAGTACAGCCGCTAAAAAATCCATTTTTTAGCAGCTATAAAATCAATTATAGGGATCTTGCATAGAAACATGAGCACGTAGGCTCACTGTATTTTTATAAATAATAAAAGCAGTGGTTGTTATTATCGCATGTTGCGATGACAAATCAAGCAAGCCTCTGTAATGATAGCGTTAGCCTCGTTATGCAGATAAAACAGGTGTGATTGTTATCTTGTATCTGTTCACGCCTATAAAAATCATGGGTTAACACCAAACGCTGCCATCACATAGGGTTTAAGCAGAGACTTTTTCAAAGCGTGCAATTGACTCAACGTGACCAGTATGACAAAACATATCCATCACGCCAGCATGCGTTAAACGATAGCCTTGTTCGAGTAGTGCTTTGGTATCACGAGCAAGCGTCGCAGGATTACAGGAAACATAGACAATTCGCTCAGCATTAAACTTAGGTAAATATTGCATAATCTCCCAAGCGCCAGAACGTGGTGGATCGATAAGCAGCGCATCAAAACCTTGGTTGGCCCACGGTTTATCCGTACAGTCGTGCGTCAAATCCTGGCTATAAAACTCGGTGTTATTAATACCATTGCGGCGCGCATTGTCAGCGGCGCGTATAGTCATGGCTTCACTACCTTCAACACCAACAACTGAGCCAGTTTCACCAACCAATCGTGCTAGTGGTAAGCTAAAGTTGCCCAAACCGCTAAATAAATCTAGAACGCGCTCGCCCGCTTTTAAATCAAGCAAATCACAAGCAAGCTTGGTCATCTGACGGTTTACCGACAGATTGACTTGGGTAAAATCGGTAGGGATAAACTCAAACGTCAAATCATACTCTGGCAATTGATAATACAAACGTCCAAATTGCTCACTTAAATCATCTGCAGCCGTTAAGGCAATACGCTGGATGCTATCCGCACCCTTTGGTTGCAAGTATAACTGCCAATTGCGTGCCGCAAAAAAGACCTTGAGCTTATCAATATCAGCATCTGACAATGGCTCAAGATTACGCACAATCAGCGCGACTGGTTGATCGCCATCAGGCAACTCTGGCAAATACTCGCCCATCGCCAATTCAAGCTGAGCAATCTTATTACGGCTCTCTAAAGTGCTAATAAGGGTTTTTAAGTTTTCAATTTCAAAGCCGATACGTGGATCTAAAATATGACATTCATTTAACTCCGCCAAAAAGTTACTTGAGCGCTCACGAAAGCCAACCAAGGCAGTTTCTTTTTTGGCAACATAACGCACACCCAGTCGCGCTTTGGTACGGTAGCCAAGACGATCACCAACCACTGGTTCAAGCCAGTGATCGGGTGCCACATTGGCTTGATGCACTAGCATCTCAGCAAGGACAGATTGCTTAAAGTTAATTTGTGCCTCTGGCTGCCAATGTTGCAGATTACAGCCGCCGCAAACACCAAAATGCGGGCAGGGAGGTACAACGCGCTCAGGATTTGGATTGGCGGTGATGTTCACGGCATCGCCTTCTTCAAAGCTGGTACGGCTATTGGTAATTTTGACCAACGCGCTTTCACCCGGCAAGGCAAAGCTGACAAAGATTTTTTTGCCATGTTTGTCTGTGATATGGCCATCGGCTTCCACAAACCCATTACCGTATACGGCAACGCCGCGACCATCATGTGACAAGCCATCGATAGCAAAGGGTAGTGGTTCAGCATCTTTTAGACGACGACGCGTCTTTGACGAAGGCTTAGATTTTTTCTTACTAGGCGGAATCGTAATCGTTTGAGTCTCATTTGGCTGCTCGGTCGTATCTGAGGTAGATGTCTTTGAATCGGTGGGTTGCATAAACCTGCCTATAAAATGAAGGTGTTAAAAATAATAGCAATTTTAACATATAAAGCTGCCAAGGTATTAGGCGCTCACAAAGTAAAAAAAGCGATGATTATAAACCTATCATCATCGCTTATAGACAGCATTTATCAGTACGCTATCGTTGAAATACTTTAAAGTCGCTACAGTATTGCTGGTGTAAATTTTTTGCAGCCTCTGTCTGCGTAGGCACAGCAAGCAAGAAAAATTTGCACCAGTAGTACGTGTTGTATCGATATTGCTTTTCACCGACTATAGTTAGCTAAAATTTTTAGCTGTTAAGCCAATCATTCAAAAATGCCTGATGACGTGGCGTGCCATCTGCTTGGGTAAATTTGGTTAAATAATCACGACTTTGCTGCTGCCAAACTGCAAAATCTGGTAAAGACAGCTGTCCAGTCAAGCGCAGCCAGCGCAGATATATCAGCCAGGTATTCATCACATCAGACTCGCAATATATTGACAGCGTTTGCCAATCATTATTGCTGACAAGCTCGCCAACCATACTGCCATCGACATCCGTCTTACCGGGCAAGCCATATAAGCTCGCAACGACATCCATAGCTTCGCGGCGACTGGCACCATATTGGCTAAACCGATCCATCAAATCAATATGGCGCGTATGGAAGCGATTGACATAATTATCAAAACGCATGTTTTTGATACGCTCGCCTTCTTCAAATAACCAAGGCGCTGCCAAATCATATTGCATGGCACGATAAATAAGCACAGGAATATCAAAACCTGAGCCGTTCCAGCTAATCAGTTTAGGCAGTTTTTCAATATCATTAAATGCGCGAAAAAACTTGGCAAGAATCTCTTCTTCGCTAAATTTATCAGCGGTGAGCGAAAATAACGAAAATATTCCATCTTTGATGTACAGCGCAGAGATACAGACAATGCGCTGCAATGGCAAACGCATAAAATCATGCCCAGCTTCTTGTATGCGAATGGCAGTCAACGCACTGAGCGTATCTGCATCATTGAGCTCTGCCAATTGCGGATAAATACGGCGGGCAGCATCGACATCCGCAACCGTCTCAATATCAAAGACCAGTATAGGGTCAGACGAAAAAGCTTGTGACATAGAGGTTTCTACCTAATTATTGTTTTACTGTACTGCATTAAACGCGCTAACAGCATCAACGGCATTGTCAGCGGTTTATAAACGATTTTAGTTTGCATTATCTATGCTGTCATCGACATTATATAAGCCAGTCGATAAATAACGATCACCCCGATCACAGACGATAAAGGCAATGACGGCATCAGGATTTGCTTTAGCGACTTGTGTGGCGGCCCATGCCGCTGCACCGGAGGAGACACCCGCAAATATCCCTTCAGTTTTGGCAAGCTTACGCATATAGACCTCAGCGACGCGCTGATCGATATCCATAATCTCATCGACTAGGTCGGCATCAAAAATTCCTGGCATATAAGCGGCAGGCCAGCGGCGGATACCAGCAATAGCTGCTTCCTCATCAGGTTGTAGACCGATGATTTGTATGGCAGGGTTTTGCTCTTTTAAATACTGTGCTACACCGGTAATAGTGCCAGTAGTGCCCATAGAGCTGATAAAATGAGTGATTTTACCCTCAGTTTGCGCCCACAGCTCAGGCCCTGTAGTCAGATAATGCGCTTGTTTATTATCAGGGTTATTAAATTGATCTAATACAATACCTTTGCCATCTGCTTGCATTTGTAATGCCATATCGCGCGCTGCTTCTATCCCTTCTTCTACCTGAATCAGCGTTGCACCATAAGCAGTCATGGCATCTTTACGTTCTTGGGTTGAGTTACTTGGCATAAACAAGGTAATCGGATAGCCGCGCATTGCCGCCACCATGGCTAAAGCAATACCGGTATTGCCACTGGTTGCCTCAATCAACATGTCACCTGGCTTGATATCACCGCGCCGCTCCGCTTGATAGATCATATTAAACGCAGGGCGGTCTTTGACAGAGCCAGCAGGATTATTACCTTCAAGCTTGGCAAGCATGATGGCACCATTGTCAATCTGCTCTTGCTCAGGTAAACGCTGCAATTTGACCAAGGGCGTTTGACCGACGCAATCAGCAAGGTCAGTAATCTGGGTGATAAAGTTGACGTTTAACGGAGCTGTAGCGGACATAAAGTATCCTTAGTGGTATCGGTTTCAGTGGTATCGGTTTCAAATAGTTTAACGAGATAGTAACGCGTTGTCTGTAAAACCATGCGTTAAAGGTGACAGTCGTGTTTTGATAATTGGATAATACGCTGGTATCGAAGTGTTAAATAATCACGTATTAATAAATGCGCTAACAATAATAAGTGAATACAGCGCGGCTGTCAGGTGTTTATTGTGGCAAATAAAAATTTGCACCATCATATCATTTAGTTTTTGACAGCGCTTAGGTAGAGAGCTTGGATAAGGATTGTCTAACCGCCGCTGATAGAATCCTGTTAAGATAATCGCAAGCTATATATAGTCGTTGATAGATGATAAATAAGCGATCAGTAAAAGCATTGTAAAATATTGGTAGCAAAAACAGTAGTGGAGATGGTACCCAGCATGGCTTACAAAAAACGTTTTGATACCAGTAGCGCTTATGGTCAGCTGGTTATATTGGTATTTTTGCCCATCTGTTTACTGGCAGCAGTGGGTGGTATCTTGGTGTTTTATGAAACCATGCGTGCCAGTAATTCAGAGCAAGCAGTGTTGGCTGAGGCGGTGCTTATCCGCTATTCGCCAACGATTGCAGAGATTGTCCCTGAGCTGTTAGCGCAAAATGATGCCAAGGCGCAGACGACAGAAAACAACAATGAAAGCACTACCAACAGTGTCTTACAAGCTGCGATGGCAACGCTAGAGGGTATCCAAGATAAACTCGGGCGTATGCGGGCAGAGCAACACGTCCAGCGTATCGCCATTGTCAATCAGAATAATGAGGTACTCGCGACAGTCGGCTATGGTACGGACGAGGCGTGGCCCGCAGTAGATCCCTCAGAGCGTTTTTTGGCGCAACAACCAACTCCCATTGGTACCGCTTACGGCAGTATATTGGGTGAATTTGATGGTCAAACGCTGTGGTTATTAGTCGATATGGATAGTGAACCGCTTTATATCGCGCGCTACCGTATTGCTATGGCATTGGTGATCACTGGTTTGTTTACGCTGTTAATTCTGCTACTGAGTTTAAACATCTACTCAAAACGTTGGATTGCGCCTATCTATGAGCTGCGTTTGCAATTACAGCGTACTCATGTCGATAACCTTTATCAGCCTATCCCAGTTGAGTCAAATGGTGAGCTAAATTTATTACAACAAGACTTGGTTAGAACATTACGCCGTTTATATGTCAGTTTTCAAGAGCTTAAAGAACATGCGGAGCAGACAGAAGATGATTTGCGTCTTGCTTTTGATGAGATGGAAATGCAAAATATCTCTATTCGCAATGCACGTGATGCGGCAATCTCTACCAGCCAAGCCAAATCAGCGTTTTTAGCCAATATCAGTCATGAGCTGCGTACGCCGCTCAACAGTATCGATGGTTTTATTAATTTGCTCGCGCGTCACGGTGAGCTCAATCCCGAACAAGACTTGTATGTACAAACCATCCGCAAATCATCCGCCCACTTATTGGCATTAGTCAATGATGTGCTTGATTTCTCCAAAATTGAAGCGGGTAAGTTGGTGCTTGATCGCCATGAATTTGATCTTTATGACACTATCTATGACGTAGTTGATATGCTGTCACCGGTGTCTGCAGAAAAAGGTCTGCGCATGGCGGTACTGTTCTATAACGATGTGCCAATGCGTGTTAATGGCGATGCGCTGCGCCTTAAGCAAGTATTGACCAATATTGTCGGTAATGCGATTAAATTTACTGATAGCGGTGACGTGGTGGTACGCGTTAGTTTAGACGACTATCAAGACAATTATTTGATGATTAGCGTGCAAGACAGTGGCAAGGGCATTTCACTCTCTGATCAAAAAATGCTCTTTCAAAGCTTTAGCCAAGGAGATCCATCCATCACGCGTCAATATGGTGGCACAGGATTGGGTCTGGTCATCTCCAAGCAGTTAACGCGACTGATGGGTGGTGATATTGGTTTTTATGACAACATGCAAGAGAACATCTCGAATCAAGGCGCAACGTTTTGGTTTCGTATGCCAGCGCATGTTGATGTATTAGAAGCAGCAACCGGACAGACCATTGAGCTGCCAGTATTAGCGCCATTGGCAAGTGCGACCGATGAGTTTAATGTTCTTATTTGGATTAACCACACCGCGTCTATACAAGTACTAAAAGCCAGTTTGCATCATTTGCCTATTACACTGACCCAAGCCAACTCCTTGCCTGGCTTACTTGAATCGTTAAAAGAGCACGGTAACTATTGGGATTGGGTCATCGTTGATGATGATACCCAAGACGATATGATGGCACTGCTTAAGCAAATACGTCTGCATTATCAAGGTAAGCTTGCTGTCTTTGGTTATCAAGTTGCCGCTGATCAAGCACTACTCAATCGTTACCATGCCAATATCTTGTATGAGCCATTAGACAAAAGACAGTTATATGCGATGCTTGATACGCAAAAGCGTAGCGTACCTACTGGTATTGCAGAACCACGTTGGAAGGGCGTTACTGTATTGGCAGTCGATGATCATCTGCCAAATTTACTGGTACTTGATGCGCTGCTGAGCGAACTTGGTATTCATGTTATTACGGCCAGTAATGGCTTTGATGCGATAGAGATGATTAGTAAGCAACAAACGAAAAATATCAAATCTGCCAAAACTGAAAAACAAAGTCTGTCGAAAAAAACCCAAATCTCAAAAGCGGTCACGCGAGATGATGTCAGTAAATCAGCGGTTAGTGCCCTACATATTGAAGACACGACGACAGAAGAAAAGGGTAAGGCACAGCATAAAAACAGTATCGACCTTATCTTTATGGATATTCAAATGCCACGTATGTCAGGGCATGAGGCGGCGCGGCAAATTCGTAAGATTGAAGCAGCAGATAGTCATATTCCCATTATTGCTCTCACTGCACATGGACTGGCAGATGAGCGTGATAAATTAATCGCTAGTGGTATTAATGATTATGTCGGCAAGCCTATTAGTCAGCCACAGCTGCTACAAGTATTGCAAAAATGGCTCGGGCGTAGTGCTTCGTCATCACCATTAACGGCAGAAAATGATGAGCACTCACAAAGTCTTAGTATAGCAAGTGGAGCGCCGCCTACTTATCAAATGATTCGAAGCGAGCAGGTTAAGAGTTATAAACCTACCAAGATGAGCAATGAGAAAAGAGTTACGCGACCTTTATCATTAAAAAAAATCCGTGATGACTATCTAAGAGACAGTCAACCGCGTGAAGATTATAGGCGTGAAAGTCGACGTGACACTCAGCCACGCTATGAAAGCCTGCGTTTTCAAGAACAAGGGCAATCGGTATTTGGCACGCGTTCTATTCAAACGCTCGATGATAATAAAGATGAGTTGTTAGTAAATACTGCTTATCTGCAAAAAAACAGTCACTTAAACGCCTCTGTGTTTAATACTTTGGATATTCTAAATTGGCAAGATGCATTGATGCGCTCAGCCAATAAACCGGATCTCGCTGCCAAGCTGATCATTATGATGCTCGATACCATTAATGATGAAAAACAAGCATTGACGCAAGCATGGGAGGCGCACAATCGCAGTATGCTTGCGCAAATTGCCCACCGGATACTGGGCGGCAGTCGTTATACGGGCGTGCCACAACTGCGCCAAGCCAGCCAAGATTTAGAGGAGAGGTGTTTATTAAATATCCAACATACCACGCCTGCGCAGTTTGCAATGCTAGAGCCTTATTATGAGGCTTTATTAACGGCTTTAAATAACTTACAAACGCTTGATTTGTCTGCTTATCCGCAGCTTAATTATCATCGTCTGAGTGAGAATGATATGACTTGGAAAATGATTTAAATAGAGGGTTCTATGGTGTTAAGGACTAACGATATCGTGGCAGTCAGTTATTGACAAAGTAGCGGAGAGGCAAGGCTGTTAATATCAGTCTATATACAAGCTATTATTTCAATTATTAAGGATGATTATGTACACTATCGCCACCTACCAATATGAAACGTTACAAGTCAGCGCAACCGACGACATTTTAACCGTGACTATCAATCGACCAAAGAAAAAAAACGCCATGAGCTTTAAAGTGATTGAAGAGTTGATTGCGGTAGCCGGTCGCATCAGTAAAGACAAAACGATACGTGCAGTAATTTTAAATGGTGCTGAAGGCACCTTCTGCGCAGGTATCGATTTGGGCGACTTAAACCACCCAAAAAACCAAGCTTTTGCGCTATGGGAGCTGATCAAACCTTGGCAAAGCTCATTTCAGCGTGTTTGTTTGGTATGGCGCGATGTCCCAGTACCTGTCATAGCCGTACTTGAAGGCTATTGTGTCGGTGCAGGCTTACAGCTGGCGCTGGCATGTGATATTCGTATCAGCCATCCTGATTGTAAATTGTCTATTATGGAAGCAAAGTGGGGGCTAGTACCAGATATGGGCTTGACCCAATCTGGGTTTGGTGTGGTACGCGCTGATATCCTAAAAGAGCTGGCAATGACAGCCCGTACCGTTAATGCAGAAGAAGGCAAAGAGCTAGGGCTAGTCAGCCATTGTAGTGACACGCCGCTTGAACAGGCGCAGCAACTTGCTGCTGAATTTTCAGAACGTTCACCCGATGCGGTGCTGGCAAGTAAACGCGTTATCAATGCCATGTTTGAGCAATCTGCGATGACTTTATATATAGAAAAAGTCTGGCAGTTAAAAATGATGTTCGGGCGCAATCGTAAACTGGCCCTTAGAAAAGCCAAGCAAGCCAGTACCGTATTTGGCAAGCGCCAGTTCCGTTAATACAGTTTAGATGGCTTATTGTTTAAATAACTTGGCCCTATTTTAAACGAACCATTATTTTTTTAAACGAACCATTGTTTTATGGATTAAAGTTTGTTTTAGTAACGTGATACCTCTATTGAAATATACGCAGACAGTGCGATATAAGACTGTCTGCTTGCATAGCGGTTCGTCGATAAAAATAAAATAACAATCACTAGGTCAAAGGGTTTAACTATGTCTGCTCCAAAATTCCCTCTTCCTAATAAACCGGTTGCTGCTGACCGCGTGCGCTCTGCCGATTTACCTGTCGCATGGATTATGATGCTGGGTCTTATCGTTGCGGTAGGACCTTTATCTATTGATATGTATCTGCCAGCGTTACCATCGATGGCCGATGACTTTGGCGTATCGACTGCCTTTATGGCAAACTCCGTACCCGCTTATTTTGTCGGATTGGTATTTGGGCAGCTATTTTATGGACCCTTTAGTGACCGCGTTGGCCGCGTCAAACCTTTATACATAGGCATGGTTTTATATGTGATTGCCTCCATTATTTGTGCAACCACCAATAATGAATATGTGTTGTTCACCGGTCGTACGTTGCAAGCACTCGGTGCGTGTGTGGGGGCAGTTGTTACCCGTGCAGCGATTCGTGATCGCCTAACAGCCAAGCAAACTGCCAAAGCGTTCTCTATTATGATTTTGGTAATGGGTTTAGCGCCGATATTAGCGCCATCACTTGGCGCAGTGTTCTTACAGTTCTTTAGCTGGCACTCTATATTTTGGTTTTTGGCGGCTTTTGGTACGCTCAATTTATTACTCACCAAGTTTTTCTTTTTTGAAACGCTTAGCGAAGAAAATCGCAATGTACGTCCTGCTAAAGAGATACTCAGTCAATATTGGGAGTTGCTCAAAGATCCCACCTTTAATTATCCGGCGATTGGTGGCGGATTATTGATGGGCGCAATGTTTGTCTATATTAGCTCAGCGTCTGAATTAATCATGGATACTTATGGCCTATCAGCCACACATTTTGGCTGGCTATTTGGGATGAATGCCGCAGGATTTGTAGCATTAACGCAGCTTAACCAATGGCTCACCAACCGTTTTCGTATTTTGAGTATTTTACGTTTTGGGGCGATGATGCAAGTCATCTCAGCAGGGGCGCTATTTACCCTCGGTATTGTGTTTGGTACAGATGCCTGGCTGCCATTGGTATTAGCCTGTATTTTCTTTTGTATTGCAGGTCTAGGTTTGACTCAGCCCAACTCTTCAGCGATTGCCTTGGCTTTTCAACAGCGCCGTGCGGGTATGGCAAGTGCGCTACAAGGCTCGCTGATGTTCTCAGTAGGTATCTTTGGTGGATTGTTGTTAAATTTATTCCCCGTCAATCCAGTACTAAAAATCGGTATCGCGATGTTTTCACTGATGAGTCTTGGTTGCTATTTAATTTGGCAGATAGACCGTAATTTGAACCTTGATAATGCAGATTAATTGAGCATTAGCTATTTGTAATAGCGCTAGCAGTCGCTAAGCGTTATATGATAAAATACAGCCCAGCTATTTTTATTCTACAGTATTCTGTACGTTCAAATCATAGCTCAATTTTTTAAACCAACCCATCAACCAATGACACACACATCATGGCAAAAAATTGCTGGGTGTTTGGCGACTTGATTAATTTGCCCAAAGTTACTAAAAGATTAATGCGCTATTGATAAGCATTAATAATGGCAGATGCGTGTCGCTAGATAGGCAGTTTTTGTGATGTGGAGGCATAACCCAACCAACAGGACATTTAACATGGCTACAAAGAATCCAACCAAAATTGAAATGCGCGACCTACTACAAGCCGGCGCTCACTTTGGTCACCAAACACGTTTTTGGAATCCAAAAATGGGTCCATATATCTTTGGCGCCCGTAACAAGATTCACATCATTAACCTAGAGCACACGGTAAAAGCGTTTAACGAAGCATTGACTTACGTTAACGGCTTAGCAGCTAAGAAAAACAAAGTATTATTTGTTGGTACTAAACGCGCAGCAAGTGGTGTTATCGCTGAGCAAGCAGCACGCGCTGGTATGCCATACGTTGACCATCGCTGGTTAGGTGGTATGTTGACTAACTGGAAAACACTACGCCAGTCAATCAATCGTCTAAAAGAGCTTGAGAAGCAAGCTGAAGACGGTACATTTGCTAAGCTAACCAAACGTGAAGCGTTAGAGCGTACTCGCGATATGGAAAAACTTGAGCGTTCATTGGGCGGTATCAAAGACATGGGCGGTCTACCTGACGCAATCTTCGTTGTAGACGTAGATCATGAAGCAATCGCTATCAAAGAAGCTAAAAACCTAGGTATCCCAGTTATCGGTATCGTTGATACTAACTCTAACCCAGATAACGTTGATTACATCATCCCAGCAAACGATGATGCTATCCGTGCCGTGACTTTGTACGTAACTTCTATGGCTGATGCAATCATCGCTGGTAAAGAATACGCACAAACTCAAGCTGGTGGTAAAGCTGAGCAAGAAGCACCTGCTACTGAAGAAGCGGCTGATGCTCAAACTGAAGAAGCTGCTACTCCAGCAGAATAAATCGCTGAGTGATATGGTTTAACGTTGTAAGGGTACCTTGATAATTTATCTATTGGCAGCCATATAACGTGACTAACAGCATAGAGATAAACAATAGGCATGATGTAGTGTTACTCGTCATGCCTTATTGTTACAGCGGATTTATTAAAGTGGCGTTGTTAAGCCGCCATACAGAATTTAAGTGCGTTTAGATATTGTGCACTCACATACATAATAAAAGGTAACTCTTATGTCAGAAGTAAAAGTATCTGCCAAAATGGTAAAAGAATTGCGTGACCGTACTGGTCTTGGCATGATGGAATGTAAAAAAGCGTTAGAAGAATCAAATGGCGATGTTGAAACTGCCATTGATAACCTACGTAAATCTGGTCAAGCAAAAGCAGCTAAAAAAGCGGGTAACATCGCAGCTGATGGCGCTATCATCATCGCTCAAGGCGAAAGCAAAGCATTCTTGTTAGAAGTTAACTGCCAAACTGACTTCGTTGCAAAAGACGAAAACTTCACTGCATTTGCAGAAACAGTAGCGAACATTGCATTAGAAAACAATGTGACTGACGTAGCTGCTATCGCTGAATTGCCATATGGCAATGATCAGACTGTTGAAGAAGCTCGCGTATCTTTGGTACAAAAAATCGGTGAGAATATCCAAATCCGCCGTGTTGAAGTACTTGAAGGCGCTAACATTGCTGCATATCGCCATGGTCTACGTATCGGCGTAGTGGTATCTTATGAAGGTGGCAGTGCAGAAACTGGTAAAAACCTTGCTATGCACATCGCTGCGTTCAACCCAGTTGCTATTGATGACGAAGACGTTGCTGCTGATTTGTTAGCGCGCGAAAAAGACATCATTGAAGCAAAAGCACGTGAGTCTGGCAAGCCTGACAACATCGTTGAAAAAATGATCGAAGGTGGCCTACGTAAGTACCTAGAAGAAGTGACGTTACTACGTCAGTCTTACGTTATGGACAATGAGAAAAAAGTTGGTGACGTATTAAAAGCTGAAGGCGTAAAAGTACTTGGCTTCAAACGTTTAGAAGTCGGTGAAGGCATTGAGAAGAAGCAAGAAGACTTTGCTGCTGAAGTTGCTGCAACCCAAGCACTAGCTAACAAATAATTTATAAAATTTGCTGTGAGTACTGAGTATATTTTGCTCAGTACTTATAGGTTGTTTTATATAAAAAGCAATCAAGCACAAAAGAGCCCGTTATTTATTTTAACGGGCTCTTTTGTGACTGTTGTTTTTATTTTGGATTTACGAGATTAGCGCAATGCCAAATAAGCAGAGTTGGCATAGCTTGGGCTATTACTATTACTACTCGTGCCGTAACTGACGTTTTGAATACCACCGCCATTACTAGTAGTTCCAATATTACTATTATTGGCATTCATGCTATTGCCTGATAGCCCTGAATCGTTTTTATACAGGCTATGATAACGGCTCATCACGCTTTTAACATAGTTACGTGTTTCTTTAAACGGTGGAATGCCATTGTACTTATCAATGTTACCTTCACCGGCATTGTAACCCGCTACTGCAAACTCGACATTGTTGTTAAAACGGCGCATCAGCCAAGCGATATATTTGGCAGAACCTTCGATGTTATCAGCAGGATTCCAAGGGTTACTCACTTTAAATCGACGTGCTGTAGCTGGCATCAGCTGCATTAAACCCTGTGCACCGACTGGTGAGCGAGCATTGGGATTAAAGGCAGATTCAGTGTGCATCATGGCTTTCATAAGCCCTGGATCGACACCGTGGCGCTGCGCTGAGGCTAGAATATAGCTATCGTAAGAGTTACGAGTGCCGCTGCTGCTAGCCGAGCTACTGCCGTAATCATTACTACTATTGCTGCTACCACTATCATATAGACTGGAATCTTTATAATAAGTGACTTTTACTTTTTTAGTAAACTTATCAAAATTACCACTGGGATTGACGTTAGTCAGGAGTACTTGTCCGCCTTTATCTTTATAGATATACATATTGCCTGCTTGAGCAGCGATAGGTAGGCTAGATAGAGCGACGGCGGTGAGTAAAATAGGAGACAAGCAGCGGGTCATGAAAGGTGCAATATTGATCATAGGGTTATCACTTTTTATCGAGTAGTAGCAAATAGCCTTGCTCATAGACACATCGGTTTGCGCGACAAAGCGGTTATCGTGGCTTTGTTTTATAGGCTCTAACCTCAGCGCTATAAAACAAAGCCACGGCTAACAAAAACCAATTGCAATAGATACAAAAAATAATAGTTGCTTACTATAACATATAATAAATTTTTACTACATCTGATTGCCCTAATAAGCTATCTAAATAAATATTTTAATTATAAAATTTTTTAATGAAATCAATATGATATTGCAGGGTGCACTTGTTAAGTGCGAGGTCAGAAGCGGCTACAGACTATAGTCAAATCTATATAAATCCGCTACATTGTCATCCTCGCTTGATGTACTACTTGTACTATCTGCGCTTGGTTTTATTGTATCGAAATTATATTGTATCGAAATTCTATTAAACTGACAGTGCCGTGACAAAGATAGGTACCCAGACAGCAGTGACCAAACCATTCACTGCCAAGCCAAACGCGGCATATCGTCCCGCTGTATGACTAATCTGCCACGCTTCTACTGTGCCAAAAGCATGAGCGACTAAGCCAAGCGCTAAGCCTTTGGCGCGGTCATCCTCAATGCCGATAAATAAGAAACGTGCCAACGTCCCGCCAATGATACCTGAAACGATAATAATCAGGTTTGCCATCGCCAGAGGTGCTTTGATTAAATCTGCGATGCTCAGACCAATTGGAGTGGTCACTGAACGACTGGCAAATGCCAGTATCGTGTCGTGACTGAGTGAAAATAGGTATGCCAATGACATGGGTAATAATGCCCCAATCAAACTTGCCATCGCCACAATCAGGACAAGTTTCTTTACCGGTAAACCTTTGAAATTCATGGCAGCCAAAGGTATTGCCAATAAGACAGTGACATAACCTAACAAATGGTCAAAGACAGGTTTGGCCACGCCGTAATAATGATTGTAATCCCATCGAAAAATGAATAAAAGTATAACGACCAATACCAGTGCGGTAATGACCATCGGCAACCATGAGAGTTTGCGTGCCAATATGCGAGCAATTATATGGGCTGTTAAAGTGAGCAATATCGCTGCAAGGGTTGCCACAAACACATTATCAAAACTCATAGTATTCCTTTTTTTATACCGCTCAAGGCTGTCATTTTTGCTCGTTAATAGTAGTGTTATTGTTCGCATGATTATTGCGCTTTAGCCAGCGATTGGATAATAAAGCGAATCCCCAAATCGGTATCAGCGTACTAATCAGTATGGTTAGCATAAAGCCCCATAGCTCATCTCCTAAAGCAAATAACAGCAAGCCTGCACCGGTAGAGACTGGTAAAAAAGCAAAGCCACTATCGACAAGCAAGGTATTACTCGCTTGGGTAAGCCAACTTGGGATACCTTTGATAAACCGCCAAATAATCAAAATAAAAAACATGGTCAATAAGCCAACGATATTGGCAGCTTTTTCAATACCTGCCCACTGACAGATAATTACCGCCGACTCACGCACAGTAATGACAATGGTGAGCGTCAGGAGTAATGCCATCCATAAAGGCATCTTTGAAGAATGGGTAGACTTCATAAGCAAGTGGACCACGTTAGGTGTAGATAAGAGGGTAAAAAGATGAGTGAGAGGAGACTCACGAGTGCAGTATATAAGTGATTATATATAGAGTGCGCCAACTAATAAAGCGTATCGGTCAATAGTGGCGATATAGTACTGTAAGTAATAAAATCGATACATTAATATATCGATATATAGCTACTGCTGGTACAAGTTTCTCTTGTGTGCTATGTTGATTTAACATTAAAAAGGACGCTATTCATCGATAGCGTCCTTTTATCTTCCTTCAAAATATTCTAAGTAAATGACTTATTTTTGCGAGTCAGGTGTTTGAATGTCTTCTGTTATCAAGTCTTGTGCTGCTCTTTCAGCTTCAGCATTTAACGCCTCAAATTCAGCAAACGCTTTTTCTTCAGCGTCCGTCATCGTTTGTTCTTCATCTTCATCAGGTTTTTCAAACTCTTCAAGTATCGGCATCAGCAATGTCGCTTGCGCTAATGGCAATACATCTAAAGGCTCTAAGTTGGCTTGACCAAGTAACTGTCTCAGTCTATCGCTTGGCAAGCGAATCGTTAAGCACTCATGACCACTGTCATCATAGCTTTCTTCTTGGATAACACCCAGCTCATACAAGGCATTTTTTAACTGCCCAGCATTATAGGGCAGTGTCAAATCAAAGGTAGTCAGTGTGCCAGTGAGTAACTGCTGCACGGCTAATGACAATTCTTCCATGCCTAAGTTTTCTCTAGAAGAAACATAGACGCGATTAGGCTGACCTTCGCTGGCATAACCGATACGTGCAGGCTCATCGGTTAAATCGATCTTGTTATAAACATTGAGCACAGGCACATCATTATCAATTTCAGCAAGTACATCTTTCACCGCTTGAATTTGCTCATGCATGTCTTCGCTCGAAGAATCGATGACATGTAGCAATAAGTCTGCCTCAAGCGTCTCTTCTAAGGTTGCATGGAAAGATTCAACCAACTCATGTGGCAGGTGACGGACAAAACCTACGGTATCGACCAATACCACGCGTCCCACACCTTGCCAATCTAGGCGGCGTAGCGTCGGGTCGAGCGTCGCAAACAATTTATCGGCCGCATAGATATTTTCATCGACCAAGCGATTAAATAAAGTGGACTTGCCAGCATTGGTATAACCAACAAGTGAGATAGTCGGCACATCTGATTTTTGGCGGCGAGCTCGACCTTGCGCACGTGTCTGTCTGACTTTTTCAATTCTACTTTTGAGCTGCATGACTCGCACTTGTAGCAAACGGCGATCCGTCTCAAGCTGAGTTTCACCGGGTCCACGCAGACCAATACCGCCTTTTTGACGTTCCAAATGCGTCCAACCACGAACTAAACGCGTTGATAAATGATTAAGCTGCGCCAGCTCTACTTGTAGTTTACCTTCATAAGTACGTGCACGCTGCGCAAAAATGTCCAAAATCAGACCCGTACGATCAAGTACGCGGCATTGCACCAAGGCTTCAATATTACGCTCTTGTGAAGGCGATAAGCTGTGGTTAAAAAGCACGATATCCGCATCATGCTCGCGCACCAATTCTGCTATCTCTTCTGCTTTGCCGCTACCAACGAAATATCTGGCATCGGGACGTGCACGAGAGCCTGTGACCAGTGCCAAGCGATCTGCGCCTGCTGAGTCTGCCAATAGCTCAAACTCACCCAGATCATCAGGATCTTGAATTTGGCGGATGTCTAAATGTACGATGATGGCGCGCTCGCCACCGGTATGTCTTTCAAAATATTCCAAAGAGTATCACCTATGCATAAAGTAAATAAATCGCAACGCTGCTTATTCTAAATCTCAGTTCTAAATATCAGTTCTAAATATTAGTGCTAAATAGATGGGTTTTATTCAATAAATTGAGTAAGTGACCAATCTTATATAAATAGAAAAAATCATAATAGTCGCGTTCAGATAACCATTTATATGTGGTCTTATCAGTTGATATTAAAGCGTATTCACACAATTATCGATGATTTTATGTTACAGAGTTCATTAGTCAGTATTTCATCCTAGCAGTGCGATATAGTCGGTGAAAAGTAATATCGATACAACACGTACTGCTGGTGCAAATTTTTCTTGCTTGCTGTGCCTACGCAGACAGAGGCTGCAAAAAATTTACACCAGCAATACGGTAGCGACTTTAAAGTATTTCAACGATAGTCTTTCTAAACTGCATCAGTTAGAGATATTAGCAGCAAATTACTCACAAAACCTATTCATAACTCGGTGAACAAGTCGTCACTGGCTGAATAAACTTTGTTATACTTATTGCGTTTGTTTACCATATATAATCATAAGTTTTTAATCACGAGGGACACAGATGAGCCAACCCAAATCAGGCTTTTCAATCAAACAGCAATTGGGGCGCGGCAAACAGATTGCTGGCATGACCACCACGATCGCTGGTGGGTTACGCGCCGCCCAACGTATTGGGGCATTTAAACAGCCGCCACGCGAAACACTGCCACGCTATATCCAAGCTTTTTGCCGTAAAATGGCAGGCTCTTTTGGCGTCAAGGTTATTGCTGTTGAGCGAGTAGAGCAACATCACGGGTTATGGGTCTCTAACCATGTATCATGGATGGACATCCCTGTGGTCGGTACAGTAAGCCCTGCCTTCTTTTTATCCAAAGCTGAAATTGGTGAGTGGCCTATCTTTGGTAAACTGGCACACGCGGCAGGCACGGTATTTATCGAACGTGGTTCCGGTGATGTAGGCTCAGTCGCCTCGCAAATCGCCAACTTTCTAACCAAAGGTTTTTCGGTTATCTTTTTTCCTGAAGCGACCACCACAGATGGCAAAAAAATCAAACGTATTCATGGCACCTTACTACAAGCTGCAATAGATGCTGACGTACCTGTGCGCCCGCTGGTGATTGCTTATGTCAATAAAGATGGCACGTTAAGTGAAGCATTACCCTATTACGGCAAGCTTACGATGAAAGACAGCTTAAAGAAGGTATTAGATAGTAAAGATGTCACCGCTTACGTCTTACCACTAGAAGCTATCGATCCTAAAGGTTTGACCAAAAGTCAGCTGACGGATTTATTACAAGCACGTATGCGAGAAGGCTTAGCTGAATTACATTCGCGCGTATTGACCAAAATAGCGAAAGTTTAATGCTATATTCTTTAAATCGGTTAGTTAAGGGTGTATGAAAAAGGCGTAAATCGCAGTGATAATACTTGCGATTTGCGCCTTTTTTAATTTATAAATGCTTTCATCTTAATTTATAAAAATCCGATAAGCCTCAATTATGGTGACGGATTGGGTTGCTGCGTATGTACAGCTTCGATAGCGGCTAGTACATCTGAGCTTAAGGTTAAATGGATGCTATCGATGTTAGATTTTAGCTGCTCGGTCGAGGTTGCACCAATAATGTTACTGGTCACAAACGAGCGCGAGTTAACAAAAGCCAATGCCATCTGTGCCATATCTAAACCGGCATCCGCCGCAATTTTGGCATATTGAGCGGTGGCTGCTAGTGCTTGCTCATTGGTATAACGGGCAAAGCGATCGTACATGGTCAGACGCGCGCCAGTTGGACGTTTACCGTCGAGATACTTACCAGACAATACACCAAAGCCAAGCGGTGAATAAGCAAGTAAACCCACGTTATCACGATGCGCAATCTCTGCCATAGCCACTTCATATAAGCGGTTAAGCAAACTATACGGGTTTTGCACGGTGATGGGTGCAATCAAACCGTTTTTATCCGCTTCCCATAAATAACGCATCAGACCCCAAGCAGTATCATTTGATAAGCCATAAGCACGAATACGACCTTTTTTAATCTCATCATTTAATGCTTGGATGGTCTCTAAAAAAGGCGTTAAATTATCGAGCGGCTGCGCTGCCATTGCTTCGGTATAACCACGCTGACTAAAATAGTTTGTTTGACGTTCAGGCCAGTGTAGCTGATAGATATCAATATAATCGGTCTGCAAACGCTCAAGATTGCCATCAATGGCGCTACTGATATGTGCGGCATTAAAGCGTGTTTGCCCATCACGCAAAAAATCCATCGGCGATATTTTGCTGGCAAGCACAACTTTGTCGCGCTGTTTGGTTTTATGAAACCAAGTACCCATAAAGCGCTCGGTATCGCCCTGCTTGTTTTTATCCGGCGGTGACGGATACATCTCAGCAGTATCCCAAAAATTTACGCCTTCGCTGAGTGCTAAGTCCATCTGCTCATGTGCATCGCTTTCGCTGTTTTGCTGTCCCCACGTCATCGTCCCCAAACAGATTTTGGAAACTTTTTCATTGAGTTGTGGTAGTGTTTGATATTGCATCTGTTTGTCCTTTTTTATTTTATTCTAAATCAATTTTTCATTTTAAATGAGCTTGATACCTGTGACACCCGGCGGCGTTACTTGAAAAATTTTGATTTTAAACAGCACGGATTGTCCCGCAAGCGGATGGTTAAAGTCCACTTCAACTTCGTCGTTAGTGATGGCACTAATCGTACCGGGTAGGGTATTTTTGCCTTTATCTTCAAATTCTACCAGCATGCCAATCTCGGGATTGTCAGCGATAAGGGCAAACTGAGTAGGGCTAAAGCGTTGGATATTGTCAGGATTCCACTCACCAAACGCTTGCTCTGGCTCAAGGTGGGCTGCGCGCGTATCGCCTGCACGTAGATTCATCAGCACTTGCTCAAAACCGGGTAACAAGCTCTCATCACCGATGGTTAAAGTCACAGGCGTATCACGGCTGAAAGTAGAATCAATCAGTGTACCGTTCTCGAGCGTTACTTCGAAATGCAGCTTCACAAGGCTGCCAAAAGTGATACGTACATCTTCATTGGGCGTGATAAATTGCGAGTCGGTCATAATAATGTGTCTTTTGTTAAATAGGATTTATCGGATTGATTATAGTGATGAGTTTATCATAAACCTTTAACTAAGCATGATTCTGTTGTTAGAGGACTTCAAAATAGGTATAGCATTTTACATAACTTCCATACTTGTCTATTACATTATTAGCCCGACTCAAAGATTGAGCTATCACAAAAAAAATAAATTTTTGTTTACTTAGGTTTCTTTGATGTATTTAAAATACCCCACTCTCAACTTCGAAAGTGATTGAAAAAAGAAGAGCATCTCACTAATCTATTGTTTTCGACCAAGAATACAACGGAGTCATGAGATGCCCATAGACGAATTTATCATCAATATCTATTTAATGGTAGAGCAATATTACAAAATAGTCGTTACTGAACCCTTGCGAGGTGCAGGTTACGCGCCAAAGCTGAGTGATCCTGAGATCATTTGCATGGAACTGGTCGGTGAATTTTTAAACCTTGATCAAGACAAACAGATTTGGCAATATTTTACCCAGCACTGGCAAGCCTGGTTTCCAGCCATAGGCTCATATCCTAACTTCGCAAAGCATTGCGCGAATCTGTGGCAAGTCAAACAGCGGATACAAGATAACGTCAGTCAACTTGAGGGCCGTGACAACATCCATTTTATGGATGGTTTTCCGATACCCGTCTGTCATTATGGACGCGCTTATCGGCATAAAAACTATCAAGACTTAGCGGCTTTTAGCTACTGTGCGGCTAAGCAAGAGAGGTACTATGGCTTTGAAGGACATTTGCTTGTTAACTTATCGGGCATGATTAAAGGCTTTACCTTTGCTCCTGCCAATGTTGATGAAAGAGCGGTTGCGCCTGATATTACTGACAATATCTATGGTTTGCTCGGCGCTGATAAAGGGTATATCAGCCCTAGTCTCACTCAGTACTACGACGCTCAAGGAGTGGATTTACAAACGCCACTCAGAGCTAACATGAAAGAGGATAGACCCAAACCTGTGGTAAAACGGCTAATGAAAGCCCGCCGTATCGTTGAAACAGTCATTGGTCAGCTATCAGAACGATTTAATATACAAAGGGTACGAGCAAGAGATTTATGGCATTTGTCTCATCGATTGATTCGTAAAATTCTGTCACATAATCTATGCTTTGTACTCAACAAAAAACTTGGTAACCCGCCACTTCAGTTTGAATTGCTTATTTCAAGTTGAGAGTGGGGTTTAAAATGTTAATATTATTCTTATAACGTAAATTATTTTTGAAATATTGTTGTGATTATTTCTTCAAGCACTTTTATGATTTCACTTGCTGTTTATGTTATTAACTTAAAATTCACCCTGAATTTATCTTATTTAAAACTAAAGCACCTTGTGAAATCTGGATTAAGTTGCTGTATCTCTTGGAAATATTGGTTTCAGGCAACTCATTAAAAATAGCTTTCTTCGCAGCTTGTATAACTCTTATTACTGGTTGTGCTACAACTCATGATGCCAGAATTTTAGGCGCTGATATTCAAGTGGAACTACGTAGTATGCAAACTAGATCTTTTGATACTATAGTCGGTAAAAAGTAATATCGATACAACACGTACTACTGGTGCAAATTTTTCTTGCTTGCTGTGCCTACGCAGACAGAGGCTGCAAAAAATTTACACCAGCAATACGGTAGCGACTTTAAAGTATTTCAACTATAGTATGCAAACTAGATCTTTTGATACTAGTGATAGAACTGTAGTAGTTAGAAATGTAATATCAACGTTACAAGATTTGAGCTTTGTAATTGATAAGGCTGACACTGACCTTGGTATGGTTTCAGCTACCAGATTATACAATGGCAACAAGGTTAGAATGACTGTAACCGCGAGACCTTCTTCTTCTTCTTCTTCTTCTTCTTCTTCTTCTTCTTCTGGCAAGTCTGTAATCGTTAGAGCTAACGCTCACTACAACCTAAAGCCAATTGAGAATTATAAAATATATCAAGATTTTTTCTCATCTTTATCAAAGTCGCTTTTCTTAGCAGCTAATGCTGTAGAGTAAAAGGCTAATAAATAAGGAAGAGTACTTTAAATTAGTTGACCACTACAGCTTGAAGAAAAATATGCCCCTGAAACTACTAAAGCGTAAGTTGGATTCTTTAAAAAATCCTTCATATACTGCACAACGTTTAAATCCGACAACTAAATTGTATCAAAAAGCAG
Source organism: Psychrobacter arcticus 273-4 (assembly GCF_000012305.1). Classification (NCBI taxonomy): domain Bacteria; kingdom Pseudomonadati; phylum Pseudomonadota; class Gammaproteobacteria; order Moraxellales; family Moraxellaceae; genus Psychrobacter; species Psychrobacter arcticus. Next base: position 448,333 of record NC_007204.1, read on the forward strand.
CGCATAACGGTGATGCTGAAGCCCAGTTTAACCTTGGATTAACTTACAAAGACGGTCAAGATGTTCAGCAAGATAATAGTATGGCAGTTAAATGGTATCAAAAGGCAGCAGAGCAGGGCCATATTGCTTCTCAGTTTAACCTTGGGTCGCTGTACCGAGACGGCAAAGGTGTCCAGCAGGACTTTTCTTTAGCAGCTGAATGGTATCAAAAGGCAGCAGAGCAGGGCCATATTGCTTCTCAGTTTAACCTTGGGTCGCTGTACCGAGACGGCAAAGGTGTCCAGCAGGACTTTTCTTTAGCAGCTGAATGGTATCAAAAGGCAGCAGAGCAGGGCCATATTGCTTCTCAGTTTAACCTTGGGTCGCTGTACCAAGATGGCAAAGGTATCCAGCAGGACTTTGCTTTAGCAGTTAAATGGTATCAAAAGGCAGCAGAGCAAGGCCATATTGCTTCTCAGTTTAACCTTGGGTCGCTGTACCAAGAGGGTAAAGATGTCCAGCAAGATTTTGCTTTAGCAGCTAAATGGTATCAAAAGGCAGCGGAGCAGGGCCATATTGCTTCTCAGTTTAACCTTGGGTCGCTGTACCAAGAGGGCAAAGATGTCCAGCAAGATTTTGCTTTAGCAGCTAAATGGTATCAAAAGGCAGCGGAGCAGGGCCATATTGCTTCTCAGTTTAACCTTGGGTCGCTGTACCAAGAGGGCAAAGGTTTGCGTCAAGATAAGAATCAAGCAAAAGAATGGTTCGGTAAAGCTTGTGATAACGGGGATCAAGCTGGCTGTGATAATTATCGAATATTAAATGAACTAGGATATTAATTTGACTGAGAGTATCCCAGCTTGTGAACCGCCTCGACTTTATCGGAGGCTGATTTACTTGAGTCAAGCAGTGATGCCTGACAGGACTAAACTATCATAATACCGCTTTTCAAACTCAAAAGGTGATACATAACCAATCGTGCTATGCAAACAGGTTTTATTAAACCAATCTACCCATTCAAGAGTTGCCAATTCAACATCGTTTACGCCGTTCCAGTTCTGCTTTAAATAATGAATGACCTCAGATTTATACAATCCATTAACCGTTTCAGCCAAGGCATTGTCGTACTAATCGCCAGTCGTACCGACAGAGGCGCTAATGCCAAATAAGCTTAATCTCACCGATATATAGTTGAAATACTTTAAAGTCGCTACCGTATTGCTGGTGTAAATTTTTTGCAGCCTCTGTCTGCGTAGGCACAGCAAGCAAGAAAAATTTGCACCAGTAGTACGTGTTGTATCGATATTACTTTTCACCGACTATACATACCTTTAACTCGGACTACCCAGACAAATTGGTCTCACTTGATGACAAGAACGGTATATTGATAGTTGGTAAGCAAGTTTATAGAGCAGTATATATCGGTATATTTCTAATGTGAGAATAGGGAAGGTTAACCAAATAACTATCTATAGCTAACTGATAGATGACAATAGCGGCTTTTATTGTTGTTATGATGTTTTAGGATTAAATAAAACCATTTGAATACCGAACGCATCAATAATGTTAAAGGAAGAAATAATGAGTAACGATAATAATGCTGATAAGGTTAATTTGACACAAGATATTTTTTCGGCTTTAATCGGCAATCATGAGATTCAACGGGCGTTATGCGATAAGCTTAAAAAAACAGAGGGTGCGGCGCAGCGTAAAGCCGTCTATGAAGCACTTAAGCTTGAGCTAAAGGCACATGCGGCGGCAGAAGAGCGCCATTTATATGTGCCAGTCATGCAGCACGATGATGGGCTTGATTTATCTCGGCATGCCATTACTGAACATCATGAGATGGATGAGATGATGGAAACGTTGGATGACGGGTGTATTGGCCAAGAGAAGTGGGATAGCACCTGTGCAGATTTGATTCATAAGGTACGTCATCATTTAAAAGAAGAAGAAAACAAGTTTTTTAAAGAGGCGAAAAAGATTTTAGATACTGATCTGCAGCAACGTCTTGGCTCATTGTACCAAGTTGAGTATGCTGAGTTTAAGCAAGCACATGCGGATGATTGATTGCTAAAATCTTTTGTACTTTTTGATAAAGTACAAAGCTATAGTCGGTGAAAAGTAATATCGATACAACACGTACTACTGGTGCAAATTTTTCTTGCTTGCTGTGCCTACGCAGACAGAGGCTGCAAAAAATTTACACCAGCAATACGGTAGCGACTGTAAAGTATTTCAACTATAGAGCATAAAAATAGCCACTATAATAGTGGCTATTTTTTTAAAGAACACTTTTAAAGATATACATCTTTTAGTTTCAAAGGCAGTCTAAGACGTTATAACACTAGGCTTCACGTTTCTTTTCCAAAAACAGCATGTCAATCACAATCAGTGCCACACCGATACAGATACCAATATCAGCAATATTGAAAATAGGATAATGCCAAACATCGGCATAATGCACATGGATAAAATCAATCACGTGACCATGTAATAAGCGATCGATCAAATTACCCACAGCACCGCCTAACACCAATGCTAAACCGAGTGATAACAGCTTGGCTTGTCGAGGCGCTTTAACTAGATAGCCTATCAAGAATAGCGACATCAATAGCGCCAGTCCTGCAAAAAACCACTTTTGCCATCCACCGGCATCTGCCAAAAAGCTAAAAGCCGCGCCGTAGTTGTAAGCGAGCGTCCAATTCAGAAACGGCTCAATCACAGGCACAGGCTTAAGAAAGGTCAGATTGGTTTCTGCTAGCCATTTTGTCCACTGGTCAAGGATGACCACGACCAGTGATAACAGGTACCAATTAAGCGCAAGGCGACCATTAGTGACCATCTTTGGCGTCTTATTCAAGCGACTCTTAGGCGTCGATGAGCTACCCGTGGTGGCATGAGCCGGTTTAGGTGAGTTGTCGACGTCGATAGGCAGCTGTTTATCGTCTGGTACGTTCGTTGGATTAGGCGTTGGATTAGGCGTTGAGTTAGGCATAGTGGCGAACCTCACCGTCACCGCTGACGTTGGTTGCACAGCGGGCACACAATTCTGGATGTGTACTATCTGTACCAATATCATCACGGATGTGCCAACAGCGCACGCACTTGGTGCCGGTTGCAGCATGTACTTCGACCACTAAGTCAACGACACCTGTGCTATTACTGTCCGTTTGCTCATCTGTGCTTGCTGAATGAGCAGGGACAGTGCTCAAAGGTTTTAAAGTTGCATTACTAGTAATGAGTACAAAACGCAGCTCTTCACCAAGCTTGGCTAGGCTTTCATGCATGGCACCATCAGCATATAGATTGACGTCAGCCGATAAGTTGGCATTGATGATTTTTTCGCCACGTGCCGTTTCGATATGTTTATTGACCATGTCTTTTGCCAGCATGATACGTTGCCAGTCATCATTACTGATGGCGCTCAGCTCAAACTCTGGGAAGGTGTACCATTCTTCAGTGAACACATAGCTATCAGCACCATGTAATACTTCCCACGCTTCTTGCGCAGTGAACGATAAAATCGGTGTAATCCAGCGAATAAGCGCTTGGACGATATGATAAATGGCCGTTTGTGCAGAGCGGCGCGGCTGACCATCAGTCTGTGTCGTATATTGGCGGTCTTTGATAATATCTAAATAGAAGCTACCCAAGTCTTGCGAGCAGAACGCGGTGATATGCTGCGTGACTTGGTGAAAGTCCATCGCATCATACGCACTAATGATTTGTGCTTGTACCGTTTGCGCACGCTCAATGATAAATTTATCAAGGCTAACCAATTCGTTGATATCAACGCTATTGGTCGCAGGATCAAAATCATCCGTATTGGCAAGCAAGAAGCGTAGGGTATTACGAATGCGGCGATACATATCGATTGAACCCTTAAATACGGTTTTACCCGCGCTCATCTCATAACGATAGTCACTCGATGCAATCCACAAACGCAGCATATCTGCGCCTGTTTTATTGATTTCTTCTTGCGGTGTGATGATATTGCCCAGTGACTTACTCATCTTGCGACCGTTTTCATCAACCACAAAGCCATGGGTCAATACTTGCTTGAATGGTGGACGCTCGTACATCGCTTCTGAGGTCAGTAATGATGTTTGGAACCAGCCTCGATGTTGATCAGAGCCTTCTAAGTACATATCAGCAGGATTGGTCAGCTCGTCACGTTGATCGAGTACGGCAAAATGCGTCGTTCCAGAGTCAAACCAAACGTCTAAAGTATCAGTCGCTTTATCATAATCAGCGGCTTCTGCTCCTAAGAAATCCTCACAGCTGGCATCAAACCATGCTTCTACGCCGCCTTCATGGATTCTTTGTGCCGCCGTTTCCATCAGCTCAAGCGTGTTTGGATGCAGCTCACCGGTTTCTTTATGTGTAAAGAAGGTAATTGGCACGCCCCACGTACGCTGACGGGAGATACACCAATCTGGGCGACCTGTCATCATCGACTCGATACGGTTTTGACCCCATGCTGGTGTCCATTGAACCGTTGGAATATCAGCAAGTGCACGCTCACGTAAGCCTTTAGTTTCCATACTGATAAACCACTGCGGCGTGGCACGGAAAATAATCGGTGATTTATGACGCCAGCAATGTGGGTAGCTGTGCTCAATTTTGGTATGGCGGATTAAATGACCGTTTTCGTGTAGGGCAGCGATGATTTGTGGATTGGCTTTATAGATGTGCTCACCGGCAAATACCGCTGCGCTTTCTAAATAAACGCCCGTACCACTCACTGGGTTTTCAACAGGCAAATTATATTTTAGACCGACGATATAATCGTCAAGACCATGACCCGGTGCAGTATGAACTAAGCCAGTACCGCTGTCAGTCGTTACGTGATCGCCCAAGATTAATGGCACTTGGCGAGCTTCGATAAGCGGATGCTGAGCATGTAGACCTTCAAGCTCACGACCTAATACAGTAGCTAGGACGCCTTTATTCTCCAGCTTAAATTCACTTAGCGCTGATTCAACCAAGTCAGTCGCCAGTAGTAAGTTGCCGTTTTCAGTGGCGACCACACTATAGTTATGCTCAGAATGGAGTGCAATAGCTTGGTTGGCAGGCAATGTCCAAGGCGTTGTCGTCCAGATAACGGCAGCGATATTGCCGTCTATTTCAGCCAATGCCGCAACTTTGCCACTGTCTACAATATCAAAGCTGACATAAATAGCGTCTGAGACTTTATCTTGATATTCAACTTCGGCTTCTGCCAGTGCTGAGCTACAGTCCAAGCACCAGTTTACTGGCTTCATACCGCGAGTCACATGACCATTGTCATAAATTTTTGCAAGGGCGCGTACGATATTGGCTTCTTGGTGGAAGTTCATGGTTAGGTAAGGGTTGTCCCAGTCACCAAACACCCCTAGGCGTTTAAAATCTGCCTTTTGTAATTCAATCTGCGTACGGGCGTATTCACGGCATAGACCACGGAATTCAGTGGCAGAAACTTTTTGGCCGACCTTACCGTGTTTGGCTTCGACTTTCTGCTCAATAGGTAGACCATGACAGTCCCAGCCGGGTACATAAGGCGCATCAAAACCGGATAAAGTTTTTGACTTAACGATAATGTCTTTGAGTACTTTATTGACTGCATGACCCAAGTGAATCTGACCGTTGGCATATGGAGGACCATCATGCAAAATGTATTTGGTCGCACCAGCACGTGCTTGACGAATCTTACCGTAAACGTCATCTGCCTCCCAAGCCGCTAACCAATCTGGCTCACGTTTGGCAAGGTTGGCGCGCATCGCAAACGGCGTGTCAGCAAGATTTAGCGTGTCTTTATAGTCTTGGCTTGGCATATCAGTACTTTTATCAGTCATAGAAGGCGTCTTTTAAAATGGTGATTAAAATGTAAATTGAATTAAAAAGTGCGTGTAAAGCTGGCTACAAAACTTAAGGTAATACTGGGATTGAAAGTAGATAACACTCGCTATTATATGACAAAAAGAGTGGGGTAAGAAGAGCTGCCGAGTATCGTTTCTATGTCCGTCAAAACCGTCACAAAATTTATTTAACGAGCGATTGGTTGTTACTTTATATCTGCTAGGATAATAAATTGAGCAATCAATGTTCATGCTGTCTTTATATGCAAGACAGCATCATATCACTATCGTCAGATAATCCCTACTTTCAGTAGTTGATAGTCGTTGTTGATTTAACCGTTTTTATTCATTGATTTTAATCTATAGTTGAAATACTTTAAAGTCGCTACAGTATTGCTGGTGTAAATTTTTTGCAGTCTTTTTATGGTGGGATTACCAACGCTTTATGTCATCATTTATTCAAGTGTTTAACCAAAAAATCGATGATAGCCACAATCGTAATTTCAACGACCATTCAGGCTGAATACCCGTCAGTCCTTGAGTCATTTTCCCATCTTTTAATATCACATACGACGGTGTGACTTGTCCTTGCCAATCATCAAAGATAATACCTTGTTGGTCATTAATCGTCGTAAAATTATAATTATGCTCCTGAAGATAGCCACCTAGATCTTGGTCAGAACCGGATTTTATAGCGACCGTAACGATAGGATAGTCACCTGATGCTGCCAGCGTATTTATGGTGGGCGAGGTAACACTACATATCGGACACCAGGTTCCCCAAAAATATACCAACGTGGGTTTATCTTTACTCATTGCTGTCAAGTCAACGCTCTGCCCTTGATAGTCCATCAATTGCAACTGTGGATTGGTTGGCATGACAGGCTGTCGCCACCAATTAACGGCAGTGTATATAAGGGTGAATACTAAGCCGTAGAGCAGCACAGTTTTAATAATTGATAGTACTTTTTGCTTGGATGTTTTCTTAACTTTTATATTTTTATTTTCGATATCAGGCGTCATATTAGCTACTTTTTATCGTCAGTTATGTCTAATAGATAAAATCATACGGCGGAATGGTCAGCCGTATGATATAAAATATTAAGAATCTTATTAATTAACGGTTTGCTATAGTCGGTGAAAAGTAATATCGATACAACACGTACTACTGGTGCAAATTTTTCTTGCTTGCTGTGCCTACGCAGACAGAGGCTGCAAAAAATTTACACCAGTAGTACTGTAGCGACTTTAAAGTATTTCAACTATAGTAACCGTTTAAGACTTTTGCGCACGGTTTTGTAATGGATCGCCTAAAAGCACGCTACCAGAGTTTTCTCGAAGCTCATCATCACTCAGCTTACTAGCAGATATTTTAGCTTTGCGTTTCCATTTCAAACTATACAAATCGTCACGGCGATCCAGCAGGTTGTGTACCGACCCTTCATTACGGACATGAATAAGCTTGTCTAAATTCACATCTGAAAAGAACACCATCTCAGTATTCGCCGTCGTTTCGGCCATAATCGCATCATGCGGAAAAGCAAAATCTGATGGCGAGAAGATAGAGGACTGCGCGTATTGAATATCGAGGCTTTCAACTTGTGGTAAGTTGCCTACTGAGCCGCAAATCATCACATAGCATTCGTTTTCAATTGCACGCGCTTGAGCACAGTGGCGCACGCGTAGATAGCCGTTTTGTGTATCGGTCCAAAAGGGTACAAACAAAATATCCATGTCATCAAGCGCCATTAGGCGAGCAAGTTCAGGGAATTCAACGTCATAACAGACCAAGATACCAATACGACCGGCATCGGTATCAAACACTTTAACCTCGTCACCGCCTTCAATTACCCAAGCGCTACGCTCATGCGGGGTGATATGAATTTTGCGTTGCTCTTCTACCGTACCGTCGCGGCGACACAGATAGCTGACATTGAATAAGGTATCTTCTTCATCCAAATATGGCATGGAGCCGGTAATAACGTTGACGTTGTAGCTGACAGCCAGATGCGATATCTCGTTTTTAAACCATTCGGTATAGCCTGCCAAAAAGCGAATCGCGATGTTTTGATCAGTCGATTCACACAGACCCATCAAGGGCGCATTAAAAAATTCAGGCAAGCATGCAAAGTCAGAGTTGTAATCAGCCATGATATCAACAAAGAACTCAACTTGTTGCAACAGCTCTTCTGGCGACTCAACTTCGCGCATCTGCCACTGGATACCACCAATACGAACCTCAGATTTGCGAGTATTGGGCTTATAGTCTTTAGGCGCATAATAAATATTTGCCCACTCAAGCAAGGTCGCAAAACCTTTGGACTGTGCGTCATCAGGTAAATAAGCCGTCAAAATACGCTTAACGATAAAACCATTGGATAACTGAAAAGAAAGCGCAGAATCATGAATCTCGCGTGAGGCAACCGCATCGATATAGTCACCCGGCGTCAAATCTTGATGGTTATGGTAGTTAGGAATACGACCACCGGCCAAGATGGCGCGGAAATTTAACTGACGGCACAGCTCTTTACGGGCATCATAAAGTCTGCGACCCAAACGATAACCACGATACTCAGGGTCAATCAGAGCGTCTAAACCATAGATAGCATCACCTTCGGGATTGTCTCTGATAATCTCTTTATGACCAATCAAGTCATCATAAGTGTGTGGGTTAGAGAACTTGGCATAATCAACGCGCATGGATAAGACAATACCAATCAGTTCGTCGTGGTCAAATAAAGCAATCTGTCCTTCTGGAAAAGCATCAATCAAAGTATGAATCGTATTCTTTGACCATGCACCGCCTAAATTGACATAAACACGGTCCATCAAGGCTTTTAGTTGGGGATAGTCTTTTTTCTTAATTTCAGCAATTGTCAGATGAAAGTCGTCCGGTTTTTCTATCTTACTCATAAGGTTCCTATCTGTCGTTTCTATAAGTGGGTGTTAATAAGCGGGTGTTAATAAGTGATATTAATAAATGAAGGTGCTACGCATCTTGCGATTAATTTTTGTATAAGTGGGATCAATAATGGCAAACTTAAGCCTCAACTTAAAGGCGACGTTTTCGTATAATAATGTTGAGAAAAATATACCAATAGGCTGTCAGAATCGTTACAATCATTTATCTGTGTATTTAAAATAAGTTATAAGAATCGTTTTTCATATGATCTATTTTAGTGAGGCATTTTTATAAGTTTGCAAGTGGCTTTATCGCACTGCAAAAATACATTGAATACCTTTTAACGTGCATCTACTGCTTATTATATGTTTATTGCAGTGAATTGCGACTGATATGATATCAAGCTCATGAGCCAATAACAGTCAAACGTCGTAACGATTTGCTAGGTTTTTGTGATTCTTTATGCCTGATTGGAGCATCATTTGATAAGTTTATACTTAATTTTATTTGGTTGGTTTTCCTTGCTCATATTTAATATTGACCCGTTAGGAAATTTTAATGATGCCTGAAATTCACACTGCTGTTTTTAGAACATTAGATGAGATTGAAGATACTGCACTGGTGCAATTGGTGTACGTCAGTAGCATGACGATTGGTTCACGTTTTAGTACGACGATATTTGAAGAAGTAGAAAGTCATGCTCGTAATTATAATCAGCAGCAGGGCATTACAGGCACATTATGTTATGGCAATGGGCATTTTTTGCAGTGTATCGAAGGTGAAAAAGCCAAAGTATATACGCTAATTCAGCGTATATATGCGGATACACGTCATAAAAATGTGCAGGTATTATTACTGCACGTTATCAAACATCGTAGCTTTGCTGATTGGCGTATGCGCTTACTGTTTTTGGAGCGTTGGTTATGGTCGCCTGCGACCAAAAAACAAGCGGCACAGCTATCACCTTTTTTGCCATTCTTGCCCCACAATTGGAAGCCTGATCATACTGAGCAGTTTCTACAAGTGATCAAAAATTTTGATACGCCGCCTCATATCAATGCAGCAGGCACCACTTATAATACGCTTGGTAATATGGTGCGGCATATCGCTGCGCCGCATCAAGCGTTTTTAATCGTTCAAGGTTTTTTAAGTGTGCTGCTCGTCGCAGGTTTAGCGCTGCTATATGTATAATTTGTTCTATTTTAAAACGATATCGTCCTAGTGCTATGACGGTATCTTTGTTAACGTCAGATCAGTATACAAAAAGACGCTAATCTTATTGATTGAGCGTCTTTTTATTTATCTTTAATAATCAAAGATATGTCAGGAATAAAAACGCCTTACATATCAAAAATTTTCCCACGGTTCATAATATTGTTGGGATCAAAGACTTTTTTGATATCTTTTAGGTACTCAATCTCAGTCTCACTGCGGCTATAGTGTAGATATGGTTTTTTAGTCATACCCACACCATGCTCAGCAGACACCGAACCACCATATTTCTGCACCGTCTCAAACACATGCTTATTCACCACCTGACACTCAGCAAAGAAATTATCCTTGCTCATATTTTCAGGCTTTAAGATATTTAAATGCAAATTGCCATCGCCAATATGACCGAACCAGCAGACTTCAAAGTCAGGGTAGTTGCTGCTGACAATATGATCAATCTCAGCGATAAATTCTGGCACGTAGCTTATCAGTACCGAAACATCATTTTTATAAGGCGTGAACACCGAGATGGTCTCAGAGATGTATTCACGTAGCTTCCACAGCTCTTCCGCCTGCGCTAAATTCTGACTCATGACACCATCGACGACCCAACCTTGCTCCATGCAGTCTTCAAATATCGCCATCGCTTTATCCATGATGGGCTCATATGGCGCTTCAAACTCTAGTAACGTATAAAACTTGGTGCGCGATTCAAACGGCTCTTGTACTTGACCATGGGCCATGAGTTTATCAATCGCCACATCATCAAAGAATTCAAAGGCGGTCAAATCAATCTTTGCTTGAAAGGCAGATAGCACATTCATCACATCATTAAAGCTGTCCATGCCCAGTACCATGACGTTTAAGTCTTTCGGCTGACGCTCAAGTTTAATTTGCGCATGAGTCACAAAGCCAAGTGTGCCTTCGCTACCGATAAACAATTGACGTAAATCATAACCCGTGGCATTTTTTACCATACCGCGATTGAGCTGCAAGATATCTCCTTTACCAGTAACCACAGTCAGCCCCATAATCCATTGACGGGTCATGCCATAGCGAATCACTTTAATACCGCCTGCATTGGTGCCGATATTGCCGCCTATTTGGCTGGAGCCTGCTGAAGCAAAGTCGACAGGGTAGTAGAGGTCTTTTGATTCGGCAAACTGCTGTAATTGCTGAGTCACCACACCAGCTTCAATCTCAACCATGCGATCGGCAGGATAGAACTGTCCGATATGGTTCATCTTGTCCATACTGACCACAATCTCACCATTGGCGGCGACTGCGCCAGCAGACAGCCCAGTACGACCACCACTTGGTGTCAAGACCACATTGTGCTTATTGGCAAGTAGTACGATGGCTTGCACTTGTTCTGTAGTCTTTGGAAAGACGATGGCAGCAGGCGCAGGGGCAAAATGCTTGGTCCAGTCCTTGCCCCAATGCTCTAAGCTTTCGCTATCAGTTTTGATTTGGCTGGCATCAAACTGATGGGTATCAATCAGCGCACTTAACAGAGTTTGAGCAGCAGAGGTAGGGGTTTTAGATAGGGTTTGGCTAGATAAAGAAGTCATGGTCAAATCTCGGTATCAACGTGAGCGCTATGGATAAAGTGGATTATTATGCGAGTTATTATATAGCCAAATGGCTTTAACTGAACGTATGTACATAAAGGGATATGAACGATGTATATTATTGCAATCTAATGGGCGTAGCAATGATAGAGCGTTATGAGTTTACCTGTATATATGGGTACACAGCATAAAGAGGGTATGGCCGCTCATTTAGATAGCAGGATTTACTATAGCATAAAAAGTTTTCAGGATTGATAACCAATAATTCATTTAATCTGCTAACATCGCCGACCAATTTTGTGTAAGATATCCAGACTCTTTTCATTTCATTCATCCAAGCTTATCCCTAAGATGATTTTTATAAGACAATTATAGGACAGTTCTCACATGGCGTTATCACTCCAAAAAGACAAAATCCGGTTTTTATTGCTTGAAGGTCTGCACGACAATGCTTTAAAGGTATTGAAAGATGCTGGTTATCAAAATATTGAAAATATCAGCCATGCATTGGATCAAGACGAGCTGATTGAAAAGATTAAAGATGCTCATTTTATTGGTATTCGCTCGCGCACGCAGCTGACGCGCGAAGTGCTTGAGCATGCACAAAAGCTTATTGGCATCGGTTGTTTTTGTATTGGTACCAACCAAGTAGACTTAGATGCTGCTCGTGAGTTCGGTATTCCGGTCTTCAACGCGCCATTCTCAAACACCCGTTCGGTAGCAGAGTTGGTACTTGCTGAAGCCATCATGCTCTATCGCGGTATCCCTGAAAAAAATGCCACTGTACATCGCGGCGGTTGGGGTAAGTCTGCGACCAATTCACATGAAGTGCGCGGCAAAACCATCGGTATCGTCGGTTATGGCTCTATCGGCTCGCAACTGTCTGTATTGGCTGAAAGCTTTGGTATGAAAGTCATTTACCATGATGTCTTAACCAAACTGCCACTAGGTAACGCAGTACAAGTAGCTAGCTTAGAAGAGCTGTTATCTACTGCCGATATCGTGACCTTGCATGTACCTGAACTGCCAAGCACGCGCTATATGATGAAAGCTGAGCAGTTTGCGCATATGAAAGAGGGTAGCTACTTTATCAATGCGGCACGTGGTACTTGTGTTGAGATTGATGACCTTACTGCCGTGCTTGAGTCTGGTAAAATCTTGGGCGCAGCGATTGATGTGTTCCCAAAAGAGCCAAAATCTGCAGACGAAGAGTTTGAGTCACCACTACGTAAGTTCGATAATGTCATCTTGACGCCGCATATTGGCGGCTCAACGCAAGAAGCACAGGCAAACATTGGATTGGAAGTTGCAGATAAGTTTGTGCGATATTCTGACCAAGGCAACACGGCAACGGCTGTAAACTTCCCAGAAGTATCTATTCCGTTTAAAGAAGGCACGCATCGTCTGCTACATATCCACAAAAACGTACCAGGCGTCCTGTCACAGATTAACCGTCTGTTTGCTGAAGCAAATATCAATATCTTAGCGCAGAGCTTGATGACTGAAGGCGATGTCGGCTATCTTGTTATGGATGTCGATTATAACGACTCAACCGCGGCTTTAGATCAGCTAAAAGATGTTCAAGAAACGATTCGTGTACGTATTTTATTCTAAGTACATCTGTATCTAATTATAAGTTATAGCTAATTAGCACTTATCATTGTTATATTAATAGCAGGCAATTTAATAAATTGTCTGCTATTTTTTTAGCTTCTCTTTTCTAATACTCGCTAATTTTAGTCAGCTTTGGCTTTATTGGCTTCATCCGCTTGACGGCGAGCTTCAATCTTAGCTGCTTTACGTTTCTCAATGACATCAATGACATCACTGCCAATATGGGCTTCACCACGTTTTTGTGCCAATTGCATTTGATGCTCACGCTCACGAAAGCGTGCTTTTTGCTCGTCGGTCGCTTTATCGATACAGTGCGGGCATGACTCGCCTTTGATATAGGCAGGGCTTTGCATCTCAGCTTGCGTAATGGGCATACGGCAGGCAAAGCACTGCTCATAGCTGCCTTTTTCTAAGTTGTGATTGACTGAGACACGGTTGTCAAAGACAAAGCAGTCGCCTTCCCACATAGAGTCGCTGGCAGGTACTTCTTCCAAATATTTTAAGATGCCACCCTCTAAATGATAAACCTCTTCAAAGCCTTGCTCGCGCATAAATGCCGTAGATTTTTCGCAGCGGATACCACCCGTACAGAACATAGCGACTTTTTTATGCTTAGCGGGGTCTAGCTCTTTTGCCACGTATTCTGGGAACTCACGAAACGTTTCGGTATTTGGATTGACGGCATTTTGGAACGTACCGATTTTTACTTCATAATCATTACGCGTATCAATAAGAATCACATCAGGATCTGAGATAAGCGCATTCCAGTCGCTTGGCTTCACATAGCGACCGACTGATTGTAGTGGATCGATATTCTCTACACCCATAGTGACGATTTCTTTTTTAAGCTTCACTTTGGTACGATAAAAAGGCTGGGCATCAGTGTAGGATTCTTTAAAGGTAAAACTGCCGATGGCGTCGATACTACGCAGGTACTCGAGGACGTTATCGATGCCCTGACGTGTACCAGAAATCGTACCGTTAATGCCTTCGCTGGCAATTAACAAAGTGCCTTTAACCTCATTATCGAGCATGATATTTAAAATGGGCTCGCGGTACTCTTCAAAGTCAGCAAAGCGCGTGAACTTATAAAGGGCAGCGACGACGATATTATTGGTCACGCTGTCGTATTCGGTTACATGGTTGGGTGCTTTGATGTTATTGGTCTCTGAAGTACTCATGTTTTTCTCCTGCTGGCTAGGTCGCAAACCTAGTGCATTGGGTTTTAAGGTTTTGATAGTGTTATAACACTAGCGCAATTGTGGATTTAGCTGATGCGCGCATAGTTTAGCAAATTTTGGGAGGGTTTTGAAACTTAAAAGCGCAAAAATGTCAGCACTCTATACCTAAGTAAACGCTATATTACGAGTCTCCTGTGGCTTGAGCACGGTTTTGGAAAATTCGCTGATGCTGTCATCAACATAGCTGCTATCAAAATTCAGCCTTTGTATATCAGGTGTTTCAATAAATTCTAACCATTCATTTTTCATCCAATTCTCAACAGTGTCTTTACCGAGTATTGCTATTAGATTGGACAGCTGTGCGTGTGGCTGTGAGTAGTAATACACGATGACTCTTAGTGACGATTCATGACCTTGATTAAATGAAAATATTTCATGAATGTAATCGCTATCGGAAGAGTCTAAAGAATGTCCCCAAATATAAACTTCAATAGGATGATACTTCGTGAGACTTGGACTTTTCATCTTATTCTCTATCGCTACGATAGGAGACTTTGGTCTAAGAAATTGATAATCAGTATTGTTGACAAGTTTTTGATAGTATTTAACGAACCCGTAGGCTTTATTGTCTATTAATATTTGATTTTGAAGCTCTGAAATACCTAGAACAATTTTTTTATTACTATTTTTACCAGCTTTACCATGTATAAAGTTGATATTGGAATGACTATACAAACGCTCAATAGTAGATGAGTAATTGAAGCTATAAATAGCATCTAAATCTTTTTCACCAACTTTTGGCTTTTTTAGAGCATTTCTTACTTCTAGTTTATCAATAAAGGCAATGTATTCAGAAAATATCTCGATAAAACCAATTAAGTCTTTTTCTAAGTACTTTAACAAGCTAGAAGGACATATATCTACAGGTTGTCCTGAATAGTATTTGACAAAAGCTTTATCAAGTACCATTTTAGTGTCTGCATGTATACTATATTTATCAGTTATAGAAAAATTTTCGAGCAAATTATTGATGAATGGATACTTTCTCTTAATATTCTTATTGAATATTTTATTACTTAAAAATAAAATATCAGTTGAAAAACAGTGAAGGTATTCTACATTTTTTTCTATCTCCGATATTATATAACAGACTGCGTTCAGCACCACTTTCATTTCATTTTCAAAGTCTATCCATGTATCAATACCACTATCAATATAGCTTTTAAAATATTGAAACCAACCGTTGTTTCTTAGTTTTTCTTTAAGCTATTTAACTTCTATTAGTGGTAGTTCAACATTCTCAGTTTTATAGAGTTTAATAGTATTCTTAAAAAAATAACCTTCACTATTTATCAAATCCGTATATAAAGCCTCAAAGATCATTGGCTCGTCTTTATTATGATTTTCCACATTACGCATGGCATGCATAAAGTGGTCATACTTGGTAGGTAAGAAATGGGCTAAGTCAAAGCCATTGCCTAAAATAAGTATCTTAGCCGTTCCGCTCATAATGCTGCCCTTATAATTATTATAGTTTGAAAGTCATTGTTCTGATAATAGCAAATTTTAGTACGCTAAATTATCTTTTACCAAAGCAATAGCTGTTCTCTATAGACAAAAAAATCCCAGTATTTAACTGGGATTTTTTTATGAAGCGGTCTATAAAAAGGCACTGTTTACAACTTACTTACTCTGGAACCAAGTATCTGCTTTATTGCGGGCACTGGCGATATCAGCACTTGATAAGTTCAATGCCAATTGACCAATTTTGCCGCGGGCTTTGTTACGGACTTTTTCATCAAGCATGCCATCACGGGCAGCCAAGTCGTACCATTTATAAGCATCAACAAGATTTTTTTGCTTCTCATCTAACAAGGCAAGCGTATAGCTAGCACGGTTATCACCACGCATGGCGGCTTTTTCTAACCAACCACGGGCTTGTTGTAGATTTGGTTGTACCCCTTCACCGCGCAAGTACATGATGGCAAGGTTTAACTGAGCAGGGGCAACGCCTTGCTGAGCTGCCTTGGTATACCATTGGACTGCTTGTTGAGTGTTTTTGGCAATGCCTTCGCCTTTTTGCAAACGCTTGGCCAGATAAAATTGAGCGTGATCATTACCTTGAGCCGCGCGATTGGATAACTCGCTGACAGGCATTAGCTCAAAACGTGAGGTGTCAAGTGGCACGTTTGATATTAACTCAGCGTTGGCAAAACCTGCACAAGAAAAAAGGGCAGTAAACAACGCAGCTTTTAATAACTTCATAGCAGCTCCAAAATTAGGCAGTTAATAAACACAAAAATTGTCCCGCTAAATATTGTCTCGCTAAAGACGTTTAGATGGCGATAACAATTAGGAGACATCTTGCAAGACCAACTTACCTAATTATTAGCAATATAAGTAATCGTTATCATGTAACAATGGACGCCAATGAAACCGATAAACGGTATTAATCGGGGTGCCATTGACACTATTTTGCTAGCTTAACACCCAAGCTTACGAAACTCAAATACTAATTACACGATTTAATGCCTATCTATATCTCATTGTCCTCAATAAAATCATACAGTTACTTGGGCGTAAGAATAGATTAAGACTCTATTAAGGTAAAAAATTATGCTTATAACTATCAATATGACTTTTAATAAGAGGTAGCAGTAGCGAGTATCACTCAGGTTTTTGTTTGCTGACGCGGTAAATAGCCACATCTGCCAGTAGGTTTGGCGCTCGTCTTATCAATGCTGTCATTAGTGATGAATGACCTTTTTCAGAATCACTGACGGCAAAACGATTAATGATATGAATATCATGCTGCGCGCACAGCTTCTCAAAATCTTTAAAAGTACAGAGATGGATATTTGGGGTGTTATACCACTCATACGGCAGCGCTTCTGAGACCGGCATAATACCTTTTAAACCCAAATGTATCCGGTTCTGCCAATGGGCAAAGTTAGGGAAGGTAATGACCGCTTCACGAGCGACGCGCAGCATATCAAGCAACAGCACATCGGGCGACTTGACTGCTTGTAGCGCACGTGCCATGACCACGGTATCAAAACTATTGTCCGCGAAACGCGCCAAGCCATCATTCAAGTCTTGCTCGACAATGGATAAACCATTGGCGATGGCTTCATTGATTTTGTCCTCGTCAATCTCAAGCCCATAGCCGGTCACGCCGCGATTTTGCTGCAAATGCGCAAGCAGCTCGCCATTACCACAGCCTAAGTCGAGCACATGTGAGTACGGAGCAATCCAACGCTCAGCCAATTGATGATCCATCCTCATGAGCGTGCTCCTAATTTTTGCTGGCTATTTTTGCTTTGGTTGTCAGTCATAAATGGCGCATTTAGGAAACCTTTGACGGCACCCATATAACGCGGGATATCAAATAAGAAAGAGTCATGACCGTGCGGCGCATCAACATTGATATAGCTGACAGGTTTGCCGGTCGCCATCAGTGCATCAACAATCTCTTGTGAGCGCTCGGGTGCAAAACGCCAATCAGTGGTAAACGATACAATCAAATATTGGCACTCAGTATGAGCAAACGCGGCTTTCAGAGCTGTCAGCTCTTGGTGATTGCTTGCGCTTATATTGTCGATATCCGCACTGTCCGCTAAAGTTTTTGCCAATTCATCTTCGCTACTATCCGCTTTTACGGACTCCACAAGGGATGAAGCTAAAAGCTCTTCTGGCACTAAAGAATCTATAGGCTGTGCTGACTGCGTTAATGGATAGTCACGCGTTGGGTCAAAGTAATCCAAGGCTTTGGTCATCAGCAAATAGGTATTGGCATCGAAGTTTTCACTAAAGCGCTCGCCTTGATAGCGCAGATAGCTTTCGACTTGGAATTCGACATCATAACCATACATAAACTTGCCCGACTTTAAATCACGCCCAAACTTGGCTTTCATCGCATCATCGGTCAGATAAGTAATATGTCCTACCATTCGCGCAAGGATAAGTCCGCGACGAGGATAAGTCCCTGCTTGCAGATAGCGTCCGTTTTTAAAATCTGGGTCTGATAAAATAGACTGGCGTGCCACTTCGTTAAAGGCGATATTTTGTGCAGACAGCTTAGGTGTACTGGCAATGACCACACAGCGTTTTAGTCTGCTTGGATAGTCAGCTGCCCATTGCAGGGCTTGCATACCACCCATTGAACCACCGACGACGGCATGCCAGACGTCAATCTCTAAGCGATCTGAAAGCATGGCTTGGGTCTTGACCCAATCTTTGATAGTGACCAGTGGAAAGTCAGGTCCATATACTTGTGCTTTACTGCTCTCTGGATTTATCGACGTTGGACCGGTAGAGCCAAAGCAGCTACCAATATTGTTAACACAGACGACAAAAAAACGATTGGTATCGATGGACTTGTTAGGTCCAATCATATTATCCCACCAGCCGGCTTTTTTGTCATTATCGCTATGAAAGCCTGCCGCGTGATGACTGCCTGATAGCGCATGGCAAATCAGAACGGCGTTTGACTTGTCGCTATTAAGCGTACCGTACGTCTCAATTATCAGCTCAAACGACGGCAAAGTGCGATTACACTCCAAGGTTAATGGCTCAGCAAAATGAAGAGTCTGGGGCTTGACGACTCCTACTGAGTTCAATAATTCATCAGCGTTAGCTGAATTATCGGCATTGGCTTTATCTGTGGCGGACTGGTCACTGGTATTATCAGGGCGTGCGTTCAAATCTACCTCACAAGACAACAATCATCAATAAAATAAGAAGGGCACTCTATCGACAACTCGTTTTGCCGATATTTTTTAAATGGTTTAGCTAAATTTGACCATGTGCTTGCCTATTGTATGGTGATGCGCATATGAGTACAACCTTCAAGCGCAGTCTTTCATGCTTAGTTTTGATATCATTGAACCAATCGAAAAAAATATCATACCATTGCTACAAGTTTTAGGCGCTATTGACAAAGGCAAGTCGCAACAACTGCGTGTCAAATTGTACAAGGACACTTTTGCAATGCGTTATGAAGGGTTAAAATGCTACACTAACGGCGTGCTCATTGAATACTGTCTTAACAATCTTTTATCGAGATTTTCTCATTAACTTAATCATAAAACAGTGCTGCTATGAAACCTGACCTGCCTCCCCGTATTGCCGTTTTACTTGTCAACCTTGGTACGCCAGATGAGCCGACCGCGCCAGCGGTCCGTCGTTATCTCAAGCAGTTTTTGTCAGATCCGCGCGTGATTGAAATCCCGAAGTTCTTATGGGCAATTATCCTCAATCTGTTTGTGTTGCCAAGTCGTCCAAAGCGGGTCGCAGAAGCCTATGCCAGCATTTGGGATGGTGATTCGCCGATGCGCAACATTCTTAACACGCAAGTTGAGATGTTAGATAAGCGTTTAGCTGAACGTGCTGCGCCATTTCGCGTGTCTGTTCATGCCGCGATGAGCTATGGTAATCCTGGTTTGCCAGATGTTATGGATAAATTGCGTAGCGAAGGGGTTGACCATTTTGTCATGTTACCCGTGTTTCCGCAGTATTCGGCGACTTCAACGGGAGCGGTTTATGATGCGATGACCAAATGGTCACTGAAGCAGCGTAATTTGCCTAATATGACCATAGTCAAAGATTACTTTGCCCATCCTTTATATATTAAAGCCTTGGCAGATAGTATCCGCCGCTTTCAAGCGATACATGGCAAGCCTGAAAAGCTCATGTTTAGCTTTCACGGTATTCCACAGCCTTATGCCGATAAAGGCGATCCGTACCCGAAGCGTTGTAAATGTACGGCGGCGCAAGTCGCTCATGAGCTTGGTCTAAAGCCAGATGAATGGATCATTAGCTTCCAGTCGCGCTTTGGTAAGCAAGAATGGATTAAGCCCTATACCGATGTGGTACTCGAAGACTGGGGCAAGTCGGGCATACGCTCAGTACAAATTCTTAGCCCTGCGTTTTCGGCAGATTGCTTAGAAACCCTAGAAGAATTGGCCATCGAAAACCGCGAAACCTTCCTTAAGGCTGGCGGGGAAGAGTATCATTATATTCCGGCGCTCAACGCTGACGAAGCACATATAGATTTGTTAGAAGCAATGAGTGCGCCATTAGTAAAAGGTTGGGCGGGGACGCTAGATGGTTGGGCATAAAAGCTAAAGCAGCATGCGGATATTAAATAGAGCAGCAAAAAAATACCGAACATGATGTCCGGTATTTTTTATGGATAATTTTATAAAGGCAATACTTTAAAAATCATTGTCATTGCTTAATTTTGCGGCATCTCTGTCGGCGATGTCGACAATATTTGGGTAGTGGCTGTCATCTAAATTCTCTTCGACCAGCAGCTCATCAATGCGCGATTCATCAATATTTTGATGATGTACGGGTGTGAGACCTTGGGTAGCATCGCTACCGACTTGCGAATTATTAAATCCTGCATCATCGTCAAAGTCATTATTGTCTATAACATGCAGCATGGGGTTGTCTAAATCGACCTCTTGGCTACCTTCGTTATCTTGACCTTGACCCTCATCAACGTTGTCATCGGTATGATCATCCAAGCTGTCATCGCCTTCGATATGATTCATCTCTTTTGGTAGTGGGGTTTTTGAGTGATCCATGCTGTCTTCCTTAGTTTTTATAATTAATAACCATAGTAGCGTTTAAACGATGGTCGTATGGCTATTTTGTCCGCTTATATTCATTGCCTCTAGTAGCAAGTATTTTTCAAATATAAGCAGTTTAAAACGCCATAGATAGGTTAAAGCAATCGCGTAAACGCCTGTTAAACTAAAAGATAATCTGTGAAGAAATAAGATAAGTTTATTATACCGACAATTATAATACGCGACTGTTTGTTTAAGTTTACGCTGCAAGCATCAAATACCTTAAACAGCATTACACCTACTTAAAAACCCCTTAAGGATTAATGCGCCTCATCCCAATTTTGACCACTGTCCGTCTCAACCAATAGCGGTACCGCAAAGTTGACGTTCCAGCCTTTTTCAACCGCCGTCGCTGTCAAAACATTTTGCATAGCGTCAGTAATCAATTGGCTTATTTCATCGACTTTGTTGGCATCAACTTCAAACACCAATTCGTCATGGACTTGCAGTAGCATTTTTGCCTGATGTTTTGGTAGTACTTTATCGACGGCAATCATCGCAAGTTTAATCAAATCGGCCGCTGAGCCTTGTAATGGTGCGTTAATTGCCGCTCGTTCAGCGCCTTGTTTAACCATACGATTGCTATGATTAATATCAGGGGTATAAAGCTTACGACCCAATATCGTCTCGACATAGCCATGCTCATAGGCGCTGGCACGAGTATTGATCATATAGTCTTTGACGCCAGGATAGCGCTCAAAGTACATATCAATATAGTCTTGCGCCTCACTACGGCTCATCTGTAGTTGTTTGGCAAGTCCAAAGGCACTCATGCCATAGAGCAGACCAAAGTTAATAGCTTTGGCATTACGACGCTCGGTTGCGGTAACATCCGCCACTTCTTTGCCAAGTACTTCAGCAGCGGTGGCAGCGTGAATATCAAGCCCTTCATTAAAGGCATGAGTCAGGTTTTTATCACCTGAGAAATGCGCCATTAAACGCAACTCGATTTGCGAATAATCCGCCGCTAATATCACCCGACCTTCTGGCGCAATAAAGGCTTGACGAATCAAGCGACCGGTCGCAGTGCGAATAGGAATATTTTGTAAATTAGGATCTGTTGAAGATAAGCGTCCTGTGCTAGTTAAAGCTTGATGATAGCTAGTATGTACACGGTCAGTCTCGCTATCTGCCACATTATCAAGCGCATCAGTATAGGTGCTTTTGAGTTTAGAGAGTCCGCGATACTCTAAGGTAATATCGACCAAAGGATGATCAATTTTTGACAATACGGCTTCACCCGTAGAGTATTGACCAGTCTTGGTTTTTTTACCGCCAGCAACGCCAAGCTTATCAAATAGCATCTCCCCAAGCTGCTTAGGAGAGCCGAGATTAAACTCTTCTCCCGCCACTTCGTAAGCACGTTTTTCAAGGGCAATAATTTCTTCATCGAAGCGTTTTGATAACTCATTTAAAAATGGACGCTTAATTAAAATACCATGAGCTTCCATCTGGCAGAGTATCTCTGCTGTAGGAATCTCCAGTGCATGTAGCAGCTTGGCGTTATTGGTGTCATCAGCAAGCTTTTGACTAAACAGCTCGAATAATTGATAAGTGATATCAGCATCTTCACAAGCATAGTCGCTGGCAATATCAATCGCCACTTGATCAAAACTCACTTGCTTAGCACCTTTACCAGCGACATCTTCAAAGCTAATGGTTTGCGTTTGCAGATAATGCCGTGCCAGATCATCCATACCGTGACGGGTAACAGCGGCATTAATCACATAGCTGGCAAGCATGGTATCCATCGCCCAGTTGTTGGGCTTGTCATGAATATTGCCTAAGAGATTGATATCGTAAAGGCTGAGGATATGCGCATCATATTTTAGGTGCTGACCGATTTTACCAATGCTTGAGTTTTCTAAAATAGATTTTAAGCGGACAAGTACCGTATCGCGATCGAGCTGCTTTTCGGTTAATTCGTCGCCTTCTAGCGAATGAGTTAGCGGTATATAATAAGCTTCGTGTGCTTGCACGGCAAAAGACAAGCCGACCAATTCAGCCTGACGCCAATAGACGCTTGTGGTCTCGGTATCAATGACGAAATGCGGGGCAGAGGCTAATAGTTGAACTAGGTTATCAAAGGCGGGCTCGTCTAAAATAGTATGCCACGCTCTGTCGTGACTTTTGCTATCGGTGACATCACCAATGGCGCTTGATTGTAAAGATTTGGCGATTTGCGCCTGTGACTCAGTATCAGCTTGGCTATGAGCGACACTTTGAGCACCATTGGCTGGATGATTAGGGTGATCAAGTGACGCCAGCTCGTTTCTAAATTCAAGCTCACTGTATAGAGCGCGTAGCTCATCGATATGGGCGCAAGGATCAGTGTTTATTTTTAAATCTTGCCAATCTTGCCCAACTTCTAAATCAGTGACGATGGTTGCCAGCTGCGCATTCATCGGAATATCATCAGCATATTCAAGCAAGTTTTTACCCGCACGTCCTTTTATATTGGCAACGTTTTTTAGCATATTATCGATATTGCCATATTCATTTAACAAGTCTTTGGCAGTCTTTTTACCGATGCCGGGTACGCCTTTGATACCGTCAGAGGAATCACCCATTAAAGTTAAAAAATCAATCATCTGGTCAGGATTAATACCGAATTTTTCGACCACGCCAGTGCTGTCAGTTATCTTACCTGTAAAGCTGTCTTCTAATATCACGCAGTCATTAATCAGCTGCATCATGTCTTTATCACCGGTTGAGATAACCACGTGATGCCCTTCGGCGACCGCACGATAGGCGAGCGTACCGATGATATCGTCCGCTTCTGCGCCTTCGATACGTAACAGTGGAATCCCAAGTGCGGTGACCAAACGATGAATATAAGGAATCTGCTCAGCCAGCTCTATATCCATTTTTGGACGATTGGCTTTGTACTCTTCTGACATGGCATGGCGAAAGGTCGGTGATTTGGTATCAAAACAAACCGCCATATGCGTTGGGTGATAGCGGCGCATCAGCTTTAACAGCGCATTGAGTGTGCCACGTATCGCATTGGTGACTAGCCCTTGCGAATTTTGCATGGTTTTTGGCAGCGCATGATAGGTGCGAAACAGATAATAAGAGCCATCGACCAATATAAAAGGTGGCTGGTTTTTGTCCACATGTGTGGTCGTCATCGTCGCTACATTTGGCATCGTTGCAAAGTTTGGTAGCGTATTGGGATTGATGGGTGAGTGCGAGTTGTGATCGTTGTCGGTCATAGAGATTCACTTATCAAATATTGGGCAGCAAGTATAGTCGGTGAAAAGTAATATCGATACAACAGGTACTACTGGTGCAAATTTTTCTTGCTTGCTGTGCCTACGCAGACAGAGGCTGCAAAAAATTTACACCAGTAGTACGGTAGCGACTTTAAAGTATTTCAACTATATTAGGCAGCAAGTATTGGGTAAAAATAGACCCTCATTATAACGATAAAAGTGATGCGTGCCGAATGGATGATGAACGAATAAAAAGAATAAAGAGTTAGGATGCGTACGAACCCAAATGATAGCCCATAAAAAAAGAACCCAGATCAACTGAGTTCTTTTTATTATTGCAAATATCGTTGTTATTAGAGGCTTATTTTACTTCTGAGGTTACTTCGCTATCGACATTACCATGGATAGCTTTAGAATATGGGCAGACTTTATTAGCCTTCTCAACCAATTGCTGGAATTCATCCGCTGATAGCTCTGTGTTTTTACCGATAACATGAATTTTAATGGCTAATTTAAAGTCTAGATCTTCACCTTTAAGTAGATCTACCGATACTTCGGTAGTAGAGTCAAACTTTGCTTTTTCTGCCCCTTTGACTGCACCAAGTGCACCATCAAAGCAAGCAGCTATACCCATAGCGAATAATTGCTCTGGGTTATTACCGTCTTTACCAGAACCAGGTGCAACCATATTAATCGTCAAATCGCTGTCTTGAAGACTAGCGCTACCTGCACGGCCGCCAGTTACAGATGCTTTAGTCGAATATAAGGGTTCCATAATTTATCCTTTTATATAATTAGCTTGTTGTCCATCATGTTATAGTGTTTTTAAATCTTGTTATAGCTAATTTTAAAATAGCCCATCTAGCATAACAGACGATAAGGCAAGCTTTATATAGTGGCAGTAAAAGTATGATATGAATTTGTAAGTTTACCTTTTAAGTTTATGAGACAAAAACTAAGTTTGCTATAACTCATCGTTGCAGTAGGGGAAACTAGTGACATAAAGTAGATACAATATATCTATAACTACTGATGCCAGCATTTTAAAAAGGACGCTGGACGATGAATAAGGTTCAGTATGTTATATCCCCGCGGTCACTAGTGAGTGCTCCTTCTTCGTCTTTGATGCTAAGGATAAAACAGGACTTAGAACCCAGATCAACTGAGTTCTTGATGCTGAAAAACGCTTTAATGATAAGCGTCAATCTAGTATGACCAGAGTTAATATTGGTTTCAACAATAGCCAAAAGGCAGCACAGGTTAAATGCTTTGCCGTTAATAATGACCCAGAGTATATATAGCGGTGTGGATTATGACAGCAGCATCTATGAAGTGGATTTTATTAACCGTGCTGCACCTATTCCAAATGAAGATAGCATACGCGGCGTCGTTGATTACACGATATAGTCGGTGAAAAGTAATATCGATACAACACGTATTGCTGGTGCAAATTTTTCTTGCTTGCTGTGCCTACGCAGACAGAGGCTGCAAAAAATTTACACCAGCAATACGGTAGCGACTTTAAAGTATTTTAACTATAGTTAATAAAGTTGCCGCTGATTTTTTAGCAACGCAAATCACAAAATATTATTAAGCTTAAAAAAGCCATGAGCACTCTCTATTTACTTAATAGAGAGTGTTTTTTTGTGCGCTAATTCTGCACCTTGATGCTAAATCCGCTACAATACGCCCATTGTTTACTCTATTTATTTAGATTGATTTCTAAATGACACAACGTTGAAGCCAAAAATTATGAGCGTAGATCCGAAGAAATTAAATAAAGAAGTGGCCAAACGCCGCACCTTTGCCATCATCTCGCATCCTGATGCTGGTAAGACCACGATGACCGAAAAATTGCTGCTATGGGGTCAAGCTATTCAGGTGGTTGGCGAGGTCAAAGGTCGTAAAACGGATCGCCATGCGACATCAGATTGGATGAGTATGGAGCAAGAGCGTGGTATATCTATTACGACTTCAGTGATGCAGTTTCCTTATCAAGAGCACGTGGTCAATCTGCTTGATACTCCAGGTCACGCCGATTTTAGTGAAGATACCTATCGTACTTTGACCGCGGTCGACAGTGCGCTGATGATGGTTGATGGCGCAAAAGGCGTTGAAGAACGTACGATCAAGCTTATGGAAGTGTGCCGGATGCGTGATACGCCCATCATCTCTTTTGTCAATAAACTCGATCGGCAAATTCGTGAGCCGCTTGAGCTGCTGAGTGAGATTGAAGCAGTATTAAAGATTAAATGTATCCCGATTACTTGGCCTATTGGTATGGGTCAAGATTTCGTCGGTGTGTATCATCTGACTGAAAATAAGACTTATTTTTATGAAAAAGGTCGTGGCGGCGAGATGACGGTTTCTGAAACTCGTGAAGGCTACGATTATCCTGATATTCGTGAGCGTTTGGGTGCGCTGATGTTTGCCTCGTTTGAAGAGTCACTCGAATTGGTACAAATGGCGCTTGAAGACTTTGATGTGGATGAGTTTTTAGCCGGTGAGATGACACCTGTATTGTTCGGTACCGCACTGGGTAACTTTGGTGTCAATATGGTACTTGATACCTTAATAAAATACTCACCACCACCAAAAGCGCATCCAACCAATGAGCGCGAAGTGGCAGCGACTGAGACAACGTTTAGTGGTTTCGTTTTTAAAATTCAGGCCAACATGGATCCGCGTCATCGTGACCGTATTGCATTTTTACGAGTTTGCTCAGGCAAGTACGAAAAAGGCATGAAATTAAAGCATGTGCGTCTGGGTAAGGACGTACGTATTGCTGATGCTTTGACCTTTTTGGCGGGCGATCGTGCAGCGTTAGAAGAAGCATATCCGGGTGATATTATTGGTCTGCACAACCATGGCACCATTTCTATCGGCGATAGCTTTACGGAAGGCGAAGAGCTGAATTTTACTGGTATTCCACATTTCGCCCCTGAGCTGTTCCGCCGTGTTATTCTAAAAGACCCACTCAAATCGAAAGCGCTGCAAAAAGGTCTGCAGCAATTGAGTGAGGAGGGCGCAACGCAGGTCTTTATGCCGCAAATTAATAATGATTTAATCTTGGGCGCGGTCGGTGTGCTACAGTTTGAAGTGGTCGCCCATCGTCTCAAAGAAGAATACAAAGTGCAGTGTATCTTTGAGCCGGTATCTATTGCGACGGTACGCTGGATTCATTGCGATGATGAAGTAGCGCTTGCGAAATTTAAGCGTAAAGCCCATGACCAACTATCACTAGATGGCGGTGGTCATCTGACTTATCTTGCGCCATCACGGGTGAATTTACAGCTGATGCAAGATCGCTATCCAGAAGTGACGTTTAGTAATACTCGCGAACACTAGAGTAAGTTGCTCCATTTTGCTTAATTTTAAAAGGCACGCTATCGTGTCTTTTTTATGAGCTATCTAAAGCGTACCACACTGGTTTTTTATCAACAGTGAGCATTCAAAAACACCAACAGTGTTCCTACAATATAGGACAAAGGTTACGGTAGAATATCAGTAAATCTTATAGATATATTAAAGAGGCTAATATATTAAAGAGGCTATATGAAAATTGCCTGGAAATTGAGATCAAGTATCTTAATACCAATCATAAATGGATAAATGATATTACCAATCAGCGCATTAACACTCTGGTTGTTAATAGTAAACCGTCTGAATCTGCATCGATCACTACCAAAACCAATCCAGCTGCTATCAAAAGCGCTCTTGATGGTTTTGTCGCGTCGCAATTTAATGAGCTACCGAGAGGCAGTGCATTTGCCTACAGCCTAACGGTGACACCTGAATATGTGGGTCATATCAATGATTTTGAGGTATTCGAGATAAGCTCGTAGGTCTTTACTGGCGGCGCACATGGAATGCTATATAGCAAATATCTATAGTTGAAATACTTTAAAGTCGCTACCGTATTGCTGGTGTAAATTTTTTGCAGCCTCTGTCTGCGTAGGCACAGCAAGCAAGAAAAATTTGCACCAGTAGTACCTGTTGTATCGATATTACTTTTCACCGACTATAGTATTTGACCAAAAGTCAAAAAAGCAAATTAAACTGGCGGATATGCTGCAAAGCGGTAAAAAACCACAAGTTAAAGCGCTTATCTATAATGCTTATAAAGACTGGGTGAAAACGGTCGATAAAGATGTTAAAAACTACGAAAAAAATTGGCCGTTTACTCTCAGTGATAACGTGACATTGACGGATAAAGGGATTGATATTCGTTATCAGCATTATGCTATCGCTCCCTATGTTTATGGTATGCCAGTGCTTAGCATTCCTTATGATAAGCTTGTCGGTATCATACAACCGCGCTTTATCCCTAAATAATAAGGCTATAAACGCAAGATAGAACGGGATGGATCTGTTAATGACCATCATGAGACATTTAATAACTAAGGAGTCATCGCATGACAAACGATATAGAGAATATGAATGCCGCAGCAACCAATACATGGCAGCTAAATGCCTTGACAGAGGCACTTGGCGATCTAACATTGACGGTCACTGACAGCCTCTCTATAGGTCGCGGTAGTGATAATGATCTAGTGCTAGGTAGCAAGCAAATTTCACGCAATCATGCACAACTGAGTGTCTTAAACGGTCAGCTATACGTGAAAGATTTGGAGTCGTCAAACGGCACTTTTATTAATGATGAGCGTATCGCAGCCAATGAATCGAAGTACTTAGAAGCAAATGATACGCTTGGGTTTGCAAGCTTGAGCTTTCAAGTAAGTGCGCCAGTGGCTGCTACTGCGATTCCTGAGCAAGCAGTTGCCGATAAACCAACTTTGATGTTGAGTCCTGATACTGAAATAGCGCTTATTGTTGAAGCAGAGCCAGTCGTTAAAGAAACAGGAATCTCAGAAATCTTATTAGCCGCTGACAGTGCCGAACCAGTATTGAGCGAAGTAGAATATAGTCCTACTGAAACCATGCCAATCCCTTCTGCTCATCAAGAATCACTAGTAGAGCAGCCCGTCTTAGCTGATGAGCCTGTAATAAACAAAGCCACTGTATCTGAAACTTTTTCAGAAACGTCTTATGCAAGCGAGGCACCAGTCATTGAGGCAGCCGTTGAGCTAGAGCATGACAAAACAACCAAAACCGCCTTGCAAGAAGAAGCAGATCCGGATGTTTTACGAGCGAAACAGGCTGCTACGTCACAGTTTTCAGGCACTGCCAATCTAGGTCAATCTCGTGATTTGGGTACCACAGGTAATAATGCGATGGATCAAGCGCTTGATAATCCTGCTAATGAAGGAGCGGTTGAAAAGAAACCGAGCGGCGGTTGGTTTATATGGGTATTTGTCGCGATTATCATTATTGGCTTAGCACTATGGTTGTTTAATACAGGCATGGTATAGCCAATCTTTAATGACAGGGCTATCTTTCTTTGTTTATTTGAATAATAAAGCTGCTAGCTTATAAAAGTTGTCGTTGATTCACTTTGAGATATTTTTGCTTTAAGACATTAGCCTTATGCCGCTGATAAGTATTAGCGCTTGGCAGGTTTACATAATTATTGAGTGTTTTTAGCAATCAATAATCAATCCAAGAGAGTTAAGTGACTAGATGTTTTGGCTAAAAGATAGACCATTGGAATAAGAGTGGTAAAAGTAGCTGTTTCTACGAAATAAAAATCCTTTTATAATCAGTTGCTTGAGATTTATTTTTAAAATAAAGTCAAAAATACTAAAAAAGGGCTTGCGTCTGTCAAAATATTTGATAGAATAGCCTCCACTTTGAGAGAACAAGCCGACTTAGCTCAGTTGGTAGAGCAACTGACTTGTAATCAGTAGGTCGCCAGTTCGATCCCGGCAGTCGGCACCATCTCTCTCAAAGCCGCTTTTTATGAATTTGCTTTAAATTAAAGTATTTTTGTACCAAGCAATCTAGGTGGGATTGGGGAGCGGTCAAACCCAACAGACTGTAAATCTGTCGCGAAAGCTTCGAAGGTTCGAATCCTTCTCCCACCACCATATTTTTTCTAAGTTTGTCTTAGCGCCAAGCATACTCTATATCAATTAATGATTCTTTATTAGAGTCAATACAGGTTAGAGTAGATGCGGGTGTGGTATAATGGTAACACCTTAGCCTTCCAAGCTAATGACGCGGGTTCGATTCCCGCCACCCGCTCCATATATGTACCATCGCACAAACCATCAATATTCATCACGACAGTCAGTTATTATTGCTGTATCGTGATATTTTTTTTAGTGCAACTTAGTGGTTGGCTAGAATACGCTCATATAGCTCAGCGGTAGAGCACTCCCTTGGTAAGGGAGAGGTCTTGAGTTCAATTCTCAATATGAGCTCCATTTATTGTTCAATCCTTTATATTTGCTTTGCTACTTTCGTATACAGCTTGGCATTGGTATCGAAATTATAAATTATCGAAAATTATACATACAGTGTGGCAGAGAATAATTCAAAGGTGACACTGAGGTGTTGCCTTTTTGTGCTGTCAGTTTATTAGCGAGTGCTGCATTTGCCTACTAAATTAGCTGTATGAAGGATTAAATGAGTAGTAGTTAGATAAAGTAGTGTAACAGCGGTGCTGTATATTAACTTGTCATGTTCAATAGATTGAAAAGCACGTATAATGCCCCTATTTATACGCTTAACAGTTAAAATATCGAACGCAAAGAAAGATAGTATAGCGCTACAATTATTGTTCTAATAGATATTATTTTAATAGAAAAAGCACAGTGTCAACGGTTTGATGGTCATACATCATAAGCCGTCAAACAGTTATTTACCGATCTTTGATTGATAAATATTCACCAAAAAAAGAGGAAATACCCATGGCAAAGGCCAAGTTTGAACGTCTAAAACCACATGTTAACGTCGGTACCATCGGACACGTTGACCACGGTAAAACAACCCTTACCGCTGCTATCGCAACGGTAGCTGCTATCACCTCTGGTGGCGAAGCCAAAGACTACGCGTCTATTGACTCAGCACCAGAAGAAAAAGCACGTGGCATCACCATCAACACCTCACACGTAGAATATGACACACCATCACGTCACTATGCTCACGTTGACTGCCCAGGTCACGCCGATTATGTTAAAAACATGATTACCGGTGCGGCACAGATGGACGGCGCAATCCTAGTCGTATCTGCAACTGACGGCCCTATGCCACAAACTCGTGAGCACATCCTGCTTTCACGTCAGGTTGGCGTACCGTACATCGTTGTATTCATGAACAAATGTGATGTTGTTGATGACGAAGAATTGTTAGAGCTAGTAGAAATGGAAGTTCGTGAATTATTGAGCGACTATGACTTCCCAGGTGATGACACTCCAATCATCCATGGTTCAGCGACTGAAGCCCTAAAAGGCTCACAAGAAAAATATGGCCAACCAGCTGTTGTAGAACTATTAAACGTTCTTGACACCTACATCCCAGAGCCAGAGCGTGACATCGACAAAGCATTCCTAATGCCAATCGAAGACGTATTCTCAATCTCAGGTCGTGGTACTGTCGTAACTGGCCGTGTTGAATCAGGTATCGTACGCGTTGGCGAAGAAATCGAAATCGTCGGTATCCGTGACACTCAAAAAACCACCTGTACTGGTGTAGAGATGTTCCGTAAACTGCTTGACGAAGGTCGTGCAGGCGAAAACTGTGGCGTACTACTACGTGGTACTAAGCGTGAAGACGTACAACGTGGCCAAGTACTTGCTAAGCCAGGTTCTATCACTCCTCATACCAAGTTTGACGCTGAAGTATATGTATTGTCAAAAGAAGAGGGTGGTCGTCACACACCATTCCTAAACGGCTATCGTCCACAGTTCTACTTCCGTACTACTGACGTAACTGGCGCAATCCAATTACAAGACGGTACTGAAATGGTGATGCCTGGTGATAACGTTGAGATGGGCGTAGAGCTTATCCACCCAATCGCTATGGACAAAGGTCTTCGCTTTGCAATTCGTGAAGGCGGCCGTACTGTAGGCGCTGGTGTTGTTGCTAACGTTCACGTTTAAGTCTTAGCTTACAGAGCAATCTGTAATATTAAGATAAACGGTTAGTCAAAAGCCGCTCTCTTAACTGAGGGCGGCTTTTTTGTGGATGGTGATTAATGTTTGTCGAGTACTGTACGTTTCATCTAATCTAAAAACTATTATATTTTAGCCGCAAAAAAAGCTATGTAAAATACTTAGTCTACGCTTGCTGACCTTGAATAGTAAATGAAATATTTCTTTTTGAAAACTCATTAGCAAATACATCATTAACCTTCTGACTAAGTGTAAAGTAATTTAATAGTAAGCTATCAATGATTGGGATATCAGGCGTGTCCCAACGAATTTCGCGCTCGTTAAAAACTATCATTGTAAACTTTGAATGATTATCATGAGTATTTATTTGATTTATAGCTTGATGAATATTATCTAAATCATTACTGCAAATAACATAATTTGGTCTATGGGCGAATTTATTCCTTATTTTATTAAATAGCTTAAAAACTACCGCTAATTCAGATGGTAGTCCCAGTTTTTTTGAGATTTCAAGCTTAGTATCAAACGATGTAAATCTCTTCAAATCAAAAAAATCTTCGCAGTTCGTAATCTTATTGCACCATATATCTAAGAATGCTTCAAGAATGAAATGTATTCTTAACATTGCTCCTAATAAATCTTTCGTAGCCATCAACGCTTGCATATTTTCTAAATCGTAGGCTGCTGAAAGATCTTCATAAATAGTAGTGGTGGCCATTAATATAATTCCAAGTCAAATAACATATTTTACGTTATCTACTCTCAATACTGCCACTTTTGTATATTCTTATTTTGTTTTTAGCTGGCGTACGGTGGGCTATCTTAAAAATAATCCACCAAATCTTTGATTCCAAATCAGGTGGCGGGTTATGTTTTTTCTTTACTCTCTACGAAAGCTTGAATAAACTGACCCACCATACGCGACTAATAATGAAGAAACATGTTAGCTATAAAAGTACTATCAACTGCTAGTGTAGAAAACCATCCTATTATCCAAGCCGTAGCTAATATAGAAACTGTTATCCAACCACAAGATGCTTGGGGTTATCAGACAATAGTAGAGTTGCTGGCACAGGATATTATTGATTTATTAGCAGTTTATCAAAGTAAAAAAGTCGTAGGATACTGCTTATACCAAGTGGTTTTTGAGCAAGCAGAGATTTTGCGTATTGGCACCCATCCTGATTATCAACGTCAGGGCGTTGCTTCACGAATTTTTGCCAGATTGGAGGCAGAATTACAGGCTAAACAAGTAGAGAGTCTTTTGCTCGAAGTACGTGCAGATAACGTTCCGGCAATCGCCTTATATGAGCAGCAAGCGTTTGCCGTGATCCATAAGCGTAAAGGTTATTATCACTTACTAGGCCAGCCTGCTGTGGATGCACTGATTATGCAGCGTGTTTATAATTAATGCTAAAAAATATTAGCAGCTTTTATCGTCTGCGATTCAGAAAAATAACAAATATAAAATGTGATATTGAAGGTTTTTTATCAAGATGAAGGTAGTATTTTTTTACACATATTAATATCAAGTTCATAGTCACTATCAGCCTTCATATGCTCAAGAATATCAATGCGTTCGGTCAACATCTCTATCATCAAACTGATGGTCGCTTGTTGTTTTCTGATTTGAGTCAATTTTTGCTGGGTAAGGTTCAGCTGTAAGTCAATATCGAGCTGCCCATCGTAATAATCATTGAGGCTGTCTTTGATTTCAGTCAGGGTAAAGCCAATCGCTTGCGCGCTTTTGATTAATTCGATGCGTTCAACACATTCTGAATGAAACTCAGTATATAGTCGCGAACCTGCCTGACGCTTACGAGATTTTAATAGACCCAATTGGTCATAATGACGAATCGTATCTTTGGTGGTGTTGGCTTTGGTTGCAAGCTTACCTATTAATAAAAAAGAGGTGTCAGATGCCATAATCTACTCATGATCGTGATATGTAAGTTACTGGTTTATAACAGAAATTGCAGATTAAACGTAACAGTAATAATCGTACGTACTCAATCGAGTCGCGCTATCTTAGCTATCCATTAGCTATATCAATTTTAGATTTTAGATTTTAGATTTTAGATTTTAGAATATAGTTGAAATACTTTAAAGTCGCTACCGTATTGCTGGTGTAAATTTTTTGCAGCCTCTGTCTGCGTAGGCACAGCAAGCAAGAAAAATTTGCACCAGTAGTACCTGTTGTATCGATATTACTTTTCACCGACTATAGAGTAATAATTTAGGGATTTAATTGCCAAGGTTGCAAATTCCCTAGCAGCGATACCGCTAGAGGCCTATGCGAATTCTTGTGCCATGCGTCTGAACCATTAGATATTAAGGTATCTAGTTGGGTCAAAAACTCAGTACGTGACAAAGTGATAGCACCTAAACTCATGAGATGCTCATTAGGTAATTGACAGTCGACAAGCGTCACATTGCTTTGAGTGCATAAACGCATCAAGCCCCAAAATGCCAGTTTTGACGCATTAGAAGCAATATGAAACATCGACTCACCGAAATAAATACTGCCTATTTTCAAGCCGTATAGACCGCCAACGAGCTGCCCTTGATCATCCCAAACTTCAACGCTATGTGCAAAACCTTGAGCATGCAGCTCGTTATAAGCCTCAATCATATCGTCATGAATCCAAGTATGCTCTCCCTCAGGCAGCCCATTACTACGGGGCAAACTACAAGCGTGTATGACCTCATTAAAAGCCTGATTCAGCGTTAACTGCCAACGTGCATTGTTTGCTTGCTTACGTAGCGATTTACTCGGCTGATAGTCGGTCGGTTGCATCACACATCTGGGCTCAGGACACCACCATGCAATCGGCTCATCGTCATTAAACCAGGGAAATAGACCCTGTGCGTAAGCAGAAATCAGCGTCTCAGGGGCTAAATTTCCCCCAATACCTACAATACCTATGCCGTCAGGATCCACCAGAGCAGGTTCTGGAAAGTTATAGCGCCCAAGACTTCTGATTTGCTTAACAAAGGTCTCAGGCGTTATATGAATGGCACTGCTATCGTTGATGTTGTTCATGTGATTCAGATCATTAAAGTTATTGATATCAGTGCGACCTTCGTTAGCAAAGTCGCTTATTTACGCTCATTTACGCTTCTTTATCTGCAGTCAACGTCGAGGCATAAGTATGGTCTTTAGCAACAGCTTCACCAATAGCATCCAAGTATTTTTCGGCATCAAGCGCTGCCATACAGCCTGTACCCGCAGAGGTAATCGCTTGACGATACACATGATCTGCTACATCGCCTGCAGCAAAGACACCTTCAATACTGGTTTGTGTGGCGTTACCATTCAAACCGCTGTTGACGATCAGATAGCCGTCTTTCATCTCTAGCTGACCTTTAAATAAGTCAGTATTCGGCTTATGACCGATCGCAACAAACATACCGAACACATCCAACTGCTTAGTGCTACCATCGAGCATAGATTCAATAACAACGCCGTTAACGCCCATATCATCGCCAACCACTTCTTTTACGCTGTGATTCCATTCGATTTTGACATTACCATTTTTGGCTTTTTCAAACAGCTTATCTTGTAGAATTTTCTCAGAGCGTAAGCTATCACGGCGATGCACCAACGTGACTTCTGAAGCGATATTTGATAAATAAAGCGCTTCTTCAACAGCCGTGTTACCACCACCAATGACCGCAACTTTTTTGTCTTTATAAAAGAAGCCATCACAAGTCGCACAAGCAGAAACACCAAGACCGCGGAATTTGGTTTCTGACTCTAATCCTAAATATTGTGCTGATGCACCAGTTGAGATAATTAATGCATCACAAGTGTAGCTACCGTTATTACCGGTCAGCTCAAAAGGGCGTACATTTAAATTCACAGCATTGATATGATCATAAACCAATTCTGTACCGAAGCGTTCGGCATGAGCTTTCATACGCTCCATCAGCGCAGGACCCGTCAAATCATGCGCATCACCCGGCCAGTTATCGACTTCGGTCGTCGTCGTTAGCTGTCCGCCGACTTCCATACCGGTTACCATAACAGGCTTGAGGTTAGCACGCGCCGCATAGACCGCCGCTGAATATCCGGCAGGACCTGAACCTAAAATAATGAGTTTTTCGTGGCGTGGAGCGGTATTATCAGTTGCCATAAGATTTCCTTGCTAGAGCAATAAAAGTGAAAAGGTTCAACGTTAAAATAATAAGTATTATAAGTATAGTCGGTGACAAGTAATATCGATACAACACCTACTGCTGGTGCAAATTTTTCTTGCTTGCTGTGCCTACGCAGACAGAGGCTGCAAAAAATTTACACCAGTAATACTGTAGCGACTTTAAAGTATTTCAACTATATTATAAAAGATAAGCGTAAAAATGACGACGCATATGGTTTTTATCGTTGCTATGTGATAATAACATAAGGGCTGAGTGCAAAAAGTGCAAGTTTGCTAAAACGAATATGGGTATCATGAGAACTAAAACATCTCGCTCTTGAAATTTTAATGATAAAAGCGAGAGGGTATTCAAATATAGTCAGTGAAAAGTAATATCGATACATCACGTACCGCTAGTATCACTCTTTCTTGTTTACTGTGCCTACGTAGACAGAGGCTGCAAAAAATTTATACCAGCAGTATCGTGGTGTTTCTAAGTTGTTTCTAAGTTGTTTCTAAGGTGTTTTGAATATATTTTGCTGAAAAAATACATACGCTCTCTTTTAACAGTCAAATTTTTTACTAAATCACTACTGGATTGATTTTCTTATGCGCTTTATTGATAACACGGTCGCCATGGCTGCTATGTATTTGTTATTATAAGAAGTTGTATGTTTGGTGCAAAATAAATACGGTGTCCATTTTAGTTCTTTAAAATCGTATTTTAGATAAGCAATGTACAGCAGCAAGCCCTATCCGCAACTTATTGCAAAAGTCCGTATCAGAAATTTATGTCAGTATGATTAGGCTTAATCATGCATTGGCGACCATTTAGTATTCATGACTAGTATTAACAACAAGGCAGACCTTACGTGATATCAGCACCAATTATTGATTATTTAAAAAAGGGCATATTTACCCTGCTGGGATTACTCCTCGCGGTTTATTTGTTCGTCATTTTGATGACTTATACCGGTAATGATCCTAGCTGGTCGCACATCAGTAGTGACATGACTGCCATTAATAATATGGGCGGCGAGATGGGTGCATGGCTATCAGACTTGCTGTATAGCTTCTTTGGTTTTGGTGCGTGGTGGTTGCTGGCATTTTTGGTTTATGAGTCGGTGCTGATTTGGTGGGATAATAAACCGACGTTTTGGCTGTTACGCTTGGTTGCTTATGTGTTTCTAATATTGAGTAGCAGTGCCTTATTTGCCCAGCTGATAGCGTTGGCGCAGCAGGTAGCAGATCCGATATCTTCAGGACTCAAAGGCGTTGCTGGTGGTATTATTGGTCTTGAGCTACAAGCACGGCTGGCACAGCTGTTATCGCAGTGGGGGAGTGTGACGTTTTTGGCAGTATTTGTCATTATCACTGCCACATTTGCCTTTAATATTCATTGGCTGAGTATTTATGAAAAGATAAAAACTTTGTCTTGGTTCGGCTCAGGTGTCAAAAATCTTGATCGTACGCTTGATGCCAATCAAATAGCAAACATTAGTAATGTAGCAAAACACTCTGCTGATGATACGACGATAAATGAGAATGCTGCGCCAGAATATGAACAACTGCCACTTGAGTTGCAAGCGGCTGGACACGCTAATACTAAAGAGAAAGATGGTAAAAGTGGTCGTTTCAACACCGCATTGACAGACTTTTTATCGTCTTCAGGATTGAGTGCTAGTGTAAAAGCCTCTATGGCAGCAACGGTGCAAATAGCTAGTGAAATGAGCAGACGAGAAGAGCAGCTGCAAACTGCTGCTACAACGACTGGCAATAGCGCTTCTAACCTAAATAAAAAATCAGCGCCTGTTACAAATGCTATGCCAACACCTATCAGAAAGGTTGAGCCAAGTTTTGCATGGAACGACGCGAATACGGTCGACGATTTACTGGCAAATCAGATAGCGAATGAGCAGGATACGATACCTTATGATGCTGTAGATGTTCCATATTTAGATGTATCCGCTTCTGAGTCTTTTGACAGCTCAAATATTGAGACTTCTTCTGCTAGCCCTGTTTTTGATATCACTCAAGAGGATACTCAACAACCAACTCAGCAACAAGCAATGCATTCGTTAGATGATTTTGCGGCGACCCTTTCGATAGATCAGACAGATCAGACAGATATTTCCGAATCAGCGCCTAGCGTTGATAGCTTAGTCGATGCATGGTTGGTAGAACATGCTGCAGTGCCGGAAACGACTGATTTCAATCATGAACAAGAATTATCCGTCGTAGAGACATTAGTAGAAACTGCAGCGGCACCTACTAAGCAGCAAAATGCCATTTCACTAAACGACGCCGCTGACGAATTATCTAATAATAGTTCAGCTGAACTGCCAGAAAATTTGGAATCTTCTTGTAATGCTGATGTAACGAATGCATTAGGAATAACAGATATGACACCGACCAATACGCCGCCTGCGAATCCAAAAGCGTCACCAATGGCAGAAAGTACGGCTACCATATCGAGTATTGAATCAGCCACAGTAACCAAACCAACCATGAGTTTTGCGGTGCCAGAAGGCGATAGCAGTAATCATATTACGGATATGATGCCGGAAGATGACAATGTTTACGATAGCGCTGACGATATTGATGCACTTGTTATGCCTCATATTAGTGACGATATTGCATTCAGTCAAAAATCACGCTCGATGCAAACGGCGGCTTATCGTAGCAGTCTGTCACCGATTCCAGAGCTGTCTATCTTAGATAAGCCAGATCCCAATCGTCAGCCAAGCTATACGCTTGCTGAGCTTGAACAGTTATCAGAGCTATTGGAAATAAAATTACAAGAGTTCAATGTCAAAGCAAACGTCGTCAATGCGATTCCAGGACCTGTGGTGACCCGCTTTGAGGTAGACCTAGCGCCTGGGATAAAAGCCAGTAAAGTTACGGGGATTTCACGCGATTTGGCACGCTCATTATCAATGGCGTCTTTACGTGTGGTCGAAGTCATTCCTGGAAAGCCCTATATTGGCATCGAAGTGCCCAACAAACAGCGTGAAATGGTGCGATTGATTGAGCTATTGGATACCGAAAAATTTAAAGACCCTAAAGCGCAAATCAGCATGGCGATGGGTAAAGATATTGGCGGTAAACCGATTATTACTGATCTTGCACGAGCGCCCCATATGTTAGTTGCGGGTACAACGGGTTCTGGTAAATCGGTATTGGTTAACGCGATGTTGCTATCGATGCTGCTTAAATATACGCCGAACGAGCTACGGATGATTCTTATCGATCCTAAGCAGCTTGAGCTTGCCAACTACAACGACATTCCGCATTTGCTGACGCCAGTCGTTACCGATATGACTGAGGCTGCAAGTGCCTTGTCATGGTGCGTCGCAGAGATGGAGCGCCGTTATCAGCTGATGAGCTTATTAAAAGTCCGTAAGCTGAATGAGTTTAACAAAAAAGTGATCGCTGCTGAAAAAGCGGGTAATCCAATGCTTGATCCATTATGGCGACCGAATGATAGTGTGAGTATCAGCCAAGCGCCAAAGCTTAAAACCTTACCGATGATTATCATCGTTGCCGATGAGTTTGCCGATATGATTATGCAGGTTGGTAAGCAGGCGGAAGAGCTAATCACACGCTTGGCACAGAAGTCGCGCGCCGCAGGGATTCACTTAATTCTTGCGACTCAGCGTCCCTCAGTTGATGTCATTACTGGTTTAATTAAAGCCAATATTCCCGTACGAGCGGCGCTACGAGTCAACTCAAAAGTGGATTCACGCACTATCTTGGATAGTGGCGGTGCAGAAGATATGCTTGGTAACGGTGATATGTTGTTCTTAGGACCTGGGCAGATTGAGCCGGATCGTGTCCATGGTGCTTATGTCAGCGATGAAGAGGTCAATAGCGTTTGTGATGCATGGCGTGAGCGCGGTGCGCCTGACTATATCGACAATATGGCGGGCAATTTTGAATTATCTAGTCCTAGTGGCGGCTCTAGTGCGGCTAATGCTTCTGGTGAAGACGATGATCTTTATAACGAGGCCGTTGGTTTTATTATGGAGACCCGTAAAGTTTCTGCTTCTAGTATTCAACGTAAATTTAGCATTGGCTATAACCGCGCCGCACGAATTGTTGACTCGATGGAAGAGGCTGGATTGGTCAGCTCAATGGGTAAGAGTGGCAAACGTGAGCTGCTGATGTAACGCTTAAGTCTAATTGAAAAATAGATGAATAATAAAAAACGAGTGACGAGAGAGACTTGTTTTTTATTGCAAAATATCAAGGGCTTTCATTCATTAGAGGGCTTTAATGGCATTAATTAGGGCGCACGTCCATTTTTCAATCTGTTTTGTTACTGTGATCGGTAATGGTTTTTTTATGAGACAGGTTTTCTAGCTCTATATAGTTGAAATACTTTAAAGTCGCTACCGTATTGCTGGTGTAAATTTTTTGCAGCCTCTGTCTGCGTAGGCACAGCAAGCAAGAAAAATTTGCACCAGCTGTACGTGTTGTATCGATATTACTTTTCACCGACTATACTTTAATTACCACGGTGATAAGGATGATTATGATTGATACTCATCGCGCGATATAGCTGCTCCATGAGTACAACGCGTACCAAGGGATGTGGTAGAGTCAGCGCCGATAACGACCATTTTACATCTGCTTTTGCCAATACTTCAGGTGACACCCCATCAGCACCGCCGATTACCAAAGCAATATCATCGCCTTGCTGCATACCATCAGCCAATTTATCTGCCAAATTTTCGGTCGATAGCATCTTACCTTTAACATCCAATACCCATAATTGCTCACGACCTGCTGCTGCATGAGCGGCTAATATCGCTTGACCTTCTTGCTCACGGTATTGAGCTAAATTGGCATCTGATGGATTCTTAGCACGTTTCGCCGCCGCAATTTCAACGATTTCAGTATTTAGCATGGGCTGAATACGCTTATGGTATTCATCAAAACCGGTTTGAACCCATTTGGGCATTTTATTACCGACGGTCAATATTCTTACTTTCATAATAACGGCCATTTTGATAAGTGATTAAGTAAATATGACTTAGATTAACACACCAAGTGCAACGCTAAATAAGAGCCGTCTATCATCAAGTGGCAAAAACAGGCTATGGTAACATGAGTTGCTGCTTTCACGTAAACGCCGAATGTAGCTGTATGCAGGCTTTTATCTTATGTCTTAATGCTTTATTTTAATGCTTTTATCTTAAAGCCTTATCTAAATAATTTATTTCAGCCATCACGCTTAGCGCACATGCAAAAATGCCATCGCCGTCATGATGGCATCATTATAAGCATCATGGGTGCCAAGTTCTGGAATATTATAATGCTTTAAAATACTGTTTAAATGCTGTGCTTGGCTGGGAAGCCCTTGGCTGCGACCCATCATACGCCGACTATAAAGGGAGCGTATATCAATCACTTCATTGGGCAAATGAGTACCCATATAACGTTTAACCAAAGGGTTTAAAAACCCAACATCTATCTGCGGGAAAAACCCGACCAGCGGTCGATTGCCAATAAAGGGTAGTAGTAATGACAACATCTCATCATAACTCATCGCATGCTCAACATCGGCGGTGCGCAGTCCATGAATGACAATGGTATCGCTCTTAGGCATAACAGGCGGTCGGCAAAGCAAATGTAGCCCATTTCCCGTATCAATCTTGTCGCCATTGATATGAATGGCAGCTACTGACAGCAGGTGATGTTTTTTTGGATTGAGTCCGGTCATCTCACAATCAATCGCGACCCATTGTTCAGGGGCGGGCATAGCAAACATTGATGCTAGCTCAGGGCGCTGTAATTGGTTCTTTTGCCAAGCAACAGACAGCTTTTTTAGCCAGTTCATACGCATTTATCTCCATAGCTTTCCTATCTAACACGCTAACAATGAAATAGTCAGATAATGATGCTAACCAATCTCAAGCTGATACTGTCGACTTAATTGTCCCTTGAAGCTTTTTACTACGGCTAGGCACTCTTTTAATAAATCACGCTCTAGTGCCGACAACGTCCGTGGATCCACTTCTTGCGCATGCTTGTTGTCTGTCGATAGCGCGACTGATAAGCGCTGTGCCATAAAAAACTCTAACGCCTCAAGTAAAGTGTCGGCACGCTCTTGGGTTAACGCCCGAGCTTGAACCAAAGCTTTGAGGCGACCTTTGCTGCTAGGGTCGGTAAAGATAT
Organism: Psychrobacter arcticus 273-4; assembly: GCF_000012305.1. NCBI lineage: Bacteria > Pseudomonadati > Pseudomonadota > Gammaproteobacteria > Moraxellales > Moraxellaceae > Psychrobacter > Psychrobacter arcticus. The sequence goes on from NC_007204.1 coordinate 490,816, forward strand.
CGTTTTCTAACGCCAAGGTACGGATGCCATGTACCAATGGAAAGATACCCGCTTTTTTTAGGTCAATAGTATAAGAGATAGGTTTGCCACCCAATAACGGTACTAGCTTTTGCCACCATTGATTGATATCGCCAAACTGTAGCGCTGCTCGTGCAAATTGGCGCACGAACATCAAGTCTGACTGCCGATGGGCAGTTTTTAGATGTTCACGAATCTGAATCAGTAGCGATTCATCACCGCAGACGTACTCCCCATCAAATATGGCGGATAAATAAATACTGTGTATCGGGTCGGTATTTTTATACCATGCACTAATCTGTGCTTTAAACGGCTTTAAGGGTTGCCGCCACATGGGATTGGTCATCATGATATTACCTTCACACAGCGGATAGCCAAGATTTGCTAAGTGCTGGTTAAAGGTTTCGGCAAATCGGGCAAGCTCAGGGTGGGTAAAACCATCACGGATGATAAGCGCATTGTCTTGGTCAGTACGCATGATTTGCTCGCCGCGACCCTCTGAACCCATAACGATGACACAGGTATTTTCCATTACTTCATCAGGGACGATAAGTTGCCAAAGCTTGGTAAATACTTGCGCGTTAAGGGTCTGTACCATGCGGCTGACGTTGCCCATTTTGATACCATTTTGATATTGAGCGCGTATATAGCGTCCAATGAGCTCAACTGCGGTCGCCAAGCTTGGCAAATCTGTCGCTTGTTCGATTTGAATACTAATCAGCTGAGAGTGATGACCAATATGAGCGAGCATATCGCTTTGCCCAAGTACGCCTATGACCTTACCATTAGCATCTATCACTGGCAGCCTATGGATACGGTAGCGCGTCATCGTCAATAGCGCATCGCCAATATCATCATCAGCATCGATGGTTCGCAGATGAAAACTTGCATAGCCTTGACAAGGGGTCGTAGCAGGATTTTTTTGATCGCTCACAGCACGGCAGATATCGTTATCAGTGAGAATGCCTAAAGTACGATCAAAGCTATCTTTATCTTGTAAATACCCTGTTGGACGTACCAAAACATGTTTAAGCCCAGCCTCAGTCATGGTGCGAGCTGCTTGATATAAGTTGTCATCTGCGCCAACGATATGTACGGGCAATAAAGTGATATCAATTACTGGCTGTAGCATAATCTGCTGCACTTCTTGTTGGTCGTCATAACTGGCAGCATCTAAATGCTGTCCACTACGCCGTAGCTGTAAAGCTTTTAAACGTTCGGGCAGGTTTTCTGATACTAATTGACGAACTAAATAGTTTTGCGCACTGATTTTATCAATGGCTGTCCCATTTACTTGCAGCAGCAAAGTATCTTCGACCGCACGAAATTGATAAGGCATTATTAATTCGTTTATATCTGTATCTTTTTGAAGATCGCTTTCTTGCAACCCATCTTCTATCATGGGTTTTGGCAGACGGCGGCTATCAAACCAATCGTTATTATTGAGATGATCGGTATGGTTGCTACCTAAATAGGAGGTGACAAAGGTACCGTCAAGCAGCTGCTCGACATGACCTTTAAGTACCACATAAAAGTACTGCAAATCATCCGTCGATAATGTCTCATCTTTGGCAAGATAACGAACTTGGGTGTTTTTTTTGATACTTTGGCGTTCAGCGGCGCTTAAAACGTCAAATGGTGGCTGGGTAAAATCAAGATGGGGCATGGCATCATCCTTGATGGCACAAGCGATAAAAGGGGTGTGAGTATTATAAATATATCATCAAATAGCAGTGCTGTATTATTCGGATATATAGTCGGTGAAAAGTAATATCGATACAACACGTACTACTGGTGCAAATTTTTCTTGCTTGCTGTGCCTACGCAGACAGAGGCTGCAAAAAATTTACACCAGTAGTACTGTAGCGACTTTAAAGTATTTCAACTATAAGACTTACTATAGCATCATCTAACAGAAAGCCACCAATAACCATAATTTTATTGTGGTTATTGGTAATTTCTTAAGCTTAACGAGTTTTTAAATAACGATTTTAAGCACCGAGTAATTGACGAATGCGCCTGATTGCCTCACGACTTTCCTCGACGCTTGCCACCAAAGCAATACGTACATAGCCTTGCCCCGGATTTTTGCCATTGACCTCGCGTGACAAGTAACGCCCTGCTAGTGCATGGATATTGGCGTGCTCATAGAGCGCTTTGACGAAAAGCTCATCATCACCATCGAACTGCTCAGGCGCTTTTATCCAGAAGTAAAACCCTGCTTCAGGCATACGTAAATCTAATAACGCACCAAGCTCCGACATCCATAAAGCGAATTTTTCTTGATACAGCGCTCGATTGTGCGCCACATGTTTTTCATCTTCCCAAGCGGCGATAGACGCCAGCTGATGAGGTATTGGCATCGCGCAGCCTTGATAGGTGCGGTACTGCAGATAAGAGTCCAAAATAGTGGCGTCACCTGCCACAAAGCCTGAACGCAAACCGGGCAGGTTTGAGCGTTTCGATAAAGAATGGAACACCAGACAGTTTTTGAAATCATGGCGACCAAGGGCAGCGCAGGCTTGTAATAGTCCTATTGGCGCTTTATCAAAGTACAGCTCGCTATAACACTCGTCGCTGGCGATGATAAAGCCGTATTGGTCTGACAGGCGCAAGAGTTGCTCCCAGTCATCCATCGTCATCACCGAGCCTGTTGGATTATTTGGGCTACAGACAAATAATAGCTGTGTACGCATCCATACGTCTTTTGGAACGCTGCGAAAATCTCCTTTAAAGCCGTTGTCTGCAGTGCAAGGGATAAAATAAGGCGTTGCTTGTGCTAATATCGCTGCCCCTTCATATATCTGATAAAACGGATTGGGCATGACAACAACGGGCGATTGGTTGAGCGTTGCCGTCTGACTAATAGTCTCTGTCTGATGATTAATCACTGCCTGTACGATACTAAATATCGCCTCACGCGTGCCCATTACTGGCAATACTTGCGTATTAGGATTGACGTGATTTAGGAAAAAACGCTTCTCAAGCCAATGGGCAATGGTTTGACGCAGCTCAAATAGCCCATTTGTAGTGGGATAATGACTTATTTTGTCCAAGTTTTCGCGTAGTACGTCCAGAACAAATGCTGGCGGCGCATGTTTTGGCTCACCAATACCCAGTTTAATTTCATCATAGCTATGGGCTGGGGTACTATCAGCAAGCAAAGTGGCCATCTTAGCGAATGGATAAGGGTGTAGGGTCGTCAAGTTGTGATTCATAGGTAGGCTAACTATAATAGACAGTTAATAATAAAGTTATAAAGAAAAATTACATTCAAGCAGTGTAGCACTTCTCTTATTTGTTGTCTTTTTCTTCTTATATTTCCCCAAAGCGCTTTATAATGACTTGACTAGAGCGTATTGACCCACCGCTATTTTAACTATATAACTATATAACTATAGATAACTGTGTAAATAGGTAGTCATGTGGCTGTATCGTGACGCTTTATTATAAATAATAATATGGTGTATGTATCACTAAGTAAAGATAAATGCTGGTTTTTATAAAAGCGTATTTTAGGAAAAATTTGATATGTCTAGTATGTTAAAAACTAACGGTCTCGATGCTAAGGATATCAATGAAAAATACTTTGATGATCATAAAGAACTTGACGTTTATAAACAATTAAAGCAGCGTGAACAGGCTTGGTGGAAATCACACCAGCAGTTGACACTGTTACGAGAACGTCAAATGTTTTGGTTTGGTGATAACAGTTTTATGATGTGGCTGCTGTGGCAATTGGTCAGCTATATAGTCGTTGCCATGGTGCTGATGCTGCTCAGCAAGCTACTAGACATATCGTTCCCTCTGTGGCAATACATCGCTTTATTTGTCGTACAAACCTTGATTTTTGTTGTGATGCTGGGTTTTAAAGATAGATTTGCTAGGCAGTTGGAATATAAGATTAACCAAGCCGATTTGTCGCGTGAAGAGATGCTCAATGAGATGACGATTTTGGCTTCCGATAGCTTGTATCGCGACGTTCATGCCAAAGCGCCTATTACCTTGAAGCAGATCTATCGATATTATAATGCAGAATTTCGTTTGGTAAGCTTGCAGCGCCTCCTACAAAAGGAAGTCGATGCGGGGCGCTTGATGTATGGCGATCAAAAGATAGAAGCAGCTCTACTGCCTCTAGAGCTTGCTGATGATGCCCTGAAAGAATATGCTCGTGGCATCATATACAAAAGCTTGATATAAAAAAAGCGCGTTAAATAGAGTCGTTATGGACACTCAGACTTTCTATTAATGCTGTTTTTAACGTCTTAAGTTTATTAGCGCTCAATGCCTGATCGTTTTGGTCGCTGATATAAAACATATCTTCTGCACGCTCGCCAAGTGTCGTAATACGCGCGGCGTGTACTTCAATCTGCTGTTGCAAAAATACTTGTCCAACACGCGCAAGCAAACCTGGCTGATCAAGGGTCTCTAAGCTCATAATATGCTGACTTGAGGCATCATTAAACTCAAAATTGATCGTCGTTTCCACATCAAAATGTTTGAGCTGGCGTGGAATCCGTTTGTGCGTCAGTTTGGGCGCGGTAGGGTTTTTAAAGGCATCAATCAGTCGCTGCTTAAGCTCTTGTTGGCTATCACTATCGACCAGTAAGGTGCCACTACGGTCCAATAGTACGTAAGAATCCAGTGCAAAATCACGGGTCGCTGTGATAATACGGGCATCTAATACATCGAGATTCATCTGATCAAATACTGCCATAGTAACGGCAAACAAATTGACTTGATCTTGGGTATAAACAAAAACCTGCACCGCATCCAGTGCCAGCTCTCGATGCTCACGTAAGACAACTAATGGCGGACTGTCGGCATTTGATGCTCGACCTATGGGTGGATGATTCAAAATCGCCTCGGTATGCCATAAGATATCTTCTGCAATTTCACGCAAAAAATACTCATCGCCCAAGTCATCCCACAAGCTCAGTACCTCATCGCGATTCATATGCTGATTGTCGACGTTATCTAGCATCATCAGTGCCTGTTTGCGCGTGGCACTGATCATATCTTGACGATTGGTTGGGGCATCAATATCCGCCCGCAAAATACGGCGTGTTTGCGAGTATAGCTGCTTCATAAGGGTCGCACGCCAGCTGTTCCAAAGCTGTGGATTAGTGGCGTTCATATCAGCGACGGTTAACACATACAGATGATTTAGATGAGTGACGTTACCCACTAAATCTGCAAATAGCGTCACAACCTCTGGGTCCGAGATGTCCTTTTTCTGCGCCGTCATTGACATCAGTAGATGATAACGAGTCAACCAGCCAACCAGATTGGCGTCTGCATTACTCATACCATGAGCCAGACAAAACTCAATCGACTCGATTTCGCCAAGTTGACTATGGTTGCCGCCACGACCTTTGGCAATGTCATGAAACATCGCCGCCAAGACCAAAATCTCTTTGCGCTCAATGCGCTGAAAGATAGAGCTGACCAGCGGAAAATCTTCATAAAAATGCGGATCAATAAAACGGTGCAAAATACGAATCAAAAATAAGGTATGGGCATCGACAGTATAACGATGGAACAAGTCATACTGCATCAGACCTGTTACTTGAGCAAAGGCGGGGATATAGTTGCCCAGAACCCCGTAGCGATTCATGGTACGCAGGCGATGAAAGAGATAATTTTGCTCTTTTAAATTGGCTAAAAATAATGTTTGATGCGTGGGGTTATCTCGATAAGCCTGATCAATACCGCGTGCTGCAATCTTTAGGGCGCGTAAGGTATGAGTACGAACGTTTTTAATGCCGTACTGACCCATGAGTAAAAACATCTCTAAAATCGATTCAGGGTGCTGAGCAAATACTCTGTGATGCGCCATTGCAATTTGCTCGCCGACTTGATTGAAGCGGGCGTTAATGGGCTGCTTTTTTGGGCGTTCCTCGTCAGGCAGTTGCGGCTCTATGATGGTTTCATAATAGTGATTGGTCAGCATTTCAGACAATGTCGATATTTGCATGGCACAGCGATAATAATCGCGCATAAAGCGCTCTACCGCAGCATTTGGTTGATCATCTGGCTGGGTATCATAGCCCATTAGCTGGGCAATCTCGCGCTGATAATCGAATAACAGCTTGTTTTCATTACGTCCTGTCAACTCGTGCAGATAGTGCCGTATTTGCCATAGATAGCCTTCTGAAAAACTTAACTCATCGAATTCTTTTTCAGTCAAAAAGTTCTGTTGCACCAGATCATAGAGCTTACTAACCCGAAAATAGCGTTTGGTCACCCAGCCGACGATATGAATGTCACGCAGACCACCGGGAGCAGTTTTTATATTAGGCTCAAGATTATATTCCGTGGCATTGTGCTGTAAATAACGTGCTTTTGCCTCATCGATTTTTACGTCATAAAACGCGCGCGGGGACCATTGATTGTTCACTATTTGGTGCGGAACATCTTGCAAGGTCTCGTTGCCTATTAATAGGCGAGCCTCTAATAACGCACTGGCAATGGTATGATCAAGCGCCGCCTCCAAGCATTCACTGACGCTGCGTACTGATAACGCTGGCTCAAGTCCAATGTCCCATAAGAGTGCCACTAAGTTATCAATCTTGCTACTGGTATCAGCGTCAATCTCATGTGGCATCAGCAGCAAAATATCGATATCTGAATGCAGCGACAACTCACCGCGACCATAGCCACCGGTTGCAAACAGTGCCAAATCCGTCTTATCAAGCTCAAACCATTTAAACAAACCAATCAATAAATCATCAATCACGCAAGCACGAGCGCTAACCAATTGCCGAATATTGACACCACGTTCGAGTGCACGGCTGATATCGTCATTGATTTGAAGCAACCATTCAGGAATACCAAATAGCGATTTTTCTATCAAGCTCGTATCTGTTGACAGAGATAGAGGCGCGGTTGTCATATTGTCTGTTGACAACAAAGGCATCGGTGTCAAATCAATAGCGGTGACAGCACAATTAAACATGAGATTTATCCAGTTAAAAGTTTGAAATCCGGTTCAATAAATAAGGATCGTTAAAAATAAAAAGCGATCGATAATATAGAGAAAGTATAAAGATAAAAAACCATCAAGAATAGTGGGGGAAAACCATTAATAATAGACGAAAAAAAGACCGCCTAAGCGATCTTGAATGATGATGTTATTGAGTCAAAAAACTCAAATCTTCTTCGGGGCGCGTGGTAAATACTTCACAGCCATTATCCGTCACGACCATCGTATGTTCCCACTGGGCAGACAGCTTGCGGTCTTTGGTAATGGCAGTCCATTCATCCGGTAAAATCTTAGTCTGCCATTTGCCTTCGTTAATCATCGGCTCGATGGTAAAGGTCATGCCAGTTTTTAGCTCAAAGCCTGTACCTTTTTTGCCATAGTGCATGACTTGCGGCTCATGATGGAACTCATTACTGATACCGTGACCACAGAATTCACGGACGATACTAAAACGTTCGGGCTCAACCACTGCTTGAATAGCGGCACCGACGTCGCCCAAACGCGCGCCATTCTTGACCACGCTCATGCCAGCATATAGCGCGTCTTGTGCCACTTTACAGATACGCTGCGCCATGATGGAGCCATTGCCAACGATCCACATTTTTGAGGTGTCACCATAATAGCCATCTTTAATCACGGTCACATCAATATTGATGATGTCGCCATCTTTCAGCAGTTTGTTTTCGGTTGGGATACCGTGACAGACCACATGGTTAATCGAGGTACAGATAGATTTTGGAAAGCCGTTGTAGTTGAGCGGCGCAGGGATGGCTTGTTGTACATTAACGATATAGTCATGGGCGATTTGGTTCAGTGCTTCAGTGCTGATACCCACTCTGACGTGCTCATCAAGCATCACAAGGACATCGCTGGCAAGTTTACCAGCCACGCGCATTTTTTCTATGGCTTCAGGAGATTGGATAAGGGATTTTTTAGTCATCATGGTCGTACTTATAGTTATAGAATTTAGGTGGTCAATTATAGCATAAACGCACAAGTTGCTGCTTGAATGCAAGTTATTGAATATTTCAATCATATTGATATTAAATGACTTTATATACGCTAATATGACTATATAGTCACTAGGATAGGAGTGCTAATGTCAAAAAAGTTGAATGTTACAGAATATATAAGTACCGTCATTAGGTAGCCATTGCTACCGGTGTGCTTTTGATGGCTATGCAAACTACCTCTGCTCAAGTGGGGTGTTTTTTTGTCTAAAATAAGAGGGCAATGTACGTTACACTAGCGACATCACGGTTCCTGATTATTTATATTTTATTTAGCACTCTTCTACTAGCCATTGCTCATATTAAATTGCACGTTTTAAATGGCTTATATCGAATGGCTCTATAGGACTTTATCTTATGTTAAAAACGGCTGTGTTAAAACCGACTGTTGATATTCGTAGGCTAAACAGTGCTGTTCCTATTATCCTGCTTTTAACGCTTTCAATGCTTGCGGTGTTAACAGGCTGCCAGACAATGCCAAATACCTTGTCCAAAGTACCTAGTGTAATGACTATGAATAATCCGCTCACTATTGGCATGCTAGCAATAGATCGACAAGGCTATATTGCTTATGTAGAGGAGCAAGGAGTGGGCACAGCCAAGGTCTCGACGCTATATCGCATCCGCCCCGATGGTAGCGAGCGTCAACTGATCGATCAGCTGAACGGCTATATTTATGCGCCGGCGTGGTCAGCGGATGTATAGTAAACAAGCCGCGCGCCAGCATCCAAAGATTTATATTTACGATCGTAAACGTAACAGCCATAATTTGGTCGTCAACGCTGAAGGTAGCAATTTATCGCCGTCATTTTCACCCGATGGCAAAAAGCTGCTTTATAGCTCAACCGTTGGCGGCAATGCTGATATCTATGAGATGCGTTTAAGCGATGGCGATACCAAACAGCTCACCACTTTGCCTAGCACTGAAGTGCAGCCAAGCTACGCCAGCGATGGGCAGAGCTTTGTCTATACCGGTGATAAAGTCCGCGCTGGGCGCCCAAGCATTTATCGTTATAACTTCGCTACTGCTAACGCCGCGCTTATATCGACTGCAGGTTATGCCGCCAGTCCTCAGCTTAGCTTAGATGGTCAGCGTTTGGCATATCTCAATGGTCGCAAGGCAGCAGTAATGACGCTTAGCACAGGACACGTCATTAATCTGGCAGAAACGGGGCTTGATGAGCCAGCGCGTCTATCACCTTCTGGACAATACGCCATTTATCCGACGCGTCAGTCAAATTTGGGTGGGCCAGTAAGCGGTCAAAGCAGTCAAAATGGCGGCAGCTTGGTTATCCATTCTTTAGCAGGGAATACCAGTTATGCCATTAGTAGTAAAACGGGCGGGGTAGTACGCTCACCAATTTGGGGTCGTTAAGCGATTTTTTTAATTTAAAGGTAAATATCATGGCGCATAAAAAGAAAAATGTCCGCAAAAAAGAATGTCCGGTCTGCTTTCGAGAGTTTAGCTGGACTAAAAAGCTGGATAAAAACTGGGACAGCATGGTCTATTGCTCCGACCAATGCCGCCGCGTGAAGAAGTATGAAGGGTTGGATCATCAAAAAGAAGATAAATAGGCAGTAATAATTAATTATAGATATATGGAAGCAAGGGAGCAGACGATGGCACATAAAAAGGTAAATCTACCGCAAAAAATATGCCCCGTCTGTCAGCGTCCGTTTAGTTGGCGTAAGAAGTGGGAAAAGGATTGGGAGCAGGTGATTTATTGTTCGGAGAAGTGTCGGCGAGGGAAGGGCAAAGGTGATAATTAAGAAAATAGAAAACCGCCACGTTTTCTAACCCAATGTTACCAGAGGAGGAAGATAGAGGTGGCAATAGCAATATTAGTTTAAAATATTCTTAATTACTTTACCTATTGCCACACCTAAGATTGGCGGTACAGCATTTCCAACTTGGGTATATTGAGGAACTTCAAATTTACGCATTTTCCCACCAGTAGTAACTTTAGACTTAAAAACAAAGCTATCAGGGAAGGACTGTATTCTAGCCATCTCCCTAACAGTTAAGGTTCGTAGCTCGCTTTCATCATAGTGGCATACGTCATCAGGTATTGATAAGGCTGAGGGCGCTGGCATCTCTGGTATAAGCGCTTTTTGAGAATGTTTTTTAGTCAAATGTTGTCTAAAGAACATTGTTATTTCTTTCTCATTAGACAGCTTTCCAAATGAACCATCTAATAAAAGAAAATCGAACTCTAATAGCTTATTTACTGCTTTTTCAGATAGTATTTCACTTCTACCTTTCAAAAAATCAAATACTTCTTTCCTCTCAGAAGACTCTAGCTTATTTAAAACTTGGTAAATTCTAAACCTCCTTTTTACGGGTAGGCTATTTGCTCTAAGGTCATGGTTTTGCAGATAATCTTTACTAATTATTGGCAATGTTTTTAAAGACGATTCGATAAATTCTAAATATTTACTTTTCTTACCATACAGGTTGTCTAAAGCTTTTAGATCATCAATCACATCCTTAACAGTAAAATTATTTTCTTTATATTCGAAAAAGGGTGCTAGAAACGTATTTACTAAATTAGTATCAGTGCCTTTAGTTAAATCTATGACTTTAATATCATCAAATTTAACAGTCTTAGAGCTTTCAATATTCTGATAGAAGCTAAAATAAGGTTTGATTAGAGATAACTCTATGTCATTGAACGAATGCAGTTGTTGACTGAGAGTATCAAATCTTATAGCTATCAAGATAAAACGGTTACGGTTTTGAGCAATACCTGCAAACCTTGCATTTACATGTAGACATATAGGAACATAGCCTAGAGCAGCAAAGCCTTTTGCTATCTCAAACCAAGCATAGTAAGGCTTTCCTTCGCTTCTAAAGGCTCTCAAAATACCTGAAACATTTTCAAGTACTGCAATTTTGGGGTGAGTAAGTTTGACAAATTGCATAAACTCCCACGGTAATGTATTTCTATCATTACTTAACTCGCGTAGCCCTGCCATGCTAAAACTTTGGCATGGCGGACCTCCTGAGACAACATCGGCATCATTAATGCTTTTTAGCATTGATGGACTTGATTTAAGTACTTGGTTTAGCTCTTTTATGCTACCAATTATCAATTTATGGCGAATCGAATCTAAGTTATTCACATCTGAAAAAGAGTATGTGCTTTTAAGATCTGGATACTCTCTAGGATCTTCACGTAATCTTAATGACATATTATCTAAGGAGTATTTACTAGAAAGCCAAACAGTATGAGGGTCTTTTTTCTCTAGAAAATCAGGTTGAGATAAGTCTTCGTTGTAAAAGTTGTAGGCATAAGTCTCTCCAGCCATAGGCGATAGCTCATTTACCATAATATTTTCAAAGCCGACTGCTTGTAAGCCTAAAGATAGACCGCCACAGCCAGCGAATAATTCTATATATTTCATCAAGATACCAATCAGTTAATTAATACTAACTCTAAGTGAGTATAGTATATGAAAAATACTTTAAAGTCCAGGAGCTAGATTAACTATGGTTTGATTTGACTAATCAGCTAAATATCAATAAATTAAGAAAAAATGAGCGTTAGAGAGCGCTATCTTTAGGCAGTCCATAAGCTGACTAATAGTAAAAACCCCTTCAGGTTGTCTCATTGAACCCAAGTACTAGCTGTCACTTTTATAGTGAGCTGTGCTTATTATTTTCAATGGAGCAGCCTATGACGACGACCCGTACAATTAAACGTTTAAAGCAAGATGCTAGTGATTTAAAAAAAGAAAAAAACGTAGCGCTAAATCAGGCACTTAATTTAGTAGCCGAAAAATATGGGTATGAGAGTTGGCAGAGTTTAACTAAAAATGCTACAGACGGTAAAGTAACCATAACTACTTCAGAGGCTCAAGAAAAAACTTTAAATCAGCAAAATAAAGAGTTATTAGCAGAGTATGGTATTGATTTTTCAGTACTAATAATAACTGCTACCGGCATCAAAAAATCAATTATGGATGCTGTAGGTAGTCTAAGACACTTCTTGGTTGAAGAGGGTTTCCATAACTATGAGGATCAAAAACAAGGTGAAAGCTATAAAGTTCTTAAGCCTTGTCAGTTAATTACGTCCGAGAAGATACTTAATAAAAAAGTTAGCTTGTATAGACCAGTTACTAAAAAAGGTGACCCTCGTATTTGGGTGTATGGTCTAAGCTCTCATGTCCGAGCTGATGATGAGTTAACATTTTTTATCGTAGACGATTTACTTTATGTGCTAAATCTTAATTCAGTAGATATATCAGATTACAAAGACCTGCTTTTTGAGCTGAAACAATCATTAGATGAAACAGCTATAGAGCTTCGAGATAAATTAATTGAGATTGCTAAACAACCTTTAAAATCTATTATGAAGGGAGATACAGCAATAGGCATGACTATCGAGCATGCACTTGGACTGACTGCAAATTCTTCAAAAAAACCTGATTACAAAGGTATAGAGTTGAAGTCAGGAAGAATCACTAAATCTAAAACTCGTAGTAACCTATTTGCACAAGTTCCCGCATGGGATAAAAGCGTTCTTAAAAGCTCAAGGGAGATTGTAGATTCATATGGTTATCCAGACAAAGACAATGGCGACCAAAGACTATATTGTACAGTCAATGTTTCGAATTTCAATAACCAAGGATTACGCCTTGTAGTAGACTTAGAGAACGATAAAGTGTACGAAGAACACGAAATTGATGGATTAATTGTTGTATGGGAAGGTCAAAAGCTAAGAGAGCGATTACTAGAAAAACATCATGAGACATTTTGGATTAGTGCAAACGTTAATATTATCAATGGATTAGAGTTTTATTCTTTAAATGGTTTTACTCACACCAAAAATCCTATGGAACATCAGTTGTTACCTCTAATAAAACAAGGGGTAATAACTTTGGATCATTTAATTAAAAGAAAGAACGAAACAGGTCGTACGAGTGAGAAGGGTCCATTTTTCAAAATTAAACCTCAAGACCTAGAAATGCTTTTTCCAGAGCCTGTATTTTACTCTCTAGTTAAAGATTGAGTAAGTTCACTACGATATATAATTGCAAGAACGCGATGCTGCCGCTCGCCTAGACTAGCAGATAGAAGCAAAAGCGGGATCAGTTATATAACCAATCCCGCCTCAAGTAATTTCTAGAAAGTCTTAGTCAAAATTAACCTACAAATTCGGATTCAACCACTTCTCAGCAGTCTTCATATCCCAACCTTTACGCTCAGCATAGCTCTCTAACTGATCGGTGCTGATTTTACCGACATTAAAGTAGACACTGTCAGGATGCGAGTAATAAAATCCGCTGACTGATGACGCAGGCCACATCGCATAGCTTTCGGTTAATATCGTACCAATCGCATCGCCCGTACCAAGCCATTCGAACAATTTACCTTTTTCGGTATGCTCAGGGCAGGCCGGATAACCGGGAGCAGGGCGGATACCGACGTATTTTTCTTTAATCATATCCTCATTGGTGAGCGACTCAGTCGGCTGATAACCCCAATATTCTTTACGAATCAGCTCATGCAGATGCTCGGCAAAGGCTTCGGCTAAGCGGTCAGATAATGCTTGTACCATAATGGCATTATAGTCGTCACCAGCCGCTTTATACTTCTCAGCCAGCGCCTCTGTACCGACTATCGAAACGGTAAAGCCACCCAGATAATCAGTATGCATGTCCGATGGTGAGATAAAATCTGCCAAGCTAAAGTTTGGCTTACCGCTGGCTTTGTCGCTTTGTTGGCGCAGATGCTCAAATTGATATTCTGCTGTGCCGCCCTCAGTCGGTGCTTTGTCATAGACGGTGACGGTATCCGCGCCCGTACGACAGGCTGGCATGAGTTTAAATACGCCTTTAGCGACGATTAATTTCTCATCAATCATCTTTTGCAGCATGTCTTCTGCATTGCCAAACAAATCACGTGCTGCCTCACCAACCACATCATCTTGCAAGATTTTCGGATATTTACCCGCTAGACCCCATGAAATAAAGAAGGGCGTCCAATCGATATAAGGCAGTAAGTTAGTGATGGGATAGTCGTCAAATATCACTTGCCCTAATTTATTGGGCGTCGGTGGCACATAGTTGTCCCAATCATACTGAAAGCCAATCTCGATGGATTCAGCATAAGATATTTTAGCCGCTTTTGGTTGACGCTTAGCAAGGCGCTCGCGCACCTTGATATATTCTTCGCGGGTTTCATCGATTAAGCCTTGACGGTGCTCTTTTGATAGTAGCTTAGTGACTACGCCGACTGAGCGCGAAGCATCTGATACATAAATGACGGCATCGTTTTGATACTGTGGTTCGATTTTGACCGCCGTATGCGCCTTAGAGGTCGTTGCCCCGCCAATCATCAAGGGTAAGGTCATGCCGCGCTCTTGCATTTGTTTGGCGACATAGACCATCTCATCAAGGCTTGGCGTAATAAGACCTGAGAGTCCGATGATATCGACTTCTTCAGCAATGGCGGTATCGAGGATTTTTTCACACGGTACCATGACGCCTAAATCCACAATATCATAGCCATTACAGCCGAGTACCACGCCGACGATATTTTTACCGATATCATGGACGTCACCTTTGACCGTTGCCATGAGGATTTTACCTTTCTTTTCACCCTCAACTTTTTCAGCTTCGATATACGGATTTAGCCAAGCGACCGACTGCTTCATGACGCGAGCAGATTTTACTACCTGCGGTAAGAACATCTTACCGGCACCAAATAAATCGCCAACGATATTCATACCGTCCATGAGCGGACCTTCGATGACCTCAAGCGGACGGGGATATTTCTCCCACGCTTCTTTGGTATCCGCTTCGATAAAGGTGGTGATACCTTTTACCAACGCATGAGCAATCCGTTCTTCGACCGTGCCTTCACGCCATGTCATATCGACGGTGCTTTCTTTTTTCTTACCGCCATCCTGATAATTTTCAGCGATGGTCATTAGCCGTTCGGTGGCATCTTGTCCCGTCTCGCCTTGGTTGCGGTTGAGCATTACATCTTCAATGGCATCACGAGCTTCTTTAGGAATATCGTCATATAACTCAAGCATGGCAGGGTTAACGATACCCATCGTTAAGCCATTTTGAATCGCATGGTAAAGGAATACAGAGTTGATGGCTTCACGAATTGGGTTACCACGGAAACTAAACGATACGTTAGATACGCCGCCCGATACCATCGCATTAGGTAGGTTATCCGTAATCCATTTGGTGGCGTTGATAAAGTCTGCGCCGTAATTGTTGTGCTCGGTAATACCGGTTGCGACCGCAAAAATATTGGGGTCAAAGATAATATCTTCAGAGGGGAAGCCCACTTCATCGACCAATACATCGTAGCTGCGTTTACAAATTTGAGTTTTGCGCTCAAAGGTATCCGCCTGACCATCTTCATCAAATGCCATGACGATAATGGCTGCACCATAGCGCATACAGAGCTTGGCGCGCTCGACGAACTCAGCGTGACCTTCTTTTAACGAGATAGAGTTGACGATACATTTACCTTGAGTACGCTTAAGACCTTCTTCGATAATGTCCCATTTTGATGAATCCAGCATCAACGGCACACGGCTGATGTCCGGCTCACCGGAGACCAAGTTGACGAAGTGAATCATCGCCTGCTTGGAGTCAAGCATGCCCTCATCCATATTAATATCGACGATTTGCGCACCGCCTTCGACTTGGTCACGGGCAACGTCGAGCGCTTCGGTATAGGCCTCGGTTTTGATTAAGCGCAAGAATTTTTTTGAACCGGTGACGTTGGTACGCTCACCAACGTTGACGAACAAACTATCAGAATTGATAGTAAAAGGCTCAAGACCTGACAGGCGGCAGGCAGGTGCAATCTCAGGGATAACACGCGGTGGGTACTTTGCCACCATATTAGCGATTTGGCGAATATGCTCAGGCGTCGTACCACAACAGCCACCGACGATATTTAAGATACCTGCTTTGGCAAAGCCTTCTAACAGCGCTGCAGTTTCATCAGCAGTTTCATCATATTCACCAAACTCATTGGGCAGACCGGCATTTGGATGCGCAGAGACATAAGTATTGGCAATATTTGATAGCGTTTGGATATGTGGACGTAGCGCATCCGCACCCAGCGCACAGTTAAAGCCCACCGATAGCGGTTTGGCATGACGAATCGAGTTATAAAAGGCTTCAGCCGTTTGCCCTGATAATGTCCGACCTGACGCATCGGTAATCGTCCCTGAAATCATAATTGGCAGTTCAAAGCCAATATCATCAAAGACGCCTGTTACGGCAAAAATCGCCGCTTTGGCATTGAGCGTATCAAAAATAGTCTCGATCAGGATGATATCAACGCCGCCTTCCATTAGTGCCAAGGTTGCTTCGCGATAGTTCAGCACCAATTCATCAAAGGTAATGTTACGAAATGCCGGATCATTAACGTCAGGCGATAGCGAACAAGTACGTGATGTGGGTCCAATCACACCAGCGACGAAACGCGGCTTATCTGGATTCTTCGCAGTGTATTCGTCAGCGGCTTCGCGGGCAATCTTGGCAGCCGTTTTATTCAGCTCGGGCACGAGGTACTGCATATCATAGTCTGCCATCGATAGCCGCGTACCGTTAAAACTATTGGTCTCGATAATATCAGCGCCAGATTCCAAATGTGCTAGATGAATCTCTTTAATCATATGTGGCTGCGTCAGCACCAATAAATCGTTATTGCCGCGCACATCTTGACTGATATTAGCAAAGCGCTCGCCGCGATAGTCCGCTTCTTCTAACTTATAATTCTGAATATGCGTGCCCATTGCACCATCTAGCATCAAAATCCGTGCTGCCATTTGTTCTGTGATGCGTGTGCGCGCAGTTAGCTGCTGATCTTTATAAGGAAAGACAGTGGGCGGCGTCAATATAAAATCATTCGGATTGGCATTTGGATTGCTATCATCTATTATTTTGGTTGGAGAAATATCAGTTTGAGAACGGGCTGTTGGAGTCATAGGAGCGCTGCTTATAGAGTCAATGTTATAAAAGGAAAAGAGAGTAAATAGTTATAATTCTTAATAGGTAAGGATTTAAAAACAATAAATGCCATTAAACCCATGTTCAAAAGTAACAGACAAATCAAGCTGATTTTAGCATGAAAAGCTTCAATTTTGAGAGATTGTCCTTATTCTACTTGAGCAGCTGTAACGCTGAAATCAATCTATACGTATATGATTAATGTCATTCAACAAATACTGCGCGGATGATATCAATTTTGCCATTCTTGGGATGCAGATTCCATCGCAAATATGGGAAATCTATGACGAAGATTTTATCATTATCATCACCTTATCAAAGTCTATTGCATAAAGCTTGCGAGCACAAATGAATATCATTTAGCTTGATGATTACATAAAGCTTTACTTATGATTATAAATGCAAAATCGCCCCTTTATAACGTAGATAAAGGTTACATGCGTACTACAAAAAGTAGCGCAAATAGCAGTTTACACCGCTTAACTATATGTTAATTTAATTTCAGAAGGATTGATGTTTTATAAGCAGTACTTATTAGTAAGGGTTGGTGATTTTATTTGCAGGTTTGCCTACAAGTTATTTTTCATAGGTAAATAGGCACTATTAAATCAGCGATTAGATCGTTAAGCGTTGCTGCTAAGGAAAGCCAATCTCATCTGTCAGAGCGTATTAAAAAACCAATAGATTATAGATAGTCACTCATTAAGGATAATGTTATGAAAATAATCAAAATCGCTGCTATCGGTACTTTAGCTGTTTCACTTGCAGGTCTAAGTGCTTGTAATAATATGATGCCAGCCAAAAGCGCTTCTATGAAAGCGCCAATGCATAGCCAATCGATGCATAGTCCATCGATGCATAGCCAATCAATGGCAAAAATGAATGTAGTACAAATCGCTCAAAGCAATCCTGATTTCTCTGTACTCGTAGAAGCCGTCGTCGCCGCTGATTTAGCGGGTGTGCTCTCTAATCCTAATGCTAACTATACGATTCTTGCGCCAACCAATGCCGCATTTATGCAAGCGCTACAAGAAACGGGTATGAGTAAAGCACAGCTTTTTGCCAATAAACCACTATTGACCAAAATCTTAAGCTAT
The DNA here is from genome assembly GCF_000012305.1 of Psychrobacter arcticus 273-4. Lineage (NCBI taxonomy): Bacteria > Pseudomonadati > Pseudomonadota > Gammaproteobacteria > Moraxellales > Moraxellaceae > Psychrobacter > Psychrobacter arcticus. The sequence continues at coordinate 508,914 of NC_007204.1, forward strand.
CACGTGATCAATGCCGCAGCACCTATTTATGCCAAGGATGTCAGACCAGGCAATGTAACCATGCTAAGCACAGACACGCTTATGGTGACTGCCCAAGGCAAATTGATGGATGAAAGTGGACGTACGGCAAATCTCTTAAAAACCGACATTACTGCCAGTAATGGCGTGATACATGTGATTGATAGGGTTCTTATGCCTAGATAGTTTTATGGTAAGGCTCTATAAACTTGCAATTATATCAGTATGAAGTCAATTGTTTAAGAGCTGTCCTAAGCAGCTCTTAGATTCGTTATAGATTCAGATAACGAAACGCCTGTGTTATATACGTGATCGATACAGTGCTACTACCTAAGAATATATCAATTAAAAATCAATCAGTTAATATGGTAGATGATTTCAGATAACGTCCCTTTAAAAAGTATCATATTCTAAAACAGTATTGTGTATTTTAAAAAAAACGGTTTATCCATAAATTATTACTTATTAAATTGTTATTCATATCAAAGGAATGTCTTATGTTAAAAAAGAATTTACTATCTATCGCCGTTGTGGCGGCAGCAATGTCATTAGCAGCTTGTAACGATAAAGAAGTGGTTACCGAGCCAGTTGAGCCAGAAGCAACCACTGATGTGGTCGTTCAGCCAGAAGTCGCTGCTGAACCAATGGTTGAAGCGGATGTTGCCCCTGAAGCAGCAGCTACGCAGACTATTGGTGAAATGGCAGCTGGCAATGAAGACTTAACCATCTTGACTGCTGCATTACAGGCAGCTGGACTTGACTCAATGCTGATGGCTGAAGACAAATACACGGTATTTGCACCTACTGATGATGCCTTTGCTGGCTTATTGACCAAGCTGAATATTACCAAAGAAGAGCTACTCGCTGATCAAGCGACGCTAAAAAGTGTGCTTCCATACCATGTCGTACCTATGGTCGTAAAAGCCGCGGATATTCCTTACGGTACTGCGATTGAAACTGCCAATGGTCAAACCATCACGATTAGTGATGCCAATGTTATTACGGATTCAAATGGTAATACCGCCAATATCGTTGGCACTGATATGATGGCAACTAATGGTGTGGTACATGTCATTGATACTGTTTTACTGCCTAAATAAGTTCTGGTGACTGATGCAGTTCAGTCTCTATTGTAGACAGTAGATGATATAAAAACACCTAAAGCCTAGCCATCGAGCTAGGCTTTTTGCTGCTTGATAATTAATACTTAGACATTGTAGTCGATGCACTTTGCAAAGAATCTATAGTCGGTGAAAAGTAATATCGATACAACACGTACTACTGGTGCAAATTTTTCTTGCTTGCTGTGCCTACGCAGACAGAGGCTGCAAAAAATTTACACCAGCAATACTGTAGCGACTTTAAACTATTTCAACTATAGTAAGTCTCGCTTATTTAGTAGAAAAGAGGCAAGGGCAAGCAAACGAAAAAGCCCGAGACGACGGTCTCGGGCTTTTTTTAATAACTGGCTAGTAGGCAAATACTTTAAAGAGGATTAACGATGCTCTTTATTTAAAGGATCTTGTGCCGCTATTCTTTGTTGCTCTTTTAGATGACGCTCTTCCCAATAAGGTGCGTTTTTGATACCGAATTTTGCAGGATCAAATGTATAGCGCGTTACGCCAGCTTTACGCTGTGCTTCGTAATCTTTAAGCATGGTAAGCGTTGGACGTGCCACAAAGAAGATAACAAGAATACCAACGATATTGAGCCAAGCCATAAGACCAACACCAATATCACCAATTGCCCAGATATAACCGGCTGAGTTAAGACCACCATAAGCAACCATCACCATGATTAGGATTTTAACTAAGAATAGACCAGTTTTGTTGGCACCGCGACCGATAAAGCGCGTCAAGTAAGCAACGTTCACTTCAGCGATATAGTAGTAAGCCAAGATAGTGGTAAAGGCAAAGAAAAATACAGCGACTGCAATAAAGACATTACCAGTAGTACCGTATACTGATTCCATTGCCATTTGGGTGAAGGCAGGCGAATTGATTTCAGTAGTAGCGGCTACATTTTGAAGAATGAACTGACCGTCTGGCAAAGTACCCTGAATATTGTACATACCAGTAGATAAAATCATAAACGCAGTAGCAGAACAAACTAGTAATGTATCAACGTAAACTGAGAACGCTTGTACCAAACCTTGCTGTGATGGATGCTCAACTTCAGCAGCTGCAGCAGCGTGAGGACCTGTACCTTGACCAGCTTCGTTAGAGTAAATACCGCGTTTTACACCCCAACCAATTGCCGCGCCAAAACCGGCTTGCGCCGTAAAGGCATCACTAATGATCAAACCAAATACATCTGGGATTAAACTGAAGTTGCTGAACATGATAATTAAAGCTAAGGCAATATAACCGATTGCCATGAAAGGAACCGCAAACTCGGTAAACGTTGCGATACGCTTGATACCACCGAAGATGATGATACCTAATACCACAAGAATAATAGCTAATGCTAATAAACGCATAGAGCCGACTTCTAAGGCACCAATACTCATAACAGAGCCTTCGCCCATTACCTGCGCGAAAGCATTGATAACGCCGTTTGCCTGTACGCCTGGTAAGAACATACCACAAGCGAGGATAGATGAGATTGCAAAGAGGATGCCGTACCATTTTTGGCCAAGTGCGCGCTCAAAATAGTAAGCGGGGCCACCGCGATATTCGCCAGTAATTACATCTTTTTCTTTATAAATCTGAGCCAGTGTAGACTCAACATAAGCAGTAGATGCGCCTAGGAAAGCAACAACCCACATCCAAAATACGGCACCAGGACCACCGAAGCCGATAGCGGCTGCTACCCCAGCGATGTTACCCATACCCACACGACCAGCAAGCGAGACGGCAAGTGCCTGAAACGATGAAATACCTTGGTCACTGGATTTACCAGTAAATACCCCACTCTCAACTTCGAAAGTGATTGAAAAAAGAAGAGCATCTCACTAATCTATTGTTTTCGACCAAGAATACAACGGAGTCATGAGATGCCCATAGACGAATTTATCATCAATATCTATTTAATGGTAGAGCAATATTACAAAATAGTCGTTACTGAACCCTTGCGAGGTGCAGGTTACGCGCCAAAGCTGAGTGATCCTGAGATCATTTGCATGGAACTGGTCGGTGAATTTTTAAACCTTGATCAAGACAAACAGATTTGGCAATATTTTACCCAGCACTGGCAAGCCTGGTTTCCAGCCATAGGCTCATATCCTAACTTCGCAAAGCATTGCGCGAATCTGTGGCAAGTCAAACAGCGGATACAAGATAACGTCAGTCAACTTGAGGGCCGTGACAACATCCATTTTATGGATGGTTTTCCGATACCCGTCTGTCATTATGGACGCGCTTATCGGCATAAAAACTATCAAGACTTAGCGGCTTTTAGCTACTGTGCGGCTAAGCAAGAGAGGTACTATGGCTTTGAAGGACATTTGCTTGTTAACTTATCGGGCATGATTAAAGGCTTTACCTTTGCTCCTGCCAATGTTGATGAAAGAGCGGTTGCGCCTGATATTACTGACAATATCTATGGTTTGCTCGGCGCTGATAAAGGGTATATCAGCCCTAGTCTCACTCAGTACTACGACGCTCAAGGAGTGGATTTACAAACGCCACTCAGAGCTAACATGAAAGAGGATAGACCCAAACCTGTGGTAAAACGGCTAATGAAAGCCCGCCGTATCGTTGAAACAGTCATTGGTCAGCTATCAGAACGATTTAATATACAAAGGGTACGAGCAAGAGATTTATGGCATTTGTCTCATCGATTGATTCGTAAAATTCTGTCACATAATCTATGCTTTGTACTCAACAAAAAACTTGGTAACCCGCCACTTCAGTTTGAATTGCTTATTTCAAGTTGAGAGTGGGGTAGTAAATAGTAATTTGATCATTTCACCGAATAAACGTACTTGTACAAAGCGCGTCATGATGGAATAAAATAGACCTGCGCCCAAGCATAAGTAGATTAATGCGGGGCTCCAAATAATTCCGTTTACTAAATTGACTAAACCTTCCATATACCTATTCCTTCAACTGTCTCAAAATGACTATATATGATGGTGCATAGAGTGGTTGACTTTAATACCTTTATTAAAGTCAACCACTCAAATTATCTGCATATACTTAAAACGATTGCTTAAGCTTCATATGTACATAGTCATCAAGAATGGACTGTAGTTGTCTGTGTTTATCCGCTTGGTTTATTATCAAAGTTTGGCGGTATCTGCTCGTCTCTTGATACCGCTTATTTAGTAAATAGGTAAATATCAATCGATTGGCGATGGCTGCCATTCTTTTACTGTCTCTTTACTTTGGTAATCTGTCATCCTGCCGTAAACATAAACGCTGTTATAAGTAGACCAGTGGATAAAACAGCCGGTTATCATTTTAAATACCCATCATTACGACGGTATTCGACTTACTATGAGCGGTATCGGCTGAGTACAATTGCGTAATAGCATCATAAAGCGATGATTTATCTATCTATGAATCCTTTTAAAGGATAAATAAACGAATCGCTAGTACTATAAAGAAAACAAGTCCACTACCAAATGTATGCAAACCGTACAGCTACGTAACTGCAATTTGCCATATTTTTTACTCAATTACTAGAAATTTCTTCTTAGCGGCATCTATATATATGTTATAGCAGGCTTTATTATGGCATGAAGTACCGTAGAGTATGGCATAAGGTCGATTTATCTTAGACTGGATGATTTTTTAATAATAAGTGACGTTATATAGATACACAGTCAAAACAGAGCGAGAGCTTGTGCTACAAGTCGTTGCTTGCGGTTGTGTTTTGGTAACGATGAATTGTAAAAAAAGCGTTATAGCGCCATTATTAGCACAACATATTGTAGGTTATAAAATAGAAGCTTATATATAGTCATAGTATTGAAAGCAGTATCAAAAAAAGCAGTTAAAAATCACTTTAAAAACTTGTTATCAGTTGTTTGATATTTATCATTATTAGGAGAATCCACAATGACGCGTAAATCCATTGTAAAACCCATCTTGCTATCAGCTGTATTAGCCACGTCTACTGTTGGCTTGACAGGTTGTGGTTATAATAATCTTCAGGCTCAAGATGAGCAAGTGACGGCTTCATGGTCAGAAGTGGTCAACCAATACCAACGTCGCTCGGATTTGGTACCAAACTTGGTAAAAGTAGTACAGCAGTATGCCAAGCAAGAGCAAGAAGTCTTTACGCAAGTGGCTGAAGCTCGTTCACGCGCTGGCGGTATCACCGTAACGCCAGAAGTGTTAAACGACCCTAAAGCGATGGAGCGTTATGCTGCCGCGCAAGAACAGATGACTGGCGCACTATCACGTTTGATGGCAGTGTCTGAGCGTTATCCTGAATTAAAATCGGATGCGCTATTCCAAGACTTGCAAGCGCAATTAGAAGGTACTGAAAACCGTATCGCAGTGGCTCGTAATCGCTATATCCAAGAAGTACAGGGCTACAATACGACCGTACGTCAATTCCCAACCAATATCACTGCTAAGGTATTTGGGATGAGTGCTAAGCCAAACTTTAGCGTTGCTAATGAAAAAGAGATTTCTACTGCACCAAGCGTGGATTTTGATAATGGCGGGTCAAAGGCGGCTCAATAGCAGCAAATCGATAATGATGACTCCTTCGTTTATTTAATGATAAAACGTTTCATCTATTGAACGAATTGTGTAGCCGTCCTAGCGTTTCTTACTGGTATGAATAGATTGCTTCTAATATTAAGAATGAATACCTCTTAAAGCCTATTTATATCGTTAAGCCATTAAAAACAGGTAGAGCAGCAAGCACTAAGTACCGATTGATTAAATACTTATTGGGTGCCGCTCTACTTATTAATTTAGTACAGATCTGACTTGAGGTGGTATACATTTAATGACTCATTTAAAAACACCCCTAGCAGCGTTGTTATTCGCCCTTACTATTGGTAGCGCGTCTACGTTGTATGCGGCGCCCAATGACAGTACGCTCGCTGCAGATAGCACCACGCAAAATCGCAGTGTGGAAGACTTAGTGGCTATTGCAAAAGCCGCTGAATCTAATGAAGCCATTAATGATGCTGTCTTAGGCAATGAGGCGATTAACGAAACCATACTCGGTAATGACGCCATTAATCCTAATGCATCCAATAACGAGGGCGTGGCAGAGGCAAATGCAACCAAACGTCCACCTGTTAAATCAACCGCTAACAGTGTCGATGCGGACAAACTGATTTTAAACAATCCTGTCATCGACCAAGCCAATATCTTAAACCCACAAGAGAAACAGCGCTTAGAAGCACAGCTACGTACGATTTATCAGCAAGGGTTGGCGCAAGCAGCAGTGGTGATTGTCCCAACTACCAATGGTATGCCTATCTTTGATTATGCCTTACAGGTTGCTGAAAAGTGGCAGCTGGGTGATAAAGACATCGATGATGGCTTGCTCTTGGTGGTTGCGGTCAATGACCGTGATATGTATATATTAACGGGTTATGGACTCGAAGGTGTACTACCCGATGCGGCAGTCAATCGTATCATTCGAGAAGATATCACCCCGTTATTTAAGCAAAATGATTATGGCGCTGGGATATTGGCAGGCGTAACGGCCTTACAAAGCCGTTTATCTGCTGATCCTGAAGTATTGGCTCGTGCCGATGCGCAAGCGGCTGAACGTACTGCTCAACAAGGCTCAGATGAGCTACCATCTCCTATTTTTCTGTTTATTATGGCGATGATATTTGGTGGTTTTATTACTAGTATTGTTGGTCGGGTATTTGGTTCTGTGCTGACGGCTGGTGGTTTTGTTGCAGGCTCACTGGCATTAGGCGGTGGTCTATTTATGACCATCATTATGGCGATATTTTTGTGGCTGTTCTTAATTGCACGTGGCGGCGGTAGTGGCAAAGGCGGGTCTGGCGGCGGTAGAGGTGGTAGAGGCGGCATGATATTCCTACCGGGTATGGGCGGTGGGTCTGGCGGCGGTGGTTTTGGTAGCGGCGGCTTCGGCGGCGGTGGTGGTGGTTTTGGTGGCGGCGGCGCTGGCGGTTCTTGGTAAGGACTTGCCAGTTGTTTGTTAGCCGCTTAATAGCTGCCTAATGAAAAAAATACTAAATAACCATTAGTAATGACGTACTTGAGGAAATAGTATCATGGCAGAAAATAACGCTTCAAAATCCAGCTTTGCCCGCTGGTGGCGCCAAGTCTTATTTGTACCAGTCTTGCATAGTAAGTGGTTAACGCCCGCGGCAAAAGCTCGGCTGACTGAGCAAGTGACCCTTGCTGAGCAAGGTCATCGCGGCGAGGTGTTTTTAATCGTAGAAAATCACTTGCCTATTCAAGAGGCCTATCATAGCGATTGCCGTGACCGTGCGATCGACTTATTCAGTGAGTATCGAGTGTGGGACACTGAAGAAAATACCGGTGTACTGATATACGTCAATGTTTGCGAACATAAGCTTGAGATCGTCGCTGATCGCGGTATCAGTGCTCATGTCAGCCCAACCGTTTGGCGAGCGATGTGTGACAAAGCGGTAGTCGGTATTGCCAATCAGAAGACAGAAGAAAGCTTAACTGACTTACTAGATGAGGTCGGTCAAGTGCTGCGCCAATATTATCATCTGGAGCACAATCCATCAGGTAATGAGCTGTCTGATACCGTGGTTTTTCTAAAATAAACCATGATGTATCTACTTTATTTGGAATCGACTAGCGTATTTGGTGTCGGATAAGAGTCTATCTCGATAAGTTTGGCGCCGTCATGTTTTACCAATAGTTCGGCGGCAGGCTCTATTTCTGCTATTACCGCTGATGGTAATTCTGCTAACATGAGCTAACCCTTGCTAATAATGGATATCCCTTTTTATGATAGACGGAATTTGGTGGCTGGTCATATTGATAGCAGTTGTCATTGGATTGTGGTTGTTTGCAAAATCACGTTCGCCAAATAATTTACATGACATAAAGTCAAAAGATAAGAAGAAACCGATCAATGACGCGTTACAAAAGACAGCAAAGATGATTAAGCAGTACTTTCCTGATTATGGCGTTACGCGAAAGGGCAGTCATTTGCTCATCAATCGACAAAATACAAAAATTGCCATGATTACGATTGACCCCAAGCTTGCTGCCAGTCAACGTCGCTTAGGGGATATACCGGTATTTAATTATCATCGTGTACCTAGCCGCACGCAATTGGATGCCAACCTGCAAGAGGCAGAATGAAGGTTGCACGTACTCAAAAGAATCATGAGTTATGCATCAATAACAGCGCTATCGCTGTTGTGAGTCACTGCTATTTAAGGCGTGGTTTTTGCTAGTTGTTTATTAAAATTGAGCAGTCCCAAAAATGCGCGACTTTCTTTGAAGTCGGCTTCGATAACCCCTGCATCAGTGACAATTCTTATATCTGTATGTGCCGAACGCTCGATTCTATTAAGTAGGCTTAAAGGGGCTATGTACGAGCGATGAGTTTTAACGTAAATCTCATCAGAGCTATGACTTTCTTACCTGCCATGTCTGTAACTCACCTATATACCTGATATAATTTTGAGCGCTTTACTAAATATTTATTTATCCTTGCTCAACAAACAATAAGATAATTCCATGACCAAAAACTTCTCTCAAACAGCGGCTTTTATCTGGTCAGTTGCTGATCTATTACGTGGTGACTTTAAGCAATCTCAATATGGTCGCATCATCCTACCATTCACACTATTGCGCCGCCTAGAGTGCGTACTAGAAGAGACCAAAGCAGCTGTGGTTGCTGAGAACCAGCGTATCGCTGATATGGGTTTGCCTGAGGAAGCGCAAGAGAAGTTCTTGATACGTGCCAGCAAGCGACCGTTCTACAATATCTCGCCCATGGATCTAAGCAAGATGGGTCAAAGTGATATCAAGGATAACTTAAATACTTATATTCAATACCCCACTCTCAACTTCGAAAGTGATTGAAAAAAGAAGAGCATCTCACTAATCTATTGTTTTCGACCAAGAATACAACGGAGTCATGAGATGCCCATAGACGAATTTATCATCAATATCTATTTAATGGTAGAGCAATATTACAAAATAGTCGTTACTGAACCCTTGCGAGGTGCAGGTTACGCGCCAAAGCTGAGTGATCCTGAGATCATTTGCATGGAACTGGTCGGTGAATTTTTAAACCTTGATCAAGACAAACAGATTTGGCAATATTTTACCCAGCACTGGCAAGCCTGGTTTCCAGCCATAGGCTCATATCCTAACTTCGCAAAGCATTGCGCGAATCTGTGGCAAGTCAAACAGCGGATACAAGATAACGTCAGTCAACTTGAGGGCCGTGACAACATCCATTTTATGGATGGTTTTCCGATACCCGTCTGTCATTATGGACGCGCTTATCGGCATAAAAACTATCAAGACTTAGCGGCTTTTAGCTACTGTGCGGCTAAGCAAGAGAGGTACTATGGCTTTGAAGGACATTTGCTTGTTAACTTATCGGGCATGATTAAAGGCTTTACCTTTGCTCCTGCCAATGTTGATGAAAGAGCGGTTGCGCCTGATATTACTGACAATATCTATGGTTTGCTCGGCGCTGATAAAGGGTATATCAGCCCTAGTCTCACTCAGTACTACGACGCTCAAGGAGTGGATTTACAAACGCCACTCAGAGCTAACATGAAAGAGGATAGACCCAAACCTGTGGTAAAACGGCTAATGAAAGCCCGCCGTATCGTTGAAACAGTCATTGGTCAGCTATCAGAACGATTTAATATACAAAGGGTACGAGCAAGAGATTTATGGCATTTGTCTCATCGATTGATTCGTAAAATTCTGTCACATAATCTATGCTTTGTACTCAACAAAAAACTTGGTAACCCGCCACTTCAGTTTGAATTGCTTATTTCAAGTTGAGAGTGGGGTATTCAATCCTTCTCTAAAGACGCGCGTGAGATATTCGAGCATTTTAAATTTGAAGAGTTCGTCGGTCAGCTAGCCGATGCCAACTTACTGTATAAAGTGGTGCAGAAGTTTGCCAATACTGACCTAAGTCCTGAAGCTATCTCCAATCATGAAATGGGTTTTGTGTTTGAAGAGCTGATTCGCCGTTTTGCTGAGAGTTCTAACGAAACGGCAGGGGAGCACTTTACCCCGCGCGATATCGTGCGCCTGACCACCTCGTTGGTATTTATGGAAGATGATGACGCGCTGACCAAAGACGGCATTATTCGCACCATTTATGACCCAACGGCGGGCACGGGCGGCTTCTTATCCTCTGGTATGGAATACGTGCTAGAGCTGAACCCTGATGCGGTCATGCGTACCTATGGTCAAGAGCTAAACCCTGAGTCTTATGCCATCTGTAAAGCCGACATGCTGATCAAAGGGCAAGAGGTCAATAACATTAAGCTGGGCAATACTTTATCTAGTGATCAGCTGGCAGGTGAGAAGTTTGACTACATGCTATCGAATCCGCCATTTGGGGTGGACTGGAAAAAGATATCCGGCGAGATCAATGACGAACATCAGCAAAAAGGCTTTGACGGTCGTTTTGGCGCTGGCTTACCGCGGGTGTCTGATGGCTCGCTATTGTTCCTGATGCACTTGCTGAGCAAGATGCGTCCGATCGTTAGTAATAACGAGCAAGCGACAGACAACAGCACTCAAAACAGCAACCAAGGCAGCCGTATCGGTATCATCTTAAATGGTTCACCGCTATTCACGGGCGGCGCAGGTAGTGGCGAGAGTGAGATTCGCCGTTATATCTTAGAGGCCGATTTACTAGAAGCCATCATCGCCTTGCCAAACGATATGTTCTATAACACGGGTATCGCTACCTATGTATGGATATTAAGCAATAAGAAAGCGAGCGAGCGTCACGGTAAAGTGCAATTGATTGATGGTAGTAACCTATACAGCAAGATGCGTAAATCACTTGGCTCAAAGCGTAATGAGATGAGCGATGACGATATCAAGACCATTATCCGTAGCTTTGGTGACTTTGAAGTGGTTGATGCTCGCGTACTAGATAAGCCAGAAGAGGTGAAGTCTAACCGTGGCCGTCAGTCTGCCAATCCTAAGATTGAGGCTGCCAAGACCTTTGCCAGTAAGATATTTGCCACTCATGAGTTTGGCTATCGCCGTATCACCATTGAGCGTCCGCTACGTTTATCCGCTCAGTTATCTGACAGTGCCATTGATAGCCTACGTTATGCGCCTAAACCGTTTGATATGGTCATGCCAGCGCTGTATGAGGCATTTGGTAATGACTGGACGACTGACTGGACGACTGATAGTGACAGTAATAACGGTAATAGCAGTAACAACTACGGTGACTTATCAGCGGTCAACCTAGAAGCGCGAGCGATGATCAAGGCGGACTTTAGCGAGCTGAAAGAAAGCCAAATTAAAGACGTGCTTGATGCCAAACTCTGGCAGGATCAGTTAGAAATCATGAATAAAGCCAAATCTTTGCAAGCGGTCATTCATAAAGAGCGGGGCGACAGCCAATTCGATGATTTTAATGAGTTTGAAAAAGTGTTCAAACAAGCGTTAAAAGAGGCTGATGTTAATCTTGATACCAAAGAAAAGAAACAGCTGTTAGACGCTATCACTTGGAAAAACCCTGAAGCAGAACCGGTCATCAAAAAAGCGCTCAAGGTTGCCAATCCGCTCTATGGTGCGTTTAGCTATACCGATCCTGCCAACTCAGACAAGCCAGCCAAAATAGTAGAGTTCCAAACAGATAGTGATTTGCGCGATTATGAAAACGTGCCGCTCAATCCTGAGGTCACTACCACTGAGCTAATTGAAAGTTATTTCGCCCGTGAAGTGCAGCCGCATGTGCCTGATGCGTGGATAAATGCGGATAAGACCGATGCTATCGATGAAGAGATCGGTATCGTGGGCTATGAGATACCGTTTAACCGCCATTTCTATGTGTATGAGCCACCGCGTCCGTTACAAGATATTGATGCAGACTTGGATGCGGTCAGTAGCGAGATTATGCAGTTATTGGGTGAGGTGCATTCGTAATGGCTGAATTGGTAACGAAGTATCAGCGGTATGCAGAATATAAGGATTCGGGTGTTGAGTGGTTGGGGAAGATTCCAAGTCACTGGGAGCTTAGTAAGCTTAGATATATGTTTTCGTTTGGTCGAGGTTTAACTATAACTAAAGCAGACCTCTTAGATACTGGTGTACCTTGTGTAAATTATGGAGAAGTTCATTCAAAATATGGTTTCGAGGTTGATCCAAAGAGACATTATTTAAAGTGTGTTGATGAAGGGTATTTACAGTCATCTCCTTATGCTTTGCTTACTCAAGGCGATTTAGTATTTGCTGATACTTCTGAGGATATAGAAGGTTCAGGAAACTTTACCCAGTTAGTTAGTGATGATTTAATTTTTGCTGGTTATCACACAGTTATTGCTCGCCCTTTTGATCGTCAATGTAGTCGCTTTTATGCCTATTTAATGGATTCTAAGGAAATAAGAACTCAAGTTAGACACATGGTAAAAGGCGTTAAAGTTTTTAGTATTACCCAGTCTATTTTGAAAGGGGTTAGGATTTGGTTGCCATCTTTAGATGAAAGAGAAACTATAGCCAACTTCCTCGACTTTGAAACCGCCCAAATCGACACCTTAATTGATAAGCAGAAAACCCTTATTCAATTGTTAAAAGAAAAGCGCCAAGCCGTGATCAGTCATGCGGTGACCAAAGGCTTAAATCCTGACGCGCCGTTGAAAGACTCTGGTGTTGAATGGTTGGGGGAAGTGCCTGAGCATTGGGGTGTTTCTAAATTAAAATACTTGATAAGTGAGCCTCTACAGTATGGTGCTAATGAAGCTGCAGAAGATGTTGATAAAACTCAACCAAGATTTGTAAGAATAACGGATGTGTTGCCTAATGGTAATTTGAAAGATGATACTTTTAGGTCACTACCTCAAGAAATTGCCGAGCCATATATGTTAATGGATGGTGACGTACTGCTGGCTAGAAGTGGTGGAACTGTGGGGAAAAGTTTTATTTATAGAGATTCATGGGGTAAGTGCTGTTTTGCAGGTTATCTGATAAAAGCGAAAATTGATGAAGAGATAACTCCGGCAGAGTGGTTTTATTTAAACACGCTAACTGACTTTTATTGGAAGTGGATTGAAAGTATTCAAATTCAAGCTACGATTCAAAACGTCAGTGCAGATAAGTATAACTCGTTCGTTATTGCTGTACCGCCTCTAGAAGAGAGTTATAAGATTATTTCTTATATCAACTATAATTTAGAGGTTTTTGATACGTTAGTAATGAAAGCAGAACAAGCCATCCAACTGATGCAAGAACGCCGCACTGCCTTAATTTCCGCTGCCGTCACGGGAAAAATTGACGTGCGGGGTTGGGTTGCGCCTGAATAAATGACTTTGACGTACTTTAAATCCTTATATTGTAAATGATTTTATTTTAATCAATCGAATAAAAACATGGACAATAAAAAGCCCCTAGTCTTATGATCCAACCACATGGATTGGTAAAACTAGGGGAGTTGTTGCGTACCCTTATACAGAGATGACCTAACTCTATCAATTTTTCAGCTGCCTATAGTCTTAAACCTTTAAAAGCAGTCTATAAAAAACAGTCAAAATTAGTATTAATATAAACGGACTTAACATGACCGATATTACCTACGACGCGTAAATTGGCGGCGCTAATAACCCCTATATTATTACCAACCGTGGTTTGAATATGACCTTGATTGATTAGGTTAGAAACACGGTTTAATAATGGGCCTTGCGCTTCCATGTCTGCTACTTGAAACAGCGAGCGGGCAAACATGAATTCCCAATAGAATGATAAGCTTTTTAATTTGATTTTAATAATGTTTAAATCGACCCGTCCTAAAATAAGTCGATACATTTTATTTAGCCTTGGCGTTTATCGGTTACGGCGCATCGTATATTTTCTTTACTGCCTTATCAACGTAATTAACTTCTCTAAACCTCTCATTAGTAACAACGCTTGTTGTTCCTAATTTTGATAATTGAATAAGTAGTTATTTAAAGTTTATATTTGAACGACCGTTCATTTATGATTATAGTGGTTCTAACATCAAACAATAAAGAAATTGTTCAACGCACGACTCAAGCCCTTTATTACTTTTATAGTTACCAAACCAATATTTTTATATAATAGGATAACACTATGCTTAAGTTTTATTTTCACCAAACCCCAAACCCGTTGAAAGTGGCCGCTTTTCTCGAAGAGACTGGCTTGCCGTATGAAGTGGTTGCTGTAGACACTTTAAAAGGTGAGCAGCACACACCTGAATACCGCGCTATTAACCCGAATGGTAAAACACCGGCAATTGAAGACGATGGCATGCGTGTGTTTGATTCGACTGCTATCTTAATGTACCTTTCTGAGAAAACGGGAAAATTAGCAGGAAAGCCGGAAGATCGCGGTGAGATGCTATCGTGGTTACTGTTTCTAGCGACAGGCCTTGGACCTTTTTCTGGTCAATCCGTTCATTTTAGACATAAAGCGCCAGAAAAAATACCTTATGCTATCAATCGCTATCTTCGTGAAGCCGAACGTCATTATGAAGTGCTCGATACCCACATGGAAGGCCGCGAGTATATCGTTGGCGACGAGTATTCAATTGCAGATATTTCAGCATGGGGCTGGATTGACAAGGCAACATTCGTATTAGGCGAAGAGGGTTTAGAGAATTATCCCAATCTAAAGCGCTGGTTTGCAAACGTAAATGCACGTCCTACGATAGAAAAAGCACGCGCTCTTGCTAAAAATATCGAGTTTAAGACTGAATTTGATGACGTTGCCGCACGGGCGCTATATCCACAAAATTTCGATAAAAAAGCCTAATCACTAGGGTCTGTTGAACATTCATAATTTCAACCAGAGATAAGCACAAGCCAAAGCCACGGTATTTTCATAACTTTGCTTGAGTTTATCAAATCTGGTTGCAACCGCTCTGTAGTTTTTGAACTTAGCGAAAGCATTCTCTACTAAGTGGCGAGCCTTGTACAAGTGCCAGTCCATATGGTTGTTGGTGGACTTAGTGTTCATCTTTGAGCATGGTGCGAGGCATAGCAAACGAAGTCTTTTTTGTGTGAGAACTTAAAGATTACTCGTTTGCTATTTTTTTGTCAGCAATTTATTCCCAATGTTCAACACGCCTTAGTGTAAATGCAGACTAATACACTCTTATGTAAAAAAAGGTAAAAGTGATTATTAAGAAAATCTCGGCTAAAGATATTAAAATGATTCTTGGCCCGTAACCCTAAGGATAATGCAGTGAAATAAACCAAATCTAGAGCAACGAGTCTCTCCGTACTGTGTTTATAGTGAATGTGTTATTATTTACGGCATTACATGAATTTCTGGAAATAATCTGTGCTATCACATCGCTCAAATGAAAAGGAAATTCTCGATTTAGGTCCGGGCAACTACACTGCGGAAGAATTTACTCATTGTCAAAAAATGCTATATCGCATCAATAAAATTCTCGGATTCTTTCACGGGACAGTGAATGTTTTAAAGAAAGGTGGGGAAAAAGCGCATGTGATGGACGTTGGTTGTGGCGCAGGCTTATTTATTCTTAATCTCAGTCGCTATTTTCCAAAGATGACATTCCATGGCATTGATATCTCGTCTGAAGCGATTGATATGGCCAATCATGAAAAGTCTGTATTTGCATCGGATACCTCAAATGTGAAATTTGAGAAAATGGCTGAGCCCAACTTAACATTTGGCGAAAACAGTGTTGATGTCATTTTGGCAACCATGGTTTGCCACCACATGAGCAACGAAGAGATTATTGAATTTTTCAAACAAGCACTACACACCACAAAAGATAAAGTCATCATTAATGATTTGCACCGCAACATCATTGCCTATGGGTTTTATCGCCTTTTCAGTCCAATCTTATTTCGCAATAGGCTCATCACCTATGATGGTCTTATCTCGATAAAACGCGGTTTTATCCGTCAAGAATTAATTACCCTGTTAGAACAAGCTGGCATGAAACACTACCAAGTTAAATGGTGTTTCCCATTTCGTTGGAGGGTTATCATTTGGAAGAAGTAGTCATTATCGGCGGTGGCGTTGCGGGACTATCGTGCCTAAATGCCTTGCTGGATCAAGGTATATCGGCGCTTTTAATCGAAGGCTCAACCATCGGCACACCTAAAATGTGTGGCGAATTCTTAGCACCGATTGCGGCACAGCAACTACAGCTTTGGGACGTTGATCCTCTTATCCCCATTCCTCATGCCGCATTTTATGCTGGAATCAGGCAATTAGATATTCACTTCACCAAGCCTTCTGCTGCCATATCAAGAAGTGACGTTGAGCTAAAGTTAGCGGCACGAGCGCGCAGACTGGGTGGACGCATACGCGAAAACACCTATTTAGAGTACACAACACCAGCCACTGAGAGAACGCCATTTTATTTCAAATTATCCACTGGTGAAATCATTGAGGCTAAAAGTGCTTTTTTTGCAACGGGTAAACTTAGCAACAACAAAGACAATAAAAAAATTGCGCTGCCCTATTTTGGTTTCAAATTGCATTTTTCCCATACCGAAAATGATCATAGTCTTAAAATGTTCAGTCTGGATAAAGCTTATTTGGGAATTGTTCCGATCACCGAGACAATAAGTAACTGTGCCTGTTTGGCAAAACGAGAAGCGGTTGATGCTGCAACTTCTCCAGAGGAACACTTTAGGCATCTAACACAATCTCATCCTGTGCTTAAAAAAATATTCACCCCGCTTGATCTTAGCGCTATCGATATTCTGTCGGGGCGCGCTCCTGCATTTACTCAAAAAAAACCGCCTAACTGGCCTAACAGCTACTGGATAGGGGATACATTAGCGTCGCTTTACCCTGCTATTGGCTCTGGATTTGCACATAGTGTTGATAGTGCTATTCAAGCTGTGCAGTCTTACTTAAAACAACAACCTAAGCTCTATCGGATCAACTATTCGAAATCGATTAAAACAAAAGTACTATTAGGGAACGTATTTAACGCCGCATTACTGCAACCAAAGGTGGGTCAATTGGCTCTTCCTTTACTGAAACGATCACCTAAGCTGGTGAACCTTGTACTCAAAAAGCTTGATTATGTTTAATTCGGCTGGTTTATCTTAAGTAACATTGATTCTAAGGTTAATCCAGGCCCAAAAGCGCAACTAAAAATAGTTTCTTGATGATTCTCACTCGTCAAGTGGGTCATCAATTCTTTCAAAACAAACAAAATGGTGGCTGATGACATATTTCCATACTCACGCATCACATGATAAGCATGCTTGTTTTTGTCTTTTGTAATATTCAACGCTGTTTCACAGGCTTGCAGTATTTTCATACCGCCTGGATGAATTGCATAGTGATTAACATCGGTGATCGCTTCCTGTTTCAATAGTTTCTCCATAAACTCCGCAATCCCTGACTCAATCACTTCTGGAATATAGGATTTCAAAACAATATCAAACCCTGAATCTACTATATGCCATGCCATATCTTCGCTGGTCTGTGGTAATAAATCACAATTGAAGGCCTCGATCGATAGGCTCTTCCGATTCTCAGCCATAGGCTGAATCAGTGCCGCTGCTGCACCATCTGCAAAAATCGCATTTGAAAGTAGATGATCCAAATCATCATCATTTTGAAAATGCAGACTGCAAAGTTCAACACTCACAACTAAAACAACAGCCTCTTTATTCGCGCGACAGGCATCATCTGCCACCTTCAATGCGTTGAAGGCACCGTAACATCCCATAAAATTAATTGCCGTGCGTTTGGCATCGGTGCGCAATTTTAATTGCTGCACAATTTCAATATCTAAGCCGGGCGCATACATGCCTGTACAACTGACTGTAATAACATGTGTAATATCGGCGAATGTGGCATCGGACTGTTCCATACATTGCTTGATAGCAGAAACGGCTAACGGCAGCGCATGCTCTTTATAAAGTGCCATCCGGCCTGCTGTGGTTAAATCAGGTGATGATATGTCACTTTTGGAATTTGAGAGATGCCCCATATCGCTGATGACACTATGCCGCGATTCAATACCCGTCGCTTTAGAAATAAATCTAAGCAGTCTTTTTTTTGCGGGAATCAATTGCAACCGTTCTGAAATGATCGCTGCGGCTTCACTTTGCTTGAATTTATGCTGCGGGACTGCGGTTCCAATGGCGGTAATACTGCTTTTCATCCTGAAATCCTGCTTTATAAAAACTGAATAACAATATTACATGCTTTATTGCCACCAACCCTATTAAAATACAAATACGGTACCTTTACCATGAAAATAGCGGGACAAAAAATAGCCGGACACTCACCTAATTGACTAAATTCCCGAGCATTTGCTGAGTTTTATGATATAAAACCTTCAGCAGTATCAGAAAATATGCTTCAATAAACATAGCTGCATGATTTTGACTAGCCATATCCCAGCAGTGCTCACGACTTGCCGTGGCATCCATTGCAAATATTAATCTACCCTTGTCTACACCAGTGACCAGCGGAGTATTTTTGACTTTGCCAATAAATGCTTGGATATCTTGGGCGCTCGACTTTTTATCTGGACGCTTTGAGGTCATGTAATTCCCCTGTTTTTACTAGGGTCTGTTGAACATTCATAATTTCAACCAGAGATAAGCACAAGCCAAAGCCACAGCAAGCAAGAAAAATTTGCACCAGTAATACGTGTTGTATCGATATTACTTTTCACCGACTATAGTTTTTTAACTTAGCGAAAGCATTTTCTACTAAGTGGCGAGTTTTGTACAAGTGCCAGTCCATATGGTTGTTGGTGGACTTAGTGTTCTGTTTTCGAGGGATGTTATTGAAGCAACCCGCTTGTTTGATATGCGCTCGTAAAGCCTCAGAATCATAGCCCTCACAGTCGGAATCTTTGATTAACAAGCCAAACAGCGCAATCAGCTTATTACTGCGAAACCAACACTGGTAAGCTTTATAAACGGTGTTGGGCTTACCAAAGTAAGCCGGTAGATCGCGCCAAGGACAGCCAACACGCATACGATACAGCACACCTTCAACTGTACATCGAAGATTTCCTTTGTCATAAATATTAAGTTCCAGTAATATGGGTCTTAGTCTTGTCCAGTGTTCATCTTTGAGCATGGTGCGAGGCATAGCAAACGAAGTCTTTTTTGTGTGAGAACTTAAAGATTACTCGTTTGCTATTTTTTTGTCAGCAATTTATTCCCAATGTTCAACACGCCCTAATACACTACAAAAACAGTTTATGACATTTTAATCTCTCTTATTGATATAAAAATTAAACGGACTTAACATGGCCAACGCGCACAACGTCACTTATGAATCTGTCTTTCAAGCCGATATCGTCAGCCAGATGCAAGCGCAAGGCTGGCAGTTGGGTCATGCCAGTGGCTATCAGGCAGAGACTGCGCTATATGAGCAAGACGTGCTGGACTTTGTACAGAGCACCCAGCCGCAGGAATGGGAAAAGTTTTGCCGCACCTTTCCTATCGACTCTGAGCGTCATTTTATCACCGCATTAGTCAAGCAGCTTAATAAAGCGGATGAGCACTCAACCGATAGAGCCTCGCGCACTTATGGCACCTTGGGTGTATTACGTCATGGCCTTAAGATTCGTAACGCGCGTTTCTCATTATGCCAGTTTAAGCCTGAGCACAGCCTTAACCCTGAGACCATGACACGCTATGAGGCCAATATTTGCCGTGTTGTCTCTGAGGTGATCTATAGCCCTCATGTCAGTCTTAAAGATAGCCCAAAAGACAAAACAGACGGTAAGGTCGCTAAGCGTAACCGTATCGACATCGTACTATTCGTGAATGGCTTGCCTGTCACAACGATGGAGCTAAAGTCTGAGTTTAAACAAGCGGTACAAAATGCTATTACTCAATATAAGAAAACACGCCTGCCTAAAGACCCTGATACTAAGAAACCTGAGCCGCTACTAACGTTTAAGCGCGGCGCATTGGTGCACTTTGCTGTCAGTCAGTATGAAGTCTATATGACAACGAAGCTGGCAGGGGATAGCACCTATTTCTTACCGTTTAATAAAGGCACAGAGCATGGCGGTGCGGGTAATGATACGCCTAGTGATAGCAGCCGCTATGCCACCGATTATCTATGGAATGAAGTACTTACGCCAGAGAACTTACTCTCGATCCTTGGGCATTTTATGCACTTGCAGATCGACGAGGAAGAAGACGCAATCGGTCGCAAGTCCAAAAAAGAGATATTGATGTTCCCGCGTTATCATCAGTGGGATGTGGTGACCAAATTGGTTAATGCTGCCGTGACTGAGGGTGCTGGTCAAAAGTATCTGATTCAGCATAGTGCTGGTTCAGGTAAGTCTAACTCTATTGCATGGACAGCGCATCAGCTCTCAACCTTGTATAACGATCAAGGCGATAAACAGTTTCACTCTGTCATTGTCATCACCGATCGCACGATACTTGATGACCAGCTACAAGAAACCATCTATCAGTTTGAACATGCTGATGGTGTGGTCGGCAAGATCAATAGAAAAGAAGGTGACGGCTCAAAATCTGAAAAACTTGCCGAAGCATTAGTGAACTCGCAGCCGATCATCATTGTCACTATTCAAACCTTTCCGTTTGTGCTTAAGGCGATTGAAGATTCAAGTGTGCTCAAGTCGCGCCGCTATGCCATCATCGCTGATGAAGCACATTCATCACAGACAGGCTCTACGGCTCGCCAGCTTAAAGAAGTGTTGGTCTCAGGTGATATAGAGAGTAATACAGACGATGACAAGCCGCTATCTAGCGAAGATAGCCTTGATTTCATACTGGATGCCACGCTTGCCGCGCGCCGTAGTAGTCCTAACCTAAGCTACTATGCCTTTACCGCCACGCCTAAGCCAAAAACCATTGAGCTATTTGGGCGTCTGCCTAATCCTGACTTGCCAGCATCGAAAGATAACTTACCAGCCGCTTATCATGTCTATTCCATGCGCCAAGCCATTGAAGAGGGCTTTATCTTAGATGTGCTAAAAAACTACACCAACTACAAAGTGGTCTATCAGCTTAAGCAAAAGCTGGCCGCCGCTGATGATGAAGTCGATGCTCGCCGCGCCAAGATTAAGCTCAATAGCTGGGTACGCTTGCATGAACACAATATCGCCCAAAAAGTAAAAATCATCATTGAGCACTTTAATGACAACATCAAAGGTTTACTTGGCGGACAAGCCAAAGCCATGGTGGTGACGGGTTCACGTAAAGAAGCGGTACGCTATAAGATAGCCTTTGATAACTATATCGCTGATTACGGTTACAGAAATATCAATGCTATGGTTGCGTTCTCAGGTGAAGTCACCTTTAACGACAATGATCCTGATAGCGGCGCACTTATCGGTGAGAAGTTCACTGAACACAATATGAACATCGGGCTAAAAGGCCGCGATCTACGTAAAGCGTTTGATAGTGATGACTATCAGGTGATGTTGGTGGCTAATAAATTCCAGACAGGCTTTGACCAGCCTAAACTATGTGCCATGTATGTTGATAAGAAGCTGACAGGCGTGGATTGCGTGCAGACACTCTCACGACTGAACCGTACCTATAAGGGCAAAGCAGAGAGTGGCACGTTTGTGCTCGACTTCTTTAATGATCCTGAGGATATTCTTGAAGCCTTCCAGCCGTACTATGAGACCGCACACCTAGCAGATGTATCTGACCCTGATCAGGTGTTTGACCTTTATGAGAAGCTGCGCGTTAGTGGTATCTTCACTAAGAACGAAGTCGAGCAGTTTGTTGAAGCGTTCTATAGTAAGAATAAGTCTAATGCCGCCATTAGCAATATCTGCAAGCCAGCGGTCGAGCGTTGGCAGAAGCAATATCATAAAGCGCGTACAAAAGCACAGCATGCTAAAACGATGCTTGAGCGCACCAAAGCAACGGGCGATGTGGTACTGATGACCAATGCTGAAAACGACTACAAAGGCTTTAAGACAGATCAAGATGCGCTGGAAATCTTTAAAAAGGACTTGGGTACATTCACCCGTCAATACGAGTTTATGTCGCAAATCGTTGACTATGATTCTAAAGACTTAGAGAAGCTGAGCCTATACGCGCGTAACCTACAGCCGTTACTGCGTGAAAGCCTAGATAATGAAGAGGATGTTGATCTAAGTAATATCGTGATGAGCCATTACCGCGTCTCAATTCTCCATCAGCAGGACTTGAAACTACAAGAGGGCAAATCTGAATATCAATTAGATGGTGGCAGCGGTGCAGGTACGGCAACCCCTAAAGATATAAAAGAAGCGTTTTTATCGCAGATCATTGAGCGCTTGAATGAGGTGTTTGTAACGGACAATCTCACAGATAAAGATATGCTTAACTATGCACACACTTTACGTGACAAGCTATCTGAAAATACTATCGTAATGACTCAAATTGCTAGTAACCCAAAGGCGCAAGCACTGCTAGGTGATTTTCCAAACGCTCTAGATGATGCTGTTATAAGTAGCGGTGCGGCGCATCAAGAACAGATGATACAGTTACTTTCAGATCCCGCAAAAATGACTGCAATCGGTAGAGTGGTGTATGACATGTTATGTGTGAACAGTGAAAAAGCGAAATACATCTAAAAATTTAATTAATAGGAAATAATGCTAGGAAGGGGGTAATACGATGATTGGTGCGCTCGGCGGGAATCGAACCCACGACCCTCGGCTTCGGAGACCGATACTCTATCCAACTGAGCTACGAGCGCAAAAGTGTCTAAAAATAAAGACCGCTTAGTCTAACAAATAAAAGTCATAAAGCCAATGAATGAAGCCGGCTATTGAGGTTTTTTAAGAAAAAACAGCATAGTTAGCAAACAGGCATGGCAATCTACCCGTCTTTTCCCTTATAATGTCAGGGAGAATCCATATTTATAATCACCGATTACAAGTGCGCTCGCATGCGGGATGGCTGTTTGCTATTGACAACGGTTTGTTGTCAAAGGAGGACAGACAGAATGTCCAAGTCGTGTTGACCCTTGTATACGTAATAAGAGAACGTGACGAATGAGAAAAGTAGTTATGTTATCGGCAGCTGCCATTCTAGGAATCGCTAGTATCGCTGTGAGCCAAGCTGAAAGTGCTGTAGATACGCCTGTTACTATATCTGCTGTTGCAGAAGGCAAAGATGTTGTCGAAAATGCCGCTCAAAAGCTGGGTGATGAGCCCCAAGCAGCTGCAGATACAGCGGATGGCACTGTTGATGCAACTGCGCAAGCAGACGCGATAGCAACAGATGCACCAGCCGAGGCAACTGCGGCAGCTGCACCAGCTGCTGTCGAAGAGCCAGTTCCAGAAGATACGCCGCAAGTACAAAAACTGATTGCATTGTATCCAAATTTGATTGCTCGTATTCAGCCTGTTGGCAAAGTATGTTTTGAAGAAGATGAAGTTTGTGACGTGACGGCTCGTTCTGCTGGTCCAGCAGCGGGTGATGGTCCTCGTGATGGTAAAGCGGTGTATAGCGCGGTATGTCAAACTTGTCATGCGTCAGGACTGCTTGGCTCACCTAAGTTTGGTGATGCGGGTGCTTGGGGACCTCGTATAGCAAAAGGTAAAGAGACCTTATATACCCATGCTATCAATGGCTTCAATGCCATGCCCGCCAAAGGCGGCGCGGACATTCCTGATGAAGAAGTGCAAAATGCTGTTGATTATATGGTTGCTGAAGCCAGCTAATGATCATTACCCTAGTATTTCAATTAAGTATTAGGGTGATTGATCAGCATACTGATATCTCGGTTATTTGACCTCTTACATAAGTCTATTAAGCAAGGTTTAGTAAGTGTCGTATCTAAAGCGTCTATCTCAAGTAGTGAGATGGACGCTTTTTTTATCTATGATTGATATGACTAATATCGTACTTATGGCATCCCAACGTTGAAATAGCCTCACATTGGCCTCACATTAATACACGACAGCAACTACTATAAAAACTAGCATGCTTATAACTCATTTCTCAAAATCTTTTATAGATTAATCATTCATAAAGAGGTATTCATGTCTGAAGTACCAGCACTATCGATTCAGAATTTATCCAAAACTTATAGCAACGGATTTTCGGCATTAAATGACGTCAGTCTTACGGTTCCGCAAGGGGGATTTTTTGCGTTATTGGGACCAAATGGTGCCGGTAAGTCAACGATGATTGGTATTATCAGCTCGCTCTTTAAGCCAACGACGGGTAGTGTCCATATTTTTGGTACCGACTTGCTGGCTGATCCTTCGAAAGCCAAGCAGTTTTTGGGCGTAGTGCCGCAAGAGTTTAACTTTAATCAGTTTGAAAAAGTTGAAGACATTCTTATTACCCAAGCAGGCTATTTTGGCATTGCAGCAAAAGAAGCAAAACCGCGCGCAGAAAAACTGCTCAAAGCCTTAGGACTTTGGGACAAACGTGACAGCAAATCTCGTGAGCTCTCAGGTGGTATGAAGCGTCGACTGATGATTGCGCGTGCACTAATACATAAACCACGTCTATTGATCTTAGATGAGCCGACTGCTGGGGTTGATATTGAGCTGCGCCGCTCAATGTGGGAGTTCATGCAGCAGATTAATATTGAAGAAAACACCACGATTATTTTAACCACGCATTATCTTGAAGAAGCTGAGCAGCTGTGTAAGCGTATTGCGATTTTGGATCACGGTGAGATTCGTATCAATACTGAAATGAAAGATTTGCTTGCGCAGCTATCGGTTGAGACCTTTGTCTTTGATGTGGCAACTCCGTTAACACATCAAATAGTGCTCACTGGTGTGACGGATGTCGAGCAGCCTGATGATTTGACGATTGAGGTGACATTGACAGAAGGTGAATCGCTGAATGGCGTCTTTAATCAGCTGTCTGAACAAGGCATCACGGTGGCCAGTATGCGTAACAAATCCAATCGTTTAGAAGAGCTATTTATGCGTCTGGTGGATAAAAGCTTACATGAACCTTTAAGCTCGTAGTTTTTATGCATAATTGACCTTGATAACGAGACTGTATTAATCACAAGACGTCATTTAAAATATATATCAATTAGAATAATCATATAGGCAAATCTGCTTGCAGTAGAGAGAATTTGACTCTAGTAGGCATATGCAATTAGGAGAGAGATCGCATGAACTTTGCACAACGCTGGATTGCATTTCGCACTATTTTGGTCAAAGAGGTGCGCCGGATTATACGTATTTGGCCGCAGACTTTATTACCGCCAGTCATTACCATGAGTCTATATTTTGTCATTTTTGGTAAGATGATTGGACCACGTGTGGGTGAAATGGGCGGCGTGCCATATATGCAGTTTATCGTGCCTGGTTTGATTATGATGGCGATTATCACCAATAGCTATTCGAATGTGGTCTCAAGCTTTTTTAGTGCCAAATTCACCGCCAGTATCGAGGAGCTCTTGGTCTCGCCCGTATCGAAACATGCTATTTTGATGGGCTATATCGGCGGTGGTATCTTTCGCGGACTAGCAATTGGTATCATTGTCTCGATCGTAGCACTGTTCTTTACCAATTTGGGTATCGAGCATTTATTTGTGACGATATTTACCGTCCTTGGTACCTCTATTTTGTTTTCATTGGGCGGCTTTATTAATGCTGTATTTGCCCGCTCTTTTGATGATATCTCTATCATTCCAAGTTTTGTATTAACGCCGCTGACCTATCTAGGTGGGGTGTTTTACTCGATGGAAAATCTATCACCACTTTGGCAAAATATCTCATTATTGAACCCAATCGTCTATATGGTCAACTCATTCCGCTACGGGATTTTGGGCTATTCTGATGTCAATGTCTGGTATTCGATGGGCGCTATTTTTGCCTTCTGTGCGATATTCTATACCATTGCCTATCGATTATTAAGTGACGGCTCGCGCGTGCGTTTATAATATTGAGAGATATAGTCGATTCCAAATAAAGTAGATACATCATGTTTTGACGCGGCACTGCTATAAATTTTTCTGGCGTGCTGTGCCTGCGCAGACAGAGGCTGCAAAAAATTCATTCCAGTCCCGCTGTATCATTTTTATACTGGGCTTACTATCTTATATCTATATTTTACTCAGCGTAAGCAAGGCATTATCATGCCAATATTTTTTCATTTCAAGTTTTAATATTAGGAAGTACCAATGAGTATCCACGGTATCTTGGGTGAACAAACCACCGATTATCCAACTGAGTATAGTCCAGAAACTTTGTATCCGATTGCCCGTAGTATGGGGCGAGACGTGATTGGCTGGCAAAATGATAAGCTAGAAGTAGGTGTCGATTGGTGGCAGGCATTTGAACTGTCATGGTTAAACCAGCAAGGCATCTCACAGGTTGCGATTGCGCGCTTTGGTATTCCAGCAAATTCACCATTTATTGTCGAATCAAAGTCATTGAAGCTCTATCTAAATAGTATTAACTTTACTGAGTTTGGCAGTTGGGCAGAAGTACAAAAGCTCATTGCCGAAGATTTGTCAAAATGTGTGCAGGCAGAGGTACAAGTGGAGTTGTTTCACTTAGCAGATAGGCATTCAGGGCTGTTAATTGCTCAGCCTGATGGCATCTGTATTGATGATGCGCTTGTGAATAGCACCGAGAAAGTAGCATTAATGCTGCATCCTGATGCGTCGTTATTAGAACGTGATTCAAGTGACGCTCAAATATCAGATGGTAAAACCTTTAGCTTTTATTCTAACTTGCTGCGTAGTAACTGTCCAGTGACCAATCAGCCAGATTGGGCTGCATTGGCGGTATCGATTACGAGTAAGAAAGTAGTGAATCAAGCCAATATGCTGCGATATATTTTAAGCTTTCGTCAGCATAACGGTTTTCATGAACAGTGCGTTGAGCAGATATTTGCTGATTTGAGCCAATATTATGAGCCAAGTAAGCTGATGGTACGCGCTTGGTATACACGCCGCGGCGGCATTGATATCAATCCTTGCCGCGTGAGCGATATTGCCTTGTTGCCTGTACCTAGTCGCTTGATTCGTCAGTAGATATAGTTGAAATACTTTAAAGTCGCTACCGTATTGCTGGTGTAAATTTTTTGCAGCCTCTGTCTGCGCAGGCACAGCAAGCAAGAAAAATTTGCACCAGTAGTAGGTGTTGTATCGATATTACTTTTCACCGACTATATAAGCGTGAATAATGATTAATCATATTTAGAGAAGGCTTAGACAAAAATCATAACTGAAAAAAAGCGCCTATTTCATTTAATGAGATAGGCGCTTTTTATGGTGCTAATTTTATCTTTACACTATTTATGGTGCTAATTTTATCTTTACACTATTTACTGCTTACTTTAGCCAGTACTTCATCACGGCTAAGTAATTGTTTTTCAGTATCACGGCGATTGATGTATTCGTACTTATCTTCTGCCAAGTTGCGATCAGACACCACGATACGATGTGGAATACCAATCAGCTCAAGGTCGGCAAATTTCACGCCTGGGCGCTCATTACGATCATCAAGCAATACATTGACACCAAGGGCTTTTAGCTCATCGTACAATGCAGTAGCGGTTTGCATGACGGTTTCTTCTTTGGACTTCATTGGTACGATAGCCACTTCAAATGGTGCTAAAGAATCACTAATATTTGGCGTTAATGGCCACATGATGCCATTTTCATCGTTGTTCTGCTCAATTGCAGCAGCGATGATACGGCTGACACCAATACCGTAGCAACCCATCATTAGGGTGACCGGCTTGCCATCGTCACCTGATACCGTGCAGTTCATCGCTTGTGAGTATTTATTACCCAATTGGAAGATATGACCCACTTCAATACCGCGTTTGATTTGTAGCGTACCTTTACCATCAGGGGAAGGATCACCTTGATTGACGTTGCGAATATCAACAATACGGGTGATATTCGCATCACGCTCCCAATTCATACCAATAGTATGTTTGTTCACCTCATTGGCACCAGAAACGAAGTCTGATAGCGCTGCTGCTGCACGATCTACAAAGACGGGCATGTCAAGCTCAACGCCGATATAGCCTTTATGTAAACCAGCCGCTTTTAATTCTTCTTCAGTTGCCATCGTTAAAGGGACATTGGCTTCTTCAATTTTTTCAGCTTTGATGGTATTTAGCGTATGGTCACCACGTAATACCACAGCGATCAGCTGCGGCTCACCTTCTGGGGTATGACCTTGCACAATCAATGTTTTGACAGTTGTAGCAAGTTCAACGTTTAAATACTCAGCAACCGCTTCACAGGTTGGCATATTGACGGTATCTACATTCTCTCGAGCCATAGTGGCAGGCTGGCGTTCTGCCGTGCACACAGATTCTGCAAGTTCGACGTTGGCAGCATATTCAGACGAATCAGAGAAAGCGATATCATCTTCGCCGCTGTCTGCTAGGACGTGAAATTCGTGAGAGGCAAAACCACCGATTGAGCCGGTGTCTGCTTGTACGGCACGGAAATCAAGACCCAAACGAGTAAAGATACGCGTATAAGCGTCATACATGTCGTCATAAGTCTTAGCCAATGACGCTTGATCAACGTGGAATGAATAGGCGTCTTTCATAGTAAATTCGCGTGCGCGCATCACCCCAAAGCGTGGACGAATCTCATCACGGAATTTATTCTGAATCTGGAAGAAAGTAATCGGTAACTGCTTATAACTGCGCAGCTCGCCTTGAGCAAGATTGGTGATGACTTCTTCATGCGTCGGGCCCAATACAAAGTCGCGGTCATGACGGTCTTTAAAGCGTAGCAGCTCAGGACCATAGTCGTTAAAGCGTCCGGTCATCTGCCAAAGCTCAGCAGGCTGAGTCATCGGCATTAGCACTTCTTGAGCACCGATATTTTGCATCTCTTCGCGAACGATACGCTCGACTTTTTGCAACACGCGCAAACCCATTGGCAACCAGATATATAATCCAGAAGCAATTTTGCGAATCAGACCGGCTCTAACCATTAATTGGCTTGAAGCGATATCTGCATCACTGGGTGTTTCTTTTAGCGTGGCAAATAAAAATTGACTGGCTTTCATAAATAAAGCATAACCTTATCAACGATAAAATAAATAAGAAATAGTAGGATGTTGAGCGTGTGGTTTGATGGCCGACGCAAGATTACCTTTTATTACTTGGTAATAGTGTAGGACATGCTCTCGCTAGAAAGTACTGCAACAGACAGTACGCTAGAAGCAGTGCGTTCATAAACAGCATTTTAAAAAGGATATAACTTTTTATTTTGTATAAAAATACCAGTCTTTACCGAGCAGTTTTTCTAGCATAAAGCCTGAAAAATGCCTGTATACCGATATTTTAAGCATACAACCTGACTATGTTAGGTAAAGTTCGCCTAAGACGCAATGACTTTTTGTTTTTTCAGAGCGAACGTGACTCAAAGGATTGAATTAGACGGCTTCAACTCGATTATTTACCGGTTTTGAGTGTATTGATGGCAAATGAAAAGGTGTTTTTTTGCAAAGGGCATCATTAGTAATTATGTGGAGTATTGGTATAGTAAGCCCAGTATAAAAACGATACAGCGGGACTGGAATGAATTTTTTGCAGCCTCTGTCTGCGCAGGCACAGCACGCCAGAAAAATTTATACCAGTGCCGCGTCAAAACATGATGTATCTACTTTATTTGGAATCGACTATAGTCGTTACTTGAAGTTGCTGCTTAAAAATAGCATTTATCATTTAGAATGTCATTTTTCATTATAAAAATAAACTGATAAAACTCTAGAGGTTAAATCGTTTGGAAACGGTGGCGTTCAGTGTTGATACGGTCACTAACCAAGGTGCTGGCGCGTGTCAGATGCCGTCAGTCGCTTCAGCACCGGCAGCCGCTACGGTTAACAAACAATCAAATCAATTTTCAGCAGATAATGGCTGTAGATGCTACTCTTTTTTAAATTCAGCAATCGCTAATTGGCGTGCCAGTTTATGCTCGACCATGGGGATAGGATAATCAATGTCTGCAAAGGCACCGTTTTTACTCAGTGCCTTGCGCATTTTATCTTCGCTATGCAAGATGCTGGCAGGAATCGGTTCTAATTCAGGTAGCCAAGTCTTAAGAAATATTCCATCAGAATCATGGGTTTTGGCTTGGCTAAAAGGATTCATAATACGAAAATAGGGCGCAGAATCTGTACCTGTTGACGCGCTCCACTGCCAGCCGCCATTATTAGACGCAAAGTCACCATCTATCAGCTGCTGCATAAAGTAACGCTCACCCCAGCGCCAATCAATCAATAAGTCTTTGGTCAAAAACATCGCCGTGACCATGCGCAAGCGATTGTGCATAAAGCCCGTCGCGTTCAGACAGCGCATTGCCGCATCGACTAATGGCACACCCGTTTTGCCCTCACGCCATGCTGCAAAAGCATCTTCATCATACGACCAGTTAATCTTCTTATCAGTCTCATGTTTATAAGCCTGATGGCGGATAAGCTCAGGCTTATAGTCTAAAACGTGACGATAAAAATCGCGCCAAGCAAGCTCGCTTATCCAGCGATTGATGTCGTTATTATCACCGCTGTCAAAGTTGTCACCGTCATTTCTATGTAATTCCCCTAGCGCCTTAGTAGCTTGTAAGTAGCAGAGTCTGGGACTAAGAGCGCCAATAGTAAGATAGGCTGATAAATGACTGGTGGCATGCAAGCTGGGTACATCGCGGCTCACATCGTAGTGATTAATATCATCAGAGATAAATTGAGTTAATCGATGACAGGCTTCGGCTTCTCCAGCAGGATAGGCAGTGCGAGCTTGGCTAATTTGCTTATCCGTATCTATATATTGATAGCATTCATGAGTCTGTAGATATTGTTGATAGTCGTGGACAGTTTCTTTGCACAATGCCTCTATAGCCTGAATAGTATTTGCACTGAATTCTGATGATATTAAATTAATTTGTTCATTATTCGTGATGGCAGGTGCTGTATGGATTTGTATATCACCGACCTCCAAGGTATGCCGCCATTTTTTATAAAATGGGGTAAACACTTGATACATGCTATTGTCATTGGTAGTGATGGTTTGTGGTGGTAAGATACATTGGTCATGCCAGCGGATAAACTCAATATCAGTTTTTGCCAGCTGTTTGGTTAATTGCTCGTCACGCGCAATCTCATTACCTTCGTACTCATGATTTGCCATCACGCAGCTGATATTATTTGACTCACATAATGCGCTCAACGCAGCTATACAATCAGTAAAACTAGGGCAAATTTGCACGGTTAAGGTGATATTCAATGCTTGTAGTTTTTGTGCGAGGATAGGTAAGGTGCGGGCGATATGGTCAAGCTGTGTAAGCGACATATCATGTGTTTGCCATTGTTCAGGGGTGAGAAAAAACACCGCGCTGAGCTTAGCGTTGTCTGTGTTTGCGCGCTCACAAATGGCGGCCAAAGCAGTATTATCATGAACACGCAGGTCGCGGCGAAACCACATAAGGTAGTGGGGCTGGTGATTATTCCCATCATTGTTGTTAGCATTATTTTCTATTGCTGCTGCCGTTTTAGACATTCATCTATCCCTATATTAATCAATCGCAATCATAAGCAAAACTATGAATAAAAGTATGCTAGGATAAGTTTTTGGATGCAATTGATTTGCTCCTCCATTAACAAATCATCATATTCAGTCTCTCGTAAGGTCATCTTATGCAGGTTAAGTTTTGTGGATTTACTCAACTTGATGATATTAAAGCCGCTGCTAAGCTCAATGCGGACGCAATTGGCTTGGTGTTTTATCCGCCAAGTCCTCGTGCGGTCACAATCGAGCAGGCACAAATATTAAGTGCAGCGGTACCGGCTTTTATCAGCGTGGTGGCTTTGGTCGTTAATATGCCTGAAGATGAGCTGATTGAACTGGCAAATAATGTACCTTTTGATATCATTCAGTTTCACGGCGATGAAACGCCTGAGCAGTGCCGTCAGCTGGCAAGTAGCGTCAATAAGCGCTGGATTAAAGCGTTGCGGGTCAATACTGAACAAGATACGCTTGAGAGTGTGAATATGCAGATTGACAATTTTGCTGCATCAGGCGCGAGCAGCATCTTACTAGATGCCTACCATCAGCATAAGTATGGCGGTACTGGCGCACGCTTTGACTGGAGTTTGATACCGAAAGACAGCTCCCTACCGATTATTTTAGCGGGTGGACTTGATGCTGAAAATGTCGCTGCAACTTATGACTTACCTATTTATGCAGTCGATGTCAGCGGAGGTATTGAGGTTGATAAAGGCAAAAAAGACGCTACCAAAATGCGCGCTTTTATGAAAGCAGTGAAACACGATCGATGGCAAAACGAGACGCTTAGCGAACCTTCGAATATAAGTAGCTAGCTTTATAATTCCAAATTTCAAAAGCTGACTATGTAAACAGTTTTCCCTATAGTTTTTCCAAAAAATAGTTATCCTAAAAAATACCACTTATTAGAGTAGGAATTACCATGAGTCATGTCGCTAACAAAGATTTATCTACTACCGCACAAACTATCAATACCTTTACCAATCCAGAAAGCGTGCAAGATTTTAACCAGTATCCCGATGCGCGTGGACATTTTGGCGTCCACGGTGGACGCTTTGTGTCTGAAACCCTGATGGCAGCGTTAGAAGAGCTAGAAACGTTATATAATAAAGTCAAAGTAGATCCTAAGTTTTGGGAAGAATATCACAATGATTTAGTCAATTACGTCGGACGCCCAACGCCTTTGTATCACGCCAAGCGTTTAAGTGATGAGATTGGCGGTGCGCAAATTTACTTCAAGCGTGAAGACCTCAATCATACTGGCGCGCATAAGGTGAATAATACCATTGGACAAGCGTTACTTGCCAAAATGAGTGGCAAAAAACGTATTATTGCAGAGACTGGAGCAGGGCAACATGGTGTTGCAACGGCGACGATTGCTGCGCGTTTGGGACTGGAATGTATCGTTTATATGGGCGCTGATGATGTTGAGCGCCAAAAAATGAACGTTTACCGTATGCGCTTGCTGGGTGCGACGGTTGTGCCGGTGACATCTGGCTCTCGTACACTTAAAGATGCGATGAATGAAGCCATGCGCGACTGGGTCACCAATGTCGATAGCACGTATTATATTATTGGTACGGTTGCAGGTCCGCATCCTTATCCGCTACTCGTGCGTGATTTCCAAGCGATTATTGGTAAAGAAGCGCGTATTCAACATTTACAAATGACTGGTAAATTACCAGATGCGCTGGTGGCTTGTGTTGGCGGTGGTTCTAACGCCATTGGTCTGTTCTTTGACTTCTTAAATGATACGGAAGTTAAAATGTATGGCGTTGAAGCAACAGGTGATGGTATTGAAACCGGTCGCCATTCAGCACCACTTGCAGCAGGTCGTATCGGTGTATTACACGGTAACCGTACGTATTTGATGGCGGATGACGAGGGTCAAATTCAAGAAACGCATTCTATCTCGGCAGGTCTTGATTATCCTGGCGTTGGTCCTGAGCATAGCTTCTTAAAAGATATGAAGCGTGTTGAATATGTTGGTTGTACGGATAAAGAATCGCTAGAAGGCTTCCATGAAGTCACGCGTAAAGAGGGTATCATCCCTGCGCTTGAATCTGCTCACGCCGTTGCTTATGCGCTGAAGCTCGCTAAGACCATGACCCCTGACCAAACTATTATTGTCAATATGTCAGGTCGCGGCGATAAAGATTTGCATTCTGTTATGAAGGCAGAAGGCATTGAGTTGTAGTCGCCACTTTTGTAAGTTTTTAAATCATTTTTTATAAGAGAAATTGTTTAGCGTCCTTTGTTTAATAGATATCACTTAAAAAACTATTTAATATTTCCAAATAAGACGCTAATAGCCAATTTGTAATAATTAAGAGACTACTATGACCCGTATTGAAAGCACTTTTGAAATTTTAAAAGCACAAAATAAAAAAGCACTCATCCCTTATGTGATGGCAGGCGACCCTAATCCTAGCAACTTTGTTGGCTTGCTACATGATTTAGTCAAGCACGGCGCAGATATGATTGAAGTGGGCTTGCCATTTTCTGACCCAATGGCAGACGGTCCAACCGTTGCACTGGCAGGCGAG
This sequence comes from Psychrobacter arcticus 273-4, assembly GCF_000012305.1. Taxonomy (NCBI): domain Bacteria; kingdom Pseudomonadati; phylum Pseudomonadota; class Gammaproteobacteria; order Moraxellales; family Moraxellaceae; genus Psychrobacter; species Psychrobacter arcticus. Next base: position 543,000 of record NC_007204.1, read on the forward strand.
CGTGCATTAGCAGCGGGCACCAGTACTCGTGATGCGCTAAAGATGGTCGCAGAGTTTCGTCAGCAAGACACGCAGACGCCCATCATTTTGATGGGTTATCTGAATCCCGTTGAAATCATCGGTTATGATAACTTCGTTGCGCTATGCGAGCAGTCAGGGGTTGATGGCATCTTAATGGTTGATTTGCCACCAGCAGAGGCGGGTAGCTTTACTCAGCATTTGACTGAGCACTCGATGAATGAGATTTTCTTACTCTCACCGACTACCTTACCTGAGCGCCGTGAGCAAGTATTGACCCATTGCGGTGGTTATATCTACTACGTGTCTTTGAAAGGTGTCACGGGTTCGGCAACGCTAGATACTGACGATGTCGCAACCCAAGTGCAAGCCATTAAAGCAGAGACGGATTTGCCAGTATGTGTGGGTTTTGGTATTCGTGATGCGGCGTCAGCCAAAGCAATCGGTGCTCATGCTGATGGCATTATCGTCGGTAGTGCATTGGTGCAGAACTTTGCTGATATCGATGGTAATGATGCCACGGCTGTTGCACATGCACAACAAAAAATCATGGCAAAAATGACTGAGCTACGCGAGGCATTAGATAGTTTAAGCGTTTCTTCAAATGGCTAAATGCAACCGTAGTCATACTGTTTAACTAAAATGTTATTGTCACACTACTTATAAAGGCGTCACATTCTTTATAAAAACACCGTCAAATGACTTTGCTAAAGTTAGTTTACGTGTGTAAACTAACATCACATATAAATTGTTACAGTGACGCATAAGCGTGCCTCACAACTGCTCAAGTTATGAGGGTATGTGACGATTAAACTGATTCTTATAAATGGACTCTTACGGACAAGTGCATAAGTGAGCTTGCCAATAAGCCTTTGATAATGGCGAATAATATGACTGATACGATGACAAAATTTGATACCAATAATGATAGTGCCAGCCTGCAGCAGAATGGCAATAAAGCTGGTCAATCATGGTTTGAGCGCCCGATTCCGGGCATAAAACAGCAACTGATCGCGCAATTGACTGCTGTAGAGACAGAGCCCTCTACAAAATGCAGCAGCTGCCATTCGGTAATTACCAATACAGCGCTAATTTTTAACTGTTATGTGTGCCCGCATTGTGACCATCATTTACCGATGAGTGCTCGTGAGCGTTTAAACTGGCTACTCGATCAAGTAGAAGGCGAGCTTGGGCAAGAGTTTACCGCCAAAGATCCGCTAAAGTTTGTGGACAGTAAGCCGTATCCAGATCGTATGGCAGAAGCACAAGACAAAACTAAAGAGAGTGAAGCGTTGATTGTGCTATATGGCAAATTGCGTAATCTCGATATCGTGACTTGTGCGTTTGATTTTCGTTTTATGGGTGGTTCTATGGGCTCGGTGGTTGGCGATCGTTTTGTCCAAGCTGCCGAAAAAGCTCTTGCAGATAAAGTGCCTTTAGTTTGTTTTGCTGCTTCTGGCGGTGCGCGTATGCAGGAAGGCTTACTATCATTGATGCAAATGGCAAGAACGGCAGCAGCGATTGAGCGTTTAAGAATTGCTGGTATTCCGTATGTCGTAGTCTTGACCAATCCCGTTTATGGCGGTGTGACCGCATCTCTTGCTATGCTTGGTGACATTCATTTAGCAGAACCAAAAGCAATGATTGGCTTTGCTGGTAAGCGTGTGATTGAGCAGACGGTACGTGAGACATTAGAAGAGCCGTTCCAGCGTGCAGAGTTCTTGCTAAAGCATGGTGTGGTTGACGAAGTGGTACATCGTCATCAGATGATTGATACTATTTATCGTCTGCTGGCAAAACTGTGCAGCGTACCCAATGTTGATGCTCAGTAGGCAGCAAAGATACGTGGGTTCGATTCAAACAGTTGTTTTATAATTTCACTGCATAACAATCGAGCTGCGTGCTAATATCTGCCAAATATGTAAAACTAACAAATAGCATTTATCGTGAATAACGGTAAATGCTATTTTTGCTTTGTAGCAAGCCCGTTATACTGTCTTTATCTTCTTATATAAGTTTCATCTTTTACTTTACAGGTTATCTTTTATCTTAAATTTTGATATAGGTTTTGTCCATGTCTGATTCTTTAGCGTCTCATAGCCATAGTAGCAGTAGTCCTGATAACCGAGCCACCTTGACCGAATGGCTGAATTATATGCAGCAAATTCATGTCTCGGCGATAGACATGGGACTGTCGCGCGTACTGCCAGTCGCTGAAGCATTGGGAGTGATACAATCAGCCAAAGATGACGCTTATGTATTTACGGTCGCAGGTACCAATGGTAAAGGCTCGACGACTGCAGTTATCGCGCAGATATGCCAAGCCGCAGGGTATAAAACCGCATTATATCAATCGCCGCATCTGAGTGTCTTTAACGAGCGTGTGCGCATCAATGGCGAGATGGTCAGCGATGAAATATTAATTGCCGCATTTAGTACAGTAGAGAACGCACGGTTGCAGTGTGATTTAACGTTGTCATTTTTTGAGATGACGACATTGGCTGCTTTACTCATATTTTCTGAAGCCGATTGTGATGTTTGGGTATTAGAAGTGGGACTGGGGGGTCGCTTAGATGTGGTCAATATCATCGACCCTGATATGGCAGTGATTACCAATATTGCTATCGATCATGTCGACTGGTTGGGTGATAATGTTGAAGCCATCGGTGCGGAAAAAGCAGGTATTTTACGTGATGGTATTAGCGTCATTTACGGTGCTGCAGAGATGCCAAATAGCGTACAGCAAACGATAGATAAGCATCAGGCGACTTGTTATCAAGTCGGTAAAGACTTCAGCTATCGCGAAAATGATTCGATTACATGGCAATATAGTAATGCCGCTGTTACTTTGCAGTTGCCACGACCAGCATTGTCATTGACCAATACTGCCAATGCTTTGTCAGCGGTACTCGCCAGTCCGTTAAAAGTGGATATCAATGCTATTGAGCAAGCGCTACAAACCGTTAAGCTTGCCGGTCGCTTTGATTATCGTGAAGTCCATGAGCGTCACTGGTTATTTGATGTGGCGCATAATGAGCAAGGTGTTGAGTTTCTATTAGCACAGTTAGTGCCGCTTTGGCAGCAGCATTTAGCACAGCAAAATACAGCTCAACAAGCTACAGGCAAACCTGCCACCATTAAAATGCTGTTTTCTATGCTAGGTGATAAAGACATTAATAAAGTGGTACAGCGTTTGACGACAGCAGGATTGCCAATCAGTGATTGGTTTATCGCTGAAATTGATTATCCACGTGCTGCCACTACGGAGCATTTGCAAGGTATCTTAGCGAGCTATGTCGATGATGCTCAGATACATGAGTTTGCGCGTTTGCAAGAAGCCACTCATGCGATTATAAATGCCAGTCAGCCACAAGATTTAATCGTGGTCTGTGGCTCTTTTCATACGATTGGAGAGGCATTGTCTGCACTTGAGACACGATAATTTACGTTAAAATAGTGACCGTTTAATGTTAGTCTTAGTAGTAGCGTGGTGGCAGACAGCATGAAAAATATGCTTTATAATCAAAGTGATTTAAACCTAGCGCATCAGTATTAAAACGGATGGACGCAACCGGCGCTAATGGCTTGCTGATTTAAGCTATCTATAATATAGTTTGAAATGACAGCTGCGCCGCTCAATCAACCTTATTACCAACTAAGAGACGTAAACGGATGAGTTTTTCGAGACAAGCCTTATTGGGCATTGGGATGATTATCGGTGGTAGCGTGATGCTATACGCCATGGTACAACAGATTGGTGATACCAATAAATCACAGCCAGCGTCGGCAATGATAGATCAACCAAGTGCGCAGCCTACGTCTGTGCAGCCACTGACGACAGATATCGAAACAGAAAAACGTATCTTGGCACAAAAACAAAAAGAGCGAGCTGCTCGCGTGGCAGAGCAAGAAAAGCGTGCCCAGCAGTTCTTAACCGAACAAGAAGCTGCAGAGGCACAAGCATTGGCAAAAGCACGGGCTGAAAGTCAGCAATATATGGCGAGCAGTATGCCTAGTGTTGAAGACAACGCTAAAGACAACGCTAAAGACGATACTACTGACAGTACAAATAAAGAAGCGACAACAAAAATACTTGCAACACCAACGTCTCCTGTTAATTCAGCATCAGTTACCAATGCAAGTGCCAACAATAAGCAAAAGGCAGAGCAAGAAGCCAAAAGACAAGCCGCCGCTAAAAAGCAGGCTGAAGCACAAGTAGCTGCGGAAAAATTGCTACCTAAGTCGCCCTCTGATTATCAAGTCAAAAGAGGGGATGGGCTGATTAAACTGGCACGACAATATAATATGCCGGTAGAGGTCTTGGCTCAAGCCAATAATATCTCACCCTCGACATCGCTACAGCTTGGTCAAAATATCACCATACCATCACGTAAGCAAGTACAGCGCTTAGAGCGTGAAGCCGCTAATGGCAAGCAGGCGCGTGAAGCAAGTCGCCAACAAGAAGAAGCGTTGGCAAAAAAATCGGCGGATGCTAAGCGAGAAGCTCAGCAAAAACTCAGTGAAGCGCGTAAAGAAGTCAAAGAAACTGATGCTAAAGGTAGCTTCGGGGTACAAGTAGCGCTAGCAAACGACCAATCCAAAGCGGATGAGCTGGCAAAAAAATTCCAATCCGCAGGCTATCGGGTCAAGACCAGCCCGACCAGTCGCGGTGTACGGGTGATTGTAGGTCCTGAGCGCGGTAAAGTTGCTGCCTTAGCCTTAAAAGATAAGATTAATAGTGACCCTAAAGTGAACACCACCAGTGCTTGGGTGTTATATTGGCGTTAGATGCTCTTGCGCTGGTAATCATATAAAGACAAAGTAAAGTGTGAAATCTAAATCAGATCTGCTTGGCTCTTTATAATTTAATACTCTTATTATTAAAACACGACAGCTACTGTCGTGTTTTTTGTTTTTTGTTTTTTGTTTTTTGTTTTTTGTTTTTTGTTTTTTGTTTTAGTGTTTGCTGATTGGCACAAGCTTGGCTAAGATGGGCGCCGCTTTTATTTTTCTCCATGTATAACCTGTCAGTCTATAAAGGTTGACCTGTTGCAGTTAAAGGTAGCCTATTACGTGGGTTATCTAACTGCTTTGATAATGTATAAGGTAAAACCATGTCATTTGCTGTTATATTTTTAATCTTGGCGGTTGGGTTTTTGGGAATTATTGCTTTACCAAAGCTATTTTCCAATAAACAAACTATTGAACCTGATCCGCAACCTGTGCGCGGCGACGAGTTGGCTATTTGGCCATTTGCGCCAATGCCTATCATGACCGCGACTGAAGTGATATTTTTTAATAAGTTAAAAAATGCGCTGCCTGAATATCATATCTTTGTGCAAGTTCAGCTGTCACGAATTATCGAAGCGAACAGTGATGAGACGTCTGAACGTAGCTTTTGGTTCAATCGAATCTGCCGCCAAAGTGTCGATTATGTGATTGTCGATGTCGATGCTCGGACTACTTTGGTTGCTATTGAGCTTGATGATTGGACACATAGCAGTAAGGCACGACAAAAAGCCGATGACAAAAAAGATAAGGCGCTTGCCAGTGCGGGCATTGCTATCGTGCGTTTTCATGCAGAGCGCATGCCGAGTGCCGATATGCTGAGATATGAGCTGATGCAGGTGATTGAGAGCTATTAAGATGATGATAAAAGCTTAAAACTTATCTCCCGCTCCGTCACGTAGCTTAGGGTAAATGACAATAGGTCTATCGCCTGCAAAGTATAAACCGGTCTTTAATATACCGTTTTCAGAATTGATAATTGGCGATTGACGGTCATCATAAAAATCGCGTTTGCTAAACCATTCAATATAATGAGCAGCGCGCAATGTATCAATGTTTATCTTTGCAAGATTGAGCTTGTCATATTTATCACACCATTTGTGCATGGGAAAACTTGGTGTGAGCCAAGTCGGATAATCAAAGCCCTTGGTATTTATCGGTAAAAAGAAACGCCCTTTTATCACGCCATAGCGCTTATCAATGCTGACTTGTCCATGATTTTCGGTATCTATCCATACGGTGCAAAACTGCTTGGTTTGCATATGGGTCATTTTACGCTGTAGATTGTCATTGGAGTTGATGCCAACCCAGTTCTCAGGGGCAAAAGGCGCTGATCCCATAAAAAATTTAATGGCCAGCTCCCAATGCTCAACCAGATTTTCTGCATGATTATATAAGATTAAATCCAGCTCGCCAGTCGTTTGTTTGCCATTAAATAACTGCACATTATTAGCAAGGGTCTCGTATGGATGCAACCTGCGAGCAAAGCCATCCTTTAGCCAAAATGACAGTAAGCCTTCAAAGTGAAAGCCTAAACGATTAGGGCTAGGACGTTTTAATAAGTAGCGGGTTAGCGCCTGATAGGCATTGGTGGTATCTAGCTCTTTTAAACGCTGCTGATATCCCTCAAATTGCTGTTGCCAAAAGTGTGCGCTATGTACTGAGATAGCATGAGTGTTTTGGTGGGGCGTAACGTCAAGCCACTGGGTCAAAACATTAGGGCACGCAAGCACATACGCCAAATCACGCACGTAAGGTCGCTGGTAAGCTTCCCAAGGCGCATAAGTGGCATAAGTTTCGAGACTATCCGGGCGTGGCGCGTTAAGCTCAGACATAGATCAAACCAGAGTAAACGTAAAGTATTTATCCTAGTGGCTCATTTGCTAAAAGTCTATAGGCAATCGTAATATGTTAAGATTATAATCATCTATCGTTGAAATACTTTAAAGTCGCTACCGTCAGCTATCAAGCGTTTCATCTCAATATTGCGCTGGCGTGCATTTTGAAGGCTCATTACTGGATAAGTGCCAATATGAGGGTTTGCTGTTTGCCTTGCCAGCGGTAGGCGCTAATCCATGACTTAACGCCCGTATAACGCACCCATAATTGCAGCCCGTTACCATCACTGTGTTTGTCAGGTCGTTTTGTATCAATAGAGGTGGGGTGGGGCTAGGCTGTAGCTTGTTGATAGCTAAAAAACGCCAAAAATAAAGGGTAGCCAGCTTATGCTAGACTACCCTAATATTGTGTTTGGTCGGAACGGCAGGATTTGAACCTGTATAACGCGCGTAATAGTATTATATTGCACTGCTAAACGTAGTAATCACAAGGGCTTGAATATTTAACGTGCAATAGAATGTAGTAGTTGTTGTGAAATCTGTGCCAAAATCTGTGCCAAATATCAATCACCGCTTGGGCCAAGCTTCGCGGAGTCGTCTAGCTTCTTCTTGCTCTCTAGCAGCACTTTTTGCCATTGCGAGATATTGAGTTGAGCATTCTGCAAATAATCCGTTGACTGACTTTGTGTAGTCGATGACGGCGGATCTATTTGCTGAGATAAGACTGGTCTCGATGTTGGCGATACTGTCTGACAAGCTGTCATTGATAACGACAACACTATCATACTTATCAGCAATCTGCTTTTGTCGAACTGTGCTTTGATTGACCGCATTGATGACTCCTTGATAGTTTTGCTGTTCGATTTGCCGCGCGCTTGACTCATAATCCGCGCGCTCAGTAGCTAATACGAGCTCATGCTTAGCTTTGATCGCATCGATTGCGTAGCCGCGCTGCACATAAACGATAGATAAGGCTGTGATAATGACAACGAGTGCCGCTATCACAAACCAGTGCCAGTATCGCCAAGCCAACTCTATTAATATTTTGACTGTCATAGTTTTAGCTCCAGTTTTAAGCTTTGCAGCCAATGCCGACGTGCTCAGCGATGACATCAGCAAGCTCACGAGCAATTAGCCACTTTTTGGCCTGGTAGGTGGCGAGTTCAAGGGGATTAGAGATAAAAAACAACTCTAAGATGATGCCACCGCCGCGCACGTAGCCAAGCCGTGAATGTTGGCCACTATTTTCGGCTTTAAAACCACCGGCAGGACCGCGCACTGGAATACCCATAATATCACTGACTGCTTCGCATAGCTTTTGACAGATGACCTTGTCTTTTGGCTGTGCTAAGGCTTCGACACCACCCGATGTCGGCAAGTGAAACGCGTTACAGTGAAACTCGATAGCAACTTTGCCTTGTTTGATCAACTTGATAGCATTGCGAAGCGTTTGATTGTCACTACCATTGCCGTCCGTAACGACATCGATGTCTTTGCGCTCAAGATAAAGCGTGACCATATTTCGCATATCAGTTGCGATTTCTGCTTCAGTGATGTTGCCGTTTACGGCTCCCGGATCTGTGTTGCTGTGACCTGCTGTAATTACGACTGTAGTCATAGTGTTTACCTTATTTTAGATCTAAAAAAGCCCCGCTAGATGCGAGGCGTGAATTGAGTTGCCGATTAAGGTGTCTTGTCGATTGCGGCATCCCAAATCTTCGCAATCCTATCGATAGCACCGCCGCCTAAGTGACCGCTGATTGCTACTAATACGGCTGTAAACAATTGGTCAAATCCCCAGTATTCACAAAGGTAAAACGTCAGAACACCGGCAAAGCCACTGATAATTAATTCGCCCATTAACCGCACAAATACTTCTGTCAGTGGCAGTGGCTTACGTGATCGGTTAAGTCGTCTGATAAATGCAACGAGTCCGCCCGTGAGTGCTAACAGGAACACCCATAAATATGTCAATAGGCTGTATGTTGTTGGGTCTTTGTCGAGCATGGTCTCTCCTCAAATTTTAGACAAAATAAAACCCCAGTTAAGGGGTTGGTTTTGGTTGGTTGAGCTATACCCAATTAGTTGAGTAATCATATTCAAGCGGATTATCTACTAATAACATCGCTGCTTTATGTTGTTCTGCTACTTCGTAGTTTGTATTGGTTTTAACACTGATAGCCACTTGCAGCTCCTTTAGTAATTCAACGGTTAATAGCACCCACGAGTTGTCCATCACTTTCCAATTAACAGTTTGATATGTGCCCATAGCTGCCATACCTGCGATAGTAGAATACTGTATAGCAGACATACTATCTGTGTGGAATGTCTTGTTTACTGACTCAACCAGTACGCCATTTGTTATCTGACTAAGTCGCTTACGTTTTATGCTATCCCAAACCTTATCTTGTTCAAGTACCTTAGTAACTTTAGGGTCAATAATTGGTTCAGGTTTGGCTACTAAAACACCATCTTTTATATGCTCTTTATCATCATTAGGTTGTTTATCCACTTCTAAAACAGCAAAACCTTCCTCTAAGACAAACATTTCAGGCATGTAAAAAGGTGCTGATACCGTTTGAGTGATATTTCCTGTTTCTGTATTATAAATTACAAAAAACATATTCTTACCTCTTAGTTATAATTACGCTAATAAATCTATTAGAAACTGAGCCTGAATCTAAAGGTATAAAACCCCCGTCACCGCTCGTGGACACAGCAATTGTTAGGGTTCCAAATTGCGTATCATCTAGTAATAAACTTGAGCTGCACTGTCCATAAACTCTAGTACTATTATAACTCGATGCTACTGCCCCTTTTCTAATGACTACGCCATCCAACTTAACCTCAAAAGACATTGAGAGCGCCGAAACTTCTCCAGCACTCTTAATAGTATAGGAAAAATTAAAGTGAACAGCTTTTCTGGCGCTTATATCCGGAACAACAATACTTTGTATATCAAACTTAGCACTGTAAAAACTTGTATTTATTGACGCCTCTGTATAAACAGCAAGCGGTACTGTCACTGCATTACCTGCAATCTGCAATGTATCTACTGCTAAATCACCTATCACGCCACTTGCTGCTGTAATTGTACCAGTCGCTATTTTGTCAGCTGTAATGGTATTAGCTGCTAATTTGCTAGCCGTGATGGTATTAGCTGTAATCTTGTCGCCATCTAAGTTCTTTATTTTGGCGTTATCAATAGAGGCGTCTTGTATAAATGTCGACCGCAGATAAACGCCTTCGGGGATTGCTACGCCACCGATGACCGTCCCGGCAGGGATGTCGATAAATGGGCTATCAGTATCAAACTCAGTGCCCGTTAGTAAATCAAATATATCTGAGACACTATTATTTGTCGTAGCAGTAACCCACGATGACCAAGCTGATGCAAAGCCTAATTTATCAACGATACGAGCGCGATAGGATTGTGACAAGTTACCTTGCAGACCTGTGATTGTCATGGTATTTGTTGGGTAGCCAAATTGCCCTAGCAGCGTGACGTTAGTGGCAGGTGCTGAACCTACCTCAATCTCAGTATAAGCCGTATCATCCGAGCCAGTATCAAAGCTCCACTTCAATTCCATGCCAAATAGCGCACCAGTGGCGGTTAAACCAACCACAGTAGGAGGCGTTCCGGCTTTGCCAGTGATAGCCGTCAACATCGAAGTTGTGGGTTTTGATATCGCATCAAAAGCAGAAACCGCACGCACACGCGCCAGATAATTACCGCTATAAACGCCATCTATCTCAGCACTTATATTGCCGGTACGTGGTAGCTTTATCCAATCGCCATCGTCTTTACGCCATTCAACATCATAGGCAACGGCATCTTTGACTTGTGACCACGTTATCTCTAGCGTAGTAACGGTGATAGCTTGTGCGACACGATGACGACTACTAAGCGTGACAGCATCGGGCGCATTGATAATGTAAGGATTATTACTGGGTACGGGCGGGCGCTGCTCAATAATCGTGCCATTATCAATCTGAGCATACATGGTTGGATCGTACTGCATCGCCGTATAGTTATACTGTGTACCGTCCTCATCGCTAGTCACTGACATTACGATAAACGGCATCGTTGGTAGCTCATTGCTATTAATAGCCCAGACATTTTGACTAGCGACTGGGTCAAACGCTAAGGCGACAGTGATAGCGCGTCCATTGATAGCAGTGATAACGCGAGTTTGCGCTTTGCCGGACTCCAGATTGACAACCAACTTATCACCGACAGTCGCTTGAATGTTATCCCTATCGACTGTAATAACCGTGTAATCCGCGCTTACAGACGAGATGCGGCCGCCATTATTGGCACCAGTGAACATCATGTCAGCTATGTCAATTCGGCTGCCAACATTAGGTAATGAGCCATCAAGCCCCATTGCAAAGCTGACCGTTTGCGTTCTGTTTTGCTCAGCGAGTAATGCCGCCAAGCCCATGCGATATGCTTGTCCCTCGCTAGTACAACCAACTGCTGATAAGTCTAAGACGTTGATGCCTTGTTGCGCTATCGCTCGCTCATTGCGGACCATCACGTACTCAGTCTCATAAGTATTATCGGGATTTGACCAAGCGACTTGGGCAATCGTATGTCTGTCACTAGCTGCACTACCTGACTTGCTAAATTGACCACCAATGACATTAGCGCGAGTTATCACATACTCGCAATCACGCGAGGTATCAGCATCAACAAATATCTGAGAGCCGTTCCAAAAACTCATGCCACGAAAGATTCCCGCGATATGCTGCAAGACTTGATAAGCATCTTCTGATTTTTGTAGATAGAGATTGCACTCAAAGCGTGGCTCAGTACCGCCTTTACCGTCATCTACTGGCTCATCGCAGATACGAGCTATATGCTCAAGCGCCCACTTGTCAATCATAAACGCCTGCAATTTATCACCAAGACCATAGCGATCATTGGTGATTAAGTTGTAATAATGCCAAGCGGGGTTGGTCGTATAGCCAAGCTTAAACTGGCCATTCCAAATACCCGTGCTAGTACGAGTATCGGTGTCATAATTGATAGGCACTTGCACATAAACGCCCAGCATATCGACAGAGACTTTTGGGATGCTGCTAAATGTGCGGGCATCAAACGATAGATACAAATGCGCGGTATGTGGATAGTTAAATTTACCGTCGATTATCTCAGCAATGCTATCAATCTGCATCGTGTTAAATAGTGTCTCACCGTTACCATCCGTTGTGATTTTACGGATACGGATTTGCCAGTTGGATTGCGCCTCTGGCAGAGCGACATTGTGAGTGCGTTGATAACGACCGCTGGTCTTAGCAGTCAGTGACTTAGTAATAACGGGCACATAGCCGCCGCCATCCGTCTGTACGTCAATCGCGTAGTCAACCGTGACCCCGACGACATCGCCTTTGTCCGTCACGCTTTTGAGCATCGGAAATGATATATTGACGTTAATACTGGATAACTGAGTGTCGTTAATACTGCGTATCCAAGGCGTATCACTACGCACCGTGACACCCACGCCAATCTCACTTGATGCGTTTGGCATCCCTGCGATATAAGTTTGGTCAACCGTGCCGTGACGGATTTCCCACTCTACGCCGTCAAAATTGCGATTGCCGTTTGCATCTTCCAGCGGTGTGCCCTCTAACATGATGCTTTTGGCACCATTCGCAAGACCTTTAACTTCGCCCTCGGACAAACCGATAATCATTTTTAGGCGACTGATAGAGGCAATGGTATCGTCAGCAATAGACGGACGGCTTGCTTGCCCTTGACCCGCTTTTGCGCCTTGTATTGTTATCACATCGCTCATAACTACGTGTCCTCATTGACTATCGATATGCTAATAATAAAACCGCCAATCTCGTGCCGACCTAGCAGTATTGGCACGGGGTTGCCTTGTGCAACGGTTGTCACGGCACCCCCAAATGCATAGCTCGCTTTATTGCCTGCCTCGTCCTGCGACTCAATGTTTGGCGTAGGCATCAGTAAACTTGCGGCGCCGCCAATCATTAGGCCGACACCAGCACCAATAGCCCACTGCATACCAGGCACAAACACACCGACAGCAACCAAGGCAGCGCCCGCGACAACTTGCAACCATCCGCCAACATCACCACCAGCGCCCACAATTTCGGGCACAATGCGGATAATTGACGCGCCTGTATTATGCTCAATCTCATTAGCGCCGATGTTTTCATCGTCATTGAATACCGCAAAAAAAAGACCGCTTTCGTGGGCAGTCATCATAAATTGCTTAAAGCCGTCGATTTGATAGCCTAAAGCGGTGCAAGCTTCGCGGGGTGACGCTACATCTAACTCAAATGATTTGCCGAATTTTTCAGCGAGTATGCCGTGTAGCTCAATGCGTCTTAACATAATGACCGCCCATAAAAAAGCCCACAATTAAGTGGGTCTTGTTTGTTATTTTTTATCACATCAGCGACTTATGCCGCACAATGATAGCTTTGCGCTGTTGCCACACATTGCCGTATATTTCACGACGACTGCGACGCATATAGGGATGATGCAATACCAAATGATCGTTAATGACTTTTTCTGATTGCTCGCTCGTTAAGCTGCCATTGTCACCAAGATAAATCAGCGCATGATTAACATGCTCAGTTGGCTGCACACGGCATAAGATAACATCGTGGCGCTGTAAACTATCAACTTGTACGAATCCTTGTGAGGCAAAGTTGTCAACGTACAAGTCAGCATTGCTAACTGATTCCCACCATTTATCTTGACGCTCAAAGTTATCAATCTGTATATCAAGCTCACGGCTATAGTAGTCACGCACGATACTAAAGCAGTCCAAGACACCGTGTATGTATTCACGGTTGATTAAAGGTGCTTTATAGTCTTTGACAGCATGTACTTTTATGTCAATCTCAGGATAAGCGACGATGATCCACGGCACGTTATGATGTTGCATTTGTATTAAATCAAAAGTACTGGGTTTGGTGCTGCCGTTGGGATGACTATGTACAATAGCTTCAATCTTACCTAGTTTCTCAGCTCGCACAACATCACGAGGGTTGATCTTAAACTCACTATCATTGTCTGCTATGTTTTCGCACTCGATATACTGACGATTCACCAACAGGCCACAGCACTCATGAGGGTAGCAAGCAGCGGCATGATTGAGCATTGCGTCTTTAGCGTCTTTTAAGATATACATTACCCACCTCTTAATTGACTGGCCGGAAAGCCGCCAAAATTAAGCGGTTCGTTTTCGCCAAATCGTAGTTTGCAATCAACTAAACGACCACCGCATTTATCTAGAGCGGGGTCGTCAGTAGCCGTACCATCTTCAGTAAACATTGATGTGCCCATATATCGGCATGATTCACCGCGATATTTCCCACGCACTGCCCACGTACAGTAGGGCGTGATATTACGTGTCGGTATCTTTTTGCGCTGAGCAGATAAGGGGCTTGCTAACTCAAACGTGACCGTTTGTTCGTTTTCTTCTGTCTTTTGCTCAACGTACCAATATTGAGTCATTGACTCGCTAGGATTAGCAGTAGGGTTGCCCACGGCAAAGTTTGCTGCGTCTAAGTATTTAGCGAGTACGTGAGTCACTGTAAGCGTAGCGCCGACAAAATCATTATAAAACGCACAAACCGCTGTTACCGCTCCTAGCGTATCGTCAATTTTATTTGCGATAACTAGCGTGGGCGCTGACGGACGACCATCGCCGCGCACCTCAAGCCCATCAGATTGAATAGCGATTGGCGTGTAAGTTTGACCTTGCCAGATGATATTTCTATAAATTTCAGTTTCTGTGGTGCTTGCAAAGTAGTCTTCACCCGCAAGACTTTCAGAGTCTCCAGCCAATGATTCCGTACTGCCTGCCCATACAAATATCTTGCGCCAATCCTCCCAATTAACATGACCGTGCCATCTAAAGATAGCACCGCCAAGTTTGGTAGCGTCTAGCTCATACAGCGTAACAAGTCCTGTTACCGATAGTTTTTGTAAGTCGGATGAGAGCATGTTATAACCCCAGTGCTAATTTTTGAGACTGACCCCAAGCTCGGCATGATTCAACGTATGCGGAATACTCATCAAACTCATTAGACGGTGCGCTACGCAACTGTTTAATCTCATCAGTGATACTATAGCGCGCAGCAATCTTTGCTTTGACTCGCTCATCTATCAGTTGCACATGCGTTGATTGGGATTTAATAAGTGCTCGCAGTTCATCGGTCATTACAACTGTCTGGATAGTATCTACTATCTTTGTTGGCTGGTCGTCAGATAGCGGCGCATCATCGGGCACGCTAACATACGTTACTGCATCGATTGCGCATAACTCCGTTGATTCTTCCGGAGCGTTCAACTGCTTGGTGATGTCGCGTGTGATAAATTTTTGGTAGCTGACAATATAAGCCATGATTTTGTTGCTCCGCGTAATTTAGTAGATGTTGCAATGAATGAGTTTTTGAAGCATGCGCAAGATGCGATATAACAGATTCCAGTTTATTGGCCCTTACGGCTTTTCTAGTTTTGTATAAGCTATGCTTTCTAATAAATCTTCCGGAGCGCCATGTTCTATAGCCACAGAAGTTAGCGCCTCTTTTGGTATTGGCTATCGTTGATCGTGATAAGGTCAGTTTGAGCTTTTGTTCTACAAAATCCGTTAGGAGCTTTCTGTAAGTCAGCGCTTGCGCTCTGGTCAAGCCAAACAATAAGAAGTCATCCACATAACGACAATACCCGGCGGCTGGCTTCAGCACTCGTGTGGCGTAGTGGTCTACAGGATTCATGTATATCAGCGCAAACATTTGCGATAGTAGGTTGCCAATTGGTATGCCTTTGGGTTCGGGATAGTCCGCAAACAACATCATCAAATCGACCAAGCGCTTATCCTTAATCTTTCTTTCTAATAATTTTCTGAGAGTCGGTCTGTCTATGCTGTAAAAGAACTTCTTTATGTCCAACTGTAGCGTATAGGTATTGGGGCCGGCTCTTCTAAGTGCGTCTTGTGCATACTCAGCTGCTTTGTGTGTCCCAAGTCCGGTGCGACAGGCAAACGACTGGTCTATAAATGTTTTATCAAATATTGGCATGACTCTTAAATAGATTGCATATTGCACAACACAATCCCTAAATGCTGGGGCATATATCTCCCGCTTTTTTGGCTCATATACTATAAATTTAAAATAAGGTCTTGGTTTGTAGGTGTTATTTGCCAACTCTTCTTGTAATTCATTTAGCTCGCGGCCTAGGCTTTTCTCAAACTGAAAACACCCACGTCGACCACCCTTACTTTTCTTTGCGCCCAAATAGCCTTCCCATAATGATTCGCCTGAGACTACGGATTCGTATAAGTTACCAATCCTTTTCATAACAATCCTTAAAAAAAACACCCCGCCTGACTTTCGCTTACGCTACTAGAAAGGCGGGGTTAAACCGATTTCGCTTAAAGCAGGAAAACGTCTCCCTTGGCACCAGTCGGCAGCTTGCCGATTTAGGTGATGCCGAGTCCGCCCGGACACCGATGTTGTTGTTGCTGTTCGTCCGAGAATTGTTGCAATTGACTGTCCAGACCCCAGCATTCGCGCTGTTGTTCCAGTTGCCGCCCACAATCGGGCACATATTAAGACGCCTCCCTTTTTTTGGAGCACCTTATTGTTTTAGTGATTTAATCCAACCGCCGATTATCTTACCGATCTCATCGATACTTGCTGATATCACAAGATAACGTTTGGCATTTAATTTTTGCACAGACATCTTTTCGGTTTTAGGATGACCAAAATAGGACAGCTCGAACGCAAGTCGGACTTGCATTCTTAGCTGCTCATGCTTGATGTCTAGATTGGTAAGCGTCGTCTTCTTGTGATAACGCTTTTGTGCTTCGACAATGTAGTCATACATATCGTAAGCAGTTTGTCTTATTTTAAGCGCCAAGCCATGTTTCTCATGGCTTGGGAAATGATTAAGATAGATATTTAAAAGCTTCATAGTTTGTATGAACTTCTTATCTAAATTCGACTCACTATCTACTGCCAACTCAAACTCCTTCGCTATCGCTCAGTCAAACAGAGTACAAGGCCGCCCGGACACCGAAGTGGTGGTCGCCGTTCGTCCGAGAAAAGTAGCAATGGACTGCCCAGACCCCAGCATACGCGCCGTAGCTCCAGTTGCCGCCCACAATCGGGCACAAATGCTCAATGCGGTTGTCGTAGAATCGATCATTACCGTACGCATTTGTCCCACCAGCGCCTCCAAGCTGCGGAATGCCTGCGCACGATGCTGACCAAGCGAGTCCGCTGTTTGCGGTTGAGAACACTTGATTGGTTGTAGAGCCGATAGCAAAGTTTCTAACAACGCCTGTCAGCTCTCCGTAGCTTGCACCTAATGAATCGTAACTAGCGGTCATTGCCGCCGTGCCCCACGCATCGGTCGCAAGAGTAGCGCCGCTGGTGAGCGCTGAAGCTTTAGCGCTGGTTCTTAATACATAGAAGCTACCTGCTGTTTGCGTGAGTCCTAGCGCAACTTCCCACATATTCCCGTTCAAATCAGCGACACCGCTGTATTGACCGTTATGAGTGGTCTTTGCAAAGGGTTGAGCTGAGCCTGTTTTTCCAGCTGTTAAATATCCAGTGCCTTCATACAATACGGCAGTGTCGTTGACGTCACGTAAAGCGTTGTTGTTATTGCCTTTCGGAAAATTATTGACACCTGTTGCATCATACCAAGCACATGCTGCGCTACTTGTTGCAGCTTGCGCGTGAGCCATTGATAGTAATGACAATGCGCGCTGAATAAAGATAGTTGTTGCGAAAAACGCACTACCGCGTGTTTTAGCAGCATCAATTGCGCCAGCTAGGGTATTTGCTGGTGCGCCAGTTAAGCCGCTGAATGGCGCATTGGCGCTGGAAGACGATAACGGTATACCATTTTTGATAGAGCTTGCTTTGCCAGCATTATTGCTGCATTGATACTTATCAACAAAAAAGCCATCTTTGATTTGTCCATCATCATAAAACGCACGATGTAGCGCATACCCTGCTGCATTGGCTGCTACCACGTCTACAAAATCGTAAATAGACTTAACATCTAGCGCATTAACGCCATACTTTGCATAATTAGGACTGTTAACATGTCCCCATCGATAATAAAAGCGTGGCACGTAAACCATCACCGAGCCATCGCTATACTGATAATTACCCCAGTTTTCATGACCTTTTATTGCCGTGCCTTGCATTTGCGACATACCAGTTGGTAGTTTATTGGTAATGCCAGTGCCAAATCCGAGCGCACCTTGGACTCCTATGTCGTTAAATTGGCTCATCAGCGTATCAGTAAATAGCTTTTGTGATATAGCTATGGTTGTTGATTGACCCAAATCGGATGTCACGCTAGGTATTGACGCTCTGACGTCTGCAAACTCAGCTACCACGGCGTCAAAATTGGTATTCACTTTGCCGTTGCTGGTCCGGGCGCTGTCGCCGCCGATGCCGCTGGGCTCGGCACCAAGGTTTATTTTTTGTATTTGCATGACGATCCTTAAGTATTATTGAACTGCTCAAAATTGAGCGTGATTTGCCAATAGTCGCCTTTGCGTTGCGGTATCGATGCACCTGCGCAGGTGTATTGTTTGGTGTTGCCGTGTGGGTCGGTCCAGTAGAACGGCAGCACACCCGCATGCTCATCAATGAATGCTTCGATGGGTTTGATGACGGTATCAAGTGCGCCGGTTTTGGTGCCTGACCAGTTTTTGGTTGTGTTATTGATGCCGGTTGATGAGTGCTGCGTGTAGCCGTCGCCAAACTGTGTTTTTTTGACTCTGTACTGTTTGTCAGCACTCGCACCCATATCAATCTGCCAGGGAAAAGTTTTTATCATGTGATTGCCCACTAAAAAGCCCACTGGATAGTGGGCGTATGGTTGATTGGTTTAGGGTTGGTTAGAGAGTAGGTAGCAGTTGAAAGTTACCATTCATATCTGCGCGTATGCGATATTTTTTGACATCACCTTTATTTAAACTGACATCGATAGCATCGGTCACAGACGGACATAAGCCGCCGCGCGTATCAAACGATATGATATGACGGCCGTTAGGAATGTGCAGAGTGACTGCGTCGGACGGCTTGAGCTTGGCCGCAACATTATCATCGATAGACAATTTCATGGCGCAAGCTGATCCAAGTACGCCGCTGTCCCGCGTAACAGTGACCATTGCAGTATCAGCAGCAGATGCGTTGTACAATGCTGACGATACTGGGCGAGTAGTGGTAGCAGGGTTGGTTGAGCACGCGCTTATTAAAATAGCAGCACTAGCAGCAAATAAAGTCTTAATAATAATATCTCCAAAGTGTGCAAAATATTATCATACCGACTTTTGTTGTCAGCGTCTAACAATTGCTAGCGTTTGGCGTATGTTTTATCTAACGTCCCGTTAGGCCGCATCATTTTCATGACCTCGCTACTGACGACTGCTGCCAGACCTTGCCCGATTTGCTTGCCGTACTGACTGTTTGATTCGACATTTGAGTTGCCGTCCATCGACACGGTCACATTGACGTTGATATTTGGCGCGCTAGATTGACGATCATAAGTACCATTGTGCATCGCCTCAAGCTCAGGGCGATATTTTCGGGTAGTGGGTGCGTTTGCGACAAACTCATTTGCGTGAACAAGACCCGCAGGATCTGAATCGCGACCGGTTGCCGTAAAGCCACCGGTTTGATAACCTGGTAACTCCAATGTCATTGATGATGCAGCGCTAATGATGCGGGCAAACTCAGTAGCGATGGTTGCGGCGCCTGCTATTTTTTGAGATAGCGTTGCGCCCTCGGCCATCGCATCACCCCAAGCTTCATACATGTTCAGACCGGCAGATGCCATAACAAAGGATTGCTGACCGGCAAACATGAGTTTGTACGCAAGATTTTGTTCACCAAGCATGGTTTTAAATGAGCCTGCGAGACTAGCGGCTGTCTGTTCAGCAGTGGATAGCGTGAGTTGAGTTGCTGCCATCACAAACTCACGTTGAGCATCGAGCTTGGCTTGTTGATAGCTGACAGTCAAGTTAAGCTCTGCTTCTTCGGCGGCTTTTATGACGTCTAACCGACTTTTATATTGCTGTGCAATAGAGTAATTTGCGCCGGTGCCATTCATATCTGCTTGCTGAGCATTGAACCCATCACGCGCGCCTTTTTGCAACTGACCGGTATCGTATATCTGAGCGCCAGCCATTGCGTTGCGCAAGTCAGACTTTTGCGAAGGATTAATATCAGTACGCATATCAAGGGCACGGCGTTGATCCGCATAAGATTGCCGTAAGGCTGCTAAATCTGATTGGCCAATGCTAGTTAGTTGGCGCAGTTCGCTTTCAAACGCATAACGACGTTCATCAAGTGCCAGTTGTTCAGCTTGATTCAGCGCGTCAATCTTAGCTTTGCGCAGCTCTTTATCCATTTTGATTGTTAATTGGATTTCGCGTCGCTCAAGGGCATACTGATTGCGAATACGCTCAGCGTCTGTTTGCTCAGATTGCTGTGCGTATTGCATTTCTTGATCGTGAGTGAGCTGCATTTGTGCAAGCTTGGTATTAGCGACATCGATAGCATCATCGATGAACGCTGTGCGCTCATCATCATTAAAGCCGCTTGCATTAATCTTGTCGATTTGGTTGGCAAGCTGCATTTCAATACGAGTGGCTGCGTTTGCATACTCCATTCGAATGGCGGTGCGGTCTTTAGATTGCTGCTCAAGTATACGAGCTTGCTCTGAGGCAGCGCGCTGTTGTTCTTGCGCCAAGGCATTATTCTGTTGTTTGATATATTGAATATCAGCACCACCAGCTTTTGTCGCTTTTTGACCATAAACAGATACATGTAGATGGCCGCCAGTCGCATTCTTAGATGGGTTGGCATATTCATTTAATACTTTGACGCTATAGCCGTATTGAGCGGCGGCTTTTTTGATGATAGCGGCGGCGGAGGCGGCTTGATTAGCATTCTTAAGTACAACATCAAAAGCTTGTCCTGATGCGTGCTTGCTATTAGTCCCCTTGTGGTAAGTGTCATTCAAAGCGCTAAAATATTTAAGGTCATTACCAAGTAGCGACTGCGTGACTTCAGCAAATTCAGCGGTATAACCGCGTACTTTACCACCAGCGATAGCTTCGTTAGCTTTAAGTTTAAGCCCGCTAAGTGCGGTGTTGCTGACGTAAGCAGCGCCTAATTCTTTGGCAGCTTTTAGTGCGGCTTTATCAGCTTTGGCTTTATCTTCAGCTGCCTTTTTAGCGGCTTCTTGTTGCTCCTGTTGTTCTTGTCCAGTTTTCCCAAGCTCTTGATTTATTTCAGCGAGTCGCTTTTTTTGTTCTATCAAAGCATCAACGGTTGCATTGCTGATGCCGCTGCCAAGTTCATCAACACCTTTTAATAAATCAGCATAACTTGACAGGCTGTCACGTATGTCTTGATCGACCATACGATTCATTTCACCGGCAGCTTTGATGTTACTACCCATTTTTATGGCTATTTCAAGACCACTATCTGCGATACCGACACCGTCCAATAGTGTGCTTATGATGGCGGCGACACCGCCAATAGAGCTGCCAACAGCGTCAAATGTAGCTGCCACGCCAATGCCGACTTTAGCGACCCCCTTGAATCCTATAGCTAAGTTTTGACCTGCTAGATAGGCGGCATCGGATGCGGTTTCAGTACCAGTCAGCTTAGTAGCGACATCCGCTAAGACAGGGATAAACCCTTTCACGAATTGTGTTTTTGCGCCATCAACGGACAATTCCAACAAGTCGGTGGTAGCTTGAAGTTTTTGTGTGGCTACTATTGTTTCGTCGTCCATTACAGCGCCAGCATTTGCTGCGGCTTTTGCCCAGACATCAAAACCTTCGCCGCCATTAGCTAGCAATGGGATTAATGTAGTTGCGTCACTAGCCATGGCCTCCATATAAAAGGTCATTTCGTTTTGACCGATCTTGGCTTTCTCTAGGCTGTCATAGTATAACTGTAGGGCTTGTGGACCTGATAGATTGCGGAATTCGTCGGCAGTGACACCGATTTGTGGGGCGATATTCTCAAAGAAGTCAGCCATACCGCCGCCGCCAGTACTAAGAAAGTCACCTATCTTGTCTGACGTGTCTTGAAATATCGCGCCCAGAGCATCTTGTTCGATGCCCATTTTTTTCGCGCCAACAGTATATTTTTGAATTTCTTGTACAGATGAGTTTGCAACGTTGGCGGTGTGTTGAAGCTCATTAGCGAGTGCAACTTGCTCAACGACCAAGGCGGTAGTGGCGGCAGCAGCGACGCCGATAGCTGCACCTACTGCTGGTCCCATTTTATTTGCATATTCGCGCATATCGCTAAAAGCGGCGACGGTTTGTGTGCGGGCGTCTGCAATTGATTGGTTGAATGCGGCGGAGTTGGCAGCTAGTACGATTTCGAGGTAGGATAGGACTGCCATTATATTTCTCCATTAAAAAGCCCTATCATTTCTGAAAGGGCTTTTTATTTGCGTATTTTAATTGGTTATTAATGTGGCCATTCTAAGTCGCTAGTGTCAAAGCTGAATTGCTGGTTGGCGTATCTAAAAAAGCCCACCTAGGTGAGCTTTCATTAAAAAAGTATAGATTAATTATTTTAAAATACAGAAGTCATTATATGCTTTTTTAAATTCAACAGTGCCGTCGTCAATGTTATAGATGCCTAACTCTGGAATTAGATAGTAGTCTTTAAAACCACTATAGGCATTGAAGCTATTCTTACCATTAACCTGACTACAAATAGTGGCTGGAAATTCTTTACTAGCTTTAACGTATCTTATTGACCCAAACTCAGCAGAGGCAGGGTCTTTCATACTTTGCTTAATAAGCATCTGGCTATAAGATGCCGCTGCCCAAGCACGCTTATCGAAGTTATCCTGATCCAAATCAAACGTTTCCAACGTCTCAGATAGCGATACTTCTTCCACCTCAGCGACTGGTTCAGATGGCGTATCGTTAGCCGCGCCGCTAAATACTGACCAAAGGACTGGTATGCCGATAAAAATCAGTGCAAGCCATGTGATAATTGAAGTTTGCTTGTTTTCTGCACCACAATTGGGGCAACTCTTAGCGTTTTTGCTGATTTGATTGCCACAATCTTTACACTGAATGAGATTAGCCATGCCCAATCCTTACCAATAATTTTATAAAAACATACTATAACCTATCAGCAAAGGTTGGGCAATTATTAAGCAACGTCAAACATCTTAGCCATCTGTTGCGTCTCCCTTTCCAGTTTAGCGATTTGCGCTGCCTTAGCGCGCTTTTCTATCTGCTCAGCGGGTAGTGGGTTGGGATTGAATGAAAGGATGTCGTACAGGCTTCCTGTGTAGCTGGTTATTCCAGCTTCTATTTTTGCAGTTTGAATATCACTACGATAGCCGCCCCACGGATCGATATTATAGTATGCCATCCATTCCGCTAGCTCCTCATTGGATAATGTGGCTGATAGTTCAGCCACAGTCTTGCCCAGTTGAATTGCAAGCTTAAATAAGAAGCGGCGGTTAGGACGGCTTAAGAGTTTTTTTCAGCCGCCTCTACTTTATCAGGACCGACGCCATTTATTTCATTGTATCTTTGGAATACAGGCATAGTGACGTAAGCTGGCCATTCGCTAATGACAGGAATTTGATCATCGCCAAATAAGCGTTTGCCGTTTTCATCCACGACTGCATGAGCAAAGGTGACAGCGCGTTGGGGATAATCTTTAAATTCGCTATCTGCACCAAATGCGGCTTTCTCAAAAGCTTCGCGCTCGGCAACATTGTGGATTTTGATATTGACGTTACCACCCAGATGTTTGTGCGGCATACTAATATGACCAGTTGGCAGTTCAGCGATACAGGCAGCAATAAGGGCAGCAGTTAATTGTTTTGACATAGTCTTATCCTAAGTTTTCAATGGGGTTATATATAAATTCAAAGCTAGCATCGCACTAGCTTTGTTTGATTCGTTATACGGTCGTCGTGATGAGATTAGAGATGGTCAGCGACCCTTTCATACGCAGTTTTTTCTCTTTATCAGTTGATTCTTCCCACTTCATTAGCTGGGCAGTAAAGGTTTTTTTACGAGCTAACTTTACAAACTCGTATTCAAAGTCTTTATAGCCGTTGGTTGCCCACATTGCATCCAATGCCATATGCGTCGGATCAGTGGGGTCATAGACGACTTCAAAGTCAATCTGCGAGTTTTTCTTAAAGTCTACAACGACAGTAACCTCTTCTTGATCATCTGTTGCAGTGATCGTGTCGCTAGTCTTTTCAGCCTTTGGTGGTGCACACTCTTGTAACAGGGGAATTTTGGTGAACGTAAGGCCGTCACCAATCAGATCCATGTTTAATCGGTAAAAACTGTCTACGATATTTTCTTTAGCCATTGCGGTGATCCTTGTGATTGATTAAAAAATAGTGCCCCAGATTCGGATATCAGCAGTCTGGCGGTACAGGTCAGGGTCGGGGAATGGGCTGCGGCCGTCAAAAGCCGCGCCTTCGATGTTATTACTTATCTGTTTAAGTGCCAGCTTCATCGTGTCGTTGGCTTCGCCATAAGTAGTTGCGTATACGTCGATTTGGATAGGCACACGCTCGTGCCCAGTGTGTCCATCGTCGGTAGTAATATCGATAGAAGTTATCGGCGTATAAACGATGTATGGCTTGCCTTTGACTATAGCGGCAGCAGTCTCTGGTACTTTCAATGGATAAACTCGACCGGCGACGATAGGGTCTAGCACTGATTTGATAAGTTTGGATGCGTCCATGTTTATCGCTCATATCATTAGTCTTGAGTAAGTTTATCGATGCGTTTAGTGAGCTCTTCACTGAATAGTTGGATAGCTAGCTCAACGTTCTGTTCAAAAGCGGGTCTTAAATAAGGAGTCGCTACCATCCTACTGTTGCCGCGCTCTACAAAATGCCAGTAATAAGGGTAAGGTTTGCCACGACTCTTTTTGACTCGGACAGTGACGGACGGTAATTTGCTTTTCTTCATCCGTTGTCTTCCAATGGATTTTTTTAATGTTCCGGGTTGGATAGTGAACGTTTGACCATCGTTGTATTTTAATTGGTGAGCTGCTTCAGACTTATTGGCATTTTTCTTAGCGGCTTTCATGATGGGCAGTGCTGCCTTCATCAAAGCACCTTCTAGCGTTTTTTTTTGCATTGATAGAGTTAACTCTGCCAAGGCGTTATCAAGCTCACTGAGCCCTAAAACTTCAAATTCAATATTCATCAAATCGTTAGACATTGGACACCTTACATATGATAATTTTTTTATTATCAGCTGGTACCGGCATGACAGTAATGACCTCATAGACTTGATTGTCAGCAAGGTTTTTTATTTTGTCGGTCTGATTGATGTCAGTGTTTAAGTCAACATGCAGTTTTGCGCTGATCGTCATGCCTTCTGTATGGGCTTGGATGACAGCGTTGGCAGATAGTGGCAGCCATTCGCAAAACGTTTGACTGACTTCGCCAAAGCTAGATATCGTGTCGCCATAATCATCTTCGGTTGCAGTGGCTCTCAAAATACCAATAGGCGTGCTAAGCCGACCGCGACTAATTTTTGCCATGTCATACTCCCATCTTGCGATATTTATTGAGTAGTCTCTCAAGCGCGTGATTCATATGCAGTTGCTCAGTTTGTTGCGCCTCACGATTTTGGTATAAGTCACCGATGACCAGCAGGGCTGCATGGCGTAAAGATTCTGATAACTCACCAGTAGGCGTTAGGCAAATATCCTCTGTCAGCTCGCGGTCGATTTCATCTGCGATGAGGCGGTGAGCGGTAGGTATAAGACCGGCAATATACGCATCATCTATGGTATGCATGACGCGAAGGTGTGATTTGGCTTGGTCAAGCGTGATAGATGATGTGATCATGGATGATGCCTATATTGATTGGAATAAATAAAAAATGTATGAGCAGCGTGCTCTGTAGAAGATTTGCAGCTGCTCACCATTTTCAATTATCTAAGTGATAAATTTTTATTAAATTAGACTACGGGGCCTACGTTAACGAGGTCACCCGTCACAGCAGCATCAGGCATGACCACACCAAAGGCAGCTCGCATCTCAGCACGAATAGTTACCAAGTTTTTGCGGAAGTTGTCGCTATCTTCAGTAGACAGCTCAACAGTGACATCTTGGCGGATATAGCCTTCAGTCGCCATAGTAATATTACCAGCCCAAAACTTACCAATTGCCATTGCTGGTGACTGCATAACTTTCAAGCCCCAAAGTACGGGCTGAACCGCTGCGCCTGGTGAACCAAAGATATAATGGCCGTCAGTACCTTTGACTTGTTCGATTCCAGCCCAGTCTTGCGGATTTAAGATAACGGTCTCAGGAGGCAAAAAGTTAGCGTAAGCTTTGGCTTTTGCGGTGCTAATCGTGTCAATTGCATTGTCGTTTGACACAATAGTTAAGCTATTACCAACTTTCATCAGACCTTTGAAACTTTTGGTATCGCCATTGATGACCAGATATTCAAGTTTCAAGCGCACACCGTAAGCCATACGACCTTCGATATAAGCAGCTAGTGCTGGAGCGTCATCTAACACCTGATTACTGACTTGTATCCAATGCGCAATAACGTCAATCTCTAGCGAGTCAACGCCAAACGTAAGGCTTGACTCAGGCTTAAGCATACCTTCTGGCACGATGTCAGCCATAAATGTGACAGCGCTTTCACGCACATAAGGGATAAGCGGTGCAGTCGTTGGTATCCAATTGATCATAGTGACGATGGTCAGAGGATCTTCAGTCGCGGCGACCATCTTAGCATCGTTGATATTGCCAGCCGTGTTGATTGTGCCTAGCAGTACCGTATTACGCGCAGAGACGCCATCAATCTGTACTTTGCCGCGTGAATGCTTAATCGCTTTGATTTCTTGCGAGATGCCTTCGTTGCGAGAGAGTAGGCCACCGATACTATTAGGGTCAAGATCGCCGTCTTGTACACCGCGCACCATTTTTTGTTCAAGCTCTTCAAAGCGGGCAGACAATTCACCGACGTCTTTGACGCTATCCTGCAAATCTTTAATAGCAGCGTTACGGCTTTCAGTGTCTGCTTTATCGTCGGTAAGTAGCTTTTGCTTATCTTCGATGAGCTTATCGAGCGTTGTTAAGCGAGTTTTTAGCTGACCAGCAAGCTTTTCATATTCATCTTTAGAGCCGCCAGCATCACGGGTCACTACACCCATGCTAGCAATGGCACAGACTAAGGCTGTTTTCTTGATATCACGCATAATATTTTCCTTTAGGCAAAAAATAGCCACCGAATGGCAGCTTTAGTTAGGGTTTGATTGGGGTTAAAAAAGATGGGTTAAGAGTCTAAAAAGGCAAACGGGTCGTTATCTTTGCTAGTATCATCAGCGCTGGTGCCCATGATGCTGTCGAGTTTGGTAATAAAATGTCGTGCGTCGGCTTGGTCGAGCCCTAGCTTAGTCAGCATGTCGCAAGCATCACGCTCATCGGCTAGATTGTTAATGGTCTCAGACTGTCGGTTGACGCGGGCACTACGGTCGCTTGGCTCATCAACGACACTGATTTCAAATAAATCTGCGCGCTTGATAAGAATGTGACCCTCTTGCTCTTCATAATCCATTTCAGTTGGGTTGTAAAAACAGATAGACAAGCCATCAACAGTCAGGTGTCGCATCATGGCGCCGACTGCGGTTGCCAATGGCAAGCCTTGGGTTAGTTCGCCTTTGACGCGCAGCCCGATGTCGTCTTCCTCAAATTCTACCCACCGACCAACACGCATGGCAGCATTAAGGTCAAACATGTTGCGCCAACCGTGGTTGTAGTACATATGCACTGTTTTAGCGTCATTTTCGAATGCAGTAATCATATCCGAGAACGCGCCACGGGCGAATTTTTCGCCATGTAAGTTGATGCTGTCCCATTTGACCGCGTAGCCTTCAAACGTGTAAGTTGCGGCGCCGTCTTTGCCAGGCTCAGCAAATCGTATCTTAGTATCAATGATAGGCATGCGGCGCGTACTGACAGATTGCAGCAGCTCACTGCGACCATCTCGACATCTCATCGTTTGCAGTGAGTGCTTATTCATTGCTGGTATCCTTTGTTTGATTTGGTGGTGGCTGTTTGGCGACGACACTAAGCGGTGCAAAGCCCAATTGCATATAAAGGTTGTCGCCGCCTTCTTGTGGCTTCCAACCTTCAGCGCGACGTATCTCATTCGGTGTGCGCTGACCTGTCGATATTTCAGTGTTATACATTGCAACCCGTTCTTTTCGACTCGAACGCAAGATAGCATCAGCATCAATCTCAAACTGGTACCGGTCCCAATCTTTCCTCGGTACTAATGAAGTCAACATCGATAATTCAAGCCGCTCAAGATAGGGCCGCAAGTTAAACTTATGAAAAGCTTCGATGATTGAGGCAATACCGCTGCCCCAATTCGTTGATTGAGTGCTGTCATTAATCAAAATACTTGGCACCCCAAACATACGGGCAATCTCTTCTAAGCTAAAGCGACGAGTGGCCAATAATTCAATATCACTTGGCGTCAAGCTTATGGCTTCAAACTTCATATCAAGTGGT
Source organism: Psychrobacter arcticus 273-4 (assembly GCF_000012305.1). NCBI lineage: Bacteria > Pseudomonadati > Pseudomonadota > Gammaproteobacteria > Moraxellales > Moraxellaceae > Psychrobacter > Psychrobacter arcticus. The sequence goes on from NC_007204.1 coordinate 571,224, forward strand.
AGTACTGGCATAAAAGTTTCATCACCGCTAGTCAACGATGCCATTTCGTTACGAAGTGCGGTACGCTGTTCAGCAGTAGGGTTGCCTTTTGTCATCAATGCGCCAGTGGGCTTAGCACCATTACGCATGAGCGACGTGATTTTGTCGTCTGATGCATCAGCGACAGCGACTGCTTTGGTGGCATGTTGCAGCGGCGAAAGGCCTTTTATGCCGTTGCCAAATAGCTTTACATGCCAGATGTCAGATTCTTTAAAGTCTCGACTGAATGCAGAGGTGATTTGATGACGATATATAAGCTCATCATTTTTCAGAATGACTGTCATGTTAGAAGAGTTGATAATATCTAAGCTAATGATACGAGAGTTTTTTTCGCCTATTCGAGTAATTCTGACATAGGCATTACCATCACTGACTAGGTTCAGCATTAGCTGCTCCATAAACTCAATACGGTTTTGACGCTTATTGGGTTTATATCTGAGTAGCTTAATGAGATCGTGATCCGCTTTAGCGTCTAGCGTTCCGTCTTTATCTTTGGTATACATCTCGATGGGCATACTAGCGATGGTTTCAGCCAGTAGTCTTATCGATGCAAAGACAGCAGTGACTGTCATAGCGCTGTCAAAGGTGACAGGCTTAGCGGTTTTAGTAACTGTTCTAACCGCGTTTTGATTACCGTCCACGGGGTCACGCGGCGCGTAACCAAACCATGCGGCGACGCTTTGTATGATTGCCATGTTATCCCCTAAAGCTTACAAAGTCGGTTAAGTAGTCGCCCAGCTGCGATTCAAAATCTTTACTAGGCAAATCGCCTGTCTCGTCATAATACTGGGCGCGGTTGGTCGCGATGATGGCAGCGACAGCGCCATCAATTTTATTGGCATCTGATTCCTTACGAGGGAAGACATTGTCATTGGCGTCTTTTTTGACAGTGACGTTGCCCATACACCAGCGCAGTATAGGATTGCCATCATGATGCACGCGCTTGGATGTTAATAGCGCTTGTAGATGTTTCATCGGTTCGCTGAGGTAAGCGACACGCTGCGGCACCTCAACCATATTGAGACCTTGCTCATTAAGACGCATGGCTAAATAGGTCGCATTAAAAGGATCGTAACCCGTTTCCTGCATGTCATACTGCGTTGAATCGTGAATGATATCGCGTTCGATTTTTTCAAAGTCAGTAATGTTGCCATCAGTGACTGTGAGCCAACCTTGGCGCTCCCATTCGATAAAACGTTTTTGATTTGCGTTGTTGGCGTTGTCCAACTGTGCGCGGTTAATGTAGAAGTTAGCAAATAAGTAGTAATGAGATTCATCATCTATTTTTTTGACAAATAGTTTGATACGCGCTGCCAAATCGACTTTGGACGCCAAATCAAGACCGCCAAAGCATGGGTATTTATCAAAAAGCCCAGCAACTAAAGTCTTGTCAGCGGCGTCATCCCAATCTTGCATGTTGAGCCAACCGCTACGAGCGGCGACCCAAACGCATAAATGCTTGGTTAAGAAGTCAGCTTGTGCATCAGGGCTGATCGCAGCACGCTGATATTCCGCTTGTAATGCATCTTTATGTACTGATATGCCATAGTTTGGGTTTGCCTTGCGCCAGCTTTGTGGGTCACGCCAATCATCAGCCTCATCTATCGTATAGATAATGCCAAAATAACGGTCATGTGACTCAAGTCCTGATAAAACTTTAGTGACTAGCGTCCGCTGTTCATAGCAGACCCCATCTAAGATAAACCCCGCCGTCGTAATAGCGAATAGGAGTGGTTGCTCACGTGCGCCCATACCGGTGGCCATTACCTCATACGTATCATTTGATTTGTGAGCGTGTAGCTCATCGATGAGAGCGCCTTGAACGTTTAGACCGTCAAGATTGCCACCATAATCGCGGCTGACGGCTTTAAATGTTGATGCAGTAGCAATAGAGCTGACAGCGTGAGCCGACACCTCTATGCCCATCGCTTTTTGCATATCGGGGCGTTTGCGTACCATGCTTTGCGCGGTTTCAAAAACTATTCGTGCTTGGTCGCGGGTGGTAGCAGCTGAGTAAACTTCTGCACCCATCTCACCGTCTGCAAATCCGAGATATAATCCGATGCCAGCAGCCAGTGTAGACTTAGCGTTTTTCCTAGGTACTTCGACATATGCATAGCGGAAACGGCGTTTGCCATCAAAATCGACCCAGCCAAATAAATTGGCGATGATAAATATTTGCCAAGGCTCAAGTAGTATTAGTTCGCGCCGGTTTGCTAGCTCACCTTTGACGTGTGGCAGTAGCTCTATGAATCGGCAAGCTTTTGCGGCCAGCTGACTGTTGAATTCAAACTCAAATGCGGATTCATTCTTTGCGCGGTCGAGATCCGTCAAGTGACGTTGGCATGCTTGGCGCACGTATACACAAGCGTCAGTCGTACCGTCAACTACATCTGTGGCGTATTGCGTAGCGATATTAGCGTAAGCAATAACGTCCGACATAGTTTTTTAACCCTGTTTAAAATCCTTAAATTCGTCATCACCAAACAACCCTGGCTGGGAGACATCGACTTTGATACTGGAGCGTGCAGCTGGGGATAGGCCGAACTCTCGACCTAATGAGATAAGCTGTTTTTGTAGTGTGTTACGGATGCTGACCAATGCGGTCTGAACTTCAAAGCCGTTTGGAGTAGTACCAATCCAGTCTTTAATATTTTCGAGCTTGGAGCAGACGTCACCATAACGCGCTGAGGTCTCAGCATAAGCCCCAAACAAGTCGCCATCGATAACTGACAGTAATCCAAGCGCGACCAGCTGCGGGGCGATTTTGTCCCACTGCTTACGCGACTTGGCGTCTAACCAGTCGGGGCAGGGTGGTACTGCTATTGTTGGCTGTGCAGCATTGCTGGCAGCCTCACGGTCACTACGGACACGGCTGCCTTGCAACACTTTGAGCTGCGTCGGTTTGCGTGGACGGGCCATGGTGTCACCTGATAATGATTATTATTTGAGGGGGTATACCCCCTAAAGAGTTTTGACCACGTGAAAAAAAGCTTGGGGGCGATGGTCTCTGGGGGGAATCATGTTTACTTTTTACCCCACCCTCCCTGCCTAAGCTGGGCGATATCGTAGTCAGATAATTTATTATCGACTGTCGTTGTTTTGATTGAGTGACATGGATAGCACAGTGGCTGCCAGTTTGTCTGATCCCAAAACAATTCCTGATTGCCGCGATGCGGTAGGATGTGATCGACTACATCAGCACCTTTAGTGATGTCTTGTGTTATGCAGTGTCTGCATAATGGTTCATCGTTTAGAAATAGTAAACGAGCTGAGCGCCATCGGACATCGTAGCCACGTTGGGAGGCGGACAGTCTATGGTCGATACGCTTAAGCTTGGCGGGTTCGGCTTGCTTGATTTGGTTTGGCGCTTGGCGTTTAGCTTTAGGCTTATGTATCCTGCACACACCATTGCCGACCGCGCGAGCATTGCAACCTGCATGGCTGCAAAGCGTGGTGGGCATCAAGGGCATAAGGATTGTCCAAAAAGAAAGCCCACTGCGGGGGCAACGGGCTTAACTGGTGATGTTTGATTGTCTGCTTTATGATTGGGCAGGTACTTCGAATATGAGAAATAATAGGTCAAACTGTTCCATTATTCAAGTAGGCTCTGAGTAGCCTACTAGCTGTAACTGTATCTTAGCCCTTGCTGCTGCTGCGTTCAGGCTCATATTATTCAGGATAAAATTAATGTAATCAGACATCTGATGCCGTGACCATGTTGCTTTAGACATTCCAGCAAATGCTGCTCGTTCATTATTACTTAAAGCGTAGCCGGTTGTCTCGTTGATTGGGTACTGCCATTCTACTAAAGCGGTGCGTACTATCTTGTTTATATATTTACTGGGTATCTCTGTAGTTAGTAGCGCGGTGTAAGCAGTCACCAAACGAGGTTGGACAGACTCAGGGAAGCCATCGTTTAGATAGTGATAGCAATCTGATTGCAGGTCGCTTAGGTTTGCGTAAGCTTCGGCTGCTGCTCTTAAGTATTCTTGTCTCATGATAAATATCCCCCGTTATTTATAGCCAATATATATACAGGTGCAGGGTTGTGTCAAAGGTTCAGGGTTGTACTTTAAACCCTGAACCTCTACAGACCTTGTAAATACTAACTTATAAGAGATAGGTGCATAGGTTGTATAGGTAGTAGGGTTATAATTCCGCACGGGATAAAAATTATATAGTGATTAATATTAGATATATTTAAGTTATTTATTTATTTCCCGCGCGCACACAAGCAAAAACCCTGCAACGTATGCTACAGGGTCTTGTATCGCTTGGTATTATTGGCTTGTAGAGGTGCAGGGTTTGTATTTAACTATGAACCTAACCCTACAACCCTGCACCTACTTATCACTTTGGATCATAAGTCGCGTTGATTGCTGACTTAAATTTTTGAATGTGGGAGCCTAACCAGTCTTGTTGGGTGCTACATTTACCAGATGGATGTTCATGTGGCATATTGATAGCGATAATTGTTGATTGTTTGGCGCTCATCATATTTGGTGTTTTGTATTTTAAGCGGGTTTTGTGCTCACGTCTACCAATATATGTCATTACTTTGGTTTCAGTAGTTGGCCTCTCACCGTTACGGTGGCACCAGTTGCGATATACAAAATATAAGTCAGTGCTCAGGCAGCTACAATAAGGAATATCAAACTCCTCTTTTACCCAGTCATCGTAGAAAACTTCCCAATTAGGTTGGCTCAACCGGATAAGCTGATTTTTACTGGCAGTTATGATTGCAGGTGTATGTGCTGTCTGGTCTTTTAAATCAGTTAACATAAGCAAAGTGTAGAAAGCCCGTAACATCTTAGCATCTGCGTCCGTTAAGGCTGTCGCGACATCATTTAGAATGGGTTCGGGAATCTTTTGTTGTGGATAGCAGACGACATGACGCCTATCATTTTGCTCAAGCGATAGCGGCTTCATATTATTTGATAAGAAGACGGCATTGACGAAGTTGTCTTGTTGCCAACCGCTCATAAATTTTTTGCTAATATAAATTGTATTTCCGGTAATGAGTTGTTTAACCATGCCCATTTGACTGTGACTATCGTTACCGCTAAATATCTCCTCAAATAGTGCGTAAAGCTTATCCGATACCCAATCATTGTAGCTAGAATCAAGCTGACCTTGCCCCAGCGTGACAGCATAGTCGCCATAGATGCGAGTCATAACACGGTCAAAGAATAACGACTTACCAGCGCCTTGTATCTCACCATGAAAGATAAGGGCGGTATCAAGCTTGGTACCAGGTTGTTGTAACGGTATAGCTAACCATCTAAGCACCCACTCATAGACTTCTTTACTGCCTTCGCAGAGGTGTAGTAGTAGGTCGGTGATCGGCTTGCACATGGCAGCAGCGTCACTTAGCTCAGTCTCAATCGGCTTTAATGGTAGACCGTCAAATGTATTGATAGCGATGTCTTTGTCGTGTTTGGGTGATTTGGTACGTGTTGGGTCAAACCAGATGTTATCCGCCTTGATAGTAATGCGTGCCTCTGACTTAAGCCAAATCTCATACTCATTAGGACGCGCTAGCTTGATGGTATCGACTGGCAAACGAATACGCTCAACGTCATCCCATACTTCTTTGGTACCGTAAATAAGGAAGTAACGCTGAAACATCGATTGAGCTTCAACAGCCATCATCACATCAAGGTCTTTGGCGACTTCTGACTTTGCAATCTTACGATGCTTCGTTTCCCACCAACGCGCCGCTAATTTCTTATTGCCAATTTCATTAGCAAACTGAGTCTTGGTGTATTCAATCTTTTGCTCAGTGTCATAGACTTTGTTAGTTACTTTGCCGATATCGGTGATTTGGGCGTAACGCTTGATCATATTGGCCAAGCGCATTTCTTGCTCAACATCAGCGGGTACATTGCCGTTATGCTGTGGTATAGGCGCATCAGTAGTGCTGTGATCATCATTAGCAGCTTGGGTCACTATTGATTGGTTCGCCAGTGCATGCTTGATTTGACGGGCTACTTCATTAAGTCCAGAAGCGGCAGCGAGGTCGTTGAAATCTGAATGTTGTTTGCCTTGCATTAGTTGATGACCTCGCTATAAAACAGTGTTACAAGTAAAACAATTGACCATAAAGTTACAGCATAAACTTGATAACGGTATAGTCGTTTGCCGACTCGTATTTTGTGTTGGTTAGTTATAAATGCGTAGGCTTGTAGCCCGCAGATATGGATGATAGCGACTAAGTATAGGTAGACGCCTATTTTTTCTAATAAGCTCATGCTGCGTCCTTATCGATATCTGACATATCAAAACTGGGTACAACTAACTCGCCATTAACTGCCAGTGCCGCCAGTTTGGCATCGCGTATGCCAGCATTGTATTCAACAAGGGGTTTTGGTTCTTTACCGGCTGCGATGTCTTTATCACGCATCTTGATAGCAGTGGCGCTGTCATCATCAGCACAGATGATAATGCGGTGATCAGGATATTGAGCACGGATTGATTGAGTGACAGGAATTAGGTTGTGGGCGTTAAAAGCAACGATGACAGGCAGACTGTAGCTCATTGCATCAAACACAGTAGCGCCAGTGGCGTAGCCCTCACATATCAGTATGATACCCGCGCTGAACATGGCAGGGCTGCCAATGGTGAAGTAAGCACCACTGACCAAGCCGCCTTTTAAAAACAGCTTATCGCTATCAGGTGCAATGGTCTGTACGTTGACCAGTGTTATTTGTTGTTTATCAGCATTGTGGTAATACATGGGAATGATTAAATTATCATTAGCGTCTTGGCTTAATCCAATGGCTGAGACATTTTTGCGCAGTAAATAAGGATGATCGTCAGCAGCAGGTTTGGCGTTATCCCAGATGCTTTGAGCGCGACTGGCAGCATCGATGCGAGCCTGGCGCTTTTCGGCTTTCTCAACTGCCTCACGCTCGACTTGCTGTGATTGCCATTGGATGCGCTGCTCATCAGTCACTTCGCTGCTTGCGTCAAGACCGATAGCACCTGCGATTAGCTTATTGGTTTCATGCACATCAAGACCGGTAAACTCTTTAACCAGCATAAAGCCATTGCCAGCGCCGCACTGCGAGCAGATCCAAGTGCCTTCGCCGCGCTTGTCATCACAGCGAAATCGGTTTGAGCCACCACACATAGGGCACGCTTGATGCTGATGTGCAGGTTTGCTAAAAGCAATGCCAGCAGCAGGGAATATCGTCGAGACGTAGTTGCCAACCGCTCCGGCGCGTATGGCTTCAAAATCTAGTGGAGTACGTTTATCTGACATTATTCTTCTCCATATCTCTCTTGGCGATTTCCATAATAGTTTGGACTTGGCTCATTAATGCATGAGCGACTTTTTCCATTGCTTTGAACTCATCTGGTGTAATAATTCCGTCGGCATATGCTTGTAGTATTATTGCTAAAGCATCCGCTGACTTACGACCAAGCTCGCCAATGTCTGTCATTATTTCGCTTTCGTCGTTAGGGTCAGGCAATAAAAACCATCCTGCTCTACCATGAGCACAACAGATAGCATCCATGATTAGCCCTGAATTTGGCGCTGCATTTAGCAGTTGCTCGATAAGTAAAGGCGGACAAGTGTGAGAAGTGCGGTTTGGATTAACTTGTAGTGCAGCTGTATTGTAGTTAAGACCAAATGTCTCACAGATACCGCCTAGTGTGCCACGCGGCTTCATGGCAGCTTGATAGACCGCTGCTTCCAAATCCAATACGCAGTTTTCAGCACGCTCTGCTGCTGTATATTTTTGCTTCGACATATTGCCCCCGTTATTGTCGTTCTTTTATTTTGGCTTTAGCGTTAAGCTAGTTGTTGTTGATTACTTGGATCGTTTGCTGGAGCGGGGAATATGTCAGGACGAAGCTCATAGCTAGGAATATTCGTTTTTTCACTGATTTTTGAGACATATCGTGCAGAGGCTTTGCCATCTCTGTTTAGCCACTGCCAAACGTTCTGTTGTTTAGTGCCGATTAGGTTTGCAAGCTCAGTTTGACCACCAGCTTTTTTAACTGCTTTGGCAAGAGCTTGTTTAGGTGTGATTGTTTTACTACTCATGATGTAAATCCTTTGTTGTTAATTTTATTGTATTTAATCATTTGTTGTTAATTATGTCAAATCTTTTGTTGTTAGCTTTGCAACTTCATTTGTTTTAAATTAATAGTAATTACGGAGGGCAACAGTTATGGCACTTGGACATCGAGTTAAAGAAGCGAGAGAGTTTAGAAGTCTTAAACAAGGGGAGCTTGCTGAACTTATTGGATGGACTCAGCAAGCACTATCTACACTAGAAAATAGAGATAGTAAAAAAAGTTCATACTCGGCTCAAATATCAAAAGCACTTGATATCGATATCGATTGGCTTATAAGTGGCGCTGGTGAAATGATTAACACGAAAAAAGAGGCTAAATCCGCTAAAAAATTAATTAAGTATGTACCTGTGAAAGGGTCTGCCCAGATGGGGGATAACGGTTTTTGGTCGGAGTTAGATTATATGGGCGCTGGCGGCGATGGATACTTAGAAGTAAATAATGCCAGTGATTCGGCTTATGTTATACGTGCTGTAGGCGATAGCATGTTTCCCGCTATTCGTTCAGGCTGGTATATAGTCTTTGATCCTAGCAGAGAGGCGTGCTCAGGTGAATATGTGCATATCGTTTTGAAAGATGGTCGCAATATGGTTAAAGAGTACGTGAGCTGCCAACATGGTATTGTTAATTTAATATCAGTAAATGGAATGGAAAGAATATCTTTTAATTGTGAAGATGTTGATGTGTTAAATCCTTTTGTTGAGATACAACCGCCAAGTCGATTGCGTGATGATTTAGATTTATTTGATACTAAGTGTGAGGAGATGTAAGAATGAGCTCAAGACCATGGATAGAGTATTGGGCTGAACATTACTTTGCGTATGCTAAGCCAGTCTCAAAAGACAACCCTTTAAAGCGCGGATGGTGCGTATATATTGAGGTTTACGAGTTTGATTAGCGATATCCTTTGAATTTTTAAACATATTTTGTTGTTTGTCTTTATTTATTTTCAATTTAAACAACAAAAGATTTGACATTAATAACAACAAATGATTAATATATACCCGTAATCAACAAAACGGGTATAACGTCATGTCAGATAAATATAAACCTGAACGCGATATTGATACTGTCACCGTAACTTCAGTTAAAGGTGATAACAATCATAAAGTACAAACGCCGCGTGCTCAATACGAGAACAATCGCCTCCAAAACATACTTGCTGAGCGAAATCAGCAGCTTCAAACTGTCGAACAACAACTGACTAATACACAACTTAGCTATAAGCATGCGTGCAAAAACACTCGTATGCTTATGGCTTTGTGCGTTTTGTTGATCGTTGTTATGTCGTTGGGCGGTGAGCAATGAGCCAATTAATCAGCACTTTTCAGATTCGCTTTGATGACGAAACCAAAGCTGAAATCGGCGAATTAAAAAACAAGCTGGACGAAGTTAATAAGAACTTAAGCGCTAGAGACAGTGGCTTATGGTCTGAATCTAAGAAAAAGTCTAATAGCCGAATTGGACAAATTATAGCGGGCGCTATTTCTAACCAAATAAAAGAAATGTCACGTCCAGATGGTTTGCTAAAAACCATGCAAGCGGACGCGGCAAATGATGCGCCACACCCTGCGCTTAAGCAGATGGGTCAGTGGGTGTTTGAAGGGCAAGATGAAAAATATCAATCGGCCGCCGTCGACGGGGATGGCAGGGCTTTTCTTTATCAATATAAAAAATCAGCACTAAGACTTGGGGAGGCGAAAAGATACTTCATCGATTCGGGTTGCGATATGCACCAAATAGATGGGGTCTTTGACACTACCGACTGGCAAGATAGCGCGATTGACCGCGAAACTGTCAACGATGTCGATTATTTAAGCGAAAGCGTGCCTACTATCCAAGGCATGGAAGCTAGCTATATCATAGTCGATGAATTGCAATCTGCATTGCTATCAAAATCAGTACCCCAAATCACTCAAGCTGATATGCCGCTTATCTTTATCAAAAACCTATCTGACGTTTTAATCCAGCGCATGCATAGCATGGATCGTTTTAGCGAGGATGACTATGCGATTGGCGGTGATAAATTAATAGCGTGGGATATTGTTATTGATAGGAACGCAAAAATTGGGTTTTTAACTGCACTTAATGAAGAGAAAACCAATTTCACTTTTTGTTTCTTATCTCAAGACACGTGGCTATTACAAAACACAGTAAGCGTATCTTATACCGCATCAAATGTGAGAAACCGTGAAGTCCGCACCATCACCGAAGACCAACTGCCAGCATTCCGCGCGGCACTGGAGGCTTGCTATGCGTAATATCGCCAACATCAAGCCGAGCGCTATCCTAGTATCGCTTATCCAAAGCGCCAAGCTTAGCAACACTGTCAGCCGTATCGCCTTGCGCGATGCCAACATACAGTGGCGGGCTCATATTTCCAAGCCAAGCCAACTACGCGACCAGCAAACCATGCTCGATGTCGCTGCGCAATTACGCCTGATCATTAGGCAAGTCTCACAGAAGCAGTGCGGTATTAAGAGAATGAGTTGGTCAACACTCGTATATCTCGAAGCCGATTTGCGTAGCGCATACGCACAAAACATCAACCTTGAGCCGCTACTTGACATTGTAGCCGCCAATAGCGAACACAGCGAGGTAGCGTAATGTCTATAAGTAAGCGTAAATCGGGCCCTTTACTGATTAATGTCAGTGGTGCGGCGCATATCGGTGTAACGACGGCATGCGACCGTGTGCAGCGCTGCTTGAATGCTCAAGGCATCCTCACCGATGTACTCAGTCTCGAGCGCAGTATCGATGTTGTGAATTTTGATGATGATTATGTCCTTGGCAACTACATGCATTTAGACGTCATCTTGTTTGACAAGCATCGCAATACTGACTCAGCAATCAAACGTCGTCTAATTCAGCCGCTTTGGGAAGAAGAAGGCATCACGCCGGATATCAGTATCTTACTCACTTGCTCCCTTGCTAATTATCAGCGTCAAGTCAGTCAGCGTAGTGATAAGCATAAAAAAGTGGCTCAGCATGAGACGTATCTGACGACTGACAAAGTGCACTACGGCACACGCAATCATCATGTCGTCGAGACGGATGGTAAAAACGGTCAGTTATATGCAGCCGGTACGATTAAAAGCTTGATATTGCGGGAGTTAACGCGATGAGTAAAACATTATCTCTAACGCGCAGAGCGCACCTATTTATCAAAGACGGCCAATTTTTTATCAAGCTGCAACGTCAAAATCAAAGAGATCCAAAGCGCGATGATTATTACATTGTCAAAAAATTTGAGCTAGAACGTTTAAAAGAGATCCGCGATTGGGCCGATGCAATGATTAAAGCAAGTGAGACAAGTAATGACAAAAAAGATTAAAAGAATCACCTTTGCAGCGAATGGCTACGGTTTGAGCTGGTTGGAAGTAGACACGCACAGCTGGGAAATCGTAGGCGCGTGTGGTGCTGGTAGTCACTTAATCGGTCGGGCATGTCGCCTGGCTGACCGTGGCATGAAAATAGAATATCGCTACGGTATCGGCTACAAGCGTATCGAAGCGAACGTTGAGAAGATGGGGTAAGTTATGAGTATAAAAAATATTGAAAAGCAGCCAGTTATTTTAAATGCTCAAGAAGTTAGAGCAATTTTACATGGCGGTAAGACGCAGCATAGGTCAGTCATTATTCCGAAGGTGGAAGGTGTTGGGTTGCGCTTCATTGACTACGGAAAAGGCTGGAAAGCGTATGAAACGGATGATTCAGACACAACACTACCCTCTGATGATTTGTTGGTTAAATGTCCTTATGGTGCGGTAGGCGATATTTTAAATCTACAAGGCGCAAGCAGTGGACGAATGATCAGATTAGGTCTAAAAATAACTGCTATCCGAATAGAGCAATTGCAGGACATATCACATAAAGATGCTGTTGCTGAAGGCGTAAATCATTTTGATATTGAAGCGCCTTTGCGGGATCAACCTTTATCAGTAGCGCAGATTGTATTTTCGAGTCATTGGGATGCTAAGCAACTTGATGATGACACGGGTTGGGATTCAAATCCGTGGGTTTGGGTTATTGAATTTGAAGAGGTGGCAGACTAATGGCTGATGATGCTGATCGCGCAAACGACTATGTTGACTTAACAATGGCTCACTGCCTAAGTCGCGCACCAAAATTTGATAAACCGTCGCTGACAGAATGTATGGAATGCGGCGAAGATATCCCCGCTAAACGCCAAGCGATGGGCGGGGTTACGCTCTGTGTGGATTGCCAAAGCGTGTTTGAAAAAAGGGGTAAGTGATGCTTATTTATATGAATACTTTATTTGCCATCGTAGGCGCATCGATAGCGCTAGGCATGCTTATCACCAGCATCATTTGGTTGCTAGTGGTTGAATTTAGAAAAGAGGAGTGATTAAGATGGCTAATACAACTAATATTCCGCAAATTATTGACCAGCTTATCGAAGTAATACAAAATGGTGGCGGGTTGATTGATTGGGTACAGGCTGAGCGCTTTGAGCAAATCACTGGTATCAAGCAATCAACGTTACGCGGCAAGCATGAAATGTGGCCAGAAGGCATTGTCTGGGCTAAGTTTGATGATGGTCGCCTCTATTATAGTATTGCGGGGTATAACAATTGGGCAAGTCAGCAAGCAGCAAATCGCTGCCCACAGGCGTCACCGAAAGAAACGGTACTATCCGTATCTGGTGGATGTGGCACAAAAAGAGGCGCTGGCAAACGCTTGAAAAGCTCCCCGCAACTGATCGGGGCTACACCACCGCGTCTGTTATCAGAAATCGCTTAGCAGACCATGCCAAATGGGGCACACTTACTGAAGATATCATCAATGAGTTATGCGGTAACGATGATGCCCCAAAAACCACTCCTACCTTTTTAGATTACGCTAGGCTTTACCTGAAACAGTCAGATGTCAGTAAAGCCACCTTGCGTGAATACGCAAAGTCCCTCGATAGATACTGGATACCGCCCTGGTACCAACGCGAAATCCATACCATTACCGCAAAAGAAGTCCGCACATTGATAGCGGACATTATTTGGTCTAGCGAAAAGACGCGTAATAACAATCTGATCCCCTTGCGTGGGGTTTTTGGTATTGCATTAGATGATAGCGTCATCCATACCAACCCAGTCGATAAGATAAAAAACACCAAGCATCAATCACCGCCACCGGACCCATTTAGCCGTGATGAAATGGAGCGTCTGCTTACCTGGTTGCATGACAAACACGGTAAAGATGAAGCGGTATATTGGCTATATTTTGAATTGGCATTCTGGACAGGTATGCGCACAGGCGAGCTGCTCGCACTGACTTGGGATGATATCGATTGGGATGCGGGACTAATCAAAGTCAGTAAAGTCATGAGTGATGGTGAGCTGGTTAATCGTACCAAGACAGCTGAATATCGTGATGTGTTTTTTAATGCACGCAGTGAAGATGCGCTGAAGCGATTAAAACGTATCAAATCAGCTGTGAGTGATCGTCTTTTTATGTCGCCGCGCTTTATTAATAGTGCTTGGCAAACAGATAAGACGCCAAGACGGGCGCTGACTGAAGCGATGAAAGCGACCGGCATACGACATCGTGCTACTTATACGACGCGCCATACTTTTATAACTAACTGTTTAACGGATGGATTGAATATATACTTTGTGGCCAAACAAACCGGCCATAGCGTGAGAACGCTTGAGACTAGATATGCGCGCTGGATCGATGTATCGAAAGCGCGTAGTGAGATTGCTAAATTAAATACGGGGAGTAGGTAAGATGTTTATTAATCACAAGCGGTGCCCAGACTGTGGAAATAGGCTCAGAAAGAATGATTGGCGGTGCAGGGATTGCGAGAGTCAAAGCTTAACCAATTGGCCACTAACTCTAACAATCTGGTTTGGGTTTATGGCTTTGATAGGGATTCTTGTACTCAACTTCTTAGAAACAGCATGTAAGAGCAGCCTTATACAGCAGATTGCTATAAATTGGGGCATGAGCTGTTGATTTGTGCCAAATTTGTGCCAAAAAAATAACTCAACGACCTAAGCCGTTGAGTTATTTAGTATTTCTTGGTCGGAACGGCAGGATTTGAACCTGCGACCACTACACCCCCAGTGTAGTGCGCTACCAGACTGCGCTACGCCCCGAATGACTGACTATTTTACGCAAAATTATGTATATTGCAAGGGCTATTTATATTAGCCCAAATCTACAATCGTATTTTGCCTATAACAGTCAGCATAACCAATGAGCCGTTCTCCTTAATCCAAAAGCTCTTTTAGGATTTGGTTGACTTGCTGCGGGTTAGCACTACCGCGACTGGCTTTCATGACTTGACCAACCAGGCCGTTAAAGGCTTTTTCTTTGCCGCCGCGATACTCTTCAACCATTGCTGTATTCTTAGCAATGACCTCTTCAACGATGGCTTTGATAGCACCTGTATCGGTTTCTTGCTTAAGACCTTTTTCTTCGATGATTTTATCTGCCGCGTCATCAGCATCGCCGCCCGCGCGTTCATACAAGGCGCCAAATACTTTTTTAGCCAATTTACCAGATAAGGTATCGTCTTTAATACGTGCTAGCATGCCAGCCAATTGCTTGGCGCTGATAGGGGAGTCGATGATATCTTTGTCATCTTTATTCAGTGCACCAAGTAGGTCGCCCATGACCCAGTTAGCAGCCATCTTAGCATCTTGCTGATCAATCTCAGCAACGACATCTTCAAAGTAATCAGCAATTTGACGACTACCAGTCAAGATACGAGCGTCATATTCCGAGAGACCAAGCGCCTCTTCAAAACGCGCGCGACGGGCAACCGGTAGCTCTGGCATCGCTGCACGAATGCTATCAACCGTGAGCTGCTCAATGCGCACAGGTAGCAAGTCAGGATCAGGGAAATAGCGATAGTCGTTGGCGTCTTCTTTAGTACGCATAACACGAGTTTCATCGCGCTCGGGATCATAAAGCATCGTTGCTTGCACGACCTTGCCACCATCCTCTAAGATATCGATTTGACGTTCGATTTCACGATTAATAGCACGCTCGATAAAGCGAAATGAGTTTAAATTCTTCAGCTCAGTACGAGTCCCCAATTCTGCACCAGGCTTACGAATAGAGACGTTACAATCACAGCGGAATGAGCCTTCTGCCATGATGGCATCTGAGATGCCTAGCCAAGTCACCAGCTGATGAATGGCTTTGATATAAGCAAGCGCTTCATGAGCTGAGCGCATATCAGGCTCAGAGACAATTTCAATCAGCGGCGTACCAGCACGGTTTAAATCGACGCCAGTCATACCATCGACGGCATCATGAACGGATTTTCCAGCATCTTCTTCTAGATGCGCGCGGGTAATCCCCATGCGTTTAGGGTATTCGTTCTTTTCACCTTCATTGACAACGACATCAATATAACCCTCGCCAACGATAGGGTTTGCCATCTGGGTGATTTGATAGCCTTTTGGCAAATCAGGGTAAAAATAGTTTTTGCGGTCAAAAGTATTGAATAAACCAAGCTCAGCGTTAACACCGATACCGAATTTTAGCGCACGATCGACCACACCAGCATTTAGTACTGGCAAGACACCCGGCAAACCCAAGTCAACGATACTGGCTTGGGTGTTTGGTTCGTGACCAAAGTCAGTCGGTGCGCTAGAGAATATCTTACTTTCAGTATTAAGCTGGCAGTGAATCTCGATACCGATGACCACTTCATAACCATCAACGAATAGCTCTGGACGAACATCGTGTTTGCGAACGGCATTGTTGTCAGTAGTAGGTGCTGTGTTCATTATACCGTCTCCTTCGCGATGGTAGAGTGTTGCAAATGATGATCTGTATGCTGCTGGAATAAATGAGCAGTAGAGAGCAATTTGCTTTCTTGCCAATATTGTCCAATCAATTGCAAACCAATAGGTAAGCCTGCTGAGGTTAAACCAACCGGCTGACTAAGCGCAGGTAGACCCGCTAAGTTGACACCAATGGTATAAACATCACCCAAATACATCGTTGCAGGATCGAGGTCTTCACCAAGTTTATAAGCCGCTGTTGGTGCGGTTGGACTGGCGATCACATCACAATTGGCAAAGGCATCTTCGAAGTCTTTGACGATGAGGCGGCGAACTTTTTGTGCTTTGATGTAATAAGCGTCAAAGTAACCAGCGGATAGCGCATAAGTACCTGACAAAATACGGCGCTGTACTTCAGGACCAAAGCCTTCAGAACGCGAACGCGTGTATAAGTCAATCAAGTCTTTTGGGTTTTCACAGCGATACCCAAAGCGTACACCATCGAAGCGTGATAGGTTCGATGATGCTTCAGCCGGTGCCAGCATATAGTAAGTGGCAAGAGTAATCTCTGGATCAGTGATAGTCACCTCTACAATGGTCGCGCCAAGCTCTTCGTATTTCTTTAACGCTGCACGAGCCGCTTGTTCGACTTCAGTATCAAGTCCTTTACTAAAGTATTCTTTAGCAACACCAATACGCAAGCCGGCAAACGGTTTATCACCAGCGCTGGCAGCAGCGTCATTTAAATCTTGTACATAATCAGGCATGTCGTATTTGATAGAAGTGGCATCGCGTGGGTCATGACCAATCATTGGTTGTAACAGATAGGCACAGTCCATGGCACTACGTCCCATACTACCGGCTTGATCAAGACTGGAGGCATAAGCAATCATACCGAAGCGAGAGACGCGACCATAAGTAGGTTTGATACCGGTTAAGCCGCAAAATGAGGCAGGCTGACGAATTGAGCCACCAGTATCACTGCCCGTAGCGACTGGTACAAATCCCGCCGCCACTGCTGCTGCACTACCGCCTGATGAGCCACCAGGCACGTGTCCTATGTTCCAAGGGTTGTGCACAGCACCGTAATATGAGCTTTCGTTGTCCGAGCCCATGGCAAACTCATCCATATTGAGCTTACCAAGACTGATCATGCCCGCTTTATCGATGTTAGTGACGATGGTCGCATCATAAGGAGAGATAAAGTTGTGCAGCATCTTAGAACCGCAGGTGGTCAATACGCCTTGGGTACAAAAAATGTCTTTATGCGCCATTGGCACGCCAAGTAATGGTCGCTTATCACCTTGCACGCGCATCTCGTCCGCCGCTTTTGCTTGTGTGCGTGCTGTCTCAGAGGTATGAGTGATAAAACTGTTAATCTTACTATCAAGGGCGTTGATACGTTTGATATAGTGGTCAGTCAGCTCAAGGCTGCTAAATTGTTTGTCTTGCAGACCAGTAATGAGCTGCTGGGTACTTAAGAGATGAAGTTCAGACATAAGGTGTCGTCCGTCAAAATGTTAATAGCATAAAATAAGATAAGAATTCAGAGAGCGACAGCCGCCTATTCAATCACTTGCGGTACCAAATACAAGCCATCTTCCACGGCAGGGGCGACCGATTGATTGCGCTCGCGGTTAATATCGTGTTTGGCGACATCAGCACGCAGGTCTTGACAGGCTTCATGAATATTCGATAAAGGTTTGATGTCAGTGGTATCAACATTGCCAAGCGTATTCATCAGCTTTAATATTTTGGTAATATCAGCAGCGTAGCTATCGGCAGTATTTTCATCGACACCTAAACGGGCAAGGTTGGCAACTTCTAAGATTTCTTCACGGCTGACAGTGTTGTCAGACGTTAATGGTTGCTGTGACATAGTGTCTCCAGTTACGGACAGTTTTTGTTAAAGTAGAATATGACTAAAACAGATAAGCGCTAAAATAAGCGACTTATATAAAGATGTAGGTATACAGTGGGTTTATTATAAAGCATCTGACCGAAGTTTACAGAGCAGGACACTTGATTGCGGCACAATCTTTACTCAGATCGTTACTCAAAGCGGCTTTACTAAGTACTCCTTTACTAAGTACTCCTTTACTAAGTACTCCTTTATTAAAAAAGGATTAACCAGATAACCGATTTCGTAAAGTTGACCGGATAGTAAAAAATTGACTGTCAATTACACCCCATTCAATGACGAAATACGTTACAGTGGGTAGCTGCTGCTAAGCAAATCATCAAGCAAAGTACTTAGTAAATATTATAAGACGCTAGCTGCTTGTTAATGATTGAATTAAAGGGTGTTTCATTAAAGCGGCTGGTATGGTCTGTGATTTCAAACTTTGTAACAACTTTTAGCGAATAAGAGTGAAATCCTAGCGTACTGATGCAAATATCTGTGTTTTTTTTGAGCCAAATCGGTATAATTTAGCTCAGTTTTTTCATTTCATCATTATAGCTTCGGTTTGACTTGTTACGATGATAAACTCTCGCCACAGGTAATGTCTAAAGACGACCTGCTCAACACTGACCAGTAACCCCTCAGTCACTCTCATTCGCCTCATTTGTAATGCGCTGGAAATATTAGTCATGAACCTGTTTGGATTTTTATCAAATAATATCGCAATCGACCTCGGTACTGCGAACACCCTTATTTTTATTCCTGGTAAAGGCGTGGTGCTCGATGAGCCTACGGTGGTCGCGCTTCGAAGTAATCGCACACAGAACCCTACCGTTGCTGCTGTTGGTATTGATGCCAAGCAGATGCTGGGTCGTACACCTGCCAATATTACTGCTATCCGCCCATTAAAAGACGGTGTAATTGCTGACTTTGAAGTGACGCAAAAAATGCTTAAGTATTTTATCGCCAAGGTAAAAGCCAAGCGTTTTATGGCACAGCCTAACGTGGTGGTTTGCGTTCCTTGTAAATCCACCCTTGTTGAGCGTAAAGCGATTCGTGAAGCAGTATCGTCAGCGGGTGCTAGCAAGGTATTGCTATTAGAAGAGCCAATGGCAGCAGCGATTGGTGCTGGCATGCCGGTTCATGAAGCTAGTGGTTCAATGGTCGTTGATATCGGTGGTGGCACTACTGAGATTGCCGTTATCGCCTTGTCAGGCTGTGTCTATGCTGAATCTATCCGTATCGGTGGCGATATGTTTGATGAAGCCATCATTACTCATGTGCGCCGTACTCATGGCTGCGTGATTGGTGAAACCACGGCTGAGCGTATTAAAAAAGAAGTAGGATCTGCTCTAAATGAAGATAGCCAGTTAGAAGTAGAAGTGCGTGGACGCAGCATGGCAGAAGGGGTGCCAAAGAGCTTTACTGTCAATTCAGAAGAAGTACAAAAAGCTTTGAGTGATCCGTTAAGTGGTATCGTCAGCGCGGTCAAAGCGGCACTTGAGCAGACGCCACCTGAGCTATCATCAGACATCGCTGAGCGTGGTATTGTCTTGACCGGTGGTGGCGCATTGCTCCGTGATTTGGACAAACTTATTTCAAGAGAAACAGGTCTGCCAGTGACAGTCGCTGAAGATCCATTGACTTGTGTGAGTCGTGGCGGCGGCATTGCGCTTGATTTTATCAATAACAAAAGCCTAAATATGATTTTTGTATAAATCATTGTTTATCAAGCATTGTTTATCAAGCATTGTTATATCGGCAATGTTAGATAAGGCTGAAGTTAAAGATAAATAGGTATGAAAAAAGGTGGATGAATAACATTAAAGGTAGCCAATAAGGTTGCCTTTAATGTTGTTAATAAAAGCTATCTATCGCTAATAGATACTTAGCATTTTTTGATACAATCATCTTTTATATAGTGCTATTCAGTGCTGGCAACTGCTCACATTAAAACCTCTACATTAGACGAACTATGACTCCAAGTATTTTTGCTCGCCAGCCACTCGTGCTTCGTATGACTGCTGTTTTATTGATAGTGGCATTGATACTGATGTGGTTTGATAGCAAAAATCCAGAATGGTTCAATCCTATACGCTCAAGCAGCCACGCCGCGATGCAGCCTATTTATGAGCTGTCATTGCTACCCAGTTATGCCAAACACTGGTCAAGCGGTAGTCTGCAATCAAAAGAAGCGCTGCGCCGCGAAAATATGCAGCTCAAATCGCAGCTTATTCACGCCCAAGCCAAATTACAGCAGCAAGATTATATCTTGGCGCAAAACGCCCGTTTGCAAGGTATTCTATCGACCACGAGTCCAGAGCAATTTGATTTAAACTTGGCACAAGTGATTGGTACCGACACCAATCTTTTGCGTCAAATTGTGGTATTGAATAAAGGTGCTCAAGATGGGGTGCAAGTTGGACAAACAGTCATCGATGAAGACGGCATCTTAGGGCAGATTATTAATGTCTATCCTAATACCAGCCGTTTATTACTAATTACTGATGAGCGGCAGTCCGTCGCCGTTACTGTCAAGCGGACTGGTCAGCGCGCTATTGTCACTGGTCAAGGCATACCTACCTCATTGAGCCTTGAGTATGTTTTTAAAACCTCAGATGTGCGTGTCGGTGATGAACTGGTATCATCTGGATTAGGTGAGCGTATCCCTGCAGGCTATCGCGTTGGTCGTATCGCGCATATTGAAGACACGCAAGCAGATAATTTTAGAAGTATTAAAGTCACTCCTGCGGCAAACTTTGTTAATAATGCTTATGTGCTGATATTGCAAGACAAGCTGGCTAATAAAGATAATATTGGCATCACTGAGCCTTAATAATAATTATTCGAAATAATAATTGTCCGATATTTAGCCGTCATCTCATTTAAGCGCGCTGTTTTGTTTTACGCCTCGTTTTTTATTCCCTGCAATGCTCAATTTATCATTAAGTAGCTGCTAAACATCCGCCAAAGGTAAGTATTCATGGCATATCCTGATTCTGATCATGCAAATGGGCTGCTGCATGCCGTGATTGTACTGAGTTTTATTATTGCCTCATCGCTCAGTGTTTATCCATTAAGCCCTAGTATGGCCACATTGCGTCCTATGATCATGATCATGATACTGATTTATTGGTTATTATTTCAGCCACGTTATGTGGGCATTTTTAGCGCCTTTACCATTGGCCTTATTGCTGATTTACTGATGGATACTCATTTAGGACAACAAGCTTTTTCTGCTGTGGTAGTGGCGCTCATGATAAAGGTCACCAGTATTTATATCAGACAGCTAAACACGGTTAGTGCATGGATAATAGCCAGTTTGGGATTGTTTGTGTTTCAAGCGAGTTTATGGATGCTACAGATGTTTGTGCAAAATGTCTTTGTTGCCCAATCTACTTTTTCTTTATTGATGAGCATCATCAGTTGGCCATTGGTGCTTTTGACGTTACGAAAATTTGTACGCTAATCAGGGTAGTTATTGCAGCGATTATCAACACAAGTATTTTAATTAAAAATGATTTTTACAAGCATCTACTATAAACGACGCTCGTTTACTTTGGGCTAAGCCTATCAATACCCAATTTTTATACAATAAGAGAGTAGCCATGGATATCATCTTAGCATCTGGCTCGCCGCGTCGTCGCGAGTTACTAAGTAGAGCGCAACTAGAGTTTACTATTATCAGCGTCGATATCGATGAAACGCCTTATCAGGATGAGTTGCCCAAAGACTATATTGTCCGTATGGTCGCCGCTAAAGCAGAGGCAGCAGCCACGCAGCTAAATATACAGTTAAAGAATAATGAAGCTCACTCATCTAAGTCACTCCTATCTCAGCCCATTATTTTATTGACCTCTGATACGATTGGCGTATTACCAGATGGCAAAACAGTCTTGATCAAACCAAGCAATCGCGAAGATGCTTATCATATGTGGCAGCAAATGTCTGATAGCACTCATGAGGTATGGACGGCTGTACAAGCGACGCAACTCTCATTGCATTCTAAACATACGGATGAATTCGATACTGAGCCAGTATGGCAAATCATCAATCAGAAACAAATCATTGAACGTACAGAAGTAACTTTTATAGCGCTTACCCCAGAGATGATGAGTGATTATTGGGACGGTGGCGAGCCTGCTGATAAAGCAGGTGGCTATGGTATACAAGGACTGGGTGCGGCTTGGGTTAGCCGTATCAATGGCAGCTATACCAATGTGGTGGGCTTGCCGCTTGCACAAACACTGGCATTGATTAAAGAGATGACCAACACTGCTATGCTTGAAAACTTTGATGCCTAAATAAAAGATACTTAATAAAGCTTAAATGCTCAAAAAGCTAGAGTAGGGGTATTTATTGATTCAGCTCTGCTTAATATTTAGTTGAGTATTAATTCCACTGCACATAATGACACGGTTGTGTCATGGGCAAAAGCAAGTGGCATTTGTTACACTGTCAGGCTACCAAACTATGAATGCTTCACCAGAAAGCTAAGTGATAAGAGAAAACACTATGTCCGAAGAGCTGCTGATTAATATTAGTCCCATGGAATCCCGTGTCGCCGTATTAGATAACGGTATCTTGGGCGAGATTTATATTGAGCGTCATCATAAGCTGGGTTTGGTTGGTAATATTTACTTGGGCACAGTGGTGCGTGTTCTGCCGGGTATGCAAGCAGCCTTTGTCGATATTGGTCAATCACGTACCGCATTCTTACACGTTAATGATATGCAGCGCGAACCACGTCCAGTCGCAAAAAGCAGCAAGATTGAAAAGACTGATGATGAGCGCACAATTATAGAGGCGACTGCTGATGATCTAGCCGTCACGCCGCCTGTAGTAAGTACGCAAAGTACAGAAGCCGTACTGATTTCGAAAACCCTTATCCAGCATCGTCTGCATGAAAGCCAACGTATTTTGGTACAAGTGACCAAAGATCAGCTGGGCAGTAAAGGCGCGCGCTTAACCACCAATATATCGCTACCATCACGCTATCTGGTCTATTTGCCATCGAGTGATCATATCGGCATCTCGCAGCGTATTGATGGTGAAGATGAGCGTACTCGCCTCAAGACTGAGCTGAATAGTCTTATGCAAACCGTCAATCTTAAAGGTGGACTGATTGCGCGTACGGCAGCTGAACGGGTACCTGTCGATAAGCTCGAAGAAGATATTTACTATCTTTTGCAATTATGGCGGACGATTTGTGCCCGTCACCAAGAGATGAAACAACATCAAAGCTCTGAGCTTATTTATCAAGAATTGTCACTACCGCTACGCTCTATTCGTGATTTGGTACATGCCGATACCGAAAAAGTGATTATTGATAATGCGCAGATATATGAGCAGGTTAGATACTTTGCCAAAGAATTTGTCCCTTTTGTTTATGATAGAATTGTGCATTACACAGCTGAGCAGTCGCTATTTGATGTTCACCGTGTCGAAGATGATTTACGTGATGCGCTCAAACGCCGCGTTGATTTAAAGTCTGGTGGCTATCTGATTATTGATCAAACCGAAGCGATGACAACTATAGATGTTAATACTGGCTCATTTGTTGGTGGACGTTCACTAGAAGATACCGTCTATAAGACTAATCTAGAAGCCACGCACGCGATTGCCCGTCAGCTGCGCCTGCGTAATCTGGGTGGTATCATCATCTTAGACTTTATTGACATGCTTGAGCAGCAGCATAAAGATGATATCCTTGAGAGCTTGCAGTCACAGCTGGTACAAGATTATGCCAAAACCAAAATCACCCAAGTCAGTGAGCTTGGTTTGGTTGAGATGACTCGTAAGCGTACCCGTGAGTCGCTTGGGCAGCAGCTATGTGAGCCGTGCTCGACCTGTCAAGGACGTGGTTTTGTCAAAACAGCTGAAACCGTCTGCTTTGAGATATTCCGTGAAATTATGCGTTGCGCTCGTACTTACAACTCTCCCAAAAAGTTTACCGTTGTCGCCCATGCAGCTGTGATTGATTTATTACTGACTTCAGAGTCGGATACCGTAGCAGATTTAGAGTATCTACTCGGTAGAGTGATTACCTTTGATGTCGAAAATTTATATACCCAAGAGCAATATGATATTGTGTTGGACTGACATTATGGACTGAGCTTCTCGACTGAATTTTATATTAAGACTTGATATCGAATCATGGAAATTGAGTGCATTTGGTTGAATGGTTTAGCGTTGCTAGTTAGTAAGCCAATCGATTAAAAATTGAGAGAATTTGGTTTAAAAACCAATATTTATAGTAAATAGTTCTGTATATCATTGTAAATAAGCCTCTTGCAATCGTCTGATTATTATGTATAATACACACCACTGAATTATATATGCGCAGCCAATCAAACAGCTGGCGCTATGACAGCTAGAGCATCGTTTCTAGCACTATTTCATTATGCCTTTGCTGACATCCTATAATGGAAGGGTCGGCGGGGCTTTAAACTATTTTGCTTTTGGCACGCTATAAGTTCCGTTAAAGAACTCATTCTGGTTAAGAACAGAAGGCCGCTTTAAGTGAATATTTAACCAAACGGCTTTTGCTCATATCCTTGCAAAGCAAGAATGGCAAAAGCACATATTAGGAGCTTGCTGGCATGGCTAACCAGAGAATCCGTATCCGTCTTAAGTCTTTTGATCATCGTCTGATTGATCAATCTGCACAAGAGATCGTTGATACTGCAAAGCGCACCGGTGCGCAAGTTTGTGGTCCTGTACCGTTGCCGACTCGTATTGAGCGCTTCAACGTTCTAACTTCACCACACGTAAACAAAGACGCTCGTGATCAGTACGAAATCCGTACTCATAAGCGTATGGTTGACATCGTTCAACCTACCGACAAAACTGTGGATGCGCTAATGAAGCTTGACTTGGCGGCGGGTGTTGACGTTCAAATTGCTTTGGGTTAATGCACATAAACACCCAACCCATTAATATAAGATATAAAGAGGTCTAAAATGGCGATCGGTTTAGTCGGTAAAAAATGCGGCATGACCCGTGTCTTCACTGAAGCAGGCGCATCTATCCCTGTAACAGTAGTTGAGATCAGTGCGAACCGTATTACTCAAGTAAAAAATACTGATGTAGATGGCTATCAAGCCATTCAAGTTACCACAGGTACCCGTCGTGACAGCCGCGTAACAGCCGCACAAAAAGGTCACTTCGCTAAAGCTGGCGTTGCCGCTGGTCGTGGTGTTTGGGAATTTCGTGCCAATGACAGCGATCTTGAAGGTCGTGAGATTGGTGGTGAGATCCTAGCTGACTTGTTCGAACAAGGTCAGATGGTTGATGTCACAGGAAGCAGTAAAGGTAAAGGTTTTCAAGGTCCTGTAAAACGTCATAACTTTAGCATGCAAGATGCTACTCATGGTAACTCAGTATCTCATCGTGCACATGGTTCAACTGGTCAAAACCAGTCACCAGGTAAAGTATTCAAAGGCAAAAAGATGGCGGGTCAGATGGGTAACAAGCGTGTTACTGTTCAAGGCCTAGAAGTGATTTCGGTTGATGCCGAAAAAGGGTTACTTGTCATCAAGGGTGCTATCCCAGGTGCCACCGGTGGCGATGTCATCGTACGTCCGTCAGTCAAAGCCTAAGCAAGGGGATTAACGTGGATTTAAAAACAGTTACAGGGGCGGCAGTTGAGCTTTCTGATACGGCTTTCGGTCGTGAATTCAACGAAGCACTAGTGCATCAAGTCGTCACCGCATATCTTGCTGGTGCTCGCCAAGGTACACGCGCTCAAAAAACCCGTGCCGAAGTTTCTGGTGGTGGCATTAAGCCATGGCGCCAAAAAGGTACTGGTCGTGCTCGTGCAGGTTCTATTCGTAGCCCAATCTGGCGTGGGGGCGGTCGTGCATTCGCGGCTAAGCCACAAGATTGGTCACAGAAAGTTAACCGTAAGATGTATCGCGGTGCGATGCAGTGTATCCTAGCCGAATTGATTCGCCAAGAGCGTCTGATTTTGGTTGAAGAGATAAGCGTTTCTGGTCCTAAGACCAAAGAGCTGATCGCAAAGTTAAATGAGCTTGGTGCACCTCGTGCATTGATCGTCACTAAAGAAGTTGACGAGAACTTATACTTAGCTGCTCGCAACATCCCACATGTCAATGTACTTGATACAAGTGAAGTGGATCCAGTGAGCTTGATTGCTTTTGACAAAGTAATCATGTCAGTTGAAGCTGCGAAACAATTTGAGGAAGCACTAGCATGAACAACGCAAGACTTTATCAGATCCTAAGAGGACCTGTATTCTCAGAGAAATCTCAAATGCTTGGCGACTCACTTGGTGTGCAGGTATTTAAAATTGACTCTAAGGCTACTAAGCTTGAAGTTAAGAAAGCAGTTGAGATGATGTTTGAAGGTGTTGAAGTTTTAAAAGTAAACACATTGAATGTTAAAGGTAAGACAAAGCGTTTTGGTAAAAGTATCGGCCGTCGTAACGACTATAAAAAAGCCTATGTTACCTTAAAAGCTGGTCAAGATGTACAAATGGCTGATGCTGGTGAAGAGGTCGCAAATACGACTGCTTCTACTAGTGAAACAGCGAATAACGAATAAGGATTACACTCATGCCTATCGTAAGAGCAAAGCCAACATCACCAGGCCGTCGTTTTGTTGAAAAAGTAGTGCATCCACACCTTTATAAAGGTCGTCCGTTTGCAGCGCTTCTAGAATCAAAAAGCAAGACCGGTGGTCGTAACAATAATGGTCGTATCACTACTCGTCACATCGGCGGTGGTCATAAGCAACATTATCGTATTATCGATTTCAAACGTACTAAAGACAATATCCCAGCAACGGTAGAGCGTATTGAATACGATCCTAACCGTACTGCTCATATTGCTTTGCTTAAGTACGCTGACGGCGAACGTCGTTATATTATCGCTGCTAAAAAGCAAGCAGTTGGCGATACTGTAATGTCAGGTGAATTATCACCAATTCGTCCAGGTAACTGTTTACCGCTGAAAAACATACCACTAGGTACTGTGATCCATAATATCGAACTTAAAATCGGTAAAGGCGCACAGATGGCTCGTGCTGCGGGTGCTAGCGTTCAGCTACTAGGTCGTGACGGTATTTACGCAATTCTTCGTTTGCGTTCTGGCGAAACTCGCCGCGTACACGTAAATTGCCGTGCTGTTATCGGTGAAGTTTCTAATACTGAAAACAACTTGAAATCACTTGGTAAAGCCGGTGCTTCACGTTGGAGAGGTATTCGTCCTTCTGTTCGTGGTGTCGCGATGAACCCGGTTGATCACCCACACGGTGGTGGTGAAGGTCGTAATAAAGGTCGCCATCCTACTAGCCCTTGGGGTCAGAAGTCTAAAGGACTTAAAACGCGTAACAATAAGCGTACTGACAGTATGATCATCCGCCGCCGCGCCAAGAAGAAATAAAGGAAGAATTTCATGCCTCGTTCATTGAAAAAAGGTCCATTCATAGACGCGCATTTATTTGCTAAAGTTGAAACTGCATTAGAAACCAACTCACGCAAACCAATTAAAACTTGGTCGCGCCGCTCGATGATTCTGCCACAAATGGTTGGCCTAACTTTATCTGTTCACAATGGCCGTACTCATGTACCGGTTATCGTGAGTGAACAGATGGTTGGTCATAAACTAGGTGAATTTGCCCCGACTCGTACATATCGTGGTCACGGCATTGACAAGAAAGCTAAGAGATAAGGTGCTTACCATGGAAGTAACTGCAAAATTACGCGGTGCCGCCATATCGGCACAAAAAGTTAGACTCGTTGCTGATGAAGTTCGTGGCAAATCTATTGAGCGTGCTTTGGATATCCTAACGTATAGCAATAAAAAAGGCGCGGTTTTTGTTAAGAAATGTCTTAACTCAGCCATCGCCAATGCTGAAAACAACAACGGTTTAGATATCGATACCCTTAAAGTATCAACCATCTACGTTGATGAAGGCATTACGCTAAAACGTATCCTACCACGTGCTAAAGGTCGCGCTGATCGTATCAGCAAGCGTACCTGTCACATCACTATAAAGGTAGGGGAATAAGTTATGGGACAAAAAGTACATCCAATCGGAATTCGTCTTGGTGTTGTAAAAAAGCATAACGCAAACTGGTATGCTAGCCCTAAACAATACTCAGAATACCTAATCAACGACATTCAGGTTCGTGAATATCTGCGCAAGAAACTAGATAGTGCTATGATTAGCAAGATCATGATCGAGCGTCCTACTGGTGCTGCTAAGATTACCATCGCCACTGCGCGTCCTGGTATCGTTATCGGTAAGAAAGGCGAAGATATTGAAAGACTTCAAAAAGAATTGACCAAAATGATGGGCGTACCTGCTCAGGTCAACATTGAAGAAATCACCTCGCCTGATCTTGATGCTCATTTGGTAGCGGAAGGTATCGCAAGCCAGCTTGAGCGTCGTGTTATGTTCCGTCGTGCTATGAAGCGCGCCGTACAGAACAGTATGCGTTCAGGTGCTAAAGGTATTAAAGTTGAGCTGTCTGGCCGTCTTGGCGGTGCTGAGATTGCTCGTACTGAATGGTACCGTGAAGGTCGTGTGCCACTGCATACACTACGCGCTGATATCGACTATTCGTCAGTACGTGCAGAAACCACTTACGGCACTATCGGTGTAAAAGTTTGGATTTTCCGTGGTGAAATTCTTGACGGTATGAACAGTGTTTATAACCCCGTTAAAGAAGAGCAGACTCGTGCGCCAAAACGCCGTGGTCGTGGAAACGGAAACCGTCGAAACACAGACAGAGGTTAAACTATGTTACAGCCAAAACGTACCAAGTTTCGTAAAATGCACAAAGGTCGTAACACTGGGCTAGCTCATCGTGGAAGCACCGTTGCATTCGGACAAATTGGTCTAAAATCTTTGACTCGTGGTCGTATGACTGCCCGTCAAATTGAAGCAGCACGTCGTACCATCACTCGTAAAATTAAGCGTGGTGGTAAGATTTGGATTCGTGTTTTCCCAGACAAACCAATTACCAATAAACCATTAGAAGTACGTATGGGTAAAGGTAAAGGTCCTGTAGAATATTGGGTATGCGAAATCAAACCTGGTAAAATACTATATGAACTTGAAGGGATTTCAGAAGAGCTTGCTCGCGAAGCGTTAACGCTTGCTGCATCAAAACTGCCCTTTAAAACTACCATTGTTAAGCGGACGATAATGTAATGAAGATCAGTGAATTACGTGATAAATCATTAGAAGAACTGACCCAGTTACTTGATGAAAAGCAACTTGATGCTTTCCGTATTCGTATGGCTAAAGCAACTGGTCAGTTGGGGAATACCCATGAAGTACGTGTCAATCGTCGTGCGATTGCCCAGCTTCAGACTTTGATTAACGAGAAACAACGAGGCGACTCATGAGCGATAACAATCAAGCAACGAGCAATGCTAGTGTTCTGACAGGACGAGTTGTCAGTGACAAGATGGACAAGTCCATCACGGTTTTGATTGAGCGTCTGGTTCGTCATCCTTTATATGGCAAGCAGCTTCGTCGTTCTACTAAGATCAAAGCACATGATGAGAATAATGTTTGCCAACAAGGCGACCTTGTCCGCATCAAAGAAACGCGTCCAATCTCAAAAACCAAGTCTTGGACTTTGGTTGATGTGGTTGAAAAAGTAGAAAAAATCTAAGTAAATTGCATTAAAAGCCAGAAGCTGTTAAAATAGCTGCCTTTTTAAGGACACTGATTGCGCCGAGCGTATATCACTCACATTAAGAGTAGCAGCGGTTATTAATATTAAAATGCCGACTACTCATACTGTGCTAGCGGCAGCAACTGGTTTTTATTGCTCATACGTGTGGAGTAACGCTATGATTCAGGTTGAATCTATGCTGGAAGTTGCAGATAATAGCGGTGCAAGACGAGTTCAGTGCATTAAAGTACTGGGTGGCTCTCATCGTCGTTATGCATCAGTTGGCGACATTATTAAAGTAACGGTTAAAGAAGCCATTCCTCGCGGTCGTGTTAAAAAAGGCGACGTGATGAATGCGGTAGTTGTACGTACCAAAAAAGGCGTTCGTCGTCCTGATGGTTCGGTATTACGTTTTGACGACAATGCTGCGGTATTGTTGAACCAAAACAAAGCGCCGATTGCAACTCGTATTTTTGGACCGGTAACTCGTGAACTACGTGGTGATCAGTTTATGAAAATTGTATCACTAGCACCAGAAGTATTGTGAGGTAATCCATGTCAAAATTACGTAAAGGCGATACAGTTATCGTGATTGCTGGGAAAGACAAAGGCAAGCAAGGTACTGTACAAGCTGTAAAAAACGATCGTATTAAAGTTGAAGGCATTAATATTGTCACTAAACATCAGAAGCCAAATCAGGCAACTGGCGTTGAAGGTGGCATTCTTAAGCAAGAAGCTTTTCTGCATATCTCAAATGTCGCAATTTTAAATGCGCAAACCCAAAAAGCTGATCGTATTACTTATCAATTCGGCGAAGACGGCAAGAAACAACGCGTCTATCGTTCGAACGGTGAAGTAGTGGCGACTGCGTAAGACACTAAGGGTGTAATGGTAATGGCAAGATTAAAATCTTTATATAACGAAGAATTAAAACAGCAAATCAAAGAAGAGCTTGGTTTAGCGAATGTGATGCAAGTGCCTAAAATCACTAAAATCACACTAAATATGGGTGTAGGCGGCGCGTCTCAAGACAAGAAATTGCTTGAAGGTGCAGTAGCTGACATGACCGCTATCGCTGGTCAAAAACCTGTAGTCACCAAAGCGCGTAAATCGGTTGCTGGCTTTAAAATTCGTGAAGAATGGCCAATTGGCTGTAAAGTAACGCTACGCGGTGAGCAAATGTACGAATTTTTAGATCGTCTCGTTGCCATTGCAATTCCTCGTATTCGTGATTTCCGTGGTTTTTCTCCTAAAGCCTTTGACGGACGTGGTAACTACTCATTGGGTATCAAAGAACAAATCGTATTCCCAGAAGTAGACTTTGACAAGATTGATCGTATCCGTGGTATGGATGTCACAATCACCACGTCAGCTCAATCTGATGAAGAAGGTCGTGCGTTGCTTAAAGCTTTCGGCTTCCCATTTAAATAAGGTAAAGACGTTATGGCAAAGAAGAGCATGATTAACCGCGAATTAAAGCGCGAAAAAATGGTTGCTAAGTACGCTGATAAGCGTATCAAGCTAAAAGAAACTATCAGTGATATGACTGCAAGTGACGAAACTCGTATGGAAGCGATGCTAGAGCTACAAGCTTTACCACGCAACGCATCACCAGTACGTCTGCGCAATCGTTGTGCTATCACGGGTCGTCCTCACGGTTACTTCCGCAAGTTTGGCTTATCACGCAATATGCTGCGTGAGCGTGTCATGCAAGGCGATGTGCCTGGTGTTCGTAAAGCAAGCTGGTAAGGGGTAACTATATGAGTATGCAAGATACCGTTGGGGATATGCTAACCCGTATTCGTAACGCACAAATGGCTAATAAAGTATCGGTAGCAATGCCGAGCTCTAAGCTACGCAAATCAATCGCTGATTTGTTGGTTAACGAAGGTTACGTTGCTAGCGCTGTTGTTACTGAAGAAAACAACAATAAAGCAACTTTAACCATCGTATTAAAATACTTCGAAGGCAAAGCTGTCATCGAAACGATTCAACGTTTTAGCCGTCCTGGTTTACGCCAGCATCGCGGTAAAGACGCTATCCCTACTGTTAAGCAAGGTATGGGTGTTGCTATCGTATCAACCAGCCAAGGTATCATGAGCGATCGTGCTGCACGCGCTGCTGGTATCGGTGGTGAAATCGTCGCATTTGTAGCGTAAGCTATACGACGATAAAGTCTATTTGACGTTTGTTAGACCTCTATCAACCTAATAATGATTAATTATTTAACATTGGTAGGTGTCTAACGCGCTCAACTATGCTAAGCTAACACGCTTTTTAGCCTGTTAGTTTTTTCGCTAATATAAAGAAGTTAATTTTCTAAGGAATACTCCTATGTCTCGTGTGGCTAAAGCCCCAGTGACGCTGCCAAACGGCGTAAGCGTTACTTTGAACGATCGGCAGGTCGAAGTTAAAGGCAAGAATGGCAATATGTCTTTACGCCTGCATGAATTGGTCGAGCTGAAACAGGAAGATGATCTAATCATTTTCTCACCTACAGTCGATTCAAAAGAAGCTATGATGCATGCTGGCACCATGCGCTCTTTACTAAACAACTTAGTAATAGGCGTTAACGAAGGCTTTGAAAAACGTCTTCTGTTAATTGGTGTTGGTTATCGTGCACAAGCTACTGGTAATAAAGTAACGCTAAACGTTGGTTACTCACACCCAGTAGAATATACGTTACCTGAAGGTGTATCAGCTGAAACCCCAACGCAAACTGAAATCGTTTTAAAATCAAACGATAAGCAGCAGCTTGGTCAAGCAGCGGCTAATATCCGCGGTTTCCGCCCACCTGAGCCTTATAAAGGTAAAGGTATTCGTTATAGTGACGAGCATGTGATTCGCAAAGAAGCCAAGAAAAAATAAGGTGAGTTGAAATGTTTGATAAAAAAGCAGCTCGTCTACGTCGAGCTAAGAAAACCCGCGCGCATATCCGCTTTTTAGGCGTTCATCGTCTAACGGTTAATCGTACGCCAAGACACATCTATGCCCAGATTATCTCTCCGAACGGTGGTGAAGTGATTGCACAGGCGTCTACCTTAGACAGCAGCTTGCGTTCAGGCGCGACTGGTAACGCTGATGCAGCGACGTCTGTAGGCCAAATGATCGCAGAACGCGCAAAAGCAGCTGGCATCACTAAAGTTGCATTTGACCGTAGTGGTTTCAAATATCATGGTCGAGTAAAAGCTTTAGCTGAAGCTGCTCGCGAAAACGGATTGGAGTTTTAATCATGGCTAGAAATGATAAAAATGATAAAAATGAACAGACTGACGGTCTAGTCGAACGCTTAGTTACCGTTGATCGCGTTGCAAAAGTTGTTAAAGGTGGTCGTATTTTCTCTTTCACTGCGTTGACCGTAGTGGGTGATGGCAATGGCCGTGTTGGTTTTGGTCGTGGTAAAGCACGTGAAGTGCCAGCTGCTATTCAAAAAGCACTAGAAGCTGCCAAACGTAATATGATTACTGTTGAGCTAAATGATGCAACTTTGTATCATCCGATCAAAGCACGTCATGGTGCTAGTAAAGTCTATATGCAACCTGCATCTGAAGGTACTGGCGTAATCGCTGGTGGCGCAATGCGTGCTGTATTAGAAGTTGCTGGTGTCAAAGATGTTTTGACTAAATGTTATGGTTCTACCAACACTGCTAACGTTGTTCGTGCAACGTTTAACGGTTTACGTGATATGTCAACTCCAGAAAAGATGGCAGCGAAACGTGGTAAATCTGTAGACGAAATCTTGGGTTAACTTAGACTAGGTGAGTTACGATGAAAAAAATGAAAGTCACTCAATTCAAATCGGGTGCCCATCGCCTCAAGAGCCACAAAGCGAGCTTGAAAGGATTGGGTTTACGCCGTATTAATCATACTGTTATAGTGGAAGATACTCCTTCAACTCGTGGTATGGTCAATCGCGTTAACTACTTGGTAAAAGTGGAGGAAGCGTAATGGGTCTTAGATTAAATGAATTATCACCAGGTGTTGGCGCAAAGAAAACTGCCCAACGTCGTGGTCGTGGTATCGGTTCAGGCCTTGGCAAAACCGGTGGTCGTGGTGTAAAAGGTCAGAAATCTCGTTCAGGTTCTAGCGTTCGCTCAGGATTTGAAGGTGGTCAAACGCCTTTATATCGCCGTCTACCAAAATTTGGTTTTACCAGTAAAATGGCAATGACGACTGCTGAAGTTCGTCTGTCTGAACTGAACCAAATCGAAGGCGATGTGGTTAGCATTGAAACTTTGAAAGCTGCCAACCTTATCCGTCGTGACATGAAACGTGCGCGTGTCATGTTGTCAGGTGAAGTCACTAAAGCTTATACCTTTAAAGGTATCAAAGTGACTAAAGGCGCTAAGCAAGCAATCGAAGCTGCTGGTGGTAGCATCGAGGAGTAGTAACGTGTCAAAGCAATCAATGTCATCGACTGGTATACCGCTCAATCCATTTGCCTTTATACGTAAGTATGACGAGCTATGGACGCGTTTGTTATTCTTAATCGGCGCATTGATTGTTTATCGTTTAGGGTCACATATTCCGGTACCGGGTATCAATCCGGTTAACTTGGCTGATCTGTTTTCGCGCAACGAAAATACCATTCTGAGCATGTTTAACCTGTTCTCAGGTGGTGCACTAGAGCGTATGTCCATTATGGCACTTGGTATCATGCCATATATTTCAGCATCGATTATTGTACAGATGATGTCTGCAGTATTGCCATCGCTAGAAGCCCTCAAAAAAGAGGGTGAGGCGGGACGACGCAAGCTAAACAAGTATACCCGTCAAGGGACGCTTGCATTGGCTTTAGTACAGTCATTAGGGATGTGTGCTGGTTTAATCAGCCAAAATCTTACTTTATCTTCTGGTCTGACTTTTTATATTCCAGCGGTTACTTCATTGGTAGCCGGCGCTATGTTCTTGATGTGGCTTGGTGAGCAGATTACAGAACGCGGCGTGGGTAATGGTATCTCAATGCTCATTTTTGCGAGTATTGTGGCTGGTACGCCGGGTATGATTTCGCAGTCTATTGAGCAAGTCAACCAAGGTCAAATGAACTTGATTGTCCTCTTTATCTTTGCACTGTTAGGTGTCGCGGTTACTGCGGGTATCGTTTATATTGAACGTGCCCAGCGCCGTGTTCCTGTCAATTATGCGCAAAAACAACAGCAAGGTCGCAAGATTTACGCTCAGCAGCAATCACATTTGCCGTTGAAACTAAATATGGCAGGGGTTATTCCTGCTATTTTTGCCAGTTCATTATTGTTGTTTCCTGCAAGTTTGGGGCAGTGGGTTGGTCAATCAACCGATCCTACTCTGACGCAAAAGATATTGCAAAATATGGCATTGGTGTTGTCCCCAGGACAGCCGCTATATCTGGTTCTATTTGGTGCAATGATTATCTTTTTCTGTTACTTCTATACGGCGTTGGTATTTAGTCCGCGTGAAGTTGCTGAAAACCTTAAACGTAGTGGTGCGTATATCCCAGGTATTCGCCCAGGACAACAAACTCAGCGTTACCTCGATCATGTATTAAACCGATTGACCTTTATTGGCGCGATGTATATGACGGTTATTTGTTTAATGCCAATGGTCGTTCAGTCATCGTTTGGTGTGCCGTTTCAACTTGGTGGTACGTCGTTACTGATTATGGTGGTTGTGGTGATGGACTTCATTTCGCAAATCCAAGCGCATTTGATGACCCATCAATATCATGATCAGACGTTAATTCAATCGCCCACTCAACTTTAAATGAGCGGTACGATATTTCAAGGAATATGCTATGAAAGTTCAAGCATCAGTTAAGAAGATTTGTGGTAGCTGTAAAGTTGTGCGCCGTAAAGGCCGTGTACATGTAATTTGTACCGCAGAACCTCGCCACAAGCAACGTCAAGGTTAATGATTTAAGCAAGTTAGACTTAAGTGTCTGGCTTTCTAATTAAATTAATACTTGAAAAATGACGGCGGATGCGATATCATCCGCCACTTGCCGTAGTTTATGCAAAATCTTTTATAAAATGCTCAATGAATAGATTGGTTTACCAACTCGAAGCAGCGATTATAATTATAAAAGCTTTAGTATTGACAGCAACAAATCTGAAAAATAACACCTTATTTTAACTGATAAGGGTATTTTTCTTTAATGGAGAGAAATCAATGGCTCGTATTGCCGGCGTAAACATTCCGGATAATAAGCATGCTGTTATTTCACTAACTTACATCTTTGGTGTAGGTCGTACCACTGCTCAGAAAATCTTAGAAGCAGTTGGCATTGCCCCTAGTACTAAAGTCAGTCAGTTAGATGATACACAGTTAGATGCTATCCGTGCACAAGTTTCAGAATACATGACTGAAGGTGATCTTCGTCGTGAAGTGTCAATGAATATCAAGCGCTTGGTTGATCTTGGTTGTTACCGTGGCATCCGCCATCGTCGTAACCTACCAGTTAGGGGTCAGAACACCAAGAACAACGCTCGTACTCGTAAGGGTCCGACACGCCCTCTCAAAAGATAATTAACTTAGGAAGCTAAAAGATGGCAAAAGACACTCGCAGTCGCAAAAAGGTGGCTCGTCGTTCAGTATCGGAGGGCATTGCCCATATCCATGCGTCTTTTAATAACACCATTGTTACGATTACCGATCGTCAAGGTAATGCATTGGCTTGGGCCACTTCAGGTGGACAAGGCTTCCGTGGTTCACGTAAATCTACACCATTTGCAGCTCAGGTTGCAGCTGAAGTCGCTGGTAAAGCGGCTCAAGAATATGGTGTTAAGAATATCGATGTTTTGGTTAAAGGACCAGGACCGGGTCGTGAGTCTGCGGTAAGAGCACTAGGTGCATTGGGTTATAAAGTTAATAGCATCTCTGATGTAACCCCAATCCCACACAATGGTTGCCGTGCGCCGAAAAAGCGCCGCGTCTAATATTAAAGACGAAGCTTTTTATAATAAGAGCTTATAGGAGACATAACAATGGCCCGCTATATTGGACCAAAACTCAAATTATCACGTCGTGAAGGTACTGACTTAGGACTTAAGTCTGGTGTTAAGCCATACGACGTAAAAACGAAAAAATCGGCTCGTCCACCTGGTCAACATGGTGTCAGTCGTAACAAAAGCTCAGAGTACTCTCTACAGTTACGTGAAAAGCAAAAAGTTAAGCGTATCTATGGTGTATTAGAGCGTCAGTTTGCAAACTACTATAAAGAAGCTGCTCGTAAGCGTGGCGCTACTGGTGAAAACCTGTTAGCAATGCTTGAAAGCCGCCTTGATAACGTAGTATACCGTATGGGCTTTGGCTCAACGCGCGCTGAAGCACGTCAGTTAGTTAGCCATCGTACTGTTATGGTGAAAAAAGCTGGCCGTGATGAGTTTGTTCGTGTGAACATTCCATCAATTCAGTTGCAAGATGGTGATGTCATCGCTATTCAAGAGAAGTCTCGCGAGCAATTACGTATTAAAAACGCAATTGAGCTGGCTACCCAACGTGGTATTCCAGAATGGCTAGATGTTGATCACAGCAAATTACAGGGCACGTTTAAAAAAGCGCCTGATCGTATTGATCTACCTGCTGAAATCAACGAAAGCTTGATCGTTGAGCTATACTCTAAGTAAGTAACGTACTGCTCGATGCTGTTCACATGGCATTGAGCAATTAGCGTTAATTAAACCAGTTTAATAAATCGAGGTGACATCATGATGCTAAATGCAACTGAGTTTCTAACGCCGAACGCCATCAACGTGGATACGGTTAATGAAACGATTGCGAAAGTCACGCTCGAACCGTTAGAACGCGGCTTTGGGCATACCTTGGGTAATGCCTTACGTCGCATCTTATTATCTTCATTACCTGGTGCTGCAGTCATTGAAGCTGAGATTGATGGTGTTGACCATGAATACTCAACGCTTGAAGGACTACAAGAAGATGTACTTGATTTGCTTTTGAACTTAAAAGGCTTAGCAATCACCCTTCATGACCAAAATGAAGTATTTTTGACCTTGGATAAACAAGGTCCAGGCACTATTACTGCTGCAGACATCACGTTACCGCACAATGTAGACATCATCAATCCAGAATTGGTATTGGGTACATTGAGTGACCGTGGTCATCTAAAGATGCGTTTGCGTGTAGTAATGGGTCGTGGATATGAGCCAGCAAACCAACGCCGTGAAGATGGCGATACTAAAGCTATTGGACGCTTAAAGCTTGATGCAAGTTTTAGTCCTGTGCTTCGTGTTGCTTATCAGGTTGAGAACGCACGTGTAGAACAACGTACTGATCTTGATCGTCTTATCATTGAGCTTGAAACAAATGGCACTATAGATCCAGAAGAAGCAATTCGTAAAGCAGCCACTATATTACAACAACAGATTTCTATCTTTGTTGACCTAGAAGCTGAAGAAGCGCCTGAGCCTGTGAAAGAAAAAGAAGAGGTTGATCCGGTGCTATTACGCCCTGTGGACGATCTTGAACTAACGGTTCGCTCAGCCAACTGCTTAAAAGCTGAAAACATTTACTATATCGGTGATTTGGTACAGCGTTCAGAGACTGAACTTCTAAAAACCCCAAATCTTGGTAAGAAATCATTAACAGAAATCAAAGACGTACTAGCGTCTAAAGATTTGGAGCTTGGTATGCGCCTGGATAACTGGCCACCAGCTGATTTACGTGTTGATGATCGCTTTTCTTATCGTAGCCGTTAAACTTTAAGGATTTTTGACTATGCGCCATCGTAAGAGTGGAGTCAAGCTGGGTCGTACCGGCAGTCATCGTAAGGCAATGTTTCAGAACATGACTAACTCATTATTTGAGCATGAACTGATCAAAACAACTTTACCAAAAGCAAAAGAGTTACGTCGCGTTGCTGAGCCATTGATCACTATGGCTAAAGAAGACAGCGTTGCTAACCGTCGCTTGGCATTTAGCCGTATGCGTAGCAAAGCTATGGTAGGCAAATTATTTGGTACTCTTGGTCCTCGTTACCAAGCTCGTCCAGGTGGTTATTTGCGTATCGTAAAATGCGGTTACCGTGATGGTGACAATGCGCCTATGGCTTATGTAGAATTGGTTGATCGTGACTAATTTTATAGTAACCAAAATATGTACATAAAAAAGCTCCAATTCAATTGGAGCTTTTTTTCGTCTAAAATTTTTGTATGATTGGCTATAGTCGGTGAAAAGTAATATCGATACAACAGGTACTACTGGTGCAAATTTTTCTTGCTTGCTGTGCCTACGCAGACAGAGGCTGCAAAAAATTTACACCAGCAATACGGTAGCGACTTTAAAGTATTTCAACTATACAATAATGAATCCACATCAGCGGCACCTTGCCGGATTACTTCAGGCTGGCTACTGGTCATATCAACGATGGTCGTGAGCTTTGTGGTTTTGATGCCAGCATTGATTAGCCCATCTATCTGATTACCCAATAATTCTTCGATCTCAAAAGGGTCATCTAGTATGTTATCTCGGTTTGGCAATATTAATGAGCTGGTCAAAATAGGCTCATCCATCGCCTCTAATAACGCTTGAGCTATAGCATTGCTTGGTACGCGAATACCAATGGTTTTTTTCTTCGCATGCGCCAGTTTCTTTGGTACATCTTTGGTAGCATTCAAAATAAAGGTAATAGGTGCGGGTGTATGTGCTTTAAGCTGTTTAAATTGTACATTGTCTACCGCAGCGTAATTGGCAATCTCACTTAAATCACGACAAAGTAAGGTAAATTGATGCTTATCATCAAGCTCACGAATATGTTTAAGCTTCTCTAACGCGTCTTTTGCGCCTAAGCGACAGCCAAAAGCATAACTAGTGTCAGTCGGATAAATGATTAATTGATCCTTACGTAATAAGTTTGCTACTTGTTCAATCAGCCTCGGCTGCGGATTTTCTGGATGAATATAAAATACTTGCATGACAGTTCCTTATTTTATAATTATTAGATTTTGGTTGTTTTAGAAATCGTGATGATAAGAAGTTGATTAGCATAAATCTTACTTGCTTTGCTGGTGCTCAAAATGCTGCTTTATTGAGTAGTATAGCGCAAAGCAAATATAAGTTTATGGTCAAGGCGTTACTATGAGTAGAGAATCGTTAATATAGGCATATAGCCTAAGATATTTTGCAAACTTTTAATAATGCGTGCAGCAAGGTTTTAGCGTCAGGTGGTAGGGTATCCGGTTTTTTGAGATAGGTTTGGGCTTGCTGGTAAACATCCTCAGAAAAAGCACTATTACTAGTATCAAAATCTGCAAAGAGATTGTCTTGTGACACTTGAAAAGAGCGCCCACAGGCTAATGTAAATAAACATTCTAGAGCTTGAGGCTTAATCTCAACGCGCTCAAACAGCTGCTGCTGCTGCGCTGAACGTCCATCGGCTGCATACCAATAACCAAAATCAGGGAGTAGTCTGCGCTGCGGACCTGCCACGCAAAAATGGCTGACTTCGTGCAAAGCACTGGCAAAAAATCCATGGGCAAACTCAATTCTTGCGGGTCGATGCTCTTGTGCCGGGAAGTATTCTGGCTCGCCCACACCACGAACCAATATCACTGGTTTATCGATAAATAAATGATTGAATAATAAGATTAACCAGTCTGTCATTGCTTGTTCGATATCTTCAGCTGAAGGTTTACCGTGTAAAGCAACCTCAGCTAAGTTATGTTGAGCCACTCCACGTTTTTTGACGTCTGTAACGAATGCTTTAGAGGTGTGGGTAGATTGCTGGTTAACCAGATACTGCCACTGTGATGACAGTTTTTTTAATTGGGAATCTGTTTCAAAATTGATACTGTCATCAACGAGGTTGATTTTTTTACTTTGGTGTTCATCTAGATACGATAATAAATTTTTGCGCTCAATACTAGATAGTAAGCTTGAAAAGTCAGGCTGAGTGATAGACGACATCATAAGTGAAAGTTTAACCAATAAAGAATAGCAGAGCAGGGTGTTCTATCTATTTAAGCAAGTAATAAGTAAAATATATTCAATACCAAAAAATTTAACATACTAGCGCTAGCGCAATAAGGCGCTTTCCGTTAGTATGGCAGGCAATATTATACACCGTTTTCGATCAATGAGGCCGCGCATGTCAAGTACCCAAGATAACAAGTCATTAGCGCTTCAGGCTAGTAAATTGCAAGTGCCTACGTCAACCAGCATGCCTGATAATATCTCCTTAAATAAATGGGAAGACACAGGTTTTGAGTGGGAAGGTGAAGTAGTCCCTAGCTCTTTTGAGCGTCTTGTTACTGTGTTGAACACCGAGCATGAGCAATCCAATATCTTGCTCAACATCAACTTATATCGCCGTAATAACGTATTACATCTGGCTTTTACCTTAACAGGTGAAGTCTGGTTAACTTGCCAGCGTTGTTT
This sequence comes from Psychrobacter arcticus 273-4, assembly GCF_000012305.1. Lineage (NCBI taxonomy): Bacteria > Pseudomonadati > Pseudomonadota > Gammaproteobacteria > Moraxellales > Moraxellaceae > Psychrobacter > Psychrobacter arcticus. Next base: position 612,030 of record NC_007204.1, read on the forward strand.
GCAACCAGTGGTTATCGAACTAACAGATGATTACAATATTGCGTTACTTGATGACGAGAGCCAAATACGTTTAATTAATGAAGAGCAAGATTACTTATTGCTTGAAGAGATAGTCACTGAGCAATCACCAGAGCGATTATTGCCGCTTAAGAAGTTAATTGAAGATGAGATATTGCTCAAAACGCCAATGGCACCAAAGCATGACGACTGTGAAATGAGTGTTGAGCAGTTCGGTGAGATACCTGAAGAAGAAGAAACTGAAAATCCTTTTGCTGCTTTAGCCTCTTTAAAAGGCAATTTGTAACGCTATACATTGCATCAATAAAAGATATATTAGAATAGTTTCTACTGTCTTTTTGCCAGCTTTATGCAGAAGAGTGAAAAGCAGGGCTTTATTAATCCGCTAAACATGCGTATAATGTCCCGTTTATTGCATTCTAGTAATCTACTGCTGGCAGGTAGAAGCTGATCTTGCAAACTAACTATAGATTTTAGACGTAATCAGCACTTTAATACGTGGCAATCTATTTAACTAATGATGCGTAAGACTTAGGTTGTTGTGATTATATAGCCTCTGTCAGTGTCGATTAAAGCTGAATTTTAAGCTTATCCCCTTTTAAGTATAGGAGCTATATCATGGCCGTTCAAAAAAGTCGTAAAAGTCGTTCTCGTCGTGACATGCGCCGTTCACACCATCGTATGGAAATTGCTGAGATAAGCATTGATGCTACTACTGGTGAAAAACATCGTCGTCATCACATGACCAAAGATGGTTTCTATCGTGGTCGTCAGTTGTTTAAAGTAAGTCAAGACGCTTAATTTATTGTTGTTTGATGGCTGCTAAAGATTATGATGGTTTTTATGACTGTCGAAGTTCTTTATAAAGCTATAATCCAGCCATTGGTTTGAGCTAACGAAAGCCAAGTTATTTCGCTATCATATATTATGTGGCTAGATAACTTGGCTTTTTGTTATTGGTTTTCTAGTAGCTAGTTTCTAGTGCTCTTTTTTTAATACGGTTTATTGAACGATAGCTTTTGATAAATGTTTGTCATACTTAATCTGTCATGCAAGGCATATTTAATGTGCTCATCATAAATCGCGTTATAAGACTTATGAGAGTAAGACGCATAATTAAGTTTCTGGCAGCTATGCTAATGGTCGATGTCAGTGTATAGTTTCATAAGCGCACATTGTCTTAAAGGACTAGTGACAGTGAGCGCTATATAAAAATATCCTATATAGTCTTTAACTCTACAATGAACCCCATTCATGCTAGGGGTGTTTCCAATCAAATAAGGAATATTGGTTATGGGCTCTGTACCCGATATGATAAAAAAACAACCAACCCGTATTGCAATCTTGTTTCCCGGACAAGGCTCACAAGTCGTCGGTATGACAAGCGAGCTTGCTGAGATCTATCCTGAAATTATTGAGACTTTTACTGAGGCAAGTGCGGCACTTGGGGAGGATTTATGGGCAATCTGTCAGGACGAAGACAAGCTCAATCAAACTCAATATACGCAGCCCGCATTGCTAACGGCTAGCATCGCTATTTGGCGCATCTTACAACAAAAAATAGAAAGTAAGCCTTGTTACCTAGCAGGTCATTCTCTTGGTGAATATAGTGCCCTATGCGCCGCTGGCGTGCTGTCACTTGCTGATGCTGTAAAACTGGTACATAAGCGTGGTCAGTTGATGCAAGACGCTGTAGTGGGTATTGATACGGCTATGGCAGCAGTACTGGGTTTGGAAGATCATCGAGTCGAAAATTTGTGTGAGCAAGCCACTGAGCATGTAGATAATGCGATTGTTGGCGCAGCAAATTTTAATAGCCCAGGGCAGGTTGTCGTTTCTGGTAATGCCGCAGGCGTTAATGCGGTCATCGATAAAGTACAAAATACTGGTAAAAAGGCCATTCCATTAAAGGTAAGTGTGCCATCACACTGTGCCTTGATGGAGCCTGCTAGTAAAGCGTTGGCAGCAGAGCTTGCCACTATCAAGTTTGATCAGGCGACGATTCCTGTGATTCAGAACCGTCATGCGCGCGTTGAAACCAGTGCTATAGGTATCAAAGAGGCGTTAACTGAACAATTAAGTCAGCCAGTACTGTGGTCAAAAACGATGCAAGCGCTGGCAGATAAACAAATTAATATTTTAATCGAGTGTGGTAGTGGTAACGTCTTGAGTAATTTGGCGAAGCGTCAAGCGCATCCCATTATAAGCTACCCGACTGACAAGCCCGCTCGTCTAGATAAATTGCTGGAGGTATTATCATGAGCCGTACAATCACATTAGTAACAGGCGCAAGCCGTGGTATTGGCAAAGCCATCGCCAAACGTTTTGCTAAAGAAGGACACTTTGTCATTGGTACTGCCACCACTGAAAAAGGTGCGGCACAGATTGATGAATATCTGAACGATAGCGGTGGTATTGGTCGAGTGTTAGATGTACGCGATACCGCACAAATCGACAAGCTATTTGAAGAGATAGAAAGCGTTTATGGCGCCGTGCAAGTATTGGTCAATAATGCCGGTATTACCCAAGATGGCTTATTGATGCGTATGAAAGATGAAGATTGGGATAATGTGATTGATACCAATCTGACCTCTGTGTATCGTATGAGCAAACGTGCTATTCGCGGCATGATGAAAGCACGCCGCGGTCGTATCATTAATATTACCTCTGTGATTGCTCAAATGGGAAATGCTGGTCAATCTAACTATGCCGCGACCAAAGCTGGTGTAGAAGGTTTTAGCCGTACGCTAGCACGCGAAATAGGCTCACGCCAAGTAACAATTAACTGTGTCGCGCCAGGTTTGATTGAAACCGATATGACGGATGAGCTGGATGAGCGCTTATTGAATTCAATGTTAGATGCCGTGCCTATCAGCCGTCTTGGTCAGCCAGAAGATATCGCGGCAGCCGTACTGTTTTTAGCAAGTGATGAAGCCAGCTATATTACTGGTGCAGTTCTGCCTGTTAATGGTGGCATGTATATGTAGCAGTTTGCTATCAGATTTTGCCTAAGCACGATATCAATCAGTGCTGAATCTCAAGCGTTACATACTTATAATAAAAAACTGTGTGAACGAGTGTAAACTCTAATAAAGAGTGCTATAATGTCGAATACTTTTAAGTCAAAGCCCTGTATGATAGCAAGACTTTACTAGATATTAGTCAAGATATATCACTTGTTATAGTACACTCAGATGGCCATATGGATCTGAAAATCCCATTTATATACAATGCTATAGTAGTTAACCACACGACTATGGTAGTTTGTCAAAATAATAGATCAAAAAGGAGAAATCTACATGAGTAATGATACCGAGCAAAGAGTTAAAGCTGCCGTAGCTGAACAATTAGGTATGAATGTTGAAGACATCAATAACGATGCCTCATTTATGGAAGACTTAGGCGCTGATTCATTGGATTTAGTTGAGTTGGTTATGTCATTTGAAAGCGATTTTGGCATCACGATTCCTGACGAAGATTCAGCAGAATTAACGACTGTTCAAAAAGCAATCGACTACGTACAAGCACAGCTATAATTAGCCACTTGCTCAGTAAGTCTGATAGAGCCGCTTATCTTAATAGATAGGCGGTTTTTTTATGTTTGTTATTTCTCTTTGACGTTATCGCACTCATAGCCAATGTTAACAGTAGTGTTAACATTGGCTACGCCAAATCAACATTACTCAACATACTCTTACTGTTCATCGCTCATACCTTTGCTTATACTCATAATGGTAAGCAAAAAAGGGTGGTAACCGATATGGGCTATCATCGTAATAAACAATAACGATGCATAATAAGTAATAATATTTTAAGGAGCAGTTATATGGGTATGTTCAGTTTTGCGAAAGACATTGGTGATAAGATTTTTAATCGTGATGACGTCAAGCATGATGCTAAAGTAGAAACCAAGGCAGATGCCAATACGCCAGTACAGAGTACTGAGCCTTCAGCGCAATCAGTAGCCAATATTTTACTTCGTCGTATTCAGCAGCAAAACCTAAATATCAGCGATTTAAAAGTTAAGTACAACGGGTCAACCGATACTGCAGAGATTAGCGGTAAAGCTAAGACCCAAGCGGATCGTGAAAAAGCAATCATTGCCATTGGTAACGTACAAAACGTCGCTAAAGTCATTGATAATATCGATATTGAAGAGCAGTCACCTGAGTCGACCATGTATACTGTAAAAACTGGTGACAGCTTATCTAAAATTGCAAAAGACGTTTATGGTTCAACTGGCGATTATATGAAGATATTTGAAGCCAATAAGCCTATGCTGTCTGACCCAGACAAGATTTATCCTGGTCAAGTACTACGTATTCCTAAATAAGCATATCGTTTAATTATTATATAATTAACATATGTCCTACGAGAAACACCTCATGATAAGAGGTGTTTTTTTTATTTAAAAATTAGGGAATTAAAAATTAAGCTTCTATTTGCTAATAAATAAGATATCCAATTTATGATGCTGTTCGGCTATTGCCCAATCTATATGCTCGTCAAGCATAGTGTTATGTAGCCCAAGTTTTACTTGTAATGCTTCAATGATTTCTTTATTGCCAGTGGCATTGCCAAGACCGATGGCGATATTGCGCAGAAAATTCACATAACCGGTGCGTCTGAGTGGGCTACCTTCGGTCTTTTTCATAAACTCTGCTTCTTGCCATTGCCACAATTCAAGCAAACTGCTGCTATCCAGACGATGCCTTGGCGCAAAATCCTCTACTGGCGTAAGGTTGGCATAGCGGTTCCAAGGGCAAATCAGCTGACAATCATCACAACCAAAGATACGATTGCCAATAGCACGGCGGTATTTAGTATCAATGATGCCGTCATGTTCAATCGTAAGATAAGAGATGCAGGCTGACGCATTAAGCTCATAAGGCGCGACGATGGCTTGAGTAGGGCAGATATCAATACAAGCACTGCAGCTGCCACAATGCTCTTTGACTGGCTCGTCATCGGGTAATTCAAGGCTCATAAACAGCTCTCCGAGTACAAAGAACGAGCCTGCTTGTTTGTTTATCAGTAGTGTATGCTTGCCAGTCCAGCCAAGACCAGCAGCATCAGCGATAGGTCGCTCAAAAATAGGTGCTGAGTCACTAAAAGGTCTAAAAATAAAATCAGTGTCAGCGCCAATATCTAGATGTCGCCATTCAGGAAGCATGGCTTCTATTTTTAGTGCTAACTGCTTAAGGCGACTGCGCATGGTTTTATGATAGTCGCGCCCTCTGGCATAACGGGCAATGATACCTTGGTTAGGATAATCGTTATCAGTCACAGCCCGCGGTGTTGGGGTTTGAGTGAGATAATCCATACGGACACTGATAATGGTTTTTGCGCCTTCTACCAGTTGCTCAGGGTGCGCACGCAGATGATGATTGCTGTGCATAAACTGTAATTGCGCTTCATAGCCTTTCGCTAACCACTGCTTTAATTGTTCAGTCTGCTTAACAAACAGAGGGTGATGCACAGATAAAAAGCCACAATCTGCAAACCCTAAGGACTGTGCTTCTGCTTTAATCCAGCGTTTAATATCTGCCGTCGTGGCAAAATCATGCGTGTTATTGATAGCAATCTTCTTAGCAGAGGTGCTAGTAAGTACTGATGACAGCTGCGCGGGCAAGGTTGCTTGAGAGTTGTTGCTCATATCTGACGATCAATGATAATGTGAATATAGATATGATAAGCCAGTGAGCGAAGAGCGCAAGTGTCAAAGTGAATAAATCTATGTTTATATGGATTAAATATAATAAATTGACCTTAAAACTGATGGCAGAAAGTACCTACATCAGTTTTAGTTTGTACTAACGATAAGTTGAAAATTCACCCCAATCTTATAAAAATCACCGAGGGTCAGCCATGGACGTGCAAACTAATTTATTTTCGAAAAATACGATGCCTATCGCACTATATAGTAGTGAACAGCTCTATGCGATGGAACAAGCATGGTTTGCACAAGGCAATGGTAGCTTTGGGCTAATGCAACAAGCGGCTTGGCAAATGGCACAGCATATTGAATCGCTTTATGAAAAAAAATGTCTTAATAAGCAATTAACTAAGCAGGGAATAACCTCTCGTTTTAATACTAGTCAACGCCGCGCCAGTATTTGGGTCGGAATAGGCAGTAATGGCGGCGATGGATGGCTTATCGCGTATTACTTACAGCAAAGGGGCTGGCAAGTACAAGTGATAGCCGTTGGCTTTGAGAAACAAGATTTTGTTGTAAAAGGTAATTTAGAAATTTCTGCTGACGAAAATAAAAAATCAATTACTGCTGCGGCAAGGGCGTTACAGTTAGCACTATCTGTTGATTGTGAGTATCAATGTTTTAAAAGTAGCGACAATAATACTAATGATACAAGCGTGAGGGCTTTGCAAGCCAATGTCTATATCGATGCGTTATTTGGCATTGGATTCAATCGTGCACCGAACAATATGTATCAACAGGCAATTTGCGCTTTTAACGCAGCAGCAGAGAATGCCCAAGCATTGGTCATCGCGGTTGATATCCCAAGTGGCTTGGTTGCCTCTACTGGTCAAGTATTTGAGCGTATAGCGATAGTAGCAGATACGACATTATGTTTGATAGCACGCAAATTTGGTTTGCATACCAAAGACGGACTCGACTATAGCGGCGCAGTTATTGACATACCGCTGATACCTTATCAGGTAAATAATGAGAAGCTAATACCCGTTGCGACACTCATTACTTCCGCTCATTCTTTAAAGCCACGCCGTCAAAACAGTTATAAAGGCAGCTATGGGCATGTATTGGTCATCGGCGGCAATCGCATTGAGGGCTCACAAGGCATGGGCGGAGCAGCCATACTGTCTGCGTCAAGTGCGATGGCAACAGGTGCAGGTAAAATCACTGTCGCTTGTCATGAGGTATTTCATGGCGCTTTATTAACCTCGCTACCAGATGCGATGACTATCGACTTACACGATAAAGATGGAATAAACCGTCTTATTGGGCAAGCCAGCGTTATTGCTATCGGCATGGGACTGGGCCGTGATGAGAAGGCAAAAATAGTATTTATAAGTTGTATTGAAGCTGCCATAGCCGTAGGTAAGCCGATAATAATTGATGCTGATGGTCTCTATCATTTGGCATCATTGCATAGTAAGAATCACAAACTGATAGCTGAGCTAAAAACACACAGCGCCACTCATCAAGTGTGTTTAACGCCGCATAGTGGGGAAGCTGCTAGGTTATTAAATAAAAAGATAAACGAAATAGAAAATGATAGATTAGCCGCGATAAAGCAGTGTGCAGCGATTTATGGCGGTGATTGGGTGCTAAAAGGGGCAGGGTCATTGGTTCTGGAGCAACAATCAGGGCAAGCGCATATTTATGTGTGCGGTGTGGGCAATGCTGGCATGGCGACTGCTGGTATGGGTGATGTACTCGCAGGCGTAATTGCTGGACTATTGGCACAGGAAGATTTAAAACATGAACTGCGCAGCTTACACCAAGCGGTCCTTATTCATGGTCTAACGGGAGATATTTTAGTCAACCAGACGAGCAGTAACGATGATAATTCATTATTGGTAGGGCAGCGAGGTCTGCAAGCTCAGGATATGCCAGCGGCTATCCGTCATGTGATGCAGCTCATAACAGACAGTCTTTAGCTATTCGAAATAGTTTTAAATACTAAGTTGAAATACTTTAAAGTCGCTACCGTATTGCTGGTGTAAATTTTTTGCAGCCTCTGTCTGCGTAGGCACAGCAAGCAAGAAAAATTTGCACCAGTAGTAGGTGTTGTATCGATATTACTTTTCACCGACTATAAGTTGAAAATTAACTACAATACTGGGTAATGGCCTGTTGGACACGTTCACGCTTAAGCTCAATCTCACGACCATCTAGATATTGACGTTTGCCATTGGCATCCATCTCGTAGATACGTCCGCCAACATTTAGATTGGTTAGATTATTACGTAACGACTGGCAACGCTGGGCATTCGCTTGAGCTTCTTGCTCTTTGATACGTGCTTCTAACTGGGCGACGCGCTGTTCTTCTGCGCTTTGCGGTGCACTTTGATTGGCTTCGGTTTTGCCTGCTAGCTGTCCAGCATTGCTCTGCCTACCGTCACTACGAAACTCAATAACCTCGATATTTCTACCATTTTGCGGCGCATATTGACTGTATTTGACTTCACCATGTGCGCCAATAGATTTGTATACCTGAATGGCATGAGTAGCGCTCATTGGTAGCATGAACATACACGCAGTGCTAACGCTGATAAGTAGTTTGGCAGCGGTGCTTATCGTAGACGCTTGTGCCATGGTAACAGCCCTCTTAATGAATAAAAAACGCAGGTATAGATAAGCTAAGGATAATGGTTAAGATACTCGATAACAATATAAATACATAATTGCTTGATTCTAGCAAATAATACTTATGAATGTACATTGTTTAATAACTAATAGTTGGGGATGGGGTTTAGAAGTTTTTCTTGACAATAGCTCACAAACCATCGAATATAATAGCAGTTGATTGGTCAGTGAGCGGCTTTTATGATATTGCCGTGGCACTTGAAAATAAGGACTAAGGGTTGCTTATCGGTAGCTTGCTTAGCCTTATTATCTTTGTGACAATGATATAAAATAAATAGCGGTTGTAACCATGCTATTCAAATCTATATTTATTGTCTCCGGACTTATCTGTCTACAATGACTAAGATAAACTTGTTATTACTGTGTCTCATAAGATTTTGCTGTTATAAAAAATAGAGTGTCATGTGTGTTCTTAACATCTCCTCATCAAACATGTTATAAGATTTCGCAATCATATAACGTGATATAAGCTATAAAATATAAGCTTTGAGATTTGTTTTATCATTCTGTACCCATCTATTCATCATTAGCGCAAGCTCGTATGCATTGCAAATAAGAAGCTTCTTTTATAGATGCACTCGCATCTTGTCACTGTATATCGATAAAATCCTGTCGCAAAGCTGACCTTAAATATATTGCTATGTGTGAGTAGTATGCTGTCTTATAGCACAGCGTAACTTAGACGTAGTGGGCACATATTCTTGCCACAAAAAAAAGGTGACGACAGTGACGCAAACCACGCAAAGTCCGAATATGACTGGACATACCCAAACGGGTCATGCTGCCAAAAACTTCGAAGAAAAGCAGCAACCTCTTGCTGAAGGTAGCAATGAGCCTGTGATGCTATCTGGCGCTGAGATGTTGGTGCAAGCACTAACGGATGAGGGCGTCAAATACATTTTTGGCTATCCAGGCGGTGCGGTACTTCATATTTATGATGCCTTGTTTCAACAAGACAATGTTGAGCATATTCTGGTGCGTCATGAACAAGCCGCAGGTCACATGGCAGATGCTTATTCGCGAGTAACTGGCAACACTGGTGTGGTGCTAGCGACTTCAGGTCCTGGTGCTACCAACACCGTGACGGCTATTGCCACTGCTTTTATGGATTCTGTACCGATGGTGATCATCGCAGGTCAGGTACCTAGCAGTTTAATCGGTGAGGATGCCTTCCAAGAAACAGATATGATCGGTGTGTCACGCCCCATCGTGAAGCATAGCTTTCAAGTTCGCCATGCCAGCGAAATTCCAATGATTGTCAAAAAAGCCTTTTATATTGCACAATCTGGACGTCCGGGTCCTGTTGTAATCGATGTGCCAAAAGACATGACTGCGCCTAGCGAGAAATTTGCTTATGAATATCCAAAAGAGGTGTTTATTCGCTCATATCAGCCGTCATTAAAAGGTCATAGTGGTCAAATCAAAAAAGCGGTTGAAACCCTACTTGCTGCCAAACGCCCGATTGTTTACTCCGGTGGTGGTGTTGTTTTGGGTAATGCCTATAAAGAGTTAACGGCTCTTGCGCATCGTTTAAACTTACCAGTCACCAATACTTTAATGGGCTTGGGTGCCTTTCCTGGCTCTGATGAGCAGTTCTTGGGTATGCTTGGCATGCATGGCACTTATGAAGCCAATATGACCATGCATCATTCTGACGTTATATTGGCAGTTGGTGCACGTTTTGATGACCGTGTGACCAATAACGTCAAAAAATTCTGTCCAAATGCGACGATTATTCATATTGATATTGACCCGACGTCTATCTCAAAAACTATCTTTGCTCATATTCCTATTGTTGGTGATGTCAAGTCAGTGCTTACTGACATGATAGATATTATAGGCGAAGATAAAGAGCTAGACCAACCGGCGCTATTGGATTGGTGGTCACAGATTAATGAGTGGCGTAAGCGTCATGGTCTGCGCTATGACACCAGTACCGATAATGGTATTAAGCCACAAGCGGTCGTTCAAGCCTTAGATAAAGTGACTAATAGTAACGCGATTATCACTAGTGACGTTGGTCAGCATCAGATGTTTGCGGCTTTGTACTATACTTATAATGAGCCGCGTCAATGGCTGAACTCAGGTGGGCTTGGTACTATGGGCGTTGGCTTGCCGTATGCAATGGCGGCGAAACTTGCTAACCCTGATCGTGATGTGGTCTGTATTACCGGTGAAGGCTCTATTCAGATGAATATCCAAGAGCTGTCAACCTGTTTGCAGTATGATTTGCCAGTTAAAATCCTAAACTTAAATAATGCACAGTTGGGTATGGTGAAACAGTGGCAAGATATGCTGTATGAAGGTCGTCACGCGCATTCTTACATGAATTCTTTACCAGACTTTGTAAAACTGGCTGAAAGCTATGGTCACGTCGGTATCAAGATTACCGATCCTGCGACTATGGAAGCACAGTTGGCTGAAGCCATGGCAATAAAAGACAGATTGGTATTTATTGACGTTTATGTCGATCGTAATGAGCATGTGTATCCGATGCAAATCGCTGGGCAAACGATGCGTGATATGTGGTTAACAAAAGGGGAGCGTACCTAATGCAACAACAACATCTGATTTCGGTATTGATGGAAAACGAAGCGGGTTCGTTGTCGCGTGTAGTCGGCTTGTTCTCACAACGTGGCTACAATATCGAAACGCTAAACGTCGCGCCTACTGATGATCCAAGTATTTCACGTCTCACAGTAACGACAATTACGTCACCTGAAAAAATAGAACAAATCACCAAGCAATTGCATAAATTGATTGAAGTGGTTAAAGTGCTTAATCTCTCAGATACCGTACACGTCGAACGCGAGTTGATGCTAATCAAAGTACGTGCGACGGGCGGTGTACGTGAAGAAATCAAACGCAGTGCAGATATCTTTCGTGCTCAAATCGTTGACGTCAATGCCAGTTTATATACGATTCAAATCGTTGGTGATAAAGCTAAGCTCGATGGTTTTATTGATGTCATTGGTCGTGAACGTATCATGGAAGTAGTACGCTCAGGCGTCATTGGTATCGCTCGCGGCGATAAAACGCTAAGTCTATAATAAGCGTTTATGGTCATTAAAATACGGTATTTCAAACTTATTTATTCAACATAGCGCTTATTTCACCAATCACTTCGATAAGGTGACTATAATTTAAGTGTTTATTTATCCATGGTACGCCATGATTTAGGAAAAGGACTCTGTTTATGAACGTTTATTATGATAAAGATTGTGATCTATCAATCGTCCAAGGTAAAAAAGTTGCCATTATTGGTTATGGCTCACAAGGTCATGCGCACGCGCTTAACCTACAAGATTCAAACGTCGATGTGACGGTTGGTCTACGTGCAGACTCAGGCTCATGGAAAAAAGCAGAAAATGCTGGTTTGAAAGTCGCTGAAGTAGAAGAAGCAGTAAAAGCTGCTGACATCATCATGATTTTGACGCCTGATGAGTTCCAAAAAGAGCTTTATAACGACGTGATTGAGCCGAACATCAAGCAGGGCGCGACACTGGCCTTTGCTCATGGTTTTGCGATTCATTATAACCAAGTTATACCACGTAGCGATCTTGACGTCATCATGGTTGCGCCAAAAGCACCAGGTCATACGGTTCGTTCGGAATTCGCTAAAGGCGGTGGTATCCCAGATCTTATCGCTATCTATCAAGATGCATCAGGTCAAGCCAAGCAACTAGCACTATCTTATGCTGCTGGTGTTGGTGGTGGACGTTCAGGTATTATTGAAACGACATTTAAAGATGAAACTGAAACTGACCTATTTGGTGAGCAAGCGGTTCTTTGTGGCGGCGCAGTTGAGCTAGTGAAAATGGGCTTTGAGACCTTAACTGAAGCCGGCTATGCACCAGAAATGGCTTACTTTGAGTGCTTACATGAGCTAAAGCTTATCGTTGATTTGATGTATGAAGGCGGTATCGCTGACATGAATTACTCAATCAGTAACAACGCTGAATACGGCGAATATGTGACGGGTCCTGAAGTGATCAATGAGCAATCACGCGAAGCCATGCGTAATGCACTAAAACGCATTCAATCTGGTGAGTACGCGAAGATGTTCATCTCTGAAGGCGCAACCAACTATCCATCAATGACAGCACGTCGTCGTAACAATGCTGAGCATCAAATCGAAATTACTGGTGCTAAGCTACGCGGTATGATGCCTTGGATTGGCGGCAATAAAATCATCGATAAAGACAAAAACTAATTTGCTAATGAGTAATTAGTAAAGAAATTAGTCTAAAAAAGCCCATGCTATCAGTGATAGCATGGGCTTTTTAATAGGCGCTATTTTATAAAATATTTTCATCTTAGCCAGTCTGTGCTGGTTGAAAATCTGTCGTAGCTGCCTAATATAGGCAAGCGTTATTATATCTATCGTTGAAATACTTTAAAGTCGCTACCGTATTGCTGGTGTAAATTTTTTGCAGCCTCTGTCTGCGTAGGCACAGCAAGCAAGAAAAATTTGCACCAGTAGTACGTGTTGTATCGATATTACTTTTCACCGACTATATTAACGACTTACTCGATTAAATAGGTATCGTTATTTTTATCTTTGCGCTATCAATGCCAGAGATTTCTTTATTTTTCTTTAGATTACAGGTTGTCTGTTGTGCAAATATCTTATCCTGATTGGCTAACGCCACAATTCGTATATATCACTCTTAGCGCTGTGGTTGCAGTTTTGATTTGGATCGAAGGAGAGATGCTGAAAAAAACCGGTGGCAAACTACCTAACTCTAAGTTCTTTCAAATCAGCTCAATTCTAGATACCTCATGGTTTTTTATCTCAGTAGTGATGTTATACACGATTGATTTGACGCCACTAGCAGTTGCTGTTCCGGTGGCTTACGGTCTTTATACGACCTTTGGCTGGATCTATGGTGCACGTTTATTGAAGCGTAAAGGCATTCCTGACTCTCCCAAAGACTTGGTCATACCCGCTAAATATATTGCTTATAGTCAATCGTTTTCACTGATATTCTTTGCACTATGTTTATTGGTATTAAGCTCGCCGTGGCTACCGATTACTCTATAGTTTTCTTTTAATACATGACCAAATATGATTTTTATCGGTTTAAGTGATTGAATCAGATGTGCGACTGCATTTAAATCATAGAATATATTGATAAAAAAGTATTTTATATCAATATATTAAGTCTTGATTAGGTAAAAGTAATCGTTATCTAAAAGTGATTCAAATAGGTTACAAAAATCATCAATTTAAGCTGTTGTACTTAGTAAAAGCTGTTATAATCAGCTTGTACTCAAAGGATTTCGGGTAAAAATATTAAGACGTCTATGAGATGTTTTAATGAATTTTATCTATGCATTCTGCAAGAAAAACTTGGGTATATATCAATTAATCGGTGATGACACACGTCTCGCCAACAGTTAAAGAGTTAGGAAAATTTATGTCAGATAAAGTTGAAGGCACTGTAAAGTGGTTTAATGAAGCTAAAGGTTTTGGTTTTATCGCGCAAGACAACGGTGGACAAGACGTATTCGCTCACTACAGCGCTATCCAAGGCGGTGGTTTCAAAACTCTAGCCGAAGGCCAAAAAGTGTCTTTCATCTTAGGTGATGGCAAGAAAGGCCCACAAGCTGAGCAAATCGAAGCTATCTAATCTCATTTGACATTGAGTAAGCTGTTTTTCAGCGCGCTTAATGACAGTAAGATTATCAATATGCATTGATGCCTTTGTTTGTTAAAACAATAAAAATACTGTTTAGACTTTAAAAAAGAGCAACCTCTGATCAGGTTGCTTTTTTTATGCTCTTTTTTTGAGTTATTTCTTATAACCATAAGATAATGTTAGTTTGGCTAACTGTTATAGATATCTTAGATAGATTGCAAAAATTAGAAAATAATAAGAATAACGATAAGAAAATGGCGTCACTAGGCGTTTATAAACTATTTATTGTAGAATAGTGACAAAATTATGACGCATTATTCACGGTGTTGTCTTGACCTTAGGGCTGAGCTCACGCAAGATACATAGGTCTGATAATAACGGTTGGCTTAGCTTTGGCAGATTTTATGGATAGAGAGTGTGATGCCAATATATTTTTTATGGCTTGATATTTTTTATTACCTTATATGTGCTGACGTAACCATAAACCTTGAGTGCTATTTCGAACGACGATTTTAAAAAAATGAACCTTTGGTTCTTAACTGGCAATTTTAATTCATAACATTAATAAACGAGGAACGTATGAAAGCATTAGTAGCGGTCAAGCGTGTCATTGATTACAACGTAAAAGTTCGTGTAAAAGCTGATAATTCTGGCGTGGATTTATCTAACACTAAAATGTCAATCAACCCTTTTGATGAAATTGCCGTAGAAGAAGCGGTTCGTCTAAAAGAAGCGGGCGTGATTGATGAAATCATTGTGGCATCAATTGGTCCAAAAGAGTCGCAAGAGCAGATTCGTGCTGCTTTAGCATTGGGTGCTGATCGTGGTATTTTGGTCGTGACTGATGCAAAACCTTATCCTCTACAAATCGCTAAAATCCTGAAAAATATCGCTGAATCTGAGTCTACAGATATTATCCTACTAGGAAAGCAAGCGATTGATGATGACAACAACCAAACGGGTCAAATGCTAGCAGCATTGATGGGTATCGGTCAGGGTACGTTTGCATCAGAAGTAAAAGTGGAAGGCGATAAAGTCAATGTAACGCGTGAAATCGATGGGGGTTTGCAAACGGTTGCGCTTGATTTACCAGCGGTTATTACTACTGACTTGCGTTTGAATGAGCCACGTTATGCAAAATTGCCTAACATCATGAAAGCCAAAAAGAAGCAGCTTGATGAAAAAACGCCAGCTGATTTTGGTGTTGATATGGCCTCTAAGCAAGAAATCATTAAAGTTGTGCCACCTGCTGAGCGTAAAGCTGGTATCAAGGTGGGTTCAGTTGACGAGTTGGTCGATAAGCTAAGAAATGAAGCGAAAGTAATTTAATACTTTTTGAGCGCCTATCTAATACAAAGACATGATGTCCTAAATAAATTTTATTAAAATTGGACATAAAATGTCTTTGTATACCAACAATCGCATGAATAGATGATACGAATAAATAAAGGATAAAAACAATGGCAATTTTGGTATATGCAGAACACGACAATGCCAGTCTAAAAAAGGCAACTTTGAATACAATCGCTGCAGCTCAGCAAATTGGCGGAGATATCCACGTATTGGTCGCTGGTAGTGGTAACCAAGCTGTCGCTGATGAAGCGGCTAAAGCGGCGGGCGTATCTAAAGTATTGCTAGCAGACAATGCAGCTTACGAGCACCAATTGGCAGGCAACATCGCATTATTGGTCGCTGATATTGCTGCTGATTATAGCCATATCCTAGCTCCAGCAACGACTACTGGCAAAAATTTCTTGCCACGCGTTGCAGCATTACTTGATGTCAGCATGCTGTCAGAAATCTCTGCTGTAGTAGACGCACAAACGTTTGAGCGTCCTATCTATGCGGGTAACGCAACAGCAACGGTTAAAACTACAGAAGATAAAGTGGTATTAACCGTACGTACTACTGCCTTTGATCCAGTAGCAAATGAAGGTGGTTCAGCCTCTGTTGAAACGCTTGACAACGTCCAAGAAACTGGTAAAGCAAGTTTTGTTAATGAAGAGATGGCGAAGTCTGACCGTCCAGAATTGACCTCAGCAAGTATTGTGGTTTCTGGTGGTCGTGCGCTAGCGAACGGTGAAAACTTCACTAAGTACATCGAGCCATTGGCTGATAAACTTGGCGCTGCTGTTGGTGCATCACGTGCCGCAGTTGATGCAGGTTATGTACCAAACGATATGCAGGTCGGTCAAACGGGTAAAATCGTTGCACCAGATTTATATATCGCAGCAGGTATTTCAGGCGCCATTCAGCATTTAGCAGGTATGAAAGATTCTAAGGTTATCGTTGCGATCAATAATGATCCAGAAGCACCGATTGCTAGCGTTGCTGATTACTTCTTAGAAGCTGATTTGTTTGTAGCCTTACCTGAGCTAACTAGCAAAGTCTAAAGCATCATAGCTAATATTGGATTCCCGTAATCCAATATTTTTTATATTATCATCAATCCTCTGGTTCAACGAACTGGAGGATTTTTTGCGTTGTGAGCATCAGTTTACTGGGGTGATTACCCCTTCAGTCTGATTAAAGGTAATAAATACGGTCATCAAACATAATCATAAAGCGATTTAAAGCAGACGTCCAGTTACGAATGGGCATCGACCACTTCTTGGATGCTTGCTGGGTGGCTAAGTACACCACTTTGAATGCTGCCTGATCAGATGGGAACACCTTACGCTTATTCACCGCCGTACGAATCACACTGTTCAGTGATTCTATAGCATTGGTGGTATAAATGGCTTTTCTGATATCTTTAGGGTAATTAAAGAACACCGTCAAGCCTTCCCAGTTATTGCGCCAAGACTTGACCACATGTGGGTAATTCTTACCCCAAGTCTCATCAAAGTGCTCAAGGTTGGCTTGTGCAAGCTCTATGGTATCAGCGCCATAGATGGCTTTTAGATCAGCCGCTACTGCCTTCTTATCCGTCCACGGCACAAACTTCATGGAATAGCGCACCATGTGTACGATACATAGCTGAACCTCAGCCTTGGGGTAGACAGTGTTGATGGCATCAGGAAAGCCCTTTAGACCATCGACACAGGCAATGAGGATATCTTGAACCCCGCGGTTTTGTAGTTCAGTGAGTACGCCAAGCCAGAACTTAGCGCCCTCGTTCTCTGATAGCCACATGCCTAAGAGCTCTTTTTTACCGTTAAGAGCGACACCTAGAGCCAGATAGATAGCCTTGTTGATAATCTGCTTGTCTTGACGTACTTTGACGACAATGCAGTCCAAATAGACGATAGGATAGATGCTGCTTAAAGGCCTGTTCTGCCAAGCGGTAATATCCTCTAAGATGTTGTCAGTGACTCTTGAGACAAGAGAGCTTGATATATCAACGTCGTAGATGTCTTTGATGGTTTCGACAATTTCAGTCGTTGTCTGACCCTTAGCATAAAAGCTAATGATCTTATCATCAAGACCTGAAATACGGGTTTGGTGCTTACGCACTAATGCAGGTTCAAAGTCACCATCACGGTCTCTTGGGGTGGAGATCTCAAGCACGCCACTATCACTGCGGACTGTCTTTTTAGTGTGACCATTGCGCTTATTAGGCTTGTCTGCCTTCTCATGCTTAGGATAGCCTAGATGATCTTCCATCTCAGCTTCTAAGGCAGTATCGATAAAGGATTGCATGAGCTGCTTTTGGAAGTCTTTGATGTCATCGAAGCTGTTCATGCTACTAGCCATTTGCTCGGCCAGTTTTTTAATGTCAGATTGAGTAGTCATTGCTTATTCTCCGGTTGGTGGATTATAAGCAGTTACACAGAGTTTGGGAAAGGCTCGTAATACCAAGCCTTTAGAGCTTACACCCATCGGTCATTACTGTCTGCAAGTCGCTCAAACCATATTTACAGAAATCACTTCTATCGAAGCCATGAAAGGCAGCAACTCGCATCTCTTAGAAGGCGACATTAAGCTTTTGGTGGCCAGTCGTCTCCACAATCCAAAATATAATGATTTCCTAGTCTATTTTAAAAAGAAATATCCAAATATCACCTTAGATTTGACCGTGAAATCAAGCATGGATATTTTAAATGCCCTCAAACAAAAAACCCCTGCTGTCGGTATCTGTTTGGCCAAACATATCCCCGAAACCCTCAATCAACAATTATTATTCAATCAACAATTATTATTCAATCAGCGCTATTATTTGTACTGCGGCTATCATCATCCTTTATTCTCATCGTCCGATTTGAGTTTTGAAAGTTTATTAAAAGAGGATTTTATTGCTTTTAATAGTGAAGATATTGGGGATATTCTCTCTCCAATTACTGTATTTAAAGAAAATCACGACCTAACAGGTCGTATCAGCGCCTATACTAATAATTTAGATGAAGCGGTTCGGCTGATTTATACTGGATATGGTATTGGTGCCTTACCTGACCAATTTATTGCGGCGACCCATCTAGAATCTAAGCTCAGACGTCTGCCTCCAAAAGAAGGTATTGCTGACATACCTGTTCATATTTTTTGGCACAAACAACGCGCTTTGTCACCTATCGAAGCTAAATTTATTGAAGAAATTGTAGAATTTGATATTTCTTTTTAATTGAGATACAGCTTTGTAAAAAATTACTATACCTCAACGTGACAATAGGCGAGCATGAACCCACCACCCTGAAACCACACGCTCTTTTTTTGCTGACACTTATAATCGCGTCCCTGCTAATGTATATCAATAAATTTGATATAGTAGGTTCACTTTAAGACAGATACAGTGTGGCTGGTAAAAATATTTGAAGCCTCCGTCTGGCGAAGCACACAGAATGCTAGAAAATTTTTACCAGCGGCACGCCTTTATTTACGTATCGCTTTTTTTTACGTCTATGACTTACCTCTACAGTCTGTAGTGGCATAATAAAACTGGACAGCGCATAAGAGGTTTATATTAACCCAAAGAGGAAAACCGTATGAGCCAAAAACGCAACCAATATACTCGAGAATTCAAGCTAGAAGCCATAAGCTTAGTGATTGATCACAACCGTAGCATAACTGACGTGGCAAGCTCACTTGGCATTGGCAAATCCACCTTGCAGAAATGGCTGAGTCAATACCGTCAAGAAATGAGTGGCCAAGCACCTAAAGTCGGCAATGCTTTAACGGATGAACAGCGAGAGCTCCAAGAACTGCGTAAAGAGAATAAGCGCTTGAGGATGGAGCGCGACATCTTAAAAAAGGCTTCCGCTCTGCTGGCGTTGGACAATCTAAACGACTATCGCTAATAAACCAGCTGGCAGAGCAGGATAAACGGGTGAGCAAAAACCAACTATTCAAGCTGTTTGGCATGAATAAGAGCAGCTATTACTATGGCAAAAATCCCAAATCCATCAGCCTTGTCTTAATTAGGATCAAAGCTTTAATTCGCCAAATATTTA
Organism: Psychrobacter arcticus 273-4; assembly: GCF_000012305.1. Lineage (NCBI taxonomy): Bacteria > Pseudomonadati > Pseudomonadota > Gammaproteobacteria > Moraxellales > Moraxellaceae > Psychrobacter > Psychrobacter arcticus. Next base: position 631,424 of record NC_007204.1, read on the forward strand.
AGCAATCAAACGGCTCGGCAGGGGCTCGAACGATTCGTGCCATCTTAAACAATGAGCATGGCATCACCCTTAGCCGATATAAAGTAGCAAAGCTTATGGCAAAACTGGGACTCAAAAGCTGTCAGATAAAGCGACATCACTACAGACAAGCTGATGAAAAACATAGCATTTATGACAATATATTAGATCGAAACTTTAGCCCAGAAGCACCCAATCAGGTCTGGACGGGGGATGTGACGTATATTCGCATCAAAGGCGGTTGGTGTTATCTTGCCGTCGTTTTAGACCTGTACGCCCGTCGTTTGGTGGGCTTTGCCATATCAAGCTCACCGGATAGTAAGCTTACCGTCAAAGCGCTACAAATGGCATATCACAGCAGAATGAAACCCAGTGGCGTGTTGTTTCATTCAGATCAGGGCAGCCATTATAGCTCCCAGGCGTTTGCAAAAGCAGTAGCCGATTGCAGTGGTATGACGCATAGTATGAGCCGAAAGGGCAACTGTTGGGACAACGCTCCGACTGAGCGCTTCTTTAGAAGCTTTAAAACCGAATGGATGCCAAAAAATGGCTATGAAAATATGACTGAGGCTAAAACTGCTATTGTCGATTATATCTGGGGCTATTATCAAACCATAAGACCGCATGCGTTTAACGATTATTTATCACCAGCAGAGAAAGAGAAACGTTATTTTAACCAAACCTCTTATCAGCTGTCCTAAATTAGTTGACCACTACACTCCTTTTAGTTTAAGCTGAATACGTTCATGATTGTAGTAATGAATATACTCATGAATCTGTCTCTCTAAAACTTCAATTGTTTTAGGCTTCTCAATATAGATAGTCTCACACTTTAGCGTACCGAAGAACCCTTCCATTAACGCATTATCCAAGCAGTTGCCTTTCCTGCTCATACTCTGTTTTATCTGATGCTTTTTAAGCATCTCCCTAAACGGCTTCATTTGATAATGCCATCCCTGATCAGAATGAGCTATGCTGAAGAAACCGTAGAGATAAACTTGGTAAACTAACGACTCGATGAGGAGTTTACCATGACCAAGAAAATCAGAACTTATAGCACAGAATTCAAAGCCGAAGCCGTTAAGAAGATAGCAGACAATAACGGCAACATTTCAGCGACCGCAAAGCAACTTGGCATCACCATGCAGACCTTATCTAATTGGCATAACAAAGCCAACCAAGGCAAACTTGTCGGCACAGAACAATATGATCCTGAGCTTATGACAGCCCTTCAAGAAATAAAGCAGCTCAAGCGGCAGCTTAAAGTGGCTGAAGAGGAACGAGAGATATTAAATGAGGAGGGATAAAGCGAAGCACTGCTTCGCCCCTACGCAAGATGAGAGCTATGCTTGAATGAGGCCACCGCGTACTTTGCCAATGAGGAACGTTAAGAAACAGTCTGGGAGACTGTTTTAGTGACGCAAGACGTAGGGCTATGCCCGCAGTGACAGCTCGTGAAGTACGCTTTTATAAAAACTAATCGGCATATCTTTACCGTAATAAGCATGTGCCGTGTATTAGCTGTTAAACCAAGTTTGAAGCGTAATTTCTTTGACGTAACGTCTCATACAAACATAGCGAGCCTGCAATCGCGACATTGAGGCTTTCTTGCCCATTAGGCTGCGGTAACGCGATAGGTGTGGCACACTGCATCAACTCATCACAAACGCCTTGACCTTCATGTCCCATAATCCAAGCGATGGGTGATTTTAGATCATGTTGATAAATGACGGTATCCGTATGCGAGCTGGTGGCAAATAGAGGGGTTTCTACATGGTCTAAAACTTCTTGTACACTCAACCCCTCATATATATTCAAAGCAAACTGCGCACCCATGCCTGCCCTTAATGTCTTCGGTGACCACGCTTGAGCGGTAGCACTGGTGCAGAGGATGTTTTTGATACCAACAGCGGCTGCAGTACGGAGTAAGGTGCCGACATTGCCACTGTCTTGCACGTCGTTAAGAATCAAGCAGTCCTCATTAATCATCGACAAGCTTGGCGCCGGCACTTTAATCATTGCCATAATATCAATCCCAGTGCCTAAACTACGAATGCTTTCATATAGTGCATCTGCCAAGGTCAAAATAGGCGTATAAGTGGGCAGGCGGGTTAGAATCTGCTGAACTTCAGGGTTCTTATGTGTAGATTCAGAAACCAATATTTGATCAAATGGATAGTCGCTACGAAGAGCGGCATCGATAAGATGGACGCCTTCAATGACGGTTAGACCGTGTTTCTTACGCTGGCGAGCTTGCGTCAATAGTGACTTTACGAGCTTGACCGTTGTATTCTTATCTGAGGTAATAAGCTCGGTGGGATTTGCTACCATAGTAGATCGCTTAGAGAAAAATGTAGAAAATATGGATGACTCGTATAAAGTTGCTATTCACTTGACTCGACACGAATCATAAAAGGCTGATTAAATTATTTATTTATTTTTCGGCATAGTTTAAATGTAGGTTTTTGACATAATCGACTTCATTTTTGCTGCCAAGTACCACAGGCACGCGCTGATGAATATCAGTTGGTTCTATATCTAAGATACGATTGACCGCATCGGTTGCGCCGCCGCCAGCACGTTCAATTAGAAGGCTCATTGGATTGGCTTCATACATGAGACGTAATTTGCCTGCTTTATTGGCATACTTAGTATCAAATGGATAAGTGAATAAACCACCACGGCATAGAATGCGATGCACATCACCAACCATGGCGGCAACCCAGCGAGTATTAAAATCGCGACCACGTACACCGATCTCACCAGCGATAAGCTCATCGATATACTGTTGCATCGGCGCGCGCCAGTAGCGATAGTTTGAGGCATTGATAGCATATTCACTGGTATCGGCATCGACTGTGACATTTTCTTCTATTAGGACATAATCATTGGTATCTGGGTCTAAGCTAAACATCACCACGTTATCAGTAATGGTCAGCGCGAGCACGGTAGAGGTGCCATATAGTAAATAACCAGCTGCCAGCTGCTGATTGCCCGCTTGCAAGAAATCGCTATTTTCGCTGACTTTACCTTGGTGTTGGTACGGTAAAATAGAAAAGATAGTGCCAACTGCCATATTAATATCGATATTGGATGAGCCATCAAGTGGGTCAAATAATACCAAAAGACTGCCCTCAGCATTGGCAGGGATGGCATCATCGAGCTCTTCTGAAGCAACACCGGCACAATGGGTGTTTTTTGCTAAAGCATCTAACAATAAATCATTGGCCAGCACGTCTAATTTCTTCTGATCTTCACCCTGGACGTTTTGATTGCCTGCTTCGCCAAGGATATCTGCCAAAGCGCCTTTTCTGAGCAGTTGTGAGATGGTTTTACCAACATCGGTGACCGTCGTAATAACGTCATTGAGGGCAGGACTGGCGGCGTTAGTGTTCAGATACTGTGCTAAGGTTGTCATAGTGTTTCCTAATAAATTATTCTGATAAAGAGTGATACAAGCTAAAGGGAGAATGAGTGCTTAAGATTGGGTTATGTGGTATCGATATGGGGTAAATGTTTAAATACTGGCTAAGGCATCTTTGTCCTGACCTCAAAATCAGCTACACTAACACTATTATTCATTTACGGTTTAAAGGGCTAACGTTTGATACGGCTGCCAAATGATGCGCTGTGATTATCAATAATAATGACGGCATCTATTTTCCAATTACCTATATAACTGAGGTAAATTGTAGCAAAATACCTGAGGTAAATTGTAGCAAATAAGCAGCAAAATGTCCTTGTCTCTATGCCTGTCTACGTTATTATCGAGGCAGAATTGTTAAAAAAATCAATGAAAACATATTGTTAAATCATATAAACCCTTAATAAAGACGTGTCCTTATGTCAAATTCTATCGATAGCCAATCAATACCAACTATCTCGCCAACAGACTATACAAAATTTGATCCTGATACCATTCATGAGAAACTTGATGCGTCGTTAAGTCGTCCGCAGCTCAATACTGACGGTAGTATTCGTCATTTTTTGGGTATTGAAGGTCTTAATAAAGCCCAGTTACGGGCGATTATTGCCAAAGCTGAGACCTTTTTTGATGACAAGGGACAGCTGATTAACCGTCCTGAGCTCGAAGGTTATACGGTGATGAATCTGTTTTTTGAGCCGTCAACTCGTACGCGTACTACCTTTGAAGTAGCAGAAAAACGCTTGGGTGCCAATGTACTCAATATCGATATTGAGCGCTCTAGTACCAAGAAGGGAGAGAGCTTACGCGATACATTATGGAATCTGCAAGCGATGACGGCAGATATCTTTGTGGTACGCCATTCAGCATCAGGTGCGGCACATTTTATGGCGACCGAAGTGACACCAGATATTGCGATTATTAATGGCGGTGATGGCTGGCATGCCCATCCAACCCAAGGCATGCTTGATATGCTGACCATTCACCGTGAAGCACCGCGTCCATTTGAAGAGCTGTCGGTTGCAATCGTTGGTGATATCAAACACTCTCGGGTAGCACGCTCTGATATCAGTGCGCTACAAACATTAGGCGTAAAAGACATCCGTGTCTGTGCACCTCGTACGTTACTGCCCAAAGGGATTGAGCGTTTTGGTGTGCAAGTATATGAAAACATGAATGAGTGCGTGACCGACTGCGATGTCATTATGGGTTTAAGAATCCAAAACGAACGTATCGGCTCGCCACTTTTGGCATCATCGAGTGAGTACTATAAGCACTATGGCATTACCCCTGAGCGCATGGCGTTGGCTAAGCCTGATGCCTTCGTCATGCACCCAGGACCGATGAATCGCGGAGTTGAAATTGCCTCAAGCGTTGCCGATGGCGCGCAATCTGTGATTTTGAAACAGGTAAATAACGGCATTGCTATTCGTATGGCGGTACTGTCACTAGCGATGGAAGGTCAACGCGCGCATCAAGCGGCTGGCAATTAATATCTCGCTATACTGTTTTATTCTTATTTATCCCATTTTATTGATACGGTAATAACGCTCATGTCTCATATGATAAACACCGACGCCACGATACTTAACCATCTGCCACAAAGTTTTCAAAATACATTGCCAAGTGCAGTAGCTGACAAAATAGCTAATCTTGAAGCAGGGAGCGAGATGTGGTTGCTACCACCCTTGGTGGATTTATGCGCCCGCTTACGTGAGCCGGGGCAACAGCAGCATGGTACGTTAGAGTCAGAAGGACGTGCGGCACGTGGCAATGGTTTTTTGCATGTGGTGATTCCACCAGATACCAACCCTATTTTAGAGAACGGTTCATTGTTAAAAGGCTTACGTGAGCGGGCGCTCGATGATGGCGGCATTTATTTGCATGTTTTGGGCGCACTGACCGCAGGTCTAGAGGGTGAGCGCCCGTCTAATATCGCAGGTCTTAAAAAAGGTGGCTGTATTGCGGTTTCCAATGCTCGCAGACCTTTTCGTAATGATTTAGTGCTCCTGCGTACCTTGGAGTATGCAGCAACCTTTGGTATGAAAGTATTCTTTTATCCTGATGAGCCAAGTCTGTCTGGAGATGGCGTTGCGCATGAAGGTTATATTGCTTCGTATCATGGCTTGCAAGGTATTCCTTGGATTGCAGAAACAGTCGCCTTATCAACGCAGCTACTGATGGTGGAGGAGACCGCTATTGCCGCTCACTTTAGCCAATTATCCTGTAAGTCTTCCATCGAGCTGATGCGCTGGGCAAAAGATAAAGGTTTGCCAGTGACCTGTGATGTGGCAATGCATCAGCTGTACTTGACTGATGATAATTTAGAAGGCTTTAATGCTCAAGCTTATGTCCTGCCACCATTACGTAGTAATACCGATCAGCAAGCCATTCGCCGCGGCTTAAAGGATGGCACCATCGATGCGATTTGTAGTCATCACGAGCCATTAAACAGTACCGCCAAAAAAGCCCCATTTGCGGAGAGCACTCCAGGTATCTCAAATTTTGATACCTTTATGGCGCTGGCGTGTCAGCTGGTAAAGGATGAGGTATTAACTTTAGCGCAGCTAGTCGATAAAATCTGTCTGAACCCAGCAAAAATTGCTGGTATCAGCGAGCAATATGAAAACATCGGTGGCGCAGTACTGGTCGACCCCAATCTTGAATGGCAAGTGACTAGCGAATCCATGCTATCGAATGGTAAGAACACGCCATTCTTTAATCAAAAGCTGCAAGGGCGCGTTGTGGAGACTTTCTTTGGCTAATTTGCCTAGGCAGGATGATAGTCTACAGTCTTCGTCAAAAGACAAGTCATCAAAAGACCGCCATCCGTTTTCAAGCCAACGACACAGTGAGCCACGCACGACTTCAAGTGAATCTATCAAAGCAGTGGCAATCTATGAAGTAGTGAAGGGTGTTGGTGCGCTATTAGGAGCAGTGGCTTTATGGTCGTGGCATACTGACCTTGAGCGTTGGCTTATTATGGCGACGGCTTCTTGGCAACAAGTATTTGGTCAGCTATTGGCACCGCAGGTTGATAGTGCGGTAGAAATTGCGCAGCAAGCGAGCAAGAACTGGCCACTGTTTTTATTATTAATTTTTGCTTATGCCAGCTTACGTTTTCTTGAAGCCTATGGCTTGTGGCAAGATAAAACGTGGGCATACTGGTTTGGGGTGTTTGGTTATGGGATATTTATTCCTCTTGAGCTTTATTACCTGATTGTGAGCCCATTTGACTGGTTTAAACTTGCCATATTAGTATTGAATATCATTATCGTGATGGTGGTATATCGTAATATGAAACGAAAAGGGTTGATATAAAGACTTAATACAATATACCCCACTCTCAACTTCGAAAGTGATTGAAAAAAGAAGAGCATCTCACTAATCTATTGTTTTCGACCAAGAATACAACGGAGTCATGAGATGCCCATAGACGAATTTATCATCAATATCTATTTAATGGTAGAGCAATATTACAAAATAGTCGTTACTGAACCCTTGCGAGGTGCAGGTTACGCGCCAAAGCTGAGTGATCCTGAGATCATTTGCATGGAACTGGTCGGTGAATTTTTAAACCTTGATCAAGACAAACAGATTTGGCAATATTTTACCCAGCACTGGCAAGCCTGGTTTCCAGCCATAGGCTCATATCCTAACTTCGCAAAGCATTGCGCGAATCTGTGGCAAGTCAAACAGCGGATACAAGATAACGTCAGTCAACTTGAGGGCCGTGACAACATCCATTTTATGGATGGTTTTCCGATACCCGTCTGTCATTATGGACGCGCTTATCGGCATAAAAACTATCAAGACTTAGCGGCTTTTAGCTACTGTGCGGCTAAGCAAGAGAGGTACTATGGCTTTGAAGGACATTTGCTTGTTAACTTATCGGGCATGATTAAAGGCTTTACCTTTGCTCCTGCCAATGTTGATGAAAGAGCGGTTGCGCCTGATATTACTGACAATATCTATGGTTTGCTCGGCGCTGATAAAGGGTATATCAGCCCTAGTCTCACTCAGTACTACGACGCTCAAGGAGTGGATTTACAAACGCCACTCAGAGCTAACATGAAAGAGGATAGACCCAAACCTGTGGTAAAACGGCTAATGAAAGCCCGCCGTATCGTTGAAACAGTCATTGGTCAGCTATCAGAACGATTTAATATACAAAGGGTACGAGCAAGAGATTTATGGCATTTGTCTCATCGATTGATTCGTAAAATTCTGTCACATAATCTATGCTTTGTACTCAACAAAAAACTTGGTAACCCGCCACTTCAGTTTGAATTGCTTATTTCAAGTTGAGAGTGGGGTTACAATATGTAAATGCGTATAAAGAAAGCCAGTATAAGAGATGTTCTTATACTGGCTTTCTTTGACTCAAATGACTGAGGACTTATATCTCTACTGTTTTTTTATCCGTACCAATGCTTTTAGCGACTTTACCTACACTTAACCCTTGTACCAAGATAGAGAATATAACCACCGCATAAGTCAGCGCCAATAGTATATCGCGCTCTGATCCTGTAGGCAGTTGCAATACTAAAGCGACCGAAATGCCGCCTCGTAGTCCACCCCATGTTAGCACCTTCCAAGCGCCTGCTGGCAAGTCAAGCTGCCGATGAAAGGTCTTGGTGGTCATGCCGACCACAATAAATCGAGCAAGTAGGGCAATAACAATCGTTAAAGCTCCAGCGATAAATAAATTGGCTGAATAAGCAATCATTACCACTTCAAGACCGATTAATACAAATAAAATTGCGTTTAAAATCTCATCGATCAATTCCCAAAACAAATCGACATAATGGCGCGTCTTATCACTCATCGCTAGTGCTCGTCCTCGATTGCCCAGCATCAGCCCCATCATTACCATTGCTAGTGGTCCTGATAAATGCCAATGACTGGCTAGCTCATAGCCGCCTATCACCCCTGCAAGTGTCAGCAAAACCTCTTCTTGATAGCTATCAATGCTTTTGAGCATGTAATATAAAATTGCGCCAAGTACTAAACCAAAGACAATACCGCCACCAGCTTCAACTGCCAAGGTATGCGCCACATAATTAGCGGTGGGAATATCACCGCTCGATAAAATACCGAGCAGCAGTACAAAGATGACGACGCCGATACCATCGTTAAATAGCGATTCGCCAGCGATGACCGTTTCTATGCTTTTTGGTGCGCCAGCAGACGCTAAAATGCCCATCACTGCAATAGGGTCGGTTGGAGATATCAAAGCGCCAAACAGTAAGCACCACAAAAAAGAGAGCTCAAAACCAAATAATGGCAACATCAGATATAGAGCGACGGCAATCAGCAGCGCTGACACTAAGGTACCGATAAAGGCTAGAATACCAATGGGCAGCTTATAACGTTTTAGATCACCAATATTGACGTGCAAAGCGGCAGCAAATAAAAGCATAGAGAGCATGCCATCTAGTAAGACTTCAGTAAAATCAAGCTGCCCTAATAAACTGATCTCATAATCAATGAGCTGATCAAACCCTAACAACCCTAAAAATATCGCCCCAATAGACAATAATATAGAGATAACCATCACACCAATGGTCGTCGGTAGTCCAATAAATCGATGATTAACGTAAGTCAATAGGGCAGTGATGGATAAAAATATCGCGCTGATTTCGAGTATGGTCAGGCTGCTCGTAGGGTCCATAAAAAATTCTCAAGTGGGTAATAAAAAGTAGCAATTATGCTCAAACTTGTTTGGATTGGGTTTGTAGTGCCTGACGAATATGGGCATCAAAATCACTGACATAATGGAAATAGTGATGCTGGGCATTTTCACTCATAATAAACTTCTCTGCTTGTTGACACATCGCAGTCAGATCATCAGCGAGCTGATGATAATTTAAATTGTCCGCGCCGGCACGCTCAATCAGTTTTATCTCATGTATGAGCGTTTGCTGCTGTGCATCATTAACCCTAGCATAATTCAGATCAATCATTGCCTGACATAGCGCCTTTAATACCATCAAATCTGCTGCCGCATAACGCCGTATCTCACCAAGTGAGCTATCAATAAAATCTGATATTTTAGGCATATGAGTAACGACGGCAAGAATGGCTGAAGGTTGTTGGCTCTGATAGCTGACACTGTTTGCTGTGTCTGTCTCATTCATTGGTTTATAAAAATGATAAGGCGTCGGCGGCTGACAACGCATCATAATGCTCAGACAGCTGGTCAGCGATTGGACACAGTTAACCGCTGTTTTTGGGTCATTGATACCTGTCGACAATGCGCGTACAGCAATCTCAGTCATTTGTCCTAAGCTATAAGCAATATCATTAGATTGCGTTAAGCGCTGTTCAAGACGTATACAGCCCGCAAAGCGTTGCCAAAATAGCCCGTCAGGCGAACGCGGCACAAGCGCCAAATGCGGCGTTTTGGTTTTTTGTAGGTTGATTGGATGGTCTGCCGGACGCTGATAAAAATAGCCAATCACATTTTTGTCGGTGACAAAGTGACCGAGACTGCTATTTATTTGTACCACACCACCATAATCTTGCGATAGGGTAATGAGCGATTCAAAATAAATCTGCTGCAAATAACCTGAATGTGGTGGATAAATAGGCGTAGCAGACCAGTGATGAAATTGCTTGATATCATGATGCTCAATATTACGTTGGTGCTCGATATCGCAGCGGTCGTTATACCAATAATGAATGTTTTTAATCGCCTCATTGCTGGCACCTTGGATCACATGCGATGCCTGAATGGCATGTACCATATGCTGCACAAAGTAGACCAGTAATAAGGCGCAAATAATCGCCATAATAATGGCAAAAGTCACCGATAATTGCGGCACACCAAAACCGACATCGTATTTATGAATGGCTTTTAACACTAGTAAACTATAGCTAAACGTACCGATAAACGCGCCTAAAACGAACTGATTGGGTGTATCGGTCAAAAAATTACGCAGTAATCGGGGTCCAAATTGCGAAGATGCCATCGACAATACAGCAATCGTAATCGAGAAAGTCGTACCTGCCACTCCCAGTACCGCGCCGGCAATAGTGGTCATGATAGCGCGCGCGGCATCATCATCGCCAGTGAAGGCAAAGGTGATCTCTTTGACCATGTCACGATCAAAATGCTCATCGATAGTCACGAGTATAGGAGCGAGCAAGATGCCTACCAGCACACAGGCAGTCGGTATGAACCAGTAGGAACCAATCAGCTGTTGCCACAAATTTGTTAGGCGATCGGGTAAATTGGTGAGCGTTTTTAGCGACCATAACTGAAAAAACTGCCGCAGTCTTTTGAGACTTGACGTTGATAGACGGTTAAATAAGCTGTCTTTAGCATGTTTAGTCAACGTGAGCAGCTCCAAAAATGATCGTAGTATTTCTTTTATCGTCAGCAGTTCCATAGAATAGTACTGCTGACGATAAAAGGTCTTAAAAACAAATTACCTGATTCACTGCAAATAATCCATTAAAAATAGGATGAAAAAATAAGCTCCAGTTGGAACTTGATTTTTGTAGAATGGTTTTATTATTTCAACAGTCAAATCGAGCTTGGATTATCAGCTTCTGTAATAATATCGCCTTTAGCATTGAAGTGATTAGCGTCTACTTGGTTTTTATCATCATCGCTGTCTTGTGGAATAAGAATTTCACGATTATGTTCATCACGTTCTATGTCGCTATCCTTGTCATAGGCGACCGGTTCAAACTTCGGTATATCATCCTTATTATCTAGAGGCTCTTGTAATAAATAACTGGAGGTAGCCGCGCTAGATTTTCTAAAGAATTCATTTTTCTCTTTCTGAAGCTTTTCATTTTTATGATTAGTCGATTTGTCATTAGCAGATTTTTTGCGTGGTTCACTATGAGCAAAAATAGCACCGAGTGGCACATTCAATTGTGCTTTGGCATAGGCTTCGGTATTTTCAAAGCGATTGACCAATAAGCTAAGCCAAGGTTTTTGGTCTTTTAGGCTCATCTCATCAAGCTCATCTTTGATAGGCAATGGATAAGGCAGGGTACGATAAAAATCCCACAAGGTTATTTTGCTCAAATCTCTTTTGAGTACGTAGTGCTCATCTTCTGTCATGGTAATCAAGTTGCTGTCTTGCAGGTAGTTGATATAGGTATACCATTTTGGCAGCTCCTTACGTCCAAGAACATTGCGTAGCGCTTGCTCGCTCACCGCTTCGCCTTTTAAATGATAGGTATAAACTAGGTTTAACATATCAAGCAAGCTTAAAAACGGATGGCGCGGATAGACCTCTTCTGTCTCAAATATGGTTAAGGTATAGCTAATCTCAACTCCTAATAAAATTAGATTCCATGACAGATATATCCATAATAAGAAAATCGGCAGCGCCGCAAATGCGCCATAAATCGCCTCATAACTGGTAAAATTTGCCATCACTGTACCAAATAAGTGCTTCATCAGCTCAAAGACAATCGCCACAAAAACACCCGCAATCGCGGCGTTTTTTGCCGGTACTCGCGCTTTTGGAATAAACCAATACATACTGATGAAACCAGCGATCGTAACAGCAATCGACACTATCTGTACCCAAAACGACCAGTCAATACCATAGCCGCCAATTTGCCTATTTAACAAATTCAGGCTTTGTACAGCACTTGAGGCGATAAATGCCGTACCCAATACCAAGGGTCCCAACGTGACGATGGTCCAATAGCGCAGCATACTTCTCATACCGCCAGAACGATCTTCTACGCGCCATATTTGGTTAAAAGCGCGCTCAATGGTGGTCAAAGTCATGATGGTAGTAAAAAGTAAGAACATCGCCCCGATGATAGTTAGGTTTGATGATTTTTCAGCAAAATTATTGATGTATTTACTGACTTGTAAGCTCGATTGTGGCAGCAAGTTGCTATAAATGACTTCATAAATCTGCGCTCTAACAGAAGCAAGTGCTGGTACTGAAGACAAAATCATCAACAGTACGGTTAAGATAGGCACAATCGACAACAAAGTCGTATAGGTCAGTGATGCAGCTTTTTGCTGACAATTATCCTCAAAAAAGTGCCGTGTCAAAAAACGTAAGAACTGAAACCAACGTTGGTGTAAAAAAGGTATTTTTTTTAATAGATTTTCCATAACGACCATCTAGCAGGGATAATAGAGTGCGAATAGTGTAACAAACATGGGCTGTCTGAATCTGCGCATTAATTGTGTCAATATGCAGTTGAGCAGTTGAGCAGTTGAGCAGTTGAGCAGTTGAGCAGTTGAGCAGTTGAGCGGGACATTGCTGATGGCTAAAACTATTATAGACAAGACGCAAGGCAAGTATGAGCTAATTTACTTGGCTATTAGGTTAAGTATATTGCTAAGTAGCAGGGTTTGTTTGCATGTCAGTGAATGACTCGGGCATAATGGGCAGTATCTATATTACTGCCAAATTACTGCCAACGATTTTATAAGGAAGTTTTGCTAATGAGTCAGACCGCCCCTTATGTTTTGGTGCTCTATTATTCAAATTATGGTACGACTAAGACATTAGCCTATGCTATCGCTCAGGGTATCGAAGAGGCAGGCATGACCGCGCGTATCCGCACCGTGCCGACAGTCGCACCTGAAACCACGGCAAGCAAACCTGCAATTCCCGATGAAGGTGATTTGTATTGCACCATGGATGATCTAAAAAATTGCAGCGGTCTTGCGCTTGGTAGTCCAACGCACTTTGGTAATATGGCAGCGCCCATGAAGTATTTTTGGGACAATACCGTTACCATTTGGCTGGCGGGAAATTTACAAAATAAACCAGCTGCTGTCTTTACGGCGACTGGCTCTATGCATGGCGGTCAAGAGACGACCTTACTGACGATGATGTTACCACTGTTACATCATGGCATGATGATTGTGGGCGTGCCTTATGCTGAGCCTGCTTTAAATCGTACCACGCGTGGCGGCTCACCGTATGGTGCCAGTCATGTTAGCGGTGCATCCCATGACCAGCCTGTATCTGCTGATGAGCGTGAGCTTGGCATCGCTCAAGGGCGTCGTTTAGCGATTACGGCATCCGCATTAGCGCAAGCCAACTGGAGTCGTTAATGCGCTCGTCTGTCACTGTTTGGCATGAACAATACTGTTTGGCATGAACAATTAGGAAATACATATCTCTAATGGCTACTAACCCTTCTCATGACGACAGTCATAAGCAAACATCCAAAAAAAGCAGTCAAACAACCCAGCCGCTAAAACCGATTACGCCTATTCGTCAGCGCCTAATGGTGACTTGGCTGATTTGGCTAACCTTTAGATTGCTCGCTTTGCCTCTTTTGATAAATGTCTTTAATCCTAGTCGCCCTGATATTGTCGGCGGTATTGCATGGCAAGCGCTATGGCTGGTACCGGCATTTGTCTTAACGCCATCGATACTGCGTGGGCGCTCACCTTATGCGCTATTAATAGACAGTATGTTTACCTTGGTGTATTTAGGCGCCAGTGGGGTCGTATTATTCACACGTGCTTATGGCAGTAGTTGGGCAGAAATAGCGGTCTATTTCATTGATTTCGTCCTGCTATTTGCGATTAATATCTGGCTGTTTATCTTATTGAAGCGCTTACCATCAATGAATAATGTGGTTAAACAACCACGCTAGTTACTGAATCTGTCTTAGTGTAAACAGTTCAACCATAAAAAAACGGCGCTCTATTTGGAGCGCCGTTTTTTTATTAAGATATGCATTCATTAAGATATTAACGATTACAGCTAGAGGTATTAATTAACCTTGGACAATTCTAAGTCTATCTTCTTACCATCATTCATCTGGCTTACTTTTACTGGTAAGTAATCTAAACTTGGTGCCAACCAAAAACTGGTTGAGCGATTGTTATCGTCATGAATACGATCTACACGCACCGTATCAAAGGTGCCAGCAGGCACGGTGATTTTAGTCTTACCAGATTTTTTAAATGGGGTTTTTTCTATCTTATCGTGTTTTGCCATGTAGTAATTGCCGGAGAACTTACCATTTAATAAGTCTTGTCGGATTTGCACCTCAAGGCTCAAATCGTCAAAAGCTTGCTGCGCCATATTTAAAGTGGTCGACTTGCCTCTATAGTTACTAACTACCTTTTTGCTGCTTGGATTGAAATCCAGTTTATGCGTACGACCGATACCCAGTAGTTTATAAGTGGTGCTGGCTTGGGTTGGAATGACCGTATTACCGTTAATGGTAAAGGTACTATGTTGTGCAGCGCTTGCGATACCAGCAACCCGTGCATTGACATTGTACTTCCAAGTGTTGCCTGACTTATCTAAAGCACGAGTTGCGGTACCTTTATATTTGTCCTCAACCGTAAAGGTATAACTAGCGCTCGAAGGTTGAATGTTTTTTGCGCTGGCAAAAGTAGGTGCAGCCATACTTAAAGCTCCGATAGCCGCTATACTGGCTCCAGTGGTTAATGCGGTTAAGAATTTAGTTTTACCGTTATTTTTGTCATTATAATCGCTTATGGATGGTTTTTTATTAGTAGATGAAAAATTCATAGATAGTCCTTAATAGAGTGATATCAGATAACTTATAAGTCGATTCGACCTTACTGCTAACTAATATTGTATTTACAATGTCTATAATGATCATACTCTGTTACATTTTCAAGAGGAGAAACTTACGCTAACGTTTGGCTCTTGTAGTTGATGTTACTATCCTAGGTGATGCTAAGACTATGAGTAACTTGCTGTAAATTTAGTAAGAATAGGCGTATAAAACAATGATTGTTTCTATGAAATGCAGTAATCATTTAATGCTTTCATAATAATCGCCAGCTTTATACTAATGTCTTTATTACACAATATTCTAAGCAATTCAGTATTGCTTATCGACAAACGCTGCACTAATTAAGAAATTCTTGTAAATTTTTGGTCTTTACACTTGAAGCCCACTGTCCATGCCCCCACTTTTTGAAACAAGCTTAACGCTTATCTTTATTATGCTAATTTTAAAAAAATGGCATTTGAAGATAGAGTATTGAGACTAACAAACCAAATAAATTCTTAACTTAAACAACCAACTTATTGGAGACATATTGATGAATATTCGTCCTTTACATGATCGTATTGTTGTCCGCCGCATAGAAGAAGAAACAAAAACGGCTGGTGGTATCTTGCTTCCTGGTTCAGCGCAAGAAAAGCCTTCACAAGGTGAAGTGCTAGCAACTGGTAACGGTCAGATTCGTGACAACGGCGAAACTCGCGCGTTAGATGTAAAAACTGGCGACAAAGTATTGTTCGGTCAATATGCTGGTCAAACCGTAAAAGTTGACGGCGAAGAGCTACTTATTATGAAAGAATCTGATGTATTGGGTGTGTTAGAAGGCTAGTCCTTTTTGAGTATTTTTATACTCAGCGCATTTTTGACAATATCATTGAAATATTTAATTGCATTCTCATACTTATAATAGTGGAGTAATTTAACATGGCAAAAGACGTAAAATTCGGCATTGATGCCCGTAAACAAATGATGGACGGCGTAAACATTCTAGCAAATGCAGTACGTGTAACCTTAGGACCTAAAGGTCGTAACGTGGTTATCGATAAATCATTTGGCGCGCCTACCATCACTAAAGATGGTGTTTCGGTTGCCAAAGAAATCGAGCTTGAAAACAAATTTGAAAACATGGGTGCACAACTTGTACGTGAAGTTGCTAGCCGCACTAATGATGTTGCTGGTGATGGTACAACCACTGCGACCGTATTGGCTCAGTCAATCTTGCAAGAAGGCATGAAATCAGTTGCCGCTGGCATGAACCCAATGGATCTGAAACGCGGTATTGATAAAGCCGTGCGTGCTGCTGTTGAGCAAATCCATTTGCTATCAACACCAGCTGATGATTCAAAAGCGATTGCTCAAGTTGGCTCTATCTCTGCTAACTCAGACACCAAAATTGGTGAATTGATTGCTCAAGCGATGGAAAAAGTCGGTAAGCAAGGTGTTATAACGGTTGAAGAAGGTTCAAGCTTTGAAGATACCTTGGAAGTTGTGGAAGGTATGCAGTTTGACCGTGGTTATATCAGCCCGTATTTTGCTAATAAGCAAGACAGCTTGACCGCTGAGTTTGAAAACCCATATATCTTGTTGGTTGACAAAAAAATCAGCAATATTCGCGAAATCGTGCCATTACTTGAGCAAGTCATGCAGCAGAGCAAGCCATTGCTAATCATCGCTGAAGACGTAGAAAACGAAGCATTGGCTACCTTGGTTGTAAACAACATGCGTGGCGGCTTAAAAACTTGTGCGGTAAAAGCACCAGGTTTTGGCGATCGTCGTAAAGCAATGCTAGAAGATATCGCAACTTTAACTGGCGGTACCGTTATCTCTGAAGAGATTGGTTTAAGCCTTGAGACTGCAACTCTTGAGCAATTGGGTACGGCTAAGAAAGTCACTGTTGGTAAAGAAAATACCGTAATCGTTGATGGCGCTGGTCACTCTGCTGATATCGAAAACCGCGTTGAATCTATCCGTCGTCAAGTTGAAGAATCAACGTCTGACTATGATAAAGAAAAGCTTCAAGAGCGTATGGCTAAACTGGCTGGCGGCGTTGCCGTTATCAAAGTTGGCGCTGCGACTGAAACTGAAATGAAAGAGAAGAAAGATCGCGTTGATGATGCGCTACATGCCACTCGTGCAGCGGTTGAAGAAGGCGTTGTCCCTGGTGGCGGTGTTGCCTTAGTTCGTGCGATGAATGCATTGTCTGAGCTACGTGGTGATAACGATGACCAAAATGCTGGTATCAATATCTTACGTCGCGCAATGGAAGCTCCATTACGTCAAATCGTTACTAACTCAGGCGAAGAAGCGTCAGTGGTAGTGAACGAAGTGAAGAGTGGCAGTGGTAACTACGGTTACAATGCGGCTTCTGGCGAATACGGCGATATGCTAGAGATGGGTATTCTTGACCCAGCTAAAGTAGCACGTTCAGCACTAGAAAATGCGGCATCTGTTGCAGGCCTCATGCTAACAACTGAAGTCATGATTACTGATTTACCACAAGGTGATGATGGTATGGCTGGCATGGGTGCTGGCGGTGGTATGGGCGGTATGGGCGGCATGATGTAATTTTACTTCTGCTACAAAGCGATTTTTCTTTGTCAGACGTGCTCAATGTACGATAAGTACTATTTTCGCACGTCTTCCTTGAATAATCGCTTTTCGCTAGAAGTATGAATTGGTCATAACGTACTTGTTAAATCTAGTTCAAATAAAACCCCGATAGGCTAAGCTTATCGGGGTTTCTTTATATAGTC
This sequence comes from Psychrobacter arcticus 273-4, assembly GCF_000012305.1. Classification (NCBI taxonomy): domain Bacteria; kingdom Pseudomonadati; phylum Pseudomonadota; class Gammaproteobacteria; order Moraxellales; family Moraxellaceae; genus Psychrobacter; species Psychrobacter arcticus. The sequence goes on from NC_007204.1 coordinate 649,118, forward strand.
GGTGAAAAGTAATATCAATACAACACGTACTACTGGTGCAAATTTTTCTTGCTTGCTGTGCCTACGCAGACAGAGGCTGCAAAAAATTTACACCAGTAGTACTGTAGCGATTTTAAAGTATTTCAACTATACAAATTAGGTATCTTCTTTAAAAACTACTGATCCGCAGCATCTCGTCTAAACACCCACGTCTTATCATCAGATAGCTCATCGACATAATAATATCCCGCCAAGTTAAACTGCTTAAGCTGCTCAGCATTGGTCAGTTTATTATCCGCAGCATATTTCACCATTAGGCCTCGAGCTTTTTTGGCATAAAAGCTAATCACTTTATATTGACCATTCTTTTCGTCTTCAAATCTTGGCGTGACAATCTCGGCAGCCAGCGCCTTTTTTTTCACAGATTTAAAATATTCATTTGAGGCTAAATTAATCAATACTGTGTCATCGCTATCTACCATACGCGCATTGATAGTGTTAGTGACTTCTTCACCCCAAAACTCGTATAAATTATCACCACACTCATTTTTAAGCTTGGTACCCATCTCAAGTCGATACGGTTGAATCAAATCGAGCGGTTTTAGCACGCCATATAAGCCAGATAAGATACCTAGATGTTCATTGACGTAAATAGCCGACTCTTTATCCATGGCATACATATCAAGTCCAGTATAGACATCACCATCGAACAAATAACCAGCAGGCTTAGCTAAATTACCAGAAGCGCTATCAGTAAATGGCTGCTCTACACTCCAGTTCCATTCTTGATTGCGTTTAGCATTTAGCTGCGACAAATCATCAGAAATACTCATCAGCTCTTGTAAGTCAATAGGCTCTTTCGATTTCAGTATTTTCATCAGCGCTTGTGAGTGTTCAATAAGCTCAGGCTGACTATAGTAGTTACTAATATGCACTGGGACAGCGTCTGTTTCATTCAAAGATTTGGCAGGAGAGAGTAAAAAATACATAGTTATTCCTTATTATAGTGAAGTGATAAACACTCCATTAACGTATCAAGCTTTCTCATTATACGATACCTACAGGTTTAACTTGACTTACTCGTAGCTGTTTTGTACTTTTAAGCGTCATCATAGACATATGTCAAATATTATAGTTATTGTGATGACTCGTGTAAGCCAATAACATAAAGGCTTTAAGCGGTTCAGGGAAAAATAAAATTTTTTAATATAACAATAAAAGTTATGGTGATGTTATAAATAGCTAACTTTTATTTTACTTGCTGGTCATCATTAGACAATGAAAGTTAGCAGATGATATATCTATAATAAAACGGCATGATGGCAAATGAGCTATCATTTATTAAATTGATAATCTTTGGTCTTAAGTGCTAAACCAACCCTGACCAAAGATTTTTTGTCCCCTGTGCTTTTTAGAGGTGCGTTAGGGTATTAAAAGTAGTCATTAGACGTAAGGAGACGGTATGAAAATCGGTGTTATTAGTGCAGATAGCGCAAGCGAGTGTCGGGTAGCATTAACCCCAGACGCGGTAAAAAAATTACGCAAACTTGGGTTTGAGGTTGTCATCCAGTCAGGTGCGGGTCAAGCCTCTTATTATGCTGATGAATTGTATCAGGCTGCTGGTGCTGATATTGCCAATAGTAGCATTGACGTCGTCACACAGTCTCAGATTATTACCACCGTCAACGACTTGCCAGCGACGGCCACTGATCGCTTAACGTCTGGTCAGATCGTCATCGGTATGCTTGATCCATATCGCAATAGCCAACTTGATACTTATGCTGCTAAAGGGGCAACTGCTTTTGCCATGGAGCTGCTGCCACGCACATTGTCACGTGCGCAAAATATGGATGTCTTGTCATCGCAAGCCAACCTTGCCGGTTATAAAGCGGTATTGCTCGCCGCCAATGAATACTCACGTCCGTTTCCGATGTTTATGACTTCAGCGGGTACGGTTAAGCCTGCCAAGGTGGTGATCTTAGGAGTCGGTGTTGCGGGTTTGCAGGCTATTGCAACGGCCAAGCGTTTAGGCGCCGTCGTTGAAGCCAGTGATTTACGTCCGACTGCTCGCGAGCAAGTAGAGTCATTAGGTGGTAAATGGCTTGATGTGCCGATGAGTGCGGAGGAGGCTGAGACAGCTAAGTCTACAGGTGGCTATGCGTGGACGCCATCTGAGCAATATATCAAAGACCAAGCCGCTATTGTTGATAAAGCCTTGAGCAATGCTGACATCGTCATTACGACTGCACAGATTCCGGGTCGTCAAGCTCCGCGTTTGGTACACCAAGCAACCATTGCTAAGATGAAAGCTGGTTCGGTGCTGATTGATATGGCTGCCGGCACTGGCGGAAACGTTGAAGGCAGTGTCCCTGATGAAACCATTACTACGCCAAATGGCGTGCGTATTGTCGGTGCGGCTAATATTCCATCGCAGCTGGCGGCACAGTCTTCAGACTTATATGCCAATAACCTCGTTAACTTTATCACCACTTTAATTGCGCCTGCCGCTACAGATGACGCTACAGCAAACACACTGGCACTCAACTTAGACATGGAAGATGAGATTCAAGGCGCATTGGCCGTGACACATGAGCATCAAGTGCGTCTTGCTAAACGCTAAGTCTCAAGTCTTGATATTTTCATTATCGTACATTTGCCAGACAAGAAATAATTTTAGGAGGATAAGATGATTGCCACTATTTTAGCGGCAGCGCCAGCCGGTGCGGCCATGAGTAGCACGCCATTCGTAGCGATTTTTACCGTATTTGTGCTTGCTATTTTTGTCGGATATTACGTCGTTTGGGGCGTCACGCCTGCCTTGCATACACCATTGATGGCCGTGACCAATGCTTTATCAAGTATTGTGATTGTCGGTGCGATGCTACAGACCGTTACCATTGATGGTTCGATATTTACGCCAACCAGTTTGCTTGGGGCTTTTGCGGTATTTTTAGCCAGTATCAATATTTTTGGTGGTTTTGCCGTGACTGAGCGTATGCTGTCGATGTTTAAGCCAAAAGTGAAAAAAACAGTAGTAACAACAGATACTGGGGGTGACGCATGAGTGACTTATCAAATATGATTGCTGCTAATGCGGACTGGTTTTATCTAGTCGGTGCCATTCTTTTTGTTTTGACGTTACGTGGTTTATCTAGCCCAAAAACAGCGATTCGTGGTAATCGCTTTGGCATGGTTGCCATGGCGATTGCCGTTGTGACAACATTCTTCCTAGCAGAAGGTCCAGTACTTTGGTTGATTATTGGCGCCATGGTATTGGGTGCTATCGTCGGTATGTGGAAAGCAAAAACGGTTGCGATGACTCAAATGCCGGAAACGGTTGCCTTGATGCACTCGTTTGTTGGTTTGGCAGCGGTTGCGATTGCGTTAGCAACGGTATTGCATACTGAACAACAGCATGGTGCAGTTGCTCGTGTCGAATTATTTATCGGTTGTTTTATCGGTGCGATTACTTTTTCTGCATCAGTCTTTGCTTTCGGTAAATTGGCTGCAAAAAGCTGGGCGAAAACCTTAGTGGGCGGCTGGGTAAAACCGGTACAAGCACTACTTTTCATCGCTATGATTGCTTTTGGTGCTGTGTATTTCGTCACAAATTCATTACCTGCCTTCTATGCTATGGCAGTGATTGCGGTCATCTTTGGTTGGATGTGGATTGCCCCAATCGGTGGCGGTGATATGCCAGTAGTCGTGTCGCTATTGAACTCATTTTCAGGTTGGGCGGCAGCAGGAATTGGTTTTACCCTTGGCAACTCAATGTTGATTATCGCAGGTTCGCTAGTCGGTTCATCAGGTGCAATCTTGTCTTACATCATGTGCAAAGCCATGAACCGCTCATTACTTAACGTATTATTTGGTGGTATGGGTACGTCAGCAGTGTCGGCAGGCAGCGATGATGGCGCGCCGAAAAATTATAAAGCAGGCTCAGCAGAAGATGCAGGTTTTCTTATGGCAAATGCTAGTAGTGTGGTGATTGTCCCAGGTTACGGGATGGCGCAAGGTCGTGCACAAAACGCCGTGAAAGAATTGTATGAGCTGTTAAAAGAAGAAGGCGTCAATGTGCGCTTTGCTATCCATCCGGTCGCAGGTCGTATGCCAGGACATATGAACGTCCTATTAGCTGAAGCGGATGTCCCTTATGATGATATTCTTGAAATGGACGAGATTAACTCCGACTTCGCCAGTACTGATGTGGTGCTGGTCATCGGTGCTAATGACGTGGTCAATCCTTCAGCAAAAGACGATCCAACGTCACCAATCTTTGGTATGCCGATTCTAGAAGTTACCAAAGCTCAAACGATTATGGTTATCAAGCGTTCAATGAGTACCGGTTATGCAGGTCTAGATAACAGCTTATTCTATATGGATAAAACCATGATGATCTTTGGTGATGCTAAGAAGATGGTTGAAGAGATGGTTCGTAGTATCAATGGCGCTGGTCACTAATCTTTAAAATCGGTTTTCAATACAGTTTTTACCTAGCAGCTTCCACATATAAAAGTCACTGAGGTGGCTTTTTTTGCGTTAAAGTAGGCAGTATTTACATTCAATTATATCCACTTATTATTGATAGAAAATAACAATTAAGAGAGTCAGTTATGAATATGTTGGTACGATTTTTTATTATGGTAAGCCTATTAAAACAGCAACTTAATAAGCAGTTGGCGACCGAATATCTGAGTGTCGAAAGATTGATGGCACCAGTTGTGCGCCACTATCGAGTATTACCACATGACATGGGCTTTCGAGATCATCTGCCTAATTACCGCTATTTGTCTTTCATTGAGCTAAACATCACCAACTGGCTCATGGCGTGCTGTCATCAAAAAGGTATTAAAAACCTAGGTTGGATTATTGCCATGCAAGAGATGGTCTATCTGAAGCAGATTAAATTCTTAGATAAAATGACAGTGAATAGTAGAGTTGTCGGTTGGGACAAAAAATACGTCTATTTTGAGCATCAGTTTTTTGTTAAAAATCAGTTAATGGCAATGGGCATGACCAAGTTTGTTTTAACCAATAAGCAAGGTAAGTGCGCAACTGAGGTGTTGGATATGACTGGTGAGCAGCTAAATGAAGTCATTGACACTTGGAGTCAGCATCAAGTAGCGATTAAATCTGCCAAATCTACTGAGTCAACAAAGGCTGCATAACGAACTTGGCTATAATCATATGATGAATTTTGGTAGGATAGTGCTTATGTATTCTATAATGCTATATATTCTATAATGCTATTTTATGAAAATAATTAAAAAATAAGGAGCCACTATGACCCCGCAGAAGTTAAAATGGACAGACAGCTTAGATATCGCTATTGAGCTTTATGAAAAATTCCCAGAGACCGATCCGCAGTACATCCGCTTTACTGATTTGCATCGCTGGGTGACTGAGCTTGAAGGCTTTGATGATGATCCACAACGCTCCAATGAAGGTATCTTAGAAGCGATTCAGATGAATTGGATTGATGAAGCTGACTAGATTGACCTTTTTACTATTTTTTAATAACAAACATAGCTTTAATAACAAACATAACTTCAAATGAAAACAGGACAAACCGTCTCATGACTGCACAAATTCAAGAGCTAACTGACGTACAAACTTGCACAGGCATCAGCATCCGCACCACTAACACCGATGAAATTAGCCATGAAACGGCAAAGTTAGGCAAGCTATGGCAAAGTTTTTACAAAAACCATGTGAGCCAACTTGAAAAGGGTGAAGATATCTATGGTGTTTATCATAACTATGAGAGTGATGATGTAGGCGCTTTTGATGTTGTCGCTAGTTGGAAGGTGAGCAGTCAACAAGATGGGCAAGAAAAGTCAGACAATGACGATACGGCTAATACTGTCAAAGCTACTAAGAATAAAAATTCAAGCAACCTAACAACGGTTAGCATCCCTGCAGGAAAATACATGGTGTTTTCTGAATACGGTAATATGCCTAATACCGTGATGAATGCGTGGGAAAAAGCATGGACGTATTTCAATGATCCAAGCTGTGAGCACACTCGAACTTATAATGTCGACTTTGAGCGTTATGTTGAGGGTAAATTAGAATATGGTCAAGTCGAATTGTATATTGGTATCGAATAAAGCCATTGTTAGATTATAGAATAACTATGAAAAAAGATTGGCCATATTGCGGAACTATAGTTGAAATACTTTAAAGTCGCTACCGTATTGCTGGTGTAAATTTTTTGCAGCCTCTGTCTGCGTAGGCACAGCAAGCAAGAAAAATTTGCACCAGCAGTACGTGTTGTATCGATAGTACTTCTCACCGACTATAGTTCTATTAAGTATGAGAATGCATAAGCAAAAATAATAAATCAATAACAAACTCAAAAATAGCAAAAAGCGCCAAATCTAAAGGAGATGGCGCTTTTTGCTTTTATTAATGCTGACTAATCCAATAGTAAATTCTCTAAAATCCTTTCATAAATCTGCGCCAATCTGCCCAAGTCATCAACCTCAACTTTTTCATCAACCTGATGAATTGTGGCATTACGTACGCCAAGCTCAACGACTTGTGCACCGGTTGGGGCGATAAAGCGTCCATCTGATGTACCGCCAGAAGTTGACAATGTCGTATCAGTACCGGTTACAGATTTAATCGCTTGCTGGCATGCCGAGACCAATTTACCTTCAGGCGTTAAGAATGGCTGCCCAGATAGTTTCCAATGAATATCATATTTGGCTTTACTGTCTTTAAAGTATTTATCAAAGATGGCATGTGTTTTCGCTTTTAGCTCATCTTCGGTGGTTTCAGTCGAAAAGCGGAAATTAAAAACGACTTCCAGCGTTTCCGGTATGACATTAGTCGCGCCCGTGCCACCATTGATATTAGATATTTGCAGTGAAGTCGCAGGGAAGTAATCATTACCATTATCCCAACTGGCATTGGTCAATTCTGAGAGTGCCGACATAGCAGCATGAATAGGGTTTGAGGCAAGGTGCGGGTAGGCGACGTGCCCTTGTTTACCGGTGACAGTGAGTACTGCGCCCAGCGAGCCACGACGACCATTCTTAATAATGTCGCCTAGGGTATCGGTACTGGATGGTTCACCAACTAAGCAATAAGTGATTTTTTCTTGTCGTGCTTCTAAGGTTTCAATTACTTTGACCGTACCATTGATGGACGGACCTTCTTCATCTGAGGTGATTAAAAAGGCAATTGAGCCGTTGTGTTGAGGATGATTGGCTACGAAACGCTCGGCGGCGATGGTAAAGGCAGCAATTCCTGTTTTCATGTCAGCGGCACCGCGCGCCCAGAGATATCCGTCTGCAATGGTTGGGGTAAATGGTGGATAGGTCCAGTTTTTTTCATCACCTGTTGGGACGACGTCAGTATGACCGGCAAAGCAAATGACTGGATTGGATGTGCCGCGCCGTGCCCATAAGTTTTTAACCTCAGCGTGTTCGCCTTTTGCTTGTCTATCACCATAATACATAAACTCGCAGTCAAAGCCTGCTTGCGTCAGCCGCTCAGATAAGATGTCTTGGCAGCCATCATCATTTGGGGTGACAGAAGGACGTTCAAGTAGGGCAATACTTAAATCCAGTGTTTCTTGCTGATGGGTTGCTTGTTGATGGGTTTGAGAAGTTAGGTTGTTATCAATATCTGACATGAGAAGCCTTTTTTATTATGAAGTGATAGATAGAATAATTAGAGAGATGTAGCTCGTGAGGGAATCTTTATGAATGTTACAGCACTTAAATAATATCTTCAATAAAAGGCACTAAGCCATCACGGCGCATCCAGGTAGCGATAGAATAACGTTGACGATGGGCAATTTGTACTTGATGTTGTAAGTCACTATCAAATATCACCAGCCTATTGGCAACAGGCATCACATTATGATGGACACCATATTTATCAACGATTTCTAATGTGCCGCCATCACTTGGTGTCCATTCATCATTGAGGTAAAACACTGCCGAGATGACGCGCTCATCACGCCCAGCTGGATTATCACTATGCCATTGATAGCCGAAACCAACTGGATAGTAAGCATAATGCGCTTCACTATGACGAATACCAGTAAACAAGCTTTGATTGAATAAAGTGGCAAGCGCATTAATACTTTGTAAGTAATAAAACCCTGCAAAAAAATCCTTGGTAATCCAGCGTATTTTATCACCGCGAATATCACTGATACGAATACCCGCCGTTAGCTGGGCATCACGATACTTAATAAAGCCACTTTCCGCTTGCAGTGCTAATAATGCTTTTTGCTCAAAGACATTATCAATAATCAGCCAACCACTATCGACGAGCTTATCAAGTTGACTGTCCGTCAGCTTGTTTTCCCAATTAACCTCAAAATCAGAGGATTGTAATAGGTGTTGGGTCGGCAGTGGCTGATCATCATGGGTACTAAGATGTACAGACAGCAGTGGCGGATTATCCTTGCCTATCGGATTATCAACCACCAACTTTGTCACATCAAGATTGCTAATAATTTTTGTCATTTTGACTCGCTATTGTCCATCATCTATCAATACACTGCCAATCTATGCCTTTTTACCAAAACCATCGTTATCTTTTGCCCATCCTATGCTACCATAGATGCAATTTTTCTTATTTAAACTTTTGAACTTATGAATTATAAACACGCCTATCATGCTGGTAACTTTGCCGATGTTGTTAAACACATTCTATTGGTACAACTGCTGAATCAAATGGGGCAAAAAAACAAACCTTTTTATGTGCTTGATGCTTATGGCGGTCGTGGACTGTATTCGCTTGGCAGTGAAGAGGCTCGCAAGACTGGTGAAGCCAAAGGTGGTATCCAAGCGTTGGTAAAAGCCGATGTTGAAAAAGCGCCAGCTGCAATCAAAGACTATATGGAAGGCATTAAGCAAGCCCGTTTTACCTATGATAAAAAGGTCTATCCGGGTTCGCCGTGGTGGATTGCTCATCATGTTGAAAAAAATCCAGATGCTGGCGTGCGCGGTGAAGCATTTGAAGCCAAAGCCAGTGAATATGATGCACTGAATTATCAGCTGCATAAATTGCCAATCGGTATTCATCATCGCAATGCTTTTGAAGGTATCGCTGCAGTGATTCCGCCAAAAGAAAAGCGTGGCTTGATATTTTTAGATCCTCCTTACGAGCAGGAGCATAAAGATTTTACCCGTCTGATCGATTTATTGGTGCATTCTTATAACAAGTGGCCACAAGGCACTTATGCGTTATGGTTCCCGATTAAAAACATCGATGCGGTTGAGCTGTTCTATAAAAAACTCAAGCGTACTGAGATGAGACGTCAGCTGGTCTGTGAACTAAATATTTATCCTAAAGATATTGCGGTCGGTCTTAATGGTACAGGGCTACTTGTGATCAATCCGCCATGGCAGTTTGATAACCATGCGCGTGAGATACTGCGCTTCTTACAGCCTGTACTAAAAGTTGCTGATGCACCAGATTTAACGCCTGATAGTGCAACCACCGTCCGCTGGTTGGTTGGCGAATAAGGATAGTGTTATGACGACTGATCAATCATCACGTAGCCTTGAAAAAAACAGTCTTGCAAAGGGCGGTCTGGTCACTGATAAAGTGATGAATGACGGTTTGATCAAAGAGCCTTTATTACAAGATAGCGCCGCCACTCAACCGCCTTTTATCGACGAGCATGATTTCGATATTCGCTTGGCGGATAATGAGAACTATGATGGGTTGACGTTTGAGGTGATTGAAGCAGAAGTCGCGGAAGGTAAGCGTGTGGTCAGTCGCGGTGTTTATTTAGCACCCAACTTGATTACCACATTATCGCTGCTGTCAGGCTTTTATTCTATTTTAGCCAGTACCCAAGGCGAGTTTTATAAGGCCTCTTTAGCGATTTTCTTATCGGCTATTCTGGATGGTGCAGATGGGCGGGTGGCGCGTATGCTGAATGCGCAAAGCCCCTTTGGCGAGCAGTATGATTCGCTTGCCGATATGCTAGCCTTTGGTGTTGCACCGGCAATTCTAATTTATAGCTTTGCTTTGCAGCCATTAGGTCGTATTGGGTTAGGTTGTGCGTTTGTCTTTACTGCCTGTGCCGCTTTCCGTTTGGCACGCTTTAACGTTCAGATTGGTGAAGTCGACAAAAAATACTTTGTTGGTTTAGCAAGTCCACTTGCCGCCATTTTGGTAACGGCTGCTGTCATGGTTGCCGTCGATCACAATCAATGGATCGGACAATACGATACGCCTGTGATGTTCTTATTTGCCGCTTGGGTCGTTATTTGCGGTCTGCTTATGGTCAGCAACGTCAAATACTATAGCTTTAAAGAGTTTGATAAGAAGAAAGTTCCTTTTGTGGTGCTTATCGTTGGTGTATTGGTCATGAGTATCGTTTTATACGATATTCCAGTCGGCATCTTAGCGATTGGTGTTATTTATGCTTTGTCAGGTATTGTTAGTACCTTACAAGCCAAAGCCACCAGTTAACGCTATAGCTTTTTATAGTAGATACTAACTTAAGACACGCAAATAAAAACCGCCTATATTTCAATAAGCGGTTTTTATTTGCGTGTTAGGTTTTGAGTGTGTTAAATATTGAAATATGGCTCCGATACAGATAACCATAACAATTGAAAAATTAAAATAACACAAATAGCCGTTGATTGGGTGCAATATTAGCGACTTATACAATGCTATTGTATGGAAACTATAATAACATTATCCGATTATCCTTCCTATAACGCTATTTGATAACAAAGCCAAGGTTATTATGCTGAACTTACCTAGTTTTAATCGTCTATCGCCTTTCTAATGGATGATAGTGTGAGTGCAGAACGTTACCGTATTAGTTTTACCTTGAAAGGCAAGCCTAGTATTTTCAACTAGCCAAAAATAAACCTTAAAACCCTCTTGACCCCCTTCCCAAACAGCGTATACTGCCCTCCAGTCGAAAGGGAAGGCGGGTTGAGAGTGGATTACCACTTAGATGATCTAGCCAAATAAATTACTTTTAAATCAAAATAATTTAAACCTTGACTTAATAATTTAAGCGTCTATAATACGCACCTCATTAAGACAAACCGGAAGCAGTTAGGGTGTGATTACACAATAACTAACCAGTTAACTTAACGAAACAAATTAAAGAAAGAAGTTGACAGACTATTAAAACATGATATGATGGTCAGCTCGCTAAATAGGATAAACCAAATTGGTTTAGGATATTTAGTTGAATACTCCTACTGGACGACAGTGGTGAGACATTATTTAAAAGCATAACTAAAGAACAACTTGTGTGGATTTTTGCTGATTCAGAATGCTAAAAAATAAAGTTGGTTGACTCTCTTTTCGAGAGAATACTAACTATAAAAATTATCATTTAAGACAGTAAAAAAACTCAAAGTTAATTCATTACGAACATAATTTAGAGCGATTTGCCAGATTAAATGAGCCAAGTTTAGTAGCCTCTTTAAAGGGTTACATAGCAAGATTAAACTGAAGAGTTTGATCATGGCTCAGATTGAACGCTGGCGGCAGGCTTAACACATGCAAGTCGAGCGGAAACGATGGTAGCTTGCTACCAGGCGTCGAGCGGCGGACGGGTGAGTAATACTTAGGAATCTACCTAGTAGTGGGGGATAGCACGGGGAAACTCGTATTAATACCGCATACGACCTACGGGAGAAAGGGGGCAGTTTACTGCTCTCGCTATTAGATGAGCCTAAGTCGGATTAGCTAGATGGTGGGGTAAAGGCCTACCATGGCGACGATCTGTAGCTGGTCTGAGAGGATGATCAGCCACACCGGGACTGAGACACGGCCCGGACTCCTACGGGAGGCAGCAGTGGGGAATATTGGACAATGGGGGAAACCCTGATCCAGCCATGCCGCGTGTGTGAAGAAGGCCTTTTGGTTGTAAAGCACTTTAAGCAGTGAAGAAGACTCCATGGTTAATACCCATGGACGATGACATTAGCTGCAGAATAAGCACCGGCTAACTCTGTGCCAGCAGCCGCGGTAATACAGAGGGTGCAAGCGTTAATCGGAATTACTGGGCGTAAAGGGAGCGTAGGTGGCTCGATAAGTCAGATGTGAAATCCCCGGGCTCAACCTGGGAACTGCATCTGATACTGTTGAGCTAGAGTATGTGAGAGGAAGGTAGAATTCCAGGTGTAGCGGTGAAATGCGTAGAGATCTGGAGGAATACCGATGGCGAAGGCAGCCTTCTGGCATAATACTGACACTGAGGCTCGAAAGCGTGGGTAGCAAACAGGATTAGATACCCTGGTAGTCCACGCCGTAAACGATGTCTACTAGTCGTTGGGTCCCTTGAGGACTTAGTGACGCAGCTAACGCAATAAGTAGACCGCCTGGGGAGTACGGCCGCAAGGTTAAAACTCAAATGAATTGACGGGGGCCCGCACAAGCGGTGGAGCATGTGGTTTAATTCGATGCAACGCGAAGAACCTTACCTGGTCTTGACATATCTAGAATCCTGCAGAGATGCGGGAGTGCCTTCGGGAATTAGAATACAGGTGCTGCATGGCTGTCGTCAGCTCGTGTCGTGAGATGTTGGGTTAAGTCCCGCAACGAGCGCAACCCTTGTCCTTAGTTACCAGCGGGTTAAGCCGGGAACTCTAAGGATACTGCCAGTGACAAACTGGAGGAAGGCGGGGACGACGTCAAGTCATCATGGCCCTTACGACCAGGGCTACACACGTGCTACAATGGTAGGTACAGAGGGCAGCTACACAGCGATGTGATGCGAATCTCAAAAAGCCTATCGTAGTCCAGATTGGAGTCTGCAACTCGACTCCATGAAGTAGGAATCGCTAGTAATCGCGGATCAGAATGCCGCGGTGAATACGTTCCCGGGCCTTGTACACACCGCCCGTCACACCATGGGAGTTGATTGCACCAGAAGTGGATAGCTTAACCTTCGGGAAGGCGTTCACCACGGTGTGGTTGATGACTGGGGTGAAGTCGTAACAAGGTAGCCGTAGGGGAACCTGCGGCTGGATCACCTCCTTATAGATGGCATTCGGTCAGCAAGAATTCACAACAAGTTGTTCTTTAGTTTAAGCTAGTTTATTAGCTAGAGGTATATGCCTCGTACAGGCCTGTAGCTCAGCTGGTTAGAGCACCGTGTTGATAACGCGGGGGTCGGCAGTTCAAGTCTGCCCAGGCCTACCATTATTAGGGGCCATAGCTCAGTTGGTAGAGCGCCTGCCTTGCACGCAGGAGGTCAACGGTTCGACTCCGTTTGGCTCCACCACATAATAAACTTTCTTTAGATGCTAATAAATAAATAGGTATCAAATAGAAACAAGTGATTCGCCGAGACATTGGCAAGATTACTTCTTTCTGTTTTATACAGAATCTGTGACTCGACGAGAGCATAGAGACTATTTAAAAACATAGATATGAGTCTGGGTTAGAACAACATGTTCACGTGTTGTTCTAACCTTAGTAATCAGCTCCTTAACGACATCAGTTGTTATCCCAGGAGTTGATTACTAAAAAAGTAAAGAGAACTGAATCAAGCGTATAAAATTAGGTGATATCGTTATCATAATTAGACTTATATAGCACTTAGCAGTCGAAAGACTACTTGGGGTTGTATGGTCAAGTAATGAAGCGCACATGGTGGATGCCTTGGCAGTCAGAGGCGATGAAAGACGTGACAGCCTGCGATAAGCTTCGGGGAGGCGGCAATATCCTGTGATCCGGAGATTTCTGAATGGGGAAACCCACCTACCATAAGGTAGGTATCTTGTACTTGTACAAGAGGCAAACGAGGGGAAGTGAAACATCTCAGTACCCTTAGGAAAAGACATCAAATGAGATTCCCCAAGTAGCGGCGAGCGAACGGGGAGAAGCCGATTAATTCTAATGTAGAAGAACAGCGTGGGAAAGCTGACCGTAGTAGGTGATAGTCCTGTATTCGAAACATTAGAGTTAACATATTAAGTAGGGCGGGACACGAGAAATCCTGTTTGAAGATGGGGGGACCATCCTCCAAGGCTAAATACTCCTGACTGACCGATAGTGAACCAGTACCGTGAGGGAAAGGCGAAAAGAACCCCTGTGAGGGGAGTGAAATAGAACCTGAAACCGTGTGCGTACAAGCAGTGGGAGCCTTAATTTATTAGGGTGACCGCGTACCTTTTGTATAATGGGTCAGCGACTTATGTTCTGTAGCAAGGTTAACCGTTTAGGGGAGCCGTAGGGAAACCGAGTCTTAATAGGGCGTTTAGTTGCAGGGCATAGACCCGAAACCGAGTGATCTATCCATGAGCAGGTTGAAAGTGCCGTAACAGGCACCGGAGGACCGAACCCACTATCGTTGAAAAGCTAGGGGATGACTTGTGGATAGGGGTGAAAGGCTAATCAAACTCGGTGATAGCTGGTTCTCCCCGAAAGCTATTTAGGTAGCGCCTCGGACGAACACCATTGGGGGTAGAGCACTGTTTCGGCTAGGGGGTCATACCGACTTACCAAACCGATGCAAACTCCGAATACCGATGAGTGATATCCGGGAGACACACAGTGGGTGCTAACGTCCATTGTGGAGAGGGAAACAACCCAGACCGCCAGCTAAGGCCCCAAATTCCTAGTTAAGTGGGAAACGAGGTGGGAAGGCATAGACAGCTAGGAGGTTGGCTTAGAAGCAGCCATCCTTTAAAGAAAGCGTAATAGCTCACTAGTCGAGTCGGCCCGCGCGGAAGATGTAACGGGGCTCAAACTAGGAGCCGAAGCTGCGGATTTGAATTTGTTTTCAAGTGGTAGGGGAGCGTTGTGTAAGCCTGTGAAGGTGTGTCGTAAGGCATGCTGGAGGTATCACAAGAGCGAATGCTGACGTGAGTAACGATAATGCGAGTGAAAAGCTCGCACGCCGGAAGATCAAGGGTTCCAGTCCAACGTTAATCGGGGCTGGGTGAGTCGACCCCTAAGGCGAGGCCGAAAGGCGTAGTCGATGGGAAATTGGTTAATATTCCAATACTTGTTTATAATGCGATGGAGGGACGGAGTAGGTTATGCCAGCCTGGCGTTGGTTGTCCAGGTGGAAGGATGTAGGCAGACAGTTTAGGCAAATCCGGACTGTCACTATGCTGAGATCTGATAGCAAGCTGTACTTGTACAGCGAAGTGGCAAATACCATGCTTCCAGGAAAAGCTTCTAAGCAATAGTTATAAACGAATCGTACCCTAAACCGACACAGGTGATCAGGTAGAGAATACCAAGGCGCTTGAGAGAACTCTGCTGAAGGAACTAGGCAAAATGGTACCGTAACTTCGGGAGAAGGTACGCTGCCGATGGTGAAACCCTTGCGGTGTAAGCTATTGGCAGTCGCAGATACCAGGCTGCTGCAACTGTTTATTAAAAACACAGCACTCTGCAAACACGAAAGTGGACGTATAGGGTGTGATGTCTGCCCGGTGCTGGAAGGTTAATTGATGGGGTTAGCGTAAGCGAAGCTCTTGATCGAAGCCCCAGTAAACGGCGGCCGTAACTATAACGGTCCTAAGGTAGCGAAATTCCTTGTCGGGTAAGTTCCGACCTGCACGAATGACATAATGATGGCAGCGCTGTCTCCAGCAGAGACTCAGTGAAATCGAAATCGCAGTGAAGATGCTGTGTACCCGCGGCTAGACGGAAAGACCCCGTGAACCTTTACTACAGCTTTACATTGAACTTTGACCTGACTTGTGCAGGATAGGTGGGAGGCTTTGAAGCAGACACGCTAGTGTTTGTGGAGCCAATCTTGAAATACCACCCTGGTCATGTTGGGGTTCTAACTCAGGTATAACAATACCGAGGACAATGTATGGTGGGTAGTTTGACTGGGGCGGTCTCCTCCTAAAGAGTAACGGAGGAGTACGAAGGTGCGCTCAGACCGGTCGGAAATCGGTCGTAGAGTATAAAGGCAAAAGCGCGCTTAACTGCGAGACCCACAAGTCGAGCAGGTACGAAAGTAGGTCTTAGTGATCCGGTGGTTCTGTATGGAAGGGCCATCGCTCAACGGATAAAAGGTACTCTGGGGATAACAGGCTGATACCGCCCAAGAGTTCATATCGACGGCGGTGTTTGGCACCTCGATGTCGGCTCATCTCATCCTAGGGCTGAAGCAGGTCCTAAGGGTATGGCTGTTCGCCATTTAAAGAGGTACGCGAGCTGGGTTTAGAACGTCGTGAGACAGTTCGGTCCCTATCTACCGTGGGCGTTGGAAATTTGAGAGGATCTGCTCCTAGTACGAGAGGACCAGAGTGGACGAACCTCTGGTGTTCGGGTTGTCACGCCAGTGGCATTGCCCGGTAGCTACGTTCGGATGGGATAATCGCTGAAAGCATCTAAGCGAGAAGCCCACCTCAAGATAAGATTTCCCTAAAGAGCCGTTGAAGACTACGACGTTGATAGGCAGGGTGTGGAAGTGCAGCGATGCATGTAGCTAACCTGTACTAATTGCTCGTTTGGCTTGACCATACAACACCCAAGTGGTTTGTATGAAAGCTCTAATTAATCTATCTTGTATAAGCATTGCTTATAGAATATATATATTTCGATATCACCTTTAACCTTGATTCAGTTAGGTTACAAGTTGGTCGACCAATAGATAATATCTTGACGTCAAAACAATAATAACAGACTCATATCTAACCCCCTTTGCTGACGACAATAGCACGATGGCCCCACCTGATCCCTTACCGAACTCAGAAGTGAAACATCGTCGCGCCAATGGTAGTGTGGTTCGCCCATGTGAGAGTAGGTCATCGTCAGCTCTCTATTCCTGAAAAACCCCCTTCGACTTATGTCGAAGGGGGTTTTTCTTTGGCTGGGGATTTATTAATAGCTTTAATTGCTACATTTGTAGGACAATACTCTATTAGAACTATATCAATAATGGAGTTATAAATGTTAAAAGATATAAAGTTGAAATTTGGGCGTGCAGAAGATTTAGAACCTCAAATAATAAAAGCTATGCCTATAACAGTGTTTGTTGGTCCGAATAATTCAGGCAAAAGTAAAATACTATCGGAAATTCAACAATTCTGTATGAGTGGGAATAAGTTTGCTAGCGATGTAATTATTGAGGATATCGAGTTAGAGGGAATTGATGAACTTCTACTTGAATCGAAAATTAAATCATTAATTCTTGAACCTAATCCTAATGAAGCTATTCATCCCGGTTATATTTTTGTTGGAAAAGGGCATACTAGACATCAAGTTCCTGAAGCTCAATTTAGGGAAGCTTTACTTACTCCTAATTTACAACCCAATCATACTTGTACATGGTTTCTTTCTTACAATACTCTAATACTTAATGGTAGTAATAGAATTAATTTAGTTAACCAGCAAGATGCTGGAAATCTTCAACAACCACCTCACTCGAGTTTTCAAGTACTATTCAGGGATGATGATAAAAGAAAGGAAGTTAGTCGAATAATTTATGAAGCTTTTGGAAAATATCTAGTTATAGATCCTACAAATCTAGGGCAACTGAATCTTCGTCTTTCAAAAGTTCCTCCCAAAGATACTATGGAAGAAAGAGGAATCCATCAGGAAGCCGTTGATTTTCATGCTAAAGCCCTACCTATATCTTTAGCAAGTGATGGTGTAAAAGCTTTTACTGGAATGGTAACTGAAATGATCGCTGGTGATCCCTCAGTACTATTGATGGATGAACCTGAAGCTTTTCTACACCCCTCACTCTCTTTTAAACTTGGAAAAGAAGTCTCCCAAATAATGTCAGGGACTGATAAAAGATTATTTGTAGCAACTCATAGCCCTAATTTTGTTATGGGATGTATCCAGTCGGGTGCTCCCGTAAATATTGTAAGGTTAACCTATAGAAATGATGTTGCCACAGCTAGGATCCTTCCTAACGAAGATATCTTGAAGCTTATGAGAAATCCTCTATTACGCTCAACTGGCGTTTTAAGTGGACTTTTTTATGAGTTTGTTGTAGTCACAGAATCAGATGCTGACCGAGCATTTTATCAAGAAATTAATGATCGCCTTTTAAAAAGTGATGGTCAGAGAGGAATACCTAATTGTCTATTTCTTCATGCCCAAAATAAGCAAACGGTTAAAACTATAATAAAACCTTTGCGTGAGCTGGGTATTCCTGTTGCAGGAATAGTTGATATAGATGTTGTTAAAGATGGTGGTAGTGTATGGACAGGGTTTCTTGACAGTGGCTCTATACCTGAGTTAGAAAGATCATCTTTGGCTACTTTAAGACAAGCCTTAAAGAAAAAATTTGAAGATTCAGGGAAGAATATGAAACTGGACGGAGGAATTCAAATTTTTTCTGGAGAAGATAAAGAAGCACTGCAAAACTTTTTTGATAAACTAGCAGATTATGGTTTATTTGTTGTCCCTAATGGTGAACTAGAGTCATGGTTAACAGAGTTGTCTGCTTCAGGACATGGTCCTAATTGGCTTGTCGAAATTTTTGAGAAAATGGGTGAAGACCCTAATTCAGAAAGCTATTTAAAGCCTAAGGATGACGATGTTTGGCAATTTATTGATTTAATCTCAACTTGGTTTTTGAATCCTAGAAGAAAAGGCATACCTAAATAGCAGCTAACAGATCTTTAAAAAATAAAAAACAGCTAGATTGGCTTTCTCAATGTCAATTTAACCAATTAGTTCAAGCCGTTTAACTAAATACAGGAATTTTTTTCTAAGGATTTCTAAGCCTAAGAACTTACGTTCTAAATACCAAAGAGAGCTCTATGACAACCTCAAAAGTAACCTACCAAGGCGATTTGCGCACTAGCGCTATTCATTTGCAATCAAACAATGAAATCATTACTGATGCACCAGTTGATAATCAAGGTAAGGGCGAAGCTTTTTCACCGACTGATTTATTGGCGACCAGCTTAGCAAGTTGCATGTTGACCATTATCGGCATAAAAGCACGTGATATGGAAATTGATATCGCAGGTACTACCGCTGAAGTGACGAAAGTTATGGCAGCTGATCCAAGACGTGTCAGTGAAGTACATATCGCTATTACTTTCAATCAAGAGTTAGATGACAAGACGCAAAAAATATTCTATAACACCGCGCTCACTTGTCCGGTTGCGAAAAGTATCCATCCTGATATTTTTCAAAAAGTGATTATTCATTCTAAGAGCTATTAATTCTGAGAGCTATTGATTCCAAGGATTACTAATTCCAAAAACTAGTAACCTCTATAAGGGTGATTGATATGGCTAGCAAAACCTTACTTATTGTTGCCCATGCGCCGTCGCCTAATACCAAAAAATTAGCCCAAGCGGCTTATGACGGTGCCAATCATCCTGATATAGATATCAATGTGGTGCTAAAGTCGCCGCAAGATACTCAGCCTGAAGATGTATTGGCAGCCGATGCATTATTATTAGGCACGACTGAGAACTTGGCTTATATGGCAGGGCTGACCAAAGACTTTTTTGATCGTTGCTATTATCCTGTACTAGAAGAGAAGCAGGGCATGCCATTTGCCTTATACATACGTGCAGGGCATGATGGTACGGGCACCAAGCTTGCTATGAAGACGATTACGACAGGACTGCGTTGGCAATGGATTCAAGAAGCGCTGATTTTACAAGGTGATTGGCAAGAAGCGTTTACCGAACAAGTCGAAGAGCTGGCGATGACCTTGGCAGCTGGGCTAGAAGCGGGTATTTATTAATTGTTTATTTATCAGCTATTTGGGATATTTATTGTCAGATGAAAGAGGAGAGAAAAGCCTATGAATAAAAACGCTGCAACAAGCAATCATCTCTTTGATGCTTCAACCTTGCCGTTTTCTCAAGCGTGTGAAAATAATAAACAGCCGATTTTGGACGTTTTACAGCAAGAGTTGCAAGATTTTACTCGTGTATTAGAAGTGGGTTCAGGGACGGGTCAGCATAGTGTGTATTTTGCACCGAGATTGGCCCATTTAACATGGCAGACCAGTGATGTGGTTGCTCATCATGCCACTATCAATGCTTGGCATACTGCTTATCCTGCGTCCAATCTATATGCGCCACTGGCTTTTGATCTGGCAGTCGATCCATTACCGATTAGTCTTGCTAGCAATCAGCCCTATGATGCGATATTTACCGCCAACACCCTGCATATCATCTCATGGCTTTTGGTTGAACAATTATTTTCACTAGTGGGTAATGCTTTACCTATCAATGGAAAATTAATCGTTTATGGACCGTTTAACGAAAATGGGCATTACACCAGTGCGGGTAATCAGCAGTTTGATATCAGTCTACAACAACGCGACCCAAAGAGCGGTATTCGTCATTTAGAAGATATAATAGCCTTGGCGAAGACACATCATCTAAGACTATCTGTTCAGTATGCGATGCCGGCTAATAACCAGCTATTGGTATTCCAAAAACAATAGATCGGCGAATATTTGAAAAAAAGACCTCTTAATCAAGATCTTACAACGATCGATTGAGAGGTTTTTTTATTTAAAGTTATTTATAGTCGGTGAAAAGTAATATCGATACAACAGGTACTACTGGTGCAAATTTTTCTTGCTTGCTGTGCCTACGCAGACAGAGGCTGCAAAAAATTTACACCAGCAATACGGTAGCGACTTTAAAGTATTTCAACTATAGATGGTTTGCATATAGTCAGATTATTTATAGGCTTCTGCTAAAAAATCTAAATAACGTTTCCAAGAACGCTCATCAGCGCGAGCATCATATCTATCGCTGCCGAACACGCTAAAGGCATGTGGTGCACCACTATAGGTTAGCATCTCATGTGGTACCTTGGCAGCTTCTAACGTCTTACCCAAAGTGGCAAAGCTTTCAAGGGAGACAGATTCATCCGCAGACCCGTGAAATACCAATATCTCTCCAGTAGTCTTATCATAACTTTGACCCGTGGGGGTATCAAAGGCACCATGGAAGGGCACAAACGCTTTTTGCGGAAAGCCTGAGCGTGCTAGCTCTAAAGCAACCGTACCGCCAAAACAGTATCCCATCGTTACGCCTTTGCGTGCATCATTGCCTTGCTCTTGACCGGCGCTCAATGCGCCTTGAAGTAAGCGGCGCATTTTGCTGCGATCGTCATATAGTGCTGCGGTTAAGCGTTTATTGTCTTCAATATTCGTCGGGCGGATGCCTTGCCCAAACATATCAGCAGCCAGTACGTTATAGCCCTCACTTGCCAACATATCAGCTCGCTTACGCTCATAGTCTGTTAGCCCATCCCAATCATGAATCAGTAAGATAAATGGCGCATTAACTTTGTCAGCTTTGGCGTAATAACCTTCATATGGCTGGTTATCTACCGTATAAGTGACGTTTTTAGTTGTAATGGCTGCCGCTGTTTGACTCAGCAGTAATGCTAATGCCGCTAAGCCCAAAGAGGCGCTGTACAATAACTTTTCGCCATAGCGCTTAGATGATTTAATAGAAGTAAATGTCATGGTCATGGGTAGCCTCATTATGTTAGTTAAAAAATTTCAGTGAAAAATAGCGTATTTCAAAACCGATCCACCCTTTCAACACAAATGAGCAGACACCTATTACAGAATAGCGTAAAGAATAACTACATGACAACGCTATATTGTTAAAAATAATAGGTGTTACAATCGTTTTTAAGCTTAACTAATGCCTATTTTTCTTAACCAAACATCAACACGCTTAACGATATAGTTGACATACCTGACCAAGATTTTTGAGTAAGATAATTGTTGATCTCATCATTGCTTGAGTCAAGTTCTATCTTTAACCGTGCTACAACACAGAAAATAAACGGACATTTGCAATGGCCATTATCTCTACGGATATAAACACTGTGTTAGCACTTATTAAATGGTCTATTGATAGCCCATTTTTACTCATCAGCTAGCTAGGATATTTTATGAATAAGAATATTGATCATACTGACCCCGCTAAAGACATGAATATGGAACGTGGCAATGGTGGTGAAACCCATCAACGTGCCGGTGACGACACCAAAATACTGACTACCCAGCAGGGTGTGCCAATTTCGGACAATCAAAACTCACTCAAAGCAGGACCGCGCGGTCCAACGCTATTAGAGGATTTCGTCTTACGTGAAAAGATTCATCACTTTGACCATGAGCGTATTCCTGAGCGTATTGTGCATGCGCGTGGTAGTGCTGCACACGGTTATTTTGAGCTGACCGAATCACTAGAAGAATATACTACGGCTAAAATTTTGACTGAGACCGGTAAGCAGACGCCTTTATTTACGCGTTTTTCGACTGTTGCTGGTAGTAAAGGCTCAAAAGATACGCCACGTGATGTACGTGGCTTTGCAGTCAAAATCTATACCGAAGAAGGAAACTGGGATTTGGTCGGTAATGACATGCCTATTTTCTTTATCCAAGATGCGATGAAATTCCCAGATCTTGTCCATGCGGTTAAACCTGAACCGGATCGCGGTTTCCCGCAAGCCGCTTCTGCTCACGATACTTTTTGGGATTTCGTGTCATTAAGTCCTGAAACCATGCACAACGTTATTTGGTTAATGAGTGATCGTGGGATACCGCGTAGCTTACGCATGATCGAAGGTTTTGGTATTCATAGCTATCGTCTGATTAATAAAGCGGGCAAAAGTACCTTTATGCGTTTTCACTGGAAACCGGTGCTTGGTGTGCAATCAACGACATGGGATGAAGCAGTAAAAATCTCTGGTGCCGATCCAGATTATCATCGCCGCGACTTGTTTGAGTCGATTAATAATGGCGATTTTCCTGAATGGGAATTTGGCGTGCAATTATTCACTGAAGAAGAAGCAAGCAAATTTCCGTTTGACCATTTAGATGCCACCAAGATGATTCCAGAAGAAATGGTACCAGTCAAAATCGTTGGAAAAATGGTGTTAAATCGTTATCCTGATAATTTCTTTGCTGAAACGGAGCAAGTAGCTTTCTGTCCATCGCATGTACCACCGGGTATCGATTTTAGTAACGACCCCTTATTACAAGGTCGCCTATTCAGCTACTTAGATACCCAGCTGTCACGTTTGGGCTCACCGAACTTTGCTCAGATTCCAATCAATGCACCGAAATGTCCATTTGCCAATAATCAGCAAGATGGTCATATGCAGATGCAAGTGCCAAAGACTCGTGTCCTATACGAGCCACAAAGTCTAGATCCAACCAGACCACGTGAGAGTGTTAAAAGAGGCTTTGCGTCTTTTGCCGAGACGCTAGATGATGGTGTTAAAGGTCGCATACGCGCGGAGAGCTTCGCTGATCATTATAGTCAGCCGCGTATGTTCTATCGTAGCCAAACGACAATTGAGCAAGCACACATTGCCTCAGCTTATGCCTTTGAGCTAGGTAAAGTAGATACGGCGCATGTACGCAGTCGTACGCTCGGTCATCTACGTAATATCGATGAAGATTTAGCAAGTCGTGTGGCAAAAGCGTTGGGTATGGAGTTGCCGGAAGCTGCTGATGCTGCCGCACCTATCCAAGATATGGAAATATCTCCTGCCGTAAGAACGATTGGTCTGTCACCTAAGAGCTTAAAGGGTCGCATGATTGGTATTCTAGTGGCGGAAGGCTCAAAGCATAGTGAAATAGAAAAGTATGAGAAGGCGGCGCAAGCGCAAGGTGCCAGTGTCAAAATTATTGCACCGAATAAAGAAGTCACATTAGACGATGATACTATCATACAAGCTGATGAGCGCGTAGCAGGGGGTCCGTCCGTGATGTTCGATGCGGTCGTCAGTATCATTATGCCAGACCAAGCTAAAAAGCTGGCTAAAGACAGTGCCACGTTAGATTGGTTTACGGACGCCTATGTACACTGTAAAGCGATTTCTTATTGCGGGGCAACGGATGAGTTTATCTTAAGTAAGCTACCAATTGAAAAAGATGCGTTCGTCACGCCATTATCTGATTTGGATGTCTTTATTGAAAATGCCAAATCGCGTCTATGGGAGCGTGAGCCAAAGGTTCGTGACCTTGCCTAATATGGCTTAATCCTAATATGGCTTAATATATTCGTATTTAAATCTCTAATAAAGAACTCAGCCACTGTGCTGGGTTTTTTTATGAGAAATTTTATTTTTTGATCAAAATAATCTTTAGTCACAAGCGTTCACTTAATATCACTTTTAAACCCGTATTGAACGGTATAATGACTAATCATATAGTTGAAATACTTTAAAGTCGCTACAGTACTACTGGTGTAAATTTTTTGCAGCCTCTGTCTGCGTAGGCACAGCAAGCAAGAAAAATTTGCACCAGTAGTACGTGTTGTATCGATATTACTTTTCACCGACTATATTGCTTAATAAAATCAAGAATACGGCAATGAATAAGCTGGTTAAATATAGCCTTTGCTTTCATACATGGATATTTAAATGGCTAATATAAGCGTTATATTAGATAAAGGGATATTATGAGTTTAGTAGATATCGTTGCAATAGAGGGATATATTCAGACAACGTATATGGCGGTTTATCCTGACAAGTTATTATTGCTAGATTCAGGGTGTCGATGTGATGTCGATAAAATTTTAGCGTATATTACCGATACTCTAAAACGTCCGGTTGAGCAACTTAAGACAGTCATGGTCACGCATATGCATCCCGATCATGCGGGCGGTGCTAAGCTGTTGCAGCAAAAAACTGGCTGTCAAATAGTTACTGCGATGTCTGATAAGCCTTGGTATCATGGTGTTTTGGGTAGAATCGCTCATTTGAATGATTTAGGATTGACTTATTATGTCGCCAGTCGCCAAGGCAAGTCGATCACCAACGTCTGGTACCACCCTATTTTAAAAGCGGATATCAATGTTCAAGATGGCGACCGTGTGCCAAATTTTGACGACTGGATCGTCTTGGAGACCCCAGGGCATACCGATCGAGACTTGTCCTTATGGCATCCGCAAAGTAAGCAAGCGTATACCGCAGATCTGATATTACTCATCAAAAATAAATTTGTGTCGCCTTATTTGATTACGTTGCCTGATGCTTACCGTGCATCATTGAACAAAGTTAAAGCACTGCAACCAGATATTTTGTTACTAGCGCACGGCAAAAGGGCTGAAATTAGTAAAGAAGACTTTGAAAAACTAATAAAACGGACACCAAACGAACCATGCAAAACAACACTACAAAATAGTTTTAAACTCATGTTTTCACAAGTTAAGTTTGCTCGAAGAAGAGTGGATATCCCTTAACTATAGTTGAAATACTTTAAAGTCGCGACAGTATTGCTGGTGTAAATTTTTTGCAGCCTCTGTCTGCGCAGGCACAGCACGCCAGAAAAATTTATACCAGTGCCGCGTCAAAACATGATGTATCTACTTTATTTGGAATCGACTATAGTACGTGTTGTATCGATATTACTTTTCACTGACTATAAATAGATATTAAATAATATGAACAAAAAAAAGCCCAATCATTAAATGATTGGGCTTTCCTAAATATGGTGGGCCGACCGCGACTCGAACGCGGGACCAATTGATTAAAAGTCAACTGCTCTACCAACTGAGCTATCGGCCCTGAGAAGCGTTAAAAAATTGTATTACAATTTTAGCTTCGCAAGATAAATTTCCTTAAAGGGAAACTTATTAAAACTAGACATCAAAAAGCATGTCTTTAAACTTATTACGCCACTACTGGATAGGGTAGCATACATAACAAGGATAATACTAAAAATGGTGGGCCGACCGCGACTCGAACGCGGGACCAATTGATTAAAAGTCAACTGCTCTACCAACTGAGCTATCGGCCCTGAAGAGTGTATTAAAAAGCAGTGCTTTTTAACTCTACAAGAGAAAATTCTATTAGAAGAATTTTCGGTAAGCTTAACTTCTTTATTTATCGACTGGTCAATATCAAAAAGAGGCATCAAGCTTGTTTCATATTTAGATAATTTGTATCTCTAAACGTGAGAGCACATTATATATATAATTAAGACAAATACAACCCCGAATGAGCAAAAAAGTGAAAAATCTTAGATAATAATGAGCAATTTTTAAATTTAAGCCTTATTTGGATGTCGAGTAACTTATTATCACAGTCAGTTTTTTATTTTGAAAAGGATAATTTAAAATTTTCTGCTTAGACTCTTACTAATCTCTAGACAGCGCTTCGACAGGGTCAAGTTTGGCAGCATTGCGTGCTGGTAAAAAACCAAATACCACGCCGATAAGCGTTGAGCACACAAAGGCGGCAATAATAGACGTCGATGAATAAATGACTTTAAAACTGTCGCCGCCCACACGGTTAATTAGCTCACCAATGGCAAATGCCATGCCAATACCCAGCAGTCCCCCTAATATACAGACCAACACCGCTTCAATCAAAAACTGCTGCATGATATCGCTTTGGCGTGCGCCGACAGCCATACGTACGCCAATCTCATTGGTACGTTCGGTCACCGATACCAGCATGATATTCATGACGCCAATACCACCTACGATAAGCGAGATAATGGCGATAGATGAAATCAGCAAGGTCATTGCTGCCGTAGTAGACTCAATGGTTTGACGGATAGAGTCAGAATTACGTATACGAAAGTCATCGGTACCGTGGCGGCTTTTCATCAGATTTGAGATGGCAGACTCAGCGGCAGAAGAGGATATATTGTTGTCAATCAGCGCCACAAAACTTTCAATATAAGCGCTACCTATGAGACGTGACATCATGGTGGTGTAAGGCATATATAAAGTAGGGGAGTCGACACTTCTACTAAAGCCGCCCTCGTTTGGCTCTAAAACGCCAATCACGCGCCCAGGAACGCTACCTATCAGCAGTACCTCACCGATAGGGTTTGCTGTAGTAGGAAAGAAGGTTTTATGCGCATTGCTGTCGATAATAATATCTTGGGTGCGGCGTAAGATGCTTTGTTCATCAAAGCCTTGACCCATTGCCAGTGTTTCACCACTGACATCGAGATAATCTTTACCAACCCCGCTGATACTCGCGGCTTCTTGAACATTACGATAGCGGACGCTCATATTGCTATTAAGCTGCGGACTGACACTGAGTACATAAGGCTGGTCAGCAACCGCTTGGGCATCCTGTGGGGTCAAATTGTCATCATTGTACTGACGTCTAGGATCGCCGTAAGGGTAGCCGTCAGTAATGGTAATAGTATTGGTGCCTAGCGAGCTAATATTGGACAATATCTGCTCTTGTGAGCCTTTACCGAGCCCGACAACTGATACCACAGAGGCAATACCAATGATGATACCCAACATTGTCAGCAGGGTGCGCATTTTGTGAGCACGCATGGCAAGTAAAGACATTTTAAACGATTCAAGCAAGCGGTCGATAAAGCTGCCAAAAGCACTCTTACGGTGCTTGTCTATTATCGACGAAAATTGTGCTACTGGGCGCTGATAGTCTTCGTTTTTATAATCGGCAATGATATAACCGTCTTTGATTTCAATCACGCGCTCAGCTTGGGCAGCAAGACCGGGGTCATGCGTCACCATAATAATGGTATGACCTTGCGCATTTAGATTTTTTAAGATTTGTACGACATCTTTACCTGATTTGCTATCAAGCGCGCCTGTCGGCTCATCGGCTAAGATGATATCGCCGCCATTCATCAGCGCCCTTGCGATAGACACACGCTGCTGCTGACCACCCGATAGCTGGCTTGGACGATTATTGACTTTGTCCGCCAGTCCCAAGTCTGATAAGAGCTGTTCGGCACGCTCATTACGTGCTTGCCCGTCCATCCCTGCATAGACGGCAGGCACAGAGACATTGTCACGTGCACTGATATCACCCAATAAATGGTAACGCTGAAAAATAAAACCAAAGTGCTCACGGCGCAGTTTTGCCAGCTCATCAGGGGCTAAACGGTTCACGGATTGCCCAAATACTTGATAATCACCGGCAGTCGCTTGGTCCAAGCAGCCCAAAATATTCATCAAGGTTGACTTGCCTGAGCCTGATTGCCCAATAATAGCCACCATCTCGCCTTGATGGATGGTTAGATTGATATCGTGCAATACACGAATGGTCTGCTCGCCCGCTTTAAACTCTCTGATCAAGCCTTTGACTTGCATCAAAGGCTTATCAGTGGCGGCGTTAGCATAAAGGTCTTGGCTGCTCATTTACTATCCTGCTTATCTCAATCAATATCAAAGCTGATTTGTGACTATTGTAAATTTCATTTAAGTCTTATTATGTTTGATTCCGGAGTTAGGGCTAGAACGGTCGACCGCCTCTGCCACCGCCTTTACTGCCACTATCTGGTCCTTCTTCGCTTAAGATAACCTCATCACCTTTTTTGAGACCGCTCAATATCTCAGCATTGACGCGATTATTGATACCGACTTTGACCGCTTGTTCAACCACTGTGCCATCAGCTTTAAGAACGCGAACATTCGCCATAGTTGTGCCAAAATCGCCATGAGGATTAGCTGAAGTGGCAGACGCTGTTTTATCATTTCCAGATTTTTTAGATTGACCGGCAGGTTGCAGTGCGGCAGATGGAATAAGTAGCGCGTCTTTTGCTTGATTAATAACGATATAAACTTGCGCGGTCATATCGATACGAAAGCGGCGCTCGATATTGGGCACTTCGATATAACCGACATAATAAATGGCAGCATCGGTCGAGCTGGTATCGCTGATTTTTTCAGGAGCCGGTTCAATCGCTTTAAGGATCGAATCATATTTTTGATCAGGATTACCGATGATATTAAAATAGACTGGCAAGCCTGCTTTAACGTTAATGACGTCGGCTTCAGAGATTTGGGCATTGATGCGAACGGTAGATAAATCAGCTAATGTGACAATAGTTGGCGCGGTTTGATTGGCGTTGACCGTCGTCCCTTGCTCAGTGGTTACAGATACCACGGTGCCTGACATCGGTGCACGAATGGTAGTGTAGCTTAAATCTTCCTGCGCAGTACTGACGTTGGTCTGAGATTTACGTAACGCCGCCTGCTGACTGTTAATATTCGCTGCAGTAGTGGCAATAGCGGCTTTGGCCGTGTCGATAGAGGCACGTGCATTGGCGACTGCTGCCTGCGCGGTTTGTACCTTTGTCCCTTGTGTATCATAATCTTGCTGTGATATCGCATCGATAGCGAGTAAACCTTGCAAGCGTGAAAAGTCTGCTTGCGCTTGTCTTAACTCAGCTTGACGGCTGGCAAGATCCGCTTGCGCACTTTTGAGACCTGCTTGACGACTTAACGACTCAGCTCGTGCGCTTTGTAAACCCGCTTCGCTTTGTTCAAGGCTGGCTTGCTCATTGCTCAAATTATTCTTTTGCGTCACTTGGTCAATCTGCGCAATTAAATCGCCTTTTTGCACTTCATCACCGACTTCAACGAACAGCCGTGTCACCTCACCAGATACTTGCGCACCGACATCGACGGTATTAAGCGCTTTAACTTTACCCGATGCCATAACGTTATTTTCGATATCGCCAATCTCAGCAGTCGCTGTCAGATAGTTGGGTGTGGCTTCTTTTGGTTTTAAGGTTTGATAGGCTAAAACGCCTAAGGCGATAATGACTAAGGCAATAATGCCCCATTTGATAGCAGGCTTTTTGCTGATTTTGCGCATGACGACAATCCAATAACAATAAAATCAAATGTAACTATAGTTGAAATACTTTAAAGTCGCTACCGTATTGCTGGTGTAAATTTTTTGCAGCCTCTGTCTGCGTAGGCACAGCAAGCAAGAAAAATTTGCACCAGTAGTACGTGTTGTATCGATATTGCTTTTCACCGACTCTATAATAGAGGCTCAATGGACAAAAGGGAATGGGAGTTAGTTTGCGAAAGGTTAAGCACAGATATTGATGCAGGTTTTGCAGAGGAGATTTGGATTTGTGCAGGAAGTTTATCGATGAAAAAGCAGGTTAAAGGTAGTGTTTATTATTGACTGATAAATAACTCATCACTCTGCTTATTTCGTAGGGAACAAACGCTTTCCTGATAACTCTAACGCAGCTTGTAATAATAGCTCCCACGCTGGCTGAATAATCAACCCTTTTATCGCTTGGTCACAGCGATAAAGCAGAGCAGGCCACGCTGCTACTTGCGCTTTTGACTGACGGCGACACGCTTGCTGATATAGGCCTTGTTTGCTGCGCCAAATACCAAGAGCTTGCGGGTCTTGCCCGTCCATTAGTTGCATCACTTGTCGCATGTCTTTGCTAATTGCCCATAACACCAGTGTCGTTGGCTCATCCGTGGCTTTGAGCTGAAATATGATTTTGGCGACTTGGGCAATATTACCAGCAAGCATCGCGTCGGATAAATCAAACACACTAAATTGCGCGTCACTGACCAGTGCTGCTTGTAAGTCATTAATATCTAGTGCGACCTGTAATAGGTGCGCGCTAGAGTTTCCATTTTCTTGAATAGCAGCATCATTATTCGCCATTAGCTGCGGCGCAAACAAATAGGATAAACGCCATAAGGTCTGATAGGCACTGAGCAAATGATGTTCGGTATGTGACATTAGCAGCTGCCAAGCTTCTTGCGATAGCTTTAAGCCAAACTGCTGCGCTTGTATTTGCAATAACTGTTGGCGCTGCTGCTCATTATATAAATTACAATCAATGAGGTGCCCGTATTGAGCAAATGGCGCAAACCATTTGCTGCTTTGGGCGCGCTTATCTTGTTTTGGGGTCAACCACAATAAGCTATGACTGTGCGCACCGGTTTGAGCGTCTTGGGCAAAGCGTTCTAGCTCTGTAATGACTGCTTTATCAGGCTTATGATTGCCGGTCACGATCAAGGCACTGGCATCATCAAATAAAGACTGACTACCAAGCTCTGACAATACTTCTTGCCAGCTCTTAATTGATATAAGCTCTATACGCTTAATGGCGTAATTCTGCGCACGCCAATGCGGTCGCAGTGCATCGATGAGCCATTGACTTAATAATGGCTCATCACCATGTGCCAGCCACAAGCCTGCTACTGCGATCGAAGATTGGCGTAGTTTTGGATAGGCTTGTATAAAAGTATCTTGCATAAAGGCTGACGCACACAAAGTTGTGAATAAAAAAGCAAAGTTAAAAATTTACTAAGCTACATTTGAGCTATATTAAGGTTTGGGCACGAGAATCGCCGTAGCGCCTGTACCTTTGCCGATTTGAGCAGAGGTGGTAGCGCTGGCAGGTGTTACTTTTGGCAGTGCAATTGCCACATATTGATCGGTGATACGTCGCGCTAAACTGTCATAGAGCCACTCACGAATTTGATCGCCTTGCTGATCGTCGGTACTCACTGAGGCTTCGTTATACTGATAGCTACGTTCAACTTGAATAGGATTGGTAAGCGTCACAGGCTTACCGTTATCCATGCTTTGATAGCTGACATCAGCTGATATCACCAAGCGAATTTCTGTCAATACGCCGACCAATTCATAACGCTTAAAACGTACGTTATTGACAGTAATGGCAGCGATGGTTTCAGCACCAACCTGTTGGTTGTTATTCGCGACATCAGCCAAGGTCATGTTAGTAATCACATCAACGCCCAATGCCTCTAGGCGCTTTGTGAGTGGCAGCTTCAGTGGGAATGCGGTGCGATTGTCTTCGGTAATTACCGCGGTCTTCGCCACATTAGACAGCATTGGCGCATCATAACCACGTAGCTGAAAGCCGCAACCGCTCAGACTGGCAGTCGCACCAACTATGGCAAGCATTGGCAAAGATGCAAGTAATGCGGTCGCTAGTTTCTGTCTATTCGACTTATTAGGCATGTGCTTTTTTTCCTTACATGTTGTTTGATATGACGGCATAGCACGGTGCTTATCCGTCATAATCGCCATTCTTATTGTGATAAGAAAACCTAAAACATCAGTGTTTCATTAGCTGTTTGTAGCCCTAGCCTGCAACCACAATATTGACCAGTTTATTAGGTACGACGATCTCTTTTTTGATCTCGCCGGTCAGGAACTTTGCCACACCTTCAATCGCGCGTGCCTGTGCCTTAAGAGCCTCAGGGTCGCTATTTGGTGCTACATCCATCTTACCGCGCATTTTACCATTGACCTGAATCACCATGGTAATCATGTCTTGTACCAGTGCGCTTTCATCGACCGCAGGGTAATTTAAGGTGACGGTATCAAGTCCTAATTGCTCAAGTAAGTGCTCGCCAATGTGCGGCGCATATACCGACAGCATAATCAATAAATCAATCAAGGCTTCATGCTGTACTTGTAGCTCTTGTTCGCTATTAGCTTTAAAGTTACTCAGCTCATTAGCAAGTTCCATCAGGCTAGAGACAGGGGTATTTAGTGCTAGGCGTTTACCCAAGTCACTATCAATCTTGCCAATGGTTTCATGCGTCTTACGGCGCAAGGCTTTGGCTTCTTTGCTTAAACCCTCTGTATTTAAAGCGTCATTGTTGAGCGTGCCATTATTCAGAGTATCAAGGCTTAAATTGGCAGCGGTTAACGCTTGCATATGCTCAGAAGCAATGCGCCAGACCTTTTTAACAAAGTTATAAGGGCCTTTGAGTGCGTCATCTGACCATTCAAGCGTTTGGTCAGCAGGGGCAGTAAATAAGGTATAAAGACGAACGGTATCAGCGCCATATTTATCGATGGTTATCTGTGGATCGACGCCATTGTTTTTTGACTTAGACATTTTTTCGATTTTGCCAATCGTCACTGGCTGACCATCTGATTTTAAGATGGCTTTAATGGGCTGACCGCGCTCGTTAAAGTCAATATCGATGTCTTTAGTGAAGTAATAGGTAGTACTGCCATCAGGATTAACACGGTAAAAAGTGCCGGCAAGTACCATACCTTGGGTCATTAAATTGGCAAATGGCTCATCACCTGATACCAAGTTTTCATCACGCATCAACTTATGAAAGAAGCGTGCATAAAGAAGATGCATGACGGCGTGCTCTACACCGCCGATATATTGGTCAACTGGTAACCATTTATTCGCCGCAGACTTATTGACCATATTGGTCGTATCATTTGGGCTGGCAAAGCGGGCATAGTACCAGCTTGATTCCACAAAGGTATCAAAGGTATCGGTTTCGCGCTCAGCAGGATTGCCACATTTAGGACAAGTAGTATTTACAAATTCTGGAATGTTTTTTAACGGATTGCCGCGACCGTCAGGGACGACATCAGTTGGTAGGATAACCGGCAAATCTTGTTCTTCAACTGGCACGGTGCCGCAATGCTCACAGTTAACCATTGGGATAGGACAGCCCCAATAACGCTGGCGCGAGACACCCCAATCACGTAGACGGTATTGAATTTTTTTCTTAGCAAGAGATTGTGGCTCAAGCTTAGCAAGCATGGCTGCAAACGCTTGCTCAAAATCCATGCCATCAAACTCACCTGAATTGACTAAGGTATTACGCTCGGTATAAGCACGATTGTCATTACCTTCTTCTATATCATCGAAATACCTTGCAGGAATATCAATCACTTGCTTAATAGGCAGGCTGTACTTAGTAGCAAACTCATAATCACGCTCATCGTGCGCTGGTACTGCCATCACAGCGCCAGAGCCATAGCTCATGAGCACGTAGTTGGCAACCCAAACAGGTACTTCTTCGCCAGTCAATGGATGGGTCACGGTCAGACCAGTATCTATACCGACTTTTTCGGCTTTAGCCAAATCTGCTTCAGCGACAGAGCCTTTTTTACAAAGGGCACAAAACGCCGCAATCGCTTCATTATGCTCAGAAGCATATTGGGCTAGCGGATGCTCTGCGGCAACTGCCACATAGGTGACGCCCATCAAAGTATCAGGACGGGTAGTGAACACATCCAAGCTATTGCTTTCGCCAGCAAGCTCATAAGGGAAATGCACTTCCATACCTGAGCTACGACCAATCCAATTGCGCTGCATGGTGATAACTTCAGATGGCCAGTGACCCTCTAGCTGATCCAAATCATCCAACAACTCATCAGCATAATCCGTGATATTAAAATAATACATCGGAATGTCGCGCTTTTCGACCATAGCGCCACTACGCCAGCCTTTACCATCGATGACTTGCTCATTGGCTAGGACGGTATTGTCAATCGGATCCCAGTTGACGGTCGCAAGCTTTTTATAGACCAAACCTTTTTTATATAACTGCAAAAACAACCACTGTTCCCACTGATAATATTCAGGGCTACAAGTGGCAAATTCACGTGACCAATCAATAGACAAGCCAAGCAGTTTTAGCTGGGCGCGCATGCTGTCAATGTTCTCAAACGTCCACTTGGCAGGCGGCGTCTGATTGGCAATTGCCGCATTTTCTGCTGGCAAGCCAAAACCGTCCCAGCCCATTGGCTGCATGACTTCATAACCTTTGAGGCGATAATAACGGCTCAGCACATCAGAGATGGTATAGTTACGCACATGACCCATGTGCAGCTTTCCGCTTGGGTAAGGGAACATAGACAGCATATAACGACTAGGCTTATCGCTTGGCTCATTACTCACTTCAAAACGTTTGTCAGTTGCCCATTTGGCTTGCTGCGCGGCTTCGATAAGTTGCGGCTGATATTGGGCATTTTCGATAGAAGTATTATTAGTATTAGCAGTTTCTGCTGTCACGGCGTTGCTCATAGTTGGCTCGGAATTGGTTATTACAGATAAATGGGGTGAAATTTTATAATGCCATAGCATAGCGTAATTTGGCGAAAATTGCGATTGATTGTAGGTTTGTTATAGTCGAAAATAGTAGGTTAATCGTTATAAATAGATGATAATCCTATTAATCATAAAGTAGATAAAGCATGAGTGAAATTATTCTTAAGAAACCAGTCAACGTACTTAACCGTAACGTCAAATTCGATTTGAAGGACTTTTTTCTTCAAGCATCGTCCACTGTAGCAGGCACTGCAATTCAAGTCGCTACTGCAAATCCTGTAGGTGCGTTGACCAGTATCGTTAAAGGCTTAGCGAGTACCTCTAAATCAATATACTTAGAAGAAGTTCCAGTAGAAGAGAGGGCTTGGTTGCTTGTTGTGAGTTCTTTAACTCATGCTATCGCCAAGATATTAGAAGATTTTAATGATTTATTTGAAAATAGTATCGAATCTTCTCAACTGAATACAGTTAGCGAGCAAATCACTAACCAAATCAATGAAGTTGAAATTACGCTAACAAATGAGTTTTTTAGCAAACCGCATAAATTAGCATTTTTAGAAGACTTCTCTCTTATTTTAGTTAGTTGGCTACAGCAGCTAGGATTAAATGATAGTCAAACTAAGTCATTTATTTATCAGTTTAAATCTCAATTTCCGATGTCATTACATTATGAATGGGGTACAAATTCATCTTATTACGCCCTGATAGTTGAGAAGCTAGATACACCGTTTAACACTGTCAATAGACTGCAAAGACAGGCATCCGAATATCGCTACTGGCTCCAGCAGCAAGTTAATGAACGTATCTTCGAAGAAGCCTTTGGACTTAGACAAGTATATGTACCTTTAAGAGCTTATTACACACAAAAAACAGATAATGATGGTATTAAAGTCGATGAAAGTAACATAGAGGCTGAAGGTAGTGAAGTGCTTAACCTTAATAATAAAAATATCAATAAAAAAGTCTGCAATCTGTATGAAGAAATTAATAAATGGCTTAATCAGACTGATGTAGAAGATAGCTTGAAAGTTATTAGTGGTGGACCTGGATCAGGTAAATCGTCTTTTGCTAAGATTTTAGCGGCAGAATTAGCTGAAAAATCCGATATACCAGTTTTGTTTATACCTTTACATCGTTTTAAAATTAATGGTTATCTACCTGATGCTATTAGGCAGTTTCTTGACAATCACCATATATTAAGTCAAGAGAATCTATTAAATGAATTAAATCTTCTTCTCATATTCGACGGTTTGGATGAACTGTCAATGCAGGGTACTAATTCAAAAGATATAGCGAACAATTTCACAGAAGAATTAAAGGAAGTATTGAGAGAAAAAAGAAGTTTAAACTGGAAATCCATTATCACTGGTCGAGAGCTGTCTATCCAGCAACAGCAAAACAAGTTAAAAAAGCAGAAGACTATTCTACATTTATTACCATACTTTATTAACGAAGATGATAGGGATGGTTTTGATGATCCCAGTAATTTGTTAGTGGAAGATCAACGTAATGATTGGTGGCAGAAATTTGGTGAGCTAAAAAGTGAGGGCTTTGATGGATTACCTGAGATACTAGCAACTGAACATTTGGAGCCTATAACAAAAGAGCCTTTGCTAAATTATCTTTTATCATTGAGCTATTTGAGACAAGATATAAAATTTACGACAGATACCAACCTCAATCAGATATATGCAGATTTACTAGATTCAGTCCATGAACGGAAGTATACGGGTAGCCGTACTCATACTGGAATAAGCAATATTGAGAAAGAAAACTTTATACGAATTCTTGAGGAAATTGCATTAGTAGTTTGGCATGAGAATGGTAGAACCGCTAGTATTGATAAGATCATGGAACGATGTAAAGAGGCTGGAATTGCAAGCTACTTTGAAGAATTTAAAGGCGATGCAGAATCAGGTGTTATTCGTCTATTAATGGCGTTTTACTTTAGAGAATTTGACGGTAGTCAAGGTGAAAAAACTTTTGAATTTACGCATAAAAGTTTTGGAGAGTATTTAACAGCAAAACGGATAATGCTGGAATTAGAAATAATGCTAGAGGAAGTTGAGCGTGGTAGAAGTCGTGCAGGCTCTGGCTGGACAGTAGAGTATGCATTTGAAAAATGGATAAAAATTTGCGGTGCTCAATATATCTCCTATGAATTAAACCGATTTATAGATGGTGAGTTTAAAATAATGATGTTAAAACAGAACGGACTAGAAAAAATAAAAAAATATCAGAGTTTAATGATCGAATTGATACAAATGTCAGTAAATGGGCAATCACCTATAAAAAACCTTAGTTTAAGCTCTTTTAAAGAGGATTTAACATATAGCAATATAGCTGAAATTGATATGTTAATAATACATTCACTATGTGCCAGATATACTAATAATGTGATTAAAAACGTTAAATATAATGATGAAAAAGCCTTTGATAGCTGGATACATAGGCTAGATTATAATATTGAAGGGCAATTCAATCATCTAGATCTTAGAAAGTGTGACTTAAGAAATATATTTTTAGGTTGTAATTTTGACTCCACAATACTAGATGATGGTAACTCGATTTTTTCCTCTTTTTTTATGTCAACATTTAAAAATGCAAGTCTTAAAAATGCCAAACTATACGTTACTAATTTTGAAAATGTAGACTTTGAAGGTGTAAATTTTGAAAACGCAAAACTTATAGAGTCTTCCTTGAAAGGTGCTAATATAAAAAATGTGTGTCTTTCAGGTGCTAACTTAGAAAGAACGAATTTTACTAAAGTCCAAGCTGAAGGCGCGGACTTCATGATTGCCAACCTTGAGGATGCTAATTTGAGTGAAGCAAATTTTACGAATACTAATTTCGTAGGTGCTAATTTTAAAAAGGCTAATCTTAATGGCACTGATTTTACTAATTCAAACCTTGAAAATGCAAACTTTGAAGGCACTAACCATGAGGATGCTATTTTCACTGGATCAAATTTAAAAGGCACTATTCTAGAAGGTTTATACTCATCAGAAGATAAGCTAGAGGAGACATTATGACCATCACCATTTACGGTATCAAATCTTGTAGTACTATGAAAAAGGCATTTGCTAAGCTTGATGAGCTGGGTGTCAATTATGATTTTCATGATTATAAAAAACAAGGTGTCGATAAAGAGAGCGTTCAGCGCTGGGTCAAGGATGTTGGTATTGATAAAGTGTTAAACAAGCGTGGCACAACGTGGCGCAAGCTGACTGATGAGCAAAAGCAAGTGGCGGATAGCGACGTGGATAAAGCCATTGACTTACTGATCGAAAACACCAGTATGATTAAGCGTCCAATAGTTGAAGGTGAGCTAACTAACAAAAATAAGCCGATACTATTATGCGGTTATGATGAAGCCGAGTTCGATACAAATTTCGCTTAAAAAAAGCTGTTTTGTGAATTAAAAAAGCCCGAGCTTGAATAGCAAGCTCGGGCTTTTAAAGCAATTATTATAGCGGCTAATTTGAGCGCAAATCTAAATCACGACTAATCAAAGTACCCACGCCTTCGTTGGTGAAAATCTCTAAGAGCGTCGCATGCGGCACGCGACCATCGACAATAACGGCACTTTTTACCCCGCTACGAACGGCATCAAGCGCACACTGAATTTTAGGAATCATACCGCCTGAAATCGTACCATCTTCAATTAAACTGTCCACAGTCTTAGGCGTCAAGCCAGTGACTACTTCACCATCACGACCCAATACCCCTTTGATATTGGTTAGTAGCATAAGTTTCTCTGCCTGCAAGAATTCTGCGACTTTACCAGCGACCAAATCCGCATTGATATTATAAGTATTGCCTTCTTCATCGACGCCAAGTGGGGCGATAACAGGAATAAAGTCAGAGGCAATCAGCATATTAATCACGTCTTTATTGACGCTGACCACATCTCCGACAAAGCCTAAATCTACTGGCACAGCAACACCGTCTGTGCCAATTTTTTCCATCATCAGTTTCTTGGCCAATATCAAATTGGCATCCTTACCGGTCAAACCAATGGCACAGCCACCATGCTTATTAATTAAGCTGACAATCGATTTGTTGACGCTACCACCCAGCACCATCTCAACGATATCCATGGTGCTTTTGTCAGTGACACGCATCCCATCGATACGGTCTGAGTGTCGCCCAAGCTCTTTTAACAAGTTATCCACTTGTGGACCGCCGCCGTGTACGACGACAGGGTGCATACCAACGGTTTTGAGTAAGACGATATCGCGGGCAAACGAGCTTTCAAGCGCAGGATCGGTCATGGCATTGCCGCCGTATTTGACCACGATGAGTTTATCGACAAAGCGTTGAATATAGGGCAGGGCGGTGGTCAAGACTTCAGCGGTGATTTTGGCGTCATCTAAATTCAATGTCATTATAAACTCCTAAAATACGGTATTAAGCGGTTGGTTGTTGCTATAAAAAATCATGGATAACAAAGCTGTGCTTGTGATAAAAAGTAGTTTTGATAACTGGCTACTGAGGAGAAATCGCCACAATCTGCGCGGCTAGATTTTCATCAAATGGACGGCATAGCGCGGCAAATTTTGCTTGAATGTCTTGTAGATGTGCCATGCTATCTCCTGCAAAGCGTACCGTTAAATTGTGGCTAGTATTCGATTGGCGCAGCACCCCAAAACCATGGGCAAAATCCAAGCGCACCCCATCGATACAGCTCAGTTTGGTGCCAATTGGCAATAAGTGTTTGGCTTGCTCTATGCTGATAGGTGGGTTTTTCGTAGAGCAACTACAAAGCGCCCGCTGACAGGTGCTGAGTACTTGATGGTCAGAGTAAGGCGACGGTGCAGCAGTTGCTTTAATAAGTTGTTGCAAATACAAGCACAGGCGGGTCAGCTGCTCAACGATTGAGCAATCGGTTAACGCGCTTACTGGGAGCGGCAAATAATGGTCAGCAGTACTGACTATATCCGGCAAGCTATAAATAATATCAGCAAGATTTGTCGTAACATTTAGACTACTTGCAGTATCAGCCGCTAGCCAATGTAGCAGCCTTAAGGCTGCATATATGGCATCATCATAGATAATAAAGCGACTGTCGTTAAAGATAAAATGCCCTGATAACTCGCCAGCAAATACGATTTTCCCAGCAGAGTCCTGCATCTGTTGGCGCATTAGACTGCTACCAGTTTTGCTCATGATAGGTTCTGCGCCAAGCTCAGTCAGTAACGGTGGCAAATGATGCGAGCATTTAATATCAAAGAGAATTTGCGGCGGAGATTGTAACTGGGTGAAAGCGACTGGACGCTCAGTCAGTGTTACCTTTGCCAATAAGTAAAGCAAGTGATCGGGCGTGACCACTTTGCCCATATTATCGACAATCATTAATCGGTCGCCATCACCATCAAAGGCGATACCTATATCTGCTTGATGATTGAGTACGCTTTGCTGCAATTGTTTGAGCCGATGTGGTTCAGTAGGATCAGGATTTCCCGCCGGAAAATCTCCATTTGGGGTGTCATTAAGTATGATGACATGGTGGCAAAAACGCTCAAATAAGGGCGGCGCGATATGACTGGTGGCACCATGCATACAATCGATAACAACCACCAAATCCAGCTTTGTAAGAAGTGATTGATTGTTTTTATGACCGAAAATATTAGTATGCGGTTGGTTGTTGTGCGGATAGAATTCTTTGAATACTTGCACAATAGCATCGATATAATGCGCTGCTACATGCTCAGGCGATAAAGACGTTTGCTGATTACTAGTATGATTATCCACTACATTCAGTGAAATGTTTGACGCTTTATAGTCTTTTTGATTGTCTTCTTTAACAATCGCTTTTCGAAAATTGATTGTTTCAAAATCGGTTTTTTGGAGGCAGCTTTTATGCAAGCCACTTTTCTCAAGCATGCCGTTGTCTAAAGAACGTTCAGTTAACTGCTGATAGGCTACTTGCTGATAAAGCGCCTGAATCTCTTCAACGCTAGGAGATTGATGATTAACCAACCACTTAATGCCTAAAACATCTTTGGCAGAATGACTGGCAGTCACAATGATACCGTGACCATAATATTGCTCAGCCCAAAAAACCATCATAGGAGTGGTAATCAGTCCCAACTGGATAACTTGTAGACCGTGTTGGCTTAGTATAGTGGCAAGCTTTTGAGCAATAACGTCACTATCGCGACGTACATCATAGCCAATCACGACGATCGTTTTTTCGCTAGGCGTGTGCTGAGATAAACTGGGCGCAAGTTTGCTGTTATTAAAATTATACTTTACTGGAGAGGGATGTGTCACATTATAAAGATGAGCAAAAGCATGCCCTAAGGCTTGAATAAAATCAGTAGTGAAATGCTGGCGCGAACCGCGAATATCATAAGCACGAAATAAGGAGTGCTGCGCAGCAAAATACGGCATTGCTTACTTTCCTTATTGTCGTGATTAACATGGTAATGGTTGATAAAAAATAAATCGCTGACTATTATTTATGCAATTTATGATAAATGACTATTCATGGTGAATAGAAATTGAATGATGGTTATTGACGACCGGAATGTCCAAAACCACCAGCACCGCGGGCACTGGTATCGCTAAACTCTGTCACGACTTCAAATTCAGGACGGGCAACAGGGACAACCACATATTGTGCCATGCGTTCTGCTGGATTGAGGACAAAGTCTTCCAGGCTACGATTCCAAATACTGACCATCAGCTCACCTTGATAATCCGCATCAATCAAGCCGACTAAATTACCTAAAACAATACCATGCTTATGACCAAGACCTGAACGCGGTAAAATCATCCCTGCAAAGTTAGGATCTTGGATATAAATCGCCAGACCAGTACCAATCAAATGCGTTGTCCCAGCTTTAATCGTCAAAGGCTCATCAATACAAGCGCGCAAATCAATACCAGCACTGCCATCAGTAGCACGAGTTGGCAAAGAAAACGCTTTATCTTCAGTAATTTTAGGGTTTAATACTTTAACTTGTACAGCTTGCATAACGCACTCACTTAACGATTTAATGGTTTTTTAAACAGAATGAATCACATTTTTAAATATACTTAACAGCAATTATTATAATGAATAACTGATGGTTTTTAACTTTTAGTTTCTAAATTTTAACAGGCGATTGACTAAAGAATCAGTACGCTCGCCAAGCCCAAGAATGACATAAAGCCGACAATATCCGTTACCGTAGTCAGGATAACGGAAGCAGATAATGCCGGATCGATATTCATGCGTTTCAGCATCAGCGGAATACTAATGCCCGAGACATTGGCGGCAGTCATATTAATCGCAATCGCCAGACCAATAACTGCACTGATTTTTATGTTATGAAACCACAATTGCGCAATAAACGCCATGATTATCGCCCATATGATACCGTTTATCGCCCCAACCCACAGCTCTTTATTTAATAACCATACGCGGTTAGAGCCACCGATTTGTCCCATTGCCATACCGCGAATGACGACGGTAAGTGTCTGCGAGCCTGCAATACCGCCCATACTGGCCACCACGGGCATCAGTATCGCCAGCGCCACCACTTTTGCCAGTACTGCCTCAAACTGTCCAATCACAGCCGCGGCTAACAGCGCGGTGCATAAATTGATACCGAGCCAAATACTACGGCTTTTGGCGCTGGTCAAAATAGGCGCAAACAGCTCTTCATCTTGACTGACGCCAGCCAAGTTTTTCATGGTGCTGTCGACATCATCTTGGATAATCTCCATGATGTCCTCACCGTTTAGTTGACCAACCAGCTCGCCATGACTGTTAATCACTGGGGCAAAACGAATATCCTCTGAGCGAAAAATCGCCGCGGCATCCTGAATGTCCAAGCGATCATTGATGGTAATTGCGGTATCAATCAAATCCGCAACTAGGGTGCTCTGCTTATGTTTAATCAAATCAACCAGACTTAATAAGCCGAGTAATTGCTGGCTTTGATCGACGACCAATAGCTCTTGGCTTTCATCATCCAGTAAATCAATATTTTCTCGCAACCATTTCTGCACGTCAGCCAGCGTCATATCTTCTCGCACCTGAATAAGCTCAGGATCCATATAGCTGCCAACTTCCCAGTCGGCATAGGTATCGAGTTTATTGACCTGAATGCGTATATCTTCATCCAAAGTCGCCATCACCGAAGTACGCACACTTTCGGTGACCGTGTCTAGAATCTCTGAGATATCTTGCGCATCAAGATCTTGGGTAAACAGCGATATCTCTTTGGAAGAGATATTTTCCATCAATGGCTGGCGTGTATCAAACTCTAGCTCAGCTAGCACTTCACCTTTGATGTTGTCTGGTACTTGCGCCCAAATCAGTAGTCGGCTCTGAGTCGGGAATGACTCTAATAAGTTGGCAATCTCATATTCTGACTGCCTCCCTAAAAACTCAGTAATCGCCTCGTACGCTTTATCTGCCACCAACTGTTGCAAGTAGAGTAGTTTATACTCAGCGTTAGATTCAGCCGGATTATAATCTCCCTGTCGGGTTAATGGTCGTTCAGAATTCGGCGTAGGAACGGGCATAAAGGTTCCAAGTTTTTCAAAATTGTTAAATAATAATGACTAAGATATAGGCTTAATGTTTAATTAATGAGTTGTATAGTCGGTGAAAAGTAATATCGATACAACACGTATTGCTGGTGCAAATTTTTCTTGCTTGCTGTGCCTACGCAGACAGAGGCTGCAAAAAATTTACACCAGCAATACGGTAGCGACTTTAAAGTATTTCAACTATATTGAAAATAATAGAGGCAGACTTTAAAGGTTAAATATTAGCGATTGCCTAATAAAGCCCGAATGTTAGCCAAGTATTCATCAGCGACTGCTGCGGGGTCTTTGGTGGCTTTTTGTTTTTTTGCTTTGGCAGGCCAGTCGATATGATCTTCTGGCAACTCATCTAAAAACCGTGATTCAGAGGTCACGCGCATTTGACCGCCAGCACGCCGCTGGGTGGCTAATGTCAAGGTTAGCTCACGACGCGCGCGAGTAATGCCCACATACATCAAGCGTCGTTCTTCTTCGACCGTCTCGCTTAAAATTGAGTTGCGATGCGGTAGCATCTCTTCCTCCAGACCCATGATATACACGAAATCAAATTCCAAGCCCTTGGCGGCATGTAAGGTCATCAGATTGACTTTATTGGTATTTTCTTCTTCTTGCTGCTGCTCAAGCATATCAAGCAATACCAACTTGCGAATGATGGTATCAATCGTCCGATCTTCGTCTTCTTCAGCGCGATTAATCAGCGATTGGATACTGGTATAAAGCATATCGATATTATCAATACGGTTTTTTTCTTGCTGCGGTGTTTTAGAGTCACTGCGGACAAAATCAATATAACCAGTCTCATCAATCATCTGGCGTACGATTGGTACAGGGTCAGGATGTTGATCAAGCTCACGAGTGTAATGCTCAATAAAATCGCCAAACTCTTTTAGCGTGCTGTAAGCTTTTGATGGCAAGACATGAGCAAGACCGGCATGCGTACAAGAGGCAAGTAGTGAGATGCTATGCTCTTGTGAAAATAAGCCAAGCTTTTCGAGCGTGGCTGGTCCCATACCGCGCTTGGGTGTATTAATCACCCGTAAAAATGCACTGTCGTCTTCTGGGTTTAAAAT
Source organism: Psychrobacter arcticus 273-4 (assembly GCF_000012305.1). Lineage (NCBI taxonomy): Bacteria > Pseudomonadati > Pseudomonadota > Gammaproteobacteria > Moraxellales > Moraxellaceae > Psychrobacter > Psychrobacter arcticus. The sequence continues at coordinate 693,206 of NC_007204.1, forward strand.
CAGACGCAAGTAGCTCATAACGTCTTTGATTTCACTACGGGCAAAGAATGATTGACCACCGGACAATTTATAAGGTACTTGCAATTGACGAAGTTGTGCTTCAAGCATCCGCGCCTGAAAGTTACTACGATAGAGAACCGCGTATTGTTCCCATTCATTGCCAAAGCGCAGTTTATGAGTGACGATTTCTTTGGCGACGCGCTCAGACTCATCATCATCATTACGGCAGTTAATAATTCGAATTTTTTCGCCTTGACCTTTGTCTGACCAGAGTTTCTTTTCAAATAAATGCTCATTATTAGTAATAACCGCATTTGCTGAAGTTAAAATACGCGTGGTCGAGCGATAATTTTGTTCAAGCATGACGATTTTTAGCTTAGGAAAATCTTCTTTGAGCAGCCCCATGTTTTCAGGTTTAGCACCGCGCCATGCGTAAATAGATTGGTCATCATCACCAACGACGGTAAAGCGCCCTTGCGGTCCGACCAGATATTTAATCATCTCATACTGAGCCGTATTGGTATCTTGATATTCATCGACCAACAAATAGCGAATACGGTTTTGCCACTTGTCACGTAGCTCTCTGTTTTCACGTAAGATTTTGGTCGGCAATACAATCAAGTCATCAAAATCGACCGCATTATAAGCCCGCAGATTTCGCTCATACAGCGCATAAAGCGTCGCAAAAATCATATCTTCTGGATCGTCTAAGGTTTCCATCGCCTTATCCGGCTCAATCAAATCGTTTTTCCAATCAGAAATCATTTTTATCGCTTTGCCGACCAACTCTCGACTTTCAGCGCCACTTAAGTTGTCACGCATCATCAGCTCCATCAGCAGACGCTTGCTATCATCGCTGTCCATGATGGAGAAGTTGCCCTTAAGGGGCGTATGAAGCAGCTCATAACGCAAAAACTGTAGCCCAAACTGGTGAAAGGTTGATACTGTCAGCCCACGCGTCTTTTCACTCGGTAGCAATTTACTGACTCGAGCTTTCATCTCACGCGCCGCTTTATTGGTAAAGGTCACCGCGGTGATGCGCTCAGCTGGCATATTACATTCTTCAATCAAATAAGCAATTTTGCGCGTAATCACTGAGGTCTTACCGGAGCCGGCACCTGCTAATACCAGCAGCGGACCGGATACGTAGAGCATGGCTTCTTGTTGTTTGGGATTAAGTTGACTCATAACGTGACCTGTAAGACAAAAGCAAAAAGAGGGTAGCAGTAAATCGTAAAATGCACCTAGCTGCCATCAAGCGAAAGGCACATTCGTTAAAACAGATGACATTTTTAATAGGATAAGTCACAGAATAATTTTAAAATTTTGTGGCAATCTTTGAGAAAAATCAGGTGAGCTATTATAAAGCAAAACCAGGGCTTTTGGGCAGGAGTTAGTAGCGGGGTATATATAAAATTATGAGGTATATATAAGGTACGTCTTAAAAAATGGCTTGGAGAAACATTTTGTTTCAATGAAAAACGTCTAAAATTTAGCTAACATAAGGTCATTTGCCATGAATGGAAATAAGGCGTTAGAGTTAAGTATCATCACTTAGAAGAGTAGACATTAAACAATCATAAGCTGTAGCTAAATGCGCGATTTATATACATTTTTTACCTTATTTAGTATTCAATTAGTAGGGTATCCCTTAAAGTGGTAGAAGGTTTTTAGAGCAGGATAATAGATAATCTATAGCATAGTTTGCGCATAAAAAAACCTATTTTTTTTGCCGATAAAGTGACCGCTCAATACAGTTAAAAACTAGCTTTTGATTGCCGATATGCGTATAGTACGTAAATAATTTATGCCAGTTGTCACGTCATTGTTGACCACGTGTAATGAGCTATTAAATCAATTAAATAAACACGAAAATATGATATTGATTTAATACGTTGATCTTACGTTGTTAGAAGATGCGTTGGGCGACCAGCCTTTATCCGCATATCGAGCGGAAACTCTATAGTTGGTCATGTCTGACATCGTCGTCAATAAGCTTGATAATTGGTTGTTACCAGCACAGAACCTAACATGTGACTCAACGACAGTTGCGTTGTGTTTTCGTCTGCGTTATGCCTGTCGCTTTACGACCTTAAAATAGGTCGGTACTTGCACAGCGTGTAACACTCGATTGGGTGAGGAGCACGTATTATCATGTCTGCTTTTAATTGGTCAGCCATTGCTTTTATTTTAGCCGCCATTGCGCTAGTTGTGTTTATGTTGGTCGTACCGCGTCTACTTGGCGGTCGCTCTCATGGTTCACAAAAAGAAGAGATATTTGAAGCGGGTGTTGTCGGATCTGGCAACGCCCGTATTCGTTTGTCCGCCAAATTCTATTTGGTGGCCATCTTCTTTGTTATTTTTGATCTAGAAGCCCTCTACTTATATGCTTATGCCGTTTCGGTACGTGAAGCTGGATGGCTTGGCTTTGCTGCTGCCGCTATATTTATCACCATCTTGATCATTGGCTTAGTATACGAGCTGAGTCTGGGTGCGATGAACTGGGCGCCAGCTGATAAGCTGCGCAAAAAAGCGCGCCTATATGCTGCACCTGCTGGCTTTAGTCTAGCGGACATCACTAAGTTCGATGGCGTTGATGAGCTAATGGTTGATCCTACGGGCAAGATACCTGCGCAGTCTTCAGGACAGATTAATGTTTCAAACAATATTGAGACCAATCGTCGTCACTTGCAAAACATCGATCACATTAACACCACGGGCAATGTGACTTCTGTGGACTTTGCGACGTCTGCGCAAACAGACAATATTAAGCGTTAATAAACCCTAATGGTTTTGCCGGTTTTTGCTCAAACTTTGCCTAGCCTGCTAGAAGCTGAAAGCAAAGTAAGGTGCTGTAAACAGATTTATCATATATTTATATTAATGGTCACTTATTAATAATAGAAGTTATGGCGATAGTGATGACAAATGATTGTCATGCATTGCTTAAAATAAAGGTTGTATGTTATGAAATACACATTAACAAAAGCCAACCCTGATGCAGATGTCTATCCTGCTCAGACAAGCCAAACCGTCAATGACCCAATGGAAGATGAAGTCAATAAAAACGTCTTTATGGGTCGCCTAGAAGACCTTGTACACTCAACAGCGAACTGGGGGCGTAAGCACTCACTATGGCCATTTAACTTTGGTACGTCATGCTGTTATGTCGAATATGCGACTACTCTGACAGCGGTTCATGATTTGTCACGCTTTGGTGCCGAAGTTATTCGCGCCTCGCCACGTCAGGCGGATGTGATGATCGTCGCTGGTACTTGCTTTGTCAAAATGGCACCCGTTATTCAGCGCCTTTATGAGCAAATGCTTGAGCCAAAATGGGTTATATCGATGGGTGCTTGTGCCAACTCGGGCGGCATGTATGATATCTATTCTGTTGTGCAAGGGGTGGATAAAATCATTCCCGTCGATGTCTATGTACCAGGTTGTCCGCCACGTCCAGAAGCGTTGATTCAAGGCTTGATGTTACTACAAGAATCTATTACTAAAGAGCGTCGTCCATTAGGTATTCATGTCAATGATCAGGGTATCTATCAGCCGCAAATGACGCCTGAGCGTGACCGTAAGCAAGCAGATCGTATTGCTGTGAAAAACTTACGTAGCCCAGATAGCATTTAGTTAAGTAGTTTGGCGTAGTTATTAATAATTGTTAGAAGTGCGCGTACGCTCATCATAGTTTGGTTATGATTATCATCTTTTATTATGGTTGTCATGGTTTAGTTATGATTAATGAAGGAATACATCATTCATGGTCACGGTAGTCGAAAACATAGATCCTAAGATCAAGCCTGTCCCAGCGGTTATCAAAGAGCTGGAAGAAAAATATGCTGGTAAGTTTGTCGTGCAGCACACGGTTGATGAAATTCCAACGGTTTGGGTGGCACGCGCTGATTTATTAGACGTTCTCTTATTCTTGCGTAAATTGCCAAAACCTTATGTCATGCTATTTGACTTATCAGCGATAGATGAGCGTTTACGTCAGCATCGCCAAGGTTTACCTGAAAGCGACTTCACGGTGTTTTATCACTTGATGTCGCTTGAGCGTAATAGTGATGTCCGTATCAAAGTCGCGCTGAGTGAAGAAGATTTAAACGTCCCAAGCGCGACACAGATTTGGCCAAATGCTAACTGGTATGAGCGCGAAGTGTGGGATATGTTCGGTATTGTCTTTACGGGACATCCGCATCTAACTCGTATTCTATTACCAAAATATTGGGAAGGTCATCCGCTGCGTAAAGAATATCATGCGCGTGCGACTGAGTTTACACCGTATTTCTTAAACACAGCTAAACAACAATACGAGCAAGAAAACCTGCGCTTTGTCCCTGAAGAATGGGGCATGAAACGTTCAGGTCGTGATGAAGACTTTATGTTCTTGAACATTGGTCCTAACCATCCATCTGCTCATGGTGCATTCCGTTTGGTACTACAGCTTGATGGTGAAGAAGTCGTCGACTGTATCCCTGATATTGGCTATCACCATCGCGGCGCAGAAAAGATGGCCGAGCGTCAGACATGGCACTCATTTATTCCTTATACCGACCGTATTGATTATCTTGGCGGTGTGATGAATGAGCTACCGTATATCATGTCGGTTGAAAAGCTGGCGGGTATCACGATTCCACCACGCGCTGAAACCATCCGCGTGATGATGAGTGAGTTCTTCCGTATCACCAATAACTTACTATTCGTCGGCACCTTTATTCAAGATGCAGGTGGTATGACGCCGGTATTCTATATGTTTACTGATCGCCAAAAAGCCTATGACGTCATCGAAGCAGTGACCGGCTATCGTATGCATCCGGCATGGTTCCGTATTGGCGGCACCGCGCACGATTTACCGCGTGGCTGGCAGCGTTTGGTGCGCGAGTTTTTAGACTGGATGCCAAAACGCTTGGATGAGTATGTCAAAGCAGCATTGCAAAACAGCGTGCTTAAAGGTCGTACCCAAGGCGTGGCGCAATATAATACCAAGCAAGCATTGGCGTGGGGCGTCACGGGTGCAGGCTTACGTGCGACCGGTTTGGATTTTGATTTGCGTAAAGCGCGTCCGTACATGGGCTATGAGAACTACGATTTTGAAGTGCCAGTCGGCTATAATGGCGATGCTTATGACCGTTGTATGGTCAAAGTCGAAGAGATGCGCCAGTCGTTACGTATCATCCGTCAATGTATGGATAATATGCCGCAAGGTCCTTATAAAGCCGATCACCCATTAGCGGTACCACCGCCAAAAGATCGTACCTTGAATGATATCGAGACCTTGATTAACCACTTTATCTCAGTCTCTTGGGGTCCTGTGATGCCAGCGGGTGAGTGTACGACGATTGTAGAAGCTACTAAAGGTCTAAATAGTTATTACATTACCTCGGATAAAGCGACGATGAGTTATCGTACCCGTATCCGTACACCGACGTTTGCTCATTTGCAGCAAATGCCATCAGTCATTAATGGCTCACTGGTATCCGATGCCATTATGTATTTGGCATCGATTGATGTTGTGATGGCGGATTGTGACCGTTAGAGCGTCTGTGGTTATACGTTTATCGTTATCGTTTGTATATTAAAAGTAAGACACGTTCATTAACATGTTATCGCCAAATTGGCACACCAAAACGCTGTCATTGCGCCTTGAGCGCAACTTTAACAGTGGGCTGAGTGAGGAAAGAAAAAGATTATGAGAATTGTTTCCGATAAAATGCCAAAAGTAGATGTGGCAAGTATCTTAACTGCTGAAGAAATTGCGGCTATCCATGAGTTTATGCATCATTATCCCCATCCACGGGCAGCATCTTTAGATGCTCTAAAAATCGTGCAAAAGCGTAACGGCTGGGTCGATGATGCGCAAGTGAATGCCATTGCTAACATTCTAAATGTTCCTATGACAGATATGGATGGAGTAGCCACCTTTTTTAACCGTATCTATCGTCAGCCGGTCGGTCGTCATGTCATCCTCATTTGTGATTCGGTCGCTTGTTATTTAACAGGTTATGAAGCACTGGCAGCTGAACTGAAAGCGCAGCTGGGTATCGATTATGGTCAAACCACCGCCGACAAACGCTTTACGCTATTGCCGATTTGCTGTTTGGGCAACTGTGATAAAGGTCCTGCTGTATTGATTAATGAAGATACTTATGGTCCTGTCCAGCCTGAAGAAGTCGCCCAATTGTTGGAGCTATACGCATGAGATTAACGGTTTCAGAGCAGATTGCCCTTCGCAACCAAGGCAAAGCACCAAGCCAACTTAATGAGCAGTGCATTCCTATCTATGGTGACAGAGCGACCGCTACCAGTGAAACTAAACCACTGACATGGCGTCTAGCACATCACGATGCGGTATTAGATTTGGCAACTTATGAATCGCTACGTGGTTTTGAAGCACTAAAAATAGCGTTAAACCAATCACCAGATGATACGTTAAAAACTATCAAAGAAGCGGTAGTTAAAGGACGTGGCGGTGCAGGTTTCCCAGCGGGTATTAAGTGGTCGCTGATGGCACCACCAGATGGTGGTCCACGCTACCTAGTTTGTAATGCTGATGAGATGGAGCCGGGTACGTTTAAAGACCGTTTGCTGATGGAGCGTCTGCCACTACAGCTTATAGAAGGTATGCTGATTTCTGCCTACGCGATTGGTGCAACTGCTGGTTATATCTTTATTCGCGGTGAATATATCTTAGCAGCGGAGCGCTTAACCGCAGCAATTGAAGAGTTACGTGCCAATAACTTGATTGGCGATAATATTTTAGGCTCAGATTTTAGTTTTGATTTACATGTGCATACGGGTGCTGGTCGTTATATTTGTGGTGAAGAAACGGCATTGATTAACAGCTTAGAAGGTCGTCGTGCCAATCCGCGTACCAAACCGCCATTTCCACAAGTGGCAGGTGCATGGGGACGTCCAACCGTCGTTAATAACGTTGAAACTTTGCATAACGTCTCAGCAATTATCCTGCATGGTAGCAAGTGGTATCAAGACTTGCCAAAAGCCAAAGGTGTGGTCGAAACACCTGGTACTAAACTGTTTGGTTGCTCAGGCTTGGTTAACGATCCCGGTCTTTGGGAATTACCTTTTGGTTATACGGCACGTGAGATCATTGAAGATTTTGCGGGTGGTATGCAGGAAGGTCGCACGCTTAAGGCTTGGTTACCGGGCGGCGCATCAACGGATTTTTTAACCGCTGAACATTTAGATACTGTTGTTGATTTTGATACCATTCAAAAAGCCGGTAGTCGTATGGGTACAGGCCTGCTGATGGTCGTCGACGAAGAGCAAGATATGGTGCCATTGGTACGTAACCTTGAGATTTTCTTTCAGCGTGAATCGTGTGGTTGGTGTACGCCATGCCGTGATGGTCTACCGTGGGGCGTTAAAATCCTCACCGCTATCAATGATGGCGAAGGGCAGATGGGCGATGTTGAAAAGTTAGAAGGGTTAACCCGTGACTTATGGATCGGTAAAACCTTCTGTGCCCATGCGCCGGGTGCGATGGAACCACTCATGAGTGCAATTAAATATTTCCGTCCTGAGTTTGATCAAAAAATTACGCAGGCGGTTGGTGAAGATGTCATTGAGGCTGCAGCCAGTCAACAGCTAGATGTGAAATAAGGAGAGCGGCATGGCAGTCATACATATTGATGGAACCACTGTCGAAGTAGATAGCGCGGATAACTTGCTACAAGCATGCTTGTCCCTCGGCATTGATGTGCCGTATTTTTGTTATCATCCAGCCCTTGGCTCCGTAGGCTCTTGCCGTCAGTGCGCGGTTAAGCAATATATGACCAAAGAAGATATGGAAGCGGGTCGCGGTCGCCTGGTGATGTCCTGTATGGTTGCCCCAGGCGATGATATGTACATCTCAGTGACTGATGATGAAGCCAAGGCTTTCCGTAAGTCGATGGTTGAGCTGTTGATGATTAACCATCCGCATGACTGCCCAACTTGTGAAGAGGGTGGACACTGTCATTTGCAAGATATGACTTATATGTCAGGTCATCATCGTCGTCGCTACCGCTTTACCAAACGCACCCATCACAATCAAGAGCTTGGTCCGTTCATCGCGCATGAAATGAACCGCTGTATCGCTTGCTACCGCTGTGTCCGTTTTTATAAAGACTATGCAGGCGGCGAAGATTTGGGTGTTTATGGCTCAAATGAACGCGTTTATTTTGGTCGTGATAAAGACGGTCAGTTTGAAAGTGAGTTTTCAGGTAACTTAACGGAAGTCTGCCCAACTGGTGTATTTACCGATAAAACGCATTCTGATCGTTATAACCGTAAATGGGACATGCAGTATGCCCCAAGCATCTGTCATGGCTGTTCAGCGGGTTGTAATATCTCTGCCGGTGAGCGCTATGGTGAGTTGCGCCGTATCGAAAACCGCTATAACGGTGAAGTAAACCGTTACTTCTTATGTGACCGTGGTCGTTTTGGTTACGGTTATGTTAATCGTGAAGATCGCCCAACCCAAGCGCTTGAGCGTATTAATGGCAAACACGTCAAAATCAATATTGACTATGCGCTTGATGAAACCATTAAGCGTATCAAAGATAAAAAAGTCATTGGTATTGGTTCACCACGTGCCAGTTTAGAGACCAACTTTGCGCTGAAGAACCTCGTTGGTTTTGATAATTTTTCAACAGGTCTCAATCATCAGCAGCAAGCACTGGTCAATAAATGTATTGAAGTACTAAGTACCGAGGGTATTTATAACCCAGGTATGGTTGATATTGAAAGTCATGATGCGGTGTTAGTGTTGGGTGAGGATATCACTCAAACGTCATCACGTGTGGCGCTATCTATTCGTCAAGCGGCAAAAAATGAAGCCATAAAAATGGCTGCTGTGACCAAGACACAATCGTGGTTGGCTGAGCCAGTCAAACGCATTGCTCAAGGCGCGCAGAGCCCAGTATATGTCATCGATGTGACTCAAACCAAACTTGAAGATATCAGTAAGGTTAGCGTGGTCGCGACGCCTGAAGACATCACTAAGCTTGGTTTCAAAGTCGCTGATGAGATTGCTAAATTTGCCGATAATTTAGCAAAAATCGTCGACCCGCAAATAGCTGAAAAAGATGCCGATACTGATATTGATGCTATGCAAGCACTGGCACAGCAAATCGCTTATGACTTGATACAAGCGGATAAGCCATTGGTCGTCTCTGGCAGCAGCTTATCGTCTATCGCTTTAATAGAAGCGGCTGCACAAATCACGCAAGCATTAAGCCAAAAGCGTGCAGCCATCAAAGCAACTGAGCAGTATGAAGTTGAGACGCATAACGCTCAAGTTGCAGCAGCTGAAGTGCAAGCACAAACAACAACCACTCAGCAAACAGAAGATAAAGAGCTATCTGCTAAACCTAGCAAACCTCAGGCAGGTGTGGATACTGAAGCGCAAGATGATGTTGAACGTCAGCCTGCAACCAAGCTTGAGCTAAAAGACGTCAATAAAAAATATCATGCGCAAGCGGGTATCTATTTAGCGGTTCCAGATGCCAATAGCATCGGTGTGTGTTTGCTTGGTGGACATTCAGTTGAAGAATTGCTGGCGACAGATTTTGACGTGGTCATTGTGGCAGAAAATCAGCTGACCGATGCCATTGATGCTAATAAATTAACCCAACTATTGACCGATAAAACCGTGATTGCGCTGGATCATCAATTGCTTGATTGGCACAAAGATGTCGATATTGTATTGCCAGCAGCCACCTTTGCTGAGGCAGATGGCACGCTTATTTCTGCCGAAGGTCGTGCGCAGCGCTTCTTCCAAGTTTATGATAACGACTATTATCACCCGCTTAGCAGTATCAAAGAAGGCTGGCGCTGGTTACATGCCGTACATAGCAGCTTAGAAGGTCGCGATGTTGATTGGACGCAGCTTGATGATGTCATCAATGCTTTGATAGCGACGCATCCTAAACTTGCCGGTATTAAAGAGGCGGCACCTGATGCCGATTACCGGATGAATGGTCTAAAAATTGCCCGCCAGCCACGTCGTTACTCAGGTCGTACTTCTATGCGCGCGCCGGTATCGGTGCATGAGCCAATGCAGCCAAAAGATTTGGATACCGGTTTAACCTTTTCAATGGAAGGCTATAGCGGTAAACAAACCCCAAGCGCTATGATTCCTTTTGCACAATCCGCGGGCTGGAACTCACCGCAAGCTTGGAATAAATATCAAGATAAAGTCGGTGGCAGTCTTAGAAATGGTGATCCGGGCGTACGCTTGTTCGACCAATTAGAGCGTTTGGCTATGCGCCAGTATGTTGCTCCAGAAGTTACCTCGGTAGCCACGACAGATATGCAGCAAGGACAAGCCAAATTGGTGCCTATTTATAATATCTATGCCAGCTCAATGATGGCATCGCGTAGCCCAGTGGTTGCTGAGCAATTACCAGTAGCTGCATGGCGTGTGGGTATTGATGATGCTAAAGAGTGGGATGTTGCTGCTGGCGATTATCTGGCGATTGAGATTGATAAACAGCAAATCACCTTGCCTATTCAGCTGGTTGGCTATTTAGCCGAAGGCTGTATTGGCTATCCAGTTGGACAGGTCAGTATTATTCATCCATCGATGCCAGCATCGGTACGTAAAGTCGATGCGCCGGTGACGATGATGGGCAGCATGGCGACTGAGAGATCTTTAACAGCCAATACCAATAACCGCGCAGCGCCAGTAAGCAGCGCGCCGACCACCACACAGGAGGTGTAATATGCAAGTGACCCGTATTATCCCTGATGTGCCAAGCTTTTTGGCTAGTATGATGACCTTTGATACTTGGTCGATACTTTTTATGGTCGTACAATCGTTGGTTATCTTTTTAGTCGTCGTGATTGTTGCGGCAATGATGATTATCTATGAGCGCCGTATGCTAGCACTCTGGCAAGATCGTTATGGTCCAAACCGTGTCGGACCGTTTGGTTCGTTGCAACTGGTTGCTGATATGCTCAAAATCTTCTTTAAAGAAGATTGGACGCCAAACTTTACCGATAAATTTATGTTTACCTTGGCGCCAGCGGTAGCGATGTTTACTGCTTTAGCCTCATTTGCCATTATTCCTATCTCGCCAACCCTTGGGGTGGCTGATTGGGATATTGGTATTTTATTCTTTTTTGCCATGGCAGGTATTGCGGTATATGCAGTGCTGTTTGGTGGTTGGGCGTCAGCCAATAAATTCTCGTTACTCGGCGGTTTACGTTCAGCCGCGCAAACCATTAGTTATGAAGTGTTTTTAGGATTGTCGTTGATGGGCGTTGTTGCATTGACAGGCTCCTTTAACTTACGTGCAATTGTCGAAGCGCAGGCTGATGGTTGGTATATCATCCCGCAGTTTTTTGGCTTCTTAACCTTTGTGGTCGCGGGTGTTGCGGTAACGCATAGGCATCCATTTGATCAGCCAGAAGCAGAGCAAGAGCTTGCTGAAGGGTATCACGTTGAATACTCTGGCATGAAGTTCGGTATGTTTTTTATTGGCGAATACGTCAACGTTGTACTGATTTCTGCTTTGATGACGTGTCTGTTCTTTGGGGGTTGGTTGGCACCTTTCAATTTAGATATTCCGTTTATTCCACCAGCTTTTTGGTTCATGATTAAGACGCTATTCTTTATGACTATGTTTATTTTGGCTCGAGGCTCACTCATGCGTCCGCGCTATGATCAGGTGATGAACTTTGGCTGGAAAGTCTGCCTGCCAGTAACTTTGATTAATTTATTGGTTACTGCTGCAGTCATTTTGATTTTTTCCCCAACGTTGTAATCATCACTAGCCATCACTGATGAACTAGGGTAAAGCTGAGAAGGATAATAATCCCATGTTTACTACGATAAAAAAGACCGTTATTGGACTATTTACCATTGTCCGCAGCATGTGGATGGTCAATAGTCATGCAATCAGACCACGCGACACCATTCTTTATCCTGAGGTGCCGGTACCGGTGCCGCCACGTTTTCGTGGACGTATTATATTGTCTCGTGACCCTGATGGTGATGAGCGCTGTGTTGCTTGTAACTTATGTGCCGTGGCATGTCCAGTTGGCTGTATCTCGTTACAAAAAGCGGAACGCGAAGACGGACGCTGGTATCCAGAGTTCTTTCGAATCAACTTTTCACGTTGTATTTTTTGTGGATTGTGTGAAGAAGCTTGCCCTACGACGGCCATTCAGATGACGCCTGACTTTGAGATGAGCGAATACGTCCGTCAAGATTTGGTCTATGAAAAAGAGCATTTACTGATTTCAGGACCGGGTAAATATCCCGATTATAACTATTATCGCGTGACGGGTATGGCGGTAGCAGATAAACCAAAAGGTGCGGCGCAAAATGAAGCGGCACCGATTGATCTAAGGAGCTTGCTACCATGATGAATATTTTGAACCATCCTGAATTGGCAGGGTTTTACTCACTGGCAGCGGTGGCAATATTTGCCAGTTTGCGCGTGGTAACCCAAGCCAATCCAGTCCATGCTATTTTATCGATGATTGTGTCGTTACTGGCAATTGCAGGTATATTTTTTGTGATAGGTGCGCCGTTTGCTGGGGCACTTGAAATTGTCGTTTACGCTGGTGCCATTATGGTGCTGTTCGTTTTCGTGATTATGATGCTAAATTTAGGCATGCGTAATGATGAGCGTGAAGAGCGCTGGCTTGATGCTGGCACTTGGGCGATACCGACGGGGCTAACGATAATTATCGCGGTTGTGCTGTATGCAATGATTGGTCTTAATCATAACGAAGCTGCTGTGATTGGCGGGTCAACCATTTCAGCCAAAGCGGTAGGTACTGTCTTATTTACCAAATACATTATGTTGATAGAAGTAGCTGCTTTGCTACTACTCGCGGCCTTAGTTGCGGCTTATCATTTGGGTAAAGAAGCTATCGATGATGAGATCGTTGGTAACGATAGCCTAGCACTTAACGCTAAGGTAGCCAGTATCGAACAATATGATAATAACGGCATGCAAATAGATACTGATGCAGCAACAATGGCTGAATCATACGAATATAAAGATGTCGACCCGCATGACTACGTAGGTATGCAGGTAGGTATGAAAAAAGTCACGCGCAAGGAGTCAGACTGATGGTACTAGCAGCAAGCGTGGCACAAGAGGTTGCCAATGTGCCGTTTGCCCATGAAGTAGCAGGCTTAGTGCAGCCGGTTGCTGAGGCGCAAAATGTACTGGGTCTGATACCCATGAGTCATGGATTGATCTTGGCAGGTATCTTATTTGCCATTGGTCTGTGCGGTGTCATGGTACGGCGTAATTTCTTGTTTATGCTGATGAGCCTTGAGATCATGATGAATGCGGCGGCACTAGCATTTGTGGTAGCAGGTAGCCGCTGGGTCGATCCAGATGGACAGATTATGTTTATCTTTATTTTGACCTTAGCAGCAGCAGAGGCAGCCATTGGTTTAGCAATATTATTGCGTTTTTATCATCAGCGTGGGCATCTCGATGTCGACAGCGCCAATGAGATGAAAGGATGATGTCATGAGTTTATTACCATTAACCTTTATATTCCCGCTCGTTGGCTTTTTGATTTTAGCCTTTATGCGCGACAAGTTAAGCGAGCAGGTAGCAGCGATTGTCGGTGTCGGTAGCATGTTGCTATCAGCGCTCTGTACGCTGGTTGTTAGCTATACCTTTTTAACAACGCATCCAGCCGGAACCGTCGTAGAGATTCCGTTGTGGACTTGGTTTCAAGTTGGGGATTTTGCGCCGAATTTTGGTTTAAGCTTTGATGGCTTAGCATTGACGATGACTGGGGTGATTACCGGCATTGGCTTTTTAATCCATCTGTTTGCCGCTTGGTATATGAAAGGCGAAACCGGTTTTGCACGCTTCTTTAGCTATATGAACTTGTTCGTCACCAGTATGTTATTGCTGGTATTAGCGGACAATTTGTTCTTGCTCTATCTTGGCTGGGAAGGCGTGGGTATTTGTTCATACTTGCTGATTGGTTTTTATTATCAAGACCGTGCCAATGGTCGGGCAGCGATGAAAGCCTTTACCGTCACTCGTGTGGGTGATGTGTTCTTAGCTTTTGGTTTATTTTTATTGTTCCGCGAATTTGGTACGCTTAATATTCAAGAGATTATTACTCGTGCGCCGGAAGTGTTTGATATCAATAATCCGACCATGATTCTGACCACGATTATGTTGGTTGGCGGGGCGATGGGTAAATCAGCACAGTTACCACTGCATACATGGCTTGCAGATGCGATGGCAGGTCCAACGCCAGTATCAGCATTGATTCACGCAGCAACCATGGTTACCGCTGGTGTTTATTTAATCGCCCGTCTACATCCACTATTTATCTTAACACCAGGGGTATTATTGTACTGGGTTGGGGCAGTGGGTGCATTGACGTTGGTCGTCGCTGGATTCTGTGCGCTGGCACAAACGGACATCAAACGTATCCTTGCTTATTCGACCATGAGCCAAATCGGTTATATGTTCTTAGCATTGGGCGTTGGGGCATGGCAAGGCGCTATCTTCCATCTGATGACGCACGCTTTCTTTAAAGCTTTGTTATTCTTATCATCAGGTGCGGTGATTCTTGCGGTACATCATGAGCAGAACATCTTTAAGATGGGCGGCTTACGTAAAAAGATACCATTAGTCTTTTGGTGCTATATCGTCGGCGGCGGTGCATTGGCAGCGATACCTTGGGTGACGGTTGGTTTTTATTCTAAAGAAGCGATTCTTTGGGAGAGTTATGCAACCGGTCATATGGTGTTATTTTATATGGGCGTATTCGGTGCCTTCTTAACCGCGCTTTATACCTTCCGTATGATTTGGATTATCTTCTTTGGTGAAGAGAAAACGCACGCACATAAATTATCTGGTGTCTCATATTGGTTGCCACTTAGTGTGTTGCTGGTATTATCAACGGCAGTAGGTGCTTTCATTACCCCGCCACTGCAAGGCGTATTGCCAGAGAGCGTTGGGCATTTATTAGAAGTTGCTGGTCAAGCGCATGGTAAGCATACCGCTGAGTTTATCGCCATGGGTGCGATGGCAGCAGGCTTGGTATTGGCGGCGCTATTATATGTCGTTAATAAAGGTCGACTGCTCACAAGCTTTAAGCGCACGCGTATCGGCGGCGCGTTATATCATTGGTGCTATCACGGTATGGGCTTTGACGCGCTATACGATATAGTTTTTGTAAAACCCTTTTTGTTCATCGGCCGCTTATTTAAAGCCGACCCTATCGATAAAACGTGGCTGCTATTGCCTAAGCTGGCATCAGCGGGTAATAAGGTATTGTCTGCGACGCAAACAGGGTCACTTCGAGGTTATGCTGCAAGCTTTGGCTTGGGTATGGCTGTGTTACTCGTGCTGGTAATGATGACGGTGGTATAAGATGATTGAGTTACAACAAACGTGGATGCTACCAGCATTAATTGCCATTCCTTTTATTGCAGGATTGCTGTGTTGGCTGGTTGAACGCTTTAATAAACGTCTACCGCGCTGGATTGCCTTAATCGGTATGACGTTGACCTTTGTGTTATCAATGGTACTGTGGCAATACGGCGATTTTTCTGGCATGAGTCAGCAAGTCATTGCGCCAGATGCAAATGTGCCTTGGGTCGCTGAATTCAGTGTGCCATGGATACCCAGCTTTGGTATCAGCTTTCATTTAGCCTTAGATGGTTTATCGCTAATGATGGTAGCTTTGACAGGGCTTCTCGGTGTTGCCGCCGTTGCCTGTTCGTGGAATGAGATTCAGCGTCGTGTTGGTTTCTTCCATTTGAACTTGCTATGGAGCTTGGGCGGCGTCATTGGTGTTTTCTTAGCCATCGATATGTTCTTATTCTTCTTCTTTTGGGAGATGATGCTGGTTCCGATCTATTTCTTGATCGCGATTTGGGGTCATGACGTCGTTGGCAAAACCAAAGAATACGCAGCAACTAAGTTCTTTATTTATACCCAAGCGTCTGGGTTAATCATGCTCGTAGGTATTTTGATATTGGTCATTATCAGCTACGCCCAAAAAGGCGTGGTCAGCTTTAATTATAATGATTTGCTCGGTACGTCACTTGGCGGCTGGGAATATCCGATCATGCTGTGCTTCTTTATTGGCTTTGCGGTTAAGTTGCCGATTATTCCGTTCCACGGCTGGTTGCCAGATGCGCATGCGCAAGCACCAACCGCAGGTTCGGTAGATTTGGCAGGGGTTTTGATTAAGACTGCCGCTTATGGTTTGATTCGTTTTGTCTTGCCATTATTTCCAGCTGCGTCACAAGATTTTGCTCCGATTGCCATGACCTTGGGTACCATTGGTATCTTCTATGGCGCATGGCTAGCCTTTATGCAAACTGATATGAAGCGGCTGCTGGCTTATACCAGTATCTCGCACATGGGCTTTGTGGTGTTGGCGATTTATGCCGGAACGTTACTCAGCTTACAAGGTTTGATGATTCAGATGCTTGCGCATGGTTTAAGCTCAGCAGCGCTATTTATTATGGCAGGGCAGTTGTATGAGCGTCTGCACACCCGTGATTTGACCTTGATGGGCGGTATGTGGGGTCAGTTCCGTTATTATGCGCCGATATTGATGTTCTTTTGTGCCGCCTTGCTTGGTATTCCGGGTACGGGTAACTTTATCGGTGAATTCTTGATCTTGTTTGGCGCATTTGCACAGTATCCTGTGTTTGTGGTCTTGGCAACCTTTAGCTTAGTATTAGCAGGTTTATACTCGCTTATATTAATTCATAAGGCGCTATTCGGTACTAATAATATTAAAGAAGTGGCGTTAAAAGAAACCAAATCTCATGGTCTGCCAGAGCGTCCATTAAAAGATTTGGGCAAGCGCGAGTTGTCGTTGCTATTGATGCTTGCCGCAGGCTTAGTCTGGCTCGGACTGTATCCACAGCCGTTCCTTGATACCTCAAGTCATGCGATGCAGTGGATTAATAACGCCTATATATACAGTCAAGTAACACAAGTAGATGCCTCGCAACTGCTTGATGCAATGGAGGCACGTTAAGTCATGAACGATTTTACGATGAATGATTTGATGGGGCTATTGCCTTATGCACCAATCATTGCGGTAGTGATTACGGTATTGGTGGTGATGATTGCCATTACTATGAAGCGCTCACATATGGTAACTGGTACGATTTCGGTCGTCGGTCTTAATATTGGTCTGTTTATTTTGCTTGGGCAAATGGCAGGCATCATTGACAGTGGGTCGCTCGTGCCAGCGGCTGAGCAGTTATTCGTTATTGATAACTTTGCTCAGTTTAATATGGTGATTATCTTTATCTGTGCATTGGCATGTTGTACGTTATCTTATGCCTATTTAGCCGATTTAAAAGACCATAAAGAAGAGCTGTATTTGCTCATGTTGCTATCAACGGTTGGTGCGCTGCTTATGGTTTGCGCCCAGCACTTAGCATCCTTCTTTATGAGTCTGGAGATGCTATCGATACCGCTATATGGCATGCTGTCATATACTTATATGCGCACTCGCTCGCTTGAGTCGGGGCTGAAGTACTTAGTGCTATCAGCGACAGCATCGGCAACGCTGCTGATGGGCATGGCATTTATCTATGCAGAAGTCGGCTCGCTTGCTTTTAAGCCTATCAGTTTAACCTTAGCAGATACGTTTGAATCGCCGCTGTTAATCTTAGGGGCAGCGATGATGATGTTTGGTATTGCCTTTAAGCTTTCTGCTGCGCCCTTTCATATCTGGACACCAGATGTCTACGAAGGCGCACCTGCACCTATCGCGACTTATCTGGCCTCGGTATCAAAAGTAGCGATGATGGCACTGGCAGTACGATTTTTAATTGATACCTCACTATTGGCATTACCATCGGTGCAAATGCTGCTGATGGTTATGGCAACCTTGTCGATTTTGCTAGGTAACTTACTCGCGGTACGCCAAACCAGTCTCAAACGCTTGCTTGGTTATTCATCCATTGCCCATATGGGTTATGTGTTAATCGTAATCGTGAGCATTGGCTCTGCTGCTGATAGTATTTCTAGCATGTATATGGCGATTTATGCCTTTACCTCTATCGGTGCCTTTGGCGTAGTGACCTTGATGTCTAGCCCTTATCGCTTATCTGGTGAAGCGGATGAATTAACGCATTATCAAGGGCTGTTTTGGCGTCGTCCGGTATTGACGGCTGTCATGACCATCATGATGTTGTCTTTGGCGGGTATTCCACTGACCGCAGGCTTTATTACGAAGCTGTTTGCGATTCTTGCTGCCGTACAAGGTACCAATTGGTTCTTGGCAGCGATGATTATCTTGGGTAGTGCCATTGGTCTGTTCTATTACCTACGCGTCTTGCTCACGCTATTTAAACGTCCAAAACAGTTTATTGAATTTGACGTCTCAAAGCAGTGGGGTCTACGTACCGGTGGTATCATGGTCATTGCAGTCACGGCAATCATTGTATTCTTTGGTGTGTTGCCAAACAGTATGATTGAATGGGCGAGTTTGGCTCGTATTTGGTAAGCATAGAAAATAGAAAATAGAAATCTGAAATAAGTAGCGCTATATCTATGTTGCTATAGTTGAAATACTTTAAAGTCGCTACCGTATTGCTGGTGTAAATTTTTTGCAGCCTCTGTCTGCGTAGGCACAGCAAGCAAGAAAAATTTGCACCAGCAGTACGTGTTGTATCGATATTACTTTTCACCGACTATATTTATTGCTTGTTACGGTTCGAAAAACAAGATGCGCCAGCTTTGTGATAAGCTTGGCGCATCTTTTTTTGTGTTGTTTAAATTTTTATAAAAATAAATGTTAATAAAATATAAGTGATTCATGACTATGAGCGACAATATTCAAACCGTAACAGTGCTAAGCAAAACCACTTGGACACCAAATTTATTTAGCTTTACCGTCAGCCGTCCTGATAGCTTTAAATTCACGGCTGGGCAGTTCGTACGCTTGGGCGTTAATCCCAGTCAGTTAAATTATTATAAGCAGCAGAACGAAGCAGGTCATGATATCGCCAATGAAGCACTAAACGAAGATATTTTTCGTGCTTACTCGATTGTCTCGTCACCCTTTGATGAGGTACTAGCATTTTTCTCTATCGTTATTCCTGATGGCGCTTTTACCTCGCAACTACAACATCTGCAAGTAGGCGATGAGTTGCTGCTTAATACCATACCATTTGGCTTTTTAACCTTAGCACGGTATCAAAAGCCATTACCAAAAGATTTGTGGCTGCTGGCTACTGGGACTGGACTTGCACCTTTCTTATCAATGCTGCAAGATTTAAAGACATGGGAAGATTACGAGCATATCATCTTGGCGTATAGCGCACGTTCGATAGAAGAGTTGGCGTACGTTGAGAAGATAGAGAGTCTACAAGAAGACTTTGGCTCCTTAGTCGATAATCCTGCAAAATTAACCTTTATACCGATCGTTACTCGTGAGCCTGTCGAGGGCGCATTGACTGAACGTCTGCCGAAACTTCTATTAGACGGAACGCTGCAAGAACGTGCGGGTATTGCCTTAGATATCGACAGTACGCATGTCATGCTCTGTGGTAATCCAGAGATGGTAGAAGATACTAAAGAGACTTTAAAGACATTAGGACTGGTAATGAATCGTCGCGGCGAAGGCAATATTGCGGTAGAAAACTACTGGTAAAGAGTGTCATTTTTTTGAAAGTTTTAGCAAAAGAAAAAAGCGGTATCTTGAAGACTGTTGTCTGGCAAGATACCGCTTTTTTTTATAAGAGCTAAAAATTATAAGAGCTGAGAGCTTGTGATGATTTAAGCTGGTCTTGGCATCTTTTCCGCATCTAGCGGATGGACAGGACCTTGTACCTGTACAGGCTCGTCCTTTTCGCTGATAATATCTTCATTGCTATTTGAGGATAATAAATCACGATAGTTAATCTGCGCTTTCAAAATCAATTGTTCTTCTTCAAGCTCACCATAATTGATTTGTGCCTTATGCAAGGTACTGATGATTTTCTTATTACTCTTCAGCCAACGATTGATATCAATATAAATAATCTCATTTTTTGTGCGTGCAATGTTGATATAAGATAGGATAAAGCCTAACGGATCTTTTTTTAGAATGCGGTGGTAAAACCAAATAAACAGTTTGATACCTTGACGCTTAAGAAAGGATTCGCAGCGCAGATTTAAGATATCGGTATAAGTCAGTTGACCAAAAACAAAGCGCTGTACATTGCGATCGAGCTGCGCATGTACCAGACGAAAGTTACTCGCGACCTCCGCATAAATGCCGCCTGCATCGACGGTGCAGTATAAGCGAAACCAGTCTTCATGTATCTCAACACGCAGCTCTAAGATGGCTTTGACATTATCCGTGACATAGGTTTTCAGTGCATCATTAACGTAGGTTTGTGTCAGCGGTAGCGCCAGCTCATCTTCCAGCTTATCGGTTGTACGGTTGTATAAGTCTTTAATAGATTGGGTCAGGCGATCCCAACCATCGCTAAATGATTCATCAAAGCGGTAGCCGAGATTCTCAAAAAAGTCATCAAAATTGTCTGAATCATTTATATTGTCCATATTATCAAAGTTACTCAAACTTATTATCCTTATCATTATAAAAGCGTGACCGATATTAAACAGTATATATCAAAAACGAGGCAGGCAAAATGAACGTCTATTACTCATCAGCATACCTTTATTTTCGATATGAAATGCGCTGGGCTTATACGATGAGAGCAATTTAGAGTATGCTCGAATGAGGCCACAGCGTACTTTGCCAATGAGGAACGTTAAGAAACAGTCTGGGAGACTGTTTTAGTGACGCAAGACGTAGGGCTATGCCCGCAGTGACAGCTAGTAAGGTACGCTTTTATAAAAACTAATCGGCATATCTTTACCGTCATAAGCATGTGCCGTGTATTAGCTGTTAAACCATCAAGCTACTACGACTGGATGAATCGTAACATCAGTGATCAGCAGATACACCGCAACCAGTGTGAACTACTTGTCAAAGCGGCTCACACTGAGACTCGTGAGCGCTATGGCGTAGATCGTCTGCAAGCACATCTAAGACAGCAAGGGCACTATGTCAGCCAATATATGATTAGAAGCATTAAAGAAGAATACGGCATCAAATGCCGGCGCCACAAGCGTTTTAAAATGACTACCAACTCCAATCATAACAAGCTGGTTTATCTAAACGTGCTGGATCAGCAGTTTGATGCTAAGCATCCCAATGAGTCTTGGGTTAGTGACATCACCTATATCTGGACAAATGAGGGCTGGCTGTACTTAGCAGGGGTTAAAGACTTATACACCAAAGAGCTGGTCGGCTACGCTATCAATAAGCGCATGACGGCTGATTTAGTTTGCCGTGCACTGAATATGGCAATCAAGAACAAACGTCCAAGACAAGGATTGATTGTGCACTCTGACAGAGGCAGCCAGTATTGCAGCCATGCGTACCACAAGATTATCGAGCAACATCAATTTACAGGGTCAATGAGTGCTAAAGGTAATTGCTTCGATAATGCGCCAATAGAAAGCTTTTGGGGCGTGTTGAAGAACGAATTAGTGTATCACCAAGATTATAAAACAAGGTTTGAAGCCATCAGCGATATCACACAATATATCGAGCTTGAGTACAATGAGGAGCGATTAGCAAAGCACTGCTTTGCAGCGACGCAAGACAAGAGCTGTGCTCGCAGTGGGGCGAGAATTCAAAAGAGCTTGGGCTATAAATCGCCTAGACAGGTGTGGTTTGATTATTATCGTCAGGCTGCATAACTAAAATCTCCCAAGTTTAGTTGTACGGTGTTGACGGCAGGGGTCACTGGTGCTGATGATTATCTTTTTGGTTACGGCCACAGTGATGAATCCAACCGTACCTTTGGAGCTACCCGAGACCAGTGCTACGGTTAATGGCTTACCTGATGAGGTATTGCAAGTCAGTATTGATAAGGACAATGGCTTATTCTGGGATGAAGAGGCGCTGACGTTAGAGTAATTACAAGTCCGGTTTGAGCAAGCGTCAAAAGAAGGGCGTAATCCAAATATTCACCTGCGGGCGGATAAAGACACCCGTTACGATATGGTCGCGCAAGTGCTGGCTGCCGCGAGTAATGCGGGTCTGACTAAGATTGCTTTTGTAAATAAATAGACTTCGCATAACATGCAACCATGTTTAGCCGCTGTTTAATATCATCGTTCCACTCCCGTTAACACTATTTTTTAGTGCCTATTAAGTAGTATTGAAAACAAAATTTATACTGCTTTCGCTCAATAGTTAGCTTCATTATTTATTGGTATATTGCCCCTATTACAACTGTGAAAATTTACGGTAGGGGTATTTACTATGCAAGCAAAAGAGCTACTTGAACTGGAACGCCGGGAAATAAAAGCGCTTCACTATACGTGGATCGCTTTTTTTCTTACCTTCTATGTCTGGTTCAACATGGCGCCGCTAGCCACTTCTATGTTACAGACAGAAAGCTATTTGACGCCTGATCATATTAAGTTGTTCCTAATTGCAAACGTGGCTTTAACGATTCCTGGGCGAGTGGTCGTCGGAATGGCCTTAGATCGTTTCGGACCCAGACGAGTGTTCTCGATATTAATGGTCGTCATGGCGATACCGACTTGGTTTTTTGCTTTTGGTACCTCTGCCATGCAACTATTCGTTGCGCGACTATTTATGTCTATCGTCGGTGCTGGTTTCGTGGTCGGTATACATATGACGGCGCTATGGTTTAAGCCGAAAGATATTGGCTTTGCCGAAGGCTTCTATGCAGGATGGGGGAATTTTGGCTCGGCAGCAGCGGCGATTACTATTCCGACGGTTGCGCTACAGTTCTTCGGTGGCGATGATGGTTGGCGTTGGGCCATTGCATTGTCTGGGTTAATTATGGCGGCATACGGTGTGGTGTATTGGTTTCTGATTACCGATGGTCCAACGGCTGACACCCATAAAAAAGCACGTTCGGCTGGCGCTTTAGAGGTATCGACTTGGAAAGACCTTTTATTATACTGTTTGTTTATTGTTCCTTTATACGGTGTATTATCATTACTGGTCTATCGTACTCAAGGAATGGGCTTTTTGAGCGCTACTGGCGCTTGGGTATGCTATGGCGTTATCGGGTTGATGGTGCTGTATCAAATTTATAAAGCCATCAGCGTTAATGTTCCTATCATTAAGGCGGGTATTCCTGAAGACGATAAGTATCCGTTTACCTCCGTTGCTGCTCTAAACGTGACTTACTTTGCTAACTTTGGGGCAGAGCTGGCAGTGGTATCTATGCTACCGATGTTCTTTGCCGCGACATGGACACTTGATCCCACGGTAGCAGGGCTGGTTGCCTCGACTTTTGCCTTTGTTAATTTGTGGGCGCGTCCGTTAGGGGGTTATATCTCCGATCGAGTAGGTAATCGCCGTTTGGTTATGTTGGTCTATATGTTCGGCATTGGTATCGGATTTGGACTAATGGGATTATTGAATGCAGAGTGGCCGTTGTTTATTGCGGTGGTCTTTACCATTTTATGCTCAGTATTTGTACAAGGCGCAGAAGGGGCAACCTTTGGCGTTATTCCGTCCATTAAGCGACGTCTCACGGGTCAGATATCAGGCTTGGCAGGCGCTTATGGCAACGTAGGCGCAGTATTCTACTTGTTTGTATTTACCTTGGTTGAGCCCAACCAATTCTTTTTCATTATCGCTATAGGTGCCTTTATTGCTTGGGTACTTTGCTTCTTCTGGTTAAAAGAGCCTGAAGATGCCTTTGGGGATGATTATAAAATGTCATCGGTAGATATTCAGATTGCTAAAGAACATAACGGTTAGTATTGTTTTCCCTATGACTGTTTTTCCTATAAAGAAAGCCACCTAACTTATGGTTAGGTGGCTTTAAATTAGGTAGTTTTTTATTTATCAGTTTTGATAACAAGTTATTTTGATAAGTGATTGACTGTCCAAACGGCCGCATCTACCCGTGTACGCAGACCGGTCTTATTAAGGATATGCTTCACATGTACTTTTACCGTTGATTCTGCAATATCAAGCTTATTGGCAATCATCTTATTACTAAGCCCTTCCGCTATCATCTGAATCACTTGCAGTTCTCTACCTGTCAGACTGCCAGCAATATCTTCAATACTAGGGGTACGTAAGGTTTGTGCCAATATTGACGCCAGATTTGGACTGATAACCAGCTCTCCGCGCAATATTTTTCTAATATCAATAATGATTAAGTCAGGTTCCATATCCTTTAATAGATACCCATCTACGCCTAACTTCAAGGCATCCTGTACATCTTCACCGCTATCAGAAACTGTAAATAATACGGTTTTGGTCTTAATGTTTCTCGCTTTGATTTCTTTTAAGGTTTCCATACCCGTTAGTATGGGCATTTTATGGTCTAGTATGACCAAGTCAACCTCATTATTTGCTAAAAATTCTAACGCCTCTTGTCCATTACTCGCTTCACCAATGACCTCTACGTCATTCTCAAGACTCAATAACTCTGCCACCCCGCGACGTAGCATAGGATGGTCATCCACCAGTAACAACCGAGCTGGAGAAGCGGAGGTATAAACTTTAGTACTCATAACATACTCACAGATTAAAAATACTATAAAAGAAGCGTTCTAAATCTTAAAAAACGGCAAGCTAACTGTTTAACTTTACTGGAAGGTCTAATTCTACTGGCTTAGAGATAAGCTTCTTTGGATATATTCTCATCGAAGAAATTGGGAGCAAACTTAGCGGTTATTGTCGTGCCTTGTGATTCGTTATTAGATACAATCAACTCCCCGCCTAAGTTATGAGCGCGCTCTTTCATAATCATTAGACCATGATGTTGAGTTTGATCTACGGTTCCTGATATACCAACACCGTTATCTACGATGGTCATAACAATATATTTGTCCTCATCGTCATAACCCAAATCAATCTCTACGTTTTCAGCTTGGGCATGCCTGCTAATATTCGACAACGCCTCTCTAGCAATTTGGATCAAATCAATTTGTTCAGTGGCACTCAAGTTCAGGGTCATCACTCGATTACTCACCGTAATCTCAAACTTACCCTTAAGCGCAAATTCATTGGCGGCTTCGTGTAATGCTTCATCAAAATTATCGTTATCGATGGTGAGACGGAAGGTAATTAATAAGTCTCTTAACTGTTGATAGGCGGAGCTAAGACCTGCTTTTATTTGATCAATATGCTGCCGGACGGAAGCTTCATTTTGTTCGTCAGACCCATTTTTAAGATGCCTCTCTAACACACTGATTTGAATCTTCAGATAAGACAATGACTGAGCCAAAGAATCATGCAACTCTCTGGCGATAGTGGACCGCTCTTCAAATAAAATGAGCTGATGTTCCTGTTGTCTTTGCTTACGTAGTGACAGAGCGGTGCTGATGAGATTGGTGAGCGCTACAATCAGCTCATTGTTTTCAAGGTCTAGCTCAGAACCTATTTCAGACTCGAAAAAGGTTCTGCCTTCTTTTGCAATCTGAATACGCTGTGAGGACGGCGTATTGCCGTCATTATTATTTGGAAAAAGTGTACTATTGATAAGTAGGACCGACTTTGGCCGCACTTTTAACTCGCCGAATTCGACTTTTTGGTGGGCGATAGGATAGGATTTGGTATATACGCCTTCTTTGGTTAAACAGTTATCACAGTTTAACTTCTTACACAGCTCTTTCATTTTTTCACCATGTAAGATGATGGCGTTTTTATTATTTATGAATTTATTCTGTATGCATAAAGTGAACTCTAAGTGCGGCAGGATCTTGCCAAAATCTGTAATCAAGGTATCTAGCCTGTACAAGCTCACTTGACTGGTGGTTAGGGATTTAGAAAAGTCATAAAACAGCGACAGCACCTGGTTGGCTTTCACTAGATGTTGGGTTTTTATCTGTACTTCACTTTCAAGTGAACGCTGATGGGTCTCAATGGTGCTCGCCATATCATTAAAAGAATCTCCGAGTGCATTAAATTCTGTATAGCCCGATATAGACACTTTAGTATTGCGCTTGCCCTGTTTAAATTTATAGTTGGCTTTAATAAGCTGTTGTACGGGTATCAGTACATTTTGACGCAGTCTCTGCATACCCACTAGCATAATGATAACCGTCAGCACCAACGATACAATTTGCAGGATTTGCTGCCACGTCTGACGCTGCTCATTTCTATACTGTAGCTCGTTGACGAAGCTATCCACGTCTTCAATGTATTTAAACGAGACGATATAAAATTTTTGGGCATCTTGTGATAACAAAGCAGGTTTCAACTCGCGAAACCACTGCGACTCTATTTGCTTAAGTTGGTTGTTGATTCCTTCATTGTCATTCGCATTGGCCAATTGATAGTCATGTAATTCCGCAAGCCTACTTTCCATATCCTCAATAAGAGTGCTGATTTCTTCAGTCTTTTCTTTCCGGATAGGACTTAATTTATCTTGCTCTCCAATTCTATTCTCACCCTTAACATTCTCTGTACCTTCTTTTTTACCTTCTAAGTCATTTTTCTTAAGACCAATGTTCAAATCAAAAGGATTGTTTTCAGAAAAATTAGTCGCCAACTGAAAGCTAATACGGTAAGTGGCCATACGTATCGAGCCTGCGGTGTTAATGGCTTGAGCATCTGTTTCTGACACCCAAGCTAGCATGCCGCCACCTAATGTAGATATAAAACATAAGATAGAAATAGTAAAGATAGCGCCCCAAGCATGAAGGGGTAGGGAATGGCGTAATAGACGACTATTCATAATTAATAAGCTTTTACCTATGAGAAAGCATGACGGGGAATAATGATTGGGAAGCATGGTTTTTATAAATTTCGAGTTTGAAATACTCAAGCGTATAAGCCCAAATATCAATTTATCATCAATGAGTTGACCTTTTATATACCTCTAAAGCAGTAGTTCACTTAGAGTGCTAAACATTACCTCTTTGAGGTATCAGTCTACCACTATGTATCAATACTAATGACGGTGATAACAAAGTACCGTGAGTTATCATTTGTTGTTAATGCATCAAGTGAATAATAGAGCCAATACGCAAGGATAGTAGCCCGTTTTTTTCTTTAAACGTCTACTTCTTACTGCCTATTTTTATAGTGGCCTAACTGTATAGACGATATTAAGTGAGGAATAGTATGGGCAGTAATGACAATTTTAAAGGTGGTAAGCTCATCACTGACTGGCGTCCTGAAATGGAAGAGTTTTGGGAAAGTAGCGGCAAAAAAGTCGCCCGTCGCAATTTATGGATATCTATACCGGCCTTACTGCTGGCTTTTGCGGTATGGATGGTATGGAGTGCGGTCATCGTTCGCTTGCCAGAGATAGGTTTTGGATTTGATAGAGGTCAGCTTTTTTGGTTGGCGGCTCTACCAGGCCTATCAGGGGCGACACTGCGGATTTTTTATTCTTTTATGGTGCCTATATTTGGTGGACGGCGCTGGACAGCTATCTCCACTGCATCGTTATTGATTCCGGCATTATGGATGGGGTTTGCCGTTCAAAACCCTGATACCCCGTTCATTATATTCGCCATTATTGCGCTACTTTGCGGCTTCGGCGGCGGCAATTTTGCCTCTTCTATGTCCAATATTTCGTTCTTTTATCCAAAATCTGAACAAGGTACCGCACTGGGCCTCAATGCCGGTCTTGGTAATCTAGGCGTGTCCGTTATGCAGTTTGTGGTGCCGGTGGTCATCCTATTTGCGGCGTTCGGTAGCTTAGGCGGCGATCCGCAGATTTCCGGTTCAGGCCAACAGTTCTATCTACAAAATGCGGGCTTTATTTGGATACCTTTTATTCTGCTATTCTCAGTGTTAGCTTGGTTTGGAATGAATGATATTGCTACTTCCAAAGCCTCCTTTAAAGATCAATCTGTTATCTTTAAACGTAAGCACAACTGGATCATGTGCATTCTTTACATGGCAACCTTTGGTTCATTCATTGGTTTTTCTGCCGCGTTTCCTATGTTGATTAAGAACTCGTTCCCTGCCATAGACGCCCTGAAATTTGCCTTTTTAGGTCCCTTGGTAGGCGCGCTTTTCCGGCCTTTAGGAGGTTGGATATCTGATAAAGTAGGCGGCGCTAGAGTCACGTTTTGGAATTACATTGTGATGGTGTTGGCAGTACTGGCTGTCATGTACTTCTTACCCAGTGAGAGCAATGAAGGCAGCTTTGTCGGATACTTCATCTCCTTCATGGTGCTATTTATTACTACCGGCATCGGTAACGGCTCTACCTTTACCATGATTCCGGTTATTTTTAGAACCTTTCATGAGCGACGTGCACCGGAGAAGGTGGGAGCAGAGTCACTGTTCGTAGAGATACGTAAAGAGTCCGCAGCGGTGGTTGGTTTTACCTCGGCTATCGCGGCTTATGGCGCTTTCTTTATTCCTAAAATGTTTGGATCGGGCTTAGGAGTCTTTGGCACTTTTATCGCTTTAATTATTTTTTATATCATTTGTATCGTATTGACTTGGTGGTATTACAGCCGTGGAAACGCAGAATATCCTTGTTAGCTATATATATAGTCAGTCCATAATAAAATAGGTACAGATATGATAACGTACTACTGGTACAAATTTTACTCGCTTGCTGTGTGGCTGCGCCAAACCAGGTGTTCTATAATATTATTTAGCGTTGCACTTGGTGTGTTAATCTAGGAATATAGAGGTGTTAAAACTATATCAGCACTAAAAATATACGATCAACGTTTTTTGACCAGGCTACTTACTTAGGTCAGTAGCATTTTTTTTGCTTATTCCATTTTATCTGGTTTTCTGTCGCCTGTTTTCTCTCTTATTGATTGGTTTTTGACGACAGTATTTTTATAACGGCTACTACTAAGGTGGTAGGGCTGTGCTCATGTTAGATAATAGTAAGTCCTCTAGCGCTTACTTACAATGATGATATCGAAACAGTATTTACGGCTTATGTGCATAGAGAAGCTACTAAAATCACTCCTCAAATCACTCTGAGCCCAGTTCTAGATACATCATAAGCAATAACCTAGGGGATAGCGAAATGAGTCATTTACTCGATCAGTTCCGTTTTTTTAAGCGCAAAAAAGGTGAGTTCACCGATGGACACGGCGAGACCCGTGATGAGTCGCGTGATTGGGAAAATGTTTATCGCAGTCGTTGGCAGTATGACAAAGTCGTGCGCTCAACACATGGCGTCAACTGTACGGGTTCGTGCTCATGGAAAATCTATGTTAAAAACGGACTGGTTACGTGGGAAACTCAGCAAACTGACTATCCAGAAACGCGCCCAGATCTACCCAACCACGAACCTCGCGGCTGTCCTCGTGGCGCAAGTTATAGCTGGTATATGTATTCTGCCAACCGGGTCAAATATCCTAAAATTCGTAAGCCTTTATTAAAATTATGGCGCGAAGCCAAGGGCGAGTTTCCAGACCCAGTCGATGCTTGGGGAAGTATCGTTGAAGATCCAATCAAAGCCGAACAATATAAATCTAAGCGTGGTCTTGGTGGCTTTATCCGCTCAACTTGGGCAGAAGTCAACGAGATTATTGCCGCGAGTAACGTCTACACTGCCAAAGTTTATGGCCCTGACCGTATCGTCGGTTTCTCTCCTATTCCTGCCATGTCAATGGTCAGCTATGCCGCAGGCAGTCGTTACCTGTCTTTGATTGGTGGCGCTTCTCTGTCTTTTTACGATTGGTACTGTGATTTGCCACCGGCGTCGCCAATGACTTGGGGCGAGCAAACGGATGTGCCTGAATCAGCCGACTGGTACAACTCTGATTATATTATCGCTTGGGGGTCGAACGTGCCGCAAACGCGCACACCCGATGCGCATTTCTTTACTGAAGTCCGTTACAAAGGCACCAAAACAGTTTCTATTACGCCCGATTATGCGGAGATATCTAAATTAACTGATTTGTGGCTGAACCCTAAACAAGGGACGGATGCAGCGGTCGCTCAAGCGTTTTGTCATGTCATTATTAAAGAGTTTTACCTAAAGCAGCCTAGCGAGTATTTTCTAGACTATGCCAAGCGCTATACCGATATGCCAATCTTGGTCATGTTAGAAGGCGCAGAAGGCTCGCGTCGTCCGGGTCGCTATCTTCGTGCTTCTGACTTGGTTGATAACTTAGGTCAAGAAAACAATCCAGAATGGAAAACCATCGGCTTAAATAATGATGGCGAGCTGGTTTCTCCACAAGGCTCTATCGGTTACCGTTGGGGCGAAAAGGGCAAGTGGAACATTGAGCAAAAGAATGGAACGACAGGCGAGGCCATTGACCTGACGCTAACCTTAAAAGACAGTGGTGAAACTAGTATAGTTGCATTCGACTACTTTGGTCATGTTAAACATCCACACTTTGAGTGCGTACCAGGCGACGCGTTACAGCAAAAGACCGTCCCTTGTAAAACCGTCACCCTTGCCGACGGCACCACCGCTATAGTAGCGACCGTATTTGACTTAACAGTCGCTAATCTTGGGGTTGATAATGGGGTTGGGGGCGAACACGTCACCGATGATTATAACGATGCTAGTGTCCCAGGGACGCCTGCGTGGCAGGAAGTAATCACGGGTCTCAGTCGCGAGCGCGTCATTCAAGTGGGCCGTGAGTTTGCAGAAAACGCGCATAAGACTAAAGGCAAATCGATGATTATCATCGGTGCGGGTATGAATCACTGGTATCACCTCGATATGAACTATCGCGGCGTTATCAACATGCTTATGCTGTGCGGTTGTATCGGCAAATCAGGTGGTGGCTGGGCGCATTATGTGGGTCAAGAAAAACTACGTCCACAGACCGGTTGGTTGCCATTGGCATTTGCGCTTGATTGGCATCGTCCACCGCGTCAAATGGCCGGTACCAGTTTCTTTTATAGCCATAGCTCACAGTGGCGTCATGAAACTATTTCTGCTCATGAGATTCTCTCTCCGAATGCCAATAAAGCAGACTTTCCTGAGCATATGCTTGACTACAATATTCAAGCAGAGCGAGCAGGTTGGTTACCTTCAGCACCGCAACTCGATCGCAATCCGCTAATCATTGCTGAGCAAGCAAAAGCGAGTGGCAAAGAGATAGAGGATTATGTGGTGGATTCTCTGGAAGATGGCAGTATGCGCTTTGCCTGTGAAGCACCGGACAACCCCGTTAACTTCCCTCGTAATATGTTTATCTGGCGCTCAAACTTGTTGGGTTCATCAGGTAAAGGGCATGAATACATGCTCAAGTATTTTTTGGGCACCAAAAACGGCCTGCTAAACGAAGAGAACCCTGCTGGTCATTTACAACCAAAAGAAGTCGATTGGGTAGAAAAAGGCCCGACTGGCAAGCTGGATTTGGTGGTTACTTTAGACTTCCGGATGTCTTCTACTTGTATGTATTCTGATATCGTCCTGCCGACTGCGACTTGGTATGAAAAAGATGACATGAATACCTCAGACATGCATCCTTTTATCCATCCTCTAACCGCCGCAACAGATCCTGCTTGGGAATCTAAAACGGATTGGGAAATCTATAAAGGTATCGCTAAAAGCTTTTCTGAAATCTCTAAAGGTCATTTAGGGGTTGAGACTGATGTCGTAACTTATCCGATGCAGCATGATACTCCGGGGGAGCTGGCTCAGCCATTTGGTGGCACAGACTGGAAAACCGCTGGCGAAAGACCGGTTCCGGGTAAGAACTGCCCAATGATTAAGATTGTTGAGCGCGATTATCCAAATACTTATGCCAAATTCACCTCGCTTGGACCTGCTTTGGAACAGTTAGGCAACGGTTCAAAAGGTCTGAATTGGGACGTCAAAACTGAAGTTAAGCAACTGGGTGATCTCAATTACCGCGTGACTGAACCTGGCGTTTCTGAAGGTCGTCCACGTATCAGTACGGCAATCCATGCATCCGAAACCATCTTAATGCTCGCTCCAGAAACCAATGGTCATGTCGCTGTTAAAGGCTGGCAAGCATTGTCTGAGTTTACCGGTCGTGAGCATGCGCATCTTGCCAAGTCTAGCGAACATGAAAAAATTCGCTTCAAAGACATCGTGGCGCAACCGCGCAAAATCATTTCAAGCCCGACGTGGTCGGGGATTGAATCCGATGAAGTGAGCTATAACGCCGGTTATACCAACGTTCATGAGCTTATTCCTTGGCGTACGATTACGGGCCGTCAGCAGTTTTATCAAGATCATCCGTGGATGCAGGCTTTTGGGGAACAAATGCAACAGTATCGTCCACCGATTGATACCAAAACCACTGAGATAGTCAAAAACGCTAAGCCCAATGGTAATAAAGAAATTGTGCTTAACTTTTTAACACCACATCAAAAGTGGGGTATCCATAGCACGTATTCTGACAACTTATTGATGCTGACCCTGAGCCGTGGCGGCCCTTGTGTCTGGATGTCAGAAGTTGATGCGGCCAAAGCAGGTATCGTCGATAACGACTGGATTGAGCTGTTCAATGCTAACGGCGCTCTCACCGCTCGTGCCATCGTCAGTCAGCGCGTCAAAGAAGGCATGACCATGATGTATCACGCTCAGGAAAAACTGGTCAATATTCCTGGTTCTGAGCAGACCGGTACTCGTGGCGGTATTCACAACTCAATGACCCGTACTATCTTGAAGCCTACCCATATGATTGGCAGCTATGCTCAGCAGTCTTATGGCTTTAACTATTATGGAACGGTGGGTTGTAACCGTGATGAGTTTGTTGTTATCCGTAAAATGTCAAAAATTGACTGGTTAGAAGACAAGCCAGATGATTCATTGCCGCGCCCACTGCCGACCAGCATTGAAGGGTAAAGTCACTTTTTTCTATCCATACTTGGAGCACACACACCCATGAAAATTCGTTCGCAAGTCGGCATGGTGCTTAACCTTGATAAATGTATCGGTTGTCACACCTGCTCAGTTACCTGTAAAAACGTTTGGACCAGCCGTGAAGGCATGGAATATGCGTGGTTTAATAACGTCGAATCCAAGCCCGGTATTGGCTATCCCAAAGAATGGGAAAATCAAACCAAATGGAAAGGCGGTTGGATACGCAATGCTAACGGCACTATTAATCCTCGCATTGGTGGTAAGTTCAGAGTGTTGGCTAATATTTTTGCCAACCCTGATTTGCCAGAGATTGACGATTATTACGAACCGTTTGATTTTGATTATCAGCATCTTCATACCGCGCCTATCAGCAATCACCAACCTATTGCCCGCCCGCGCTCATTGATTTCTGGCAAGCGCATGCAAAAGATAGAGTGGGGCCCTAACTGGGAAGAGATTCTAGGTACTGAGTTTGAAAAAAGACGCAAAGATAAGAACTTCGATAATATCCAAGCGGATATCTACGGAGAGTACGAGAATACATTCATGATGTATCTGCCACGTCTTTGTGAGCATTGCTTGAACCCAACTTGCGTGGCGGCGTGCCCTAGTGGCGCTATTTACAAGCGTGAAGAAGACGGTATTGTACTGATTGATCAGGAAAAATGTCGTGGCTGGCGGATGTGTATCTCAGGTTGCCCGTATAAAAAGATTTACTATAACTGGAAATCGGGAAAATCTGAAAAATGTATCTTCTGCTATCCGCGTATTGAAGCCGGTTTGCCGACTGTCTGTTCAGAAACTTGTGTAGGCCGTATCCGCTATTTAGGCGTGCTGTTATATGACGCTGACAAAATCGCCGAGGCTGCCAGTACGCCAAACGAAAAAGACATTTACCCCGCGCAATTGGATTTATTTTTAGATCCTAATGATCCTGTTGTTATTGCGCAAGCATTAAAAGATGGGGTCCCGCAGTCAGTTATCGATTCTGCCCAGCGCTCACCGGTATATAAGTTGGCAGTGGAGTGGAAGCTTGCCTTACCGCTACATCCTGAGTATCGCACCTTGCCAATGGTCTGGTATGTGCCACCATTATCACCGATTCAAAATGCTGCTGAAGCCGGAAAGGTAGGCATGGATGGACTTATTCCAGATGTGGACAGCCTACGTATACCGCTGCGTTATTTAGCCAATCTACTGACCGCCGGTGATGAAGAGCCCGTTCGTCTTGCTCTAAAACGGCTACTTGCTATGCGAAGCTATAAGCGTATGCAGTTGGTCGAAAAGCAAGAAGTTCAAAGCATATTGGACGATGTGGGTCTGACCAAAATTCAAGTTGAAGAGATGTATCGTTATCTGGCGATTGCCAACTATGAAGACCGCTTCGTCATTCCAACGGCGCATCGCGAAGAAGCGTTGAGTGATGCATTTGCTGAACGTGGTGGCTGTGGATTCACCTTTGGCGAGGGCTGTTCTGGTTCTACTGATAATAGTATGTTCGGACAGCGTAAAACCAACCGTCGCGACTTTATTGATACTGTCCAAAAGTGGGAATCATAATATGAAAACCTCTCAACCTTATAGTTCTCAGTCTTATAGTACCAATCCTAGCAACGATGCTGATGTGCTTCCCGTTATTGGCGACTCGGAATTAAAGTTATTAAAAGTATTGAGCTTACTCATCGATTATCCGAGTAATGAGCTCTTTGAAGGCGATGCTTTTGCTCAGTGTAAACAGATCGTTGCAAAATCAACCCTGATTAGCCCACAAGTACGCAGCCAAATAATCCGCTTAATTGACGACTTAATTGAGATGGGGTCTCTTGAGGCGCAATCTCGTTATGACGGTTTGTTTGAGCGCGGTCGTTCCTTGTCGCTATGGTTATTTGAGCATGTCCATGGCGAGTCGCGTGACCGCGGTCAAGCTATGGTTGATCTGATGGGTCAGTATGAAGAAGCTGGTTTTGAGATTGGGGTAAAAGAGCTACCAGATTTTCTACCTTTATATCTAGAATTCTTGGCATACCAAGCCACTGTTATTGAAGATGATATTCAAATTCGTATGGATATTGCCGATGTGAGTCATATTATTGCGTTGCTGGCCGCCAGACTCGGTGACCGACAAAGCTTATATCAAGGTTGTTTCAATGCGCTATTACAGATTGCAGGAAAACCCCTTGAGATGGTTGACGACTTTCAAGAAAAAATCAGTAAAGAGACGCGAGATGACACTTTTGAAGCGTTAGATAAAGAGTGGGAAGAAGAAGTGGTCGACTTTTTAGGGGCACAGCAAGAAGAGCGCTGTCCTTCAGAGACCAGTACCCATAATCTGGCTGCAAAAGCTGGTGTTAGACCTGCCAAGGCAAAAAATGCCGTCGATGCCCCTGTGCACTGGGTGGACTTTAAACAAAACCCTTCGGTCAAACAATAAAAAGGAGAAAAGACATGAATATTGCAGATCCTGGTATGCAGTCTTTAGCCAATCTAAATTGGCTACAAATATTCACTTTTGGTATTTATCCCTATATTGCATTGACCGTCGCTATCGTTGGTACTTGGGTACGTTTTGATTTGTCTCAGTACTCATGGAAGACTGGGTCGACGCAGATGCTACGAAGCAAGAATATGCGCTGGGCCAGCAATCTATTTCATGTGGGTATTATCGTCGTGCTACTGGGACATCTATTCGGTATGTTAACACCGCATTTTCTTTATGAGCCCTTTATCAGTGCGGGACGCAAACAAGTGGTAGCGGTAATCGTCGGCGGTATCGCGGGGGTGTTTTGCTGGATTGGCTTGGTCATGCTCATGTGGCGACGCTTTACTGATGATCGTATCTCCAATACCTCATCGTTCTCAGACAAGCTGATACTGGTGTTGTTATTTATTCAGCTTAACCTAGGTTTAGCGTCTATCTTCACCTCTGTCCAACATTTGGATGGCTTGACGATGATGAATTTAGCGGGCTGGGCGCAAGACATCACTATCTTAAGACCGTGGCATGCAGCAGCACGTATCGAGCAAACCGATATCATTTATCAGCTACATATGGCGCTGGGTATTACGCTAGTAATGATCTTTCCGTTTACCCGATTGATTCATATTATTAGTGCACCCGTTTGGTATCTTGGTCGTCGCTATCAGATTGTTAGGCAAAAGAGCTCGCAATAAAACAGCGCTTATGAAACATCCAGCCCGACTTAAATGAATGATCTCAATGCTGTGTTTAAATGCCATGTTTCTAAATACAGTATTTTTAAATACCATTTTTTTAAACACATCATTCTCTAAATTCCTATTATACGAATTCTTAGTGGAGCGCCAACTATGACTGTCAGTACTTATAACCCCGCCGACCACGTTAATTGTGATACTCATGCCCCTAATTCTTCTACTGTAGCAGATAAGACGGCAATGGATACTTCGACTATAACAAACAAGGATGATATCGTTCATCTGATGCCAACCTTGACGGATCTTAAAAAGCCGCATTCTGATCAAGAGTTCATCGAAAAAGCAATGGCAGAAGAGCGTAGCAACCATAAGAACCTAATCGCCTCTAGCCGTGATGAGCTGCCTTCTGTATTGGTCAACGGCGTGATGATTGATAGAACGGCTATTGCTCAAGAGCTACAATATCATCCCGCAGAAAATAAAGAGGACGCAGTGTTTTTAGCGACTCAAGCGTTGGTGGTTCGTGAGTTATTAAGGCTTGCCGTTTTAAGTGACAGCAGTCTAGGCGAATCGGCATGGGACGAAGATGAAGAAAAAGCCATCTCTAGCTTAATTGATAAAAACGTAAAAGCGACCACACCAAATAATGCAATCTGCGAGCGTTATTATGAGCAGAATATAACTGACTTTATGACTGATCCTATTATGTCTGCTCGCCATATATTATTGGCTTGCTTGCCTGAAGATGGTGACGAAAGACTGAAACTCAAAAAAACCGCTTACGACCTGATTGAGCAAATTAACGCAGATAGCAATTCTACTGCGGCACTTATTGAATTAGCGCGTCAGCACTCTGCTTGTCCCTCAAAAGAACAAGGGGGCGATTTGGGTGTCATCAGCAAAGGACAAACCGTACCGGAATTTGAGAGCACATTATTTAAGTTAGAGACCGGTATAGCGCCTAGTCCTATCGAAAGCAGATATGGCTTTCACATTGTTGAGGTGCTCAATAAACAGCCCGGAATACAAATGAATTATGAGCAAGTAAGCGCTGCGATAGCCAATAAGCTGAGTCAACAAGCCTTTCATCAGTCGCTTTGTGATTACTTATTTACCTTAACTGATGAAGCGGAAATACAAGGAATTGAGATGGTGCTGGCACAAGAAAATATATATCGCGGTTAGTAAAGGTATATGATATTAGGGCGTGCTGAATGTTCAATACGCCCTAGAAAATAGACGCTGTTGCCAATTAAATGAGCAGCCGTCTATTTTTTCGTTGACTGAATGCCAGTCATTGTTTAACTTAGCACTAACAAACTTATCACTGATAAATGGATCGAATATTTATCATTAATAAAACGAGTGTACGCTTATGATTACTACAGAGCAGTTGCGGTCTGCAATCCAGCAACGCATCGCTATTTATAATCAAGATGATTTGCCACTAAAAAACAGAGCGACGCAAAATTGCGCGCTATTAGACAGCCGTAACCACATACTGGCTGAATATATTATTTCACCCTTTGCCGTGCCGAGACAGAATATATCGGCGATGGATGGCTACGCTATGGCTCACGGTAGCACACTCTCAAAAGGCAGTATTATTGAGATTGTTGGCGAGTCGCAAGCAGGAAGTCCTTATACCGATGCTGTTAAAAAAGGCCAAGGTATCCGTATCTTTACCGGTGCTGTGGTGCCGGACAGTTGTGATACCGTTATTATGCAAGAAAACACCAATTTTGCTTATATAAAAGACAGCCTAGATAAAACGCAACCTTACGAGATTATTCTATCAAAGGCTGCAGACGTAGATGCTAATATCCGTAAGCAAGGCGAAGAGATACAACACAACGAGCTGGTCTTACAACAAGGCAAACGCATAAACCCTGCTGATATTAGCTTACTTGCCAATCTGGGTATTGATAAAGTAAAAGTATTTAAGCCGCTGACAGTAGGCCTTGTGGCGACAGGTGATGAATTGGTGGCACTTGGTGGTAAATTAAAAAGTTTGGCGCAAATATATAACTCTAATACACCCACTATGAAGAGCTTGTTAGAGTCGTTACCGATCGTTATTAATGACTATGGCATCATCCCTGACGACCTAAATAAGACCACCAAAGCCGTTACTAAAGCCATGAAAGAGTGCGATGTGCTGATTTCTACTGCTGGGGTCTCTGTCGGAGATTATGATTTTCTGACTACAGTGATTGAAGATTTAGGGCAAATTAACCATTATAAAGTGGCGATGAAACCCGGCAAGCCTTTCGTCTTTGGTGAATTAAATAAAGGTATCGACAAGCCGGTATTGTTTTTTGGCTTACCGGGCAATCCTTTGTCAACGGTAGTAGGGGCTTTGCAATTTGTGATTCCAGCATTATGGCAGATGTCAGGGGTTCTAGCGTCAGAGCAGCCCATGCAACTGACCGTAAAAGCCACGCTTATGAATGATGTGAAAAAATCAGTCGGTCGTACTGATTTTCAACGCGGCGTATTGTCACAGGACAAAGATGGTAGCTATCAAGTTGAGTGTTCCTCTAAACAAGACTCTCATAGAATAAAGCAGCTAAGCCATGCCAACTGCTTTATCGTTTTAGACCAAGATAGTGGCAACGTGACATCAGGTGATATCGTAAACGTTCAACCTTTTCCTTGGCTACATAAGTAGTAAAACTATCTAATAGTTAATTTGACCCTAAGCGCCTTAATATCTACCACTTTAGTAGTACATATTAAGGCGCTTAGGGTTAATTGCTATCTGACCTCAATCTGTCATAATAAATAGACAATAGACCTTTATCAACTCACAACCTGAGGCACCGCTTACAGACCACAATATTGGCGGTAACGACATATGACTTATCACAGCCCCACAATAGGGAGTGCTCAATTGTATTCTTCTGTTTCAACACCTGCTAGCTTTGATATTGACGATCACACAGCATCGTCGGTAGCAACTGTGCCTAATGATTCCTCTATCAGCCACCATCAGCCTTTAACAGATAATTTTGCACGCCAATTAACTTACCTACGTTTATCCATCACTGATTTCTGTAACTTCCGTTGTGAATACTGCTTGCCTAATGGCTATCAGGGCAAGCGTCCTGATGACGAGTTAAGCGTGTCTGAAATTGCTACCTTGATTCGTGGGTTTGCCCAAGTAGGGACACGAAAAGTGCGGATCACAGGTGGTGAGCCTTCTATTCGCCGTGATGTCGTGGACATTATCCAAACCATAAAGCAGACGCCTGGCATTGAAACCGTAGCGATGACCAGTAATGGGTATAAGCTTGGCAAGCATTTAGCCAATTGGCAAGCTGCTGGACTGAATCAGATCAATATCAGTATGGATAGCTTCGATGCGGATACCTTTCATAAGGTGACCGGCTTTAATATGTTGCCGCAGTTAATGACTGATATGGATCAGCTGTTAGAGACCACGGATATTAAGCTAAAAATAAACAGTGTCTTGATGGCAGAAACCGCTTTTCAAAATCTGATAACGGCGATGGACTATGTGAAAAATCGTCCGGTGACGTACCGCTTTATCGAATTTATGCAGACCAGTGACAACAGCGACTTATTTTTTGCCCAGCATGCGCAAGCTGAGACTATTACTGATTATTTGTTAGACCACGGCTGGCAGACCAACGATCATGGTAGCGCTGATGGCCCAGCAATAGAATACAGTCATCCGGATTATCTCGGACGCATTGGTATGATTGCCCCGTATGCGGCTCACTTTTGTGATAACTGTAACCGTCTACGTGTCAGCAGCTTGGGTAAAGTGCATCTGTGTTTATTTGACGAAGGTAACTACGATATTCGTGAGCACCTACGTCAGAATGATGTGGAAGGTCTGATGGCCACACTACAAAGCTTTATGCCTATCAAGCCTGAGCATCATCACTTGCATGACTCTAATAGTGGCATGATGAATAATTTATCAATGATTGGTGGTTAGCTTCTTATATTAAACCCTTAATCTTATATAGTCAGTTCAAAATAAAAGAGGCAGCACTGTATTCTTTTATTTTGAACTAACTCTATCTATTTATTTTTTTGCTTTCGTTAAGGAAAATTTATGTCCAAGCCCGCTGCAGAATTTATTCCGCTTAGTATTGCTGTTTTAACTGTTTCTGACTCTCGCACTTTAGCACAAGACACATCAGGTCAATATCTGGTCGATCAGCTGATGTCAGCGGGACATCAGTTAGCAGATCGCCAACTCATTACTGATGACATTTATCATATTCGAGCTGTTATCAGTGGCTGGATTGCAGATCCCAATGTCCATGCGGTTATCACCACCGGCGGTACTGGCTTTTATATTAGAGACAGCATGCCAGAAGCGGTTAATGTGTTATTTGACAAGTCCATTGATGGTTTCGGTGAGATGTTCCGTTTGATCTCAAAAGACGATATTGGCATGTCTACCGTACAGTCGCGAGCGGTTGCAGGGATGGCAAACGGTACCGGTATTTTCTGCCTGCCTGGATCATCAGGGGCTTGCCGTACTGGTTGGGAAGGCATATTAAAAGACCAGTTCGATAGCCGCACCCGTCCGTGTAATTTCGTACCCCATTTTATGCGCATCAATCCTAGCCATGACTGATAGGGTAGATCGCTTACAGGGTTTGAATAGCCTAGATAGTTTGAATAGATTAGAAAGCTTGGCCGGTGTGGTAATTTTGGCAGGAGGGGCGTCCAGACGCATGGGCACAGCCAAAGCCAAGCTGACTCTGCCTAGCAACGAAAGCCTACTGGATTATCATGTGCGACACGCTATCGATTTAAACGTACCTATTATTATTGCTGATAATGAGCGCGGTTTTACCGTAATGCCAGAATTGCTTTTAAAGCGTTCAGAGTCACCTATTTCCCATGTTGCTGACTATGGTTCTACAACGACTATTGCCGATAATAGCGATAGCCATAAGCATAACGGTACTGGGGGAGCATTAGTCGCGATTGAGTCAGCGCTACAATTATTAATAAAGCAGCCATTAATAAAGCAATCATTAGTAAAACAGCCGTTGGCAAATACAACTGACGCTGGCCCACTAAAGAATGAGTACTCATCATGGTTGATGGTCATTAGTTGTGACAGCTTAATTCCAGCTACTGATTTATGGCAAAAGTTACAGCCCTTTATAGCAGAATCATCAGATAAAAAAGTAATTTGTTTAACCGATGAGCGCTATTTATATCCGTTGTTAGGAGTTTATTGCTTGAGTGTTGAGACTGATTTAAAGACTTATATTGATAGTGGGGAACGGCAAGTGATGACGTTTATTAAACCGATGACTCAGGCTATTTCAATTGTAAAAGAATGGCAGCCACTAACTAACTTTAATACCCCTGAAGACTTTAAGCGCGCCTGTACCGCTTTATATGATCTATAAAATAACGAGACTTTTAAAGAGTAAAGAGACTATGCCGATGAATCCTAATTCTAATACCGATGTTGAACAGAACACGCAAACTGATTTAACCGCATCTGGTCTATCCCATTTGGATAGTGATGGCGACATTAATATGGTCGATGTGAGTGGCAAGACAGTAACTACTAGAGAGGCCCACGCCACAGGGCAAGTACGTTTTCCAGAAGGCATCTATACGCAAATCAAAGCTGCCGATGGTATGACTAAGAAGGGTAGTATCACTCAGACCGCACATATCGCTGGTATTATGGCGGCCAAGCGCACTCATGAGCTTATTCCCCTTTGTCATCCGCTACCTTTAGATAAAATTGGTTTAACTTTTGATTATGACGATAGCATTCATGCGATTACAGTGACGGCAACGGTAAAAGTCACTCATAAAACAGGCGTAGAAATGGAAGCCTTAACCGCTGTTAGTATTGCTTGTTTGACCCTATATGATATGACCAAAGCATTGTCGCATGACATTGTTATTGATGACATTCGCCTTATTACTAAAACGGGTGGCAAATCGGATTATAACTGTTCTTCGATTTAATCCTTAGTTTGATTCAATTTAGATATTTAGTTAGACAGTCAGCCAACCAGGGAGACCTCTATGAGCATTACAGATGCCACTATGGATATTAATATTTTATACTTTGCTGGTTTGGCTGATGAAGCCAAGTGCCATGAGGAAAAGGTTACCGTAAGGCAGTCACTGTCACTCACTGGTTTGTATGAACACTTAAGTCAAAAGCATCGTTTCAGCCGCCCACAATCCCAATTACGGGTCGCGGTAAATGATTACTTTGTCAAATGGAATGAAGCCATTTATGATGGCGATAATGTGGTCTTTATCCTGCCGGTAGCCGGTGGCTGATAGCGCATTTGATGCGTGAATGGATAGAATGAAAACGATAAGCAGAGCCTGTATAAATAAAGAGCATATAAATAAAGACTGTATAAGTAGAGATGAGAGATGAGAGATGAGAGATGGAAGATAGTGTGAACAATAGCAATAAAGATGCTGATGTAAAAAACCATAAAGCAGAGCACGACAAAAAAGATGTGCATAGCCAATCCATGCACATAAGCCGTAGCGTCGATGACGCCTATATGATCGCTGAGCGTGATGGCTTTGCCTTATTAGATATCGCCATTGATGAGAGTAGACTCAGAGATATGCTTGATGATGACAGTTGCGGCGCCTTCGTAAGCTTTGAAGGACGCGTGCGTAATCACAATAATGCCAGTAGTGTCGATCGCTTAAGTTATTATGGCTATGAAGAATTAGCCGTTAATCAAGGCCGGCAAATTATTGAAAAGGCAAAGAATAAATTTGATATCACCCATGCTATTGCTATTCATCGTATCGGTGCGTTAGAGATAGGTGATATAGCCGTATGGATCGGGGTGGTTTCTGCGCATCGCTATCCTGCGTTTGATGCCTGTCGTTGGATACTTGATACTATTAAGGCTGATATTCCCGTGTGGAAGCAAGAATACTACGAGGATGACTCCTCTAAATGGCTAAGCAACAATGGTTAAGTAGCAGTGGTTGAGTGACAGTGATTGCGTGACAGTAGCTAAGTAAAAAGTAAAAATGAGCAACCAATAACGGCTAAGTAAGAAGGGTCATAGGACTGTTTTTGCTTAGTCGTTTTAGCAATATATGCCAAATAAAAACTGGATTCTACAGATGGTAAGCTATGAAAATTAATACAGTAAACGATGGTGATACTAAAACTTTAATACCGCATTTTACAACCGTATTTAAAGCTTTGTTAACGGTTAGTGCCTCTACTTTTTTGGCGTTAACACTCACGTCTTGTGCCAAAGAAAGTACCACGAATACGGCGCAAGCTGCGGTTAATGATACGACTGCGCAGACCGAAACGCTACGTATTGCTGCTGCTGCTAATCTATTTGATGTATTGCCTGATATTGTTGAAGCTTATAAAGCAGATAGGAAATTGCCTGATCAAGACATAGAGGTCACTTTTGCCTCTTCTGGTAAGCTATATGCCCAAATAACCTCAGGCGCCCCTTATGATATATTCTTATCCGCCAATCAAACGTTCCCTGCAAAGTTAGCGGACGAGTTAGCTCATAAAAGGCCTCAAAGTGAAAAGACTTATAAACCATTCACTTATACTCAAGGTCAATTGGCGCTATACAGTGTCACTACGCCTATGAACGGCCTAGAGGCCTTTACGGCAAACCCTGATAGTAAAATAACGATAGCCAATCCTGAGCTTGCCCCTTATGGCGAGTCTGCAAAAGCGTATCTACAGTCACAAAATATCTATGATTCACTAAATGAGCAAAAACGCATAATACAGGCTGAGAATATTGGTCAAGCCTTTCAATATGCTCATACTGGGAGTGTTGATTATGGGTTTGTCGCGCAATCACAGATTACGGCGATTAAAGCCACACCTGAACAATTTTATACCTTGCCACCAAATGCTTATCCGCCTATTTTACAAGATGGTATGGTAATCACTGATGGTGCTACAGCGACAGACTTCACTGACTATATACGCTCTCCTGTAGGCCAAGCATACTTTTCAAAAGCAGGTTATTTAGCCGTTAAATAATTAATGGATACTCTTTCTGTTAGTTTTATAGACTAGGGCGTGTGAGCAATGAGGTTCTAAATATCGTTGCTGACACGCCTTATTGCTGATAAGTTTTAGGGTTATTGTAGAGTGCATAATGAACAGTATGACGAATAACACGCAAGATAACGGTGAGTAAACAGTGACACTA
The DNA here is from genome assembly GCF_000012305.1 of Psychrobacter arcticus 273-4. Lineage (NCBI taxonomy): Bacteria > Pseudomonadati > Pseudomonadota > Gammaproteobacteria > Moraxellales > Moraxellaceae > Psychrobacter > Psychrobacter arcticus. Next base: position 737,357 of record NC_007204.1, read on the forward strand.
TGATATCTGAAACCCTTGTATCAGACATGCTCAGCCCAATTTGGGTAAGTATTAAGCTTGCCGGTGTGACAACCTTGTGCTTGTTATTGTTTGCGACACCTCTAGCTTACTGGTTGGCTAAGCCCAGCCGGGGCAATGTCGTCGGGCATCTTAAGATATTATTAATGGGCGTCATTGCCATGCCATTGGTGTTACCGCCTACCGTGATTGGTTTTTATTTATTATTACTCATGAGTCCGAATTTCGGCATCGGCAAATGGCTTGCCGAGCATAACATCAGCCCATTTATATTCACTTTTGAAGGCTTAGTGATAGGGTCGATTATTTATTCGCTACCGTTTTATGTACAGCCTGTCTATGCGCAGTTTTTACGGATTCCAAGAAGCGTTATGGAAGTCGCCCAGTTATTAGAGCCCAATCGACTGAAACGCTTTATAAGAGTGGCGTTACCGCAAGCTCGGGTTGGTATTGTTCTTGGCAGTCTAATTAGCTTTGCGCATACTATTGGCGAGTTTGGTGTGGTACTGATGATAGGGGGCAGCATCTCTGGTGAAACCAAAGTGGTCTCCATTGCTATCTATGAGCAAGTAGAGGCGCTTAATTATGAGACTGCCCATACGATGTCCATCATTCTGATTGTAATGGGCATGATAATGGTCGCTTTAATCGCCAGCGTTAATAAGTTAAATCAGCGTCCATAAAACGGTCTATGTGAGATATATTTAGTCCAATTTAAAAAAACACAGTGCTACTGGAATGAATTTTCCCAGCTACTCTGTATCTGTTTTAAAGTGGTTTAACTATGACATTCAAATAACGTGCAATCTAGCGCCGCTCATCTAAATGTTTAATATCATCTGGACTCGCATTATAAACAGCATTCAGCTCATCCTCTGTCAGATACTTTTCAACGATAGGAAAGAGCTCGCGTTCTTCAAAACGAACATGATCATAGAGCAGGTTAGCAAGTTGTCTGACTTGGTCTACAGTGACTACGCTATCAGTGACTAGGCTATCAGTAGGCTGACCATCTTTATTCGCTTGAGAGGCATGAATCTCTGCCGTCAAGTCGTTCAACTGCTGATGCTGTTCTTCCAACGTTTCAAGTGCGGACGCCACGTCAGGCTGAGTAGATTGATGAGGCAGTAGGGCATCAACGATTAGATTGTCTTCAATTTTAAAGTGATTGCGCATGTCACTCATATAAGAGGACAGCGCTTGCCAATGTTCGGCAATCTCTTGCGGATTGTCAGCGCACTCTTTAGCGTGACGGCCTACATGTAGTCCAAGATGATGCTGGCGAGACAAAGGCTGTAATTGATTGGCACGTTTCATAATTAATCTCCTTTTTACAGAATTCAACGTTATGCTCAACTATATACTAATCGTACATTTATTAGGGGCGACTATCTGGACAGGTGGTCATTTAATCTTAGCGTTAGTTATTTTGCCCAAAGCGCTGTCATCACGCGATATCGATGTGTTGCTACAGTTCGAGCAGCATTTTGAAAAGGTCGGTATGCCAGCGTTAGCAGTTCAAATAATAACGGGGCTGTGGATGTCATATAGATTAATACCCGATATAAGCGCCTGGTTCACATTTGATAATGACCTTAGCATCCTCATCAGTCTCAAATTATTGCTGTTGCTAGCGACTGTTATAGTCGCACTACACGCACGCTTCCGGGTCATCCCAACCTTATCAGCTAATACGCTGAACGCGTTTTCAATAAATATTATTTTGGTGACCTTATTGTCAGTAAGCTTTGTCGTTGTTGGCACCTTGTTTCGTACGGGATTTAGCTAATAAACTATTTTTAGACAAATCATAACGCTTTTTTAGTTGCCTCAGTGCTTATTTCTATCAGCGTGAATAGCAGATTCAACTTGGATACGAGGATTTAAGAGATAAGATTAGTCAATAAATGACTGAATTAATTAGGAAGTTTAATGCGTACTACTAAAGATCGTATTCGCCATACCTTAGGCTTTGAGATAATAGGTCTAATCATTTTAGCCCCATTGGCAAGCTTAGTTTTCGGTTACGAGCTACAAACGATGGGGGTCATAGCTATCGCCGCCTCAACTATCGCCACGGTATGGAACTATTTTTATAACTTGTTGTTCGATCACGCTATGCTAAAGCTGCACGGAGAGGTACATAAGACAATGCTAATACGGGTATTTCATGCCCTGATATTTGAGGGCGGTCTGCTGTTATTATTTATGCCGATGATTGCCTGGTACTTAGGCATCAGCCTGTGGGAAGCCTTTATAATGGATATCGCTATGGCCTGCTTCTATGTGGTATATGCCTTTGTCTATAATTTGGCCTATGACAAAGTGTATCCTATTCCTCAAACTTAACTATTAAAAATAATTTGCTTAGTACATGAGGTCAGATCCGATGCGACTAAATCTGGAAGAGCACTTTATAGAGTGCTCAACAGAAGCCCCGCAGATAGGAGCGTTAGAAAACAGTTTTAAAAAGAGAGTTTAGTCGGGATTTTCGGCCAACTGTTTTAGAATTCTGGTAAAGTTTTCTATGCCTTGGGCACCGCTGACCAAATGGCGACCATTAAAGATAACTGCTGGCACACCTTGAATACCTTGTTGTGCTGAATGCTGTTCTGCCTCGCGAACGTCTTTGGCAAAGCGCTGATCTTCAACAACGGCCAACGCTTCGGCACGATCTAAGCCGATTTCCGCTGCTATATCCGCGAGCACAGCGTTATCAGAGATGTTGCGATTATTGGTAAAATGGGCGGTGAATAACGCTTGTTTTAAATCGTGCATGTGGCCTTGTTGATCCGCCCAATGTAACAGTTGATGCAAATTAAAGGTGTTGTGCATGCGCGTATCATCAGTAAAGTTGAATTCGAAGCCAACGTCTGCTCCTGCTGCGGCCATCCTAGTCCGGCTCTCATTCGACTCTTGTACGCTGCTGCCATATTTTTCGATAATATGCTCACGCAGATTTTGCCCTTCGGCTGGCATGTTAGGGTTCAGCTCGAACGGGTGCCAATGTATCTCATGCGCGGTATTGGTGTCCTTCAATGCCTCGGCTAGCTGCCGATAGCCGATGATGCACCAAGGGCAAACAACATCCGATACGATGTCTATTTGTAGTGGTTGGTCTGAATTTTTCATAGTATTCCTTAAGTGTGGTAGGACGCGCGACCAAGATTCACTTAGCGGTTGATGCTCATGGCAACCCCATCACTTTTATCTTATCAGATGGCACCATTCACGATGTGAAGGTGGCACCAGACTTAATGGATAAGATGGATTTAAGCGATACAGACATTCTATGTGCCGATAAGGGCTATGATTCTGATGCGCTACGAACCCATATTAAACAAGCTGGTTGCTGTGATAACATTCCTCGTAAACAGAATACTAAGTCCACCAACAACCATATGGACTGGCACTTGTACAAGGCGCGACACTTAGTAGAAAATGCTTTTGCTAAGTTAAAAAACTACAGAGCGGTTGCAACCAGATTTGATAAGCTCAAGCAGAGTTATGAGAATACGGTGGCCCTTGCTTGTGCTTATCTTTGGTTGAAATTATGAATGTTCAACACGGCCTAGTATTTATTTTTTGTTTAATATAAATTTCAACAAAATGTCTAGCAGTGAATAAGATAGGATAAACTGCTGTATCTATGCTCCAAAGAAAAGCTTGTTTAGGTGTGATACTATCAATCTCAGGATTGTATTGAGATAAGATCGATTCTAACATTACCAACGTAGCTGATTGGTAACCTTCAATATGAGCAAACATTCCTCTCCAGCCATTGTTCCCAACACAAGCGTTAAGTTGAAAGTTTTTTTGCTCGTTACGAAATAAATCTGCTGTTTCACTCATTTTTTTCTCTATTCCCAGTTAACGCATTTAAACTATATTGTTACTATATTGCACAGAATTTAATAAACAAAAAATGAGTTATTTTTATAAATATAATCAGTTCAATATAAAATCGATACCGCCCATATCATAAAACAGTTTATCTAAGTTATTCTCCATCCATCTTTGACATCAAAATTCAATCTGCGTCCACTTTCGTTCGATGGGGTTTAAGCCAGAGCTATAAGGTGGCAACCAAAGAATGCGATGGCCGGGTCTATTGAGCGGTTTTTGGATACGTTTATGAAAGCTTGTCACTCGAGCCCAGCTCTCGTCTTTCACTTGGGCAAAGCACTGCTTTATCCTCGCTCATATCCATAACAATCACGAATGGTCTTTTTAATCTATACCTCTCACTGTAAGCAATGATAAATTGTTGAGAGGCTACTGTGAATTTACGGTATACGGTTGTGCTAGCGACACAATTCTATGTCATGTTATGATGGCGCCAGCATGGGCAATAGATATGGATATTACCACGTTTATTGATGACCGCCTTTATATTCATAAGCTGAGACTGACTGCGGTGTATATTAAAGACTCACAGAGCTACCATTTTTCAGCGCAAGCACCAAAGCGCGATATCAGCTTGCCGATGGCGATTGTCATTGCCATCACGGTGCATGCGTTGATTATTTTTGGTGTCAGTTTTTCGATGGGGCAAGACCCTGCCGGATTGATGCAAGACGTTGCTAAAGCCCTGACGGATAATATGCAGCCAAATGAAGATGCGCAGTTTATTGCCAATGCTTCACAGCAAGGCGGCGGCACCGTGCAAGAGCAATTGCGCCAAGAAACCGACCAAAGCAGTCCTTTGTCCGCTGAACAAATGAGTGAGACGCAAGATGTGATTCGCTTGCAGCGGCAAGTGCGCCAGCAGCGTTATCAAGAAAGCTACCTGCGCACGACGCTAAGCTGGCGTCACGCAAGCGTAGAGTCTGATAATGACAGTAAGCAAGCGCAAGATGATATGAGGGTGCAAGAAGAGCGCCTGCGTAAGCAAATCGCTACCTTGGAGGCACAGCTGTCTCAGCGTCAACAAACCTATGCCACCAAATCAAAAGTGGTGACCATGGACAGTAACTCAACGACACATGGCGCCGCGGCAGATTATATCAATACCTTTCGTGAGCACGTTGAGCGCGTTGGCAACCTACAATATCCTGCCCAAGCACGAGCGCAAAGTATTACGGGCGAAGTGCGCTTGATGGTGATCATTGCCAACGACGGTAATATCAAGGCCATCCGTTTGCTTGAGAGCTCAAATTCAACCATCTTAGATGAGGCGGCTAAACAATCAGTTAGACAAGCCGCGCCATTTGGTAAATTTACCGCGGACATGAAAGACATCGTTGAATTGCGTCTGATACGTACCTATCGTTATAGTGATACGGTAGAAGTGACGTATTAATACCAGCAGCCCTGCATTTTTACAGTATTAAATAGATAACACACAGATATAGAGTAAAGAGTTTATATGGAATTTTTAGGTTTTACCCTTGATGTTGCCACCTTAACCAATAACGCTTTGAGCCTTGCTGCCAAAGTTGCGTTAGCGCTGCTAATATTCATTGTAGGGCGCTGGCTTGCCAAAAAAGCGGTGACATTCACGCATAAGATTATGTTGCGCAGTCACTTAGATGATACAGTCGCCAATTTTTTAGGTCGGCTCATCTATGGCATGTTACTAGTGATAGTAGTGTTGGCAGCGCTGAGTAAAGTTGGGGTACAAACCACCTCGGTCGTTGCTATCTTAGGCGGTGCAGCGGTTGCGATTGGTTTATCGCTTAAAGATCAGCTGTCTAATTTTGCAGCGGGCATTATGATTGTCACCTTTCGCCCCTTTGTACGCGGCGACTATGTGCAAATCAGTAGTTATACAGGCACCGTGACAGAAATTACCTTGGTTAATACCCATCTAACGACGATTAATAATCATGATGTTATCATTCCTAATAGTGATATCACCACTTCAGCGGTCATCAATTACACCGCATTGCCCAACCGCCGCGTCGATATCACCGTTGGTATTGGTTATGATGCTGATATCAAAACTGCCAAAGATGTTATGCTAAATTTGGCAATCAGCAATCCGAAGGCGTTTACTGATCCTGCACCGGTTATCCGCGTTACCAACTTGGGCGATAACTCCGTTGATTTAACCTTGAATGTTTGGACAACCAATGATGATTGGTGGTCAATGCAGTGCGATCTATTGGAACAGTTTAAATATGCGCTAGACGATAATAAAATTGATATTCCATTCCCGCAGCGCAATGTCCATGTTAAAGGACTTGACCAGATGATTAATCAAATGGATCAAGCGCAAAAACTGCTAACGAAAAAAGATTAATTATAAGGGTTTGGGATATTGAGCCCTGCCAAAATTTCAATCTCAAAGCGCTCCATCTCATCTTGCTCGGCTTGTCCGAGCTCATGGTCGAAACCGAGCAGGTGCAGTATGCCATGGACTAATAAGTGATTGATATGTTGCACTGCCGCTTTATTTTGCTCTGCTGCTTCACGTACCATGACAGCATGGCAAATGACCAGCTCGCCAAGTGGTAGCGTTGGCATCAGTCCAATAATTGCTGCTGGCAAGTCGCTTGGGTAGGAGAGGATGTTGGTTGCATAGTCTTTTTGCCGTGCTTCCAAATTCAGCTCGCGACCTTCATCCTCATCCGTAATATAAATATCTAACGCTTTAATCTTCTCTTGCCACTGTTCAGTATCGATATCGTCAAAGTACGGCAATATCAGACCTTTTTTTACCCGTTCATCGATATAGTCTAACGTTGCCATCATCACAGATAGCAGCTGCTCACGATGATAAAAGCCATCTAACACCTCGTCATCAATATTGTCACTGGCACTGATATCGAGCGTGTCTAAGCTTTCGCTATCATTAAAATGGTTATTAATATTATCGTCAATATTGTTGTGAGTATCGTTATGGTTGGCTTGGCTCATGCCCTAATCCTTTTATTTCTATGTCAATTAAAAAGTATCTAATAATAAAAAACCGGATATCAAATCCGGTTTTTTTCCAATATGCGTCTATTAAGAGAGATTAAAGTTTGGCTGCGGCACCAGCAACTGCCTGTTTGCGCTCTTGCTCTTTAAGACGCTCAAACTTGCGCTTTTCCTGCAAGGCAAACTGCTCATCATCAAAGACATCATAAGCCTCAACGATTTTTTGTACCAACTGATGGCGCACGACGTCTTTTGAATCGAATTTTGTGATATGAATCTCTTCAATACCACTTAAGATTTCCATCGCTTGTGCCAACCCTGACTTACTGCCACGTGGCAAATCGACCTGTGTAATATCACCGGTAATCACCGCACGTGAGCCAAAGCCTAAACGTGTCAAAAACATCTTCATCTGTTCAGGTGTGGTATTTTGCGCTTCATCTAAAATGACAAATGAGTTATTAAGCGTACGACCACGCATATAAGCAAGTGGGGCAACTTCAATGATTTGCTTCTCAAGCATTTTACCCACTTTTTCGAACCCAAGCATCTCATATAGCGCATCATATAAAGGACGCAAATATGGATCAATCTTTTGGGTTAAATCACCGGGTAAGAAGCCCAGTTTTTCGCCAGCTTCTACCGCAGGACGTACGAGCAAAATACGCTCAATTTCATTGCGCTCAATCATATCAACCGCACAAGCAACCGCGAGATAGGTCTTGCCGGTACCGGCAGGTCCGATACCGAAAGATACATCAGACGATAAAATGTCTCTGACATAACGCTGCTGATTGCCACCGCGTGGGATGATCTTTCCATTACGCGTACGCAAGCTGATAGGTGTAAAATCACTTGGGGCGTCTAAATTTTTCTCTTCATCCACTAATCGCACTGCATCTTCTTCGATATCCTCATCGCGCGAGAGACTCGATTGGATGATGAGGTGTAGCTCTTCTGCACTGATGTCTTTGGTGTTCTGCGCTTCGTCGACCATTTTATAAATAATACGTTCGCCGCGCTCGACACCCAATATATCGCCACTCAGACAAAAATCACCTTGGCGTTGGTTGATTTTAATATCGAGTCGTTGTTGAATGTATTTCATGTGATTGTTGTATTCGCCAAGCACGGTTTTGAGCTGTGCTGGGGTCAAGGATTCAAATTTTATGCGGCGGCTCATGGAGTCAGTCAAGCGATTATCCTTATATTGGTTGCCCGCTGCTATGGTTATTGCTTTTATGCTGCATAGTCAAACGGGCTTCAGAGATAAAATAGTGAGTCGTGCTTTATGTTCTTTGGTTTATTGCTTTTAGTGTAGGGCTTTTAGATAACAGAAAATGACGGCAAAGCAGCGGTTAGTTTAATGAATAGTAAGTTTGATGAATAATAAGTAAATGTCCTGCCTTCATTATGGTAGATAGATTTGAAATTTCAAGCTATATATAGTCGGTGAAAAGTAATATCGATACAACAGGTACTACTGGTGCAAATTTTTCTTGCTTGCTGTGCCTACGCAGACAGAGGCGGCAAAAAATTTACACCAGCAATACGGTAGCGACTTTAAAGTATTTCAACTATAGATGTAAGCACGGCTTTGTTTTTGTATGGTGATTGCAACGATAGACGAAAGCATTCAGCAGTCACACTGAAAGAATTTTTTATAGCTGCTATGGATACCGTCAAGACCACAGAATGATAGGAGATTTGTGGTAATCTATTATCTAGGTGATAACGCTATAGTGAGTTTTAAGTGAAAGAAATACAAACATTATAACGTGCTACTGGTATTAATTTTTCTTGCTTGCTGTGCCTACGCAGACAGAGGCTGCGAATAATTAATTCCAGTAGCACTGTATTCTTTTAAAGGTGCATCTACTATATTAGAAATTTTTTAATATGTTCAAAGAACAATAGATTTTTGAATAAAATAAAATGTTGAGTGAATAACAATCACGTGTAAAAGCGTGCTAAATGGGCGATATAGGAATAATAATGATGCAAACTACTGAAGAAAATCTGTCAAAATCTAACAATATTAAACACGCTGCGATGACTGAGCAGCAGGTACTTATCGCTGGTGGCGGTCATGTCGGTTTGTCTTTTGCTTTATTACTGGCGCATCATGGTATCGCTAGTACTTTGCTTGAAAAGAACAGCTATCCAACCATCAGCCCAAATGATGACCGCACACGCAGTCATTATTTAGACAGCCGCAATACGGCATTGTCACGGCGTACGGTACAGATTTATCAAGAGATTGGACTATGGGATGAGCTACAAAGCCATGCTTGCCGCATTGATGCGGTACAGATTAGTGAGCAAGGTAGCTTTGGGCGCGCACAGTTAAATAAAGCCGATGAACAGGTAGAGTCGTTTGGACAAGTGATGGAAAACGCGTGGCTTGGACGTAAATTGCTGCTTGCTGCCCAGCAAGAGCCGCTGATTACCCTTATTGATAATGCGGATGTGATCGCTGTTAACCAGCAAAGCGATAGTGTGACCCTAAGTTTTAGCTACTATGGTGCAGAAGAGCATGAGCAGCAATTGCAAGCCAGCGTTTTGGTCGCCTGTGATGGTCGTGATTCTACGGTGCGTCAGTTATTAGATATCGGTACCACCAATTACGATTATAAGCAAACAGCTATCGTTGGCGTGGTAGAAACGGATAAACCTCATGAGCATATTGCGATTGAGCGCTTTAGCCCAGCAGGACCACTTGCTGTATTGCCATTGACTGATCCAAAAGGCGACGGCAATGATGACTACCAGACTGGCTTCAGACGTTCAGTCGTTTGGGTCTGTCCGACGGGAGAAGAAACGCAATACTTAGAAGACGATGCGCATTTCTTAGCGACTTTGCAGCAAGCCTTCGGCGCGCGCGCTGGCACGTTTCAGACCGCTGGTCGCCGCGGGGCTTATCCCTTGACACGGGTGCTGGCAGACAAGCAAGTCGACGGTCGCTGCGTCATCATGGGTAATGCTGCACACACTTTACATCCAGTTGCGGGACAAGGGTTTAACCTCTGTATGCGCGATGCTCATGTATTGGCACAGATGATGAGCGCGCAAGTGTTGAAAGGCGCCGATATTGGTGATCCAACACTGCTAAAACGTTATGAAAAAGCCCGTCAAAAGGACCAAAAGCGCGTCATTCGTTTTTGTGATGCAGTCGTTCATGGCTTTACGCATCCAAATCCAGCCGTGAAGCTGGCACGTAATGTCGCCTTGGTTGCCTTTGATAAATTACCGAATATTAAACCGTTCATTGCAAATTATGCGATGGGCTTAAAATCATAGTTCGTATAAGTGCTGTCCATTTAATAATTTTATAAGTTATAGTCGATTTAATTTAAAAACGATGCAGTGCTAATAATATAAATTTTTCTGGTGTGCTGTGCCTGCGCAGACAGAGGCTGCAAAAAATTCATTCCAGTCCCGCTGTATCGTTTTTTATACTGGGCTTACTATATACTAAAGAAATCCAAAAATTCAGCTGTTGCTAACTGCTTCAAATATGAGCGGAGAGCATCAATAGCAATACAAAGGGTGTTTTATGAAAAATAACCATACGCTGATTATTGGTGGCGGTATCGTTGGCGCGACGCTTGCGCTTAAACTGGCACAAGACAATAAGCCCGTGACACTTATTGATGCACGCCCAAAACGTAGCGAGGCAGATTGGCAGCAAGTGCTTGGTCAACGTGATGCGCGTGTTTATGCGCTTAGCCTTGCCAGTATTCATTTGCTAAAAGAGGTTGGCGCTTGGCAAAAGATAGCAGCGTCAGAGCGTAAAGCTGATTACTCACAAATGCAGGTTTGGCAATTGAATGGTATGGGCGAGTTACTGTTTGGCGATAGTGGTGACTCTAATAGCAGTACTGGTAATAGCAATGTTGCTAATAATAATGATAACACTGAGCCAAAAATGCTCGGTAGTATGGTTGAGCCTGCAGTCATTGAGCACGCACTATGGCAGCGTTTATCAGCGCCTGATGTCAGTCAATATCTAACCGTTATCGCTGGGCACAAAGTTGTCGATATGGACTGGCTCGGTGCGACACAAGGCTACCGTGTGACATTAGATAATGGCGATGTGATTGATGCACGCCTCTTGGTTGGTGCTGACGGTCGCGGCTCGTTTGTTCGTAAGCAAGCAGGCATTGAGCTGGATGTTCTTGATTATAATCAAACCGCGATTTGCTGCGCGATTCAAACCGAAAAGCCGCATCTAGCAACTGCTCGTCAAGCCATGCTACCTACTGGGACGTTGGCACTGTTGCCGCTCGCTGATATCACCGATGAAGACAAGGCCAATCCACAGCATTGGCAGTCTATCGTATGGACACTACCACGTAATCAGGCATTGGCATTGGTAGCGGAACACCCGTGCTACATCGCTGATAAATTGGCCGCTGCCAGTCATTATGAGCTTGGTGCTATCCATAAAATAGAATCAATCGCCAGTTTTCCGCTAGCAGCACAGCAGGCAAAAAGCTATGTCGCGGATAATTTGGTATTGATTGGTGATGCGGCGCATGGCGTGCATCCGCTGGCGGGACAAGGACTAAATCTGGGTATGCTTGATGTGAGAGCATTAAGCAAACAATTGGCTCATGATTATAACCGTAGTGGCGGTACGCTTTGGGGTGCCAATCAAACTTTGCGTAGCTATGAGCGTTTGCGTCGTCCGCATAATAGTCTGATGATGCACAGCTTCTCGGCGCTTAACTGGCTGTTTGCTGGCTCGCTGGCTCAGATACGTCCTGTTCAGCAATTACGTAATGAAGGTATGTATCGGGTCAGTAAAATTAAACCTTTAATGCGCCTGTTTGCTAAGCAGGCGAGTGGGGTTTAGGTATCTACCCCAACGCCGAAAACATTACCATCAGCACTGGCGCGACAATATTAATAATAAAGCCAAAGCTAATCGCTAATGGCACCACTTTTAGACCGCCTGATTGCTGAATAATAGGTAAGGTAAAGTCCAAGCTGGTGGCACCGCCAAGTCCGACCGCAGCAGAGGGATATTTACGCATAAAGACGGGGATAAATATCAACGCAAAAAACTCACGTATCAAGTCATTAAACAGCGCCACACTGCCCCAAATCGCCCCATAAGCATCAGTCATCACAATCGCTGATAGCGAATACCAACCAAGTCCTGATGCCAGTGCCATTCCCTTAGTCCAAGAGACATCGCTAAACATCAGTGCAAAGATAAGTCCGCCAACCAATACCGAGAGCGTAAAGATAATACTCATCTCAACGCCGCGTTTATTGAGCAGGACTTCTTTTAAAGTAATGCCCGAGCCTTTTAGTCCGATACCAACCAGCAAGATTAATAGCATTAGCATCACCGTCATGGTATTTTCAGGTGGCATATAGCTGGCTGGCAAGAAGTAGCCGATCACAAAACCTATCACCACACAGATGACTTGGGTAAGGCTGCCGCGAATACTAACGCGATGTTCTTTAGACTTAACACTGGGTTTTTTGGCATGCCACGGACGCAAACGGTCAAACAGCATCAGCCCAAATAATCCAGTTCCAATCGTCAATATCGATAGTATCGTGACATAAAGAGCAATTTCACCTACCTGACTACCAAGCCCTTCAACTTGCGCCAGCTCAATACCAATCAAACCTAAAATAATAAAGACCAAATAAGACAAGCTGTTATCGGCAATTTTGGTCAGGGTTGGATTGGATGGAATGGCAAAGCCAATAAATAGTGGCATTAAAACCAAAACAAGGGTAACTAAGCTTTGCATGGTGAAGGGCTCGCGGCATTTTTTAAAAGGTGTTGTTGATATCAATAAATGATATCACTTATTGGAAGAATAGCTTGGTCTGATAATGGCTCAATCACACTAATGCGAGCAGTGGCTGCTAAGTGAGGATAGTCTGTCCGATAATGTCCACCACGACTTTCAAGGCGCTGATAAGCAGACTGAACAATTAAAGTCGCTAATGGTAGTTGCCTTGCTAATTGGAAAATTATTAGCCTATCAGCCGTCATAGCGTCATTTGGAGTATTTATATTGGACTGGCTTAATTCGATTTTTTCAAGCCACTCTTGCCATTGCTGTATCTGCATCAACATTTGCTCTAATGACTCGGCAGTGCGAGTGATACCCATGTTTGATGTCATCAAAGATTTTAACGCTGTGATTATCTTGGCAGCCTGTTCATCAGTAACGATATTGCTGTCAATATAATCCTCATCACAATAAGATGAATTAAATGCAGGTAAATTAAATGCAGATAAATTAAATGGAGATGCAGTAGCAGAAGGTGGTTTAATCGTTTGAATGTCTTTAAGCGTTGGTGCTGTCCAAACGGTAGGTGCTGCTAAATCCGAGCTATTATAAATGGCAACCGGATCTAAATTCTCTAATGCTTTTAAATAGCGTGGTAAGTCAGTAGCGATATTACGTCCAACCACCACACATTCCAATAATGAGTTACTTGCCAAACGATTTGCCCCATGCAAGCCTGTATAAGCGACTTCACCAGCAGCATAAAGACCGGCGACGTCAGTGACGCCATTGGCATCAGTAACTACGCCACCACAGCTATAGTGAGCCGTTGGTGCAACAGGAATGGGCTCTTTGGTCATATCAATACCAAGTGCTAATAGCGTCTCATAAATTTGCGGAAAATGTTCCTGCAAAAAAACGGCTGGTAAGTGGCTAACATCTAGATACACATAGCCAAGTCCATTATTGTTAATTTGCTCAGCTATCGCACGAGCCACAATATCTCGTGGCGCTAATTCCGCACGTTTATCAATAGCGAGCATAAAGCGCTTGCTAGATTGTGGACAGTACAGGCGACCACCTTCACCGCGTAAAGCTTCTGATATCAAGAAGCTGCTATCATCCAGTGCTAGCCCCGTCGGATGAAATTGGATAAATTCTAAATTTGCCAAGCGACAACCGGCTTGCCACGCCATCATAACGCCATCACCGACACAGACATTGGGCGCGCTAGCTCGTTGAAATAACTGCCCTAAACCGCCACTAGCTAAAACAACGGCGCGACTATGAAAGGTAAGTTGGCGTTGGCTGTTATGGTCAAAAACAAGTGCACCTTGGCACGAGCTATCATTATTTCCTTTTAAAAGTCTTAACGCTTCATGATAGGGCAATAGAGTGATATTAGACGCGACTTGCGCTTTTATCATTAAGGCTTCCATAACGTGGCGACCCGTTGCATCATCAGCATGGGCAACGCGTCTACAGCCATGACCGCCTTCTTTGGTTAGATGCAAATTGGCAGTTTGTAGTTCAGTGACAGGTTTTGCGCTGTGGTTTTGCCCATTATTATCTTGAGGAATCTGGGTAAAGGGTACGCCTTGCTCACATAGCCATTGAACGGCTTGTTGCCCTGCGCTTAAAATAATTGCCGTATTATCCGCTGCACATAATCCTGCACCAGCGATTAGTGTATCAGCGATATGGTCAGCGACTGAGTCATTTTTATCTAAGCTTGCGGCGATACCGCCTTGAGCATAATGGCTTGAGCAGACTTCCAGTGCTGCTTTACTTAATACAGTAATGCTCAGCGACTTTGGCAAAGCAAGCGCGGTACTTAGTCCTGCAAGCCCTGCACCAATGATGAGTACATCTGTCTTTATGACAGCATCAGGATTCTGAGGCACATTACCGTTATCTTCGCCATTCAACTCTAGCGCACTCATATTATGCTGCCCCAACATTTGCAAAAAGCTGACGGTCTTTGACGATATCACCACTTGCCGCTACCCGCTGTTTTTGCGATTCGGCAAAATCAAGCATACGTTGTAATGGTTTTCTCGCTGCGGCTGCTAGCTCAGGCGTCATCAACACTTCACCGCTATTATTAATCAAGCATTGCTCGATACCTTGTAGAGCATTCATCGCCATCCATGGACAAAAAGCACAGCTCTTGCAGCTGGCACTTTCGCCCGCAGTCGGTGCGGCCAAAAAGCGTTTGTTTGGTGAGCGCTTTTGCATTTCGTGCAAGATACCCAAATCAGTTGCGACGATAAAGGTATCGGCATCCATCTCATAGGTAGATTGTAATAGTTTACTGGTCGAGCCAACCACATCGGCAAGCGCAACGACACTGTCTGGAGATTCTGGATGCACCAATACTTTTGCGGTAGGATATTCCGCTTTCAGTTGTTCAAGCTCAGTCGCTTTAAACTCATTATGTACCATACATGAGCCTTGCCAAAGCAGCATATCTGCACCAGTCTCACGAGCGATGTATTTACCCAGGTGTCTATCCGGACCCCAAATAATAGGTTCGCCTTGCGCATGTAGATGACGAACGATATCGATACCGACTGAGGAGGTAACTACCCAATCAGCTCGTGCTTTCACCGCTGCACTGGTATTGGCATAAACCACCACCGTACGCTCAGGATGCGCATCACAAAAGGCAGAAAACTCATCGGCCGGACAGCCCAAATCAAGCGAACACTCCGCTTCCAAGTCTGGCATCAGGACGGTCTTTTCCATACTGAGTATCTTTGCCGACTCGCCCATAAAGCGCACCCCAGCGACTACCAGTGTCTGTGCACTATGCGCCTGCCCAAAGCGTGCCATCTCAAGCGAATCACCAACACAGCCGCCGGTAGCCAATGCCAAATCCTGAATAAAAGGGTCGACGTAGTAGTGCGCGACTAGTACGGCATTGTTATCCTTCAATAGCTGTTTAATACTCTCTTCAACCACTAGTCGTTCTGCACGCGGTAAGTCGGCAGGCATTTTTGCTTTGGCATATTCGATATTCATCTGAGTGGCAATGCGATTGTCAGTACTCATAATCGGCGCGTCATACGGATAATTTTTCATAAGTGCAAACCTTTGATGCAGTAACGACATGTCATCTGCCGCTAAAATTGAGTCAAGTAAATACCGCTAAAAATAAACTGTTTTAATTATGCTCATTTTGAGCATAAATACAAGATATTTTTTATACGTTTATCATTTATGCAGGACTCATTTTGTATAATTACAACCACAAGCTATGATAATCATTGATTCAAGCTATACTGAGCATATGGTCAATGGCTTATCAATTGAGCTTTATTTAACAATTAAAATAAAAGGTAATCATTAACGTCATGACGTTGTCTTATTCACATGCTCATCAACAAGGTAGCGGCACGACGGAAGTTGTCGCAGTGCTGGTTGCGATTACTGAACATACGGCGCGCGTTTTAACCGTTGATCAAGGCAAGCTTTTGCCTAATGGTCCGCTTATGCCGTTGCATCGCTCGTTGCAAGCGGGCGTGCGTCAATGGGTGGAAGAACAAACGCAGCAGCCGCTCGGTTATTTAGAGCAGCTATATACCTTTGTCGATACCAATAGACGCAATGTCGATGGTCATGCATTGGTATATGTCAGCTATTTGGGGTTGGTGCAAGAGACGCAAACGCAGCAGCTACAGAGCCAAGCATTATGGCGTGATTGGTATGATTATTTCCCATGGGAAAATCACCTAGATGGTATGCCGGTTATCATTATGGAACATATCGTACCAGCGTTATTAAGCTGGGCAGATGATGCAAAAGAGACAGAGGTCAAGCAACGTCGCCGTCAGCGTATTGGTTTGTGTTGGGGAGTCAGTGAAACGATTCTGAATAATGCCGCTCAAAATAAAAGCGCACTTTCAAATACAGAGAGCAACAATCAGACAATAAATAACAAAGAATACGAGAATAGAGAATGGATTGCAGAACATGTCCTTCTGCGCTATGAGATGTTGTATGAAGCAGGTCTTATTGCAGAAGCACCGACTTATCCACCAAGCTATTTGTCCAATGCTCAATCTAGCAATGCTCAATCTGGCAAGGCCTTTAAATTACCTAATAACTGGTCACAGCTCATAGGGTCGCCGATGTACTATGACCATCGCCGGGTGATTGCGACTGCTATTTCAAGGTTGCGTGCAAAAATTGAATATCGACCGCTCATTTTTGGATTGATGCCAGATGTATTTACCTTGTCACAGTTGCAGCAAAGCATTGAAGCGTTATCTGGTGTGCGCTTACATAAGCAAAACTTTCGTCGTCTACTTGAGTCGCAAAATCTTGTGCTAGAAACAGGGCAGAGTAGCAGCGCCCAGCGTGGTCGCCCAGCCAAGCTTTATCGTTTTCGCCATGATATTGAACTACAAAGTTTGCTGATGGACAGCAAATTGCCAAAACGTAAATAGCCTCAAAATCTTTATCATTTTCAAACCCTATAAATTTATTGAAACTTTCAATTGGTGAGATGTTCTTGCGAGCCAATGAACTTTACGTTATATTTATGCTCATTTTGAGTTTAAATGAGATTTTTTCACAATATACGCATCTATTAAGTAAAGACACACAGAAATAAGGGCTAAAAATGACAGTTAAACGAGAGCCAGCATTGGCTGAGGTGTTACTTAAACCTTTGGTTGAGTCAGCATTAATGGAAGATTTGGGTAGACGCGGTGATGTCACCTCGCAAGCGACCATTCCAGCTGATATGCAAGCGCAATTACAGATCAAAGCACGCCAAGCTGGCGTGATATGTGGTATGGATTTAGCACGCTTATCTTTTGCTTTGATTGATGAGAAGATTGAGTTTGTTGCTTACATCAATGACGGTGAAACGGTCGAGGCTGGCGCAGTATTAGCAACTGTGCGCGGCAATGCGCGAAATTTGCTGACCGCAGAGCGTACGGCGCTTAACTTTATGACCCATCTTAGTGGTATTGCGACAGACACCAAAAAAATCGTCGATAGTGTTGCAGATTATCCAGCACAAATTACCTGTACCCGTAAAACCATTCCAGGCTTACGTATCGTCCAAAAATATGCCGTACGCTGCGGCGGCGGGCGCAATCATCGCTTGGGATTAGATGATGCGATTTTAATTAAAGACAACCATATTGCTATCGCAGGTGATATTAAAACAGCGATTGAGCAAGCACAACAATTTGCTGGGCATCTGATCCCAATCGAAGTGGAAGTCGATACCTTGGCGCAACTAGAGCAAGCTTTAGATGCTGGCGTCAGCTTGGTACTTTTGGATAACATGGCGCCTGAAGTGTTGTTACAAGCGGTCGCTATGTGTCAAGGTCGCGCCAAAACGGAAGCATCAGGCGGTATCACCCCTGAAACGGTGCAGGCCGTTGCAAAAACTGGCGTTGATTTTATCGCGATGGGATACTTGACTCATAGCACGACGGCACTCGATATCGGTCTTGATTTTAGTGCATAAAATAAGCATTCGATTTTATGGTTTAAATCATTGATGATTTAAAATGTTGGTCATTAGTCTATTAAAAGAGCCTATTGCTATTGAGTGGATACTGATTTGGTTGTACAAGAAAACTCAAACAAAGTAATGATTTAATAGGCTTATCTGCCTATGCTACAATGCCGCTGCTACCGACTATTAGGTCATCGCTATAACAGTAGGGTGACCTTATCTTTTTGCCCAGTTTGACCAATATAGTCGGTGAAAAGTAATATCGATACAACACGTACTACTGGTGCAAATTTTTCTTGCTTGCTGTGCCTACGCAGACAGAGGCTGCAAAAAATTTACACCAGCAATACGGTAGCGACTTTAAAGTATTTCAACTATAGACAAGCGAGCGCTCAGTGAATACTGAAATTATTAAGATAATCTTGGCCTTTATGGTATTGATTAATCCGTTTAGCGCTCTGACGCTATTTTTGGATTCGACCCGCGGTTATTCGATGAATAATCGACGTAAAGTTGCCCGTGTTGCTTGTCTGACGATTTTTATTACCATCAGTTTTTTTACGCTAGCAGGCGAAACGCTTCTCAAAGTCTTGGGTATTTCAATCGGCTCGTTTCAGTTGGCCGGCGGTATCTTGGTGTTTTTAATCGCTCTCAATATGATGAATGGCGATGGTAATCCGGTTAAGCCTGATCAAGAAAACTTCGATGTCGACCATCTGCAAGGTGCGCCGCCAACGATGGCAGCCGCTGTTGTACCGATTGCTATTCCGATGATGATTGGACCGGGTGGTATTTCAACGGTGATTATTTACTCATCACAAGTTTCCGGTATCTTGCAAGTATCCGCCATTTTGATTGCGGGTTTGTTTATTAGTCTATTTTGTTATTTGGCATTGATGGCAGCCGGTCGTATCAGTCGCTTATTGGGTGATACAGGACTCAATATTATGAGTCGAATTATGGGCATGCTACTCGCTGCAGTTGCTATCGAAATTATCATTAACGGGCTCCGCACGCTGTTCCCTGATTTGATGTAGTTTTTTAGACTATAAAACTTATTTGAGCTGAAAATGTCTGTTTTAGCTTTGCTATAAATGCCAAGCCAAATATAGCAAATATGCCGACCAAGGGTATCAAGGATATTCCATGCTTTTGGTTTGATAAATAAAGGCTTTAGTAGCCTTGCGCCATAGCCAAGCGCAAAAAAGAAGAAGAACGAAGCGTTGACCGCACCTACTGCAAAGGCAAGTTTACTACTGGCACCCGTTGAAACCATACCGACCAGTACCAAGGTATGGTAATCCCCCCAATAAATAAGAACACCTAGAAATAGAGATTAACTGCTAAACTACCAGCAGGAGAAACTCATGAAAAAATCACGCTTTAGCGACAACCAAATCGTCAACATCCTCAAACAAGCGGAACAAGGCGTACCTATTGCTGAGCTGTGCCGTGAGCACAATGTCGGCCAAAGCACGTTCTATAACTGGCGTTCAAAGTATGGCGGCATGGATGCCACGCTTATTACCCGTCTTAAAGAGCTTGAGATTGAAAATGCCCGTCTGAAGAAGATGTATGCCGAAGAGCGACTCAAATCAGATATCCTACAGGATGCTATGTCAAAAAAGTGGTAGCGCCGCTTGGGCGCAAAGCATTAGCTAGTCACTATATTAAAGATTATGGCATCAGTATCCGCAGGGCTTGCTTGATCTTTAATATCAGCGTGACCTGCTATTATCATAAGTCTGCGGCTTCTGACGAGAATAAGCAAATAGCTGACTTGCTTATAGAGCTGACCACCCAGAATAAGAACTGGGGCTTTGGGTTGTGCTTCTTAACCCTGCGTAATGTGATTGGACTACCTTACAATCATAAGCGTGTGTATCGCATCTACTGCGAGCTTGAATTAAACCTTAGAATCAAACCTAAGCGCCGTATTAAACGCGTTAAACCCGTACCACTTGCCGTACCTGTAGAACCGAATCAAAGCTGGAGCATGGACTTCATGCATGATGCTTTAACCGATGGCAGGGCATTTAGACTGTTTAATGTCATTGATGATTACAACCGAGAAGCCTTAACGGTTGAGATTGATTTCTCACTACCAGCCCAAAGAGTCATACGTAGCTTAAATCAGCTGATTGAATGTCGAGGTCGCCCTGATCAATTAAGATGTGATAACGGCCCTGAATATATCAGTAATGCGCTCAAAGACTGGGCCTTAGAACAAGGCATTACGATAAGCTATATTGAACCTGGCAATCCACAACAAAACGCCTATGTGGAGCGCTATAATAGAACCATGCGCTATGATTGGCTAAATCAGGAGTTGTTTACATATTTAGATCAAGTCAGAGAGCAAGCTGAAGACTGGTTATACCACTATAATAATGAGCGCCCTAATATGGGTAATGGCGGCTTTACGCCTATACAGAAACTAAACCAGGCAGCTTAATTCTATTGATTAAGTGTCTTATGCTTGGGATGATTACCCTTGCTTGTAGTATGCGATGATTTTGATCTTAAAGTCTAGATTGTAACGCATAAAAATACCCCATAAGTTGTGTCCAACTTATGGGGGTCAGTTCATTTCTCAATAACGTCCTTTTCACTATGTTGCTGAACTCATTTAAAAACTTCATCATAAATAGGCGAAATAACTTCTGAGCCATAGCTACTTAAATGATCATCATCAAAATAAAGTGGAACTCCATCAATATCACCATAACAATATTTACTGTCGCATAGGGAAGGAAGGGGATCTAATACCTTAGCACCACAGCGTTGCACAGCTTTATCTTGCATTTTAAATGCACTCTTTTGGCGTTTTTTATATTCATCAAGTGTTATTTTAATAGATTTATCATTACTATTCAAAACTGAAGACCGAAACATGGTTAATGGTATATCTTCTTTCATTTCAGGCGTTGGTCTTACTAAATAAACAGGGTTATTTTGAGTGAACTCACATATGGTGTTAATCATATGCCCTGTTAAATTCTTCCGATATTCATTGTTCCTTTTACTAAAAACCTTATCGACAAAACGCTCTGGAGGGCTTAAGTGGAAATCTTTATCCTCGTTTAATCCGTATAGATTCTGAGATGTTCTGTTAATGATAATCACTGGAACACCAGGGTACTTTTGTGCTGAAATCTCAATAACATTTGCCACTAATTTGCCACAATTATAATCTGGATTATCCCCATTCTTATTAACTGAATACAATCCTTTTATCGTATTACATGCCGAAAGGCCCATACTTAAAACACTTCCGTTAGCTAAGGCAGCTCTATTACCAATAGAAACCATTTGGGCATTTGCATGACTATCTCCAACAACAATTGCTTTTACTGGACCATCACCGTAAATACAGGCTGGAGAGACTCCATTTTCCACTTTTCCACAAACTGGTTCTCTAGGATTTCTTTTTTGTTGTTCTATTATAGTTATTTTCTCTGTTGACAAGCGATAAGATGTAAGGGCTTCAGACTTTAGAAACAGTACACTACCTAACACTCCTACAATCCCCGCAATATAAACTGGCTTACATTTTAAGTAACTTAAAAAAGTAGGAAAACTTCTTTTAAAATTAATTTTCTCAACATACTTGTAACTTAAAAAGCCAAGCAATACTGACAGTACCATACCTATATAAATATAATGATCAGGCAGGGAGAATGTATAGATAGCAACCACAAATGGCCAATGCCAAAGGTAGATTGAATAAGACCACGCCCCTAACTTCTGAAAGACGATATTGCCTGTAATGATGCTATCGTTGCGTTGTGCTTGGATAATAAGAAATGAACCTAGGACAGGGAATAGCGCTAAATAACCTGGCCACAGATTTTCTGCTGAAATTAAGAAGTAAGAGGCAATAACTAATATCAAGCCTGTCCACTCTACAAACTTCTTTCTGTTTTCTTGTAGTGTAAAAGGGTAAAGGTAGGCAATTCCACCCAGCATCATCTCCCATGCTCTAGTAGGAAACAGGTAGTAAGCGGCATTAGGTGACTGATAGGTTGCAATAGCAGAGAATATAAAGCCAAGTACGGTGCCAACTATGAGTAACGATTTTAGGGTTTTTATAGATAGAAATTTACGTAAAGCTAGAAGCACCAACGGGTAGATGATATAAAACTGCCACTCTACCGATAATGACCAGGTATGTAACAGCCATTTCTCATGAGAAGCTGCATCGAAATATCTAGCCTCTCGCCAATAAACAAAATTAGATAAGAAGCCTACACTGCTCGCAGCATGCTTACCTAACGCCTTGTATTCTAATGGTGTGAGATAAAACCAGCCAAAGACCAACAACACCAAGCAAAGCAATGCTAAAGCAGGAATAATTCTATTGGCTCGAGCAACATAAAAATTAAGAACTGAGAAATTATCTTGCTCCATCCCTCTAAATATAATCCCAGTCATTAAAAAACCTGAAATAACAAAAAAGACATCAACCCCAGAAAAGCCACCAGGCATCCAAGAAGCGTTGAAATGGAATAGCACAACAGCGATGACGGCAAGTGCTCTAAGGCCGTTAATATCTTTTCTAAACTTCATAAGAAATCTGTCCAAAGGGTGGTAATCCCCCCAATAAATAAGAACACCTAGAAATAGAGATTAACTGCTAAACTACCAGCAGGAGAAACTCATGAAAAAATCACGCTTTAGCGACAACCAAATCGTCAACATCCTCAAACAAGCGGAACAAGGCGTACCTATTGCTGAGCTGTGCCGTGAGCACAATGTCGGCCAAAGCACGTTCTATAACTGGCGTTCAAAGTATGGCGGCATGGATGCCACGCTTATTACCCGTCTTAAAGAGCTTGAGATTGAAAATGCCCGTCTGAAGAAGATGTATGCCGAAGAGCGACTCAAATCAGATATCCTACAGGATGCTATGTCAAAAAAGTGGTAGCGCCGCTTGGGCGCAAAGCATTAGCTAGTCACTATATTAAAGATTATGGCATCAGTATCCGCAGGGCTTGCTTGATCTTTAATATCAGCGTGACCTGCTATTATCATAAGTCTGCGGCTTCTGACGAGAATAAGCAAATAGCTGACTTGCTTATAGAGCTGACCACCCAGAATAAGAACTGGGGCTTTGGGTTGTGCTTCTTAACCCTGCGTAATGTGATTGGACTACCTTACAATCATAAGCGTGTGTATCGCATCTACTGCGAGCTTGAATTAAACCTTAGAATCAAACCTAAGCGCCGTATTAAACGCGTTAAACCCGTACCACTTGCCGTACCTGTAGAACCGAATCAAAGCTGGAGCATGGACTTCATGCATGATGCTTTAACCGATGGCAGGGCATTTAGACTGTTTAATGTCATTGATGATTACAACCGAGAAGCCTTAACGGTTGAGATTGATTTCTCACTACCAGCCCAAAGAGTCATACGTAGCTTAAATCAGCTGATTGAATGTCGAGGTCGCCCTGATCAATTAAGATGTGATAACGGCCCTGAATATATCAGTAATGCGCTCAAAGACTGGGCCTTAGAACAAGGCATTACGATAAGCTATATTGAACCTGGCAATCCACAACAAAACGCCTATGTGGAGCGCTATAATAGAACCATGCGCTATGATTGGCTAAATCAGGAGTTGTTTACATATTTAGATCAAGTCAGAGAGCAAGCTGAAGACTGGTTATACCACTATAATAATGAGCGCCCTAATATGGGTAATGGCGGCTTTACGCCTATACAGAAACTAAACCAGGCAGCTTAATTCTATTGATTAAGTGTCTTATGCTTGGGATGATTACCGGGTGAATATGAAATTGTTGTAGTATACTTGATAGTATGGTATTTGTAAGCGAATATATAGCTCGTATTACTTCAGTGTCTTATGCTTGGGAGGGTTACCATAATCCGATAGTAATTAGAAAGCTTTGTGATACAATCACGATATTTTTCATACACAGTGTAGATTTAATGCTCAAATTATTTGGCCGATATTTCTCTATTGGAATATTAAACACTGCAATCCATTGGATGGTTTTTGCCGTATTAGTCTTATTTTTAGATAGATCACAAGCCATGGCTAATTTCACCGCATTTTGTGTAGCTGTTACATTTAGCTTTTTTGCCAACTCTAAATGGACTTTTAAAGCCAGCGCAACCTTATCTCGTTATCTTATTTTTGTTGTATTTATGGGATTTATCGCCGTAATCCTAGGTTATATAGCAGATACAATAAAATTACCAGGTTTAGTTACTTTAGTGTCTTTTTCTATCATTAGTTTGTTTCTTGGTTTTATATATTCCCATTTTATCGTTTTTAAAGAGTAAAAAATGAAGGTATCCTTAGTAGTTCCTGTTTTCAATGAAGAGGAAGCTATCCCTCTTTTTTATGATTCTGTGAGGAGTTATCCTGACTTTCAAAAATACGATATAGAAATTATATTTATAAACGATGGTAGTACAGATGATACAGAAATAATTATTAATAATTTAATGGCTTCAGATCCGTTAGTAACGTCTTTAAGTTTTACCCGTAATTTTGGGAAAGAACCTGCTTTAATTGCTGGCATCGAACATGCTACTGGCGATGCAGTTATCCCAATGGATGTAGACCTACAGGATCCTATAGAAGTAATCCCTAAGCTTATTGAGAAATGGTTAGTAGGTGCTGATATCGTCCTAGCTAAAAGAGTTGATCGCTCCTCTGACAGTTTTTTAAAGCGTAGTACCTCATCAAGCTTTTATAAGCTTCACAATAAAATTAGCAATCCCAAAATTGAAGATAATGTAGGTGATTTTCGCCTAATGTCTCGTGATGTAATAGAAAATATCAAAAGTATGCCTGAACGCAATCTATTTATGAAAGGAATTCTTTCTTGGGTTGGTGGGAAAGTAGATATTGTCGAATATAAGCGCCCAGTTCGAATAGCAGGAATAACGAAGTTTAATAGTTGGAAGTTATGGAATCTTGCTTTAGAAGGTGTTACAAGCTTTTCGACAGTACCTTTGAAAATCTGGACTTATCTTGGCATCTTAATTGCTAGTCTGTCATTTTTTTACGGGTCTTGGATGATAATTAACACTTTATTGTGGGGAAGTGCAGTTGCAGGATATCCATCATTATTAGTATCAATATTGTTTTTAGGTGGTATTCAACTAATTGGTATCGGCATTTTAGGTGAATATATAGGTAGAATTTATATTGAAACAAAGCAAAGACCACGTTATGTTCTAAAAAAGAGATAAAATGAAAAACAGAACCTCATTAATAGCTTATATTATTAGTATAACTATATTGATATTGTACTTTTATTTAAATTATAATAATTTATATATTGAAATACACGATAATCTAGACCAGCATTTTGGTTGGTACAAACTGCTTTCAGATAACAATGCATGGTTCGCAGAAAGTAACGAAGTTATTCCACACATGGGTGGAACCTCTCGTGGGTTATATTTACCAGAAACACAACTGGTAAATATAATTTTTATGATTTTTACACCTTTATTAGCTCACTGTATACTAATAATAATAAAGTTTACAATAGGTTATTTTTCATTCATAGCTTTGTCTAACTATATATTCAGCGAAAAAAATATTCCAAATATATACATATCCTTAATTGCTATATCTTTTGCTCTAACCTCTGGAAATGAAAATCTTTATATTGCACAAGCATCCATACCTTTAATTTTATACTTATACTTGAAATATATTAATGAGAAAAAATTAATAATACTAACTTCTATATTTCTATATCCGATATTATCTGAACTAACAAGATTTGGTATGTTCATACTTATTTTTATGAGCATGCATTTTCTCTATCTACTTTACCATAAAGATCAAAAGGTTAGATACAACATAATCTCAATAATCACTTTATCTATAGGGTATTTAATTATTGAATACAGGTTGATACTTAGCACTGTTTTATCTAGCGAAGATACTATTCGAAAAACAATGTTGGTTTCAGCCGACGGAAATTTTTTCAAGGTTTTAATTTCATCTATTCTAAATGGACAGTACCACTTCTCCATACATACATATATATTCATACCATTTTTACTATATCTCTTATATTTGAAAATTAAAGAGAAAGTAAGCATACCTAAGGAAATGTATTTACTAGCTGCCATAATAATTTTTAATTATTTTATTTATACAATATACACAGTGACAAATATAAACTACATTTTTTGGGATATCGTAACACCTTTATCAGGTTGGAACTTCTCTAGATTCATATGGTTTAACCCGTTTTTCTGGCATTTACTCATTTTAAGTCTATTAGCATATACACACAGAAAAGCAAATCGTCATGTAATAATAGTATTCTTAACCTTGCAAATACTATTTACAATCAGCTACCCAAGATATGGCAACGATTTCTATCAAACAATTAAATGTAATTACTTCACTACCTGCGAAAATAATCTTTCATATAATGAATTTTATAGCATAGACTTCTTCAATAATTTAAAAAAAGAGATAGCATACAAAGAGAATGAGAGAGTAATAGCTTTTGGCATCCACCCAAGCATCATTGCTTACAATGGGATGTTCACTATGGACGGATACCATAATGCTTACTATCAAAGTTATAAAAATAAATTCAGAAGACTAATAAAACCTGGATTAGAGAAGTCAGAAAAATATACAGCATACTTCGATAATTGGGGAGGAAGAGCATACATATTTTCAGAGGAGTCAAATTATGCACCACACAGAACACAAAATCAGACACCTGTAGAATTACCAATTGATTTCCAAGTTGCTAAGGATATGAGAATCAAGTACGTCATCTCAAACGATCCGATTATAGCTAACGAGAACTTAGAACTTAAAGGCACATACACAAGCCCTAAAGCCCCATATAAAATAAGAGTATATGAGATAGTAGACTAAATAGTAAAAAGCAAGCCGCACTAGAGGAGAGAGAGCACAGCAATAGCCTAAGCAGGCTTCGATAAAAAAGGCTGTTATCTGATTTAGGCTTATCCACTGTCAAATTTTACCGAGTCTTTGATATGTGCTTTCTGATATACCTAGCTCTACCCAAGGCTTTAGTGATTGCTCTGATGAACCGCCCCAGTATTGTCGGAGGCTCAACATTCCGAGAGATGAGCTATGCTGAAGAAACTGTAGAACCAAACTTGGTAAACTAACGACTCAACGAGGAGTTTATCATGACTAAGAAAATCAGAACCTACAGTGCAGCTTTCAAAGCTGAAGCCGTCAAAAAGATAGCAGACAATAACGGCAATGTTTCAGCGACTGCAAAGCAGCTAGGCATAGCCATGCAGACCCTATCTAACTGGCAGAACAAAGCGAATGAAGGCAAGCTTATCGGCACTAAGCAGTATGATCCTGAACTCATGGCCATTATAGAAGAGAATAAACGTCTTAAACATGATCTTAAAGTTGCTCAGGAGGAGCGAGACATTCTAAAAAAGGCCACGGCGTACTTCGCGAATGAGGAACGTTAAGAAACAGTCTGGGAGACTGTTTTAGTGACGCAAGACGTAGGGCTATGCCCGCAGTGACAGTTGATGAAGTACGTCTTTATCAAAGAAACCAAAAAATATTTAGCATCACCTGTATGTGTCACGTATTAGATGTCAAGCCATCAAGCTACTACAACTGGATAAATCGTGGTATCAGTAATCAGCAGATTCGTCGCAATCAGTGTGAGTTGCTGGTTCGCGTGGCTCATTATGAAACTAAACAGCGCTATGGCTGTGAGCGCTTGCATGCTCATCTTGCAGAGCAAGGGCATCATATCAGTCAATACATGGTCAGAAGCATCAAAGAACAGTACGGTATTACTTGCCGTCGTCACAAACGTTTTAAAATCACTACCAACTCTAATCATAATAAGCTCGTATATCCAAACCTGATCGATCAGAAGTTTGATACCAATCGTCCTAACGAGTCGTGGGTTAGTGACATCACTTATATCTGGACAAATGAAGGTTGGCTATATTTGGCAGGCGTTAAAGACATCTATACTAAAGAGCTGGTCGGCTATGCCATTAATAAGCGCATGACCACTGCTCTAGTATGCCGTGCACTCAATATGGCAATTAAGAATAAACGACCAAGCTCAAACCTGATTATTCACTCTGACAGAGGTAGTCAGTACTGTAGCCATGAGTACCATAAGATCATTAAGCAGCATAAATTTAAGGGCTCGATGTCCAGACGTGGCAATTGCTTTGATAACGCGCCCATAGAAAGCTTCTCGGGTGAGGAGCACTGCTCCGCAAGGAAGAATGAGTTGGTGTATCACCAAGACTATAAAACAAGATTCGAAGCCATTAGCGATATCACTAAATATATTGAACTAGATTACAACCAGACTAGGATTCAAAAGGGTTTAGGCTATAGAACGCCAAGACAGATGTGGTTTGACTTTTATCGTCAGGCTGCGTAACTAAAATCTCCCAAGTCAATGTCTACAGATTTGACAGCATAGGTCAGCTAACACTGAGGATGTTAAACTGTAAATAATCGGCTATAACTATCCAGTTATAAGACATATGTTTGAACGATGAAAAGCGAGCTATATAGTTGAAATACTTTAAAGTCGCTACAGTATTGCTGGTGTAAATTTTTTGCAGCCTCTGTCTGCGTAGGCACAGCAAGCAAGAAAAATTTGCACCAGTAGTACGTGTTGTATCGATATTACTTTTCACCGACTATAGTATGAGTCAATAGAAAATATTTATCAAAAAACAGCGACATAAAAAGCGGCCCATGATTATTTATCATGGGCCGCTTTTTATGAACTACGCTAAATCTAAAACAGATTAGCGCTTGTCGTTGCGGTCACGGCTATTACGGGTGCCGCGACTGGCAGGGCTACCACTAGTTTTTGGTTTGGTGCTACTATTGGCGCTACTACTAGTACTGTTGCGATTATCGCTACGAGTGTCAGTACGACGGGCTTTAAGCGGCTTATTTCTGATACGCTCTTGCTTTTCTTTGGCAGCACCATGCAGACCAGTACCATAACGCGGGCGTAAGCTCACTAGGTCTGTTAAAATATTAATATCTTTTCTATCCAGCTCTAAGAAGCGCCCAGTCCGTAGCTCTTTTGGTAACGCAATATTACCATAGCTCGTACGTAATAGACGGCTGACTTTAAGGCCTTGTGACTCAAATAAACGACGAACTTCACGGTTACGACCTTCTTTAAGCTTGACATGATGCCACTTATTGACGCCTTCACCGCCGCCTTCTTTGATGTCTTCAAATTTGGCCATGCCATCTTCTAACATGACACCCGTTGTCATCGCCCGTGCCATATCTGGGGTAACATCGCCCAATACACGTACTGCATATTCGCGAGTTACTTCGCTAGACGGATGCATCAAACGATGCGCCATTTCACCATCATTGGTAAATAATAATAGACCTGTGGAATTAATATCCAAACGCCCAACCATCACCCAGCGATCGTGAGTCAGTTTTGGCAGACGCTCAAACACGGTAGGGCGACCTTCTGGGTCATTGGCTGAGCACACTTCGCCTTCAGGCTTGTAATAGGCTAATACACGGCGACGCTTTTCATTTTCAGCAGTATATTTAATCTGACGACCATCAACCCGAATCTCATCACCTTGCTCAACGCGGTCACCGATGGTAGCTGGACCATTATTGACGGTTACGCGACCTGCTTTAATGACTTCTTCCATCTGACGACGTGAACCAAGTCCCATACGGGCAAGTGCTTTCTGTAATTTTTCATCTTTCATAACGATTTCCTAGAATCGGTGGGTTTACATTTCTCAATGTATAAATTTGGACTGAGTATTATACGCTATTTATAAGCGTAATAGGGATTATGTTTCAATGGGTTTCGATTTTATATCTGAATAAGAACAGTTATTTCCATATCATTTGTCGATCCAAAGCGCTTGCTCAAATGCCAAACAGAAGGATGTTTGTTACTTTATAGTTGAAATACTTTAAAGTCGCTACAGTATTACTGGTGTAAATTTTTTGCAGCCTCTGTCTGCGTAGGCACAGCAAGCAAGAAAAATTTGCACCAATAGTACGTGTTGTATCGATATTACTTTTCACCGACTATAGATGAGCAAGAGCTATATGATGGCTATCGCCAAATATAAGAATATTCGCATATAATTTATTTCATAATTAAGCGCAATTTTCATTAAGCATACATGATTGCAGTTTACTATTTAACCACCTATGTTATAGTCGATGCAATTTAAAAATGATGCAATTTAAAAACGATGCAGTGCTAATAATATAACGCTCTGGTATGGCTGTCTGATTCTTTTCTTTAATGCTGGACACTACTTATTATATTTATGATTTATAAAGGTCTTTTTATGTTTTTCAATTCATCAAGGTTATTAAGTATAACGTGTCTGCTAATGATTAGTCTGGTTTCAGGGTGCTCTAGTATCAATGCAGGACTGCAAGTAGGCGAGCTGCCACCGAGTGGTGCATTTATCGCTGAAAATGGGTTGCATTTTAATGTTCAACCGCTAAGCCTAGCAACGTTACCGCCAAAACAAGCGGTTGTTCGACCCACTAGTGACTTGTCTCGACTGATTAAAACTTCCAATCGCGTAGACTATCGCATTGCTCAAGGCGACATTCTCAATGTTGTCCTTGTCGAGTATCCAAATATCAATGCCTCAACCTCGAGTCTAACGGTCGATCAGCAAGGCTTTGTTCAAATTCCTCTAATAGGTCGTATTAAAGCCAGTGGTATGAGTGTCCCGCAATTCACCGCAAACCTACGCGGGCAGTTGCAACGCTATCTCAAATATTCAGACCCACAAGTCAAAGTTATCGACTATCGCGGCAATACATTTATTGTTGATGGTGAAGTCAGTAAAATGGGCGAATTCAATATCACCGACGCCCCCGTCTCTCTCTATAGCGCCATTTCTATGGCAGGTGGCGTAACCGCTACTGGCGATTCAAACAACATCGTATTGAATCGTCGTGGGGCAAGTTACAACATAAACCTATCCTCACTTCGACAAATAGGCTCATCGGCCAACCAAATTTATGTACAAGATGGCGACTCAATTCATATCAATACCCTAGACATTAATAAAGTATATGTCTTAGGTGAGTTTGGACGAGTCGCGCCTGTTCCTATTCTCGAGCAAGGATTAAATTTGGCTCAAGTATTGGGGGAGTCTGCAGGTCTTAATTCTAGTACCGCCAATGCCGCCAAGATATACATCGTCCGTGATAATGTTAATACAAGGGCTACGGATATTTATTATGTTGATATGCAGACGATTACCAGCTTTGCGCTTGCCAATCGTTTTGAGATGCGTGCCAATGATATTGTCTATGTAGATCCAACTGGCTTGACGCGTTGGAATCGCGTACTTAGTTCGCTCTTACCTTCTACATCAGCGGTCAGAAGTCTATCAGGATTATAATCAAGAGGTAATAATTATCATGGCATTTGATCATATTCTAGTGGTGTGTGTCGGTAATATCTGTCGTAGTCCAATGGCGGAAGCACTATTGAAACAGCGTTTTCCCAATAAGACTATTGACTCTGCAGGGGTAGGTGCTTTGGTCGGGCATCCCGCCGACCCAGCTGCGCTAGAAATCATGTCAAAGCAGCAGATTGATATTACCAATCATGTTGCTAAGCAAATTGATGAGCAATTGGCGAAAAAAGCAGACCTTATTTTTACCATGTCAGACGGTCAGACCAAATGGATAGAAGAGCGCTGGCCTTTTTGCCGTGGTAAAACCTTTAAGCTAGGCCATTGGATTGATAAAGACATTGCTGATCCTTACAAGCATGAGATAAGTGCATTCGAGACTGCACATCAAGACATTGTAGATGGTTTGGAGCAATGGGCTGATAAAATCGGCTAAGCCACTGTGATTGTTAAATAACTATTACTAAAAGTCTACTATTATTAAACGAATAACCTTAAGTGATGAACCTACCGTTATGAATACAGATTCAAATAATGTATCAAACTCTGCCTCTAAAAAAGACAGTGACGAAACTGATTTAATGGCGCTGCTTTTTGCTATTTTACGTGACTGGAAAGTCATCGTCTTTTTTGCTGTATTGGGTTTACTGATAGGTGTGCTATATAGCCGCTATGAGAATCCTACTTTTAAGTCGGACGCCCTAATACAGATTGAAAACAATTCGCAGGGTATCTCGGCGCTTGGAGAGAATATCTCAGGTTTGGTGACTCCAGAGGACAGTACTGCACTAACCGAGACTGAACTGATAAAGTCACGTATGGTATTAAAGCCAGTGGTTGACCTACTACATCTAGACGTTCGGCTGAATGATCCTGCCGTTAACTCTTTTGATAGAATAAAAACCAATCGCACATCTACCCAAGTTAATACTGCAGAAGGTGTCACACTTGATACTGCAGACGGACAAGTCCGAATCAGTCAGTTTGATGTCTCACAAGCCTACCTAAATCAATCGTTTACTTTAGTGAAATCCGATAAAGGATTTACACTAAGTAATGGCTTCGATGACTTTAAAGGGCAGCTAAATCAACCGCATCGATTTAGAGGCTCAGAAGGTATCATTCAAATTACTGTAGCCGAGCTGCCCGCTGACAATCACCCTATCAATATTAGTAAGCAGTCATTGCAGAATGCTACAGATGCCATAAATGGGGCTTTAACAGTGGTAGAAAAAGGTGGAACCGGTATTCTTCAGTTATCACTTATTGGTTCAAACCAACCACAAATAACCTTGATATTAAAACAGATTATTTTATCTTATATGGCTAAAAATGAATCTCGAAGCTCTGAACAAACCATTAAAACTTTAAGGTTTATGGAAACGCAGATGCCTTTGCTCAAACAACAGCTTGAGACCTCTGAAGAACTATTTAATAATTTCCGTGAAAAATCAGGCACCATTGACATCGGTCAGGAAGCATCTCTGTTAGTTGGAGAAAAGTCTCAAATTGACTCTCAACTTAATGAGCTAAAACTCAAAAAAGCAGATTTGACCACTTACTATACAGAAGAGCACCCGCTAGTCATCCAAATAAATGATCAAATTGCAGTTCTAAATAACAGAAGACAAGAAATAGAAGATAGAGTAGCAGGTTTACCTGAGATACAAAGAGAGTTTTTGAAGCTATCAGAAGATACAATTATCAATAGAGAAATCTATCTCACTATGCTCAAGAACTATCAACAGTTAAAGATAGTGAAAGCAGGCCAAGTTGGTTACGCACGTATTATTGACATGCCTATCAGTACCTATAGGACTATTGCCCCTAAGAAACAACTGATAATAATGATAGCGACATTGTCGGGGATAATGTTAGGACTATTACTAGTCTTTCTTAGAAACTTCCTCAGAAACACGGTCAAAGACCCAGAGCGTCTTGAAGCCAAGACAGGTATACCTGTCATTGCGACTATTCCACGCTCTCCACTATTAACAAGACTGCGTAGAAACAAGAACGCGCCTAACCGATTACTGGCTTACGTGGATAATAATAGTCTAAGCTATGAAGCCATTAAGAGCTTAAGAACGAACCTGATGTTTGGTATGCCTGCTGCAGCGCGAGCCGGTCAGCGTGCCAAAGTTATCTTAATTACCGGTGAAAGTCCGGGGGTAGGTAAGTCTTTTATCTCGTCTAACTTAACAGAAGTATTGGCTCAACTGGATAAAAAAACCTTAATCATAGATGCAGATATGCGTTTGGGTGAGTTGCATAAAGTGTTTAATATGGACCAACATAATGGTTTGGCGGATTATTTAACACAAGATACGACACACCTATCGAGAGATAATACTCAGCTAGCAAAAATTGATACGGTTCAAGAGTCTAGTCATTTAGCAAGCTTTATCCATTCAACAGGTATTGATAATATTGACTTTATGCCACGGGGCGAACATCCGCGCAATCCTGCATCGCTATTAGCTAATGGTAGTTTTGATCACTTGATGGCTGATTTAAATCTTCATTATGATTATATTATTATCGACTCACCACCGATATTGGCAGCCTCTGACGCGATGATATTAGCGCAGCACGCTGATAAAGTACTGATGGTGACACGATATGAGTCCTCAATAGAAGGTCAATTGGTTTATGCCGTCAATCAGATGAATAAAGCCAATATAAAAGTGGATGGCATTATCTTAAATGATGTACAGCAAGGCATTATGAGTAAATATAGCTATCACTATAGTTATGCTTATGGCAATAATAATTAACGAGCATATTATCAAATGAGCGCTATTTCTGTGAGCACAGAGTTCGTTCACTCTCGTTAGTAAGTAATACTGGTTGACTCATTATTGATAAAACTTTCAGCTTACGGACTCACATACACGGCGCGTTAAGAAAAATTACGGTTGCCGCGCCTTTAAAGCATAAAATGAATAAGAACAGTTAACAGGATACTATGATGAATATTAGTAACATTAAAATAGCTGTGATTGGCCTTGGTTATGTGGGTTTACCACTCGCTGTTGAGTTTGGTAAGAACCATTCAGTTATTGGTTTTGACATCAATAATGATCGTATTACTGAGCTAACGTCAGGTATGGAGCGTACGCTAGAAGTTAGTAATGAGGAGCTAGCGCAAGCAGCGCATTTGAGTTATAGCTCTAATATCCAAGCGCTCAAAGACTGTAACTTTTTTATTGTGACCGTACCAACGCCTATTGATGAATACAAGCAACCAGATTTGACGCCATTAATTAAAGCTTCAGAATCTATCGGCAGTCTACTCAAAAAAGACGATATTGTAGTTTATGAATCGACAGTTTATCCAGGTGCGACAGAAGAAGTCTGTATTCCAGTATTAGAAAAAATCTCTGGTTTAGTTTTCAACCAAGATTTCTATGCAGGTTATAGTCCTGAACGTATCAATCCAGGCGATAAGGAGCATCGTGTTACTAATATTTTGAAAGTAACGGCAGGTTCCACTCCAGAGGTAGCCGACTTTGTCGATGAGGTATATAACCTAATCATCACTGCAGGTACTCATAAAGCACCAAGCATCAAAGTAGCAGAAGCGGCAAAAGTGATTGAAAATACCCAAAGAGATGTCAATATTGCGCTAATCAATGAGTTAGCCGTTATCTTTAATAAGATGAATATAGATACCGAAGCGGTGTTAGAAGCTGCAGGTACAAAATGGAACTTTTTGCCATTCCGCCCCGGACTAGTGGGTGGTCATTGTATCGGGGTAGATCCTTATTATTTGACTCATAAAGCACAGGCCATCGGCTATAATCCAGAAATTATACTAGCTGGTCGTCGCTTGAATGATAGCATGGGCGAGTATGTGGTAACCCAACTGGTCAAAACCATGATCAAAAAGCGTATTCAAGTTGAAGGTGCCAAAGTTTTGATCTTAGGGTTAAGCTTTAAAGAAAATTGTCCAGATGTGCGCAATACTAAAGTGATCGATATCGTACGTGAGCTAGAAGAATATAATATCGAAGTTGAGATTTATGACCCTTGGGTAAATAAAGCAGAAGCTGAGCGTGAGTATAATGTTACGCCTATCAGCAAGTTAGCGATTAATACCTATGATGGTATCGTCTTAGCAGTCGCGCATAATGAGTTTGTAGAAATGGGTGTAGAGCAAATTAGATCGCTTGGTAAAACTAGCCATGTTCTCTATGATTTAAAGTATGTCTTTACTAAAGAAGATACTGATATCCGACTATAAATATTTAGTTCATACGCGACTCTCAACTTAATATGGGCTATCGTAGGCTGGCGCTTTTAGCCCAGTTAATCGTAACAATTTGCCAAAAACGCTGGGCTAAAGCCACAGCCTACGCCAAAAATTATGATAGTTGAGAGTAGGGTAGTCCATATAATAAGCAATTAGGAAAATCAGAATGATACAGACACAGACAGTCTATGAACAAATTAAGCAAACACTGGCAAATGAGCCAAAAACATGGCTCATTACAGGGGTTGCGGGTTTCATAGGATCTAATCTATTAGAAACTTTATTATTGCTAAATCAAAAAGTAGTGGGTTTAGATAATTTCGCGACTGGGTTTCAACATAATTTAGATGAAGTCCAAAGCTTAGTGAGCGCGCAACAATGGCAAGGCTTTACTTTTATAGAAGGTGATATACGTAACTTAGCAGATTGCCAAGCGGCGTGTATTGGTATCGATTATGTCTTGCACCAAGCAGCGCTAGGTTCGGTCCCACGCTCTATCGCTGATCCTATTAATACTAATGAGACTAATATTTCAGGCTTTTTAAATATGCTGACCGCAGCACGTGATGCAAAGGTCGCTAGCTTTACTTATGCGGCTAGTAGCTCAACGTATGGTGATCATCCTGCATTACCCAAGGTCGAGGATGCCATTGGTAAGCCTTTATCACCCTATGCAGTGACTAAATATGTCAATGAGCTATATGCCGATGTATTTGCTCGTACCTATGACTTCAATACGATTGGTCTACGTTATTTCAATATATTTGGCAAACGCCAAACGCCAGATGGTGCTTATGCCGCAGTGATACCTAAATGGACGGCGGCTATGATAGCTGGTGATGCGGTCTATATCAATGGTGATGGTGATACCAGTCGAGACTTTAACTTTATTGAGAATGCGGTACAAGCTAATATTTTGTCGGCGACTGCTACGGATGAAGCTAAAAACGAGGTGTATAACGTGGCAGTGGGTGGTCGTACAACGCTCAATACACTATTTACGGCGCTACACGAGAATCTAGCCCTCAATGGGGTGAATTATACTCAAGAAGCAGTATATCGAGATTTTAGAGCAGGAGATGTGCGTCATAGTCAGGCTGATATTAGTAAAATACAGAACGCATTAGGCTATGCACCGCAGTTTGATATTGTTCAGGGTATTGAGAAAGCTATGCCTTGGTATGTTAAGTTTTTAGGTTGATTTTGATAGTGGGATTTATATGTTTAAGATGATTAAGCAGCTTTTCTCATTGCTTTCAGCCCAGCAAGTAAAACAGTTTTATATTCTGCAAGTGCTTGTAGTGGTTATGGCTTTTACTGAGTTATTGGGTATTGCATCCATAGCGCCTTTTATGGCTCTAGTCGGTGATATTTCTATACTAGAAAAAAGTAATGTCTTCGCAGAATTATACCAAATGTCTGGTTTAACAGATCCTATGGATTTTGTGTTTTATACTGGGTTACTGGTACTTTTAGCTTTAACAGTCTCTACCCTAGTTTCTATGTTTACGATTTGGAAACTATCACTTTATGGGGCGAGCGTCGGTATTGAAATTGCGGATCGTCTTTACGCTTATTATATGCGAGAAGATTGGCAGTTTCATGCCAGTGGTAGTAGCGCTCAGTTAACCAAGCAGGTATCTACAGAAGCTATGCGCTTAACGAGTGGAATAATACAACCACTGATGCAAATGAATGCAAAAGTAATTTTAGCTATTCTGATCTCTGTAAGTATATTAATTTACAATCCTATTATAGCTATAGGCGGTTTAATTATATTTGCGTTAGCATATTTCTTACTTTATAAACTTGTTCGTAATAAATTGGTTTCTAATGGTCAAGAGATATCAAAAGTATCTACTGATCGATTTAGGTTAATGAATGAAGGGTTTGGTGGTATCAAAGATGTCTTACTACTTGATCGTAGCCATGATTTCATTCAACGCTTTGAAGATAGTGGTAGGGTTTATGCTCGTGCTTTAGGATTAAATGCAGGTATCGGTCAAGTCCCCCGCTATTTTATGGAATTAATTGCTTTCGGTACTATGATTGGGTTGGTTCTACTCCTGATTAAATTACACGAAGGCAACTTAGGAGCCGTATTACCAATCCTAGCCGTTTACGCTCTCGCTGCATTTAAGTTACTTCCAGCTTTGCAACAAATATATTCTAGTGTGGCTCAAATCAAAGGGAATCTAGCTGCATTTGAAGCAGTTGAAGAGGATTTGCAAAAATCACTTAATCAGAATAACTCTATTTCTAAAGATCCTCTACCAATACGAATCGAGCTAAAGGAAAAAATTACTTTAAGTAATATACAGTTTAGTTATCCTGGCAAACCAAAACCTGCTGTGAATGGTGTCACTATGACTATTCCTGCTAATAGCGTGGTCGGTTTAGTAGGATCGACTGGTTCTGGGAAATCTACTTTAATAGATTTGTTGCTTGGTTTATTGACACCTCAAAGTGGTCACTTGTGTATAGATGACACTTGTATCACTCCTGAAAATAAACGTGCTTGGCAAAATACATTAGGTTTTGTTCCGCAGAGTATCTTTTTAAGCGAAGGAACTATCGCTGAGAATATTGCTTTTGGTTTGCCTACTAAAGATATTGATCTCAAGCAAGTTCATAAGACGCTCGAACTTGCACATTTAACAGAACTAGTTGAACAACTTCCAGATGGCGTAAATACAAAAGTAGGTGAGCGCGGTGTCCAGCTGTCTGGTGGCCAACGTCAACGTATTGGTATTGCTCGAGCACTTTATCATGAAGCAGGTATTTTGGTGTTTGATGAAGCAACCAGTGCACTAGATGGTATTACAGAAAAGATAATCATGGATGCTATTCATGATTTTAGTGGTCAGAAAACGATAATTATGATTGCGCATCGTCTAAAAACGGTACAGAAATGTGACATTATTTATTTAATGGATCAAGGTGAAATAGTTGATCAAGGTACTTACCAAGAACTATTAGAAAAGAATGTCCAATTTAAAAAGATGGCTGATCATGCTTAATGAATTTATAGTTTAAAATTCCGATATCTTCTAGCTCAATGATTGAATATGGTATAAATAATTGTTGTACCAAGTGTAACTATATCAAAGATCAAAGAAAGTGTTTTCTAGAACACATATTATTATCTTATTGGTGTTTTCAACTAATTTTAAAATATAGAATTTAAATTGAAAGAGAGAATTAAATGTTAAGTAATAGTACTATTCTGATTACCGGCGGTACAGGATCATTTGGAAACACTTTTGTTCCCATGGTGCTAGAAAAATATAATCCTAAAAAGGTGATTATCTTCTCACGTGATGAGATGAAGCAGTGGGATATGGCAAAAAAATTCGTCGGTGATGATAGGGTTCGATTTTTCATCGGTGATGTTCGTGATAAGGAACGCTTATATCGCGCACTAGATGGCGTTGATTATGTAGTACATGCTGCTGCCACTAAGATTGTACCGACTGCTGAATACAATCCATTTGAATGTGTGAAAACCAATATCAATGGTGCCATGAACTTAATTGATGCTTGTATTGATAAAGGCGTTAAAGGTGTCGTTGCGCTATCGACAGATAAAGCCAGTAGTCCAATCAACCTTTATGGTGCTACTAAACTTGCCTCTGATAAATTGTTTGTAGCAGGTAACTCTTATTCTGGAGAGCATGGGACCAAGTTTTCAGTTGTCCGTTACGGAAATGTGATGGGCTCTCGTGGTTCAGTTATTCCATTCTTTATGTCTATTAAAGATAAAGGTGTGTTGCCTATTACAGACGATCGTATGACTCGGTTTATGATTTCATTGGAAGATGGGGTTAAACTGGTTTGGCATGCATTCGAAGATATGGTGGGTGGTGAAATTTATGTCAAAAAAATTCCATCAATGAAAATGACAGATTTAGCTAGAGTTGTTGCGCCAGAAGCAAAGCAAGAAGTTATTGGTATCCGCCCAGGTGAAAAGCTACATGAGCAAATGATTAGCGTTGAAGATGCTTACTATACCTACGAGTATCCTGAGCACTTTAAGATTTTACCTACCATTAATAAATGGGCAAATGATCCTG
Organism: Psychrobacter arcticus 273-4; assembly: GCF_000012305.1. Classification (NCBI taxonomy): domain Bacteria; kingdom Pseudomonadati; phylum Pseudomonadota; class Gammaproteobacteria; order Moraxellales; family Moraxellaceae; genus Psychrobacter; species Psychrobacter arcticus. The sequence continues at coordinate 777,247 of NC_007204.1, forward strand.
CAAGAATTAAAGACGGTAAACGTGTGCCTGAAGGATTTGAATACGCTAGTGATAACAATCCAGAATGGATGAGTGATACTGATTTACAAGAATGGATTGACACTAACCGTGATAAAATCGGGAGCATCTAAATGATTCCCTATGGCCGCCAAGACATTAATCAACAAGATATTGATGCTGTTGTTGAAGTCCTCAAATCAGATTTTCTGACTCAAGGTCCTAAAGTTCCTGCATTTGAACAAGCGGTCAAGGACGCTTGTGATGCAAAATATGCGTTGGCGGTCAATAGTGCAACATCTGCATTACATATTGCTTGTCTTGCATTAGGATTAAAAAAAGGTGATTGGCTTTGGACGACGCCTAATACTTTTGTCGCTTCAGCAAATTGTGGGCTTTACTGCGGTGCACAAGTTGACTTTGTAGATATCGATCCTAAAACTTACAACCTATGTGCAAAAGAGTTAGAAAAAAAGCTAGTTATCGCAGAAAAAGCAGGGAAGTTACCTAAGGTGGTTATTCCAGTACATTTTAGTGGTCAACCATGTGATATGGAAGCAATATACAGTTTATCAAAACAATATGGATTTAAGATTATTGAAGATGCTTCGCATGCCATCGGTGGTAAATATAAAGGTGAGCCTATTGGTAACTGTCGATATAGCGACATTACGGTATTTAGTTTTCATCCAGTAAAAATAATCACTACTGCTGAAGGTGGTATGGCAACAACGAATAGTCCAGAGTTAGCACAGAAGTTAGACTTACTACGCAGCCATGGCATTACTCGTGATACTGACTTAATGACCAAACCTACGGATGGTCCTTGGTATTATCAGCAAGTCGATTTGGGTTTTAATTATCGTATGACAGAGTTGCAAGCTGCTTTGGGTGTGTCGCAAATGCAGCGTTTAGAGGCTTTTGTTGCCAAACGTCATGAATTAGCACAGCGTTATGATACCTTGCTTAAAGACTTGCCTGTAACGCTGCCTTGGCAGCATAAGAATAGCTATTCAGGCTTACATTTATATGTGATTCGCTTGCAGTTAGATAAGATCAAGAAAACACACTTAGAAGTTTTTGAAGGGATGCGTGAAGCTGGTATCTTGGTTAATTTGCATTATATACCTGTGCATATGCAACCTTATTATCAATCAATGGGCTTTAAAGCTGGTCAGTTTCCTCAAGCGGAACAATACTATAAAGAAGCTATAAGTATTCCAATGTTTCCGACGATGACTAATCAACAGCAAGAAAAAATAGTTAATACTTTACAACAACTATTATTTTAGGATATTTTTCTATGCATTATCTCTCTATCATCTCTCCTTTTTACAACTCTGAAGAGAAGTGTAAAAGGCTGTTAGAAACCTTGATGAATATCAAAGATGAAGAAATCGAGATTATCTTTGTCGATGATGGTTCAACAGATGATACAGTTGCATTATTAACTGCTTTCAGATCAGAAAGTCAAGTCGAGGTAAAAGTCATTAGGCAAGAGAACAAAGGACCAGGTGGTGCAAGAAATGCAGGTCTGAACATAGCTAAAGGTGAATATGTTTGGTTTGTAGATTCTGATGACGATATTAAACTTGATGCACTAGTTTATTTGAAGAACATCTATCATAAAGGATATGACTTTGTTGACTTCAACTATATCTCTAAAGGTTCTATCTGTAACAGTATGGAAATAGAAAGTGATTCATATAAAGATATGAATACAAATAGAGAGATACTTCTTGCCAAGTTTGGACGTATATGGACGAAAATATTCAAAAAGGATTTTTTAATAAAAAATAATATATATTATCCTGAATATTGTATATATGAAGATAATCCACTCGTTTTTATTTACCCGTTTCTCTGTAGTAAATTTTTAAAGTCTGATATTGTTGGTTACATACATCACGAAGAATATAGCTCTATCACTAGATGTAATCCTAGTCCAATTTTTTTAGATCGTTTGTTTACATCTGTTTACGGGATTAGGGAAGGGTATAAACTAACCTCAGATATAAATGATATTTCTATTCTGCAATCTAAGTTTAATAGGCTCTATTTGATAAATACAGTAGGGGCACTGATGACAAAACGTCCATCTAAAAATTGGGTTATGACATATAGAGTCATGAAACAATATAGAAAAGTAGCTAAAGATTTAAAAATAGAAAAAGGGTTTAGAGAAGATTTAGGAGAAAACAAAAAATTCAAAGTATATTTTTTATTTCACTGGTATCTTTCTTTTTTAGTTTTTAAAGATCAGACAGATTTTTTTGAAAAAGAGCGTTATAAGGCTTGGCAGAAACCGTTTCCAGAAAATACTACATTAAGCGATAAGCTATGAAAATTGCTGTTATTCCAGCACGCGGTGGCAGTAAGCGCATACCGCGCAAAAATATCAAAGAATTTTGTGGTAAACCAATGATTGCTTATTCAATCGAAGCCGCGCTGCAGTCTGGCTGTTTCGATAAAATCATTGTATCTACAGACGATTTAGAAATTGCAGAAGTCGCTAAAAGTTATGGCGCTGAAGTGCCTTTTATGCGACCAATGGAACTGTCTGATGATTATTCAGGCACTATTCCTGTTATACGTCATGCTATTGAATGGCTTATAAAACAAGGGTTCGATCCTGAGCTTATATGCTGCTTATATGCTACGGCTCCCTTTGTTACCGCCGAATACTTACAGCAAGGCTTTCAGCAACTAAAGAGCACCAATGCAGCTTATGCTTTTACAGTGACCAGTTATGCTTTTCCTATTCAAAGAGCTATTAAGCTTAACCCTGAGTTAGGGGTAGAGATGTTCGATAGGAATAACTTTAATACTCGATCTCAAGATTTAGAAGAGGCTTGGCATGATGCTGGTCAATTCTATTGGGGTAGAGTAGATGCTTGGTTAACTGAAAAAATAATCTTTGGAGCTGACTCTACTCCAGTTATTTTGCCAAGACACCGTGTACAAGATATTGATACGTCTGAAGATTGGGATCGCGCTGAATGGTTGTTTAAGGCGCTGCAAGGATGAGAGTCGTTTTCCGCTGCGATGCTTCTATCCAAATAGGTACTGGTCATGTGATGCGCTGTCTGACATTGGCTGATGCATTGGTTTTAAAGGGCGCAGAGTGCTACTTCATTTGCCGTGAGCATGAAGGTAACTTGCTTGAAGTGATTAGAAAACGTGGTCATCAAGCTCACAGCCTGCCACTTAAAGACGATGTAGGAAAAAGTATAAAAGGCAACATAAAGCTTGCACACGCGGACTGGTTAGGAGCTACGCAGCAGGAAGATGCTCAATACTGCATTGATCTGCTCGGATTAATAAAGCCTGACTGGTTAGTTATTGATCATTATGCTATTGATATAAGCTGGGAAAAAGCGTTGCACCCGTACTGTAAAAAATTAATGGTGATTGATGATTTAGGGGATAGAGAGCATTTAGGGGATCTATTGTTAGACCAAAATTACGGATCGACAGTTGAAAAATATAAAAAGCTAGTACCTAAAGATTGTAAAATTTTAGCAGGTACTACTTTTGCGCTATTAAGACCAGAATTTGCTCTATGGCGTGACTATAGCCTGAAACGCCGTAAAGATAATAGGGAAGTTAAGAGTATTTTAATTACGCTAGGTGGTGTTGATCCTGATAATTACACTGGAAAAATACTTAAATATCTTGCCAAGACTGAATTAGATCCAAAAATAGTCATTACAGTCGTTATGGGTGTAACTGCTCCACATCTACAATCGGTCAAACACCAAGCAGCTGACATGCCAGTAAAAACTACGGTAAAAGTTAATGTTAGTAATATGGCAGAATTAATGAGTAACGCAGACCTAGCAATAGGCGCTGCGGGTGCTACAACTTGGGAGCGTTGTTGTTTAGGTGTGCCGACCATTCAGCTAGTGATTGCCGAAAATCAACGTCAAATCGCAGAATATTTAGCAGTGGATGGTGTTGTTAAGCTCATTAAAGATGTTAATGAACTTACCCATCTAGTGATAAATGTAAAGCACTGGGTATTACCTATAGTTATTCGTGCTCAATCTGTTGCTGATGGATTAGGAGCTGAAAGAGTGATTAGTTACATGTTAAAGGGTTTTAAATATGATAGTAGATACTCCTAGCTTTGGCGAAGTAGAGTTATTAAATCTCACTAGTTTATCCTATGAGAGCAAGATGAAAATTCTTGAGATGCGTAATCACCCAAAAGTGAGAGCGCAGATGCATAGTCAAGATATTATTAATGAAGAAGGTCATTTAAATTTTATCGAATTGCTAAAAGACAACGCCGAAAAACAATATTTAATGGTTAATTATCAAAAAAGTATTGTTGGAGTTATCTATTTTACAGATATTGATGATGGTAAGCATAGTGCAGTGTTTGGTGTCTATGCTAATTTATATAAAAAATTAGATAGTGCAGGCTCTGTCTTAATGGAATCAGCTTTGGCATACTTTGATAGGAGCATAAATCTTAAAAAAATAAGCTTAGAGGTTTATGAGTCAAATAACATAGCAGTGAATCTATATATAAAATTTGGCTTCTCTTTAGTAAGCTCTTTTGATCAAGGTGGTGAGAAAGTACTTACTATGCAATTGACTAAGAACGACTTATGAATTATATCGTTGCTGCAATAGGGGAGTGGAACAAAGCATTATTTGACGAGTATGTTGTTAAGCTTTCGGGTAATTGGGCTTATGTCTCTACTCCAACCGAATTAAAAGCTAAGCTAGCAACAGGCTTTGACCCGAAGTATATATTTTTCCTACATTGGCGTTGGATTGTACCTGTCCAGATACTTAGCGAATTTGAATGCGTCTGTTTTCATATGACTGATGTTCCTTATGGCCGAGGTGGCTCGCCACTACAAAATCTTATAGTTCGCGGTCATAAAGATACGGTATTAACCGCATTAAAAATGGAAAAAGGTTTAGATACTGGGCCAGTTTACTTAAAGGAAGCGTTTAATTTAGCAGGTAGTGCAGAGGCTATTTATAATCGTGCTAGTCAAACTGCATGGGATATGATTAAAAATATCATTGCAAATGAACCACAGCCCATTCCACAGCAAGGTGATACTGTAAATTTTCAGCGTCGTACACCTAAGCAGAGTGAAATACCTAATGATTTAACAGTAGAACAGTTATATGATTATATACGTATGTTGGACGCCCCAGGATATCCTAAAGCTTTTATAGATAAAGGATCATACCAACTAGAATTTGATCAAGCTGAACTAGCTACAAATACTGTGACTGCTCGAGTAAAAATTAAATTAAAGGATATATAAATGTCTCATATTGAAATTAACGGCCGTAAGATAGGGCAAGATTTCCCACCATATATCTTAGCAGAGCTTTCAGCTAATCATAATGGCGTATTGCAAAAAGCGCTTGACACTATTACTGCAGCCAAAAATTGCGGCGCAGATGGTATTAAATTACAAACCTACTCAGCCGATACTATGACTATCGATTGTGACACTAAAGATTTTATGATTAATGGCGGTCTGTGGGACGGTTATAAGCTTTATGATTTATATAAGCAAGCACAAACACCATTTGAATGGCATAAAGCAATGTTTGATCATGCACGTAATATAGACATTACCTGTTTCTCCACGCCTTTTGATGAAACAGCTGTTGATCTGTTGGAGGATATGAACGTACCTGCTTATAAAATTGCCTCATTTGAAGCAACAGACTTACCATTAATAAGATATGTGGCTGCAACTAAAAAGCCGATGATAATGTCTACAGGTATGGCTAACTTTGAAGAGATAGCTGAAATGGTTGCTACTGCACAAGATGCTGGCTGCAGAGACTTAATAGTCTTACATTGTCTTAGCAGCTACCCAGCACCTATAGAGCAATCTAACTTATTAACTATTCCTGATATGAGAAAAAAGTTGGGAGTACAGATAGGGTTATCTGATCATACTATATCGAATACTGCTTCTGTAGTAGCTACAGGTCTAGGTGCTACGCTTATCGAAAAGCACTTTATCTTAGATAGAAATGATAAAGGTCCTGACTCCTCATTTTCGATAGAGCCTAATGAGTTGACATCTTTGATTGAGCAAACTAACGATGCTTGGTTATCGCTCGGTCAAGCTGGATATGAAAGAAAACCAGCTGAAGAAGCCAATATAAAATTTAGACGTTCGGTTTATTTTGTCAAAGACTTACCGGCAGGAAGCTTAGTTACTGCTGATAGTATACGTCGTATTAGGCCAGGACTTGGACTTGCGCCTAAACATGAGCAAGAGATTATAGGTAAGCGCCTAAAAACATCTGTTACCCGTGGTACACCAACCAGCTGGGATTTATTTGATGAGTAAAATAATTCTCGTAGTAGCTGCTCATACAGATGATGAAGCGATGGGTTGTGGCGGCACTATTGCTCGGCACATAGCAGAAGGCGACGAGGTACATCTTTTATTTATGACTGATGGTGTCGGTTCGCGTGAAGTTTTGGCTGAAGAAGTAATAGACCGATCAAGTGCAGCACAACAAGCCGCTAAAATTTTAGGAGTTAGCTCTTTTACTAACTTAAGCTTTCCTGATAATCGTATGGATAGCGTAGCGCTTTTGGATATCGTGAAAGAGGTTGAAGTTAAAATTTCTGAAATTAAGCCGGAAATTATCTATACACACCATATAGGTGATCTAAATATTGATCATCAAGTGACGCACAAAGCAGTTATGACGGCCTGTCGACCTCAGCCAGGTTTCAGTGTGAAAACCATTTACGCTTTCGAGGTGCTTTCAAGTACAGAGTGGCAAACATCCAATTCAGCACTTTTTATACCTAATGTATTTATAGATATAACTGATTATTTACCTGTAAAGATGGATGCATCAAAAGCCTATTATAATGAAATGCGAGAGGTACCTCATTCACGCAGTCTACAGCACATAGAACTACTTGCTAGGCATCGAGGTTATACGGTTGGTGTTCACGCAGCAGAAGCCTTTATGCTGGTTAGAGAAATAAAGTAATGAATTCTTCTATGGATGTAATAGGTATTAAATCGATCCATACGGCATGTTCAGGTGGCTGTAAAGAGCTCGCTATTCTGCATTGTGTGAGTGGCTATCCTGCACCTAGCGAGGACTACAATCTACTTACGATTCCAGATATGATGAAACGCTTTGGTTTAGTGACAGGTTTATCAGATCATACACTTGATAATACGACAGCAATCACTAGTGTGGCGCTTGGTGCATCAATTATCGAAAAACACTTTACGCTTGACCGTAATGCTGGTGGTCCCGATGATAGCTTCTCTTTAGAGCCTACAGATTTAACGGCTCTTTGCCGGGATAGTAAGACTACTTGGGCAGCACTTGGCAAAGTAGACTATGGACGCAAAGCAAGCGAGCAAGGCAATATGAAGTTTCGTCGTTCTCTATATTTTGTCAAAGATTTGAAGGCAGGTGATGTTATCACGGAAGATGCAGTACGCAGTGTCAGGCCAGGATTTGGGTTGGCTCCGAAGTTTTTGGAGGAAGTGATTGGAAAAGTAGTGAAGGAAGATGTTAAGGAAAATACAGCTGTTGTTTTAAAGTATTTACAGAAGTAAGCTGAAGTCATAAATATATAGTCAGTTCAATATGAAAACTATATATTAGTCTTGATACATAGGCTAAAGCACCTTTTTTATTTAGTGCCGACTATAACTGCGCATTGTTAATTTAAATAAATATACAAAGTAACTATGTTTATGAGTTTTTATATGAATATTTTCATTGTTAGAACAAGACTACAAGCATTAATAGTAGAGAAGATAATAAAAATAGAAAGCAAAAAGCTATATGTATTAGTTCTATGTTATCAAGATCACAGGTATGAAGATGCAACTGAGGTTTATTCTTTATACGAGAAAGTTAAAAGAAACTCGATTTTTTCTATAAGTGTACTTTCGATAGATAATATTTCTATTAATATTTTGAAATATCTTTGTCTACATGTACTATCTTTTATTACAGGTGGAAAAATATTTCTGGCAGGAATAGATAGTTATCCTTTTGCTATATCAGCCAAGATTTTTCCTTTCTCAAAAATTATTACATATGATGATGGCACTGCCAATTTTATTAGCAACTCAAAATATTTTAAAGATACTCCTCTTGAGAGGAAAGGAATTAAGGGAATTATTTCTAAAGTAGCTTTTCCTGAAGGGGCTGCAAAATACTTAAGAAGTAGAACTAAGCTGCATTATACAATATTTTCAGGTCTGAGCAATATCGTTGAAGAGGCAAGATTGTTCAATCTTAATTGGGATTGGGGTGAGCTATTAGATGAAAGAGACTTAAAGAAAATACCAGCACAGACTAATACTATATTGTTAGGAACGGTGTTTCATAACTTGAGTAAAAGGGAGTATCTACAACAAAAAGTACTTGAGATATTTCCTTCCATTGATTTATACATTATGCATCCCCGTGAGAGTGTTTGGATAGAAAATGTGAAAGCTGTCAGGCTCCATAGCCCCGCAGAAGCAATTTTGAAACATATTGTGGATAGAATGGGTCTCAAAATAAAGGTGTATCACTTCAATTCAACAGTAGCTTATTCGTTGGCTGATAATACAGATATTGAGTTTATTGATTTACTAGTTGATGAGTAGACTGCATATAATGAAAACTACTAAAACTGGAATATACTAAAAAATTATAGACATAATTTTATACTGCTTGAAATAAGTATTTAAAGTAATTCTTTAGTAAATGATGTTGGAAAATATGGTATAGCTAAAGTTAAGAAGTTTCATGTCAGGTCAATATAATTTATAAAAGTCTGAGATAAGATGAAAAAAATAGCAATTTTCCTTCCCGATCTTCGTGCTGGTGGTGCTGAAAAAGTAGCGTTATTACTATCTAATGAGTTTGTGCAAAAAGGTTGTGCTGTAGATGTAATACTCTGCACTGCTCATGGTGAGTTCTTATCCGAGTTAGATACTCGCATTAATGTAGTCGATTTAAAAAGTCCAAGGTTGCGTAACGCATTTTTTCCTTTATTACGTTATTTAAAAGCAGAACGTCCTGATGTTTTGCTAGCTTTAATGTGGCCACTGACTTTATTAGCAGTTACTGCTTTTAAATTCGCAAAATTACCTGGACGTGTCGTAGTCTCTGATCATACTACTTTCTCACAAGCACCTTTATTGAAAAAAAAATCAACAAGAATATTTTTCAAATTGAGTTTGCCTATGGTTTATTCTTTTGCTAATGCAAGGTTGGCCGTGTCTGAGGGAGTTGCAAATGACTTAGCGACACTAGGTAATATCAAGCGAAGTAGTATTACAGTGCTTCATAACCCAGTTAGTTCAGATACTATGCGTTTTACCAAGGAGCAAAATGAAGAATCTTGGCAGGGTTTTAGTGGTAAGAAAATTGTCGCTGTAGGTGCCTTAAAGTGGGAAAAGGATTATCCTACTTTGCTAAAAGCCTTTGCTTTATTATTAAAAAAGGAAAATGCGTACTTGAGTATAGTCGGTCAGGGTACTTTACTATCTGAGTTAGAAGCTATAGCAGAACAGCTAGGCATTCGTAAGCAAGTTAACTTCGCAGGTTTCAGCACTATGCCCTCTGCATGGATGGCATCTGCTGATTTACTAGTGCTATCTTCTAGTTGTGAAGGCTTTGGTAATGTCATAGTTGAATCACTAGACGTTGGAACTGCAGTTGTTTCTACCGATTGCAAGTCGGGTCCTAGAGAAATTCTCTGTGATGGAAAATATGGTAAATTAGTGCCTGTAGGTGATGTTGATGCTTTGGCACAAGCTATGGTTGAGTCTTTAAATGAACAACATGATATGGATGCTCTGAAACTACGAGCTGCAAAGTTTTCAGTTGATAAGATTGCAAAGCAATACTTAGAGGTTTTTAGATAATGTGTGGATTATTAGGTTTAATTGATTATACAAAAACAACTAGCGAAGATATCTTTAGTGAGATGTTATCTTGTTTAGTGAAACGCGGTCCTGATAGCGAAGGAATAGATTTATTTTATGACGATTCTTGTTCAGTTTTACTTGGTCATAGAAGACTTGCGATTCAAGACCTTAGCAATCATGGGCATCAGCCTATGAAATATGACAATTTAGTCACTATTTATAATGGTGAAGTTTATAATTTTAAAGAGATTCAGCAACAGCTTTTAGAAAAAGGTTACTTTTTTGAGTCTGATTCTGATACTGAAGTGATTTTAAAAGCGTTTCACTGCTGGGGAATTAAGAGTGTCGATAAGTTTCGAGGAATGTTTGCTTTTGCAATTTACGATATAAACAAACGAGAGATTACTATTTTTCGTGATCGTGTAGGAGTAAAACCACTTTATTATTCCCAAACAGAAGATAGCTTTATTTTTTCTAGTGAATTGAAGCCTTTCATTAGCTTCCCAAACTTTGATAAAAGTATTGATTTTGAAGCTGTATCTTCTTATCTCCAGTTCGGTTATATTCATGCGCCAAAAAGTATATTTAGTTCGGCCAAGAAACTATTGCCTGGGCATTATTTAAAATTCGATATTGCATCAAAAAAACTATCCATCGATTGCTATTGGGATGTGACTGATTATTTTGAAGATAAGACTAATGTCACTGATATAACCGCTATTACTGATGAGCTAGAGTCTATAATTATAGAGTCATTTAATTTACGTATGATTTCTGATGTTCCAGTGGGTACGTTTCTCAGTGGTGGGGTAGACAGTTCTTTAGTAACGGCCATCCTTCAAAAATATAGCGATATACCAATCAATACCTTTACTATTGGTTTTGAAGATAAAAATTATGATGAATCAATTTACGCCAAAGCTATAGCTGATCACTTAGGTACAAACCACACTGAGTATATCTGTAAAAAGGAAGACGCATTAGAGATAATTAAAGAGCTACCGAAGATTTTTGATGAGCCATTTGCAGACAGCTCAGCTATACCAACAACGTTGGTCTCTAAACTAGCAAAAGAAAAGGTATCTGTAATTTTATCAGGTGACGGTGGCGATGAGTTATTCTGCGGATACTCTAGCTATACGTTAATGGAGAAAAGGTTCGCCTCTATATCCAAAATACCTTTTAAGAACAGTATCAAAAAACTATCAGATTTTATACCATTCCCTCTCGTACTTCTTAATGGTATCAATGAAAATTTATATACTAAATTTATGAAATTTAGAAATCTGTTAGAACATGACGACATTGCTAATGCGTTTAAAGTTTCAAATTCTGTTTTTTGTAAAGACGAAATAGATAAAATCATATCTCAAGAGTATTTTTTTAATGAAGACTCAATTAGTCATGTTTCTACACTAGAGAAAATGATGATTTCTGACTTCAAAGGCTATTTGCCAGATGATTTACTCGTAAAGGTTGATAGGTCAACAATGAGTGTCTCACTAGAAGGTAGAGAACCACTACTCGATCATAAGATTATCGAGTTTGCTGCTAGGATGCCAATATCTTTGAAGAAAAATAAGTCTATCTTAAAGGATATTCTGAAGCGTTATGTTCCTGAAGAATTGTTCTTGAGAAAAAAGCAAGGCTTTGGTATTCCCATTAATTCGTGGTTGCGAAATGACCTAAAATATTTATTAGATCAATATTTAAATGAAGATATTATAAAAGAGTATGGTGTTTTTGATCCCAAATATGTTACTGATTTACTACGCTTGTTCCACGCAGGTAAGAACGATGATAGAAAAATTTGGACACTATTAATGTTCCAAATGTGGTTTTCAGAACATTTGGCAACTAGTAAATAACAGAGAATAGTATAGATTTATAACCAAAAACTATATTTTTCGAAAGGTCAAAAAATGATGCTTAAGAAGAAAGCGCTGTATTTATCATATACTGGCTTATTAGAACCTTTAGGTCGCTCTCAAATTTTAGCTTATCTTTCGCGATTGTCAGATGAGTATCAATTTACTATTGTCAGCTTTGAGAAAGCTAATGATTTTGCTGAAGCATCCAAGGTTGAGGCTTTGCGAGAAGAATGTGTCTCTTACGGTATTGACTGGCAACCCAAAATTTATCACCATAAGCCTAGACTGTTAGCCACATTATGGGATTTGTGGGTTTTACTTCAGGCTACTTGGACATTCTCTCATTCGGGAAGGGCAGAGTTAGTACATTGCCGTAGCTATATTCCTGCGATTGCTGCTCTGCTTGTAGGTAAAGTAACCAAAGTGCCTTTTATTTTCGATATGCGTGCCTTGTGGCTTGATGAGATGATTGACGCTGGACGCTTAGACCGTAATAGCATCATTCACCGAATATTAGTGTTACTAGAAACCAAGCTATTAAAAGATGCTGCACATGTGGTCAGCCTTACCCAAGCCGCTGTTGACTACTTACAGGCACAGCAGTCTCATCTAAAAAGCCAGAAATTTTCTGTTATTACTACCTGTGTGGATTTGAGTAAATTTATTACTAGAAAAGCTGAAAACTCACCTAAGAAACTAGGCACTATGGGCACAGTGATTAGTGGTTGGTATCATTTGGATTGGTTGTTTTTAACGCTACAAACGCAAATGAAAAAGGACAAGGACGCGACATTCAAAATAGTTACGCGTGATTCAGAACAAGCGCTTCGTAAGCTAGCGACACAGTATGGTATTGAAGGTTCAAAATTAGAGATTATAAGCTCTACCCCTAATGATATCGCAAACAATATTGCCAATATAAAAGCTGGGTTACTTTACTTTACCTCAGGCGTTAGTAAGTTAGGTTCTGCTCCGACTCGTATGGGTGAGTTTTTGGCTTGCGGTATTCCAGTTATCGGTAATCGTGGAGTCGGTGATATGGCCGATCTCATTGAGCATTATAAAGTAGGAGTGGTTATTGAAGACGGTAGCCAACAATCTATAGATAAAGCTTTAGCTAGCCTCGATTCATTATATCAAGATAAGAATTTATCTGAGCGCTGTAGAAATGCGGCTGAAACTTATTTTTCTGCTGATAGTGGTGCAGATAAATATCGTAAGATTTATAAAAGCATAATTTCCCATGACTAATGCAGGCTTAATAAATGTTGTTTTTGCAAATTACTCCTGCGCCAGCTTCTGCTGTTGGATGATGCATTACTCGTTTTTCTCACAAAAAGTAGGGTTGAATGCTAATACATTTTGCTCTTGTGCCAATAAGGGTAATAAATGAAAGTATTAGTTTTTACAAAGTACCCTCGTATGGGTGCTAGCTCTCGATTACGTACTTTGCAGTATTTACCACTACTTGAGCAACATGGTTTTGAATTTACTGTCCGTAGTTTATTTGACGAAGCCTATCTTGAAAATCTTTATAACAATAGTAGTCGCTCACGTTTGGCTGTTTTAAAGTATTATTGTAAGCGCTTGATTACCTTATTTTCGGTCTATCGCTACGATTTAATATGGATTGAATACGAACTCTTCCCTTATTTACCTGCTTTTGCTGAACGGTATTTAAGACTTATTGGTAAAGAATATATAGTGGATTATGACGATGCAATTTTTCATAATTATGATTTATTTGATAATTCAATAATCCGTAAATTCTTAGCTAAAAAGATTGATATGGTCATGGCAAAATCCAGTTGCGTGATTGCAGGCAATGCTTACTTAGCTGAGCGTGCGCGAGCCGCTGGTGGTAAATATATTGAATGGGTACCCACTGTCGTTGATCAGTCTCGCTATGTACCAATGCTGAAGGAAAAAGGTAATCAAAAGGTAATTGGTTGGATAGGATCACCCTCAACACAAAAGTATATTCTAGATATAAAAGAAGCTTTACATACCGTCTGTGAGCTTCATTCGGCTCGTTTGCTACTAGTGGGTGCAACCCAAGACATCGTTGATGAGTTCTCAGGTATAGAAGTTGAAGTTGCAGCTTGGAGTGAAGATAGTGAAGCTCAATTGATTCAGCAGATGGATATCGGTGTTATGCCGCTTCCTGATGGGCCTTGGGAAAAAGGTAAATGCGGCTATAAGCTTATCCAGTACATGGCATGTGGCATACCTGTTGTTGCCAGTCCTGTCGGTGTTAATAACGATATTATAAGTGATGGTAAATGTGGCTATTTGGCTGATAACTTAGAACAGTGGGCTGATTCATTGAGTATACTACTATCTTCTCAGGAGAAACGACAAATGCTTGGTGATGCTGGTAGGAAAGCAGTCGAAAAAACTTATTCGCTGCAGGTTCAGGCACCTATTCTAGCTCGTATATTTAATTCAATAATTAAAAGCGATGTGACCTAATTATGTGTGGTGTAAACGGTTTTTTCAATGCGCACACAACGATACCTGTGCAAAATGTCATAGCTCAGATGAATGCCGCTATCGATCATCGTGGCCCAGATGCTGGTGATGCTTGGTTGGATGAGAATATTGGTTTGGTTCTTGGTCATCAGCGTTTGGCTATACAAGATCTTTCCCCGGCAGGCGCACAGCCCATGCACTCTGCTTGTGGGCGATATGTGCTAGCATTTAATGGCGAAATCTACAATCATTTACAATTGCGTGAGCAGCTTATGATTGAAGGTCATGCACCCGCTTGGCGTGGTCATTCAGATACAGAAACTATGCTAGCCTGCTTTGTCGCTTGGGGGATAGAAAAAACTCTACAAGCGATGGTAGGTATGTTCGCCATTGTACTGTGGGATCGCCAGCAAAAAGTATTGACGCTAGCTAGAGATCGAATGGGTGAAAAGCCTCTATATTGGGGGTGGCAAGGACAGAGCCTATACTTTAGCTCTGAGTTAAAAGGACTCAAAGCGCATCCTTCGTTTAAAACTGATATTAATCGTGATGCGATAACTCTACTATTACGACACAATTGCATTCCCGCTCCTTATAGTATTTATCAGGGTATCGAAAAGCTGCGTCCTGGACATTGGGTGCAATTGCCTTTATCTGATATACAACAAGCTAAAACAGCGCAATCGAAAGCCTACTGGCGTTTTAATGATATCGTTGAAGCAGGTTTAGCAGATCCATTTACAGGAAGTCCAGAGCAAGCAGTTGACGCTTTAGAGTCTGCACTGATGCAAAGCATCGGGGGACAGATGCAGTCTGATGTGCCACTTGGGGCTTTTTTAAGTGGCGGTATTGATAGCAGTACAGTAGTGGCCTTGATGCAAGCGCAAAGTTCACGCCCAGTAAAGACCTTTACTATAGGGTTTGATGACGCAGGTTATAATGAGGCAACTCATGCAAAGGCTATTGCTAAACATATAGGTACTGAACATACTGAAATGTATATGCGCCCTGAAGACGCTCTAGCGGTAATACCTAAATTATCTTCTATATATTGCGAGCCATTTTCCGACAGCTCGCAGATTCCGACCTTTTTGGTGAATCAGTTAGCACACCAGCACGTGACGGTGGCGCTCAGCGGTGATGGTGGTGATGAATTATTTGGAGGTTATAACCGCTATCTTATGGCTCAGCAGGTTTGGAGTAAGAGTCGCAAGTTGCCTAGGCCGATGCGGCAGCTAGCAGCCGTTAGTCTTACTGCTTTGTCACCCAAAAGCTGGGATACATTGGTTAATACGCTTAGTCCGGTAATACCTAAACGCCTAAATTTACGTACTCCTGGGGACAAAGCCCATAAGCTAGCAGGTGTCCTTAATATCGATAGCGAACAAGCCTTTTATCAGAACTTAACCAGTCATTGGCAGGATCCAGCTCAATTAGTTATTGGTGCACAAGAACCAGCAACCCTAATCAGTGATTCAAGTTGCTGGCCGACAACAGATAGCTTTCAGCATGCCATGATGGCTATGGATGCGCAAACTTACATGACAGATGATATATTGGTTAAAGTTGATCGTGCGGCAATGGCCAATAGCTTAGAGACCCGAGTGCCAATGCTTGATCATCGTATCGCTGAACTCGCTTGGCGTATGCCTTTAGATTATAAAATACGTAATGGTGAAGGTAAATGGTTGCTGAAGCAAGTATTATATCGTCATGTGCCTCGCGAATTAATTGAACGTCCTAAAATGGGTTTTGGTATACCTCTGCATGATTGGCTACGAGGTTCTTTACGTGATTGGGCTGAAGCCTTGCTTGATAGAAATCTTTTGCAGCAGCAAGGGTATTTTAATCCAGCGCCAATCCGTAAGATTTGGAATGAACATTTGAGCGGCGTATTTAATCATCAACATCAGCTATGGGACATACTTATGTTTCAGGCATGGCTTGAAACGCAATAATACCTAGAAAATAGAGATAATTGAATGTCAGATCTAAGCTGGATTAATACTTATGGATTTTTAGGGACTAGGCTGTTCGATTTGCCTAGTTTTTTTATGTGCTTGTTGACTGTATTCATACTCGGATATAAATTTGATATTTCACCTAAATATCAGGTTGTGTTAGCACTACATTGCTTCTTGCCCTTTATTTTAAATGATGTGTTGTTTAATGCTAATTATATGCCAGATCAGTTCCGTTACTGGGGTGGTGTTAATGAGTTGAGGAGTGGAGAATTAGGCTTTATCGAAGCTTTTCAAAGCAGTGATACCGTCTTAACAGCAAGTGCCCTGCTGGCTTTGATTCCATTTCCAACGCCTGTTTCAATTATCAGCTTAGGCTTCTACAATACCTTTCTCTATATCATTCTATTTTTTATTCTATACGTAAAAAAAATATTTACCAATGTGTCTATATGGTTTTACTTACTATTTCCAAGTGCTGCTTTATATACTGCTCTGAGCTTAAGAGAAACTTTAATATTATTTTTTATGATTTTGACAATAGTATACGCCCGTGAGTCTAAAGTTTTTAAAAGTATTATCTGTATTGCACCCTTATATATAATTAAATTTCAAAATTTCTTTATTCTAGGTCCTATTGTTCTGCTGTATTTTATATTTAATGTGGCAAAAAAAGGAATGGGGGTAACCAAAGCATTGATTATTGGTGCGGTTGGCTTAGCTGCTCTACTACTCTCTGCTCCTATTGCTATACCGTTAGTTAATAAATTTAGAGTCGCTATGTTTGTCGAAGATGGTGGAAAAGCAGAGAATATCAGCCTTATTACAGGCACAGGTGACTTTGTATTTCAAGGTCTGACCTCAGCGTTGTATTTCTTGTCCAAACCTTTACCCTGGGAAGCTAGCGGTGCTTTGCAATTTGTACAGTCCGTTGAGAACTTAGCAGTATTAGCCATTTTGTACTTAATAACCCGTCAAGCTTGGAGGAAGTTCCCTGACAAACTTACCTTTTGGCTATTGTTTATGGCGTTAGCGATGTCTGTATATGGTTTGGTTGTGGCTAACTATGGTACTGCTGTCCGTTATCGTTATGCATTCGTGGTTATCTATGTATTGTTTGTCTGTGCTGACTGTAATGTCCAAAAGTTGTTTCCGAAAAAAAATCGACCTTCTCATGCGAATCAGCCAGTAACACACGATAAAGGTGATAGGACTTAAATTGAAAATATTATATATCGTTAATGAGCCTTGGTTTTTCTTATCTCATCGTCTGCCTATCGCTTTGGCTGCTAAAGAGCAAGGTCATACCGTACATGTAGCGACTAGAGACGGTAAAGCAGTCAAAGAAATCACTGATATGGGTTTTATCCATCATGACATCCCACTGTCACGCAGTGGTAGTAGTATACCCAATGAGTTGAATAGCTTATTTGCTATTTGGAAACTGCTAACACAGGTTAAGCCTGATGTGCTCCATTTAGTTACTATTAAGCCCGTTGTATATGGTGGTATTGCTGCTCGATTTACAGTAGTGCCAAAGGTAGTCGCTGCAGTGTCAGGATTGGGGACTTTGTTTTTGGCTACAGGGTTTAAAGCTCAGTTAAAACGAAAACTTGGTACATGGTTGTATCATTTTGCGTTAAGCTCTAATAAGACCACAGTGATTTTTCAAAATCCTGATGACAAGCGGATGTTTATAGATCTCAAAGCGGTCAAACCAGAGCAAACCGTCTTAATTCGTGGCTCAGGCATAGACCTTTCGGCTTTTAGTTTTTTCCCTGAGAATCTAACTGATAAGCCTGTGGTAACCTTTGCTGCTCGTTTATTGTTTGATAAAGGCTTAACGGAGTATATCGAAGCTATTAAGCTTTTGAATAACAAAGGAATAGCTGCGAGTTATCAGATAGTGGGAGATCTAGACCCAGGTAACCTCACTAGTGCTAAAAATAGAGATATTGAGCTATGGAAGTCTATTCCTAATTTAAGTATTAGGGGCTACCAAAAAGATATGGCAGCTGTTTTTAGACATTCTAATCTGGTGGTATTGCCTTCTTATCGTGAAGGTTTGCCTAAAGTTCTGATTGAAGCTGCTGCTTGCGGACGAGCGGTCATTACAACCGATGTACCGGGCTGCCGTGATGCTATAGAAGCAAATGAAACGGGTTTGTTAGTAGCCGTTAAGAGCCCCAATGAGTTGGCTGATGCTATCGAAAAGCTGGTCACAGACACTATTCTTCGAGTACGTATGGGTACGGCAGGGCGTCAGCTGGCAGAAAATGCGTTCTCAATTGAACAAGTGGTCGATCAGCATTTGTCTATTTACCAGCAGTATTGATTACCATCTTTTACGCGACTCTCAACTTAATATGGGCTATCGTAGGCTGGCGCTTTTAGCCCAGTCAATCGTAACAATTTGCCAAAAACGCTGGGCTAAAGCCACAGCCTACGCCAAAAATTATGATAGTTGAGAGTGGGGTATCTTTTATAGTTTTCCGTTTTTTTATAGCACTTCCTTTATCTAAATTGCCAACCTACTACAATAGTACAGTTTTTTACACTCTCAATAAGTTATATTTGCTAAATTTCCAAATGTACTTTGTATCTACGAATGAAAGACTCTAATTATGTTCAATAGAAAAACGCTACAGTATTTGCGCTTCTTGCCTGTCCAGCTATTCGTAGGATTATTACTATGTACTTGGATTCCGTACTTATTTTTTGACTGGAATTATCTAACTCAAGGGTTTAACAAAGCGAGTGTTTTTAATATTCTTACTAGTGGCACACTCACTTTATTGACTTTGTTCACCCTGAACTTGATACGTCAATTCCCAGGTATTACCTCGACGTCATACATATTACCGGTATTCCTATTTTGGTTTGCTATAATTTTTACCTTAGCCACACCAACCGATTTTCCTTTTTCTTTAACCTATTATTACTTAAGTAGCATTTGTTTGTTTAGCTACCTTTTTATCGTTAATATAATTAATGGTCATTACCAAGTTCAAACCTTAGCCTATATTCCAGTGGGTAGAGCAACGGATATGCCAAAACAAGTGCCCTCTGCTGATTGGATGAAGTTAGACACTACTAACTTAGAGCAGGATGTGAGTGGTATCGTAACGGACCTTCATAGCGATGACTTGACTGATGACTGGCAAAAGTTTATCGCTAATAAAACTTTAGAAGGTATTCCCGTCTATCATTATCGTAATATCCGCGAGTCATTGACTGGTAGAGTCAGAATCAATCATATGTATGAGAATGAATTGGGCTCTTTGCTTCCTTGCGAAAATTATATGTTAATCAAATATTGCCTTGATTTCTTAATTATTCTAATATTACTGCCATTTACCCTTATAATCTGTCTATTGACTGCTATAGCGATTAAGCGTGAAGATGGGGGTAAGGTTTTTTATGTTCAATCACGAGTGGGTTATCGTGGGAAACCCATCAAAGTTTATAAATTCCGCAGTATGCGCGAAAATGCGAAAGAAATCTTAACGGTCGATAGTGATGATCGAATTACTAAGGTGGGCAAGTTTATTCGTAAGACTAGAGTTGATGAGCTGCCTCAATTTATTAACGTTATTAAAGGTGAGATGAGCTTAATAGGTCCGAGGGCTGAATTTATTGATTTTGCGGTCAAACTTGAAAAACAAGTGCCTTTTTTTAATTATCGTCATATTGTCAAGCCCGGCATCTCTGGTTGGGCACAGGTCAACCAAGGTTATGCTACCGGAGCAGAAGAAACCCAATTAAAAATTGAATATGATTTTTATTATATCAAGCATATTTCATTTACCTTGGACTTACTGATTTTCTTTAGAACCATTCATACTACGCTGACAGGATTTGGTTCGCGGTAAACTATTGAGTTAATAACCCATCTGTTTCATAAACTAGATTATGAGTAAACCACTATGAGCAAGCAACTGTCACACCGCCGTCTAAACGCTTTAAGTCTAATCAGTATTTTATTGAGCTTTGGTATGGTGAGTACACTTGCCAGCGCACAAAACCTGTATATGAACGACCTAAAGCTTAAGGCAGATCTTGACTGGCTCAATACTCAAGGGGTCGCGCAGATTAGTACCAGTACTTGGCCGCTGACGGCTAATGAGATCAAACGCGCTTTAAATACCGCTAATGCCCAGACGCCAGCGCAGCAGCAGATATTACAGTCGGTACAAACGCGATTGAATCAGAACCTTGACTCAGTGGTAAAAGGCTCGGCTGCACTGCATATACAAACCGATAGAGATCAGCTACCACAAAAGTTTGCCGACGATCAGCTTGCTGGTCAGCAAGCAAGCGTCGGGGTGTCGCTTAGCAAAGCGGAGTGGGAATTTAATTTACAAGCCAATGTGAAAAATGACAAACTCATCGAGGACAGCTCAGACGTTAGTTTTGAGGGCTCGTATCTTGCGGGTACTGCTGCCAATCAATGGTTAATCGCGGGTAAAGTTCCAACATGGTGGGGACCGGGTCACGATGGCAGCCTCATTCGAGGCGATGCAAGCTTACCGGTTGCAGGTTTTACCATGCAGCGTGATCAGCAAACCGCGCCTACATCGCAGTATTTATCATGGGTCGGACCTTGGCAATATCAGCTATTTGCCGGTCAATTAGAGGATTATGAGGCCATTCCCGATGCTAAGTTATTTGGCGCAAGGCTGACGGCTAGCCCATGGCCATGGCTAGAAGTGGGTGCGTCTCGTACCTTTATGTGGGGCGGTGAAGGTCGTCCACAGAGCTTTGGCTCCTTTACTGATGCTCTTTTAGGTACCAAAGATAATGAAGCGACTAATAGTATTGAGGCAGCCAATGATCCAGCCAATCAACTTGGCGGTTTTGATGCGCGCATGAGTCTGGCACCGTTAATCAACGTACCCGCAGGTGTCTATGCTCAATATGTAGGTGAAGATGAAGCAGGCGGCTTGCCCGCTAAAAATATGTATTTAGCCGGTGTTGATTATGCGTCTGATGCTTATGGTAAACCTTATCAGCTTTATGCAGAGTATACGGACACCCGCTCTAGTGGCGAAGTGCGAGGTATTTCCTACGACCACTTTGTTTATACAGATGGCTATTATCAGCAAGGCTTCCCATTAGGCTATGCGCTAGGCGGCGATGCGGAAAGCATCGCACTTGGTGGACGATTATGGCTTGATAACCGTAACTTTATCAATGCAAAAGTGCAACATGCTAAAGTAAACCAATCAGATGAAAATGATAATCAGGCCTTCCCAGCGACTGATAAGCTGACAGCTATCGATGTGGCGTGGGAGCATCAGCTAAAACCACAAGCGTTGGTGACTACTAGGCTGTGGGCAGTAGACTCTGATACCCAATCTAGTGACATTGGCGCGGCAGTGGGTATAGAGTTTCATACTTATTAGATGGCTATAGTAAATTCATTATAAAAACGAGTCAGCAGGACTGGAATAAATTTTTCGCAGCCTCTGTCTGCGTAGGCACAGCACGCCAGAAAAATTTATACCAGTTCAGCGTTGCAATATAATGTATCTTTTTTATTTAGATTTGACTATATTTAGTCAGTTTACGATAGCACTTGAACACAAAAAGTCGGTCTATTAACTACTAATAGACCGACTTTTTTATGGTCATGTTATTGTTTTTTAATTAAGGTGTTCTCATCTCACGCTAGGATTTTTCAGCCTACACAGGTACAATATCAGTCTTAATAATATAGTCGATTAAATTTAGAAAGAATATAGTGCTGCTGGGATAAATGTTGCGAAGCCTCTGGAGTGCGAAGCGCACAGCAAGCGAGGAAAATTTATCCCAGCAGAACGCTGTTTTGAAGGTATCTCTTTTATATTAATATGACTATATATTGACCGAGCATAAGACAGGCATGCAAAGATATAGTTGAAATACTTTAAAGTCGCTACCGTATTGCTGGTGTAAATTTTTTGCAGCCTCTGTCTGCGTAGGCACAGCAAGCAAGAAAAATTTGCACCAGTAGTACGTGTTGTATCGATATTATTTTTCACCGACTATACTGCAGGCGCTGTCTTTGTTTTTTTATCGCACCCTCTATTGGAGTTACTATGTCTATTGCGTCTATTGCATCAACTGCCCAAGGATCTGCTACCATTTTGGATGGTAAAGCACTTGCTAAACAAATAGAACAGCAACTGAGTACGCGTGTAGACGCTATTAAAGCTAAGACAGGACGCACCCCAAGCCTAGCGACGATATTGGTCGGTGATGATCCCGCTTCTGCGACTTATGTACGTATGAAGGGCAATGCTTGTCAGCGTGTCGGCATGGATTCTATACGCGTTGAGATGCCGAGTGCGACAACGACTGCAGAGCTTATGGCTAAGATAGACGAGCTAAATAACAATCCAGACGTCCATGGCATCTTGCTACAGCATCCAGTACCGGCGCATATCGATGAGCGTGCTTGCTTTGAGCAGATTGACTTGGCAAAAGACGTCGATGGCGTGACCTGCCTTGGCTTTGGTCGTATGGCGATGCAGCAGTCTGCTTATGGCTCATGTACCCCGCAAGGCATCATGCATTTACTAGAGCATCATAATATCGAACTGGCTGGTTTAGAGGCGGTAGTGGTAGGGCGCAGTGCTATCCTAGGTAAACCAATGGCGATGATGCTATTGAATGCCAACTGTACCGTGACGATTTGCCATTCAAGAACGCAAGATTTAGAATCTCATATTAAGCGTGCCGATATCGTGGTTGGGGCAGTGGGCGTACCTGAGCTGATCAAAGCCAATTGGATTAAAGCAGGCGCGGTAGTCATCGATGCAGGCTTCCATCCGACTGATAATGGCGGCGTCGGTGATATCGAGCTGCAAGGCGTAGAAAATATTGCCAGTGCCTATACACCAGTCCCAGGTGGTGTTGGACCGATGACGATTAATACCCTGATTCGTCAAACCGTTGATGCGGCTGAAAAGTCAGCGGGTTTATAAGATGATATATAGTTGCAATACTTTAAAGTCGCTACCGTATTGCTGGTGTAAATTTTTTGCAGCCTCTGTCTGCGTAGGCACAGCAAGCAAGAAAAACTTGCACCAGTAGTACGTGTTGTGTTGTATCGATATTACTTTTCACCGACTATAGTTCATTAAAAAGGGCTGTCATGTATATATATGGCAGCCCTTTTTTTTGTCTGAAAAGCTAATTTATAACCAGCCCAAGCGCTTAAAATTAAGGTATAAAAAGCTACATAGTGAAATGATAACGGCCATGACGATAAAGTAAGAATATTGCCAGTGCAGCTCAGGCATAAAGTCAAAGTTCATCCCATAAATACCCGCCATCGCCGTTGGTACTGCCAAAATACCCGCCCAAGCCGCAAGCTTACGAACCACTTCGTTCTGTCCCATATTGACCATAGCCAGATAGGTATTCATCACCACGCTGAGCATCTCATTCAAACCATTAATCGCATCTAGAGAATGCAATAAATGGTCATTGATGTCACGAAAGTAAGGCTTGGCAGCGTGCGAGAATGGTGAGACGAGATCGCTTTTTTGATGGTTAATAAAAAAGCTACAGATATCTTGCACCGGTAAAATCACCGCACGCATATGCACCAATTGTGATTTTAATTCATATAGATTTCTAAGCGTTTCTTTATTAAATTCATAAGTAAAAATATTGCGCTCTTGCTCACGTAAATAGCTGCCTAAGCGGTCGGTCACTGGCATATAGTTATCGACAATAAAGTCAATAACAGCGTGCAAGACAAAAATAGGCCCCATACGTAATTTTTCAGGGCGGCGATTACAGTGCTCGCGTACCGGTGCGTAGGAGTTCGAAGGGCCATTACGAATCGTAATCAGATAATTCTTACCCATAAATATCGCGGTGGTACCGTAGCGGATGACATTGCCTTCAAGCTTAGCGGTACGCAATACCACAAATATCGTATCATTGTCATAGCTTTCAACTTTGGCACGCTGATGGTCAGCAAAGGCATCTTCGATTGAGAGCTCGTGCAGATCAAAGGCTTCTTTTACCTCAGAGATCGTTTGCAAGCTAGGTTCATAAAGACCTAGCCAGATAAACTGACCGCTATTGCTCAAGGCGCGACTGACATCCCTGAGTGCTATTTTGTTGAGCTGCTCACCAGTTTTACGTGAGTAAGTATAACAATTGACCACTTCATTGGCACTTAATGGCTCAATATCCTCATAGCGCTCAGAGTCTGGATCATAGACGGTCATCGTCTCAATGGTGTCCTCGACCGTCGCATCAGAATCGCCATAGATATAGCTGTCATAATTGTCTAAATAGGAGTGCTCGTCTATGATAGTGGCGTCAATAAGACTGACATTAGACTCAGGTGTGATACGCGTTGCCGTTTTGACAATCAGGTCATCATCTTGGTTCATACCTGCTCCTTTTATCTAAGTAGGAAATAAATATAAAAATGATTCATGCAACGGATATCGATTCATGCAACGGATATAGATTACAGTGCAAAGCGTTTTAACGTATCGATATCGACCAAATTCAATAAGCTCTCATGACAAGCTTCAAGCTTGATTTGTGGTGCCATGCCCAAATCGAGTGCTTCAACCCAGCGTAGTGCACAAATACACCAGTAGTCACCCGGTTGTAGACCGACAAAACCATACTCAGGCAGCGGTGTACTCAAATCATTACCGCGACTGGCTGAAAAGTTTAAAAACTCGCTGGTCATTTTGGCGCAAACGGTATGTTGACCAACATCATGGTTGCCCGTATGACAAAAGCCATTGCGATAATAACCGGTAAGTGGATCAAAACAACAGCTGGCTAGGGCAGTGCCAAGTACGTTGCTTTGGTTGATGGCTGGATTTGGATGATAATCAGAGGACATAAGGCTTCCAAAATAAAAATATAGGCTAGTGTAACATGAGTGCACATCCAAGGCGTTATTCAACGATATAGTGGAAATACTTTAAAGTCGCTACCGTATTGCTGGTGTAAATTTTTTGCAGCCTCTGTCTGCGTAGGCACAGCAAGCAAGAAAAATTTGCACCAGTAGTACGTGTTGTGTTGATATTACTTTTCACCGACTATAGATGGCGATTGCAGTTAATTGTCACTAGGCAAAGCTTGGCTGCTATGCTAGACTAAAGCATAAAGTGCCTTGATTATTTATCATGGTTTTTTAGCGCATAAATTATCATAGTTTTTTAGCGCATAAAGATACTCGTCTTATCATCCCAACTTATACTATTGCTCACCCTTTTGCGGTTACCTAGTTTGCTTATCAATAATTGGGTCAGTGATGTTGCGCGTGAAAAATAAAAATCGCCTGATATCTATGCAATTGGAAATATAACCTTTAAGTACCACATTTAAGTACCGCATCTCTACCGCGCTTTTTGGTAAGCGATACGCCAAACAAGGATTTATTGTGTCTGCCAGTTCTGATTCTGCCAAACCTGCCCTGCAAAACGCCATCAAGCAAGCGGCTACTCAGCCCGCTGATAATAACGCCGCACCCAACCGTTTACCTTATCTTAGCAATCTTGCCAGCGATGTTGCTAATAGTTGGTTGCTGCCTGATGGAGTGGCCGATGTATTGTTTGAAGACGCTCATAAGCAAGAAGTGCTTAGACATCAATTGACGCAGCAGCTGATTACACACGGCTATCAGCTGGTGTCTCCGCCGATGATTGAGTTCACCGAATCCTTATTAAGCGGGGCCTCAGAGGATTTAAAGCGTCAAACCTTTAAAATTATTGACCAGCTAACCGGTCGATTGATGGGTATACGTGCCGATATTACGCCGCAGATTCTGCGTATTGATGCACACCATGGCGGCGATGGAATCGCGCGTTATTGCTATGCAGGCGATGTCATTCATACCTTGCCATCAGGGCTTTTTGGTTCACGCACACCGCTACAGCTCGGTGCTGAGATATTTGGTTGTGAGTCAATTGCAGCAGATATTGAGCTGATTGATGTCCTATTTAGCATGATTAATAGCCTAGATATGAGTGCAGTATTGCACGTTGATTTGGGTCATGTCACGATATTTAAACGCTTGGCAGAATTGGCGGCATTATCCGCTAGCGATACTGAGCAATTGATGCAGCTTTATGCCAATAAGAACTTGCCAGAACTTAAGCAGGTCTGCCAAGTATTGCCGATGGGTAGCGATTTTTATACCTTGGCACGCTTTGGTCATGACATTGCAAATCTGCTTGGAAGGTTGTCAGAGAATGCTCAACAAGATACGAAAATTGTCACCGCCATCGATGAGCTGCAACGTCTAAAAGCGCACTTGCAAGTACAGTGGCAGTGTGCGGTCAGTATCGATGTGACCGAGCTATCAGGCTATCATTATCATACCGGCATTGTGTTCAATGGCTATATCAATAGTGAGACCCAGCCGCTGGTGCGTGGCGGGCGTTTTGATGGCATGAAAAGTAATCAGCTAGCCACGAATCAGCCGCGTCAAGCGACGGGTTTTAGTATGGATGTCAGCCGTTTGCTCGCGCATACTCAGCTTGATGCACCCTTTATCGTGCTGATCGATTATGATGCTTTTAATAATTTAGACAGTGCGCAGCGGCAGCTCTTATTACAGCAAGTGGCAAGCTTACGTCAGCAGGGCTATCGCGTCACCATGCCATTAACGGCAGAAGACATGCCAGTGGGGTTGACGCATCGTTTAAGCCTTGCAGATAACCAATGGCGACTACACGCGGTTTAACTTTAAAAAAATTTACGTTTATAAGCGCTTTAAATAAAAGCACTTGGTATGAAATTGCACACATCTCAATACATCAATACATCAATACATCAAAGTAAGGATTCATCATGGGTAAGAATGTCGTAGTTTTGGGTAGCCAGTGGGGCGATGAAGGTAAGGGTAAAATCGTTGATTTACTTACCGAAAAAGCCTCAGCAGTCGCTCGCTTTCAAGGCGGTCATAACGCTGGTCACACCTTAGTCGTTGATGGCAAAACCACCATCTTGCATCTGATTCCATCAGGTATCTTACGTGAAGGCGTAACCTGCTTTATCGGTAATGGTGTGGTACTAGCGCCTGACGCTTTACTAAAAGAGATGAAAAATTTAGAAGACAATAATGTACCTGTACGCGAGCGTCTACGTATCTCTCCAAACTGCCCACTTATCATGCCATATCATGTTGCTCTTGACCAAGCGCGTGAAGCCAAGCGCGGTAGCGGCAAAATCGGTACGACTGGTCGCGGTATTGGACCAGCTTATGAGGACAAAGTTGCACGCCGTGCGATCAAGCTTGCTGATTTGTTCCGTGATGATTTAGAAGAAAAATTACGTAACTTAATCGAATATCATAACTTCCAATTGACTCAGTACTATAAAGTTGAAGCGATTGATTTTGATGAGACGCTTAAGCTGTGCCAAGAGTGGAAAGAAGCAATCAGAGGCATGGTGACTGATGTCACTGAAGATTTGAACCAATTGCGTCTGGCTGGCAAGAACCTAATGTTTGAAGGTGCGCAAGGTACCTTACTTGATATCGACCACGGTACGTATCCGTTTGTGACCAGCTCAAGCGTGACCGCTGGTGGCGTATCTACAGGCACGGGTATCGGTCCATTATATTTGGATTATGTCCTTGGTATCACAAAAGCCTATACCACGCGCGTCGGTAGCGGTCCATTCCCAACCGAATTGTTTGATGATGTTGGCGCGCATTTAGCCAAAGTCGGTCATGAATTTGGTGCCACGACAGGACGCGCGCGTCGCTGTGGTTGGTTCGATGCCGAGGCATTACGCCGTGCTGTCGTACTTAACTCTATGTCAGGTATCTGCCTAACCAAGCTTGACGTGTTAGATGGTCTTGAAGAGCTACTCATTGGTGTCGGTTATAATTTGCCAGAAACTGAGTGTGCAGGCGCGCATGATGCTGAATTCTATGAGTCGGTAACACCAAAGTATGAAACACTACAAGGTTGGAGCGAATCAACGGTTGGTATCACTAACTACGATGAGCTGCCTGAAAATGCTAAAAAATACATCAAACGTATCGAAGTATTGATTGGTTGCCCTATCGATATCATCTCAACCGGTCCTGATCGTGAAGAGACCATCGTCCTACGTGATCCGTATGATGCATAATTGGTTATAACTATATTGTATGGTTCATTCACAAAACCCTAATGCTAAACATTGGGGTTTTGTTTTTGGTAAGTAAGAAAAATTTGCACCAGTAGTACCTGTTGTATCGATATTACTTTTCACCGACTATACAACCATAAATTAATCCTATCATTTACACGCTTAATCATTATAATAGGCAGCAATCATTCGCTGAGCACTATATCTTCTTATTGTGTATCCGTATTAGACATGCATGAATGAATTCGCTTAGCGCAGTGATCACAGACAACGTAAATTATTTAATTTCTCACTTATATATCAGGAGCTTTTCATGGCTAACGAACGTACTTTATCTATCATCAAACCTGACGCAGTCGCTGGCAATAACATTGGCGCTATCTACGACCGTTTTGAAAAATCAGGTCTAAAAATTGTTGCGGCTAAAATGATGCAACTAGATGATGAAAAAGCGGGCGGTTTTTACGCTGAGCACGCTGAGCGTCCATTTTATAACGACCTAAAATCTTTCATGATGTCAGGTCCAGTATTGGTATCAGTACTAGAAGGCGAAAATGCTATCGCTAAGCATCGTGAAATCATGGGCGCTACTAACCCAAAAGACGCAGCTGAAGGCACTATCCGTGCTGATTTTGCTAGCAGCATCGATGAAAACGCTGTTCATGGTTCAGATTCAGCAGAATCAGCAGCACGTGAAATCAGCTACTTCTTCAATGAAGAAGAAGTTTGTGCACGTACGCGTTAATAGCAGCTTTTATTAACAGATTTTATTAACAGCCACTGTTATCCATAATAATAGCGCTGATTAATTATTAGTGTAACGAGACGGCTTATATCTTTTGGTATAAGCCGTTTTAGCTATTATAATATAGTCAGTCCTAAGTAAAAGAAATACAGATGTTATAAAGCACTACTGGGGTTAATTTTTCTTGCTTGCTGTGCCTACGCAGACAGAGGCTGCGAATAATTAACCCCAGTAGCGCTGCACTCTTTTAAAAGTGGATCAATTATAGTCTAACTATGCATTGAAATTTTAACTTTTCTCCCTCATTATTGGTTTTACTTAGCGTTATCAATCCTTTATCAGTATGTTTCTATCAATTTCTGATAAAAAATGCACTCATAACGGATTGCTCATGCACTCATACATTAAGTATGTCTAGCAACGCCCATCTCAACAATTGCATCGCTTATATCAAAAAATGCAAAAAGGTTATTTATTATGTCGACTGTCCAAACCCCTGTCCAATATCTCCCAGCCAAAACTGCTAACAGCATAAAATTGGTAGACGAGGCGCAGGCAAAAACCAATCTACTAGGCATGACACAAGCACAATTGGCGGATTACTTTAAGAGTATTGGCGAAAAGCCGTTCCGCTCGACGCAAGTCATTAAGTGGATATATCAGCAAGGGGTGACAGATTTTGAGCAAATGACCAATTTAAGTAAGTCTTTGCGAGATAAGTTATCAGCCAATGCCTGTGTGATACCACCAAAGGTTATCCATCGCCAATATAGTGATGATGGTACGCGCAAATGGGTATTTGAAGTGACTGGCGGCTCATTGGTTGAGACGGTATTGATTCCGGCAGATGACAGTAAGTTAAATGGTCGCAAAACCTTGTGTATCTCCTCGCAAGTCGGCTGTGCGCTGGACTGTAGCTTCTGTAGTACGGGCAAGCAGGGCTTTGAGCGCGATTTAACGGCGGCTGAGATTCTCGGACAATTATGGGTGGCCAATGCTTCTTATATGAGCGATGAAAACGACAGCTTAGAGAATATTGACCATAGTTTATGGGAAAATAATGTCACCAATGTGGTCATGATGGGCATGGGTGAGCCGTTATTAAACTATCGTCCCGTTGTCAGCTCAATGGAGTTGATGCTCAGTGATCATGCCTATGGTTTATCAAAGCGCCGTGTCACTCTATCTACCTCAGGTGTGGTGCCAAAAATGTATGAGTTGGCAAAAGAGCTGGACGTCGCTTTAGCGATTTCATTACACGCGCCAAATGATGAGCTGCGTAATGAATTGGTACCGATTAACAAAAAATATCCGTTAGAGCAGTTAATGGCAGCGGCGAGAAATTACGTCTTTGACGTGAACCCGCGCCATAAAAAACATGTGACGATCGAATATGTCATGTTAGACGGTGTCAATGATAGTAATGAGCATGCTGAGCAACTGGTTGCCTTATTGGGTGATTTGCCAAGTAAGATTAACTTGATACCGTTTAACCCATTCCCACATGCAAATTATGATAAGTCGAGTAACAATCGCATTCATGCCTTTAGCAACATATTAAGTGAAGCAGGTTTTGTTTGTACCATTCGCCAAACGCGCGGTGATGACATTGATGCCGCTTGTGGGCAATTGGTTGGGCAGGTAGCCGATAGAACACGTCGCTCAGCCGCTTGGCAGCAAAGTATTAAAGACCGCGAAAATAGTTGATTAGGTTAATAAAAATGACTGCTATAGCTATCTAACGTAGCTATAGATGAATTAATGTATTAAAAAACCCCACTCTCAACTATCATAATTTTTGGCGTAGGCTGTGGCTTTAGCCCAGCGTTTTTGGCAAATTGTTACGATTGACTGGGCTAAAAGCACCAGCCTACGATAGCCCATATTAAGTTGAGAGTCGCGTATTAAAAAGAATCCTACTATAGTATTTTTTGTAGCCTCTACTATGCAGGCAGCAGCAAGCAAGCAAACAAGAAAAATTTATAGCAGTAACGCGTTACTATAATATTATTTCTAGTATTGCAGACGGACTATGTTTAGCTGTCTTTTTTGCATCACAATGGTAATAAAATGTAGTCGCCAATGCTAGTACTGAGGGAGTGAGACAATTAATGACAACTAAATTGTACTTATGGAGGCTAAATCTATTAAACTGATGCCTCGATGATCGAACGCATTGACTCACAGTTTTATGATGGCGACCATAATGACTTCTAAAAATTCTTGTCAGTTCAAATATCAAACCTCTCTTTCTCATTCAGTGAGGCAGTTGGGCGCTACCGTTTTTGTTAGAAAAAGTGCTCAAGGTATATGGCTTGCCAGCACGTTAAGCGCTTTATTGATTTCTGGTTGTCAAAGCACGCCAACCAATGATTTAATAACGGGCACGCTTTATCAAACCTCAACGCAACCCAATGACAATCGTCAATTGGATCAGCAAGAAATTGCTCGCGTTCGAACGACACTTGCTGCACAATATATCCGCAAAAACGAGCTCGATGCTGCCCAAAGACAGCTCGAAAAAGCCTTTGCTGCCGATAGCCGTCATGCGCCGGCCTATGATATGATGGGTGTTTTGTTGCAGCAAGAGGGTAGCCGCCTTAATCTTGAAAAAGCCGAACAATTTTTTAAAAAAGCCATTGTGCTTGATAAAGATTTTGATCAAGCACACAACAATTATGGCGTGTATTTGTCGCAGATGAAGCGTTACAAAGAGGCAGCAGAGCAGTTCGAAATAGCAGGCGCTGCCCTTGGCTATGAAGGCCGTATTGGTGCGTTAGAAAACTTAGGTCGTACCTACCTTCAACTAAAGGATCATCCTGCCGCGGAAAAGGCTTTTTTACGGGCTTTAGATGGCAATCGAAACAGCATCATTGCGCATATTGAGATGGTTGACTTACTACTTGAGCAGCAGCGTTTTCAGCAAGCACAAAGACTCTATGATGAGACCTTGATATTGCTGCAAGGGCAGGGCGTTAGTCCACGCTTGCTACTACAAGGTATCAAATTGGCGGCAGCGCAAAAAAACATCGAGACACGCCAACAATTGGCACAGCAACTTTTATCCGCTTATCCATTAAGTGATGAAGCAAAACAACTAAAGACTTGGCTTAACAATCCAGAGGCACCATGGAAATGACCACCCCATTATCAAACACTAACTTTAACGCGCAGGGATCATTTGGTGCCATGTTGCAGCAAGCTCGCAAAGCTAAGCAAGTTAGCTTGGACGACGCGGCAAATGAATTGTTTATTTTAAAACGTCATCTGCAAGCGTTAGAAAACGAAGATTTTTCTGACTTGCCGCAAGTGGCGTTTGCACGCGGTTTTGCGATTAACTATGCCAAATATTTGGGTCTCGACCCAGTAAGAATAGCCAGTAGCTTTGATGCGGCATACCCAAATGAGCTAAAATCGCGTTCAGCCAGTAATACTCAGTCGCTACTGCGTCCGATGGGCACGCTACAGCGTGATACACACAGTCGCATTCGCTTCAATCCGCTGCTTATCATCGCCGTCATCGGTGTCGTTATTTTAGCGATTTTCCTATTCCGTATGGTCAGTAATGCGAGCAAGGAAAACACTGCGCCGCCTGTCTCTAGCGCTGAAGATATCTCAGCAGTAGAACAAGCACAAGGCGCCGCCATTAATACCGATGTTACAGGGGTTAGCGCTTCAGGTTCAGCACTAAACTTAGGCGGTGGTGACGTTGCCCCCGCCACTTTAGATGTTAAGCTGACTGCTGCTGCTGTGGTCACTATTACAGACGCTACCGGTAGCAGCTTGATAGCGGGCTCGCAAAATGCGGGTGATTATCAATTATCAGGTATGCCACCGTTTAATGTACAGATCGATAATATCAATAACGTGCGCCTGATGCTTAATCAGCAATCCGTCGCTTTAAACAGCTACGCAAATGGTCGCCAAGCCAGTTTTGAATTGGCGCCTTAATTTATTAACTGATTTATTTTTCAAAGCGAATATTGTTTATTATTACCTTCAGTTTTATGGTTATTCTCGTTCTTACTGCTTTCATGAAAGGGTTTGTCTATGTCAACGTCAGCGCCTATTAATCGTCGTCTTACTAAGAAAATATATGTCGGTGATGTCGCGATTGGTGGTGATGCGCCGATTAGTGTGCAAAGTATGACCAATACCGATACCTGCGATGTGGCAGCGACTGTTGCCCAAATTGAGCGCTGTGTTGAAGCAGGCGCTGATTTGATGCGCGTCTCTACCCCGACGATGGATACCGTTAAAGCATTTGGTGAAATTCGCAAATTGGTCAGCGTACCCTTGATAGCGGATGTGCATTTTGACCACAAAATTGCTTTAGCGGTTGCGGCAGCGGGCGCAGATTGTCTGCGTATTAACCCAGGCAATATCGGTAGCGACGCCAAAGTACGTGAAGTCGTTGCCTGTGCCAAGCACTATAATATTCCTATTCGTATCGGCGTCAATGCTGGCTCTTTAGAAAAAGACATTCAGCGTAAGTATAAAGAGCCAAATGGTGCAGCAATGCTGGAATCAGCAATGCGTCATATTGATATATTAGAGCGCCTTAATTTTGATCAATATAAAGTGTCTGTCAAAGCCAGCAATGTGTTTTTGACCATGGATGCGTACCGTCTGATCTCAGCACAGATTGATAATCCGCTGCATTTAGGCGTTACGGAAGCCGGTGTCTATCGTACTGGTTCGGTCAAATCTGCCATCGCGCTTGGTGGTTTATTATTGGACGGTATTGGGGATACGATTCGTATTTCCTTGGCAGCCGAGCCAGAAGAAGAGATTAAAATTGGTTTTGATATCTTAAAATCACTCAATATTCGCTCTAATGGTGTCAACTTTATTGCTTGCCCAAGCTGCTCACGCCAAGAGTTTGACGTAATTAGAGTAATGACCGCGTTAGAGTCGCGTTTAGAAGACATTCGTGAGCCAATGAATTTGTCAGTGATTGGCTGCAAAGTAAATGGTCCGGGTGAAGCAAAAGAAGCCGATATCGGTATCGTTGGTGCTGCACCAAAATCGCTGGTCTACCGTATGGGCGAAAAAAGCCATCTGATTGATACCGATAATTTGGTCGATGAGATAGAAGGGATGGTACGCGCTCATGCAGAAGAATTGGCGAAAAAACGTGAAAATGAGATTATTCGCGTTAGATAATAAAATGTTTTACCAATAAAAATTATAGAGCTGTTTGTTAAAATTTAAAGGACACGACCGAACCATGATTAAAGCGATTAAAGGGTTTAATGATATTTTGCCTGCACAGTCTGCAAAATGGCTGTATTTAGAGTCAATATTGGCTGATGTGCTAGGCAGATACGGTTATGAGCATATTCGCTTGCCTATCGTTGAGCAAACCGATTTGTTCGCTCGTGCCATTGGTGGTGCCACGGATATCGTTGAAAAAGAGATGTATAGCTTTACCGACAAGTCTGATCCACCAACGCCGCTAACCTTGCGTCCTGAAGGAACCGCAGGGGCAGTACGAGCGGTAAATGAGCACAATCTACTACGCGGTGATACGCCCAAACTTTGGTATATCGGTCCGATGTTCCGCTATGAGCGTCCACAAAAAGGGCGTTATCGTCAGTTTCATCAATTGGGTGTCGAGAGCTTTGGTAGTGCCTTACCAGATGCCGATGCCGAGCTGATTGCGATGACCCATCTGATGTGGCAAGAGCTGGGTCTAAAAGATGAGATGCGTCTGCAGTTGAATAGTCTAGGCGAGCGTGATGAGCGTCATGCTTATCGTGAAGCGCTGGTAACCTATCTAACTGATAAGCAAGAGCAGCTAGATGAGGATAGCAAACGTCGCCTAACCACCAATCCACTACGTATTTTAGACAGTAAAGAAGCCAGCACCCAAGCCCTATTAATAGATGCACCCAAACTTGCTAACTTTTTAGGCGAAGAGAGTGTGGCGCATTTTGAGCAAGTGCAAACTTATTTAACAGAGCTTGGCATTGATTTTGAAATCAATCCGCATCTGGTACGTGGTCTTGATTACTATAACAAAACCGTTTTTGAATGGGTCACTGATAAGCTTGGTAGTCAAGCAACGGTCTGTGCCGGCGGTCGTTATGACGGTTTGGTTGGACAGCTAAAATCTATTGATACCCGTGATGCTAAAGCCGATGCTAAAGCCGATGCTAAAGCCGATAGTAAGCCAGTCAAATCTGAGCCTGCGGTTGGTTTTGCCATGGGGCTTGAGCGTCTATTATTGCTCATAGACGCGGTGGCACCCATTGCTGATATCCCTGCTTGTGACGTCTTTGTGGTCGCCCATCCTGAGGTTTATAGTGCTGGTATTGGTTATGCGCAAAACCTGCGTTATAGCCGTCCAGATTTGCGCGTCAAAATGGCAAGTGCCACTAGCCTAAAAGCCCAAATGAAAAAGGCGGATAAGTCGGGTGCTGCATTGACCGTTATTATCGCCCAGCAAGAGATTGATGATAAAACCATTAGTATCAAAGATATGCAAACTGGCGAACAAAAAACAGCTGCTCAAGATTGGTTATCGGATAAAGATAACTTTTGTCGCCGTAAGTAGCATTGAGTTTAGTATTAGCAATTTAATAACCATTTTATCAGGTAAAAGTATATGGCTCTGACCCCTAATTCGCCGAATGCAGACAACTCAATGCAAGCGTTAAAGCAGTATGGCAGCTATATTGTCACCGCGATTTTATTGGCGTTAGCCGCCTATTTTGGCTGGACTTATTGGCAAGATAATCATGCACGTGTGGATACCGTTGCAGCCGATCAATATGCGGATATTCAACGTCTTAATGCAGAAGTTAGCTTGGCGTCGCAAAATCCCGATCTAGAAGCGGACGCAAAAGCATCGTTAGAGAAGAGTCGTACTCAGCTAAATAAGAACATCGATACTTTAGTTGGCACCCATGGAGAATCGGTCTATGCTTGGCAGGCTCTGATGATTAAAGCGCGTCAACAAGTCGACAGTGATGATTTTAAGGCAGCAGGCGAGAGCTTTAAAAAGGCGTTAGCGATTGATTTGGGTGATGCAGGTCTAGAGGCGATTACCCGTTTGCGTTATGCGACCACGCTTTTGGCAGCAGGCGATGCAAAAGCGGCATTGACAGAAGCCAGTCGTTACATGCCCAGCTCATTTGAAGCCAGTCAGCAAGAGTTACTTGGTGATATTTATTTAGCACAAGACAATACAGATTCAGCGATTAAATCCTATAATAATGCGTGGAATTTATTACGTGAGCGTCAAGAAACCCGCGCAGTATTGGCATTAAAAATGGAAAGTTTGGGTATCGTCCCTGAGCCTATCGCTGAGCAAACCAGCCTTATTCAAGAATCTACGGCAACATCGCAAGCACCAGTGATGGAAGATTCAGTAGAAACTAATACCGGTGCTGGTGCATAAAATTTTAAAACTAGAGGCTTAGTATTAAAAAAGTTAGTGCTGATTTCGATAGATATGGTAATACCTCAAAACGTTCTACAAAGGAAGTAGCATAATCAGTCAGAAGGATGATGATAACCGACACTTATTTGTACTAGGTTAGTATTGTTTTTTATCACTGATTAAACGCTAATTTATTAATGATTAATTTATTTGTAGTGAGACCTATAATGACTCAAGCTATTCGCTTTAACAATACCATCAAAGCCAAAACCATGCGCTCAACGGCCATGCATATAGCCGTAATTGCAGTGATGACAACTGCGGTCATTGGGTGTAATCGAGGTATCAAGCCAGTCGTCAATGACCCTGTAAAATTGGTACAAATTATCCAACCTGTTAGTGTATTGCAGCCAGTTTTTAGTACCGACCTTGGTAATAAAAACGTCAGTAAAAAAGATCCGCTTACTTTGCAAGTTGGCTATGCCAATTCGCAAATCGTTACGGCCTCGCGCGCTGGTGATCTGGTTGGTTTTGATAAAGCTGGTCAGCGTTTATGGTCAGTGAATGTTGGCGACCAGATTACAGGTGGTGTTGCGATAGATGAGCTAAGCCAAACCGCTATTATCAGTACTCGTGGCGGTCTGGTTATGGCATTTGATAGCGTAACAGGTGCAAAACGCTGGCAGCAACAGCTTACCGGTTCAGTGCTAACGCCAGCATTGATCAGCAACAACCGCGTTATTCTATCAGCCAATGATGGTTTTCTGCATGGCTTATCACTACAGACCGGTCAGTCAGTCTGGCAGTTTGCTACCCAAGTCCCTGTGATTAGTGTACGTGGTAGCGCTGCACCAACGTTATTAGATGCCAAGACAGCATTGCTAGCGACTGCCGATGGACGCTTGCATGCTGTTACGGTAGATAATGGTTTGCCATTATGGTCAAGACGCGTTGGTGTGGGTACAGGCAGCAGCGAAGTTGAACGTATGAGCGACGTTGATGGTATGCCGATTGTAGATAACAATCAGTTATTTGCTATCAGCTATAGTGGTCAGCTACTCGGTATTGATTTGGCATCAGGACAAGTATTGTTTGTTAATGAGCTTGCCAGCTTAAAAGCGCTTGCAGTCAATAATCAGCAAGTGGTTGCGACGAGCTTAGAGGGTAAAGTGGTTGCTTATAACCGCAGTAATGGTACTGTCTTATGGGAAAGTGAAGAATTGGCCTATCGTCATTTGACCAATCCTGTGATGATTGGCA
This sequence comes from Psychrobacter arcticus 273-4, assembly GCF_000012305.1. Classification (NCBI taxonomy): domain Bacteria; kingdom Pseudomonadati; phylum Pseudomonadota; class Gammaproteobacteria; order Moraxellales; family Moraxellaceae; genus Psychrobacter; species Psychrobacter arcticus. The sequence goes on from NC_007204.1 coordinate 814,956, forward strand.
ACTATATCGCAGTGGGCGATTTTGATGGAGTGGTGCATTTATTTGACCCAGCCACCGGTAAGATTGTCAGCCGTGTACAGACCAAAGGCTCATTGACCAATTTGCAAGTACAAGGCAGCCGCTTGATGACCCAAAGCACCTCAGGTCAAGTAGCGATTTGGCAGTTGGCGCGCTAATCTTAATGACTTGCAGTCTTATCTAATGAGTATTGTTCCATATGGCTCATTGAATAGGCAGCCTAATAGTAAAATGAACAGAAAACGCTGCATTGTCAGCGTTTAATGCCTTGTAAAATTGCTTGTTTACATATCGGCTTTCGCGTACGCTATGCGACCGGTGCATTGTTGGCGTTATCTATATATAATAGCGATAGATAATGTCCATATATGATGCAGTCCTCTGAATATCATTTATTTATTCATTGTAAGATAGCCAAGAACTATTTTCTGGCTATCGTTTTATCTTATCATTCATTTAAATTTACGGTCAACTGCCACTATTTACTGCTTTATTACAACTATTTGGTATTTTATTATCATAGCAGCTTTGTAAAAGAGATTTTACCTAAGTAGTCGCATTGTCCGTCATTGTGCCTTTCACTGAGAGTAACCCATGAGTATCAAGCCTGTGGTCGCCTTAATTGGTCGTCCAAACGTCGGTAAATCCACCTTATTCAATCAGTTCACTAAAAGTCGGCAGGCATTGGTTGCTGATTTGTCAGGATTGACTCGTGACCGTCAATACGGTGATGCAACCTACGAAGACAAAGCTTTTATTGTCGTTGATACCGGTGGTATTGGTGAAGCGGACGATGGCAGAGGCGATATTGATGATTACATGTCTGAGCAGTCGTATACTGCCATTCATGAAGCCGACATCATTGTGTTTGTGGTTGATGCGCGCGCAGGAATGATTGGTGCCGATGCTGAGATTGGTAAATTTCTACATACCCTTGGCAAGCCTGTCTATGTGGTTGCCAATAAAGTCGATGGCGTGCATGATTCGGCGCCGGCTGAATTTTATGCATTAGGTCTAGGCGAACCATATCCAATGGCGGCCAGTCACGGTCGTGGTGTGGGCAACCTGCTCGAAGTATTGACCGCTGATATGCCTAATCAAGAAAATATCATAGAGCCAAGAGGCTTAAAGCTTGCTATTATCGGTCGTCCAAACGTTGGCAAATCAACTCTCGTTAACCGTTTATTGGGTGAAGACCGCGTTGTCGTTTTTGATATGCCTGGTACCACTCGTGATAGTATTTATATCCCATATAAGCGTGATGGCAAAGATTACGTATTGATTGATACGGCTGGGGTACGTCGCCGTGGTAAAATCGATGAAAAGGTAGAGAAATTCTCAGTTATCAAAACTTTGCAAGCCATTGAAGATTCTAACGTGACTGTTATTGTTATTGATGCTCATGAAGGTATCGTCGATCAAGATTTGCATATGATTGGCTATGCATTGGACGCAGGTCGTGCTCTAGTGGTTGCGATTAATAAGTGGGATGGTCTGACTGCCGATCAAAAGAACTATATCAAGATTGAGATGGATCGCCGTTTTAACTTTATCCCTTATGTAAAAGTGCATCAAATCTCAGCACTACATGGTACGGGTGTGGGTAATTTATATCCGTCTATATTGCGCGCTTATCAATCGTCTATGTTTGAAGTGTCGACCAACCGTTTGACACAGATTTTGCAAGATGCTGTTACTGCTAATCCACCGCCAACGGTCGCTGGTCGCCGCATTAAGTTGCGTTACGCGCATATTGGTGGACACAATCCGCCCGTTATTGTGATTCATGGCAATCAGACTGGCTCGTTACCTAAGAGCTATCAGCGCTATCTTGAAAATCAATTCCGTCAGGTATTTAAGTTAGAAGGCACGCCACTAAACGTAGTCTTTAAACTGAATGAAAACCCGTATGCTAACAAAAGCGACACACCAACCAAAGCGAAAACCCAACAGCTGCGTCAACGTGAACGTAATCGTGCGCAGAAATTTACGACAAAAGATAAGAAACCGCGTTAATTTTATTAAATTCTCACTGTTTTTACGCTTTTTAATTGATATATAGTTGAAATACTTTAAAGTCGCTACCGTATTGCTGGTGTAAATTTTTTGCAGCCTCTGTCTGCGTAGGCACAGCAAGCAAGAAAAATTTGCACCAGTAGTACGTGTTGTATCGATATTACTTTTCACCGACTATATAGAAAGTGACTGGACTATAAAAAGTGACTAGACATAAAAAAGACGCCTCCTATCGAGGCGTCTTTTTTATGTTGAACTTCATGATAAAAGCATTATTTTAAAAGGCCATTATTACGCTTAAAATAAGTTTTGTGCCCAGCGAGAAAAACGTTGCCAGATACGGCTCATAAAGCCTGATTGCTCAATATCGCTTGTCGCAATCACAGGCACAGAAGCAACTGCTTTACCATCGATAACAGCCATCATCTTACCGATTTCTTGACCTTTTTTGATAGGCGCTTCTAAGCTTTCAGGAATATCGATTACAGTAGAGATTTTATTCTTTTGAGTCTTAGTGGTTAGAATCTGCAAATTATCAGCAGTTACCACTTCTATCTCTTTTGCTTCACCAAACCAGACAGGAACTTTGCTGACAAATTGCCCAGCAGGTGCTTGAGTGACAGTGGTGAAGTGACCAAAACCCCAGTTTAGCAACTCACGCGACTGGTCAGCACGTGCTTGCTGACTTTCTGTACCCATAATGACAGAGATTAGACGCATACCTTCACGGTTGCTTGAGGCTGCCAAGCAATAACCAGCCGCATCCGTATGTCCTGTTTTTAGACCATCAACAGTAGGGTCGGTGGCGAGTAGCGCATTACGGTTACCTTGAGTAATACCGTTATAGGTAAACTCTTTTTCTGAATAAATTCTGTAGTAGTCGCCGCTGTTTTTGATAATAGCGCGTGACAGCTTGGCCAAATCTAGAGCAGATGCTTGGTGACCTTCCTCAGGCATACCGGTAGAGTTAACGAAATGGGTATTCTTCATACCAATCTTTTGCGCTTGCTCATTCATCAAGATAGCAAACGACGCTTCGCTACCAGCGATATGCTCAGCCATCGCTTTTGAGGCATCATTACCTGATTGGATAATAATACCGCGTAGCATATCGATGACACTTGCGCTTTTATTCACTGGTACATACATGCACGACTGGCTATTACTGCCGCGGCACCAAGCATTTGGACTCATTAATACCTGATCGGTTTCTTTGAGATCGCCTGATGCTAAGCGCTGCTCAATGATATAACTGGTCATCATTTTGGTCAAAGACGCTGGCGGCAAGGCTTGATTGGCATTTTTCTGTGCCAAAATTTCACCCGTGTTATAGTCCATTAATACATACGCAGTATTTGCCATCTCAGGCTGCTGTATGGCTGCACTTGCCATCACTGCACTCATAGAAATACTGACACCCACTACCAGCTGCACCAGCTGTTTTTTCACACGCTTTACTGTCATAGATTGTTACACCGCATCATAAAACCAAATGTATCTGCCGCTTATCCCCAATACCACACCTTTACACAATCGTTGGCAGACTGTGTTAAATCTCAGGTTAAACCATGGATTTTTTGAGAGCAGAGGAGACTAAAGCAACGGACATAAAATTAACGTCTTATCTTAGCAAAATGCCGCCCGATGGGGAAACGATAAATACAATAAAATAAGACGTTATTAAAAATAGAGTGAGTAATTTTATAAAATTCACTCATAAAAAAGCTTGCTGCTATCCTTGTTAAATAATAGGGATAGCAGCAAGCTTTTTGTAGCGAGTCATCTAAATAAATAAGCGCTTAAAACTGCCTTACATAATACTTATTTAACCGCTTTATGTGGATGTTAAAGAGATAAGCCAGTAGATTATTGTCGTTAATTATAGTGGTCTTTATCTATTTAACCTCTTAACATGGGTCAAAAAAGTATGTCTATAAAACAGCGTATCAATAAAGGGCTACTATTGATATTCAGCATTCGCTAAATCTTCACACAATGCTTTGTTGTCCTGCTTAGAAAAGCCCATCGTCCAGCTGCGAATACCTTGCAAAATTTGACGGTAATCTTGCTGAGTAGACAAGTATTGGATAGCTGCTTTTGGGTCTTCTAATGACGGCATCAACTCATGAAGCTGCACGTTATAAGATTTATAAAAACGCTGCTTTTGCTTGCCATTTAGCATTGGCGGGCATATCTCTGACAGCACTTGCATGACCGCAATTTCATGTTTTGTGATATTGATACCGGACAAATCTAAAGGTATGGCTGTCGCAGAATTGGGTGCAGCGTTTGTTGCTTGAGACAGCATCGCAATAGACGTTATCGATGCTGCCAGCCCGACTTTTGAGGCACTCTTTGCCATCACAGAAGCCATAGATAATATCGATTGATTTTTCATTCAGTATCACACTCGCTTATCTTTATTTAATAGTGCTATGTTAATGGGTAAAAAAACAAATGTCACATAATATATTGATTTATGTGTAGAGATATTGTGAGCCAAATAGGGTCTTCAGCAACATATCCGTATTATAAACCGGTAAGTTACCTCAATATAAAAGTATAAGCTGCAAATGTTGTGGGTTGTAGCCTACTGTAACTTCAGCGCAGGTTTTTGAGGCTGAAAATAGGGGTCTTGCTATGGATAAATCATTTAAAAAACTAGGGTATTATGCACATGACCTATAAAGAGCGGGTTCGTGTCTATCTACGATTAGGGTATAATCGCCCGAAATAATCACAGCTACACCGTATTTAAGTAAATATAATCAGTCAGTATTAACAACCAATACCGCTTTGATTGCAATGCCTTAAGTATCACCATGCTGTTATTAGTCGGTGAAAAGTAATATCGATACAACACGTATTGCTGGTGCAAATTTTTCTTGCTTGCTGTGCCTACGCAGACAGAGGCTGCAAAAAATTTACACCAGCAATACTGTAGCGACTTTAAAGTATTTCAACTATATACGCATCAGTTGCCGTCTGGTTTTATCGCTGTTAATGGTACGCCGGCTGACGGTATTTATTTGGCGTTAAATGAACTGTATCCTGAGACAGATTTTGACTGTGTGATTACAGGTATTAATTCGGGGTTATTAACAGATATGCCCATATTGGATATTTGCAAAAATTTGCCCTATCACGTATTAAACGTTAATATTCCTGATGTCGGTATCTGAGACATTAAACGGTATAACAGTTAGCAAAATGCTTGTGAGTCACACAAGGGGTTTGTACGTAACATAAAGAATAGGAAATCTTGTATGAAGAAGCTTATGGCTGGATCGCGATTTATCACAGTGGCATTGATGGGCACGATGGCTGCTGCCACAGTAACGATGGTAGGCTGTGCCACCAAGCCTACTTATCAATCAACCAACCAAGCGGCACCTAAGATTATTACCAATAATCAAGGGGTTCCCAATTATCATCGTGTGCAGCGCGGCGATACGGTCAGTCAAGTGGCGGCGCGCTATCGTCTCAACTATCGTCAAATTGGCGCACTGAATGGTTTAGACAGTAAATATACTATTTATAGTGGCCAGTGGCTCAAACTGTGGCAAGGTGAGTCAGTACCCGCGACCAATAACAATCACTATAATGCCTCGAACAATACCGCTGCGCCTGTACAACCAACCTATACGCATACGCCGCCAGTGACAAGCACCCCTAACTATTCACAAACCCCCGTCTATGAAGTAACGGCAAATGCTACTTCAGGTTATGAATATCCTACTCGCAATCAAGTGACACGTAATTTTGACGCCGCATCTGGAACGATGGGCATGTGGTTTGCAGGTAACGCTGGCGATCCGGTGCAGGCGAGCCAATCAGGTACGGTTCTTTATTCGGGTAACGGTCTGCCAGAGTATGGCAACTTGATTATGATTCGTCATAGCGACAACTACATCACTGCCTATGCGCATAACAGCCAGTTGTTGGTTAAAGAAGGTGATAGTGTCCAACGCGGTCAACGTATCGCAAACATGGGTAATAGTGGTCAGACCAACCAAGTGGGTTTGGAGTTCCAAGTGCGCTTAAATGGCAATCCTATCGATCCACGGGCAGTACTAGGGCGTTAAATTTCTTATTGCTTGGCTATTAAATTGAATTATCAAAGCCACATTGCCACTTTACTTACGGATACTTGAGACTTTTTATGCGATTAAATAAACACTACCTTGTCTTTTTCCCCGCTCTAGTCATGGTTGGCTGTACCAGTCAGCAGGCGATGCAGCAACCTAATAAGCCGGTTCGTCAAGGTAATGTGCAAATTGCCCAGACCCAAACCATTCAAGTGAAGCCGACCCCAGCACCGGTTATTAAACCGACGCCAGTTGCCAAGCCAAGCTACAATAGTTTTTCTGATTGGAAGTCTGATTTTTCTATGCGCGCGATTTCATCAGGTCATGATGCTGCTACGGTTCATCGTCTGCTCGATTCTGCTTATTTAAATCAGCAAGTCATATCACTTGACTCAGGTCAGCCAGAGTTTTCAAAAATGCCATGGGAGTATGTTGATTCTGCGGTATCAGATGGTCGTGTCAGTACTGGTAAGCGTAAGTTTGCCGAGCAACGCACGTATCTATCCCAGTTGCAGTCGCAGTATGGGGTTAATGCAGAGGTAGTCGCTGCGATTTGGGGAATGGAGTCCTCATATGGTGTGGTGACTGGCAATAGCAATATTCCAAGCGCGCTTGCCAGCCTTGCTTATGATGGTCGCCGTCAAGAATTTGCTGAAACTCAATTATTATCATTAGCGACACTATTACAGCGTGGGGATGTCTCTTGGTCACAGCTAGAGGGCTCTTGGGCGGGCGGTATGGGGCATACTCAATTCATCCCTGATACTTGGCTTAAGAATGGGGTCGACGGTGATGGTAATGGCCATCGTAATCCATGGTCAACCGGCGATGCCTTGGCATCTACTGCCAACTATCTGAGCAATTCAGGTTGGGTACGTGGTTTGGAACCTTTTTATGAAGCGACTATTCCGTCATCATTTGATTACTCACTGGTTGGCACTAAGCAGCCTGCTTCTAGATGGGCGGCAATGGGCGTTGATACCATAGCCGATGTGTACTTAGATGCCAATACCGAGATGGAGCTGTGGTTGCCGGCTGGTAAAGATGGTCCTGTGCTTCTATTGAGTCCAAACTTTGATGTCATCAAGGTCTATAATAATTCATCAAGCTATGCGCTTGGTGTCAGCTTATTGGGTAAAGCGCTTGTTGGACAAGATGGGTTGCAAAAGTCATGGCCACGCTATGAGCGTCCTTTATCGACGTCTCAAGTACGCAATTTACAGCAGCGTTTGACCAGTTCAGGCTATGATACAAAAGGTGCTGATGGCATTGTTGGTACCAATACTCGTAAGGCGTTCCAGCGCTGGCAAGCAGACAATGGTCAGACCCCAGATGGTTTTATTACTCAAGGTAGTGGGTCTTCATTGGCGGGATGGTGAGATAGAGTGAAGTCGCTATTTTTGGACAATCATTATTTTCAAAGGTTGTTTAAACATAACAATATTAAGAAATAACAATGTTAAGAAATAAAAAACTCCGTTTTATAACGGAGTTTTTCATTATATGAGAATGACAGCAGCAGTTTAGATGTTTAGGTATTTAAATAGTGATATTAAATTCAAACAACCCGAATTCTGCACCATTATTATTGGGTTTTTTATCTTTATTTAAACAGTCATCAGCTGTCACCGCCCCAATCACTGCACTGACTTTTGGCTGGCGTGTGCCGCTATCTAACAGTCGCCAGTCACCAAGGACGTAGCGTATTTTATCATTGCTGGTCGGATGAATATCTGGACGATGAGTATGTCCGTGTACTAAAGCATCACTAGCTGTTATTGCTTGTATCACCGCATTTTCATTGACATCCATGATGTAAGCGGCTTTATTGGCATTATTCTGCTGGCTTTTCTGACGCATGTTATCGGCAATCGCCAAGCGTTTTTCTAGCGATTTACTAAGCAGATACCACTGCGTCAGACGATTGCGCATCACTTTACGAAAAAACTGATATTTCTTATCATCAATGCATAAGGCGTCGCCGTGTTCTAAGCGGTAGTTTTTCTGTCCGACGGTTAAGGTATATGGCTCATAAATAAGCTCACCACCGAATAAATTACAAAATGGCTGACCTAACAAAAAATCACGGTTGCCATGCATGACCAAAATCTCGCAGCCAGCTACGCGCAGTTTTTTTAACTTAACGCTAAGAGGGGTCAACCAATGAGTTTGACGTTCGTCTTTTGATAGTGATAAATAAGCATCATCGCCAATCCATACCTCAAACCAATCGCCCAAAATGAACAAGCGTTTAAGCTGTGGCAAGGCTAAGCAATCATCAAGCAGCGCCAAAAAAGCCTGCACTAAGGCAGGCTCTTCAGGCGATAAATGCAAATCGCTAATCAATACTTGCTGCACCTCATGAGGGTGGGTGGTCATTAGGTGATTAAAACTTTGCATTTATCCTTATCCTCATAATTTTAAACAGTAACGACTCATCACTACTGAGTAATAACTAATGAAGAATGATTACTGAGTGATGATGGTTGCTGAGTTGATAACCACTGGCTCTTTTGGCACGTCAGCATGCATGCCGAAACGACCGGTTGGTACGCCGCGCATTTTTTCGATCACGTCCATACCGCTTGTTACTTTACCAAATACGGTATAACCCCAACCTTGCATGTTTTTGCCAGAATGGTTTAAGAAATCGTTGTCTTTTACGTTAACGAAAAACTGGCTAGTCGCTGAATGTGGATCTTGCGTACGTGCCATAGCAATCGTACCAGCGTTGTTTTTTAGACCATTGTCTGCTTCATTTTCTACTGGCTTGTTGGTGGCTTTTTCATTCATATCAGCGTCCATGCCGCCGCCTTGAATCATAAAACCATCAATAATGCGATGGAAAATCGTGCCATCATAATGACCAGATTTTACATAGTTTAAAAAATTTTCTACTGTTTTTGGTGCTTTTTCTTCGTTGAGTTCGATAACGATCGCACCCATACTGGTGTCAAGTTCTACTACTGGTGGCATGTCTACCATGTGATATTCCTCTTTGATTGCAGCGTATTAAATGACGCTGTCGTGAGTGGTGGTTAAAAAGTTATGGCTAGTCTAACGGCTTTTTTATCCCGTGTCATGTATCAGGCTGTTAATGCGTTTGTAAAAGCTGATAGAATAAGGCAACTTTACCGATTTTTAATCCTATTTATTAAACGCGCTTAAGCGCTTAATGTGATAACCCACTGTTTTTATGGCTGAGATTCTCATTAGCCGAATTTATTTTTCTGACTGATTCTTATTTTAACAAATCGTTTTATTTTACTAAATATTTTGAATTTTCCATGAGGCGTGATGGCACGTCGCATGAATTGACCATTTGCGTTAGGAGCAATGCCCAATGAGTGAGCAATCAAGCAACCATGCACAAAAAGACGAACAAAAAAATGACTTTATTCGTAATATCATTCGTGATGATGTTACTGCGCAAAAGTACCAACAGATTATCACTCGTTTCCCACCTGAGCCAAATGGTTACTTACATTTGGGTCACGTAAAATCTATTTGCTTAAACTTTGGTGTGGCTGAGGAGTTTGGCGGTGTCTGTAACCTGCGTTTTGATGACACCAACCCTACCGCAGAAAAGCAAGACTTCATTGATAACATCGAGAACGATGTAAAATGGCTAGGCTTTGAGTGGGCAGGAGAAGCGCATCATGCGTCAGGCTACTTTGACCAGTTGTATGCTTGGGCAGTGCAATTGATTGAGCAAGGCGATGCGTACGTAGACTTGCAGTCGCCTGAGCAAATCAAAGAAAACCGTGGCTCATTTAATGATGCAGGCACAGCGTCACCACATCGTGATGCCAGTGTCGAAGAAAACCTGCAACTCTTTGATGATATGAAAGAGGGCAAATATGCTGAAGGTAAAGCTGTTTTACGTGCCAAGATTGATATGGCAAGCCCAAATATGAACCTGCGCGATCCTGTTGTTTATCGCATCATGCATCAAACGCATCATCAAACTGGTGATAAATGGTGCATTTATCCGATGTATGATTTTGCCCATCCGCTCTCTGATGCGCTCGAAGGCATTACTCATTCATTATGTACGCTAGAATTTGAAGACCATCGTCCATTTTATGACTGGGTAATAGAAAAGGTTGGCTTTGAGCAAGCGCCGCATCAGTATGAGTTTAGCCGCCTCAATGTTGATCATACATTAACCAGTAAGCGCAAATTAAAGCAGCTCGTTGATGAGAATATCGTTAGCAGTTGGGACGATCCACGCATGCCGACTATTGCAGGTATGCGTCGCCGTGGTTATACGCCAGAAGGCTTACGTGACTTCTGTGAGCGTGTTGGTGTGACCAAAGTGGACAGTGTTGTAGATTTCCGTCTGTTAGAATTTAGCATTCGTCAGTCACTAGAGACGACGACTGCACGTGGCATGGCAGTGCTCAAACCATTAAAAGTGACGATTACTAACTTTGCGGAAGCTGTTAGCAGTTGGGAGTCGCAAAAGGCTGATAGCGTTCAAGCTCGCTTTGACGATGCCTCGCAGACTTTATGGCTGACTCAGCCAAACCATCCTAATGTCGATATGGGCGAGCGAGAGATTCCTTTCACTGAGACCATTTATATTGATCAAGGCGATTATGAGATTGAGCCGCCAGCGGGCTATAAGCGTCTGTCACCAGAGAAGAATGAGATTCGTCTGCGTAATACCTATGTATTGGCAGTAACTGAGCATATTACTGATGATAGCGGCAATGTGATTGAGCTAAAAGCAACGATTGATCCAGCTACTTTAGGTAACAACCCTGAAGGTCGCAAGGTGAAGGGTGTTATTCATTGGGTATCAGCGAGCCAAGGTATACCAGCGACAGTACGCATGTATGAGCAGTTATTTAGTGTTGAAGACCCAAGTAGCGTTGCTGACGTACATCAAGCACTAAACCCAAACTCGTTGACTGAGCTCAATGCAGTGGTTGAACCATCATTGGTGAATGCAGATGCTGGTACGCGCTTCCAGTTTGAGCGTGAAGGTTACTTTATTTCTGATAGCGAAGATCATAGCAGTGATAAGCCAGTATTTAACCAAATCGTGAGCTTACGTGATAGTTATAAACCCGCTTAATTTATCATTAGCGCGATTAATACTTACTTGTAAGAAAATACTGAACAATAGTAGTTTGCAAGATTACCCATTTCTAGTACGCTAGGGATGGGCTTTTTTGTGAATAAGCATAAATTTTAATCGTAGATGGTGAAAAGTAATATTGATACAACACGTATTGCTGGTGCAAATTTTTCTTGCTTGCTGTGCCTACGCAGACAGAGGCTGCAAAAAATTTACACCAGCAATACGGTAGCGACTTTAAAGTATTTCAACTATAGATGGTGAGGGCATTAGAATGGCAAAGTTTTTAAACAGCAGTGGTACAACTTATCATTTAGAAGAGTTGATTAAAAATGCGTCTGACAGATTAATTATTATTAGCCCCTATTTAAAGCTTAATGAGCGTATTAAAGAGCTATTAGAGGATCGTAATCGTCTTAAAATTGATATCCGTATTGTTTATGGTAAAAATGATTTGCACCCAGAAGAAATCAACTGGCTTAAAAATCTGACTTTTATTCGTACGAGCTTTTGTAAAAACTTGCATGCGAAGTGCTACCTTAATGAAAATGAGTGCATCATTACTAGCTTAAACCTTTATGAATTTAGCCAAGTAAATAATAATGAAATGGGTGTGCTGATTTACCGTAACGAAGATGCGAAGCTTTATGCCGATACTTATGAGGAAGCCCAGCGCATTATTCGTATCAGTGATGAAGTAAGAATGTCTCTTGAAAAAGTAGTTGAGCCTGATAATAGAGTCGAGACAAAACTTAGCTCTGATAGCCCATCTCAAAGCTCTACTATAAGTAATCCTACAGAGGTAACAACCTTTAATTACTCTAAACTGACGACGGCTAAGCTTGCCAAAGAATTGGGATTGAAGACGCAAGAATTAAACGAGAAGTTACTCGCCGCTGGTTATCTACAAGAGCAAGAAGAGGAGTTGATATTGACCGATGCTGGGCGTGCAGCAGGCGGTACGAGTAAGCGTGGAAAGTTTGGCGAGTTTTGTTTGTGGGATTCAGGGATGGTGATATAACAATCTCTTTAACTTATCAAGTTTTAACCCATTACTGTGTTTTCAAATAATTACTTTGCTACATTCTACTTGGTAATAAAAGGAATAACTGCATTACAATCCGTCACAAGACATTCATAACCAGTTTGTTAATATAAAGGAAGTTTTTTGCTGACGTACTTTGAGATATTATGTACTATCCATATAGTATCTAACTGAATAGTATCCAACTGAGTATGTTGATAATAATAGAGCGCATGGATAGCCTTTGATAATAGCGTTCATCATGAATATAAATAAGGAATAAAGCATGGCACATTTACGTTTAGGCGATACCGCACCAAACTTTGACGCGACCACCACAGAGGGTGATATCAATTTCCATGAGTGGGCGGGTGATAACTGGGTGGTTTTCTTCTCACATCCAGCCGATTTTACCCCAGTATGCACCACTGAGCTTGGCCGCGCTGCTGCGCTAAATGGTGAGTTTCAGAAGCGCGGTGTGAAGCCAATTTGTATCTCTGTTGACGGTATCGATGACCACCATGCGTGGGCAAAAGACATCGGTGAGACTCAAGGTACTGAGCTAAATTTCCCAATCATCGCTGACCCTAATAAAGAAGTCGCTGAGCTATATGACATGATGCACCCAAATGCAGACAGCACGCATACAGTACGTAGTGTCTTTATTATTGATCCAAGCAAAAAGATTCGCCTAACGCTGACATATCCTGCCAGTTGTGGTCGTAACTTTGATGAAATTATCCGCGTTATTGACGCGCTGCAATTGTCTGATGAGTACAACATTGCAACGCCAGTTGACTGGAAAGATGGCGATGATGTTATCATTCCACCAAGCGTAAAAAACGAAGATATCGCTGCAAAATATCCAAAAGGTCACACAGAAATCAAGCCATATCTACGTACTACTCCTGCACCTAATAAATAATAAGCTGGAGCATGTCAGTTTGATTAAGATATGATTCAAAAAGTCCCATAATGTAAAATTGTGGGGCTTTTTGCTATTAAGCTTGTTATCAGAACCGTCAGCTAAATAAGGCTTTGCTATGATAAGCAGAGTACGTTATAACTATTAAATCAAGCATGGATAATTTGGATATGAATTGTTATCGTTAATACTCGATCCAATAGTGCATTTGATACTTGATAACACAACAAACATAATAAAGTACAGCAGCGCTGAGTCGCTTTTAAGCCCACCTTACAAGGAGTTTTTATGAAAAAGTTATACATTACTCGTACCGCACCCAATCCACGGAAGGCACTTATTTTATTGGCGTCAAAAGGTATCGATATTGATGATATGGATGACCTAGATGTGATTGATATTGACTTTGCTATCAACGAGCAAATGTCAGAGACATTTACCAAAATAAATCCCATGCAAACCGTACCCGTTTTGACATTAGATGATGGTACCGTGCTCAATGACTCGCAGGCAGTTTGTGAATATCTCGACCGTGTTTATGGTGAGCGTTCGGTGATGGGCAATGATGTGGTACAGCGTGCGCAAGTGTGCTCTATGCGCCGTATCGCTGAATTTGAGGTGTTATATAACTTTATGCTCGCCTTTCAGCATAGTCACCCATCAAAAGCCCAGCATGTTGAGCAAGTACCAGAATTTGTCGCGCCCTCTATCGCACGTGCTGTCAAAGCCTTGGTATATTTTGATACCATGCTGGACGGTCATGAGTATTTGGTTGGTGACCAACTGAGCTTTGCTGATATTGTGCTGTATTTGAGTTTGGATTTTGGCAAAGTCCTCCAAGTCAATCCCAATGAGCAGGGCGACAATCTTGCCCGTTTTTACCAGATGATGAACGAACGTTTTAGTATTAAAAACATGGCAAAAGCCAAACCCATCCATGAAGAGGATTAGAGCAGTAAGTTTTTAAGAATGTACTGATAAGCAACAACAGCTTTGCGTAACGAGGATAACTCCTAATAATGTAAGGCTGTTTTGCTATGGTTAATATCAAAAATAGCGTCAGCAACTATAGTTGAAATACTTTAAAGTCGCTACCGTATTGCTGGTGTAAATTTTTTGCAGCCTCTGTCTGCGTAGGCACAGCAAGCAAGAAAAATTTGCACCAGCAGTACGTGTTGTATCGATATTACTTTTCACCGACTATATGTGAAATTTACTATGGATGTATAAAATTAAACACTTCGTTACACCCCTATCAGTCATGAGCGCTATAGTGGTCAGATTATTACCCTTTGATGAAAGTCGCTATAAATACCCTTTAAGTCATCTGATGGATGTCTCATGTACAATTTTGGCAGTTAGATTTTGTAGATTAAATGGGTTAAAAGTCGAATTAAAAAGTATAACTGCAAGGTATGATCTTGATGACACTATCTTTTAAATCTGCCCTATTGCCAACTATGCTAGCGATAAGTTTGGCATTAAGTGCCTGCCAAGATGCTTCCGTTCCAACGGATGCAAATATTGAGGCAGCTGATACTAATATGAGCACCGAAAATGCTGATGTAGATAATAATACTGCCACGTTAGCTAAGGCGAGTGAGATGAGCGCTGAAGAACAAATGATTGCCAATCTTGCGCGTTATCGTTGGACACTACTCGATATCGATGACAAAAGTGGTGGACCAGTTATAACGACGCTTGTAGATATTAAGAATCAAGTAACGCTGTTGTTTAAACATAATCAAGGTCACAACACCCTGAATTATGGTGTAGGCTGTAACACTATGAGTGCGGGTTATCAACTGCAAGGTCATACACTAACAACTGAAGATAGCATGAGTACTAAAATGCTATGCGAAAATCTAAATAAGGCAGAAAATAGTTTAGATACCTTGATGCAAGGCACTAGTGAGATAAGTGTTACTGAAGGTGAGAATCCAGTACTAACGCAAGTGACGAGCAATGCTGTGACTTTGACTTGGAAAGGTAGGCTGACGTCACAAGCCAAGTACAATGGTAAGGGTGAGACTGTATTTTGGGCAGTAAACGCTAACAAAATAGCGTGCGCCGATAATAGCTCAGAGATGTGTCTACAAGTGAAACCCATCACTTATAATGATCAAGGGATTAAAACCAGTGAAGGTAAGTGGTCTGCATTTAATGGTGAAATTGATGGCTATCAGTATGATGGCAAGCATAATGAAGTGCTAAGAATACAGCGCTACTCGTTAAATCAGGGTGGAGCAGAGGAACAGAATGCAGCCGCTGAAAAGTATGCTTATGTACTAGACGCTGTCATTGAAAGCTCAGTGGTAGAATAGCGCTGATTAATTATTAATAAATATAGTCGATTCCAAATAAAGTAGATACATCATCTTTTGACGCGGTACTGGTATAAATTTTTCTGGCGTGCTGTGCCTACGCAGACAGAGGCTGCAAAAAATTCATTCCAGTCCCGCTGTATCATTTTTATACTGGGCTTACTATAGTGACCTTCAATATTGATAAAAAAAACACGCGACCAGATGGTGCGTGTTTTTTTTATCATTGTTTTATAAGCATTTTTAACGCAAATTTCCTAAGTCTTCTTCAGTTAAACGCCAGCGACCTTTTTTCTTAGACGCACCGCGCCCGCGCATGGCACTGTTTAATATAAGTTTGTTCATCGAATGGCTTGAGTGCGCATGACAGATGGCGCAGGCAAGACCGTCTGCCGCATCTTGTTGTGGTACAAAGTCCAAAGTCAGTATGCGGCACACCATGTCTTGTACTTGCTCTTTTGCTGCTGCGCCATAGCCGCAAACGGCTTGTTTTATTTGGCGAGCAGTATATTCTGAGACTTCCAAATCCAGTGCTACCATCGCTGCAATGGCTGCACCACGTGCTTGCCCCAGCTTAAGCGCTGAATCAGGGTTTTCTGCCATAAATACTTGTTCAATTGCCGTATAAATAGGCTCATCTGCATATTTTAGATGATGCTGAGTAATACGCGTCAAGCCATTAAAAATACGTTTTAGGCGTTCAGGCATCTCTTTGGTATCGGTACGAATAGTACCTGAATCAATATAGGTGAGCTTATCACCCGTTTGTTGAAGGATTCCATAGCCGGTCATGCGTGAACCTGGATCAATCCCAATAATAATTGCCATAGTGTTCCATCTTGCTGACATTTTGTTGTAGGGCTTAAAAATTAGCCGTAAGTTTGATAGTATAGCAATCAATCCCCATATACATCATATGTTAGCCATTTTAAGTTGCATGGCGCTCAATTTATTGATTTTATTTTATAGGACGACGCTTTATGGGTCAGATAGTTGGTATTGCCATCGTATGGTTTATTATCGAGATGCTGCTTTGGTATTTGCTTGCTCAATTTACGAGTGGCTGGTGGGTATTTATGTGGTTCATTATCGCCACCGTCATCGGTATCACGCTCCTGCGTAAAGGCATGGCAGCTCTCAATCCAATGGCACAACAGATGAAAGCGGGCGGTATGATGAACCCATCGATGCGTCCGCAAGAATCGACTATGATCAAAAGTGTGGCCATGGCAGCGGCTGGTATTTTGCTACTCATTCCAGGTGTGCTCAGTGACTTGTTGGCGTTACTTGTTATATTGCCGCCAGTGCAGAAAAAGCTCAAAGACTTTGCCAATAATTATGTCATGAACAATCAGCAAAAAATGATGGAAATGATGGCTAAGCAGATGGGTGGTGGTCAAAATCCATTTGGTGGCGCAGGTGGTATGGGCGGTCAAAACCCGTTTGGCGGCGCCGGTGGTATGAATAACCAAAGTCCATTTGGTCAACAACAAAACCCGTTCGGTAATGTGTTTAAGCAGCATACAACAGTCGATGGTACGGCAAAAACTATTCCTAAAGATGTGAAAAAAATTACTAAATCTGCTAATGATGAGTAGAGTATTAATCCGTAGATATCAAGTTATTTAGCATAAAAAAAGCCCCTTTCGTCAATGAGAAAAGGGGCTTTTTAGTAGTTGTAATTCGTTCTTTATAAAGGTAGTACTTATAAATAAAAAAACTACTAACCGAATATAACAACCGAAGTGCCGCCGCAAGATGGTGACCCATGAACCGTGAAGTTCAGGGCGGATGCGTCACTGCCTCGGCAGGTTTCCTGATACACCGCAAGCGGTGCAGGCATACACAATGAAGCAATAGGTACCACATCCTGGTAAAGCATTATCGGCTCAGGGAATAAACATCTGCTAGCCAACACTTCAGAATATAATTATCTTAACCAATGGTTTGAGTGATTGCAAGTACGATTTACAGATTGCTACGTGGTTTTAATAATGAGCATTATTGCGATGGGAGCTTTATTACATCTACATTTGGTCATAAAGCAATCAACTGTTGGCTAAAAAGCTCATTTTTCAGCTATTTCAAGATGTGTGCTAATATAGAGAACTTTATACATCCTAATACAGCATTATAGGCGTTCATTCACTTGAGGAGCGGTAATCCATGACCAATACCCAGCAACAATCAGAATCTATCGACGACAATCAGGCACAATTAAGTAAGCAGCAAAATAGTGATAATAATAAAAAAGTGCCTCGTGTTTTAATGATATTAGATGGGTTTGGGCATCGTGAAGACGATAAAGACAATGCCATTGCTGCCGCTGATATGCCAAATTTAGATAAGATTTATGAACAATATCCGCATGGATTGATATCAGCGTCAGGAGAAGACGTGGGCTTGCCAGATGGGCAGTTTGGTAATTCAGAAGTTGGGCATATGAACTTGGGTGCTGGGCGCGTGCTTTACCAAGACTCAACCCGCATTTCGAGTGAAGTCGCCAGTCGTGATTTTTATAAAAATGAAGCCTTGGTAAATGCAGTAAAAGCCGCCAATACACTGGGTGGTAATGTGCATATTATGGGCTTGCTGTCAGATGGTGGTGTTCATTCAAATCAAGACCATATCGAAGCGATGTGCCATTCAGCATTGGTACATGGTGCCAAAAATGTCTTTGTACACTGCTTTTTAGATGGACGTGATACACCGCCTAAGTCTGCTGATAAATACATCAATCGTCTTCGTGATCATATCATTAAGCTTAACGCGCATTATGAGAGTGGTCGTGTACAGATTGCCAGTATTATTGGGCGCTACTATGCGATGGATCGTGACAATCGCTGGGATCGCGTGCAAAAAGCCTATGAGCTGATTACTGAAGGTAAAGCAGATCGTTTGTCTACTCGTGCTGATGGCGCGGTACAAGCGGCATATAAAGCCCGCGAAACTGATGAGTTTATCAACCCAACGGTCGTGATTGGGCGTGATGAGGTGCCTTATACTGTTGATGACAATGACGCCCTTATTTTTATGAATTTCCGTGCTGACCGTGCTCGTGAGCTTGCGCAAGCCTTTGTATTGCCAGATCACGAGTTTTCAGGATTTGCCCGCAATAAGCAGCCAAAACTTGCGGCATTTGTGATGTTGACCAAGTATTCTGATGTGTTAGCAGACAATCCTAAAACTAGCATTGCCTATTATCCAACCTCATTGACCAATACCCTTGGCGAATATTTGCAGAGTAAGGGTAAAACCCAGCTGCGTATCGCTGAAACTGAAAAATATGCCCACGTAACGTTCTTCTTTAGTGGCGGGCGTGAAGATGAGTATAAAGGCGAGACACGTATCTTAGTGCCATCTCCAGATGTTGCCACTTATGACTTGCAGCCTGAGATGAGCGCCCCTGAGGTGACAGATAAATTGGTAGAAGCGATTGAATCTGGTCAATATGATGTGCTAGTGGTCAATTATGCCAATGGTGATATGGTCGGTCATACTGGTATCTTTGATGCTGCGGTTCAAGCGGTAGAAGCGCTAGATGTCTGCGTTGGTCGTGTGGCAGCAGCGGTACATGCCGCAGGCGGCGATATGCTGATCACAGCAGATCATGGCAACTGCGAGCAAATGCAAGACTATGAAAGTGGTCAAGTACATACTCAGCATACCACTGAGCACGTGCCACTGATTTATGTGGGTGAGAAAAAAGTACAAGTGCGTAGCGGCGGTAAGCTTAGTGACGTTGCGCCCACTATCTTGGCACTGATGGATATCGAAGCGCCGAAAGAGATGACAGGTGAAAACCTATTGGTTGCCGCGGAGTAATCCAGTTGTGTTAAGGCGCTAGAAATTTATAATAGTAGCGTTACATTACTCTTAACTCTTAAAGTAAATTGGCATGAAAAGGGAGAGCTATTGATCAGTTCTCCCTTTTTTGTTGCTATATTTTGTCTAACATTTCACCTAAGTTACTTGCAATACTCTCCTATTCTTACAAGGGCGCTTGATGCTATCTTATGGTCTATTATTCAATAATAACCATATATAGTTGAAGTACTTTAAAGTCGCTACCGTATTGCTGGTGTAAATTTTTTGCAGCCTCTGTCTGCGTAGGCACAGCAAGCAAGAAAAATTTGCACCAGTAGTACGTGTTGTATCGATATTACTTTTCACCGACTATAACGATCATATAACAATCATGGCTTAACTTTGGACAAATTTTCAGGTGATTTTTATGCATTTTATCAATCCTATCAGTCCTATCATTCGTACATTTTCATTGACCTCTAAAAGAGTAGAGCAGTCAGTGAGCACGATATTCACTTATTCTAACGTCTTAAAGCCGACACTTATTATGGGTCTGTTGGGCTTAAGTGTGATGACTATGCCAGCACAAGCGGCTGTCAAGGATAGTACTGCAGGGCACAATGCTAGTCGTACGGAAAGCTTACAACTGATCCGTTTAAATACCGATAATGTACCATTAGACAACGGCGCGGATGATTTATCAGATATTGCTGATATGCTTGAGTCTGCTGATCAAACTGACGATTTAATTGATAGCGTAGCGGATGAAAGTGTATTGAACAATGAGTCGGCTGTGATTAATACCGACATTCCTGCTGAAGTCGCTCAAGTATCATTAAATGCCATTTCTCCTGAAACGTTAAAGACTTTTGTTACTTTGATTGACTTGGTGCGCCGTGAATATGTTGATACGGTCAATGATGAAGAGCTGTTTAATAATGCCATGAGCGGCATGTTAACCAAGCTCGATAGCCATGCTGAATTTTTGGATGCTGAAGCCTATGAAAATCTGCGTGCTTTTACTGAAGGTGATGTCGGCGATATTGGCATCAAGGTTGAGTATCAGTCAGCCTTGGGCTATTGGGTCATCACGGAGGTACTTGATGATTCACCTGCCGATAAAAAAGGCATCGCCGTTGGTGATTATCTACACCAAGTCGATGAGTTTAAGCTTGGCGAAGATGAAGAAAGTAATGATATTGAGCAGCTACTGACAGGGATTGCAGGGACGCAGGTAGATGTGGTGACTTCCAAGGCAGGACGCCGTAAACATATCACCACGTTACAACGTAATAGTAGCCATCCTCAAATCATTGAAACTCGTTTTGTAGATGGTATGGCCGTTGTTCGGTTGCCCGCATTTCAAAATAACAGCCGCGAAAAACTGCTGCAAAGTTTGATTGATTTAAATAAACCCGTCACAGGAATATTATTGGATTTGCGTGACAATCCGGGCGGCGTATTGGCATCAGCTGTGAGCGTTGCTAGCTTATTTATGACAGATACGGATGTGGTGCAGATAAAGAGTCGTCAGGCTGATTCGCGTACGTTATCGACCAAAGGTGCAGCATTATTCAAGTCACTGCCAGTAGTGGTACTGCAAAATCGCTACTCGGCGTCAGCGGCAGAAGTGTTGACCAGCAGCTTGCAGGCGCAAAAGCGAGCCACTATCTTAGGTGAGATCAGTTATGGCAAAGGCTCAGTACAATCAGTGATACCGCTTAATGATGCGCAAGCAGTCAAGCTCACGGTTGCCAACTATATGACCGCTTTAGGTAAGAAGATAGACGGTATTGGGGTAGAGCCCGATGTCGCACTATCGGGGAGTGAGAGCACGTGGGAGGAGCAAGCGCTTAATTTATTACGAAAGAAAGCGCTTACTTCAGGTATTCAATTTGTATACAGGGCAGCATTAGAGGATCTCTCTAAGAAAAAATCTGATCCTAAAAACAGTGTTATTAAGAACAATACTGTTATAAATAATGTTATCGAAAAACCGACATTTAAGGAGAAATCCTAATTTATTCTCAATCTTAAAGCAAAGCGCACTATTCAGACTGATCTTCTGCACTATCAAGTTTGGTCATACGATATAGTTGAAATACTTTAAAGTCGCTACCGTATTGCTGGTGTAAATTTTTTGCAGCCTCTGTCTGCGTAGGCACAGCAAGCAAGAAAAATTTGCACCAGCAGTACGTGTTGTATCGATATTACCTTTCACCGACTATAGCGTAAAGATCGAAAAGTCGTCCCCAATAATTCAGCGGCTTGGGTTTTATTCCAACCAGTTTGCTTAAGGGCAGTGATAATAATTCGAGGCGGATTTGGCAGGATTCATGGGTTGATAACCAATGTTCTTGATAAATGGCGTGCTTGATAATTAGGGTTGAATAAGACCATGGCGAATCGCCAAATGAGTCAATTTCACATCACTATCGACATTTACTTTTTCATAAATGCGATAACGATAGGTATTGATGGTCTTTACACTAACAAATAACTGGTCTGCAATTTGTTGAGGACTTTGGCAGTTGACCACCATCATTGCTACTTGCTTCTCACGATCACTTAATAAGTCAAAAGGTGAGTTGGCATTATCAGATAATAGTACGTCAGCTAACTGTTCAGCAACGTCTTGGCTAAAATAGCGTCCACCTTGATAGATTTTTTTGACAGCTCGTATCATCTCATCAAGCGGTGTGCCTTTAGTAATATAGCCATTGACGCCCGCTTTAATCAACATTGAAGGATAAGGTTGAGCTGACATACTACTAACCGCCAAAATTTTGATACCCATATCCAGCTGAATCAAGCGTTTGGTGGCTTCCAAACCGCCAATATTAGGCATATTCACATCCAGTAATATCACATCAGGACGCAGCTGTTTTGCCAGCTTTATCGCCATATCACCGCTGTCTGCCTCACCGACGACTTCGATATCTGCACTATCTGCGAGCATACGGCTAATACCCATCCGCACCAAATCATGATCATCTACTACTAATACTCGAATCATCGTTATACTCTTTTCTATCTGTCAGAATAAAGGGTGCACTGCTAACTTTTAATCATCTCAATCAATCTATTTGACCAATAAAATTCATTCACTCACAAAAAAGCCAATATTAAGTGTCATATTTTAATAGTAGATACGCAATAGGGTGTCTGATAGCGTCAATATAATTCTATATTGTGCTAATGTTAACTAATATTGCTGTAACATCAAGTAAGTGTAGTAAAATTTGGATGTGGCACTGAAATGCCATCTAATTGATTTAGCGGATTAAACTTAAATGCAAACCATGATACACTAAAAATACAAAAACTCTATGTGAGTATCTACAAACACACCTATAAACGCTACGTACGTAGTTGGCGTCAGCCAGTATGTAACTGACGACAGCACGTAAGCAGGAGGCAAAATGAAGCAACTACCATTAACCAAACAGCAATTAATCGCTGCTATGATTTCATTGAGTTTGGGCAGTGTCGCACAAGCCGCACTTACAATTAATGGTAGCGCTAGCTCTGAGTCTAGTGCTCGCCTTAGCTGGGGCGGTGCCGACAGCTTATCTGAAGCACGCAGTATCATGTCTAAGTCTGGCAGCAGTTCTACAATTAAAAAAGTAGATAACGGTTCGAGCACAACCAATATCACTAATACGACCAGTTTTGGTAGTAATAACAACAGTTATAATAATGCCAATAGCTATAACACCACTTATCGTGGCAGTTTTGGCAATAGCAATATGATTCCGATCAGCACCGATTCGCGCAGTGTCGCGGTTATCGATGCGGAGACTGGCGAATCTATCTATGAAAAAGATGCCGATATCGCGCGTCCAATGGCAAGCATTACCAAAGTGATGACCGCTATGGTGGTACTTGATGCTGGTTTGGACATGCGTGAGGAGCTCACGCTTGATCCAGAAGATTTCGTTGGCCCAAAGCGTGCTAGTTCAAACTTAAAATCAGGCGACCGTCTTAATCGTGCTGAGATGCTATTAATGGCATTAATGAAATCAGAGAACCCTGCAGCAAAAAGTCTTGCCCGTAATTATCCAGGTGGCTACAGCGCCTTTATGCGCGCTATGAACCGTAAAGCTCAAGAGCTTGGCATGAGTACCGCTTTCTTTGGTGACCCAACTGGTCTTGATAAGCGTAACATTGCTTCATCAAATGACTTGGTTAAAATGGTTCGTGCTGCTGGTAATTATGATGTGATACGTCGTTTTTCGACCACCAAGAGCTATGACTTTTTTGTCTCTAACTACGCAAGTGGCAACCGCACTTATAAAGCCAATAACACGAGCAGCTTAGTTCGTGATGGCAGCTATCCTATTGGTATCTCAAAGACAGGCTTTATCAATGAAGCAGGTCGTTGTGTTGTCATGGAGACGCGCGTCAATAATCGTCCCGCTATTATCGTGATTTTGGGTGCCAATAGCTCAGCAACGCGTTGGGGTGATGCCAAAAATATCTTAAACAGCTTGGCAACGCGCCGTACGGTATAAGATTACAGCATTAAATCAGCAGTATCAAAAGACATTTATAATAAAATAAAAAGGCTGTTATGCAATATAACAGCTTTTTTATTATGTAAAAAACGTGTTGATATTAAGGAGCGTTACATGATTCAGCCATCATTCTCTACGGCTTCTCATGCCATACCTAAGCTATACCTGCTTACTAATGATGATGAGTTTAGCCTTTTATATCACAAACTAGAAGCCGCTTTGGCAACAGGATTGATTGCTCTCTTACAAATCCGCCGTAAGCACATATTGGCATTGCCTGATGGTGAGTCTCTTCTTTATAAAGAGGCGCTACAAATCGTCAATTTGGCTAAAACTTACAATGTGCCAGTATTGATAAATGACAATATCGCTTTGGCCGCAAAGCTTGGTATTGGCGTGCATCTAGGACAGCAGGATGGTGATATTAGCGAGGCAACACAGTGTTTAGCGCCTAATAAAATTATTGGTCGCACTTGTCATGGCGATGTAGCGCTAGTCAAAGCAGCGAAAAATGAAGGTGCAAGATATGCCGCCATGGGTGCGGTATTTGCTTCAACGACAAAGCCCAATGCTGCTACAATTTCGCGGCAGCAACTGATAGATGGCTGCCAGCAAGATATCAAAGTATGCGTGATAGGCGGTTTGACGGCAGAAAACATCTTAGAGCTGGCGGGGTTGCCTATTACTTATATAGCAATCGTTGGCGATATCATGGATTTACCCGTCCATCAAATCGCCGCGCGTTGTCAGCAATGGCAGCAAGTGCTTAATAAGTGGAATGTACCTGCTGAATACATAAGTAGGCCATTGATCATAAATAGCTAAACGGCTAAGTACCACCACAAAATGTTAATAAGATTGTTGTCAGTTTAAGAAGATAAAATTTGCTTATCGCTAAATTTATCTTAGGTGACATATAAGTACGGACTATAAAACTGTTAGAATACACCGCCTTAAATTCTTGCTAGGACAGTTTTATAAGACCAGCAACGATAGAATTTGATGAAATAAATTTGCTAAAGAGTATTCAATAAACCGTTGGCGAAGCATCACACAGATTAATAATAGATGATACATAGGAGCAGATAATGAATTTTTTGCGTATGAGCGAGCTGAGTTTGACCAATAAAGTAGTGTTGATTCGTGAAGACCTCAATGTGCCTATCAAAGAAGGTAAGGTCGCTAGTGACGCACGCTTACAAGCCAGCCTGCCGACGATTAAGATGGCGTTAGAGAAGGGCGCAGCGGTGATTGTTTGCTCGCATTTGGGTCGCCCGACAGAAGGAAGTTCTGAAGCCATTTATTCATTAGCGCCTGTTGCTGACTATTTAAGCGATAAATTATCAGCGCCTGTTACGCTTAATAATGACTACCTCGCTCAAGGCGTAGCTATCAAAGCGGGCGAGGTCGTATTGTTAGAAAACGTACGTTTTAATGAAGGCGAAAAGAAAAATAACGCGGCGCTCGCGCAAAAATATGCTGATTTGTGCGATGTATTTGTGATGGACGCTTTTGGGACAGCACATCGTGCTCAGGCGTCGACAGAAGGCGTGACCCAAGCGATGCACCAAGCTGGCAAGACGGCTTGTGCTGGACCTTTATTGGCAGCCGAGCTTGATGCATTGAGTTTGGCGCTTGAAACGCCAGCACAGCCCATGTTAGCTATCGTTGGTGGCTCAAAAGTCTCTACCAAATTAGAGGTTTTGCATAGTTTGGCTGAGCTCTGCTCGCAGATTATCGTTGGTGGCGGGATTGCCAATACCTTCTTAGCCGCGCAAGGTCATAGCGTTGGAGCTTCACTTTATGAAGCAGATCTGGTCGATACAGCTCGTGAAATAATGGGTAAAACCGAGATTTTATTACCTGAATATGTCGTCGTTGCTAATAAAAATGACATTGATTTTGCAGATTTTACAGGCTCATTGCAAAAGGCAGTTGCGACCATCAAGTCTGTTGATAATATCGGCGACAATGACATGATATTGGATATCGCGCCAGACAGTGCTATAAAGTTGGCTGCTGCTATTACCAATGCCAAAACTATCTTATGGAATGGTCCAGTAGGGGTTTTTGAAGTGGATGCGTTTGGTCAGGGCACTCAGATAGTGGCAGAAGCGGTCAAAAATAGCCAAGGTTTTTCTATCGCGGGCGGCGGTGATACGCTTGCTGCGATTGATAAATATCAAGTGGCAGATGGCGTCAGCTACATGTCAACGGGTGGTGGTGCTTTCTTAGAGTTTGTAGAAGGTAAAGTCTTGCCGGCGGTTGCTGCTTTACAAATTAATGAATAACGTCTTAACGATACTTCAGCAGATGAGTAACATTAGCCGTACAACTTAGCCTCAATATCTAAGGTACGCTGTACAGATAATATTTTGGCTACTATTCATATCTTATTGTTTTTAAGGCGATAAGTGCGAATTGTCATTGATTATTATTAAGTGATAATTATTTGTTTCTATACTGAAAATTGTTATTGCATGTCTAATTTGCACTCTATAAAATAGCGCAAACCATGTATTTTATATGCTTTATTTATGAGGGATTTACTATGTTAAAACGTCATTTATTACTTGCTAGTGTTCTTGCTGGTACTTTTGCAATCACTGCATGTAGCCAAGAAACACAAGATAAAACTGGCGCTGCTGCTGATTCAGCTGGCGAAGATGCTGCTGCGAATACAGAAGCCGCTGCTGCTGAAGCTGAAGTAGCTGCTCAAGAAACTGGCGATGCTATTGCTGAAGGCACAAGCAAAGTCGTTGAAGGTACTGCATCAGCCGTTGCTGACGGTGCTAACGCAGTTGCTGACGGCGCAAATGATGTCGCTGTTGATGCAGAACAACAATATTAAGCAATATGAAAACACGCAACATAAAGCTCAGGCTATTCATTAATATAGTAGTGACAGGCTGTTAGCTGATGAGTTGTTTTATAAGCTATTAAAATATAAAAAAGCTTTGGTGTGAACTGACCCCCATAAGTTGGACACAACTTATGGGGTATTTTTATGGATCTTAGATAAATGAAATCGACCATCTAATTATCCAAACAAGATATAAAAACCAAGCAGACAAACAAATAATCGGCTAAGCGCTACGAAGCGCCGGTAATTTTTGCTATAATCACGACGTAATAATGACGAGCAAAAAACAGTGTTTTTGTTGGCTTATCATGGAATATCCATTGCAAAGCTAGGTTGCAGTGCAAATGTGGCAGCGTCGTATTGTTAAAAATGATGTCTTAATCTCATCTTCAAAATACTATTTTTAAAACATAACCAGAGAGCGTTTTATGGCCTTAATATCGTTACGTCAACTTTTGGATCATGCTGCTGAACACGGCTATGGTGTTCCTGCTTATAATGTCAATAATTTAGAGCAGATGCGTGCCATCATGATGGCGGCTGACGCCTGTGATTCTCCTGTGATTGTACAAGCCAGTGCCGGCGCACGTAGTTATGCAGGCTCGGCGTTTTTGCGTCACCTGATTATTGCTGCTATTGAAGAGTGGCCACATATTCCAGTAGTGATGCATCAAGATCACGGTATGTCACCCGCTATTTGCCAGCGCTCAATTCAGCTTGGTTTTTCGTCAGTGATGATGGATGGCTCGCTTGGTACAGATGGCAAAACGCCAATGGATTATGATTACAACGCTAGCGTCACCCGTGAAGTGGTCAAAATGGCTCATGCTTGCGGTGTTTCAGTAGAAGGCGAGATTGGCTGTTTGGGCAGTCTTGAGACTGGTATGGCAGGCGAAGAAGATGGCTCTGGCGCAGAGGGTGTGTTAGATCATGAGCAGCTATTGACCAGCGCTGATGAAGCTGAGCAATTCGTTAAAGATACCAATGTTGATGCGCTTGCCATTGCTATCGGTACCAGTCATGGCGCTTATAAGTTCACGCGTCCACCGACAGGCGATATTCTATCGATTGAGCGCGTCAAAGAAATTCATGCACGTATTCCTAACACGCATCTGGTCATGCATGGCTCATCATCAGTACCGCAAGAGTGGCTAAAAGTCATCAATGAAAATGGCGGTAATATCGGTGAAACTTATGGTGTGCCCGTTGAGCAAATTGTTGAAGCGATTAAGCATGGCGTACGTAAGGTAAACATCGATACTGATTTACGTTTGGCATCAACCGGTGCTATCCGCAAGTTCCTTGCCGAAAATCCTAGTGAATTTGATCCACGTAAATACTTCAAAGCGTCTATGGTTGCGATGTCAGATATCTGTACCAATCGTTTTGAAGCATTTGGTTCTGCTGGTCAAGCACATAAAATTCGTCCTATCAGTCTTGAAGGCATGGTCGATTTTTATAAATAAGCTTGTTGGCAAGATAGGCTAATTTAATAACTGCAAAGCAAATTATTTTATTGCAGGTTTTATAAAAGGTGGTGGATTATGATTGGATTGATTAGTGGACAGGTGCAGTATTTGATGGCACCGACTGCCTGTGTTATGACCACCTCTGGCATAGGCTATGATATCGAGCTGCCGCTACCGTCATTTTGCCAATTACGACTCAATGAGCAGGCGAGCATTTGGACGCATTTTCATGTGCGTGAAGATGCGCAGCTGCTTTATGGTTTTATCGATCGTAAAGAGCGCGATGTTTTTCGCCAGCTGATTAAAATCAATGGCGTTGGCGCAAAAATGGCATTGGCTATGCTGTCTGCAATGTCAGCTGCTGAGCTAAAAATGCATGTCGAGCAAGAGTCAGAAACTGCATTGACTCGTATCCCAGGTATCGGCAAAAAAACGGCGCAGCGTTTGTTGATTGAGCTAAAAGACAAGCTGAAAAATATCGAGGTTGACAACAGTAATTTAGAATTTGCGATTCAGCCTGCACCAATTTCTGCTGAAGATAGTATTATTGCTGAGGTCGAAGGCGCGTTGATGAGCTTGGGCTATAAAGAGAAAGAAGCTCAGCAAGCGATCAAGGCAGCAAAAAGTAATGGCGAGACATTTGCAGATACACAGAGCTTGTTAAAAGCCACCTTGCAGCAGTTTCAAAGTTTTAAGTAGCGTTATCTTTATAACAAAGCAGTAATTAAAAAATAGCGATTAAAAATAAGCGACATTAGGTGTCGCTTATTTTCTTTTTAGCGCCTGTTTTATGATGTTTCGCATGACTTATGCGAAGCGTTTGGTTATGCTATTTGTTACCTAATCTTTTAAAAACAATGCTTTAAACATAATGGCAAAAACTATGATGCAAGATCGTTTGATTAATCCGCTAGAAGGGGCAGCTGATGCCCCTGATGCCAATATTCGACCAGCATTATTGGCGGAATATATCGGTCAGCCCGTCGTACGCGAGCAGATGGAAGTCTTTATTCAAGCAGCACGTGCGCGTGATGAAGCATTGGATCATACGCTTATCTTTGGACCGCCAGGCTTAGGGAAAACGACCCTTGCCAATATCATTGCTCGTGAGATGGGTGGCAACCTACGTTCAACATCAGGACCTGTGCTTGAGCGTGCGGGTGATTTGGCAGCGATGCTGACCAATTTGGAAGCGGGTGATGTTTTATTTATCGATGAGATTCACCGTTTAAGTCCTGTGATTGAAGAAATACTTTATCCAGCGATGGAGGATTTTCAGCTGGATATCATGATTGGTGAAGGACCAGCAGCACGCTCTATTAAGCTTGAGTTACCGCCATTTACTTTGGTCGCAGCGACCACGCGAGCAGGTTTATTGACATCACCGTTGCGCGATCGCTTTGGTATTGTGCAGCGACTGGAGTTTTATAATATTGCGGATCTAACGACCATTGTCAGCCGCGCTGCTCGTTTGATGCGCGTGCCGATGAGTGAGGATGGTGCAGTTGAGATTGCGCGCCGTGCTCGTGGTACGCCAAGGATTGCCAATCGTCTATTACGCCGTGTACGTGACTATGCACAAGTCCGAGGCGATGGTAGTATCAATGGTGCTATAGCTGGTAGTGCACTTGATATGCTAGCAGTGGACAGACGTGGTCTTGATCATTTAGACAGACGTTATATTGAAATATTGCATGAGCGTTTTGATGGTGGACCTGCAGGCGTTGAAGCCGTGGCAGCAGCGATGGCTGAAGACCGCGGTACGCTTGAAGATGTGATTGAGCCGTATCTGATTCAACAAGGCTATGTACTACGCACCGCACGTGGTCGTGTATTGACGCAAATGGCGATTGATCAAATGGTATAAAAGTTAGCCCAAAAAATGTGCCTGTGTTTAATTAGAATGTTAAACACAGGCACATTTTTTTGCTTTAATTTCTTATAAGCCCTATTATTAGTTTCAAAGGTATTCTCGTTAAAGGTATTAACGGTTTAGGCTAAGATGCGCCAAACGACTGCCAAAATCGCCAAAAGATAAAAGATAGGTGAGAGCCAACCGATAACTTGCGTTGCAATGGCAATGAAAATAACAAAGCCCGCCAGTGCCAACCAATCTCGGCGACGATCGTTTAGCATATCAGCACGAATTTGTTGAATTTCACGCAATTGGCTGTCTTGACGTGACCCTTGTGAAGCAAGGCTCTGTAATCCTTGGTCTAACAATTTTGGGATATCTATCGTTGATAATAAAATCTCAGGCAACTGCTGACGTAGCTGTTGCAAATTACGCATCGGATCGAGCTGCTCTTTAATCCAGCTGCTTAGGATGGGCTTGGCAAGTGACCAGATATCAAGGTCAGGATATAAGTCACGCCCAAGACCCTCGACGTGCACCAAGGTTTTTAGCAGTAGCATCAACTGTGGCGGGATGCTCATATGATGGCGGCGGGCGATATCTAAGATTTGCATCAACACACCCGCAAAATCGATATCATTAATCGATTTTTGTAGCATCGGACCGACAGTGCGCTTCATATCGCGCATCAAAGCATGTTTGTCGGTATTTGGTGGTATCCAGCCTGCTCGGCTGACAATATCGACCATCGCCGTAAAGTTATTATTCATCACGGACAATAACATTCGTGCGACGATAAGCTGATCATCCTTTGACAAGGTGCCCATGATGGCACAATCAAGCCCGATATAACGTGGCTCATGACCTAAGTCAACGGCTGCCATATTTGCAGTCAAGGTATTGACTGGCGGCGTCTCTACAAAGACGTTGCCGGGATGCATATCGGCATGGAAGAAGTTATCACGGAATACTTGGGTAAAAAATATGGTTAAGCCTTTTTCTGCAAGCGCCGCACGGTCATAGCCCAATTGATCAAATATTTCAATTTGCGAGATAGGAACGCCTTGAATACGCTCCATGACCATGACGTTTTTGGCGGCATCATAGATTTCAGGCACATACATCAATGCCGAGCCCAAAAAGTTGTTGCGCATCTGCGTCGTATTGTCCGCCTCTAACGTCAAATCCAACTCATTGAGCATGACTTGACGATAGTCTTCAACAATATCGATAACATGTATCGCACGTGCGACTTCAATACGAGCCGATGCCCAATTAGCCAGTTCACGTAGCAATTCAAAATCTGCAATAATGGTAGTGCGAATATCAGGACGAACCACCTTTACCACCACTTCACGCCCATCATGCAGGGCAGCGGTATGGACTTGGGCAATAGACGCTGCTGCTAAAGGCTTGACGTCAAAACGCGCAAATAAAGTCCCAATAGATTGACCAAGTCCATGCTTGGAGTCTTGGATTTGGGCAATGGCAACATCAGAATCAAAAGATTTAACTTTATCTTGCAGTTGAATAAGTTGCGCAATAATCTCAGGTGGAACGAGGTCACGGCGGGTTGAGAGCAGTTGTCCCAGTTTTAGGAACAGCGTGCCCATATCTTCAAGCGAGTATTTAATGGCATTGGGCTGATGCTTTTTACCCCACGCAGCTGGATGCATACGTATTAAACGCACCAAAGGTTGCAGCTGCGGCGCTTCTTCGACAGAAAAATGGGTGTCAATACGATAGGTGGCGGCAATACGCCAAAGCTCAAGTAAACGGGCGCGATGGGATAATAGCATGAGATATAAGTACTCTAAATAAAGTCAAAAATAAGGTAGGCGTTGTAGAAAAAGGGGTCATCTACTATTGGTCAAACGTGCTTGCTCATCTTTGATGGCGGCTAATCTGGCTTCTTCACGTTCGACATCGGCGCGCAGTTTCAGTAGTTGCTGCTTAAGAACATTTACTTCTGCTGCTTCACTAGTGTCAGGAGTGACATTGCCTGCCACATCATTTGCCCAGTCGCTGACATCGTTAAAGGCGCGTTTGGCGCTATGACGCCAGCTGCCTTTAAGCTGCGATATCAGTAAATGTAACTGGCTCGCCATCGGCTTACCAATAAATGGTTCAAGCTGTCCGGCGACATCAGGATCAAAGCCTGCTACCAGTTGATTTAATTGCATAAGCACCTTGTAATCGCCTTCAATAGGCAAATTGCCTTCAGTGCCGCGCATGAGATTCAGTAGCTGGGCAGGATTAGCAACGGTAATAATACAATCTGGGCGGCTGTGACCAAGACGACCACGCTCAAGACTGGCTTTTTGGCGCTCATTCATAGTGCCACTTTGTTCAAATACACTCTCAGTCGTCACCGGCTCAAAACGCAAACGCTCTTGAGTAAATAGCACATCCAAATTTACATCAGGCGTACCCATATTTAGACGCAGCACTTTGCCAGCAAGTGGCACCAGACCCGCTTTGGTAATCTCATCACTGGCGATGGCCATGTTAATCAGCTTTTCGGCACCAGCCAAAAGTAGAACAGTCAGCATAAGGCTCTCGCATGGTTAGTTGAGCGCCTTAAAAGAGCGCATTATTTATCAAGATCCGTTGCCACCACTTTAAGTGATGGTATTTTTTATCACTATATATAGTTGAAATACTTTAAAGTCGCTACCGTATTGCTGGTGTAAATTTTTTGCAGCCTCTGTCTGCGTAGGCACAGCAAGCAAGAAAAATTTGCACCAGCAGTACGTGTTGTATCGATATTACTTTTCACCGACTATATTTTAATTTAAAGCTTAAGCTTTAAAGCCACGATGGACAGCGACGATACCAGCTGTCAGATTGTAATAATCACAATTTTCAAAGCCTGCTTGTTGCATCATTTGCTTTAATGTTTGCTGATCAGGG
The DNA here is from genome assembly GCF_000012305.1 of Psychrobacter arcticus 273-4. Classification (NCBI taxonomy): domain Bacteria; kingdom Pseudomonadati; phylum Pseudomonadota; class Gammaproteobacteria; order Moraxellales; family Moraxellaceae; genus Psychrobacter; species Psychrobacter arcticus. The sequence continues at coordinate 847,861 of NC_007204.1, forward strand.
TGCATCCGAATCGATTCTGCTAAATACTGATAGCTCTCAGCATCATTGGCAATCAGCTTGCCCATAATCGGTAATGCGGTAAATGAATATAAGTCATAAGCTTTAGACAATGGCTCAAAAACCGGTTTTGAAAACTCAAGCACCAATAAGCGACCACCTGGCTTCAGCACACGGTACATAGATTTTAACGCCGCATCTTTGTCCGTGACGTTACGCAAGCCAAAGCTAATAGTAACCAAATCAAAGCTATTATCATCAAATGGTGCTAGGGTTTCAGCATTGGCCAAGACAAAATCTACATTATTACAGCCAGCATTAATCAAGCGCTCACGACCGACCTCTAACATCGCTGCATTGATATCTGATAACACAACGTGACCATTGCGTCCGACTTCACGGCTAAATACTTTTGCCAAATCACCCGTACCGCCAGCGATATCTAATACATGTTGACCGGCACGCACGCCAGACAAGCTGATGGCATAACGCTTCCACAAGCGATGAATACCAAAAGACATCAAGTCATTCATGATGTCGTATTTTTTGGCAACTGAAGTAAATACATCAGCCACACGCGCTTGCTTTTCCGCTTTATTAACGGTCTTATAACCAAAATGGGTTTCTTCATGACCATCGGTATCAGATGTATGCGGATTATTGATGTCATCACGCTGGTTAAAAAGCGTTTGTTTGGTGGCTGTACTCGTTTGTGCAGCGCTATTGGCGTGACTGTTTTGGGTGCGGTTTTCAGTATTGGCATTTGGCATAGTGGTTTGTTGCCCTTGTGGTGTTCCTATGGGTAAATCTTCAACATGGGTAAAGTCATTATTATTAGCACTTGTGGTGGTATTTTGAAGTGCTTTCACTTGAGCGGTGATATTTTGGTTATTGGTGATACTGTCTTGAACCAATTTATCTTGTAGATGACCGTTAGTAGTCGTGATGTTATTAGATAGGTTGCTAGTAGAAGTATGAGCAGCTTGGCTTGCGTTATTATTTACATGATCAGTCATCGTGTTGTCCTGTTATTTATTTTTATGCTTATTTTTAGCCAGATAAAATACTCAGATTTACTGAGATGATGCTTGTTATTATCATACACCAAACGCAGCGGGCTTACCGCCATTATCCACGGCATGCACTTCATCAATAACCTCAAGCTCGCGCTCGCAAAACGGTTCGATAAAGCTGCTCACACTTTTTAAGGGTTTCATGGCTTTAAAGCCTGCATCGATAAAATCGTAAAGCGGTTGAAAGTTGTAGCGATAGGCGGTGCCTTTAGCCAGAGCAAAGGCTTTTTTGAGCATAAATGAATTCAAGTCTTTGTCAGTACGATAGCAGACGTCTTTTAAGTTATTAATCTGTACGCGGCGCTCATCCGCTTCATCAACCGTACGGTAAGCGAGCAGCATGTTTTCTTCATTGACCGCTAACTCTTGTTCGAGTAACCACTGCGCCAAATGTAAGTCAAGCTCAATGGCCAATATAGACGCTTGAATACCCATACTACCGGCTTCTAAAGAAGACTCTTTGGCAAGACGTTCTAGTTTCTTAGCTTTAGGAAGGATGCGGCCCAATTGTTCTGCCAATACTTTAAATTCATCACCACCGTACAGCTGCGTTAAAAAATAATCTGCCATTAACTGGTTTTTTGGTTGTTCAAATAGTGCGCTATGCGTACGCTTAATACGGGCTTGTTGCCATGACTGTACTTCATTGAGTTTTTTATTCAATGCAGCATCTTCATGATGTGGCAGCGCCCAAAAGCGGTTTAGGTGCTGTTGTAAATTGGCTAAAGCAGACATGGCACGTCATCCTATAAAAATAAAAATAATAGTCATCAAGTTGATAATAAAAAAGGGATAATAATGGGCTGGTTAGCGCTAAGTTTTCTACTTATGGGCAGCTATTAAACCATGCTCTCAAGATTTTGTTCACCTTAAAAGAAAATAAGGCAGAATACAAATGCCAAACTGTTACATAGCCACGTTATTTACTAAACGGGCGCAGTGCTATGATAAAACAACTTAGCTATTTAAAACGATTATTTTAAACCAATTATTTGATAAGACTATAGCGAGCATAGACATGAGCAAAAAAAATAATAAAACGGATGTAGAGTCAGCAGAAGATGTGAGCGCGCCATTTAATGAGCAAGTCGTCGAGCAGAGTCTCATGCCTAATCCTTTGAGCAAATTTTCAATGGATGAAGATGCGCTGCGATTGGCATTGGTCACCGCCCAGTTTGCTCTGCGAGCGACGCGTCAGCCAGCCGCACCCAGCACTGATAAAGCCGTTGGGCTATTGGTGTTGGTTAATGGTATGGAGCAGGCCGGTAAGGGAACTGCGGTGACGCAATTGCACCAGTGGGTCGATCCGCGCCTGCTTAAAGTTGAAGCGACCATCGATTATTGTCCCTTAGCGCACCAACCAATTTGGCAGACGCATACCAAAGCTATGGCGCGCCACGGTGATGTGATGGTATATTTTGGCAACTGGTATGCTGACTTGCTATATAACGTGATGCGAATGGTGACTGCAGAGAGCGAAAAGTCAGCAAAAAGTAACAAGAGTACGGATGTTAAAGCGCTGCCAATTGGTCAATGGCAAGACTATTTACGCCAGCAGCTGACGGAACTGCAAGCTTTTGAGCAAGACCTTGTGGCAAATCAAACCAAGCTGCTGAAATGCTGGTTTCATGTCGATATTGAGACTTTGCAAGCAAGACTAAATGACGATGAGCCAGATCCCAAGTTCTTGTATCAAATTGATTGGCATGATGCGGCGATAGTGGCTAAGTTTAATGAAGTTGCAGCGAGTTTATTACGCCAGCAAGGCGATTGGGTCATTATAGATGGCGCAGATAAGTCGCAAGCAGCCCTGCATTTTTGTCATGAAGTCTTACATGCGATGCAAAAGGCATTGGTCAGTAGCGAAGTAGAAAACAGTAAAGACTCAAACAATACTCACAATCACCAAGTAGAGTCCCAATCAATAAAGTTTAAACCAGTAAAAATACCTAAGTTACTCACCGATATCGAAGATTCAGATATTGATAAATCTGACTACAATGACGCATTGGCTAAGAAGCAGGCGCGCTTGGCAGAATTATTACGTGCGCGTCAAGGTCAGCATGTGGTATTTGCCTTTGAAGGTATGGATGCCGCTGGCAAGGGCGGCGCTATCAAAAGATTGGTGGCGCCACTTGATCCACGCGAATATCAAATTTATAACATTGGCGCGCCTATGTTGTATGAGTTACAGTATCCTTATTTGTGGCGTTTTTGGCAAAAGCTTCCGAACGAGCAAACAGACCGCATCAGCCGTGTTGGCATTTTTGATCGTACTTGGTATGGGCGCGTCTTGGTAGAGCGTATTGAGGGCTTTGCGACTGATGATGAGTGGCAGCGTGCTTATGATGAAATCAATCGCTTTGAGGCCGCCTTGGCAGCGTCAGGTACCTTGGTCATTAAGTACTGGCTTGCCATCGATAAAAAAGAGCAGCTCAAGCGTTTTAAGGCGCGTAAAGCGACTGCGTACAAACAATTTAAATTAACCGATGACGATTGGCGTAACCGTGATAAATGGTCGGATTATGTACAATCTGCCGCCGATATGCTGGCACGTACGGATACCAAGAACGCCCCTTGGTGTGTTATCGCTAATAATGATAAGCGCCAAGCGCGTTTAGAGGTTCTAGACCATGCAATCGATCAGCTCTCAGCGTTGCTTGCTATCGGCTAAATAATACAGTGCTGCAAGGACAGTTTTTCTTACGGCTTTGGCGTGCATAGTACACAATAAACGCGGATGATTTATTCCAGAAAAGTACGTGTAATCGTACTATTAAACAGCTATCTATTCATTTATAGCATTAATTTTTTGCTGTTTTATCTTGAATTTACTATGGCAATCAAAGCGTATGTTGGCTAAAAATAACCCTCTACCGTTTGATCTAAGCTGCATATTTCTCAAATCATATATTCACAGTTGCAAATTTTGTCATATCATCATGCATTATGCGTCTATATTTAATATAATAGGCGCGTAATAAGCATTGCTATTTATCAAAATAGCCTTGTCTTCTGTTTATTTGTCTTTAGTTTCAATCAGCTTACGCAGGACGTATCAACGTATGGGTATTAGCAGCAGCTCTACAGAACCAACAAAATCAGTCGGCTCTATGAGAATCAATCTATTTTTTGCCATTTTAATGATTGGAATGACCGCCTACTTTTTGTGGTGGGGTCTAGATTACACCATGCATCAGCAGACGACGCTGTTTATTGTCGCCACTGCTTTTGGTGTTTTTATGGCATTCAATATTGGCGGTAATGACGTCGCCAATTCCTTTGGCACCTCAGTCGGTGCAGGGACGTTAACCATCCCGCAAGCGCTAGGTGTGGCAGCGATATTTGAAGTATCAGGGGCGGTACTTGCTGGTGGTGAAGTGACCGATACCATTCGGAGCGGCATTGTCAATTTAGATGGGTTGTCAGTGACACCTAACCAGTTCATTTATGTCATGCTTTCAGCGCTCATCGCTGCCGCATTTTGGCTGTTGTTTGCCACCAAAAAAGGTCTGCCAGTTTCGACCACACACTCGATTATTGGCGGCGTAGTTGGTAGCTCCATTGTGTTGGGTATCACTTTAGGTGGTACTGAAATGGCGTTATCAACAGTGAATTGGGGCAAGATTGGCACAATCGCCATCTCTTGGGTCCTATCACCGCTACTAGGCGGCGTTTTGTCTTATCTGTTATATGGACAGATTAAGAAAAATATCATTGAGTATAATGATAAAACAGAGGCGCATATTGCAGTTCTAAAAGACAATAAAAAGATGCTAAAGCAAACGCATAAAGCGTATTTGGATGGTCTAACCGAGTCTGAGCAATTGGCTTATACGTCAGCGATGTTACGTGACCAAGAAATCTATAAAGATGATGATTGCTTGGTTGAAGATTTAGAGACGGATTATTACAAAGCACTTTATAAGGTTGAAAACGAGCGCAGCAATCTCGATACCCTAAAAGCACTTAAGCAATGGGTGCCTATTATTGCGGCTGCAGGCGGTGCGGTCATGGCCTCTTTGGTTATCTTCAAAGGTCTGAAAAACGTCAATAATGGTATGACGACGTTGCAAGGCTTTTTAATCATGGGGATGATAGCAGCGCTAGTATGGCTTGCGACTTATATTTATACTAAGAGTATCCGCGGTAAACATAAAGAAGACTTGACCAAAGCGACGTTTATTATGTTTAGCTGGATGCAAGTCTTTACCGCATCAGCGTTTGCCTTTAGTCATGGTTCGAACGATATTGCCAACGCTGTTGGTCCGTTTGCTGCGATTATGGATGTTATTCGTACCAATAGTATTTCAACCGAAGCGGCTGTACCTCCAGCAGTGATGCTAACTTTTGGTGTGGCACTGATTGTCGGTCTTTGGTTTATTGGTAAAGAAGTGATTCAAACTGTCGGTACCAATTTAGCAAAAATGCATCCAGCTTCTGGCTTCTCAGCTGAATTGGCTGCTGCTGCTGTTGTTATGGGTGCATCGACGATGGGTCTGCCGGTATCGAGTACACATACCTTAGTTGGCGCAGTGCTAGGCATTGGTATTGTGAATAGAGATACCAACTGGGCGCTGATGAAGCCTATTGGTTTGGCGTGGATTATCACGCTTCCTGCAGCAGCAAGCATGTCTGCAATCAGTTATATCGTGCTGATAAATATCTTTTAAAACTTAAGTTTATAGTAATTTAAATTTATAGTAACTTAAGTTTAAGTGGTAAATATAAAAAACGCTTATCGATATCATATCGATAAGCGTTTTTTTATACAAAATCATAAATGTCATTTATGACTTAGTCGGTACCAAATTGCTTACGCTTTTTAGCAAAGAAGCGGTCTAAGCGATCCATGGCGTCTTCTAAATCGTGTAAGTTGGGTAAAAATACCAAGCGGAAATGGTCATGTTTGTCCCAGTTAAACCCTGTTCCTTGTACCATCAATACGTTTTCTTCCAACAATAAATCCATCATAAACTGCATATCATCTTTGATAGGGTAAATCTCAGGATCCATCTTTGGAAAGCAGTAAAACGCGCCTTGTGGCATGGTACAAGAAATACCTTTGATCGCATTAAGGCGGGTCACTGCCAACTCGCGCTGCTTGTACAAGCGACCTTTTTTAGAAGTTAAGTCTTTCATGCTTTGATAGCCGCCCATGGCTGTCTGAATCGCATATTGTCCTTGAACGTTAGAACATAGACGCATAGAGGCGAGCATATCCAAACCTTCGATAAAGTCAGCGGCGTGTTCTTTGCGACCTGAGATCATCATCCAACCGGCACGAAAGCCTGCGATGCGATGCGATTTTGACAAACCATTATAGGACAACACCAGTACTTCATCGGTCAAGGTACTCATCGGCGTATGTTCCATATCGTCATAAAGAATACGGTCATAAATTTCATCGGCCATAATAATTAAATCATGCTCTTTTGCGACCTCGATAATTTGCAGCAGTACTTCATCACTATAAAGTGCGCCTGTCGGATTATTGGGATTAATAACCACAATGCCTTTGGTTTTGCTAGTGATTTTAGATTTGATGTCTTCAATATCAGGATGCCAGTTGTCTTCTTCATTACAGCGATAATGTACCGCTGTACCGCCTGCTAGATTGGTAGCTGCTGTCCAAAGCGGGTAGTCTGGCATTGGAATCAATACTTCATCGCCATCATTCATCAGTGCCTGCAAGGTCATGACAATCAGCTCAGAGACGCCATTACCTAGGTAAACATCACGAACATCAACTGCCGATAGAAGCCCTTTTGATTGATAGTATTGCAATACCGCTTTACGCGCTGAAAAAATCCCTTGCGAGTCTGAATAGCCCGTCGCTTCCGGCAGATTCATCGCCACATCACGCAAAATCTCATGCGGTGCTTCTAAACCAAAAGGAGCGGGATTGCCAATATTCAGCTTTAAAATACGTTTGCCTTCTGCTTCCATTTTATTGGCAGTTTGCAACAGAGGACCGCGAATGTCGTAGCAGACGTTTTGTAATTTATCGGATTTTTTTATTGTATTCATAAAGGGACCACTCATCAGGTTATTTGGTGAAATTTTGCGGGGAGTAGAGGGTATTGTCGTTGTGTGTGTGATTTGACTGGCACTATGAGCTTGCTCATCGGATTCGACATATACGTTGGTATTGTCTGACGCTATATTCTTTAAATCGACATCTGATTTGCTGTCACTTTCAAGCTCACCGCGCAATAAATATCCTTCGCTACAGCCTAAAATACGCGCGAGAGTAGGTAGCTTAGATGAGACAATCCCATTCGTCCCACGCTCCCAATTAGAGATGGCACCACGACTGACTTTAGCGCCAGCAGCAGTCATCGCTTGTGCCAACTGCTCTGCCGTCATTCCTTTGTCACGGCGCAGCTGTACCAGTCGTTCAGCTTGTGTGCTTTTAGTCTTGTCATCAGCCATCATTGTGTAAGCCTTTTTATTTTATAAATCCGTCACTAATCAAATAACGAAACCAATTCTATAAGGTAAGTATTAAGCTAATGCTTTAAAAGAGAAATACTTTTAATTAATTCCTAATGCAAGATATTATTGCATGTAAAAACTAAATGCAAGTTTTTTATAGATTACAGTGATTTCCACAATGCAAGATTATCTTGCATTGTGGAAATCACTGTAACGTCCTAAGAAAATTCAACTCAATAAAGCACTATCTATAGTCGGTGAAAAGTAATATCGATACAACACGTATTGCTGGTGCAAATTTTTCTTGCTTGCTGTGCCTACGCAGACAGAGGCTGCAAAAAATTTACACCAGCAATACGGTAGCGACTTTAAAGTATTTCAACTATAGCTTGTCATTTTTCGATATCAAATCGCCTATAGTATCTGGCACTGCCATTTGATACAGCAAGTATTCTTGTTATAAGCGTCTTGAATAATAAGATGCTCGCCAACAGATAAAGCTTATCGTTTTTATAAAAAATAGCGATAAGGCCTCGATAAACCATTACTCACGATAGAGTAGATAATCAGTCATTCCATAAGGATTCGTTATGCAATACAATCAACTGAGCAAAGAAGAAATCAGCCAATTGACCGACGCTGACTGGAAAGAGCGCCTGAGTTCTGATGAGTATCATGTGATGCGCGAGAAGGGCACAGAGCGACCATTTACGGGCGTTTATAACGATATTAATGATAAGGGCATTTATCGCTGTAAAGGCTGTGGCGCCAATTTATTTGAGTCAGATAACAAGTTTGATGCAGGGTGCGGTTGGCCAAGCTTTGATCAAGGCATCGACAATAGCGCCATCGATGAGCACGTCGATGACTCACTAGGCATGCGCCGTACCGAAGTTACTTGCAGCCATTGCAGCGCGCACTTGGGTCATGTGTTCCCTGATGGTCCAAGTGAGACCACTGGCATGCGCTATTGCATCAACTCAGTCGCTATTGATTTAGATAAATCTGACGAATAATCAAAACTGAGGGTGAGCTAATAAAATAAGAGTGAAAAGAGTAGGGGGTATTGATGTCTCCCTACTTATTATTAATATCGTTAAGCCTATTAAATCCATTAACCACAGCGTCTTATATATAGTTGAAATACTTTAAAGTCTCTACAGTATTGCTGGTGTAAATTTTTTGCAGCCTCTGTCTGCGTAGGCACAGCAAGCAAGAAAAATTTGCACCAGTAGTACGTGTTGTATCGATATTACTTTTCACCGACTATTTTTCACCGACTATAGTATCTTACATAACACAGTGTCTAATGTTTGATAGCAATATAAATGAGTGACTAATTTAAGGATGAATAATGAATACTATTTATGATTTTAGCGCTGAGCCTATCGACGGAACTACGCAAAATTTCTCTGACTATAAAGATTAAGTTTTGCTAAATTATAAAATGAATAAAAACAGATGCTTATAAATTTAATCACTAAAATAAGCAAAAATCCGTGATAAATATGAAATAGTGTTTGACAGCCATGTGTAAATCTATATAATACACTCCCACAGCAGCAGAGCTTAGTGACAAACTTAGGGCTCGGTTAATGTAGAATAAATTGCCTAGCAATTGTTCAAAGGGTGATTAGCTCAGTTGGTAGAGCGTCTGCCTTACACGCAGAATGTCGGCGGTTCGAATCCGTCATCACCCACCACTATTTTAGCGACGTGGACCTCTTGATAAAGGTGAAACGCTAAAGATGACCTAAGCAGCGGTAGTTCAGTTGGTTAGAATACCGGCCTGTCACGCCGGGGGTCGCGGGTTCGAGTCCCGTCCGCTGCGCCATATTTAAAACTTAGTTTTAATACAAAAGTTTCAACCTCAAGTATTCATACTTGAGGTTTTTTTGTGTCTGAATTTTCTCCTTGAGACCTTTATTTATAAGAGATATGCATTTTGTCTCTATCAACCATTAAGAAAAGGTCTACTCTTTAATAATTTATTCTCTATAAGTCTGCGTGCATGCACTCTGCTTTTTGAAAATCGGTGACCATTTTTTGACCAAGGTTGTTAAAATTTGGTAGTGGAAATTCATATCATTGTTAGATTAGGGTGTGTTGAACATTGTGCATAAAATGTTGGCAAAAAATAGCGAACGGTTAATCGTTAAGCTCTTACAAAAAAAAGATCTCGTTCGCTATGTATTGGTTGCGTTTGTTAGGCATACTAGTTAACCTCTTTGGGTTAGTATAACCTTACTAGTTGTCCGAATTTATTATGCCACTACAGGTGTGTTTATGAAAGTTGTTGGTCGGTTTGGTAGTATTTCCACCCGTATATTGATTATCTTAACATTGGCTTTTTTACTTATTATTTTGATGGTCTATTGGGTCATCGAAACCCAAGCTAAGCCGCGCATACTGGAGATGACCTCAGAGACAGTGGTTGAAACAGGTAACGAAGCCATTAACAGCATCATGGCGAGTATCAATCATGTCGATGGAATGGCGAAAGCCACCAGTACGATGGCGGGCGGCTTGCCAAAACAAGACGCCCTTTATAAAGAAACCTTTGGCAATCTCATGCAACAAACGGATCAACGTATTGTAGGCGGCGGTGTGTGGTTTGACCCTAATATGTACGCTCAGGGCCGAGAGCGGCAGTCGTTTGTATGGGCACGTGATGAGTCAGGCACCATGCAGCCATTAGAGCGTTACAATCAAGCACGCCAAACGCCTAATCCCTATTATCGTGATTGGTGGTATATTCCTGCGATGTACGCGCGTCATGACCATTGTGTCTGGAGCCGTGCCTATGTCGATCCAGTGAGTAATCAGCCGATGATGACGTGCGCCAAGGCTCTGTATGACAGTCGCAATCAAGCTTTTGATGGGGTGGTGAGTTTCAATCTGCTATTGGACAACCTCGGCGATGCCATGAAAAAGTGGCAAGATAAGCTCGGCGGTTATGTCTTTTTAGTAGACCTAGACAATCGGTTTTTGACTTTTCCAGATCAGTCGAAAGTCATGCATACAACTGAAGATAGTCGCCAAGGCGAGGTCATAACGGCACGTCAGTTGGCAGATGCCAACCCTAACTTTGCCCCTATCGCGGACAGTCTAGATAGTATTAATCAGACACTGATAGATGAGGCGGTAGCTAAAGATAAAAGCCGTTATACGCTCGCTGCACGTAGTATTCTAAGTACGACCAATCTGGATAAAATCAGCGAGCAAGAGTCCAAGTTGCTCTCAGCATTATTACTGTTAAATATCGACCAAACGTTTAATTTGGTAGAGAGTCATTTGGTCGATACCATCGCTGTGCCCAATGATTTTGTGTTGCAGCAGCCCGCCACTGCTTTTGTCTTTCGCATGCCGTTTACGTATTGGAAGATGGTTATCGTCAAGCCTGATAATGACATGATGAGCGTGGCAAATGCCCTGTCCAATAAACTGATTCAAGCCATGCTGCTGGGTTTCATTCCTATCTTATTGTTGACCGCATGGGTGTTTCGTCGCTATTTTACGCGGCCGCTAAAGCGCATGGCACAGTCGGTGGCTGATATGGGGGCGTTAATTGAACAAAAAAAATATCAACAATTAAGCGCGCACAAACTGCCTCATTCAAATGTCAGCGAAATTCAAATCATCAGTGAGCAGACCAATCAACTGATTGATCGCGTCGTCGAGAATGAAGGCGCACTTGCTGAAATTAATGTTCATCTAGAAAAACAAGTCGCCGCCCGCACGCAAGACTTACAGCAAGCCATGGATGAATTAAAAGCCTCACAAGTACATCTGGTGCGCTCCGAAAAAATGGCTACGCTTGGCCAAATGGTGGCAGGTGTGGCGCATGAAGTCAACACGCCGCTGGGCTACGTGCGAAGTAACATGGAATTGGTTGGCGATAATCTCATACGTTTTGATGAGTTGCTACAGCATAGCGATCAATTATTGCATGCCTTAAAAGCGCCAACCATCAATCAAGAACAAGTCGAGCAACTGATAGAGCAAACCTTACAATGCTGCGAAGAGATTAAAGAAGATGAGGTCAGTGAAGATTTGGCAGAGTTGATTAAAGATGGACTTTATGGCGTCGATCAGATTGCTGAACTGGTAGTCGGCTTGCGCAACTTTTCTCGAATTGACGAATCTAAGGTAAAAGATGTCGATATCAATGATTGCATCAATACCTCATTGATTATGGCGCGCAATAACTTAAAAAATTTAGACGTCAATACCAATCTAGCCGAGCTGCCGCTGATTCAATGTAATCCTTCACAAATCAACCAAGTATTATTAAACCTGTTTAATAATGCCGCCCAAGCCATGCCGATTGATCATAAAGGGGTATTACAGGTCAACTCGTCTGTCGATAAGGCGCAGCAGCACATCATAGTGAGTGTCAAAGACAATGGTGTCGGTATCCAAGAAAGTACGCTGGCGCAGATTTTTGAGCCGTTTTTTACCACCAAAAAAGCAGGTGATGGCACAGGGTTAGGGCTGGCCATTACGGCACAAATCATCGAGCAACATGCTGGAGGCATCGAGGTTAGCTCAAGCGTTGGCGAAGGCACGACGTTTACCATCAAATTACCGATACAGTCTATCGCTCATAAAAACAAACCTCCACAAGCCTTATTCGAAAGTTGAGAGACTTCCAATAATTTATTTAAAGAGAGCGTAATGCAAAAACCAAAAATCGCTTTTATCGATGATGAGCCACGCATTTTACGAAGTTTAAAAATGCATTTTCGCCAGTCACATGACGTATTTATTACTACCGATGCCGCTGAGCTGATGGAATATGTCAGCACGAATGAGGTACAAGTGGTCATCAGCGACCAACGTATGCCAGATAAGCAAGGTACGGAAGTATTGAGTGACATCAAAGCGGCCTCACCAAATACTATTCGTATCTTATTAACTGGTTATGCGGATCTGAATGCCGTGATGGATTCTGTGAATGAGGGCGAAATTTATCGCTATATCACCAAGCCATGGCAAAATGATGAACTTAAAAAAATCGTTAATAAAGCCACAGAAATTGCTCAGCAAACGCAAGAAATTACGCAAAGTACCATTGAAAACAATGCGACTCAAAATCGTATTGATAGTGGTGCTGGTAGCAAGCGCAATATATTAATATTAGATGACGACGAGAGCGTCTATCAGCAAATAAAAAGTCAGTTTAAGAGTGCCTATACCGTGAGTTGGGCCAGTAATCTTGAACAGGCTGCAAAGTTATTACAAAAAAAACGCTTTGGCGTCACTATTACGGATTCGACGCTTAATAAAGAAAATATTACACCCATCGTTTATGCTTTGAAAAATATCCAGCCAGATCTGATGGTTCTTATGTTGACTGAATTCAAAGATGCCCATATGGTCATTGATTTAATTAATAAAGGTCAGGTATATCGTTGTCTACCACGGCCGACCAACTTCTCTATCATGAGTATCAGTCTGGATCGTGCTTTTGATCATCATGAAAGATTGGTAGAACAGCCGATACTGGCGGCTCGCCATCATGTCGAAGAGGTGACAGAATCGGAGGCTTTGAATTTTTCTGAAAGACTTAAGGGCTTCTTTGCCAAGTTCAGAGGTTGGCGTATTATTAGATAGAATAGGGCAGGCTAAACATACTCTGTCCATGGCTTGAATGGCTGACCATGTGGAAGGATAATCGCCTGCTGTTTCAATGAGCATGCAAACGGCTCGTTCTTTAATCTCAGGAGTGTAGTTTCGTGTTTTCCTCGGGAGTATAGGTTCATTTTTTCATTGTTGTATAGTCGATTCCAAATAAAGTAGATACATCATGTTTTGACGCGGCACTGGTATAAATTTTTCTGGCGTGCTGTGCCTGCGCAGACAGAGGCTGCAAAAAATTCATTCCAGTCCCGCTGTATCGTTTTTATACTGGGCTTACTATATTCTTTTAGAATGTTGAATCTTCGACAATACTGGGGCAGTTTAGTTGAAAGCTGCAATTATGTATTACAGATAATTGTGATGATGTCATCAGTCTGTCACATCAAAAACCTAGTATAGCGAGTTATAAATTCTTAAGTATAAAATAGTGGGAAAGATGATGCTCGCTACAAAAAAGCAAAGTGATATAGCAGTTAGTCAGCGAAGTTTTGATGCCATCATGATGTTAGCAATCACTACGGTCGAAGATGATATTGGTAGTGCACCTACTGTTGATACGCTCTTATTTGATGAGGCGCACCAAGCTTATTGTGCCGAGCTTTTGCAGAGTATTATTGAATGGCGAGCACAGAACAACCAAAACCGATTATGTGACACCAATGCTGCCCAAAGCTACGCTTATGCTAAGCGTGAGGCATTGATAAAAGTTGCAGAGATAAAGCTCTATAATGCACTGCATAAGGGCGATTGTATAAACGAGGAGAGGATATAGTGGTATGTTAACCAAGTTGATAGTTTTATAAAATTCAAAAAAAGTAAAGCAAGGAAGAGCGTGTTTGTCTAAGTGTTATGATATGACTTAACCAACGCCACACTGTATTGTTATATTTTCTATACTGGTATAAGTTGTAATTAAGTATAGCTAAGTAAGTCCTAAACGAAAGATAACTCTCCGGTTCTTTCGTTTTTTTACGTTGAGGCAATTGAACCGCCCCGACTTTATCGGAGGCTAATTTACTTGAGTCAAGCAGTGATGCCTGACAGGATTAAACTATCATAATACCGTCTTTCAAACTCAAAAAGCGACACATAACCATAGGTTGATGGGGCAATCGGTAGGATTCTGCAGATAGGCTCGATCCCCTAATTATCTTTATAATCATCGATAAACTGAACCATTATTTTAGTTAGCGGTCGAGCTCCGTCTGGGCGAAAAAAGCCGCCGCCTTACGTATGATTTCGTTGGCTTGCTTAAGCTCTCTATTCTCGCGTTCAAGCACTTTGATGCGCTGTTAGCTTTGCGCTTGTACAACGGCAGGAATGGTTTGCTCTATGTGCTTTTTATGCCATGAACGCAGGGTTTCAGGCGTGCAGCCAATCTTTGACGCTATGGCTTGAATGGCTGACCATGTGGAAGGATAATCGCCTGCTGCTTCAATCAGCATGCGAACGGCTCGTTCTTTAATCTCGGGAGTGTAGTTTCGTGTTTTCATTGTCGTATTCTCTCAGAATGTTGAGTCTCCGACAATACCGGGGCGGTTCAGAGCGTGCGAGGAAGGCTCAACCTTATCTGAAAGTGATAAGAAAAAAGTCATGCCTATGGAGCGCGTCAAGATGATTATGACTCGTAACAAGGATGATGAAAAAGGCATGTGGGACAATCTCGGTAATAAAGACTACCGCAAAGAGCTGGATAAGCAATTTAAGAATGACAAATCTAACTTCAAGATAGCCATCGTCGTCGATATGTGGCTCACAGGCTTTGACGTGCCATTTCTCGATACCATCTACATTGATAAACCGCTGCAAAAGCACAGCCTGATTCAAACCATCTCACGGGTCAACCGTAAGTTCGAAGGCAAAGAAAGCGGCTTAGTGGTTGATTACATTGGCATCAAAAAGCAGATGAACCTTGCGCTCTCGCACTATACGGGCGGTCAGATTCAAAACCTAGAAGATATCCAAAAGTCAGTCGTGGTAGTGAAAGACCACTTAGACCTACTGGATACGGTCTATCATAAGTTTGACTCTAGTCTTTACTTCAACGGCACGCCACTAGAGCAGCTCAATTGCTTAAACGCGGCGGCTGACTTTGCCCTGCAATCCAAAAAGCTAGAAAAGCGTTTTATGGATTTAGCCAAGCGTCTTAAGTCTGCCTATGATATTTGCGTGGGTAGTGAAGCGCTCACCAAAGCGCATAAAGACAAAATTCATTACTACTTAGCTATTCGTACCATCATCTTTAAAATCACCACTGGCGGCGCGCCTGACGTTGAACAGATGAACCAAAAGGTACGTGATCTGGTAAAAGATGCGCTAATGAGTGATGGTGTTGAAGAAATATTCAAGCTGGGTGATAACACCGACGGTGAGATCGATATCTTCGATGAAGACTACTTAGCCAAGCTTGAGGTGATTAAGCAGCCCAATACCAAGTTAGAGCTGCTACAACAGCTACTCGCAAAAGCCATTGGTGAGCTGAAAAAAACCAACAAGGTAAAGGGTGTCGATTTCAGTAAAAAAATGAATGCGCTCGTTGAGAAGTATAACGACCGCGCCGAGCAAGACATACTGCGCGCTGAAGTCATTGGCGACTTCTCTGATGAGATCATCAAGCTGTATCACGAGCTACGCGAAGAGATGGCGTCGTTTGGCAAGATGGGTATCGACTTTGAAGAAAAAGCATTTTATGACATCTTGCTGTCACTGGCGCATAAGTATGATTTTACCTATCCAGAAGCTAAGCTGATTGAGCTGTCCAAAGAGGTGAAAAAGCTCATCGATGAGAAGGCTAAATACACTGACTGGAATAAGCGTGATGACATCAAAGCGGAGCTACAGTTTGACCTGATGGTATTGCTCGATGAATGGGGTTATCCACCTGTTGACTCAAAAGAGGTCTATAAAGAGATATTTGAGCAGGCTGAGAATTTTAAGAGGAGTAGGGTGGTTTAGTTATACTCATACTCATACATAATTTAGTATAGTCGGTGAAAAGTAATATCGATACGACACGTACTACTGGTGCAAATTTTTCTTGCTTGCTGTGCCTACGCAGACAGAGGCTGCAAAAAATTTACATCAGCAATACTGTAGCGACTTTAAAGTATTTCAACTATACAACCAGCCTTCGGTGGTCCAGATATAGGTAATATTTCCAACCCAAGCTTGATTTGGCTGATCGAATTTGAAATTTTGTTTCAGCTCGTTTTTAAATACTGGCTTATTGTGTTCACTATTTGTTGTCACTTTATATTTCTTTTTATAACGGACCCAAACACCCGCGTCTTTCATTAATTGAGCTGTTTTTCAACGTCCAACCGGAAAACTTAATGCATTTAATTTTTTCTGTATTCTACGGCTGCCGTAAGTGTGATCACTGGCCTCTGATATTTTTTGTATCACTTCAATCATGTCGCCATCATCGGGTGCGAACTTTTTCGCTCCAGAACGCTTTAAGTAACTGTAATAATTACGGATTTTCACACCAATTAAAGGGCAGATGACACTCACAGGCCAGGTCTTCTTATGCTCAGTAATAAACGAATACTTTATTTCGTTTCTTCTTTAAGTTGACGCATTTCTAATTGTTCAGGCGTTAATTTGCCATTACCTCTAAAGGCGAGCCCATCATCGTTTTCTGCCTCTCGAATCCATTTACCAAGTAGTCCAGGGCTAACACCAAGGTTTCTAGCTGCTTCCGCTTTGTTGTAGCCTTGCTCATTAACGAGCGATATTGCATCTAATTTAAATTCTTTTGAATATTTTTTACGTGTTGTCATTCTATTTCTCCAATTAAGCTTATTATGTCTTAACTGGGGTGTGTGAATTTAGTTGACCACGTCACTATCTTGTGGCGGGCAATGTCTATGCCTGAATCACAAACTGTTTGATAAGAAAAACCAGTGTTATACCGTAAAGTGAGCTGATTTAATCTCAAAAAATAAGCAAAAAAACCCCAGCTATTAACTGGGGTTTTACTTTCTCATATAAAATTTACGCTACATTAGACAACATGATGATAGCTTGCTAACGGTCGTTAAATTTTTAAGTTAGTTACCGTTCTAAATGTAAATACTGCATATGACGCTCATACTGGTTAAGAATATCGACCAATACTTGCTCTTTACTATAGCCAACCAAATCGTACTCTTGCGACCCATCACTCAAGAAGACTTCAGCTCTATAATAATATTCGGCAAGTTTGCTTGACGTATTAAGCGTAAAGTTAGGTCGCTCAGCTTTCACCAAATTGACTTCATAAATAAAGTCATCTTGATCGCCATGGCCGACTTGTAGTTTCAGACCTTCTATTTGCACACTTTCTTGGTCCTTACCTTGATCGATATCTTGACCAATATGCTCAGGATTTCGGACGACCAAAGCTGTTTTGAGTCCACCTGCTCTTAGCTCGCTTTCAACGTCAGTCATGGCTGGCAATACGATAGTCTGTAAAAAATGCTCAACTTGTGCATGTTTAGGAAAGCTGACAATACGTTGCAAGCGTGCTTTCCAGCTTTTGCCATTATCCAGCACATTAGCCGTACCTATCGTACTCGCTTTACGCTTGTTACCCTCTTCTTTCAGCGATTTCCACATGGCTATCATATAGAGCACTAAGATAACTGAGAAAGGCAATCCTGCTATAACAGACACTGATTGCAATGAGGAAAACCCGCCAGCAAATAGTAAGCCTAGCGTGATAAGACCGGTCGCTGCTGCCCAAAACAACCGTAACCATACGGGTGCATCAACACCATTAATCAGCCCTCTTGAGCTCAGATTGGCCAATACTAAAGCACCTGAGTCGGCTGATGTGATAAAGAATACCAAACCTATGATGACGCCTACAAGAGACAGCACATCACTGTACGGATAGTACTCAAATAATGCAAACAGACCCATGGCAGCATCGTTAACCGCGACCTCACCAAGCTCAGTGGCACCATTAGCAACCAATTCTATCGCTGAATTACCAAAGATAGAAAACCAAGCAAAGATGAAACCCAGTGGAATAAACATCACGCCAAAGACGAACTCGCGTAAGGTACGGCCACGGCTGATACGTGCGATAAACAAGCCAACGAAAGGCGCCCATGCAACCCACCATGCCCAGAAAAATACCGTCCAGCCTGACTTCCATTCGGCACCAGCAGCACCATCGTAAGCATAGACATCAAAAGTCTTGGCAACGATCGTTTGGAAATATTGACCCACGCTTTGGGTGAATGTATTAAGCAGATAAACCGTGTTGCCCATTACCAATATGGCAACCAGAAATAATATAGCCGCAAGCATATTGAATTCAGACAGGCGACGCACGCCTCTCTCAACACCCGTCATTGCTGATATTGCAGCCGCCACAACAACGCAAACGATGATAATGGTCTGAACCATTTTACTCGATTCGATACCGAACACATGCGTCAGTCCCGCATTAGCTTGTAGGACACCAATGCCCAAACTGGTCGCAATCCCCATTAGCGTACATACCACGCCAAAGGTATCGATACCATCACCTAGCCAGCCTTTAATTAAGCGCTCGCCAAAGATTGGGGTTAAGGGAGATCGGAGCGCCAGAGGCATATTTTTGCGATAAGCAAAGTATGCCAACGCCATACCGATCAGTGCATAAATGCCCCAACCATGCAGACCCCAATGTAAGAACGTTTGGGCGACGGCTTGGCGCATGGCCTCTTCACTTGCCGGCGCAAGTCCAGCATGTGGCGTGAGGTAATGCATCAAAGGCTCGGAGGCACCAAAGAACAATAAGTCGATGCCAATACCCGCTGAGAACAGCATGGCTGCCCATGCTAAAAAGGGAAATTGCGCCTTTTCATGGTCTTGACCGAGCTTGATATCACCATATTTAGAGAATCCAACGAACAAGGCAAAAATACTATAAGCGGCGACTACCAACATGTAATACCAGCCGAAGCTCTCTGATACCCACGCCATGCCAGCGCCGAGCAAAGCCCCACTGTAAGTTGGAAAAACAATGGTCCAAATGATTAATAAAATAGAAATAACAGCTGAGCCTATAAACACTGTTTTGTTTAGACTCATGGTTTGTGTTGTATCCTCGGAAGGCGAGCTATACATAAAAGACCTCAATAGGTAAAGTTAACTACATTCAGGTATTACCTTGTGCGCCGCAATATTTCAACTTTGTAGCGAACAAGGTAATAACAATCAGTAGAGCATTAATAATGTCGTTGTTTTAAAAGGTTGGTGTTTATCGAGCAGAACCTTTTATCGAGCAGAACCTTTTATCGAGCAGAACCTTTTATCGAGCAGAACCTTTTATCGAGTAGAACTGTTATTGAGCAGGGCTATAATCCCGCATTGGCTCCGCTCTGAGTGGCGCGCCATTCGCAACGTAATAATCTACGGTTGAACGGGGCAGCTGTACGCCTCTCATTTTATCGACAATTTTTTCTGCCATCATAATGGTGGTCGCGTTGAGATTACCACTGATGATGTTGGGCATAATGGAGGCATCCACTACTCGCAGGCTCTCAATGCCATGTACCAGCCCTTCGCCATTAACCACTGCATCTTTGTGCTCGCCCATCGCACATGTGCACGACGGATGATAAGCGGTCTCGCTGTTTTCACGAACGTAGTCGTCTAACTGCTCGTCAGTCACCAAGTCTTCACTAGGAGAGATGGCACGGCCACGGTACGGATCAAGTGCAGGTTGATGCATAATTTCACGAGTGATGCGCATTGCTGCACGGAACTCACGCCAATCTTGATCATGAGACATATAATTAAACAAGATACTAGGATGGGCACTTGGATCGCGCGAGGTCAGCTTCACGCGGCCACGACTTGGTGAACGCAATGAGCCAACATGCGCCTGAAAGCTATGAGAATCACTGGCACTGCGGCCATCATAACGAACCGCAAGTGGTAAGAAATGATACTGGATGTTTGGATGGGTAAACGTCTCATCGGTACGGATAAAACCGCCCCCTTCAAACTGATTGGATGCGCCAAGGCCAGTACCCTTGAATAACCATTCTGCACCAATAGCGGGCTTATTCCACCATTTATTGGCAGGAGCAATCGAGACCGGTTGGGTACATTCATACTGCATATACAGCTCTAAATGGTCTTGTAAATTGTTGCCCACGCCTGGTAAATCTAACACCACTGGCACACCCAACTCTTTAAGCCACTGTTCAGGGCCAATGCCTGAACGCTGGAGCAGTTGCGGCGAAGCAATCGCGCCAGAGGACACAATCACTTCACGAGAGGCATAAAAATTCTTGGTCTGACCGCCGTGCTCGACCTTAACGCCAATGGCACGTTTGCCATCAAACAAAATCACATCGGTCAATGCACCCGTCAAAATCGTCAGGTTGCTGCGCGGCTTGGCCTGGTCAAGATAGCCTCGTGCGGTTGACGCACGGCGACCATTTGGCGTGACAAAACGATCCATCGGGCCAAAACCTTCTTGCTGATAGCCGTTTAAATCTTCGGTGCTCGGGTAGCCGGCTTGCACACCCGCTTCAATCATAGCTTGAAACAGCGGGTTAACCCCCGGTTTTGAGGTGGTCATCTCAACAGGGCCGCCCACGCCATGATAGTCATTCTCGCCCGCATCACGGTTTTCTAGCTTTTTAAAATAAGGCAGACAATCTGAATAGGTCCAGTCCTCTAGCCCTTCTATTTTGGCCCAATCGTCAAAATCCAAGGCATTGCCGCGGATATAGCACATCCCATTAATTAGGGAGGAGCCACCAAGCCCTTTACCGCGACCACAGTCCATGACACGGTTATTCATATAAGGCTCGGGGTCGGTTTTGTAGCCCCAGTTATAAGTAGTGCCTTGCAATGGCATTGCCAAAGCAGCTGGCATTTGGGTGCGAAAGTCGAGACGATGATCTGGACGACCGGCCTCTAGTAGCAGTACGTTAATATCGTCATCTTCGGTCAAGCGTGTGGCCAGCACATTGCCTGCTGACCCTGCGCCAACGATGATGTAGTCAAACTCAGGTAATGTTGATGACATAAAAATATCCATAATAGTAAAGTGTATACGTTAGATAAACGCTAAAAATCGAGCCGTAAAAACCAAGTATTAAACCGAGGCTTTAAAATACAGATTCAAATGCGCCCAGCTCTACTTGAATAGACTTGGTTTGAGTGTAATGCTCAAGCGTTTGAATGCCGTTTTCACGGCCAATGCCTGAGTGCTTGTAGCCGCCTACTGGCATTTGCGCAGCCGACTCACCCCACGTATTTAACCAGCAGATACCCGCTTCAATTTGAGCGATTACGCGATGCGCGCGGTTCAAATCAGCAGTCACAACGCCTGCCGCCAAACCATACTCGGTATCGTTGGCACGGCGAATGACTTCTTCTTCTGTCTCGTAAGTCAATATTGACATAACTGGACCAAAGATCTCTTCGCGCACAATACTCATATCATCCGTGCAATCAGTAAATACGGTAGCCGCCACATAAGCACCGTCAGCAAGCGAGCCTGTTGTCACACGTGCACCGCCACACAGTAAGCGCGCGCCGCTCGCTTTACCTTGCTCGATATAACCAAGCACTCTGTCCATATGCGGGAAGCTTACCAATGGCCCCATGGTGATACTGTCATCCATAGGATCACCCAACTTGATGCGCTTAACGCGCGTTTGGATGGCTTGCTCAAATTTGGCTTGTAACGCTTTAGGGATAAATACTCGCGTACCATTGGTACATACTTGTCCCGTACTATAGAAGTTCGCCATCATGGCGATGTCGGCAGCGGTATCAATATCGGCATCGTCAAATATAATCAGCGGTGATTTACCGCCCAGCTCTAAAGTAACGTCTTTGAGTGAGGACGTTGCCGCTGATGACATGACTTTTTTACCCGTTGGCACGCCACCCGTGAATGACACTTTAGCGATGTCAGGGTGCTGAGTAAGCGCTTCGCCAACTTCATAGTTACCCTGCACTACATTAAAGACACCTTCTGGCAATCCCGCTTCAGTGAAGATTTCTGCCAGTTTTAGCGCAGACAATGGCGTCACTTCAGAAGGCTTAAAGATCATCGCATTACCCGCCGCGAGCGCAGGTGCTGCTTTCCACATGGCGATTTGGATGGGATAGTTCCATGCACCAATACCCGCGATTACGCCTAACGGCTCTTGGCGGGTGTACACAAAACTGGTATCACGTAGCGGGATTTGACGCCCCTCGATCATGGGCGCAAGCCCTGCATAGTACTCAATGACATCGGCACCGGTGACGATATCGACATATTTAGTTTCAGAGATCGCTTTTCCCGTGTCCTTAGTTTCAAGAACGGCCAGCTCGTCATTGCGTTCGCGTAATATAGCAACGGCATTTAACAGGATACGGCTACGCTCAATCGCAGTCATTGCCGCCCAAACCTTTTGACCTTTTTGCGCTGCAATAACAGCATCATTGATTTGCTCGGTAGTGGTTTGCTGAATGGTTGAGAGCACCTCACCCGTTACAGGGTTAATGCTATCGAAGGTCGAGAGCGCTTTGTCTACTGCAAGATAACTGCCATTGATATAAGCCGTCTGTGTTTGTTCGGCATTGTCCATGTGTTTAAGATCAGTTGAGTCAGTCATGATGTCTCCTTATGACAACCGGCAAAAAAAGGGCTATAGCAAGCCCTTTACACCTAATAAATTGTCGTTTTTATAAATGGTTAAAATGAATTATGACCGGATAGTAAAAACGGTCGAATCAAAAATATTTACGGTTGCTTAAAGGCTAATTTTGAATAAAGCTAATTTTTGATAATGTTATATTTTACTACTGCTCGCTCTGCGTCATTTGTATCAAGCGGTTCCGCAATGACTTTTTGTCAGAGATGCTAATACCCGAGAAGTCAGAGAGCCAAATACCATCAGCGACCAAACGCGCCATACATAACGTCTCGGTATTGTCTGTGTTTTCATGCTTCTGTAATTGCTTATTAGACCAACGAGCCCACAACTCACGAAGCTCGCTATCCCCTAACATCAGTACATATAACGTTGCTTGGTGATTAAACTGCTCCTGCCCTTTTTTACCCAAACTGATCGTGGCATCTATATAAGCGCGGGTAAAAGAACCATAACTCACAGAATCTTTGGCCATGGCGTCATCTACTTCCAACTCAAATTTTGCCATGGCATCGTTAAACACGGCAAGAACAAGCGCGTCTTTGGTGGCAAAGTGATGCATCACGCCACCTTTTGTCACTCCTACAGCCTCAGCGACCGCTTGAAATGTAACCTTAGACAGCCCTTGCTCTATTGTCAGCTTGGCGGCTTGTTCAAGTAATGCATGACGAACAAACTCTGGTTGTTTTTTGCGTTTATGCGCGTTGTCCATGTCTTAATGTCCTACAGAATTAGAAAATATATTCATCACAACGACGCCACCCACAATCATAGTAATGCCACTCACTGCTGCGGTATCGAGGTGCTGCTTGAACATTACGAGACCAATGACTGAGGTGAGCACAATGCCCAGTCCGCCCCACATCGCATAGGCAATACCCAGCGGTAGTGTTTTTAGTGTCTGAGTCAACAAGAAAAATGAGATGGTATAAAGCCCGCCCATGATGAGTGTCGGCACCACACGGGTGAATTGCTCTGACTTCATCAAAAAAGTAGTGCCAATCACTTCACAAATAATGGCGATGCCAAGGTAGCTGTAAGCAATAGTAGTAGGACTCATCTTGTAGATACTCGCAACAATTTACGGCTTAAAAAGAAACCATACAGACGGTATCTTATAGATTTTCAGTTAAGAATGAAAGAGATAGTTTACATCTCTATGGTTTAGACTCTGCTATTTACTGCTTATCATTGTTGTTAGTTACTGCTAAGCGTTCATCTATAACTGTATATTTTGGGTAGACTATATCGTTATAACTAAGCTTTAATAGCTAATATTTAACGAAGAAAAGTGATTATTTGGAGCAGCTAACATGAATAAAGAGCCACCACTAAAATTATTAGAGGGAGCAGAAGAAATGGTTTTGGAGAGTCTCAGTACATATATGAAAGAGGAGTTTGATACCGATATCGGCAACCTGACTGCTCGGTTTTGATTGGATTTCATTATTGAAACGCTAGGCCCGCATTTATACCATCAAGTGATTGAAGATATTGAGCCTTGGTTATATGAGAAATTTACAGTTATCTAAGAAAACATGAACAGTTTAAAAAGAGGCTAAAATATTTTAGATAATAACTTGATTAAAACTTGGTATATTTGCTGGGATAGGAATATTCGAAATGATTTTTAGGGCGATTAAATAGAAACCTATAGCAGATAGTGTTACTCCTTATCTAGGACTCACACTCTCGTTATAAAAAGTCTGTTATAGGTGGTTCCTCTATATCAGTCTATTTTGAGTGGTCTATTAATTGATTAACGAGTCTTGTTAGGTGGTTCCTTTGAGGTATGCGTCAATTATCAATGACATCTATATAACTTTAGTATTGCTTATGAACAACAATAATAGTTCTGTGTTAATTAATTGAAGGAAATATATCAACTCGAAGTAGGGCGGTTTTGTTAAGATTAAATTCAAAATGTAAACCGCCCCGACTATATCGGTGGCTAATTTACTTGAGTCAAGCAGCGATGCCTGACAGGATTAAACTATCATAATACCGCTTTTCAAACTCAAAAGGCGACACATAACCATAGGTTGATGGGGTAATCGGTAGCACTCTACAGATAGGCTCGATCCCCTAATTATCTTTATAATCATCGATAAACTGAACCATTATTTTAGTTAGCGGTCGAGCTCCGTCTGGGCGAAAAAAGCCGCCGCCTTGTGTATGACTTCATTCGCTTGCTTAAGCTCTCTATTCTCGCGTTCAAGCATTTTGATGCGCTGTTAGCTTTGCGCTTGTACAACGGCAGGAATGGTTTGGTCTATGTGCTGGGTAGTCGCCTGCTGCTTCAATCAGCATGCGAACGGCTCGTTCTTTAATCTCGGGAGTGTAGTTTCGTGTTTTCATTATCGTATTCTCTCAGAATGTTAAATCTTCGACAATTCCGGGGCGGTTCAGTTTATTTGAAGTAGCGCTTTAGACATTTTTACCGTGTTGCTTTTGCTGAATGTCTTTTGCTAAGTTATAGCACTCATTAATATGGTCAGTAGCGATTTTTTTAAAAATCATATAGCCCATTGTACCTGCGACCAGTTGACCACCAAGTGGAATAAATTTGGTCACTTGCTTGGCTGCAATACGACCACCAAAGCCCTGAACGGTCTTTTTTATGATACCACGGGTTGCCATCAGACCTGCAAAATCGACTGTACGATCTTTTAGAGCACTCCAGTGAATAGCACGTGACTCTAAGTCTACCGCTGCTTGGCGATCTTCGAGCAAACCAAAGCGCTCACTGATTTCAGGTAGCAGCATAGTGAGCATGCTAGCGTCGATTGCCACATCAAAAAACGGTACAGGAACGATGGCAACACCAGCAGAGATTCTGGCGCGTTTTTTAACCATAGCGATACATTCTTTTTTAACTTGTTCAAGATTTAAATTTGGATCAATCGTATTGGGTAGTTTTTCAGCGAGAGGGGTGGTTTTCATGAAATATCCTTAAAGTAGTTAAAAAAAGCAATTAAAAGAAAATAAAAGAGAAGCAGGGAATAATCAAACATTTAGTATGGCATAGATGACAAGCAACTGCGGTGTTTATAAGATGCCTACTATTCTATGTATTTATAAACACCATACAATCGCTGCTTTGTAGCAAAATGCAGAAAAACAGGGTTAATCTGCACCATTTTTGTAAATGAAGGTATGCGCTAAAAGTAGCAGTTTAGAAGTAAATACACCATTTATGTGTGCTTAAATTATGCTATAAGTTACGTGATGATGCGTGCATAAGCAATCTCTAACCATGCACCTACACGCTGAAAATTACCCCTAAATTAATATTGTGACCACTTACTAAAGCCAGTAGAATACCTTCATGCTAAATTTAACCCCCCGTTATACCAGCACTCGCATCGACGAGTTGCCCGCCGCGTTGCAACCACTTGCCGCCCAATCCTTGACGCTTGCTCGGTTATATGCCGGTCGCGGTATCCTGCAGCCTGATGAGCTTGAAATTCAGCTAGCTAGTTTATTACCTGCTGAGCGCTTAAAAGGCGTTACCGAAGCGGTACGTTTGTTAGATGTTGCTATCGATGAAGGTCAGCGCATTTTGATTGTTGGCGACTTTGATTGTGATGGCGCGACCAGCACGGCGCTAATGATGCGCGCGCTGACTGCTATGGGCGCGAAGGTGGATTTTTTGGTGCCCGACCGCTTTAAATACGGTTATGGTCTGACGCCAGAGATTGTCGAATTGGGTATTGAAACTTATCAACCGCAAATGATCGTTACGGTAGATAATGGTATCTCAAGCCATGAAGGCGTGGCACGTGCGCAGGCTGATGGTATCACTGTCATTATTACTGACCATCATCTGACAACCAAAGAGACACCGCCTGCTGAAGCCGTGGTTAATCCCAATCAGCTTGATTGTAACTTTGCTAGCAAAGCCTTGGTGGGTGTTGGGGTAGCATTTTATGTGCTTGGACGACTGGCAAAGCTGCGCCGGGAAGCGGGAAAGTCTACCGTACAAGTCAGCCAATATTTAGATTTAGTGGCGCTTGGCACGATTGCTGATGTTGGAGTGCTCGATAAAAACAATCGTATTTTAGTACATCATGGCTTAGCTGCTATTCGTCAAGGGCGTGGCTCTTTGGGGATACTGGCATTGTTAGAGCAAGCGGGTCGCGATCCCAAAAAACTACAGGCGCAAGATTTTGGTTTTGTCTTAGGTCCACGTATTAATGCCGCTGGTCGTATGGATAATATGCGCATCGGTATTGAATGCTTGTTAGCGGATGATTGGGCAACGGCGCAGCGATTGGCGCAAGAGCTTGAGCAGCTCAACCGTACGCGTCGCCACGTAGAAGGTGAGATGCGTGCACAAGCGGATGATATCGTCCAAGCATTAGCTGCTGCTGATGCAGGTATTGAAGCTAATGCTGACGAAAGCGGTGATATCATCGTTCAGCATAAACTTGAGAAGAAGACCACTAACACCCGCAGTATCGTGTTATATCAAGATGACTGGCATCAAGGTGTCATCGGTATCGTTGCAGGGCGTTTGAAAGAAAGCCATTATCTGCCCAGTATTGTCTTTGCACCAGCGGATACTAAGCGCATAGGCGACGACGATGCTATTAAAGGCTCAGCACGTTCTATCACTGGCGTGCATATTCGTGATGCTATTGAACAAGTTGCCGAAAGTCATCCTGATTTAATCAGCCATTTTGGTGGTCATGCCATGGCAGCCGGATTAACGTTGAAACGTGGTAACTTTGATGCCTTTGTCGCCGCTTTCAATGATGTGCTGGCACAGATGGATGATGAGGTATTCGCCGAGAAGAAATTCACCGATGGCCCTCTACAAGCAGGTGATTTTAGTCTGTGGTTTGCCGAGTATCTGGCAGAATCTAGTATTTGGGGGCATGGGTTTGCACCGCCGATATTTGACGGGGTGTTTGAAGTATTAAACTTTAAGGTACTAAAAGATAAGCACCTCAAATTATCGCTACGTTATCCTGATGTGCAGTATCCGATTGAAGCCATTCAATTCAATTTTGATAGCAGTGCTTGGGATTACCGCGCCGGAAAAGTGCATGTATTGTTTGAGCTGAACATTAATGAGTGGAATGGCAAACAAAGCTTGCAGTTGATGATAAAAGATTTGGCGCTTGTAAAAGAGACGGTAGAAGAGAGCTAGTAGCTTAACTGTATTAATAATTGCTAGGCTTTAATATTTCCATTCAATGCTCGGAAACTGCCAGTCATAGCGAATAGCAAGCATGCGTAAGGTAAAAATCGTTGCCATTGCTGAGATATCAGCAATCCAAGCGCTCACGCCAAGATTTTGAAGCACAAAGTAAAGGATACCACCTGTTAAAGCGGCGGTGATATAAATCTCTTGCTGTAGCACCAGTGGAATTTCATTGCAAATCATATCGCGAATGATACCGCCGACAATAATTGTAATAACCCCAAGTAACAATGCCACCAGCACATTTGTGCCCATACTATCAGCCACCTTGATACCGATTAAGGTAAAGGCTGACAGACCAATGGTGTCAGAGAGTTTAAGAAACGTATCAACGCGTCTAGAGTTGGGGTGAAAGAATATCTGCATCAACAGTGAAGAGATGGTAATGACCGTCAGATAATTCATATCCACCATCCAAAACAGTGGATGACGATTCAAGATCACATCACGCACGGTACCGCCGCCGATAGCAGTCACAATCGATACCAGTAAGCAGCCAAATACATCGAAGTTTTTATGCTTGGCTAATATCGTTCCTGAAATGCTACAAGCGACAATGCCAATCATATCGAACAAATAAATGAGTGAGCGCGGGTCAAAAGTAGTAATCAGATTAGAATCTAAGGCAATGGTAGGCATGAGTTATTCTCATTAAAGCACTGAGATTAAAGCACTGAGATTAAAGTGCTGCTATTTTCTTCGCCAATCATAAAAACCGGCTAATCAGTTAATCGACCAAGCGAATGGAAGGCAAATGCCAGTCGAATTTAAGCGCCAGCATGCGTACAGCAAAGATGATAAATAACATTGTAAATTCGTTTGTTGTCGTATCCAGCCTGCAGTAGTCGAGCGCCAAAATCCAAAATCTACAGCAGGATATCGGGGAAAATAAAGTTGTTTATCATGGCTGTATTTGAGCCTTAACCATCTTTTGCAAATAATATCAGTCCCAGAATGATAAGCGCAATACCCACCAAGCCTAGTGTAGAAGGAAGTGCCTTATTCAGTAATAACATGCCGCCAATCACAGCAAATATCACTTCACTGGCTTGGGTAGAATCTACGCCTGCCACCTCGCTCGATGTCACCGCTTGCTCACGGGCATATAAAAATATACTCGTCGCCGCGACCCCTGCCAATACTGCCACCAGTAATGTATTAAAGACCTGTGTAGTAGCAGGTTGCTCAGGACGTATTATTAAGCCTAATAGTAACCAAAACGGCAAGCTACCGAAGGTCATTAGCCAAACTTTATTAAAAGCATTTTGCAGTAAAGTCGTCTCAATCGCAGGAATGCGCGCGATGAGATTTTGCAAGCGTGACGCAGCTTGTCTATCGATAGGTAATATAGGGGCTTCGGTGACAATGCGCTGGGTATGAATATCAGCGTCATTCTTTTGATTACTATCTCGAGCTTGTTGCTGCTCAGCGCTATGTTTGCGTGAGTTGTGAGACACTTGCCAAACCAGTTGATTGCCAATCGGGTAACTGAATGCTGCAATCAGTGCAGGCAGCGCGCCATATAGCAGCATATCAGCCATAGGTACGGTATCGGTTAGGGTAGAAGCATGTAAGCCTTCACTGACGTTGACCATCACTACGCCAATAAAGACCAATAAGGCATAAATGATGAATTTTTTATCAAATCTTTGCCCAAATGCTACCAACACCAATAAGCTTGTCACCACCGTAAACATAAAGGTTGCCGCAACCACCCAACCTGCAATATGGTCACCAGCATAACAAATGCCAGTATAAAATACGCCAAAGCCGATACTACCGGTGATACACCAAAACCGCCAATGCTGAAAAAAGATAGCGCTCAATTCTTTAATACGCCCAAAACCATGCTGCATTGCAATCAGGATAGTAATGATGAGCCACATAAATAAATAGCGTAGGCTTGCTGACCAAAACCAGTGCCCACCGGCACTACTCATCATCTCATTTAAAATAAAGGTGGCGCTAAAAAACGCGCCCGCTAATAAGCCCAATAAAATGAGTTTGACCATGCCTATCCCTTTCTGCCTTGGCTTGCTATAGTTGAAATACTTTAAAATCGCTACAGTACTACTGGTGTAAATTTTTTGCAGCCTCTGTCTGCGTAGGCACAGCAAGCAAGAAAAATTTGCACCAGTAGTACGTGTTGTATCGATATTACTTTTCACCGACTATATGTATTTAATTGTCCATTTAGATTTTAGAGACTATTTGCCCTTGGCGTCCGCCCAAATAATCTTGTGTAATTGCAATTGAAAACGTACGGGTAGGGCGTCGGCTAACATCCATTCGGCAAGCTCGCGTGCCAGGACTGGCACTTCTGGACTGTTATCGTTTACAGTGTCTTCATGCGCCACATTAAACATCGGTGAAAACCATACCGTACCGACCAATTCATTGAGCTTGTATTCGACAAGCTTGGCTTTTGCCCAGTCATAATCGGCGCGATTCATAATGACAAATTTTATTTGGTCATGTTGAGTGAGGTAATCGAGGTTTGACCATAAGTTTTTATCGACTTCACCTGAGCTTGGGGTTTTTAAATCCATGACTTTGCTGACCGTTGGCGGGACATTTTCGACCGTCAGTGCACCTGCCGTTTCAAGAGAAATCTCGTAACCATCGTTTAGCAAACGTTTCATCAATTCAATGGCATTAGGCTGGGCTAAAGGCTCGCCACCGGTCAAGCAAATACGCTTGCAAGGGAAGCTTGCAATAGTCGCCATCATGGTCTCAAGCGATTGACGCTCGCCGCCACTAAAGGCATATTCGGTATCGCAATAGACACAGCGCAGCGGACAGCCGGTCAAGCGCACAAATATCGTTGGCAACCCTGAAGTCAGTGCCTCACCTTGTAAGGAGTAGAAAATCTCCGTCAAACGTAACCCAGCTTCAGGGTCAGTGACAGGGATGGCAGCAGTGCGTAAAGATAACTCACTCATAATATTTCAAATACAGTTAAGGATTAATCGTGCCATCGAGCACATATCAAATAAAAAAGGTTTAATAATCTGTCTAACACTCGGAAGTTCAGTGCCCAAACGAGACAAAGATTATAACGTAAAGTCCTCTATTAAGCTGCTATTCAGCAACAAAAAAGATGCTGGAGCACATTAAGCTTCAGCATCTTTTTTAAAAGCGATAAATAATCGTGATTAAGTATTTAGGCTAAACGTAATAACTCATTTACTGATGTTTTAGCGCGGGTTTGTGCATCTACTTTTTTCACGATGATAGCAGCATACAAGCTGTGTGTACCATCTTCAGAAGGTAAGCTGCCTGGCACAACCACTGAGCCTGCTGGTACGCGACCACGATGAATCTCGCCCGTTTCGCGATCATAAATACGGGTAGACTGACCGATATAGACACCCATAGAGATAACTGCGCCTTCTTCTACGATGACGCCTTCAACGATTTCAGAGCGCGCACCGATAAAGCAGTTGTCTTCGATGATAGTCGGATTGGCTTGTAATGGTTCTAAGACACCACCGATACCGACGCCGCCTGATAGATGGACGTTTTTACCGATTTGAGCACATGAACCAACTGTCGCCCATGTATCTACCATAGCACCTTGATCAACATAAGCACCGATGTTGACATACGATGGCATTAGTACGGCACCTGGTGCGATATATGAGCCTTTACGAGCAACGGCTGGTGGTACTACACGTACGCCGGCTTCTTTAAACTGTGCTTCTGTCCAATCAGCAAATTTCGTTGGCACCTTGTCATAAAACTGTATATGCTCGCCCGCTGCTTGAACGTAGTTGTCATTTAGGCGGAACGATAGCAAGACGGCTTTTTTTGCCCACTGATTGACGACCCATTCGCCATCCTTTTTTTCTGCAACGCGCAAAGTGCCGTTATCTAGCTGCTCAAGCACTTGATTGATGGCATCACGGACATCTTGTGGCATGGTTGCTGGGCTATATTCGTTGCGGTTCTCAAAAGCTTGTTCGATGGTTTGTTGTAATGACATAAGGATTCCTAAAATTGATGAAGGTAAATAAAAAACTTGCCGTATTGTCGCTAATTTGGCGACTTTTAGCAAACGTGATAGACGATACTATAAGTTCGGGTGTTTATGGTCTTAAGTATTATTATTTATCCAGCCTAAGATGTCTTGATAAACCTGCTCTTTATTCTGTTCGTGTAGCGGCTCATGGCGCATATGAGGGTAGAGCTGCACAGAGACATGATCAAAATGCTGTCTGTCTAAGCGGTTGGCAATGTTGCGAATGCCGCGACCCATATCACCGATGGGGTCATTTTCGCCACTGATCAATAAAATCGGAAAATCTTTGGCAATCGTCATTGCCCAGTTCTTATGCAAGCCTGCGTCCATCAGTGTAAAGAGGGTCATAAAGCCGTTATTGGTAAGGTCAAAACCTGTCAATGGATCGGCTTCATAAGCTTCAACGGCGGCAGGGTCTTCGTTCAACCACGCAAACTTCGATGAAGAAATACGATTGTTGAGCTTGCTATTGAGTACTTTATTCATCACGTTAGCAAACAGGGTATTTGGCTTTTTAGGCGCCGCTTTTGCCAGTAACTTATTGACCGGCAATAATACTTTGGTCAATGGATTGGCGTCAGCTGTACCCATTAAGATAGCACCGGTAAAGTTACGTGCATGATGCTTTAGGACGTTACGTACGATAAACGAGCCCATAGAGTGACCCATGACGAAGTGAGGCACATTCGGATGACGCACTTTTAAGCTGTCTGCCATGACGATGACATCTTTTAATAGTGACTGCACAGGATGCTCTTCACCAAAAAACCCCAAATCTTTAGCGGATTTGACGGTTTTTCCATGACCAAGCTGATCATAAGTGGCGACCGCAATACCGTGATCGGCTAAAAATTGAGCCAAGTCTGCATAACGCCCGCTGTGCTCTGCCATGCCGTGTACAATCAGCAAGGTTGCGCTAATGGCGGTATCACTATTACTCGGCTCAAAAAAGGTATGATGCAGATAATGAGTATTGTCAGAAGAGGTGATTTGTTCAGTATTACTCATAAAAATCCAGTCCTTGAATGGTTAAGGGTATGATGAGATAGATTATATATTTTTTAGGGCTTTATTATAGGGATAAGTTATTGCTAGAACCAATCTAATTGCGAAAATTAGCAACATTAGTATGTTGTTTGGTTTTCAATGAGCGCTATGGTCCAGTCATTTAAACGACAGCTACAAAGATATCGGCCATAAAAAAACCCCCATCAAAGTGATGAGGGTCTTGGCAAATGCCATAATCGAATCAAAGATGACTCAAAAAATTTACTACTAAAATATGGCTCTCCAACCTGGGCTCGAACCAGGGACACACGGATTAACAGTCCGTTGCTCTACCAACTGAGCTATTGGAGAATAAGCTGCAAGTGTTTAATCGCTTACAACGAGCTTAGAAAGCCTCTAACGAGTTCTTGCTAAGTGGGGCGTATTCTAGCAAAGATAAAAAATACGTCAAGCTTTTTTTTGAGTATTTTTTAGATTAAAAATACTATTGCTATGACAGAGATTTTTATTAGACGAATTTGTCTCATATCTTCGATACAAATCTGTTTGCGAAGCAACAACAAATAAAGCCTCTTGCTTATACTATAATTATTTAGATTTGATAAATAAATGCCTGTGTTGATTAATAAAATAATGCCAATGAAGTCATTGAATTTCCCAAAAAACTTACTTTGCCCTTAAAGGTCTTAGGGACGTTACCTGATTTGGTCTGGCAACAAGTCAGCGAAAAAATCAATAAAAAATAGCCAGTTTTGCTATTTATGAGACTGTTTATGAGACTGTGTAAAGAAAACAATAAGGAATGCCTTGATGCCATTTTTCCGCCGTAAATCTAAGAGTACAGAAGCCGTTTCTAATAAATCAGTGGTTAATCATACTAGCCGCGACTTAGATAACTCTCTAAATCCAGAAGCTAAAAAACGCCTCGCTATCATTGGCTCAGGCGTCTCAGGACTCACTTGCGCACATTATTTGGCAGCGCAATTTGAGGTCACAGTATTTGAAGCCAGTGATTATGTCGGTGGGCATGTAAATACTATCGATGTAACGCTACAGGACGGTAAGAAAGCAAAGCGAAGCACCGTTGAAAAAAGTGCAATAGATACCGGTTTTATTGTCTTTAATGAGCGTACCTATCCCAATTTTTTTCGCCTACTTTATGAGCTGCAAGTGCCGTTTCAAGCAACGGACATGAGTTTTTCTGTTAAAAATACGGCGCGTCATTTTGAATATAATGGTCATACACTCAATACCTTGTTATCGCAGCGCAAGAATATTTTGAACCCTAAGTTTTGGGGGTTTATTAACGATATTTTGCAGTTCAATAAACAGGTACGTCAGCTACGCCAAGATTATGATAAGGCGCGCGAGCAGGGGCAGGCTGTTGGTGTTTTTACCAAGCAAACGCTAGGCGAATATCTAGATACTAACAAGTATGGCGACTTGTTCACGGACAATTATTTATTACCAATGGTGTCTGCCATTTGGTCGACCAGCTTGCGCGACGTACAAGCGTTGCCTTTAGTGTTTTTTGCTCAATTTTTTGATAATCATGGTCTACTTGAGGTGGTCAATCGTCCGCAGTGGTTTACGATAAAAGGGAGTTCTAAGCAGTATGTAAATAAGCTGGTCAAACGTTTTGTGAAAGCGGGTGGCACCGTTCGCGTGAACAGCCCCGTGCAATCAGTTATTCGCGAAGATAACAAGGTCATATTAAAAGTTATAGATACAACGGCTGATAAGGCACAAGCACTTGTGTTTGATGAGGTCATCTTTGCTTGTCATGCAGATACAGCGCTTAAAATATTACAAGATGCGAATCCTACCGAACAAGAAGTATTGAGCCATTTTACCTTCACCAGTAATACCGCTGTTCTACATACCGATACCTCAGTCTTACCAAAAAGGTCGCTGGCATGGGCAAGCTGGAATTATTTAATCGATGATAAAAATTCTATTGAGAATGACAAAGAGCCGCTGCAAACTGCCACAAAGCCTGTATTGACCTATCATATGAATATTTTGCAGCGCTTGACCAAACAGCACAATTACTTAGTCACCCTCAATCATAAGGTGGATGAACGTCAAGTCATCAAGCGCATTGATTATAGGCATCCGGTATTTAATAATCAGATGGTCGCCGCGCAAGCGCAATGGTCAAGCATCTCTGGTACCGACTCACATAGCCATTTTTGCGGTGCTTATTGGTTTAATGGTTTCCATGAAGACGGCGTACGAAGTGCTTTGCGTGTTTGTCAGGTATTGGGATGCGATATCGATATAAAGGATACTGTTGACCCAAGTCATTTGCCTGATGCCGAGAGTGCCCATACGCCGTTTCGCTATAAAGACTTGCCGATAAAAGCAGATAAACAGTTACGCAAACTCAAAAAACGTCAGATAGTCACTGCTACGACCAATCAAGAGTTGGTGCAATACATTGCAACGTTAGAGCCAGTGGCTAAAGTATTTAAAAAGAAAAAACTGGGGTTTTTTGCTGGTCGTAAAGACAAGCATGTGTAGCAATTAAACATAACGTTGCCAATTGAGGGTAATCAGTATGACAGCATCAGCACAGTCTAAGAGTATACAAGCGAAACATACATTATCAGATGATGCTAAGGGCTTACCACACCAAATATTTCACGGGACAACATGGCACAGCCGGTTGCTGCCGAGTATGCATAAATTCGCTTACCCTTATCGTTATTGGGGCGTTAATATTACCGCATTAGCAGCAGGGCAAGTATTGCCAGAAGTGGATATCAGACCATTTATCGATAATAAATTCCTAAAAAAACTATCATTGAATAAACTATTGCTATTTTCTGGGACAAAAAAAGCCTTACAACAGTTTTATCCTGAGGATTATTTGCAAGGGTTAAGCACACAAGATAAAAATAGCCTAAGTAAAAATAAAGAGATTGATGATAAGAAAAAATATTTAACAGATGTCCAAGCAATAGAACAACGTTTAATTCAGGCATTTACAGAACGGACGGGTAGTGCGCCAACAGGCGATATGATTGGCATGCTTGTTTGCCGTAATGCAGGTATTTATTTTAGTCCAGTGAATTTCTATTTGGGTTTTGATATAGAGCAAAAACCTAGCCATCTATTGGCAGAAGTATCTAATACGCCATGGGACAAACGTCATTATTATGGGTTCTTATTAGATGGCGTAAATACTGATTTTTGTCATGATAAAGATTTTCATGTCTCACCTTTTAATCCCATTGACCAGCAGTATCAGTGGCAAGTAACGATTAAGAGTGCAATAAAAAATACGGTTATAAATGAAGTGAGATTTGAGAGAAACGAGCATTCTAACCAATGTTTGGACGTTCGTATCGCGATAAATATCAGCGATAAGCGCGGTGAGGTATTAAAAACGGGTATTAAAATGTCAGGTATTCCAATGACAGCGTCGACGATTTATGAAAGTTTGCGCAAAAATCCACTGATGAATGTAACGTCTTTAATGCGTATTTATGGACACGCTTTTAAACTTTATGCCATTAAAAAAGTACCCTATATTAATTACGATGAAACATTAGCCGATAGCCAGCAGCACAATGGTAATAATAGTGAACATTAACTAATTATGCCAATGATTCAATGATTCAATGATTTAAGGTAGAGCGCTTACGATTGAATACTTATACAAGGATGAATAAATGATGTCAGCAAGACTAACCAGCAAAGCACCCACATCAAAACTAGAAAAATTCACTGCTCGCATCAGTCAAACGGTTAATGACAGTGTTATTTTGCAGCCAGTCAGTAATAGCGTGAATTATCTGGCAAAAAAAGCCATATTCCGTGCTTTGACGCATATTCAATTTGGCAGTATTACTATCATTGAAGACTTTGCTGGACCAGCGTCTAAGCCACATCGTTTTGGCAAAACCTCTTCTGATAACATAAGTAGCTCAGCCATCGGTCGTCACCCCTTAGATGTGACGCTGACCATTCATGATAGCCGCGTCTATCGTCAGTTATTATTTGGCGGCTCTATTGCGCTAGCGGACAGCTATATCAATGGCGAATGGGATACGGATGATTTGACGGGTTTGATTCGACTGGCGGCGCGTAATTTGGCAGTGCTTAATCAATTAGAAAGCCGTTTTGCAGGTATTAGTAAAACGTTTGAGCGGGCAAATCATAAGCTGCGCAGCAATGACAAATCGGGTTCAAAGTCCAATATTTTAGCGCATTACGACTTGGGTAATGCCATGTACCAGTGTTTTTTAGATGATACGATGATGTATTCGTCGGCGGTATATAAAAATCCAGAGACGAGCTTAGCGGAGGCGCAGCAGCACAAACTGGCATTGATTTGTGAGCGTCTACAACTCACGGCTGAAGATCATGTGATAGAAATCGGGACTGGTTGGGGCGGTTTTGCCATTTATGCGGCACAGCATTATGGTTGTCAAATAACAACGACGACTATCTCAGACGCACAATACGAAGAGGCTCAGCGCCGTGTCGAATTGGCCGGACTGTCGGATAAAATAACCCTGCTGAAGCAAGACTATCGCACGCTGGCAGGACAGTATGACAAATTGGTCAGTATTGAGATGATTGAGGCGGTCGGACACGAGTATTTGCCGACGTTTTTTGCCAAATGTAATAGCCTGCTGAAGCCAACCGGCTTAATGGTGCTTCAAGCCATTACCTTTAATGATCAAAATTATCAGACCTATATAAAATCTGTTGATTTTATTCAGACGCATATTTTCCCCGGTGGATGTTTGCTGTCCAATCAAGAGCTAAATACGCAATTTACCGAACAGACTGATATGGTCATCAAGCAGTTGCATGATTATGGTTTTGACTACGCTTTTACGCTGCGAGATTGGCGCCGAGCATTTATGTCGCAGCGTGAAGAGGTAAAAGCACTCGGTTATGATGAGGCGTTTATTCGCTTATGGGAGTTTTACTTCTGTTACTGCGAAGGGGGGTTTTTGGAGCGTACGATTGGAGTAGTGCAAGTCACCGCAGTAAAGCCAAACAATATTGATGCATGGCATTCATAGGCTAAATTTTTAGTCCTTATTATAAAAGGATATTACTATGGGTTATATTTATATCTATCTTGCCTCCCTTGTTATATTTTTGGGTATTGATGCCATTTGGCTTAAGACTATGACGGGTCTATTTTATGAAAAGCGTATTGGACATTTGCTTGCCGATGAGCCAAATATCATTGCCGCTGGTGTGTTTTATCTGTTTTATCTGCTGGTACTGTGCATTATTATTCTCTATCCACAAATTAGATCAAATGCGCCACTTCACCATATTTTCTTACTGGGTGCTTTAATAGGGCTGATGGCTTACGGCACTTATGATTTTACCAGCTTAGCATTATACCAAGGCTTTACTCTGGAAACCGCTTTGGTTGATTTTGCTTGGGGCGGTATCTTAACGGGTTCCGTGAGTACTATCGTGGCTTGGCTTGCTTATCGTTTTCATTGGCAAATATAGTCTATTACTTAACGTGAATAGACTATATTTGCGCTGTCGCAATTGCTGCTGTATAAATAACACTTAATAATAGGTTTTCACCTCCCCCCCCCGTTAAGGAATATTATGTCGCAATATAACACCAGCTCTACTGCTAAAAGAGTCCCGTTAAACCATGAGCTATATATGTCAGTGCTGATGACACCTGATATGGCCAATTTTATTGGTAACGTCCATGGTGGAGATTTGCTCAAGATGCTGGACCAAGTTGCTTATGCTTGTGCCAGTCGATATAGCGGTAGTTATGTGGTGACACTGTCGGTCGATCAAGTGATGTTTCGTGAGCCTATTTATGTTGGCGAGTTGGTGACGTTTGCAGCTAGTATTAATTATGTTGGCAAAACCTCAATGGAGGTTGGTATTCGGGTTGAGGCAGAGGACGTCCGTGCGCGTAAAGTTCGCCATACCAACAGCTGCTATTTTACGATGGTCGCGATTGATGATAAAGGTAAGCCAACACCGGCACCTGAGCTTGAGATTACAGATGCCATGCAGCAATGCCGATTTGACGCAGGCTTGGAGCGTAAAAAGAGGCGTATGGAAGGATCGCAGCGCATCAACTGTGATATCGCCAAGCTGGCAGATAAACAAGGGAATGCAAGAGTCACCGCTACAAAAACACAAAGTTAAGCGGTTTAAAAAAACTATTTTGAAAGAGCGATGATCGAGTCATTTTAAGAGATATTCATTCGAGCAGCGTTGTATCTACTCTAGAGTAACTCGATTATATAAAACCGTCAAAACCGACTCAAACACATGAGCCAACGCCGCACGCTGATACGAGTGGCGTTGGTCGCTCTCGCGCTCAAAACCCGTTTAATGCTTCAGACAACACCTAACCGCACAGACAGTGACCTTTCATAACTCTTTCCTTGATTAATTGTCATTGAACTATACCTGAGTTTTTATGCTGTTTATTGAGTGTTTTTGCATCCATTTGTGGGCGTTTAGCGCAATAAATGACCTTTAAAAATAAAGGTTTAACCCCATATTGTTATAAACCTAACCTCTTATAAAAAATCAGGAAGACAGCCATTATGCGAATGCCTGAACCGCGCTCATCGCGTCAGTTAAACCAATTGGCCACTCAGCTACAAGGCGAAGCTGAAATTAGTGGTGTTAATGCGTCTGGTACGCAAATATCAAGTCGTGCCTTTGAGATGGTTACCGAATTTGAGCCTGCGGGGGATCAGCCGCAAGCGATCAAAAAGCTGGTTAACGGTATCAATTCTGGTATGGATGAGCAGTTATTACTGGGCGTGACGGGTTCTGGTAAGACGTATACCATGGCAAAGGTCATCTCTGAGACTCAACGCCCAACCATTATCATGGCGCATAATAAGACGCTTGCCGCCCAGTTATATGGTGAATTTAAATCGTTTTTCCCTAATAATGCAGTTGAATATTTCGTTAGTTATTATGACTATTATCAGCCGGAAGCATATGTCGCAGCGAGCGATACCTTTATCGAAAAAGACAGCGCCATTAATGATCATATTGACCAGATGCGTCTGTCAGCCACACGTGCACTACTTGAGCGTCGTGATGCAATTATCGTCGCATCGGTATCATGCATTTATGGTTTGGGTGATCCAGAAAGTTATCTGAAAATGCTGCTCCACGTCGTCGTCGGTGACAAAATAGACCGCACCGCGACGATTAAGCGTCTGGTTGAGATGCAATATACGCGTAACGAGCTGGACTTTGGGCGTGGTACTTATCGTCTGCGCGGTGAGCTACTAGATATCTATCCTGCTGAGTCCGAGCAGCTGGCTGTGCGTGTACATTTGTTTGATAACGAAGTGGAAAAAATTACTTGGTTTGACCCTTTAACGGGCAAAACGGTGCGTACTGTACCGCGCATTACCATCTATCCAAAATCACATTATGTGACACCGCGTAATAAACTGGAAGCTGCCAGTCATACCATCCGCGCCGAGCTTGAGCCGCGGTTAGAGTATTTTCGTGAAAATAATAAACTGATTGAAGCACAACGTCTCAAAGAGCGTACCCAGTATGACCTTGAGATGATTCAGCAGCTCGGCTACTGTAACGGTATTGAGAACTACTCACAGCATCTGTCTGGTCGCCCGTCAGGTGAAGCGCCGCCGACGTTGTTTGATTACATTCCAGAAGATGCGCTGCTATTCATTGATGAATCGCACGTGACGGTATCGCAAATTGGCGCGATGTATAAAGGCGATAGATCACGTAAAGAAAATCTCGTCAATTACGGCTTTCGTCTACCGAGTGCGATGAATAACCGTCCGATGAAGTTTGAAGAGTGGGAGCGTATTAAGCCCAAGACCATTTATGTCAGCGCTACGCCTGCGTTGTATGAGCTTGAGCATAGCGAGCAAGTGGTCGAGCAAGTGGTGCGTCCGACTGGTTTGATTGACCCTGAGATTGAGATTCGTCCCGTATTGACGCAAGTCGATGATGTGTTGTCTGAGATTACCAAACGCCGTGAAAAAGATGAGCGCGTACTGATTACGACTTTGACTAAGCGAATGTCAGAGGATTTGACCAGTTATCTGAAAGAATATGATGTCAAAGTCGCCTATTTACATTCGGATATTGATACCCTTGAGCGCATGCAGATTATTCATGAATTGCGTACTGGTGTACATGATGTGCTGGTCGGCATTAACTTGCTACGTGAAGGTCTTGATATGCCTGAGGTGTCATTGGTCGCGATATTTGATGCAGATAAAGAGGGCTTTTTGCGCTCTGAGCGTGCCTTGATTCAGACTATTGGTCGTGCTGCCCGTCATATTAATGGTAAAGCGATTCTTTATGCCGATCGTATTACCAATAGTATGCAAAAAGCGATTGATGAGACGGATCGTCGCCGCGAAAAACAAGTGGCATTTAACCTTGAGCATAACATTACGCCAACAGGTGCTCGCCGTAGTATCACGGATAAAATCGATACGGGCGATGACCTTGATGCCAATGATAATCAAGCGATTCCGGTCAAAAGCAATCTACCTGATGTTGATATCAGTATCTTACGCAGTCCTGATTTGCTCGCCAAAGAAATTAATCGCCTTGAGAAGCTCATGAAGCAGATGTCGCGTGACTTGAAGTTTGAAGATGCGGCAAAAACACGTGATAAGGTGCTTGAGTTAAAGGCGCATTTGATTTAGAAAGTAAAGTTTAGAATGTAAAAAAAGTAGGGCGTGTTGAACATTGTGGATAAATTGATGGTAAAAAAAATAGCGAAGCAGTCATCTTTAAGTCCACCAACAACCATAGTCGGTGAAAAGTAATATCGATACAACACGTACTACTGGTGCAAATTTTTCTTGCTTGCTGTGCCTACGCAGACAGAGGCTGCAAAAAATTTACACCAGCAATACGGTAGCCACTTTAAAGTATTTCAACTATATATGGACTGGCACTCGCTTGTGCTTATCTATGGTTGAAATTATAAATGTTCAATACGCCCTAATAAACTGCTTATTTAACGATACTCGAATAACAACTCTGCAATGATTTCGCGACGACTCTAGCCACCAATTGCACGCGATATTGTGGGTCTATGGCTGCATTGCCCAATTCAATAAAAGTGACTTGCTGTGGTGCTTGTTCGCTGACGCAGCCGCAAACCCTGCCTTTTACCGCTTCTTCTTGCGCTTCAGTCATAGCAACACTGGCAATACGCCACGCGTTTTGCTGTTCGATCTGACTGCGACATTGATTGTCGATAGCCGCTTTAAAAACGTTCATACCGATCTCGTTTGCAGTACCCATTGCTGTTCCTGCATTGGTATTGCCGCCCGTTGTGGCACAGCCCGCTAACGCAAATGTTGCTAGTAATGCTGTTGATGCAAATAATTTCTTCATCAGATTTCCTTTCAGGTTGATCGGTGTTATGAGGAGACATATTTAAAATTTTATATCGTGCTGAGCAGAGGTGCCAAAATCTACAATCTACTTTTTGCTATCTATATAGTCGGTGCAAAGTAATATCGATACAACACGTATTGCTGGTGCAAATTTTTCTTGCTTGCTGTGCCTACGCAGACAGAGGCTGCAAAAAATTTACACCAGCAATACTGTAGCGACTTTAAAGTATTTCAACTATATACATCAAGACAGTTAAAAAGTCATCTTACTAGAACTCAATATTGATGACAAAGGAAATATGAACGTGCTATTAGAATATCTCTTAACAACTGTTCTTATATCAAATTATGTCATGGTGAAAAGAGTTGTAAATATTCCAGTAGGGGTATGTCCTTATAGATATAAAGGTTTACAAGGCGGTTAAAGTTTGTTTAAATAACTTACAATATGAAACTTAGTATCGCTTAGCGAAACAAGAAGGTGGTATTTAGTAAATAGTAGTTCTCAATTCTGAATAAATCTCGATTTATAGTCAGGATAAGGGCTAGCGAGAAAAACAATATAGCAATATAAAGCTTCTCATGTTTTAATTAGATAGACTATTTTTTATGGCGAGCTCGTTACAACAGAGTGATTAAAAAGCCATCTAAAATAGCACGTTGCTAGTATGACGAATATGGATAGCGCTATCATATTCGAGTCATACTTTTATAAGTCCATTTGCTTTATTTTATCAAGGAAGAAAATAATGAAGTCCATTTATAAAACGCCTTTACTTGCGGCAATGATAGCAGCTAGTATGATGCTGGTTGCCTGTTCAGACAAAGCGGCTACTGATAGCGCAGCTACTGACAGTACGGCTGCCGATGGCGCTGTTACTGACACCGCTGCCACAGCAAATGACAAGCTTGAAACCAAATTTGTTACTATCGCTACAGGCGGCGCGTCAGGTCCTTATAATATTATCGGGACGTCTTTGGCAGAGATTTATGCCAAAACCTTTGGCGTCAACTCAAAGACTCAAACGACAGGCGCCTCAGTAGAAAACGTCAATCTGTTGACACAAGGTAAAGTTGATATGGTATTGGCCCTTAGTGATGTGGTCACTGATGCGGTTGAAGGTAAAAATAACTTTGATGCGCCAATCACTAATATTCAACAAATTGCCGTATTGTATCCTAACGTAATTCAGTTGGTTGCCACTCAAGATTCTGGAATCAAAAATATTGAAGACTTAAAAGGCAAGCGTATTGCTGTTGGCGATCAAGGATCTGGCACAGAAGTGAATGCTCGGACATTACTAGAAGGGTTTGGCTTGACTTATGATGATGTCGAGGTGGATTATTTAGGCTTTGCTGATGCTGCAGATGCGATGAAAGCTGGCAAAATTGAGGCGGCATTTTTTAGTAGTGGCTTACCAAACTCTTCATTATTAGAGCTAGAGCAAGGCATTAAGTTGCAGTTGGTCACCATCAATCAAGATAAGCTTAAAAAAATTATTGAGACCAAACCTTACTTTAAGACTTTTGAGATTCCTGCCGGTACCTATGGTAATGATGCTGCTATTCCAACAACAGCTGTCATGAACGCCTTATTAGTGCGTTCTGATATGTCTGAGGATGACGTTTATAAACTGACCAAAGCTTTATTTGATAATTTAGAAGGTTTGAAAAATGCCCACCAAGCGGCCGCTGATATCAGTTTAGAGACGGCGCAGCAAGGTATGGTAGCGCCTATTCATCCAGGAGCCAAAAAATACTATGATGAGCAAGCAGCTAAATAAGCGCTCATGGCTATGGTTATTAACTGGCGCAACACTTATTGTTGCGCTAGTTTTTTTTACGCTATGGGCCGTGTCTACACGCCAGTCTGTAATCGAAGTGCGAGTTGATGGCGTTGAGGATACTGATGAATCTGATAAAGTGGTCTGTTATTTCATCGAACCCAACTTCCAACTGCGATGGATACATTCTGTAGAAAAACAATGGTGGGAGGAGCAGTATCTTCGCGAAAGCGATGGGTTACTGCTGACCACCACCTATTTTCAAGCTTTCGGTGCGGGCACCCCATCAACTGAAGCGCTTGCTTCAGTACAAAAACCTGGCTATGTAGGTTATCAAATCAATGAAAGACTCCCTCATCTGGACTGGGTGGTATCCCGGCTAACTAAAGGTGAAATTGATTATGCTGCCTATCGGATTTTGATTCATCAATGGGTGCCAGATTACTCAGAGGTAACGATTACGCCCAAAGCGTATAATATAATGGATAGATTTAATAAGGACTTGTGCCATGAACTCTCAAGTGACGGATCACAATAGCGCATCCACCATGTCTAGCGAAGATGCCAATTTGTCGAAGCATCCGGACCTTCATGTAGATACTGATGTTGACGATGACGATGATGTTGATCCTAGTGTCACACAGGCGATATTAGAAAAATACGATCGAGAATCTATTACGCGTCATATCACCCAAGGTCCAGTGAAGTATATTATTGCTGCGATCTGTATTTTCTACTCCATTTTTCACTT
Source organism: Psychrobacter arcticus 273-4 (assembly GCF_000012305.1). NCBI lineage: Bacteria > Pseudomonadati > Pseudomonadota > Gammaproteobacteria > Moraxellales > Moraxellaceae > Psychrobacter > Psychrobacter arcticus. The sequence goes on from NC_007204.1 coordinate 892,809, forward strand.
ATACATCACCTTTAATCCAATGCCCTCACTACTACAGCGCTCTGTGCATGTGGGCGTTGGGTTTGCTTTGATTTTTTTGATTTTCCCTGCCAGTAAAAAAAGCAGCCGTAAGAAAGTGGCATGGTATGACTGGATTTGGTTTTTACTGTCCTTCTCTGGGATGGCCTATCTCATATATGAGTACCAAGAAATTGTGACTTCTCGCGGTGGTATGGCAAATTCGGTCGATGTGATATTTTCTATTATTACGGTCATCTGTGTCCTTGAAGGTAGTCGACGCATCACTGGTTGGATATTGCCCATATTGGCGTCGATATTTTTGCTCTATCCATTTATAAGTCATTTAGACTTTATGCCAAATCGTTTGCTCACTCGGCCATATGATTTTGGCGATATTTTTGGTCAGCTATTTTTGAAGACTGAAGGACTGTACTCCGTTGCGATTGGCGCGTCAGTGACTTTTATCTTTCTGTTTATTTTGTTTGGCGCATTTTTGGCGCGTTCTGGAATGGGTCAGCTATTTAATGATTTGGCATTGGCGCTGGCAGGGGATAAAAAAGGCGGACCTGCTAAGGTTGCTGTGATTTCAAGCGGCTTTATGGGCAGTATCAATGGCTCAGCCTTATCAAACGTAGTCAGTACCGGCGCGTTTACCATCCCTTTGATGAAAAAGGTCGGTTATCATAAAGATTTTGCTGGGGCAGTAGAGGCCAGTGCCTCAGTCGGTGGTCAGATATTACCGCCTATCATGGGTGCCAGTGCTTTTATTATGGCGGAGACAACAGGCCTACCGTATAGCACCATTGCTTTGGCGGCGTTATTACCTGCTATTCTCTATTATCTCGGCGTTATCGCACAGGTACATTTTCGTGCCGGTCGCCGAGACTTAAAAGGCATGGCAAAAGAGAGTCTGCCGCAGGTAAAAGAGGTATTAAAAGCGCGCGGTCATATGCTATTGCCGATTGTGTTTTTGATATATTTATTAATACAAAATGTACCAGTAGGTTATGCCGCTGCTTATACCATTGGCTTTACTGTCGTCATCAGTATGCTACGCAAAGAGACACGCATGGGCTTCAAGGATATCTTGGGTGCTCTAGAAGATGGTGCTCGCCAGTCATTAGCAGTGATGGCAGCTTGTGCGGTCGTGGGTATTATCATCGGAGTAGTCAGTTTGACCAGCTTTGGTACGGTGATGACTTCTTCAATTGTCACCTTGGGTGCAGGGTCTTTATTGCTTACTTTGATTTTGACTATGCTAGCTTCGATGGTCTTGGGTATGGGATTGCCCTCCATTCCTGCTTATATCATTACCGCAACCATGGCAGCGCCAGCTTTAGCTGGGTTTGATATTCCTATTTTATCAGCGCATATGTTTGTCTTCTATTTTGGCGTGTTTGCTAACATTACCCCGCCAGTCTGTCTAGCAGCCTTTGCTGGTGCTGGTATCTCTGGCGGTGACCCGATGACAACAGGATACTTGTCATTAAAGTTAGCGTTAGCAGGTTTTATCGTCCCGTTTATGTTTATTTATAATCCTGCGATGTTGATGATTGACCCGACAGATCTTGCTGTCACGGCTAAAGCGTTTCCTCTGCCACCTGTAATCGATATTGTTATTGCTGTTGTGACGTCTGTCATTGGTGTGATTGGGCTTAGCGCGGCGTTAGAGGGTTATTTTAAAAGTGACATGAATGTCGTTACACGCTTAATATTGGCATTAGGTGCATTATTGCTGATTTATCCTGGGCTTATCACAGGTGTAATAGGTGGCGTAATAGTACTGGGTATCGCGGCGTTTAATATAAAAGGTAGTAAGGCGCCAACCGCTTTAAGTGTTTAACATTGAAACGCTGCTGCTTTAAGTGAAACAGAAGATTTAGAAGCATAGAAAAGGGCGAATAGTAGATATCTGCTATTCGCCCTTTGTATATTTTAAGATTCGTCATTTTACGTTGATATAGTGACGACTCTCACTTAACAGCCAAGCTTACCTTCTGCTGCTAAGGCTTTTTTGCTACGGATAGGTGCTGGGCAATCTTCGCCGTAGTATTGACGATCAGCAAAATAGCTTGAGCGCACCATAGGACCTGCCCAAATGTTAAAGAAGCCAATCTTTTTGCCATAGTCCATATAACGCTGGAATTCATCAGGATGCACATAGCGATCGACTGGCGCATGGTCTTTACTTGGTTGTAAGTACTGACCAACGGTAATCATATCGACGTTATGCGCTTTTAGATCATCAAGTAGCTTATAGATTTCTTCTTCTGTTTCACCAAGCCCAACCATAAAGCCGCATTTGGTGGCAATATCAGGGCGACGCTCTTTATAGATCTTGAGCAAGTCTAATGAATGCTGATAATCAGAGCCTGGACGGAAGGCTTTATATAAACGAGGCACCGTTTCGATATTGTGGTTAAAGACGTCAGGCGCAGTTTCAGTCAATAAGTCTAACGCTATATCCATACGGCCACGGAAATCTGGCACCAAAATCTCGATTAAGCAATTTGGGCTGAGTGCGCGAGATTCGTTCAATACTTCAACGAAATGCGCGGCGCCGCCATCTTTTAAATCATCACGGTCAACAGAGGTAATGACGGCATATTTAAGACCCAAACCTTGAATGGTCTCAGCAGTATGGCGCGGCTCATCTTTATCTAACTCATTGGGGCGACCATGTCCGACATCACAGAACGGGCAACGACGCGTACAGATATCACCCATAATCATAAAGGTGGCGGTACCATCGGCAAAACACTGCGGCAGGTTAGGGCAGGCAGCTTCTTCACAAACGGTGTAAAGCTTTTGCTCACGCAAGGTAGATTTGATACGTGCGACTTCAGCAGGTGAAGACAGCTTTACCCGAATCCAATCTGGCTTTTTCTTTGCCTCGACAGTCGGGATGATTTTAATTGGAATACGTGCAACTTTATCGTAGCCACGTAATTTTTCGCCTTGGATGGCTTTTTTGGGTTTTGCACGGGCAGCAGGCATGTGCGTTTGTACGGCGTTTGTCATAATAAAATTATCTCTTAACCCTTGATAGAATAAGGGTTTATGGAATTATTAGAATGCTTTATGAATCGAGTTATTATAGCAGATATCAGGTTGGCAGTTTTTATGCAATTGTATGAGGGTTACCTTATTAAGGCTACTATGAATACGCGATTTAGCATAGTTTCATTTATCTATATTAATATTCAACTCATTTAGCACTTCTATGGCGGCACGAAACGCTTCTTGAGTGGCAGGTGCACCGCAATAAGGCAAGCTGTGCATCAAGACTTCTCGAATTTCAGCGACACTCGCACCATTATTAATCGCCCCTCGAATGTGTCCTTTGAGCTCGTTTGGGCTTTTTTGAGCAATCAAAAAACCAATAGTGATAAGCGAGCGATATTTGCGCGGCAGTACTGAGTCATCTTGCCACGTACTGCCCCAAGCGTGTTCGATGATCCAGTCTTGTAATGGCTGAGTAAAGGACGTCGCCGAGTCAAGCGAGCGTTTAACGTGCTCTGCGCCCATTACCTCGGTACGAACTTTTAAACCGTTGTCATAATTGGCGTTTTGGTTAGGGTTATGACTCATACTGTGAGTGGTGTTGCGATCTTCGATCTCTTTATTATCCATTGTAATCCTTGATTTTATGGTTACATCCTTTGCATTTAATGAGTGTATTCTTATCAAACATTATAACAGTCGAGGGTGTTTTATTTAACCGCTAATCGAGATATATAGTCGGTGAAAAGTAATATCGATACAACACGTATTGCTGGTACAAATTTTTCTTGCTTGCTGTGCCTACGCAGACAGAGGCTGCAAAAAATTTATACCAGCAATACGGTAGCGACTTTAAAGTATTTCAACTATAGTTGATTCCATTTAACAGTAACGACGTATAACAATAACGCCTTACTAAGGCAGCAGCGCTGTATTATTTTTTAAGTGAATAGGTGGTCGTAATAGTACTTTACTGCGAACACATTTTGAATGGTAAGCGACAAAATAAGACCTCAGTATGAAAAGTTCAGTATTTATGATATAGGCACCATTAGTCATGTTATTTATGGCACTATTTTTATAATAAATGTCCAATATGGCCTTATTATGCGCCTTTTCTCGACTCAGCCATTAACTTTTTAAGCATTTTGAGCTATGATTGCACGGATAATTATTCAATGCAGTACATCGATGTAGGCTGTCATCCTGACTACTCACGTGATGTACTGGTCACCAACCGACGAGGACGACTATTGTGTTAGAAGCTTATCGTAAACATGTCGCAGAACGTGCTGAGCTAGGAATTGTACCACTTCCACTAAATGAGAAGCAGGTAGTAGAATTGGTTGAGCTACTCAAAAACCCACCAGCGGGCGAAGATGCGTTCTTGATGGACTTGCTGGAAAATCGTATTCCTGCCGGTGTTGACCAAGCTGCTTATGTTAAAGCGGCATTTTTAGCGGCTATCGTAAAAGGCGAAGCAACGTCACCTCTTTTGTCTAAGAAAAAAGCGGTTCAAATCTTGGGTACCATGCAAGGTGGTTACAACGTTCAACCGTTGGTTGCTGCTCTTGATGATGCAGAAGTGGCACAAGAAGCGGCCGATGCGTTGAAAAAAACTTTATTGGTATTTGATGCGTTCAATGATGTGACCGAAAAAGCCGAAGCGGGCAATACCATTGCTAAAGAAGTCGTTCAATCATGGGCGGATGCTGAGTGGTTCTTGAGCCGTGATGCTGTACCAGCAAAGACGACTTACACGACATTCAAAGTAACTGGCGAAACCAATACGGATGATTTGTCTCCTGCGCAAGATGCGTGGAGCCGTCCTGATATTCCATTGCATTCATTGGCCATGCACAAAAACTCTCGCGACGGTATCATCGCTGACGAAGAGGGTGTGGTTGGTTCTATGAAACAGATTGAAGCGCTAAAAGAAAAAGGCCATCAGTTGGCTTATGTTGGTGACGTAGTAGGTACCGGCTCTAGCCGTAAATCAGCGACCAACTCAGTATTGTGGTTGATGGGCGATGATATCCCTAACGTGCCAAACAAACGTGGTGGCGGTCTAGTACTAGGTAACAATATTGCCCCTATCTTCTTTAACACTATGGAAGATTCAGGCGCACTCCCTATCGATGGCGTCAACGTCGATAATTTAAATATGGGTGATGTATTCGATATCTATCCGTATGAAGGCAAAATCACTAAGCATGACTCTGATGAAGTGCTGTCAACGTTTAAGCTAAACTCGCCAACATTGCTTGACGAAGTTCGTGCTGGTGGTCGTATTCCACTAATCGTTGGTCGTGGTCTAACCAATCGTGCTCGTGAATATATGGGTCTTAGTCATTCAGACGTATTTGCTAAGCCAGAAGAGCCGGTAGATACGGGTAAAGGCTTCACGCTAGCGCAAAAAATGGTTGGTAAAGCTTGTGGCATGCAAGGCGTACGCCCTGGTATGTACTGTGAGCCAAAAATTACCACTGTAGGAAGTCAGGATACCACTGGTCCAATGACCCGTGATGAGCTGAAAGACTTGGCATGTTTGGGCTTCCAAGCAGACCTAGTTATGCAATCATTCTGTCATACGGCCGCTTATCCAAAGCCAGTTGACGTTGAGACTCAGCATACACTACCTGATTTTATCATGAACCGTGGCGGCGTAAGCTTACGTCCAGGCGATGGCATCATTCATTCATGGTTGAACCGTATGCTACTTCCAGATACCGTTGGTACTGGTGGTGACTCGCATACTCGTTTCCCAATGGGCATCTCTTTCCCAGCGGGTTCTGGTCTAGTAGCATTTGCTGCTGCAACGGGTGTGATGCCACTTGATATGCCTGAATCTGTCCGTGTTCGTTTCATCGGTGAGCGCCAAGCTGGCATCACATTACGTGACTTGGTACATGCTATTCCTTATCAAGCGATCAAAGAAGGCTATTTGACCGTTGATAAAAAAGGAAAAATCAACGAGTTTAACGGTCGTATCCTTGAGATTGAAGGTCTAGAAGACTTAACGGCTGAGCAAGCGTTTGAATTGTCTGATGCGTCAGCTGAGCGTAGTGCTGCTGGTTGTACGATCACTTTATCTGAAGCGTCAGTGACTGAGTATCTAAACTCAAACATCACGCTACTTAAATGGATGATCTCAGAAGGCTATGGCGATGCGCGTACGATTAGCCGCCGTGTTGAACAAATGCAAGAGTGGTTGGCGAATCCAAGCTTATTGCGTGCTGACGAAGATGCAGAGTATGCTATCGATATGGTTATCGATATGTCTGAAATCAAAGAGCCGATTCTTTGCTGCCCGAACGATCCAGACGATGCAAAAACCTTAGCTGACGTGGCTGGTGATACCATTGATGAAGTATTCATTGGTTCATGTATGACTAACATTGGTCACTTCCGTGCTGCCGGTAAATTGCTACAAGACGTACCAGCAGGTAGCTTGAAAACTCGTCTATGGATTGCGCCACCGACTAAGATGGATGCGCGTCAGTTGATGGAAGAAGGTTACTATAATATTTATGCCCAAGCCGGTGCTCGTACTGAGATGCCAGGTTGTTCATTGTGTATGGGTAACCAAGCACGTATCGCACCGAACTCTACTGCGGTATCGACCTCAACTCGTAACTTCCCGAACCGTTTAGGTCAAGGTGCTAACGTATATCTAGCATCAGCTGAGTTGGCTTCTGTTGCTGCGGTATTGGGTAAATTACCAACGAATGAAGAGTATCAGCAGTACGCTGGTATGCTTGATAGCATGGGTGAAGAGGTGTATCAGTACATGAACTTCGACCGTATGGAGTCTTATACTGAAGAAGCCGATAAAATTAACGTTGCTCAGTTGAGCTAGTTTTTGCTTTAAACAAAGTTTAATCTGTTTAGAAAAAGAAAACCCCGTATCGTCATGATGCGGGGTTTTTTGTAGTGTAGGCTTAATATCTGATAATATCAGAATGTATTTAAATACTTACTTATTGTAATCACTAGAATCTAAATAGGAAAATTTATGAGCGTCTCTTCAAAGTGTTTTATCTCATATTCTCACGATAATGATCTTCACAAAGAGTGGGTATTGAATCTTGCTACAAGATTAATGAAAAACGGCGTAGATATAATTTTAGATCAATGGGATGTAAGGTTAGGTGGCGATCTGCCGTCATTCATGGAAAGTGGATTAACTGAAGCAGATCGAGTGATATGTATTTGCACAGAGGCGTACGTTTCGAAAGCTAATAGGGGTTCTGGCGGTGTTGGTTATGAAAAAATGATTTTAACGTCAGAATTAATGAGTAATATAAATTCTAAAAAAATAATACCTCTTATAAAGAGTAACGATGCGCCCAAGGTAACTCCAGTATTCCTTCAAACAAAAGCTTATGTAGATTTCCGTGATGAAAATAACTACGAAGCACGTTATATTGAGTTGATACATGAGATACATGGTGAATATACTAAGGCTCGACCAGCATTAGGTAGTAATCCATTTGAAGCTTCTGAAAGTCCAATAGCACTGATGACCAGCATAAGTATGAGTCAATATTCAAACCCAAATTTTAGCGGTGAAGTTGAGTTCGATTATGAAAACAACAATGGTCGCTATATCATTGGTGCAGGTAGTATGCAATTCGAGCTAAGTTTTTCCAGTGCTGGCAATGGTTCAATCCACATTTATAATGACCCTAAGAATATAGAAGGTATAGCTTTAGCCTATGAGGTCAACTCTTTTTCCGATATAACTGATGCATCATTGTTTGATTATACTTCTAGATCACGTACTCCTAAAACTGGTGAGTTTATTACTTTAGTAAATCAAAACGGGTTTTTTGCTGTTGTTAAAATTGGTGATATAAAAGCTAGAAGTCATGGAGCAGAAAGATCGTCTATATCATTCGAATATAGAATAAATCAAAAGAAAGAAACTGGATTCGAGTGAGCTTTTACTTAACAAGTTACTTAACCGAATGAAGCTGAGTACGGGCGCTTATAGATTTGCAATACTCAGCTTTACATAAGAACCTACTTACCAATATAAACCGGCTTACGTTTCTCCATAAATGCTGTAATACCTTCTTTAAAATCATCGGTTTTGGCGAGCATCGTTTGTTGATCCACTTCCATATCTAGCGCTTCATTCAACCCCATATAAGCATGCGTATTAATCATGTGCTTCATCGATGCTAATGCTTTTCCGGGCAGGTTGCTCAGACGCGTTGCCAACGCTAACACGCTAGCATCTAGCTTATCGCTACTGACCACATCATTCACCAAGTTTAAGCGTGCCATATCTTCTGCTTTGAGCTTATCGCCTAGCATGACCATTTCAGTGGTCTTTGCGACGCCAATCAATTGATTCAATAAATAAATACCACCAGCATCTGGAATCAGACCGATATTGACAAAGGCTTGTACAAATTTGGCATTCTCGCTTGCTATGCGAAAATCACAAGTCAGTGCCAAGTTCATCCCAGCGCCAGCGACCGCACCTTCTAATTTGGCGATAATGGGCTTATGGATATTACGCAGCTTTAAGCTAATCTCAGCCACTTCACCAACCATGAAGTTTAGCTTATCCGACAATGCCTCGCTTTCCATGCCGTTTTCTAACATTTCACCGATATGTCCGCCACTTGAAAAATTATTGTTGGCGCCCTGCAAAACAATGACTCGTACTTGCTCGTCTTCATCCGCTTTGGTCAGTGCTGCCATCATGGCATCTTTGAGCACAGTACTAAAAGCGTTCAAGGTTTTAGGGTCGTTCATTGTGATGGTGGCGATATGGTTTTCTGCTTGGTATTCGACGAGAGCTTGTGACATTTTGGATATCCTTAAGAGAGTGTTCTAGATAATGATGGTCATAAAAAGGTGATATTGGCAATAAGTCAGACAAATAATGCAGTGCCAATTATTCATGTCAATGATGTCGATATTTATTATGAAGACAGCGCGCCAAACGACAAGCAAAAGCCTGTCAAGGTATTCGCTCATGGTTTGCTATGGAATACGCGCATGTATGACAAGCAAGTTATCGTTGTATTGCGTTTGATTTTCGGGGGTCAGTTCAATCAAATTTATGATAACGGCTTTTTTTAACGCTTTTAAAAGGTTGTTTGTAACTTATAAGCGTGCTGTATAGTTGTTATTGCTATCATTAATGGTGCCAAATACTTGAGCTCGATTGACGATTTCTGTTGCCCAAGCGCGATGGGTAGCAGGCTCTAGCATAGTATTGTTATATTTAAAGACCGCTTTTGCCTCGCTATGCAAGATTGCCTGCGCCTCATCTAAAATGCTAAGCGGTACGCAATAGGCTTGCTGTACCAAGGCAATTTGGCTGGGATGAATGACCGTTTTACCAACCAGCCCCAAACTCACATCACGCGTCAGCTCTTGCATAAATAGTGTTGGCTCATCCAAATACTCAAACACCGGTGCCGAGAGATAGAAGCCATGCGGCACAAAACAACCAAGCAGCTGATAGGCAAGCGTGCCAACGGGTGTGTCATAGACAAGGCTATTTTTAGGACGGCGCAAGCGCAGCGCTGCAAATAAATCATTACCACCGATACGCAAGGCAAATACGGGCTGGCTAAAGGCTTCTTTAAAACCAATAGCCAACTCTTGATTGTGATGCGGATTAAATAATGCTGCCGTCTCAAGCGTCGGCATCAATAGCATGTTAGTACTAAGATTCTGGCACGCCATGCGCCAATTAGACAGGCTATACATATCGACCTTGGGCATCACAAAACCATCAATCAAATCGATATGAGAAAAATTCGATAACTGCTCTAGCATGACGGGATGGCGCGGACGTACAAATACCAACGGGCGCGTTGGCTGCTCGGGCTGTATATCGGCTTGCTGTGTCGGCTCATTGATACTATCGACGTGCGTTGCCCACGTATGCAGCAGTATTTGCAGGCGCTCAAGTGCCACCTCAACATCATTGTGGCTGACGGCATCTTCTAGGCAGATGATAATACTATTAATCGTCGGTAATTTATCACGCTTGATTACTTGCCAAATATCTTGGCGTGTCGCTGGCATATACAAGCTCGCCCCCAACTGATACGGATGATGCATATGAGGCTTGAGCATGGCATGACGCTCAGTAATCAGATAGGCATAAGACTGGGTGTTTTGATAAAGATGGGACTCGTTATTTGGCATATCTGACATAATGGGCATCGTATAATAGTGGTAAATGAATAGGCATAACCGAACGGTTGAAACATTAGGCGCAAAACGATAAATCATTCATTGTCTGTGGCGCGCTGCTTGATGAGCGTAATCGCTTGATAAGGCAGTATTTTATCACCTAACACACGGATAGGGATATGTCGCTGTGCACATAAATGGCGCAATAATATGGTATCAGGATGCTCAGCGCTTGCCAGCAGAATACACTCGGGGTCGCGGCGTAATATCGCGCGTGTCGCCTCAGCGATGGTTGGCTTAATACGATTGCGATTGGTAATATTATATTCTGCTGCCAGCGTATCTATTAAGTCTGCGGTCTGATAGCGAGGTTGCTTATATGTTGGCAAGCATTGTAAAGGCGTGCTCAATATACTCAATGTGAGCCTTGTGGCATCAATACAATCGATAAAGGCTAGGCTATGATCCGCCTCTATTAAATTATCATAAAAGACACTGCGATGCAGCCCTAACTCTGGTTCAGTATATAAGCTACGTGATATGAGACCCGATACGGTACTGTTCAATAAACCCGATGGAATCAGCCAGTCTTCTTCACTAGCAGCAAGCCAAGCAACGCCAGCCGGATCAGCAAGGGTAAGTAGCGGTATAACATCCATACCTTGATGGAAAATATTGGCAAAGTTAGGGTGGTTAGGATCGGCAAATGCTTCTAGACTATGCGCCAGTTCTTGATAAATGGCACCTTTACCGGTCCAACCATCGACAAATACAATCGGGCTATGAGGGTGGTTATTTAATATCATCTGTAAAGCAACCGGATCCAAACCACGATCTCGGATGATGCTGACACCGTAATGGATACTTGGTAAAGCATAGCTGCTATTAGTATCTGCCAATGCGTGTTGCAACAGCACGCCAATCGGTAAACCGGCGCGCACGAGGCTGACCAATATCAACGGGCTCTCATTATTGACGTTTGGCTGAAAAACCTGCTGTAGCGTATAGGCCAAATTGGCAATATCAGTAGCCGCTTTTGCTTTGCCTTGCTCTAACGCCTCGATATACAGCTGCTCGTGCATGGCACTTGGCGCATCTTCCAAGGTCAGCATATCAGAGTAATGACGCTGCCCACTTTGGATTAGCGCTTCTTTATGACTGACAGGCACATCAGCAACGGCATCTTTATCCACGATATCGAGCAGCACAGTGACATCGCTAGCAAGATAGCTACCTGAACCATATTGGGATAAATTGGCTGTTTGAGTATTATGGTTATTTGGAGTCATGGTAGAAATATTGGTACTCACTTAATGATAATATGCTTGAGATTGCAATGAAAATAAAAGCTCTATTGTTGAGTATGAAGCTGCCCGTGATTGGGCATGCCGTACCAGTCAAGTAATTGCAGGAATGGCAGGTCTGCCAGACTATCACCAAAACCAAAGCTTGGGCGCTGATGATCCAAGTGCTGCTCTAATAAAAACTGCACCGCATGACGCTTATGAACAGCATGCGGTAATATGGCTAAATTATTAGCATTCACATGCACATAAAAATGTGCATCAAAATCTGGTATTAGCGTTGGTAGCTGTGTAGCCAACTCTGCCAATGCTTGATGATCTTTTTGCGTATGTTTGATCGCTAAATAAATGGTCAGTTCGCTGTCGATAAAAGTATCGGTATGCGGGGTAAGTTTTAAATCGTTATGAGTTCTATCGCTTTCTTTACTATAGCTATTCACCCACTCGGTCAGCTGATTGATCTTATCTTGTAATGGGATAAGCGCATTATACATATGCTGTTGCCATGTGCTTAGTGGCTCACCATCAGAGGTTAAAATAACCGCGCCATGGGTTAATACTTGCCAGCTATTAAAGAGCAGCTTGACGCGCTTAATCTCCAGACGATCACGTGCTGTGACGGCTATCAATTCAGTGCTGGCAAGCAGCCAATTAAAGAATGCCGCCTGGCGCTGACTCATAAAGCTTAACGGCTCGCCTTGTTTATTGACGGTGGCGCAAACCAAATTTTCAGGTTCAGTCGTTGGTAATTCCCAAGCATCAATTTTACGTTGGGTCTGAAAGAGCGTATCGTCCAAATCCATTAGCGCATAAGGCTTAATGATGTTTGAACTGGGTTGGAAAAATAGGAAGGTCATTATGTTTTCCAAAGATAAAAATGATGACAAGGCTGTTTAGATATGGCTTGAATACGGATATTTCAATTCAGACAGTATAACGATAATCATAAAAAAGGTCAGAATAAATCAACAATATAGTTGAAATGCTTTACGGTCGCTACCGTATTGCTGGTGTAAATTTTTTGCAGCCTCTGTCTGCGTAGGCACAGCAAGCAAGAAAAATTTGCACCAGTAGTACGTGTTGTATCGATGTTACTTTTCACCGACTATAAAAGCGCAAAATTGCCAAAAGAGGATTGGATTTAGCGAACTTGGGATTAGGTAGATAAGTTTAAATGATTGGAGAATAGGTAGGTAATATCTATATTAAATGAGCGCCTATTTAGGGCTCACTATCAGTACATTGTCTAAATCTTGCCACATTGCATCAACACCATCGGCGGACGTTTCCACACACAATACAATCAAATCCCAGTTGCTAGGGTCAACGTTATAAGCAAAGTTGGTCATACCAAGCCCGTAATTATCATGAAAGCTTAACATCGTGCTAATACCGCCACCAAGTGCAATCGGTGAGCGGGTTAATGCACTAAATTTAATCACTTGATTATCAATAACGGTATCGGCATTTTGTTCAAGCCATTCCGCTAATAAAAATGGCAACCATACGAATTCATTACTGCCCAATACCAATATTTTTTGTGGCAATTGAGCGTTATCAAACGCGGTTTGACCATCAAAAATTGCAAATGTAGTTTGAAAACTTGCTAGGTAATTAGCAAAGCCATCCGTGCTATCTAGCGTTGGAAAGCGTCCCCAATGACCAGTATGAGCTAATGCTTGACTGCCAGCCTCAGTCGTATCAACTGATGGCATAATAATAGGCTCAGGATTGGGCGCGTCGGTCCATTTCCAAGCGCCAGATAGCAGATGATGGCGGTAAAAATCAATATTTGGCAAGCGGCTGGCAATCGTATCATCGGCTTTAGCATCAGTCTGATTCTGATTTAGGGACCAATCAACCAAGGTTGTGAGATGCACTTGCTGCAATTGCATCAGTCCCGCATTGCGTAGCGCCGTGACGACATTAACACAAGTATTACCCGTTGATGCTTCGTCATCGACCATAATTAGGGTTTTGCTAGCAAGCAGCTGCGCTTGGGTCACTTTGTCGGCACTTTGATAAATCAGATGCTGACTGGCATGACTGTGGTCTTCGCTAAAGGTAGTTAACAAATTATTGGTATTATCATTATCGTGTTGGGCGTGACGGGTAGAATTCAATAATAAAGCCTGTGGATAGCGCGTTTGTAGCGCTTGATGCACACCCGCAGATAAGCCAACCGCTGTCTCTGCCATCCCGATGACCAAAATTGGCTCAGGCAAATCATCAGGTACTAGGTTTGCCAAATCAGTAAAGGCGTCACGCATGGTGCTCGGTGCCACCGGAATATGACGACCTAAGACTTTTGACACAAATAAAAACGCCCGTTTTGGGTTGATACGTTGAGCAAAATCAAGCAAATCTTCAAGCTGATAACGGCTACTTTCTTTAAGGTCATTGTTACCACTAGCAGCGTTAGTCTGATAGGTTAGATCAAGCGTACCGCGAGGTAAGGTGATGGTCGTGCTGTGTTGCTTATTTGACATTAATGTTCCTTTGGACTTTCTACTCTATAGATTTAGCGCGACTGATTAATCCTAAGATTTAACTTTAACAGCTCACCAGTGATAACGCCTTGATACGTCTTGTATATCAAACAATATTCACAATACTTGCTTTTATTACTCGAGAATCTCTTCCTCGATATCTGCTTCAATTTTGACACTCATCATGATGGAGCGTACTTGGCACGGCGTAATTTGCTGTGCGATATCCGCAAGCTTTGGTTTTTCACTTAAACCGAGCCAATAAGCAAAACCAACTTGAGTCAAATCTACACCGCTATGAGTGGTGTAATCAATACCGCCAGAGGGGCGACTGTTAATCTCAAGCACTCGGTGCTGACCATCATCATCGGCTTTGGTTTGTACGCTAACGATACCATCGCAGCCAAAGGCTTTTATTAGTGGAATGACCACATCCATAACTGATTGCTCATAACCAATATGTTGGATTTTCCCCGTTTTATAACGGGTGACGGCGGCCAATACTTCGCCGTATTCACAGACGACATCGATAGAGTATTCTTGCCCTGATAAAAAAGGCATCAGTAACATGGGAATCGGGTGCTCATGCACCATTAGACTATTGGCGTAAGCATTGATAAATTGCGCGGTATTGATTTTTTTCTCTTCAGTAAAGTATAAATGCTCAAAACTGTCATATTGCTCACCTTCTTCTTTACCCGTCTCTTTAACTTTGCCTAGTCGCCAAAATCCTTGTGCAAAAATACCCGTCACTGGTTTGACACATAACGGCTGATGACCGTGTTTGGCAAGTAAAGCCTCAAGCTCTGCCACACTATCAAAGCGCCACGCATCTGCAACAGGGATATCATGCTCATGGCACTGTTGCATAAAAGCAAACTTATCATCGATTGATTCTAGTGCTGCAACGCTGGTCGCACCCGTTAACAAACGAATACCGGCGGCAGTAAATTTTTCCCGTTGGGCTTCGTAATCGATACCATTGCGTCCAGTGAGTAACACTTTTACGTTATTGTTTTTGGCTTGCTCTAAGACAAATTCCCAACGCGGTATCAATGTCTCAACGGATTCGATTATTGCTTGCTCATCACTATCTGTCGCAGTTACAGAAGGTTCTCGGTATACGATATCGGCAAATTCAAAAATCTCAGGTCTATTGTGGCGGTGTGAAGCAATGATAGTAAAAGGTGTGTTAGATTGGGATTTTAAAGCTTGCAGGCTGGCGAGCATATCACGCTGGCTTGATTGACCTTCAGCCAACCAAACAGCGTTTAACTTTGTATGATGACTATTGTTAACAGGGTTATCCATAATTCTCTCAGCATTCTTTTAAATAATAGGGTTTTGGATCACTCAATATCGTCATCACAAAGTGATTAGCAATCTAATACATGATCAAATAATCTCAGAAATAGCATTTGTATATAACGGGCTCTATTATATACAAATGCTAGACGTTATAAATGCTTCCAATTAAATAGCATCAAGGATTTTTACTGTTTTTTATAATGTTTTTTGACGTTTTATGAGACGCTGGTTCTGACTAAGGTTTTGGTGCCATCCATGCTACTATATGGCGATATAGTCGATTCCAAATAAAGTAGATACATCATGTTTTGACGCGGCACTGGTATAAATTTTTCTGGCGTGCTGTGCCTGCGCAGACAGAGGCTGCAAAAAATTCATTCCAGTCCCGCTGTATCGTTTTTATACTGGGCTTACTATAGTCAATCTAATAAATACAGCGACACAATCAATCATTTAAAGGATAAAAAATGAGTCAACCTCAAGCACTGATTGCTGGTGCCAATGCGCCACTACCAACTGACAATATCAGTATTCGTATTTTAAGCCAAAATGCCATCGATTGCGCCGCTTACCGTTTGACCGCGGATGGCAAAGTGCGCGGTGATGGCGATATGATATTTTATGGGCAGACACGTAGCGATGATGGTAGCGTCGGCTTTCGCGGTCATGACAGCGATGGATTTTTTGATATTAATTTAACAGCGCAACCTGCCAATATTGAGAAGATTGCTTTAGCGTTTTCTAGCGCGCAAACGCTTGCTCAAGTCGGCGATGTAGATATCCAGGTATTGCAAGGCAGCCAAGTGCTGATAACTTGCCAATTAAGTGCTGTTGGACGTAATGAAAAAGCCATCATTTTAGCAGAATGTTATCGCCGGCAGGGCAGTTGGAAGTTTCGCTTTATTGCTCAAGGTTTTGAAGGCGGTCTTAAACCTTTGTCTGAGCATTTCGGTGTTGAAATTGCCGATGAAGCGCCTGCTCAATCTCAAGCTCAGACTATTAATACACAGCGACCGATCAACACGCAAAAAGCTGGTAGTGCGCCTCAAACAAGTACGCCACCGCCAATACCTGCCAGCTCTACTAGCCCTTCAATTAACCTGAGTAAAATCACCTTAACCAAAAATCAATCTAGCATCAATCTTAAAAAGCGCGATGACTTTGGTAAAATCTCTGTCAATTTAAACTGGAATCAGCGTCCAGATACCAGCAAGCAAGCGCCCAAAAAAGGGCTACTTGGCGATTTGTTTAAGCAACATAAAGCTGGCGGCATAGATCTTGATGTTGGCGCGATGATTCATCTGAAAAATGGTGAAAAGACCCTGATTCAAGCTTTAGGCAATCGCTTTGGTAGCTTGCAGTCAGCGCCTTACGTTTTATTGCGTGCTGATGATAGAACGGGACAAACGAATGGTGGCGAATGGCTGGATATTAATGGTCAGCAGTGGTCACAGATTGAAGAGGTGTTTATCTTTGCTTTTATCTATGAAGGGGCACCAAATTGGTCGCAAACAGATGGGGTAGTGACCATTCATGTGCCAGACCAGCCACCGATTGAAACACGTTTGACAGAAGGTGCAGGTAACTTACCAATGTGCGCTATTGCGCGTCTGGTCAATCAACAAGGCAGTATTAATGTTGAGCGTATTAATGAGTACTTTAAAGGACATCAAGAGATGGATAAAGCTTTTAATTGGGGCTTTAGTTGGAAACGTGGCAGTAAGTAACGACTGTATTTATATGCTTTAACAAACGTAAAAAATCAGTCCATCTATTGTTAGATGGGCTGATTTTTATGCGCAATTTTTATAAACGATAAGACGAGATATCATTTCAAAAATTATAGCTATAGTCGGTGAAAAGTAATATCGATACAACAGGTACTACTGGTGCAAATTTTTCTTGCTTGCTGTGCCTACGCAGACAGAGGCTGCAAAAAATTTACACCAGCAATACGGTAGCGACTTTAAAGTATTTCAACTATATTAAGCATGCGGGGTGATAGCAGGCATCAAGTCATGGAAAGTACGACCAGTCGCCGTTTCACCGATGGCATGCATTTTCCACTCATTATTATGGCGGTAAACTTTTGCCATAATCATCGCTGTATGAGTACCTTGCGACGACAAATTATAGCGTGCTACTTCAGTATTGTTATTGGCATTGACGATACGGCAAAACGCATTTTCTACTGTCTCAAACGTCTGACCAGTAAAGCTGTTCACGGTAAATACCAAGGACACTACGTTAGCTGGGACTTTTGATAAATCAACATTGATCACTTCATCGTCACCATCGCCGTCACCGGTGCGGTTATCACCAGTGTGCACGATACTGCCATCTTTTGATTTTAATTGGCTAAACCAAATGGCATCCACTGGCTGTTTGTTGCTATCAAACATGATGCATGACGCATCTAAATCGATAGAATCGCCGCCACTACCGCCGCCGAACAATTTACCTAAAAACCCACCTTTTTTATCTTGTGGAGCTTGGGCAACATCCCAGCCTAGACCTAATTTTACTTGGGTAAGATCGCCGCCAGCTTCTTTGCTTAGGGAGATTTTTTGACCCTTTTGTAAACTAACTGCCATGTGATAATCCTTAGAATAGTTGTATGAGAAATTGCTATAAAATATTACCAAGTAATCCGCTATTGCCGCCGCGACCGCCTGAGCTGGTACCTAAGATGCTTTGCAGCCAACCTTGGTAGCTGTCACGGTTGCGTGAGCAAATAATGACTTTGCCTGATCCCGAAAAGTTCAATACCATGCCTTCGCCACTGGTGACTGAATTAATGATATTGCTCATGATGCCTTTTTTCTTGCTGGTGGATACAGAGAGCTTATAATCAAGCGTCGAGTCCCAACAGACCACATGACCATTATCGATAATGACATCTTTATCTGGGGTCACATCAATCTCAAATAATGAACCAAAACCCGATACCACCACCTGACCTTGACCTTGCGTCTGCATGACCATAAAGCCGCCGGTATCACCAAAGACTGCGCCACCTAAGTTACGTTGAATATGGGCTCTGATATCGACGCCAATTTGCGCCGCGACAAAAGCACCATCGCTCAAGGTATATTGATGTTTGCCACAATCAATGATTTGCATATCGCCGTCTAGCGTTGGTGCCAGTAAGCAATCGCCTTCACCATTTACCGCTTCAATTTGCTGCTGAAAAAGTGACTCATCATTAGCAAAACGGCGCATCAATGACTGCATCAGTCCACCTTGCAACTTACCTTTTAGCTCAAGATTTGATTCCATCATCACCATAGCATTGGCTTCGCAATAGATTGAATCGCCTTTTTTAAGAGTGCAATGTAAGAAGGGTTCAATAGTTCCGATTAAGCTAAACGTTGCAGCCATAGGTCAAAAGTCCTTGTTCTAATATTTTTATAAGTCTATTTTTAGAGGGTGTAGCAAGTATCTTCTGTCAATATCGTTTAGCGATTAAAGCCATAGCTACTTAAATTTAAAGCCATCAAATGTCTTAAACAACACACTTGATGGCTTATAGATTTCGTAAGTGAATAGTTACTTACGATAGTTGGCCTGCGACACGCTTAAGTCAATTAGACTATTAAACGTTGACGCCGTAAGAGGCCGCTAATGGTCCAAGACCACCGCTGAAACCTTGACCAACCGCGCGGAATTTCCAGTCGCCACTATGACGATATAATTCACCAAAAATCATCGCTGTTTCGGTACTGCCGTCTTCTGATAGGTCATAACGAGCGATTTCAGCGTCGCCATTGTCGTTCAAAACACGGATATAAGCGTCACCCACTTGACCGAAATTTTGGTTGCGAGCTTGACCTTCATAGATGATGGCACAGATAGCGACTTTGCTTACGTCAGCTGGAATGCTCGCAAGGTTGATTTTGATTTTTTCATCATCGCCATCACCTTCACCGGTACGGTTGTCGCCTGTGTGTTCAACCGCGCCATTGTCTGACTTTAGGTTGTTAAAGAAGATGAAATCTTGATCATTACGTACTTGACCTGCTTCATTGACCAAAAAGCCAATCGCATCTAAGTCAAATTCTTGACCGTCAGTGGCGCGTGGATCCCAGCCTAGACCGACAGTAATATTGGTTAAACCTGGCGCTTCTTTTGATAAGTTTACGTTGCCGCCTTTTGTTAAGCTAATAGCCATATAAATATCCTTTGGATTAATAATTAAGTGGATTGATTGATAAAAAAATAAACTCAAATAGTGCAGTGGTCGAGATATAGACGCCGTTAGAAAAAATCCATCTGTACGCCATGCCCTGCATATCATTACGATTTACTATACTAAGCGTTTGCTCACTAAGCAAGGCGTATTTTGTGCGCTGATGTTGTGTTTACTAATAGATATAGCAATTGTGCAAATCTGATACTTTCTAACCATCCCGATAACAAGCGTTAAGATATTGTTATCAAAAATGAATTTCTTAGATACTAAAGTTGGTACTGAGGTTTCAATGTCGAAGCTATAGTCGGTGAAAAATAATATCGATACAACACGTACTGCTGGTGCAAATTTTTCTTGCTTGCTGTGCCTACGCAGACAGAGGCTGCAAAAAATTTACACCAGCAATACTGTAGCGACTTTAAAGTATTTCAACTATAGCTGTTAAGCAAAATCTAATGATATAAATTGCCGGTAAAATAAAAAAGGTAAAAAAACAAGCTATACCAATTGCTCGATATAACCTGTTATTAGTAACGCTTTGAGATAAAATCTTTTTACGTTATGTTATTTACACACCCTGTTATATAAACACTAGGTAATCGACTTTGCTTGTTGCTTGCGATATTTGAGTGAAGCAAGCAATGCCCAACCGATAAAGGCAATACCAATCAAACCAGTAATAAGCTCTGGTACATGGAATTTCACCGATAGTAGCATGATAATTGCCAAGGCACCGATGGCATAATGTGCGCCATGTTCAAGATAGATGAACTCATCAAGCGTGCCTTTGTCGACCAAGAAGATGGTCATCGAACGCACAAACATAGCACCAATGGCAAGACCAAGCATAATCACGATAACGTCATTGGTAATCGCAAATGCGCCAATCACGCCATCGAAACTGAATGAGGCATCAAGGACTTCTAAGTATAAAAAGCCGATAATACCGCCTTTCATAATCGCGCTGGTCGCTGCTGCGCCAGAACCATTCTCTTCGTTTTCTAAGTCTTCTTCAAGGTCACCCTCGAGCATACCAGAGATAACTTGGACGCCAAGATAGACCAAGATACCCCATACACCAGCAATCAGTACGGCAGAACCTTGTTCAGCATTGGCCCATGATACGGCAAACATCAGGACAATAAGCGCGACAAACACGCTCATGGCATCGACTTTGCCCAATTTTGCCAAACGGCTCTCAAGCCAATGGAACCAATGGACTTCTTTATCATCAAAGATAAAGTTTAAGAATACCAGTAACAAGAAAATACCACCAAAGGCTGAGATTTCAGCATGATGTGCCATTAGTCTTGCCGAGTATTCTTCTGGTTGATATAACGCTAGATTGATTACTTCCATCATACCAAGGTCGGCAGTCACTGCAACGATGACAATCGGGAATACTAAGCGCATACCGAATACAGCAATTAAAATACCAACGGTTAAAAATATCTTTTTCCAAAATTCGTCCCAGCCTTTAAGGACTGAAGCGTTGACCACCGCATTATCAAATGATAATGAAATCTCCATGACGGCCAAAATAGCAGTAATAGATAGAGTGGTTATTAAGCCGCCCATACCACCATGTGAATATCCCCACCATGCAGCTACCATCAATGCGATAGCTGTGAAGATGAAGTCTAAATAAAAATGTCTCATGACACATCCTGTCTGGTTGCGTAAAGCTAAGGTTGTCTATTATAGACACAGCATAAAAAAAGCGGTTATTACTAACCACTTTTTATGCATAATTCTAAACAAAACATAAAGCATTATCAGTCATTTGGCTATTAAAAATTGTGACTATTTTGCAACCATATTTTACAGCCATTATCACAGCTAATAGTGAGGCATATTTGCTTTATGTTTTGGACGGACTTATCATCTAATAAATAGTTTTAGCACGGACTAAATATTGATTTAGATATCAACACCATATTGCTGGCACATCACTTGTAGACCACCTGAATAGCCTTGACCAACGGCGCGGAATTTCCATTCGGCATTGTGGCGATAGACTTCGCCAAATACCATCGCTGTCTCAATAGAGTGGTCTTCTGCTAAATCAAAACGGACCACTTCAGTACCCGTTTCTTCATTAACAACGCGAATAAATGCATTGGCTACTTGTCCGAAATTTTGGCTACGCGCAGCGGCATCATGGATAGTCACAGTGACAACGATTTTATCGACATCAGCAGGTACTTGCGTTAGGTTGACTTTGACCACTTCGTCATCACCGTCACCTTCGCCCGTACGGTTGTCACCGGTATGCTCAACGGCGCCATTATCAGATTTGAGCTGATTATAAAAGATAAAGTCATGGTCGCCGCGTACTTTGCCAGCTGCATTTAATAAAAATACGCTCGCATCAAGATCGAATTCAGCACCAGAGGTTGCGCGCTCATCCCAACCAAGACCAATAAGTAATTTGGTTAGATTTGGATCTGTTTTGGTGAGCGATAAATTACCGCCTTTATTCAGAGATAATGCCATGGAATGGTCCTTGTTATTTATTGGAGTAGGGTGAGTTGCACGATTACAACGGTGAAGATAAAAACTATAGTCGGTGAAAAGTAATATCGATACAACAGGTACTACTGGTGCAAATTTTTCTTGCTTGCTGTGCCTACGCAGACAGAGGCTGCAAAAAATTTACACCAGTAGTACTGTAGCGGCTTTAAAGTATTTCAACTATATTTTAAGACCGTCTCTTCAAAATAGTACTGTGTCGCTTTTGAATCAGATTTACTATACCAGCGATAATAGGATTAAACAAAGGTAAGATGATCGCTAGCAGCGTTCTATCATACCAATAAAAAATGACCCAATCAAAGCTGATTGGGTCATTGTTATGTTTCATACCAAGTTAGGCATCAAAGCTAAGATTTATTGTTTTTTATATACTCTGACGATGACGAATCTCAAAACTTTGATGAATCGGTTTTTTGATATCAAAATCAAAACCGATAGTTTTTTGGGTAATATCGACGATGTCATAACGTTCAGTCAACTGCTCATCCAGCTCAAAGCGGGTAAAGTTATTAGAGAAGTATAAAATACCATCTGCCGTTAAGCGGTTCATGGCACGGTTAATCAGTGCAGCATGATCACGCTGGACATCAAAGGTACCTTGAAACTTTTTAGAGTTTGAAAAGGTTGGTGGATCAATAAAGATAATATCGAATTGTTCCGTATTGTCTTTGATCCACTCAAAAATATCGGCAGCAACAAATTGATATTTATTACCACTGACATTTAAGCCATTCAAGGCAAAGTTTTGCTTGCCCCAATCCAGGTAATTCTGTGATAAATCCACGCTGGTCACTTTTTTAGCGCCCGCCAATGCAGCATGCACACTCGCCGTACAAGTATAAGCGAATAAGTTCAATACCGACTTATTACGACTGTTGTCTTTGATACGCGCACGCATATTGCGATGGTCAATAAATAAACCCGTATCGAGATAATCGGTGAAATTGACATACAGATAAGCGCCATCTTCGCGGGCAATATAAAACTTGCCACGCTTTTCGGTATTGCCTTGTTTACTATATTGGTCATTACCGGATTGACGAGCACGAGTTTTAATAAAGATTTGTTCGCGGTTAATGCCGAACACTTCACGAATACCCATTAACGCCAAATTAAAGCGTTTTTTGGCAGTTTCTGGTGGAATAGTTTTCGGCGGCGCGTACTCTTGCACATGAGCATAGTCGCCATATAAGTCGATCGCCACTTTAAAATCAGGTAAGTCAGCGTTGTAGACCCGGATATTGCTCACGTTGTCTTTTTTAGCCAATTTCTTTAGTCGGGTCAGGTTTTTTTGCAAACGGTTGATAAAATCTTGACCGTCTTCAACCTCAATTTCACGTTTCTCAAAACGATTAACAAGATTACCCGTTTGTCCAGCAATCAAGGTACCATAGCGGAAATACACGGTAATGGCACCATTATGACACCGCAACGTTTTTGGCTCTCTGATAGGCAAGATATCTACTTGCTCAACGTGAGATGCCAATATACCAAGCATCGGATCAACACCACTACCAGCAAAGCTGTCTTGTAATATAAGACCAATCGATTGATATAATGGCTTAATCATTTCTTCATCACCCAGACGCTCACCATAAGGTGGGTTGGTGATAATCAAAGGATTGCTTAGACGACCGTCAGCAACCAAGGGTTTTAATAGCGTACTTAGCTGATCAAGGGCGCGCGTTTCGATATCGAGTAGCGGCAATAAGTCTTGCAGACCGGCGGCAATCAGGTTCTTTTCTGTGGCAATGATGGCGCCATTATCAGCATCGAATCCAAAGATGAGCGGCAAAGTATCCGGCTGCTCATTAGCAATCTCTAAGGCTGCACGGAAACGTGTCTGTGCATCATCAATCATCTCTTGCCATAGTGCCGCATCATGATGCTGCCACTCGTAAAAACCAAATTGATTGGCGGCTTTATCAATACCGACGGCATAATCACAATGCATGAGTAGCGCTTCAATGATAAAGGTACCAGAGCCACACATCGGGTCGATTAGTGCATTATAAAAAGGCGCGTCACCTGCCTCATTTTTCTGATGCCAGCCTGCACTATAAAGTAGGGCAGCTGCTAAGTTTTCTTTTAATGGTGCCTCTGTCATTGCCACGCGATAGCCACGGCGATGTAAACTGGTACCTGACAAATCCAAATACAATTCAGCTTGCTTGTCATTGACGGTCGCAAAAATAGAAAAGTCTGGATTTTTACTATCGACGTTAGGGCGGCTTTCATATACTTCGTTAAAGGTATCAGCAATCGCATCTTTGATACGTAGCATGGCAAACTGTTGGCTGACTGCCACACGTTTATCCACAGACAGACGAATCGCAAATGTCTGCTCTAAGCTAAATTGCTCCGTCCAATTGACCGATTTTGCCAAACCATACAGCTGCTCAGCCACATCATATTCGGCATTGATATTTTTGCGTTTAATCAGCATTAATACACGAGATGCCACGCGCGACCAAAGGCAGATCTTATATAAATCACGCAAGGTACCCGTAACAGCAAGGCGACCAGTGCTTTTCATCTCGCTTGCAATACCAAAACTGGTCAGCTCAGTCTGTAGCGGTGCTTCTAACCCATCGGCGCAGGTAATGATAAGGTCAAGCGACAACGGTGCCGAAGATACTGTGGAAGAGGCGAGCGCGGTTGTTTCGGTCATACGGATACCTGTGGGCTAAATTGATAAATAGTGCACATCATAAAATAAGATGTTTAACCGCTAATTTTACCATAATTCTATAGCGGATGCTTTAAAGCGCTGATGTTTAAGAAAGCGATGATTAAAAGATTTATATTTTAAAGAACTTTTTATGGCATATATAGTCGGTGAAAAGTAATATCGATACAACACGTACTACTGGTGCAAATTTTTCTTGCTTGCTGTGCCTACGCAGACAGAGGCTGCAAAAAATTTACACCAGTAATACGGTAGCGACTTTAAAGTATTTCAACTATAAATGCTAAATAAGTTGCAAGAATATTAATGCTGGTCTTTGTTCAGCGCTAATGACTCTGAAACAGTTTGCGCGGTCGTTGCCAATGGCTTGGGCTTGGTCACAATCGGATAGACGTCTTCTCTTGGCATTAAGAGGCGCATATGAGGATAAGGGGTCGAGATATCAGCGGCATCAAAAGCGCGTTTGATATTCTCTCGTAAATCCTCTTTGATTTTGGGCATACGAGCTACTGCCGCTGGTTTGACCCAAAAGCGTACAATAAAATATACGCCATACTCGCCAATCTCTGCCACGGTCGCAGAAGACTCAGGTCGGTTAAGTACCGCCTCACTATCAGACAGTACCTGCAGAATTTCCTCACGTGCTTTATCGATATCATCTTCAAAAGCAATACGCATCTGAATATCAAAGCGTATAAAGTTTTTGGAGGTCAGGTTGGTAACGACGGAGGAGGCGACATTCGAATTGGGTATGATGACTGTAATATTGTCACGAGTTAAGATATGGGTCGTACGTAAGGCAATCACCACTACGCGACCTTCATTGTCATTGATGTTGACCCAGTCACCGACTTGAAAGGACTGCTCAAGCAAAATAGTAATGCCCGCAATAAAATTGGCAAGCGTTGACTGCGCGGCAAAACCGACTGCCAAACCGGCGATACCCAAACCTGCTACTAAAGAGACAATATCAAAGCCAAACTGTGCCATGACACTGGCAAGCCCTAAGACTAATAGCAGCACCGATAAGATATTTTTAAGCAGCTGCTCAATAGAGGCGTTTAGACCATAGTGCTGTAGGATTTTATGGATAATTTGTCCAGAAGATGTCCATAATACATAATATATCCCCGCCCATGTACTGGCTTTGGCAGTGGCCTTGATGGTATCTGGCTCAAAATTCAGCTGACTCATAATAGCAATGACACTGGTCACGGCCCATACATAACGCAGGATTGAGCGGGCAATTTTAGCCCAGCGCTCATTAAGGCGAATGCGTGCTTTGCTTTTTTTGAGTACATAGATAGCAAGCCAATAAAGAAACCCCGATATCGCAAGCAATATTAGGATTTTGATGCCAGTGCTCACCAGTTCTACTGATTTAGACGACCAATCTAAGGTGCCTTCCTCGATAGAGCCACCAATGGCAAGATAAAGGCTGGTATGCAGATCGCGAGCAATCTCTTGAAAAAACTCAGTAATACTAGTGATTGCCATTATCTTATCCATGAAAGGTGTGGTTCTAAAATATATTACTCTATACTAATATGATGTTAACAACGTGGTTTAATGCTCATTCAAGAGCTGTGTTGTTGGGTATCAAGCGATTGATACGGTATTTCCATCAAATCCTGAACATCACGCAAGGCAGCACGCAAAGCCTCTAAAATAGTAGGGTGATAAAAAGGGGTGTCGAGTATGTCTTTGATACTCAAGTCGTTGGTAATTGCCATTGCCAATATATGACCGATATATTCTGCATCCGGACCAACCATGCTTGCGCCCAAGATTCTGTCTGTTTTTTCACAGCCATAAATATGCAATAGACCACAGTTGACACCCATAACACGGCTACGACCTTGATTGTCAAAGTTGACTTTCCCAATCACGTGTTCAAGCGTTGGATCTTGTTCGATATCTGGTAAAGACATACCGACATTGACGATTTGCGGTGAACTAAAGACGATGGAAAATGGCGTTGCAGGCGGACGAATATAGGCGTCTTTTTTGTTGCCGCAGACCATACTTCCGGCACTGAAACCTTCATCGCTTGCTACATGAAGCAATGGAATATGGGCATTGGCATCACCTACAATATAAACGTCTAAATCACCGATTTTACCAGTTTTTTTATCAAGGTTTTTTGGGCGATTTTTATCATCGAGCTCAACGCCAAGGTTTTCAACACCCAATGTATCTATATTGTTGCGTCGACCGGTCGCGACCAGTACATAGTCACCTTGCCATTGTTGTACCTTACCGGCGCTGTCTTCATAGTCAATAAATGCAGCGATGTTCTTTTTATCTATATTTTTATCGATATTTCCATCTAATTTTTGACCGATATCAGTAATTTTACTCCCCAAGTGCATGGTCAGCTCGCGACTTAGGCAGTCAATGGCTTTGTTATTGATATCATTATCTTTTAAACCAGCAACGCGTTTGGCGCGATTAAATACCGTTACCTTTACACCCAAACGTGTAAAGGCTTGGGCAAGCTCTAAACCTATGGCACCTGCACCAATGACAGCCATGGATTTTGGCAAGTCGACTAACTCAAAGACAGTGTCTGAGGTCAGCATGGTGTCGCCAAGCTTGTCAGCCCAGCCATCTGGAATAAAGGTCGAGCTGCCAGTAGCGACAATGATTTTATCTGCTTGTATCAACTCATCATTGACCTCAATCAGACCTTGCTTATTAATATAAGCACGTCCCGCTATTTTGCTATCCTCAGACCAGCTATCGACGTATTTTTCGATGTAGCTGGAAAAATGACCACGCTCAGCGCGCACCCGTTCCATTACTTGTTTGCCATCTATGTGAGCAGTGGCATGGATGCCAAATTCACCAGAATGATTGGCATCATGAGCGCGGTCAGCGGCGGCAATGAGTAATTTGCTTGGCATACAACCCACCGCAATACAGGTCGTTGTCCAAAAGCCATCATTAATAATAATGATATCTTCTACAGATTTTTTTGCTTGACGAAAAGCGTTTTGACCGGCAGTCCCAGCACCAATGACCGCAACAGATACCTTGCGCGTCACGTTTTGATGAGTGCTATGATCAAAGGGAGCAGAAGGATCGGAGGCGGTATCAGGCTGTTTATTCATAGTATTCTCAAATAAAGAGTGTTTTAAGGTTTATCGTCAGGTCTATTAAAAAACTAAGGCGCAAGCGTGGTTAATAAACGCTCAGTATAATCCTTTGCTTTAAGGTTGCGCTGTGCATGAGTGAGCGTACCATTTTTATCAAAGACAAATGCTGAACGCACAAGACCTAGAGTAATATTGCCATACATGTTCTTTTCTTTAATCACATCAAAATGGTGGCAAAGTTTTTCATCGGCATCACTGATAAGTGGGATCTGTAGATTGTATTTGGTAATAAAGCTTTCATGTGATTCAACGCTATCACGTGAGACGCCAATGATGTCATAGCCTAAGTCATCAAACTCGTTAAGATGGGCGGTAAACTCTGTCGCTTGTGTGGTGCAGCCAGGGGTATTGTCTTTTGGATAAAAATAAAGGATAAGTCCTTTGCTGGTATTGGCTACTAGCTCTTTTAAGCTGATGTCATCATGAATGAAATGACCGTCTAGCTCGCGTACGATGGTGACTGGAAAATCAGGTAGGGTAATGGTTTCTGTGGTTGGCTTTGCCATCATAAAATCCTTATTTATTTTGATTGGGGTTATATTATTATTGGTCATCCCATTATAGGCAGATTCGTAGAAATAAATCCTCAATTTTACACATCACTTATGGATGAGCAACAAAAAAGACTGGCAATTGCCAGTCTTTTAGACATCTAAAAATTTAAGGATTAAGCAGGTTTTTGTGGCTGTTTTAAGTCCAAACCAATGGTACATTGCTGCAAATCTTTTTGCATTTTTTTCACATACGAGAGGCTTGATGGGTCTTTTTTACTTTGCGCGTAGCTCTCAATCTCCCACATCTGACCAATGGTCATATTGCTACGGACACCGATGGTACAGTCACAAAGCTTGGTTGCAGTGCTCTTGTCAGCGACTTTGTATTTGACCGCGCCGTTGACGCAAGTATTGATATTATTCTGTTTAATATCAACAGCATTTGCTTGTGGCATGGCAAATAGAGCAGCAAGGGCTAGGGGTA
Source organism: Psychrobacter arcticus 273-4 (assembly GCF_000012305.1). Lineage (NCBI taxonomy): Bacteria > Pseudomonadati > Pseudomonadota > Gammaproteobacteria > Moraxellales > Moraxellaceae > Psychrobacter > Psychrobacter arcticus. The sequence continues at coordinate 921,632 of NC_007204.1, forward strand.
ATACTGGCAAAAATTTCATAAATATCCTCTTACGGGTAGCAGCGATGACTTGAATTTTTTATAAATAATTCAGTTTTTGTACAAATGATAAAATATCACTTCTGCTAAAATGTTGGTATTTTGGTGCGCATTCATATCTTGTTGCAGATAGAGTGGCTCATACCATACCAACTATTGTATTTAAAATACAACGGCAGCGTGCTGTGTTAATGCAAGCGAATGTTGCGCCAATGTTTAATCGCCTTTATTTTAAGACAGTCTATTCGTATTCTAAGACATTAATCTCTGCAATCATGACTGGTAATGTGTAGGGTCGGCAACGCCTGCCTGAGCAAACCCTTGACGGCGCAGCGCACAACTGTCACAAACGCCGCAGGCAAAACCATTGGCATCTGCTTGATAACAAGAAATCGTCTGCCCGTAATCGACGCCAAGAGACAGACCAAGCTCGATGGTTTTGGCTTTTGATAGCTGTTGCAGTGGCGTTTGAATCGATAAATGATGACCGGTAACACCTGCTTTGGTGGCAAGGTTTGCCATATGCTGGAAAGCGGCAATATATTCAGGTCGGCAGTCAGGATATCCTGAATAATCGACTGAGCTTACACCAATGACGATATGGTTAGAGTCAGTCACTTCAGCGACTGCCAAGGCATAAGATAAGAAGATAGTATTGCGCGCTGGCACATAGGTATTTGGAATGGCGTCGTTATCAATCTCATCACGCTTTTTATCTGGGAATTTATCAGTATCACCATCGGGCACAATCATACTGTGATCTGTTAATGATGAGCCACCCAATTGGGCGATATCGATATCAATAATCCTATGATTGACCCCTGCGGTTTCAGCGATCGCTTTAGCAGCGATAAGCTCACTATTATGACGTTGACCATAATCAAAGCTGACTGCGGTTACTGAAGCATAACGCGCCTTTGCCCAATATAAACAAGTCACTGAATCAAGCCCACCTGACAACAGCACGACCGCATTTTGGCTTTTATGCAGCTCGTTTAATTGGGTATCGTTTTCTTGATCAGCAGAAGAGGTTGGCAGAGCAGTATTTGTCATAGTGGCATCTATTATTGGTTGACGAAAAACGCCTATTTTAACAAAAATCCCACCATTACAGAACCTTGAAAGCAGCATTAAAAAATCATGTAAGTAATAGGATGAAGTTTAGGAAAATTGGTAATAAAGTATTAGCATTTGTGAATGAAAAGTGAGGCTTTAGATACATAGTTGCATTTAAGAGGATAATTTAAGATCCTCTTTTCAATCTGTTAGCAAATTTTGTTATAATCGCTGCTGTTTTAAAGCACTGTTTGAAGCGTTACTTTACTAAGCATCATTGTTAGCCATATGCAGATAGCTTTTATTGCAGCCTTTTTAATAGATCGATTGATTACCTCTTTTGAAGTAAAGACATTCTTGTCAAGATATTGAGTAACTTATGACTGCAGCAACCTTATTTACACAACAAACCACGCCTCAGTTTGATAAGGCTTCTATCGATACTGACGTGAATCATCATGCTAAAACAACTGCCATCGAGGCGATGTTATATGATGATAGCGATGACAGAAATGATGATTTTATGGATGAGCAAGCGGATAAAATATTGGCTGACACTCAATCATTGACCGAATCGGCTTACTTTCGTAAATTGCAAAAGAAGCTGCGCCGTCAAGTATCATGGGCGATTCGTGATTTCAATATGATTGAAGATGGCGATGTGGTAATGGTCTGCGTATCAGGTGGTAAAGACAGCTATACGTTGCTCGATATATTGCTGTTATTAAAACGTATTGCCCCGATTCATTTTGATATCGTCGCCGTCAATCTTGACCAAAAGCAGCCAGGCTATCCTGAAGAGGTGTTACCAGCCTATCTAAACGAGCAGGGCATTGCTCATTATATTCTGGAAAAAGATACTTATAGTATTGTCAAAAGCGTGGTGCCAGAAGGCAAGACCTATTGTTCGGCATGCTCACGCTTACGCCGTGGCTCACTTTATGGTTTCGCCAAACAAATCGGTGCGACCAAGATTGCGCTTGGGCACCATCGCGACGATATGTTAGCGACTTTCTTTTTAAACTTGTTTCATGGCGGCGCGCTTAAATCGATGCCGCCTAAGTTACTCAGTGATGACAAGCAAAATATGCTTATCCGTCCACTGGCTTATGTGGAAGAAAAAGACATCATTGAATATGCTCGCCTAAAAGAATTCCCAATTATTCCCTGTAACTTATGTGGCAGCCAAACCAATCTGCAACGTGCCATTATTAATGACATGCTACGTGAATGGGACGACGCCCATCCTCAGCGCTTAGCATCTATTTTTAAAGCGATGCAAAATGTGGCTCCTTCGCAATTGGCAGATAGAGAGCTGTTTGATTTTGAAACCTTGAGCCTTGAGCGTGATGACAACGAGCGTTTGTTTGAAGGTGATAATATCCAAGCGGGACAAATAGAGAGTCTGGCTGAGATTGGTTTACCGGTCGCGCCCGCAACGCAGATATTTAATCCAAACTTTGTTGATACAGAAAAGGGCAGCCACACCCCCAAAAAGATCCCAACGATTAATCCAGTGATTTAATGACTTAATGATTGAATGCCGTTTAGGACTTTTAAACAAAAAAACCAGCCATGAACTTATCATGAGCTGGTTTTTCATTTTTAATAATGCTTTGCAGAATTTAACTTTCACCAAATACCGGTAGAGGATCAAAGCTAACCTCTGAGCGTGGTAACTTGGCAACATCCTGCATGCGCCAATCGTCTTTACCTTCATGGCTCACTTGTAAATAATATTTGGCTTTAAGAGGATCGATATCCACTTGCGCACTGTATTTATTGCCTTCTAAATGCTTTAGTACCACATCATGGTCTTTTTTGATGTCAGTGGCATGAGATATAGATAAATCCAATGTTTCAGGATAGTTAAGCGGACTGCCATTAATCAATTTACCTGACTGCAAACTTTGCTCAGGATAGTTCAGATAAAACACAACATCGCCATTATTTGCAAATTGCATTTGCCCATGTAGGTCTAAATCATATGTCAACTTGTCACGCGAGACATCATGATAAAGGGTTTTACCATCCATATACCAGTCGTCGCGTACCACGCTATCACGAATCTGATAAGAGTAATAAACAAACCAGATGCAAGCAATGACGACGAAAGCTGGCATACCAATGACAAAGATAACCACCATATAGTTTTTATACCATGGCTGGCTGTCTTGATGCTTAAAATTTGGGGTTGGACTGGACATAACATACCTATTAATCAGATATCTAGTAACCGTATCAACGGATAAAGCTGACAGCTAAAGGCTGCCAAGGTAAGGTAACTCAATAACCAGTGAGCTACCAAGCGCTAACTCACTGGTAGGTATCATTTAATAATGAATATTTATACTCACTGCCCTTGAGTGGTAAAAACATTCTGTTTACTAACATGATATTTGCCGTCTTCACTACTGACATTCAAAGTCACTGGTGTTTGACCAAACTCAATCACATCAGGGTCGCCATAGATACTAACTGGCATATCAAAGCTTTCACCGGCATCTAACGGCACATCTTTAAAGCGAATTTCTAAGCTCAAGCCCTCTTGCGGCGCTAGCGTTATTTTGTAAGTATGGGCATCTTGGGTTTTATTGGTCAGCTTAACGATATAACTGTTTTCAATCATGCCTTGCTGATTCAATGAAGACAGCTGATTGCGGTCACGGCGTATATCAATCTCTAATGGCACACGGTCATTTAAAGCGTATAAGACACCACCACAAAGTATGGTTAAAAGTATTAAGTAAGCAAAGAAACGGGGGCGAAAGACACGGCTTTTCTCTTTTTCAGCCAGTTGACGCTCTGTTGTATAGCGGATAAGTCCGCGTGGATAGCCCACTTTATCCATAATCTCATTACAAGCATCGACACAGGCGGCGCACTGAATACAAGCAACTTGTAATCCATCACGAATATCAATCCCAGTAGGGCAGACCTGTACACACATTTGGCACTCGATACAGTCGCCTAAGTTCTCAGGGTTGGTGCCTTTTTTGCGAGCACCGCGAGGCTCGCCGCGCTCATAATCATATGAGACAACCAATGTATCTTTATCAAACATCACGCTTTGAAAGCGACCATAAGGACAGATTTGGATACACATCTGCTCGCGCATATAACCTGCATTGACATAGGTCGAAAACGCAAAGATAAATATTGACACCCAAATCCACGTCGCCCAATCAGGGAAGGGGATAAAACCAATCATCTGCCAGCTATTGTATAGAGCATCTGTACCCGATACATAACTTACAAAGGTCGTGGCGGTAATCATAGAAAACACAAACCAAATAAAATATATCAAAAAGCGTTTAAACACTTTGGTTGCACTCATCGGCTCTTTGTCAAACTTGATGCGTTTATTGCGATCGCCAATCACCCATTTTTCTACATATTGAAATAAGTGAGTCCAAATTGTTTGAGGACAAGCATAGCCACACCAAACCCGCCCTGCATATACTGTCACCATAAATAAGGTGAAGGCTGCAATGATAGCAAAGGCCGCAATAAAATAAAAATCCTGCGTCAAAAATGTCATGCCAAAAATATAATAATGCTGCGATGGCACATCCAACCAAATAGCTTGTCGTCCATTGTAACGCAACCACGGCAACAGCAAAAACGCTGCCAAAAGTGCATACATCGTAATAACACGAATGTTTTGATAAAAACCAGTCACAAATCGTGGATGGACACGATGCTTTGTGGCATCAAGATCTACTTGCTGTACAGGGATTTTATTGGATTGTGGTGCTGACATAAACGTGCCTCTTTAAAAAAAGAATCAGTCTGCTGGCATGGGTAACAAACATCTATTATAAAAATAAGATAGGTGGATGTGCGGTGTTATCAATGTCAGTAAGTAGAGAGAGATATCAAAATTAAAACGCTACTAACTCGCCTACTATAAATGAGGAATTATCAATAATTGGCAAAAAAGCTGAAATGGCTCTGTCACCAATGTTTTATGGTTTAACTATTTTAACATTCTCCCTACTATAAATGGGGTGAGAGTGCTAAAAAGCAACATCTATATGAGGGCTATTACGCTATAAATCGTAGTCCTGCTAAAAGCCATAATTGATGATAAAGCTTAAATATTTTCAATGGAATGTTCGAGCTTTTGACAATGTACTTTAAATGTTTGCCTGAGCTCACTAAATATCGATATGACTTTAATTTTCAAAAATATCATATTTAATTTTAAAAAAAGGGAGGACTGTAATGACAGACCTCCCTTTATATAAATCTACTCATCAATGAGATGGCTGCTGATCAAGTAACCGCAGTTAACTGAAAGTGCTAACCGTATTAGTTAACAGTCTTCTCTGTACTTGCCACTTGTTTTGGCATAGCAGCAGGTTGAGCAGTTCTATCTGATAACGAATATACGTAGGCAGCAAGTAACATAATACGCTCATTACCTAGCTTGGTTTCCCACTCAGGCATTACACCTGCACGACCATAACGTAAAGTTTCTCGAATAGTCTCGCGATCGCCACCATATAACCAGATATTATCCGTTAAGTTCGGCGCACCAGCTGAAAGCATACCTTTACCATCTGGACCATGACAAAGCACACAGTTGGTAGGTTCTTTAAAGATAGCTTCACCTTGCGCGACTTTGGCTTTATCAAGCTCATAACCGGGTTGGTTACCAGATAGTGACAACACATATTCAGAAACAGCACGAATACCATCTTCACCAAGTTTATCACGCCATGCAGCCATACCGCCGACTCGACCGTTATGTAACGTCGTCAAGATGTTTGACGCTTCGCCGCCATATAACCAATCATTATCGGTTAGATTTGGATAACCTGTAGCACCTTTAGCGTTTGAGCCATGACAGACCGCACAGTTCTGTAAGAACAAGCGACTACCGACTTTTAACGCATTTGGATTTTCAGATAGCTTTTCTACATAAGGCGATAGTTCTGCAATTTTTTCATCAATCTGAGATTGCAGATCTGCAGGTGGCGCTTCACTGCGACGCATAGTAGCTTGCATCTCAGATAGCGTTGCTAGGGTCTTAGTGGCACCGCTGGCATCTGCTTTCGCCAAAATGTTTTTCTCAAAGTTATCCGTAAATACTTTGTTATTGCTTTCAAGCTCACTGTTTAGCTCATTGTGAGAGGTCCATGGCAAAGTTTTGCCATCGACTTCTACCGTTGTGATGCCTTCCCATTTTGATGGAAAAATACCTGGAAAGAACACCCAGTAAGCAACACCCCAAATGATTGATCCAAAAAATATTACTAGCCACCATTTAGGCAGCGCTTTATCATATTCTCGGATACCATCATATTCATGCCCTGTGGTACCGTCGTCTTCTACTTCTGGTTTGTATTTCAATACCATTAGTAAAATACCGAGGATAGACGCCCAACACATGATACTTAGTATAGTTATCCAAGAACTCCAAAAGAATGTCATCATTTATCCTTATCGTGCTGCTCGTCAGACAGAGATTTTATATCCTCATCATCAAGCGCAAGTTGTGCATCTTCGTCGAAGCGTTTTTTGTTTTTTGGCGAATACGCCCACCATGCAACACCTACGAAGGCAATAAAGGCAGAAACGGTCGCAATGGTTTGTAATTCACCAATACCCATTAGCGCTGTCCTTCCATTGCGGTACCTAACTGCTGTAGGTAGGCAACCAAGGCATCAAGCTCAGTAGCACCAAGCACAGCATCTGGAGCGCCTTCGATATCTTCTTCAGTATAAGGCACACCGAAGCGATCACGGAATAGACGCATTTTGGCTTGAACATTAGAGCCATTAACTTCATTGGTCGCAAGCCATGGGAAACCAGGCATGACTGACTCAGGTACTAATGAACGTGGATCAATCAGATGTTGTCTTTGCCAATCTTCAGAATAGCGTCCACCAACACGTGCTAAATCAGGACCAGTACGTTTCGAGCCCCAAAGAAAAGGGTGATCCCACGTTGATTCAGCAGCACGTGAGTATGGTCCATAACGTTCAACTTCGGCACGTAATGGACGCACCATTTGGGTATGGCAGACGTGACAACCTTCACGAATGTAGATGTCACGACCTTCAAATTCAAGTGCAGTCCAAGGCTCCATAGAAGGTAGGGGAGTGTTCACACCACCTTCTTCAGCACCTTTATAATCGTATATCAGCGGTACAATCTCAACGAGCGTTGCAAAGCTAATAGCGATAACGATACCGATGACCAACAAGCCTGTATTTTTTTCAATAATTTCATGCGGTGTACCAGCCATGATCGCTCCTTATACTTTAGCTGTCGAGATTTGATCGACACTAGGTTCATGATCAGTCGGATCAGCAATATCTACTGGCTTACCTTCTGGCATCTTGATTGTTTTATAGACATTATAAGCCATCACAAACATACCAGATACATAGAGAAGACCACCAAACGCACGACCCATATATGGGAAATGCGAGAACTCAACGGTATCAACAAAGCTGTATATCAAAGTACCATCAGGGTTAGTCGCAAGCCACATCATGCCTTGGCCAATACCTGAAATCCACATAGATACGATATAGAAGATAGTACCCGCTGTTGCTAGCCAGAAATGCGTGGTGATAAGGCTAATAGAATACATTTTTGGCTTATTATAAATACGCGGTAACAGTACGTATAGCGAACCAATAGTAATCATACCCACCCAGCCAAGCGCACCTGAGTGTACGTGACCTACTGTCCAGTCGGTGTTATGCGATAGGGCATTGACCGTCTTAATAGCCATCATTGGGCCTTCGAACGTTGACATCGCATAGAACGACAATGCCACAATCATAAAGCGAATGATAGGATCCGTACGCAGTTTATCCCAACTACCTGATAGCGTTAGTACACCGTTAATCATACCACCCCAAGACGGTGCGAATAGAATGATTGAGAACACCATTGCTAAAGACTGCGTCCAATCTGGAAGCGCTGAATAATGCAAATGGTGACCACCAGCCCACATATATGAAGCAATCAATGCCCAAAAGTGAACGATAGACAAACGGTAAGAGTAAATAGGGCGACCAATCTGTACTGGCACAAAGTAATACATCATGCCTAAGAAGGCAGCGGTCAAATAGAAGCCTACCGCATTATGCCCGTACCACCATTGCACCATGGCATCGGTTGCACCGCCAAATAGCGAGTAAGACTTAAATGCACTAACAGGAATCGCCATACTGTTTACAATATGCAGTAGTGCAATCGTAATAATGAAGGCAGCAAAGAACCAGTTAGCCACGTAGATATGAGAGGTTTTACGTTTAATGAGCGTGCCGAAGAAAACAATAGCATAAGAGATCCATACCAAGGCAATCAGAATATCGATCGGCCATTCAAGCTCAGCATATTCTTTGGTCGAGGTTAAACCTAGTGGAAGGGTAATCACGGCAGATACGATCACTGCCTGCCACCCCCAAAAGGTAAACCAAGCCAGATATGGCGCAAATAATCTTGTTTTACAGGTACGCTGAACGATGTAATAAGACGTTGCGAACAAGGCTGAGCCACCGAACGCAAAAATAACTGCATTGGTGTGCAGTGGTCTTAAACGACTAAATGTTATCCATGGAATGTCAGCGTTGAGAGCTGGCCAAACCAACTCTGAAGCAATGAACACACCAAGGCTCATGCCGATTATGCCCCATACTATGGCCATGATCGTAAAAAATCGTACGATAGTGATTTCGTACTCACGGTCAATGGGGGTGAGTGCTGTGTTTTGTAAACTCATTGGATGATTCCTTTACAGCCCGAATTATCAACAGAATTAACTAACACGCCGCGTCATCTGGATCATGATAACTATCATAACCAGACAATGGCTTTGGTAAATGCTGTTTTTCACTCGTCTTATTAGGCTGACGGTATTAACTATCAAGCTAAGCATGGTCTAGATATCAGTGATTGCTGATGGGTAGAAAGCAGTACTAAAACGCACTGCAAGCACAGCTGGTTGCATAGTAGGATTGTTAATATATTGTCAGATTTAATAAGAAAATGTGCCGTTCTCGAGCATCAAACATCTATTGAGCCGGAGTATTTATCTTAATTGTCACCGCTAAAAGCCGTACAAACCAAGATAGATACTAATGTTCAACCGGTGATAAGAAGGTATCGACCGTCAATGTATGCTAGCGATAGCTGACAAAAAAACATATTTACGTAATGTTTAGTTAAAACTCCCGACTCTGTTTAAGGGTATTGTAACGCAAACCTAATCAAATATCATCAGAACTATGCGCCAAAATACAAACTCTTTGGTAAAAATTTTAGCAAGTAACTTATTACTGCTGCGTTATCCACTTATTTTATACCCAATTTCACGACTATTCTATAGATGAAAAAAGATAGTATTAACAAGTTTGTACAAACAAATTATTAAAAAGGTTTTGTAACAATTGTAGTATTTGCTCTACAAATAGGTTTTACTTATTATAAATTCGCATCTTATAATGCAACTGAGCAGTATCGATAATAAAGTGCTTATTATATAAAATAATCACCTTGTAGTAGTAAGTTTTTTTATCATTTAACTGGCTGTTAGGTTGGAGCACGAAAGGTGCTGACCTAGCACTGATCAACAATAATAGGCATTAAGGATAATAATATGGCAGTTTTTTTGACAGATGAGTGGTTTGAGCAAGTTGAGAAAATGGGTCAAGAAGCCGGTGAGCTTAATTTACCACCAGCACTTGCGAATATGATCGTTAATCTAAAAGTATCTGACGCTGAGCAAGACATCGAAGCAAACTTTGCAAACGGTTTATTGCATCGCGGCTTAAACGATGCAGCGACGACAACATTATTGCTTGACCGCAGTATCTTACAATCCATCATCACTGATTTCGATACCAATGAAATCATGGGTGCCTTTATGGGTGGTAAAATTCGTGTCGAGGGCGACATGTCACAGTTGATGGCGGTACAGACGGCTCGTCCAAGTACTGAGCAAAAAGAGCTTTATAGCCGCATCAAATCAATGACTACGATGGCTTAAGGTTGTTATCGCCTTAATCGTATTTTATACAAATAAAAAGCCCCTAATCTGAACAGACACCCCATAAGTTGAACACAACTTATGGGGCTTTTTATTTGTATGAAATAAACTAATTCTCACTAGCTTGCTTTTGACTGTGCTACTTGCTGGTTTTCTTTATAAATAGCTGCTTGTAGCCAAACGTTCGCTTGCACATAATCATGAACGTTAATAGAGGCGGTATCTGGTGTTTTAAGCGCACCAATACGCATCACGAACGGGTCAGCATCTTGCTCACGCAGTACCACCACATCAAACAGAATAATCGTCTTGCCATTAAATAAGGTTTCTTGCTTGCCAAGCACTTGACCTTGACACCAGGCTTCGTCTTCTTGTCCTAACGTATCCCCAAACAGGTAGGCACACATATGACCCAAATTAATCTCAACTGGTGCCATTTGTTCTTTGGTTTCTGGCTGCCATGCTTTGATTTGTTCTTGTAAGTCATCCGGCATTTTTCCATCGTTTGCCGCGACGATATCATTGAAAGCACGGTGGTAGCGTATCGCGTCTTGATCTTCTACCTTAATGACCTCATTTTGTTCACTAAGCTTAATCTCATGTGCCCATGCGCTAAAGTTAACAAAATAGGCTGTATCACGTTGATATATATGACGATTGGCAGTATATAACTGATCAAAAGCGTAGATGATGCTGCCATCAGTGGTGCGTAAGCGTAATACCGCATCGTGCGAGTTGTCATTGACAATCATACGCTCAATTTTACAGCTTAATCCGTATGGGCTATCGACACAAGGGTAAGCATTGATAAAGCATTCAGGCTTGCCATTCTTCATCGCCAGTACTTGATTGATATGACAAGGCTGGTTCTCAGATAGCAATAAACAGCTGTCTTTGGCACTGACACTGGTATTAAGTCCTTTAGGCATTGCTGCTTGTTCAATCATCTTTTGTAACCATTCAGGTACATCATGACTCATGTCATCAGTCAGAATACGCCAATGGTCGCCGTGACCAGCTGATTGTTCATCAGTTAAGATGATTTTGGTAGGAGACTGGATGTTTTTATATTGATAATTAATAGTCATGAAGATACTCAAACTTAAGTCGGCAATGAGGTTTGGGTCTGAAACTGTGATCGCTGAGTACCATTTACCGTTTTAAAAGAGGGGTTTATGATGGTCAGCAATGCCGTCAGTAAAGAGGCAACAAACAACAATTAGGGGTTAATGATAATTGTCCTTAGCATACAATATATAGGTATAGACACAGAGAATAGCAAGTCTCTCATAAAAAATAATAATAAAATCCCATTTTTTATTATAAAATTTGGGCAGTTTTCGGTAATGACTGGCACCTGTTAGCCAAATTGTGTCAAACTAACTCCCTTTATGACAGCCGCATTTTGCTTGTCTTACCCCCTGTTTTTGTGTTCGATTGATATGTTTTTGTGGCAGCTGCAAAAGTGTGATGCAATTGCCGCTATTTGTTTTGTAACCTACATAAAGTCGCACGTAGATAAGATAAAGAGTTTGAATATGTTTCGTCCTTTAGCGTTATTTATCGGCTTACGGTACACCCGAGCAGAACGTAGTAATGGTTTTATCTCTTTTATATCGCTGATCTCAATGATTGGTCTGACGCTTGGCGTGGCGGTATTGATTACGGTGCTGTCGGTCATGAACGGCTTTGATCGTGAGCTAAAGACTCGTATTTTGGGTATGGTGCCGCAAGCGACCGTCACATCAACCGAGATTATCGGTGATTGGAAACAACTCGCGGACAAAATTAAAGAAGATCCAGAAGTGGTTGCGGTTGCGCCTTTTATCCAGTTGCAAGGTATGTTGACGTCAAATGGTCAGGTAGCCGGTATCATGGTGACAGGTGTTGATCCTGAGTATGAGAAAAACGTTTCAATCATCAATGAGCATATGGTGGAAGGCAATATTGATACGCTAAAAAATGGCGAGTTTGGTATTGTGCTTGGTGAAGGTATGGTGCAATCACTAGGACTGCAATTGGGCGACAAAGTCACTCTAGTGCTGCCAGAAGCGTCGCCCTCACCTGCTGGCGTGATACCACGCTTTAAGCGCTTTACCTTGACCGGTATATTCTCTATCAGTCCAGAAGTCGACAGTCTCATGGCATTTATTCCAATGGGCGACGCCGCCAAGCTATTACGTTTACCAGAGGGCGCGCAAGGTATCCGTATGAAGCTTAATGATATCTTTACAGCGCCAATGGCGGCGCAAAAAGCGGCTGCGATAGCGCCTGAGCAATTATATCCTAGTGATTGGACCCAAACGCATGGCAACTTATTTGGTGCCATCCAAATGGAAAAAGCCATGGTAGGATTGCTGCTGTTCTTAATCATACTCGTGGCAGCTTTTAATATTGTCTCAAGTTTGGTCATGTTGGTGACTGATAAAAAAGCGGATATTGCTATTTTAAAAACCTTTGGTGCCTCACCGCGTCTGATTACTCAAGTCTTCATGGTGCAAGGTGTGGTCATCGGTTTTATTGGTACGATTGCAGGGACGATATTGGGCGTGATATTTGCATTGACGGTCAGTGATATTTTAGGCTTTATCAATCAAAGCTTTGATCTAAATTTATTTGATGCCTATTTTGTGAACTATTTGCCATCGCAGCTACGTTTGGTAGATGTGGTACTGATTACCAGTGCGTCATTTGTGTTGAGCTTTTTGGCAACCGTTTATCCAGCACGCCGAGCGGCTAAAATTCAGCCTGCACAAACGCTGCGTTACGAGTAATTTATAGGCGTCAATGCCGTGATAAATAAAATAAAGGAAGCATTATGTCTGCTATCTTAAAAGCGACCAATATTAATAAGATATACGATGAAGGCGCCGTGAGTACCCAAGTTTTGACTGGTTTGGATTTGACTGTCAATGCCGGTGAGCGTATTGCTATCGTTGGCACCAGTGGGTCAGGAAAGAGTACCTTGCTTCATCTGCTTGGTGGGCTTGATACGCCAACCAGTGGTGAGGTTTGGTTGCATGGTCAGTTATTAAACAGTATGAATGAGACCGAACGCGGTGCGATGCGTAATAAGCATTTGGGATTTATTTATCAGTTCCATCATCTGTTGGCTGAATTTACTGCCGTTGAAAACGTTGCCATGCCATTATTGATGCGCTCAGAAGTATCGACGGCTGAAGCGCGTCAACAAGCCATCGATATTTTAAACAGTGTTGGTCTTGAGCATCGTTTGGCACATAGACCTGGTGAGCTGTCAGGTGGTGAGCGTCAGCGTGTGGCGATTGCGCGTGCTTTGGTCACTAAGCCGTCGCTTATTTTGGCAGATGAGCCAACGGGTAACCTAGATTATGACAATGCGCAAAGCGTGTTTGGATTATTATCAGAGCTACAAAGCACCATGCAAACAGCACTATTGATGGTCACCCATGATCGCAATCTAGCAGCGCTTGCTGATCGTCAGCTGTTATTACGCAATGGTCATTGGGAAAATTATTAAAATATAAAAGAAAACAGGCTGCAAAATAGCAGCCTGTTTATTGAATGAGGATGAATATAATGGATAAAGATGACGACCCGATTGCCGCTTTTGGCAGCATTGAAGAAGGCGATGAGCCATTAAAATCTTATATGGATACTGCGTTATTTGATACGCTCGATAAACAGGAGCAAATAGATTTACTGACGCCCATTTTCGATCATATTACTTTGGCAGGTGTTGATTTTGATTTAAAGGCTCAAGACAGTGCGACAGGTAAGCGTTATGTATTGCTCAAAAACGAAGAGGTGGTTGAAGTTTTTGTGATGGATAATAAGCTGACTGACAATATTCTTAATGCTATTGAAGACAATAAAGACGATGATTAATAGTCTTGATTAAAGTTTGGGCGGCTTATTTGAAGAGCTAAGCTGCCTTTTTTGCCAACTGGTGACAGCCTTATAACGCCAGATAGTTTTAAACCCTAAGCCGCATACGATGCTTGTGATAATGGCTAAGATAGTCAGACCTAAGCAAAATGCAGTTAAGGACACGGTGCCTTTATAAGTAATAAAGGGATTGGCACCGTTAGATATGATCCATAAACTTAAGTCAGAGATCATCCTGCCAATAGTGCGCAAGCTAATCATCGGCAGATCGAGGATTTTGGCACCGATATAGTAACCGGTGTAAAATACAGGTAGGGTAGTGAGCGGATTGGTAATCCATGTCAAACCAAGTGCCATAGGAACATTGGCACGAAAAATAAGTGCACCAATCAATGCCAACAACATCTGTCCCGGCAAGGGAAAAAAGGCACTCAGCACACCGATATAGACGGCTTTATTTAAGCTATGGCGATTAAAATGCCACAAGCGCGGGTCAGAAAGTTGCGGCGCAAACAGTTTTAATGTGCGACTTTCTAACACTTTTTCGGGGGTAGGTAATAGGTCTTTTAGACGTTTTTTTGGCACAGAATTGCCTTTACTCATTGTCCGCCGCCCGCTCAATCATAATAATAGCTTGGTAGGCAGTCATGTTATTGATAAAAATATAGATAAGAATTCTATCAGAAAAACGCAAAAAGAACGTTAGGTAATCACCATCCTGGTGTGTGTAATTAGTATAGGATAATATCAGGATAAATACCATGGCTTGATGTGGCAGTATTTAGCGACAAGGTAATGTAAAAAGCATATCGCAATTTTTTAGTGAACGCTATTTATCATTTCAAATATAGTTGAAATACTTTAAAGTCGCTACCGTATTGCTGGTGTAAATTTTTTGCAGCCTCTGTCTGCGTAGGCACAGCAAGCAAGAAAAATTTGCACCAGTAGTACGTGTTGTATCGATATTACTTTTCACCGACTATATCAAGCAAGGAGCGCTGGTGTATTGGTTAATAGGTAGCTTTATCATCATTGCTATGATGGGCGTTTTGGCCGTTGCTGATAGTACGTCGATGCCAATCGTTTCACTATTTATGGATAGCGCTAGCACTCCTGTTCTGACTTTCTCGCTTGTGTTTCTTACCCTTATTTTGATGGTGGTTAGCCAGTTTAGTATACCGGCAGCTAATACTATCAACCCTGTAAAAAGTGTGTCTCATCACTCTACGTATGCTTGTCGCGTTCTCTCTTTCGTATTAATCGCTTTACTGGCAATTGCTCTGATTATCGGTAGTGGTCTACAAGCACTGATGAGTCACCAACAAGCAGACACTCAAAAAATAACTGAGCCTATGCGTATTCAGGCTTTGGTTCATATAGAGGGAATAAGCGATAGTGTGTATGATGCCGGTATTGATACGGGCTATCGGCAAGTTGCGACCATCAGTCAAATATCGCCATTGGTTTCTGAGCTGACAGCGCAAGACTTAGATAAAGTTGCAACGGAGTATTGGGCAGAAATAAATAATAGCCTAAGCAGTAATAATGTTAAATATGAATTTTCAAACTCTCAATCTTCACATCAAGACACACTAGCTGAAAGTGCTGTCCAAGGTAACGTATACCGCGTACTACTCAACGCTTATCCAAAAAAGCCAGCTAAACAGTCATCTAAGACTGGCTCTAAGAAAAAATCCGAAAAATCAGAAAAACAAAATCAGATTGCTGACTTAAATCATTTGCAGCCGGGTGATAGGTTATTTATGACCTTGACGCTTGCACCGCTTGCTACTTCTAAGCAAGCACTGAATAATCCATCAGGGTTTGATAGTTATCGCTGGTTACGTGGTCGGCATATTGATGGTGTTGCCAATATACTTGCTACCAGTAGCTCGATTTTGCCATCCAGTCATCCACAGTCACATTCACTAGCTTCTGATTCTTATTTAACGCGTTTGCGTACTGCTATTGACAAAGGGCGTTGGCAGTTACGTCAGCACTTTTATCAAAATTGGGTAGCAAATACTGCTGCAGGGCAACAAGCAAAAGCGGTCACGTTAAGCTTGCTGACAGGCGATCGCAGTTTAGTTAATCGTGAAACCAAAGATTTATATCAGCTGGCTGGAATTTCACACTTATTGGCAATATCGGGTACGCATGTTTTGTTTTTAGCAATAGTGCTGGCTGGCATAGTCATACTATTCATTAATCGTCTGTATCCAGCCCTATATCGCTATATTCCGCGTTGGCACGTACGTTGGTGGCTGATGATTAGCGCCGCTTTTATCTATGCATTATTTACAGGGTTTGATGTGCCTGCTGCACGTACCGCATGGATGTTATTGGCAATCGGTCTAACAAGGCTGACTTTATTGCCCGTCAGTACCATGCGCATATTATTTGCCTTGGCAGTGTTGATGGCGTGGCATGATCCTTATGTATTATGGCAAGCAGGTTATTGGCTGTCCTTTATTGCCGTGGCGTTATTGCTTAAATATGAAGATACCTCACAAAAGCAGCCATTAGAATCAAACCAACCCTCTACTTCCCATCATAAATTACTCAGACATCTATGGCTAAACTTTAAGCGCTTATTTAAGTTGCAGTGTTGGCTATTCCTCGCTCTACTGCCTGTGACTTTGTTGCTATTTGGCAAAGCATCATTATGGGGATTGGTCGTCAATCTCTTTGCCATTGGCTTATTTGGTTGGATTATTGTACCGCTGAATTTATTGGCTGGGCTTTGCTATCTTATATTGCCGGCTATAGCCAATATTATTTGGACATTAGTCACTGCGATTGTAACTAACTTACACGAACTAATATCATGGCTAACGGCAATGCCTGTGCTGTCAGATGCGTGGCTTTATACCCCTGTCAATGCTGCTATTTTGCTCATGGCATTATTAGCCATCTTACCTTGGTTGCTTCCCCGCGGTCTGATCAGCCGCTGGCTAGTATTACCACCGCTCAGCCTTTTGGTAATGACGGTATATGCCAATCAGCAGTCACTGACTAAGACACCCACCTTATATATATTGCCAACCGGCGATCAATATATAAGTGCCACTTTATTACAGTATCCTGTTTTAAGTGACAAGGATGCCAAAAACAGTAGCTGGCTGTTCTTGACGGATCATAGACCAAGTAGCACCAAGACCACGCCCAGCAACCTGACGGCAGATAAATTCTCTGCCACATTAAAGCAGCAATTGGGTAGCTTAGCAGTCAATAAGCTAGAGGGCATCGTAGTACAAAGCAGTAGTAGTGGCGTGACTGATTCACGCGTTTATGATAAGACGAGCGGCGCAGTGAACCCTAATGATTCAGAGATTTTACCCATGGTGGTCGCTCAGCTCAGTCAGCGATTGCCTGTGAGCCAATACTGGCAAGCAGGGCGTAGTGAGCGTTGGTCTGCGCTGCAGCAAGCTTATAAAATCACTACGGATTCTCAAAAGACTGCGACCATCAGTGCCCAACGCTGCGAATCCGGTAAAATATGGCAGCTGCCAAATGGTCACTTAACGCTGCAAGCAATCACAGGCTGGAGCAAGATAGATGATGCCAGTGTTTGGGATTGTACAATTGCTATTGATAGCAGCAAACCTATAAGGGTGCTCAAGTATCAAGCAAACGATCCTCTCAAGTCATTACCCGTCACTTCACAAACACTCACGTCAAACAGCCAACAACCGATTGACCAAGCAAATACGTCGCAATCACGCCTAATTTTGAATGCAGATACGCATGAGCGAGCTTGGCAAATGTGGTCGTTGCTCTGCTCGGTTGAGTCAACCAATAGCAATATAACAATGAATCGTACGACATGGTTGGGTCACAGCACCTCGCATATATCGAGTGAGGTAATCAGCCAACAACAAATAGATGAGGTAACCACCTACGATAATAAACCGTTAGAAGTGGCTTTATCTTCTGATGCGCTAATCAGAGAGGGCGATTAATAACTGCCCCAATATTAAATGTTAATAGTATTGTGGATAGTATTAATGCGCCCTAATATTTTATAGTCGGTGAAAAGTAATATCGATACAACACGTATTGCTGGTGCAAATTTTTCTTGCTTGCTGTGCCTACGCAGACAGAGGCTGCAAAAAATTTACACCAGCAATACGGTAGCGACTTTAAAGTATTTCAACTATATTTGTGATATCACATTTATAAAATATAGGTATTTCACAGAGACGCTATTGAACCATGAGTAAAATGGCACCATACTTAATAACCTATTCATACAGAAAAATTAAACAGTAAGCATATCGAATTTTTCGGTAGTAAGTTTATATAATCTGTCTTTTATCGTTTTACATTGTTTCTGACTTAGGAAATTATATGCCCAACTGGCCGCCAGACCCTAACAAACGTCCTGATAATTCGGCAAATCAGCCAGCGCCGATGCAGCAATCAAACCAGCCGAGCGGGCAAGAATGGCGACTGATTGAAAATACTTTATTAGCCAGCGTGGTTGAGCAACGCCGTGCCCGTCGCTGGAGTATCTTCTTTAAGCTATTGACCTTCGGCTATATTCTATTGATATTTTTGACGATTGGTCGTAGTTGCAGCACTGAAGCACCAACTGCTCTTGACGGTATCGACACCAATAAGCCACATTTAGCAGTGGTTGAGATTCAAGGAACTATTAGCAGTGGTGATGTCGCCAACGCTTATGACGTCAATGATGCGCTAACACGCGCCTTTGAAAATAGTAACTCAAAGGCAGTAGCTCTAGATATCAACTCACCGGGTGGCTCGCCAGTACAGTCGGATGAAATCTGGCAAACCATGATGGATTTACGTAAACAATATCCGGATAAAAAGCTTTATGCGGTGATTGGCGATATGGGCGCTTCAGGCGCGTATTATATTGCATCAGCGGCTGATGAGATTTATGTCAACCCATCAAGCCTCGTTGGTTCGATTGGCGTTATTATGCCAAGCTACAATGTAAAAGGCTTAATGGATAAGGTTGGTGTAGAAGATCGCACCATTACGGCGGGTGAGTATAAAGATATCTTGAGTCTGTCACGTCCATTAACGGATTATGAAGAACAGCATGTCGAAAAAGTGTTGGACAATACTCATAAGCATTTTATCAATGCTGTAAAAGAAGGTCGTGGTGATCGTCTAAAAAATCCTGAACAAAATAAGCTGTTTTCAGGACTATTTTGGACAGGAGAGCAATCTATTGAGCTTGGCTTGGCTGATAAGAAAGGCAGTATCTCAAGCTTAGAGAAGCAGCTTAAGCTAAATAACGTGGTCAATTATACGCCGAGTGATCCGTTCCAATTGTTTATGGATCGCTTTGCCGTCAAATTGGGCGCAGGTGTGGGTTCAAGCATTAATCTTGATCTCTTGCCACAAGAAGAAGGCAACGCGCAGATGCGTTAATTGACTTTAATTTTTAGAGTTACCGTGTATGATTGTTAAGGCTGAGCGTATGATTACGCTCAGCCTTATTTATATGTCGCTATTTAGCATTTAACACCATAAATACAAACTAATGAGAATGTGTCATGAGTGAAGTCAATTTGCAGTCTTTTGCGTCCTTACCTATATCGACAATAACCCAAAAACCCGTTATTCATTTTGCTCATGCCAACGGGATGCCGAGTCCTGTGTATGAGCCATTTTTTGAAAAGTTGGCTGAATTTTTCACCATTGAATATATCTCGATGCTTGGTGATACGCCTGATTATCCAGTCGATAACCAATGGCGCAGTCTCACGCAGCAGATTGTCAATAGCGTCAAAGATACCTGTAAAAAACATGGCGTTAAGCAAGTCATAGCCGTTGGGCATTCGCTTGGCGCCATGTGTACATTGCAAGCGTTGTACCGTGCACCCGAGTACTTTTCGCAAGCAGTACTCATGGATCCACCATGGATTTATGGCAAAGTCAGCTTGCTATGGCATCTTGCCAAGACAGTAGACCGATTGCCACTGATGAATAATCGATTGATGGATAAGCTATCGCCAGCTGGCGTATCTAAGCATCGTCGTGACGTTTGGGACAGCCGAGAAGATGCGTATGATAAGCTACGACATAAAGGCTTTTTTAAAAACTTTACTGAGCGCAGTTTTCAAGGTTATATTGAGCATGGTCTGCATAAGCGTGCCGATGGTAAAGTGACCTTGGCGATTCCAAAAGCCAGTGAAGTTGCCGTCTTTCGTACTAATCCTTCTTGGTATTGGTTGACCCCAAATCGTGCCCCTAAAGTGCCAGTTACCTTGATTATCGGTGAGGACAGTATATTTTTAAAACGTCGATTCCCCCAACAAATAAAGTCGCGCTTACGCATTCCTTATATCACTCATGCGGGCGGTCATATGTTTCCACTTGAGCATCCAGAGTCTGTGTCTCAACAGGTATTAGCATTAATTGAAAAACAGTTATTTGCCAAATAATGACAGTCTTTGTTTTCAATCAATTTTCTGACGCTAAACAGACTGTCCTTTTGAGCAGTTTTTAAGCAATGCTTTAGTACCGTTTCGAGTGAACCTATTATGTCAATGCGAATGCCAAATAAGCGCGCCGCTGAAAACAATACAGTTGTCATATCCTCTCAGCCTTTATTCACACGCTTAGGTACTTTGCTGCTTATTGTAGGCATGGTGGTTGTTTTTTTTATCAGTCAATTGATTGGGATTTACATCGCCGGCAAACTGATATTACCAACTGCCGAAAGCGCAACGGTAGGCGATATTTTCTTTTTTGGCAGCAATGATGGGACGGTTGTCAGTATTTCTATCATGATAGGCTGCGTGCTATTAGTGGCAATCAGTTCGTTAATTATTCGCATGAGAGGGGGCAATTTAAAGCAGTATTTAGCATTAACACCGTTCTCATTGGCGGTTGGTATGGGCATGATAGGGCTGCTGTTGATATTTATGATTGGCAGTCAGGCATTGACGTATTTGCTTGATAAATCACCGCTGGCGTTTGTAGACCCTTTATATCAGTCTGTCAGCTCAGTATGGTTACTTGTTTTTGCGATGGTCATCGTCGCGCCCATTTATGAAGAGCTCATATTTCGAGGTATATTGTGGTCGGCGCTTGCAGAGCAATTTGCTGCGTCATCTGATACAGAGTATCGCGGGGCAATCGTAGCAAGTCTGGTGACCAGTTTAATATTTGCGGTCATTCATTTGCAATATGGTATTTATGAGATCAGTACCATCGTGGTGCTGGCATTGATATTTTGCTATGCGCGTATCAAATCAGGCTCGCTGATATTGCCCATGCTATTACATATTATAAATAACGGCGCGGCTATGTGGCAGTATCTGGTGCAAGTGGCGTAGGAGGTAACAGTGAATATTTACGCCGTATTCACTGTTATTTAATAATAGGTTTTATCAGGGCTAAGAAGTCAGGCGTCAGGGTTAAGGGCTAATACTTCAGTCGCTGCATATTTGATATCATCTATCGTCAAATGAGGCTTGCCACTCAACGCTTGACGCCATTTTCGTGCACCCACCAA
Source organism: Psychrobacter arcticus 273-4 (assembly GCF_000012305.1). Lineage (NCBI taxonomy): Bacteria > Pseudomonadati > Pseudomonadota > Gammaproteobacteria > Moraxellales > Moraxellaceae > Psychrobacter > Psychrobacter arcticus. Next base: position 943,084 of record NC_007204.1, read on the forward strand.
TCCTTGGAATAACCCTAAATAATGCCGAGTCATCGTTGGAAGTGCTTCACCTTTAGCGATTTGCTCTTCTAGATAAGGATACAGCTGCGCCAAAATATCTGAACGCTTCGGGACAGGGGTGCCCCACAGGCTATTGGCTTCGGCTAGCAGATACGGGTTATGATAAAAGGCACGTCCTATCATAACCCCATCGATATGCTCAAGGTGTGCCTCAATATCAGCGACGGTCTCAATCCCACCATTAATCTCAATATCAAGTGCAGGAAAATCTTGTTTTAAACGATACACATCTTCATAACGCAGTGGTGGTATCTCACGATTTTGCTTTGGACTCAAGCCTTGTAGCCATGCTGTACGAGCATGGACGATAAAGCGCGTACAACCACCAGCTGCTACCTTCTGTACAAAATCCGCCATAAATTCATAACTGTCAAAGTCATCAATGCCGATACGATGCTTGACCGTTACTGGGATATCGACAGCCGCTTGCATATGCTTGACCAAATCTGCAACGGTATTGGGTTCAGCCATCAGGCAGGCACCGATTTTATTGTGCTGTACACGATCGGAGGGGCAGCCCACATTAATATTGACCTCATCATAACCATGCTGCTGGGCGAATTCTGCACACTGCGTCATCTCAGTCATATCTGCACCGCCAAGTTGCAGTACCAGCGGGTGCTCAAGGGCATCAAAGCGCAGATGCCGTGCGCGATTGCCATGTATCAGCGCGCCTGTACTAATCATCTCGGTATACAAATAGACATGTGGATTAAAAAGACGGGCAAAATAACGATAATCTGTTGTTGTCCAATCGATCATAGGGGCAACCGAAAGACGTTTGTTGGTCATATCAACCATAGTGGTTCAGCCTTAATTTTTCAGAAATTTTTTAAAGATGCATATCTTAAATGCTGATGGTGTATATGCCAATTTGCGCATCACTTGTAATGGATTGTGACTCTATCGTTGAAATACTTTAAAGTCGCTACCGTATTGCTGGTGTAAATTTTTTGCAGCCTCTATCTGCGTAGGCACAGCAAGCAAGAAAAATTTGTACCAGTAGTACGTGTTGTATCGATATTACTTTTCACCGACTCTATAATCAATAGGCTGATAAAAGATCAGCCTATTTGGATAAAAGATCACTAAATGATCTGATTGATTTTTTTGAATTCAGGCATATTATAAAAATAAATCCCCATTATGATAGCAATAAAACCGATGAAAGTGATGTAGAGTGCAGGTGAAAAACTCACATATAAAGTGGCGTAGCCAAGCCCAAACGGTACCAATACCCCGACAATACCGTAGGTAATATTATAGCAAAAAGCCATTCCAGTGAGTCGTATATTGGTTGGAAAAAGCTGAATCAAGATGGCGGGTATCATGCCGACAATACCTGAACAAAAGCCTAAAAGCGCATACATAATAAGGATATAGTCGCCGCTTGCCTCTAAGTGATAGAAGAAAGCAAGCATTTGAGCGATCAATATGATAGAGCCTATCGCCAAAATTTTGCCGAAATTTTGATGGTTAGAGATGATGCCATAAAAAATACAGCCAAAAATCATAAAGACGATGCCAAGATTGTGCGAGAACCCAAATAAATCAGTATCGAGTGTAAAGCGTAATTCGATCAAGTCAGGCAGTAAAAGTACAACGACAGTCGTAATACTTGAGATAATCAAAGTAAGAACCAGACCAATAAAGATGGCATGCTTGCAATGCTTAAGTAGGATTGTAAAAGGCTTAGCAACATAATCATTGGGTCTTGATTTTTTCATCTGAGTGAAAAACGGTGTTTCCTCTATCCATCGCCAGGCAAGGAGTGGTAAAACCGTCAGGATAGCGGCGATAAAGAAGGGTAAACGCCAGCCATAATCTGCCAATTGCTCAGTGGTTAAAATGTTATTTAACCAGAGAAAAAAAGCATTAGAGAATAAAACGCCCACAAAAAAACTGGCAGTCACATAGCTACAGCTTACTGAAAGATATTGGCGCGGCACGTGCTCTGCAACGAACACCCAAGAAAGTGGCACATAAAGACCATAGGCCATCCCGTGTATCAGTCGCAATATAATAAACAGCGCAGGCGCCGCCAAACCCCATTGTGCATAAGTAGGCAGACAGCCCATCACCAATAAGCTTGCTGCTGTGACCAAGATGCTGATCAGCAATAAAGGTTTACGACCTTTGATATCACCATAACGTCCAAAGATAACGCCGCCAAGTGGGCGTGCCACATAACCAATCGCAAACAGTGATAGCCCCTGTATCTTCATGAGATTGGGGTCTGAGCTAACAGGAAATAAAGTCGCTGCCAACATATCTGAAAGATACAGGTATATTAAAAAGTCAAAAAATGCCACTGCGCTGCTATAGCAGGTAAATATTACCGTATTTCTATCTTTAGAAGACATCAGTGCATATTGAGAACGAGAAGGCATATTAGGTCACGCATCCAGATATTAAGGTATTCGTTAAGACAGTCATTATCTAAATAATTGCCTATAATAAAAAACGATAAATCATCATTGCTAATGATTTATCGTAAAAATAAAGACGTTTGTGTCAAATATGGTTACATGAAAAAGAATTGAGCCAAGAGTACTCAAACACCATTCAATTTCTGCTTCTTTTATATTGAGTGGACTATAACAGCCAATCAATAGGTAGCCATGACATGATAGTCAGCCAAACATGGTCACTGACAGCGACGCGCGGCTCTGAATCATAGATGACTTTCTTATCTTTTTCCATGGTATGCCATTGTAAGTTACCGTTTTCTAGTAACTTCACTTCATACGCTTGGTTTAATAAGTCATCGCTTAGTGCATCATGCAACTGAGTAGCAAGCTCATCATCATTGATAATCACGCCCATCTCGGTATTGATATTAGCCGAGCGTGGGTCAACATTATATGAGCCAATGAAAACTTGGTAGTCATCAACGGCAAAAGCTTTAGCATGTAAGCTAGTTGAGGATTGACTACGACCTTTCCAAAGTTTGTTTTCGCGCTTTTCTTCAGAAGCGGTTGATTTTAGCTCATAAATTTTTACGCCCGCGCGCAGCAAACTAGGACGCCATTGGCTATAGCCAGAATGTACCGCCGTTACATCGGTGGCATCAAATGAATTGGTTAGAATTTTGATTTCGATACCAGATTCTGCCAATGCGTTCAACGTATTAACACCGTCTTTAGTCGGTACAAAGTAAGATGAGATAATAGTGAGTTTCTTTGATGGACTGCCAAGCAAAGTGCGCAGTTGATGCACTAAATTGGTGTCTGCTGGCACGGTTTTGGTTAGCTTGCCGACATCATCACTTAAAAACTGCATGTCCGTCCAGCGAAACGGCACTCGTTTGTTAATCAAATCAGTATCGATAGAGGAGTCTTCAATGGCTGCTTTATAAATCGACAAACTGCCATTACTACTACTCTTCTCATCTGTTTTTAACTTATCGAGCCCTTTTACAAAATCAGTCGTCTCTCCTTTATCAAGAGTCGCTAAGGTTTGAATATCAAATGATATTGGCGCTGACCAGTAGCTGGCAAAGCTATTATCAATATCTGCCACGACTTTACCAATCAGTAGTACATCTAAGTCTGCGAACTGGCTGTTTTTATCATTACTTAAGTATCCATCACCGATATTACGGCCACCAATGATGGTGATTTGCTTATCAAAAATCATGCTTTTATTATGCATGCGTCTATTGATACGCGGCAGTCCGGTTAAAAAGTTTAAGCTTTTAAATTTACGGTATATGAGTGGATTAATAATACGCACAGCGACATTAGGGTGACTGGCAAAACGTAATAAATGCTGATCAAATTTAGCATTATTATTAAAATCATCAAGCAATAAGCGCACAATAACGCCACGCTCCGCAGCATCCCATAAGTCTTTGAGCATCAGCTGACCGGCCTGATCATCGTGCCAAATATAGTACTGGGCATCGATATTGCGTGTGGCCATACCTGTCAATATACTGCGTGAGGCAAAAGCATTGGCACCAGTTACAATCGGATGGTAGCCTGACAAATCAGGGTGAATCTTACTTTGTTGACTGATGGCGGCTACCAAATCAAGGCTATCCGTATTTGGGGTGACAGTGTCTGTGCTGACATTCGTGGTATCTTTCGTGGTATCTATAGAATCGCCATCTTTTTGGACGTCTTTTTCTATGTTATCTTGTTTGCTAATGTCTGATTGGTATAAAGCATTAACCCTTGCTGATAGTGCTTGGCTTTCAGGCAAGTGCGGCTGCTTTGGTAAGCTTTGGCATCCACTAAGACCTAAGGTGAGACCGAGTGTCAGGCTCAACGATAAGTTGCTGGGTTCTATACTGAACATCGACATAAAAAAATTACCTTAGTGAGCCTTTGTATAATGGAGAATATACCAAAAAATGCGTATGGATTTTTTGGTAGTTTTGCAGATGATAACACTGATTATAAGGCATATAATGATATCACCTAAGGCAAAGTCTAAAGCGCCGCTAAGCTTAGCAGGTGTCGGCATCTGTGCCTATTATAAATACGTTACTTTTATTAAATATTGCCCGTATTAAATATTACCCGTATTAAATGCTGTCCTTATTGGATGTTGACAGCATAATTTTTTACCTTGCCTTTCTAATAAGTTATGCGTTAGGCAAAATAATGGACAGGCAGCCTCTGAAATCTACTGCTTTGAAGCTGCTGCTTGGAATAAGTTATCATGATATGATAACGCGAATGCGTGATGTTTATAATCAACAATAAACGGTATTGTAAATAATAATTAGGGCAATGGAAAACTTATGAGTCAATCGCAAGTGCAAAATAAAGACAATATACATAGCTTGGATGCAAACTGGCGCGACGATGCGCTCGATTTAGAACTCAATTATGGCATGCAGACCATTGCAGTACGTGCAGGTCAGCATCGTACTGATGAGGGCGAGCACTCAGAAGCTATTTTTACTACCAGCTCTTATGTGTATCGCTCAGCGGTTGATGCTGCTGGTCATTTTGATGGCACGAAAACAGGCAATGTCTATTCACGCCATACCAATCCAAGCGTACGTACCTTTGAGCGCCGTTTGGCAGCGCTTGAGAACGGTGAGCGTGCAGTGGCGACAGCCTCTGGCATGGGCGCGATTTTGACCATGTGTTTGGCTTACCTAAAAGCAGGCGATCACTTGCTGGCTGCTAATCAGTTGTTTGGCTCCTCTATTGGTTTGTTTAATAACTATATGGCAAAGTTTGGCGTTGAGGTCAGTTACGTTGATTGCTTCGACAATGACGCATGGGCGAATGCCGTACAGCCCAATACCAAGGTTATTTATTGCGAAAGCCCCAGTAATCCATTGGCACAGATTTGTGATATCGGTTATTTAAGTCAGCTATGTAAAGCCAATGACATACTCCTTGTCGTTGACAACTGTTTTGCCACCCCAGCTTTGCAGCGTCCGCTTGATTTGGGTGCAGATGTGGTGATTCATTCTGCAACCAAGTACCTAGACGGTCAAGGTCGAGTACTTGGCGGCGCATTGGTCGGTAGTGATAAGCTGATGCAAGAGGCATTTACGGTCATACGTTCAGGTGGCATCAGCATGAGCCCTTTTAATGCCTGGGTATTTACCAAGGGACTGGAGACGCTTAAACTGCGTATGCAGGCGCATTGTAGTAATGCCAATCAAGTGGCAGAGTTTTTGGTCAATCATCCCAATGTCAGCACCGTGCATTTTTCAGGCTTGAGCGATCATCCGTCTCATGAATTAACCAAGCGTCAGCATCATATGAAAGATGGCTTTGGGGCGATCATGGGTTTTGAGGTGAAAGCTAAAGGGACGCACGATCCAAAATCTGCCGCTTGGCATGTGATTGATTCAACCCAAATGGTCTCTATTACCAACAATTTGGGTGATGCCAAAACCACCATTACCCATCCTGCAACCACCACGCATTTCCGTCTGAGCGCCCAAGAGCGGGCAGAAGCAGGTGTAAAAGACGGTCTTATTCGTCTGTCAGTTGGTTTAGAAGATGTTGAAGATATCATCAAAGATTTGGCGCGTGGTTTAGACAGTTTGTAAAGATAACGGTATAATTGCTATTAGCATTTTATTTTCTATCCTTTTATAAAATAATTTTTTTATTAAAAAACAAAGAGGCAGCTATGAATATTCAAGCATTGATGCAACAAGCACAAACCATGCAAAAGAAAGTTGAAGCAAATGTTGAAAATGCTAAAAAAGATCTTGCTAACAAAGAAGTGCATGCAGAAGCGGGCAGTGGTCTGGTCAAAGTGACCATGACTGGTCGTCATGTGGTTAAGCGTTTAACTATCGATCCAAGCTTATTAGAAGATGAGCCGGATATGATTGAAGACCTTATCGCCGCGGCAATCAATGATGCGGTACGTCAAGCGGACGAGCTATACGAAACGACCATGGCGGGTGCAACTTCAGGTATGGGTCTACCACCAGGTATGCAAGGTATGTTCTAAGTCGTTAGTTTTTAAACGCTAAAGGCAGTATATTAAAGAAAAAATGGGGTTGTTATCGATACGATACGACCCCATTTTCAGAGATATGATTTATAAACAAAGGACATCACTTTGCTGACAGCCAAATTTGATCAGCTGGTCAAACAGCTGCGTATTTTGCCGGGCGTTGGTCAAAAAAGCGCCCAACGTATGGCGCTGCATTTGCTCACCAAAAAACGCCCACAAGGCATGGCGCTCGCTCAAGCACTTGATGAGGCAATGCGTGATATTGTAGAATGTCAGCGCTGCCATAGCTTTAGCGATGATGCCGTTTGTCCGTTATGCCAAGATCCTAGGCGTGATGACGCATTATTGTGTGTGGTTGAGACGGCAGCGGATGTCATGGCGATAGAGCAAACTGCAGGTTACCGTGGGCGTTATTTTGTGTTGGGTGGTCACCTGTCACCGATTGACGGAATTAGCGCGGATGATTTAAATATTGAGCAACTGGTCTGGCGCGTCAAGCAAGAGCCTGTTGAGGAGTTGATATTGGCGACCGGCACTACGGTCGAAGGGCAAACGACCGCGCATTTTATCAATGAGGCAGTCAGTCGTCATGTTAATAAAGTAACGCGTTTGGCGCAAGGTGTCCCCATGGGCGGCGAGCTTGAATATCTTGATAGCATGACCCTTGGACAAGCGATGCAAAACCGCTCCTTTTTATAGCAATTTTGTCTTTATCGCATTAAAATCTTGCGCATTTTATTCGATGATGTGGTTATAATTGCTTTTATGATTTTCTCTTTTAATTCTATTAAGACGTGATTTAGCGTTTTATTTTCTCTTATCAATGCAGGTATCTGCCCGTGTCTAACACTGCTCTAACCGAATCAAACCCTCAAAATACACTTGCTGTTGACGCAATACAGCAGCCAACTAATACTGCCGAATTAGCAGACCTGCCAGTAGAGCCGGATATCGACGCGTTATTAGATATCGCTGATGAGGTTGACATCACTTGGGTGCGTAAGCAAAGCCAGTTGGATGAAGTGATTGAGGCATTGGCCACTTGCGGGCGTGTGGCATTAGATACTGAATTTATCAAGCGCGATACCTATTATCCACGCTTGGCGCTGGTACAGCTTAATACCGGCAATCATGTGTATTTATTAGATGCGCCGCAGTTGCAATTGAGTGAGCTATGGCAGGCGCTTATTAAGGTTGATGTGGCTATCTGGCATGCTTGCGGTGAAGATTTGGGTATATTTTATCTGTTGTCCGGCTGCCCGCCGCTGACCAATATATTTGATACGCAAATTGCGCTGTCGTATTTGACTGGGCAATTACAGATGGGCTATCAGCAGGCACTTGATGAGCAGCTCGATATGCACATTGATAAAGAACAAAGCCAATCAGATTGGTTGCAGCGTCCTTTATCGGATGAGCAAGAGCAATATGCGATTGATGACGTGCGCTTTTTGCCAGCGCTTTATTTAAGCCTTGAATATGCTCTAAAATCTCAAGGTCTCTATGGTTATGTCTGGGAAGATTGTCGGCTTTATGCCAGCGATTTATATGATGCGCAGAATGTTGCAGATGAAGCAATGTATCTGACCATGGCAGATTATCGTTATACTTCTGAGCAAATGGCGATACTACAAGCGGTGGCGACGTGGCGTGAGGAGCTGGCGCGCGCGACCAATCAACCGCGTACTTTTGTGATAAAAAAACAAGCCGTGCGTGAGATTATCACTGAAAAACCAAACAGTATGCGTGAGCTTGCACATAAAACCACCATGCACCGTAGTATGTTGCGACTGTATGGTGAAGAGCTACTCAAAGTGATAAAGGAGGCGAAAAACCTTCATCCTGCTGAGTACCCCGATTGCCTATTACCGCCGTATCGCTCAAAAAACAAAGTACTGTCAAAAGCAGTGCAACAAGCGATAGATGATCAAGCGAAAGCTACCGGCGTACCTGCCAATGTCTTAATGCGTAAAAAATGGCTTGGGCAATTATATGAAGTGATTGCGTTTGATAAAGATATGAGCGAGTTGCCGCAAGGATTAAAAGGTTGGCGTAACGACTGGGTTATGCAAACTTTTATCCCTGTCATTGAAGCGCATAAAACTGAGCTACAGCAGGGCATGGGTATCAAGGTTTAACGCTTGACACTTACTCACGTTCAAATTTAGCATACTGTAAAAAATATCCTGTCTGTTTAGCGATGTTATAGTCGGTGAAAAGTAATATCGATACAACACGTACTACTGGTGCAAATTTTTCTTGCTTGCTGTGCCTACGCAGACAGAGGCTGCAAAAAATTTACACCAGCAATACGGTAGCGACTTTAAAGTATTTCAACGATAGTATCAGCAAAATAAAAACCTCCAAATCAGCTACTGACTTGGAGGTTTGTTTTTATCTTTTATAAAGTATCAAAAACTGGGACTATATAAAACTGGGACTACATAAAACTGAGATTACATATAGTTTTCGATACTTGGGCAAGAACACATTAGGTTCTTATCACCATAAGCATCATCGACACGTGCCACACTTGGCCAGAACTTATTGGTACGGATATAAGGCAGTGGGAATGCTGCTGTCTCACGGCTGTATGGATATGTCCATTCGCCATCAATTACCATGGCAGCTGTATGCGGAGCATTGACCAATGGGTTGTTCTCTAACGTCCAGTTGTCTTCACCAGCTTTGGCTTTCATCGCTTCCGCTTTGATAGATTTTAGGGCACTGATAAAGCGATCAAGCTCTTCTTTCGACTCAGATTCTGTCGGCTCTATCATCAAGGTGCCTGCTACTGGGAAACTCATGGTTGGTGAGTGGAAACCATAATCCATTAAACGTTTCGCGATATCGCTTTCACTGATGCCCGTCTCTTCTTTTAAAGGACGAATATCGATGATACATTCGTGAGCAACGCGGCCGTTTTTACCTGTATATAGCACAGGGTAATAGTCTTTTAATTCAGCAGCGACATAGTTGGCGTTCAGTAGCGCCAGCTCAGTCGCTTTTAATAAACCATCACGGCCCATCATGGCAATGTACATCCATGAAATTGGTAAGATGCTTGCTGAGCCATAAGGGGCTGCTGATACTGCTGAGCAGTCTTTTTGCGCATTGTGTACAGGGCTTAAGGTATGGTTGGCCATAAATGGTGCCAAGTGTGACTTCATACCGATAGGACCCATACCAGGACCACCGCCGCCATGCGGAATACAGAAGGTTTTATGCAAGTTCATGTGCAGTACATCAGCACCAACGTCAGCCGGCTGCATCATGCCAACCTGCGCATTCATATTGGCACCATCCATATAAACTTGACCGCCATGTTTATGGATGAGGTCACAGATTTTACGGATACCTTCTTCAAACACGCCATGCGTCGATGGGTAAGTGATCATCAATGCACCTAGACGGGCGCTATGTTCTTCAGATTTGGCAGTTAGGTCATCGATATCAACGTTGCCATTGTCATCAGTTTTGACCACAACCACTTTCATGCCCATCATCATCGCAGTCGCAGGGTTGGTGCCATGCGCTGACATAGGAATCAAGCAAACATCGCGGTCAGTCTCACCAAGTGATTCATGATAACGGCGAATCGCTAGCAAACCAGCATATTCCCCTGAAGCGCCAGAGTTTGGCTGCATAGAGACATCATCAAAACCGGTGATGGCTTTTAGTTGCTCTTGCAAGCTATCAATCATGGCAACGTAGCCTGTGACTTGATCGCGTGGTGCAAAAGGATGTACATTGGCAAATTCAGGCCAAGTAATCGGTAGCATCTCACTGGTGGCATTCAATTTCATGGTACAGCTACCAAGTGAAATCATACTGCGGTTCATCGCCAAATCTTTGTCTTCAAGCGACTTTAAATAGCGCAGCATTTCATGCTCAGTATGATGCGAGTTAAATACTGGATGCGTCAAGATATCATCGGTACGCAAATGAGTGCTATCAAGAGAGATGCGAGCATCTTCTGGTAGGTCATGTGCTTTAGTAACGAACAGTTGAGTGAGGATCTTAAAGTCTTCCTGATCACTGGTTTCACTAAACGCTACGCTTAATTTGCTGTCACCAAGACGCCATAAGTTATAACCAACATTGTCAGCATTTTCAAAGATTTGGGTAGCAAGTTTTTCTGAGCCGCAATCAATGACGACGCTGTCAAAGAATTGGTCATGTACCACGTTCAAATTGCTGTCGTTGGCATTTTTGATGACATCAGCAAAGGCAGTAGCAAATGCATGAATACGAGTAGCGATACGCTTCACGCCACCTGGACCATGATAAACGGCATACATACCGGCTAGGTTTGCCAATAGTACTTGTGAGGTACAGATGTTTGAGTTGGCTTTTTCGCGGCGGATATGCTGCTCACGGGTTTGCAGTGCCATACGTAGTGCAGTATTGCCTTGTGAGTCTTTTGAGACTCCGATGATACGACCAGGCGCTGAGCGTTTGGCTTTATCAGAGAACGCAAAGTAGGCGGCATGTGGACCACCAAAACCCATTGGAATACCAAAGCGCTGCGTGCTACCTAAAGCCACGTCCGCACCCATATCAGCTGGTGATTTTAATAACACCAAGCTCATGATGTCACTGACGACATTTACATAAGTTTTGTTTTTCTTAACGGCAGCGATAACGTCGGTTAGGTCTTTGACATCGCCTTCAACACCGACATATTGGAACAATGCACCAAAATAGTCGCCTGATTTAGCTAGTTCAAAATCACCAACAACCACTTCCCAACCAAAGTATTTAGCACGGGTATTGATAACGTCTAGCGTTTGTGAATACACGCGGTCATCAACGAAAAACTGCATAGATTTGCTTTTGCTCACACGCTTCGACATTGCCATGGCTTCAGCAGCAGCCGTTGCTTCATCTAGCAATGAAGCACCAGCAAGTTCAAGACCAGTCAGATCAATACAAACTTGTTGGAAGTTTAGCAGCGCTTCTAGGCGACCTTGAGCGATTTCCGCTTGATAAGGCGTGTAAGCAGTATACCAACCTGGATTTTCAAGCACATTACGCTGAATGACTGCAGGCATACGCACAGGCGAATACCCTTGACCGATATAGCTTTTATTAACCGTGATGTCGTCAGCCATCGTACGCAATTTAGCAAGTGCGGCGTGCTCACTCATTGCCACTGGCAAATCTAATTCTTTATGCAGGCGTACTGGTTCGGGCACGGTATCGTTGATAAACGTTGCCATGTCTTTATATCCAATGGCACTGAGCAAGTCAGCTTGTTTGGCATCATTGGAGCCAAGATGACGATAAACAAATTCAGCTTCGTTGAATAAGCCTTTAAATGTATCAAGCGTTGGGTTTTGAGAGATAGTCATGACAATCCTTGGTAAAAAGAGTAATAAAGGAGGTGGCTATAATGAAAATAGGGATTTAACAGGTTATACGTAATGTACAAATTGATCTTGCTCAAAGCGGAACTGGGTATTGTAGACACCATTATCAGCACGCTCGCCAGCACCAATCATCATAACGATATGATGATGATTACTCAGCTTTAATAAGCGCTTCATCGCAGGCTCATCGAAACCGCCCATCGGACAGCTATCAAAGCCATGCGCACGCAGTGCAAGCATCAGGTTTCCAGCCGCTAAGGCGGTGTTATTGGTTGCCCAGTTTTTGGTATCTTCAAAGGTATAGTAAGGCGACTTAATAGGACCTTTTATTCGTCTAACTACTTGAATGGCGCTCCACTTAGCTACTGATACTACGTTAGCAGGTCCACGCAAAAAATCTAAGGCAACGACTTTGTTGTAGTAGTCTTTGACTTTTTTTGGCACCGGCATATCAGGGTATTCACGTAGGATTTTTTTGGCGTGGTCATGCCAAACGTCAGTACGAGCAACGACAGCGATTAAGCGCGCTGAGGTTTTTGCTGCGTTTTGATTCATGCAGTTTTTGACCGCGCGCTTGCGCTTGTCAGCATCATCAATCACATAAAACTCCCATGGCTGAAGATTGCTTGAGTTTGGTGCAAGCATCGCCAAACGCAGACAGTCTGCTAACACATCGTCAGGTATCGGCGCATCTGTAAATCGGCGTACTGAACGGCGTGACTCTACCACGTCACAAAACGCTTGCAGCTGCGGGGTGTGACTAGGCGTCGCAAGACTGTCTTTATTGCCAGTATTAGCATTCATAGTAGGGTCCATGCTGAGGAATGAGTAATCAGCTTCAGGCATTATCGATTGCATATCTTCAATAGCGTCGGACAAGTGATTAATACGAATAAATCAGATAGCAGTTGGGCGTCATAAATTGAGTGCTGATTGTCTTGAAAATATTGTCTTGCCATTATTGTCTTGCCATTATTGTCTTAAAAATAAAGAGCACAGATACCAGCGCTTGCCAGTATCCGTCGGATTGATTCTGTTAATAATTAATGATCTTATCAATGAAAATATTAAAAGCAATATTTAAATCAAATGCTGCTTTTAAGAGAGCGTAAGACTGATATTACAGCTCGTTTTCGTACTCATCAGCAGTCAGAAGTGCTTCGTAGTCAGCGATATTGTCAGGCTTCATTCTGAAGAACCAACCTTCGCCATATGGGTCAGAGTTGATGATTTCCGGGTCATCTTCTAGCGCTTCGTTGATGGCAACGACTTCACCTGAGATAGGCGCATAAACGTCAGAAGCTGCTTTTACTGATTCAACCACTGAGATTTCGTCATCAACAGCGATGATGTCACCCACGTCTGGCAATTCAACAAATACCACGTCACCTAATAGGTCTTGAGCATGGTCAGTGATACCAACAGTGATAGTACCGTCGTCTTCTAAGCGTAACCACTCATGGCTGGCAATGTATTTTAGTTCTGCTGGGATATTACTCATGGTCTCTCTCCTAGGTGATAGAGGTTAATTAATAAAAAAGGAAGCTAATAATAGAATTTATAAAGCCTATGAGTCAAACTGCTGCTTGCCATTGCGGACAAAAGGTAGCTTAAGTACGCGCACATCGACGAATTTGCCTTTACCGCGCAAATCTACTTGTACATTGTCTTCAGCTGACACGCTGTCAGGAACACGAGCGATAGCGATTGAATTTTTTAGACTAGGGGAGAATGTGCCACTGGTAATGATACCAGTTTGCTCATTGTCGGTGCCTTGATTGATGGTGACGCTCATACCTTCACGTAACACACCACGTGTGGTTAGCAATAAGCCCACTTGCTTCATAGCGGTATTGTCATCTTTTGACTGCTTGCGTTTGCTGACCATAGCTTTGCGACCAACAAAGTCACGCTCGTCTTTTAGCGCCAATGTCCAGCCCATGTTGCATTCATAAGGGCTGACATCTTCATTCATGTCATGACCATAAAGGTTCATACCCGCTTCCATACGCAAGGTATCACGAGCGCCAAGACCGGCAGGCTTTATGCCATTGGCTTTTAATTGCTCAAAGAACGCCGGCGCATCATCGCCATGCATAATGACTTCAACGCCATCTTCACCAGTGTAGCCAGTACGAGCGACGAACCAATCTTTGCCTTCGATATCGGTTAAGTCAGCACCGACAAAAGGTTTTAGCGCCGCTAAGGTATCAGCCCAACTGGGTTTAATTTTTGCCAATTTTTCAACGGCATTAGGTCCTTGAACGGCAAGCATAGCAAGGTCTGTACGCTCAGTTAAGGTAACATCAAAGTCTTTCGCTACTTTTTCAAACTGTGCCATATCTTTATCACGCGTTCCGGCATTTGATACGATACGGTATTCAGTTTCTTCGCTATTCGATAAATAAACGATTAAGTCATCGATAATGCCGCCTTCTTCATTCAACATAGGTGAATAAAGAGCTTTACCAATTGTTTTGAGTTTATCGACGTCATTAGCCAATAGTTTTTGTAGCCATGCTTTGGCATCCAAGCCTTTAATATCGACAATAACCATGTGAGAGACATCAAACATACCGGCGTCGGTACGCACCGCTTCATGCTCTTCGATTTGTGAGCCATAATGAATCGGCAGCTCCCAGCCAGAAAAGTCCACCAGCTTTCCATCACTATCGACATGAGACTGATAAAGGGGCGTGCGTTGAGGGGCTTGGCTGTTGGTATTTTGAGTATCGGTCATAACAAATCCTTAAATGTACATCAAAGGTACTTAATAAAAGTAACCAGCTGATGCGCATGATCATAGTAGCGAGAAGCAATATTGCAGGGTGCAAGTATTGCAACCAAGGGTGGTACAGAAAAAATATAAAGCAATGCACCAAACAAACGCTAAACGTCGATTTGGGTAAAAGCCCTATCTGTCCTGTAACCTGAGATTTTCAACACGATATTATTGTCTTTTTTAACAAGCCTATAATATCGCGTTTTCTCCCCTTCGGTGGATAAGGCGTCGTCCGTCCTTACCGCTCTCCAGATTTGTTATGCCTAAGGTTTAGAGCGCAATACGCTTAGCAGCGCGATACAAATAAACCATGGTGACATGTGTTTTTCAGTCCTTTTACCTGAGCGATTAGCAGGGTGGATGCGCCTTCGGTGGTCATATAGCGGCTGTCAGCTCATTAATATGAGTATCACTAACTTTAGGCTAAAGACTCTCTCCTGAAAAACGCT
Organism: Psychrobacter arcticus 273-4; assembly: GCF_000012305.1. Classification (NCBI taxonomy): domain Bacteria; kingdom Pseudomonadati; phylum Pseudomonadota; class Gammaproteobacteria; order Moraxellales; family Moraxellaceae; genus Psychrobacter; species Psychrobacter arcticus. Next base: position 958,191 of record NC_007204.1, read on the forward strand.
TTTATTATGAAAGGTTCTCATCTTTTTTACAACCCATCAGATGGATTAAAGTGAATAATCTTAGCTATAACGATTTTTTATGAGGGTAATGCCGTAAAAAACAGCAAGATAAAATGATGATGTTTCTATAAAATTGCACTATATTAATAGCAGATAAGACGGACACATTAATGATAAAAATTTAAAGATATAAAATTTATCGGTGAGCTTCATGCCTTATAGTACAAAGGATGCAAGATATTTGTATCAAGTGCTCCTTACTTTCTCTCAAGCCAACTGGCGAGAGTGTTTAAGATACTTTACTATATCTGAACGTAAAGCCACTACTGATAATTGCCTGAAATATGCTAATCTATGACGATAGTTTCTGATAGGTTGTTTTTATGCATTGCGATATTTATAAATTCCTTAAACATGATGATATGTACATCTATATTGCCCGTCCTGATTATCCGAATGATACGGATGAGATTAAGGATTGGCTGGGTGTGTTGCCCAAAGACTTTCGTGCAGGCTTAGGTCGTAGCAAGTTCGTCATGCATCTAGATTTGGCTACAACGCCCGCACTTGCTAGGGTGGACAAAGAAGAAGTGCTGGCAAAGCTAGCGTCGCAAGGATATTTTGTGCAGTTACCACCGCAAGATGTCATGCGCCGCCAAGCAGAGTTGCATGCCCGAGAATCCCAAGACAGTATTTATAATACGTAATAGTTATAAAAAGAGGTTCCACGAAGAATAGCCTGAAACTGGTCTTATCACATTTGCTTTCTTAATTTGCTTTCTTAAAAAGGGCAGATACAAGGAGATGAGACATTCGCTGTCATGCATTTTGGCCAGTAGTCGTGATAAACTAGCAGCTCATTAAATTTGTTAATACAATCACTATCGCGCACTATTTACGAACGCAGGTAATAAAACACGCATGGACTGGTTAAAAAATATCTTACATAGCTTACCATTAGAGGCCATCAGCGATATTCTCGGTGAGATTGCTATTTGGTGGGGGCAGCTGGTAAAAGATGTACCGGTAGCAGACTTGCCAATGTATGCCTATCTAGGTGGTGTCATTATCGTGTTGGTACTTTGGCTACTGGTCGCGCGGATACTACCACGTCCACTAGGCGGCATGAGTTGGATGATATTGTTTGCTGTATTGTTAGCGCCAGGCACAGCATTGGACGATCCAAGCGTGATTGCACCTGCTAGCATCAGTGTGATCTATGCGATTATGATGAAGGATACCACTGGCGCAATTGCCAATATGCTGCCCATCATGGTGGTTTTATTTGTCGGTTTATTCGTTGGTTTTGTTTGGCAGCTTATTCGCGGTGCATTTGAGTCAAGCTTAGACAAGGCTCGTAGTCGTACCGCACAATATGCCCAAGCAAATATGCAACTAGCTTCTGGCAATTATTTGGCGACAGAATCTGATGAAGTAGTGCCAGTTGAAGACATTAATTCACCAATTAATCTAAAAAAAGATACGACTGTATCTAAGAATAATGATTAGCCTGAATGCTATTACTTTAACGTTGTAACCTTTCAAGGTCTTTGCTTTCTAGTGCATACCATTGATTTTTGATTCACGCATTTTTTTCATGATTATAAAAGACACCATGCGTGTCTTTTTTTACGTAATAAATATCTGCGAACGCATGAGTATAGTTGAAATACTTTAAAGTCGCTACAGTACTACTGGTGTAAATTTTTTGCAGCCTCTGTCTGCGTAGGCACAGCAAGCAAGAAAAATTTGCACCAGTAGTGGGTGTTGTATCGATATTACTTTTCACCGACTATATTTTGGCAATCAACATGGCTGTGCTAATCTAAATGAAGATTTATTAACGCTCTTAAAACCTTTTAACGATAACAATAACTGAGATTTTATTATGACCGATAAAAAAATCAAATTTACGGGCACGCAAAGCTATATTGCTACCGACGATTTACAATTGGCAGTCAATGCAGCGATGATGCTACAAAAGCCGCTGCTTATCAAAGGCGAGCCGGGTACGGGCAAGACCTTGCTGGCGGAGGAAGTTGCCGAGAGTTTAGGTATGCCGCTGATTACGTGGCATATTAAGTCGACCACTAAGGCGGAGCAGGGTTTATACGAGTATGATGCGGTATCGCGTCTGCGTGATTCGCAAATGGGTGACGACAAGGTTTATGAGATTGGCAACTATATCAAGCCGGGTAAATTGTGGGATGCCTTTACCAGTAAAGAGCGTAGTGTGCTATTGATTGACGAGATCGATAAAGCGGATATCGAGTTTCCAAATGACTTGTTGCATGAGCTTGATAAGATGTCTTTTTATGTTTATGAGACGGGTGAAACCATTACTGCTGAGCAGCGCCCTGTGGTAATTATTACCTCAAACAATGAAAAAGAGCTGCCGGATGCGTTTTTGCGTCGTTGCTTCTTTCATTATATTGATTTCCCTGAAGAAGAAACCATGCGCCAAATTATTGAGGTGCATTTCCCTAATATTCAAGAAAATCTGGTCAATGATGCGCTTGATATCTTTTATAAACTGCGTAATATTCAAGGGCTTAAAAAGCCACCATCAACCTCAGAATTGGTCGATTGGTTGACGCTATTGTTGGCGGATGACATGGCACAAGCAGAGTTAGAAGAAAACTTGCGCGGTGAGAAGTCTATTCCGCCGTTATATGGTGCGCTGCTTAAAAATGAAGCTGATGTGAGTCTGCTTCAGCGCTTTGCCAATATAATGCGTCGTTAAGCACAGTGATGTCAGGATAAAAATCACGCCAAGTGCCTAAATCATAACCACATCAGCCAACAAGTGATGCGTATCTTATGTTTATCAAACTATTCTATACCTTACGTACTTACGGTGTGCCTGTTAGCACACGTGAGCTGCTTGACCTCAATGCTGCGCTAGACCAAGGTCTGATGATGCAGCCTCATCCTGAAGATTCAGAACGGTCTACTTTTGCTAGTCGTGAGGATATGTATCGGCTGATTCGACTTTGTATGGTCAAAGATGAGCGCCATTTTGATAAGTTTGATCGGGCAATGGCTGATTACTTTGAAGGCGTTGATAGTCTTGATATGGATGAGCTATTGTCTAAGCTAACGGACATTCCTAAAGAGTGGCTCGATCTTAAGCTTGACCCAAAAAACCTGACCGATGAGCAGCGCCGCTTACTGAAAAAATACGGCTCACTTGAAGAGTTGATGAAAGCACTTGAAGAGCGTCTTAAAGAGCAAAAAGAGCGTCATCAAGGTGGCAATAAATGGGTAGGCACCGGTGGCACTTCACCGTTTGGTGCCTATGGTGATCACCCAGAAGGCGTGCGCGTCGGCGGTGAATCGCGTAAACGCAGCGCTGCCAAAGTCTGGGAGCAGCGAAAGTATCGAAATCTTGATGATGATAATCAGTTAGGAACGCGCCAGATTCAGATGGCACTACGCAATCTACGCCAATTTGCACGTACAGGCAGCGCTGATGAGCTTGATATTCATGAGACTATTAAGCGCACCGCCAAAAAAGGCATGCTTGATATCCATATGCAAGCGGAGCGTCGCAACCGTGTCAAAGTACTGATGCTGTTTGATGTAGGCGGTAGTATGGATGTCCATATCGAGGCACTAGAAAAGCTGTTTTCTGCGGCGAAAAATGAATTTAAAACCCTAGAGTTTTTTTACTTTCATAACTGTCTGTATGATTATGTTTGGAAGGATAATAACCGTCGTCATAGCGCACCGATGCCAACCTTCGAGCTGCTCAATAAATACGGGCGAGAGTATCGTGTTATCTTTGTGGGTGATGCGTCGATGTCGCCTTATGAGCTGATGACGGTTGGTGGTAGCGTTGAGTATATGAATAATGAAGCAGGTATTGTCTGGTTAAAAAGAGTGCTAGCGCATTTTGATAAAGTCGCTTGGCTCAACCCTGAGAATCCAACGTATTGGCAATATACTCAAACCATCGTTGAGATTAAAAAACTGTTTGATAATAAGATGTATCCGATGACGTTACATGGCGTGGAAGATATGACCAATTATATGGCGAGGTAGCTCTATATTGGTTTTAAATAGACCATCCCAGATTCTGTGTAACTGCCCTTTAGATTAAATGCCTGCTGATACGGTCATCAAACATAATCATAAAGCGCAGCCGTTTCTGCGGTTGGTGGGTTATAAGCAGTGACACAGAGTTTGGGAAAGGCTCAGTTTTATTGTTTACTCCAATACTTTTATGATTATTGATGTTTACATTAAATTTTAACGCTTCTTATCCTTTAATATAAACCACTTACTGCAAAGTATGCATCACTTCTACCAAATCACTTTGTACTTGCATCACTTCATCAATGTCGTTATGCACAGATAAAATCTCATCAAAATGCTCGTATCATCAGCAAACTACGCTAAATCTTATCCGATTAATCAATTACTCTAAACACCACTGCCGATTTTTTCAGCCAACGCTTGCAATTTAGGTACTATCATCGCTGCATAGTCGTCGCTTTTCCAGTTGGCACTTGGGACACTGGCATTGAGCGAATAGGTATACTGCCCAGTGGCAACATCATAGACACCAACGGCTACAGCCAATATGTCCGTAGAAAACTCCCCATCCGATATGGTATAACCATGTAATCTATAATGTTCTGTTGCTTCAGACAGAGCAGACTGCGCGAGGTTATAATCCTCTGTAGATAGAAGCTCTTGTAAATTGCTAAGAATAACAGCCTGTCTTGCTTGCGAGCTAGCTGCATAAAAGGCACGTCCAATAGCAGTGCGTGCGACGGGTACTGCAGAGCCAACTTGCAAATTGACCGATAGGCGAGCAGGGCTACGACAGCAGGCGTGATAGCGCATTTCCCCTTCGACTTCGGTTGCCAAATTCACCGACACCTCATTACTACTTGCAAACTGCCGCAGTAATGGTTCAGCTGAAGAAACCATATCGTGACGACTCCAAGCCGTTGCACTTAATCGCACCGCACTACTGCCCAATTGATACTGTCCATGTTCAGTGGTACGCAAAAATCCAAGCGTCATCAAGGTATGAATCAGGCGAGTAATCGTCGCTTTTGGCAGTGTTGTCATCTGGCATAATTTCTGATGGCTAAGCGCCTCCTCATGCTCAAAAGCTGCCAATATCACTAAGCCACGCCCAAGGGCGGTGACAAATTGCCTATCGTTATCTTCTTTACCTTGAGTAAGGGCACTATTTAATCGATCCAATAATGGTACAGCTACCGACAAGTTTTTTCTCATTTTATGACCATCTGAATGAATAAGGGTTTACAGGACGCTAAAATTTTGCTTAAATAGTTTATATTATGAAACTTAGTTTCGCACAGCGGAATATTGAAGTCAATAGTAAACTTAGCTAAAGTATCATATTAACCATTAATCGTCGGTCAGGATGACTGACAACAAGGAGCAGCACATGGCAACTTCTAGCAGCCCACGTTTTGATTGGGAAGATCCATTTTTATTACGTGACCAGCTTACAGATGAAGAGCGCATGGTAACGGACAGTGCGCGTCAGTTTTTTCAAAAAGAGCTAATGCCTGGCATCATTCAGGCCAACCGCAATGAGCACTTCGATCGCAATATTATGCGTCAGATGGGCGAGATGGGTCTTCTTGGTGTGACGATAGACGGTTATGGTTGTGCTGGCATGTCGAGCGTGGCTTATGGCTTGATTGCTAAAGAAGTTGAAGCGGTGGATTCAGGTTATCGTTCGGCGATGAGCGTGCAGTCAAGCTTGGTGATGCATCCGATACATGCCTATGGTACAGAAGAGCAAAAAGAAAAATATCTGCCGAAGCTGGCGACTGGCGAATATGTCGGCTGTTTTGGTTTGACAGAGCCAGATTCGGGTTCAGATCCCTCATCAATGTTAACGCGTGCACGCGCAGTGGCAGGTGGTTATGAGCTGACTGGTAATAAAATGTGGATTACCAATAGTCCGATTTCTGATGTGTTTGTCGTTTGGGCAAAAGATGATGCCGGCGATATTCGTGGCTTTATCTTAGATAAAGGTATGAAAGGACTGTCCGCACCGAAAATCGAAGGCAAGTTCTCATTGCGTGCGTCTGTCACGGGTGAGATTGTCATGGACAAAGTGTTTGTCCCTGAAGCCAATGCTTTCCCAGATATTCGTGGTCTAAAAGGTCCATTTGGTTGCTTAAACAAAGCCCGTTACGGTATCGCTTGGGGTTCAATGGGCGCCGCTGAATTCTGCTGGAAAGCATCACGTCAGTACACCCTTGACCGTAAACAATTTGGCCGTCCGCTAGCGGCAACGCAGTTGGTACAGCTAAAGCTTGCCAATATGCAAACGGAAATCACACTAGGTCTGCAAGCTGCATTGCGTGTTGGTCGTTTGATGGATGAGGATAACGCCGCTCCTGAAATGATCTCACTAATTAAGCGTAATAACTGTGGTAAAGCACTAGAGATTGCACGTATTGCACGTGATATGCATGGCGGTAATGGTATCTCTGATGAGTTCCATATCATTCGTCATGTTATGAATTTAGAAGCGGTCAATACTTATGAGGGCACACATGATATTCATGCCCTTATTCTAGGTCGCGCGCAGACTGGTATTCAGGCATTTTATTAAGTGTGGTTAGCTAATAAGTGCTAGCTGGTTTTCAGACCCTAGACGTACGTTACTGTTGCGCTTTTTATGAAGCACTTAACAAGCAGTAGCGTACGTTTTTTCAGTTATTAGTCCTGATTTATATCTGGTTTATCAGTAGCTTCAAAGAGTTAGATGAATGATGACTAAGCACTGTCTTATCACTATAAAAATATGTTATCAATAAGGGGTTATTATGACTGTCACCACAACGACACAAAGGCCTGAGCAAGCAAATGTTATTGACAATGCTACTGCAAATATCGTGACTGATGCTGTCGCAAAAGGCGCATTACACGGGATTAAGGTGCTGGATTTGTCTCGGGTATTGGCCGGTCCTTCTTGCACTCAGGTACTCGCCGACCTTGGTGCCGACGTTATCAAAGTTGAGCGTCCACATATCGGTGATGAGACGCGTCATTGGGCGCCGCCAAAATTCAGCGATGACACATCCGCTTATTACGCCACCATTAATCGCAATAAAAAATCCCTCACCGTAGATATCACGACGCCTGCTGGACAAACCATCATTAAGCAGCTCGCTGAAACAAGCGATATTGTGGTAGAAAACTTTAAAGTTGGCGGTCTGAAAAAATACGGTTTGGACTATGAGAGTTTAAAGCAAAGCAATCCACGTCTGATTTATGCCTCGTTAACTGGCTTTGGGCAAACAGGTCCCGATGCTGCGCTTCCGGGCTATGACTATATCATTCAAGGCTTATCTGGGCTGATGAGCATCACCGGACCTACTGATGGCGAACCACATAAAGTTGGCGTGGCAGTGGTAGATTTATTTGCAGGCTTGCAGCTGACCATAGGTATTCAAGCGGCGTTAATAGCGCGTCAGCATACCGGACTTGGTCAACATGTCGATGTCGCGCTACTAGACAGTGCGCTGGCAATGCTCGCCAATGTCGGTATGAATCACTTGGCATCTGGCGAGGTGCCACCAAGACTGGGCAATGGTCACCCTAATATTGTTCCCTATCAAGTGTTTGCCGGTGCAGGGGAGGAGCATTTCATTTTAGCCTGCGGTAATGACGGGCAATTTGCTAGGTTATGCCAGATGCTATCAGTAGCGTGGTATACCGACAGTCGTTTTGCGACCAATCCAGCACGGGTAGCCCATCGTGAGCTAATTTGTGAGTGGCTCATAAAAGCATTTGCCGAGCATCCACGTGCATATTGGCTTACGCGCTTGCATGAGGCGGGTATTCCTTGTGGTCCTATTCATAATATTGCAGAAGCCTTGGCTATGCCGCAAGTGCTGGCGCGCGAGATGATTGTTAGTTTTGCCGAACAAGGCAGTCCGGTTAAAGCACTTGGCAGCCCCATTAAACTCTCAGGCTCGCCTGTTACGTATCGCACACCACCGCCACGCTTGAGCGAGCATACTGATAGCACGCTTACTGATTTAGGCTATGACAGTGAGATGATCGCCAAGCTGAAAGCTGATGGAATTGTTTGATTAAATATAAGTGTGTGCAGTATCAATATCTGCAATGCTCAGTACTCGAAATAAAAGTTAAAAAACAGAGTGTTTTACACAGAAAGGTATTAAACAAAACAGCTTTTAAACCAATCAATGTCAAACAAACGAATGTTAATTTTTATTCAGTGGTGACAATGATCTTTAAAATAACTGAGACAATCAAAACAACTGACAACACTCAAGCGGCAACAGCGTTTAGGGTTTATTGCTAATCAATAAACCCTAAACGCTGTTCAATTTGCTCCGCCAATTCAATCAGTACGGCACTGACCTCAGCACGCTTGGGCTCATACTCTGCTTGTAAAAAGCTGACCGCCATACCAGCAACAGCATTACCCGACGCATTGCGAATATAAGTCCCTAAGCAGTACATACCCTCGCGCAATTGCCCATCATCCAGTGAGATGCGGCTCTGTTCTATAGCAGCAATTTCATCCGCTAAAGTCTCAAAGTTGCTGACTCCGTTTGGCGTCATTGGCTCTGGAAAGATGCCTTCATACAGCGATTTGATGCTATGCATGGACAAGGTTGAAAGCATGGCTTTGCCGGTTGCAGAAAACACGGCAGGCACACGTACGCCGGCACGGAAAGTAAAGCCAAGTGGGGCTGGTGCTTCATGACAAGCCAAAAAAACCACTTCGCCCAAATCCATTTTGGATAAGGTGACGGTGTGTTGTAACAGTATAGGATATTGCATGATGAGGTCTTTAAATAATTGTACCACCCCTTGCTGCTGCTCGTATTTACCCGCCCAATACAGCAAGTAAGAGCCTAAATGAAAGCGTCCTTCGCTATCCTTATAGATAACATGTTTGCTAAGCAGGCTATGCAAAATATTATGCGTTGAGCTACGTGGCAGCTTTAATTCTTTTGAAATATGAGCTGCCGTCAAGGGCTGCTGGCTTGCCGTGATTAAGTCCAGAATTTGAAAGGTTTTGTCTAGAGCAGGAACGGCGCTGTTACTCATAAGATGCCTATTAAAAAGTCAGTTAAAAAGTAAAAATAAAAAATATGGTTGAGAACTATCAAAATAACGGTTGCAAAGAGTATCCCATCGTTCTTATAATGATGTCTCATATATGGAATAGTTGTTCAGTATACTGAACGTTCTATATATTATCAATCATTATTATTAACTGGTTATGCCAATTTTTCATTGGTTTTATGGCTGTTTAAAAAGGCAAGCTTATGCCAACGTTAGATAGCTCTATAGTCGATTCCAAATAAAGTAGATACATCATGTTTTGACGCGGCACTGGTATAAATTTTTCTGGCGTGCTGTGCCTGCGCAGACAGAGGCTGCAAAAAATTCATTCCAGTCCCGCTGTATCGTTTTTATACTGGGCTTACTATATAAATAATAAACAACTACTAGTGACAAACATGGAGTGTTACGATGCTAAAGACTACCCTAAATCTCTCTAACCCAGATTTGATCAAACAGCAGTGTCTTATCAAAGACGGTTGGTATGCTGCCAATGATGAAGCCACTATTGAAGTAAGCAATCCATTTAACGGCGATGTTATCGGTACGGTGCCAAGCTTGACGACCGCTGATGTCAATGACGCCGTTACTTACTCTCATGAAGCGCAAATCACTTGGGCCGCCAAAACCCCACAAGAACGCGCACAGCTGCTGCAAAAATGGGCAGATCTTATCGATGCCAACAAAGAAGATTTGGCTATTATTATGACCGCTGAGCAGGGCAAGCCTTTGGCTGAATCACGTGGCGAGATTGGTTATGCCAATAGTTTTATTCGCTGGTTTGCAGAAGAAGGCAAGCGTGTCTATGGTGATGTCATTCCAGCAACCAACTCACAATTACGCTATGTGGTATTAAAACAGCCAGTTGGTGTTTGTGCTGCTATCACGCCTTGGAACTTTCCAGCGGCGATGATCACTCGTAAAGCAGCTCCTGCACTGGCAGCAGGCTGTACCATCATTATCAAACCTGCGACCGAAACGCCATTTTCTGCCTTAGCACTCGGTGCATTGGCTGAGCAAGCGGGTATTCCTGCAGGCGTTATCCAAGTCGTGACCGGTAAATCATCAACTATCGGCGATATCCTAACGGGCGATGCGCGCATTCATAAACTCTCGTTTACAGGCTCTACCGAAGTCGGTCGTACCTTGATGGCGCAGTGTGCCCCAACGATTAAAAAGCTATCATTAGAGCTTGGCGGCAATGCACCGTTTATCGTTTTTGATGATGCCGATTTGGAAAAGGCGGCGGATGGTCTTATCGCTTCCAAATATCGTAACGCGGGTCAAACCTGTGTATGTGCCAACCGTGTCTATGTTCAAGACAGCATTAAAGATGAATTCTTAGGTATTTTCATCAAAAAAGTCGCTGAGTTGAAAGTCGGTAATGGCATGGAAGAAGGGGTCAATGTTGGTCCATTGATTAATGAAAAAGCCCTACAAAAAGTACAAGCGCTATTAAAAGACGCGCTAGATAAAGGCGCTACCCTGATTGCTGGCGGTAGTACGAATAATGCTTCAGCCCTTGCTTACAATCCGACCGTCATCACCGATATCAGCGCTGATATGGACATTGCCAGCGAGGAGATATTTGGTCCTATCGCCCCAGTCTTTACCTTCTCATCGGAAGAAGAAGTCATTCGCGCCGCCAACGACACTATCTACGGTCTAGCGGCTTATTTTTATAGCAGCGACTATGCGCGTGCTTGGCGTGTGACCGAAGGTCTTGAGTATGGCATGGTCGGACACAATACTGGCATGCTCTCAACAGAAGTAGCACCATTTGGCGGGGTCAAACAATCTGGCTTTGGTCGTGAAGGCTCAAAATACGGCATCGAAGAATATGTTGTGACCAAATACTGGTGTTCTGATGTTAGCTAAGCTTTTGATTTCTATGTTCTATTTTAATTGTCACACAGCATGAAACGGGATTCAGCACCATGAATCCCCACTATAACTAGACCTTACTCTATAAACCGCCATAACTTCACTGGCATCTACGTAAAAAGAAAGAAAAGGACATTCTTATGACTACCAATCAATCATTACTTGCGCGCCGTAAAGCCATCCTACCAACAGGTCTGGGTGTGGCTTTTCCTATTTTTGCAGAAAAAGCAAAAAATTCAGAAGTGTGGGATGTTGAAGGCAATCGCTATATCGATTTTGTCGGTGGTATCTCAGTACTAAACACCGGTCACAGCCATCCAAAAATCACCCAGCGTGTCCATGAGCAGCTAGACAAATTTACCCATACTGCGGCGCAAATGATTAACTATGAATGCTATGTGGATCTTGCTGAAAAACTTTGTGAAAAAGCGCCTATCAGTGGCGACACAAAAGCGTTCTTTTTGACCACAGGTGCAGAAGCGGTTGAAAACTGTATCAAAATTGCTCGTGCAAAAACTGGTCGCCCGGGCGTCATCTCTTTCGTTGGTGGTTGGCATGGTCGCACACTTATGTGCATGAGCTTAACAGGTAAAGTATTGCCATATAAAAAGAACTTTGGTCCTATGCCGGGTCCTGTGTTCCATGCGCTGTTCCCGGCTGAAGAGTTAAATGTTACTGAAGAACAAGCATTGCACAGCCTTGAAATGATCTTCCAAGCGGATATCGATCCTAGTGAAGTGGCGGCAATAATTATTGAGCCAGTACAAGGCGAAGGTGGTTTCCATCAAGTCACGCCATCGTTTGCTAAGTCTCTACGCGATATCTGTGATGAGTATGGCATTGTGCTGATTTTTGATGAGGTACAGTGTGGTTTTGCTCGTACTGGTACGTTGTTTGCCTGTGAGCAATTGGGCGTTGAGCCTGATCTGATGACCAGTGCCAAGAGTTTGGCAGGTGGTTATCCTATCTCTGCAGTTATCGGTCGCGCCGATATCATGGATGCGCCGCAAATAGGCGGTTTGGGTGGTACTTATTCTGGTAACCCACTGGCTTGTGTCGCTGCATTAGCGGTGATGGAAGTGATTGAAGAAGAGAATCTGCTTGAGCGTAGTATTGAGATTGGCGATAAAATCGAGTCGTTTTTAAAAGATTTAAATCTAAGCAGTATTGGTCATATTCGTCATAAAGGCGCCATGTTAGCCTTTGAATTAATCGATAACGAAGGCAAGCCAGACGTTGAGGCGACTACTAACTTAAAAGCAAAATCGTTCGAGCAAGGTTTGCTACTAGCGTCTTGCGGTATGTATGGCAATGCCATTCGTGTGATGGTACCACTGACTGTCGAAGATGAAGTGCTACAAGAAGGCTTAGATATCATCAAAGGTATTTTAACGGCTTAAAAGCATTACGATTTAAAGTAATGAATGCTTAAGGTTAGGATTTTTTTAGTCCTGCTTTGAGCGGTGGTTTGACAACGGCGCCTTGCAAGTCAAGACGCCGTTGTCAAACCACCGCTATCGAGATATTAAAAATACTATCAAGCTTCTTGACCGAGAAGTATGAAAAGATAAACATGATGGGTAACGCTCTGTTACATAAAATATAGTATTACTCTAAGTGTAATAAAAAAATATTCACACGGATGAAGCACGGACAAGGAGCAAGTTATGTCTGAATTAAAAAAATCGTTAGGGACGCTGGATGTTATCGCTTTAGCGTTTGGCGCTATGGTAGGTTGGGGCTGGGTCGTCTTGGCTGGTGGTTGGATTTTATCCGCTGGTACTTGGGGTGCGATGCTAGCATTCTTTATAGGCGGTTTGGCAGTGATACTGATTGGTGTGACTTATGCTGAGCTTGCTGCATCAATGCCAATCACTGGTGGTGAGCATACGTATACGCATCGCGCGCTAGGAGTAAACGTCTCCTTTATCTGCTCATGGAGTATTTTATTTGGTTATTTCTCCGTGGTCGCTTTTGAGGCAGTCGCATTACCGACAGTCGTAGAGTATTTTATTCCCAATTATAATCAAGGGTATCTCTGGACCATCGCTGGGTGGGATGTCTACGCTACATGGGTCGGGGTTGGGATGCTAGGTTCCGTCATTGTAACATGGCTAAATATCCGCGGTATGGAAGTCAGCGCATGGTTCCAAAAAACCGCAGTACTGGGTATTCTATTCGTCGGGACTTTGCTATTTATTGGTGCAGTACTTTATAACCCTGACACCTCTACAGCAATACAATCGCCAGCCTTCATTGGTGGTGTCGGTGGCATGATGGCCGTTATTGTCATGGTGCCCTTTATGTTCGTGGGTTTTGACGTTATTCCACAAGCGGCAGAAGAGATTGATTTAACTCGTCCTAATATTGGTAAGTTTTTGATTATCTCTATCGTCGTTGCGGTGATGTGGTATGTGGGTATTGCTTGGAGTGTTGGGACGACTTTGCCGCTTGTACAAGCAGAGAGCTCGACCTTAGCCACTGCTGATGCCATGACCAATGCTTGGCAAGGCAAATGGGCGGGTATTCTGTTGGTTATCGGCGGTGTACTGGGTATTTTATCAAGCTGGAATGCGTTCTTAATTGGTGGTAGTCGTCTGCTGTATGCGATGTCCAAAGCGCGTATGTTGCCAGCCTTTTTAGGTAAGTTACATCCAAAATATAAAACCCCTTCAAATGCGATTTTATTGATTGGTGGTTTAGCGACGCTAGCACCATTGTTTGGTCGTAAAATGTTGGTTTGGATCGTTGATGCCGGTGGTTTTGGTATCGTTATTGCTTATACCTGTGTCGCTATTTCATTCTTAGTACTACGCTACCGTGAGCCTGATATGGTACGTCCATTTAAGATACCAGCAGGTAAGCTTGTCGGTATGGTAACGATTGTACTTAGTGTTGGTTTATTAATGTTATATATGCCAGGTATGCCATCAGCACTGACTGCCGTCGAATGGTGGATTTTCTTTGGTTGGACCATGTTAGGTATCGTGTTATACGGTTATGCAAGGGTGAAATATCCAGGCATTAGTGAATCGATTATGGCAGAAGAGCTACGTGAATTAAAGATTGTCAATCAGCTGTGGTTAAAGGATAATTCAACTAAGAAGTAAGACATTTAATCTGTCCCGTCCTAAGATAGATTGATAGTTTTTTGCTAAGCCAGATACCGTGCGTATCTGGCTTTTTTACATTGTCCCGTCCTGAAATAAGTTTACGAAAAAGTGTAGTAGTCAACTAATTTAGCACAGCTGATAAGAGGAAAATTAATAATAGGAAAGCAGCCAAAGCAGATATGACGCCAGTTAAGCATCGTTTGGCTCTTCTGTTACTTTGGTGCTATACGATGTTTTAGGTTTGTCTTTGACTGATCTTATTTTATTGACTGTTTTTTATGGATGATGGGCTCAGTAGTAATGCCGAAGACTTTTTTGTGTCTTCTTACCGCTAAAGCATCTGCGGCGGCTTTCTCTTCTGCCAATGCTTGCTCATGCAGATTTTTATAGACCCCTAACGTCTCATCGATCATCTCACGCATGGTAAATTTGGTGGTCATCTCAGGGCGAGTCACACTTTCTAACTGGTTGCGCACTGCTTTACACAATGCATTGGCATTGTATTTTCTGACTAAGCCTTGCGGATAAAGTGGGCGCAGGATTTCACTAAATGCTGCTTGATCCCAACCGATCACAGGCGTACCCAAATGAATGGCTTGTAAAGTATTGATACCGATAGATTCAGGCTGATTGGCAAGTGCCATGACAACATTGGCCGCTGACAACCACTCGCGCATATCATTACGTTTACTGCCGACATAAGTAATGCGATCGGCAAGTCCCAAAGTATTGCTACGCTGGCGAAAATCTTCATGCGAGACATCGCCTGCGCGGTAATCTTCATCCATAATAATGGCGTGGATATTAGGGAACTGCTCTTGCAGATTACCCAAGATATCAATCAGCCATTCTTGACCATATTCCTTACCAATGATGGTCGGAAATACCAGCCATTTTTTATTCTCAAGCTCAGGGTATTCGGCAAAGGTATGGCGTAGCCAATATACTGATGGATTGTGCCGATAAGGATAACGACGCGTATCAACGCCGCGATAAATACGCTTAATGACTCTGGGGTCTAGCTTTTCACGGCGCAGCCCTTTTTTTAGATAATCGGTCACACTATCAGACACGGTGATAATGGTATGAACATCAAGCAAGGCTTGTGAGTATTTATTGATAGGATAAAAACCATACATAGTCGAGACCAGTTTTGGTCGACGTTTTACCCGTGCACGGCGCAGCGCTAAATGCAGTATCCATGCCGGTGTACGCGAATGTACATGAATGATATCAGGGTCATATTTTTCAATCAGACGTCGCAGCGGAGCGACCTGTAATAAGGACAGCCAAGATTTTTTGTTCATATATAACTGGTGATAATGGTTGCCATCACGCTTTAAGCGTCTGACCAAGTCATTGTCTTCATTAGCACTAGAGATAATGATTGAAGTATGCTCATTTTTGACCAAAGCGCGCCCAAGATGAAAAATACCGCGCTCGGATTCATCATGCTTCAAAGACGACAGTAAACGCATAACTTTCATAATGGCGTGGGTCACTATTTGAGGATATCAAGCTGCTATTGTCAGTGAAAAGCGGCTAAAACTCAACCACCAAAACAAAAAGATGGGGTGAGATAGGGGCTAGTATTTGTGGTGAATAACTATGGACCATTTAAATGATAGCAACTAGGGCGTGTCATCAATTAGTACAGTTATTTTAGGCTAAGCTATACTTAGCCTGTCATTTCTTGAGTGCTATTCATCTGGTTTGTTGTGTTGATTGTTGTGTTGATTGTTGTGTTGATTGTTGTGTTGATTGTTGTGTTGATTGTTGTGTTGATTGTTGTGTTGATTGTTGTGTTGATTGTTGTGTTGATTGTTGTGTTGATTGTTGTATTTATTGTACCTTGGCACGTATGACGACAGTTTGTGCGGCATTCGGACTAAGATTTACCAAGTTCCATTTAAGACCAGAGTAATTTTCTTTAACGACGACTGTATTGCCAACTTGCTGAATGGTTTGATAGCTATCGCCACCAGTGGTCGCAAGCGTTGGCAGTGGACTGTTCAATGACACTATTCTGACGCCATTTGGCAAGGAAACCATGGCATTGATATCAGTCACCGGCTGCGCTGTGGTATTGGTATAAACGGTATGATACTCAATGACATCACCAGGCGCGATATGGTTAGCCGGTACTGCAACCTCACGTCCATCGCTATTTTTAAGGATTTTCATGACCTTGGTTTGAGCGTTGACCACATCAGGCGTACTAAAAGTTGGTTTTAGCTGTAAAGCATCTATAGAGGTAATGGTTGTCACAGGGGTAGTGATCACGGGTGCATTCATCACTGACGTGTTGATTACTGGCAGCTGAGTCGCTGTGATAACAGGCAGTATTTGAGTCGTTGGTAGTATTTGAGTCGTTGGTAGTATTTGAGTCGTTGGTAGTACTTGGGTGACGGTACTGGTCGGCACCGCGATGACATCAACACGACTGCTTTGATTGGTAATATGATTGGTCACAGGTACGCTAGTGACGGTCGCACTACCTTGAGTGACAACAGTATTAATAGCACCTTGGCGAACCACGTAGTGGGGTACGTTGGTAACCTGCACCACCGCAAACGGCATGCCATCTTGCATGCCAATGCTATTAGGAGTGGCGGTGATGACAGCCGTTTTACCATCAGAATACTGCTCGACCACGGTGGTACTGCCGCCCGTAGAGGGTAGAACTGTCACCTCAGTAGCCGCATTGGCAGAAGACATAGCCATGACAGTACCTGCCAAAAGTGCTGATACTGCTGTGAATGTGGCTGTTTTTTGCATCACAACTGATGAGTGATCAATAGTGGTGGTCATAATAAAGTCCTTTAAAATTATAGTAAGTAAAACAAGAATGAAGAACGCTTAGATAAGAAAACCCCCGTTAATTGACTCTACAGAGCAGGTCAAATAACGAGGGTAGCAGTACTGATAATGGACAGCCAACTATCCATCCATCGATATATCCGTCATTATCTTAAGCAACCGCCAAGTAACCGGCTCAGTAATCTCAACTCAACAATTATGCGCTAAAACAAATTGAGTAGAAAAGCAGCGTTGTGTAACGGCTCTCCTATAAACAATGGCAATTTGTGCGGTTTGCTTTATTTGCTTCTTAAGCAGACCGCTATTTTACTCACTATAAAAGCCAGCTAGACTAATCGTAAATGACTTTCATGATTTCGTATTCGACCACACCTTTAGGGGTTTCAATACGGGCTTCATCGCCTTCAGACTTACCAATTAAACCCCGCGCAATCGGTGAATTGACAGAGATTTTACCTGCTTTAAAATCCGCTTCGTCGTCACCAACGATTTTGTATTGTTTTTCTTCTTCAGTGTCCATGTTTTCGATAACCACGCTCACGCCGAATATCACGCGACCATCTTTTGGTAACGTCGCAGGATCGATGATTTGGGCACCGCCAAGTTTGGCTTCGATATCACGGATACGTGCTTCACAGAAACCTTGCTGTTCACGAGCAGCATGATATTCAGCATTTTCTTTTAAATCGCCGTGTTCGCGCGCTTCAGCGATAGAGGCGGTAATACGTGGACGGTCGATACTTTTTAACTGTTTTAATTCGGCTTCTAGAGCGGCATGTCCTTGCGGAGTCATGGGGTAACGTTGCATGTTTTTTCCTTAAACCAATAACACGGGCACCATCTCATAGGGAGATGGTGTCAGGGTTGTTGCAATGGGTATAAAATAAAAAAAGAATAATGATTCAGACGGCGTAACCAGTCAGGTCGCTATCATTCATTGATATCAATTCAATAATCTGGGTGTTTAAGCTTACGTAATAAAAAGCATAGTCGCAGTTTAGCCACTATGCTTTTTAGGTTTATCATTTAAATTGTATTTCAAACATGGTTTGCTGTGTTCAACAGGAAATCATACTCAAATAAGCTCTTAGGCAAGCCTAACGGTTATGCTTAATCTACTGAAATTATTCAGCCAAGTCAATAGAGCTAAACAATAGACTTTGCTTGCTCATGCAAATCTTGCAATTTATACACCTCAAAAGGTAGGTCAATGGCATAAGATTTACAGACCGCATCTGCCGCACCTAAAGTGGTGACGTAGAACACTTTGCCTTGTAGTGCACTACGACGGATAGAGAATGAATCCTCTTGTGCCTGCTTGCCTTCGGTCGTGTTGATAATCATATCAATGTTGCCATTTTTCAAGGCATCAACGATATGCGGGCGACCTTCGGTGACTTTGTTGATTTGTTTACATTCAATACCATTGTCGCTAAGTACCTTTTGCGTACCAGTAGTCGCCACAATATTAAAGCCAAAGTCAATCAGCTGACGAGCGATAGGGGCAACTTGTTCTTTATCACTATCACGTACAGAGATAAAGACCGTTTTGGTTTCACCTTCAGTTGGTAGACCGGGCAGACGCTCATTACTACCGATGACGGCTTTATAGAAAGCTTCGCCAAAGGTTTTGCCAACGCCCATCACTTCACCAGTTGATTTCATCTCAGGGCTCAAGATTGGATCAACACCAGGGAACTTAGCAAACGGGAAGACCGCTTCTTTGACTGCAAAAAATGCAGGAACGATTTCTTTCGTAAAGCCTTGGTCTTTTAGCGAGGTGCCAGCCATACAACGCGCTGCGATTTGCGCTAGAGAAGTACCGATACATTTAGAGACAAACGGCACCGTACGCGCTGCACGAGGATTGACCTCAAGGATGTAAACCGTTTCACCTTTTACCGCAAACTGTACGTTCATCAAACCCACAACACCAAGCTCTTTAGCCATGGCGACGGTTTGTGCGCGCATCACATCACATAACTCTTTTGAGAGCGAGTAAGGTGGTAATGAACAGGCTGAGTCACCAGAGTGTACGCCAGCTTGTTCGATATGCTGCATGATACCGCCAATCACCACGTCAGTACCGTCGCTAACACAATCGACATCGACTTCGATAGCGTCGTCTAAGAAACGGTCTAATAGTACCGGCGCTTCGTTTGACGCTTGTACCGCAGTACGCAGATAATGTCTTAGTTCATCTTCGTTATAGACAATCTCCATCGCACGACCACCGAGTACATATGATGGACGTACTACTAATGGATAGCCAACGTCTTTTGCTTTGACCAAACCATCTTCTAAGCTAGTGGCTAAGGCATTGGTTGGTTGAACAAGGTTCAATTGCTGAATCATATGTTGAAAGCGTTCGCGATCTTCAGCACGGTCAATCGCATCAGGGCTAGTGCCAATGATTTTGACGCCAGCGGCTTCAAGCGCACGGGCTAGCTTCAATGGCGTTTGACCACCGAACTGTACAATCACGCCATCAGGATTTTCGATACGAACGATCTCTAGCACGTCTTCTAAGGTGATTGGCTCAAAGTAGAGACGATCAGAGGTGTCATAATCGGTTGAAACGGTTTCAGGGTTACAGTTGACCATGATGGTCTCATAACCGTCTTCGCGCATCGCAAGGGCTGCGTGTACACAGCAATAGTCAAACTCGATACCTTGACCGATACGGTTAGGACCGCCACCGATAACCATAATTTTTTTGTTATTCGTTGGATTTGCTTCACATTCGCTATCATACGTTGAGTACATATAAGCAGTACTGGTAGCAAATTCTGCCGCGCAGGTATCGACGCGCTTATAAACTGGATAGATATTTAGGTCCCAACGCTTGGTACGTAGCTGCTTTTGTGAGACGCCAAGCAACTTCGCCAAACGTAAGTCTGATAAGCCTTTACGCTTAAAGCTGCGTAAGTTCTTTTCGGTTAAACCACCAAAACCTAACGCTTTAACTTGTGCTTCGGTTTTGACGATATCTTCGATTTGTACCAAGAACCATGGGTCGATTTTGGTTAGTTTGAAAACGTCATCGACGCTCATGCCAATACGGAAAGCATCAGCAATATAATAAATGCGTTCAGGTGTTGGAATGGTCAGACGATTGGTAATCTCGCTGCGTGCCTTTTCAATGCTGACTTTTGATAAATCGATTTGCTCATCAAAACCATCATTGCCGGTTTCCATACCACGCAGTGCTTTTTGCATGGATTCTTGGAAGTTACGGCCGATAGCCATCACTTCACCAACTGATTTCATCTGGGTTGATAACACGTTATCCGCTTGTGGGAATTTTTCAAAGTTAAAACGAGGTATCTTTGTAACCACATAATCAAGTGCAGGTTCGAAGCTTGCTGGCGTTTTGCCACCAGTGATGTCATTTTGC
Organism: Psychrobacter arcticus 273-4; assembly: GCF_000012305.1. Classification (NCBI taxonomy): domain Bacteria; kingdom Pseudomonadati; phylum Pseudomonadota; class Gammaproteobacteria; order Moraxellales; family Moraxellaceae; genus Psychrobacter; species Psychrobacter arcticus. The sequence continues at coordinate 978,513 of NC_007204.1, forward strand.
AATTCATCTAGCGTATAACCAATCGCTAATTTTGCCGCGATTTTTGCAATCGGGAAGCCCGTGGCTTTTGATGCTAATGCTGATGAGCGTGATACGCGTGGATTCATCTCGATGACGACCATACGACCGGTATCTGGGTTGATACCGAACTGCACGTTTGAGCCGCCTGTTTCCACGCCAATCTCACGCAGTACTGCTAATGAAGCATTGCGCATGATTTGATATTCTTTGTCGGTCAGCGTTTGTGCTGGCGCAACCGTGATTGAGTCGCCCGTATGTACACCCATCGGATCAAAGTTTTCGATGGCGCAGATGATGATGCAGTTGTCGTTTTTGTCGCGAACCACTTCCATCTCATATTCTTTCCAACCAATCAATGACTCATCGATAAGTAGCTGATGGTTTGGTGATAAGTCAAAACCACGCTCACAAATCTCGATAAATTCGTCGCGGTTGTATGCGATACCGCCGCCTGAACCGCCCATAGTAAACGAGGGGCGAATGATACAGGGATAGCCCATTTTTTCTTGGGTTGCAAAGGCTTCTTCCATCGTCTCAGCAGTTTCAGCGCGTGGACATTCAAGGCCGATACGCTTCATCGCTTTATCGAACAAGTTGCGGTCTTCTGCCATCTCGATTGAATCTTTAGTCGCCCCAATCAATTCGCAATTATATTTGGTCAATACGCCATGCTTATCTAATTCTAACGCACAGTTTAGAGCGGTTTGTCCGCCCATCGTTGGCAAGATAGCATCAGGACGCTCTTTAGCAATGATTTGCTCAACCGTCTGCCATGTAATAGGCTCGATATAAGTCGCATCAGCCATAGCAGGGTCAGTCATGATAGTGGCAGGATTTGAATTGACCAAGATGACGCGGTAGCCTTCTTCTTTTAACGCTTTACACGCCTGTGCGCCTGAATAATCAAACTCGCACGCTTGCCCGATGACGATAGGACCTGCGCCAATGATAAGAATGCTTTTTATGTCGGTACGTTTTGGCATAGTTAGGGCTACCTTCGTTTGGGTGATATTTTATTGGTTTATATTTGAATAAAACGGTATTTGAGCAAAGCTGTATCTTATGAAATCTATATTTGAATAGTTACTATCATATTTTGGGTGGATCAGCTTAAACCACCGTCAGTGATTTAAGCTTTATAATAAATTGTTATTTATCGACAATGGTTGATGCTTAATACATTAAGCTTTAGCTGCTGCTAGCATGTCTGCAAACTTATCAAATAATGGCGCGGCATCATGCGGGCCAGGGCTGGCTTCTGGGTGACCTTGGAAGCTAAATACTGGCTTATTGGTCAGCTCGATACCTTGGTTAGTACCATCAAATAATGAGCGATGAGTAGACTTAACATTCTCTGGTAGCGTGTCTTCATCGACTGCAAAACCATGGTTCTGACTGGTAATCATGACGGTGCCGGTTGCCAAATCTTGGACGGGATGGTTAGCGCCATGATGACCAGTTTTCATTTTTATGGTGTTTGCACCGCTGGCAAGACCAATCAGCTGATGACCTAAGCAAATACCAAAGGTCGGAATATTTGTCTCTTCAATGATATGACGTACCGCATCGATAGCGTAATCACAAGCAGCAGGGTCGCCAGGACCATTTGATAAGAATATACCGTCTGGATTCATCGCTAGCACATCTGCGATAGGCGTTTGCGCTGGCACGACGGTTACATGACAGCCGCGGTCTACTAGCATACGTAGGATATTGGTTTTGCTACCGAAGTCATAAGCAACGACATTGTATTTTGCTTCAATATGCGTGCCCAAATGCTTAAAGAAGCCGCCCGTACCACTATCATGGCTACCAGCTATATCGCGATTAAGTAGAGTATCGGATAAATCCCAGCTACCGGCTGTCCATTCAAACGTGGTTGGCGTACAGCATTCTTTTGCCAAGTCCATACCTTCAATACCAGCAAACTCTTGCGCCAGTTTAATGGCTTGTTGCTCGTCATCACTACTGATAGTCTCGCCATTAGAGGCGGTCATGATACATCCATTTTGTGCGCCTTTATCACGTAACAGGCGAGTCAATTGGCGCGTATCAATATCAGCGATGGCGACGGTGTTATGATTTTGTAGATAATCGCTCAGTGATTCTGAATGACGGAAGTTTGAGGTCACCATGGTCGCATCACGAATGATAAGACCGTCAGCCCACACTTTATGGCCATTGCCAGACTCGACATCTTCAGCGTTGGTACCGGTATTACCGATATGCGGGTAGGTGAGGGTCACGAGCTGACGCGCGTAGCTTGGGTCGGTTAGGATTTCTTGATACCCTGTCATGGCTGTATTGAAAACCACCTCACCGACACGATGACCAAGGCTGCCGATACTAATACCACGAAAAATCGTACCGTCCGCTAGTGCCAAAATTGCTTGTATTTCTGTCGATGAATTCAAGGGTTGCCTCCGCTGTTATTGGTAAGTGCTGTGCTGGTTTTTTGATTAAAATAAAGCGCTGCTTTTTTGATTATTGGTATTTAACTGCGGCTAAATAGCAATAATAAAAGAGACAGCGCCAAAATTTTTCCACAAAAAAGCGAGAAGACATCATAGATGAAAAGGTACAGGATTCACTAGGTAGTGAATTAAGTAACTTACATCATGTCCGCTCGCTTTGGCACAGATTTTGCGCATTATACTAGAGTTTTGCGTTAAGGGCTAGCACCTTAAGGATAAGTATAGTAAATAACATCCAGATAATTTAGGTGTCTCTCGATTATGCGCCATAAATAGTAAGTGGGCAGGAGTGGGAGTAAAGAGCTATTAGCAATAAACTTTATTGATCAAAAATTATAATGCACCGATAAACCATAGTAATCTGGCGATAAGTTGGTAGCGATATGCAGCTGGTCATCTTGATAGCTTTTTGTCAGATAGATACTGCTCGCCATACCTAGGGCAGCGCCCGCTAATACATCGACAGCATCATGCTTATCGGCTTCTATACGGCTATAAGCCACAAAACCTGCGCCAATATAGGCAGGAACACTATATTTTAGTCCATAGCGTTTATGAATAAAGCTGGCACCTTGAAACGCGCTTGAGGTATGACCTGATGGATAAGCATTATCATCGCTACCATCTGGTCGCTCTTTATCAATCACAGATTTTAGGGCATAAGTGGCAGCAACATTGGTTGCAAATGAATAATAAAATTGCTCTCGTCCCTCTTTATCATCCATATAATAAGTGCTACCGTAAGCAACTGCTGGAATGGCGAAAGATAAGATATCGCCTGCCTTTTCGATATTATCGCTACTACTGGCATGGGCTGGCATAGCGACAAGCAAGGTGCTCGACAATAAAAAACTACTTGGTAATAAAATGATAGCGGAAGAGGTTTTGCTGATCATTGCGGTAATCCTAAAGAGGGTTTGGTAGGGCGGATAAGATAGGAAAATGGCATTATACTACAAATGCTTGCTATCACATTACGCGCTCACACATTTTATAGGCTAATTTATAGGCTAATATATAGTTGAAATACTTTAAAATCGCTACCGTATTGCTGGTGTAAATTTTTTGCAGCCTCTGTCTGCGTAGGCACAGCAAGCAAGAAAAATTTGCACCAGTAGTACGTGTTGTATTGATATTACTTTTCACCGACTATAATAACCAGTATCGGTGCCAGCTATTTAAATGATTTTACGACCCATACAGTAGGTATGCATAAAGGTATCGATCAGTAGGTATGCATGAAGGTATCGATTTTATATTTTAATAAAGACATGCTTTTACAAATCTTAGATGAACACCAAGGATAGATTATGATTTATCAATATTTAGACAGAGTGCCTACGTTCGCTGTACCGTTTAACGGTTGGATTGCAGACTCCGCGTGCGTCATTGGTGATGTGTATTTGGGTCATCAGGCAAGCGTCTGGTTTGGTGCGGTGATTCGCGGTGACAATGAGCGTATCCATATCGGTGACTATAGTAACGTGCAAGAAAACAGCGTAATTCATACCGATGCTGGTATCGAGGTGAAAATTGGTAATCATGTCACTATTGGTCATTTAGCGATGCTGCATGGCTGTGAAGTCGGTGATAATAGCTTAATTGGGATTGGCGCTGTCATCCTAAATAATGCCAAAATCGGCAAAAACTGTATTATTGGTGCCAAAGCCTTGGTCACCGAAGGCAAAGAGATTCCAGATAACTCTCTCGTTGTAGGCGCTCCTGCAAAAGTGATCAAAACATTGACGGATGAGCAGGCAGTCATGATGAAACTGTCGGCGCTACATTATGCTGAGCGTTGTCAGAAGTTTAAAACCGGTCTAAGAGAGATTGAACAACCAAAATAAGCCGCTAACTACGAGTTACTAGTAATTATTATTACCAATCATCATTAATGAGTATTTTGTTATGAGCATGCCAAGCATTGACATTGAACCAACGCCACGCACCTTACGCACCTTAGCGCTCTTTGATTTAGACCATACCTTGCTCGATGTCGATAGCGACTATTTATGGGGCGAATATATCGTCAAGCATAATCTTGTTGATGAAGCGCAGTATCGTACTGCCAATCAGAAATTCTATAATGACTATATCGAAGGCAGGCTTGATGCGACGGAATATAACGAGTTTGTGGCGCAATTCTTAAGTAGCCTACCGATGGGCAGACTGCATGAGCTGCGAGAAGACTATATTAAAAGTGAAATCGAGCCGCACATCCGCCCAAAAGCGATGGAAGTATTGTGTCAGCATGTTGAAGAAGGTCACGATGTGGTGATTATTTCAGCGACCAATGATTTTGTGGTATCTGCGATTGCCAAACGCTTTGGGATTGAAGATGGCAATGTACTCTCAACGCCGCTTGAGATAAAAGATAAGCGCTATACCGGTAAATTGACCGACAAGCCAAACTTTAAAGAAGGTAAGATTTATCATTTGGATAAATGGATTGGCAAGCAACAACTGGCTGGCATTCATTTTAACAAGACCTATGCCTATTCTGACTCTAAAAATGACATTCCGCTGCTTGAGTGGGCGGATGTGGCTATTTGTGTGTCACCGGATGCTGCGCTACATGCCCATGCATTGTCACATCGCTGGGCAGTTGAGGATTGGTCAATTTAAAGGACGCATGCAGCGGCTAAAATTAGCCGAACATTTCACCTGAATCTCATTTAAAATAGCGCTATCGTATTTTTTAAAACACACAGGAACATTTATGGAAATCAATCCGTATCAAGAACGAATTAAAGACTTATCTGAGCGTGGGCAGGACTTGCGGAGGTATCTTTGACTTCGATGGTAAGCAAGAACGCTTAGAAGAAGTCAATTTAGAGCTGGAAAATCCTGAGCTATGGAATGATCCAGAACGCGCGACCAAGATTAATAAAGAAAAAAGTCAGCTTGATGGGGTGATTGATGTGGTGGTGTCGCTTGAAACCACATTGGAAGATGCGTCTGCGATGCTAGAGCTTGCAGTAGAAGAAGAAGACGAGTCATTGCTTGCTGATGTGCAAGCCGAATTAGACAACGCTGAAAAACGCGTGGCAGATTTAGAGTTCCGCCGCATGTTTAGCGGTGAGATGGATCCGAATAATTGCTATTTGGATATCCAGTCAGGTAGTGGCGGTACAGAGGCACAAGATTGGGCAGAGATGTTGCTGCGTATGTATACGCGTTGGGCAGAAGCACATGGTTTTAAAGTAGACGTTATCGAAGTGTCTGCTGGCGGAGTCGCTGGTATCAAGTCAGCAACCATTGAGATTAAAGGCGATTATGCTTTTGGTTGGTTACGTACCGAAATCGGCGTGCATCGCTTAGTACGTAAATCACCATTTGACAGTAATAACGGTCGTCATACTTCATTTGCGGCTGTTTTTGTGTCGCCTGAAATTGATGATAATATCGAGATTGATGTCAATCCGGCAGATTTGCGTATTGATACTTATCGCTCATCGGGGGCTGGTGGTCAGCACGTAAACACCACCGATTCTGCTGTGCGTATCACTCATGAACCGAGTGGCGTGGTGGTGACTTGTCAAAACGAGCGCAGCCAGCATGGCAATAAAGCCACGGCAATGAAAATGCTGCGTGCTAAGCTATATGAGCTTGAAATGCAAAAACGGATGGAATCCCAGCAAGCCGTTGAAGATGGTAAGTCGGATGTTGGCTGGGGCAGTCAAATTCGCTCGTATGTCCTTGATGACTCACGTATCAAGGACTTACGTACTGGCGTTGAAACCTTTAACACTGGTGCGGTGCTCGATGGCGACCTTGATCAATTTATCGAAGCGAGTCTAAAAGCGGGTCTGTAAAGCCAGACTATAAAATTAGACTATAAACACAATTTTAAAATATCAACCAACACTTAATTAAGGAAAATTATGCCAAGCGTTAATAATTATTTTGATAATAAAGTAACTTCTATTGCCTTTCAAACGGCAACCAAGCCTGCTACTGTTGGGGTAATGGAGATTGGTGACTATGAATTTGGCACCAGCGAATTTGAGACTATGACAGTCGTTAGCGGTGCTTTGACGGTCAAGTTGCCAGAGAGTGATGAATGGCAGACCTTTAATGCTGGCGCGCAATTTACTGTTGACGCCAATCAGAAATTTCAAGTAAAAGTAGAAGTCGAAACGGCTTATCTATGCACTTACGGTGAATAGTTTTTTAGCTTACGTTAATCTAAGAATTATAAAAACGCCAAGCATTTAAGTGAACTGACCCCCAAATTTTGGACGGTTTACGTTTATTTCAAGGACTGAGTTCTGTACGGTACAGGACTCAGTCCTTTTAGTTTAAGCTGAATACGTTCATGATGGTAGTAATGAATATACTCATGAATCTGTCTCTCGAAAGCTTCAATCGTTTTAGGCTTCTCAATAGTGCTGATATCAATGATTATCTGCGCAGGCTACCATAAATGAGCAGTCAGTCAAAAATGAGCCGTCAGTCAAATTTTCATTAAAGTTCTTTATCTATAAAAATGATACGTTATGTATTGAAATAAATATAAAAATGCGTTACTAATAGAGCATATACCATTTAATAGGTTTAAACAGTTAATAGAATATGATTGTTTTACGATTTATTTTATTATTTCTAACTCTCTGATTTTGTCAGTGATTCTCAATTGCTAAAGGATTAGCTTATGAATACCTTCTCTCAAGAAACTTCATCTACAGAAACTGCAGTGAATACCGTCAATACAATAACGAGCTACAGTGATTATTATCATAATTTTGATATCAATACATTATTGACAGAAATATTTGGCGAGCATTTAGATGATCGTTTGAATGCTTATATGGCGTGTTGCGGTCGTCATGTACGTGATGGTCGCGGTGACAATATCGCACTGGTACATGAAGATATGGCGGGCCATGTGACTCGTATGAGTTTTGCTGAACTGGATAAGGCAAGTGCGCAGGTTGCCAGCTTATTACTTTCTTATGGCGTGCAAGCAGGTGACCAAGTGGCGACTATGCTGCCGCGCACGCCTGAATTACTAACCATTGTATTAGCCACTTGGCGGATTGGCGCAGTATATCAACCGCTGTTTACCGCTTTTGGTTATGATTCGATTAAGTATCGGATGGACAAAGCCAATACTAAAGTTGTTTTTACCAATCAAGAAAATCGTGGCAAGTTTGACGACTTGGCCAAACAAAGCAAGATGGTATTGGTTGGCAGCAAGGTAGATGCGCAAAGTTGGGGTGATGATAATTATGCTGAAAGGATATCAAAGCAGCCGCAAACGATAGAACCAGTATTACTGAATACCGATGCGCCCTTTTTACAGATGTTTACCTCGGGCACGGTGGGCAAATCAAAAGGCGTTAGCGTGCCACTAAGTGCACTCTCAGCTTTTTATCTATATATGCGTTATGCGATTGACTTGCGCGCAGATGATAACTATTGGAATATGGCAGATCCAGGTTGGGCGTACGGTCTTTACTATGCAATTACAGGACCTTTATTATTAGGGGTGACGACGTATTTTAATGAAGCTGGGTTTGATGCGGAAAATACTCGTGACTTTATGGTACGTCATAAGATTAGTAATTTGGCATCCTCGCCGACGGCATTTCGCATGATGAAATCGAGTGGCGTGTTTGAAAGTGCTCACAATGACCCAGAGGCTAAATTATCACTGCGCTGTGCCAATTCAGCAGGTGAGACCTTAAATACCGAAGTGGTCAATTGGGTTGAAAACTATTTGAACTGCAAAGTTTGTGATCAGTATGGGCAGACGGAAACAGGGATGACGTGTTGCGAGCACCATGCTTTAGATCATGAGTGCCCAGTTGGCTCGATGGGTATGGCACTACCGGGGCATACACTTGTGGTGTTAGATGATGATATGAAGGTACTCGCTGATGGTGAACAAGGGCAGCTGGCAGTGGTAGTCAGCCAATCGCCAGCATTTTATTTCCGTGGTTATAACTGGAATGAGAAAGATGCATTCGTGAATGATTATTATCTAACAGGCGATGTGGTTGAGCGTCATAGCGATGGCAGTTATTGGTTCTCTGGGCGTGATGATGACATTATTATTACGTCAGGCTACCGAGTAGGTCCTACCGATGTCGAAAATACCGTGCTTGAACATGAAGCCGTCGCAGAGTCGGCTGCTGTCGGTGTACCTGATGAAGTGCGTGGTCATACCATCAAGTCTTATGTGGTACTAAAAGACGGTATCGAAGGGACGGCAGAGATTGCCAAGGAAATTCAAGACTTGGTACGCAGACGTCTCTCGACGCATGCTTATCCACGTGAAGTTGAGTTTGTGACAGCACTACCAAAGACCCCAAGTGGTAAGATTCAGCGTTTTTTGTTGCGTAGTTTATCGGCAGCATAAATGAATCGAAGTGTTAATAAGACAATAAAATAGACAGTTTATAAAAATATTAATTAAAGGAAAGATTATGAAAATTGAACAACACAGCTTTTTGGTTACGGGCGGTGCGTCAGGTCTAGGTGAGTCAGTGGCTCGCGCTATCGTGGCTCAAGGTGGTAAGGTTGTCATTGCTGACCTTAACGAGTCAACGGGGCAAGCATTGGTAGACGAGCTGGGTGACAATGCTCGTTTTGTACGCTGTGATGTGACCAGTGGCGATGAAGTGCAAGTGGCGGTTGATATCGCTGAAAAGGCGTTTGGTGGTCTGCAAGGGTCGATAAATTGTGCTGGTATCGTTGTTGTACAAAAATTGTTAGATCGTGAAAATAATCCTGCAGATCTCGATGCCTTTAGTCGTGGCGTGAACATTAACCTCGTTGGTTCTTTTAACGTGGCACGTTTGGTGGCGGCTAGTATTGCTAAGCGCGTGGCAGCTAGTACGCCAGCCGAAGTCAATGCTGACAACGGAATTATCATCAATACGGCTTCTATCGCCGCTTTTGATGGGCAAGTCGGACAAGCCAGTTATGCCTCATCTAAAGCTGGAGTCGTTGGCATGATGTTGCCGCTAGCCCGTGAGCTGACTCGTCATGGTATCCGTGTGATGACTGTAGCGCCAGGGGTATTTGCAACGCCTATGATGCAAAGTCTGCCTGAAAAGGCCCGTGAGCAGCTAGAGGCTGCGGTACCTTATCCTAAGCGTTTGGGCAACCCAAATGAGTTTGCCAAATTGGTCATGCATATCATTGATAATGCCTATCTTAATGGTGAAGTGATTCGTTTAGATGGCGCGATTCGTATGGTGTAATAAGGTATTAAAGATTTAATATCGTAGCTTTAAGTATTATTCCTATAACTCGTACAATACTTGGCATGGTTTTTTGCTATCTTATAGATGATAATTTTATTTATTAATGATAAGAAGCAATGCCATGCTGTTTTTTTGTGCAAATCTTAAATAAGCAGTATCCGCAGACGCATTTTTTTGAAAATTGAATGAATTATATATTGAGTGTGAGCGCGATGTAGTAACTACATTTAAAGTAATCAATATCATTACTATTAATAAGGTTTTAACGGTAAATAGGTTGAAATCTACCTCTATATACCGCATATATAAAGGTAGAGGAAGGCAAGCAAACAGCATAAGTTTGCTGCCTGATAATATATACGAATGATAAAAGGATGCTTATATGAGATTTGAAAAGTTTACTCAAAAACTGCAATCTGCGATACAAGAGGCACAAAGTCTGGCGTTAGGGCGTGACCATACCGGTATTGATCCGGTGCACCTGCTTGCAGTCTTGCTGCAAGATGAGTCTAACTTGTCTATCTGCCAACAAGCAGGCGCGTCTATTCCTGCGTTAAAAAATGGCGTGGCAAAGGCATTAGATAACCAAGCAACGATTTCGGAGCCGACAGGTGATGTCAATCTTAATCCAAACTCGGTTAAGATTTTGAATTTGGCAGATCGCCAAGCGCAAAAAGAAGGCGATGATTTTATCGCGACTGAATGGGTGATGTTGGCACTTGCTGAGCAAGGCGATACCAAAAAAATATTTGAAAGTGCTGGCGTTACAGCCAATAAATTAAAAGCGGTGATTGAGCAATTGCGCGGCGATGATACTGTGAATAATCAAAATGCAGAAGATCAGCGTGATGCCCTTAATAAATACACCATTAACTTAACTGAGCAAGCAGAGCTTGGTAAGCTTGATCCGGTGATTGGTCGTGACGAAGAGATTCGACGTACTATCCAAGTGTTGTCACGCCGTACCAAAAACAATCCTGTGCTCATCGGTGAGCCAGGTGTTGGTAAAACGGCTATTGTAGAAGGCTTGGCACAAAAAATCATCAATGGTGATGTACCAGAAGGTTTACGTCGTAAAGAAGTGCTGTCGTTGGACTTAGGTGCTTTGATTGCTGGTGCAAAATTCCGTGGTGAGTTTGAAGAGCGTCTCAAAGCGGTACTCAGTGACTTATCGAAGCAAGAAGGTAACGTTATCTTATTTATCGATGAGCTACATACGCTAGTTGGGGCAGGTAAGGCGGATGGTGCGATGGACGCCGGTAATATGCTAAAACCAGCGCTTGCACGTGGTGAGCTGCATTGCGTCGGTGCGACTACTTTAGATGAATATCGTAAGTATATTGAAAAAGATGCGGCGCTTGAGCGTCGTTTCCAAAAAGTATTGGTTGATGAGCCGACGGTTGAAGATACCATTGCGATTTTACGTGGACTAAAAGAGCGTTATGAGCTGCATCATGGGGTCGATATCCAAGACAGCGCCATCATTGCGGCTGCTCGTATGAGTCATCGTTATATCACTGATCGCAAGCTGCCGGATAAAGCCATTGACTTGATTGATGAAGCTGCGAGTCGCTTACGTATGGAGATGGACAGCAAACCTGAGTCACTAGGTAAGCTCGATAGTCGTTTGATACAGCTAAAAATGCAGCGTGAAGTGCTCAAAAATGAAGAAGACGCGGGCGCGCAAGCAGAGCGTAAAGTGCTTGATGCACAAATTGAAGAGCTGGAAAAAGAGTACGCCGATCTTAACGAGATTTGGCAAGCAGAAAAAGCTTTGGTTAAAGGCAGTCAGCAGTTAAAAGACGAGCTGGACAAAGCCCGTATTGCTTATGATAAAGCCAGCCGCGAAGGCGATTATGAGACCATGAGCAAGCTGCAGTATGAGACGATACCGCAGTTAGAGCGCCGTATCCATGAATCTGATTTGGCAGAGCAAAAAGAGCAGACTGGTGAAAATAGTGGTGTAAAACTGCTGCGTAACAAAGTCACGGACAATGAAATCGCCGAAGTCGTTGCTGCAGCGACGGGTATTCCAGTTAGTAAAATGCTGCAAGGCGAACGTGACAAGATGCTGGCGATGGAAGAAAACCTCCATGAGCGCGTCATCGGTCAAGATGAAGCGGTCGAAGCAGTAGCCAATGCAGTACGCCGTAGCCGTGCTGGCTTGTCTGATCCAAACCGTCCTTCAGGCTCGTTCTTGTTTTTAGGGCCTACGGGTGTCGGTAAAACAGAGCTGACCAAATCGTTGGCGAACTTCTTGTTTGATTCAGAAGATGCTATCGTCCGTATCGATATGAGTGAGTACATGGAGAAGCATAGCGTCAGCCGTTTGGTGGGCGCGCCTCCAGGTTATGTGGGCTATGAAGAAGGTGGTGCTTTGACGGAGGCGGTACGCCGTAAGCCTTATAGTGTGATTTTGTTTGATGAAGTTGAAAAAGCGCATCCTGATGTGTTTAATATCTTGCTACAAGTATTGGACGATGGTCGCTTGACGGATTCACAAGGTCGCGTGGTAGACTTCAAAAACACCGTCATTATTATGACCAGTAACTTGGGTTCGCACAAAATCCAAGAAATGGTTGGCGAGAGCTATGAAGATATCAAAGCTGAGGTGATGGATTCGGTTGGACAGCATTTCCGCCCAGAGTTTGTCAACCGTATCGATGAGATCGTGGTATTCCATCCGCTAGGTATGTCACAGATGGCTGGTATTGCTGCGATTCAGTTGAACCGCTTGCGTCAGCGTCTATATGAGCGTGAGTTGGATATCGAGTTATCGGCAGATGCGATGAACAAACTGGTTGCAGTTGGCTATGATCCTGTTTATGGTGCGCGTCCACTTAAACGTGCGATCCAACAAGAGATTGAAAACCCATTATCATTGAAATTGCTGGCAGGTGATTTTGTCGCTGGTGATATCATCAAAGTCGATGTCGGTGCTGATGACAAACTGACCTTTGATAAGCTTAGAATGAGCTAATAATTATTGCTGGTTCTAATTGTTATGAGTTCAATCAAACCCCTTATTTGCCTATTTTTTTATACAGGCAAGTAAGGGGTTTTTGTCTTGTGCTCTACTATTCTTCTAATGTCTCAATGTTTTTGCTATAGTCGGTGAAAAGTAATATCGATACAACACGTACTGCTGGTGCAAATTTTTCTTGCTTGCTGTGCCTACGCAGACAGAGGCTGCAAAAAATTTACACCAGCAATACGGTAGCGACTTTAAAGTATTTCAACTATATATGAATATAAAATTTATGGAGACTAGATAATAATAAGTAGGCAGTATATGAGCGCGCCAAACCTACAGTCGATTACTCCCATTTGGCAGCAGACGCCAAAGGTAGACGGGCAAGGGCATTATAGCCACCGTTTATTATTCTCTCCTGATGGGCAAAATAATACGGCTAAATGCTGATGGCTCCATGCCAACGGATAATCCATTTGCGAATAGTAATGACATCGCCGCCGGTCATATCTCCCTCATCGATCAGCATCTATTCGACTGGTACACATACCGATTTTCCGGCATGGCATGGCATGGCAATGCGCTGATCAGTGGCTTATCCTCCAAAGCGCTAATCGTGGTTAGGTTTGATGAAAATAATGGCGCTTCGGAACGATATCGCTATGATATGGGAGAGCGTATTCGGAGCGTGTTAAATGTAGAGGGGCAGGTTTGGGTTTTAGAAGATGGTAGCGAATGAATACAGAAACAGCTATCCAAATTTCTAGGGTTTTGCGGCATTGTGGTTTGTGCTACCAGATAGTTTCTTATTTATGTCTATCAATGAGAAAATGGTAAATACTTAATTAAATTTGATAGTTGGCAGGTATCTTGTTAAGGTGGCCTTCCTAAAAACTAAGGCTAACAAACAAATGAATCATGTAAAAGTTGGCAGGTTAGGCCCTTTTCCACGGGTAAGCAAACCTGTGTTTATTACTTCAGCGTTACTTATCGTTGGATTTATCATCTTTGGCACTTTTTTCACTGAAACCGCTGGCGCGCTATTTAGTTTTTTACAAAATTTTATCACGGATAAGTTCGGCTGGATGTTTATTATATTAATGAACGTGGCGCTGGTCTTTTGTATTTATCTAGCGGCGAGCCGTTACGGTGATATTCGTTTGGGTCAACAAACAGAGAAGCCGCAGTACAGTCTTTTTTCGTGGATCGGCATGTTGTTCTCTGCTGGTATCGGTATTGGACTGGTGTATTGGGGAACGGCTGAGCCCCTATACCACTTTATGGCACCACCACTAGGTGAAGCTGAAACAGTAGAAGCTGCCAAGCAGGCTATGAGCATCTCATTTTTGCATTGGGGATTACATGCTTGGGCGATTTATACCATAGTGGCATTGGCACTGGCTTATTTCCACTTTCGCCGTGGACTGCCGTTATCGATTCGCTCGACGTTATATCCGCTATTAGGCGAAAAAATATATGGCCGCTGGGGTCATGCGGTTGACATCCTAGCCGTATTCGGGACGATGTTTGGTGTGGTAACTTCCTTAGGTCTAGGAGTTATGCAAATCAATTCAGGTCTTGAAAATTTATTTGGTATACCAAATTCTTTAACGGTACAGTTTATTATTATTGCCTTTGTGACTGCATTGGCCTGTGGCTCGTTGATGCTTGGGCTTGATAAAGGTATCAAGCGCTTGAGTGATATCAATATGGGTTTTACAGGTGTGCTCTTGGCCTTTATGGTTATTTTAGGGCCAACCTTATTCATTTTTGATAGTTTTATAGAAAACATCGGTAATTACATAGTCGCTATGGTGCCCTTATCAACATGGGGAGAAGCTTATGGTAATACAGACTGGCAGAGTGGTTGGACGATTTTCTATTGGGCATGGTGGGTAAGTTGGGCACCATTTGTAGGGGTATTTATTGCGCGTATCTCTCGTGGTCGTACCATCCGTGAGTTTGTATTGGGCGTGCTGTTGATTCCAATGTTGATTTTGTTTTTCTGGTTCACCACTTTCGGTGGTGTCGCTATTCATATGGAACTTTTAGCTGCTCTTGATCCGGCTATAGCCAGTCCGGGATTGGTAGAAGCAGTACAGGCAGATACGGGTAGTGCTATTTTTAAACTGGTTGAGTACTATCCATTCGCGAAACCAATTACTTTTCTTGTCGTTATTATGATTGTCTTATGGTTCGTGACCTCATCGGATTCAGCCAGTTTTGTTATCGACATGCTGACGGCTGGTGGCGATATCAATCCACCCAAAATCCAACGCTTATTTTGGGCGTTGATGGAAGGTTTGATTGCAGCTATATTGTTAGCAGCAGGCGGACTGGGCGCATTGCAAGCAGCCGCTATTGTAGCTGGACTGCCATTTGCTTTGGTTATATTTGTCATGATGTATGCGTTACTTCGGGGCTTAAGTCGAGATCGATTGATACTGTATCGAGCTCAACAGCACTTTATTACCGAAGAGTCGGCAGATCATAACTCAGCCAATGAGTTTGCTGATGAGCACTTGCTCACAGATCCCTCTGCTATTGAAAAGCCTGAAGGTTAAAGGTTTTTTGGACAATGTTTAAATAATACTGAAGTTAAAAATTAACTTAAAAACCCCAAGCTTACTATTAAGCTTGGGGTTTCGTTTTAATTGCTCAGAGGTACTTTCTACTACTAGAGAAGCTCAGATAAATTTCAACAACTAAGCATTACCGTTTTATTTAGTAGGCTTGTCATCTTGATTAAGCTGAATATACTTATCAAAGTTCTGTGCATAATCTGTCAAGTTATCGCTTAGCATTTGGCGATATTGTTTGGTATAAAATTCGACAATATCGTCTTTTTCTTTGGCGAAATCATCACCTTTTACAAAGCCGATAGAGGCAACAGATGCGCTATAACGTGCCGCGGAATAAAGCAGTGAAGCACCTACTTGACCTGAATGTGCATCAGGCCCCAATTGACTGTTTGCCACACCAATAATGGCATCTGCACGTTGATAAAACGCCTGCATTTCAGGGGTGATTTCAAGACTTGCATCAATCTCATTGTTTTGAGCGTTCTCTTGAGACATAAGCGACTCCTAATAATGGTAGGTAAATTTAAATGTATCACAGCAGTCTAATAACTGGATAAGATAATAGGAACAAAAAGGGTTTCAGTAAAAATTTTATAAACCAGCATCCGCTTTTAAAATTTCAGCTTTGTCTATTTTTTCCCACGTAAAGGCAGTTTCAGAACCTTGGCGCCCAAAATGTCCAAAACTAGCCGTTTGCTGATACATCGGCTGCAATAAATTTAGCATACGAGTGATACCATACGGACGTAGATCAAAATGCGTACGAATCAGGCGAATGATTTCATCGTTGCTGATTTTGTTAGTACCAAAAGTGTTAATCGAAATCGAAGTCGGTTCAGCAACGCCAATGGCATAGCTCACTTGTACTTCACAGCGATCTGCAATACCAGCAGCGACGATGTTCTTAGCCACATAACGCACCGCATAAGCAGCACTGCGATCTACTTTTGAAGGATCTTTACCACTAAATGCGCCACCGCCATGACGCGCCATACCACCATAAGTATCAACGATAATCTTACGACCGGTCAGTCCTGCGTCGCCGACAGGCCCACCGATGACGAATTTGCCAGTCGGATTGATATGATAACGTGTACCAGCATGTAGCAGTTCTGCTGGCAGTACTTGTTTGATAATCGACTCCATGATCGCTTCTTGTAAATCGGCTTGCGAGATACTTGGATCATGCTGCGTAGATAAGACGACCGCATCAATAGCAACGGGTTTACTACCGTCATATTTAAGGGTGATTTGTGCTTTGGCATCTGGACGCAACCAAGGTAGCTCGCCTGCGCGGCGCAGCTCAGACTGACGCTCCATCAAGCGATGAGCATACTCGATAGGGGCGGGCATCAAGACTTCGGTCTCATTGCTGGCATAGCCAAACATCAAACCTTGGTCGCCTGCACCTTGTTCTTCAGGATCAGCGCGGTCAACACCTTGAGCAATTTCAGGAGATTGCTTGCCGAGCATGTTGATTACGGCGCATGTTTCGCCATCAAAGCCTAAGTCTGAATGATGATAACCAATGCCGTTGACTGTATCACGCACGATGCGCTCAACGTCGATATTTGCTGTGGTGGTGATTTCGCCTGCTAGTATGACAGCACCTGTCTTAACCAGCGTTTCGCACGCCACACGGGCATGTAAATCTTGGCGTAGAATGGCATCAAGGATAGCATCTGATATTTGGTCAGCCATTTTGTCAGGATGACCTTCGCTCACAGACTCTGAGGTAAATAAGTTATATTCGCGCATAATAGGATCGCTTAATTGAATCAGTAAAAATAGGAAAAAGCATAACGTCTGGGCGCTGCTTTAATTGGTATTGGCCGAACAATGTATTGCTCGGTGATTAATTGGTACTACTCAATTCACATATTCACAAATGCATGTGTTATATAGATTCAGATAAAACACGGATTTGGATAAATCATATGGGGTAAGGCTAAGACGGCGATAGCTTCGCGTTGTACTATGTCGCGTTGTACTATGTCGTGTTGTACTATATCGTATTGTTAGCTGGTAACGTGTTTCAAGCTGTCGCCAATCACACGCCTATCACCTGATTGTCAGCAGGATCAACAATCTGACGTACTTGCCTAAAAATACGCTTATTCTAACTCGAAACGCAATAAAACTCTAGTGAGCTGCGCTTGTTCTATTATGAGTAATGCTCAATCATGACATTATTATAATTTAGCATCAGTATATCTATAGTCGGTGAAAAGTAATATCGATACAACAGGTACTACTGGTGCAAATTTTTCTTGCTTGCTGTGCCTACGCAGACAGAGGCTGCAAAAAATTTACACCAGCAATACGGTAGCGACTTTAAAGTATTTCAACTATATTGATGCGCTTTGGGATTATTATCCGCTCATATCACAACTCTAAAAACGCCGCTTTGTCTTTAAACATACATTCGTCATAAACAGGGCAAGCACCGCATTTTGGCGTCCGTGCTTGACACGTATAGCGTCCGTGCAAAATCAGATAATGGTGGGCATCCACGATATAGTCATCTGGAATACGCTCGACCAGCTTATTTTCAACGATTAAAACGTTTTTGCCAGTGGCAAGCCCAGTACGATTGCCCACTCGGAAAATATGCGTATCGACTGCCATGGTTGGTTGACCAAAGGCGGTATTTAAGACCACGTTTGCCGTCTTGCGACCAACACCGGCAAGCGATTCTAAGTCTTTGCGATTGTCAGGGACGGTACTATCAAATTTTTCTATAAGATCGCGGCAGGTTTTGATAACGTTTTTAGCTTTAGCATTGAACAAGCCTATATTCTTAATATACGCTTTAAGTCCTTCTTCGCCTAAAGCGAGTATCGCCTCAGGCGTATTCGCTACCGGATAGAGTTGATCGGTGGCAATATTGACGCTGATGTCGGTTGCTTGTGCTGATAAAATTACTGCGATAAGTAGCTCAAAATTGCTACCATAATTTAGCTCAGTGACGGGCTCGTCAATCGTCGCTGCCAATTTTTCAAAAAATGGACGTATGTCACGATTGGGCATGCGCCTCGATGGTGGGGTATCAGCTGTTTTATGTTTGACGGTTTTACTCATAGTGTTTTCACTATCGTTATTCGCTATTATTTTATTGATTATTAAAGGTGTGAAAGCTCTGTTTGCAATGCAGTAAGCTCTGCTTGTTTACTGTCATTTGCTCGCACGCTAAGCTGCTTTTCCAGCTTTTTAATTTTAGTACGCAGCTTGGCAGCGGCAATGGTGTTTTTAGCTTGTTCTTCACTGATGTTTAAAGACAGACTGGTGGCATTGTTGAGCTTTGCTTCTACCATGCTGACCACGGGTCTGCTATTGCTGCTATCCGCAAGTTGTTCGCTGACACGATTTAAATGGGTATGGTAGCGCTGCCTTAAATCATCCTGCTCAAGCGTGCGCTCAGGCATCGAAAGCGTGAGCTCAACCGTGACCAAATCGATGCAATCAACAGGACAGGGCGCGATACAAAGCTCACAGCCTGTACACAAGTCGGTGAAAATAGTATGCATGTGCTTACCAGTACCAACGATGGCATCAACTGGACAAGCAGGAATACATTTGGTACAGCCAATGCAATCATCTTCACGAATGACGGCGCGCACTTCAACAGGACGCTGAGAATGGCTATCTAGTGGCCATTTTGAAGACTCAGCGCTTAGTGTGGTTATATCAGCATTGATAATCTGCGCAATAGTATCAGTCACTGGCTGACCACCCGGCACACATTTATTATGTGGCTCATTATCTAGCGCGATAGCGACTGCATAGGGTAGGCAGCCATCTGCATGATCGCAAAGACCACACTGCGTTTGCGGTAGGCTGGCATCAATGCGCGTGATCTTTTCCTGAATATCAGCAGGTAAGCGCTCTATATCCAAAGTATCGAACAAGATTGGTAGATTGGTTAGACGGATGTGACTACTATTTTTACTAGTGGTGCTGTGCATGTGCTTTAAGACCTTCATATCAGTGCTAAGCGCTCTGAGTACTGATATTAAAATAAATGGAATAATGGCGATATTGCTGAATTGAGATCATATAGTCGGTGAAAAGTAATATCGATACAACACGTACTACTGGTGCAAATTTTTCTTGCTTGCTGTGCCTACGCAGACAGAGGCTGCAAAAAATTTACACCAGTAGTACTATAGCGACTTTAAAGTATTTCAACTATAGATTAAAGCGAGATACCTTGCTCATTGGCAATTTGGGTAATCAGCTCATAAGCAATGCTACCTTTAAAGGGTATCTTTGGCAGCTTTGATAGATCAAAAAACTGGGCATGTGACAGCTCGTCTTCTTGTATAACGATATCACCCCCAGCGTAAGATGCTCGAAAACCAAGCATTAAATTAGAGGGAAATGGCCATGGTTGACTGCTCACATAGTGAATATCTGACAAACTAAGACCCACTTCTTCTGCCACCTCGCGTACCACCGCATGCTCTAAGCTTTCACCGACTTCTACGAAGCCTGCAATCAAACCGTATAGTAACGGTTGCGGCGACTGTGATAAATGAGCTGCTGTTTTTTGTTGCCCATGCCGATGATGATGGGCCAATAAAATTTGCATTTCACCCGTTTGCGGGTTGAGTCGAGTAATAGCGGTAATGACGCAGGGCTGTACGCGAGGATACTGACGCAATTGGCAAACGTCACAAACCATCGCGCGCTCACCGCATTTGGCAGCTATGGTGGGCGCGGCGCAGCGACTACAAAACCGTGTGTCCGCCTGCCAACGTAATAGCTGTATGGCTTGGCTAAGCTGAGCAGCTAATGTTATGGGCAGCTGCGTGATAAGCTGCCGATAAGGTATAAAAGCGTTCAAGCTGCTCTGAGAGTTGCTATGGCTAATACCGCTATTTTCTACGTCGCTACTGTCTAATAAGTCACTACTGCCTAATAAGTCACTACTGCCTAATAAGTCACTACTGCCTAATAAGTCACTACTGCCTAATAAGTCACTACTGTCTAAAATGCTAGGCAAGGCAATATTATGTGCTATTGCATAATCATCAGTGATGGCGCGGCTGGCTCGTACAGTAATGGCATTAGCGTTATCAGTATTATCTACATCACTAGGTAGCCAGCTATTTGGCGCTAAGCTGTCAAATAATGTAACCTGTCCCAATTGATAAGCTTGCTCACTACTGACATCGGAGTGTGGTAGCTGAACTTGCAAAGGCCACCAGCCATTAGGCGTTTGACGACATAAGATCGTTTCATCAGATAGGACAAAGGCACAGGTCATCATGTAGATTTCCAAACGGTCAGAGACAAGCTCATATCAGTGCCGATATAAGCTTGTCTCTATATAAATATTTAAATGAATGATTAAGCGGCAAGCAATTGGCTTAAGCTATGTTGCCCAACATCCAATGCTCGTTTGCTGACAAGGCGATTGTTTTCGAAACCGTCTAGATGATAGTCAACTGCCATCATAACATCAGCGATATAAGCCAAGGTGCCATCATCAATACGGCTACCGCTGTGGATACGCTGCTGCAAATAACTTGCCAGTTGACTGAACATACTGGCAGGCGTTGGCAATTGTAAGAAGCGCACCGCACCGCTCACTTGACGCAACATTTCAGGGATGTTTTTAATATTAAGAATATCGCGCTCAGGCTCTGCGAGATAGTCATTGATCGCTTGTTCAGCACTGGCAATCGCCGTACGACTCTCTTCTATCAAGGTATCATAAGCGGTATTGATCTGATGTAGTGAGATATGCGGATTGTTCAACGGCAGATAAATCGCACCTGGAGTATGCATCTCAGCCATGGCGATAGTCGCGTTTTCTGCATGCATGAGTGTCAATAATAAATGATCGCAATCTTCTGGAGTAGGCGCGCGCCAGTTGCTGACCGCTTCTGCCGCTTTGGTAAGGCTATTGGCCGCATTAGATAGACCGAGCAGATGTAAGGAAGAGCTTAAAGTGGTCAACCCTTCAATGATTTGCGAGGTCTGCAGGTCGACTGGATTGATTGAATCACCACGGGCATAGCTATCGACATTTTCTTTAATCGTATTGATTTGGGTCTGGATAATGGTATTCAAAGTATCCATTAAATCACGGTTTGGACCAAACAGGAAGCGCTCCATCTGCTGACGTTGTGGGCCTTCTAACTGGTTGGCGGCATATTGCTCACGCAGCATTTTTGCCGCTTCAGTATCACGCTGTCCGGCAAAACTGACCAAATCAGCAAAACGCGTATCCATCACTGGCAGATAGTTTTGGAACTGCTGTTCGACATAAATAAGTGTGTGTTTTTGACTGATATTAAGTGGCAGGATGGTTGCAATATCAGTGACTGCTGCCGATGCGGCTTGCCAAAATAGACTGCTGGTATTTGCCGCTATCAAAGCACAGGCGGCCGACATGGCATCCAATTTTTGCTGATCATCTTGGTTAATATTGCCATCCTGATTGATCATAATGACGCCAAGCCCACTACGATAAGCATAGGTCAATAATGCTTGATCAAGGTTGAGCTCATTTAGCGGCTGAAAATTCTTTTCAGGGTTGGCGATAATGATGCTACTACTACCAAAAGCAGAAAAATGATCAGCAGCAATAGGCGCTATTTGGCTATGAGCATTGAGCTTATTAATGATTGGCAGTAATAAGGTAGGCTCTATCGATTCGGTCAACAGCACAAACTCAACATAACGATCAAGCGTCATGATGGCTTCGGAGAGGTCCATAATTAAGTCAATATTGCTGTTGTCGCCACTGTCATAAAGCTGCTTCAATCCGTGTACAATCGCATTATTAAGTGCTTCTGCATCCACCAAAGATATCAGCTTAAAAATACAAGAAAGCTGTTTTAATACAATAATAGAGTCTAGTAATAATGGCGCTTGGCTATTGTCATCATTAAATTCGCCCAAATGAATCTCAGTATCTTTAAGTATAACAGTGATCTCATCGTGCAATAAGTGCAGCGATGGCAAATTGAAGTCAGTAACACTAAGCGTTGGCGCGGTCAATTTTATTTGCGTAGAGTGATTCATAATTATTTTTTCCATAAGATACTGACGAAAATGGCAAATGGTTAGACGGTAAATTAAAAAATGGCGCTAGATAATGTTTTAATTTTTAGCGTGATAATAATCAAGACTATATTCTCTAATAGCCAATATAAGAAGCGATTTTAATGACTGTTACATTTTGGCTTTTAGCTCAGGATAGTCTTGTGCGAGCGACGCATACCAGCTTTGATTGGCGCTCTCATCAGTACTCGACTCAAGCAATAAAGCCGCTAAATTGGCAAAGCTAGCATGGGCAGTGTGTCCACCATCCGCTTGCGTGTCATCCTCAATCCCCAGTGTAACCTGCCCGCCGGTCATCGTCAGATATACTTCTGCTAAAATCTCTGAATCTAGTAATGCCCCGTGAAACGTACGGTCTTGCTTGCCCACATCTAAGCGACGTACGAGAGCGTCCAAGGTGTTCTTTTGTCCAGGATATTGCTGCTTTGCCATGACCAGCGAGTCTGTCACTCGCACCCGCTCAGCAAAGTCATGCATCCCAACCTTGGCAAACTCCATATTTAAGAAATTCATATCAAACGAGGCATTATGAGCGATGATTTCTGCACCGTCCATAAAGTCATAGAGCGATTGAGCGACTTGGTCAAAGGTTGGCTTGTCCGTTAAAAACGCTTCAGAGATACCATGAATGCGAATCACTTCTTCATCCATGCCACGCTGTGGATTGATATAGACATGGAGCTTTTCACCGGTGAATTTACGTCCGATCATCTCTACAATACCGACTTCGATAATGCGATCGCCTTTTAGCGGATCAAGACCTGTGGTCTCAGTGTCCATAATGAGCTGACGATCAGATTCATGACGATGGATAGGTTTAGGTAGCAGCGCTATAAAATAGGGATTGGCACGGCTAGTGTCACCATCGAATTTTGGCGTTTCATTTGCTATATCAGTGTCTATATCAGTGTCTATGTCGGACATATTAGGATTCATCGTGGTATCAGTCATAAAGGTATGGGCTTCCGGTATATCTGTATTAGATGTTTGGTAATGAAAGTCTTCTAATACTTGTCCATCTAACTGGGTTTTATCAAGCTCTTGGTCAACGTCTTCCTCAAGCTCATCATCCATCATATCAAAACCTAATGGATCAAAATTCAGCCAATCATCGCTGCTTGATGGCTTTTTATCAGCCGTTATTTGCTGTTTTTTTTTAATGTTATCTTGAGCGTCTCTTATCAAATATTCACTACGTGAGGTCACACCTAAGTTCGCCAGCTCGTCCGCTTTTTCATTGCCCGCATGTCCCGCATGACCTTTGACCCAATGCCAATCAACATCACGGTGTTGGCACAGCTCATCGAGTCGCTGCCATAGGTCTTGATTGGCGACGGGTTTTTTACTGGCCGTTTTCCAGCCTCTTTTTTTCCAACCTTCAATCCATTCAGTGATGCCTTTTTTGACATAGCTTGAATCTGTCCAAATCTCGAGGTTTTGCTCATGCGGACTATGGGTCAATGCTTGTATCGCACCCATCAGCTCCATACGATTATTGGTTGTTTCTTTATCGCCGCCATACAAATCTTGCGTACGTCCATCACTAAATATCAGGTGCGCGCCCCAGCCGCCAGCACCAGGATTGCCTTTACAAGCGCCATCAGTGTAGGCAACCGTTGTATCTGCTTTGGCAGCCAATGGGTTGATGGCGCTATTGGTCTTAAATGGTTGCACTGCACTGCGATTGTCTGACATAAAAATTTACTGACCTAATAAAGAATAAATACAGGGTATGGCGAAGCGACTTCACTCGTGTTTTGGGGAATAACTCGACCTGCCTATGCTGGGATTGAGTATAGCAAATCTAGCATTAATAGGGGCAGTTGCCATGTACAAAAACCCAAAAACAGATATCCTGATATAGTCGGTGAAAAGTAATATCGATACAACACGTATTGCTGGTGCAAATTTTTCTTGCTTGCTGTGCCTACGCAGACAGAGGCTGCAAAAAATTTACACCAGCAATACGGTAGCGACTTTAAAGTATTTCAACTATAGTAAGCTTATCGTTTTCTGTTAAAATAGGGCAGTTGTGAGGATTTGTCTAGCCAGACATTAACTATAATTCGTTTAACCAAAGCTTTTAATGCTCGAATGCAGGATCACCCTATGATGTCCTTACCCTCAAAACCCTCTTATAAAAACCTTAGCCATTTGATGATTGCTATGGCTGCGAGCAGTATGCTATTTTTGAGCGCTTGTAATGATAGCAATACTCAAGCCAATACCAAAAAGGTTGAGACTGTAGCAGATTTATCAATATTTGAAGGCTGCTATACCGTCAGTCATGATGAGCCTGCGCAAATAAAAGTCAGCCAGCAAGGTGGCGCGTGGGTTATGCAGATGAAAGAGCCTGCAAGTGCCAAGCGTGTTTGGGATGATGCTGAGCCATTAGAATTGATTGAAAATAGCGACATAGCACCGTTTTTCTCTATTGACCCTGATAATGTCGATGCGGTCATTGGTCGTCCGGATAGAGTGTTGGTACTGGCTCATGTCAAGCCTGTCTACGCCAATATCGATCCGCTACTTGATAGTGAGTATTTATCCTACATTTATCGCGGTGCGAATACTATTTACCGTGTCGAATGTGATGAGATTAATACCGATATTTTGGCCAATCCTCATGCTAATGTCGTCATTGATAATGTCAAAGAGAGCATTTAGTTAGGCGTCATTAGTCAGTATGACATACATGTGATTTGTGATAAAAAGTACTTTTTATAAATATAATCTTGTTATAAACCGTCATATTATTAGAGTCAGGCAATATGAATTTTTTTAGTTATGTGGTGTTGGGTGGGTTTTCTTACGCAGCTGGTTGGGCAATCAGAACCTATGTGCTCGATAAGCAGCCCAAACCTGAGCAGCCTTACAATCTAAAGCATCCTGCCATCCTAGCGTATCTAGGCGGGTTTTTTATTATTATGCTAATTGTTTCATGGCTTATTGGGCGCTACGTGCTTGGACACGCCAGCATTGATTTGCCGTTTATTGTCATAAACAGTCTGGTTGCAACCTTTGTCTATTCGTTCGGTCTTAATCCAGAAAAAGCCCGTTATGATGTGCCGGATTAATGACTTTCTGCACAGGTAAAATTAATAAAGATATCGTTAATCTAATACGAAGACAGGGTCAATGAATACCTCATTGACCCTGTCTTTATAACAAGTACTATAGAGAATTATTCTGGCTATATCGCTTAATAGAGATGACTAAACAGCTATGACGACTTTTTAGAATCTGCTTGGTTGTCTTCTGCTTTAGACTTTTCATCTTTACCTTCTTTTTCTGTACTCTTATCTTTATCTTCGAGCTTTTTATTGGTAGGCTTTGAGTCTTTATCTTCAGATGCGGTCTGTTTATCTTTCCAAGTTTGGTATTTTAACAAATCCTTTTTTATGAGCTTAAGACAAAATTTTAGTACCAACGCATCATCGACTTGACCGATAAAGGGTATAAAATCTGGAATAAGATCAATAGGGTTTATGACATATAGTAGACCAACCACTGCCGCTGAAATGGTTTTATAAGGGATATTACGATAGTTGCCTTGATAGTAGTCTTTTACTAAACTCATGAGGAGTAGTAAATCCTTGGTATAACGCTCAAGGCCGCGACCGTTTTCGAGTTGGTCGTTTATTCTGTCTTCTTTACCCAAGATGAGTTTAATACTATCCATCAGGCTTTTATTATCTTTCTCTTTCTCTTTCTCTTTGTCAGCCATTTTTATAATCCTTTTATATCAGTAAATATTTATGGTTTATTGCTATTAATCATCCTTTACTATAACAAGAGTAGCGACTTCATCCAAATAAGACAATGGTACAAAAGGTAAAATAATGACCAAGATATTTTCTGGGCTTAATCGTCGTCAGTTTTTACGTCAAGTCGGTATCAGTGCAGGGGCAGGGTTATTAGCGACCCAAAGCATCACTCAGACTCTGGCCTCTATTACCATTGATCAAGATACTAATAAACAGCTTACTAAAGACGACCTACCAACTGCGCTGACCGATGAGAGCTTACGATCACAACAAGCATCACACCCCGTATCGCGCGAGACGCTGCAACCACAAACAAGCTGTATCACACCAAGTATTGAGACGAGGCTTTTTGCCAGCTCCAATGTCGGTGGTAGTGACGAGCGCAATCAATTGGCATTAGATCGTCTGGCTTGTGCTGGTTTTAAGGTAGATAATCCTGCGATTACCAATCGGCAGTATTTACGTTTTGCGGGTACTGATTCGCAGCGAGCCAGTGATTTGCAAAATATGGCCACCGGTGCTATAGCTGCGCCAAAGCTACTATTGGGGGTGCGTGGTGGTTATGGTGCCATGCGTCTATTGCCGATGGTTGATTGGTCAACGCTGGGACGTATCATGAAGGAGCGTGGAACGATACTCGCAGGCTTTAGTGATGTGACCGCTATCCAGTGCGCATTATTGGCAAAAGGGGGTATGAGCTCGCTTGCCGCTCCGATGCTTTATAGCGAGTTTGGTAAAACCAAACCCGACCAAGTCAGCTGCCGACAGTTTGCACAAGCATTAACCAATCCTAATCTGGCTATCAGCATACGAGATGGGTCTTTAACCAGTCAGCATTTACCGAGTATTTTGACAAGTACTGAGCTGAAAACACTAACTGGCACTATTTGGGGCGGCAATCTGAGTGTGGTATCGGCGCTGGCAGGTAGTGAGTATTTACCACGTATTGACGGCGGTATTGTGTTCTTAGAAGATGTGGGCGAGCAAGCCTATCGTATTGAGCGTATGCTGTATGATTTGTATTTAGCAGGCATATTTAAGAATCAACAAGCGATTGTTTGTGGTGCATTATCGGGTGCAGGTGAGGACAGCTACGACAAGCGTTATGATGTGGCCACGGTGATTCGTCAACTGCAGAAGCTGACAGGATTGCCTATTTATAGCGGCATGCGCTTTGGTCATATTGGGCAAAAACACAGCTTTCCACTGGGGACGAGGTGTCAAATTAGCCCCGATACAGTGGGTGGCTATCAATTGGCATTTACTGATTACCCAACGATTAATGCCGACACCATTCATGTCGAAGGGTTGTGGCAATAAAACATATATCTATGAAAAGTTTTGCTGAGATAAGTTTTCTTTGCTTGCTGTGAGTCTCCGACAATACCGGGGCGGTTCACTTTAAGATAGATGGCAATATGGTTGATGCGCCAGTGATTGAGCAGCAATTGACTCAGTAGCGAGTAAGGAGATAATGGTTTATTATTCACCATACTTATCAGCTATTTAGAAAAGAATTTTATGATTTTTATCAGTAACAGCATTAGCCTGAATGATAGCGATGTCGAGATTAGCGCGATACGTGCGCAAGGCGCTGGTGGTCAAAACGTCAATAAAGTCTCCTCTGCTATTCATTTGCGCTTTGATATCAGTGCCTCAAGTTTAAGTGACATTAATAAGCAGCGACTGCTGGACAGTAAAGACAGCCGAATCACCAAAGAAGGCGTGCTAGTTATTAAAGCACAGCAATTTCGTACCCAAGAAGGCAATAAAATAGATGCCTTTGAGCGCTTACAGAGCTTTATCATAAAAGCCACTTACGTCAATAAAACCCGTAAGCCTACCAAACCGAGCCGAAATGCCAAGCGTAAACGCGTGGATCAAAAAACCCAGCGCGGCAAGACAAAAGCATTACGCGGTAAAGTGGATTTTTAATTATAGTCGGTGAACAGTAATATCGATACAACAGGTACTACTGGTGCAAATTTTTCTTGCTTGCTGTGCCTACGCAGACAGAGGCTGCAAAAAATTTACACCAGCAATACGGTAGCGACTTTAAAGTATTTCAACTATAGAATGATTTTAAACGTAAAATGCCAGCCCATTTAAGTGGCTAGCATTTTTTATACGCTTATTTATTATTAGCTTTTTAGCCGAGCCTCCTGCTGAGCTCAGGGAAGCGTTTTATCATCAATAGTATCAGGAGTAGTGCTGCACTGGCGATAGCTGCCCCTACATAGCCCACGCTTGATAACGAGAGATGGATCACGGCATAACCTCCAAACAAAGCCCCTGTACCAATCCCTAAGTTAATAATCCCTGAGAACATTGACATCAGCATGTCTTGCGCCTTGACGTCGACCATAATCACTTTGGCTTGCATAGAGACAATCAGCAGCATGAGTGCTGCGCCCCATAGTAAGGCAATCAAGCTGAGCGCCCATACCGAGGTGACGGCAAGTAATAGCGCAAGCATCGATACCAATATTAATATCATCGATATCAGCATCAATCTGGTATTAAAGTTATCACCCCAGCGACTGAATATCACACTGCCCAAAATGCCTGCCACACCAAATAATAGTAGTACAAAAGTCGCGGCGTTTTCACTGATTGCACCGACCTGACGCATAAAAGGTTCGATATAAGAGTAAGCGCTATAGTGTGCGGTAAAGACCAGCAAAATAAGCAGATACAGACTGACCAATAAAGGATTTTTAAGCAATGTTGGAATCTTTCTAAACGAGCCCTCAAACATACTTGGCAGGGTGGGTAATAGCCTTGCTTGCAAGATAAATACCACCAAAGCAACTGCGCCGATACCGCCAAAGGTTGCGCGCCAGCCAAACCATTGACCGACCAATCGCCCTAATGGTACGCCCAGTACCATTGCCAATGAAGTACCGGTCGCAAGCACACTGAGTGCCATTGCTTTTTTGCCTTTGGGTGCCACTCGTATGGCAATCGCCGCCGTGATTGACCAAAATATCGCATGCGATAGCGCAATCCCAACACGGCTGATGAGCAATACTTGGAAACTCCACGCAAATACTGATAACGCATGGCTGGCGATAAATACCGCAAACAAGGCTAAGAGCAAACGCTTCCGTTCAAATCGACTGGTCAGTAGCATCAGCGGCAACGACATGGCAGCGACAATCCACGCATAGAGCGTCAACATCCAGCCCGTTTCTGCCGTGGTAATAGCAAAGTCTTGCGCGATGTCACTTAATAGGGCGACTGGGACGAATTCGGTGGTATTCATGATAAAGGCGCTAACCCCCATCAAAAATACTTGAAAATATTGAGTTCGGCGAGCATCTGAGCTCACCTCAAGGTTATGTGTCATATGATCCAATGCAAATAAAGAAGGTGCTAATAGTGAAAATTAGCTGAAAAATGGGGTAATAAATATCAGGGATGTGTCAGAGTGGAGGGCAAGATAGCAAGTCAATGGCTTTAGTTAAAGGGGTTTTTTGCTAATTTCATTAATGCTTAGCCTTTTAATGATAAATACTGACTTCGACAATAGGTTTATCTGGTTTGTCAAAATAGATAAATCAGAGGATAATTCCAAACAATATCATACTTATTTAGAAGTTATATTATGCTCATCAATGCAGACTTTTCATGCCGTGCTGCCTTAGCACCTGAACACTATCAGTGGGTCCAATCACCACAAAACGGCGTTGAGCGCGTGATGCTTGACCGTGTTGGTGCTGAAAAAGCACGTGCTACCAGTATCGTACGCTACGCCCCTGAGTCAAATTTTCCGTATCACCTGCACCCAGGTGGCGAGGAGATTTTGGTGTTGTCAGGCACTTTTTCTGCGGATAATAGCGATTATCCTGCTGGTTGGTATCTACGCAATCCACCCAAGTCAGGGCATCAGCCTTATAGTAATGTAGGTGCTGTCATTTTCGTTAAGCTTTGGCAAATGACAGCAGACGAAACCCATCATGTCGCTATCGATACCAAAGATGCTAAAAATTGGCACAGACAAGGCAATCGTGAGGTCTGTCATTTATTCTTGGATACAAGCGAGCAAGTGAGTTTGCAACGTATAGAGGCGGGTGAGATATTATTTCCTGAGACAATTGCTAGAGGAGCTGAGCTGCTAGTGATAGAAGGTGAGTTGATAGAGGACAGTATGTTAGATAAAGGACAGAGTTATAAAAAGGGTAGCTGGATACGTTTGCCTGTCGATGCGACATCGCCGATAGTAGCAGGAGCGAATGGTGCCACGGTTTATCTAAAAACTGGCCATTTATCACGAATCATCGGTATTGATGTTTACTGATTTTATAGATAATTTTGAGACAATGAATATGAAAAAAGTATCAGTAGCGATTATTGGTGGCGGTTTAAGTGGCTTGTATGCTGCCTATTTATTAGAGAAAAAAGGCATTGATTATGTGCTACTAGAAGCGCGCCCTACTTTAGGGGGTCGTATTGCTACTGCCAAGTCTGCGCAAACGCTAGACAGCTTTGATTTGGGACCCTCTTGGTTTTGGCCAGATTATCAGCCGCAGTTGGCGCATCTTATCGATGAATTAAAGTTGGAATCTGTTGCCCAGTTTGAAGAGGGCGACATGATGGTTGAACAGGCGGTAGCAGACGCTGCCGTTCGTACGCACGGCTATAAAAGCTCACCACCGTCAATGCGGCTCAAAGGCGGTATGGCAGCATTGATAGAGGCTCTGTATCTTCGCTTGGATGCATCACGCATTTCGACTGGTCAAATCGTACGTCAGTTAAATAACACTGGTCATTATATTGAGATTATTAGTAAAGACGAATCTGAGCAAGTAACGGCGTGGCAAGCACAACATGTGCTGCTAGCGCTACCACCACGTTTGGCGCAAGAAAGCATTACGTTTCAACCTGCTTTACCCACCAATCTAGCTGTGCAGTGGCAGGAGACAGCCACTTGGATGGCACCACATGCAAAATATGTGGCGGTTTATGACACGCCTTTTTGGCAAAAACAAGGTCTTTCAGGAGCGGCGAGAAGCGCACAAGGTCCTATGGTTGAGATTCATGATGCTTCAGTAGTAGACGCCAGTGGTGCGATATTTGGTTTTATCGGAGTACCCGCGCCAGTACGTCAAGGCATTTCTGAAGAGGTGTTAAAGACTCATTGCCGTGCGCAGTTGGTGCGACTATTTGGCGTAGAGGCAGAAAATCCTAAGAGAGAGTATCTTAAAGACTGGTCGCAAGAGCCATTTACGTCGACAGCCGCTGACGTAAGTAGTGATGGACAGCATGCGTCCGCACCTATTTCTAAAGCAACATCCGGCGTATGGGAAAATTGTCTGACGGGTATTGGCAGCGAATGGTCAACACAGTTCTCAGGTTACCTTGCTGGGGCGATCGATGCTGCAAGCATAGGAGTAAAAAATTTACCTGAGTCTGTATTTTCTTAACTTACTGATAATCAGTTCAAAACTAAACCGCATCATCTTGAGTAATGCTGCTGGGATAAATATTATACGCTTGTTAGGTTGTGATTTATTCTAAAGTGATCAAAGAGCACCTCCTAGCAGCACTATATTATTAAAAGTAAATCAACGATACCTATAGTTGAAATACTTTAAATTTGCACCAGCAGTACGTGTTGTATCGATATTACTTTTCACCGACTATAGTTGCCAGTCCTGCTGTCGTCTCAATGTGCGGCAATACGCCAATGAGACTAGGTGCGGTCACGACGGCACTAAAAGTTTAATCATTGTGCTGTAAATACTATTTTAAATTAGTGCGCCATCTTCTGAAATATCAAGCCCACCGTTGAATGTAATTACTGGCATGGTTATCATAAGTAAAGGAAGCTTTCGTCACTACTATTTTTAAAATGATGATACGTTCTAGCAATAAACAACCTCCGCCTATAAAATCATTAATCTCAATTCAAATATGAACCATACCATGACTTCTTCTTATCATCGTTTATACTCTTTTCGCCGCTGCCCTTATGCCATGCGTGCCCGCCTTGGGATATTATTTGCCGAGCTGCAGGTAGAGCTGCGAGAGATAACGCTGAAAAATAAGCCGCCGCAAATGTTAGCAATTAGCCCAAAAGGTACGGTGCCCGTTTTGCAGCTTTTAGATGGGGCGGTGATTGAAGAGAGTAGGGAAATAATGATATGGGCGCTTGAGCAGCAAGATCCGCAACGGCTTTTGGACGAAAAGACTTTGCAGCAGGCCAATGCTTTGATTGATAAAAACGATAACGAGTTTAAATATTGGCTCGATCGCTATAAATACGCCGATCGTCATCTTGAGATGACCCAGACAGAGTATCGACAAAAAGGTGAAGCGTTTTTACAGGTTTTAGAGGCGTTACTGACTAAAAATACTTATCTGTTAGGGAAGAATATAACGATTGCCGATATTGGCATCATGCCTTTTGTCCGTCAATTCGCTCATGTCGATAGCGATATTTTTTATAGCCTGCCTTATCCAAACCTGCAGCGATGGCTACAAGACTGGCTTCAGGATCCGTTTTTTTTGCAAGCGATGAGTAAATTTCAGCCGTGGCAGGAAGGGGATGAAGCAGTAATTTTTTGCTGAGCCTTTCTCCAAAATCTTTAATGAGTGTTAATGCTCTTAAATTCCCATCTTATGATTGTTAGGCATACCGTCTTCTAGCTACTTATCCTATAATGACATTCGCTGACAGCTACTAGGCTGCCACTCTAACCTCACCCGCGCACGTGAATGTATTTTCTCATTTTGCTATTGTCAGCCTATTTGCTGACGATTCAGCGATGTATGTCGCGCTGGGCCTATAAAAAAAGTTCCCAATCGCAGGACTTAAAGCTAAGGATATCATGGGTTTTTGTGTGATTGTTCTGATTGTTAGCGGCGTTGTGATTGGTTTAGGACTGCTTTTTTTATAAGTGTAATCTGGTTTTATAAAGAAAACCGAGCGTTTAGACCTTACCTATTTGATGGGTAAGGTCTTTTTTTATGAAAATAATTGCAGCGGTATGTCTATCGTTGTATATCTAAAATTGTCCAAATAAGCGACAATACCCGCATAAATTCTAAGCGCATATCAAGAGGTTTATAGGCACTTAGAAGCGCTTATTGCTTTTTAATAGCAGACATTGACGAAAGCTCGCAAACATAAAAGGCCGTCCCGAATGACTAATGATAACCCGTATAATTTTTTGCCGTTGCAGCCTACCGGTAGAAACGAGACTGATACTGCCAATACTTATGCACCTGAAGACATGATTAAGATATACGAGCAGCAGTTTCTAATCCAAGTACCTGAAGCGCAGCTGACCGAATTTTTACCCGCGCTAAAAAGCTTCTATGATATTGATAATCATACTTTAGATGTCAGCGCTATTATCTTTGAGGCAATCGCGGATGCCAGTATTATTTATAATCACAAAATCAAAGTAGGGCGCTACCAACTACTAGAGGGATTGGTAAAAGAAGTGCTTGAACAGGATGAAGATAATAAAAATGACGCAGGTATTGACGGTGAAGAAGCACCAGCCTATACCCTCGAGTGTAAGCGTACCTTTTTTATTAATGATGTAGAGGTGCCTTATTATTTCAATTTATTCATTCAGGGTGATGGCTATTCAACATTAACCAAACAAGACACCTTGCTAGAAAAGATGTATTGGTTCGCGAGTGACGGTGCCGAAGATAAGGAGGGTTTAGAGGCGATTAATACGCAGTTAGCCAGCTTAGGTATTCGCGCCATGGATCTGACGACTCTCTATCAGATAGTGGATTATGTAGAAGACAGCATTATAGATGACGCTATGATAGAGACCCTTAATAAATTATTAGATGATGCTGAGTAGTAAGATGGTTAATCAGTATTCATAATATAGCGCTCTATTTATAGTTGAAATACTTTACAGTCGCTACCGTATTGCTGGGGTAAATTTTTTGCAGCCTCTGTCTGCGTAGGCACAGCAAGCAAGAAAAATTTGCAGCAGTAGTAGGTGTTGTATCGATATTACTTTTCACCGACTATAGATGTCTGCTTATTTGAATGCTATTTATACCAGCTCAGCTATAAAAGAACATTGGTACAAAGAACATTGGTACAAAGATCATTGATATAAGGCACATCACTATGGAACAAGCACAGAATCCTATGGAACAAGCACAAAACGCGGTAGAAAAAAGACCCGTATTCATGCCTAGAGTCAACAGTGACAATCTGGTAAAAACGGACATGGTTCGGTTTGAGCGCCATGTGGGATTTGCGAGTCGGCAAAAGAAAAAATCTATCAATGAGATGCATCAAGTTATTCGCAAAAAATATGGATTTAATCACGTCTTAGAGCTGTCGAGTAAATCGGGCAATAAGCTGAGTTTTCTACTGAGCCCATTGAGCTTAAAGCTGGCTAATGAGCATGGTGGCGAGCAGTACAGTGTCGAAAACGCTTTCCAAAGTAGTATGGTTTTTGAGGACGGTGGTCCCTATATTGACTTGCTGACAGCACCGCCAAGACAAGCCAAAAAGGATGAGCGATTAATCACCTCGGGTGAACTGATTGGCTATAATTATTTCGGTATGGAGTGGAGTGTAGAGCCATTAACGACGTTTTATGATTGGCTGTATGTCAATGCCCTAAAGCAAAACCCTCAGCTGCATGAAGAGGTGATGCAATATCAAGCCTTTACTGATATGGAGTTTAATCCCAAAAAATCTATCCATTGTGCAGCTTATGCGCTGGCGATGTTTGTGGCGCTCAATAAACGCGAGCTGCTCGATAATATTGAAGACCCAGCGGTATTTTTTAACTTATATAATGACTTTAAAGTGAGTAACACCGAGCAGCTTTTGGAAGAGGGTTGGATCTAATCACTAGAGCAGCGCTCTATTTTCGCGTTCAAGCTCCTTAATACATTGCTCTTGGCTTTTTGCTTGTAAAGAGGCAGGAAAAGTCTTGCCACTTGAGGTTGCTGTTGAATCTGAAGCATGGTGTGGGACAAGACCATGCATGCCATAAAATTATAAACATGAATTTTATTCATCTTATATTTAAATAGTATCATTTTTATTCATGATTCGGTTCGGGTATGATTCATCTCATACACAAATTTGGTTTTATCTCAAATAATGAGAGTAGATTAGGGTAGCGAATCACCATGAGTAAAAAGTTTAACTGTTCAATTAAGCGTATACGTTTTGATGAAAACTATCGTCCAGCAGACAGCACGCGTCTGACCACTAACTTTGCGAATTTGGCTCGTGGCGAGCATCGTGAAGAGAACTTACGCAAAACATTAAGAATGATCAATAATCGTTTTAACGCGTTGGCGCATTGGGATAATCCAACGGCAGACCGTTATTCTGTAGAGGTGGACATCATTTCTATCGATATGGATGTTGCAGGCAATGGTCATACATTCCCTGTCATCGAGACGCTGAAAACAACGATTGTTGACCATAAAGAGAACACCCGTATTGACGGTATGATGGGCAACAGTTTCTCATCTTATGTTCGCGATTATGATTTTAGTGTGGTGTTGCCAGAACATTTTAATAACCATTCAACATCGCCAGTATCCGCACCGCCAGAAGACTTTGGTGATTTACATGGCAAATTGTTTCAATACTTATTAAACTCAGAGGCCTATAAAGCCCAATTTAATAACAAGCTTGTGATTTGCCTCAGTGTGTCAACTAGTAAAACCTATCATCGTACGACCAATCAGCATCCGGTATTAGGAGTTGAATACAAACAAGATGACTATTCGTTAACCGATGACTACTTCCATAAAATGGGCTTAACCGTTCGATACTTTATGCCTGCAAATAGCGCCGCACCTTTGGCATTTTATTTCGCCGGTGACTTGCTGACTGATTACACCGATCTTGAGTTAATCAGTGCCATCAGTACCATGGAAACTTTCCAAAAGATCTACCGACCTGAGATTTACAATGCCAATGCTACGGCAGGTGAAGTGTATCAACCTAGCTTGAAGTACCAAGACTATTCACTGACTCAAATTGTGTATGACCGCGCGGAGCGTAGCCAAATGGCAGTGAAGCAAGGCAAGTTTACTGAAGAGCAGTTTATCAAGCCATATCAAGCCATTCTTGAAGAATGGGCGGCAAGCTATGATGTTGCAAGCAAGAAAAATTTGCACCAGTAGTAGGTGTTGTATCGATATTACTTTTCACCGACTATAGCTGAAATATAGAATACAAATTAATAAGAAGATGAATGACATGAAACTATTATTACCGACGTCAACCGCAGGCAGCTTACCGAAACCTTCTTGGCTGGCAGAACCTGAGAAAATTTGGTCACCTTGGGCATTAGAAGGAGAGCAACTGATTGAAGCCAAGCAAGATGCCCTGCGTGTGTCATTGCATGAACAATTGCATGCAGGGATTGATATTGTCAGTGATGGCGAGCAAACCCGTCAGCATTTTGTGACCACTTTCATTGAACATCTTGATGGCGTCGATTTTGAGAAGCGTGAGACCGTTCGCATTCGTAATCGCTATGATGCAAGTGTGCCGTCAGTCGTTGGTGCGGTGAGCCGTCAAAAGCCAGTATTTGTTGACGATGCCAAGTTTTTACGTCAGCAAACCGATCAGCCAATCAAATGGGCGTTGCCTGGTCCGATGACGATGATTGATACGTTATACGATGGTCACTATAAAAGCCGTGAAAAATTGGCGTGGGAATTTGCTAAAATCTTGAATCAAGAAGCGCGAGAGTTAGAGGCTGCGGGTGTGGATATTATCCAATTTGATGAGCCGGCCTTTAATGTGTTCTTTGATGATGTAAACGACTGGGGTATCGCCACGTTAGAGCGTGCCATTGAAGGTCTAAAATGTGAAACAGCAGTGCATATCTGTTACGGCTACGGCATCAAAGCCAATAACGATTGGAAAAAGACACTGGGTTCGGAGTGGCGTCAATATGAGCAAGCCTTTCCTAAATTGCAACAGTCTAATATCGATATTGTCTCACTCGAGTGTCAAAACTCACATGTGCCCATGGATTTGATTGAATTGATTCGCGGTAAAAAAGTGATGATCGGTGCCATTGATGTGGCAACCAATACCATTGAGACACCTGAAGAGGTGGCCAATACGCTACGCAAGGCCCTGCAATTTGTCGATGCGGACAAACTTTATCCTTCGACTAACTGCGGCATGGCGCCTTTGTCTCGCCAAGTGGCACAAGGCAAGCTGAAAGCGTTAAGTGCAGGCGCAAAAATCGTTCGTCAAGAACTGACAGCCTAGTATTTACACGTAAATATAGTTGAAATACTTTAAAGTCGCTACAGTACTACTGGTGTAAATTTTTTGCAGCCTCTGTCTGCGTAGGCACAGCAAGCAAAAAAAATTTGCACCAGTAGTACGTGTTGTATCGATATTACTTTTCACCGACTATATCAGTACCTGCCAGTACTTACTGAGCCAAAATTTAGGATTGCAGCAATGATTAAAGGTATGATTGAAGCAACTGATTTTAGAAACGCCATGTCGTTGCTAACGACGGCGGTTAATATCGTCACCACAAAAGGCAGCTCTGGTTGTCATGGGTTTACCGCATCTGCGGTATGTAGTGTCACAGATACCCCGCCAACCTTGCTTGTCTGCATGAATCAGACGTCTCGGTCATATACTCATTTCATTGAAAATAAAATCTTAAGTGTCAATGTGTTAGGCGCACAGTATGAAGATATATCCAATGCATTTGCCTCCAAATTGTGTTCAGAGGAGCGATTTAAACAAGGCTCTTGGACTGAACTAGTAACAGGCGCTCCTGTTTTAGAGGATGCATTGGTCAGTTTTGATTGTGAGATTGATCACATTCAGGAAGTTGGTACGCACAGTGTTTTTATGTGCCGTGTTGTCGCCATCAAACAAGCTGAGCAACAAGGCAGAGCTGATGAAAGTTTGGTTTATTTTAATCGTGCTTATCATCAAGTTGGTCAAGTAGAAAGCGCTTAAGTCATGAAAAGCGTAAAAAATTGCACGGTAATTTTAGCTTTGCAAGGGAAATTCTTTAAATAGAATTTCCGTATAATATGACACTTACTATAGTTGAAATACTTTAAAGTCGCTACCGTATTGCTGGTGTAAATTTTTTGCAGCCTACGCCTTAAGTAACTCTTTAACCAATCATTTAAACGAGAAGTAATTATCCTGTGGAACTAATAATTTTCTTAATAATAGGGGCTCTAGCAGGATTTGCTGCTGGGCTCTTCGGTGTGGGCGGTGGAACGATTATCGTACCGCTGCTATTTATCGTCTTTACCCGAATGGATTACAGTCCTGATAGCATCATGCATTTGGCTTTAGGTACGTCACTGGCGACCATTATTGTCACGTCTATAAGCTCGTTGATGGCACACAATAAAAAGGGTGCAGTCATGTGGCCTGTTTTTAAAAACCTAGCACCAGGCTTAGCGGTTGGCTGTTTTTTAGGGGCAGGGATCGCAGGACAGATATCTGGGCTGTATCTTCAGCTTATTGTTGGTGTGTTTTTGCTTTGGCTCGGCTATAAGATGTTTACTGATGGCAAAAAGAGGCTAGATAGTAATATTAATAGTGCCAGCAATGGCAATGCAGTATTGCCTTCAAAGTCTAAGCAATTAGCGGCAGGCGGGGTTATAGGTGTGGCTTCTGCCATTTTGGGTATCGGCGGCGGCAGCTTAACGGTACCTTACCTCACGCGTTATGGTGTGGTCATGCAAAAAGCGGTTGGCACGTCAGCGGCATGTGGTCTGCCTATCGCCATTGCCGGTGCGTTAGGGTTTATGGTTTTTGGGATGCAGCAAGAAGTCAATGTTCCCAATACGATTGGCTTTGTGCACATTTATGCCTTTTTAGGGATTAGCATCATGAGTTTTTTCACCGCTAAGCTAGGTGCGAAAGTCGCTCATATGTTATCACCACAGCTCTTAAAAAAATGTTTTGCGGTATTATTAACCGTCGTGGGATGTTACTTCCTTTTTAAAGGGCTGCTTTAAGTATTCATAGTTGTGTCTAGGTGCCACGGTAATCATCCCAAGCATAAGACACTTAATCAATAGAATTAAGCTGCCTGGTTTAGTTTCTGTATAGGCGTAAAGCCGCCATTACCCATATTAGGGCGCTCATTATTATAGTGGTATAACCAGTCTTCAGCTTGCTCTCTGACTTGATCTAAATATGTAAACAACTCCTGATTTAGCCAATCATAGCGCATGGTTCTATTATAGCGCTCCACATAGGCGTTTTGTTGTGGATTGCCAGGTTCAATATAGCTTATCGTAATGCCTTGTTCTAAGGCCCAGTCTTTGAGCGCATTACTGATATATTCAGGGCCGTTATCACATCTTAATTGATCAGGGCGACCTCGACATTCAATCAGCTGATTTAAGCTACGTATGACTCTTTGGGCTGGTAGTGAGAAATCAATCTCAACCGTTAAGGCTTCTCGGTTGTAATCATCAATGACATTAAACAGTCTAAATGCCCTGCCATCGGTTAAAGCATCATGCATGAAGTCCATGCTCCAGCTTTGATTCGGTTCTACAGGTACGGCAAGTGGTACGGGTTTAACGCGTTTAATACGGCGCTTAGGTTTGATTCTAAGGTTTAATTCAAGCTCGCAGTAGATGCGATACACACGCTTATGATTGTAAGGTAGTCCAATCACATTACGCAGGGTTAAGAAGCACAACCCAAAGCCCCAGTTCTTATTCTGGGTGGTCAGCTCTATAAGCAAGTCAGCTATTTGCTTATTCTCGTCAGAAGCCGCAGACTTATGATAATAGCAGGTCACGCTGATATTAAAGATCAAGCAAGCCCTGCGGATACTGATGCCATAATCTTTAATATAGTGACTAGCTAATGCTTTGCGCCCAAGCGGCGCTACCACTTTTTTGACATAGCATCCTGTAGGATATCTGACTTGAGACGCTCTTCGGCATACATCTTTTTAAGACGAGCATTTTCAACTTCAAGTTCTTTTAAACGCGCAATCAAAGAGGCATCCATGCCGCCATACTTTGAACGCCAGTTGTAGAAGGTACTTTGACCGACATTGTGCTCGCGGCACAGCTCAGCAATAGGTACGCCTTGTTCTGCTTGTTTGAGGATGTTGACGATTTGGTTGTCGCTAAAGCGTGTCTTTTTCATAAGAATCTCCTGCTGGTAGTTTAGCAGTTAATCTCTATTTCTAGGTGTTCTTATTTATTGGGGGGATTACCCCACAAACTATGACGACCTAGAAAATGCTGCTGAGACGATTGCTTAATCATGCTTGGGTGGTACGGAATATGTGCCAACAACATGTGCGACCAATTCGCTAGAGCCTTCTGAGTACAAAGAAACCTCACCTACGATGAGCGTGCGACCTGTTTTTAGCAAGGTGCACTTAGCAATAATACGAGCTTCTGCTGATGGTTTACGCAAAAAATTGATGGTAAGGCTCGTCGTCACTGTCAACGGTACAACACCAATCTTACCAAGTATCGCTACATAAATTGCGACATCAGCAATGCTCATCAATACAGGGCCAGAGACCGTACTACCAGGACGCAGCTCATTTATACCAATATCATGTGATAAGGTCGAACCATTGTCACCTACTGCTTCAACCCTACATTTGGTTTGAGGAAACTCTAATGCCATAAAGGCAACTATCTCTTCTTTGGTCGCAGACATACATACTCCTGTGGTTTAATTATCCTTGTTGTTCACTATCCGTTCTTCGCACTCAGGTTCATTGTGACCTGGTCAACTCTAGTTCCTTACTATAAATAATAAGTAGTATCTAGATATATTTTTGACGCTTGCGAAATATTTTTAGTTGAGTATTCTTAAGCTAGGGCGTACCAGCATGCCCAACTTTAACTTGTGTAGATAGCATACGACCTTTAGTCTCAGCGGTACGTGACGCCTCATCCCAGTCAGGTGCCGCACACATAAACAATGTTTTGCCGTTTTGTCCGCCAAGAGCAACAGCAAAAATACCGTCAGGTGCAGTATTAACTATGTCTAAAATTTCACCACCTTCACTAATACGAACAGCACGCTGGTTCAAAGTATCTGCAATCCAAACAGCACCCTCGCTATCTAGTGCGAGACCATCAGGTAAGATATTTGCGTTCTCTATACGCGCGCCTAAATTCGGCTCATCCCCTAAATCTCCAAAATTAGCAAAGTCACGTTTTTCTCCCAGAGTGCCGTCTGCATTAATATCGAACTGTGATATTTTATTGCCAAACAGCTCATTAACGATCAAAGTTTTTTCATCTGCAGAAATAACCATGCCATTTGGAAAGGCCAAACCTTCTGCCACAATCTGAGAATTACCATCAGGTTTAACCAATACAAGACCAGTTTGTTTATGGTCAGCCCCACCCATCAAGTCAAAACCGAAATTCCCAACATAAGCATTGCCATTAGGCGCAACGACCATATCATTAGCATGCCCCTCACAATGATCCCAGATATCAGCATGAACGACTAACTCACCATTGTCCTCTAAACGTAAGACTTTACGATCTTTCATAGAGACGATAAGCATACGACCGTCAGGAAGCCAACCTAAACCAGATGGCTGTTGTTCTACATGGACAATCTTTTCTGCAACGCTTTCATCATTGACACGATAAACACCTTTAGTATAAAAATCGACAAACCATAAAGCATCTTTATACCAGCGAGGTCCTTCTAGGTAATGAAATCCATCAACAACCACTTCTGACTCATATTTTGACATAACTATCTTCCTTGATTTATAGACAAAATTATTGAAGAAACTTGGTGCTTATTAGAGTATCTCTTTGTATATCATTTTTACCTCTTCTAAAGACATGTTCATTGGATTGGTTTCAATGAGACGAGCATAAGTATTAATGACTATATCAGCTAACGCAGGGATATCTTGTTCTGTTATATCTAACTCATTTAAGCGATACTTTAGACCACTTGTTTTTAAGAAGTCTCTTAGTTGATTGATAAATTGATTGGCAGCCTCTAGATCATTCATGCCAGAAGTTTCGATAGGCATCACCGCACGAGCTAATTCTGCATAAAGGGGTGCTGCTACCGGTAAGTTGAAATTAAATACACCGCACATGACGAGCGCGTTAGCATGCCCATGAGGTACATGAAAGTTGATGCTAAGTGGGTAGGAGAGTCCATGTACAGCTGCTACGGAAGCGTTGACAAAAGCAATGCCAGCTAGAGTTGAACCTAATAACATCTCAGTGCGAGCATCAATGTCATCGCCGTGATTGAGCACTTTGTCAAAATTGCTCCACAGCATTTGCAAGCCTTTAACAGCCAGTGCATCTGAAATGGGGTTCTTCTTAGTGCGGCTCGTGTAAGCTTCAATGCAATGAACCATAGCATCTAGAGCAGTGGCAGCAGTGATATGGCGAGGAAGCTTAAGGGTAAGCGTTGCATCTAAAATCGCGACATCAGGTAAGATTTTAGGCGTGTATATGGCTTTTTTGCTGCCATCTTTTGCTGTGATTACAGATACAAAGGTAGCTTCTGCGCCAGTACCTGCAGTGGTGGGAATCGCAAACAGCGGCATTTTTTTAAAACCACTAATATCTGCCTCTAAAAGCTCATTGACCGACTCAAATTCATTGGGGTATAGCGCGACAATTTTCGCAGTATCAATAGAGCTGCCACCTCCTAAGCCGATGACCAAATCACACTGGTTCGCTCTGGCAAGTTCGATAGCTTCTTCGACGACTTCAATAGGTGGATCAGCAACGACACTATCGAAAACAACGACATTAGCACCGGCCTTCTCTAAAGACTTCCGTGCGATATCAACGTAGCCCAGCTCAGAGATGCCAGCGTCTGTAATAATAATGGCAGATGTTGCATAGTATTGCTTTGCTAAATCCCCTAGCTTTTGGCGCATGCTGTCAGCTTCGCTAACGATGTGTCCGTTAGTATAAA
The DNA here is from genome assembly GCF_000012305.1 of Psychrobacter arcticus 273-4. Taxonomy (NCBI): domain Bacteria; kingdom Pseudomonadati; phylum Pseudomonadota; class Gammaproteobacteria; order Moraxellales; family Moraxellaceae; genus Psychrobacter; species Psychrobacter arcticus. The sequence continues at coordinate 1,021,537 of NC_007204.1, forward strand.
ACTCTATTCCTATCATTCTATTCTTCCTTGTATAGATGAGCGGTTATTCGAAATTGTCATGAACCTAATAGGCTAAATAAAGTATCTATTTAGCCATAAGTTCCTGTTGAAATTTTAATTATTTGAAACTCCAACATTTCATGTTATTAGGGTTTCTGGCTTAAAAAAACTGTCTGAAATGCAATAATTATAATATGCCAGACTAGCATAACTTCTAGACAATCGTCATTAAATGATTTGACAGTTATTATTTTAGCTGTTAATTTTAAGTAGTGTTTTGAATATGAAGTGATTTTTAATTTAAAGTGATTTTTAAAAAGTGATCAAGTTTATTGAGGCGGATTAATTAAGTCTTAATATCAATCAAATGTTAAAAAAATAATCACTATCAAAAGGAATTGATAATGAAATTAGCACCTTTTTTTTCGATAGGTGCATTAGCAGCTATTAGCCTTTTTGGTTGTTCTAACCATTCTGATAATAGTAGCGAAGTTGCCTCAACTCAAGAAGTTACCGTTCTACGTTTCTCCCATTTTTATCCCGCAACTGCTGATGTAAATAAAGAAATCTTTGAGCCATGGGCCAAAAAAATTGGAGAAGATTCTAATGGGCGTCTTAAGGTTGAGGTATATCCATCGGCAACGCTCAGTAAAGCAGATACAGCTTATGAATCCACAGTAAAGGGAACGATTGACATCGGTTCTCAAGTACAGGGTTACACTAGTGGTCGGTTTCCGCTGACCCAGATTGCAGAGCTTCCCGGTTTGTCTAGCTCATCGACACAGACAGGTTGCATGCTGCAAACTCTTTATGAAAATGGCACTATATCTAGCGAATATGAAGATTCGCATCTCCTTTTCATGTTCGCTACCGGCCCTGGTACATTACATAGTGCTAATAAGCTTATTCGAACTCCCGAAGATATGAAAGGTATGCGTATCCGCAGGCCTTCTGCTGTGGCAGGCGATATTATCGAAAGTATGGGTGCCTCTCCTGTGGGTTTACCTGCAAACGATATATATACGTCTTTACAGCGCGGTGTGGTTGATGGTTTAAGCTTTCCATGGGAGGCAATCACAACTTTCAAGCTTGATGAGTTAACCAAATATCATACCAATATCCCATTTTATAGTTCTGCTCTGATGATGACTATGAATAAAGATAAATATGAAAGTTTGCCTGATGATTTAAAAAAGGTAATTGATGATAACTCGGGCATGGCGCTTACTAAGAAAGTCGGTGAAATGTGGGATAAGGCTGATTTAATAGGGCTTCAAGCGGCTAAAGATAGAGGTGATGAGATTATTGATGTTCCAGATCCGCTCAATGACCCCGATTGGAAAGGGCCTCTCGAAAAAGGCACACAAAAATACCTAGATGATGTAAGCGCATTAGGACTCGATGCTGAAAGTGTTTATGAAAAAGCAAAAGCTGCTAGTTTGGCCTGTAAGGTTTAGTTTAGTAGAGGCTTTTGGTTTATCTGCTTTCTCATGCTTAGGGTAGCCGAGATGGTCTTCCATCTCAGCTTCTAGTGCAGTGTTGATAAAGGATTGCATGAGCTGATTCTGGAAGTCTTTGATGTCATCAAAGACTTTCATGCTAGTGGCCATTTGCTCGGCCAGTTTTTTAATGTCAGATTGAGTAGTCATTGCTTATTCTCCGGTTAGTGGATTATAAGCAGTTACACACTTTTGAGGAAAGTCTCGGTAGTTACACAGAATGTGGGGTGGGCTCATTTACTTATACTAGAAAATGAAAGCTTTGCTTTCACTGCCGGATAACGCTTCGTTTATCCGTTCTACATTTTTCAATTCCTTTAGTTTTTTGAACCTTTGATATCATGAATAAGCCCTTTTAACGCCATCCCGATTTATACGATTCTGGATATATTTCTAGGTTTTTGCCTATCTCTGCTGAAATGGGTACTGAATTTCCTATATAATACGAGCCATCTCGTTGTTGATGATTCATTCAATTTAGGCTTTTTTCTTAACAAGAAATGCTTTTTATTAGGTAAAAACGGTGCTTTATGTTTAACGCTTCCTCGACTCGTTTAAATAAATACATCAGCGAAAGCGGTATTTGCTCTCGAAGAGACGCTGACCGCTTTATTGAACAAGGCAATGTGTACCTCAATGGCAAGCGTGCTGCGGTGGGTGATCAAGTGGTTGCTGGAGATACGGTGAAAGTTAACGGGCAGCTTATTGAGCCGAAAGAAGCTGATGACTTTGTTTTTATTGTATTAAATAAGCCAGTCGGCATTGTGAGCACCACGGAAAGCTCCGAAAAAAACAACATTGTTGATTTTGTCAGACATAGCGTACGTATTTTCCCGATTGGCCGTTTGGATAAAGACTCTCAGGGTTTAATCTTTTTGACTAACAACGGCGATCTGGTGAACAAGGTATTGCGTGCTGGTAATAATCACGAAAAAGATTATGTGGTGACGGTGAATAAGCCGATAACGGATAGTTTTATTGAGGGTTTGGCTGGCGGCGTGCCTATGTTAGGGAAGATGACGAAAAAATGCCCTGTTACTAAGGTGGCGCCTAACGTGTTTAACATTACGCTAGTGCAAGGTTTGAACCGTCAAATTCGTCGTATGTGTGAGCATTTTGGCTATGAAGTCGTGAAGCTTGAGCGTACACGGATTATGAATGTAAGTCTCAAGGGTACACCCGTTGGAGATTGGCGAGATTTAACCCCACAAGAGTTGTCTGTTTTACTTAAATCTATAGAAGATTCTTCTTCGGAATCCAGTACTCCGGCCAAAAAATCTCGTAATACGCCACGGAAAAATGCTCGCACTGATACCTCGGAAAAGCCGAAAGTATCTTCAAAACCAAAGGGCGCAGCAAAGGGTAATGCTAAACATCCCAAAGATGGTGCCAGAAAACCAGCGGGTTCTAAAGGTAAAGATTGGCGTCCTTTTAGTGATGGCAAAAAGTCTGGAGGCAAGGGCAAACCTGCTACGAATGGCAAGCGCCCTTCAAAAGGTCGAGGTTCTTCGCGGTCCTCAAAACCATAGAGTGATCAGCTATGTGAATTTTTAGATGTGAACCGCCCCGACTATATCGGAGGCTGATTTACTTGAGTCAAGCAGCGATGCCTGACAGGATTAAATTATCATAATACCGCTTTTCAAACTCAAAAGGTGACACATAACCAATCGTGCTATGCAAACGGGTTTTATTGAACCAATCCACCCATTCAAGGGTTGCCAGTTCAATATCATTAAGGCCAGTCCAGCTCTCTTTGAAATAATGAATTACTTCAGCCTTATAAAGCCTGTTGTATAGTGGCAGCGACACTCAAAAGGCACCGATTCTCATCCAAAGAGTAGCACCTGTGTAGATAATGACTTTTGATGAAGTAGAGCATACAAGTTAGGTTAGCAACCAAAGTAAGTAGTGATATAATGCCCCGATAATCGATATTTTATGAAGGGTTTACATTATGGCTCGTACAGCTAGCGCATTACACATTTTAGTAAAACACAAAGAACTGGCTGACGACATTATTGCCAAGCTTAAAAAAGGCGCCCAGTTTGATGTGCTGGCTAAGAAACACTCAACCTGCCCATCAGGTAAAAAAGGCGGCAGCTTAGGTGAGTTTAAACAAGGCCAAATGGTACAGCCATTTGATAAAGTCTGCTTCAGCGGCGAACTCTTCACCCCACATTTAGTGAAAACCAAATTTGGCTGGCATGTGGTTAAAGTGCTTTACAGGACGTAAGAGTTAGAGTCGGGGCGGTTCAGGATAATGTTTAAGCCGACTGAAGTATGCCTTAAACATTATCCTGACTTATACATGATCTAACATCATGGCAATCAAGATTTGAGCTACCATGAGTAACTCATTTATGCCCCAAAACGATTTACTATCTAATGTCAGTGTCATAACTATATGAACCGTCATGAAAACGGGCTTTTTGTTTGAGTAGTTAGACTTAACTATATTCAAAAAGATATTTCGATAAATCTTCTACAAACCCCGAAAATTAGACAAAAAAAAGCCTCACTACTCATATAAAGAGTAGTGAGGCTTTTTAAGTATTTGGAGCGGGAAAAGAGATTCGAACTCTCGACCCCAACCTTGGCAAGGTTATGCTCTACCACTGAGCTATTCCCGCTAATTATCAATTAACTATTGTCAGTTGATGATGGCGTATTATACGCAGTTTTTTGAGCGTGTCAACAGCTAGTATGAAAAAAAGTAAAAGATAGTAAATTGGCATATTATCCTATTGTCTATCTATGTTATAAAAGATTGTTATAATATATATTCCAAAAGATTTGCTTTCTATAAATAGGCTGGAATGCAGTTTTATAATTACTTTCATCATATTCATGATTTATAAACATAACACTTAAGGATAAGTAGTATGAGTCAACAATATACCATCGCTGATTATTTGTTTGATCGTATCGCAGAAGCGGGTGCATCAGAGGTATTTGGCGTACCTGGTGATTTTAACTTAACTTTTTTAGACAATATTATCGCCTCTGATAAGCTGCGCTGGGTGGGCAATACCAATGAGTTAAATGCAGGTTACGCAGCTGATGGCTATGCACGTGAGCGTGGGTTTGCGGCGATGGTGACGACCTTTGGAGTCGGGGAGCTGTCTGCTATCAATGCCACGGCAGGCTCGTTTGCAGAGTATGCGCCAGTGCTTCATATCGTAGGCGCGCCAAGTACAGCATTACAAGATTCAAAGCGCCGCATTCATCACTCACTTGGTGATGGCGTGTTCAATCATTTTATCAAAATGGTAGAGCCGGTCACGGTAGCACGGGCGCAAATTACGCCTGAAAATGCCGCCTCAGAGATTGACCGCGTGATTCGCTTGATTCTTAAAAAGCATCGCCCTGGTTACTTAATGCTATCGCCTGATGTTGCGCGTCAACCTATTTATCCACCGACGACCAAGCTCGTTGATAGCCAAGAAGATATTACCAGTCAAGCAGCGCTGGCAGATTTTAAGCAAGCACTAATAGCGTTCTTACCAAACAAAACCACGACTCTCATGGCAGATTTGATGGTGCATCGTTTAGGGCTGCAAAATCAGCTTAAGGCTTTGATTGCTGATACTGATATTCCTTATACGACGTTATCGTGGGGCAAAACCTTACTCGATGAAAACAGCGATCGTTGGGCAGGGACTTATGCGGGCGTTGCATCGCGCCCTGTGGTCAAAGATGCGGTCGAGAACTGTGAGTGTCTGATAAAAATCGGTGTGCAATATACTGACACCACCACCGCAGGATTTAGTCAAGATATCGATGAAAATGTCGTGGTTGATTTGCATTATGAACGTGCTAGTATTGCTGGCAAAAACTTTGCGCCCATTGCCCTAAAAGATGCCCTAAAAACACTGCATGAGGTGATGACTTCAGACATTAATATTGTGCCGAAGCAGTTCTATAAAGAGGTGAAGCCGCATGAGCAACATGGCAAGGATAATGAGGCTATCCGTCAAGATGACCTCTGGCATATCATTGCCGATCATCTAGATCATAATAACTTGGTGTTTGCAGAACAGGGAACGGCATATTTTGGTATCAGTGATGTACGTCTACCAGAAGGCGTGACTTGTTATGGACAACCAATGTGGGGGTCCATTGGTTATACTTTACCGGCAAGTTTGGGTGCAGCGATTGCATCACCAAGCAAGCGCAGTGTCTTGTTGATTGGTGATGGCTCAGCGTTATTAACTATCCAAGAGATTGCAGTGATGATTCAAGAACGGATCAATCCAGTGATTGTGCTGATTAATAATGACGGCTATACCGTTGAGCGAGCGATTCATGGTGAGAACCAGCGCTATAATGACATTCCTAAATGTGATTGGCAAGCGATGCCAAAAGCCTTTGGTGCGACAGAAGAAAACAGTCTAATGCTTAAGGTAGCAACAGCGGGTGAGCTAAAAGCGTCCCTCGAAAAAGCCGCTGCTACTACGGACAAGTTGGTCATGCTAGAGGTAATAGCGGCTAAGCATGATATCCCGCCACTACTAGCTGATATCAGCGCTGCGCTTAAGCCAAAAGCTGATTAAATAATTCGCACAAACCAGTGTTCGTTGAATCCATCATACGTCAATAAGTAACCTTGTCAAAGTATCAAGATATAGTCGGTGAAAAGTAATATCGATACAACACGTATTGCTGGTGCAAATTTTTCTTGCTTGCTGTGCCTACGCAGACAGAGGCTGCAAAAAATTTACACCAGCAATACTGTAGCGACTTTAAAGTATTTCAACTATAGTATTAAAAGAAAATTGATACCTTACCTTACTAGACTTAAAGAATAAAAATTAAACGCCATAAAAAACCCTTACAATCATTAGATTATAAGGGTTTCATATATGGTACCGGTGGTCGGAACCAATATTGTTTTATAAGTATTTGATTTTTATTAAAATATTTATTTTAAAATAAATTAGTATACTCTTCAGTATACTTGTAACAACTATTTCATATTAAGTATTATTTGGTAGCTAAGTATAGCTTGCCAGCTTTGCTGGTCTCAGTATGCATGTTGATATTTTGAAAATATCAACAATCGAGTTGTTTTATTTTTTAGATTTAATCTCATTGTACTCTTTATCTATCAACGCTTTTAGGTAAATTACCATATTTTCACCGTAAGCCTCTGCAATCACATTAAGTTTCTTTTCATAACCATGGGGCAACTTGAGCTTTTTTTCAGGTTTAACTATTTTCTTATCCCTAAACACCTTTTGATTCCAAGCAGTGCGCATTCTCTGGATCAATTCCCTCTTAGCATCACTATCCTTGTTTACTTTGCTAACTAATGTCGCAAAAGCTTTAGGATTTTGCCAATTAGTTTTGCTAGCTTGATCAAATTCCTCATTTCTCGCAATTAATTGTTCTTCCTGTGAGTGTATACCTTGCTCTGATGTTTGATCAGGCTTATCTGTATTTTTAGCTTTCGTAGTTTGAATATCAATTAGCTTGCTCTTTAGATCTGAATGTAAATCGAGCGCATCTAATGATGCACATACTTGTGCATAACATTCTTTAGTGTTGTTAGGTAAAAAGGTAGGAGTATTTATTAATAGCTCTTTTTCTTGAAGGTAGTCAAATGCCCAATCCATTTGTTCTTGATCTTTTCTATCCAACCAACTCAAATATTTATGATTGGTTTTAAAATTATTGTAAAAATAAATTGCATTTTTCATGATATTTTTTTTACCGAATAAAAGAAAGTCTCTGCATAAAAAACCATTTTTGTTTCCAGCTCTATGGAAAAGATCAAAGCTTAGTATTAGATCTTTTGGAAATACGGTGTGCTCCATGATTATATCGAACTCCCATTTACAGCAGAGGATAAGAAATGAATAAAACCAAAGCGTCGCACGTAAATCATCTTTTAACCAGCGTATATAATTATCTGGAACTAAAGTAGTTGTCGGAAAAAAATAAACCCTTTCATATATATTTATTTTGAATTCTAAATCAATAGCAAGTTTAAGGTTGAACAAAGTATGTGGATATCTTGAAATTTTCCCATCTAGTTCTAAATTATGAAATATAAAGTCAACTTCTCTTTGAGAATACTTTAATTTATTTGTCAATATAAAATTATCAGTCATTTTAGTATACCTTGAATATAGAGACCAGATTGGCACCTTTGCCATTAATTATCTAGTAATTTTAACATCATTTAATCGTAGTATTATTAGTAATTTTTTAGTAATCGATTATTAGATAGCACCTTACCGTTTATAAGTATAGTATAGGGTAATAACTATATTTTTCTTATTATTCTATAAAATCAACTGCATCCCGTCTTGAACCAAAAAAATACGTAACTCCCCACTCAGCGAAATCACGCATGGGTAGGCTTTTTCAAAAACCAAAGTCACGCTGCAGCGTGATATTTATCAGCCTCAAAATCCGGTTATTAATATTATTATATGTATCAACCCTAATACTATGTGACTAGCTACCCTTATCAATAAAAATAATAATTTACTCATCTGCCTAAGATTATGAACGTATAACTTTAGGCCAATAGCATGATCATCCCAAACTTAAGCCATGAGGTAGTAGTCGCTAAAGTCGACAAACTCGTGAGCGATATACTTAACCCTAATACTCGAATTAGCATTCAACAAATCAGTGAGCAACTGAATCTTTACTATCAGCCAATGACACTGCTTTACGATAATGATTTGGTATATGTCAATTCGATAAAATGGTTTATAGGCAGCTGCCATATTGTTTGTGGTTATTGTTATCCTCATGAAATTATTTGGGATGAGGCTATGACACAAAGGTTTTTAGATGCGCTAAAATTTTACCAGTATGAATATGCCACTGCTATGACGGATTTTGCTTTTCAAGAGCAGCGCAATAGCCAATCACTTAACAAATATATGAGTTACTTTTTAGAAAAGTACGCACGTGTGCTCATCGTAAGAGTAGATGTCAAAATAAAAGTAGAGTTTGCGCACCTTGTAGACATTGAAACATTTAACGGCTTCGTCAATCAGCTTATGGAAACAATTCAAAGGGATAGAGAGATAGAAAAGAAAAGAAAGGCTGGAAAGGTGGCTGATAAGGATAAAGGTTCTTTCGAAGATTTAAGGGGTTATGCTTGGGCTATAGAGCAGGGTGTTGATAATGGTGGTTTACACTGTCACTTGGTATTGATTTATAACGGTGACAAGCGTCAGCACGACTGGTTTCTAGGCGAAGCTGTCGGTAAGAAATGGGTAGAGATAACGGGGGGTTTAGGCTGGCACAACAATGGTAATACTACTGAGCGTAAACGACACTATGAGCGTCAGGGTACGCTTGGTATTGGCATGATTCACGGAAATAATCCCTTAGAAGTAAAAAACGCTATATATGCAGCACTGTACTTAACTCGACCTGACAAGTACGAGCAGCGCCTTAAAGCATGGACGCCAAGCATGCGCAGCTTTGGTCGCGGAATTATCCCTAAGAATTAAGTAGTGCTTGGCATAGCCCATAGCTAACTAATTTCAAATACATACTACTTTCATGAGATCGAGCATTAGCGTGCTAATGCCTATCCTTACTCATCATTAAAGGTCTGCCTCGTGCAGGCCTTTTTTATGCCCAAAATAAAAGGAGTCTTTATGAAATCAGTATGTCCATGCTGCCACTCATCAGCTGTGTATGAGATGACTGACAGTGCTCATGATCATTTGATCGACGAGCTGTTGTCTCCTGCTGCACTGATCGGTCTTGGCGTCAGCCTATGCAAGTCATTCAGAGTGCATCCTGTGATCGGTGTGATGGTAGGTACTGCCTTAGCAACCATGATCGAGATGGCTCAATCAAATACCGCTTTACCGATGCTGATTAATAAGCAGTATCGCTGTGATGACTGTACTCACGTGTTCTCATCAATCCATTCATCTAGCTCACTCTGATTAATTAAACAAAGCAATCCATCAACTTACTTAACCAATCAAATCTAAAAGGAATATTCTCATGGCACATTTAATCGAATCAATGGCATATGTTGGCGAAACCCCTTGGCATGGCTTGGGCAATGAGCTTGCACCCAAGCAGCCTATTGAAGTCTGGGCCAAGCAAGCAGGTATGGACTGGCGTATTGAATCATCGGACGTTAGCTACATGGCTAATAACGATAAAGGGCATAACTTGATCTTGCCCTTTGCCGAGCAGAAGGTATTGTACCGTAGCGATAACTTCGAGCCGTTATCCGTCGTCAGTCAACGCTACCAAGAAGTTCAGCCTCGCGAGATTCTAGAATTCTATCGTGATCTCACCGAACAGTCTGACTTTGAGCTGGAAACCGCAGGTGTATTAAAGGGTGGTCGTAAGCTATGGGCACTCGCTCGTACAGGCCAGTCATGTAGTGGTCAACTAATTTAGGACAGCTGATAAGAGGTTTGGTTAAAATAACGTTTCTCTTTCTCTGCTGGTGATAAATAATCGTTAAACGCATGCGGTCTTATGGTTTGATAATAGCCCCAGATATAATCGACAATAGCAGTTTTAGCCTCAGTCATATTTTCATAGCCATTTTTTGGCATCCATTCGGTTTTAAAGCTTCTAAAGAAGCGCTCAGTCGGAGCGTTGTCCCAACAGTTGCCCTTTCGGCTCATACTATGCGTCATACCACTGCAATCGGCTACTGCTTTTGCAAACGCCTGGGAGCTATAATGGCTGCCCTGATCTGAATGAAACAACACGCCACTGGGTTTCATTCTGCTGTGATATGCCATTTGTAGCGCTTTGACGGTAAGCTTACTATCCGGTGAGCTTGATATGGCAAAGCCCACCAAACGACGGGCGTACAGGTCTAAAACGACGGCAAGATAACACCAACCGCCTTTGATGCGAATATACGTCACATCCCCCGTCCAGACCTGATTGGGTGCTTCTGGGCTAAAGTTTCGATCTAATATATTGTCATAAATGCTATGTTTTTCATCAGCTTGTCTGTAGTGATGTCGCTTTATCTGACAGCTTTTGAGTCCCAGTTTTGCCATAAGCTTTGCTACTTTATATCGGCTAAGGGTGATGCCATGCTCATTGTTTAAGATGGCACGAATCGTTCGAGCCCCTGCCGAGCCGTTTGATTGCTTAAATATTTGGCGAATTAAAGCTTTGATCCTAATTAAGACAAGGCTGATGGATTTGGGATTTTTGCCATAGTAATAGCTGCTCTTATTCATGCCAAACAGCTTGAATAGTTGGTTTTTGCTCACCCGTTTATCCTGCTCTGCCAGCTGGTTTATTAGCGATAGTCGTTTAGATTGTCCAACGCCAGCAGAGCGGAAGCCTTTTTTAAGATGTCGCGCTCCATCCTCAAGCGCTTATTCTCTTTACGCAGTTCTTGGAGCTCTCGCTGTTCATCCGTTAAAGCATTGCCGACTTTAGGTGCTTGGCCACTCATTTCTTGACGGTATTGACTCAGCCATTTCTGCAAGGTGGATTTGCCAATGCCAAGTGAGCTTGCCACGTCAGTTATGCTACGGTTGTGATCAATCACTAAGCTTATGGCTTCTAGCTTGAATTCTCGAGTATATTGGTTGCGTTTTTGGCTCATACGGTTTTCCTCTTTGGGTTAATATAAACCTCTTATGCGCTGTCCAGTTTTATTATGCCACTACACACAGCTATGAGATGAAGCAGTTGTCAGAGCGCCGTGTCACTCAAGCGGAAGCGGCTAACTATCTAAGCCGTGTGTTCAACGATCAGGACAATGACATCATTTTATTTAACCGTGCTAAGAAAGAGAAAGATGCGGTGCCCAATGCCAAAGCGATGAATCAAGTCATGAGCATGTTCAACGGTCAAGGTCGCGGTGCCACACTCGATGCGGCTAGTGATACCGCCTATGGTTTGCTGTGCAGCATCACTGAGTACGTGGATCATGAACGACGGGCGATGAATACGGACAATCGCCTGAACTCAGCATGGTTCGGTGCTGGCGCTAAGCTGAAACAAAAAGGTTTGGAGCAATCGCTATTGCTGCTTGCTTAACCAGTGATGAAGACACCGCTGAACACACAATCAACCACGCCTTTGAGCGTGGTTTTTTTATGCCGTTTATTTAACCAATAATAAATCTAACGAAGGAATTCACTATGAACCTGATCGCATTAAACACGACGACTCAGCCAAGACACACCAAGCGCACTACCGTTAAGGTTAAGACGCCAATAAAGACTAAGCATGGTATCGAAGATATGCCGAAGTCCAAGCTAGAGAGCAAACCCGTTAAGTCGTCTAACAATCAATCAAGCACAGCTAAACGTCTGGTCAATACCAAATCTTTGAGCCATGAGGACTGGCTACAAGTACGCAGACAAGGTATTGGCAGCTCTGATGCCGCTGCTGCCTGTGGTATCCATCCGTATTTGTCTATGCTGGAGCTGTGGATGATTAAGACCGGTCGTATCGACTCTGATATCGATGAGAGCATCGAAGGGTACTCGCCATTGTATTGGGGCAATACCTTAGAGCCGATGGTGGCTAAATACTATCAAGCGCATACCGGCAATAAGGTGCGCCGCGTCAATGCCATCTTGCAGCATCCTGAGCAGCCATTTATGCTGGCGAACTTGGACTATGCAATCACTGGTAATGACGAGGTACAGATACTGGAATGTAAAACTGCTGGTGAACATGGTGCCAAGCTCTGGAAGCATGGCGTACCTTTGTACGTCACTTGCCAAGTACAACACCAGTTGGCGGTCACAGGCAAACAAGCAGCGCATATCTGTGTGCTGCTGTGTGGACATGAAGCGAAGATTTACAAGGTTGAGCGTGACGAGCGCTTAATTGAATCTATCATCGAACATGAGCGTCTATTCTGGCAATACGTAGTAACAGACACGCCGCCCACACCTGATCACTCTGAGTCAGCAGCGCGGGCATTAAAACAGTTGTATCCAGCGCCTAAACCCTCAAGCAAAGTTGATCTACGAGAGGATGACGGTGCTAACAAGTTGTTTGAGAAATTACTTAGCTACCGTGATTACATGCAGGAGTTAGAAGAACGCCATGATCAGGTCAAGCATCAGCTACAAACGCTGATTGCAGACAATGAGATTGCGGTATTCGAGAAAGGCGCTATTTCGTGGAAGCGCTCGAAAGACAGTGTCAGTCTTGATAGCAAGGCGCTCACTAAAGCGCATCCTGAGTTGCTTGAGCAGTTTAGTAAAACCCGTCAAGGTAGTCGTCGCTTTATGATCCTTAACGATAACTAAGCTAATACTCAGTCATCAAACATACTCAATAAATGAATCCACTCAATCAAATAAGCGCATAACTGCCCAGCTATCGAAGCTGGGCTTTTTTATGGCTTAACACATTCTATTAAATCCATAAAAGGAATATCACCATGATTAAAGGTCTAACGATTACTCCACCAGTTTTAGGTCGTATCAGTATTGGACGTGTCGTTGTCAAAGATGGCAAGCGTCTCCCTGCTAAAGACGATCAATTCACCATTACCAGTCAAATCCAGAATAAAGACGGCTGGATCAATCATCCACTAGACGAAAAGCTACGCGAAAACAGCAACGGAAAGCTCAGACAAATACCGGTTCGTATGCTGTTCAATGACCCTGAGCTCAACCTACGAGCTGAGTACACCTTGTTTGATAGACAGACAGGTCGTCCACTATGCGTCGGTGACGGTGAAAAGTGTCAGCGCAGAACCAATAACGGTGTCGAGCAACTGCCTTGCCCATCACCTGATCGCTGTCCACTGGCGCAAGGCGGTGCTTGTAAACCATATGGCAGGCTTTACGTGAATCTGTCTGAAGATGATGAGCTAGGCACGTTTATCTTTCGCACCACGGGATTTAATAGTATTAGAACGCTTGCCGCACGCTTAAGCTACTTTGTCGCCGTGTCAGGCAATAAGCTGTCATGCTTGCCATTGCAGTTAACCTTACGCGGCAAAAGCACGACGCAAAGCTATCGGACGCCAATTTACTTTGTGGATTTAACGCTGCGTGATGGGGTGACGCTTAAAGATGCGGTACAAGATGCGCAATCGATAGATGCGGAGCTTAGCGAGCATGGCTTTGATCAAGCCGCGCTAGAGGTAGCGGCTAAGCAAGGCTATGTAAATTCATGTTTTGGCATCGATGGCGATGAGACGTTTGAGGTAGTGGATGAGTTTTATCCGATGGAGGTAAGCGATGCGAGCAATAGTCAGCAAGGTCATACAAGAAATAGCTCAACGACTCATGACGTGACCAGCATTGAGCAAGGGCTACGACAGAGTGTGACGGCTGTGAGTTAACGCAGTTAAAGAAGAGTGTCGAAAAGGAGCTGATTATTCAGCTCCTTTTTTTATGGCTTCAACCAAGGCTAACAGTCGGACTGTATGGGATGCAGTAAAAAAATATAGGACTCGATAAGTATATGAGGGGAAATGCTCTCATTCACTTACAAGGAGATAATCATGGAAACTTTAAACACAGCGCACCCAGTAATCGAGCAATGCAATCATATTCCACAGCTACTGAATATTAAAGATGTTGGTAGCTATACAGGCCTTAGTCGTTCGACTATCTATGAGATGGTTAACGAAAAATCTGATCGTTATGATCCAACGTTCCCTAAGAAGGTACAGCTGACACAGGTAAGGGTAGTATGGGTAGCCAGCGAGATTGCAGAGTGGATTAATAATAAGATTGCTAAGCGCTCAACCTAGATTTATCGAACCGCCTTAAACGTGAAGGGTAGGGCGGTTTATTTTTTTTTGTAAGTTTAGCCATTTTTAGCTCATTTAGATAATATCGTTTGAATTGAAACACGCCCTAGTAAAAACCTCTTGTATAAGTCAACGCTAGGGTTTGCAACTACCATTATTGGCAAAGGGCAATGAAATTTTACTTTCACAAGAGGTATGGTTTTTATTTGTTGCATAAATATTTCTCATATATTACTATCCGTAAATTAGTCGACATTCTTCATGATTTAGACTTAGGTTTTCAAGTAAAACTCTAGAAACCGATTATTAATAGATTTGTAAAGGCTATTCACGATTGACTATGAGTAATAAATATTAAGGAAATTAATGCAAAACTCTAATACAGCAAGACTAAACGAAGAGATGAATCAAAGTATTAGATCTTCAAACATATTTAAAACTCCTGCCTTTGCTGACAAAAAAAACTCAAAAACTAATGATAGCGATGAAAATACTATCGTTTATCAAGCTCAAACATCTAAATATCATTTAGATACTGATGTCATTCTGACAACTCATACACGTAACGAACTTGAAGAGAGTTTAGCAAAATTAAAATTTCATAAAGTTATCTATGAAGACTGGGGTTTTAGTGAAGTTGATAAACTTGGACGCAGTAGTATTTTAAATTTCTATGGAAAACCTGGAACCGGTAAAACTTTAACCGCTGAAGCGTTCGCAGGCCGATTAGATTTGCCCATCATTAAAGTCGGTATAGCTGAAATAGAAAGCAAGCTCATGGGAGAAACGTCAAAGAACATACAAAAGGTTTTTCAGGACGCTTATGATCAAAATGCAGTTTTATTTTTCGATGAAGCAGATACTTTGCTAGGTAAGCGTTTGTCTTCCGTTACTCAAGGTGTAGACAATGAAATCAATGCTATGCGCTCAACTATGCTTATTGAGTTAGAGAAATTTGATGGTGTTGTTATCTTTGCGACAAATTTTGCTAAAAACTACGATGAAGCTTTTCGTTCACGTATCACTTATCACGTTGAATTTATACTTCCTGATTTAGACACTCGCAAAAAGCTTTGGTCAAGAATGTTAGTTGCAAAAATTCCATTGGCTGATGAGAGAGACAGCCTCGTTAATCAATCTGCAGAACTATCAGATGGTTTTTCAGGACGTGAGATAAGAACTTGTATGCGTTTAGCCCTACCAAAAGCATTAATGCAGCCGGGTGTATTAATTGAAGAGGCAATGTTAAGTGTTGAGCATCTGATATCAGCTATCGAAAACGTAAGAAAGTCCCAAAGGGAAGTTGGTAGCAGTACGGATACTAGTAGTAAACGCAAATTCGCTGCTCAAGAAGCTTTGATCGCAAAAAAACTACTAGGTACAACAGATAAATCATTAGATAAAGAAGAATTACTCGAACAATAAAATAATGATGGTTAGGTAATATCTAATACATTTAGGGGTCAAAAATGGGTTTGTTTAGTTATGTATATTCGCGGGTAGCCAGTGCAGTTAGTAGCGCTGTTTCTTACGCTTCAGAAAAGGTCAGTCAGGGTCTATCTTGGGCAAGAGAAAAGGCAGCTAAGGCTTGTGATTGGATAGCCGAAAAAGGCGAAAGTTTTATTGATAAAGTTAAAGACGTCTATAAAAAAGTAAAGCCTTTTTTACAGAAAGTGAAACCGTGGCTTGAAAAAGCAGCACTACTACTTGCTCCATTCCCATGGCTGAGCTCAGCGTTAATGACCACAGCTAAAGCAATTGACGTATTATTAGCGTTAGAAAACAGCCCAGTGTTACATGCTTTAGAAAAAGCAGCTAGGAAGACTATTAAGTTGGCTCAGTTTATACAAGAAAGATATCTAACACCAGAAGAAGTAGAGGAAGCTAAAGAGAACCGTGATGCCTTTATGCAAGCTGAGCAACAGTATGAGTCACAATTAAGTGAAGAGCAGCAAAAAGCTTTACAACTTAATGAGATGTTGAATAATTATGGAATTTTAAAAGTAGAGTTAAGAGACGTGCTAGAGATGGGTGTCATTGACTTCCAGCACTACTTGAGACTAAGAGCTACCCAAAAACTATTAGATATGACAGAAAAAAAGATTATGACGGTTGAAAGTATTAATGATATCAACAATGACGACATTTATTTGATTAAAACAGCAGAAAGTCTCCTCTCTACTGCTCAACTTTCTGATAGCGATGCTATTAGATTAGATAGCATCATCCAGCAACGTTTTGGTAAATCACTTATACCTTTCGTCTTTGAAGAATTGATGGTGGTGTGGGTTGAAAAGCAGCAAACTTTAGAACAAGACTGGACAGAATTGAGTAAAAAGCTAGCCAAGGACAGAGTACTAAAAACTCGTTTAGATGTTGCAAAGCGTACTTCAGAGCTAACAGAAGAAGAAACTGAGGTTTATAGTGAGTTGCTGACCAAAATGAGTGGAGAACAAACTAAGCTTACTCGTTTAGACAGCGAACGTCGCTCAATGAAAAGCTATGTTTATGCTGCAGAAGGCTTTATGCAGATTCTAGAAAAAGATGATGTAACTTTGGAAGAGGAAGACAAAGATTACCTTCTCGAGGATAGTGAGGAAATTGCCAGCATTATTATGAGAGTAGCACAAAATAATATTGCTTGGGAGTCTTTGACTAGTGATGAGCAAAGCCTAATTACAGACTACGCTAATATTTTTGAGGCAGAAGGTAGAGCGCGTGCAGACAAATTAAAACACGAAATTGAAGTGGGAGTAGCAGCTTAATGAAAGTAGCAGAGATTGGTGCATTCTTAAATCCTTTTGGCGAAACGCTGTCTACTATTTTTGTAGTGAGTCTCATTACTTTAACCATAGCTACTGTTGTATGGTTACTGATCTCAGCTAAAGAAGCTAACTGGGAAGCCAACTGGTATGGTGGCGACTTAAATGACGATACTAATAATTTGGCAGGCGAACATGGTTCTGTGCATGAATTAAGCCAAGCCATCGCTACAAAAGCTGAAAAAGTGGCTGAAATCATGCCTAGTATGCTGTTGATTGTGGGTTTGCTTGGAACATTTTTGGGGTTAGGTATAGCACTTAACAAAGCGTCTACTGTACTTGCCATGGCAGACACAGCTGGAATGGATTCAGCCATGACTCAATTAATGGGTTTGATGGATGGTTTGGGAGCCAAATTTAAAACCTCTACTTGGGGTATCCTTTGTTTCATTATTCTTAATTTGCTCTTCAATATATTTGGATTCCAAGAGAAACGTCTTGTATGGGCAGTTAAAAAAGTTCGCGAAGAAGCACAAGCGAAAGAAATGGTTTTGAATAGTAAGGAGCTAGAAAGACATCAAGTAATGATTGAGACACTAAAAAGTATTGATAATAATGCGCAGCAACATAGCCAAATACTTGTAGATAGTATTATGTCATTACAAAAAGAAAGTGCTAAAGAGTTAAATAATAGCTTCTTGATATTCGGACAAATCAGAAACGATATCAACAATAATAATCGAAATTTGGTTGATAGCTTTAATAAAGCACATGAGCATAGTTTATCCAAGTATGAAGCACTGTTTGGTCAAGTACAAAGTAGCCTCAATAACAACAATAAAATAGCCACGAAAAATGCCAAAGACAATATTACTGAACTACAGGAGATTGCTAGCTACAACAAAGCCACTCAAAAATCCATGCAAGATTTTGTTGAACAAACGGTTGAGAGTATGGCGTCAATTGGGAAATCTGCAGACAAAATGGCTGTAGCAGCAACTGCTGTCGGTAGTTCTGCAGAGGGGTTAAATGGGGTTGTCAAAAACCTACGCGATGAGCTGGAAGGCGTTATGTCAATGATTAAGCAAGATTTGTCAGACACTATTAATAATATGGGTGACAATTTTGAGAGCAACATGGCAACGATGTCAAAAAATATGAGTAAGGCGACTTTAGGTATCTCAAAAGCTGTTGATGAGTTATCTACCAGTGTCGACAAAACAATGACTGATGTGACTGGTATTATTGGCGAATCAATGGATTTACAGCGTAAATCTGCTAACGAATTTACAGTTACTAGTGAAGCTTTAAATAGTCAAGTATTTGAAATGACTGACTTGGTTAAACAGTTATCAGGTGATATAACCAGTGGACTAAAAGCAGTATCTGAAAGCGGACGTCGAATGAAATCACTTGATTCGCGTTATGAAAAATACTCAGAACTTATTGAAAAAATTACAGATACTAACATTCAGCTATTAAATGATAATCAGCACATAACCAGCTACTTGCCACGAATCATTGATTCTATACCAAACCTGAGCGACAATATTAATGATACCTTCTTGGAATCTGTAAAAATACAACGTAATTCTACTGATATTTTTGATCAGCTATCAAGTGATATCAAAAATGCATTAACAGTGATATCTCACAGTGCAGATAGGTTAGAAGTATTAAATTCGCGCTATGAAAATTATTCTATATTGGTAGAGAGCATCACCCAGAGTAATCAAAAATTAATTGCTAAAATTGATGAAAAAACTATGGCATAAGGGTGTATTTAAATGCAAAAAAAACCAAGTGAATGGATATCTATTGCAGATTTGATGTCGGGAGTCATGGCAGTGGTTATGCTACTGCTAGTCATTTCTGTCCTTCAAAATACTTATGCTGAAATTAAGCATAAACAAGTAATGGAAAACAGTCAACAAAGTGACCGTCAGAAAATAGCTACCTTATTAGAGGATATTCAGACATCAGTTGCCACACAAGGTGCAGGTAATCTGATTGACTTTAATATGGAACAAAGCAAAATCACACTAAAAGATAATGTCTTTGCTAGGGGTAGCGCTTGTATTACCCCAGAAGCAAAAACGGCATTTAATAATATAGAAGATAAAATAACGAGTTTTTTGCAACAGTCTTCGAATGCTAAAATATTTGTAGAAGGCCATACGGATAATATTCCAGTATCACAACCTGTGACAGATTATCGACGTTTTTGCACAGTATATGATGATAACTATACGCTATCAGCAGCAAGAGCTAGAGAAGCTCGTAAACTTCTAGTTGGGCAGTTAGATACTTCTATAGCTAAGCGTATTGTCGTAGCTGGTTATGGTGACTCTCAGCCTATTAAAGGAATATCTCCTGAAGATGATGCCAATAGACGTGTTGAAGTAAGACTAGCATTAGAATAAAGAAGTGAAAAAGCTCATCGACGAGAAGGCTAAATACACTGACTGGAACAAGCGTGACGACATCAGAGCTGAGCTACAGTTTGATTTGATGGTGTTGCTTGATGAATGGGGTTATCAACCTGTTGACTCAAAAGAGGTCTATAAAGAGATATTTGAGCAGACTGAGAATTTTAAGAAGCATAGGGTGGTTTAGTTATAATTACACAGAGTTTGGGAAAGTTTCCTGGTAACCCTACCAAGCATAAGACACTTATCCAATAGAATTAAGCTACTATATTATATAAGTAGCTTCTAATCACGGTCTATTTTTAACAACCGGTAAAATTTAAAGAAGAGTTGTTTATGAGTTTTTTGATAGGTCCATTTTTAAAAAGTTTTATTGATAACGTGATAAAAGATACAGTCATTCCTGTCAAGGGTAGCGTTGTCTATTGTGGATTATTCGGATATGCAGAACATTCTGGGATATATATAGGAGACAATAAAATTGTACACCTTGATGGTTCTGGAATAATTGAAGTTGTTTCTCCTCAGCAGTTTATAGAGAGACTGAGTGGGCTTAACCCTGCTATGAGCATTTATGTGTCATGCAATGGCTCATCCGCAACAGGAACAAATACGATTGCAAAAAGAGCTAAGAAAATGGTCGGTAAAAGTAGGAAGTATCACGTTATTTTAGATAATTGCCATCAGTTCACATCAGGATGTATAACAGGAAATTTTGACAACGCAGATAATTTTTTGTGGATGTTAAAGAGCACAGCTGGTAATAAACTCAGTACTAATAAATGGAGAGTTTGGGAAAGAAAGTACAGTAGTTAAGTGAGCATCTTGAGAATGTATCTATGTAATAAGATAGTGTATATAATTTATTTTCTAAACTATATTTGGGATTTATTAATGTTACCTGTTGCCGCTATACCTATGATAAAAGTTGCCGTAGCTTCTACTACAACTAAAGAACTACTGAAAAACGCCCCAGCAGCGCTTGCGTTTTTGAAGACATCGGAACCCAAAGATTGGTCAGAATCCGATATGAAACTAGTAGAACAATTTTATAATAAGCTTGGCGATTTTAGCGCTCAAAACGGACAAACTCTTGTAAATAATGCTATACGCTTTCAAGAACTATCACATGCTCAAATAATGGAAACGTTTGCAGAGCTTGATCTATCAAAGTTAGATTCAGTCGGTACAGCTAAAGTAGCCGAAACAACTATTAAAGAAAACCATAAAACGTCAAGATTTAATACTCTCGCAACTGTTGTCGGTGTCACAGTTGGTGTCTTAGCTGCATTTTCTTCAGCCAACAATGCTTCAAATAATAACTATAAACTTAGACGCCCTAGAAGCGTCTCAGAAAAGTTATTTGGCGATAAAAAGTAAAATAAAAAGTATGTAACTGCTCACAACCCTTTGTTAATAAAAAAGCCACCTTGCAAAATGCTAAAAAAGTGAACTGACCCCCATAAGTTGTGTCCAACTTAAGGGGGTCAGTTCACATGAGGGCTTTTTTTAGAATTATTATTCATCTACTATTTATTAAGTACAGTTGTTCATATACTGTGCTTCTGTTAAATCTGGGTTGCGACAGTCTGTTAATCCATCATACCCATCCTCATAACCTGAACGTTCGATAACGAATTTACGCAAATCAGCCTCTGTGCCACCACCAAGTGTAAAATCATTTAATAAATCTATCATGTCTTGTGATGTTTCAATATCATTGTCAACAAGATAATCAATGCGTGCTGCTTGTGCTGGTGTTAGTGGTCCCGTTATTTCTACAGCGTTAGCACCTGTTTCATTATTGTAGTAGTCGTCATTCAAAGTATCAGAAGTAACCTCACTTACGTCTGATATTGATGTCATGTCAGTATCCTGCTGCTCACCTAGATCTTGGAATACATCATCATAGGCTTCACTTGCACTCTCTTCATCAGCCCAGCCTAAGTCAGCGACGGGTGATTCTTCGACGTTCTTATTAGACTTTTTATCTTTTGAGTCTAACGAAAAAGAAATCCTTGTGACTTTCCAGCTAAGGCCGTCTCTATGCATAATCACATCTAATGACTCATCAGAATCATCTGTATCAATGATCTGAACTTTGAATCGATTAAATGACAGGTAGCCGGCTTTATAATCAATATCCTCATTTTTGGCTTCAGGCTTATCTTCAGACGTGTCATTATTTAAGTCAAAATCTAATTTTTGCCCTTGAAGCATTAATGCAACACCATCAGGTGTGACCACACCATCAATGATTGGGTCTATCATTGCAGCGGCTAACATAGTGCCTAAAGCCTCAAAGCCATCTTGCTCATCACTTGCAGCAAGCTCTTCAACCATAGCGGCTTTGACTTGATCCTTCATGCTCTGCTTAACGCTAGGGAAATCAATATAACCTGAAAGCTTATCTGCGTCTTTCTGTTCAGCAGCATTTTTAATGTTATACAAAGCTATATATGGTGAAGCGTAAAGATAAATCGCAAATATAACTAACAAGCCAGCCAACCAAGGTAAAAGCTTTTTCAAAAAATCTCTCCTGAATTTCTAACAATATTAAAATACGATGAAGCAATACTGATGGCTAACGCCTAGTCTAAAGTTATTAGCTGCCATGCTGACAAAACGTGATTTTCGCCAATTTTCTGTATTTATATAGTCGGTGAAAAGTAATATCGATACAACACGTACTACTGGTGCAAATTTTTCTTGCTTGCTTGCTATGCCTACGCAGACAGAGGCTGCAAAAAATTTACACCACCAATACGGTAGCGACTTTAAAGTATTTCAACTATACAGGTTTACATAGTAGTAACATTTAGAAATTAATACTAACATTAGTTGACTTGTAAAACAATTTAATAAATTCTTATTAATCAAAAATATCTTTCAGGATTCGATGGGAAGATCACCGTTGTCGTTCGTAAAATACTCTTCTTAGGTCTATATAAATTCTGAACCCAGTAGGATAAAAATTAACTATAGTCGGTGAAAAGTAATATCGATACAACACGTACTACTGGTGCAAATTTTTCTTGCTTGCTGTGCCTACGCAGACAGAGGCTGCAAAAAATTTACATCAGCAGTACTGTAGCGACTTTAAAGTATTTCAACTATATTATTTTCGATCTATATTGAGCACGAAATAATAGTTCCCTCCAAAAATTAGTTTGTAGATAAGCTTGCTTAAAAGCATAATCCAGCTAAAATTGTTACCACAATGTAAATTCCTTTCTTGTATGGTTAATCACTCACTGGTTGCGTGATTAACCATTAAAATATAGAGAATAAAGAAAAATGGCTAAAACACCTGCAAATAAGAACGATCAAACCAAAGACGGTCGCTTTGAAGAAGCCCTTTGGGATGCTGCTAACAAGCTACGAGGTAGCGTCGAATCATCAGAATATAAGCACATTGTTTTAAGCCTGATTTTCTTAAAATTCATCAGCGATACTTTTGAGCAGCAGCGCCAAAAGCTTATTGATACAGGTTATGAAAAGCATATCGACATGGTGCAAGCCTATACCAAAGATAACGTGTTCTATTTGCCAGCAGAGAGCCGTTGGAGCTTTATCCAGCAAAATGCCAAGCAAGAAGACATCGCCCTTAAAATCGATACGGCGCTTAGCACGATTGAAAAGACCAACCAATCACTGAAAGGCGCATTGCCTGACAACTACTTCTCGCGTCTTGGTTTGACTGCCAGTAAGCTTGCCGCCTTGATTGATGTGGTGAATAACATCGATACCATTGGTAATCCAGAAGAAGACACCGTCGGGCGCGTGTATGAGTATTTCTTAGGCAAGTTTGCCGCGACTGAAGGTAAAGGCGGTGGTGAGTTCTATACGCCCAAATCTGTGGTCAATCTGATAGCAGAAATGGTTGAGCCGTATCAAGGCAAAATCTATGACCCATGCTGCGGCTCCGGCGGTATGTTCGTCCAGTCGATTAAGTTCATTGAGAGTCACCACGGCAATACCAAAGACGTGTCTATCTATGGGCAAGAGTACACCAGTACCACTTATAAGCTTGCCAAGATGAACCTTGCCATTCGTGGTATCTCTAGCAACTTGGGTGATGTGGCTGCCGATACCTTCTTTAAAGATCAGCACGAAGACTTAAAAGCTGACTTCATCATGGCAAACCCCCCCTTTAACCAAAAGGATTGGCGTGCGTCTGATGAGCTGGTCGATGATCCACGCTGGGCAGGCTATCCGACACCGCCGACAGGTAATGCTAACTATGCTTGGATATTGCACATGATATCTAAGCTCTCTGAGCATGGTACAGCAGGTTTCGTACTGGCAAACGGTTCTATGTCTACCACTACCAGTGGTGAAGGTGAAATACGCCAGCAGATTATCGAAAACGATCTGGTCGATTGTATGATTGCGCTACCGGGTCAGCTATTTTATACCACCCAAATACCGGTGTGCTTATGGTTCATCAATAAAGACAAACAAGCCAAGTCAGCAGATAGCAAAGCGCGTGGATTGCGTAATCGTAGCGGTGAGACGCTGTTTATTGATGCTCGCGCTATCGGCAGCATGATTAGCCGTACCAATAAAGAACTCACGAAAGATGACATTGAAGCGATTGCCAAGACTTATCATGCATGGCGCGGTGAGAAAGAAGCGGGCGGCTATGAAGCTTATACCGATGAAGCAGGCTACTGTAAATCTGCCACTCTAGACGATATGAAAGCCAATGATTATGTACTCACGCCTGGGCGCTATGTCGGTGCTGCGGCAATAGAAGATGATGGCATATCGTTTGAGACTAAGATGTTAGAACTCAGCCAAACGCTATATGCACAGATGCAAGCGTCTGAAAAGCTAGATGCGACCATTCGTCAAAACTTGGAGGTGTTAGGTTATGGTGAGTGATTGGAATGAGGACATTTTATCTAATATCGCTGAAATAATTGACTCTAGACATAAAACTCCTGTTTATTCTGACTCAGGCTATCCTATGGTTCGAGTTGTGGATGTTAACGGTGGTGCTCTAAACCTAGAAAGTACAAAAAAAGTTTCTGATGATATATATGAGGATTTCTCTAGAGGAAGAGATCCACAGATTGGAGATTTAGTAATTTCTCGTGTTGGAAGCTATGGTGTTGTCTCCTATGTGAACTCAAATGAAAAGTTTTGTTTAGGTCAAAATACTGCATTTATAATTCCTAAAATAAACAGTCGATTTTTATACTATCAACTTATTTCACCTTTTGTTAAATGGCAAATAGAGCAATTTGTTGTTGGAGCTGTACAAAAGACAATTAGCTTGAAAAGTATTCGCCAGTTCCAAATAAAACTACCTCCAGTAACAGAACAAAAAGCCATTGCCCATATTCTCGGTTCTTTAGATGACAAAATCGAGCTAAACCGCCAAATGAACGAGACGCTAGAAGCGATGGCGCAGGCGTTATTTAAGAGCTGGTTTGTGGATTTTGATCCAGTGATTGATAATGCGCTTGCGGCTGGTAATGCTATTCCTGATGAATTTATCGAACGTGCCGAGCAGCGTAAAAAAATTGAGAGAAAAGAGAGCTCGGATATTCAGGGTTTATTCCCTGATGAATTTGAGTTTACGGAAGAGATGGGTTGGATTCCGAAGGGGTGGAACAGTGGCACGCTAGGGGATTTTGCAATATTAGGAAATGGTAAAACATCACCTGATAGAGCCGTTGGTGATATTCCAGTGTTTGGCTCGAATGGAAAGATTGGTGACTGTGATGAGTCAAATAGAGACAATACTATAATAATCGGCAGAGTCGGTAGTTACTGCGGTAGTTTGCAGTACTATCCTTTCAAATGTTGGATAACTGATAATGCAATGTCAGCGGAAATGAAAAATAAAGATCATAATATTTATCTGTTTCAACTTCTCTCAAGAGATAATTTGAATGACCGAAGAACGGGTAGTGGGCAACCATTACTTAATCAAAGTATTTTACGTTCTATTAAGACTATTACGCCCTCTGTACCTTTAATAGATGAGTATTCAAGAATAGCAAATAGCTTTTATAAAAAAATTAATAAGGCTAATAGAAATAATGCAGCCCTCGCCAAACTCCGTGACACCCTTTTACCTAAATTAATGTCAGGTGAGCTACGCATTGCAGATGCTGCGGCGATGGTCGAGGACGTATAAATGAGCGTAAACTCTGAACATAACCACGCAAAAATAGAAATCTATCAAAGCCGTGATGGTCAAGCACAGGTAGATGTCCGTTTTGAGCAGGAAACGGTATGGTTGTCACAGGCACAAATGGTGGCGCTGTTTGGTCGTAACCAGTCCGTGATTTCACGCCATATTAACAATGCCTTAAGTGATGAAGAAATCTATGAAAAAAGCAATATGCAAAAAATGCATATTGCAAATTCTGACCGACCTGTGGTCTTTTATGACTTGGATGTGGTTATCTCGGTTGGCTACCGTATCAAGTCACCTCAAGGCGTACAATTTAGACGTTGGGCGACCCAGCGTTTGCGTGACTATCTCGTGCAAGGCTACGCCATCAATGAGCAGCGCTTTGATAAAAACGCTGCCGAGTTAAAACAAGCCTTAGCATTGATAAAAAAGACCGCCCAAAGCCCTGAGCTAAAAACGGATGAAGGACGCGGCTTGATTGAGATTATCAGCCGCTATACGCAAACTTTTTTATGGCTACAGCGTTATGACGAGGGGTTACTTGACGACCCAGCAGGGCAAGTGGGCGGCGTATTGCCGAGCACTGATGACGCTATGTCCGCCCTGAACCAGCTAAAAGCGCAGCTGATGGAACGCGGCGAGGCGACCGACTTGTTTGCCAAGCCTCGCGGTGACGGCTTGGACAGTGTACTGGCAAACCTTGAGCAAACCGTGTTTGGTGAGCTGGCTTATCCGACTATCGAGAGCAAAGCGGCGCATTTACTCTATTTTATGGTCAAAAATCATGTCTTTACTGATGGCAATAAGCGCAGTGGCGCGTTTTTGTTTGTCGATTTTTTGCATCGTAATAACCGCTTGCTTAACAGCGAGGGCGACATGGTGATTAATAATACCGGACTGGCTGCTTTAACATTATTAGTCGCTGAATCTGATCCCAAGCAAAAAGAAACCCTGATCAAGCTCATTATGAATATGCTGTCATTAGAGGGCTGATGACCATAGAGCTGTACCATAAGTCATTATTTAAAATAATTATAAAACTCAATGGAATTGTGTATGAAAAAAATATTACTTAGTATGGCACTCAGCTTAACTGTCCTATCAGCGAACCCTGTAATGGCTGCTGCTCCTGCTTTCTCAGCCAGTCAAATGGCTCAGGTTAAAATCAAAGAATTAAGCTTTAAAGAGGTTATGCGTCAGTTTTATAGTGGTGAAATGGTTTCTTTTTTTATAGATGATGAAACTATTGAAGCGGTGCCACACGTTGGTTTAGGTCAAGCGAATAGCGACGATGAAAGAACAGTCGCTTTAATGAACCCTATTATTGACTATACAAACAATGCAGGAGAATCACGTTACTTAGTTATTATTGAGAAGGTTCAGGTCGATAGTAATACGGGGTCACTTGTATCTTGCCACGTATGTAAAGCAACAGCTGATATTTATAGCTTTAAAAAACTAAATAACGGTCAGTTTCAATTGGTAAGTCGAACACCGAAAAATGTAGAACCTTCTGGTATTAATGGTCGTGTAATGCTTGATGAAAAAGATATTAAAAATACGATGCAACCTTTAGGCAAAGAGATAACAGGTAGCGTGTTAAAAAACGGCTCTTTTTATCATGGTATCTTCGTACAGTGGTGGGACGTTTTGCATTTGCCTGAAAACGACTTCATTAATTTGTATGGTTTAGGCGATGCTGGGATGGAAAACGGTGTTCATGATGAAGACTCGCCTTTGTATTATGGTTATGAAGGGACTTTAAAAGTATTGTCCGACAATACTACCTACTATCCCATCATGCTGAGCTACAAA
Source organism: Psychrobacter arcticus 273-4 (assembly GCF_000012305.1). Classification (NCBI taxonomy): domain Bacteria; kingdom Pseudomonadati; phylum Pseudomonadota; class Gammaproteobacteria; order Moraxellales; family Moraxellaceae; genus Psychrobacter; species Psychrobacter arcticus. The sequence continues at coordinate 1,048,896 of NC_007204.1, forward strand.
GGCGAAAAGCCCACCGAAGACTATGAGCATATTGAGCATGTTAACTACAGCAAAATTATGAAATTCAATTCAACAAAAAAAGCTTATGAATAATTTAGCTTTGGTTTAGCCGTGGACTGGCATATTAATTGTTGAGAAAGATAATACAGAATAATAAAAAGGACTTATCATTGAAATTCACCGAAGACAGACTTGAGCAAGCCATTATTGAGCTACTAGCAGCGGAAGGCTATCCGCACACGGTTGGTGAAGCGCTTGACCGCAACCCTGATGATGTGCTGATTAAGTCTGACCTTCGACAGTTTCTAGCGACCCGTTATAGAGATGACTTGATCACTGATTACGAGATTGAGTCCATCATTCATAAGCTCGAATACCTTCCTGCCTCCGACCTGTACGAAACCAACAAAGCCATCATGAAGTTTGTCGCTGATGGCTTTTTACTCAAGCGTGAAGACCATACCCAAAAAGACTTATACATCCAGCTGATTGATTATGAGGCACTCGATAACAATCGCTTTCGCATCGTCAATCAGATGGAAATACAAGGTTTTGAGCGGCGTATTCCTGATGGCATTCTCTATATCAATGGCTTACCACTGGTGGTGTTTGAGTTTAAGAGCAGCATCCGTGAAGATGCCACCATGTTTGATGCCTATACCCAGCTGACCACCCGTTATAAGCGCGATATTCCAGAGCTGTTTAAATACAACGCCCTATGCGTCATCAGTGATGGGGTCAACTCAAAAATGGGGTCATTCTTTGCCCCTTATGAGTTTTACTATTCTTGGCGCAAAGTGACGGGCGATGAGAAGCTTGAGAAGGATGGCATCCATTCCTTACTAACGATGATAAGCGGCTTATTTGATAAAGCACGTTTGCTTGATGTCATTCGAAACTTTATCTATGTGCCTGACAAGTCAAGCAAGGAAGAGAAAATCGTTTGTCGTTATCCACAGTATTATGCCGCCACCAAACTGTTTGACAATATTAAGCGCCATATGAAAGTGCTGGATACAAACGGCAAGTTTGATGAGAGTGATGCTTTACGAGACGGTAAAGGTGGTACGTACTTTGGCGCGACTGGCTGTGGTAAGAGCTTTACCATGCTATTTCTAGCCCGTCTGCTGATGAAAGACGCTGCGCTTGGTAGTCCAACCATTATCTTAATCACTGACCGCACCGATTTGGATGATCAGTTATCAAAAACCTTTACCAATGCCAAAACCTATATTGGTGATGACGAAATCATCAGTGTCGAGAGTCGAGCTGAGCTACGAGAGAAGCTGAAAGGGCGTAAAAGTGGTGGCGTGTTCCTGACGACCATTCATAAGTTCACCGAAGACTTAGCCTTACTGACCGAGCGTACCAACGTCATCTGTATCTCTGATGAAGCGCACCGTAGCCAAATCAATCTCCAACAAAAAATCACCGTCACCGAAGATGGGGTCAAAAAGACCTACGGCTTTGCTAAATACCTGCATGATTCATTGCCTAATGCTACTTACGTCGGCTTCACAGGTACGCCAATTGATGCCACCCTAGATGTCTTTGGTCCAGTCGTTGATAGCTATACCATGGTCGAGTCGGTATTCGATGAAATCACTGTGCGTATTGTCTATGAAGGTCGCGCTGCCAAAGTACTCCTTGATAGCAAGCAGCTCGATGAAGTAGAAAAGTATTACAAGCACAGCGTAGAATCGGGCGCCAATGAGTACCAGATAGATAAAAGCAAAAAAGCCATGGCGAGTATGTCTACCATACTAGTTGATCCTGACCGCATCCGCGCCATCGCAGAAGACTTCGTTCAGCATTATGAAGCGCGCGTTGCTGAGGGCACCACACAGAAAGGCAAGGCGATGTTTGTCTGTAGTAGCCGTGAAGCCGCCTATCAGTTATATAAAGACATCATAGAGCTGCATCCTGAATGGGATGAGATCAGAGCGTGCGAGGAAGGCTCAACCTTATCTGAAAGCGACAAGAAAAAAGTCATGCCTATAGAGCGAGTCAAAATGATCATGACTCGTAACAAGGACGATGAAAAAGGCATGTGGGACAATCTTGGTAATAAAGACTACCGCAAAGAGCTCGACCGCCAGTTTAAAAACGGCAAGTCTAACTTTAAGATCGCCATCGTCGTCGATATGTGGCTTACAGGCTTTGACGTGCCATTTCTAGATACCATCTACATTGATAAACCGCTGCAAAAGCATAGCCTGATTCAAACCATCTCACGGGTCAACCGTAAGTTCGAAGGCAAAGAAAGCGGCTTAGTGGTTGATTACATTGGCATCAAAAAGCAGATGAACCTTGCGCTCTCGCATTACACCGGCGGTCAGATTCAAAACTTAGAAGATATCCAAAAATCAGTCGTGGTAGTGAAAGACCACTTAGACCTACTGGATACGGTCTATCATAAGTTCGACTCTAGCCTTTACTTCAACGGCACGCCACTAGAGCAGCTCAATTGCTTAAACGCGGCGGCTGACTTTGCCCTGCAATCCAAAAAGCTAGAAAAGCGTTTTATGGATTTAGCCAAGCGTCTTAAGTCTGCCTATGATATTTGCGTGGGTAGTGAGGCGCTAACCAAGGCGCACAAGGACAAGATTCATTACTACTTAGCTATTCGTACCATCATCTTTAAAATCACCACCGGCGGCGCGCCTGACGTTGAACAGATGAACCAAAAGGTACGTGATCTGGTTAAAGATGCGCTAATGAGTGACGGGGTAGAAGAAATCTTTAAGCTCGGTGATAACACCGACGGTGAAATCGATATCTTCGATGAAGACTACTTAGCCAAGCTTGAGGTGATTAAGCAGCCCAATACCAAGTTAGAGCTGCTACAACAGCTGCTCGCAAAAGCCATTGGTGAGCTGAAAAAGACCAACAAGGTGAAGGGTGTCGATTTCAGTAAAAAAATGAATGCGCTCGTTGAGAAGTATAACGACCGCGACGAGAACGATATCTTAAACTCTAAGGTCTTCAATGATTTTACTGACCATATTATCGACTTAATACATGGCGTGAAGAAAGAGATGCAAGCTTTTGGTGAGATGGGCATTGATATCGAAGAAAAAGCTTTCTATGATATTTTGCTACTGTTAGCTCATAAGTATGATTTTAGCTATCCAGAGGATAAACTCATTGAGTTATCCAAAGAGGTCAAAAATCTTGTAGACGATAAAGCTAAGTATACTGACTGGAATAAAAGAGACGACATTAAAGCTGAGCTGGAATTTGATCTGATGATATTGCTCGATGAGTGGGGCTATCCACCTGTTGACTCAAAAGAGGTCTATAAAGAGATATTTGAGCAGGCTGAGAATTTTAAGAAGAATAGGGTGGTTTAGTTATATTTACACAGATTTAGTATGACCTCTTTGAGTTTGAAAATGCTGTAACGATAATTTGACACTGTCAGGCATGGCTGCCTGACTCAAGTAAATCAGCCTCCGATATAGTCGGGGCGGTTCAATGTGTCATCAGGTATTTTAGTCGGTGCTTTATTTTTCGTTATTTTAGGGACTAAATTCTGCTGCCAACTGTGAATGGTGCTGGTACTAAGTCAATAAAACAGGGAAGCTTCTCGAATGGTCATACCATCAGCTATGCTAGAAAGTACCTGTTTGCGATAGTCGATTGAATAAGTCATCGTTTATTTCATTAAATGCGATTGCTAATAGGATTGTATCGGTTTTATTTGGATTAGAATAGAGCCTGTTCGGTAAAGTGATGTACCATAAAAACATACTTATTTTCAGTAATAAGTATCTTGATAGTGTATGTATATTTTGCATTCTATGTAAATTAAACCTCATACCATTAATAATTTGAATTAGCTTTCTGTAAGAAATTTTTTCTTAAAAATCAATAAAAAGTAGAATTATTTTTTTTGGGATTAATACTAACATTTGTTTGTTTTTTGTGTATAATGGGTTAATTTAAAATCTAGTAAAAAAATGATAAAGGTAGCTAGAAATTTTCATTAAAAGGATGAGTTATGAAAAAGGCTATATTGGCACTTTTGTGTTTGGGGGCTGTTCAAGTTAGTAATGCTGAAATTATTAAAGTAAATGGGGAAGGTGCTACACCTATTATCAAAAAAGATCTGAATGGCACACGTAATCAAGCATACAACAATGCAAAAACTGATGCTGTTATTGCTCTCATTAAGCGTATTAATGGTCCGCAGGCGATGAATGAAGCGAATCAATACTTAAATGACATTGTAAAACAAGTTGACAGTAATTATGTGCTAAACCGAGGCAGTAGTACCAATAGCAACAATGAATTAGTCACTCAAGTTAGTCTGGAAATAGATGACCAAGAATTTCGTTCAATTCTTAATGATTTAGGATTGGCAAAGAAAAATAGTCGAACCAGTCCGATTATGATTGTGATGGATGAATACTTCGGCGTACCAAAAGATAACTCTAAGCCAGTTAAAGAATTTACTTCTTATTTTTCAGATCGTAGCTATAGCTATGATGAAGATGCAAGTTACAAAGCTAGTGAAAGTGCTAAAGCCAGTGCGTCAGATTCTTATTCTTCAAAAGGACGTTCATCTGCCGCCTCAGGTTATGCCTATGATAATTATTATGGGGCCGGTGTAGGTGTTGCTGCCCGCTCATCAAGCCATAATAATTCAGGTAAATCAGCATCCTCAAGTAGCTACAATGCCAGTGAGTCGGCAAAATATAGCCAATCTGAAAGTCAGAAGGATATTCAAAGTTTTGTGAAATATGTGGAATATCAAACACCAAGTACTAAAGCTGAGCGTAATAATCAAACATTAAATTCAATTGCAAGTTCTGCATCTCGTTATGATTTGCGGTTGCTCGATTCTGACCGTTTCAGAAGTCAGTATTTAAATGGTCGTAGTATGACGATTCAACAACTAATGAGTGATGTAGAGCTTAATAAGCTAGTAATCGCGGCGCGTAAAGAAAAAGTGGACTGGTTTATGGCTGGTAGCTCTTATATTTATGATCGTGGTCGTTCGAGTGCCACGGGTCAATTTGTCTGCGATGGTGCGATCAGTTTTAAAATTTATTCAGTAGATGATTCGACTTTAATGGGTGGGGAAACTCGTACAGAGTCATCGACAGGTGCGACCACAGATTCATGCCGTACCAATGTAGCAAAGAAACTAGGTGAATTAGCAATTAGCCAAGTTGGACCACAGATTTTAGGTTATGCAAAAAATCGTTCTATGTACGGTAAAGAAATTACCGTTTTTGTGAAAAGTGTGTCTGGCAGTGTTTCTTCACGTCTAGGGGATGATTTGTATATTGCCCTAGATGAGATGGATGGCGCAGAAAATATCGATATTCGCACTCAAGACGGCAAATTGGTTGAAATGACCTTGACCTATAAGAGTGAAAAACCGATTAGTGCAGAATTGGCTAAAGCGCTACGTAAAGTAAGCCCAACGTTATCAAGTGCCGAGCGATTACTAGCTGGAAATACGATCACACTCTGCATTGGTGGTACACAGTGCACATAAAATTCAAAGTCTTATGTTTGGCTATGCCGATGCTTGTTTCAGCATGGGCAAATGCGAATATTCAAATCTACCCATCGAAAGGTATTTTTGGATTGGAGCAAGGTTGTCGTACCGATCCTAGCAAATATGAAGCGAATGGTTCTTCTTATAAAGCCAATGGTTCTTCAATTGTGTGTGATTTTAGTCAGGCTGTTGACAATGAGGTCATCCGTAAGCAAGCCGAACAACTGTTTGTACAAGGTTTAAAACAGAATTTTGGTGAGCAAGTCGTTGATACCATTTCACAAAAAACTAAGAGTCGTACTTATATCGCATCGTTAGAAGTTTTACGGGCGAGTGAATACATGGTGAAAAAGGATTCAACCACAGAAATTTTCCTGCCTGTTACCTTAAGTATAAAGCTTACCAATATATTATCGGGTGAAGTGATTTATAGCGACAGTGCAACCTTGTCGCAACCGATTCAAGTCTTAAGTTCTGATATTGAATCAGCTACAACAAAAGCAGCAATTAAGCAGCAATTTCAAAGTACTTTGTTGACCTTGACTCAACAAGTCACTCAAGAATTGAAGTCGAAACTTAAAGTTTCTGAAACTGAAACTCAAGTGATCGATCAATGGAAATCTTATCTGGTTCTAGATAAAGGTTTTAAGCAAGGAATTGCTGCACAAGATGAGCTGAGTTCAACAGAGGGTGATTTGATTCGTGTGGTACACGCGGACAGTGATTATGCTGTGGCTGTGCCAATATTGATGCAGGGCAATAGTAAGCGCTTTAGCAAAGTATCGACCAATACACGTCAGGCCATGAATAAGCCCAAAGCTTTGGTGGTTGATGTATTGACCTATAAAAGTGAATCGGAACAAGGTGAATCGGAAGATCTAATTGAGCAAATTTTTTCTGATGCAGTAGGTGAGCAAGCCTCGTTTACTTTGACCCCAGTCAATCGACGTTATAGCGCTATGGCACAAAGCATTAGTGAACAGACTGCTTTGGCGCAAAGTGAAGATATTAATCAACGTGAGTTACCTGAATTTTTTATTCGGATTAATGTCATTCCTGTCATTGCTTATCAACAGCAGATTGGGAAAATGACTCAGCAACAAGTTCTCCATAGTGAAGTTTTTGCTGAAATGATTGATCGTTCTGGTCGCGTGATCTACTCCGCACATGCAACAGATGATATTAAAGACGTGTTTTCAGAAGGAATGGGATTTTCTCTAGAGGCACGTAAAGAAGTTGTATTGAAAAATGCACTTTTGAAATTAGGTCAACAATTTCAAAAAGGGATTCAATTTACTCGTTCTGATTTAAAAGTCTCGAGTTCAAGTGGTCATAACATTACCATTGATGATGCGGGGGAACGCTTAAGTACCGGAATGAAAGTCCATGTTTATCATTCAGATAAGGCAGCAGGACGTAATATTCTGATTCCAACATGGGAAGCGACTGTTTTGGAACGTCAAGGTGCGAAAGTTACAGCGCAATTAGATTTCCCTGTCAACAGCAGTGATCGTTTACCCGTGCGTTCTGGAGACAGGATTTTGCTTGATAGTTCTGCTCCAGTGGGTGACTCGAAACAATCGCGTGTTTTATGTCCAAGCTTACCTACCGAGCAAGTTGGTGAAATTCCATTTGATGGTTTTGGTCCTTTGATTTACCACGCTTTTGCCAGTCAGTCGAAACGACCCTTTTATGCGACAGGTTCTAGCTTTAAAGGACAGACTCTACTGAAAGATTCAGTCGTTGCTAAGACTGAAAATACTGGGTTTAAAAAGGATATGAACGTTAACTTTCATATTCCCAAAGATGAATGTTTACAGCCAGTACTTAAGATTGAAGTGAAACAAGACAGTATTAAATGTAATGCAGACAAAAGTAATTGTGATGCCACATTAGTTATGGCCAGTGGTGCACGCATATTCAACCAAAAGTCTGAAAAAATAGGGGCTTATGGTTTGCAACAAGAAATCACATTAAAGGGTATAGATCATCAGCATCGTAATGAGATGTATAACATTCAGATGTTTGAGGCTTTACCAAAAATTTTAAATCAAATCGTGCAAAAAGCCGATTCTTCACAATAGGGATAACAAGGTATGAAAAAAATTGCAATTGTTTTAGCAATAGCGGCTTCAATGGGAGCATCAAGCGTCTATGCAGGTTTTGGATCACTGAGTAAGATGGCATCGTCATTATCTGAATCTGTTACTGGCGTATCTTCTTCAAATATGGATATCAATGGTTTCTTCACGCAGGCTAAAGCAACCAATGCAATGTTTACTCAGAGTCGTACTGCTTTAGCTTCATTACTCGCAAGTAAACAAGATTCAGATGAATTAAAAGCAAAACAGAAAAGTCTGAAAACGACCTCTGATCCGAAAGAACAAGAAGCAATTCAAAAACAAATTGTAGCGTTGTCTAATACTGTTTTAGAAGCCTCTCAAAAAGATAAAGAAGCAACAGTAGCTAAGCTGTCAGCACTGAATGCGGAGCAGAAGAAGCATTTGTTGGACTCTGCAACAAACTTTGTAATCGCAAGTTTAACCGCTCGTGAATTGGCGGTAGGAGCTAAACAAGTAAGTATGAGTTTAATGGCAAATCCAAAAAGCTTGATCAATACAGGAATGTCTTTAGTTGATGCTAAAGGTGTGGTCGGAGATATCACTGGTATTGCTAAAAATTCAACTATGGCTTTGGTGGAATATCCAAAACTATTTAAAAAGGCTGGTATTGAATTCAAAATGCCGACAAGTTCATCAGATAAACCAAAAGTACTGAGTGATATTTAAAAAGATTAATTTAGGTTAAACCTTAAATACAATCAAAATTGTAAATGATGATTAAATCATTTAAAGAAATAAGAGAGCCCTCTAGAGGGCTCTCTTATGTTTTAGTATTTTACGGAATTTAAAGCACTAAAATATGGTCAACGTCTCGGGGTAACCCTCCCAAGCATAAGACACTTAATCAATAGAATTAAGCTGCATGCAGATTTTCTTTTATGTCATCGCCAAATCTGTGGTTTAAGTTGTCTATAAGTTTCATAAATCAGCTTTTAGTTGGGTGATAAATTAGTAGAGCAATAGATATCATTTCTATTATAAAATATGGCTTTGTATTGCACGTTTACTATGACAGTTTTTAGGTATCAACTGAATAGAAAAGTTATCAAAATTCGAGACCATCCCAGATTCTGTGTAACTGCCGTTTAGATTAAATGCTTACTAATACGGTCATCAAACATAATCATAAAGCGATTTAAAGCAGACGTCCAGTTACGAATGGGCATCGACCACTTTTTGGATGCCTGCTGGGTTGCTAAGTACACCACCTTGAATGCTGCCTGATCTGATGGGAATACCTTACGCTTATTCACCGCCGTACGGATAACACTGTTTAAAGACTCAATAGCATTAGTGGTATAAATCGCTTTTCTGATGTCTTTAGGATAATTAAAGAACACCGTTAAGCCCTCCCAGTTATTGCGCCAAGACTTGACCACATGTGGGTAATTCTTGCCCCAAGTCTCATCAAAGTGCTCAAGGTTGGCTTGTGCAAGCTCTATGGTATCAGCGCCATAGATGGCTTTTAGATCAGCCGCCACATTCTTTTTATCTATCCACGGCACAAACTTCATTGAATACCGCACCATATGCACGATACACAGCTGAACCTGAGCTTTAGGGTAGACGGTGTTAATGGCATCAGGGAAACCCTTTAAACCATCAACACAGGCGATCAAGATATCTTGAACCCCGCGGTTTTGTAGTTCAGTGAGTACGCCTAGCCAGAACTTAGCGCCCTCGTTCTCTGATAGCCACATACCAAGCAGCTCTTTTTTACCGTTAAGGTTAACGCCTAAGGCTAAATAAATGGCTTTGTTGATGATCTGCTTGTCTTGACGTACCTTAACGACAATGCAGTCCAAATAGACGATAGGATAAACACTACTCAATGGACGGTTTTGCCAAGCGGTGATGTCATCTAATATATTGTCGGTGACTCTTGAAACCAAGCTACTTGAGATATCTACGTCGTAGAGCTCTTTGATGGTATCAACGATCTCAGTCGTCGTTTGACCTTTGGCATAAAAGAATATGATTTTGTCATCAAGTCCACTGACACGGGTTTGATGCTTACGCACTAATGCAGGTTCAAAGCTGCTGTCACGGTCTCTTGGGGTGGAGATCTCAAGATCGCCTGTGTCGCTACGGACTGTCTTTTTAGTGTGCCCATTACGCTTATTAGGCTTGTCTGCCTTCTCATGCTTAGGATAGCCTAGATGATCTTCCATCTCAGCTTCTAAGGCAGTATCGATAAAGGATTGCATGAGCTGCTTTTGGAAGTCTTTGATGTCATCGAAGCTGTTCATGCTACTAGCCATTTGCTCGGCCAGTTTTTTAATGTCAGATTGAGTAGTCATTGCTTATTCTCCGGTTGGTGGATTATAAGCAGTTACACAGAGTTTGGGAAAGGCTCCAAAATTCAGTTTTTAGTAAATAGTATATTGCTCAATAAATTTTAAATCTTAATCTGAGACCCTGCTACTAAGCAGCTCAAGCACTTTATCCTCTCCCAGCTGATCAATTAACGCTTGTAGCTGAACTGTGGGATTAGTCTTTGTTTGCGCATCTGCTCTAAACGCTGCTGTATCTTTACCATCCTTCAAAGCGTCTATATAGTCCGCCCACTTTTGCATCATCTCTTCTCTATCGTCAATGTACTCAAACCGCCCGTAAGCAGCTCCATTAGGGTCTTTAGTCGTATGGCCCAGTGCCATCTCAACAAGCATGAGAGAGTACTTTAACTGCTCTTGTAGGATAGTCTTCGCCGTCGCTCTAAAGCCATGAGCGCAGTGTATATCTTTATAGCCTAAATCCTTTAAACGCTTATTAGCAGTCGCATCAGATATAATCTGATGCTTTTTTGCCGTCTGGCTAAAAAAGACATATTCGGTATGTCCATTAATCCTTTGCTGTTCACGCAATATAGTCACGGCTTGCTGAGGTAGGGGAACCACCATATCTTTGACCATGTTCACCTTGCCTTGCCCCTTCAGTGGCTTTAACTGCCACCTACCAGCTTCTAGATCGACATCAGCCCATCTCATACGGCGTAGATCACCATTACGCACAAAAAGCAAAGCCAATAGCCTAAGGGAGTTAATGGTGTTCGAGTCACCTTCTATCGTTTCAATAGCTCGTAGTAGTTTAGCAAACTCTTTGGGCTTGGTAATGGCTGGACGATGACCATAGCTAGATTTAGCCAATTGGCTTTTAATTAACGCTGCAGGATTGCTGCTACAGAATCCACGAGCCCCAGCATAGACAAATACGTCACTAGCGATACCTGCACAGCGTTCAGCCTTATCTGTGGGCTTGCCAGCTTTATTTAATGAGTTGGCCTGAATGTCTAGTAGTACTTCAAGCATTCTAGGTGAGCCAATTTCACTGATAGGCTCGTCACCAATATAGGAGCATATAAGCTCCAAGCGTCCTTTCTTACGAATTAACGTATTACCTTTTTGAGTCTGCTCTAAGCCTTCAAAGTACTCCCAAGCAAAATGATTAAAGGAGTTTTTAGTTTTACTAATAATACTTTTCTTTATATCTTCACGATTAGTTTTGGGATCAATACCTTTGCTTAGTAGATCTTCATATTCACGCCAAACTTCACAGGCACGAGCATATGAGATACTTGGATATATACCGATAGAGATAATACTTTGCTTAGGATTTGAAGGCGGGTAGTAGCGATACATCCATGACTTAGTCTCAGTAGGACGTACCATTAAAAAAAGTTTAGGATGATTTTTGACAGGAACGAAGTACTTCTTATCTTCAGGCTTGTGACTGCTGATACTTCGGTCTGAACTGATCGCTTTTCTTTCCATAGCCTAGATCTCCATGAGTAGACTCAAAACTGAGTATACTTGACAGTATACTCAAAGTGCATGGATTAGGATAGATTCATAGGACAGCATAGAACGCCAGATACGACAAAGCCCTTTAATATAAAGGGCTTTGGGATTTCATGACATTGTATAGAACTAGGTATTGGTACCGGTGGTCGGACTTGAACCGACACGCTTTTAAAGGCAACGGATTTTGAATCCGTCATGTCTACCAATTCCATCACACCGGCGTGTTAGGTGATAAAGTCTGTACTGCTAAACGTTATCGAATTGGGCTACAGGGTTAACTCTGTATAGGCTGCGTATTATAGCAGCCTATTTTTGAGCGTCAAGAATTATTTATCATATTTTAAATAAAAATTCAGATTTTAACCAACAAAGGCGCGTTCAACGGCATAATCTGCCTGTACACCCATACGCGGTGAGACCGTTAGACCAAAATCATCCAAAATAGCTGAGACTTCAGCATTAAACGGCATACTACCGCATATTAGAACGCGATCATCTTCTTTGTTCATCGGCGGCAGGCCGATATCTTCAAAAAATTTGCCAGATTTCATTAAGTCGGTAATACGACCGGTATTTCTAAATTCTTCGCGAGTGACAGTCGGATAATAAATGAATTTTTTACGGAAGTCTTCACCAAAAATTTCATCATTCGGCAGCTCGTTTTCGAACATGTCACGGTAAGCCAAGTCACTAACACCGCGCACACCATGTACCAAGATGACCTTCTCAAAACGCTCGTAGACTTCAGGGTCACGTGCTAATGCTAAAAATGGCGCAACACCTGTACCGGTTGACAGCATATAGAGGTTTTTACCCGGTAATAGATCATCTAATACGAGAGTGCCCGTTGGTTTTTTACTGACCAATAGCTCATCACCAACTTTAATGTGTTGCAATCGCGACGTTAATGGACCGTCTTGTACTTTAATGGAGAAAAACTCCAAATGTTCTTCATAATTAGGACTGGCAATCGAGTAAGCTCGTAGCAACGGCTTGCCATCAACGACCAAACCAATCATCGCAAACTCACCATTACGAAAACGTAAGCCGTCGTCGCGTGTGGTTTTGATGCTAAATAGTGCATCATTCCAATGATGAACCTCTGTAACCGTTTCGGTGCGGAGTTTTGACATAAATTCCTCGTTAGTAAGTGGTAATCTGTATCAATCTAAATAAGTGCTGAATACCCATTTTCTATGATAAAGTCAAAATGGTACAAAATTTTAATAGAAGATGGATGCTATTGAAGATGGATGCTATTAATGCTAATTAAGCCATCACTTTGTTATTTTAACATTATTATTCGGCGTTATAAGGTGATGCGACGCGCATGACCGCGATTTTTAAACCATTATTGATGAATGCAAGCCATTCTCAATAAATTTCTCGCTCATCATAACAAACTTTAAAATAAAAATCCGTCAAGCGGCTTTGGTATAGCATGATAAAATGGAATATCGTTAGTGAGTTATTATCTATAATTAGTCACAGTTGGCTTGTGTAGCGCTAATTTTTAACTATAAAAACCTATTTTTTTGGATTTGATTTATGTCCTGTCAGGATGATTCTTCTTTGAGTAATCATATAGCACCGATTATCGGCTACCATCATGCGCCGCTTTCACAAAAATTTGGCGCACCAAGACAGCCAAACCTGGTTGCTTTGACTAGTGTTATTGAGATGATTGCGCCTTATGATACGCCAGCGGCATTTATCGGTCTGGAGGATTTTAGCCATATTTGGGTCAGCTGGCAGTTCCATCACAACTATTTGTATAAAGACAAGCAGGCTAATAAAGCGGATAGCAGCTTTCGTGCACAAGTGCGACCGCCACGCTTGGGTGGCAATCAGAAGATAGGCGTGTTTGCCAGTCGTAGTATGTATCGACCTTCAGCGCTTGGGTTGTCTGTGGTTAAGCTGGAACATATTGAGATTATAGAAGGGCGAGTGTTACTCATCATCAGTGGTGCTGATATGATAGATGGCACGCCAGTTATCGATATCAAGCCCTATGTGGCTTATAGTGATGTATTACATGAGGCACAAAGCGGTTTTGCGCCCTCTGCGCCGCATTTGTTGGCTGTGACTGTCACTGAATTTGCCTATGAGCAGTTTGTTCAAATGATAGACAATCAACGTATTCATAATGAAGCAGAAAAAACCGCTCAAAATGAAAAAGCAACGGTAAAAGTGGTCATTCATAAAATGCAGAAACAGTTGCTTATGCCTGATCTCGATAATATTAAAGCGTTGATAGCACAAGACCCACGTCCTGCCTATCGCCGTACGGAGATACATATGCTATTTGTTATGCGCTATAAGTCTGTTGATGTGAGTTTTCAATTGATAGATTCAGGTGAGCTACAGATAACGGCTGTCGTCACAATATAGTTAAGATAAATATTGTCGCCGACCAAATGCTCTAAACCATAAAAGAAGAAAAATATGCCAGCTCAACAGTACTCGATGGTAATTGATTTGCGTTGGTGCCTCGATGAATTGTTGGCAGATAAACTAATCGATCAACGTGGCTATAATTTGGTCATTACTAGCCGCCGCAATAAAGTGCAGCATCCGCTATTGACTATTAGTGAGTTTGCTCTGACAAATGGTCACGCACTTGATAATGATTCTGATAATAAATTAACGCTGGCATGGCTCAATCAATGGTTGGCTGCCAAAGCAGATATGCCACTTATCCGTATTGACCCGTTAAAGGTTGATGTGCCGGCGGTGACGCAGCTGATGTCGTTTGAGTATGCCCGCTCGCAGCATATTTTGCCGATTGAAGTAACGCTTGATGAAGTGGTTATCGGTACCGACCAGCCATTTTATACCGACTGGCACGCTAATATTGAAAAACTCATCAAGTCAAAAAGCTATCGTACGGTATTTATCAATCCTGAACAGATGAGTCGTTACCGGCAAGAGTTTTATCAAGTTACGCAAGCGATTGCTGGTGCGAATTCTCTGCACAAGCGTGCGGCATCTGATATTACCAATGTCGAAGCACTATTGCAGCTAGGCGATAACACAAATCCTGATGCTAATGACCAACACATTGTGAAAGTGGTTGATTGGCTGTTGCAATACGCCTTTGAGCAGCGTGCCAGTGACATTCATTTAGAACCACGCCGCGAAACAGGCAAGGTACGTTTTCGTATCGATGGCGTGCTGCATAGTGTCTATGAAATGCCACTTGCGATTATAGTGGCGGTGACCGCACGTATTAAAATATTGGGGCGGCTAAATGTGGCAGAAAAACGTAAGCCGCAGGATGGACGATTAAAAACCCGCACACCAAAAGGCTTAGAGACTGAGCTGCGTCTCTCTACCATGCCGACAGCTTTTGGCGAAAAGCTCGTAATGCGAGTATTTGACCCTGAGGTACTGGTACGCTCATTTGCACAGCTTGGTCTATCGGGTAAGCAGCTGGAGACTTGGCACGAGCTTACCGCGCATCCAAATGGCATTATTTTGGTTACCGGTCCGACAGGTTCTGGTAAAACCACTACCTTATATAGTACGCTCAAGCAATTGGCGACTGAGCAGGTCAACGTCTGTACCATTGAAGACCCCATTGAAATGATTGAGCCAGCATTTAATCAAATGCAGGTCAATCCAGGGGTTGATTTGCACTTCGCTGATGGCATTCGCTCTTTAATGCGCCAAGACCCTGATATTATTATGGTCGGTGAGATTCGTGATGCTGAGACTGCAAATATGGCAGTGCAAGCGTCCTTGACAGGGCATTTGGTACTATCGACTCTGCATACCAATGATGCACCAAGCTCCATCACCCGTCTGCATGACCTAGGCATTCAGCCATTTTTAACCTCAGCAACGATATTGGGCATCATGGCACAACGTCTATTACGGACATTATGTTCGCATTGCAAACAAGCGGTTGATGTTACGCCAGATAGTGAGATTGCCATTCAATGGCAGGAGCTCGTACAGCCGTGGCGCGCGCCCGTGCCAGCGCAAATTTATAAAGCGCAAGGCTGCGAGTACTGCCGACACACCGGTTATCAAGGTCGCGTTGGTCTATATGAAATCATGCCATTATCCAATGAGCTAAAAAAACTGGTCGCTGCCGATGCCAATTTAGAGGCGCTTAAGCAGCAAGCCTATCGTGAAGGTATACAGCCACTGCGTCTATCTGGTGCGAAGCGCATTAGTGAAGGGGTAACAACCATGGAAGAGGTCATGCGTGTGGTACCGTTGCATTAAAAATAGGTTTCTTAAGCAGTGCTTGAAAAGCGCACTCTTTACAACAATAAATACGATATAAATTGAATTTTTCATCCTAATAATTTTTTTAAATGACTACAACGAGATTGTTTATGTTTACTGATAGCCACTGTCATCTTAATCGTTTAGATTTAACCAAGTACGATGGTCAATTGTCTGGCGCAATTGCTGCGATGAAAGAAGCTAATGTTACCCGTGCGATGGCAATTATGTGTGATTTTGCTGAATATGATGAAATTGCCAATATTATCAAGATTTATGGCGATGAAACCTTAAACCTTGGTATGAGCGTCGGCATCCATCCCTGTGAAGATATCAGCGTCTTACAAGCGGTCACAATTGAGCGTTTGATAGAAACCGCTGATACTGATCATGTGTGGGCAATAGGAGAGACGGGGCTAGATTATTACTGGTCAACGGATAATAAAAAAGCGCAACAAGCCAGCCTTGCCCATCATATTCATGCCAGCCAACACCTAAAAAAACCACTTGTCGTCCATATGCGTGATGCCAAAGAAGATACGATTGATATCTTAAAAGCAGAAGGTGCTGAGCATGGCATTATTCATTGCTTTACTGAGGATTGGGAGACGGCAAAACGCGCCTTAGATTTAGGGTTTTATATCTCATTCTCAGGTATTGTCAGCTTTAAAAGCGCCCAAAATATCAAAGATGCGGCAAAAAACATGCCAAGAGATAGAATATTGATCGAAACGGATAGCCCCTATTTAGCGCCTGTCCCCAAACGCGGCAGACCTAATGAGCCGGCGTACGTGCCTTATGTCGCCAGTTGTATTGCAGAGATGTATGGCTGTAGCGCGGAAGAGGTCGGTGCACTCACTGCAAAAAACTTTGAGAATTTACTAGCACAGTATCATTAAAATGGTTATGCTATGACCACTCAGTCATTTCTTGCACGTGGCAGCTATATTATGCGCGCCGCCTTATAGTTTTAAGTATAAGTGCATGATTATAAATGATTATTTATCAAACATACGCGTATTCCTTTGTTTTGTTCGTCGCGCAATCTTTGTATTATTTGATATTCTAGATGCCGATACGCCAATGCAAACTGTGGTCATATGTACGATATTGTCAAGTTTTAGGAGAGGTTATGAGTCGTCAGCATCAATTCAAGGTACGAGAAGAGAATATCTTAGCAATGGCAGAGCAATTGCTACTTGAGTCAGGCGATGGCAATATCACTTTAGACAGCTTGGCAGACCAGCTTGATTTGGCTAAAGGCACACTATATAAGCATTTCTCCAGTAAAGATGAGCTTTATCTGCGTATTATTATTCGTTATGAAGAGCAGTTGTTTGAGATTAACCGAATTGATGACTGCCCATCGGCAGGCGTTGCTCGTATGATTTTTCAGCAGCTGTTTAATCCACAAAAAGCCATGCTACTCAATCAAATCGAAGAGCGTTTAGCAGCATCAGTAACGGGTCTTAATCGCTTGTTCGGTGAGCTTTATGATATTCGCCGTCAGCGTATGAAACGCTTAATTGATATTATCAGTGCTTACTTAAAGGATGAGCACAGCAGTTTGAGCACGCGTGATTATTTATCTTCTATCTGGGCAATGGGTCAGGGCGGTGCAGGGCTGTTGAATTCAAGCTTTTATCAGCGTTATTTGGGACGCCGCGATACTCTGCGTTATGCCTTTGTCCAGCAAATGCTAGAGCTGCCAAGCCATTATCCGGCGGTTGATGATGAGGTGATGGATGAGGATATGCAGGAATTGGTTGAGCAAATTGATACTGAGTCAGAAGAGCATCGCAACACCAATTATTAGATTTTCTATAACTCTTCTATAAAAATCCTACGCCATCGATAACATATAGTAAGCCCAGTATAAAAATGATACAGCGGGACTGGAATGAATTTTTTGCAGCCTCTGTCTGCGCAGGCACAGCACGCCAGAAAAATTTATACCAGTGCCGCGTCAAAACATGATGTATCTACTTTATTTAGAATCGACTATATCATCATACGCAAGCGGGCTTGACGCTGGTTGAATCTGATGGACGGCGCAACTAGCCAACAAAAAGCCCAAAGAGGTCCGCGTGGTGACGCAGCGACTTTGGGCATTTCGACCGAATTTTTGATGGTTATCATTAAACGATAATTATCAAAAGGCAATAAAACATATATTTTATTAATCGCTTAAGCGAGTTTCTTCAGTAGACTTCCAGTTGTAAGCACCATAGAACAGCATCTGAGCTTGGCGCGTGCAATTATGTAGCATAAGCTGCTTTCTCTCTTCAATCTCAGCCAAATCGACTTCATCATCATGAGCTTCAGTATAAGTCAGCTCTAGCCAATCAACAATCCAAGAAAAGAACATATTAACCCCAGCCTCAGCCAGTAGCCGACGATCATAGGTGTTAATATGGGTAAAAGCAGGCTGTAGCGCCAAATCGTCTGCTAAGTTTTGATCATGCTGTTTGATAAGCTCATTGATGGCTTTACGTACGGCGTCCGAGCCACCATAACGCTCACTGACCAAAAACTGCCAGTAGTAAGGTTGCTCACTGACCATATGCAAAAACAATTGAATACTTTTGGCTATTTGACGCTCAAAGCTGCGTTTGCGTCCAATATGTAAACTCTCACTTAAGGTGGCTAATGTACCACCCAACTCCTCAATCACCAAGGCACGCCCGAGCGATTCCATATCATCGAAATGGCGATAAAATGCGGTTGGCACTACGCCAACCTCACGCGTGACTTGTCTGAGGCTAATAGAGCTAAAAGACTGTCCTGTCATACATAAATCAAGCACTGCATTAAAAAAGGCGTGCCGAGTTTGAAGTTTTTTTTGTTCGCGACTGCTCATAATATTTCAAAATTAACTGATAGCTGTCTATCATACTCATTTCATTACAAAAATACGAATGAAATAGGGGGTTATAGTGGATAATTTGGTTTTTAGACAATGGTTCCCCAATGTCCTTGTAACTCTTGGGCCAATCGATAAGCTTCATGGTCATTCATGCCCGTTACAAAGTCTAAAACGTTAAGCATATTTTGATAAATGTCAGCTGATAACACGCGGTGATGCTCATCAAGATGTGGCTGTAGCAATCTTAGCAGACGCTGTTGTTCAAAGGACATCGGTGTGCTTATCTCATTTGTCCAAGCTAACGGCATAAAAGCATCCAACAGGCGATGCAGGCATTGATTGGCCATTAGCTCCATACGTACTTTACTTGGATGGTTAAAGATTTTTTCACGTGCCAAGTCTTTGGCTTGGGTAATACCGCTTTGAACCGTTGCATCACAATGCGCAAATAGGCTGCCATTTAATGTTCCCGCCAGCATCATATCGCTATTGGCAACAAAGGCATCGGTGACGCTATTGACCAAGCGCATCATTGCCCGTGCACGTAGTGATGCCAGATGTTGCCTGATGGACATATGCGCAGGCAGGCTGATAGCGCTAGGACGCTCGCCAATAAGCTCATAGAAGATAGCAGCCACCTCAGCGTAAGTAAGCATATTCAGATTGATGCCATCCTCTAAATCTATCAGTGCATAGCAGATATCGTCCGCGGCTTCTAATAAATAGGCGAGGGGATGGCGAGCAAAACCACCATGATGCTCAGAGCGTGGCAGACCCAGGCATGCTGCTAGCTCTTCTAATTGTGCTGCTTCACTATAAAAGCAGCCAAATTTCTGTACCTTAGTTGATACATTATTTTGATGGCTATTTTGATGGCTATTTTGAATGTCATTATTGCTATGTGTCGCAAGCCAAGGGTATTTCATAAACGCGCCTAGCGTGGCACAAGTTAAGCGCATACCGCCTGCATCAGGGTGATGCTCATTACGGGTGAGTATGCGAAATCCTTGGGCGTTACCCTCATAAGCCAGTAAGTCTAATTGCTCATTGCTGCTCATATTTTGCAGAATTGCTTGGCGTTCAGAATGCATAAACCAATCACGAATGGCATACTCTCCCGCATGTCCAAAAGGTGGATTGCCAATATCATGAGCGAGGCACGCTGCTTGCACAATCACACCCACATCAGCTGCTGTTACACCGTCAGGTAAACCACCTTCTAACTTATTATGGAGCTTCTCTGCTGCCATCACGCCCAAAGAGCGTCCGATACAAGAGACTTCAAGCGAATGCGTTAAGCGTGTATGAATACCCAATTGATTGGTAAGAGGATGTACTTGGGTTTTTTGATTCAGTTGACGAAAGGAGTGCGAAAATACCAGTCTGTCATAGTCTTTATGAAAAGAGGAACGTGCGCTGTCTTGAGCAGGGGCTTTTTTATTGCTACCCAAACGCTGGGCACTAAATAGCTTTGCCCAATGGCTACGGCTATTAAGCGGTTTATTAATAGGAGCGGTCATAGTTTATAGTCCATTATTTCTATTGTTCTTTTAGATTATCTTAAGGTTTTTTAAAAATTAGTACTGCTATGGTCAAAATACTCTAAAAAAGCTACGGTACTGCTGGTATGAATTTTTTTTGCTTGCTGTGCCTACGCAGACAGAGGCTGCAAAAAATTCATACCAGCAGTACATAATGTATCGATATGACTTTTTACTGACTATAGTATAATAAAAAAAGCCAGCATCGAGGCTGGCTTTTGGTTATTCTATGCTAAGGCTGTGTAAGCAAGCTATCTGCTATTAAACGTTAAAACGGAAGTGCATCACATCGCCATCTTGTACGATATAGGTTTTGCCTTCTAAACGAGATTTGCCGGCAGCAGCAGCACCTTTTTCACCGTTGTGTTCGATAAAGTCGTCATAAGCAATCACTTCAGCACGAATAAAGCCGCGCTCAAAATCGGTATGAATCACGCCCGCTGCCTGAGGTGCGGTTGCACCAACGGCGACTGTCCATGCGCGTACTTCTTTAACACCCGCGGTAAAGTAAGTTTGCATATCAAGCAAATCATAACCACCACGAATCACTTGGTCAAGACCCGCTTCTTCCATGTCCATCTCAGCCAAGAAGTCTTTTTTATCATCTTCATCAAGCTGGGCAATTTCAGATTCGATTTGGTTGCATAGCGCAATAACGATAGAGTCTTCGCCAGTCGCATAGTTACGTACTGCGTCAAGATAGGGATTATTCTCAAAGCCATCTTCGCTGACGTTAGCGATATACATGGTAGGTTTAAGCGTAATTAAACCATAACTTCTGATCAATTTTTTCTCATCAGCGTCTAGATTGGCGGCGCGTGCGGCTTGACCTTCTGCTAATAATGGTTCGATTTTTTTGAAGATATCAAGCATGGCTTGCGCGTCTTTATCGCCGCCCTTGGCTTTTTTGGTTAAGTTAAAAATAGCACGCTCAACGGCTTCTAAATCGGCCAATGCCAATTCAGTATTGATGGTTTCGATGTCATCAATCGGGCTGACGCGACCATCGACGTGTACGACGTTGTCATCATCAAAGCAACGTACGACGTGTGCAATGGCGTCGGTCTCACGGATATTGGCTAAGAATTGGTTGCCCATGCCTTCGCCTTTTGACGCACCAGCGACCAAACCTGCGATATCAACAAACTCCATCGTCGTTGGTAGTACGCGCTCAGGGTTAACGATGTCAGCCAGTTTCTTTAGGCGTGGGTCAGGTACAGGAACGATACCCGTGTTGGGATCTTTGGTACAAAATGGAAAGTTTTCAGCGGCGATACCCGCTTTGGTCAAGGCATTAAACAGGGTGGATTTACCCACGTTTGGTAGACCGACGATGCCGCAATTAAAACCCATAATAGTCTCTCAATATAGTAATAGAATCAATTCGCTTAAAACTTCATTAAATGTGAAATCAAAATTGGGCGTATTGTAGCAAATTTAACCCAATATGGGTGAGGTTGTTATACTGGTTGAGTGGCATTCCATCGCGCCGTATGAGCCGCCTTTTCGGTTTTTATATTATGCTAATCTACCATGGTTAAAGTGTTTTAATATATTTGGCGACTAAGCCTGCGCCGACTCTATTGGTAAATATTAGTGATATTGCGAATAGCTATCATATATCTAAAAGTCAGTTGACCAAGATTATTCATCCGCTCGGACAGCTTGGTTATATCGATAGCGTGTCCTCAATTCATTGCAAGATGAATTGAGGACACGCCCTAGAAAAACAAATCATTAGTTAAGTGTTTTCAAGCTTAGGTCGTGCTTTTGCAATGGCTTTTAACAAGGCTTTTTCAAACTCGCGATTTTTAAATTTAACCAAATAGGAGTGAGCCGCGCAAAAATTCTGAGTATCACGCCAATCATGTGCCAACTTGGTCACCCAATCACAGTATTGCTTGCCAGCGTTAGGCTCATTTTTTAGCGCTTTTTTGGTCGTTGGATGCAGCAATAGCTCAGGCAATATCGCTTCTAGTAATTTGGTTGGTGGACTCATAAAAGTGTCATTGACATGTAAGCTCTTACTGTCAGGATGGAACACCAGTAGCGAACCTGCATGAATCATCTCATTGGGTGCGATATAGTGAATGCCTTGTGACATTGAGAACTTAAGCTCAGTATAACGCTCAGCGACCGCATCACTTTCGACCAAATCCTTTGCCCATTGCATTTCAGGCACTTTTTTATGATGGCGACTACTGCCATAAAAGGTAGCTTGCGGAAAATCTTTGGCCATTTGCGCGCAGTGCACGGTGTGAAAAGGATGAACGTTAAGCACCGCTTCGACATCTTGCCCATTATTGGTCAGCGCCATCACTTGCGCTCGTACTTCATCAGTCAAGGTATAACTGTCTAAAAAAATAAACCTTCCAGACGCAAGCTTAACCAATGAGCATTGCGTACCGATATTTAGCACACCGCCTAAGCGAAACGTGCCACGAATGTTCCAAAATCCTGCACCCAAATCTATGATTTTATCGCTCATTAATACTCATCCTTATGGTTTGTTTTCTTAAACTATATACGAATGTAGAAATGTATTGGTTCGATGTTGTGTTGGTACTGAATTGGTACTGAATTGACAGTTTGGGTTGTTTACTCGGCTAACCATTTAGTAAGCAATTCATCAATTTCCGCTTTAAACTCTTTGTCTTCGATTTTATTGGCGGTAATTTTTGCATTTTGTAGGCTAGTAATAGCGGCGTCTTTTTGCCCCAATTCAACTTGGATAACTGCCATAGAAAACGCAATGGATGACAGATGGTCTTTTGAGTTGATGGCTTTGGCTTTCTCTAGCGCCTTATCATAAATGACTAACGCTTCGTCTAACTCTGCGGTGAAATCAGCCAAGGTTTCCCATTGTTCTGGGTGGTCTTTATCAGTATTTTCATTGTCAACACAAACTGTTTTTAACTCGCTATATAGCCAATTAAAGGCTTCTTGATGTCCTTTTCTATCGGCTTCGAGTAGCTTTTCAGCCAAGGTATAAACGGACTTATATATTTTGGTGTTAATCATGAATCACATCCTTTTTAAAATTGAGCATAGCGTTTTAGGTAAAGCGGTAAGCAACATATGGCTGAAACTAGGGGCATAACTGTAGGTAAAATACGGACAAATCGTTATTTTAACCCCATTTATGTTACTAGCAAGCGGCATATATAAATAGGGACTGTAAAATAGCACCCTACCTGCGCTGACTCAATAGACGATTGAGTTTATCCGCTGTTTATTAATGCGCTGCGATGAAAATACAGTTAATAACGTCTTGCTTCACAGCTGCGCCTGTAGAAGCTATCAATGTTGAAAAAGAAGATGTATATTTAGTATGGATAACGCCGCGTAAACAACATACAGACACCTGAGTGTATTTGCTATTATGATAAAATAACATATTGTTTTTTGCGATACTCCTTATCCCTATCACTTTCGCCGATCTAGCCCAAGCTAAAAAGGCCGCTATATAGTCAGCACTATTTTGAATAATACGATTAACAACGATGCTAAAAACAGTACCAATGCAGATACTAATACTGATAAGCTATCCAATAAAAATAGCCAAATACCTGATGCACCGTTGCCTTTTGATTCGCCCTCATGGGTATTGAAGATGACTATTGGTCTGATTGGGATGTTTGCTTTTTTGCAGGTATATTCTATTCAGGCGGTTTTGCCAGTATTGATGATGGATTTTTCAGCCACTGAAGTGCAGGCAGGGATGATTGTTGGCGCAACAGTGATGGCGATTGCCATTATGTCACCATTTTTGGGGATGCTGTCGGATGCTGTCGGGCGCAAATCCTTTATTGTTGGAGCATTGTTGTTTTTAGCGATACCCACCGCTTTAATCGCCCAAAGCCCGAGTATAGGCTGGCTTGGCATGTGGCGCTTTATGCAAGGGTTGTCTGTCCCAGGCATCACGGTGGTGACCATTGCCTATATCGGTGAGGAGTTTGAGGGGCGGGCTGTTACAGAGCTTATGTCATTCTATGTCTCAGGCTCGGTACTGGGCGGCTTTATGGGGCGGTTTTTACTGGGGCATTTGCATGAGTTTATTGGCTGGCGTCATGGCTACTATGTGATGGCAGCCATGACGCTCATCGGTGCACTCTGGGTTGGTAAGATGTTGCCATCATCGCAGCATTTTGTGGCCAATCCAAACTTTCGCTCAGCGATGCAGACACTTGGTGAGCATCTGACCAATCGTTATGTCGTAACGGCATGTTTGCTAGGTTTTTGCGTGCTTTTTTCGCTCGTGGGCTGCTTTACCTTTATTAATCTGCATCTTGCTGGCACGCCTTATGAGCTTAGCACTGGTGCACTTGCTAATATTTTTGCGGTGTATTTAATCGGAGTGATTATTACGCCATTGTCGACCACATTATTACGTCGATTTGGAGCAGCACGCACCGTCCGAGTAGCAGTGATTTTTTCGATGCTCGGGGCGCTATTAACACTGGTCACTCCATTATGGGGTATCGTCGTTGGGCTTGCTATTATGTCGTCAGGCGTCTTTATCACCCAAGCGGCGACCATCAGTTATATTGCAGTCAATGTCAAAAAAGGTCGCTCATTAGCCTCAGGTTTATATTACATGGCTTATTATGCGGGCGGCACTATGGGCGCATGGCTATGCGGCATCATTTATGCACGTGGACAATGGTCACTGACTGTTTGGCTATTATTGTTTGTGCAAGTATTGGCACTTTTGGTGGCAAGTTTTGGCATGATAAAAACAAAACCGCGTCCTGCCTAATACCAGACAAACTAACATAAGAGATAAAATAAGCTATCACAAGCTGAGAGATTGAGAAACGATTATTTTCGAATACTGAGTATTGTGCTACTTAGGTGTCGTGCCTTTATATGAGGCTAGACATGAGGCTGGATTTTTCTTACTATCAAGAGGTTATTAATAAAAATATTACCATGTAATTATGACCGACCGACAGCCAGTCAATCGGTTTTTATCTGCATTCAAAAATACTATAAATAAGGACGTTAAATTTATGTCAAATATCTATCACAGTGCGCCATCAGCCTATGATTTTCCGCTGCTGGTTAAGCAGTTATTAAACCGTGCCAAAACCGTATCACAAGATCAAGAAATCGTTTATGCGGATAAAAAACGCTTTACTTATAAAGACTTGTTTAACCGTATCAATCGCTTGGCGAATGTTTTAGACGGCTTGAACCTTGTTGCTGGTGATGTGGTCGCAGTGATGGATTGGGATAGCCATCGCTATCTTGAATCCTACTTCTCAGTGCCGATGTCAGAGTACATTTTGCAGACGGTTAATATCCGACTGTCCCCCGAAAAAATTCTCTATACCATCAATCATGCGAAGCCTAAAGTGCTGTTACTCAACTCTGAATTTGCGCCATTGGTCAAAGATTATCAATTTGAAAACTCTAGCATTGAGCACATCATTTGGCTGGATGATAATGGCGTGACCTCTGATGGGGTATTCGGTGGCAATCAGAACCGCGTCAAAGGTGAGTATGAGGCGCTACTTGCTGCCGCTGATGACCATTTTGATTTTCCAGATTTTGATGAAAACACCATTGCCACGACTTTTTATACCTCAGGTACGACAGGGGATCCAAAAGGGGTGTTCTTCAGCCATCGTCAGTTGGTACTGCATACGCTGACTGAAGCGGCATCCATTGGCATGTTGCCAAACAAGCAAGGAGTCAGCTATGGCGATGTGTATATGCCCATGACGCCGATGTTCCATGTCCATGCGTGGGGTTTTCCGTTTACGGCTACTATGACGGGTCTCAAGCAAGTATATCCTGGGCGTTATGCACCGAATCTGTTGATGGATTTGATTATCAATGAAAAGGTCAGTATCACCCATTGTGTACCGACGATTTTGCAAATGGTACTCAAAGAAGCGCAAGACCGTGATGCCAGCTTTAATGGTCTAAAAATGATTATTGGTGGTTCACGATTAACTGAGGGCTTGGCAAAAGCGGCGATGGATCAGGGTATCGAGGTATATACCGGTTACGGTATGTCGGAGACAGCGCCTTTGATTAGCTTGACGGATTTTAGTCTTAATGAGCCGCTGCTGAGTGAAGAAGAGGATATTGCTCGCCGCTGTATGACTGGTAAACCTGTGCTTATGGTAGATGCCCAAGTGTGGGGAGAAAGCAATCAGCCAGTCGGTACTGGTCAAGAAAATACAGGCGAGCTGGTATTACGAGCACCGTGGTTGACCCAAAGCTATCTAAAAAATGACGACGCTGGCAAAGAACTGTGGGAAAACGGTTATATGCACACCCAAGACATTGCCTATATACGCCCTGATGGCTATATTAAAATCACGGATCGCTTAAAAGACGTGATTAAATCAGGTGGCGAGTGGATATCCTCGCTAGAGATTGAGACGATTTTATCGCTACATCCTGCGGTGGCGGATGTGTCCGTGATTGGCGTACGTGATAAGCAATGGGGCGAGCGTCCACTAGCATTGGTTGTACTCAAATCAAATTGCCAAGATACCAAAGTCGATGACATCAAAGCGCTGGCTGAGCAGGCAGTGGCCCGCGGCATCATTCCAAAATACGGTGTGCCCAGTCAGTTTAAGTTTGTCGATGAGCTACCAAAGACCTCTGTTGGTAAACATGACAAAAAAGTGATGCGTGAGATGTATGCCAATCAGTCCGAGGTATAGATTTTTTAAAGCGGCGCAACTATTGAGCAGATAACGGGCTTAATAGTTGACCTTTATGATTGGCTCTGCTACAGTTTAAACCGATACAAATCGTATCGGTTTTTTAGTTTTGGCAAGGATGGCCAGTCTTATATTATGATATTATCGGACACATCATATCGCATCACCCATCATTTATGCTAAGGACAGCTATTATGAGCGCGCAAACCGCCACTGCAGTGACCAATCAAACGTCAACCCAAACGTTTCAGAAACCAACTACCACTCAAAACTTTGCTGATATTTATCAGTCTTCTATTGAAAACAAAGAGCAGTTTTGGGCAGAGCAAGCTAAGCGTATCTATTGGCACAAAGAGCCTGAGCAGATTCTTGATGACAGTAATTTGCCATTTGCGCAGTGGTTTGTCGGCGGCGAAACCAATCTTTGTTATAACTGTGTCGATCGTCACCTTGAAGAACGTGCAGAGCAAGATGCCTTTATTTGGCTGTCATCAGAGATTAATCAAGAACTCATAGAAACATATCCTGCTGTGATCGATGCTTTTAAAGACTTGGGGAATAACGTTGAGTTTTATACCGACTATACTAAGCGCCGTTTGACTTATAATGACCTTTATAAAGAAGTTAATTATTTTGCAGACGTATTAAAGCGTCACGGTATTGAGAAGGGCGATCGTGTCATCATTTATATGCCGATGATTTTAGAGGCAGCTTATGCAATGCTCGCATGTGCGCGTATCGGTGCGGTGCATTCAGTGGTATTTGGCGGCTTTGCTGCGCATAACTTAGCCATTCGTATGGATGATGCTGAAGCAAAAATGGTCATCACGGTAGATGCAGGTTTGCGTGGTGGTAAAGTCATAAATTATAAGAGCCTTGTCAATCAAGGTATTGAGCAGGCGGCTGTTAAGCCTGAGCATGTATTGGTGGTCAATCGTGGTATTTTGCCATTTGAAGTAAAAGAGCTGGATGTGGACTATGCCACTGAGCGTCGAATCAGCTGTGAAGCCAATGTTATCGTCGAGCCAGTATGGCTTGAGTCCAATACGCCATCGTATCTGCTTTATACTTCTGGTACGACGGGCACACCCAAAGGCGTGCAGCGTGATACTGGCGGTCATGCGGTAGCACTGACTACATCGATGGATTATATATATGATGGTAAGGCAGGCGAGACGTTTTGGGCGATATCTGATATCGGTTGGGCAGTTGGGCATTCTTATACCATCTATGCGCCATTGCTCGCTGGCATGACCAGTATCATATATGAAGGCTTGCCTCATCAACCCAATCCTGGTATTTGGTGGCGAATTGTGGAAGCCAACAAGGTCAATATTTTGTTCACTGCGCCGACCGGTGTGCGTATGCTTAAAAAACAAGATGAGACATGGATGACGCGCTACGATGTCTCAAGCGTCAAATCGTTCTTTTTGGCAGGTGAGCCACTAGATGAATCTACTGCCAGTTGGCTGACCAAGCATTTAGGCGTACCGATTTTAGACCACTATTGGCAGACGGAATCGGGTTGGCCTATTTTGAGTAATACGCCCAGATTTAATGATAAACCGCATAAACAAGGCTCGCCTGGTTATCCTATGTACGGCTACGATGCACAGGTTATCAATGAAGAAACCGGCGAGCCGTGTAAAGCGGGTGAAAAAGGTTTGCTTGCGATTCGCGCACCCTTACCACCGGGCTGTTTAACCACGGTTTGGCGTAATGATAAGCGCTTTATTGACAGCTATTTTAGCTTAGCAGATAGCAATCAATATTCGACGTCAGACTATGCCGTGGTCGATGAAGATGGTTATTTTCATATTCTTGGTCGTACCGATGATGTCATCAACGTCGCCGGGCATAGACTGGGCACCCAAGAGATTGAAGAGGCGATCAGTAGGCATGCAGAGGTCGCAGAGTGTGCGGTTGTGGGTATTCAAGATGAGCTAAAGGGCGAGCTACCGATTGCTTTTTGTGTGCTCAAAGATTATGAACTGGTGGCAACGACTGAAAATCGTTTCCGCCTTGAGCAGCAAGTGATTGGCGCGGTGGTAAAATCCTTGGGCGGTATTGCAAGGCCTGCAGCGATCTATTTCCCGCAAGCACTACCAAAGACGCGCTCTGGCAAGATCCTGCGCCGTGCCATTCGGGCATTAGCAGAGAATAAACCCACTGGTGATATGTCTACCCTTGATAACCCAACGGCTATCGATGCGGTCAAGCAATCAATGAAAGATTACTAAGCATGTTTTAGAATCTCGTTTATCTGAAAGAGCTCATGAATATTCATGAGTTCTTTTTTATTGGTTTTAATCATTTGATGAAATTAGTAGATAAGTCATACAGTGACATTAACTTTGTTAAAAGAATCATAAAGGGCTTGACCCTAAAATTGTTTTATTGGTATAGTTAATAACGATACGAAATAAATCATTTTAAAATTATATAATAAAATGATAAATTCAAAACCTTCAATATTCTAAGACGTCATCTAATGGCAGTCTTGCTAACAAGATAAGGATATCTTATGCACCACGTTAAGCAGCTCATCAATGGTCAGTTCGTTGATTCTAATACTAGCGAATGGATTGACATTACCGATCCTGCCACTCAAGAAGTTATCGCTAAAGTTCCGCAAACCACAGACGATGAAATCAATCAAGCCGTCGCTGCCGCTCAAAAAGCTTTTCAAACATGGCGTAAGACCCCAATCACCACGCGTGCGCGTATCTTCTTAAGGTATCAAGCACTCATTCGTGATCATATGGATGAGCTGGCAGAAATCTTGACTGCAGAGCAGGGCAAAACGATTGCTGATGCGCGTGGTGATGTATTTCGTGGTTTAGAAGTGGTGGAGCATGCTGCTGGGATTGCGAATTTGCAGATTGGCGACTTCGTTGAAAATGTCGCTTCAGGCGTTGACACTTACAGCATCTGGCAGCCACTTGGCGTCTGCGCAGGTATCACACCGTTTAACTTTCCAGCGATGATTCCACTGTGGATGTTCCCAATGGCGATTGCCACGGGTAACACTTTTATCCTAAAGCCTTCTGAGCAAGACCCAATGGTGACCATGCGTTTAGTTGAGCTTGCGGTTGAAGCGGGCGTGCCTGAAGGGGTGCTAAACGTCGTGCATGGCGGCAAAGCCACAGTTGACGCGATTTGTGATCATCCGGATATTAAAGCAGTCTCTTTTGTTGGTTCGACCAACGTCGGTAAACATGTTTATGAGCGTGCCAGTCAATCAGGCAAACGCGCACAGTGTATGATGGGTGCAAAAAACCATGGCGTTATCTTGCCGGATGCTAATAAAGAGCAAACACTCAATCAGCTAGCAGGTGCGGCATTTGGCGCTGCTGGTCAACGTTGTATGGCGCTGTCTGTTGTTGTCCTTGTCGGTGCCGCTGGTGAGTGGATTGATGACATTAAGGCCAAAGCAGAGGGTTTAATTGTCTCAGCAGGTAAGCACGATAAAGATTTGGGTCCACTGATTTCTCCTGCGGCAAAAGCGCGTGTTGAGCATTTGATTGGCACAGGGGTAGAAGAAGGGGCGAGCTTGATACTTGATGGTCGTGGCATTACAGTTGAGGGTTATGAGAAGGGCAATTTTGTTGGTCCAACTATCTTTGATAATGTCACAAGCGACATGCAAATTTATCAGCAAGAAATCTTTGGACCTGTTCTGTGTATCATGCGTGCCAACAGCTTAGATGAAGCGATTGAGCTACTCAATGCCAATCCGCATGGTAATGGTACGGCTATCTTCACTCAGTCAGGGGCTGCGGCGCATAAATTTCAACAAGACATTCAGGTTGGTCAAATCGGTATTAACTTGCCGATTCCTGTGCCACTACCGATGTTCTCGTTTTCAGGCTCACGCGCTAGTAAGCTTGGTGATTTGGGTCCTTATGGTAAGCAAGCGGTGCAATTTTATACCCAAACCAAGACCGTTACGGCGCGCTGGTTTGATGATGAAGCAAGTCGCGGCGTCAACACGACTATTTCAATTTAATGCTGAGTCACCTATAGTTGAAATACTTTAAAGTCGCTACCGTATTGCTGGTGTAAATTTTTTGCAGACTCTGTCTGCGTAGGCACAGCAAGCAAGAAAAATTTGCACCAGCAGTATGTGTTGTATCGATATTACTTTTCACCGACTATATATTTGCACTGACGACTTAACATACCCTATTCAGCACAAGGATGACCCCATGGATTTTTCATTAACCGATGACCAAATTGCCTTTCGCCAAACTGCCAGACAGTTTGCCCAAAAAGAGCTTAAGCCCAATGCCGCTGAATGGGATCGCACCTCGCATTTCCCAATAGATGTCATCAAAAAATCAGGCGAGCTTGGATTTTTAGGGTTATATGCCAACCCTGAGTATGATGGCTTGGGTCTGCCGCGTTTAGATTCTGCCATGGTTTTTGAAGAGCTAGCATGGGGTGATACCGCGGTGGCTGCTTATATGAGTATTCATAATATGGCAGGCTGGATGATCGGTGAGTTTGGTAGCGATGCGTTGTGCAAGAAATATTTGCCCAACATGGTCAGCGGCGAATGGCTGGGCAGTTATTGTTTGACGGAACCCAATGCCGGTTCTGATGCTGCATCACTGCGTACCAAAGCTGATAAGCAAGGCGAGTATTATGTCCTTAACGGCGAAAAAACCTTTATTTCAGGTGCAGGCTCAACCGATGTATTGGTCGTTATGGCTCGTACGGGCGGCGCAGGACCAAAGGGGATTTCAGCATTCGTCGTTGATGCAGACAGTGCTGGTATTGAATACGGCAAAAACGAGCATAAAATGGGCTGGAAGGCCCAGCCAACACGGACGATTAGCTTTAAAGATGTCAAAGTTCCAGTAGAAAACCTCATCGGCGAAGAAGGTCAAGGTTTCCGTATCGCCATGAAAGGACTTGATGGTGGCCGGATTAATATTGGTATCTGTGCGGTAGGGACAGCGCAAGCGGCGCTAGAGACAGCGACCAATTACGTCCAAGAGCGCAGTCAGTTTGGCAGCCCGATTGCCAGCTTACAGTCGGTACAGTTTAAGCTTGCCGATATGCTGACTCAAACCATTACCGCACGGCAAATGCTCTATTTAGCGGCCAGTAAAGTCGACAATAATGATGTGCAAGCCTCTACTTATTGCGCGATGGCAAAGCGTTTATCGACGGATCTTTGTTTTGATGTCGCCAACGAAGCTTTGCAGCTGCATGGTGGCTACGGTTATCTCAATGAGTATCCGCTTGAGCGTCATGTGCGAGATTTGCGCGTGCATCAGATTTTGGAAGGCACCAATGAGATTATGCGCGTGATTGTCTCGCGTCAGCTCTTACAAGACGAGGCACTGAGCCAACTGCGTTAACCTGTTTATATGAATAAAATGATTTTATGATAAGGATGTTTGATCATGACGGATTATACCAACTTAAAACTATCGATTGATGGCCATACTGCAACGCTAACCCTAAATAACCCACCTGCTCATACGTGGACGATGGACAGTCTCAAGGCGCTTAAGCAGCTGGTCACTGATCTCAATGCCAATGATGAGGTATATGCCTTAATTATACATGGCGATGGCGAAAAGTTCTTTTCGGCGGGTGCTGATTTAAATAATTTTGCAGATGGTGATAAAGGTCGTGCGATCAGTATGGCGATAGCCTTTGGTGAAGCATTTGAGGCGCTGTCAGCCTATCGCGGCGTTAGTATCGCGGTTATCAATGGTTATGCGATGGGCGGTGGTCTTGAGTGTGCGCTCGCTTGTGATATCCGTATCGCAGAAGACCATGCCCAAATGGCGCTACCTGAAGCAGGTGTTGGTTTATTGCCATGTGCCGGTGGTACACAAAATCTAACGGCCTTAGTGGGCGAGGGCTGGGCAAAGCGCATGATATTATGCGGCGAGCGCGTCGATGCCCAAACCGCACTTCGCATTGGCTTAGTCGAAGAAGTTGCTGCGAAAGGTGAAGGATTACAAGTAGCTCAGGCATTGGCGCAAAAAGTCGCTAAGCAATCACCGGTTGCGGTCAGTTATTCTAAAGCGCTTATCCAAGCAGCAAGACACACACCACCTGCGAAAAACCTTATTCATGAGCGTGAAGCTTTTGTTAAATTATTTGATACTGAAGATCAGCGTGAAGGTGTGCAAGCGTTCTTAGAAAAGCGTAAGCCTGTTTGGCAAAATAAGTAAACGATACTTCAGTTATTTTAACCAACAGTCAGTTTAACCAAAATAATATTTTCTCACTTTTTCATTTTGTAGGTCACTTTTATGACAGCAGCTATAGAAGGCACACCAGACGCGCCGGTATTATTCAGCACCGAGCCGACAGATTGTGGTCACCTTATTGGGATAATGACGTTAAATATGCCAAAGTCTCTTAATGCCCTGAGCGTTGAGATGTGTCAATTATTATCACAACAACTAGAGCAGTGGGAAGGTGATGATCAAGTGGTGGCATTGCTATTAAAAGGCGCAGGCGATAAGGCGTTTTGTGCAGGCGGTGATATTCGCAGGTTATATGACAGTATGTCAACAACGGCGCCTATGCCGAACCCTTATGCGACCGATTTTTTTGGTCATGAATATAATCTCTATCGAAAAATGCACTTTTATCCCAAACCATTAATCTTGTGGGGCGACGGCATTATTATGGGTGGGGGTATGGGGTTGATGGCAGGCTGTAGCCATCGACTGGTCACTGAGCGTACCCGTTTTGCCATGCCTGAGATTACCATTGGCTTATTCCCCGATGCGTCTGGCAGTTGGTTCTTACAGCGTATGCCTGCCAAAACAGGCTTATTTTTAGGACTGACAGGGGCGCAGTGTAATGGCAGCGATGCGCTACTGGTTAATCTTGCTGAATATGCGGTTGCTAGTAATGATTATGACGCCATCATGCAATGTCTGAAGCAAAGTGACTGGCAGACGACAGCTGATGCGGACAATAAAGAAAGCCATAAAGAAAATAACAACAGCGCCCATAG
This sequence comes from Psychrobacter arcticus 273-4, assembly GCF_000012305.1. Classification (NCBI taxonomy): domain Bacteria; kingdom Pseudomonadati; phylum Pseudomonadota; class Gammaproteobacteria; order Moraxellales; family Moraxellaceae; genus Psychrobacter; species Psychrobacter arcticus. The sequence continues at coordinate 1,082,651 of NC_007204.1, forward strand.
CATCGTGAGTCGAGCACTGGCGGCGCAGCCCGTTGCTGAACTGCCTGCTAGTAAGCTGGCACAGCATTGGCGTGCTATCCAGCAGCTGATGAACAGCGGCGGCTTGGGTGACATTGATGCGCTATTACAAAGTGATGAAGCCCTTACACAACTTGATGCAGATTTTTCTGCCGACAGTTGGACACAGCGAGCCGTAGCAACCTATCGACATGGCTGCCCAGTGACTGCGGCGTTGACCTATGCGCTATATCATAAGGTGACGGATTTATCGCTAGAGCAAGTCTTGTATCTAGAGACCAATGTTGCTGTACATTGTGCGGCTAACCCTGATTTTAAAGAAGGCGTAAGAGCGTTATTGATTGATAAAGATCGCAGCCCGCACTGGTCACGTACGTTAGCTGACTGCTTGAGCGTAGAGGGGCAAAACTATATCCAGCAGCACTTTACCAATCCTTATGATAAAGGTGAGCATCCTTTAGATGATTGGCTTAGCAATGCAGCATTGGGTAATGAAGCGGTCCGCTAACTATATATTTAACAACTGATTTAAGCCAACTTAACTGGATTAAGTGACTGGATTAAGTGAAATCTGAAAAACTAAAACTAATTGCACAATCAATCATCAAGGAGCGATGAGATGGCTACAAACGATAAAGGCTCAAGTAATACAACTACGACTGATAATGACGGTACTACAGCAAAGCCAAATATCGCCTTTATCGGACTTGGTAATATGGGCGGCCCAATGGCAGAAAACTTGTTAAAGGCAGGTTATACGCTATCGGTTTATGATTTATCTGCAGAGGCGACCGCGCGCTTGCAACAAGCGGGTGCCAATATAGCAAACAGTCCTAAAGACGCTGCCCAAAATGCCCAAGTGGTTATCAGCATGTTACCCGCAGGCAAGCACGTCCATTCTGTCTATTTAGGAGAAGATCGCTCTAAGGGTTTACTTGCAGACTTACCAAAAGGTACTTTGGTGATTGATAGCAGTACGATAGCCGCCGCTGACGCAAGGAAGGTAGCAGAAGCTGCGAGTAAGCTTGGTATCGACTTCTTAGATGCGCCAGTCTCTGGTGGTACAGGCGGTGCCATCGCTGGTACGCTAACCTTTATCGTTGGTGGTAGCGACGACGCATTCGCTAAAGCTGAGCCGATACTGGCTGTCATGGGCAAAAACATCTTTCATGCAGGCGAGCATGGTGCAGGACAAGTTGCAAAAATCTGTAATAACATGCTGCTTGGGATTTTGATGGCAGGAACGGCAGAAGCGATTAATCTGGGCGTCAAAAACGGTCTCGACCCGAAAGTGCTATCCGATATCATGCTGCAAAGCTCAGGCCGTAACTGGACGCTAGAGGTCTATAACCCTTATCCGCAAGTGATGGAAAACGTCCCATCGAGTAATGGCTATCAAGGTGGCTTTATGAGTAAGCTGATGCAAAAAGACCTTAACCTTGCTATGCAGACTGCTCAAGATACCAATGTTGAGACACCAATGGGCGCTAAAGCAACCGAGCTTTATGCCGCGCATACCGTTGAGAATGGCGACAGAGATTTTTCTAGCATTATGGCGCGTTACGACAGCTCTGTATTGTCTTAAAACATCAAAAACACAACTAAAAAAGGTCTGCATTATAATAATAGTGCAGACCTTTTTTAGTTGTTTCTGGCTTATATGAGCGCATTTAACTTGGCAGCTCATAGACGAGCGACTGAATATCTTGCGCCGCTTTTTGTAGTCGTGGGACATGGGCTAATAGATCATCTAAAGATACCCGTATAGTCGGCGCATGAAGATACAGCGAAGCAAGGTAGCGTGATTTTCTATCCCGTATCGGTACGGCGATTGCTACCATCTCAGAGATAAACTCTTCATTGTCGATACCAATGCCTGTTTCAGCGATACGATCAAGCTCAGCGTTTAATGCATCGATATCAGTGATGGTGTTTTTGGTAAACTTATCTAATGATAAATTTTGCAGTATTTTGTTGCGACTTGCACTTGATAGCTGACTCAAATAAAGCTTGCCGGTAGCAGTACACCACATGGGTGATTTTGCGCCCACTGGCAAATAAATCTGTATTGGCAAGGTCGTTTTTGCGCGATTGGTGTAGATCATATTCATCTGATAAGGAACACCGATACCGCAGGTCTCTTTGAGCTCATCGACCAGTTTTTGCAAAATCATTTGCCGCTCATTAAAGAACAGTCGCTGCTGCCAAAGCTCAACACCCAAATTGCGTACCCGCTTGCCCGGTATAATACCGCCGCCAATGTCAATCGTCACAAACCCTTCATCGACCAGATTTTGAATCAATCGATGAATGGTTGGCTTTGGAATATCAAGCTCTTGCGATAGTTCAAGTGGCGAGAGCGGTTTTGAAGCATAAGATACTGCCTCGATAATCTCTAGCACACGGGTAATCGATGATACTTTGGGCATATAGATGACTCAGTAAGAATAAAAAATAAAGCAGATAACGCACAGCGTAAGATAGTAGAACAACCCTACAGCATAGGGCGCAATAATAAAGGCATAATACTAAAAGCGCATAAGCATAAAGAGATATGGCTATTGGCTTAGTTACTCTAATTTAGCACAATAACGTTCTTAAACAAGTACATATATCATTATATAGCAGTGCCTTTAAGTTGCGTACGTTTATGTCAAAATTATCTGAGAATTATTGAGGTTTTTGAGCAATATTAGATACGTTCCGTCACAAAGCACAACAATCTGTAGTAATTAACTCTATAACTGTAATTGAGTTAATTCTGTACATGCTTCATCATAAAGAAATATTTTGTAATACCTTTACATGAGCGTTAAGCATTCAAATATTCATGTGTAGGCTGCACAGTGGCTTTAAGAGCATTGTGTAACAAGAGAGCGAAGTTTTGCGGGTTGGTGTAGTAATTATTACAATAACTATGCAATCTTTACATAATGGCAAATAAAAGGTGCGTCTTTAGGGGTGACTTTTTGAGTCAAAATTGTTTTAATCCTCGCATCAAAATGATTGTTTAAAAAAAGCTGAATTGTCATTTTTTTATGGACGATTTATTTCACACTTTAGGAGAGTATTTTATGAAACTTATTCAATTAACAGCAATTTCTGCTGCGGTTTTGGCATCAAGTGCGGCATTAGCAGCTGAGCCAGTTATCATTGTTGACAGTAATGATGCTGTTGTATACGAAGCTGAGCCAGTAGCGGTTGCTTATCAAGCAGACGCTGGTTATGCCTACAATGCAGATGCTGGCGTGTTACGTAACACAACTGGCGCGGTCGTTGGTGGTACTAAGACTTTCTTCCAAACTGTTACTCATCCAGCATCAGTTAGTGCTGAAGTTGGTACATTAGGTTACGGTGCTAGCGTAGGTTATTCACTTAACGACAAGACTGAACTACAAGCTGGTTGGGCAGGTGGCGATGTTGCTGATTTATTCGGCGGTGACTTTGATGCAAATGATGTAAACTATGACGTTGATACTGATTTCAGTAACCCATATCTAGGCGTACAGTTACGTCCTATGGCGAACTGGTTTACAGTAGGTGCTGGTATCATTGTTCCTGATAACGAAATTAACGTAACTGCTAATACTAAAGATGGTTTTTACAAGATTGATGGCCAACAGTATGCAGAAGCAGATGTTGGTACTTTAAAAGGTACTATTGAGCACCGTAATAAGTTAGCGCCTTATGCTACTATCGGCTTCCGTCCTAATATCACCAATAACTTTGGTTTATTTGGCGAGCTAGGTGCAGCATATATGGGTAAGACCGATGCTACGGTTGTAGCTTCTGGAGCTGATTTACAAAATGCTGCAGAAAAGGCTGAGAAAGAACTAGAAGACAAAAACTTGTTAGAGTGGTTACCAATCGTTAAGCTTGGTGCAACTTACCGCTTCTAATTTAATAACCGTTTAAATACTGTTGTTAAAAGAAGAATGTGTACAGAGAACGACCCTTTTCAGGGTCGTTTTTTTATGTCTAATATAAAGTAAGAAGTGTTGTTTTCCACTAGGGTTGTTAGATTTTTTCAATAAATAATGACGGTCTGCTGCAATGGAATAACAGCAATACGATAATTACTATTATCGTCAGTCATAGTAAGCAAAGGCAGAGTTTCTGCAGGCTGATTGAGTAAATCAGGAATCATAGCGGAATAATCCATGCCTAAACCTTGGGCAAGCGTGTATTGATGTATCTTGATAAAACTCTCTTTTATTTGCCACAGCCATCTTATGGCAGAGTTACGCTGTATCGTTGGTAATGCTTGCAAGGTAGCCAGCTCTTTTGGATGATAAAAACGCTTAGCCACCTGCCATTTCACCGCATTGACTTCGATATCAATACCCGATGCACGATGGCGACTGATAATGACAGCGACCTTGACGTATGGTGTATCCAAGTTTTCTATAGCATTTTGCATTCGAGTAGCATTTTTACTACTGCCACTGGTATGGCTAAAACACACATAATATTGGCTATGGGTTAATCGATAAGGGAAGCTGGATTCATCTAAACTATCGGTGATAGATAGTTTTTTGAGCAATGCCAGTAATAATAGCCGTACGCCTGCACGTTGCTGCTGGCGCTGACTATAAGCAATTTGAGGTGTTGATAAACAGGTACTGGCTTTTTGATTATGATAGAGGGCGCGCACTTGAGCAGTCGCACACCATGTCATCGTTTTAGTGTCGAGCTCGGTATAGTGAATATCGTGTAGCATTAAGTTTTGCATAGTCTTTATATTATATAGTTGAAATACTTTAAAGTCGCTACAGTACTACTGGTGTAAATTTTTTGCAGCCTCTGTCTGCGTAGGCACAGCAAGCAAGAAAAATTTGCACCAGTAGTACGTGTTGTATCGATATTACTTTTCACCGACTATAGAAACTGATGGTTTATATCGCGATTCATCTTAGGTAACAAAAAGCAAAAAGCCCAACAATAGGCTTGCTGGGCTTTTTCATACTTATAATATCTTATACTATATGCTTAGTAAGACAGTTCAGCACGGCGGTTTTGGGCATAAGCATCTTCGTTCGTACCGGCAGCAGCAGGACGCTCTTCGCCATAGCTGATGACACGGATGTTATTTGCTGCAACGCCTTGAGCAGCAAGATAATCACGTGCTGCTTGGGCACGGCGCTCACCCAATGCGATGTTATATTCACGACTACCGCGCTCATCGGTATGACCAGCAATAACCACACCCGCTGATGGGTTAGATTTTAACAGATCTGCATGTTGGTTTAAGACGCCCGCAGATTGTGAAGTGATCTCACTGCTGTCAAAGGCAAAGTATACAACGGCTTGGATGTTTTCAGCACCGCTGATGACTGCGTTTGAGTTGTCAACGATGACCGCACCAGTGTAGCCAACTTGACCACCTGGGATACCTAGTGGAGCCACGACCACTTCAGAAATAGCGCGCTTGGTAGCACAACCTGAGGCTAGAACAACGGCGCTTGATAATACAGCGAGGGCAGCGATTTTTGAAAAACTGGTTGACATAATAAGCTCCAAAAATTGTAATGAATTACATTTGTTGTTATAAACTGCTTATGATAAAACTTAGGCAATTGCTATCTATAATATACTAAATGTTACTTTATGTAAGTACTATTACTGTAAATAATTCTAGAGTTTACAAATAGATATAATGCGTATTACGCCAAGATTTACGTCATTATATAGGGATTCTTATCATCGTTACCTTTCTTATTTTAATTTATCAGCACCCTTGAAATTTGGCGCCTTAGGTCAATGTAGCTAGATATTGTGACAGTATAGTCGGTGAAAAGTAATATCGATACAACACGTATTGCTGGTGCAAATTTTTCTTGCTTGCTGTGCCTACGCAGACAGAGGCTGCAAAAAATTTACACCAGCAATACTGTAGCGACTTTAAAGTATTTCAACTATAGCTAAGTGTTGCTTAAGTCTTGTTGTAAAGGCTGTTATAAAGGCTGTTATAAAGGCTGTTATAAATATAACCATCATAAAAACCAATAGGAATCTATATGTCTACCGCTGAAAACGATGCGCAAATTATCAATGCTGAAATGCCTGATGTACCTCTCCATGCGCCTAATAAAATCAATTTAAAAGACTATCAAAAGCCAAGCTTCGATGTTGAAACTGTCAGCTTAGATATCAAGTTATTTGAAGACCATGCACAGGTAGACAGTATTCTAAAGATGGTCCGTCAAAGCGCAGGCGACATCGTTTTATTTGGTGAAGATTTAGAGCTGTTGGCTCTGACGATGAATGGTGAGGCATTGACAGCTGAGCGCTATGAGCAGTCAGCAGGTAAGCTTACGATTAGTGATGCCCCTGATGAGGTAACATTGGCGATTCAAGTACGTATTTGCCCACAAACCAATACCGCGCTTGAAGGCTTTTATATGGCGGGCAGTGGTGATGATAGGATGTTTGTCACCCAGTGCGAGCCGGAAGGTTTCCGTAAAATCACCTTTTATCCAGACCGCCCTGACGTACTCGCGATATTTACCACTCGCCTTGAAGCAGATAAGCGCTATCCAACGCTATTGGCCAATGGTAATTTGGTCGAAGCGGGGGACATGATTGATGCCCCAAACCGCCATTATGCGATTTGGCATGATCCAACCAATAAGCCAAGCTATCTGTTTGCTTGTGTGGTTGCGGATTTAGATGTGTTGACTGATAGCTATACAACCAGCGAAGGTCGAGAAGTCTTGCTTGAAGTATATGCAAAGTCTGCTGACATCGATAAGTGTGATGTCGGTATGCAAGCGCTCAAAGATTCGATGCAATGGGATGAGGTCAATTACGGCCGTGCTTATGACCTAGATCGTTATATGATCGTTGCGGTCAGTCAATTCAATATGGGTGCGATGGAAAACAAAGGGCTAAATATCTTTAATACTGCCTGTGTATTATCAAGCCCCGAAACGACGACGGATACCCGTAGTTTTAGCGTAAAAGCCATTATCGCCCATGAGTATTTCCATAATTGGACGGGCAATCGGATTACTTGTCGTGATTGGTTTCAGCTGTGCCTAAAAGAAGGTTTTACTGTCTACCGTGATCAGTCGTTTTCAGCGGATCAGCAATCAAGTGCGGTGCAGCGTATCGATGATGTCGCCACTTTGCGCGCCCATCAATTTGCAGAGGATGCAGGACCACTTGCGCATCCTGTGCGTCCTGAGAGCTTTGTTGAAATTAATAACTTTTATACCACCACCGTTTATGAAAAAGGCGCTGAAATTGTCCGTATGATTGCCAATACCTTGGGAGCAGATCATTTCCGAAAAGGTACCGATGAGTATTTCCGTCGTTATGACGGGCAAGCAGTGACCGTTGAAGATTTCTTATCGGCGCTTAGTATTACTAATAGTAAGGTGGAAGACTTTATTGATTGGTATCGTCAGCCAGGTACGCCAGTAGTGTCCGGTCATCAAGACTATGATAGCGCCACACAGACATTGACCATTACGTTGAGTCAGCAGACCCGCCATGTCAGCGGCTTTGATGCGCCAAAACCGTTGCCAATTCCAGTCGCAACGGCGTTATTTGATAAAGAAAGTGGCAAAATTATGGCTGAGCGTATGTTGCTATTAGACCAAGCCACACAAACCTTTACTTTTGAAGGGATAAGTGCTGCGCCTGTGGTGTCTTTGCTGCGTGATTTTAGTGCACCGGTACAGCTGAATTATGACTATCAAGATGAAGATTTGGCTTTTTTACTCAAACATGAAACCAATGGCTTCAATCGCTGGCAAGTGACACAAATGCTGGTCAACCGTATTTTATTGCCCAACCAAGGTACAAAAAGCGACCCTGATGTCTATCTAGCGGCATTAGCGCAGACATTGCCTGTGCTGGCAAGCGAGGATGCGATGCTGGCGGCGCGTTTACTTGATATCCCATCAGCGCAGGAGCTGGCGGCTGCTATTCTTAAAGATTATGATCCAGAGTTGGTCAAAGCGCAGCGTGAAGGCTTGTATCAGCAGCTGGCGGAGGCGTTAAAAGATCAATGGGAAGTACTTTATAAACAGCTGCCCTTGCAGTCTTATGAAGACAGTGCAGAAGCGCGCGGCACAAGGGCGCTACGTAATGTGGTGCTTGATATGGCATTGACAGCGAACGTGGAAGGCGCTGGAGAATGGGCGCAACAGCAGTATGATAATGCCAGTTGTATGACGGAACGTTTTGGGGCACTAAAAGCCATGGTGAATCATCAAGTGGTAAATGCTGATGAATATTTGGCAGAATTTTATGAGCGTTTTCAAGCGGATGATTTGGTCATTGATTTGTGGTTTAGTGTGCAAGCATCTGCTGACAACGTCAATGCTGATGTCATAAAATCATTACTAGAACATGTGGATTTTGATTGGAATACCCCCAATCGCGTGCGTTCAGTAATCAGCGCTTTTACTTCGCAGCCAACAGCATTGTGGACGCAAGAAGGTTTGGATATCTATACAGACGTAATTAAGAAGCTGGATGACTCCAATCCTATGATAGCTTCGCGGTTATTACAAGTATTGGCACGTTGGAATACGTTAGCTGAGCCACGCCGTCAAATGGCACATGTGCAACTGCTTGATGTGCAGCAGCAAGTATCCTCCAAGCATGTGCATGAGAGCCTAAATAGTGTATTGGGTACAGCGACTGAAGAGGGTTAAGTCTGTCGTCTTAGAAATCTAAAATTATAAGTTTTAAAATCAAAAAGCCCGTCTGACAATCTAGTGTCAAACGGGCTTTTTAATAAATAGCTATTATTGGATAAGCAGCTATTAACGATTAGGTAGGATGTCTTTGACCATATCACGTAAATTGTGTAGTGCTGTGACCGTGCTGTCCCAATCTAGGCAACCATCAGTAATCGACATGCCGTATTCGAGCGCGTCCAAATCAGCAGTTAGCTCTTGGCGACCGCCTTTTAAATGACTCTCAATCATCATACCGATGATAGACTTGTTGCCATTTTTAATTTGCTCCGCGACGTTTTGAATGACCATCGGTTGCAGGTAAGGGTCTTTACCTGAATTGGCATGACTTGAGTCAATCATAATTTTGCTACTGGTTTTGCCTTTAGCAAGTGCGTCTTCTACTTGAGCAACTGCCGTTTCATCGTAGTTGGGCTTACCGTTACCACCACGTAATACCACGTGAGCATAAGGGTTGCCTTTAGATTTGATGATAGATACTTTGCCATCTGATGACAGACCTAAAAAGCTATGACCCGCTTTTACCGCTTGCATGGCGTTGACCGCGACAGTCATACCACCATCGGTACCATTCTTAAAGCCAACTGGGCATGATAAGCCTGAGCTCATCTCACGGTGTGTTTGGCTTTCAGTCGTACGTGCGCCAATCGCTGACCAGCTGATCAAGTCCTGCATGTACTGCGGCGTGTTCGGGTCAAGCGCTTCGGTGGCGCAAGGCAACCCTTTTTCATTGAGATCAAGCAGTAGCTTACGGGCAGTACGCAGACCTTTTTCAATGTCAAAGCTGTCATTCATATCAGGGTCGTTAATCATACCCTTCCAGCCAACGGTCGTGCGCGGCTTCTCAAAATAGACACGCATCACAACGAATATGCTGTCTTCAATCTCTTTCGCCAATATCGCTAAGCGATCAGCATATTCGTGAGCGGCTTTGATGTCATGAATAGAGCAGGGACCAATAACCACAAACAGACGCTTGTCTTTGCCATCCAAGATGTTTTGGATAGTGTGACGACCATTTAAAACGGTTTTATAGGCTTCGTTTGATAAAGGCAGTTCGGTTTTTAGCTCATTGGGTGTTATTAATGGAATAAATTTTTCAATATTCACGTCGTCAATTTCTGCATTATGGGTAGCGGTTGTTATCATGATTATATATCGTCTAGCTGATTTATAGGAACTTTCATTATGCGGACAAAAGTACCGGTTGACAAGGGCAGTCGAGCAGTTAATTGACTGATAACTGGAATGCTGATGCTAAAACTTCGTTATACTTGATGATTTTAGGCAGAATAAAGAGATGTTTATAGCGCTGGATTTCATCGGTCAACTTGGCTATTTTTATCATGGTCACGTATGATGGCAGTACAAATTGCTAAATTTGAGCATAATAAACGATGCTGATTATTATGGTGCGTATCCTATGATGGATACCCTATGCTATATTTTATAATATCTATGTTTTCTCCCTTGTACGACTTTCCCTGTAACACTTTATTATTAAGAGCTTGTCATGACCGATACCGCTACACTTAAGCCTGATTTTGCGCCATTTGATACTTACCAGTTGGCTACTGTAACGCGTGAGCCGCTCGTTATTGGTATCGTCGCCGGCGAGGTGTCAGGAGACAGTTTGGGTGCAGATTTTATGCAGCAGATGAACAATCTACGTGATGACATCGTTTGGGTCGGAGTTGGCGGAACTAAGATGCAAGCGCAAGGTCTGAATAGTATTTTTCCATTATCGCGCTTGGCAGTGATGGGTCTGGTGGAAGTCATGGGGCAACTGCCTGATTTGCTTAAGGCACGCCGTGAGTTGCTGGCGGCTTTTAAAACGGCGGATATTGATTGGTTTATTGGCATTGATGCGCCTGATTTTAATCTTCGAGTCTCGAAAAAACTAAAGCCGCAAGGCGTGTTTTGTGTGCAGTACGTCAGTCCCTCTATCTGGGCATGGCGTGAGTCGCGTATCCATAATATTAAAGCGGCGACCCATTTGGTATTGTGCTTGTTTCCGTTTGAGCTGCCCGTTTACGAGCGTTATAACCATCCGGCGATATGCGTCGGACATCCATTGATGCGTACGATTGATCAAACCCTGTTAGAGACACCAATCAATCAGCGCCGTAGTGAGCTGGTTTGGCACAATGATGGTTTGCAGCAGTTTTTTATCGAACGATTTGATGAAGTCAGCCAGCTTATTTGTGTCATGCCAGGCTCACGCCGCGGTGAGATAACGGCTATTTTGCCACGGATGTTAGATGGCATTCAAAAGCTGCTCTTATTGGACCCAAAGCTTTGCTTTATTATCCCAACCGTCGATCAAAACCATCAATATATCGTTCAAGATGTTATTGATCAGCGCTCAGAACAGCTGCGAGCGGCTATCGTGGTGGTCTATGATGATAGCCAGCCAACCTTTAGTCAGCAAGCGATGGCAGCATCAGATATTGTGATGTTGGCATCAGGTACAGCAACGCTTGAGGCGATGCTGCTTGAGCGTCCGATGGTAGTCGTGTATCAGCTTAATCAGCTAACCTATCAGATTGCTAAGCGTCTGGTTAAGGTGCCATACGTGGGGTTGCCAAATATTTTGGCAGCTACAGCGATTGTACCGGAGCTGATTCAAGAGCAGGCAAGTGGTGACAATATCTGCCGTACCGTCATGCGCCTATTGCAGCCACGTGCTTATGCTGAGCAATTGAATGCGCTGATTCATACCAAGCATCTTTTGCAGCAGCAAAGCAATCATGCGCCTGCCAATAGTGTGATTGAGCAATGGTATCTTCAGAATAACCCGTCAAAAAGGCTGTAGAGCTAGTAAGAAAATTCACCTCATACAAATAAGACCATAAATTCAATGAATAGCATGCCACACACAGAGAGCAATATTTTACAGGTTGAACGCAATATCGAACAGATAGATATCAAGGGACAATATATTAATCTGGCGTCTCCCATTCATTTATCTGGTCAAATAAATATCACTGAATTATTCGCTGAATATTCGAAAAATATTGCACAGAGTGATACTGGCTCAGCGCTACAAATTGGTGTTGATGAAGCAGGGCGTGGACCATTATTGGGCAGTGTGAATGTTGCATCGGCAATATTACCACGTGCTTGGTCAGGCCTGATTGAAGCGCAGCTCCTCAAAGATACTCCCTTATCGATACTGACCGACTCCAAGCAGTTAAGCGAAAAAAAGCGCGATCTACTGTATCCTTTGGTTCAGCAGTATGCCATTGGTTATATCATTGCTGATATTCCAGCGGCAGTGATTGATCAGATAAATATCCTGCAAGCTACCATGCTCGGAATGCGTTTATGTACTGAGATTCTGTTAGAAGTCATTGCTCATCATTTGAATGACATGGCACAAGACATACATCAGCTACAAACAGCAGTTTTATTCGACGGGAATCGTTGCCCTGAATTGAATTATACAAGCCTTGCACAATTGGGAATAAAAGAATCGATGATTGATTGCCAAGCGTGGGTCAAGGGCGATGCGCGACATACCAGTATCGCCGCCGCAAGTATCTTGGCAAAAGTTAGCCGTGATAAAACCATGTACGCCCTCGATACTGAACACCCTGAATATGGTATTGCCAAACATAAGGGCTATCCAACGCGCGCGCATATGGAAGCGATTGAAACTTACGGGGTATTATCAGCACACAGACGTAGTTTTGCACCAGTGAGAAAAGCATTGGAGAGCTAGCGTTGAGGGTGAGTTGATTTGGTTTTTTGAAGTAGAATAATCGGTTGAGAGTGACATAAGATATTCTAATTATGATCAATTTAGTCTACTATAGCGCAAATATTTATGTCTGTCTGTCACGATGCCAATAGCAGCTATTAGGTCACTTTTTATGAATACAAAAACTTCACAATCGACGTCTACTGTCTCCTCTGTATCATTGCCGCCAACGCCATATTACTTACTTGATGAAGCCGCAATCGTCGCCAATATGCAGATTATCGCGCGCCTGTGCGAGTTGTCTGGAGCAAAGGCGTTACTTGCGCTCAAATGTTTTGCCACATGGGGTGTGTTTGATGTCATGGAGCCTTATCTGCATGGTACGACGTCATCTTCGCTAAATGAAGTCAGATTGGGTTATGAGTCTTTTGGTAATAATAGCGATGCTAGTAGTCAAGATAAAAAAGAAACCCATGCCTATAGCGTCGCCTACAGCGCAGATGAGATGCCTGAGGTGCTCAACTACGCTGATAAGATTATCTTTAACTCTATCTCACAACTCAATGCGTTTAAGGAGCAAGCGGCAGCGAAAAACATACCAGTCGGGCTGCGCTTAAATCCAAAAACCAGCAATTCATCGTTTATTATTGCGGATCCTGCCCGTCCCTTTAGCCGTCTTGGTGAGCATGATAAAGATAAAATTGCAGCAGTTTTGAGTGATATTAGCGGAGTAATGATTCATAACAACTGTGAAAATGACAGTTTTGAGGCATTTAGTGAAAGCTTGGCTGATATCGAAACCAGATTTGGAGATGTTTTGCAGCAGCTTGAATGGGTGAGTTTGGGCGGTGGTATTCATTTTATTGCCCCTGATTATCCACTAGAAAAACTTGCGGACAGATTAAAAGGTTTCAGCGAAAATTATGGCGTGCAAGTTTATCTAGAGCCGGGTGAGGCAAGTATTCATGGTGCTGGCACGCTAGTCACCAGCGTTTTAGATACGATGCATAATGAAAAAAATCTAGCTGTAGTAGATTCATCAATCGAAGCGCATATGCTGGATTTGCTGATTTATCGTGAGTCAGCGCCGATAGCGGCTATTAATAGTGATTTAATTAATATTGCCTCTCTTGATATCGACCCTACCAATATTGCACCCATAAGCGAGAACGCTAAATCAGCTGATAATACGATTATTTATGGTCGTTCTTGTTTGGCAGGCGATATCTTTGGTGAGTATGCCTTGCCAAATAACTTAAAAATAGGTGACACCGTTACCTTTGGCAATGCCGCAGGCTATACCATGGTGAAGAAAAACTGGTTTAATGGGGTTAATATGCCAGCGATTGTCATTCGCCGCTTAGATGGCAGTATCGATATCCAGCGCGAGTTTGATTATCAAGATTACAAGGCGAGCTTGTCATAGCGCTATTGAAATCGTATTCGAGATGAATAAATGAGACTGCCAAACAACTATCTAGAAATGATGATTCATCTTGACGTTTTTAAGTTAAGTTGTAATTTTTGCCGAAAAGCGAGTAAAAATTGTTATAATTGCTACTGGCAAACGCAGTGGGATTTGTCTAACGGGTGCGTGGGTTTTCCTCGGTCTTCCTTTTTAATTCACGCATATCATTCACTCGTTTCTGTTTTGCATAGCCAATATCAATGGTATCGACAGGGACACAAAGGAGGATTGTTCTTTGAACACAAACCAACAAGCTAAGCCTAGTAAAAAAGACGTGCTCATCATCGGTGCCGGCGGTGTCGCTCAAGTGGTCGCGCATAAATGTGCGATGCATAACGATGTACTTGGCGAGATTCATATCGCGTCACGTACCCAATATAAATGTGATGCCATTGCTCAGAGCGTCATAGAAAAAAACAGCTTTAAACAACCTGCGGTACTGCACACGCATCAAGTCGATGCCATGGACACCCAAGCGCTGATACAGCTGATTCAGGATACAGGTATTCAAATCCTTATCAATGTCGGTTCGGCATTTGTGAATATGACTGTCTTAGAAGCTTGTATTGAGACTGGCGTGGCATATATTGATACGGCTATTCATGAAGATCCTCGCAAGATTTGTGAAACGCCGCCATGGTATGACAACTATGAGTGGAAGCGCAAACAGCGCTGTGCCGACAATAATGTCACTGCGATCTTAGGTGCGGGCTTTGATCCTGGTATGGTCAATGCCTATGCGCGTCTTGGCTATGACATGATGGATGCAGGCTCAGTCACTGATATTGACATTATCGATATCAATGCCGGCAGCCATGGCAAGTACTTCGCCACCAACTTTGATCCTGAGATTAACTTCCGTGAATTCACCGGTACCGTTTACTCTTGGCAGGACAGTAAGTGGCAGTCTAACAAGATGTTTGAAGTGAAGCGTACAGATGACTTGCCTGTTGTTGGTGTGCAAAACAGTTACTTAAGTGGTCATGATGAAGTTCACTCTTTGTCTGCCAACTTAGATGTGCCCAATATTCGCTTTTGGATGGGCTTTGGTGAGCACTATATCAATGTCTTTACTGTCCTACAAAACTTGGGATTACTGTCTGAGCAGCCAGTCATGACTGCTGAAGGACAAGAGGTTATCCCATTAAAAGTGGTCAAAGCGGTACTACCAGATCCGAGCTCGCTTGCGCCAAATTATACGGGTAAAACCTGTATCGGTGACAAAGTTAAAGGTAAAATAGACGGCGTTGATAGTGAGGTGTTTATCTATAATATCTCAGACCATAAAGACGCTTATAATGAAATCGGTAGTCAAGGTATCTCTTATACCGCAGGTGTACCACCAGTTGCCGCTGCCATGCTAGTCGCTACAGGCGAGTGGGATGCAGGTAAGATGGTCAATGTTGAAGAGCTTGATGCCAAACCATTTATCAATTTATTGAATAAAATTGGCTTGCCTACGCGTATCAAAGATAGCGAAGGCGATAGAGCGCTTGAGTTTACTATCTAAATTCTTGCGTTAGCTTTTATTGTTCGTTAAATGAAAAGCACCCTATTGAACCATGGCTCAATAGGGTGCTTTTTTATTAGGGGGATTACCAAATCATAAAAATAAAAATGAGAATATAAAATGCAATTAGAAATCAATGTTATCGATGCCTTTACTGATACTGTGTTTAAAGGCAATTCAGCGGCAGTGATCATTACAGAAAGTTGGTTGTCTGAGAAGCTCATGCAATCTATCGCTTTTGAAAACAATTTATCAGAGACTGCTTTTATAGTCTTGGATAATAAAGGCACTTATCATATTCGATGGTTTTCACCGCTTACGGAGATTGATTTTTGTGGTCATGCGACCTTGGCTTCTGCCTTTGTGCTGTTTAAGAAAAATCCTACTTTGACGTCTATTAAATTTTCAGCCAAAGCAGTTGGGGTTTTAACGGTCAAGCAAACCGATCATGATAAAATACAGATGGATTTTCCCAATACTAAGCCTGAGAAAGTCAGTGATATCCCTGATAGTTTGCTGGCAGGATTGTCTATTGCACCTGTTGAAGTCTATAAAAACTCACAGGCATATTTTGTGATTTATGACTTGGAATCTGACGTATTAAATGTAGAGCGTGATAATGAAGCGCTAAAACAGCTTGCGCCTCTAGATGTAGTTGTCACTTGTCAGGCTAAATCTGCTGACTACAAAGACTATGATTTCATTTCACGTTACTTTTGGCCTACCAATGGTGGTGATGAAGACCCAGTCACGGGCTCGGCTCACACTGGATTAGCGCCATTATGGGCACAGCGGTTGGGTAAAAATACATTGGTTGCTTATCAAGCCTCAAAACGTGGTGGGGTACTTGACTGTGTGGTTACAGGAGATAGAGTACTTATTTCTGGCCATGCCGTGCATTATTTGACAGGATTTATCACGGTCGAGGAGTAAGTTTTGTCTGAATTAAAAACAGTGGGGCTTTTTGCTATTACAGCATTGGCTGAAATCGCAGGCTGTTATCTGCCTTATCTGTGGCTGCGAGAAGGCAAGTCAATCTGGCTACTCATACCTGGCGCATTGAGTTTGGTTGCTTTTGTATGGCTATTGTCATTACACCCAACTGCTGCTGGTAGAACCTATGCTGCCTATGGCGGTGTTTATATCTCGATGGCGATTTTATGGTTGTGGACTGTGAATGGCATTCGACCAACGACTTGGGATATTGTAGGGTCAGTAGTGGCGCTTATAGGGATGGCAATTATTATGTTTGCACCGCGCAGTGTTTAGTTTATGAGTCAAAGTACGCAAATCCAAGATTTAGCAATGTAAACCTATAAATAAAAAAATGCCAATCAAACCATTAGGTTTAATTGGCATATTGATGCGCTTACTATTAATGCTTTCCTAAGATACTACCATTATCATCTTTCTTTGATTGTTTAGCCGCTTTTTTCTCTTTTGCCGTTAACAGCGGCTTCTTTTTGACATTCTTCTTACTATCTTGACCTTTACTCATGATGCTGTCCTTTTATTTGAACGATTAATACCTAGTAAAATCAGTATAGCCCTAAGGTCGAGTAATAGCTAGCTTCAAGAAAATGGACGACGGCGTTAATAAGTGCTTACTTACGAATACATCACGATTTGCTATAATGAGCAGCAAGCCGATAAATCGCGGCAAACCTTTATTTTATTATTATTATTTAGCACAATGGTGCTTACTGTTTTGGTTGATTGATTATTATGCGTATCCGTAAACTGTTTAAATTTGAAAACGCTCATATTGTGCGTAACTGTAGCTCTGAGCGCTGCAAACACTCGATTCATGGTCATAGCTATCAGATTGAGCTGATACTTGAGGCTAAACGCTTAGACCATGGGCAGATGGTCTATGATTTTGGCTTGTTAAAATCCTCTATTAAAGACATTATCGACAGCTTTGATCATGCGATTTGTTTTTGGAGTAAAGATGACCCTGAGTACATCGCTGCCTGTAAAAAATTCAGTGCACGCTGGATCAGCTTGCCGGTATCACCATCAGCAGAGCAGTTCTCACGTGTGATATTCTTTTGGGCTCAAGAGATTCTGCAAAAGACGCAAATGCAAAATGGCGAAGCGGATGTCAGCGTCTATTCAGTGATTGCCCACGAAACTGCCACAGGTTACGCTCAGTGTTTTGCTGACGATGTGACCAATGAGCAAATGGGTAAGCTGGTGTTGGAGGACTTTGAATTTAGCGAGCAAGTGTGTGCAGAGTGGCATGATCCAGATTTATATGCCAAACTGATTCGTGGTGAGAGTTTTAGCAACCCGTCAGTGACCATGCAAGTACAGGCAGGCACAGCCTGATGTCTAATAATGAACCCGTAAAACAAGACGCATACTCACGAATATTTACCTTGCATACAGAGGCAGACACTAAGCGTTTGGCTGAGCAGTTGGCAGCTTTGCCGCTGACAGGCAGTGTGTGGCTGGCAGGAGATTTGGGTGCTGGTAAAACGACATTGACTCGCTATTGGTTACAGGCGCTAGGGCATAAAGGTGCGGTCAAAAGTCCGACTTATACCTTGGTGGAGCCTTATAGTATTACCCAAGATGACGGTTCAATTAAACCGGTTTATCATGCTGATTTGTATCGTTTGCAAGATCCAGAAGAACTGTCTTTTATAGGCTTTGATGAATATTTGGATGAGCCAAACGCGCTGGTTATCATTGAGTGGGCGAGCCGTGCGGACAGTTATTTGCCGCCGCCAACAGTATTTATCGATATAACCCAAAGTGATAGCATTGATAATAAAGAATCCCGCCAAGTCCAAATACGACTGTCAAAGGTAGGAGAAGCTGAGGGTTTGGATTTATCTAGCCTAAATATTTAGTGTTGTATCGATATTACTTTTCACCGACTATACATGATGCCCATCAATGCCACATAGCCATAGCAATACTCGCATCAAAAAACTATCGCCGCTGCTTATCAACCAATTAGCAGCAGGTGAGGTCGTGACACGTCCATCAGCTGTGGTCAAAGAGCTACTCGAAAATGCGATTGATGCTTATGCCACAAATATTGAAGTGCATATTACCCAAGGTGGCATGGGTATGATTGAGGTAATTGATAATGGCGTGGGTATTCATCCTGATGATATGGTCATGGCAGTCACGCGCCATGCCACTAGCAAAGTCGCTGATGTGGCACACTTGCACGGCATTACGACGTTGGGTTTTCGAGGTGAAGCACTGGCAGCGACGGCTGCTGTTTCCCGTTTGACCTTAATCAGTAGCCATGATGACAGCGGTATTGGTCGTCAGTTGCAAGTTGCCGGTATATTGGATGATATGCCAAAGCTTATACCGGTTGTCCATCATCGTGGTACTACTATTACAGTCAAAGATTTATATTTTAATGTACCAGCCCGGCGTGGCAACTTAAAATCGATCGCCACTGAATTTGGTCATATCGAAACCATGTTTCGCGAGGTGGCATTGGCGCGAGCAGATGTGGCACTGACGCTTTTTCATGATAATAAAAAACGGCTGTCACTGTCAGTAAACACTATAAGTAACGATAATGAAAATTATCTGCCATTGTCACGTCTTGAGCAAGCAACTGGATTGGCACTGACTGAGCAGGCAATTGAAGTCGCGGTTGATTTATCTAGCCTGACACAGCATCCATCTATAAGCTCTCATTCTACTCATGTTACTAATGGATACACGGATAATGCAGGCGCTATGCAATCGGCGAGGATTAGTGGTTGGTTGTGGCCAAGTTGTGATACCAACCATCACTTACCCAAGCTTATTTATGTGAATGGCAGATTGGTAAAAGAGGCGTTAATTAGCAATCAGCTGCGTCAAATGGCTCAAAGTGCACAGCTGGCAGGTATGGGTTACGCACTGTATTTTGAGTTACCAACTCAGTGGCTCAATGTTAATGTTCATCCTTCCAAGCAGCGTATCAAGATTAGCCCGCTGAACAATATCATGGCGCATTTAAGCCATGCGGTTCGTGCAAAGCTAAGAACGCTTAACCCTGCAAAGATTTTTTCTAATAAAAATGCAACACCAAATAGTAATGTCTCTACAAAACAGTCTTTCAATACGTCAGACCCAATAGCATCATCTACCACCAATGCAATACGAACTCAGCAGATTCAAGCGCCTAAGCAAACATATCAGCTGTCAGCAAATGAGCTGTTATTCCAGAATATTAAAGACTGTCATATTAATGAATCTATAGAGGACAGTAGTCATGCTGCTAATAGTGACCCTGTAGAGACATCACCTTTACCCGTATGCTTAGAAATTATAAATAGTGTCGCTGGTTTGATAGCAGAGTCTTCAGCTGTACATAGCAGTGACGATAAAGCGCTGCCTTGGCTACTATTTTATCATCAAGGGCAGTGTGTGCTAATTAGCGCTGAGAGATGGCAGTCAATATTGGAATTATTGTTTGAGTCAACTGTGTTTAGCAGCACTATGTATAATAACGCTAAAGTATTAAGTAGCACTACTATTAATCAGCAATTGGCGAAGATAAGCATGCAGATGTCTGCACAGGACGCACAAGCTTTTGTAGCAGACATGGAAGCTACACTGAGCAAATATGCTATCCATTCTATAGAGAGTAATCAATTAGTGGTATTGATGCTATCATCTGCGTCTAAGCAGTAGCCATTTGTAAACAGTATATTTCCTCATAGCCAATATACATCGCTGAGCTACCAATTATTTATCTTATGATGCTTAAAACCATGACCATTAAAGGCAACCGTATGCGACTTTCGTCTGATAGCTTATCTCATCACTTAAGTCCCAGTTTAGCGGATAATAGCGTGGTGTGTCTGATGGCACCAACAGCGAGTGGTAAGACCAACTTGGCTTATGAGCTTTATGACAGCGGTCGTTATGAGCTGATTTCGGTAGATTCGGCATTGGTGTATCGTGACATGACGGTCGGTACTGCAAAGCCAAATGCTGCTGAGCTAGCACGATACCCACATCATCTGGTCGATATTATTGATCCTATGCAAAGCTACAGTGTCGCTGAGTTTGTCAGTGATGTGGCAAGACTGATTGATAGCTGTCATCAGAATGGAAAAATACCATTGCTGGTCGGCGGTACTATGATGTATTACATGGCATTACTCGACGGACTCTCACCTGTGCCTGTTAGTGATGACAGTGTTCGCGCGCGCGTTGAGCAGTGGCGGCAAGATGAGGGTATCAGTGCGCTATATGACTATCTTGGTAAAGTGGATGCTATTAGCCATGAGCGCCTTAATGCCACTGATACCCAGCGCATTACTCGCGCGGTTGAAGTATATTTGCAAACGAATATTCCGATTAGTGACTGGCAGCGTCAGCCTAAGCAAGCATTGGCTCATAATCCAAATCAGCAATGGCATGCATTAGCAGTTATGCCAGATCGTCCATGGTTGCATACGCGTATCGAGCAGCGTTTAGATATAATGTGGCGTGAAGGGCTAGTGGAGGAGGTTATCAGTTTACTTGAGCGTTATCCTCTGACCCCAAGCTTACCATCCATGCGCTGTGTTGGTTATCGACAGGTATTAGAATATCTGGTACAGATTAATCACCCTGTATTTGAACAGTCACATCTGGATAAAGCACAGTTTTATGACGCTTTTGCTCAATCAAATCTATCAAGCGTTGAAAGTAACGAACAGGATGCCACGACTCAAAGTGGCATGACTCAGACGCATTTATCAGTGGCAACTGACCAAACCGAGGCGCTTGCTTGTCAGCAAATGCAAAATAAGGCATTATATGCCACAAGGCAGCTGGCAAAGCGTCAATACACTTGGCTGCGAAAAGTCATGCAACTGTCTGATACGGCAGCAGAGCAGGCAACCGTATCATCAGCAGCGCCGTCGACATCCATTATTGGATTTGATGATATGACAGCTTCTCAAAACGACAAGCTCATACTACATTCATTTATCACTATGGAGCAGGCGAGAGCGTATTTATGTTAATCATTTATCTAGGTTTGTCAGCCCGTTGGTGTCCTGTATAGTCGATTCCAAATAAAGTAGATACATCATGTTTTGACGCGGGACTGGTATAAATTTTTCTGGCGTGCTGTGCCTGCGCAGACAGAGGCTGCAAAAAATTCATTCCAGTCCCGCTGTATCGTTTTTATACTGGGCTTACTATAGTATTAATGGTTAAACGGCAGTACTAAAAATATAGCACGACGGTATAACGTCATACAAAGATACGAAAGTAATGACAATTAGTTTCAAAGTATAATGTAGATAACTGTTATAATTTGATTATATAAAAGTGTTAACTGTTGCAAGTCGTAACAGCTTTTTAGTGATGATTCATCAATATTTCGTGATAGAGGTAACTCATGCAACAACTGGTTAGTTAATTTATTACAATAATGACATATTCATAATAAAGTAGAATGACTTAACAAGCTTTAGTACTTATTTAGATACGTTTTATAAATAAAACTTATTATTGTATCTACCTTTAGCCATTATAATTGAAGTAACCCTTATAATAATTGGCGCTAACAATAATTATATAATATTTAGGAGAGATTTCATGTCAAAAGGACAAACTTTACAAGATCCGTTCTTGAACTCACTACGCAAAGATCGCATTCCTGTTTCTATTTTTTTAGTTAATGGTATTAAGCTGCAAGGTCAAATAGAGTCGTTCGACCAATATGTGGTTTTGCTTAAAAACACCGTCAGTCAGATGGTATATAAGCATGCTATCTCAACAGTCGTACCAGCACGTAACCCTCGCAGCAGTACAACGCCAGGCGCGACTACGCAAAGTCAAGGCGCAGCACCAATGGGCTACCCAAGTCAAAGCGGTGGTGTAAGCGGTGGTTTTGAGCGCGGCAGTAGCACCAAACCCGCTAGTGGCGGTGGATTTGAAGAACGCGGCTTTGCCAATCGTAGTGGCTTTAATCGTGGTGGCTTTAGCCAAGGTCAAGAGCGCGGCTTTGAACGTGGCAGCTTTGGTCAAAGTCAAGAGCGCGGTTTTGAACGTGGTGGTTTTGGTCAGGATCGTGGTTTTGAAGCGCCGTTAGACAATGGGGACTACGATAATAAACCCAATGATGAATCTGATAATAGTCATCCTTAAATCCTCCTATTAAGACATGAAATATCATATTAAGACCTACTATTACAGTGGGTTTTTTTGTATTGATATTCTTATAGGCAATAACATTTAGGCAATAAAATTTTAATGCACCCACGATACCCTTATGGCTGTATTCCTACAGCATCATATTAATATTGACCATAATTATTAATATGGTTCATAGTATAATAAAATGTATAGTAAAATGATTCATCAAATGATAAGAATATACAGCCAAAAAATGTATGGTCATTGAAAATGAAAAATTAATAAAATATAGAGCCACTGTATGAATAGTCCTGAACGCAATCTGACCCATGAGCAATTTATTAGTACAGCTATTGATGCCATCAATACTGAAAAGGCGGCACTGGCATTACTGACTGAACAAATAGATGATAGGTTCGCTCAGGCTTGTGACATCATTTTGGCGTGTCAAGGTCGTGTGGTCGTGACAGGTATGGGTAAGTCAGGATTGATTGGACGTAAGATAGCTGCGACTTTTGCGTCTACTGGGACGCCGGCGTTCTTTATGCATCCTGGTGAAGCAGGGCATGGCGACCTTGGGATGTTGGTCAAAGGTGATGTGTTGCTTGCCATCTCTAACTCTGGCGAGTCAGATGAGATAAAAATGCTCTTGCCTGTGGTCAAGCGTTTAAATATTCCGTTGATTAGTATCAGTCGAGATAAACGCGGTATGCTGCCACATGCAGCGGATATTATATTGACACTTGGTAAGTCACAAGAAGCTTGCCCACTTAACCTTGCTCCTACCTCAAGTACTACAGCAACCTTAGCGCTCGGTGATGCATTGGCAGTTGCCTTGGTGCATGCCCGAAATTTTACCTCAGAAGATTTTGCCTTATCACATCCTGCTGGTGCATTGGGTCGTCAGTTATTGACGCGAGTGGAAGATTTGATGCACACCAAATCAGAAGACTTGCCCCTCATCAATCAGCAGGCACCTTTACAGGAAGCACTATTTATCATGTCAGCTGGACGTTTAGGGATGACAGTCGTGACTGATGATAAAAGCAAGGTAGTAGGTATATTTACCGATGGCGATTTGAGGCGAGGCTTAGAAAAAGGCATTGATTTACAGACACCGATGCGTGAGCTGATGGTGAGTAACCCTCGTCGCATTAATAAATCTATGCGTGCTTCAGATGCGCTGAGTGTGATGAATGAAAATGCTATCAGTCAGTTGCTTATTGTCGATGATGAACAGCGCTTGGAAGCTATTATTACGGTGCATGATTTACTACAAGCCGGTGTAAAATAACCGTTATATTAGAGTATCTATCAATAGAAGAGATCACTGATGCAAGACTTAATAAAAAAAGCTGGACAAGTAAAGCTATTGGTCATGGACGTTGATGGTATTTTATCAAATGGTCAAATTATCTATGATGCCAATGGTGTTGAGACCAAAGCGTTTTCTGTCCATGATGGTGTGGGCGTGAAGTCATTAGCCCGTTATGGTATTTTGACTGCGATTATTACTGGGCGTAGTAGTCCTATGGTTGCTAAGCGCGCAGCAGAGATTGGCGTAGACTATATTGTACAGGGTCGTGATGATAAGCTGGTTGCATTAAATGAGCTGCTCGCAAGCATTGATCCTGCACTTAATATCACAGCTGCTGATTGCGCCTATATGGGTGATGATTTACCAGACATCAAAGCAATGCAAACGGTAGGATTTGCCGCTACTGTGCCAAATGCCCATGCGGAGGTCATCAATCGCAGTGATATGGTGACCACGCGAGCCGGTGGTACAGGTGCCGTACGTGAAGTATGTGATCTTATATTAAAAGGTCATGGACATTATCAAGACTTTATCGCGCACTACACGCTTGATGAAGTAAAAAATCAGGATGACTTATCGTGAATACTCGTGTTTTAATAATCGTTACCTTGATTATAGCTGGTCTTGCGGGTTGGTTTTTTAAGCAGCAAGGGGAGATCACGCCGCCAGTCAATATTGAAACCTCTGATGTTGATTATGAAGCAACAGATATTAAGGCGGTACAAACAAACGAGCAAGGCGAGACCGAATACGAGCTGAGTGCTGAGTCATTGACCCACAATCCGGTGACTAATAAAGATGAGATGAAAGGTATTACCATGAATTGGGAGCCTTCAGATGAGCAGCGTTATCGTATCGAAGCGGGTACAGCTGCTATCAGTCAGCAGACGGGCGAGCTGAGCTTATCAGGAGGCTTTTCTTTAATCAGTGAAGGTAAAACAGGTAAGCCTGAAGTCGAACCCATTAAAATCACTGGTGCCACATTAAAAGGTAATACTAAGTCAGGTCAAGTGTATAGTAATGAGCCGGTCAAAGTTGAACAAGGTATGAACCGTTTTGAGGCATCGAGTATGAAAGCCAATCTTGAAACGGGCGACTATGAATTTGGTCAAGTGGCTGTCTCTTTCACGCCAGCTGACCGTCAAGACAAAGCCTTGTTTTAACCCGCGTATTATTCAGTAAAGCATCAAGCAGGAAGTTTGCAAACTCTACTACCCATTATAAAACGAGTAATTTTCATGAAATCTAATTCTTTGCCTACTTTACGCTTGCTATCGACGTGCTCTATTCAAGTGTTGCATAGATTGCGTGCATTGCCAGTGGTTATGCTGTTGGCACTGCCATTATACAGCCATGCTTTGCCTTCAGATGCCAATCAGCCTATTAAGCTATTGGCGGACAAAGCCACTTATAGTGAGCGTACTGGTGTGACCAGTTACTCTGGTACGGTGGTCATTACTCAAGGTACGTTTAAGATGACGGCCGACAATATTACGGTCAATTTATCACAGGGTCGCAGTATCACCTCAGCAGTAGCGACTGGACGTCCAGCAACGATGCAGCAAGTTGTTACGCAAGAGAAAGGTCTTGCAAAAGGTCAGGCAAATAAAATTGATTATAATGCCGTGACGGGTATCGTTACACTAACGGGCAATGCAAAATTGGTACAAAATGGTGCAAGTTTTGCTGGAAACGTTATCCGCTATAGCCTAAAAGCTGGTGATGTGGAAGCGACAGCTGGTGGCAATCAGCGCGTGGAACTGGTGTTCCCGCCTAATAATAGCAACAGCCAAAGCAGCATACGTTAATCTCTGTGACGAGTTAAGTAACAATACTTGCAATGATATAAACAAACGACTAAACATTCCAGTGGTTGCTATCCATTTAAATGCGACCACCTTATGAGTAAGTTATGAATGATAATAAAAATAATGCCACTTTAGCAGCAAACCAAACAATAACAGTGAATGATGGTGTTGAGCCGGTTGCTCGTTTATCGATGCAAAACTTAGGTAAGCGCTACGGTAAGCGCTGGGTGGTTAAAGATGTCTCATTTTCCGTTGAGCAAGGGCAAGTCGTTGGATTGTTAGGTCCAAATGGTGCAGGTAAGACGACCAGTTTTTATATGGTGGTCGGACTGGTTAATATGGATAAAGGCCGTGTAACCTTGGGGAAAATGGACTTATCTAAATATGCCATGCATGAGCGTGCGCGTGCCGGTATTGGTTATTTACCGCAAGAAGCGTCTATTTTTCGTAAACTGTCGATTGAGGACAATATTTTAGCGATTCTGCAAACTCGTAAAGATTTGAATGGTAGCCAACAGCGTCAAGAGCTTGAAAAACTTATTGGTGATTTTCATTTAGAGCATGTACGAAAATCTCTAGGCATGAGCGTATCAGGCGGTGAGCGTCGTCGTTGTGAGATTGCTCGCGCTTTAGCAGCTGATCCCAAATTTATCTTATTAGATGAGCCTTTTGCCGGTGTAGATCCTATCTCTGTCGGCGATATTAAAGAGGTTATCTTAGCACTGAAAAAGCGCGGTATTGGCGTGTTAATCACTGACCATAATGTCCGTGAAACTTTAGCGATTTGTGAAAAAGCCTATATTGTCTCAGAGGGCGCTATCATTGCTGAGGGTACCTCAGAAGAAATTCTAGAAAATGAGCTGGTGAAATCTGTGTATCTTGGTAAAGACTTTCAGGTATAGAGTTGCTAACTCATTGCTTGGTTGATTGCTTACATACCCATGCTGACATAAGATTTGTTACCGTACATTCTTAGTCAGCCATCGCCATGTGTTGTATATATTTTACCTTTCGCAACATCCCTTCTATAAAACATTGCTTTTTAAAAGTAACTGCTTGTTTATCTTAAGATCTATACTTCAGCAACTATAGTCGGTGAAAAGTAATATCGATACAACACGTACTACTGGTGCAAATTTTTCTTGCTTGCTGTGCCTACGCAGACAGAGGCTGCAAAAAATTTATACCAGCAATACGGTAGCGACTTTAAAGTATTTCAACTATATCTTCAAAAAACGCTTATAAGCGTCATCTTATTTTATATACCATCCTCTTTTAACTTGAAAACCTGCATAAGGCTTATACATTATGGCAAAAAATAAAACCAGTTATGTCTGTCAGCATTGCGGTGCTCATTTTGGCAAGTGGGCAGGGCAATGTAGTGATTGCGGCGAATGGAATAGCTTACTTGAAGCACCTAACGTCAGCATGCCGCATCATAATAAAAACACAGCAAAGCCCAATGCGGGTCGTGCAACGCCTCGCAATGTAAGCGGTTCTGGTACTACAGCCGCTGGGAACTATGCGGGAACGCATAGTGCTGTGATGCCGCTAAATGCTGTAAGTGTAGGTTTAGATACTCGATTACCGACGGGCATCAGTGAGTTTGATCGTGTGTTGGGCGGTGGATTGGTTGCAGGTTCTGTGGTATTGATTGGCGGTGACCCCGGTATCGGCAAATCGACCATTCTATTGCAAACGGCGACTAATATGGCAAAAGCTGATTCACTGGCAGGGAGTGCTCTGTATGTGACTGGTGAGGAATCATTGGCCCAGGTTGCCATGCGAGCAAAGCGCTTAGATTTGCCTGCGGACAGACTTCGTGTCCTTGCTGAAACCAATGTAGAGACTATTTGTGCCGCCTTGACTCAAGAGCAGCCTGCGATTGCTATTATTGACTCCATTCAGACCATTTATACCGATGCGATCAACTCTGCGCCAGGCGGGGTCAGTCAAATTCGAGAGTCAGCGGCGATTTTGACACGTTATGCTAAGCAAACAGGTACAGCGCTGTTTCTAGTGGGACATGTCACTAAAGAAGGAACACTTGCTGGGCCGCGAGTACTTGAGCATATGGTCGATACAGTCTTATACTTTGAAGGGCAATCTGATTCACGTTTTCGTATGATTCGTGCGGTAAAAAACCGTTTTGGCGCGGTCAATGAGCTAGGCATTTTTGGCATGACGGATATGGGGCTTAAAGAGGTTGCCAATCCATCAGCGATATTTTTGAGCCGCTATGACAAGCCCGTGGCTGGTTCTGTAGTCATGGTCAGCCGAGAAGGCACAAGACCGCTATTGGTAGAAGTACAAGCCTTGGTAGATGATTCGCAAGGCTCACCAAGACGTATGGCATTAGGACTAGACTTTCAGCGCTTGTCTATGCTGCTAGCAGTGATGCATCGCCATGGTGGTATCCATACCAGTGGACAAGATGTCTATGTCAACGTCGTGGGCGGTGTCAAAGTTATCGAAACGGGTTCAGATTTGGCAGTATTGTTAGCCTGTGCGTCCAGCATTAGAGAAAAAGCCTTACCATCGTCATTGGCGGTCTTTGGTGAAGTCGGCTTATCGGGCGAAATTCGTCCTGTGCCCAATGGACAAGAGCGTTTAAAAGAAGCGATGAAGCATGGTTTTAAGCATGCTATTATTCCTAAGGCCAATGCTCCTGCTAAAGATGCGCCGCAGTTTAAAGGCATTAATGTCATTGCAGTCGAACGTCTTGATGATGCTATTGCCAGTGCATTTGAACTATAGTTTGTTGCGCTTTTATTTATAAAAATAAGTCGTATAAAAATAAGTCGTATAAAAATAAGTCGTATAAAATTAAGCAATAAAAGCGCCTAACTAATAATAAGTTAGGCGCTTTTATTTAAACCTAAAAATCTTTATATAAAACCCTTAAAGGTTTAAACCGCGAATGGTCCAAAACGTTAATGGTTTAAGAAGATGGTCCTGAAACACGCTCAATAGAGACGTTACCCACACCTTTAGCAGTAATACCAAGCTTTTTGGCAGCACCATAAGATAAGTCCATCACACGATTACCATGGAATGGACCACGATCGTTCACTTTAACGATGACGCTTTTACCATTGGTTTTATTGGTGACTCTAACATAGCAGTTTAATGGTAATGAGCGATGAGCAGCAGTTAAACCATTCATATCAAAGGTTTCGCCACTGGCTGTTTTGCGCCCATGAAACTGGCGACCATACCAAGAGGCTAACCCTGTTTGCTTGAATTTGCTCACAGAGTTAGAAGCGACGGCTGTTAAGCGCTCTAACACATCTTCATCATTACTGACTTGGGCGGTATCACTGGCTAACAGTGAGCTGCTAAGCGCTAATGAGGTAGGTTGGCGTGCAGACTTAACTAAGCTTGATGCGCCGTTATGTTGACGACTAAGTTCACCGAGTACACGGTCGATATGAGAGGCATTATCTTGCGAGATCATAGCAAGGGAGGTTCTTGATTCTACAGCATGTGCATTAGAAACGATTGCAGAGCCAGAAAATAGTACCGCTGACATTGTAAGTAAGCCAGATAAACGCTTATTCATAAATACCTCTATGACTTATACCTTAGAACCTAACTCTAAAAACATCTTAGATTGAGCGAGGTACTGTTAGACCAATTTAACAGTACCGCAAACTCCAAAACCGATATCAATCTATCTTTTTCATAATGACTGATTTTATAGTTCGGCTTTTATAAGTTCTAACATATGGTAATTTTTAATTCATGATCATAAGTGGGTTGATGGTTATACATAACCCACTTATGACACGCTCAAATGATAGTTAACAATCTTAATTAAAACATTCATCAACAACTAAAATCAGATACTAATATTCGATAAACAGCCTTTTTAACATTGCTAAGTTAATAAAGGGTTTCGAGAGTCTTACGTATGAGTTTGTTATTAAACCGTTAATTAAGTAGTGACTTTGAAAGTCTAAAACCTACAAGTTGCTAACTATACGGATGAGCTACAACGACAATATAATTAAATGCTAACTTTCTTAGTAGCTCTGTACGGGTTATGTATAAATAACACCAAGACGAGATTAACGCAAATAATTGTAAAAAACAAGGAATAAAACATGTTGGTATTGAATTCTAAATACTGAATATTAAGTATGGTTTATAAGAGCGATATCTATGTTTATTACTAATAAAATCATATATTTACATTTAATTTCAGAGGAAAATAATTATGGTTTTTATCATACTTTATGTAGAATTAATTACAAATAAGATGGATGCAAGTGAGCTGATTTACTAGGATTTTTGCTCATTCTCTCTTTACGTATAGTTACTTAGTAAATAGATTTTGAGTTCATTTTATACGGTTATTTGTTAATCGATTCATTTTTGAAGCATGCTAGGTTGTGTTTTATTGAGTTGTGTTTTATTTTATTGCTGTATTCAGTAGTGTCATTATCATCGCCATTTTCACTGATTTAGATATTACCGTAAGCTGGCAAATCCTTAACTTCTGAAAAAACAATAGAATCTTGGCATGGCTTACACTTGGCATGGCTTACAAATGGTATAAAAAAAGAGACCGTATAATGTAAACATTAAGGTCTCTTGAGTAATAGAAAGATCGGGAAATGTTAGCTAGATTTGTGAGTATGAATGGACATGAGTAAGCCAAAACCTGCCATTAAAGTAACAATAGCGGTGCCACCATAGCTTATAAAAGGCAGAGGCACACCAACGACGGGTAAAATACCGCCGACCATACCAACGTTAACGAAGACATACACAAAAAACGACATGGCAATCGCGCCTGCTAGTAGTCGGCTATAAGTATCAGGATGAGAAAAGGCGATATATAAGGCGCGGGTTAATAAGCAAGCATAAATAAACATCAACAGTATGACACCAATTAAACCAAACTCTTCAGAGAAAGCCGCGATAATAAAGTCAGTATGACCTTCTGGTAAGAAGTGTAGGTGCGACTGAGTGCCTTCTAAATAACCCTTACCCGTTAGACCACCGGAGCCGATGGCCGTTTTGGACTGAATGATATTCCACCCAGCGCCTTGCACATCAGCCTCAGGATTGAATAAGGTAAGTACACGGGTGCGCTGATAGTCGTGTAATAAAAAATTCCAAGCGAACGCAACAAACGGAATGGCTAAAGCCACCGCGCCTGCAATCAGACGCCACGACAGCCCTGCCAAAAACAGCACAAAAATACCACTGGCGGCGACCAGTAATGAAGTGCCAAGGTCAGGCTCTTTGGCGATTAATAATACTGGCACCACAATCAAAGCAAAGGTAATGCCGATACTGGATAATGAAGGCGGCAGGTCGCGCTTGGATAGAAACCATGCACACATCATCGGCATACCAAGCTTCATAAACTCTGAGGGCTGTACACTACCGAACCCTGGTAGGTTGATCCAGCGCTGCGCACCCATACGTACCTCACCAATGATATCGACCAATACCAGTAGTATCAGACCCAGTACATAAAAGATGGGCGTAAAGGTGCGATAAATACTCGGCGGTATCTGAGCCATGATAAACATGACTGTAAACGCGACGCCGTAGCTGACCATTTGCCGTAGCACCATGCTCGTATCTTGAGCGGCTGCACTATATAAAATCGTCAGCCCAATACAACAAACGGTCAGTAATAAAAGGGTCAACCAAGGGTCAATGTGCGTACGTTGCCAAAAGGTCAGTGTATGACCTTGACCTAAATGGTGGCTCTGTCGTGAAAAACGGTATTGCGGGTTAGAAGACATAGGCAAAGTGTGACTGGCAGTTGACGTGGAAGGAGGGTTGTATTTAGCAGAAGACTTAAGAAAACCAGTAATTATAGGGCGTTTAATCGACCAGACAATAAAAAATAAAGTAACTTGTCGGTAATAAAGTAACGTCAATATAAAAATGATGAGGATAAGTGTTAATAACGAATAAGTCGCTGCCAATTGGTGACGATAGTTTAGCTTGCTTGCTTAAAATTTGATAGTATCGATAAAACGTTTTTAGCGGTAGTTTGTTGCAATGATCAATATAAAAAAACAAGTTTATGGGCAAATACACAAGCCTATTATTGCACTCTGTATTTGTGCCAGCA
Source organism: Psychrobacter arcticus 273-4 (assembly GCF_000012305.1). Classification (NCBI taxonomy): domain Bacteria; kingdom Pseudomonadati; phylum Pseudomonadota; class Gammaproteobacteria; order Moraxellales; family Moraxellaceae; genus Psychrobacter; species Psychrobacter arcticus. The sequence continues at coordinate 1,114,388 of NC_007204.1, forward strand.
CTATGAGTGCCCACACCGCTATTATCAGTGATAATAGTGAGCGCCGTATCCAAGTACGTCAGGGTAACAGCGTGAACAATGCCAATATCACACCGTCTGTACAAGGAACGCCTTATAATGCAGGTGTGACTATTTTAAGCGGATCAAGTGGCGATAGTATGCAAGGACTTATTCAGCAAAAACAGCGTGAGTTTGAATTCGATGCTAGCTTGTCAATAGAAGAAAGCAAACGTGTCAATACCAATAGACGTATGCCAAGCTATAACACCACTTATAGCACTGGTAATAATAACTATAATAATTTTACCGGTATGGATTTTAATACTTGGTTGAACAGTAATAGCTATCGCGCAAGCCAAGTGGCTAATTATCAACGCTATCTAAGCGCACGAGTAGGGGCTAGTAATGTACCGCCTTTATCACAGCTACTTATGACAGCCCGTAGTTGGGAAAAATGTGGCTATGAGCCGTATCAGCTGCCACCGCAGGAGCTATGGTCAAATATTGTACCGACATTGCAGTTATATAGTCAGCTTAAAAGCCAAGGTATTTTGCCAGCAAATAGTGAGATACGCTCGGTATATCGTAGTCCTGGATTAAATGACTGCGCGGGCGGTGCTAGTAGTAGTAAGCATGTGACAGCTGGAGCCATTGATATTTGGGTGCCAGAATATGAAAGTAGCCCATGGCAGCTGAGTAGAATGCAAGACAGCTTATGTGAGTTTTGGAAATATCAAGGTCAGTCGCACAACTTTGGTCTAGGACTGTATTCCACCGGCGCTATACATTTAGATACGGATGGTTATCGTAAATGGGGCTTTAATCATGCCAGTCGCAGCTCTGCGTGCCGCTATTAATAATAATTCTAAAACAAAAAATAAGCTCAGCCCGTACATATAGTCGGTGAAAAGTAATATCGATACAAAAGGTACTACTGGTGCAAATTTTTCTTGCTTGCTGTGCCTACGCAGACAGAGGCTGCAAAAAATTTACACCAGCAATACGGTAGCGACTTTAAAGTATTTCAACTATATTACCGGCTGAGCTTATTTTTTATAACAGTATGAAAGATCAAAGTAACTATTTAGCCACCTTCTTATCCCAAGGATTGACCTCGCCAACGGTCACAATTAAGAAGTCATCAGGTTTTAAAGTATCACGCAGGGTTTGATTGACCTCTAATAGTTTGACTTGTTCGATACGATTGACATAGTTGCTGAGATAGCTTGTTGGTAGCTGATAAAAATTCATCATGCCAAGCAAACCATTAATACCAGCGTTACTGGCAAAACCCATTGGGAAGCTATTTTTTAGGTTATCTGTGGTCAGCTTCATCTCAGTACTGGTGATGCCGTTTTTTAACGTATCATTTATGACAGCTAAGCTTGCGTCAATCGCAGCACGAGCCTTGTCATTGCGAGTCGAAAAACCTATCTCATAAGGTCCACGTGCCAGCATCGGACTCATCGAGCCTGAAATACCATAAGTATAACCGAGATTCTGTCTGACTTCGGTCATCAATCGCGCGTTAAAATCGCCACCTGCGAGCACCTCGTTACCGACAGCAAAATTGGTTTGCTTTTGCTGCGCTTGCGGATCCGTTGCACGCTTATCGCCCAATTGTCCCATCAATACTGTCGTTTGAGTGCTAGGAAATGGGATATGAATATACTGGGACTTAGTCAATGGTTTTGGCTCAGGCAGAATAGGTGCTGCTTGACCAGTGGGTAAACCAGCGGTGATATCTTCAGCCAGTTTTTTGGCTTGCGTTAAAGTGAGGTTGCCTGTCATGGCAAGGGAGGCATTAGCAGCGACTAAATAGCGGTTTTTAAAATCGATCAGCTGCTGCTTTGTTATATTCGGCACGGTTTCAAGCGTACCAACAGAAGGGTGAGCATAAGGGTGGCTGCCATAGAGTGCTTTATTAAAAGCAAGGCTGGCAAGGCTGTTTGGGTCTTGTTTTTGCTGCTGCAAACCGACCAATAATCGTGCTTTATTGCGGGCTAAAATTTTCTGATCGAAACTTGGTTCGGTGAGCATTTGGGTCATCAAATCGATGGCAGGTAATAAGTGTTTATCGTCAGATAGACTCCGTAATGAGACCGTCAACATATCTTTGTACGCACTGCTACCCAAATTGATACCTAATGTTTCAACCGCGCGGGTGAACTCATTTTCATCTAAACGTTTGGAGCCTTGTTCGAGCATGGTCGCTGTCATATTGGCGATACCAAAACCTGTACTGCTGATACTACCATCACGCGCGCTACCGGCATTAAAACGCAAGTCAATATCGACAATGGGTAATGCGGTCGTCGGTACAAACAGTACAGGCACACCGGCTTTGGTCTTAAACGGTTGAATCTTTGGCACCGTAACTTTCAGAGGCTTGGTATTATCAAGGCTAGTCAACTTAGACAAAGCGGCAATGGGCGCATTGACATCGACTGCAGATGCCTGAATACGGTAATCCTCACCAGTGGTAGCATCTGCCTGCGCGGTCATAGCCAAAGTGCTCAGCCCCAAAAAGAAGCCCATACTAAAACAGGGGAGTTGCTTGGATTTTGGCTTTATTAACGAAACCAAAGCGGTCTTCTTTTTGGTATTTAAAATAGTATTGTGAGTCATATCTTTCTTCTTATTAATAGCGTTTTTAGTCATTGGCATTTTTAGTCATGATATTTGATAAAGTTATCTGATATTACGCGGCCTTTATTTTTTCTTAGCTATAGTTGAAATACTGTAAAGTCGCTACCGTATTGCTGGTGTAAATTTTTTGCAGCCTCTGTCTGCGTAGGCACAGCAAGCAAGAAAAATTTGCACCAGCAATACGTGTTGTGTGGTGTTGTATCGATATTACTTTTCACCGACTATACCTTTTTGACTGGCTCTTTAGGCGGAATAATATGCATGACCGTCAAATTGTCTTTCACTAAATATTTTTTACTGGTTGCTTGTATATCTGCAATCGTCACGCTATCAAGCTTGCTTGGCAGCTGAGCAAGCAATCTGTCATCAAGACCGATAGATTGCAGTGAGCCAATCATACGTGCCTGACCTTCCATGCTGTCTTGCGCGTACACCAAACCGGTGACAGTATTGGTCTTGGCGCGCTCGATTTCATCGGCGGCAATGGGATCGGTTTTCAGCTTTTCTATTTCAAAAATAATGGCTTGCTGTGCTTGTTCTAAGCTGACGCCTTCACGCGGGGTCGCTTGTATCAAAAACAGCCCATCACCGCGATCTAATAGGTCATAAGACGTACCCACCGTGGTAAGCAAACCTTGCTCGCGTACCAGTCTGCTCTCGAGGCGTGCCGATAAACCCCCGTCCAATACGTCTTGTGCAAGTGACAAGGCATAGGCTTGTTTTTCATTGGCTGTGCCAGCTGTCACAAGGCTAGGTACGTTATAGCCCATTAACAACACAGGAACTTGTACCGCTTGCTCAGATTCCACTTGCTGATAACCACGAAAGCCTTTTTGACTAACTTCAGGACGCTTAGGTAACTTGCTTGGTTTCAGCTCACCGAAGTAACGCTTCACTTGTGTCAAGACCGCGGCTGGCTCTACGTCACCGACTATCACTAAGGTCGCGTTGTTTGGCGCATACCATATTTTATACCAGTCTTTTAAGTCTGAGAGCGTAATCGATTCAAGCTCACTCATAGGTCCGATGACGGATTCGCCTTTAGGGCTATTTGGCAGTGCCAGTAGGCGAAATGACTCATAGGCCTTGGCAAGTGGATTGTCATCGGTACGCTGACGGCGCTCTTCCATGACGACTTGATGCTCTTTGACAAACTCTTTTTCATCAAATACTAAGTTTTTCATACGATCTGCTTCAAGCTCAAGTGCTAAAGGAAAGCGATTGGCAGGGAAGATCTCGTAATAACCCGTATAATCGTAGCTAGTAAAGGCATTATTAACGCCGCCAAATTTGGCAATCAGGCGCTCATAATCAGCGCTTGAAACATCGGTAGTGCCTTTAAACATCATATGCTCGAGCACATGAGAGATACCGCCTTTATCGAGGGGCTCATCGGCTGAGCCCACGCGATACCAAATCTGTGTCATGACCACAGGCGCACGGTGGTCTTCTTTGACGATTATTTTTAGACCATTTTCTAGCTGATATTCATGGCGACCGGACATATCTATGGTCAGCGCTGATGATGTCTGAGCGTCTTTGGTAACTATGTTTTCAGCCACTGGATTCTTGATAGCAGTCACAGGATTGGCGTTAATGGTACTGGTTTGACAAGCGGCAAGTGTGGTCGCCATGGCTAAGGCAGATGCAAGACGTAAAGGGAGCGTGGTTCGGGATAAAGGTACAGACATGGTGTGTTCTACTTATATAAAAGGGAAACTTTTAAACGGGCAGCTTGTCAATGGAAGGAGAGTCTATCAATTTTCATCATGGCAATTAATAGCCCTTATAATAGTACTTAGACCATTATAAAGATTTGTGCGCACCAACCATGACACTAGCAGTCGGTTTGAATTCTTGTGTCGTATTACAGCCTGTTGCTGATAGTGCCATCGTTGTCAGTAATAAGGCAGCAGCGATGTGGGTGATATTTTTATAATGATTGGATGCAGATAGCATAAGACATTCCTAATATAAGTAAGTAAGAAACATAGAAATAAAGGGTATAAATAACCCCACTCTCAACTTCGAAAGTGATTGAAAAAAGAAGAGCATCTCACTAATCTATTGTTTTCGACCAAGAATACAACGGAGTCATGAGATGCCCATAGACGAATTTATCATCAATATCTATTTAATGGTAGAGCAATATTACAAAATAGTCGTTACTGAACCCTTGCGAGGTGCAGGTTACGCGCCAAAGCTGAGTGATCCTGAGATCATTTGCATGGAACTGGTCGGTGAATTTTTAAACCTTGATCAAGACAAACAGATTTGGCAATATTTTACCCAGCACTGGCAAGCCTGGTTTCCAGCCATAGGCTCATATCCTAACTTCGCAAAGCATTGCGCGAATCTGTGGCAAGTCAAACAGCGGATACAAGATAACGTCAGTCAACTTGAGGGCCGTGACAACATCCATTTTATGGATGGTTTTCCGATACCCGTCTGTCATTATGGACGCGCTTATCGGCATAAAAACTATCAAGACTTAGCGGCTTTTAGCTACTGTGCGGCTAAGCAAGAGAGGTACTATGGCTTTGAAGGACATTTGCTTGTTAACTTATCGGGCATGATTAAAGGCTTTACCTTTGCTCCTGCCAATGTTGATGAAAGAGCGGTTGCGCCTGATATTACTGACAATATCTATGGTTTGCTCGGCGCTGATAAAGGGTATATCAGCCCTAGTCTCACTCAGTACTACGACGCTCAAGGAGTGGATTTACAAACGCCACTCAGAGCTAACATGAAAGAGGATAGACCCAAACCTGTGGTAAAACGGCTAATGAAAGCCCGCCGTATCGTTGAAACAGTCATTGGTCAGCTATCAGAACGATTTAATATACAAAGGGTACGAGCAAGAGATTTATGGCATTTGTCTCATCGATTGATTCGTAAAATTCTGTCACATAATCTATGCTTTGTACTCAACAAAAAACTTGGTAACCCGCCACTTCAGTTTGAATTGCTTATTTCAAGTTGAGAGTGGGGTATAAATAGTTATTTAATAAGCCTTGCTAAGAGTAGGCGAAGTTTGGCATCACAAAGGTCAGATTTTTGTGTCCAAACCTTAAGCGAAACTTGCTCGGTTAGCCATCCTATTTATCGTCTTTTTTATGCTAGAGGTTTGACATTGCTCTTGTATCGCTTGAGGGTTTTTACCATTTACGGGCAATCTAGAATGCGAAAGGCTGAGCTCAACTTGAATTATGCTAAACTAGGCTAAAAATAATCTCTGGATTAAATCATAGAAAACGGACGATACGACGATACACAGATCCGGTTTTACCATAAACACATTACTAATACTGATACTGATAAACTTTAGGGCAAACTTATGAATAACCTCAATAATAGCAATCGTGTGGTCATTAACCTTGACAGCGGACTTGATGAATTAGATGACGATGATATTACCTTACCCAGTCTGCCGGTGCAATCTGTACCCATTATCGATGCGCCTGAAAAAAGTGATGTCAGTGAAGGTAATGAGTCAGCAACCGTAACAGCAACTGTCAATAAGCAAGTATCAAGCACCGATGCAGCAGAGAGTATTGCCCTAGGCGCGCCTATCATTATTAGGCAAAAGCAGAGTAATACAGGGAATACCTCGGAGAGCTTTTCAAATACCAATGAAACAGCGGCTGCGACACCAGCTGTCTCTGCGTCAAAAATCCCCACTATGCCCTTACAAGCACAATTAGGGGATTTTCCAAGCGTGACTTCTAGCCGTGCAAGTACCATTAATAGTAGCAATCAAGTGTCTTCTGAGCCACAGCAAACGGTGGCAGTAGAGTCGCAAGAAACTAAAGCGTTGCAAGAGGAGCAAGAAAATAGCAAAAAAGGCAGTTGGTTTAACCGGATGAAAACCGGCTTGAGTAAATCGCGCAAAAATTTAGCTGAAGGGATGGTCGGTATCCTTATTGGTGGCAAAGAGATTGATGATGAGCTGTTAGAAGAAGTCGAAGACCAGCTACTAGTGGCTGATATCGGTGTCAACGCGACCAATCGTATTATTAAAAGTCTTACTGAGCAGACAGATCGTGGCGATTTAATCTATGCACATTCATTGTACAAGGCACTGCAAACTGAATTGGTCGATATCTTAACGCCAAAAGTTGCACCACTCATCATTGATACCAGTAAACAGCCTTTTGTTATCTTGGTTGTAGGCGTGAATGGCGTGGGCAAAACCACTACTATCGGCAAGCTTGCCAAACGTCTGCAAGGCGAGGGCAAGTCGGTCATGCTGGCAGCTGGTGATACGTTCCGCGCCGCCGCCACTGAACAGCTACAAATTTGGGGCGAACGCAATAATATTCCAGTCGTGGCGCAAGGTCATGGCTCTGATAGTGCTTCTGTTATATTTGATGCCATGCAATCTGCTAAAGCAAAAAACATTGATGTATTAATTGCTGATACCGCTGGGCGCTTACAGAATAAAACTCACCTGATGGCAGAGCTCGAAAAAGTAGTGCGCGTGATGCGTAAAGCAGACTCAAGTGCGCCTCATGAGGGTATGATTGTGCTTGATGCTGGCACGGGTCAAAATGCAATTAATCAAGTTGAGTTATTCAATAAAGTGGTGCCATTAACCGGTATTACGATTACCAAATTAGACGGTACTGCTAAAGGCGGCGTGGTCTTTAATATTGCCGAAACAACGGATGTGCCTATTCGTTATATTGGTGTAGGCGAGTCGATTGATGATTTGCGTGCTTTTAGTCCCAAACAATTTGTCGCCGCATTGTTTGAGACCGATGATAAAGAATAGCGCTCAACAGCTCATTTTAGCCAATAATCAATTCTTAAAAATATAACGATTTGAGAGGAACAGTCATGATAGTTACTACCGCTGCTTTTGGATCGCACCAGTTAACATTAATTGCGAGTGTCAATGAACATAGCAATCCTAAGCTGGTTGAGGTCAATTGGCTGCTAGCAGGTGACTCTTGGCACAGCTCAAAATCCATTCCGAAACTTAAAAAGCATTATGGTATTGACGATCAAAGCTTTACTTTCATAGAGAAAGATAGCTTAAGAAAAAGTGAACCTGCTCAAGCATTATTAATAGAGACTGTAGCGCAATTAGCAGAATATTTTAACGGTGATCGTCAAACGTTCGATTTACCACTAGATGCAAATTTGGGAACTAAGTTCCAGCAGCGAGTTTGGCAAGCATTACAAGATATTGGCTACGGCGAGACGATTAGCTATGCAACGCTGGCACAAAATGTAGATAGTCCTAAAGGCTTTCGTGCGGTTGCAAATGCCAATAGTAGAAACCCTTTTAGTATTATCGTTCCGTGTCATCGTGTCATTGCAAGTGACGGCAAACTTGGTGGTTATACAGGCGGCTTAGATAAGAAAATACACTTGTTAGCGCTTGAAGGCGTCACGTGCAAAGCTTAGTTTGAAGCAAGTGCTTATGGCACTCTTAAGCCTATAAACATATAAAAAAAGCCAAAAAACGTTTGGCCTTTTTAATACAAAATGTCCCGTCCTAAAATAAGTTTACGAAAAAGGAGCTTATTAATGGACAAGTTAGACACCGTAAAGGTTAAGCGTACGCAAAAAGATTACACACTAGGCTTTAAATTAGCCGTCGTTGACAGTGTAGAAAAAGGCGACATGACCTATAAACAAGCCCAAGCGATTTATGGCATACAAGGACGCAGTACTGTTTTAGTTTGGCTGAGAAAGCATGGTAAATTAGACTGGATTCACCCACCTAAGAGCCAGCGTATGCCACATAAAGAAACCCCCGCCCAAACTATTAAACGTCTAGAGCGTGAACTGGCTGATGCCAAAGCCCATAATCTCATTTTAGGCAAGATCATAGAAGTATTTGATGGTGAACACGGAGCAAGTGTTAGAAAAAAGTCTGCTACGGCATCCTCTGGCAACTCAAAATAGACAAACAAATAAGTCTAGCCCAAGGATGTCGTTTGCTTGATGTTAGCCCGCAGGCTGTTTACCAACACCGTATCCGGCAGCATGACAAAGCAAACAAGCTTGCCGTCATTAAAGACTGGGTGCAAACGTATCGAATGCTGATGCCTCGCATTGGTGGACGCAAGCTATACTGGCTAATTAAACCTAAGCTGATTGCTCATGGTATCAAAGTTGGGCGTGATGGGTTCTTTGATTATCTAAGAGCACACAGACTATTGGTTAATCCTAGACGCAGCTATACTAAAACGACCTTTAGCAAGCATTGGATGAAAAAGCATCCTAATCTAACTAAAGACGTACCCGCTCCTGTCAAACCAGAACAAATCTTGGTGGCTGATATTACTTATGTCACCTCCAAACAAGGTACTCATTATCTATCTTTAGTGACGGATGCTTATTCAAGACAGATCATGGGCTATCATTTAAGTGAGAGTATGCCAGCAAGTGAGGTTGTAAAAGCTTTAGAGATGGCAGTTGATAGACGATGCTATACCCATAAAACAATCCATCATTCTGATAGAGGTCTACAGTACTGTGCCTCAGAGTACCAAGAGGCTCTTAGAGTAAATAAAATCACTCCATCTATGACCGATGGCTATGATTGTTATCAAAATGCTTTGGCTGAGCGGGTTAATGGTATTTTAAAGAATGAGTTTTTGTTGTATGAGTGCACTACTATGAGTGAACTTAAGCAGCTAATTGATGAGTCTGTTTGTATTTATAACAATGTGAGACCTCATTTAAGTTTAGATATGAGAACACCTGCCCAGGTACATGGCAGTTATTTATGTCCTGCTTAATGTAAAAAAGCCAGATACGCACGGTATCTGGCTTAGCAAAAAACTATCAATCTATTTTAGGACGGGACATAATAAAAAAATTATTGCTCAAGCTGTGCCATGACTTCGTCTGAGAAATTGACGTTGCTATAAACCTCTTGCACATCATCGATATCTTCTAACATATCAATCATCTTCATGACTTTTTCGGCATCTTCAACGTTGTCTATTTCAGCACTGGTTGATGGCGACATGGTCACTTCAGCATTGTCGGAGACTAAGCCTGCCGCATTAAGCGCATCTTTGACATGACCGAAATTTTCCCATTCAGTGATAACAAGCAAGCTTTTGCCATCATTTTCGATATCAAGTGCGCCTGCATCTAATGCCACTAGCATGACTTCATCTTCTAAGCTTATGTCATTAAAGCTGATTTCACCGCGCTTATTAAAGAGATAAGCCACCGAACCAGTAGTACCAAGATTGCCTTCATTTTTGGTAAAAGCATGGCGTACTTCACTGACCGTTCGGTTGAGATTGTCGGTCATGGTTTCGACCAGTACCGCGACGCCGCCGATGCCATAGCCCTCATAGCTCACTTCGTCCATATTGTCATTGTCATCGCCACCTGTACCACGGGCTACCGCACGGTTGATGGTGTCTCGCGTCATATTGACGGACAGGGCTTTTTCAATGACAGCACGTAGGCGTGGATTCTTATCAGGGTCAGGATCACCTTGCTTGGCAGCAGAAACAATTTCACGAATAATCTTGGTAAATACTTTGCCTTTTACCGCATCCTGACGGGCTTTACGGTGTTTGATATTTGCCCATTTTGAATGGCCTGCCATATGACGTCCTTAAGTGTTACGAATGATGTGTTGTACGGCTAAAAAAGTTATTGGTAAAAATATTTTATATCTAATGCAGTGTTTTATTACCTGATTATGCCGTTAAACTCAGGTAAGTGATCCGTCGCTATAAGTTAACGATTTGTATGTTGTTGATAGCGCTTTTTTGCTACACTGCTAGGTTATGGCTTTTAACCCACTATCGATTATTCTCGTAGTGACGCATAGCAGCCGATAACCATACTATTTTCAATATTATAAACCACTTTCACGTATTTTGACCAATCTTAGCTTACGCATGTAAGCCTAAGTTGTCCGGTTTTATATAACCTTGATCCTACGATTTTATTGACTTTATGAAGCAGCCGAATACCGAAGCCGTTACTCATTTGCGTAACCGCATTCATATTATTATTGAAGGCACAGATACTCGTTTGGGTAAGCTGTTTGATATTGTATTGTTGATCGCGATTTTGGCCAGTGTGGCGGTCGTGATGCTCGATAGTGTGCTCTATATGCGCTTGCAGTATGGCATGCTATTTTTGTATGCAGAATGGTTTTTTACTATTTTGTTTACGATTGAGTATATGCTCAGGTTATTCTCAGCACCCAATCGCTTCCGTTATGTATTTAGTTTTTTTGGAATAGTGGATTTATTGTCCGTATTGCCAAGCTACTTAAGCTTAATGTTTGTGGGCGTACAGTACTTACTCGTCATTCGTATCTTACGTATTTTGCGTATCTTTCGGGTACTTAAGCTTGAAGCCTACATGCAACAAGCAGGGTTTTTGGCGTCTGCGCTTAAAACCAGTCAGCAAAAAATCACCGTCTTTTTCTTGTCACTGGTCTTACTGGTCACCATTTTTGGCTCGATTGTTTATGTCGTAGAAGGACCAGAAAATGGCTTTACCAGTATTCCGCAGTCTATCTACTGGGCAGTTGTCACTCTGACGACGGTCGGCTACGGCGATATGTCACCAAAAACGCCATTGGGACAAGCTATTGCAACGATGGTCATGATTACAGGTTACTCAATCATTGCTGTACCGACAGGGATTTTCACCTCAGAGCTTGCCCGTAATATGCGCCCGCAGCTCAATCCTGTCACTTGTCCGAACTGTGGTAAATTTGGTCATGCAGTCGGTGCAGAGTTTTGTGACCGCTGTGGACATGCCTTGCATGTATAACCAATACTGAAACTTGTCCTATATATTTATAGCCATTTAACGCTCTAAAATTCAATGCTTTAAAAATCTATATATTCATGCACCAGTGGTGATAAATCTATCGTCACTCCTAGATGGACTAGGTTCCAGTATTGCCCTGATATCGTGCGATCAAGCATCATTGTAGAGGCTGATGGCTGAAACTGCCCAAAGTATTTCAAAGAAGTACGCATCTGGGCAATGGCTTCATGATGGGTTTGACTGCTTGCAAAATCAAAAGTACCGTCTTGATAGGGTTTGATAGATAAGGGTTTCAGCCCAATCTCTAGCCATTTTCCATAAAAATCGCCAGGTATGGTTTTATTGTCCTCACGGCGTATGTCAAGAGCGACTAAATCCTGCTCAAGGGCGGTGACATCGCCTTTTAAAGCGTGCTTGGCAAATCGGCGAAACAATTGCACTTCGCTGTCACTATAGCTTCGAATCCCACCAAAATCATAGGCAACCACACTGCCATCAGGGCGGAACGCGAAGTTGCCCGGGTGAGGATCGCAGTGCATTCGATATAACCCAAACAGCTGCCCTGCGGTAAAATGAAACAGGCGCACTGCAATTTTCTGCTTAATGTCATTATCCCACGTTGCTGCCACTGTCAGCGTTTCGCCACTTTCTTCTGTCAAGGTTAAGATTCTTTTGGAAGAGTGGCTGCTAATCACTTTTGGGATAATAAGGCCTGTATCTTCGGCATGAAAAGCGCCGAATACCCGCAGATTATGCGCCTCTTTAATATAATCCAGCTCGTCATGTAAGCTTTGGCGAATCTCGTGAAACAGCTGCTCTTGCAATTGCTTACTCATATTGAGCACGCCAGCGATTTTTAGTGCCATACGCACTTGTTTTAGATCGCTATCACAGTTTTTGTCGACATCCGGATACTGCACCTTGACCACCACCCTTTGTCCAGATGGCAAAATTGCTCGATGCACCTGTCCGATGGAAGCAGCGGCAAAAGGCACTTCTTCAAATTCAGTAAACAATTCATTAATAGGCGCTTTGAGCTCACGTTCAACTTGTGCTCGTATCTGCGCATAGGGCATTGCCGGTGCATCTTTCTGCAGCTTCTCTAGGGCGGTTGCCACTTCAGGCGGGAATACGTCTTTATATTGCGAGGCAATTTGCCCTACCTTCATGACCGCACCTTTCATCTCGCCTAAGGTTTCAGCGATTTGAATACCGACATCTTGCATCAATTCTGAGCGTGCTTGTAGGCGTTTTTCTTCGTCACTTGAGAGATGCTTTAGTGAGTTTTTAGCTGCTTTTCCGGCAATGCTTGCTGTCATACCAGCGAGTTTCATAAAGCGCGTTCCGGACGATTTTGCCATGCCTATCACCATATAGTGGGTTGTTTACTAAACCTTAATATTATTATTTTAATCAAATGAATGCTGTTTAACTACTGTGCCAAAAGTATCGCAATGACGGTTTTTGTACTATTTGCCGCAGTAATTTTTATCATATTTTTAGTAGTATTGTTCAGATAAAAATCTGAACGCCAACAAATTACTTATTCAATGTTATTGCATAAGTATGGGTCAGCCAATAATCTAATGCCATATGATAGCCCAAATGCCCTAGACCACAAATTACGCCAACCGCCACATCGCATAGATAAGAATGTTCGCGGAACGACTCGCGTGCGTGGACGTTAGATAAATGCACCTCAATAAAGGGCTTTTGGGTAGCTAATAGCGCGTCGCGTATCGCAACAGAGGTATGAGTAAAGGCAGCAGGGTTAATAATTATTGCATCGACCTGCACACTTGCTTCTGCTAATAGACCGTAATGCTGAATATCATCGACCAGTTTGCCTTCGTGATTAGACTGTATGCAAATCAGCTCAATACCATGTGCCGCCGCGCGCTCGGTTAAGGCACTTTCAATATCAGCAAGCGTCATATGACCATAAATATCAGGCTCACGTTTGCCTAATAAATTTAGATTCACACCATTAATCAATAATAATTTATGAGTAAGGGTTTTATTGGCTTTTTGATGGGACGCACTGGTGGTCGTTGCTGATTGAGATGAGGTGGTCATAATAGTCTCTATAAGTAGCAATGAATATTTTTCTATAAATTATTGGTGAGTATAAGCGTACTACAATAACAGGTTTTAGAAAACATGGCGCTCTCTATCCCTTTATATTAACAGCTTGCGAGATAACTTATAAAAAATAATTCTAAAAAATAGTCCAAGTGATAAAAATCATGTTAAAAGCCTTTGTGTTGCTAAAAACCCGTGTTATGATATTTTTTACACAATAAACATTACATATTTATTGCTAATTTTAGTTTAGCTGATTATTAACGCTTTTTTAGTAAAGTGGTGTTAGTTTCTGCCAAAGACTAGAAACAGTAAAATGACTATATGCTAAATACTAAAAGTCAGTATAAAGCTTTTATATTTCACTAATACTATATTGGATAGTCACTCTTAAATTTTGATTTCATAATTTTAGTACCCGTTTATATGCAATGATGCAAAGGAATTTGGGACTAAGTACACTTTTTAGGAAGTAATATTATGTCAGCTCGTGAGCAAGGTATCGTTAAGTGGTTTAATGACTCAAAAGGCTTTGGTTTCATTCAACGTGATAGCGGAGAAGATATTTTTGTGCATTTCCGCGCGATCCAAGGTGATGGTTATCGCTCTCTAAAAGACGGCGAAAAAGTTGAGTTCAGTGTGGTAGAAGGTGATAAAGGTCTACAAGCTGAAGAAGTCAGAAGAGTAGAAGAGTAATCGCGACAGTCATTCGTGCAGTTTAGCTATAATATCTGTACAAACTACTGATATACTACTGAGTCAAGCCCGTCCTGTCTTACTTATGTTGAGTTTAAAACAGCATATTTGGTAAGTATTGACATAGTGCTTGGCTTTTTTATGTTTATTAGTTTTATAGGGCTTGCCTGCTGGCTAATGGTCGATATAAACCGTTAAGCCTTATAGCCTCTCATTTATTGATGATACACAAACGGTTTATACAAAAGGATATTTTTTTGAGTAACTTTACGACGTTTACGGATTTGCCACTTTCAGCAGCGACCTTGCGTGCAGTAAGTGACTTAGGTTTTACTGAATTAACGCCGATTCAAGCAAAAATACTGCCGCATACATTGGCAAATCAAGATGCGATCGGACAGGCACAGACGGGTACGGGCAAGACGGCCACATTTCTATTGACTATTATGGAGGCGTTACTTAAGCGTCCGTTTGCCGCTGATGAAGAGCGTCATTTAGGTGAGCCACGTGCCGTCGTCATGGCACCAACCCGTGAGCTTGCTCAGCAAATATTTGATGATTGTATCGCCTTGAATAAATATACCTCTTTGCATAGCGTTTGCATTATGGGTGGTACCAATTATGAAACCCAGCAGCATGAGCTTGAGCGCCAGTATGTCGATATCTTGATTGCTACGCCTGGTCGTTTGATTGATTTGATGCACAAAGGCATGGTCTATCTGGATCGAGTAGAGGTGCTAGTATTAGACGAAGCAGACCGCATGCTCGATATGGGATTTATACCTGATATCAAGCGTTTGGTTGGTCGTATGCCGCCCAATACCGATCGTCAAAGTTTGTTGTTTTCTGCTACCTTTAACCAAGATGTAATGGGTCTGGCATATCGCTGGTTACATGAACCAGCATTTGTTGAGATTGAACCTGAGCATAAAACCAGTGAATTGGTAGACCAGCATTTTTATCTCTTAACCGAAGATCAAAAACTAGAAGCGGTCGAGCGTATCATCACCGATACAACGGTAGAAAAAGTAATCATCTTCGCCAATCGTAAAGATCAAGTAAAGCGTCTATATCATAAGCTGCGTCAGGGACACAAAATCGTCATGTTATCGGGCGATGTGATTCAGCAAAAACGCGAAAAGTACTTGCAACGCTTCAAAGACGGGCATGCCTCTGTTTTGGTCGCGACTGATGTGGCAGGACGCGGTATTCATGTTGATGATGTCAGCCATGTGATTAATTATACCTTGCCAGATCAGCCAGATGATTATGTACACCGCATTGGTCGTACTGGACGCGCTGGGAAAACCGGTATTAGTATTAGCTTTGTCAGTGAAGATGATGCTTTTAATATACCGGCATTAGAGAAGCATTTAGATACTAAATTTAAGCTTGAGCAGTGGCAGCCTTAATAAGCTAACGTTTAGAATCTAAGTAAGATTTTATTAATTAAACCCCACTCTCAACTTGAAATAAGCAATTCAAACTGAAGTGGCGGGTTACCAAGTTTTTTGTTGAGTACAAAGCATAGATTATGTGACAGAATTTTACGAATCAATCGATGAGACAAATGCCATAAATCTCTTGCTCGTACCCTTTGTATATTAAATCGTTCTGATAGCTGACCAATGACTGTTTCAACGATACGGCGGGCTTTCATTAGCCGTTTTACCACAGGTTTGGGTCTATCCTCTTTCATGTTAGCTCTGAGTGGCGTTTGTAAATCCACTCCTTGAGCGTCGTAGTACTGAGTGAGACTAGGGCTGATATACCCTTTATCAGCGCCGAGCAAACCATAGATATTGTCAGTAATATCAGGCGCAACCGCTCTTTCATCAACATTGGCAGGAGCAAAGGTAAAGCCTTTAATCATGCCCGATAAGTTAACAAGCAAATGTCCTTCAAAGCCATAGTACCTCTCTTGCTTAGCCGCACAGTAGCTAAAAGCCGCTAAGTCTTGATAGTTTTTATGCCGATAAGCGCGTCCATAATGACAGACGGGTATCGGAAAACCATCCATAAAATGGATGTTGTCACGGCCCTCAAGTTGACTGACGTTATCTTGTATCCGCTGTTTGACTTGCCACAGATTCGCGCAATGCTTTGCGAAGTTAGGATATGAGCCTATGGCTGGAAACCAGGCTTGCCAGTGCTGGGTAAAATATTGCCAAATCTGTTTGTCTTGATCAAGGTTTAAAAATTCACCGACCAGTTCCATGCAAATGATCTCAGGATCACTCAGCTTTGGCGCGTAACCTGCACCTCGCAAGGGTTCAGTAACGACTATTTTGTAATATTGCTCTACCATTAAATAGATATTGATGATAAATTCGTCTATGGGCATCTCATGACTCCGTTGTATTCTTGGTCGAAAACAATAGATTAGTGAGATGCTCTTCTTTTTTCAATCACTTTCGAAGTTGAGAGTGGGGTTATTTAAGCTCTAAAGTTGTTAAATAACAAGAAAGCCCTTAATCATTTATTAAGGGCTTTCTTATACGTCTGTTTTTAGATGACATCAATTTGAAATCATATAGTTGAAATACTTTAAAGTCGCTACCGTATTGCTGGTGTAAATTTTTTGCAGCCTCTGTCTGCGTAGGCACAGCAAGCAAGAAAAATTTGCACCAGTAGTACGTGTTGTATCGATATTACTTTTCACCGACTATATCAAACAGTAAATCGTTGGTGCTAATGCTCCATGACTGCTGAGTCATCATTCATATTGTGCATACTATGATCCATCTGGCTTATATCCTGGTGGGTAGTATCATCTGTGTCAGCCATCATCATAGTATCGACATGCGCCATGCCTTGACCACCGCCATGGTTGCCATGCATATTGGACATGG
The DNA here is from genome assembly GCF_000012305.1 of Psychrobacter arcticus 273-4. Lineage (NCBI taxonomy): Bacteria > Pseudomonadati > Pseudomonadota > Gammaproteobacteria > Moraxellales > Moraxellaceae > Psychrobacter > Psychrobacter arcticus. Next base: position 1,131,439 of record NC_007204.1, read on the forward strand.
CGATAGGAATGAAAATCACGGCCAAACCAGATAATACCATCACAGCACCATTGAGCTGTCTTAAGCGAAAACGCCCAATCTTATCCCGTAACCAGCCGACGGTCTCGTGAGTAGCAACCAACATGGGTACGGTTCCTAAGCCAAAAACGAACATCAAGGCAGCACCGCTGAGTGGATTGTGCGCTACGACGGCAATCAGTAGAGCGCCATAGACCAAACCACAAGGCAAAAATCCCCATAGAAGACCGGCAGACAATGCACGTGGAAAAGTGTTTAGTGGAAATACTTTTTGACGAATAGGGCTCAGGTACTGCCAAAATCGCATGCCAAAACGCTCAAGTTTGTTTAGAAACGGTGCACCCAGCATCGTCACGCCGACAAACACCAATACCAAACCAAGCAAAATACGCGGTGTACTATTGCCTTGCATCAATGGCTGTAGTACGGCTGTGCCTATCAGGCCTGCGACCAAACCCAAAAACGTATAGCTGGCCAAGCGACCGAAATGATAGGTCGCTACCAATGCACGGCGTTTGGCAGGGCTGACATCTTTCATCGATAGACCAAAGGCAGTCACCAAGCCACCACACATTCCTAAGCAATGCGGTGAACCAAAAAAACCCATTAATAATGCCGCAACGAGTAAAGCTGTGGTCATGGGAAGGTACTCCTAAAAATGGTAAAAGGCGTACCGACTTATTACTCTCTTATGCAGATAGAATAAGTGGGTAACGTATTAGTAAGATAGCCCAAGGCTATATTTTTGAGTTCTTGTCTGTATCAGAGAGAGGAGTTGCGGCAGTGTCCGCATTATTTAGCTGATTAGATTCTTTTTCAGTCGAAGTAGTATCGCTCACTTCTTTTGCTTCTTGAATAGGCGTTACATTTTCCTGAGCTTGTATGACTTGTCGACGCTCCTGACGATCGTCTAAGATAATACGCTGTGATGCATTATCCAAATCTTCAAATTGGTTGGATTTTACCGCATAACGTACTGCCCAAATCGCTACCACAAACAGCATGAGACTTAATGGAATTAATAAAAATATACTGAGCATGGCAAATCTTTTTAATAGCAGTTTTTTATCATTATACACCTGATGCAAGTGTAGTGGATGAACTGTAAAGATAAATGTGGGGTAGATGCTTATGACTGTATGTTTGACAAGATTGGCTCACCAACTCTATTCATCAGCCGTTTTTGCTACCTTGCCTCTTGGGGTTAATAGCTGCTGCGACGTCACCTCTTTAGCTTGGCGACAATTTGCTTGAGGACGTATCACATCACGTAAGTAAGCGGCAACTTCATAAACCGCGCGCCGTGAATGGCTTAAATTTTGTGCGGGTTCCATCCAATCACGTCTGACGGGTAAAGGGGCATTAATCGCTGTGCTATTGATGCCGTTTAACGCAAATTGTCTGCGAGCACGCGCCATATGATAACTGTCGGTAATCAGATAAACATGATGCAGAGGGATGCGTTTTGCGGTAAAGCGGGCATTCTCGCATGTATTCATACTGGCATTTTCACTGATTAACCCATCAATACCATGCTCAATCAGCCATTGACCAAGCCAGGGGGCCTCAGCACCGCTGAGTACAATGGGCAAAGGCAGGTCATGGTAAGCTGTGGCGGCAGTGCGCGCACGATTAAGGCTATAGCGGTTGAGGATAATTTGGTTGTGATTATCATTGGTCAGACCGCCACCCAATACCAAATAAGCGGTAGGGGGAGAGCTCATTGCCGCAGGTGGCATTTTTGGCAGCGGCAGATGAGTCAATATATACACCACCGCTTGAGAAAATAGCGGCGTAAATAAACTGATCAGCACCAAAATAACCGTCGTTGCACCCAGCATAAATGTGGCATTGATAATACGAAACAGCTTGATCATACGCTCAGCTGAACGTAAATAATGTCGCCATAGGCGATTTGACCATGACTGCTTAGACCACATGCTTATCATATCCGATGGAGCCATCGGCATTTACCCACACCGGCTCGCGTGACAACGGTATCGCAAATCTCTCATACACAGTATCGGTAATATACTGTTGGGCGGCGGCTACCTCTTTTTGGGTGGCTTGGTAAGGTGTGTGATTGGTCAATACTAGCGCTTGCTGCTGATGGGTCACAATAGGTTCTATACCGCCGCCTTTTAGACCCGCTTGTTCGATAAGCCAACCAGCTGCTACTTTAATCATCGCGTCAGGCATTGGGTAACCAACGATAGCAGGATAAGAGGATTGCAGCGCGGTAAATTGATCTTGAGGGATAATAGGGTTTTGAAAAAAGCTGCCACAATTTGGCAATTGCTTTGGATCAGGCAGCTTTTGCTGACGAATGTCAATAATAGCGTGCATCACATCAGCAGGCGTCGGCTTGGTGCGACTTTGCTTCATCGCATAGCCTTGTGCGACTGTCTGTACATCGCCATAGCTTGCCAATACTTTTGTCGCATCAGTATGTAGTCTAAAACCCACGCGGCTGATTAGCCAAGTATTTGGTTGACGTTTAAAAATACTATCACGATAGCCAAACTCGCAATCGACTGCGGTCAAATCATGCCAAGTTTGGCTTGGGAAATGATAAGCACGTACATACTGCAAGCAGTCCTCTAGCTGAACACCATAAGCGCCGATATTTTGTATGGGAGCGGCACCAGTAAGACCAGGTATTAAGGCAAGGTTTTCAAGTCCATACCAGCCTTGAGCGACGGTATGTAAAACTAAGTCATGCCAGTTTTCACCTGCCATTACCTCAATATCGACATGAGAGTCTGTCTGGGATGTCACCTGTATGCCACGCATTTGTGGTCGTAAAACAATTGCATTCAGCTTTGCTGGTAATAGCACATTGCTACCGCCGGATAAGACAAATAATGGCTGGCTATACTGAGTATCTTGCCCATAGTTTGCCATAAACTCATCAAGCTGCGCCTCATTTTTCAACGTAACAACAGAGTTAGCTGTACATGCCAAAGCCATGGTGTTGCTATGAGACAAATCAGCTACATCATCAGATAAGGTGTGTGGTGCAGTAGATTTAGAGCATAAAGCTGAAGTCATAACATAGCCTATAGGGCAAATAAACAAAAAGTCATACGGTGTTTATTATAAAGGATGCTGGGTATAAAGGTAGCAAAAATATAGCGCTTTATGACTACTATATCTTTATATCTTCCAGCTTTCAATCCAACCTTGGACGCTTGACTCAATACGCTCTATCACCTCTTCAAAGGCATTGCTATCACCAGTATAAGGGTCTGGTACGTCGTCACCGCCATAGATAGGGTCTTCTTCACTAAATAAAGCCAGCTTGGCTAATTTGGTATCAGTATCTGTTATACCGTTTTTGATAGACTGTAGATTTGCTAAATTTTGTGCATCCATCGCCAAGATTAAATCAAAATCGCGAAAGTCATCAGCACTGATTTGGCGCGCGACCAATTTATTGATGTTATAACCATGAGCTTTAGCGTGACGCTGTGCTCGCTCATCAGGTGCATGCCCAATATGCCAATCTCCAGTTCCCGCTGAATCCACCTTCATCGACAGCCCTGCAATCGCTGCTTGCTGACGAAAAATCTCTTCTGCCGTCGGTGAACGGCAGATATTCCCCAAACAGACCAATAATACAGATGAGGGAGTAGACGCTTTGATGGGCATATGATGACCTTTTGTCGCAATAAAAAAACATGCTATCAAAATCAACACTGGAAATGTGATTTATAAGCATGCTATAGAGTAATGTAATTTGTTATAGCGTAACGGTTAATACCTTGAATGGCAAGGGCAGAGGGTAAACAATCGGGTCAGTCTGTCAGGCAGATAAAGGACAGCTACCAACTCTATTGTTTTTAGAATGATTTGAGGCTATTACTGGCGTCGCTAGTAGAATCAATCTTGGTTGCTTTTAAAGCGCTGTAAATCACGGCGCTCTTTTTTATTGGGTTTATTATCTGGGCGCGCAAGGTTGGCAAGTTTGCGCTGCTCAGCATAATAGTCACGGCGAGCGATGCTTTCTTTAGTTTCTGAATATAAGACTTCCGCATCGGTGGCATTACCACGTTGTACCGTCAATGCTTCAACCACGACCGTCTTTTCGGTCATAGCAGTGGCTGAGCCTTGACGAATCTGCAATTCATCGCCAACAGCAATCTCTTTACTGGTCTTTACGCGGCTACCAGCATAATGCACGCGACCGCTTTCGATGGCTTCTTTAGCAAGATTGCGCGTCCGATAAAAGCGCGCCGCCCATAGCCATTTATCAATACGCATACGCACAGCATCAGGCTTGCTATGGCTGGGCTGATTGTGGTTTTTATTGTGTTTACTCATCAAAACCTCATAGCTATCAATAACGTAAGATAATAATGGTGGCTTTTTTGCCGATTAAAAGAGCAGTACGTTATTAAAGTCACGGATAAAATATTTACAATCTTTCTTACTGTTAAAATGATTAACACCACTGTTTTTCACAGGGTACGCCGTCATTGTTACCATCCATTTTTGTATTAGGGCAGTGTTGTATAAAGTAAGTTGCTTCTGCGCATGAGGTCATCTGAGAGCATTGCAAGTTAACAAATCATCACTGGCAGTTTCACAATGAAAAAACTGCCAGGATAGATGCTAATTTACCTCTATGCTTGCTACTTTAAAAATAACTGATAACCAATATTGTCATTGAGCATGGTGCAGTCGTAACCGATATCCAGCAAGGCATCTTGTAGTTGGCGCGAGTTGCTTTCAGAAGCTTGCAAACCGACCAATACGCGACCTTCAGCAGCGCCATGATTGCGATAATGGAAAAGTGTGATATTAAAATCGTTACCCAATTTTTCTAAAAAGGTCAATAAAGCGCCGGGACGTTCTGGGAAAGTGACTTGCAATAACTGTTCATTTTCAACATGCGCATGACCACCAATTAGATAGCGGATATGTGATTTGGCGACATCGTCATCGGTCAAGTCATGTGCTGTATAGCCATCAGCTGCCAATTGTGTACGAATAGTTTGACGCTCTTTATCGCCTTCTTTTAATGCAATACCGACGAAGATTGCTGCAGGTTCCATAGAGTCCGGTGATTTTTTACTATCAGCACGGTAATTGAACTCAGTGATATTACGACCGTGCAGACTACGGCAGAAGCTTAAGAAAGCGCCAGTCTGTTCAGGGATGGTCACGCCAAAGACAGCTTCTTTTTTCTCACCAATCTCAGTACGCTCAGCGATGTAGCGCAAGCGATCAAAATTCATATTGGCACCGCAGATAATGGCGACGCAGTTTTTGCCTTGTAGGTCATGAGCCTCAAGGTATTTTTTCATACCAGCGACAGGAAGCGCCCCTGCAGGCTCAACGATACTGCGGTTCTCTTCAAAAATATCTTTGATGGCAGCGCAGACTTCATCATTGGTACAAGTAACGACTTGAGGTTCGACGACAGGACCGGATTTATCGCTCTTCTGCATACGGACAATATCAAAAGGCAATTCACCGATTTGGGCAACTGCCACACCATCGACGAACAGTCCTACTTGCTCAAGTTTGACTCGCTCATTGGCTTCAAGCGCGGCTTTTAGTGATGCTGATTGGTCGGCTTCTACAGCGATGACTTTGACATGCGGGGCAACTTCACCCAAAAATGCAGCGACACCAGAAATCAGACCGCCACCACCAACTGCTACAAAAACGTAATCCATATTACGCCATTGCTGGGTGAGCTCAAGTCCAATCGTACCTTGTCCGGCAATTACCAGCTCGTCATCGTATGGTGGTATAAAAGTCAGACCTTCACGCTCAGCGCGATCAATGGCATAGCGATTGGCTTCATCAAAACTGTCACCATACAAGTCGACATTGCCGCCAAGCGCTCTGACGGCATCTACTTTGATATCAGGGGTAGTGGTTGGCATAACAATAATATTGTTCAGTGCAAGTTTACGGGCAGAGTAGGCAACGCCTTGGGCATGGTTACCCGCCGATGCGCAAATCACGCCGCGTGCTTTTTGCTCATCATTCAATTGGCTGATGCGGTTATAAGCGCCGCGCAATTTAAAGGATTTTACCGGTTGCAGGTCTTCACGTTTAAAACGAATGTCATTAGCAAAACGTTGGGTCAGCTTGGGTGCCGCTTCAAGTGGTGTTTGAATAGCAACGTCATAGACGGTGGCTTGTAAGATGGCTCGTACCCAATGTGACAGCATAAAAATTCCTAGACTTGTGTGTATGAATATAAAAAGTGCGGATGGTTAAAAATAAGTGGCAATTAACGATAAGAACTACCAAAAAGCGCAGATAAGTATAAAAATGAAATAGATTAGCCTATGCTGATTTTAAGCATCTTGCAAGACACAATTACAGCTTTTTAAGCTGCTTTGATAGGTGATGACCATCAATTGTAGAAGATTTGAAGGAAAGTTAAAAGCAAGACAGTTTTTTTGATTGTTTATCTAAAAATTCTTGAGTTATTTCCATATGTCTGTATTATTGGACATATGGAAATAACTCATGCTATTACAAGTTTTGCCGCCCTCTCTCAAGACACCCGTTTAAAGGCATTTCGGCTGTTGGTCAGTCACGAGCCTAAAGGGTTAGCTGCGGGTGAAATTGCGCGTCAGTTATCTGTGCCACACAATACGATGTCAACGCACTTAGCCGTGCTGGCACGAGCGGGATGGGTGATATCAGAGCGCCAAAGTCGCCAGATTATCTATCGTGCTTCTTTATCACATATGCAGTCAGTCATTGAGTTCTTATTACAAGATTGCTGCGCTGGAAATGCAGAGCTGTGTGCGGCTCTTGTTGATAATTTAAATGGCTGTCCAACCGATCAACTGGATAATGATACTGATAACCAGCGCAACAGTTAAATCACTACAAATCAATAAACACCCTAATTCTATATTCATAAAAAATAGGTGAGATTACTATGACCTCGTTAATTTTTCATAACCCAAAATGCGGTACTTCTCGTAATACTTTAGCTATTATGCAAGCGTCAGGTGAAAATCCAGAAGTGGTTGAGTATCTTAAAACGCCGCCGAGCCGTGATTACTTGGTTGATCTACTGGCAAAAATAGCCCTCTCGCCACGTGAGTTATTACGCAGTAAAGAGTCTGTTAATGATGAGCTAGGCTTAGACAATCCTGCACTATCTGATGATGAGATTATCGATGCCATGATTGCTCATCCTATTTTAATCAACCGTCCTATTGTGATTACGGATAAAGGTGCGGCATTGTGCCGACCATCAGAGCGAGTATTTGCGTTATTAGCCAATCCAGTGAGCAGCTTTACTAAAGAAGATGGAGAGATTATTTATAATGCTAAAGATAAATAATGAACGCTCTGGAACGGTTTTTGCTCCTGCTAATTTGGCTGAGATAGATTTAGACAAAGCGTGTGCTAATGACTTGCCCAATATCGATTTAAGCTATATCGAGCCCATCGATATTGAGTCTTTAATAGGAGCAAATGACCCGCGTCATGCACCAAGAATATTGGTGTTATACGGCTCATTGCGCACGCGCTCATTCTCAAAGCTGGCAGCCGAGGAGGCGAGTCGTCTATTGCGCTGGTATGGTTGTGAGGTGAAGATGTTCGACCCATCTGGCTTGCCATTACCGGATGATGCCGATATAGAGCATCCTAAAGTACAAGAGCTGCGTGAGCTTGCACAGTGGTCTGAAGGTATGCTGTGGGTCAGTCCTGAACGCCACGGTAGTATGACCAGTATCATGAAAGCACAAATCGATTGGATTCCGCTGTCATTAGGCGGTGTCCGTCCGACTCAAGGTAAGACTCTAGCGGTGATGCAAGTGAGTGGCGGCAGTCAAAGTTTCAATACAGTCAATCAGCTGCGTATTCTAGGGCGCTGGATGCGCATGATCACTATCCCCAATCAATCGTCTATTCCAAAAGCCTTTCTAGCGTTTAATGATGAAAATCGCATGGATAAATCCCCTTTATATCTGCGCCTCGTTGATGTCTGCGAGGAGTTGGTGAAGTTCACGTGGCTCACTCGTGGACGCTCAGCCTATCTGACGGATCGTTACTCTGAAAGGGTCGAGAGTGCTGAAGAGGTCTCGCAACGTGTCAATCAAAAATCGAGTTGATTGCCTATATTCTCAGCTATCGTTGAAATACTTTAAAGTCGCTACCGTATTGCTGGTGTAAATTTTTTGCAGCCTCTGTCTGCGTAGGCACAGCAAGCAAGAAAAATTTGCACCAGTAGTACGTGTTGTATCGATATTACTTTTCACCGACTATATATTATCTGGGCTGTGTCAGCCGAAAATCATCAATTTTACCTAAATAAGAAAGTTTGCCTCTATAAGGTTATACATGCTCGCATTCATTATTTTTATTGTCACTTTAGGGCTAGTAATATGGCAGCCTAAAGGTTTGGGTATTGGTTGGAGTGCGATGGGCGGGGCGTTAGTTGCCCTAGCTTTTGGTGTGGTGCAATTATCTGATGTTGGTATCGTCTGGGATATCGTCTGGGATGCGACCTTTACCTTTGTTGCACTAATTATCATCTCTCTTATATTAGATGAGGCGGGGTTTTTTGCTTGGGCTGCGCTACATGTGGCGAGGTTGGGTAACGGACAAGGGCGTTTGTTATTTCCTATGATTGTGATGTTAGGGGCCTTTATCTCAGCGTTTTTTGCCAATGATGGGGCTGCATTACTATTGACGCCGATTGTGATTGCGATATTGCTACGGCTTGATTTCTCACCGCCATCCGCTTTGGCATTTATCATAGCGACAGGCTTTATTGCTGATACAGCGAGCCTACCATTGGTCACATCGAATCTGGTTAATATCGTCAGTGCCAACTATTTTGATATTGGTTTTGGACGTTACGCCGCGGTTATGGTACCGGTCAATATTGTCTCTGTACTAGCGACGCTGGCGGTGCTATGGATTTTTTATGCACGCCACATTCCAACACACTATTCGATGGCGAACCTTAGCGCGCCTGAGTCAGCGATTGAAGACCCCTTAGTTTTTAAAGCCGCTTTTCCGCTATTGGCTTTGCTGCTTGTCGCTTATTTTGCAACAGAGTCGCTCGGTATTCCTGTTTCATTGATTACTGGCACGGCTGCATTACTGCTCATGGCAATTGCTGGTCGCGTTTGGCAAGGGGGTCGTGGGACAGTGATGTCTGTGCCTAATATTTTGCGTAAAGCACCTTGGCAGATCGTTTTATTTTCAATCGGCATGTACTTGGTCGTTTATGGCTTGGGTAATGCAGGATTGACCGCATACGGCGCACAAATACTGAATTGGTTAGGAAAGCAAGGTGCATTGGTCGCAACGTTGGGGACAGGGTTTCTCTCCGCTATTGTGGCATCTATTATGAATAATATGCCCTCCACTTTAGTAGGCGCACTGGCGATTGATAGCGCCCAAGTACCTGCAGCAACTCGTGAGCTGATGATTTATGCCAATGTCATCGGCAATGATTTGGGACCCAAATTCACTCCTATTGGCAGCCTTGCGACTTTACTATGGCTGCATGTCTTGGCAGAAAAAGATTATAAAATTAGCTGGGGGCAATATATGAAGATCGGGCTGATTATTACGCCGCCAGTATTATTCGTCACGCTGTTAGCTTTAGCATTTTGGTTGCCATACTTGTCTTAGTAAAGAGTGATTCACGCATATTTATTTTATTTTTTATTGACTCTATCTTCTGCTTAAAATGAGCATTACGCTAACATCCATGAAAGTCATCGGTTATAATAGGCAGCTGTTTTATAATGACACGTTTATTTTGCCAAGGACTTATGATGAGTGATCAGCAAGCACAAAAGCAAGCCGCAGCCAAAGCCGCTCTACGCTATATTGAAGATGATATGATACTTGGCGTGGGGACGGGCAGTACGGTGAACTGTCTGATTGAGTTATTACCGACATTAAAGCTTGCTGGCGCGGTTGCAAGCTCGCAGGTGACAGAAGATAGATTGCGTGCACTTGGTATCGAGATTGTTGATTTAAACTTTGCAGGTCAGCTTGATGTGTATATTGATGGTGCTGACGAAGTAAACGCGCATTTGCAACTGATTAAAGGTGGCGGCGGTGCGCTGACACGCGAAAAAATCGTCGCCGCAGCTTCCAATAAGTTTGTCTGCATGGTCGATGAGAGTAAAAGTGTTGAGATACTGGGGCGCGCTTTCCCAGTACCAATAGAGGTATTGCCCCAAGCACGTTCTTATGTGGCGCGGCAATTAGCCCGTATGGGCGGCGAGCCGGTTTATCGTGAAGATTTTGTCACGGATTATGGCAATGTGATTTTGGATACTTACGATTTGGATGTCAGTAATCCACTAGCACTTGAACAGCAGTTAAACAATATCGTCGGTGTGGTTTGTAATGGTATCTTTGCTGCCAATCAAGCAGACGTTTTGCTCAAAGCAAGCAGTAACGGGGTTGAAATACTTAACCGTTAATTTTTCGTTGATTAAACATTAAAAAGGCAAAGCACTATCAAGGTGCTCTGCCTTTTTTAGTAATGTTATTGCTATATAGTTGAAATGCTTTACGGTCGCTACAGTATTGCTGGTGTAAATTTTTTGCAGCCTCTGTCTGCGTAGGCACAGCAAGCAAGAAAAATTTGCACCAGTAGTACCTGTTGTATCGATATTACTTTTCACCGACTATAACTGCTATTTAATCCGCTTTTTGAGAGCCGTACCTGATGCAGATATTTATGCAGGCAATTTGATCTTATCTTTTAATAAAAACTCCATTAAAGCTTTTTGGGCATGTAAACGGTTTTCAGCCTCATCCCATACCACAGAGCGTGGATCATCTAGCATATCATGAGAGATTTCTTCACCGCGATGCGCTGGCAAGCAGTGCATAAACACCACTTCAGGATCAGCTTTATCAAGCAGTGATGGCGTCACTTGATAAGGAGCAAATCGACGTGCGCGAGTATTTTGTTCAGACTCTTGACCCATACTTGCCCATACATCAGTAACAATCAAGTTGGAGTCTTTTGCCGCATCTTGTACATTTTCGACAAGGCTGACGCAATGCGAGAAGCGTTCCATAAGTGCTGAGTCAGGCTCAAAGCCATAAGGCGCGGCGACACGCAGCTCAAAACCAAACTGATGAGCAGCTTGCATAAATGAGGCGCACATATTATTGCCATCACCGACCCAAGTGACGATTTTGTTTTCGATACTGCCGCGATGCTCATAATAAGTTTGCATGTCAGCCAGTAGCTGGCAGGGATGAAATTCGTCGGTCAGGGCATTGATGATAGGGACACTTGAGTACTTTGCAAAAGTCTCGACTTTTTCGTGACCAAAGGTGCGAATCATAATGATATCGACCATACTAGAGATGACGCGAGCAGAATCTTCTAAAGGCTCACCGCGTCCAAGTTGGGTATCATTTGGCGATAAGAAGATGGCATTGCCACCGAATTGCCCCATACCTGTCTCAAATGAGATACGCGTACGGGTTGATGACTTCTCAAATATCATGCCGAGCGTCCGACCAACAAAGGGCTGATATATCTCGCCTGCATGTTGCATCTTGCGCAATTCGCTGGCGCGTTTGATGAGGTTTTCTAGTTCTTGTTTGGTGAAATCAGATAAGGTCAAAAAATGGCGCAAACTCATAGCAATCCTAGCAGTCGAACACGGTCAGTGAAAAGTAATAGGTTATCAGCCGGCAATTATACTGGGTCAATACATCAGGGCGTCAGTGCGTAGGCTGGGATAACAACAAACTTTTAGTATAGCGCAATTACTCTCAATGTAAATGTTCAATTTACTCTGATTTTTTAGTCATGCACACATGCAATGGGTGAGTGGTTATCTGGAACAATCCTTATCCCTGTAGTCGTTGAGGGCGTAAGCTTAAGCGGCACAGCAACTCATAACTAATCGTACCTGCATGAGTAGCGACTTCATCGACACGTGGCGCATTACCCCATAGTATTACTTTGCTATTTAATGCAGTGCCCTCTGGTACGTTGCTAACATCAATGACAATCATATCCATTGCTACTCGCCCAATCACAGTACATGGATAGCTTTGATGGTTGATGGTATCAATGACAGTAACGTAAGTCTTATCGGCAATCACACGTGGATAGCCATCACCATAGCCGACACTCACCAGTGCGGTTCTGGTATCTTGTTGTGCCAGCCAGCGACTACCATAACCGATTCCCTCACCTGCATTGACAGTTTGCAGTGCAATAATTTGAGCACTAAATTCCATGGCTGCTTGCAAGTCTAGCTCATACGCACTTTGGTCAATGACAGGTGTACTGCCATATAGCATGATGCCTGGGCGTACCCAATCATGATGATGTGTGGGGAAATTAACAATACCAGCAGAATTGCATAATGAGCCTTGAACATCTGCGCTGACGGTTTCTTGCAAAGTGCTAAGCATGTCATTAAAACGCTGGATTTGCATGGCATTTAATGGATGCGTCTGGTCGTCAGCGTTGGCAAAGTGGGTGGTCAAAATCAGCTGGTAGCCTGCTTCATGTAAACGCTGAGCCGCGACAATAACGCCATCGGCATTAAAGCCCAAGCGGTTCATACCTGTATTGTATTTTAGCCAAACGACACGAGTTGCGCAATGAACAGGTGGCGTATGCTCTAACGCCCATGTCAATTGCGGCGCATGATGAATCACGCAACTGATATCGTGCTCAATAGCTTGTCGCCATTCATCGACAGTAAATGCTCCTTCAATCAGAGCAATCGTTTTGTCCCAGCCCAACTGCCTTGCTTCCAGCGCCTCTATCAAGGTTGCTACACCAACCCCATTGGCTTGTTGCAGCGCTGGCAAGACAGCAGCAACCCCATGTCCATAGGCATTGGCTTTTACCATAGCAAGGACTTTGGTTTCTGGTGCAAATTTTTTAACTTGATTAAGATTATGAGTAATGGCGGCAGGTTTAATAGTGATTGTGCGCATAATCGTCTTCTTTTTTAGCAAAGTTATGAGGTGGTAAATTTATAAAGCCAGTGATTCACCAATCAAGCTGATGAATCACTGGCTATTGTTACGAGCAATTGTTACGAGCAATTTTTATGAATAATTATCTGTCAGTTTTATTATTCGTCATTCTCGAAACTGACGTTTTGATAGTATTCTGGAGTCAAATTGATAAAGCGGGTAAATTGCCCTTCAAAACCTAAACGTATGGTGCCGATAGGACCATTACGCTGTTTACCAATGATAATTTCAGCCACCCCTTTATGGTCTGTATTCTCATTATAAACCTCATCACGATAGATGAACATAATCAAATCGGCATCCTGCTCAATCGCACCAGATTCACGCAGATCTGACATAATAGGGCGTTTGTTAGGGCGATTTTCTAGGCTACGGTTAAGCTGCGATAAGGCGATAACCGGACATTCAAGCTCACGTGCCAGCGCTTTTAAGCTCCGAGAAATCTCAGAGATCTCTCCAACACGGTTACCATCTAGACCTGGTACTTTCATTAATTGTAGGTAATCGACAATGATAGCGCCAAGCTTGCCATCATGGTTTTTGGCAATACGGCGACAGCGTGAGCGCAGCTCAGATGGTGGCAGGGCAGTACTGTCATCAATATATAGATGCTTTGACTGCAAATGCTGAATGGCGTTCATCATTTTTGCCCATTCATCTTCGTTCATTTGCCCAGAACGCAGGTGCGTCTGATTGATGGCGCCCCACGATGACAGCAAGCGCATCACGATAGATTCTGCGGGCATCTCCATCGAAAATACCACCACGGGCAAATCTTCATTAAATAAAATCCCTTCTGCTAAGTTCATGGCAAAGGTGGTTTTACCCATCGATGGACGGGCAGCCACAATGACTAAATCGCCTGCTTGCAAGCCTTGGGTTTTATTATTGAGCTCAACAAATGGTGTTTGTAAGCCAATCATGCCATCTGGGTTTGATTTAAGTTCTTGGATTTTATCAAGGACATTGGTCAATACGGCGGTAATACCTACAGGTCCACGCTGCTCAGCACGTTTGTTATGTTGCTCATTGATACTAAATATTTTTGCTTCTACGTTGTCCAAAATATCGCTGACGGTTTGGTCTTTGGGGTTGTAGGCTAGGGTCAACATATCATTACCGGTGGTAATGAGCTGACGTAGCGTAGACAGCTCACGCACGCGCTGGGCGTAAGCGGTCAGGTTAAATAAGGTGGCAGGGCTTTGGCTCAAAATATCTGCCAAATAACTGTCACCACCTGCGCTTTTGAGCAGTTTTTGTGCCTCTAACCAATCGTGCACCATGACGGTATCATAAGGCTCATTGACGGCGGCTAAATGAGCAATGGCATCAAAAATATACTGGTGTCGTCCAGCATAAAAATCGTCTTTGGTGACAATATCTGCAATTTTGTCATATGCCTCTTCGATACTCATCAAAGACGCTAGCAATGCCTTTTCAATATCGATATTGTGCGGCGGTGTTTGATTGAGTAAGTCGTCGGTTTTTTCAGTATCTGCCATGAGTGCCTAATATTTCAAAAGTCGGTATAGATGGATATTTGGTATAAGTATTTATTTTAGTCATGATACAGCAAAGCAAACGCAATGCACTTCGACGATATAGTCGGTGAAAAGTAATATCGATACAACACGTACTACTGGTGCAAATTTTTCTTGCTTGCTGTGCCTACGCAGACAGAGGCTGCAAAAAATTTACACCAGCAATACGGTAGCGATTTTAAAGTATTTCGACGATAGCAGTACCAAAACGTCGTCTCACGCCTGCCAGTAAATGCTACAATCAAAAGCGAAAGTTTAACACATTATGCGGTTTTTTCGGCTCATATAAGTAATTATCTATAAAAATGCACGCTTCTATGAAATGAAATTCATGACATTTAATACCGCTTTAAATGCGCTCGTTTATCATAAAAAATATAATAAAATCAGGTTCTTAATATAATAATAGGATATTATTGCTATGCAAAAAAAATTACCACTATTAATCACGACTGGTGAACCTGCGGGCATCGGTATGGACATCGTGCTGCTGCTAGCGGCAGAGGGTAAGTTACAAGATTTTGATCGTCCAGTTTGGGTCACTGCTGATGCGACTGCCATGCAAAAACGCGCCGATGAGCTCATTGCTGCGGGCATACTCGAAATCTGCCCACCTTGGAAAACGCTCAATGCAAATGATGCAACTATAATAGAAGAAGATTTTTTAAATCAAATGTCACAGCAGAATATTAACGGTGGCACGGTTAATGATGACAATGCTTTTATCTTATTCAATATACCTTGTGCTGCGCCCGTAGTTTGCGGAAAAGTCGATACCAATAACTCATCAATGGTCGCACAGCAATTGCAAATTGCGCATAAACTGGCAATCAACAAAACAGTCGCCGCTATCGTCACCGGACCATTGCAAAAATCAGCATTGATAGATGCCGATATTAAGTTGCTAGATGGCACTATGTTTAGTGGTCATACTGAGTTTTTTATGCAGCAAAGTGGCTGTGATAAAGTGGTCATGATGCTCGCTAACCAAGCCATGAAAGTCGCGCTTGTGACCACTCATTTAGCATTAAAAGATATCCCTGCTGCCATCACCGCCGATAACGTACGTCAAACGGTACAAATTGTCATCGATGATATGCGCGAGAAATTTGGCTTGACCCAGCCCCGTATTTTGGTCTGTGGTCTCAATCCACATGCAGGCGAGGGTGGGCATTTAGGGACTGAAGAGATTGAGATTATCAATCCAGTACTACAATGTTTTATTAATGCTGGGATAGATATATCAGAGGCGATGCCGGCGGACACTTTGTTTACGCCAAGACATTTAGCCAACTGCGATGCAGTGATTGCCATGTATCATGACCAAGGATTGCCCGTGCTCAAATCGCATGGCTTTGGGGATACGGTCAATCTTACCTTAGGACTGCCTTATATTCGCACCTCGGTCGATCACGGTACGGCGCTTGATTTAGCAGGACGCGGCGGTGCCAGTGCAACCAGCCTATACCAAGCACTCATCATGGCAAATGAGATGGCGAATAAATCACTCGTAAATTAATCTGCGCCTTTCATATCTATGATGGTTATTGATCGTGTTTATCAAAAATACAGCGCCATTATGAGCTGTGGTATAATTCGATGTAATAGCGTCAGCAGGGTAATACTAATACTGCCATTGCTGCCAATACCTTATCGACCATTTCTTTTTTATCTATTAAGAATTTTTTATGTCCAAAATTTCGTTTGATGCTCAATCCATTTCTAACAGCCTACGTGCTGCAAAACACCAACCGCGTAAACGCTTTGGTCAAAATTTCTTACATGACCGTAGTGTTATCCGTGAGATTGTTGAGAGCATTCGCTTAGAGCGCGATGATAATTTGATTGAGATTGGACCAGGGATGGGCGCACTAACTGAGCCATTGTTGGCAGAAGTAGATGCGATGACTGTAGTCGAGCTGGATCGTGATTTGGCAGATAGCTTGCGTATTCGTATCGGTGCCAACAGTCACCCAAACTTCACCATTATCAAAGACAATGCCATGCATGTGGATTATCGGGAGCTGTATAGCGAGGAGCGCGGCAAGTTACGCGTGGTGGGTAATCTACCGTATAACATTTCTACGCCTATCTTATTTCATTTGCTCAGCTATGCCGATGTGATTGAAGACATGCATTTTATGCTGCAAAAAGAAGTGGTCGAGCGTATTACCGCTGACGTTGGTAGTAAAACTTACGGTCGCCTATCTGTCATTATGCAGTATCACTGCCATACGGATTATCTACTAACCGTACCGCGCGGTGCTTTTAATCCACCGCCAAAAGTGACCAGTGCTGTTTTTCGTCTGACCCCGCATATCATTAAGCCAGTCGTGGCAGAAGATGAAGAGTATTTTGCATTGGTAGTGCGCGAAACCTTTAATCATCGCCGTAAAACATTGCGCGCTATCTTTAAAAAATCAACGCTATTGCCGACGTTGAGCGAAGACGATTTTGCGGCTTGCGCCATCGACCCACAAGCCCGCCCTGAAACCTTAAATGTGAAAGATTTCGTGAATTTGAGCAATCAGGCGCGTACTATACCGGTATAACGTATAACAGGCATAAAAACGGTGAGCAGGTGCTGTTCTCATTGTTTAAATAAGTGATGGTCATTGGATGGTTAAAAAGCATCAGCCAAAATCATTACCTAACCGTTATTTAAAAAATATTGTGTAAAAATTATTGAGGGTTTATGAGTTTCCGTCATCAGTATGTCATCGGTGATTTGCAAGGCTGTTATGCTGCGTATCTTCAGCTACTTGAAACATTGGATTTTGATCCTGCGCAAGATAAATTATGGTTTGCCGGTGACTTAGTGGCACGTGGCGAGGACTCGTTGAATACGCTGCGTCATGTCAAAGCCTTGTGCGAGCAAGGGGCAGCAGCGACAGTACTTGGCAATCATGATATCAACTTGCTTGCGGTATGGCGTGGCGCGGCAAGCATTAAGAAAAAAGATAAAACGGCACCGATTTTTTCTGCTGATGATTGTGATGATTTGCTGGAGTGGCTACGCCATCAGCCGTTATTGGCTTATCCTGATAAGCATACGGTGCTGGTGCATGCCGGTATCCCGCCGCACTGGAGTATTGAAGACGCCGAAAATTATGCACGGCAGTTAGAGTCACAGTTGCGCGGTCATTTAAAACAGCTTGATAGATTGTTGCCAAATCTCTATAGCAAGACGGCAGATGAGTGGCATGCAGACATTCATGGGTTCACTAAAATGCGTGCGATTGCCAATTATTTTACTCGTATGCGCTTATGTCAGCAGGATGGGTTGCTTGAGTTTAGTTTTACCGCAGGATTAGATGAGCGCATGCCAGAGAATTTTCTGCCTTGGTTTGAATGGCAAGTGCCGCGCACGCGTAAGGTGTTATTTGGCCATTGGGCAGCACTCAAAGGTGAGATTGATTTGCCTTATGCTCGCGCACTTGATGGCGGCTGTGTTTGGGGCAATCATCTGCTTGCCTATCGCTTGAGTGATGGCAAAACCATCACGTCAAGTGCGCAGTGCTTGCCAATACCCTCTTAGATTTTTAGTGATTCCAAAAACCAGTCAAGCCATCAAATTAACCCATTAACTGGGTAGATTTGGTGGTTTTTTTGGTTTAGGCAGTGGTGTTTTGGCGTCGCCCGCAACTTTGGTATTAGGGTGGCTATCATTGCTAATAGGATCAGATGGCGTCTGATTATTCTCATCAAACGCTGCAGGCGTCTTATCATATTGAATATCCTGACTATAAGGGACACTACTGAGTGCTTCCTCTGTCAGACCATCATCAAGCTCAATGGTTTTATTCATGGTTGGTTTATTGACAGTAGTATGAGTCTCGCGGCTGTTTAGCTCAGGACTCAGCTGATGCTCTGCTGAAGGATTAGTATAATGTATATCGGTTGCCGCCTGCTGGTCTTCTGTCTTTTTTTGCAAGGCTTTTGGTAGCACTTTGACATCAGATAAACGCCGTACCACATAGTTTTTGGGAAGTGGCTGATTGCTATTTTGTGGTGCCGTATCATCAAAAATCATCTGACCTTGGCTATCAATGCGCGCATACTTCATCGGTTTGTCACGTGGCCAAAAAAAGTCTGAAGGATGAGCCATTAAGTGGCTGAAGAGTTGTTTGGTTAAGCGACTCCAATCGACGAATTTCACCTCTTTTGAGCGTAATGCGACAAATAATGCCAATGAGAAACTGACGATCAAGTTGACCATACCAATAAGTAAAACGCCAAAGACAGAAAGCAGCACCACTTGCCACTCTAGCTGATTAGACGATATATTAAATAAGCCATGAGCCAAGTTCGCTGAGGCAAATGCAATATGGCGAATATCAATCGGTAAGCCAAATAAGAAACCAATCGTTGCGGTACTTCCTAAGAATACCCCAAATATAAAGTTGCCCATGATAGCGCCGAGATTGGCTTCTATAAAGCCGCTTAAACGTTGCAGCCATGTTTTGGGTAATAAATACTGTAATAGCTTATGACGCTGGATACGGGCACCTATTTGGTTGTAAACCGCCAAATTGTCATAGTAGCCAGCAATCAGACCTGATAAGAATAAATACACCCCAGCAATGGCAGCATGTGGCAAAGCCAGCGAGCGAAAAGGGTCAAGATCATGAAGTAGCTGGGCGGCCTTATCGGTATCAATCATCGGTGCACCGGTATATTGTAACCAGGCAAAAGAAATAATAAGGGCGACTGGTATTGCTATCATAATATTACCTATGATAGCAATAAATTGGGTGCGTAAAATATCGACCACCAATTCAGATAGCTTATTTAACTGATGTGATTTTTTGCCTGAGCTGTCTGATATGGTTGAGGCGATAGCTGCCGCTGTCATGGCAGGCTGCTTGGTAGCAACTGTACCATGGACGATGTGGATAAAAACGAAGCCTAAACCATAAATCATACTATTTACAAAGGCACGGCCCATCGGTGCGAGGGCTAGGTGGTACGCCAATATCTTAGTCGTCGCCATAAAAGCAATGATAAAACCACCGATAGAGGCTTTTTTAAACATATCCTGATAACCGGATTTATCGGTACTAATATAATGTTCACCGACGCGGCTGGCGTTTTCAGTGACTTTACGCGATAGCAGCTTGGTATTATTATCAATCAAATAACCAATACTATAACGGTGACTGGCAGTCGTAATTAACGCTTGAATCAACTCAATTATTGCTCGATCGCGCTTATCGTAGTTGTTTGCTACCAGCTCAGTCAATATACGCATACGCTGCAAGCTTTGATCCAAGCGTAGCATCATGTTGGTTAAGCGAATAGAGATACCGGTTTTGTAAATGCGTTTGCGTATGGTGGCAACGATGTCTTCGCATTGTTCAATCATGACCAATAAAGGCGCTGGATCCACGGCTTTTTCGGGAATGATATCAGTTAAGGTGTCAAGCTCATGGGCTTCTCGGTACTGATTGACGTACAAGACCGCTTCTTGATTTTGTGCGACAAATGACGCTGAATAATTCAGCATTTGCGGGTAAGATTCCATCAAGTCTGGATGCAAGCCAATGCCGCTGATACGATACGATAAAATAATAATCGCGTTCAAAATGCTGTTTTTTGCCGTCGCCACTAAGTTTAAATGTTGCTCATTTACTTTGAGTAGCCCGACCAGCTCATCCCATTTTTCTTTTTCAATATTAGCAAGCCAGCGCTCATCAGAGCGTTTATCAAATAGATAACCGACCAATTCTACGACAGAATCTTCTTGTGGCAGCAGTGGCAAAAACCGATGACCAACCAGACGGCGCAAACTGTAAAAGAAACCCTGATCTGACATAATGCCGGTATCAGTATAAAGAGCGATTTGTCGATATTCAATAATAAGTTTTAAGACGAAGCTTGACAGCCCATCGCCATATTCTGGATACTGACGTAAAACATCAATCAGGTCTTGAATATTCTGATTGGCTAAAGCGGGCTCTTTATCGCTGACTCGTAGCTCATCGATTAAGCGCTTAAGTACCGCGGGATCTGGCACATCACTTAAGGCAGTAATCTGTTGTAAAATGTGTTTTATCTCTGACACATTGTATCCCTTATGGTGGTTATTTCGATCATTGTTATTATTCAGTATGTGCAACGATATCTTTGTTTCTAGTAATGGTATGTATCACTGTTGCGATATATACCATCATTAATTTATAGTGTAATAATTTATAAATTTTAGGATATTTTTATTAGGTTTAATGCGCTTGGTTTTGCGTTATTTTAATCGTAACGGCGCATCAGTAGTCAATTATTTTGTTGTGTTGATTGTTGTGTTGATTGTTGTGTTGATATCTTAGACATAAAAAAAGGACAGTAGCGTAACTGTCCTTTTTATCATAGTGCGGTAGGGCTTACTTTATTATAAAAGTAAAAAATTAGCTAGCAGGTACATCAAAGTAATTAAGGTCAAAGTTCATCATCGGGTCACTACCCGCTCTAACCATCTGAGCATGAGCATCGATACGTGGCAAGATACGGCCAACGAAATAATCGGCAAGCTTGGCTTTGTTGGTGTAAAAATCACCTTCTTTACCGTTAGCCGCTTCGACCATTAATGCAAACATGTACGAGTAGGCGAGGTAACCAAAAGCGTGCATGTAGTCAACAGCACAGCCGTTAATTTCATTCTTACGCTCGCCAATGTTATTTAGCACCGTTGTGGTTAGCGCTTCGATAGTATCTGCAGCATTTAATGTTGCTTGCTTGATACTATGATCTGCCTGCATATTACTGACAAAATCACGAATCTCACCTAAGAAATGGGTGACGTATTTGCCATTGTTACGCGCCACTTTGCGACCCAGTAGATCAAGTGCTTGAATGCCATTGGTGCCTTCATAAATTTGCGCAATACGTGTATCACGAACGATTTGCTCCATACCCCACTCACGGATATAGCCATGACCACCGAATACTTGCTGACAATCAACAGTCGCTTCTAGCGCTTTGTCGGTCAAGAATGCTTTAGCAACGGGTGTCAGTAGTGCAACGCGAGCAGTTGCGGCTTGAGCCGCTTCAGGATCGGTACTAAACTTCTCTGCATCAAGGTTTTTGGCAACGTACATTGCAAAGCAACGTGAGGCTTCAGTATTGGCTTTGGCATTCAATAGCATACGGCGTACATCTGCATGATGAATGATCGCATCAGCAGGCTTTTCTGGGCTTTGGACTTGAGTGTCGCTACGACCTTGACCACGGTCGTTGGCATATAGCGCCGCATTCTGATAAGCAAGCTCAGAACCACCTAAACCTTGTAGACCCATGGTTACACGCTCATAGTTCATCATAATGAACATTGAAGACAAACCAGTGTTTTCTGCACCAACCATCCAGCCTTTGGCGCTGTCAAAGTTCATCACACAAGTGGCAGATGCTTTGATGCCCATTTTGTGCTCGATAGAGCCAACTGCCAAAGTATTGCGCTCGCCTAAGCTACCATCTTCATTGACCAAGAACTTTGGTACCACAAATAGTGAGATACCTTTTGAACCTTCTGGTGCATTCGGAGTTTTTGCCAATACCAAATGAATGATGTTGTCAGTGAGGTCATGCTCACCGCCGGTGATAAAGATTTTGGTACCAGAGATATCATAGCTACCGTCATCATTAGGGATAGCTTTGGTTTTGATGATGCCCAAGTCAGTACCAGCATGTGGCTCTGTCAAACACATAGTACCAGCCCATTCGCCGTTGTACATTTTTTCTAAGTAAGTTTGCTTTTGCTCTTCAGAAGCAGCCGCGTTTAGGCAAAGTGTCGCACCAACTGTTAGATTAGGGTAGAGTGCGAATGATTGGTTGGCGGTAAAAACCATCTCTTCAGTCAGCATGGTGACCATTTTTGGGAAGCCTTGACCGCCATATTCAGCGTTACCGCTTAAGCCGACCCAGCCAGATTCAGCATACTGCTTATAAGCTTCTTTAAAGCCAGTTGGAGTCGTAACAACGCCATCACCTTGGAAGGTTGCGCCTTCTTCATCACCGCTACGGTTGATAGGTAACAAAACGTTTTTTGTCAGTTTTGCCATTTCTTCCAAAATCATATCGACCGTTTCCATGTCGACATGAGCGAGATTTTCGTTGTTTTGCCAAAATTCATGGGCTTTAAATACGTCAGTTAAAATAAAGCGCATGTCGCGAAGAGGGGCATTATAAACAGCCATAAACATTCCTTTGGTTTAAATAAATAAAAGTGAGTTGGACAAATTTACAAGAGATCTTTTGAGTTGGGCTTAAGTATTTATTATTAAAGTCTAGCAAATTAGTGTGTGAACAGGTGTATTTGTTCGTGAATTATGCGTACACCAAAAGTATTTATTATTTTATTTAAAAAATGGCTATAGTCGGTGAAAAGTAATATCGATACAACACGTACTACTGGTGCAAATTTTTCTTGCTTGCTGTGCCTACGCAGACAGAGGCTGCAAAAAATTTACACCAGCAATACGGTAGCGACTTTAAAGTATTTCAACTATATATCAGCTTCTAAGTGATTATAAATAAGTGATTATAAATAAGTGATTATAAATAAGTGATTATAAATAAAATCGGCAACACACCTGGGTATGTTGCCGATAGAAGATGCCTTATTTAGCGTAGCAAAAAATGATCGATCAATCATTTTTGGTGTTAATCAAAATGCAAATTGATCAACATCCATGCTCATATATGGCTCAACACCTGTGCTAATACGTTGTACGTGAGTGGTCGTACGTGGCAACAGTTTGGCAAAATAGAATTGTGCTGTTTTGATTTTGGCATCATAGAATGCCTGCTCGCTGCTACCATTAGCGATTTTGGTTTGCGCTACTAGTGCCATGCGTGCCCATAGGTAAGCCAACGTCACATAGCCGCTAAAATACATGTAATCAACTGCCGCGCCGCCAACTGCATCTGGGTTTTCAGTCGCTTGCATGCCTATACGTGCGGTCAAATCGCCCCATTCTTTTAAGTGCTTGGCAAGTGGGCGAATAAATTGACCCATCTCATCATTGTCTTTGTTATCATCACAGAATGCTTGAATGATTTTGACGAAGTTTGTAAGCAATTTACCTTGTGAGCCCAAGACTTTACGACCGAGTAAATCAAGCGCTTGAATTTCAGTGGTACCTTCGTATAAGCAAGCAATGCGGGTATCACGGACGTTTTGCTCCATGCCCCATTCGCTGATAAAGCCGTGACCACCATAAACCTGTACACCATGATTAGCCGCTTCTAGACCGGTTTCAGTCAAAAAGGCTTTAGCAATCGGTGTTAGTAGTGATAGCATTTGGTCAGCAAATTTCAGCTCATCGCCTTCGCCTTTTGCAACAGTATCCGCAAAGTGTGAGAGGTAATAAACTAAGGCACGACCACCTTCTGCAAAGGCTTTTTCAGTCAACAGCATATTACGCACGGCGGGATGCACAATAATAGGATCAGCCGCTTTTTCTGGCGCTTTAGCACCTGACAATGACCGCATGGCTAGACGGTCTTTGGCATACATTAATGAGCCTTGAAAAGCATATTCAGCAGCGGTTAAGCCTTGAACCGCTGTACCGATACGGGCTACGTTCATAAAGGTAAACATGCATTGTAGACCACGGTTTTCAGGACCAATTAAGTAACCTGTCGCGCCATCGAAATTCATGACACAAGTTGCTGAGGCTTTGATGCCCATTTTGTGTTCGATAGAACCACAAACGACATTGTTTTTTTCGCCTAGGCTGTTGTCTTCATTGACCATGATTTTAGGCACGATGAATAAAGAGATGCCTTTGGTGCCAGCAGGCGCACCTGGTAGACGAGCTAAACAGATATGGATAATGTTGTCAGTTAAATCGTGCTCACCAGCTGAAATAAAGATTTTTTGACCGGTAATGCTATAACTGCCATCAGTATTTGGTTCTGCTTTGGTACGGATAATACCCAAATCAGAGCCGGCATGGGCTTCAGTCAAACACATGGTGCCTGACCATTCGCCGCTTACCATTTTTTCTAGGTAAGTTTGTTTTTGCTCGTCCGTACCATGATGCTCAATGGTTTGGATAGCGCCGTGCGATAAACCGGGATACATAGAAAATGACCAGTTCGCTGTACCAACCATTTCATTGATGACCGTCGATAACGAGACCGGCATGTTTTGACCACCGAATGCTTCTTCAGCAGATAAAGCTGGGAAGCCAAGCTCACAATATTGCTTATAGGCTTCTTTAAAGCCCTTTGGCGTAGTTACTTGACCGTTATCAAATTGACAGCCTTCAGCATCACCGCTTTGGTTCAATGGTGACAGCTCATTTTCAGCAAAGCTTGCGGCCATCTCAAACAGACTGTCCATCAACTCGCGATCTGCTTCTTGGAACGCTGGCAAGGTTTTATAGTGGTTTTCGCTATCAAGTAACTCATGCATCACGAATTGGATATCACGTAAGGGTGCTTTGTATTGCATAACTTCCTGTCCTTTTTTAGTGTATGACCGACAGCGATGGTACGACTGTGTTTTTTAAGTCTGAGTTGCTAGTATCTTGCTGGCATGGAATGTGTCTGCATTATTAACAAACAACGATACCGATCATATGAAATAACATCGAGAAGAGAATTAAGACTGTTTCTGTAAACTCTTGGTAAAAGATAGGCGTTCACTAGCAAATATACAAGTTTGGTGACAAGACTGATAAGTCATCAACCTGTCTTGCATCCTATGTGCAATATAGCCTACGCGTTAAGGGTATTTATCGATTGGTTCATCTTCTGATAAGAATTCAGCCGCGTATACGCCAAGCGGACGTCCTAGCAACAAGGCTTCTGTATAACTGATCATGCGCTCATAGGTTGCATTGACCGATAAATAATACAAATGTGCATCTATAGTCGGTCCTAAATAAAAGAAATACAAATGTTATAGAGTACTACTGGGGTTAATTTTTCTTGCTTGCTGTGCCTACGCAGACAGAGGCTGCGAATAATTAACCCCAGTAGTTCTGCACCCTTTTAAAAGTGTATTAACTATAAGATAAAGATTGCGTCTTCATATTGTTCGCAGAGTTTGACCAATAATTGCTGTTTGTCCGCCAGTGGCATCGGTGTGAAAGCAGTCATCACTGAACCCATAAAATGGAAGTACCTCGATTAAGAGAGTTTTTCGTGTTGACAATTAGCGCTTTTACACTGCTACTAAGGTTTATTGCATGGCAATAGCGCCTGCAATGTTGCCAAGGCGACCACTGGTGCGGTTTCTGTTCGTAACACCCTTGCGCCAATTTGCCAAGGCTCAAACCCGACACTTTGTGCCTGCTTGCATTCCTCATCACTTAATCCGCCCTCAGGACCAATCAATAACTCAATATAAGGGGCTGGCTGCTGCAATGTTGTCAATAGCGAATCAGGCATAGCAGGTTGTCCTGCCGCTGGTACACTAAGCTGTAGACGCAAATCAGCGGGTTGCTGTAATACTTGATAATAAGTATCCTGACTAAGGGTGGTGACCATAGGGCTGACGGCCGCTTCCATTTCTACAGGCGTGGTCGTTGTGACAGGCTTAAGCCAATCGTTAATGGCAATAGGAGCAAGAATAAGAGGCGGGCGATTGAGTCCACATTGCTCACAAGCGGCAATCGCGACCTGCTGCCAATGCGCCAGTTTTTTCTCCACTTGGGTAGGTTTTAGATTGACCTCGCCATGATGACTGCTTAGCAACTGAATGGCAGTGACCCCAAGCTCAGTGGATTTTTGAATCGCGTAATCCATTCGCTCGCCGCGACTCATCACCAGTCCGATTTTGGTAAATGTCGCTGCACTACGATCATCATGTGTATGAGCAAGCAGGGTCACAGTAGCGTGTTTTTTACTGATGGCTAGTAGCTGTACCTGATACTCACCGCCGAAGCCATCAAACAAAATACCTTGGTCACCAATATTGGCACGTAATACACGGCACCAGTGATGGACAATGCTCTCTGTTAATTCGACACTATCACCGATAGATAAGCTGCTGAGCTGAGGGTAAGTGGTCTCTGATGGGTTGCTATGATCATTAACAGCATAAAAAAAACGTCGCACAGTGGCTTAGTCCTATAGTTTAATAATATTATTTTGCAACATATTAGCAGAATATTGTTGACATGGGTAAGGGATAGTTAAGGATGCTTATGTTGTCGTTTATATTTTTTAATGATTATATTGTGGCACTGATATGTTTACTTTGATAATCAAAGATATTACAGCGCCCATCATTTGAAATTTAATAAAAATTTTAGCAACAAAAAAACTGGCGCTCCTAAGAACGCCAGTTATTCAATTATCTATAGAAACATCGCTTACGTGACAAGCATTATGCAAGGCCTAGCGCTTCGATCAAGCGCTTGTTCGGCTCAACCTTATTCATGCTATAAAAATGTATGGCAGGTACGCCCTCAGCGATTAAACGCTCACACAGACGATAGACCACATCAAAGCCAAATTCACGAATCGCCTTGCTATCATCACCAAAATCAGCCAACTGCTTGCGCACATAACGCGGGATATCAGCGCCACAGCTATCAGCAAAACGCATCAGATTGCTAGAGTTGGTGATGGGCATAATGCCAGCAACCAAAGGTTGAGCAACCGTATCGATACCGCGTTTTTCTAAGCTATCACGCAGATACAAATAGCTGTCCGCGTTGTAGAAAAACTGGGTAATTGAAGAATTTGCGCCAGCTTGGTATTTATTGACCAAGTTGTCGACATCAAGCTTAAAGCTACGCGCTTGTGGATGCATCTCAGGATAGGCGGCTACTTCAATATGGAAGTGATCGCCCGAATGCTCACGGATGAACTTTACTAAGTCTAAAGCAAATGGCAGCTCGCCCATGCCGACTTGACCTGATGGCAAGTCACCACGAAGCGCAACAAGGCGCTTAATACCTAGACTCTTATAAAGATCGAGCAATTCCGCGATTTCTGCTTTGTCATCACCGATACAAGACATATGCGGTGCAATATCAGTATCACCACGTGCACATAAGGCATGGACGATATCTAAAGTGCGGCTACGAGTTGAGCCGCCCGCACCGTAAGTCACCGAAAAATACGCAGGGGATAGCTTATTCAACTCATCATAAGTGCTGAGTAGCTTTTCATGTCCTTGCTCGGTTTTGGCCGGGAAGAACTCAAAGGAGAAAGCAGGCTTAGTCACAGTCTGGCTCCTTTTAGTATTTATAAGCGTCAGGCTTAAATGGACCTTCGATAGGCACACCCAAATACTCAGCTTGTTTTTCAGTCAGCTTCGTTAATGTACCGTTAAAGCCTGCAACCATCGCAGCAGCCACTTCTTCGTCTAGTTTTTTCGGTAAGACTTTGACGTATAAGTTGTCAGTGCGCTTATCCGCTGGCAAGTCAGCGAATTTGTCTTCGAACAGATACATCTGTGCCAATACTTGGTTGGCAAATGAGCCGTCCATCACGCGTGATGGGTGACCAGTGGCGTTACCTAGGTTTACTAAGCGACCTTCAGCAAGCAAAATCAAATAGTCGTTTTCATCATCTGAGCGGAAAATTTGATGGACTTGTGGCTTAATCTCAACCCAGCGCCAGTTGTCACGCATAAACTGCGTGTCGATTTCAGTGTCAAAGTGACCAATGTTACAAACGACCGCGCCAGGTTTCAAGGCTGCAAGCATATGTCTATCACAAACATGGTAGTTACCGGTGGTGGTAACAATCATATCCGTATCTTCGAGCAGACGAGTATTGATGTTTTCTGCGCCGCCGGTGTTGTCGCCATTGATATAAGGTGATAATACTTCAAAGCCGTCCATACATGCCTGCATGGCACAGATAGGATCAACTTCTGAAACACGGACAATCATGCCTTCTTGACGCAAGCTTTGCGTAGAGCCTTTGCCCACATCACCGTAACCGATAACTAAAGCGCGACGACCAGCAAGGAACATGTCGGTTGCACGTTTGATGGCGTCATTTAAGCTATGACGGCAGCCGTATTTGTTGTCATTTTTAGACTTAGTAACTGCGTCGTTGACGTTGATGGCTGGTACTTTAAGCGTGCCTTTATTCAACATCTCAACTAAGCGATGCACGCCTGTTGTGGTTTCTTCTGAGATACCATGGATATTATCAAGCAGCTCTGCATAATCATTATGAATCAAAGCAGTCAAATCACCGCCGTCATCCAAAATTAAGTTAGTATCCCAAAGCTGACCTGACTCTTCGCCACCAACATGTACTTGTTGACGTAAGCACCACTCATATTCCTCTTCTGTTTCGCCTTTCCAAGCATAAACAGAGATACCAGCAGCAGCAATCGCCGCAGCAGCATGGTCTTGAGTTGAAAAGATATTACATGATGTCCAGCGTACTTCAGCACCTAGCGCGACGAGTGTCTCGATAAGGACAGCAGTCTGGATGGTCATGTGGATACAGCCAGCGATTTTGGCGCCTTTAAGCGGTTGGTCGGCTTCATAGCGACGACGCAAACCCATAAGGGCAGGCATTTCGGCTTCAGCAAGGGTGATTTCACGGCGGCCGTAATCAGCAAGGCTGATGTCGGCGACTTTATAGTCAGTGAAAGAGGGATCGATCGTATGGGCAGATGGGGTGTTAGACACTGCGTCCATAATATGCTCCTATCAGTGGTTAATTTATGATAAAAAGAATAAAAACGCAGGTGTCGTTATTTGCGCTGCTAATGACCAAAGTATGGGAATTAACAGTTACCGAGCCTAACATAAAGACTGATTAGCGTGGCTTTTAAGCCTATTTGCAAGATCAGATATTATGGCGCAACACCTCTCGGAGGGTCATTATTGTAATAGATGACGTGTAATTTGTCACCTATTGACTGATATAAATAGTAAGTGGACAAGTCATAAAAAAAGGCCATCGATTGATGACCTTTACTATTAGTAATATAACCTTCAAATACTGCTAAATAAACTTAGAACCAGTTATAGGTTAGTGAGGTAAAGAAGTTGGTGCCGTCAGTAGCATATTCTGTACCGAACTGATTAGACAAAGTATAGTTTTCATCAGTGAGATTATCGACACGTAAGTTAGCGCGAAGATTGGGTGTAATGTAAGCGCTGCCACTCAAATTAACTAAAGTGTAGTCATCTAACTTGGTTTGATTGCTCACGTCAGAGAATCTACTATCAGTATGTTTAGCTTCGAGGCGCACATCAAAGGTAGGTTGCTGATAACCGATATAAATTAAACCGCTATTTTGAGGACGATATACAAGGTCGTTATTATAATTAGCGCTATTGGCTGTTTTGTCTTTGGCATCTAAATAGTCATAACCTAAACCAAATAGAAACGAATTAACACGCCAGTCTGATATAAGGCTTAACCCTTTGATTTTTGCCTCACCAGTATTGGTATTACCGCCAATCAAATCCTCTACATCAGTATGATAGCCAGTAAGGCGTGAAATTTGATTTCCTTTATTGTACTCTACGAATAGTTCAGTATTTTTACTGGTTTCAGGCTTCAAATCTGGGTTGCTATAACCAGGATAGTATAGATCATTAAAGGTTGGAGCGCGAAAGCCTGTCGCATAGCTAGCGCCGATTCGTACACCATCCAATGGACGTACAGCAGCGCCTATATTATAAGTACTTTCGTTACCATATTGGGAATTATCATCAACACGGTAATTGGCTTGCAAGTCATAATAAGATTCTGATAGTTGATAGCCAACGAAAGCACTTTTGACCGTTCTGTCATCAGGGTTATAAGCAGTTTGAACGGCAGGGTTAGGGTAACCCGAAAAATCTAAAACATCTGATGCATCTAGTTTTTGGGATAACCATTCTGCACCGATAGTCACCGTACCCGGTTGCGCATTAATTTGACTTTCTAAACGCGCTTGCTCTTGGGTGGTATCAAACTGGCTACCTTGTTGATAATTAATAGAGTTATTATCATGTGACGTGAGTCTGTCGATACTTTGACCATAGCTGAACTTAGTGACAGTCAATGGCGTTTGATGTTGAATAAAGGCATTGGCACTGCCATTTTTTTGATCTGAATAGGCATTTGGAAACAGAGTACCTGCAGAGTCAATATCAGTTGTAGAGTCAGAATATAAGGCACTTAGCCCTGCACTTAAAGAGTCTGAAAGCTTATGCTGCAAGCCTAAACTAGCATTGGTAGATTCAAAGCCATCATCATCAGCATTATAATCGGAAGAACTGCTATCGGCAATCGCGTTAAAACCGTCTGTTTTGTTGCGACTGACGCCCAAGCTTAATGACGAAGTATCGTTTTTAAGCTGACCTGTGACGCCTACTTGGTAGTGATTATTACTTCCGTAACCAACGCTAGTCGAAATATTAGATTGCTCTACAATATTGCCCTTGGTAAAGATTTGAATAACACCGCCCATAGCGTCAGAACCATAAATACTAGACCCTGAAGCACCGTATAGAATTTCAATGCGATCAATTTGGTCAGCCGGTAATAAATTTAATGAAGACGTTCCTGCAGAAATAGAGCTATAGCGGATACCATCTATTAGTACAAGGACTTGCTTGCTGTCATAGCCACGCATATAAAAATTGCTAATCGTTCCCATACCACCACTTTGAGCAATATTGATACCAGGCTGATTCTTTAATACATCAGTGACTGTCTGACCTTGATAACGCTGCAATTCTTCGCTATCAATCACACGAGTCTGAGCAATCACATTACTCGTCTTAGTCGGTGTACGCGTCGCGGTCACGACGATTTTATCAAGCTCAACTTGTGGTAGATCGCTATCACTAACAATATTGACGTCAGTAGCGGCGTTAGCGCTCATAGCAAATGCGCCAAATGCGCTTAAAATACACAACCGAAGATAGGTGGTTGAAGATGAACGTGATAAAACCATGTTGAATTCCAAATTAATCAAATAAAGAAGTTACAGAAGCGAAATCTGAGAAGGTAAAAATTACAAAAAGTAATAAATAGACTACATGGCGCTATTATCTATAAAAGCGCCGCATTTATAAACCACTTTCACCTAATGTTTATTCATTATAGGATGAATATTATTCACTATCAGCTATCTTCAATTGTTTTAAGTAATGGACAGGCTATTTATAATTTTTTTGTTCACTAGTGATATTCTTTATCATCATAATTGTTATTATAGGGCAGATTTTCCCCGTTTTTCGTTATGCGATTCATAAAGCCATGAGGTTTGTTTTGTTTATTAAGCGTCGTCTGAGTACTACTGCCGTGCCATCTTTATCGATGTCATTGATGAAATTACCATTAATCGTGATGACTCTACTTGTCGCTATGGCACTCAGTGTCATCTCGCAGCCTAGTGCGTTGGCAGCTGAGGCGAGCATACTGGGTGTGGGTGGTACTAAAACTGAGGAAGGGGATGGCACATCGATACCTGATTCATTCGGACGCGATACGCCTCGACATACCGTTCAAGGATTTATTGCAGCATTGGGTGAAAATGATTATCTGCTCGCCAGTAACTATCTCAATCTATCTAAAGCTGATAATCCAACCACTGTCGTCCGTCAGTTTAAGCAAGCACTCGATGCAGGTGGTCGTTTTCAGGCTGATTTGCAGATTAATAACACGCCTGAAGGCAATTTAACCGATCAACTACCGCCAAGCCAAGAAAATGTCGGTGTCATCAAAGTCAGTGATACAAGCATTCCTTTGCTACTTGAAAGAGTGGTGTCGCAAGAAGGCGAGCAATACTGGCAGTTTTCTACTGATACGCTCAGCTCAATACCAGAGGCAATAGAGAACTATAAGCCGACTTTGGTTTCTCGTTATACCATTGATTCACTAGAAGGTAAAAAGCTCTTTGGTTATCAGTTGGCTGATTTGGTTGCAGCTTTGGCGATAACTGTCAGTAGTTTTTTATTCACCTACATCGTCGTATGGCTACTGTATCATTTATTGGAAATCACTTACCCTCGTGTCCGTGATGTGCCGCTGCCATTGCCAGATAAAGTTATATTGCCGCTAGCGGTGGTGATTATGGCGCTGATTTTGTCTGAGGTGATGGTTTATGCTGGGGTGTCAGTGACCCTGCGCGAGCCGGTCAACCGCTTCGCTGAGATTGCTTCGTGGGTGGCAATAACGTGGTTGTTATTACGCATTATCGATGCCTTATTTACCCGTGCAGTGAATTTAAGCTATAAGAAAAACTATACTGAACGGGTCTCGATTTTGGGACTATTACGCAAAGTCGTCAAAGCGCTATTATTGATATTTGCAGTCATCGTCACTTTCGGTAACTTGGGCTTTGACTTAACGACTGGTATTGCTGCATTAGGGGTAGGGGGTTTAGCCTTAGCATTAGGTGCGCAAAAGACCATCGAAAACTTAGTCGGCAGTGTGGTAGTGGTGGCAGATTCGCCTGTGCGTATCGGTGACTATTGTAAATTTGGTACGTATGAGGGCACCGTCATCGATATTGGTATTCGCTCATCGCGCGTGCGTACCTTGACCCGTACTATCGTCACGGTACCTAACGGTGATTTTTCATCAATGCAAATTGAAAACTTTACCTCACGTGACATGTTTCGCTTTTTACATCAACTATATATCAAGCGTACCGCTGATATTAATGTTGTGTTTAAGATGGTAAAACACTTGGATGAGTTTTTGGATAAGCATGAATTGACCAATCAAGAATGGAATCAAGTCAATATCTTAGAGTTGCGTCAAGATAGTTATATTATTCAGCTACAAGCCTATATCAATGCCACTGGTATCATCGAATTCTATGAAAAACAAGACCGGTTATTCGTTGATTTGTTAATGCAAGTTAGGCAATATGATGTAGAGCATGCTTTGCCAACACAGCAGCTGATTGTCAAGCAACCAGAGCTTCAGGCTCAATTAGAAAATGAAAATGAAGAAGGCGAGACCGTTGATCATAAAGATGACAAAAAAATTGCTACTGATAACAAGTCAAAAGTCGTTCATTTAAACAAAGATAGTGATGCTGTTGATACGGAAAATGAAAATAAGCAGCCAGAGCCTGAACCAAAAAGGGATTTGTTAGACAGTAGATATAAAGCTATTCATAAAAGCAGCGGTCATACGTTAGCTCGATTAAAATTCAAACAGGTAAAAAATAGCTTTAGATTCCCAAGAGCAAAAAAGTAATATCGATACAACACGTACTACTGGTGCAAATTTTTCTTGCTTGCTGTGCCTACGCAGACAGAGGCTGCAAAAAATTTACACCAGCAATACGGTAGCGACTTTAAAGTATTTCAACGATAGTTATTAAACACATTGACGATTTTTTGACATAAAAAAGGACTGCTTATTGGCAGTCCTCTTATGGTTTATACTAAAACTTATTCGGCATCAGTTTTGGTTTTTTTTAGTAGGACCAATACCGCGCCATTGCCACCATCTTTTGGCGGGGCTGAGCAAAATGCCAGCACTTCTGGCAATTGACGTAACCAACCGTTGATGCAGGTTTTTAGAATCGCTTCACTGCCTTTACCGTGGACAATTTTTACTGACGTTTCATTGTTTTGCTTTGCTTGACTCAGTAGCTGAGTCATCGCCACACGCGCTTCTTCGATAGTGCAGCCATGAATATCTACGGCATCATACCAACGCAATTTACCTTGTTTTAACTGGGTGAAAATCTTGTTTTGTAGCGTAGGGTTTTTATAAGATAAGTAGGCTTCGCCCGCAACAGGGTTCAATAAAGCCTGCATATCTGATAAACCTGCGCCCAAGTCACTCGCTTCACCACCTTGAGCTGCTGCACGTTTAGACAGTGTCGCTGCATCAGGCTTTTTGGCTTTTGCTGCATTGGCCGGTGAGCGCACGTTTTTATCATCGAGCTGATTGACGCCATGCATCGCTTGCATAAACAATACTTTATCATCGTCGATATGTTCAGAGTCCATCTGCTTGACGGTTCTTTTGACTTGCTTTTGAGTCAATAGCGACACAGGTTCAGTCGGCTTACCATCGTCGCCATCAGGTGACACAGTATCACGACCTTTACTCAATTGACCTTTCAGCTCTTTAAGTTGGTCTTGCATTTCTTTTGAAAATAGAGAGTTTGACATAATAGTTAACGTATCGTTGGTTAGTGAATAAATGATTAATTGAATGAGTGCTAAAGGCAATCAAGGCGATTGCTACTGTCATGCTGATTTTGTTTAAACTATCTTATTTACTTTACGCCTGTGCTGCGACGCTCGCAAGTAAGGATTGTAATGCTTGTCCGGGATGATCGGTCTTCATAAATTGCTCACCGATTAAAAAATGCTGGATATTATGGCTTAACATCATACGGATATCATTACTGCTATGGATGCCACTCTCAGTCACAATAAGCGGACGTTGTAGACTGTCATTGGGATTGGCAGAAAATGCATCATCAATGGCAAGCTCGCGTAATAGGGCGTTCTTTAAATCAAGTGTCGTCTGCAAATCCACATCAAAGGTATTTAAATCACGGTTATTGATACCGTAGATGTTGTGCTCTGAATGTGGCAATCGTAGGGCACGCTCAAGCTCTTCTGCCGTATGCACTTCTATCAACACATCCATACCAAGCTCGATGCTTAGCGCATGCAGCTCTTGCACCTGTGCATCATCAAGGCACGCCATAATCAGTAATATACAATCTGCGCCGAGTAGATATGACTGATAAATCTGATAGACATCAATCATAAAGTCTTTACGTAATATCGGTAGGCGACAAGCTTCACGTGCTTGGATCAAATAGCTATCATCACCTTGGAAGTAGTCACGATCAGTCAAAACAGACAGACAGCTTGCGCCTGCTTGCTCATACTGCTTAGCAAATAAGGCAGGAGCAAAGTTGTGATTGATAATACCTTTAGAAGGCGAGGCTTTTTTTATCTCAGCAATAATACCGATATCAGCGCCACGCAGGGCACTAGCAAAACCGCGACGAGGTTGTTTATCCGCTGCGACTTTCTCTTGTAAGTCTTCAAGTGATAACAACTTACGAGCAGCAGCCACTTCGTCATGTTTGGTAGCAACGATACGCTGCAATACTGAAGGAATATTTGAGCGGACTGTCGTATTGGTAGTCATAGCGGTATCCAAATTTGATTAAATATAAAAAAGCAATAATATAGTTGATTCCAAATAAAGTAGATACATCATGTTTTGACGCGGCACTGGTATAAAATTTTCTGGCGTGCTGTGCCTGCGCAGACAGAGGCTGCAAA
Organism: Psychrobacter arcticus 273-4; assembly: GCF_000012305.1. Classification (NCBI taxonomy): domain Bacteria; kingdom Pseudomonadati; phylum Pseudomonadota; class Gammaproteobacteria; order Moraxellales; family Moraxellaceae; genus Psychrobacter; species Psychrobacter arcticus. The sequence continues at coordinate 1,167,176 of NC_007204.1, forward strand.
AAATTCATTCCAGTCCCGCTGTATCGTTTTTATACTGGGCTTACTATAGCGTGAACTGTGTACTGATACATTTAAAGTATCAGCACAAATAAAGCGACATCACAAACAAAGTAACATCATAAAAAGCAACATTATAAAAAATAAGCGCCGTTAATTTTGCGCTGCTAGCTGCTGCGTATAGTGCGCCAGAGACTCAAGCTTGACTAAAGCATCGCCATTTTGGATGATTTTTTGTGCATGACTCACGCCGTTTGGATAGTTGCTGGCAAGTCCGGCAGTATATATCGCAGCACCTGCATTTAAGGCAATCATATCACGCGCTTTAAGCACTGCGCGGTCATGTGTCTCTACACCTGATAAAGCAGCGCGTATTAGCTCAAGGCTCTGTGCTGGTGAATCTACATCAAGCCCAATAAGAGTTTGTGACTCAATGCCCGCATCCTCTGGCATCATCTCGTAGACGGAAATTTCGCCATCTTTTAATTCAGCCACCGTCGTCGATGTTGCAAGGCTGATTTCATCCAACCCATCTTTTGCACCGACGACCATCACATGGCGCGCACCAAGGTTTTTCATCACCTTTGCCAAAGGTTCACATAACTGCGCGGTAAAGACGCCAATCACCAAATTGGGCGTACCAGCAGGATTAGTGAGTGGACCTAAAATATTAAAAATCGTTCTAGATTTTAGCTCGCGGCGTACCGGATTGGCATAACGCATGGCGCTATGGTGGTTTGGCGCAAACAAAAAACCAATACCTTGCTCTTCGATACAGGCTTGCGCTTGCTCAGGCGTCAGCGATAGACTGATACCGGCTTGCTCAAGCAAATCCGAGCTACCAGATTTGGTTGAAACCCCGCGGTTACCATGTTTGGCAACTTGTGCACCTGCTGCTGCTGCGACCAACGCTGCCGCTGTGGACACGTTAAACAAGTTAGCGCCATCGCCTCCTGTACCGACGATATCAACCATATAGCGACAGTCTTTTGGGGCAATATTGGCAGCTAATGCACGCATGGCACTCGCCGAGGCAGTAATTTCATCAATTGATTCGCCTTTCATGCGAAGACCGGTCAAGATAGCGCCCATCATGGCATCGCTACATCTGCCTTGCATGATGATTAGCATCACTTGATACATCTCATCAAAGGTCAGATCAATATGTTGAAAAATTCTACCTAATGCGCTGGTCAGTAGCTCATGGATACTATCATCTGACAGCTGATGGATATCTTCTGTGGTACGGGTCACATTTGAAAGTACAGTCTGCAAAGGAGCAGTGGTCATCATATTCTCACTTATTATTATTTTAAATTTTGAAACAACGATTAGCGGCTAGCCCACCTGTGGCAAACTATCGCTGTCTATCACAGCCAAATGATGCGCCTGTAAAAAGTTATTAAGCAGCTGATAGCCGGCCTCGCTTAAAATAGACTCAGGATGAAACTGCACCCCTTCAATGGCAAAATCGCGGTGACGAATACCCATGATTTCCTCCATACTGCCATCGATATGTTGTGTCCAAGCAGTGACCTCAAAGCCTTCCGGCAAGCTTGACTTATCAATGATCAGTGAGTGATAGCGGGTAAACTGTGCAGGATTGGGTAAATCTATAAACACGCCTTGTCCATTATGATAAATAGCAGATAAGCGTCCGTGCATCACTTCACTTGCTTTGACTATTTTGCCGCCAAACGCCTGTCCGATAGCCTGATGACCCAAGCAGATACCCAATATCGGTATAATACCTTTAAAAGTATCAATCAATTCAAGTGAGATGCCAGCGCTATCAGGAGTGCAAGGTCCAGGACCGATAACGATGGCGTCAGGCGCAAGCACTTTTATTTGCTCAATGGTAATCTCATCATTACGACAGACGGTGATGTCCTGCTGCAATTCACCGAAGTACTGTACAATATTGTACGTAAAGCTGTCGTAATTATCGATCATCAGAATCATGAGGGCTTCAACTTATTGAGATGCTTGCTTTTAGTATTCATTAATTAGCGTTGATTAATAAATCTTTATGACGGTTTTTGCAGGTGGCTTTTGTCAGTTACTTAAGATTAAAGGTTTTATAACCTCGTTATCTTAACATTATTTTGCAGTCTATCAAATGTGATGGTTCTATAGGTTTAGTGTCGATAGATAAAAGTATGCTTAATCGTCAATGGAAAGGCAAACGGGTATCATTGCCACTGCTTAAAAAAAATATTTTTTCAAAAATACTTTGGTAATGTGCTATTACGGTGCATATGCACTGAATGTATTCTTGGTAATGCACTTTTATAGTGCTAACATTACAATGTTAAATCAAAAATTTTTATTGCTAGAAGCAAATTTGAGACGTTGGTTTTTCTTAAAAATAAGACTAAATTTGGTTTAACTATTTGTATTTATTAGTAATAATTTAAATATCTGATGCTCTAGAATATTAAAGTTAATTAGATTGGCATGGCTGTTGCAGCTTTCTAGGGTACAAGTATCTTGTATAGCAGAATATTTATCAATCAGCGTATGAAGAGTGCAACATTGTTAGCGAGATATTGCTAAAATAGCAATTGTATTTGTCTGATTGATAAAAATGTGTCATTAATAATAAAGACGGATACTGACTAACGGATACTGACTATTAGTATGAATAACGAGTAAACATCGTTATCTTCAATCTCAGTACGGTTCAGTAATACAAAGCCATTACCATAATTTTAGTACCATGATAATCACAAGGGAAACTATCTATGTCAAATAAACTACTTGATCTGATCAAATCATCCAACGCTAAATGGGTCGATTTTCGCTTCACTGATACCCGCGGTAAAGAGCATCATATGAGCTTTCCAGCTCATAGCGTTGATGAAGAATCGATGGAAGATGGCAAAATGTTTGATGGCTCATCGATTGCTGGTTGGAAAGGGATTGAAGCATCAGACATGATTTTGCGTCCTGATCCTGAGACGGCGTTTATTGACCCGTTCTTTGATGCGGTTACTGTTGTCGTGACTTGTGACATCATTGAGCCATCAACCCTACAAGGTTATGACCGTGATCCACGCTCTATTGCGCGCCGTGCTGAAGAGTATTTAAAATCTACCGGTATTGGTGATACGGCTTTTTTTGGTCCTGAGCCTGAGTTCTTTGTATTTGATGAGGTAAAATGGTCTGTGGGCATGTCTGGTGTCAGTCATGAAATCGTCGCTGAAGAAGCCGCATGGTCAACCAATAAAGACTATGAGTGGGGCAACATGGGTCATCGCCCACGTGTCAAAGGCGGTTATGTACCAGTACCACCTGTTGATAGCTCACAAGATATGCGTACCGTCATGTGTGATCGCATCGAAGATATGATTGGTGAAGGCTGTATCGAAGTACATCACCACGAAGTTGCCCCTTGTCAGTTAGAAATTGGCGTTGCTTTTAACACGCTTGTACGCAAGGCAGATGAAGTACAAAAGCTCAAATATGCCGTACATAACGTTGCTCATCAGTTTGGAAAAACAGCAACCTTTATGCCAAAGCCTATCGTTGGTGATAATGGTTCTGGTATGCACGTGCATATCTCAATCTCAAAAGATGGGGTTAACACCTTCTCTGGCGATGAATATGCAGGCTTGTCTGAAACGGCATTGTATTTCGTAGGCGGTATCATTAAACACGCTCGTGCGCTTAATGCGATTACCAATCCATCGACCAACAGCTACAAGCGTCTAGTGCCCCATTATGAAGCGCCTATCAAGCTTGCATACTCAGCATCTAACCGCTCAGCATCTATCCGTATTCCACACGTCAGCAGCCCAAAAGCGGTGCGTGTTGAAGCGAGATTCCCTGATCCAGCAGCCAACCCATACTTAGCGTTTGCTGCACTGTTGATGGCGGGTCTTGACGGTATTCAAAACAAAATGCATCCAGGTGAAGCCGCTGACAAAAACTTGTATGATTTGCCGCCAGAAGAAGAAGCATTGATTCCAACGGTCGCTGAAAATTTAGAAGTGGCATTGCAAGCACTAAAAGATGATCATGAATTTTTATTAAAAGGTGATGTATTCACCAAAGAGATGTTAGAGGCTTATATTGCTCTCAAGCAAGAAGAAGTACAGCGCGTCAATATCACGGTACATCCCGTTGAGTTTGACTTGTATTACAGCTGCTAATTTGTCGTTAAAGATTTAAAAGTTCAATAAAAAACCAGTTAAGTAAGCCTTAGCTGGTTTTTTTGCGCTTGAACGATTGTCTTGACTGAGCTGATAAAGTTTCTATGCAGACGATACTGCTATATAGTTGAAATACTTTAAAGTCGCTACAGTACTACTGGTGTAAATTTTTTGCAGCCTCTGTCTGCATAGGCACAGCAATCAAGAAAAATTTGCACCAGTAGTACGTGTTGTATCAATATTACTTTTCACCGACTATATAATATGAAAAGTACCGCATAATGGTTTCATCTGTATATCAATAAAAAATATTTATTAGGCTGACTGACCATGACTTCATTATTAAAAAATAATATTTTGAGTAAAAGTATGGATTTAAGCCTGCTAATAGGACTTGTAATCATTACAGCCAGTCTTTACGCGCCAATAACGAATGCTGCACCTATTTATAAAGTGCTTGATGAAAAAACAGGTCAAGTCACCTTTACTGACCGTCCGCAAAACCATGAGAATAAATCGGGCAAGCAAATTAGTGAAATTTCCGTTGTTACGGCTACTCGCTCTACGTCCAATAGTGCTACTAACAGCACCGCAGTAAATAGCAATCCTACTGCACCTGCTAAGCCAATGGTCGCTAGCAATACCACGCCGCCTGCGCTAGAAAATGCATCGAGCACAATTCAAGTACCACGCGTCAATTATCAATTAACCATGATTGAGCCAAGTGAAGAACGCGCCTATCGTCGTCCGGCGCAAAATATCGTCGTAAATCTACAATTAAAACCTGCACTGCAAGCCGGCGATAGTGTGAGTGTGACACTTGATGGTAATGAGGTGGCTCAAGGTTTAAGTACCTCGATTTCTACCGTTGATATTCTACCCGGTTCTCATGTTATTAATGCTGTGGTCAAAAACGGGAAAGGACAGGTATTAAAGCAAATCTCGCGAACTATTTATGTGATTCAAAATACGCAGACGCTGCAAAACAATAAAAAAATTGCTGAGCAGCTTTTGGCTTATCAGCGTCTACCTTGGCATCAAAAGGTACTGTTAAAACTGCGTCAAGATGGCAAACAACCCAATATGCAATCATTCACTAAGCCACAAGCTGATACACCAATAACCCTTGAGCAGCCAGCAATAAAATAAATAATAGAAAATAGCTGTTAAGCATTGATGGATGCAAGGTAAATCTCAGCCAAGAAAATTTATATGTAATAAAGGCAAGCACTGACATCAGTGATTGCCTTTATTTATGAGCATTATTGGTTAATGAATGCTATTAATTAACGAAAATGATGAGTTAATAAAGAGCGTTTATTCGTCGTTTATTTAGTCAACTCAATCGTACCATTGGCAGTCACTGAGATGGTGCTGTTACCAGACTCAAAATTTTGGCTTGGTACCGATGCATCTGCCGACTCAGCTTTCATGCTCATGGCATTATACATCGGGCGCGGATAGTTGCTGCCAGTGTTTAGATTGACATTGACGACACGATAGCTGCGTGCATCCCAAGCACGGGTCATATTTTTAGCCTGCTGCTGAAAGGCGCGTGAAGCATCGGTCATCAGTTTCTGCTGTAACGCATTCTTTTTGATATCTGAGACCCCAAAGCTGAGATTTTCCATGACCAAGGTTTCTTGCAAATCAGCAATCAGTTGGCTGGTTGCTGTAAAATCGGTACTTTTTAGGTCTATATTTGCCTGTCCTGTCCAGCCGATGATTTTATTGTATTTATCGTAACGTGGATAAGTACGTTGTTGACCAGTGCTTACCGTGACAGTCGGGTAGCGTTTAGCGATTTTTAACGCATTATTAATCGAAGTGTTTAGTGTGGTTGCCAATGCTTTTGCATCGGTTGCCTGTGCTTTTTTGTATAAGCTGGCAGTGACCTCGTCATTTTGAATTTCTTCTTTTACTTCTGTTTGAAAAGCAAGCTGATCGTAGCCTGTGGGCGCTGCATGGGCAGTCCCCATCAGCATGGTCATTAGACAGGCTGTACCAGTGGCGAAAGCGGCTTTACCAGTTAGAATGTTTTTCATCATAATCTCCTGAATAAAATAAATACACTTGAAGCCGTTAATTTAAAAGCCATAAAGATGCATTGTATTTATTAAGCATTATTTATGGCGCTTAACCTTCTTATCTAAAATAACAAAATTTAAATGTGTCGCTGTGATAATTTTGTCACTTACGTTATGGGTTGTGTGTTACGGAGTAGATTACTATAGTTGAAATACTTTAAAGTCGCTACCGTATTGCTGGTGTAAAGTTTTTGCAGCCTCTGTCTGCGTAGGCACAGCAAGCAAGAAAAATTTGCACCAGTAGTACGTGTTGTATCGATATTACTTTTCACCGACTATAGCTAGATTATGAAATTCTTTGTGATATAAACCAATCTGTTTGACGATTGGGGTTGTAATAATGAAAAATTCTTGTATAATTTGCAACTGGTGGCTCCATTGGTAGCCTCGCAACATTGTTCTATGAATCCCGCCAGGACCGGAAGGTAGCAACGGTAATAGTTATAATGTGTGCCGAGGATGTGCTGATGGAGTCGCTTTTTTTTGTTCGTAATTCCTTGATTTATATAGCAATAACTCTAAAAAATCAGATTTTGATTACCTCTTTGATTACCAATCGATAAAAAATAAGCAAAAAAAAGACCGCCTAAGCGGTCTCATGTTCTAAATTTTTGTTATATTCCAACAAATCGCTATTTCTAAAATAATTCTTACTAAATAATAGTATTGGCTCCGGAAACTTGCCGTCCGTCCAATATCTTCGTAAAGTCGATGTGCTCACATCATACAATTTTGCAACATTAGCCATCGTAGTAAATCCATCCGGATTCAATCCCTCGATTTGGTCGTTTTGTTCAATCATCTGTCACCTCGTCTATCGGATAAGCCTTGTTTAAATAATCGCGCAAACGTATTGCGTCGGCTTGCGGTAAGCACAATTCAGCGTTATCACATCGCAATGCAGTCTCGCCACCGTTTTGTATTGTTGCATTCGATAATGTTACGCTTAGGTCGTTATCCATCCACTTCCATGCCGACATTTGAGCTTTTCGCTCAAGCTCGCCTAAAGTTTTCTGATACTGATAAATGAAGGGCGATAAATTTTTGTCGTCACTCACAAGCACTCTCCTTATCCAGCTTCATGCCCATAATGACAAAAGACCGTTCACTGTCATTCGCATACATAAAGTTTTCGCCATTATCTTTAGTATGTACATGCAAGATAGTTTCGCCCTTAGTAGATAACCCAAACAGTGCTTCAAGTACATATATGCGTTGAAATCTACTACTGCCATCTTTCGGCATCAACTGACCATAAAACCCATTCTGCACATAAAAATCTGATGCCGTTATTTCGCTCGCTGGATTAAAAGCTTTGCCCGCTTGTTTAATCATAACCAATTGCGGTTTAAATCCATCAGGTACTACAACATCAGTTTCGACTGGCGGTATATTATTTTTTTCTAAACTTCTTTGTAGTTCATACCGGCAATACACACCATTGTCTAAATCGCATGGCGCTGCGTGCATACGGTGTCCGTCTGTTGCATAGGCTCTGCCAGCATTAACGCTGATGCACTCCAGGTGAGGTCGCTCGCTACACCTATCCTTTAACGCCAAGCAAAGCCAATCAAGATCATTTTCTTTGATAAATCTATCCATGCTTACTCTCCTTCTCAGCGCCACACGTCTCACGCACGCTCGGCAATTCCAAATCAACTTCTAGCAACTCAGCTGCTAGGGCTTTCATTTCTTTTTCGGTACGTGTTTTCATGCTATTTTCTCGCTGTAATTAAATTCATGTTTAAAGTTAGCTTCTACCAAGGCTTGGGCAAGGGGAGGACAAACCGAATTACCAACCATTCTTGTTTGTGCCGTCTTGGTTAGTTTTATTGTTTTGCCATACTCATCAATACCTTTATCAATAATGTAATCGTCACCAAAACCTTGAGCGCGGAACAACTCTCTTGGCTGCAACATGCGAAAGCCGATATCAACTATTTTATAATCCACACCCTCAACCGTGACCAATCCAAACCTTTCTTTACTGACTACTGTACGAACTGGGCTTTTAACAGACTGTCCGTTTTTTTCATTGCCGTAGTAAGCTGTCAAAAATGCAGACACTAGGCTGTTATGGTCAGTGGCCGTAACGGTATGCAACGGCTCTGTAATATCGCTACCAACCACGCCTGTATAATTCTTAGCTATGAAAGGCGCTATCAGCGCATGATGGCCGCCCTTAATTTGAGCGCATATCGTACGCAATGGCTCGTTAGCCGGCATACATCTAGGCGATGAAGTATTGGCGCATTCTGTCATTAGCGGTGAAGCTAAACCAAAGTGAGTACCGCCAGATGTGATTGTATGCAGCGGCTCATTTATACCGTGTCCAATATTCCCTTTTCTTAACTTGACTATAAATGGCGATGGATTATTAACGACATACCGCATTAGACCAGCAGCTATGCGCTTGCATGTATTGTCAGATAATGGGCGTACAGCACGTATGCCATACTTGCTTTTTATCTGCTCAGCCGTTTCAAATATTGATGGCGTAGGTATTGACCAGTCGATACATTCAGAAGCTGTTCGCCAAGGTAGTAACTTTCTTTTTTTAACAGCTGTTGATTCTGGGTCGCCATGCGTTACTACTGGCCAAGCAATAGGCAAACCATCACGACGTGCTATCAAGAAGAACCGCTTACGAATGGTAGGGGTGCCGTAATCACAAGCTCTTAACTCTTTATATTCAACTGCGTAACCCTGACGACGTAGTGCACGTATAAATGATTTGAATGTCTGACCTTTACGATCCTTACATGGTCGACCATCTTCACCAATTGGGCCCCACGTTTTAAACTCTTCGACATTCTCAAGCATGATAATTCGAGGTCTGCAATCAGCAGCCCATTTCAGTGCTATCCAAGCTAACCCGCGTATTCGCTTATCTACTGGTACACTACCTTTTGCTTTGCTGAAGTGTTTGCAGTCAGGTGATAGCCACACCAAGCCTACAGGTTGATTGCCAGTAACCGACTTTGGCTCTATATCCCAAACCGACTCGCAATAATGCTTAGTGCCAGGGTGGTTGATACGGTGCATAGCTATCGCTTCAGGGTCATGATTGATAGCAATATCAACTGGACGGCCAAAAGCAGCTTCAAGTCCAGTTGAGGTACCGCCACCACCAGCAAAGTTATCTATTATTAGCTCATGCGGTAATAAGGATTTCATATCCATTCCTTGGTTAGTCTGAGCGTTTCCGCCCAGACGTTTATATAATTAACCCTGTGCGCCAATATCTTCAGCGACAATTTCTAGCGTGTCATTAAGCATCTTGATATCACCGGCATCAAAGTCTTGCTCTTTGTCAGTGATCAAACCCTTCATGCGCTCAACGTCATCAAGTGACTCACAGGCTTTGATATGCTTCATGATATTGTTGTATTCATCAGCTAAGATGATCGACTGCTTCTGATCGGCTAGGGCTTGGCGTAGCTCATCAACGTCATCATCTTTGATATTGATAGCCGGATTGTTAAGCATTTCGCCAATTTCTTTGCCGATGGGCCCAATCTGCTTACTATCAGTGACTTGCTCAATCGTGCTAAGTAATTCGCTAATGTCGTAATACTCAATCACTGGTGCCGCGGCAGTCGCTTGCTTTGGCTTAACGCGGTCAAGCAGGGCGGATGCACCAGCGTTAGCAGCTTTAGGTGTAACATTACGAGGGGCTTCATTATTTCGGTCAGCCAGTTCGTCAGGTGTATAAACACCTAGGATGACATCAGGGCAATGAAGTCTTGAAAAGCGCTTAGCTGCTAAGTAGGCAAGCTGTTGGCGTGGGTCAGCAGCCCACAGTGGTGAGTTACGGACAGTACCAACTTGCGCCATCGTTAGCGATAACTCGGTTGGCTCATCATCACCTTTAAATGTCGCTCGGCAGATGACGCCCACATCAGTTGATTTATCATCTTTAGCTTTAACTTTTGACCAGTCACCAAAGTATTCAAACTTGATACGGTCGACGATAGGAGCGCGATTGTTGATGACAGCGATAACCAGTTGAGCTTCATACCCCAACGTGCCATTAACTAAGTGAGTCTTTTGAGCTACTGCATATGGGTCCATGCCCCAGCGTAGTGATTGGCCAATAATTGCAAAGCAGTCACCGACGTTACCTTGTAGATGCTTTGGTACAGTACAAACACCACTAGCCATCATGTGAGCTAAGCGTTGGCACTTATTAAACAGCGAGTCATCAAGCGTGATTTGCTGCGGTGAGTATTGCTGATCAGCGGTTACTGTTATTTCGTTGTAGTTGTCCATTAGATTGTTTCCTTTTTAACTTTGTGAGTTGTCATAGTGTCGTTTTCGGGATTGAAATGAATTTCCATCATTCCTTTACAGCTTGGACAACTGCCGCCACCTAGCTCATGAGCGCCCATCATGTGAAATATACTAGGTGCACAATCGAATTTATCTGAGCAGTGAGGGCAGCTAATGTCGTAACGCTCTTTCCAACCGTTTGGGTTTGACGGCTTTTTGTCAGTCTTCTTGAATTCAAAACCTGACTGAGTTTTCTTTACTTTTATACTCATCACTTAACCCTCATCACGCGGCTTTCGCTTTGCTTGATATATTTCTCAGCAAGCTCTGGCATATCTTTCTTTAAGCGGCTACTGTCAAAGCGATTACTTACTTGGACCTTGTAAGTAGCGACCACTTCGCCGTCGATTGCCAATGTCTCATTGTCTTGAATCTGACAAATAAGGTCAGTCTGGGCGAGCTCGAGCGCGGCTTTGACTTCTTTCTCTTGCGCCTTTAATGACTCATAATGCTCAAAGGCTTTGGCGGCTTCACTATCCGGCTCGACATCAAGCGTGGTATCAGGATTGTGGCGTGGGTACTTATCCTTAGCGTTCTGCAGCGTGGTAGCGTCAGGCTCAACACCTGCTAATACGTTGTGGGTCCAGAAGCTTTCGGCTGCCTCAAACAAGTAATCGATAAAGTCCTGGTGACGCTCAATTTTGTACTGACGATATTTGTTACCGCCAATCAGTACAGCCATGTGACAGACTTGCGTATCAGTCACCCCCATGTACCACTGAGCTTGGCACTGATACTGGTCCGGCACTTCGTCCGACTCTTCATTGCCCCAATTTTTACCGACGTACTCAGATGCGGTCTTAATCTCGACAATCTGATCAGTAGTCAGCTTGCCGTCTTTAAAGCGTACATTGCCCCAGCCTTTAACTTCGTTGTTCACCACAGCACGATCAATGTTAGCGATGGCCCAGCGATGTTCTGGGTGACGCATGAGGAAGTTAACGTTCTGAATCTTCAGACCACTTCGTTTTGAAAATTCGCGTGCTACCGTGTCCTCGAGTATGGTTCCCCAATAGGCAAACTCGTTCATATCTTCATCAGCTAACGGCTGCGTCTTAGACTGGTAGATATCGTAAGCAGTAGCGTAGGGCGATACACCGATGATGGCTGCTATGTCACTGCCACCAATCCCGCTTTGACGTAATGTGAGCCAATCCTCACGGCATAGAGTGCTGGTCTTAATAGCATTGGCGTCTTGATATTTCTCAAATTTGATTGCGAGTCCCATGGTTACTTTCTCCCATATGCTGTTGCGATAAATTGGTTGGCTTTTTTAGCCGTTTGGTATTCTTCAGAGTCGTAGTAAGCGTCGTTCTTGTATTGCTTGTCAGTAGCAAGAGATACTTCTAATTTGTGCAGCGCAATAGCGTTGCTTTCGTTTTGCAGGTCGACATCTAGCGCACAACCAGTTATGCCTTCTGTGACTATCACGACGATGCAATATCGGTCGACGTCTAGCGCACAACCAGTTGTTAGCATTGGCGCTAAGAGGGCGATGATTAAAGTCTTATACATTGGCATGCTCCTTATGCTGCGTAGTAGCTATTGGCTGGTTGACTTGCTTCGATATTGCCTTCGATGAAATCCTTGATAATTTCGATAATCTGTAACGTGTCATCGGCTGTCATCACGTAACTACCAAGCGGTAGTAGATCGTCGGTTTCAATATCGAGAATCTCTACAATGCTGAGATTGGTCACGCTATCGACTTCTATCCAGCTATCACCCTCTACTGCTAAGTGACCGCCCCAATACTCATTGCGTTCGCCACATTCTCGATAATCCGAGTCGTATTTGCAGTGCACGCACTTATCATCGATGATGATGTAAGCGTGTCCATTTTTGCTTGATGCTTCGTTGTCCGCATCGTTGTCTAATCTGATAATCTGTGCCATAATCTTTTCACTCCTTAGTGAGTAAAGCCCCTTTAGATGTCGAAGTCGGAGGGGCTTTTTTATGGGTGTTATTTGGCTAGCTCTACATCTACGCCAATGACCTTCTTTTTACTTCCTGCCCAGTCGTAAGATGACTTCATCTCGTTTAATTTTTCATCTAGATTTGACGTGCAAACGAAGTTAGGACTTTTCGAACCGTCTTGAAACTTAAGGGTTATCCAGTACATTTTGCTCATTGCATTACCTCTTACTCAGTTGATTAATTCAGCATTAACGACTGTTGCCAATCGTCAATAATTTATTAACTCTTAATCCCAAGTTGTTAAATAGTTTCGGCTAACTCGTTATTAGCTGATAAGGTAATATTACACACCATGTGAAAATATGTCAATAATTATATGCACACAATGTGAATATTTTATTTCTGTGTGAAATTACAAGCACAAAAAAACCCGCTCAAAGGCGGGGTGGGTGATGGAGTAGGCACAAAGAAGTGTTGATCAAAGAGCTAGGCGGTGCTATGTTCGAATTTATATTATTCGATTGTTAAGGTAGTAACCTATGAAAATTTGGTCCACGTTTTTTATCTCTATGTTAATGATGGCGCCAGTTGTGCAGGCGAATGCTCAGAACTATCCTTGCTCTAAAAGCATGGGCGGTGTATCACATTGCCAAAATGGTAAGTTTGTTTGTAATAACGGTAAGATTAGCCAGTCTAAGAAAGTTTGTAGTTAGGCTTTGGTAGATTGATAAGCAATAAAAAAACCCGCTGAGAGGCGGGTTTTATCGTTATACCAGTTATCAAACATAGAATATATTTTATAACTTGACTAAAGTTATCCTTTGGGTTAATATATTTCTCATGATACTAATAAAAAGAAAGCATATTTATTGAAGTACCAAATAGTTAGTACATAAGGGAGCAAACAATGGCAACAGTTACTGATTTCGGTAAAAAACTTAGAAAACTTCGTATTGATCATGAAGTTATGTTGAAGACAATGGCAGATTCTATAGGTGTCTCTTCTCCATATTTATCGGCTATAGAAACAGGCAGAAAACCAGTTAATGCACACTTACTTAATAGCATCATTAATTCATTACAACTTTCAGAACAAGAAGGCACAGAGCTTACAAAGCTTGCTAGTAAATTAGAGCCTGATGTAGTTATTAAGGGGAATGATGTTTATGAAACTGAGTTGGCATTAATGTTTGCAAGACGTATGGATAATAAGAGCTTTGATTTGAAAAATCTTGAAGATTTTTTGAATACTTAGCAGACAATTAAGGGATTTAATATGTTGGATTTTCTACAAAAGCACAATACAGGTATTAAGGTTAAGCCTCGAAGTAAAGATTCAATAGCAGGGTTAGCTGGAGCATTTAGAAGAAAAGTATGTAAAACAGAAGTTACCGATTGTCTTGATGTCTTAAAAGTACTTGAGTTAATTTTGCCAAAATTGACTAAGGGGGAGTTTGAATTCTTCCCATTAGATAATGAGATAATGGGCGATACAGAAGCAGCAATGTCTCCAGATCGTATGAAAATGTGTATAAGAAAAGATGTCTATGACGCATTGCATGATGGAGATTTTAGAGCGCGATTTACTATTGCCCATGAATTTGGGCATTTTGTGTTGCATGAAGGTGTTGCTTTAGCTAGAGGGAACGCAAAAAATCATAAGATATATGAGGATTCAGAGTGGCAAGCTAATTGTTTTGCTGCAGAGCTACTCGCCCCAGTAAGCCAATGCATAAATATGACAGAAGATGAAATAATGGAAAAATTTCAAGTTAGTCGTCAGTGCGCAGGGTTTAGGATTAAAGAGGCGAATAAGAGATGATTTAAATTACATTTAAACCAGTTTTGTACTGTAAAACCAAGGCAGTGCAGAAGCCTTAGAAAGAAGTACAGGTATAACGTCAGAACCTATATCTTATCAATTTTTAAGGTCATTAACAATCCTTGGTTACAATTCGCCAGGAGAAGAATCTAATGGCTAAGAAAAAAATAAACAGTAAACCTGCCCCAAAAGGCATGAGATGGGTGTGTTGCCGCTTCCGTAAGGTGCGTGGTACTTCAGGTAAAAAGCTAGACGCTCACGAATATGGTTATGAAGCATGGTGCTTTTTAGTACCTAGTGGTGGTCCATGATCGTTAGTTAGATGTTGTTAATATCTTTTTCTAAAAAATAGAAGCCTCTTTATAGAGGCTTTTTTTATGCTTGGGATGGTTACCCTTATAATTCTTATGTAAGTTATAAAGCAGACAATAAAAAACCCATTGTGAGGTGGGTTTTTTATTAAAGTAATTTCTAATTAATCAACAAATTCTAATACTTTAGTGCCACACTCTTCAGATGAGTGAGCTATTTGAATATCGATATCGTAACCATCTTTATTCATTTTCTCCAACGAATATAGGCATTTATCCAATTCGTTTCGAATATTTATTTGAACTGCTTCAGTAAATACGATCTCATCTACAGGTGGTACATAAATAATTATACTAGCCTTGATAGCTTTTCCTAAAATTTCACAGCAGTTTGTGACATTAGTGCAACCAACATAATCAATATTATATCGACGATGAATATCATCTAAGTAAGCGGCTGAGATAATCGTACCATAGTATTCTGCCCTGGTACTGGAATCCCCTAAACTATACTTAGAAATAGGCATATCTACTAACATCCCTTTTTCATTGCTATTATTGGTAATTAGAAAAGGCTCTGGATTATAAATTTTATCCTTCATTCCTTTTCTTCTACTTTCAATTTGATTAAATACTTTTTTGCGTAAATCAGTTGTGCCCAGAGCTTGACTTTTCTTTGACTTTTTTTCATTTCTACATATAAGAGATACCATTGACCCGTATAGATCGTCTAATATTTCGTCAATACTTTCACCTCGTGCTGTTTGATAGCTTGAATAGATAATGTGAGGAGAAGGCGTAATTGTATAATTATTATTTGCAAACATCTCGTCAACTATATCAAGCAAAAACTTAATATTTGCAGCTCCACTTATACCAAACAAACACTGAAAGGCGTCTGTAGTTTCTAGAATCCTATAATGGCATTTGCTATTTTTATCTACGAAAACTACACCAACGTTGAATATCTCTCCTGAAATTCTATCGGGCATAAACCGCACAGTAAACCAGTTTCCTGATATTAAGTCACTGTTTTCGCTGCTGTTGAGTAAACTCAGCCATGATGTATTCATATTAATAGTTCCACTCTAGATGTTACTTGTTCAAATGCGTTATCTGCTCTCTTATTTAAGAAATCTAGGAATTCAATATAGTCTGATGAGTTTGAGCTATATATAGAATTCATCCAATTATTCACTTCATTGTTTATTGACGCAATAGCATTGGAATGCTTGTGACACTCGTGGATCATACTGCTACGAATTTTGACAAATTCTTTTTGTGGCATCAAGTCCTTTGCGATATCAAAAAGTTGATTCTTATACTTCTTATCTACATCTAAATCACTAGTTAACCAGCCATATCCATATGTGTCATATTTGCACACTAGCATATCATTATCAATAACATGATATTTAGCCTTGCCCGTTCTAAGCAAATTTCCCATATGCCTATCGACGTGCGCAATTGTATTATCCATTGCTATGGTATCACCTATATGTGACCATTTTGCAAGCTCATCTATTAACTTTTTGCTACGTGTATGATACTCAAATGCGGTTTCACTCTTGTCAATTTTTGAGGTACAGAAAATAGGATAGAATTCGTTATCAAAGAATTTCTTTCCTAGCACGGAATCAGAAAATCCAATGTTATCGTTTTCAGCAATATCTTGAGTTGGAATCAAAGCAATACATGCGTATTTAGGCTGAGGAATTTCGAGAGCGTTAGCTATTAAATAACCAACAATTTCGTTAAACAAAGATCTATCAGTAAAGTCTAAGGGATATATCTTCCCATACATATCAATAGCCTTGTTTTCATTGGGATGCTTAAAGCTAGCAACGAATACTGGGTTAAGATTATTCTTATCTGTAATCCATCCTTTAAAGTTACGATAGCAACTTATATCTAGAAATCTAACTATTTTATCGGGCATATTTTTCTCCAGTCATTATTTTTGAAATGAGGTATCGAGGCAGTTTTGTATGACTAATTAACAAGAATTATTATGAAAAGTTAAATTACAGGAAACTATTTTAAGTATTCTTTCTTTAAACTTCCCCATACATCTCATCACACACCTTCAGCCCAATCTCTCTAGCCTCACTCAAAACAGCACCTTTCTTAATGCTGTAAGGTACGTTTGGAGTCATACTTGCCTGCTTCAGAGATTTGGCCGCAGCCTTGTTAAGTGGCGTACCAATATAAGACTCATCGGTAAATTCGACAGGATGAAAATATACAGAAGGTCCATACTCTGGATGTGTAATACATACAATTTCGCCTGATACGGTAAATGGGTAGGCCGTATAGTGTTCGCCATACCAATCACTTTCATTCACTATCACAAAGTCAATGCTATGATTATTATCTTGTACGGGTGTGCATGCAGCTATGGATAGAGCTGCTGCTAAGCTGATTAACCACCTAGATATATTGATTCGCATGGCATACCATCCTTGTATTAATCCCAATCCAGCGCCTCACGATACACGCACCATCCCAATGGCAATGTGTCGACTGGCTTGGCGTGTTTTAAAAAATGGCAGATCCAGTAATATTCAAATGGTTTCATAGTGACCTCATCTATATCTGGTTACTTTGCTATCAACGATACCGACAAGCATACATTCACCCATAGGCACTATCTTTTGATCAGGCCAGTCTGGATTAAGCGGTTTTAGGTACATGTCTTCAGGACCATTACCCATGATGAGCTGTTTAAACGTGGCTTGCTTATCGTCATTGCAGTGTATAACCACCAAGTCCCCGTCTTTTAAATCCCACGGTGCTATCTCAGGCTCTACATAAATAATCTCATCGGGTTTAAATTCAGGCCACATGCTGCGTCCCTGAATAATCAATCCAAATGCGCGCTTAGAAAGGTGCTGTGGTCGTGGTATCCAATCGATCACATCATCTATCGTGACCGGCATCACATCCGAAAAACTACCAGCCGCTACCCAACTGATTACAGGTACGTAACCGTCCATTCTGTAATCAACCGGAACTCTCAGTGTGCCTTCAGGGTCATTGGGGTTTGTAGTGCTTTGTATCGTACTACTTTGCATAGTTTTTATTTTAGCTTTGAGGTCGCTGACGGTAGTGTTAGGTGATGAACCACTCAAGATATAGTTGGCATCAGCATTATATTTCTCTGCTGCAGCTAATGCTCCTTCCTTAGAAACACCTCTTTTTGCCCAGTTAGTGACTGTTGATGCTCCTACGTTCAAATCTAGGGCGATTTTAGATTTTTTGTTTGTCCCTGCTACTTCTTGCAGCCTAACCATGCTTTGGTCCATAAATCACCTCATTTTTTCATTGTTCAAATTAATATTATTTTACACGCTGTGTGGAACTCAATGTTGCACACTGTGAAAACTACCGATTGCTTTTTATTCACACTGTGTGTATTATTGGTTTTATAATGTCCAACCAAAGGAATACACAATGTCCGATAGAGAATTGATCAAGAAGCTAGGCGGCGTTAAGGCCATTTCAGATGCTCTTGGATATAACTATACAACGGTACATAACTGGCTTACTCGTGGTATCTCAAGAGACGCAAAAATTGCTCACCCTGAAATTTTTATGCAAAAGAAAGTAGAAGATGTAGAGCATATTGATAACTACTTAACAGAGGAGGCCTAATCATGACCACCAAATCCATAACGCAATTATCGCTTGAGCAAGCTGCATGGTCACGCAACATGCAAGCTCAGATATTGCAGGCCATTGATGCTACTGGGCAGCTCGTTGTAGCTGATTGCATCGGTGTTGATAGCAGCACTATTACAAAGATGAAGCAGCCACACGGCACTGCTAAACATAGCGACATAGAAAGGCTTTGCCATCTATTGGCAGCTACCGGCTTGAAGGTCGTTGATAAAGATATGAAGTGCTATGACCAGAATCATGTGAGCTGGCTTTACGGCTTAGCAAAGCTTGGAATGAATCGGTCATTAGATGTTGATGACTTTTTGCATGCAGATGCGGCATTACAGATAGCTGAAGGTACTTACCAGCCAAGAGGCGCTTTATGAGTTGCTCAGACTGCCCAAGCTTTACAGATGGTAAATGCTGCCATGAATCAATTAAGCCAATAGCTCGCCCAGTTGTACCGGCGCCGATGTGTGAAGAAATATTGGAGCGCATGAAAGCTCAGTATGACGAAGCGTATGAATACTACGGTGATTGCTATGAAGACTAATTCAACGACCAGTAAGCCATTGGCATGTGATGCAATTTGGAATGAACGCCAAGCAAGCTTCGCCTTGGAGCAAAGCGCAGCGAAAACTAAGCAAAGTTTATTAGCGCAACAAGCCAATATTGTTAAGAAGGCAAAATTTAAGCAATAAAAAACCCTCATCAGCGCGAACTGATCAGGGTTTACTAACTCTTCGATAAGGAATATTTAATCATGAATCTAGCAATTAGGCAAGAGTCAATGAAGAAAAATGGATATACAGCTGTAGACAACCGTGTTTATGACACACAGCCTTTTATATCGCCATCAGCGTTCGCCATGCTTATGCGTATCGATAGAATGACCAACGGTTACCAAGATGACGTTAAAGCGCTGTCTAATACGTTTTTGCAAGAGCTTTGCAATATGACCAAAAATACTGTCTCTAAGTACGTAGATGAGTTGGTCGAAATTGGGATTTTAGTTGCTCATAAACGCTCAAGAAAAACGACTATTTACGCTATCGATTATGAAAGATTATTCATTTTTGTCGATGAATCCCAAAATTTGGGTTCCCAAACTTTGACCCAGTGTATCCCAAACTTTGACCCAGTTGAGTCCCAAACTTTGGGACGTATTAAATTAAAACAAAATAAAAACTTATTAAATAAAAACTCTCTTGTGCAAAAAGCGAAATCTAGCCACTTGAGATTGGTCACTGATGAAAAACCAAAACCACCAGTTAAAAAATCAAAATCCTTGAATATTCCATTTGATGATTTTTGGAATGGTTACGACAAGAAAAAAGACACAGCCAAGTGTGAGAAAAAATGGTCATCACTCACAGACAACGAACGTGAACTGATCATGAATCACATTCCAGATTACGTCGCATCAACACCAGTTAAAAAATATCGTAAAAATCCTATGACGTACCTCAACGGAAAATGTTGGCTTGATGAAATTGACCAGTCACAACCAAACCAAGCACAGCAACCAAATCATCAGGAGAACACCAATGCGAACACTCAACCAGCTAACAGCCAGCATCAGCAATTCGACACAAGCACCACAGCAGGTTATGCAGCCAAGCTCGATGCAGATGCAGAACGATACTATGCAGAGCAAGCAGCAATCACCCAGCAGTCAGCTAACGGAAGCACTGAGAGCGCTTTTTAAACAATGGAAGGCATGGTTCAAAAATAAGATGAAAACGAAAGATGATGATTTTGATTGGTCTTTTGACATGGTTCTAGTCTGGGCTCGGTACCTGACCAAGAAGCGCATCACGGGAAAAGAGTTTGATATGGCCAGTGAACTGTCTTTTGATCAAGACTGGATGCCAAGCAATGCAAAAGAGTTTTTGGCCTTGGTACGTACGCAGAAGGCAAATGAATACCCATCAGCACAAGCAGCCTTTGATAACGCCTGTTGCCAATGCGGATTGATTGAAGACCAGTACGTCAAGCGCCAGTGGCTGCATGCAGTGGTACTAGAGACAGCAAATCGTATTGGTATGGGTAAGCTTAAAAACGCTGACAATTATTTCATCAAGGCGTTCACAAGTGTTTATGAGCAAGTGATCAGCGAGCATCAGAATGGGTCCACGTTTGTTATTCCTAAGTCACATCAAGTCGCTTATGAGCACACACCGGTGCAGTTAGGTAGCGAAGCAGATAAACGGATTAATGAGCAATTGGCAGGTTTAAGGAGATTAGCGGTGTGACAAACGCCCAACGAACATTCGAAACAAGACACGCAGCGCTACGCTACATAGCCAATTTAAGCCCTAATCGTGTTGGAGTAGCAGACATAGCAGGCTTGACCGATACGCACGTTAGAACGTCTCAGAGAGTGCTTAGAGATTTAGAGAGCTGGGGATATTTGATTGCAGATAATCAACGCCCAATCGGCTACAAATTTAACGAAGATAAGCGAGGGGAGATGGGATTATGAGAAAAAGCGTACAAGCATTAGGCAGAATGAAGTCAGGACAGATGAATGGTACTGAGAAAGCCTACGCACAGCATTTGGAGCTGCTGAAACGAGCAGGTGAGATTGCTTATTACTCATTCGATAACATCAATTTACGGTTAGCAGACAAGACGTTTTATAAGCCTGATTTTTTAGTGATGAAAGCAGATGGTCAGTTGGAAATACACGAAGTGAAGGGCCAGTGGACTGACGATGCTTTGGTGAAGATTAAGGTTGCTGCTGACAAGTTCCCTTTTAAGTTTATTGCGATCATGAAGCAGACAAAAAGGAATGGCGGCGGTTGGGATGTTCGAGAGTTTTAACAAAGTATAAAAAAGTATATCGATGTTTATAAATGTTTACTAAGGATTCCAAATGAACAACTTACTAGCTAATAGATTTGCAACGAGTGCCCGTTTAGCAATTAACGACATGGAATGGCTCAAGCAAGGCTTAGGCGTTAAGACAGTTAAGTTTGACATTGGCGCTGGTGGGTTGCCTCCTGAAGTGAACTGGGAAGACAAGTCAGCTGCCATTGCATTGATCAAGAGCAAAACAGGCAAGGCGCTAGCTTCGTTGCTAGTATGGGGCGATAACGAACTGTACGACTGGTCAGAGTCGTTTAATGATGTGGTTAATCACTTAGCAGCCAATATGATCAAGTATTGCGTAGAAGATGATAGAGGCGCACCTAAGTCTAAATACACGCTTAATGAGCTGGCATACAAGATGGCACGTATGACCTTGCACTTTGAGCTATACAACTTGTGGTCGCTGTACTCAGTCGAAGGGCGCTTACTCTTCAGCGGTATCGATATGTCAGCGAGCACATACAGTCAGATTTGGTCGAAGTATCAAGAAAAAATGCTGCATGATATTGACTATCTGATGGGATTTATTAATCAGGATGTTGATAATTATCGATTCAAACTAAAGGAGGTTTAGATTTATTATTTTACTAAAAAAACTACCAATGGTAGTATAGTCACAACTATATTTAATAAAAAAATAAAATATGAGAGCACCCCAAGCACAGTCTAAACTTTCTGAAGTTCTGGAATTTTTACAGCAATACGAAGGCACTATTAATCCTAATAAGCTTATTTTTGGCCGCTGGATTAAAGATGCCCAAGCATTACGTTTGGTTGATCCGTCAGAAGGATATATGATGGAAGCATGGGTTTATCGAGCTCAGGGTAAGTTAGACAAAGCTTTAGAGTACATGAAAAATGCATACCGTTTGGATTCGTCTTCAAGTAGCGTGAATGTGAATTACGCCTCATTGTTGTTAAGCAGTGGTGATTTTAATGAATCTGAAAAGTTGTGTATAAAGCGAATTAGGCTTGATAGAACCAATACAGATATATTTAAGATATTAATAACGAATACGCTGCATACTTTCAATCAAGACGCTTTGTTTGAGGCAATTGAGTTGTTTATCCCTACAAATCCGGAGGCGGAAAAAGTGATAGGACAAGCTAAAAAAAGGATATTCGATTTTGATCATATGCAATCTACTCTAGAGTCAGCTAATTTATCTATTGAAGTATATAAGCGTTTTAGTAGCATAACTCAAAAAGTAAGAAACACGAGATATATAGGAGAGTCACGTACAGTCATTAACTGCGAAGTTAATGAGTTAGGAACGTTTCTTCTTATAGATGAAGCATTGGTTAATGCAAGTATTGAAGACTGCTTAAGTATGTATGATGATCTAGTTGAAGAGATAATTAATGATGATCATTATTTTGAAGAGTATAAGAAGATTATTTTTAATTTTATTCCGACCACAAGCACAGCTATCAATTCCGCTTATCAGTTGGAAATTTAACTATGAGTGTTAGTAACAGTGATTTAGAGGGTGCCGCTGCTCGCTTATTTCCTCAACCTGAAATGATTATTGATGAAGCAACTCAAAGAGCATGTGTGAATCGTAAGTATTATATAACATATCACTGCTTACTCAGTATCATTGAAGAGCACTTTCCAAGCTATGATATGAGTAATGAAGGTATGTTTGGCAATACTGGCTCACATAATAGAGTGTATTTAGTCTTTGATGATATTTACAAGAATACTAAATGTAAAAACGCACAAAGATTATCTATTAAATTCACTAACTTCTTATCAAAACGTCATAAAGCTGACTATGCTCTAAATGAGGATTTTAGTGAGTTTGATTATAAGCAAGCTCTGAAATTTGCAATAGATATACCTGAATTAGCAGATAATATTGCTGAGGTTCAGAAACAGAAAGCGATATAACGCTTAAAGCAATATTTCCATATCTTTATTATTCTTGACCCTTGCCGACAGTTAGTGCTATATTTCCTACACTGGCGTAAGTTGTAAGTGAAGCCAACTGATTCATGAGGTCTTAATGATAAAGCGAATAGCTGAGCGTTATTGCTTAAAGCAAGTCAATATTATTAATGAACTCCAAAAGGAGAATAATAGGCAATGCTTATCTGATGCTAGCTATAAAGATAGTTTGGGTTACCATCGTCGCAAGCAACGAATCATGATAGCGACGATAAAATATAATACTGCTATCGATTTATTTTTAAGAGACTCGAAGTTTGAAAAAATAGAAGTAGAGTTATAGCAATAAGCCTTATCTAACCGATAGGGCTTTTTTATTGCCTACGATGTGCCCGTTATGTGAATATCCATATCGGGCTTTTTTACGTCCAAAATTTAGCAAGGGATTGCTATGTGTGAACTAACCAACCAACAGGCCTATGATTACTATCAAGAGGCGACGATGCCAAGCGGTAAAGACTACTGGCTTAACTTCTTGCAAGATAGGGCGAATAGAGGTGTAGTCGGAGCGCAAGGTTTTGTAGATAAGATTGAGTTTTGTGAGATTAAGTAAGTGCCTATAGCTCAGTTGGAAGAGCAGAGAACTCATAATTCTTTGGTCGTAGGTTCAAATCCTGCCGTCTTCACTATGTTAAATAATCAGTTTGCCTTCCTTAAAGATCGGAGCGCTACCTTGACATGGTATAGGTCTATATTTTAACCAGTTTGCCTCCCTTGATTGGACGAGGCATTTTTTATATCTGCGGTGAGCCTTTAACTAGGGAGCAAGCACCCAAGCCAGAGCGGGCAGAGTGAAGTAACTAAGACTGGCAGTGAGACACACTGTCGCTAATCGTAGAGGTTTGTATGTAGTGAAGCACAGGTTTTGACATGCACCTAAATGCAAGCAACCACGTTAATCTCAAGCTTGGCAATATGATGCGGCTCATTCCCGCCCCAAGCTTACATAAACCCGTCCAGATGGCGGGTTTACTTTAATTCTTATGCAAACTGATTGCAGAGTCTCCAAGAATATTTAGCTATTTTCACCATAGCCAGTAGCAAAGTTATCGGTCGTGTGTGAATCCAATAGGAGTTCTTTTTTCATTTGGGTCGTGTTTTGGTACAGCTTGTAATAAAAAATTTAGCTGATTGCAATGCTGAATTAGACGTGTTGAACCACCAGTTTCCGTTGTCCCATGAAAGATGATGAGATTTGGTCTATTGAACTCAATAGAGCTCACATAAAAGGTTACTGAACTGCCAAATGATGCAGCTAGGATCATAACCTCCTGCTTATCGTCAAGATTAGACTCAAAATCTTTTACATGGCGAATAACAGAATCTTCAATCTGAATTACTGGATTATCTATTTTACGTTTTGCCTCAGACGCCTCTGCTTGGAACTTCATTAGGCGGGAGGTGTGGTCATTCATCGGGTCTAACTCCTTTCGGTAGTTTATAGTTGGCGAAGCAGCGTCTCGAGCCTTTGTTGTTACAGACGTTATGCTTTCTTGTATTCGGTCAGCGAGGTTTTTTGCTGATGTTTCCTTATCAGAATTAATATTCACTAGGTCTTTAATATCCATATCTATTTCCACTGAGAATGAGTCTGAAATATACCACAATGAATGTACGAGGCAAATGTGACAATTCTGAGGCCAATACCATCAGACGACATGCCATCGTTTCTAGCAGCACCTGAAATATATGAATGGCTAAAAGACACGATACTTAATTCCGATCATGAGTGGTTTAACCGTGACCATCAGCATCTACTTGATTATGAGTTTCATGAGATATCTTTTTTATGGGCCCAAGGCGAATACATCAAACAAGGCAAACAGATATTAGGGCAATGCGAAAAGGTCATGATGATGGCTGGTGGTTGGAAAAAGGCACGTCAAGAAATGTGGTTTGAAGACACATTGGGCGCGGTACCGGATTATTTAATTACTTTAGATGCTAATTATTGCCGTGATTGCACAGATGCTGAATTTGCTGCACTGGTTGAGCATGAGCTCTATCACATTGTGCATAAGGCAGATATGTTTGGTGACCCTGCATTTAGAGCAGATGGTAAGCCGGCGCTAGATATGACCAGCCATGATGTCGAAGAGTTCTTTGGAGTCGTCAGAAGATATGGCGGTGATGAAGCAGTTATTAAGATGGCTGAATTACAAGATTGTGAGCCGACTATAAGATACTAATTACTTTTACCTAACAATACGAGAGCGCATTTATGGCGACCCTTAATAATAAGGTTAAGGCCTTTATTGTACAAGGGCTTGCTACCTATATGACACCTTCAGAAGTAGCACAGGCTGTCAAAGAAGAATTCGATATTGTCGTAACCCGTCAGCAAGTCTCATTCTATGACCCAAGCAAGGCAGCCGGACTTACGCTATCCAAAAAATGGGCAGACCTATTCAAACAATTCCGTGATGACTTTAATACTGATATTCAGGCAATACCGATTGCTAATAAAGCTTATCGATTGAACATGCTTGACCGCATGGCACGTGATGCTGAGAAGTCAAAGAACAGGCCGTTGGCGGCAGCTCTAGCAGAACAGGCAGCCAAAGAGGTTGGTGAGGTTTATACCAATAAGCAGAAGGTCGATAACACATCTAGCGACGGCTCAATGGCTACCAAGCCGACAGTAATTAGACTGGTAGCACCAAAGGTAGATGAAAATGGGCGAGCTATTAAATGATGAGATTTACGCCGATGTAGTTATACCAGACAAACTTATACCAGTATTCGAATCTAAGTCACGCTACAAAGGCGCTTATGGCGGCCGTGGCAGTGGTAAGACACGCACATTCGCATTAATGACAGCCGTAGAGGGTTATCGACTAGCTGAAGCAGGCGCTAGCGGCATAATCCTATGCGGCCGTGAGTTCATGAACTCACTGAACGAGTCGTCATTAGAGGAAATCAAGCAGGCCATTAAGTCGGTTAGTTGGCTCAATGATTACTATGAGATTGGCGAGAAATACATTCGCACCAAGAATAGGCGTGTTGCTTACGCTTTTACTGGTCTGCGCCATAACCTAGACAGTATTAAAGGCAAGTCAAGAATATTACTCGCTTGGGTAGATGAGGCTGAGAACGTCAGTGAGGCTGCATGGCGTAAGCTACTGCCAACAGTACGTGAAGATGATTCAGAGGTTTGGATAACTTGGAACCCTGAAAACAAAGGTAGTGCGACTGACAAGCGATTCAGACAAGTTGAGCATGAATTCATCGTTGAGATGAATCATAACGATAATCCATTTTTTCCTGATGTGCTTGAGCAAGAGCGACTTAATGATCAAGAAAACCTTGATGATGCAACATACCGATGGATTTGGGAAGGTGCTTATCTTGAAGCGTCAGATGCCCAGATATTTAACGGTAAGTTTGTTGTCAGAGAGTTTGAAAGACACCCAACATGGAATGGACCGTACAATGGCTTAGACTTTGGCTTCTCTACAGATCCAACAGGTGCGACAAACTCATGGGAAAGTGACGGCATTCTTTATATCGAATATGAAGCATGTAAAGTTGGTCTTGAGATTGACGACACGCCAGATTATTTGAAAGACAACATACCAGGTATCGAGAAGTATGAGCTTATAGCGGATAACGCCCGTCCTGAATCAATTAGCTACCTGAAGCGTAACGGCATACCAAAAATTAAGGCATGCGTTAAAGGTAAAGGCAGTGTTGAGGATGGTATTGCTCACCTCAAAGGCTATAAGCAAATTGTCATACATCCTCGCTGCGTAAATACCGCCAAAGAATTTAGGCTATACAGTTATAAAACGGATCGGTTAAGTGGTGAGATATTGCCTGAGATTATAGATAAACATAACCATTTAATTGACTCATTAAGATACGCACATGAGCGCACTATGAAACGTGGTGCGAACACTAAACGACATAGAGCCACTGCTGGCAAACGGACGTATAGATGACAGATATGACTACAAAGCCGCGTTACCGTGTTACAGCAGGTAAGGCGCTAAGCCAAGAACAAGCGATTGATTTGCGCGGTAAGATATTTTACCGACACTTGATCCGCACTGACACTGACGAGATACTTAAAAAAGCGGGTATCAGTCGCTATGCGCTTAAGACATTGCTGACTGACCCGGACATTGACCAAGCGATTGACAGACGCGAAGAAGAGTTAAGCAATGCCGCTTATACGATCACGCCAAGTGAGGGCAGTGTTGCTGACTTTGTCTATGAGCAATTAGACCTGCATCTTGAGACGATACTACAAGGCTCGTCGCTGAGTAAGTGGTACGGCTATGATGTGATTGAAATGCTATGGGGTAAAGATAGCGGTGGGCGTAATGCAGTCATCTCGATGATGTCTAAACCTATCCAGTGGTTTGAGCCGTTACCTGCCGGCGAGCTGCAATGGTTTCCAAACGATGGTAGTGAGCCGATAATGATTAGTGATCAAGCTGATTTTTACTATCGCTATCTATATCAGCAGCATAAGCCGACGTATCTAAACCCTAAAGGCAAGTCATTATTAAGCCGTGTTTACTGGCTACATTACTTCAAAACCAACGCCTGGCGCTTTTGGTCTAAGTTTCTGGAGCGCTTCGGTTCGCCATTGCTTATCGGTAAGACTGATGCAACCAGTGATGATGACGCGCAGGACTTTGCCAATGCAATGCTTGCGGCTCACAACTCAGGTGTCGTGACTATCGGCATTGACGAGGATGTGAAAGCGGTAACAGCTGGCAGTAATGGCGAGGCGTTTGTTAGCTATGATTCAGTAGTTAAGCAAAGCATTACGACTTACTTGCTTGGTCAAACGCTTACCAGTGGCACAGATAAAGGCGGTACTTATGGCCAGGGTGTAGTGCACCAAGAGCAACAAGAGATTATCTTTAGCAGTGACCGTAAGCATGCGATTAAAGCCGTTCAGCGGTTTATCGATGTTATCTGTATAGCCAATGGTTTTGAAATCCCTGAATTTAAGTGGGTGGCCAAAAAATTCATTGATCAAGAGCAGTTAGACGCTGATAAAAAAGCGCATGAGATGGGTGTTCGTTTTACTAAGTCATACTTTGTTGATGAGCATGGCTATAACGAGCAGCATATCGCTCAAATGGATTATGGCGATGGCGCTATTAAGTTGCCGACGTCAGCACAAGCCAATCGTTACCCATCGCTAGCCAAACATAGCTGGGTTCCGTTTAAAGCTGCCGAGAGTGATGGTGAGTTTACCGATGAGCAAATGGAGCTTGAGAAAGTCGCAGATGATGCGCTTGAATTGAGCGTACAGCCGTTTGATGCTAATACTGTACTGTCAGCTATTGCAGACGCTACGGACATTGATAGCTTACGTGAGGCGCTATTTAATATGGTCGGTGATAGCTTGGCTGAGAGTGATTTTACACAGCTAGTTAATACCGCTATACAGGTCGCTGACGTGCATGGTTTTGCTGATGAATCGAGTGAGGTGTAATCATGCCAGCTACAGCAGCATTTGACGTAAAGTTTATCGAAGCCATAGCTTACGCGCTTAATCGTGAGGTTGTGCTACCAGATAATTACTATAACGTGATGACGCCGATACAGCGGCAGCAAGCGGTATCTATCGCAGGGTTAGGGCAGACTGAACAGATTAAGCACGTGATGGGCTTGGTTAACAATCAGCTTGACAGTGGCGGCACGTTTGCGGACTTTCAAAACGCAGTTAAAGCAGGTGATATTGACATCAACCTGCCAAGGCATCGGCTAGATAATATCTTTAGAACTAACATTCAAGGCGCTTATGGCCGTGGTCGATGGTATCAGCAGCAACAGAATAAAGATGAACGCCCTTATTTGATGCGTGACGGCATTAATGATATTCGACAGCGCCCAGCTCATAAAGTGCTAGATGGTGTAGTCAGACATATCGATGATCCATTTTGGGCGACACACTACGCACCATCGGGTTATCGTTGTCGCTGTATTATGCGCTCGCTTACCGAATCTCAAGCTCAAGCAAAAGGTATTACTGATGATGGTAATTTGCCAAGCGTGCCAAACGATAAAGGTTGGATCGGTGGCACGCCGGCTCAGTATACAGGCAACATGAATAAGCTAGTCAATGACAAGATAGCTGAACTCGCTATCACGTACTACAAGCAATCAGACGCAATCTTGGCAGCAAGACAGCGCATCGAAGCGGCTATTACAGTGATGTTGGCACAGCCGATACCTGAGTTAGCGACATTGATTGATGAAGCGCAAAAGCTGATTGAGGAGCAAAGTGAATGAAGATTATAGAGAGTCATGATTACATAAGTTGGTCAGTTGTTAGTTGCGACAAAGAGTTGTCCGATAAGTTCAGAAAAGCCTTGTCAAAACATCAGGCTCACAGTGTTAATTGCAGCGAAAACAGAAAGCAGTTTAATTTGAAAGAGTTATGGGAAAGTATATGCTCGCGTGATCTAGGTTACGAGCCAAGAGATGCTGCCATAGTTGCTAAGTTTATAGAAATGAATGCTAGCTACATAGATGTTAGTTTTGATAGCGATTGATATTGTAGTTGCTGCTTACACTAAGCGCAAAAAAGACAAACCATAGCCGCCTTAATTGAGCGGCTTTTTTATGGGTGACGATAAATGACTAATCTTGCAGTTATAGCTGGGCGTCTTGTGAATACCGAAAACTTACTGTTTGTTGATGTCACGCCAAATATCAATAACTCCTTTGATATCTCATTAGTAATGGTTGGCAATGTTATCAAAAAGGTTGGAGAGGTTGACGACCAAGGCAGCGCTATGGCCTACATGGAAGTATTGCATAACGAAATTAAAGGCAAACAAAAATGATTAACTTACAAGCAAAGATTAAGCGCGATATTGACAGTCATGCGCTCATGAGCTGCACAGAGCTTGAGAACCAGCTGGCAAGTATCGATTTTAAAGCGCTATCACGCTATGGCGATGATGATGTTAACGAGCCAGCCTATACTGTTGAAAATGGCGTAGCGACTATTGATGTTCGCGGTCTGCTAGTACCTGAGACATCAAGCGATTATCGCTCATGGGGTGTGACAGGTTATGCAAACTTAGCGGACTACATACAGCAAGCCAACGATGATTACGCAGTGACTAGCATTGTGCTAGACATTGATAGCGGCGGCGGTTATGTCGCAGGTCTTGACGGTATTACTGAGACTATCTACCAGTCCGCAAAACCGATTGAAACTTTTGTTAGCGGTGATGCTTATTCTGCGGCGTACTGGTTAGCAGCAAGCACGAGCAAGATTACAGCGTCTAAAAAATCAGGTATCGGCAGTATTGGTGTTTATGGTGATCATGCCGAAAAATCAAAGGCGCTAGAAGATGCGGGTATCAAAATAAAGCGCTTCCGATCAGGTAGATGGAAGGGCGCATTTAATTGGTTTACTCCATTATCTGCTGAAGAAGAAACACGCTTACAAGATGGTATCAATGAGTCAGCAAGCATCTTTTTTAATTATGTGGCAGCGCAGCGAAATATTGATGTGAAAACCATACAAGGCTGGGAAGGTGATGATTTTAGCGCCGCCAAAGCCAAAGAATTAGGTCTAATTGATGCGATTGCGGATAGCGTAGCAGTGTCAAGCAGTACCAAGCAGAGCAACAATAACCCCGAGGAGTACGATTTGAACGAACTTGAGAAAGCGCAAGCAGAGATTGCTGCGCTAAA
The DNA here is from genome assembly GCF_000012305.1 of Psychrobacter arcticus 273-4. Classification (NCBI taxonomy): domain Bacteria; kingdom Pseudomonadati; phylum Pseudomonadota; class Gammaproteobacteria; order Moraxellales; family Moraxellaceae; genus Psychrobacter; species Psychrobacter arcticus. The sequence continues at coordinate 1,197,955 of NC_007204.1, forward strand.
GGCTGATAAAGTCAAAGACGAGCAAGCGATTGCTGATGCAAAAGCCGCCGCACTTGTAGCGCAAAACGCACTAGCGGCTTCGCAATCGGCAACCCGCCAAGCTGATATCGATAAGCTAGCTACTGATACTGGTCGCACGTTTACTGATGAGCAAGTAACAGCATTTAAGGCGATGGATGAGGCGCAGTTTGCTACTTCGGTTGTATTGGCTACACCAGTCGCACCGAAAGCGCCTGAACTGCCTGATGGCTTGGATAAAGCGCAAGCAACCAATGGCCGTGAAGGTGGCGAAAGTAAAATCATGGCAGCAGTAGCCGCCGCAAAAGCACAAGGAGCTAAATAATGAATTATAACTATACAACTGAGCAGCCGTTGGCGGTCGATGTTGCGCCTATCACTGATAGCGTCGTACCTACGACTGCTACCGCATACAGTCGCGGTGACTTACTGGTTATTACTGCTGGCACTAACGTAGCGACTCACAGTGATATCGCAACAGGCGCACAAGCGGATTGGCATGTTATCTGCTTGGCTGACGTAACTGCTGCGGAAGCAACTGCAAAAATTGCCGCTGGTGTTGAAATGCCTGTTTATGTAGCGGGTAAGTTTGATGTTGCAGAAGTCAAACTTAGTGGCGTGGCACTTACTGCGGCTCAAAAACTAGCGGCGCGTGCATACGCTAATCGCTCAACTAAAATCACGCTTAGCGTAGTTAAATAGGAATAAAATTTATGGCTACTTTTAATATCGAAGGCGCTGAAATTGAAACAGCATCGTTTGAAGAACTTGGTGCAGTTTACGACTTAAGCAAACCAGTCGATACTTTTTTCCGTGATCGTTATTTCAGCGATGAAGAGTATTTAAACAATGAAGACAAAGTGCCTGTAGGCGACATCAAAACCTACATCCCGTTGGCACCTGCTGTACTGCCAACGGCTCAAGGTCGTGTCATCAAAGATAAGGTTGAGTTGAATGTCAAATACATTCCAGCGCCTTACTTTAAGCCCGCTTGTGTTGTAGAGCCTAGCAGTAAAATTAAAGCGAAGATGCTCAAGCTTTTACAAACCATGCGTGTAATTGCTACTAATGCCGCTGGCGTGCCACCGACAATGCAAGATGAGTGGGAAATGGCAGCAGCGGTGTCCTACTGGACTATCCGAGAGTCATTGTCTGCTCGTATCGCTATCATGTGCCGAGATGCTTTGCTATACGGCAAGGTTATCGTGGAAGGTGACGATAATGCTGGCGTGACAGTTGATTACGGTCGTCATGCTGACTTGACATTTAGCCCGCTTATCGCATGGGACCAGACAGGCGCTACAATCTATCAAGATATACGCAAGATGGTGAAGAACTTAGTTTTGCATGGTAAGCGCCGCCCAGTCGATGCGTTAATGTCTAGTCGTGTTTTTGATGTAATGACTGACAATGCGGCATTTAATGACAAATTTACGGCATCAAAAGATAGTACTGCTACTCGTGTGTTTGATGCTGGCTTTGGTGGCGAAACTAAAGCGACCTTGCGCGGTACGCTGGATGGTATTGAATTTTGGACGTATGACGCTGATTTTGAGAAAGCGGATGGTACCAGCGAGCTTATGATTCCAGAAGATGGTTTTTGGTTGGTGTCTGAGCGTAGCAACAAGCTTTACTTCTGCATGATTAAGCATCGTAAAAACCCTGCTAAATTAGCGATGGAATTGATGCCCTACCATGTATTTAGTGATGACCCATCGGTCGATAAGTTTATTGCTGATTCAAGTCCATTGCCTGTGCCGATTAACAAAAACGGTGCTTGTGGCGGTACTGGCTTTATCACCATTTAATACCAACTAATTTTAATAGCCCCGTTTAATCGCGGGGTTATTTTTGGAGCAAATCATGACTAAGATTTATATTGCAAAAAATGCCATTGGTCAATTCAATACTGGCGAAGAAGTTGTTGGCTTGGTTGATGAAGACCGTATCAAGCATCTGCTGAGTATTGGTGCCATCGTTGAAAAAGATAGTGAAGAAGTTGCTGATGAAGTTGAAGAAGTTGGCGAAGTAGTCAAACTAGACAAACTTACTAAAGCCGAACTGATTGCTTTGCTTGAAGAAGAAGGTATCGAGTACAACGAATCAGATACTAAAGCCGAACTGATTGCACTATTTCCGAAGGAATAATTTATGTATGCGACTCATGACGATCTAATAAGCCGCTTTGGTGAGCTCGCCATAGCTGAGCTTGAGTCGATGCATATGGACGGCTTACTTGCAGTCACTAACGCGCTGAATGATGCATCAGAGAAGATGAATAGTTACTTATCGATACGCTATCAAACGCCGTTGAATAAGACTGAGCATTTAAAACTGGTCTGCGCTGATATTGCACGCTATTTGCTCTATATGAACGAGCCGACCGATGAGGTTGAATCGCGTTATAAAGAGGCGCTCAAATGGTTACAAGATGTGGGCGCTGGTAAAGCCAATGTCACCTTTGCTGAGCTGCTGAGTGCAGCTGAACAGCAAAGCACTTACGTTAAGCCTGCGGTGCCCATTGGTAGTAGCTATACCGGTCAAGTCTTTGGTGATGATGTATTCGCTAAGATGCCTAATGTGGGGTGACTAATGTGAGGTGACTATGTTTGATGCAGAGCTATCAGGCGGTGACGAGATAATCAGGCGGCTAGGCGATTTGCGTTTTGATAGTAAAAAGATGCAAAAATTTAGCCGGCTGGCAGGCGCTGAAATGGTCCATCAAACTGAGGAGCGCTTTTACAATCAGCATGACTTAGAGCGCTCGCCTTGGATTCCGTCACAGCGAGCGATTGCTGATCAAGGCAAAACCTTGCGCGATACCGGTCGATTGATGGCGTCATTAACTTATGTGGCGCTGCCTGATGGTGTTAAGTGGGGCACAAATGTGGTGTACGCTAAATCAATGCACTACGGCAGACCTGAACTTAATGTTGCTGGTAGACCGTACATGGGCATGAATGAAAACGACAGAGCATCAGTGCTTAATATTATCAATCGGATTATGGACGTGGACTTATGAATAATTATTTTGCAGTAGGTCTCGGACTAATCGAACACTTGAAAGCTAAGCAATCGGAATGGGGTGTTAAGACAGTTGCTACGGTTGCAAGTATTAGCAAGATTAACAAGAACATTACCCCAGCTATTTATGTGGTTAATACTGCTAACAATCCGGTTGATATTGCTAAGCACATTGATAGTCGCGATATGCAGCAATGGACAGTGATAGTTGCTGTTAGCGAGCAATCATCGCAGACAGACACGACAGCACTCATGCAAGCATCAGGAGAGCTAATCAGCAAGGTCATCAATCATGTGCAAGGTTTTGAGGTTGATGACTATCACGATCCATTACAGCGCACAAATACAAGTGGTAGACCGGAGTATGTCAGCACGTTTGCTCTATATCCGTTTACCTTTTCCACAAAATTCCAGCCTTAGAGGACATATAAAATGGCAGTTAACTCGAATCAATCCCACGCCTTCATCGGCAAGGGTAAAATCTTTATGACCCCAATTACCGGCGCCGTGCGTGGCAAGCCTTTTTGGGTTGGCGTTGCATCCGCCTTATCTTTTGCTCATTCAGTTGCAGACGAAAAAGAATTAATTGAGCATCACTCAGGCACCAACCAAGTTTGGGATATGTCAGACGGTACGAAAAAGACTACCGTGTCTTTGACTATTCAAGAGCGTCGTCTTGAAGCGATGCGCGCAGCACTACAAGCAACCACTGAAACAGTGGTCACCGGTTCGGTGGTAGCAGAACCACACGTTGTCGATGCAATCGGCGACTATGTTTTCTTGAAATATTCACAAGTTAGCGTTGTGACGGTGACGGATAGTACGGTTACTACCCCTGTCTCTTTAGTCGAAGGTACTGATTATAAGATTGACGCTGAGTACGGTCGTATTGAGATGCTGACCACTGGACATGCCAGCCCTCTTAACATTGGTTATAGCTATGGCGCTGCAACTGTCATGAAGCCAATGACTGATAGTGTTGATTTTTATGAGATACGTGTCGATGGTATGAATACGGTCGGTCAAAAAGATAAGCAGATCGTAACCGCTTATCGCGTCAAACTTAATCCGGCTGATGCTATTGACTTGATTAACGATGACTTTGCAGAAATGAAAGTCGAAGGCATAGCATTGTTTGATGAAGTACTTGGTGCAGCTTATGAGATCAAAACTATCTAAATTGGTCTGATTTAAGTTATGCAGTGTCACAACAAAAGCTCATCTTAATTGGTGGGCTTTTTTTATTTAATTAAGTGATTGCTTGGCGATTATTTAATTAAATAAAACTTATCTTATCTACAAATTAATAGGGTAGTCATATGAATACTATCACGATCAAAGAATATGACACGCTGCGCATAAGCGGTGAGTATCAAAGCAATGATGGCTCACCACTGAGTTTAGAGGGCTTAAATATACAGGCAACAATGCGCTCAATGAACAATCAGTACTCGCACATACTTGGCATTGAGATGTCAGATATCGCGCAAGGCAGGTTTGTGCTAACAAGTCCTGAGCAGCACTTTGTACCAACTCTGTATAAAGTCGATGTATCGTTTTTAGAGACAGCAACTGGCATTCGCGTGACTAATCATGAGACGTTTAACGTAAAAGTACTGCATAGCGTGACTGTGCCAAGCGGGGTAGTGCTATGAGTCTACTAGTCTTAACGAATAGCACTACGTCGATTAATATCAATCCTCCAGAGACGGTAGTGCTTAAGGTTGGGCTAACGCCGGCAGGTGCTAAAGGTGACCCGGGTGATGCTGGACCACCAGGTATTCAAGGCGACCCTGTGCCAATCACAACTATACTTGGGCAATCAACAACCGAAGCAGTATCACAAAAGCTTTTAACTGATGAGCTAAGTACCACGAACGGCAAAGTAACTACATTAGAAGGCGTTAGTGGCAAGTTCAAGAATGTGCTAGATAATGCTGTTATAAGCATATGGATAGGTACTCAAGCTGAGCTAGATGCGATAGCAGTGAAAGATGCTGCTGTAATGTATATGGTGAAAGCATGAATATTAATCATATCCAGATTGGCGCTACGAATATCGTTAAAGCCTACTTAGGTAATACCATTATCTATCAAAAAGTCATGGGTTTAGTTTCACTATTCTCAGCTAGTCAGCAGGGGTTTTGGTATGAACCTGCTGACATCACAACTCTATATCAAGATGCAGCAGGTACGGTAGCTACTACGCTGGCAGGCGACCCAATTGCATTAGTTAAAGATAAATCTGGTAATAACAATCATGCAGTGCAAACTGTAAGCACTAAACGTTCTGTTTACAACGTTAATCCATCACGTATCACACTGGATAAAGTGGATGATGAGTTTGTTGTCACTGTACCAACTGGTGGTTGGATAGGGACTATGGTTGTAGGAACTGCAATTGGAACAGCTTCTTATGAGGTAAATCTACCTGCTGGCAGTTTCTTGCTAGGGCAAAAAGACGCTAAGTTTGATAGAAATATAGTAGGTGTGGTGCTTAGAAATAGTTCGTTAACAGAAGTTGAAAAAACATCTACTAAAGATTATTTTATAGGTAAAGGTGCTGTAGATAGTTATGGGGCTGCTACTGATTTTGTTGAATTTTGGCGTAATTGTACTGAAATTACAGACTTCCCTTTAATTAATACAGTAAACGGTATTAACTTTAGCCTTACTTGGTTGAGCTGCAACAAACTTACCAGTTTCCCTTTGATTAATACATCAGGGGGTACTAATTTTTATGGTGCTTGGTCAGGTTGTTCTAGACTAACAAGCTTTCCTTTAATTAACACGATATCTGGTACTAGCTTTAGTTATGCTTGGCAAGATTGTAACGGTCTAACAAGCTTTCCATTAATCAATACATCAGCTGGTACTAACCTCAGTGGTGCATGGTATAGGTGCTTTGGGCTAACAAGCTTTCCTCAGATAGATACATCTTCAGGTACTAATTTCTATCAAGCTTGGTCAGGTTGTTCTAGACTAACAAGCTTCCCGTCTAATATGTTTGATAACGTAAAAGGCGGTGATTTTACTTACGCGTTTACCAGCACAGCTCTTACCCAAGTATCTATAGACAACATCTTAACATCGTTGGTAACATCAGGTATTGCAGCGGGTACAAGAAGATTTGACCAATCAGGTGGTTCAGCGCCATCAATAACAGGTACAACAGCAATTGATACATTACGTAGTCGTGGTTGGACAGTAACCGTAACAGGAGGTTATTAAGATGAAATTATCACAATACATAATTGAGCTACAAAAAATGCAGGCTGAACACGGTGACATAGAGGTGCTTTATGTTGATGATGTTGGGTGGGCAGATGAAAACTATAACTCACTTGAGGATGTACCTACAGTAACTTACTTTGAAAATCTAGAGAGAGATATGGGTAAGGAGTGCGCTAAAATGATTCATGACGAAAATAAACTACCCCCCAATCACGCATACACGCCTGCGTATATTATGCAAGGGTACTAAAGATGACGGAATATACGCACAGAATGACATTAGTAGTACCTGAGTTGCTGATGCCTCAAGCGAATCAACTCGCACTCATAGCAGGCGAGAGTCCTGATGACGTGAATACATTTACACAAGCTGACTGGCAAGATACATCAGGTAATCTATACGCTGTCTGTAGCACTGTAGTTAAGCCAATTGTACTTAGTTTACTGACTACACCCATTGCTGATAGTACGTTAACAGCAGAGGGTGCGGATGCTGTACTAGCTCAAGAGGCTATGGATAAATTGGTTGTTTATGCTGGAGGTGTATTGGCAGCAGTAGATAAAATCATTGTCGGGATAGATATTGACCCTGATGAGTTGTTTGGTGCGGTTGGTTTGAGTGCAGTGGAAATGATTGGCGTTTGATGATTATTTTATTTAACTAAGTCATTACGCGGTGATGGCTTACTCAAATAAAAAGGACTGATTATGCGTACTAATGCACAAACAAAGCTGACAAATACAGTGACCAATGCGGTTATCGTCTTATCGGATAGCCTTTACCCAGAGGGCGAACATGACTGGTCGCCAGTAGTATCTAGCACTAAGTATGCGCTAGACGGCACTATGATTGTCGAGCAGTCAGTAAGGCAGGCAGGCAAGCCGTACGTGATGCAAGCGCCTGATGGACATGGCGTACTATCACGAGCAACGGTTAATGCGCTCAAAGCTGAGCGTGACAAGCTGGGTTCGAACTTTTGGCTAGACTATCTAGCAGATGGAGCGGTTAAGCGCGTAAAGGTCATGTTTGACACCACAGGCGAAGCAATTAATGCAACGCCGATCAAGGGCAGTACAAGCCCGAAATTGACCGATTACTACAATGTAACGCTTAGATTTTTAGAGATACCAAGCGTGTAAATGCTATAATTGGTTATAATTTACAAAGAGTTATAGCTATGAGTAATTTAAGGTACGTAATAGGATATGAGTCTGATGGAGACTTAAAAACACTAACCGAAAATGACAGTATCCTGCTTGCTAAGCACTCAAACGGCAAGAGCAGTATTAACCCAGATATGCTTAAAATAATATACTTTGATAATAAAGAGTCAGCTATAAAAGAGGCGGCATCGTGGGGTCATGAGGTAAATGGGTATCAACTAATGATATATACTTGCGATGAAAACCCCCTTCATGCATCGATAGAAAAAGTGAAGGCTACGGGTGAATTTACAATAAAACCTTAAGCGCAAATAGCTAGACTAAAAACTTAATAGCGAGTTTGGAGGCGATGATGAGCGATATTTTATCGTGCTTACCGCAATCGAAACACTTATTAGATTTATATGGCGATGTGAGCGATGTAGGTCTAATTAGCCGGATGGAGCGCCCAAAAGCATTGATTGATCATATATGGGAGACGCCCGAATACGACTTTTCGGAAAATGCGCCTATGTATATAAAAGCAAGAGTAAGTGAATTATGAACTATTAGTAATAAAACCTAATAAGTAAAAAACACAGCCCACCTACACGGTGGGTTTTTTAATGCCTAAATTTGACGGATGACAACAATGGCGATTACTCAAAACGATTTAGAGATACTAAAATCCGAGATTATGGCTGACACGCCAGACGGCGGCGGACTGCCAACGGGTATCGCTGTCATTGATGGCGTATCTAACAACTTATTTCCTGACGTATCGGACATTGACCGCTTAATTGGTCGCGTGCGTCTTCGCAAGGTCTCGCTAGCAGTCAAGACGGCTAATGCTGACTTATTGCAAGCGACGCGCATGCTATTCACTGAACTGCCAGCAAATCCGAATATCAGCGTCTTTGCCTTTAAAGCGACTAGCTTTGCAGATAGACGGGTTGATGCTCAAAACAAGATTGAGAGCTATCTAGCATTTGGCACTAAGTGGGCAGGACATTTGCTTGAGACTCAATTAGCAGGTCAACGCGTCATTCAGATATCACTTGATAAAGGCGATGCGATACCAGCTATTGATAAGCCACTTGTATTGATACAAAACGAAGGTCAGTCAGACGAGTTTTATCAGTACATTCGACCAACCAAGGTTGACACGGTTGAGCGACGTTTTCAGGTAACGCTGGATAAGACAGTGACACGTATCATCGTCACTATTGAGTTTGGTGATACGCTAACCAAAACATTTACAGGCTTAACTGTACCTGAGTTTTATAACAGTATAAGCACTAGCCGGCGCGCTATTTTACGTGAAGCACGTGTTGCTGATGCTGCTAAGTATTACAGCGCGTCACGATTGGCTGAGCCGGTAATAGCCATGCAATCGCGTCAAGTGGTGGTCAATTCGATTTATACGCAAGTTGTGCCATCCACGCAAGTTGAAACGCCGTTGCTACAAGTAGACCCTGTTAATCAAGGCACGTCACAAGCGGTTGGTACTAACACCATACTTATTAATAAAACCATCAGTGCGACTGCTAATACCAGCTTTAACTTAACCAGTGGCGTTGCTATGGGCTCGCTAACACTGACGGTTGCTGATATCACACTGACAGACACTAAAGGCGAGCTACGCACGGCGCTAGGCGTGTCGTACGGCGCGATTAACTACGGTACAGGTCAAGTGACTTGGTACAGTAATATGAATAAAGGTCAGGTGGCGGTAACAGGTAGCTATAAACCTGCCTCGGATATTACCCGTGTCGCTCAAACTGATTATCAAATAGTCGGTGGCAATGCAGGTTATAACTATGTTCGTGAGCTAGGTACTGAACCGTTAGCAGGTAGCTTAAAGGTTAGCTATGTTGTGCAGGGTTCTGTTTATAACGTGACCGACGATGGACATGGTAATTTAGTCGATTTGAGTGGTAACGGTCGCGGCACAGTAACAGGCAGAACAGTGCTATTAACGACGGCCGCAATCCCTGACACTGACAGCTATATCATCTATAGTTTCGGCGTTGATCTAGATACTACGAAGATAGCTGACAAGGTTTTATCACCTGCTTATCATATTATTACGATACCCGATGGCATGCCAGCCAGTATCACAGTGACGTGGGGAGTTGGTAAGACAGCAACGGTGACAAACGGTGTTATAACTGGCGATGCGACTGGCTCGCTGTCCGGCAATCGATTGCTATTGGCACCAAATATTACCGTCGACAAAGGTACTGAGTTTACATTATCGTACAGCCGTCCATTGCCGGCATCGGCGCTCAGTTATAGCGACACCCAAGCAGGTCGAGTACTGTCATTCAATATGGGCGGGGCGATTACGAAAGGTCAAGTAAGACTGGATATCAATACTAGCCAAGGTTTATTTTTAAACGTGGTATTGAGTACAGTTGCAAATTCTAATGCACTTGTCGTGTCGTCTGTGTCTAAGTCCAACTATGACATACCCGTGAATGCAGGCGAAGTTGATCCAAGACTGAGTTTTGTGATTGAATCGAGCAACGTCGATAAGCTGACAGGCAAGATTGACTTAACATTCTCAGTCAAAATAACGACTAAATTTACTTATATTGTGCATCGTAGCTTCTTTCGGTCCGATTACACGAAGACTGTATATAAAAATAACTATCCCGTAATAACGTCAACAGGTATTAATGCTGTCGCTGTTAAAGATGACCTTGTTGAGACTATCAATAGCACAGTCATTGTACAAGACATGCTAGCGTCATTAATCACTGGTCAGTCGCAATCGCTATTAGCTGGCTCAGTATTTCTTAACGCGATGGGTGCAAGTATTAATGATAAAAATGGCGTACTTTATAGCGGCGATGTTGCGGTTGGCAGTGTTGATTACGGCGCCGGCTTAGCGACACTAACAAATTGGACTGCTGCTGCTATCAATAAAGTCACGGCAACGTCATTAGTGGTACAAGAAGCCCCGTTGCCGGTGGCAAATATCATCTTTAGAACGCCAAGCGCACCGCTTAAAGAAGCGTCTTTCCAGATGAATGTAACGCTTGACAATGGCACGGTTATGTCGCTGTCAACAGACGCGCAAGGCGGTATTACTGGCAGCGCATATGCACATGGTCAAGTTGATTTTAAATCAGGTGTGATAGCACTGTATTTTTACGAAAAGTTAAAAGTGGCTGATAACCCAACTGTCATTAATGAGCCATGGTATGCCGCCACTAATATCTATGCTGAAGGCGGTTTTGATTACATTAATAGACCGATTGACGTTAAGCCGGACTCAATCCGCTATAACGCAGTTGCTTATAGTTATTTGCCGCTTGATAAAGAATTGATTGGACTGGACCCAGTACGCTTGCCTACCGATGGTCGTGTGCCATTTGTACGTAAAGGTGACTCGATAGCGATTACTGAGCTTAAAACAATGGTGCTACCGACCAATGCGCCCAATGATACGTTTAACTTAGGGTTTACGCGGCTATCTGATGTCAATGTGGTTGATAGCACAGGTAAAAAGGTTAGCTTTGATTATCTTGATATCGACCTTGACGCAGGCGTCTTGACGCTTAACGCTTTGTTTGATATGACGCTTTATACCGCGCCACTGACTGCTAAATTCCGCATTATGGATATCGCGCTAGTCATTGAGACAGACATATCAGGTCGTGTGACACTATCGACCGTTATCACGCATAATTACAGTACAGCGGCAGTATTTAGCTCAATGCTGCTGGCAGGTGACATGCAATCGCGTGCGTACGGTGTGTTTAGTCAAAAATCATGGGGTAGTGTGTTTAGCGATACATTGCTTGGCGATGCGGCAACGTCACAGCTGCAAGTGACTAACAACCCTATTGTCGTGACTAATCGTGATGCAATCGAAGAACGCTGGGCGCTAGTGTTTACCGGATCAACATCATTTAGGATTATCGGGCAAACAGTTGGTGAGATTGGCGTTGGCTCAACAGGAACGGTAACAAGCCCATTAAACCCGATGACATTACAGCCTTATTTTACGATACCTGTAGAAGCATGGGGTAGTGGTTGGGCTGCTAATAATGTGGTGCGATTTAATACGGTAGCAGCTAAATATCCGGTGTGGATAGGTAACGCGATACAGCAGCACACAGGTAGTAGTGCTGATAATTATGATTTTACGATTGGCTATCACGCCAACATTGATAGAAATAGAGGGTAAGTTATGATTAACATATCAACAAGACCAGCTATTGGTGATGGTGCGACTTGGGCTTGCTCAACGCAGTTTGGCGCACCTCAAATGGCAGGAAATGCAGGCTCAAATGGACAAATGCTTCAAGTTCTCGATGCAATCCTTGTTAACGGATTTAACTCTCAGGTCTCTACAGGGATAGAACTACTACTTGATGGATTTGTAAAAATAAAATTTGGCACTGCTGTAGGTTATCAAAAGCGTCAGAAATTACTTATCTCGGGTGCAGATGATAGTAATTTAAATGGCGAGCATATTATCACTCAAGTGATTGGTAATGATTTTGTTATAAAAGCGCCTGCTGTCACCGTCACTACCGGAACAATAACAACAAAGGTTGCTCCATTGGGCTGGGAGTCAATATTTGGCAGCTTGGATCCACTTAAGCGCGCATATCGAAGTAAAAACCCGAATACAACGCAGTCTGTTTTGTATCTTGATATGACTATACCTGCAAATAGCGGATATGACGCCACAAACCCACCAAAGCGAGCAATGGTATCTATTTGCAAAGATATGGTTGAGCTTGGTGTGCAAATAGGTAGTTACACAGATGGTACTAATGATTACGCAACAAACCCTAACGGCAGTTTATTTTGGAGACAAAAGCATTCTGGAAGTTCGAGTGGTACCGCTGGTATTGTAACTACATCCAAACCTAGTCCATGGACTATAGTTGGTAATGGAGATTACTTTTATTTTATGGTTGAATGGACAAGCTCTACTTATGTCTACATTGAAGGATTGAAGGACTTGTATTGTTTTGGTGATATGCCAAGTGTTTTGGGATCGTTGGACGAGTGGTGTTGCGCTTGGGCAGGATGTTACAGTGTAAATGACCTGAGTACCTCGCGCACCGCGTCCTTTAATGGCGCATCTATCGGATCGCAAGACGCAAGGTTTTTTATATCACGTCATGACGGATTGATTGATATGCCGGGCTTTGCTTTTAGTTGTGGGGGTGTTCCGGGGAGTTATACTTCTGGGAATGCTGGCACTATCTCATTCCCAAATCCCACTAGTAACTCTATGATTGTAAGTAGCATTTACTCTATATCATCAGGGGCATTAAGGTCTTACGTGCCTAGACTGCTGTCGGTACAACACACATTGGATACTAACTATACGCTATATAACAATACATTTATTGACGGAGTTCTGCTTGTTTCTATGAGTAACAATAATGCATCCACACCATCATTGCGTGTAGCTTATTTTGGTTTTGATATGGGAGATTAGTTAAATGAGTGCTGACACAGTAACGCTATTATCTACAATTGGTTTTTCGTCTGATAAGTCCAATTTAGTGCCAAAAGGCAATGGGTTTATAAATTTAAGCCTACCTCTTCATTTATCATCAACAACCATTGGCGCTTTGATTGTTGGGACAGTAAAAGAGAGTGGCTTGCCGGTATCAAGACGCGTTTTTTGCTACTTACGTGAAAATGGCAGCTTGGTTGCCACGACAACCTCGAATGCAAGTGGTGAGTATCAGTTTGATGGGCTTGCGCTAAACCCTGATTATTACATTGTATCGTTAGATGAAAACGGCGATACAGTGCAATATAACGCCGTTATTCAAGATTTAATAAGAGCTACCAAGGTGATGGTATGATACTAGCAAGTAACGCTAAAAACGCCATGCTACAAGGCTTGGTAGACACGTTAAACGTAGGAACTAATGCCAAACTGTCAATATATATCGGTACAGAAGCCGCTGCGGTGTTTGATATGCCTAACCCTATTGAGCAAAGTATAGTTAATGGGGTTTTAACGTTTAATCTACCTACAAAGGTGTTAGCCACGATATCAGGGCAGCCAACCAACGCCAAGCTAGTAGATAGCGCAGGCGTCGAGGTTGCTGAGTTTAATGTGAGTACTGAGATAGTGCTCGATAAAGCAAGTATTTATTCAGGCGGTTATGTTAGCTTAATAGCGTTAAGTATCACCATCTAAGGGCATATTATGGCTGACTTTATACCAAGCTCGCAGCTAAACTTTACCGAGTTGCGGCAGCCAACCAGTGATATCCAGTTTGGTGCGTCAGGCGCAGCAAATAATGATGTTAATGTCCGCATATCAGCAAACATCAATGCGACCTCAGCAGGACAAGCTCTTAGTGCCGAGCCTTTGACCGGCGTTAGCATCCATGCTTTTTATCAGCTTAACGCCACAGCATCAGGTACAGCAAGTTATGACTCAAACGTTGACCGTCTAGCAACTCATGATGTTAGTAGTGATATGCAAAACGGTAAATTGACAGGTATTGATAAGCGTAGTGGCTACGAGAGTAACGAGCAATTATCTACTCAAGTGCTTGTAAATTGGCAGCAATCATCACTTATTGGTACTGATAATCAGGCTATATTTGAGAGCAATGAGAAACTACAAACAAGTAGTAAGCCAGTGTTTGAGTCGTCAGAGCTTATTGGCACACCAAGCAAACAGTTATACGAGTCTCAGGCATTTATGGCGCATAGTCGAGCTATTAGTAATGAGGGTGCTGACCGTATTAGTATTAGTAATTGGTTTGGCTATGAGGCGATGCTTAAGCGTCAAACTGAGCGCCAGATTGTTTACGAAGGCGCTGATTGGCTTGGAAGATATCGCAATTACTCGAATCGAGCGGCGCAGGTACTAGCTAATGATTTTGCTGAGTTAATAGAGACAGCCAAAGTTATCTATAGTGCACACTCAGAACGCTTTATCATCATAGACAACTCTGTGCCGATAAAATCGATTGACCTAGTATTGCTTGACTTTACTTGTAGGTGGTACGCCGCTCAAACTGAGTTAAGTTTTGGTGCAAGCTGTCAATATCAAAACCCTCTGCCAGACTACAAAACAGGAGTTACATTTGTGACAAACAGCGTGTCATTAACGCGCTCAGATGATGGGCGTGAGATTAAACTGCTAGACTTTAGCGTGGGCATCGATAGTAATAGCTACGCATGGTCATTTAGCGCCACTGTGCCGTTGTCTGAGCTATCAAAAGTCAATACGGCATTAGAGCAGCGGATAGGTGTTGAGTTTACGTGTAACGGCAATCTATGGCGATTTATCTTAGATGGTTGTGACGATAGCATCTCGTTTGGCGAAAGCTCATTAACGATAAAAGGAAAATCACGCGCGATGCTGCTGGCAAGTCCTTATGCTGCCGCTCGTGACTTTAAATACACCACAGCACTAAGCGCGAGACAGATAGCTGAGGATGAGTTAAACCGAGGCGGCGTACCGTCAGGCTTTACGCTTGACTGGCAGCTTGCAGGAGTGAACGGCTGGAACGTGCCAGCCAATACTTATAGCTATACTGGCAAAACGCCTATCAATAGCTTGCAGTGGATAGCAGAGGCAGCCGGTGGCTTTATCAATGCTGATATGAGTGCTGATATTATCCACATGCTTGAGCAATATCCCATTAAATCATGGGAATGGGCATTGCAGACGCCTAGCATTAACTTGACTCAATCACTGATTACTAGCCGTAGTCGTGGCCGTATTAATAAGCCGGCTTATAACGGCGTATTGCTCTATGGTGAGCATGACACGAGTTTTGGCGGCTTGATTAAGCGCACAGGTACAGCCGGAGGTTATCAACCGCCGATGATCACAAGCGACTTAATGACCGACCAACTCGCAGCTATCAGCCGAGGCAAGATGATACTGAGTGACACGGGCGATATTGGTAATATTGGTATCTCAATGCCACTGGTTGCTGATGTTGGCGTGTTAAAACCATCAACCTTAATCGGCGTGAATGATGGTGAGTCGTGGGTGGGTATGGTCAGAGGTACGACTATCACAGGTCGCCCATCTAGTAATAGAGCGTTAGAGGTTGACCAGTCCATCAATGTTGAGCGTCATTTTGACAAGGGGTGATTATGAGCGGTAATTTATGGATGCTATTTAAGGGTATCACTGAGCAATCAGCGCAGCAAATCGCTACTGTACTTGCACGTAATGGCAATAGCTATGACGTGCAGGTATTAGGCGGTGGCATATCGGTTGCGACTAGTAGCGTGGCTTATGTTGTTGGCGATAAGGTTTTTGTCAGGGATGGGCAGATAGTTTCCCAAGCCCCAAACTTAACTTATGTAGAGATAGATATATGACAGACATTAAAAAAGACGATAGCTCAAAGATTATCAAAGTAGCAGGACAAGAGATTGTCATCAAGCGCGTGAAGGTTAAAAACTTGACCGAAGTGACGCGCGCCTTTCAGCCTTTTGTTGCTGAGTTTGAGCGCATTGTTAAGGCTAAAAAAGGTATGCCAGAGAGCGAATTGATGGCACTTATTGGCACCTTTGCAGATGAAGCGGTGATACTAGCTACGATATTAACCGATCAATCACCATCATTTTATCAAGAGCTTGATCCGCTCGACTTCTTCACCGTCATGCAGGAGGTGGTAGCGTTCAGCGGTGATTTTTTTATGCGTCAGATTTTCACACCCCTAAAGCAGCTGGGGGCACAACTAGCGTTACTTGGTTCGACAGCTTATTACCATTCTACAAAATCGGACTCAGAGAATCTGACATCTTAGATATGGTTTTTGGTGAATGGTGGGGCTTGTCTCATGCGCTGGCAAGAGACAAGCAGCAAGATATTAAGAATATGGCAATTGCTATGCGAGTAGCGCAGGCAGATGCGAAAGGTTGGAAAGAGTTTATGAAAGACTAGCGTAACAATTTACAATCGGTTAAAGTTGAGTAAATAACCAATCAATTGGATATCCAGCAATGGACATTAAAAAAATACTCATTATTGCAGCAATAGTCTTGCTTGCTTTTATTGGCTTTAATTACTATAGCAGTGCTCAGTCTCAAAAGGCTCGCGCTGTTCGTGTGGCTGAAACCGAGGCATTGCGCAATCAAATTAAAATCAGAGAGATAGACCAAGCAAGAAATACTCAGATTCAACAGGATCGAGAGGAATTAGAGGGAATGCCGGTTGCCGCGCAAAAGATAATAGCCACTAAAGAATCTCAGACAGAAGGTGGAGTTGAGTACCAAGACATTAACGCGCAGACAGAAGATAGGGCTAAACTTGATGATGTTATGGATCGATGGAGTGACGCTAGCATATTAGCAAGCAGAACATCGAGAATAGCGTTATCTAATGTAGTTCAAGATATGCAATCATTAAGGCGTGAGGCAGATAAACTTGTTGTCACGCCATGCCTTACAAGGGCGCAAGCAAACTTATTGGTGGGTATGGATTCAGAGCTTACGGGATATTTGAAATTTATGGCAGATTCCGATGCTAGTATCACGCAAGATATTGTTGGAAAGTATGAAGCGTTCGCCAAGTATTACGAGATAGTTAAAAAATGTACTGACTGACTTCATTGTAAATAAAAAACCCACCGATTAAATGGTGGGTTTTTCTTTGTAGGCTATATAGAATCACTGTTCTGCATATTTTAGGAACTAACTATTGTATAGTCTGCAAATTTTCAGAGTGGTATTAAGCTGGGTAGCTATACCAAATGCGAACGCCAATAAGAATCTCATGCCCTTTTTTGTCAGTAATCGTTTTGCTTTCAAGTTGCATAAACTCATGGTCTGGATGATCTGCAAAAAAGCTAGACATAAACTTAGCGCAATCCATACGGACAGCTTCGTTGTTACTTGGACTGTAATCATCAAAACCCGAGCTTGGATTATATTCAGTAAATATTATCTTGCGTTTAGGTTTTCCCTTTAATACATAGGTGTTTTCAAGAGCAGTAACAAATTCTTGGGTAATCGAACGCCCATTATCCTTGGCAGATTTTTCGATAATATCCTTCAATTCTTTGGGCATACGAAAGTTCGCTTGGGTTGTTTCTGACATTCTAGTATCCTTTTATGAGTTAGTGATATTATTAAAGCATAATGCTTGCAATAAATAAAGCATTATGATTTAATAAACATGCTTTATAGCAAAAAGGCTATAAGCAAACACAAAAAAGCCTCATACATTACTTTCGACGGAATTGTATGAGGCTGTTAACCCAAATCAAAAGGAATTAACATGACTAGTTTAACAGTTTACGCGCCACAAATCACTATTCTTGACCATATAGTAAGCACCATTGATGGTCTTTACTCTCTTAATGATTTACATAAAGCAAGTGGAGGAAGGGTAAAACACAAACCTGCATTTTTTCTGAGAAATGAGCAAACTAAAGAGATTGTGACCGAGTTGCAGATCTGCAACTCGCCTGAAGAGGTTCTAAGAGTGCAGCGTGGCGGTACTAATCAGGGTACATGGGTTTGCAAGGAATTAGTTTATTCCTACGCTATGTGGATAAGTGCAAAATTTCATATAGCTGTTGTTCGAACGTTCGATGCTTTAATCACACGTACTGATGCCAAACAACGAGAATCCCTAGTTGCTGCTTGCGATAAGTTAGCAATAGGTAATACATTGCGTAGTGAGGTGTACACCATAGTCGCCAATCATTTTGGTTATGAGAAAGTGACGCAGATACCCGCGCCATTACTTCCTGAAGCAGTCGCATTTGTTTACGAGATGATATTAGCTCGTCAAAAACCAGTAAAAACGGTAAGTGATGGCGTCCTTATGAATAATCGCATGTGGAATGATGTTGGTTTTGTCAAGACCGAGCAGATGTGTTGGATGACTAAAGACTTATCTACCTTACTTGCACAAGTTAGTGAAAAGGTCAGTGAAATAAAAAGAGCGCAAAATACTATTTTCGACAGTTTTAATGAGCAGAAATGGAATGGTTTGACTCCAGAACAGCTTGAACGAGTAGACAAGCAAGGCAAGCTCTTTCTCTAAGAGACTGATTTATAATTAAACAAGAGCCTTACATTTATTTGTAGGGCTTTTTCACTTAACCTAAAAGAGATTGTTATGACACCAGAAAAACCCATGATAGATATTAATTACGTTACGCCTGAGCAATTCCCAGATAACTATAAAGTTTGGGGCGATGACGGCTTTGAACGCATCAACAATCTGTTAGATAAAGCAGTTCATCTTGTTAGCAGAAAAGCTAAAGGCGAGGTCATGATCTATGCTGGATTATCAGACAATAAAAGCAAAGCGGGTAAAAAACCAGTAGTATTTATTGATTGTGATAGCTTGAATCGCTACTACATTGACGAGCGCCATATTAAAGCTGGAAAACTACCCAAACCCGATAGGGCAAGCGCCTTTAAATAACTAAAGAATAAATTAATAAGCTCACTTTAATTAGTGGGCTTTTTTATGCCCAAAATTCGAGGTGAGACAATGTCAGGTGATTTAGATTTTAACGTGCAACTGCGTGTACTTAATGAGCAGTTTAATAACGGCATCAACCAAGCGCGTGATAAGTTTACGCAGTATGCTCAGTCAGTACAGCGCAACGTAGCGCAGATGAATACTGATACCGAGCGAGCATCAACCATGCTGGCAGGGCTTAATAATATTAGCTCGGATAGACTGACGGCTGAGATAAGAGCCACAGCTGATCAGTTACGGCAGATGGGCGCAGGCGCTAATATATCAGGTGAGCAAGTTGAGTCAGCAATGCAAGCGTCGGCGCTGCAAGTCATACGACTTGGCAGACAACTGGAGGTTGCACGTTCGGAGGCAGTACGATTAAGCCAGACCAATACCAGTCCGGAGGATATCGAGCTGGCAGCCGCTAACGTCAATCGATTAGAGCAAGAGCTAAACGGTGCTCGTAGCGCCAGTGTCAGCTTAGCAAATGAGCTGTCAGGTGCGATGAATCGTGCCAGCACAACCGCTGACAATGCGCGTAATGCACTCTATCGCATGGCCAACATACGGGTGCCGGAAACAATACGTGGTGAGATTGATAGTATCAGCCGAGCATTGGTTGATTTTCAGAATAATAGCGGTCGTCCTGCAGCTGAAATCGAGCGAGCAACACGAGCGGCTGAGGAGCAAATCAGACGGCTTGAGAATGAGTTAAATGGTGTTGATGACACGATAAGACGGACAGATGTAAGTACGGGAGGTCTAAGCAGTGGCGTCGGTAAGCTTAAAAATGCTATGAGTGGATTAGCAGGGCTTTTGGCAGCGGCAGGTCTTAGTATTGGTATAAGTGAGATTATCCAAACAGCTGATGCGTTCATCTTGTTAGAGGCTAAGATTAAGCTTGCTACAGGTGAGGGCGCAAACTTTGTTAATGGCTTTAATGGCGTTAAGCAAATTGCTGCTGAAACACTCTCAAGTGTAGAAAACACAGGCGAGCTATTCGCTCGTATCACACAAGCGTCCGAGATGTTAGGATTAGCGCAAAATGATGTTTTAGGTATTACAAAAACTATTAACCAAGCTATTCAGCTGTCAGGTGGCAGCGCTGCCAGTGCGGACGCTGCAATCACCCAATTAATTCAGGGATTGCAATCTGGCGTAGTACGTGGCGAAGAATTTAACAGCATCATGGAACAATCCCCACGTTTGGCTAAGGCAATGGCGGATGGTCTGGGCGTGACTCGTGGTGAACTACGAGCCATGGCGCAAGATGGTAAGTTAACGTCAGAGGTAGTCATTAATGCGGTACGCTCGCAGGGTGAGGCGATAGGTAAAGAGTTTGAAACGCTACCTGCTACCGTTGGCAATGCTGTTCAGACGATGAAAAACACATTGTTCTTATTCATTGGTGATATCAATGAAGTAGTCAATCAATCAGGCAAAATGGCTGCGGGGATTGATCATATTAGCAAGGCAATAAAAAATATTGACCCTGCGACTATGGCGGCCTTGAACCTTAAGTTTGAACAGACAGTTGAAATGGTAAGCGTGTTATTTACGACTATAAAGGATTTATACACGGGCTTTAGTGACCTGATAAGCATCATGGATTTAACCTCTAAATCAGGCGAAAAGGTAGGGTTGATAACAAAATTTATCCAACAAGCCAGCGTCGCTATGGGCGTTATGATTGATGGTGTAAAAGGCTTTTCGATTATCGCTGATAGCGTGTTTGGCACTGTTAGCGGAATTATTGGTAGCGTCTTAATCGGCATCGCTAAAATGAACGGCGAAACGTCCACTATGGGCGAAGAGCTTATGCGTAAGCAAGAGGAGTTGCACGCACGTTCAGAGCAAAAGATGATGGATTTTCAGTCATCAACCGGTAAAGCTTGGACGGAAATGAACAAGACGGCTCAAGATAGGCTTAATGACACACTTAAGGTGGCAACCGATAATTACGATGAAATGGTGGCTAAGGGCACTATATCAGCGGAAGCAATGGAAGAGCAGTATATCAAGGTAGCACTCGCCAAGATTGCCGCCAATAACATGATCGTCAGCGATGATGACCGCCTTGATTTAGCGCAAAAGGACTTGCAAGCAACTATTAGTGATACTGGCGAAGTCATCATTGAATCGGCAAAAGGCGTGCAGGCTGCCTATCTTGGCGTTGGCGAGAGCTTTGCAGAGGTCGCAATAAAAGCTCAGGTTTCTGGCACCTCAATGCGTGAATCGCTGACTGATGCAGTACCAAAGGCGCAAACGATAGGCGCGGTCGATGATATTATTTCATCTCTTAGTGCACTTGGTAGCCAGGGCAAAATATCAGGCGAAGATATGGCGTTCGGCATCAACATGGCTAATGAGCGTTACAAAGAGATTGAGGAAAACTTTGCCCGTTATGCTGCTAAGAGCATTAAAGACAATAATGGCATCGTCACAAGCGAGCTAGAGAAGGCAGCAGCCTTGCAAGGCTTAGCAGTACAAGCGACTGAAACAGGTGGGGTGTTAGTCACGCAGCTTGACAAATCAACCTTGGCTAGCACGCGCACTAAGGACGAGATAGATAAACTGGCAGGTGCGGCGGGTGTAGGTCTTTCCGCAGGGTTCATGAAATCTAAAGAAGGGCTTAATGAATTAGTAGATGGCTATGATGATTTAGAAAAGGCAGGTTATGACGCAGGCGGTGCAGTGATTAATGCGCTAACTGAAATGTCCAATAAGGCATCTAATACTGCTGAGATAGAAAACCTTACTATCACATGGAATGAGCTGTATAAAGAAGGAAAAATAACAGGTCAAGAGCTTGCAGACGGCTTAGAGCAAGTCGAAAACCGCGCCAATATCCTAAAAGACGGAATTAATGGCGTTACCGAAGCTTACGGCTTCTTGGGGTTAAAAACCCGCGAAGAATTAGGTAAAGACTCTAAAGCTCACACTGACGCATATAATATTATTTTAGAAGACGGCAAAGCCACAGCTGAACAGATAGATGAGGCGTTTTTAAAGACTGCCAAATCTAACATCGCAGCCAATGGCGGCGTTATTGATGCGGTCACAAAGCGAATGGCTGCTGAGCGCGGCGTAACAGTTGTTCTTGATGAACAGAAGCGTGTAACCGTTGAAAAAATGGGACAATCAGCCAAGGCAAACGATAAGGTAACAACGTCTGTTGGTCGTATTAAAACAGCTTATGACGGCATAGCATCAAGTGCAGGCAGTGCAGGTAATGCCATGGTGCAATCAGCTAACAATGCAGCATCTGCTTACGATAAGTTGCAGCAAAAGATTAAAGACGTCAAAGAAGCGCAAGCGGTTTCTGGTGGTGATGAAACGCTTAAAAACTTGCGAGTTTATGGCACTGAGAAAGCGCCGGCTGAAGGTAATCAATTCGGATCAAAGCTGGCGGTTGAAAACTTTTTTAAATCAGCGGGTCTATCTGTAGAACGTGCGGCAGAAGAAGCTCGCAAACTATACGCCAAGCAAGGTACAGCAGATGGCACGCTAAATTTTGGTAAGCTGCAAGGTTTTAAAGACGGTCAAGTAATGACTGCTTCTGATATCGAAAAGTTTAAAAGCGCATCAGTATATCTTGCTGAAATAGCGAGTCGCGCGCGTGACGATGAGCGTCAGAAAAGTAAGTACGAATCAAGTCTTAATAAGATACCTGATTCAGCGTTGCAAGCGGTTAGCAGTCTAAATAAGCAGCCTAGTTTTGATACGGGCAGCAATACTATTGGTAGCAAGAGTTATGACGTCAAGTTTACACTGGGCGGCATAACAGCAAATGCAAGTGTGCCGGAATCTCAAGCGGCAGTGTTTGAGCGCATGATGCAAGAATTACAAGCAAGTAAAGCAATCGCAGGTTACTAGCCACTCAATGAGTGGTTTTTTATTATCTAAAATTTGAGGAAAGGCACATGCCACACAACACGCCATTTTGGGACATTATTTTGCTAAAGCTCTTGGTATTTCTGCCGAAAGTATTCGCTGCAGTCATTGGCGCTATCTTCGGATTAATGCTATCAGGTGACATTGGCAGGGACGGCAAGATACAGGTAAATCTATCAGTCATTGTTAAGTTTACAATCGCAGTTACTATCTCACTATTTGGCGGTGCAGCTCATATTGAGTTTATGGGCTATCAAAATTATAGCGTCATGACACATGGGGCGATCATGCTCGTATGGGCAGTTTTCGGCATGCTAGCGATAGGCATTGTTTATCAAGCAGTGGCGCTCATGCAAGGGAAGCCAATATCATCAATAGCAAGAGAGATTAAAGACGCGGCGTTTGCGATATTTGGCAAATAATAATCAGTATTAAATATAGCCCCTTAATTGGGGTTTTTTTTGGGGTGGAATATGTCACATGATGAGTTTTTTAAATGGTTGAAATCAAAACAGGGCAACGGCAAGCTGACGCAAACGCAAGTTGATGGCGCGAATGCGGTCCTATCGGTAGTCAGAGCTGATGTGCTGCAAGATTTTATATCGGCGCTTACCGGGTGGTCTGTTAACGATGATCGTGCGATGTCGAAAGAGGGTATTGACCTACTCAAGTTTTATGAGGGCTTAAAGCTAAAAGCCTACCAGGATACCGGTAAGGTTTGGACTATCGGCTATGGGCACACATCGGCTTCTGGCGGTATGAAAGTCTATCAAGGGCTTGTAATCACACGCGAGCAAGCAGAGCAGTTATTAAAAGACGACTTGGCGCGTATGACCTATCCTGTCGTTGACGACTTGGTAAAAGTGCCATTAACACAAGGTCAGTTTGATGCTATGTGCTCGTTTATCTACAATCTTGGCGAAGGGCAGGTAAGTAAATCAACATTGCTACGACTGCTAAACGCAAAAGACTATAAAGGCGCGTCCACTCAGTTTGGTAGATGGGTTTTTGATAACGGCGTTGAGCTGGACGGCTTGATTGCTCGTAGAGCAGCAGAGCGCAAACTTTTTGCCTCATCTGGTGATTTATGAATCTAATCTTACTGTTAAAGTTTTGGCGTGAAATAGCTATCACTGTTTTAATCATTGCGCTGCTAGCAGTATGGTCGCTGTATGCAAGTCGCGGCGATGCTATCAAGCAGATTAAGACAGATCACGAACTTCAGCTAACAACACTGAAAGCAAACTACGTTGAAACAGCAAGACAAATTGAGAGACAAGCTTATGAGCAGACAATACAGGCAGCTAATGACGCGAAAGCACGTGAGCAAGTTATCATTGCTGATGCTGCTAGCGCCCGTGATGCTGTTGCCAGCCTGTCAGACACAATCGACAAGCTCAGTGCCAACGCTGCAGCCGATGCCAACTTTAGAATCGAGTATTCCAGAACGACAGGCAACTTACTCAAAGAATGCAGCGGACAATATATCAGCATGGCAGAAACGGCTGATAGAATTGCAAACGACTTACGAGCAATCCAAAGTGCCAATAAGCGGTGATTAATAACTAGCGTTCCTCACATCTGAGGAGCGCTTTTTTATTTGCCTGAAATTTGAGTTGTTTCCAAAATGGAAATAACTGAAATTACTCGGTAGTTGGTCTAAACACGTCTAAGTTGGTCTAAATAATCCGCCCAACGCTGCATCATGTCTCTACGCTTATCAATCATTGTCACACGATTATAGGCACGGCCGTTGGCGTCACGCACGTTATGGCCAAGCTGTAATTCTGCCAACGTCTCACTAATACCTAATTGCTCAACCATTAGCGTTCGAGCAGATGCGCGGAACCCATGAGGCGTGTGAACGTCTTTATATCCTAATCGCCACAAGAATTTGTTGAGCTGTTGCTGATGCTCAAATTTTTCTTTGCGCCTACTATTATAAAACACGTATGGCGTTTTGCTCGTAAGTGCGTGAAGTGCTCGTAAGTGCTCGATAGCTTGTGTTGGTAGCGGTACTACTAGGCTAGCCACCATATCGCCACGGTTGCCCGTTTTCTGTGGGCTGAACGTCCATGTCTTAGCGTCAAAGTCGATAGCATCCCAACGCATTGAGCACATATCACCGTTACGCTGGAACAGCAGAGCTTGCAGCTTTAGTATGTTTTGAGCATGGCCGTAAAAATCAGTGACGCTATCAATATCGCTTAATAACTTGCCAAACGCTATAGGCTCAATAATCGCATGATGGTGTTCTGTCTTTGGCTTTGGCAGCATTAAGTCAGCCACAGCTATAGCAGGGTTGTTATCAATATAACCTTGCCCGATAGCTAATGCAAAAATGCGCTGACATACACCGCGTACGCGCTTGGCCGTCGGTATGGTTTTCTTTTCAATATCTTTGATTGCTCGCAGTACATCAGGCGTCTTAATATGATCAATAGGCATGCGCCCGATATATGCTGCAGCATAAGCGATATGTGTGCGCTTTTGCTCAATAGTACGATGCTCAAACTGTTTTGACGCTATCTGTGATTGCAGCCACTCATCTGCCAACTCGCTGAATGTTGGCATAGCTCGCTTTTTATTGTGAGCATCTTGATGGTGAAATACCGGATCAATACCGCCAGCTAACAATGATAAATTATTGCGGTACATATCACGGGCTTGCTCAAGTGTAAAAACGGGATAGGCGCCCAGGGTAAAGTTTTTACGTTTGCCCGTAACAGGGCTAGTAAATCGATGGCGAAATGTAGTAGTCTTATTATCTCGAATATAAAGATTCAAACCTTTATAACCTTGAATAGTGTAAACTTCATCACCGCTGTCATGCTCTTTGATAGCTTGTTTGATTTGTGAGTCGGTTTTAATGCCAGCATCTTTTAATTTTTGGTTAGCCATTTTGATTACCGTTTGATTACCACTTGATTTGACATAGATTGCAACAGTTTGGAACGGTATGCAATAGCAGTGAGTTAAAAAGGCTGTAATCATGGGGTGTTGCAAGGTCTGTCAGGCTGTTGCAAACCATATCAAACAAACTGCCTGATGGAGTCGCTTTTTTTTGCCTAAATTTTGATAGCAGTTTTTATAAATAGTTAAAAAATGGTCGTTTTATATAACAAGTCCTTCATTGTAAAGGGCTTTTTTTCGCCTAGCTTTTGTCTTATTTTAAACTTTAAGTAAAATATATAAGTTAAAATACAATGTAGTAACTTTTATTAACAATAAGATTAATACAAAGCATTTTAGAGTCTGATGATGAAAGTGTTTGTTTGGCTGTCCCTAGCTTTACGCTTTTTAATCCCAGCCTTTAGCAGCATGATAATTATCGACAGAGGCAACAGGGTTACGACCAAATAGATTATAATGACAATGTAGAGAGCAGTCATAGCAAAGCTGCTATTATTAGTCAGCTATCAGTCAGCCTTATGGTTATAATTATTACCAGCGCTGACTGAGCGCATTGCATACAGCGATGTTACACGATACGATAGTCAGTCATTGGTTAGGCATTCGGCAGCTTTTTTAACATTATTTATTTTCTCAATATTTTCTTTGTCATTGAAAGTCTATAAACCCATTTTAGATACGTAGGATAGTAGAGTTGCATGAGTGATATCCAAGACCCGCAGCTGGTATTACAGCGTCGTATACAGCAGCGTCAGATTTTAGCGATGATGGGTATCAATCACTGGGTACAGCCAAGCTCAGAAACCCTTAATATCACTGATATTGCAGCACCTACTGTAATGCCCAGCATGGCTCAGTCTGTTTCTACTACTAGCAATATCAATACACAGCTATATACTGAACAGCCATATACTGAACAGCCAGTTGTCAGTATCGTAAATCCAGATGAAGCAAACGTTAAAATATCAGATAGTGCAGCTTCTATAGCAAACTTAGCAACTAATAGAGGTACTGACCATAATGTCTCTGATTATCCTTATAATGAAGCGGCAACTGACGATCTCCAAGACATAAGCGCGCATACCTTTAACGAGCAAAGCCCCGTTACTTATAGTTTTGATGCAATTAGCCCTGATACCACAGTTGGCTCTAAGATAGACACGGTCGTTCAACAGGCCGTTGCCCCGTTTGAGGAGCAGGCATTCTCTAATGACAATCATTATGACAATACTTTTAAAGTAGCGCCGTTCGACTTACAAGGTGGTCGTTATGGCGATTGGGTAGTCATCGCTGATATTCAGTCGCTTAATAATGACAGCCAGAAACTTTGGCAAAATATTACACAAGCACTATCAATCTCTTGTGAGACGACATCATTCCCTATCTGTGAGGGGATGGATACTGCTGAGCTTGCCAATGCCAGTTTTGCTGGATATGTCTTCAAAATTGGGCGCAGCGAAGAGATAAAAGTAGCGACACTAACGCCATTGCCTGAAGGGCTTGATCATCCCAATTTGACTACTGCACCAACGTTAGATGAAATGCTTACTGATAGCAGCTTAAAGCGCACGCTTTGGGAGATGATTTCTGGTGCGGCTGATTAACCATGAAGGTTTTGATTCGTTTGTTATAAGCAATACAGTCGTTAGCAACTAAAATAAAAACGTAAGAAGTGTGTTAATTATTAATTTTTAAATCCCATAAGTTTTAAATCCCAACTAACAACGATGATCCCATCAAACTTAGGATGATAGTCATGTCTACAAACGCAGCCTCTACAATTGAACATCACCGTTTACCTAACTTTTCGGCTGGACCTGCTACGATACCGACCGCTGTATTATCACGTGCTCAAGCAGAGTTGCTTGACTGGCAAGGACGTGGCGTATCGGTGATGGAAATCAGCCATCGTAGTAAAGAGTACATCGCCATTACTGAAAAAGCGGAAGCCAAACTGCGTTCATTGATGGACATTCCAGACAATTATAAAGTGCTGTTTTTACAAGGCGGCGCTAGCTTACAGTTTTCAGCCATTCCATTGAACCTGTTAAATGGTGGGCGCGCAGACTATCTAACGACGGGCGCTTGGTCAGGTAAAGCGATTAAAGAAGCACAGCGTTATGCCAATCTAGGCCTTGGTGAGGTTAATTTGGTTGCCACAGGCAAAGACAGTCACTTTACTGATGTGCCAGCCCAAAGTGACTGGAACCTGAGCAAAGATGCGGCGTATTTCCACTACTGTGCCAATGAAACTATTCATGGTTTGCAAGTATTTGAGCCACCACAAGTTGATGCGCCCATTATCGTTGATATGTCATCTTGCATTTTGTCACAGCCGATTGATGTGTCTAAATTTGGGATGATTTACGCCGGTGCACAAAAAAATATCGGCCCAGCAGGACTGATTATTGTCATCATTCGCGAAGACTTATTAGGGCAGGCAAGTGAGTGGTGCCCGCTACTAATGAATTATGAACATCAAGCCGAAAAAGAATCTATGTCAAACACGCCAGCGACGTATTCTTGGTACTTGGCAGGGCTGGTCTTTGATTGGTTAGAAGAGCAAGGCGGCGTTGCTGCTATCGGCAAAATCAATCAACAAAAAGCGGATTTGCTCTATAAAACGATTGATGATAGTAGCTTTTATAGCAATCCAGTCGACCCTAAGTATCGTTCTATCATGAACGTGCCGTTTACGTTGGCTGACAGCAGTCTTGATAAGGTATTTCTAGAAGAGTCAGCGGCAGCAGGTTTACTGCATCTAAAAGGTCACCGAGATGTCGGTGGTATGCGTGCCAGTATCTACAATGCGGTGTCGTTAGACTGGGTACAGCAACTGGTCGACTTTATGATTGCGTTTGAAAAGAAACACGCTTAAGTTAGTACGGTTTTTGGAAAAAAGACGCACTTTTTTATGAGTTGCGTCTTTTTTTATGAGAATTAGCGTTACTTTAGGGTGAATAATGCGTTATGCAGCAACGTTAACGCTGCAAACCATTAGGTTAAAAAACCTAAGTTTGCTATGATAAAATTTTGCGGTACTTACGGTTTTCAATTATCTTGCAGCATTTAAGTAAATTCTCACCATATTTATTGGGCTAGCACAGGGGTTTGTTATAACTTTATTATGATAAAAAATACCATGCTAAAAACCGTTCTATTAGTGGCAATGGTGAGCTGGATACCAGTCAGTATCGCAGTGCCAATCACCACTACTGCGCTTGGTCATAATAGTCCTGCTGAGTATGTTGATGCGCCCTTTATGCCTTATGCCAATCCAAATGCGCCAATCGGTGGTACGTTATCGCTTGATGCGCGCGGCACTTTTAATGCTGCTAATAAATGGATGACCACGGGTGTGGCGATGGCTGGTACCGACTATCTATATGATACCTTGATGACTGGCTCATTAAATGAAGCCTTTACCATGTATCCGCAGCTGGCAAGTAAGGTCACTTATGACCCTGATGACACCAGCTGGATTATTTATCATATCAATCCTGCCGCGCGCTTTTGGGATGGGTCACCGGTGACCAGTGGCGATGTAAAAGCGACTTACGACGCGATACTGAACAAAGGGCCAATGTATATTCGCAGCTATTTAGGTGATATTAAAGATATTCAGGTTATTGATAAACAACAAGTAAAATTTATCTTTGCCTCCGATGACAATAAAGAGATTTTATTAACGGTTGGTCAGTTTCCTGTTTTTGCTAAGTCTTCTATCGATGCTGATTTTGAAAAAATCAGCTTAACGCCATTGATGGGTAGTGGACCTTATAAACTAGGCCGCGTCGATGCGGGGCGTTCGGTCAGCTATGTACGTGATCCTGACTATTGGGGTCGTGATTTGATGGTCAATCGTGGTCGTTATAATTTTGATATGATTAAGTTTGTCTATTATCAAAGTGATGAAATTGCTTTTGAAGGTTTTAAATCTGGTCAATATCGCTTTCGCCCAGAGAATAAAGCGTCCAACTGGGCAACTGGTTATAATTTCCCAGCGGTAAAAGTGGGTCTTATCAATAAAGAAGCCATAAGCAGTCAAAATCCAGTGCCGATGCAAGCACTCGTCATGAATATGCGTCGGCCTATCTTTCAAGATATTCGTGTCCGTCAAGCATTAACCGCAGCTTATGATTTCGAATGGATGAATAAAACCTTATTTCATGGGCAGTATGAGCGTTTGCAAAGCTTCTTTCATGGCTCAGAGCTTGCCGCCACTGGTACGCCGACAGATGCAGAGATGCAGGTGTTAAGTCCATTATTATCTAAGCTTGAACCAGTGCAACGCAAAACGGTATTAATGGAGTGGCAGCTGCCAACCAGTGACGGTAGTGGCTTTAATCGTGAAGGGTTGTTAAAAGCGCGGCAGCTGTTGTTAGATGCTGGATTTTATTATGATGATATGAAGCTATATCAGCCTGATGGTAAGCTGGCTCAGATTGAGATTTTGATGACGGGCGAAACCATGGGTCGGGTGCTGTTGCCTTATATTCGTAATCTAAAGCGTTTAGGCTTTGATGCGACGCTACGCCAAGTGGATGGTCCACAATATTATGAGCGTGTGCGTCGTTTTGATTATGATATGGTGGTCGATGTATTTGCCCAGAGCTTATCTCCTGGTGCTGAGCAAGCAGCATTTTGGGGCAGTGCGGCGGCTGATGAGCCTGGCAATCATAATACGGCCGGCATAAAAAATGCCGCTATCGATACAGCGACAACGTTGCTTGCTAATGCTAAAAATCGCGACGAAATTGTACTATATACTCAGGTGCTTGATCGCCTGCTGCGTGCAGGTCATTATTTAGTGCCGCTATATGGTAAGTCTGGTACCAATGTCGCGTATTGGAATCAATACCGTCATACTGAAAAACTGCCATCTAATGCCATCGGTATTGATTACTGGTGGACGGACAAAAAAGCAGAAGCTCGGGTTAACCAGTATTTAAAACAATAAGTGATAATGGTAGTGACAGCAAAAGTGATTTGAAAAAAATTAATAGACATTAGCAATAAAGATAACCACTGGTAAGGATTTAGTATGAGTATTCGTATTCACCCAATCAAAGCGTTCAATGACAACTACATTTGGATATTAATTAATGAGAGTAACAAGCAAGCCATTGTCATTGATCCAGGTCAAGCGGCACCAGTCGTTGCTTACTTAGAAGAAAGTGAGTTAGAGCTGACCTCAATTTGGACGACTCATCATCATTATGATCATATCGGCGGCGTCGCAGAGTTACAAGAGTCTTATCCGATGACGCATTTGGTCGCGCATACTGAGCATAATGTCGATGAAGATCAGACCATAAAAGATGGGAGTACGGTAAGTGCGTGGGGTTGCTCTGTGCAAGTGTGGGATGTGTCCGGTCATACCGCCAGCCACGTGGCTTATATATTAGATATCGATGGCAGTAAGCACTGCTTTTGTGGTGACACCTTATTTAGTGCTGGTTGCGGACGGGTTTTTACTGGGACAATTGAGCAGTTGCATGACAGCTTTGAGCGTCTAAATGGACTGCCAGCTGACACGCTGCTGTATCCTGCGCATGAATATACTGCAAGTAATCTACGTTTTGGGTTGTCGATTGAGCCTGATAATGAGGCGATGCAGCAAGCCCTGGCACAAGCTGAAGATATAACGGCACAAGGTATTCCGACATTGCCGGTTACTCTAGAGCACGAGCGTGCGATAAATGTGTTTTTGCGCACACAAGAGGCAAGTGTGATAGCAGGGGTGAAATCTGAAATGAATATTGAGGATGAAAAGTCTTTGACTATATTTGCCGCATTACGTGAACTTAAAAATAACTTCTAGATTCTAATCGATAATTTGCTCAGTATTAGAAGTTTATTTGTCTATTGCCATATTACTTACTGTTAGGAAGCCGTCATTATGGGTCGTTATATCCTAAAAAGGTTATTGCTGATATTACCGACGCTATTTTTGATATTGCTGGCAAACTTCGTCATTGTACAAGCAGCGCCTGGTGGTCCTGTTGAGCAGCAACTCGCCATGATTGAGCAAGGCGCAAAAGACAATGCCTTGGGCGGTAATCTTGGTGCAGGTAGTGCCGGTAATAATAGTACCTATCAAGGGACTCGCGGCTTATCAGAGGAGATGGTGGCAGCAATTAATGCGCAATACGGCTTTGATAAATCTGCGCCTGAGCGCTTTTGGCTGATGCTAAAAAATTATGGCCAGCTGGATTTTGGGGAGTCGTTTTTTAAAGGGCAATCAGTGACAGACTTGATTGTTGAAAAGCTACCCGTATCAATCTCGCTTGGACTATGGAGTACGCTGCTGATTTATATGATAGCGATTCCACTTGGTGTCTATAAAGCCATGCATCATGGTTCAGGGATTGATAAAGTCACTGCCATGCTACTTGCTATCGGGCATGCAATACCGGTCTTTGTATTTGCTGTTATTTTGCTCGTGTTTTTTGCTGGTGGCAGCTACTGGAATATTTTTCCGCTGCAAGGGTTAACCTCCGAGAATTTTGATCAGTTAAGTGTCATTGGTAAAGTGAAAGACTACTTTTGGCATCTGGCGTTGCCGCTATTGGCAAGTACGGTTGGCGGTTTTGCTGGCCTAACCTATCTGACCAAGTTTAGCTTTTTAGAGGAGCTCGGCAAGCAATATGTGCTTACCGCTCGTGCCAAAGGCTTGGGTGAGCGTCAAGTCTTGTACGGACATGTGTTTCGTAATGCCATGCTGATTATTATCGCGGGTATTCCAGCGGCTATCGTGGGAATTTTCTTTGCGGGTAATTTCTTAATTGAGATTATCTTTAAGCTTGATGGTTTAGGATTGTTAGGTTTCGAAGCCATTCAGCAGCGCGATTATCCAGTGATATTTGGCACCTTATTTATTTTTACTCTAGTAGGATTGTTATTACAATTAATCAGTGATTTAAGTTATCACTTAATTGATCCCCGTATCGACTTTGAAGGGCGCTAATGTCAAATCATCCATTACCTTCAACGCACTCAAGCGCATCTGCTATTTCTATAGAAAAAAAACGTCGCCTAAACCCTATCTGGCAGGCGCGACTTAATCGCTTTCGTCAAAATCGTCTTGGTGTCATATCGCTGTTTGTTTTTGCGCTGATATTTGTTATTTGTATGGCAGCCAATGTGATTGCCAATGACAAGCCGCTGCTGGTGCAGTATCAAGGTGATTATTACTTTCCAGTATTAAAGGCCTATCCCGAAACGACTTTTGGTGGTGTGTTTGAGACCGAAGCCAATTACAAAGATCCTGCGGTGCAGACTTTGATTAATGATCAGGGGTCTTACGTGATGCCGCCTATTCCCTTTGCGGATCAGACGCCAAACGTTGAGCTGGGCATGCCATATCCGGCCCCACCCAATAGTCAGAATTGGCTTGGTACTGATGATATGGGTCGTGATGTGCTGGCGCGGATACTGTATGGCATGCGAGTGTCATTATTATTTGGTTTGGCATTGACGCTAGTGGGTGCATTGATTGGTGTTATCGTTGGTGCGATACAAGGCTATTACGGTGGTTGGGTAGATTTAGTAGGGCAGCGCTTCATGGAAGTATGGGGCGGGATGCCGCAGCTATTTATGATTATTATTTTAGTCAGCTTATTTAGCCCTAGTATCACCATGCTATTTGCCATGATGCTGCTATTCGGTTGGATGGGTTTGGTCGGTTTGGTGCGAGCAGAGTTTTTGCGCGCACGTAACTTTGATTATGTCCGTGCCGCCCGTAATCTTGGGGTGTCAGACAGTCAGATTATGCTAAGGCATATCTTGCCCAATGCGTTAGCGTCGAGCTTGTCGCAGCTGCCATTTATTTTAACGGCTAATATTGTTGCGTTAACAGCGTTAGACTTCTTGGGTTATGGCTTACCGCCTGGGTCGCCGTCACTCGGCGAGCTGATGGTCCAAGGAAAAAACAATCTTGATGCCCCCTGGTTGGCTTTATCTGGATTCTTTAGCTTAACCTTTATTTTATCATTGCTCATCTTCGTGGGCGAAGCGCTGCGTGATGCCTTTGATCCGAGGCGCTCTTAATATGACAACTGCCAATATGACAACTGCCAATATGACAACTGATACTGAGCAAAAAAATCTTTTAGGCGACAATCATAGCAATATACCAAATAAGCTCATGCTGACAGTGGATAAGCTTAGCATTGCCACCACTGCGGGTACTGCTTTAGTCGATAAGCTAACGTATGAGCTCAGGCAAGGACAAACCCTAGCCATCGTTGGTGAGTCAGGCTCTGGTAAATCGATCGCCAGTCTTGCGCTATTAGGCTTGCTACCAGACAGCTTGACCGTTACGGGTGAGGTGGATTTAGCAGATGCAACAGCAATGACTTCACTACCGATAGCCAATGATAAGGCACGTAATGCAGCTCTACGTGCTGTGCGTGGGCAGCGCATCGGCATGGTGTTCCAAGAGCCAATGACGGCGCTCAATCCATTGCATACGGTTGCCAAGCAAATTGCTGAATCACTACGTCTAAGCGGAGTACCCAAGAAACAATGGCGCGAAAAAAGTATCGCCTTGTTAAATGATGTCAATATCACTGATCCTGCTGATAAGCTGAATCGCTATCCACATGAGTTATCGGGTGGTCAGCGTCAGCGGGTGATGATTGCGATGGCATTAGCGCAGCAGCCTGACATCTTAATCGCTGATGAGCCGACCACCGCGCTTGATGTGACCTTGCAACATGAAATTCTCGCTCTATTAGATGATCTTAAACGTCAACATAATATGGCGATGATATTGATTAGCCATGACCTCAATCTGGTCAGGCGCTACAGTGATGAAGTGATCGTCATGCACCAAGGACGGACGATTGAGCAAGGGCAAACTGCAGTGGTGTTTGGTCAGCCTAAAGCAGAATATACTCGCTCGCTTATCAAACAAGACTTTGGACCAGCCTTAGATTTATTTGATGCTAAAAGTCAGCAATCAACCGTATTGAAAGTAAATAACCTACAAGTACAGTTCCCGATTGAAAAAAGTCTATTTGGCCGTACCAAACGTTGGTTCGAGGCAGTAAAAGATGTCGGTATGACGCTACAGAAAGGGCAGGCATTAGGCATCGTTGGTGAGTCAGGCTCTGGGAAAACAACGATTGCGCTCGCGTTAAGTCAATTACTCAGCAATCAAGCGCGTATCAGTGGTCAAATAATGGTCAATGAACAAGATATGGCGGCGTTATCAAAACGTGAGCTGCGCACCTTCCGTTCGCAAATTCAGATGGTTTTTCAAGATCCATTTGCCAGTATTAACCCTCGTATGACCGTATTGCAGATAGTTGAAGAAGGGTTATTAGTGCAGGGCGTTGATAAGGCAACACGTCAGGAGGCGGTAATGGAGAGTCTCGCTACTGTACATTTACCATTGGCGTTTGCGCAGCGTTATCCGCATGAGCTATCGGGCGGTCAGCGTCAGCGGGTGGCCCTTGCGCGCGCCCTTATTATGCAGCCAAGTCTCTTAATATTGGATGAGCCGACGTCTGCGCTTGATAGCACCACACAAGTGACTGTAGTTAGCTTACTACGTGAGATTCAGGAGAAATTGCAAATCAGCTACGTGTTTATCAGTCATGATTTAAAAGTAGTACGTGCTTTATGTCAGCATATTATGGTGCTAAAAGACGGCAAGTGCATAGAGTCTGGACGTACCGAAGATATTTTCAATACGCCACAGCATCCGTATGCGAAGCAGTTATTTCAGGCGAGTATGATATAGCCTAAGTAAATAGAGTTATTTAAACAGTATTTTAGTCGGTTAGTTAAAACGGTCATTATTGCCATTAAAAATATCATTAAAAAAGGATTTTTGTGCCCATGAAAAAACAAAACAGTATTGCTAAATTAGTAAGTAGCAAATTAGTCAGTAGCAATGGATTACAGTATACTGGCTATTTAGCTGTTGCCAAGACACGCGCCAAAGTACTAAAAGCCTTCGCTTATATTATTCCGATTAGAAGACCGATGTTATTCGTCGGCGAGAGCTCTTGTGATGAGCTATGCGATATGCTCATTAATGAAGGTAGCACCAATGTCTTTATCGTGACTGATGGAGTGCTAAATAAGCTCGGCATACCAGCCAAAGTCACTGATTATCTAGATAGTAAAAATATCAGCTATAAAGTCTATGACGGTATTACACCAGACCCTACTTTTAAAGTGGTTGAAGAAGGACTACGCATATCCGTTGATGCTAAATGCGATTCAATTATTGCAATCGGCGGTGGGTCGGTCATTGATGCAGCTAAAATGATAGCCATGTCACAAGGCAACAATTGCAAGCCGCAGCAGCTTATCGGCATTCTTAAAGCAAGAAAGCCTTCTGTACCGTTGTACTGTGTGCCTACAACTGCTGGTACTGGTTCGGAAGCGACACTTGGTGCGGTTGTATCAGACGATAAAACTCATCAAAAAGCCCTATCTATCGATCCAAGAATGGTGCCATTAGCAGCGGCTATTGACCCAGTTATCATGAAAGGTATGCCGGCTCATATCACAGCGGATACGGGTATCGATGTGTTGACACATGCCCTAGAAGCTTGGATGAGTGCCAATGCTAGCGTAGAGACTGATTATTATGCTGCCTCTGCGGTTAAGTCAGTTATGCAGAATCTGCCAATAGTATACGAAGACGGCGGCAATCTCAAAGCCAGAGAAGCAATGGGTATTGCGGCTCACTACGGCGGGATTGCCTTTAATAAAGCAGGCCTTGGTTATGTCCATGCCATCGCTCATCAGCTAGGGGCGTATTATAGTATTCCTCATGGTCGCGCCAATGCCATCGTGTTACCTTATGTACTTGATGTCAATCGTCAAGCGAGCAAAAAGAGATTGGCTGAGCTGGCTAGAAAAACGGGCATGGTAAAATCTGGTCAAGCTAGCAGCAGTGATAGCGATATCGCCGATTATCTCATCGCCCAAGTACGTGAATTGATTGCAACCTTAAACATCGATCCAACAGTTAAAGGTATGAAAGCCAGTGATTTTGATAGTATTGCTAAAGCAGCGGCTAAAGAAGTCAGTGATACTTATGCGGTACCGACTTATCTGTCAGCGTCTGAAATAAAAGATATCTTATTGAAGATTAAGCAGGCAAGTGAAGATGCTGCTGGTACTGACGCTAAAAATGATAAAGTTGCATAGAGGATTTGAACTGACCCCCATTAATTGGATATGGTGTATATAAACAACACTTTAGGAATATTTCCGTGAGACCTAAAGGTTACGATAGTTACATGATATTACCCTTAGGAGCCTTTCATGACACACCGATTATTAGTGAATGATAAGTTACCAGCTAAAGTCGTGGGCATGGCAATAGTAGCGAGCAGTGCTTTTTATGTCGGTTGCGCCTCCACTGAAAATACGTCCACTGTAAAAGACATTGCCATCGACAATCCTTATGCGCTTACTGATCCAAATTTGGCAGTAGCGACTGTCGCTGGTGGCTGCTTTTGGTGTGTCGAGGCGGGTTATGAAAAGATTCCTGGCGTGGTAGAGGTCGTGTCAGGTTATACGGGTGGTAAATCTGAAAATCCAACTTATAGCACTGTATCAGCTGGTGGTACAGGGCATACTGAAGCGGCGCAAGTCTATTATGATCCGACCAAGATTACCTACAATGGTATCGTTCAAGCGCTATGGCGAATTGCTGATCCTACCGATGACAAGGGTCAGTTTGTAGATAGAGGTACGCAGTATCGCCCAGCTATTTTTTATAGTAGCGAGCAAGAAAAACAGATAGCCGAAGCTGCTAAGCAATCGCTGCAAGCCTCTGGTGTCTATAAAAAGCCAGTAGTGATTGAGATTATGCCCGTTAGCGAATTTTATCCAGCAGAAGAGTATCATCAGGACTATTACAAAAAAAATCCACTACGTTATAAGGCTTATACATTTAACTCTGGTCGCTACCAATTCATTGAAAGTGTCTATGGTAAAAAATATGAGCTAGATTTTAGCCAATTCAAACCGACGGCAACCAGTGCAAAGTCAGTAATGTCTAATATCTCGTCAGCTGCAGTAAAGCCGGCGACAGTTAAAGCAAGCACAGGCTTTGACCCAGATACATTTATAAAGCCGACACAAGCGGCGCTTAAAAAATCACTAAGTGACATTCAATATAATGTCACTCAGAAAGACAGTACTGAGCGCGCTTTTGATAACGAATACTGGGATAATAAAGAACCTGGGTTATATGTCGATGTGGTATCAGGTGAACCGTTGTACTCGTCTCGTGATCAATATAACTCTGGTACAGGCTGGCCGAGCTTTACCCGTCCACTGAATACTAGCTTGGTTGTGGAAAAGGCAGATCGAGGAATATTTGGCACCCGTACTGAAATTCGTAGTCGTTATGCAGACTCACATATCGGTCATGTATTTGACGATGGTCCGGCACCAACGGGTAAACGCTATTGTATGAACTCAGCGGCGATGCGCTTTATTCCGCTAGCGCAAATGGAAGCAGCAGGTTATGGTAAGTGGATTAATGACGTAAAATCAGGTAGCTAGGCATCGTTTGAGGACATTTAATGGATTTTCAACACGGTTCAATTATTGAACATCATGAGTAATTCCCATTAAAAAAGGATACCTAATTGGGTATCCTTTTTTAATTTAACGTTTTTAATTTAACGTTTTTAATTTAATGTTTTTAGTATATTAGAAAGCAGGTCTACGCTTTGGTACAGCATCTAAAAACTCATTGCGTGCTTGGTTATCATGTACATACTCACCTAGCATAGCCGTACTACGCGTAGTGGAGTGCTGCTTATTAACACCGCGCATCATCATACACATATGGGCCGCATCCATTACCACAGCTACACCGCGACAGCCAGTCACATCCATAATAGTTTGTGCCACTTGCTCACTCAAATTCTCTTGAATTTGCAAACGACGAGCGAACATATCGACGATACGAGCAAATTTAGACAGTCCTAATACTTGACCGTTTGGTAAGTAACCAATGTGCGCAACACCATGAAAAGGCAACATATGATGCTCACATAATGAATAAAATTCAATATTTTGTACTAAAACCAACTCGCGATTGGTCGATGGAAATACAGCGCCATTGACCACTTCATCTAAGCTTTGATGATATCCTTTGGTCAAATGCGCAAACGCTTTGGCGGCACGTGTTGGGGTGTCTTCAAGTCCTGGACGATGCAAGTCCTCACCCGTTGAGGCGATGAGCTGACGATAGGATTCGATGCTTTCTTGATAATCTGATGCTATTGTTGCGGTATTGCTCATAAGTTTGGCAGCCATCCAAAATGTGGGTGTAGCTTAACGCTAAATCCTTGGTTACAAACAACGGTTGTAAAGGATTTTTATAAAAATTGTGCAAGCTGGAAGGGCTGTGATTATACTTGAAATCTACTTAACTTCATACTGCTGTGGCTAGTAGTTAACCGTTTTATCAATATTAGATGGTATTATTAAGCGGGATCAGGCATTAATACAGTGTAAGCAAATACGGTTTACGACTGTTTACTTAAATCAATTCGTGTATAATAAGTCATCTTTCAATTTGTACTTTCACTCGCTATTTGTTAGCCAACTATTAAAAATAATCTATCATTTAAATCACCTAAATTGACTTAAAAGGAAATATTATGCTACTACAAGGACAGCGTTTTGTCGTCACCGGCATCGCCAGCAAGCTTTCTATCGCCTGGGCAATTGCTGAAGCACTACATCGCGAAGGTGCGTCGTTAATCCTGACTTATCCTAATGACAAAATCAAAAAACGTGTGGATATGGCAGCAGAAGCGTTTGAGGCTGACTTAGTCCTTGAGTGTGACGTGGCATCAGATGAGTCTATTGCTGCTTGTTTTGAGCAAGTAACTGCGCATTGGGGCGATGGCATTAATGGTGTGGTACATGCGATTGGATTTGCACCAATGGATCAGCTTGATGGTGATTTTGTCAATGCGACAACCCGTGAGGGCAGTCATATTGCGCATGATATCTCAAGCTATAGCTTTGTGGCATTGGCAAAAGCCTCGCGCGAGTTATTAGCCATGCGTCACGGCTCGATGCTGACGTTGACTTATGAGGGTAGTATTTCAGTATTGCCAAATTATAATGTTATGGGTATGGCAAAGGCGAGTCTTGAAGCCAGTGTTCGCTATCTTGCAACCTCTATGGGCGGTGAGGGCATTCGTGTCAATGCGATTTCGGCAGGTCCTATTCGTACACTTGCAGCAAGTGGTATCAAGTCATTCCGTAAAATGCTCGATATCAGTGAAAAGATTGCGCCACTTCAGCGCAATATCACTCAAGCTGAAGTTGGTAATGCCGCGCTATTTTTATTATCGCCATGGGCATCAGGCATCACCGGTGAGATTATGTTCGTTGACGCCGGTTTTAATACCGTTGCCATCAGCGAGCAGCTAATGATGCTTGATGAGACGAAATAGTTAAAAGGTGATTCTCAATCATTCATATTGAGAAATAAGGAAGGCAGCCAATCGGCTGTCTTTTTTGGTTATACTATGGGCTTTTTGCTGATGAGCCATTAGGCGGCGAATATGATAACCAGATTGCCAAGATGGATATTTTGGGGCGGAGCAGTACTGGCATTTAGTGCAGGCTGCGTTAATACGGCAGCCTTGATGGGATTTACCAATTTATCGGTCTCTCATGTCACGGGTAACGTCAGCCTATTTGCAGCAGCGATTGCGTATTTGGATGCTCGCAGTATTTTGTATATCGGCGCGCTGTTATTGTCTTTTTTGGCAGGGGCAATTTTGAGTGGCTTTGTCATCGGTCAGACGTCATTGAAGCTTGGTCGGCGTTATGGCAGTGCGCTTTATATGGAAGCGGCATTGTTATTGCTGAGCTATTGGTTA
This sequence comes from Psychrobacter arcticus 273-4, assembly GCF_000012305.1. NCBI lineage: Bacteria > Pseudomonadati > Pseudomonadota > Gammaproteobacteria > Moraxellales > Moraxellaceae > Psychrobacter > Psychrobacter arcticus. Next base: position 1,238,521 of record NC_007204.1, read on the forward strand.
TACCAGCAGCATGATTATTTAGGACAGCTTGCCGCCGCTATGGCATGCGGCTTACAAAACGCGATGGTTGCGACATATAGCGGGGCAGTTATTCGTACCACGCATTTAACAGGGCTAACTTCAGATATGGGCGCTGCCATCGGTAATTGGCTCGCTGGTCGGCGCATCAGTAAACCGACATTAGGGTTTCAGGCAATTATTTGGTACTGCTTTTGCGCTGGTAGTGCCGTAGGCGCTTTTTTATATGCCAGAGTGGGCTATGGCGCTTTGTTTTTGCCCATTACTATTGTTTTGAGCGCAGCGTTCGTATACAACTATGTGTCAGACAATCTACCAGAAAAAAGACAGCCAAGAAAAAAACGCCCATCAGTTTGATGAGCGCTTTTCATTTTTAAATCTTATGTTTAAAAGTGCTATCTAACAATCAGACGCTATTGTTTTTATTCAATCAAATCGACATAGATTACTTATCGTCTTCTTTATGGTCTTCGTGTTCATGCAACCCTTGCATCATATCTAACGCAGAATCGTCGGTGCGCTGCTGATCTTTTTTGGCCAATCCATCTTGGTTGATATCTTTTGGTGCCATTTTAGTCGTTGAGTCAGTTTTATTGTCATCTGCCATGAGGGGCTCCTATTTGTTTTTATTAACGTGTTATTCACCAACTAAGTATGTGATACAGCTTATGAGTTGTACAGGTAAAATATGAGCATATTTAGTGATGGTATGTAACTTTGTATCATCCCGACTCATGGTTCTTTAAAATAGATCTTAGATTTAAAAGTATATTTATATAGCCAATTAGTTTTAGATAAATGAGACGAAGACCATACTTTTGATAGGGTTATTCATAATGTCTATATTGATAATATTTCTGTTATGATGGCACCGTATTTTGGTAGCCACAATTATAAAGCTGTCATTAACTGCTGAAATACGTATTTATATTTATAATTTTTAACACTGTCTTTGGGCACAATAAGGGCATTTATATGTCAGAGAAAAAACTAGATAGCCATCTTCCTAACGATGGCAACGAGTATTTATTTACGGATACCTTTCCGAAAGGTACAGGTAAAGGATTGATGGTTGTCGCCATGGCGGCGGTTATCAGTCTGTTTATATATAATGTATTGCCGTACGATATTAGTGCCAATAAAGGCCTCGCCATGTTGTTCTTTATCGGCGTGTTATGGTTAACCGAAGCGATACATGTGACGATTACAGCGATATTGGTGGTTGTCATAGGAGCGCTGATCGGTTTACCGGATTTCGATGCTAAAATCGGCTTACAAAGCTTTGCCAACCCAATAATTTATTTATTCTTTGGTGGTTTTGCGCTAGCGGCAGCGCTGCATATGCAGCAATTAGACAGAAAGATTGCGCTCAAGATTCTATCAATGTCAGGTGGCAATCTTAGAAATGCGGTATTCTTAATATTTGGGGTAACCGCATTTTTATCGATGTGGATATCGAACACGGCTACTGCAGCGATGATGCTACCACTGGCGCTTGGTATTCTAACGCAGGTTGACCGCGAAAAAGACCGTGGTACTTTTGTATTCGTTCTATTAGGTATTGCTTATTCTGCCAGCCTTGGTGGTTTGGGTACGATTGTTGGTTCGCCACCCAATGCTATTGCTGCCAAAGCGCTTGATATCGCGTTTGTCGATTGGATGAAGTTTGGTATTCCAATGATGTTAGTGCTGTTGCCATTACTGCTCGGTGCAATGTATTGGTTCCTTAAGCCTAACCTTAATCGTCAAGTAACGCTTAACGAAGATGAGCCTATTGCATGGAATAAGCCACGTGTGCTAACGATTATTGTCTTTATCGTAACAGCGCTGAGCTGGATACTCTCGAAACAAATTGGTGAAGCACTTAATATTGATGATGTTGATTCTATTGTGGCGCTGTTAGCGGCATCAGCGGTGGTCAGCTTAGGTTTGGTGTCATGGAAGCAAGTTTCTGATAACACCGACTGGGGCGTACTCATGTTGTTCGGTGGTGGTATTGCGCTATCAACGGTTTTAAAAGTTTCAGGAGCATCTTTGGTTCTTGGTCAAGCAGTTGCTAATGGACTGTCCTCTGCACCGCTTATCGTAGTGGTACTTGCAGTCTCGGCATTCATTATATTCTTGACAGAATTTGCTTCTAATACTGCTTCTGCAGCCTTGTTAGTCCCTGTATTTGCTGCCATTGCTGAGCAAATGGGTCTGCCACCTGCAATATTAGTAATGATTATCGGTATCGGTGCTTCTTGTGCGTTTATGCTACCGGTTGCCACTCCACCAAACGCTATTGTCTTTGGTACAGGTCTTATTAAGCAGACAGAGATGATACGTGTTGGTCTTATACTTAATGTTATTGCTACATTTGTACTAGGTTTGTGGGCATATTTTTTCTTGCTATAACTTATTAGTCAAGAGAGTTATAACCGAAAAAACCCAATGTTTAAGTGACTCTTGAACATTGGGTTTTTCATTTAAGAGTAACAATAGTGTCTGTATGCTTGCTATCATTAGTCTACTAGCGACTCAAAGCAGATTGAAATGACTATTAGCTGACTAGGTTTATCTAAGAGGTATAGTCGGTGAAAAGTAATATCGATACAACAGGTATTGCTGGTGTAAATTTTTTGCAGCCTCTGTCTGCGTAGGCACAGCAAGCAAGAAAAATTTGCACCAGCAATACGGTAGCGACTTTAAAGTATTTCAACTATAGATATAGACGATATATATAACGTAAACGATTTATCAGTAGTAACGCCAGTCTAGACCATATACGAGTCACTTGAATCGCCGCTCAATTATCCCCATAATCTAACCACTTCCAAACAATAAATAGCCTAAGTAAATATGCCTGATATTCTAAGAGATAATCAAGAAAGCAACCAACATGTACAAGCTGAAAATTTGAACGTTAATGTAAACACTAAACAGCAAGAGAATACAAAACCTCAAAACGCTGTTTCTTTTGAGAGGTTACCTGTGCTTGCAAAAGATGAGTATCATCTCAGTCGCCTTGAGCGTGAGCTGGCACGTGCGAAATCGTCTAAAAAGCCGGCTGCTAATCAAAATACCAATACAGATGACAAACACGACGCTAAAAATAGCAATGATTTGGATAAAAAACGCGCTCAATATGAACAGTTAAAAACCCGCTCACAACAAGCGGTGCAAGCGCGTATAGATAGTATGCCAAACAAATTGGCAGAGAAACTGAATCTAGATTTACCCGTTAGTCAACGTGCTGATGATTTAATCCAGGCCATTATAGATAATCAAGTGATTATTGTCGCTGGCGAGACAGGCTCAGGTAAAACGACCCAACTGCCTAAATTAGCAATGCTAGCAGGGCGTGGTATACGTGGGCAGATAGGACATACACAGCCACGAAGATTGGCAGCTCGAAGTGTCGCTAACCGAATTGCGGAAGAGTTGGGTGAGCAATTGGGGAATACTGTCAGCTTTAAGATTCGCTTTAATGAGCAGGGCACGGCACAATCAGTCGTTAAGCTCATGACTGATGGTATCTTGTTGGCTGAATTGGGTCATGATCGTTTTTTGAGTAAATACGATACTATTATTATCGATGAAGCACATGAGCGTAGCTTAAACATCGACTTTATTATGGGTTATCTTAAAAAATTGCTGCCCAAGCGCCCTGATTTAAAAGTTATTATTACTTCTGCAACGCTTGATACCAAACGCTTTAGTGAATACTTTAGCCGCTATGACAATAAGCTGAAGCGTAACATACCGGCGCCTATCTTCAATGTTGAAGGACGAAGCTTCCCTGTCGAAGTGCGTTATCGTCCCTTGACAGATGAGCCGGTAACCAGCTCGGATGATGACAGCTATGACGATTTTGAAGAGAACCTGCCGCGTGCGGTCGTTGCTGCTGTAGAGGAATGCTTTAGCGATGCACAAAATAAAGGTCATGCTGACCAAGCAGATATTTTGATATTTGCGGCGACTGAAGCTGAGATACGTGAGCTACAAGAGGTGCTTGAGCGTCATGGACCTAAGCATACCGAAGTACTGCCATTGTTTGCACGTCAGACTTATGAAGAACAGCAGCGTATCTTTCAGCCTTCAGGTCGCGGTCGGCGCATTGTTATTGCCACCAACGTCGCCGAAACGGCATTGACCGTACCCGGTATTCGTTATGTGATTGATTTGGGTTTTGCGCGTATTTCACGCTATTCGTATCGCTCACGTGTACAGCGCCTGCCGATTGAGGCAATATCGCAAGCAGCCGCTAATCAGCGTAAAGGTCGTTGTGGTCGTGTTGCGCCGGGCGTTTGTATTCGCTTATATAGTGATGAAGATTTTACTGGTCGTCTAGAATTTACAGAACCTGAGATTTTACGCACCAATTTAGCCTCAGTTATTTTGCAGATGGCAAATCTGCGCCTAGGTAGCGTTGATGACTTTGAATTTATTGAGCCGCCTGATAGTCGTTTAGTTACCGATGGGCATAAACTGCTAAATGAGCTTGGCGCGATTGTCGAAAAAGATGAGCAAGCGGTTAGCAATGTAAGCAATAAGTCAAAACGACAAGGTCTCGATCATTTAAAATTGACTCGTATCGGGCAACAGATGGCACGTATGCCAATCGATCCAAGGCTGGCGCGTATGCTAGTCGCTGGCTCCGACTTTGACTGTATCCGTGAAATGCTGATTGTGGTTGCCGCGCTTGCGGTGCAAGACCCACGCGAGCGTCCGGCGAATAAGCGCACTCAAGCCGATCAAAAGCATGCAGAATTCCGCCAAGATGACTCCGACTTCTTATTTTATTTAAGTTTATGGAAAGCGCTGTTTGAAAAAGACGAGGACGGTAATAAGTTGTCTGGCAATCAGCGAAAACAGTTTACTAAGAAAAACTATCTTAGCTTTCCGCGGGTACGTGAGTGGCAGCAGACCCATCGCCAGCTGGTGCAAATGGTTACCGAGCTTAAACTGAATGATGATGCTATTAATCCCAAATCTAATACTGAAAATGCTGAATTAGCCAATAGTGATCCAACGGGCGTCGATGATGAAGCGTTAAAAGCGGTTAAATATGCCAATTTGCATAGAGCTTTATTGACAGGCTTATTGTCCATTATCGCCCATAAAACTGAAAATCGTGGCGAATATTTAGCAGCTCGTCAGCAAAAAGCCAAAATATTCCCAGCCAGTACGGTATTTAAGCAAATACCGCCGTGGGTCATGGCGTTTGAGATGGTCGAAACCTCACAAGTATTTATGCGCACTGTTGCCAAGATTGAGCCAGAATGGATTATCTCGGCTGCCGGTAACTTATTAAAATATCACTACTTCGAGCCGCATTGGTCGAAAAAAACCGGTCGCGTCAAAGCTTATGCTCAGATTAGTCTATTCGGTCTTATTATTATCAGTAAGCAGCTGACCAACTATGAGCAAGTCAATTTAAGTGAGTCGCGCGAGATATTTATTCGAGATGGTCTGGTTACTGGAAATTTAGGTAGACAAGCACCATTCTTACAGCACAATATGGATAAAATTGCTGACATTGAACGCATTGAGGATAAATTACGCCGCCGTGATTTATTGGTCGATGAAGAATCCTTGTATCAGTTTTATGATAAAAAAATTCCTGAGCATATTGCAAGCCGTAAAACGTTTGAAGACTGGCGTGTTGAGGTTGAAAGAACCGATACTCAATACCTGTTCTTTACCGATGAGGACGTGCTTAATAGCCAAGCACCGACTACAGGCGATTTTCCAGAAATATGGAAGCTTGGCGATTTAAAACTGCCATTACGCTATATCTTTGATCCAGCAAGCGATGACGATGGGGTGACCATCCGTGTGCCGCTTGTCGCGCTACCGCAGCTTGACGCGATTGAGCTATTATGGGGCGTACCGGGCTGGCGTTTTGAGCTGGTCCTGCAATTATTGAAATCATTACCAAAAGACATTCGTCGTCAGATTGTACCTATTCCTGATACTGCCGATAGTTTGTTTGATGAGTTGCAGCCTGCGGGTGGACAGGGATTATTAAAACAGCTTTGCCAAGCACTTAACCGCCGTGGCATTATGTCGGTCACCCCAGAGCATTTTAATCCGTCTAGTATTGATCGTTATTTGCAGCCGCAAATCTGCGTGGTTGATGATAAGAACCGTATCATTGAAAAAGGTCGCGATCTACAAACATTGCAGATTCGCCATGCCTCTCAGACTCGCCAAGCGGTGAATGAGCAGCAAGGCGCGCATACAGAATTTCCTGAACACTTCGCCTTTAGTAAAAACCATCATAGCGCAGGCGTGGTCATGAAACAGTTCGCCGCTTTGGTCACTGACGAGGCAGGTGAAGCAGTATCTATCCATCAATATACCGATGTCAACGCAGCATTGCAGGCGCACCGTATTGGGGTCTTAACCTTAATCAAAAGCAAACTTGGGTCAAAGAAAAAACAGCTGACTAGTCAAGTCGATAACATATTCAAACTGGCATTTGCGCCCCTTGGTGATATGGAAAAGCTGAAAACCATCATCATTGATGCGACTCTAGATGCAGCGCTTGAAGAGCATTATGTATTGTTTGATCATACGGCAGACATACCTGAAAGTGCGGATGATATTGCGGTTGGGCTCAGCGAGGAGTTGCCATTTACTCCTGAAGAATACAGCCAAACGCTCGATGTGGTGCTAAGTAACTTCTTGCTGATCGGTCAAACGATCATAAAAACGCTCAAAAACGTCTATACCCGCTGGCAGCGTATCCGCCAAAGCCTGCTGATGCTTGATCGAGAGATATTTGGTGAGTCTATCGAAGATATTGAGGATCAGTTAGGAGATTTACATTTGGCTGATTTTGTTTATCGCATGGATTACAGCCACTGGCAACAGTATCCACGCTATCTGGAGGCGCTAGAGATTCGTATCGACCGCCTTGAGCACAATATCGAAGCTGACCTAGATGGTGTCTATGCACTCGATTTGCATATGGAGCGACTGGCAGGACGTGCTAATGATAAAGCCATCAGCGATTACCGCTGGATGGTCGAGGAGTATCGCATTCAACTGTTTGCTCAGCCGATGAAAACCCGTATGGCGGTATCACCCAAGCGTCTTAGTAAGATATGGGATAAAATGAGCTAGCAAAGGTAAGCACTTCAATAACCGTTCGCAAACTTTTATGGTCATGCTTTTAGTTACCATTTGCTAAAAGCATGACACTATTGCCTGTATTATCAAAAAGATTATTCAACCGCTTATATGGATATCTTAGACATTATCATGACACTGGCTGCTAAGCTCATACCTTACAAGCCTTTCCAGAAGTAATACTTATCGAAGAAGTCGCCGTGACGCATTGGCTTTTTGTCGATGCTTTTATCAATAATGGACTTCTCTGTATTTATGAGTACTGATCATCAAGCGTTGGTATGCCCAGCGTGTGCTACTAGCTATGGATATTTGTTCAGCGGCGCTGATGGCGGGCGGCGGTATCGCAGCCACACTAAGTCCAGTTAGCGCTTGTAAGGTCTCAGCACACAGCTCTGAATAACCAGCAGGCGCATTTAAGCCAGTACCGATAGCCGTACCGCCCATATTAATCTCGTGAAAGAGTGCACGAGTTGACTCAATACGCGCCATCTCTTTTTTGACCATTGTTGCGAAAGCATTAAACTTTTGACCTGCTGTCATCGGTACCGTATCTTGTAGATGGGTGCGACCCGTTTTTAATTGGTCGGCAAATTCGATGCTCTTATTGACTAGGCTTTGATGCAGCATTGCCATCTTATCTAACAGACGTGTACAGTAGTCGTCTAATGCGACATTTAACGCTGTTGGATTGGTGTCATTGGTCGACTGTGAAAGGTTGACATGGTTATTTGGATGCACATGCTGATATCGCCCTTTTTCATAGCCCAATATCTCTAAAGCACGATTGGCAATGACAGCGGCTTTTTTAACAGTAGCAAAGGCACGGATAAAGGTAGAGAACTGATGTAAGCGTACACCGCTGACGGTGAAATTTTCAGAGGCACGTAAGGTTTAGATGCCGTAGTAAGCGTCAGACGGAACATCGCGATGACCGAGTAAGTCATATTCTTGGCGAGTAGTGGTTGTCATTCAATAAAGGCCCTGATAAAAACGTCCATCACCTGTGATATTTATAAAAACCCTGTTATCACTATTGCGATGTCGCATCAAATGAGCATTATAGACAACATTTCAGCATAAGCGCCTTATATTGTGATTAATATGGCTGTTTATTTAAAATAAAGACCAATACTGAGCTCAAAATGACAGCACTTACTACTATAAAAGTTAAAGTCATTGGTTCGGACAAAATCACTACGCCCAGTAATGCTGCAAGCACAGGTACACAAAGCTGTATAACGGCCGCCTGCGTATTTTTTAATAAAGGCATTGCCATATACCAGATGCTGTAGCCTATACCAGAGGTAACTGCCCCTGATGCACACGCCAACCATATCCCCTCCATGGTGATACTGTCTAAATGAATGAGTTGCACATCCATAATGTTTTGATATATAAAACCAGTGAATAATAATATCGGTATCGCTACCAGACTTCTGATGAAATTAAAGCCTGTGGCTCGCAGCGGTGAGAGACAGATTTTGCCACGTATGCTATAGATACCCCATGCTACACCGCTGATTGCCATTAGCATGGCAGCGAGTAATGAAGGCATCGCCGCCGACGGTAGCATCAAATAGACAAACCCTGCGATAGCGACAACAAAGGCAATCCATTGCAAATGACTCAATGTCTCCTTTTTATAAATACCCCAACCAATCATGGTGAGCTGAACCGCTGAAAATAAAATCAGCGCCCCAGTGCCAGTCTCAAGCTCGACATAAGCAACTGAGAAGCACAGCGCATAAATCACTAAGCTTATGCTGCTCAGCCAACTACCTTTTTCGCTTAATAGTCTGTTATCAAAGGGTTGACCAATCTTTGATGCTCGATGTCGTAAGTAGTACGCCTGAGATGCCATGATAATACCCAAGCAAACAGCCGCGCTTGATAGGCGGATGATAGTAAATCTCCAAGCATCTATGTCACCCTCTGCTAAAGCCATCCTACAAAATAGAGAGTTTGCTGCAAATGCTATGAACGCAATCAGAGTATAAAGCGTGACTTTCAAAAATAATTCCTACAATCAGTAAGTGAGATTTTTCATAAAATAGAACAGCTTTAAATACCGTGGTAACCCGGTAATCCCCCCAACCCATTCAACATTTCCACCATTGACACTCCAAAATAGGGAATAAGTTTGATATTTCTTAATAGAGATTTAGACCATCAAAATGCAGACCAATTATTTATACAAATAACGTGAGTAAGCAAGGCGGATTATAGCGCCGCTGCCGCAAAATGAAGCCAATCTTTACTTATTCTTGGCAAGAAGCCAGTTATTTGTAACAAAGTATTAGAAATATAATAATATTCAGGCATAATAAAGGCACTTATTTTAAGTTTACAGTCATTCACCCAAAATCAGATGACTGTTGTTTTACTTCACCTTATGCTTATTTCAAGCCCTATAGTAGTAGACAAGGAAGCGCATCATGACGACTTGTATCACAGGCACAGGCCTGTATATCCCTCCTTTTAGCATCAGTAATGAAGAACTAGTAGAGTCCTTTAACCAGTATGTTGAAAATTATAATGCAAAGCACGCGGCTGACATTGAAGCAGGAACCGTTACTGAACTTCAGCCTTCATCAGCGGCTTTTATCGAAAAAGTATCTGGTATTCAATCACGCTATGTGATGGAAAAAGACGGCATCTTAAACCCTGAAATCATGGCACCTGTTATCGCTTATCGTAACTTGGGCGAAGAGCTGTCTATCATGGCAGAAATGGGTGTGGCTGCGTTAAATGACGCCTTAGCTGATGCTGGACTTGAGGCCAATGACTTAGATGGTATCATCCTTGCTTGCTCAAACTTTCAGCGTACTTATCCAGCCGTCTCTATCGAGATTCAAAATGCGATCGGTATGGTGGGCGGCTTTGCCTATGATATGAATGTGGCTTGTAGTGCAGCGACTTTTGGTCTATCACAAGCACATGGTTCTATCGCATCAGGTCTTGCTAAGCGCGTCGCTGTGGTCAACGTTGAAATTACTTCAGCTCACCTAAACTGGCGTAACCGTGACAGTCACTTTATATTTGGTGATGTTGCAACCGCTTGTATCGTCGAAGAACTCGATACGCCAAAAGGCTACGAGATACTGAATGCTAAGCTATTTACTCAGTTTTCGACCAACATCAAAAATGAATACGGGTTTATGGATCGCTCAGAGTTTTTGGCAGCGCAGACCGATATGTATCCTGATCTTAAAGAGCCAGTAACCGATAAATTATTCTTGCAAAATGGTCGTAAGGTCTTCCGTGAAGTCTGTCCAAAAGTGTCAGAAGTTATCACTGAGCATCTACAAGAGAATAATATCCCAACCTCTGATGTAAAAATGATGTGGCTACATCAAGCCAATGCCAATATGCTAGATTTAATCTTGCGTACGGTCATCGGTAAAGAAGCAGACAAAGCTATTGTGCCAAGTGTCATTGCTGAATTCGCCAATACCAGCTCAGCCAGCCCAATGATTGTCTTCCATCGCTATAAAGATGGCCTTGCCTCAGGTGATTTGGGTGTTATTTGCTCGTTTGGTGCCGGTTACTCTATTGGGTCGGTAATCGTCCGCAAGGTCTAATTTTTAAATCTTAATCTTGATCTCTCATCCTTATCTAAATAGCCAAGAATATTCTTGGCTATTTTTTTTACTCAAATTTTAAGCAAAGCTTATGCTGTATTCAAATTATAGTAGGTGAACAGTAATATCGATACAACAGGTACTACTGGTGCAAATTTTTCTTGCTGGCTGTGCCTACGCAGACAGAGGCTGCAAAAAATTTACACCAGCAATACGGTAGCGACTTTAAAGTATTTCAACTATATTAGAAAAAAGCGTCGATATTGTGGAGCTAGCAGAAAAGTTTATCCATATATTGACAAGATTGCTGAGAGGTTTTAATTTAAGCGCAAAAATTTGCTATAATCACGGTCTTATTTCAATTATTCAATTAAAAGTCCTTTTATGAAAGAATCCTTACGCCTGCGTTTAGACCAGATGGTAGACCGTTATGAAGAGGTCACTGCCTTATTATCAGACCCGAGTGTCATCAATGATAACAATAAATTCCGTGAGCTGTCCGTTGAGCATAGTGACTTGATGGATATCACCACTTTATGGCAGAACTATGTTGGTGCAGAAACGGATCAGGCTGATGCAGAAGCTATGCTAAAAGAAGCTTCAGATCCTGACATGAAAGAGATGATGCAAGAAGAGATTGACAGTGCTCGCGATACTATTGTAGAGATGGAAGAAGCACTTAATGTCATGATGCTGCCAAAAGACCCTAATGATAAAGTACCAGCATTTTTGGAGATTCGTGCAGGGACAGGTGGTGATGAAGCGGCAATTTTCTCTGGTGATTTGTTCCGTATGTATCAAAAGTATGCGCAAGCTCAAGGCTGGACCTTAGAGGTTTTGTCAGCCAATGAAGGTGAACATGGGGGTTACAAAGAAATCATTACCCGTGTGTCTGGTAATAGCGTCTATGGTCGCCTAAAGTTTGAGTCTGGCGTGCATCGTGTGCAGCGTGTCCCAGATACTGAAAGCCAAGGTCGCGTGCATACGTCAGCCTGTACCGTCGCTGTTATGCCTGAAGTTGAGATTGATGACACGGTTAATTTGAACCCAGCCGACATTCGTTTTGATACGTTCCGCTCAAGCGGTGCCGGTGGTCAGCACGTGAATACCACTGACTCAGCCGTACGTTTGACGCACATTCCAACCGGTACCGTGGTAGAGTGTCAACAAGAACGCAGTCAGCATAAAAACCGTGCGCAAGCCATGAAAATGCTGATTTCTAAAATTCAGCAAGTCAAAGTTCAAGCACAGGTAGATGCAGCTGATACGATACGTCGCGACTTGGTTGGTAGCGGTGATCGCTCAGAGCGTATCCGCACCTATAATTTCCCGCAAGGCCGTATGACTGATCATCGTATTAACCTGACCTTATATAAGCTTGATTCGATTATGGAAGGTGACTTGGATGAAATCCTTGATGCGTTGTTACGTGAGCACCAAGCGGACTTGATGGCAAGTGTTGGTGGTGCTTAATAAGAGATTCATAAGCCTATAAAATAAGAGGCGTACACAATGCAACTGATAACTAAACCTTCGCTAGTATGATCGTTTAACAAAATCGCGCTGACTATTGTTGCGATGTTGATGGCGTTTTGGTTATCTGCTGGTAGCGTCACGTCTTCATCAACGACAGCTGCCTTATCTGGGCTTCTTATTTTAAGCCTTTATTTTAAATTTCTAATGTTCGTTTATTCCTTTAATTATCTAATAATTTTGAGAGTGTTATGTCAAAGCCCAACAATCAAAATCAGCAAAATAACCAAGAGCAAATCCCAGAAGACGCCAACGAACTGATTGCTCAGCTTCAAGCCAAGCTGGAGGATATCGTTGCTTCAGGCAAACAACCGTATCCGAATACGTTTAAACGTACGGATTATGCGCAAGACTTGCAGACGGCTTTTGAGGGTATCTCAAAACAAGAAATTGCTGATAATGATGCTAAAGGCGAAAAAACACAGGTGAATGTCGCCGGTCGCGTCATGCTCAACCGTGGTGCATTTATTGTCATCCAAGACATGACAGGTCGTATCCAATTATATGTGGCACGCAAAGAGCTAGATGAAGAGACGTTAGCCGACATCAAATCGCTAGATTTGGGTGATATCGTTGGCGTATCAGGTTACATCGGTCGCTCTGGTAAAGGTGATTTGTACGTACATATCGAAGAGATGCAATTATTGACCAAAGCATTACGCCCAATGCCAAATAAGTTTCATGGTTTAGCAGATGTGGAAGCCCGCTATCGCAACCGTCATCTTGATTTGATGACCAATGAGACGACCCGTGATACTTTTATGGTACGCAGCCAAGTCATCAGCGGTATTCGCAAATTTATGTTGAATGAGCGTTTTATGGAAGTGGAAACGCCTATGATGCATCCCATTCCAGGTGGTGCGGTGGCGCGTCCGTTTGTGACTCATCATAATGCGTTAGACATGCCATTATATCTGCGTATTGCTCCTGAGCTTTATCTTAAACGCTTAGTCGTTGGTGGCTTTGAGAAAGTATTTGAGATTAACCGCAGCTTCCGTAATGAGGGCGTGTCAACCCGTCATAATCCTGAATTTACCATGATTGAGTTTTATCAGGCGTATGCTGATTATCATGATTTGATGGATTTGACTGAGCGCTTATTTAACGAATTGGCGACAGATATCTTGGGTACCACTGAGATTACCTATCAAGAAGAAGATATCAGCCTAAAAGCGCCTTTCGAGCGTCTATCTATGTCTAATGCGATTGCCAAATATGCCGAAAACTTCGATATGGCACGTATCAATGATCGTGATTATCTCGCAGAGTACGCATCGACAACGCTTAAGCAGCAGGTAAAAGATGTCTTTGGTGTGGGTAAATTGCAGACCATTATCTTTGAAGAAACCGCTGAGCATCAATTACGTCAGCCAACATTCATCACTGAATACCCTGCTGAAACCTCACCACTAGCACGCCGCAGTGATGACAATCCTGAGATTACTGACCGCTTCGAGCTGTTTGTTGGTGGTCGTGAATTGGCGAATGGCTTTAGTGAGCTGAATGATCCTGCGGATCAGGCTGAGCGTTTCCTTGGTCAAGTGGCTGAAAAAGACGCTGGCGATGATGAAGCGATGCACTTTGATGCAGAATATATCGAGGCATTGTCTTATGGCTTACCGCCGACTGCTGGTGAAGGTATTGGTATTGATCGCTTGGTAATGCTATTGACAGACTCTGCCAGTATTCGTGATGTGATTTTATTCCCACATATGCGCCGTAAGCTTGAGGGTTAAAGATATAGTTGAAATACTTTAAAGTCGCTACCGTATTGCTGGTGTAAATTTTTTGCAGCCTCTGTCTGCGTAGGCACAGCAAGCAAGAAAAATTTGCACCAGCAGTACGTATTGTATCTATATTACTTTTCACCGACTATAGTTCGCTTGCCATAAGCCCATGCTAGTACTAAATCGCTGATTTGATGCTTTACTTATATACTTACGACCCACATTGGCATTCATTATGACGCAGCAATATCAAGTTTTAGCCCGCAAATACCGACCCAAAAACTTTCACGAGTTGATCGGGCAAACGCATGTCTCACAGGCACTGATTAATGCGATTGATTATAATCGTCTACATCATGCTTATCTATTTACAGGTACGCGCGGAGTCGGTAAGACGACCATTGCCCGTATTTTGTCTAAGTGTTTAAACTGTGATACGGGTATTACCAGTACCCCATGCGGCGTGTGTGATAATTGCGTAGCGATTGATCAAGGGCGTTTTATTGATCTGATTGAGATTGATGCGGCTTCTCGCACCAAAGTTGAAGACACGCGCGAGCTACTTGATAATGTGCCGTATGCGCCAAGCCAAGGTCGCTATAAAGTGTACCTGATTGATGAGGTGCATATGCTGTCGACACACAGTTTTAATGCGCTTCTTAAGACTTTGGAAGAGCCGCCTGAGCATGTCAAGTTCCTATTAGCAACTACTGATCCTCAAAAGCTGCCGATTACTATTATCTCTCGCTGTTTACAGTTTGTATTGCGTCCTTTATCGCAGAGTTTACTCAGTGAGCATTTAGCCAATGTCTTAACCCAAGAACAAGTAGGCTATACGCAGCCTGCACTTTGGCAATTGGCCAGTGCGGCAAAAGGTTCGGTACGTGATGCCTTATCGTTGACTGACCAAGCCATTGCTTTTGGTCAAGGTGCGCTTGATGATGTGACCGTTAATTCGATGCTTGGCTTGATTGATGCGGCCGATTTAGTCAGCTTAATTACAGATATTTATCATCATGATAAACCTGCTGTTGCTGCTCATATTGAGCAGATGCGTGCGCAAATGGTCGATGCATCTAGTATGTTTGATGGACTCGCTGAGCTATTGCATCAGTTGGCATTGTGTCAGCTGCTGCCCGAAGTCGCTCTCAACGTAAATGAAGCGCAAGCACAGCATATTAATCAGCTTGCCCAGCATATGAGCCCTGACGTATTACAGCTTTATTATGAAATCGTGGTACAAGCACGTGAAGGCGTCAAGCTTGCCAGTACGCCTATGCAAGCGCTTGAGATGTGTATTTTACGTCTTTTGGCTTTTCGTCCTTTGCCGGTTGATGAGATACTAGTCAAGGTACCTGATAGTACGGTAACGGCTATAGAGCATTATAGTCCCACCATCTCTAGCACTACATCAGCCACCACTACTGAGCCAGTGCCATCGTCATTAGAATCACAAGCCCAAGCCGATAATATCATTTATGACAATGCTGATATCAGTGTCAGTGAGAAAAACAGGGTTGGGGCTGATAATATTGTTAATCAAAATGAGCAATATCACTCAAATGACCCTGCTAGTGAATCAAGCCAGTACAATGATTATAGCGTTCATAACAGTTTAGAGTTATCTAGCAATCAGCTTGAACCCGTTGTTGAACCCGTTATAAATGATTCTCAATTATTTAGTCAGCCTGAAGACCCTCGTGCGCTTCTACGTTGTCCGCCGCAAGAATTGATAGGTGAGTGGACAGCAGAAAAATGGGACTATTGGCTGCAAACTGCTCGTGAAGCCGGTAGTTTAGCTCAAGATGAATTGGCGCTTGCGCGTCAGGGTATGATGACAGGCAGTTGTAATGCCGAAGCCGTCTTTGTCACAGCAGTCGATAGTAAGCATTTGCAGGCAACGTTTGAGCAGCTAGCGACAAAGATGCAGCTACAGTTTCCTGCTGCTGCCATCAGTTTACGAATTGATAGCAGTATTATGCAAGCCGATGATAAAACCCCAGAGCGTCGTCAACAAAAACGTCTCGTCCAAGCCAAAACAGTAGCAGAGTCAAGATTGTTTAATACACCAGTGATGCAATATTTAACCGAGCGCGGCGAAGGCAAAATGGGCAAAGTTCAGTTATATTAAACAGTCGTAAATTTATTGATTGGTTATTTATAAAAAGTAACCCTTTATTAAAACTATCGTATATATTAAAACATCAAGGTAATATTGCTCTATCACCTTGATGTTTTTGCTTTTATTGACTGAGAAATGCTTATATCTTACTCTGAATTTAATATTAAAAAACTGTAAGATTTATCATTATCCGTTATAATGGTTAAGTTATATTAACAACTAAAAAGCAGCTTGGATGAGAATATGTTAGATAATTTACGTGGTATGGCTGTGTTTGCTAGTGTGGTCGGACACGGCTCCTTTAGTGGTTCAGCTCGCGAGTTGGGTATTACTACCAGTGCAGTCAGTCAGCAAATACGTTCTTTAGAGAACACGCTCGGTGTGGTGTTATTGCATCGCTCAACCCGTAAGCTTAGCTTAACAGAAGCGGGTGCCAGTTTTTATGAAGCGGCAAAAGATGTGGTAAGTGCTGCAGAGCAAGGTCGAATAAAAGTCAATCAATTACGTGACGAGCTGGCAGGTAGCTTGCGTATTGCAACGACCCCTGAGCTTGGTGTCAATCATATTTTACCTGCACTATCGACTTGGATGTCAGCGCACGACGACCTTAGTATCACCTATTTTGCAGACAATAATTATATTGATATGATTGATGAGCGGATCGATATTGCGGTACGTATGAGCCCTAATATCAACGACTCAACTTTGAGCAATCATCCATTATCTGATGTGCGTCAAATGTTGGTGGCTTCACCACAATATTTGCGTCAGCATAAAAAAATCGAAACGCCAAAAGATTTGGCAGATCATCAGCTTATCTGCATTGATATCATGAAGGATGCAAATAATGTTGAGCTCACTCAGACTGAGACTGGTAAAAAAACACGTATCAAAATGACTTCGCGTATCCATACTAATAATGTCTTTATGGCCATGACCATCGCCAAAGAAGGTCATGGCATCCTTAGAATGATGGAAATGGATGTCAAAAAGGAGCTGGAATCTGGCAATTTGGTCGAAGTTTTGACCGGCTACCAGATGCCAAGTTTTGTGCTTTATGCTGTTACCTTAAACCGTGAGCAACAGCCTGCAAAAATCACCCGCTGCTTAGAGGTATTAAAAAAATATTTCCATGCAAACTAAGGCTTAATTTATTTAAATGCCAATGCAGCTGATTGATTAGTAACAAGAAAAAGCCTATAGATAATTTATCTATAGGCTTTTTCTTGTTAGCAATTTCAGAATACTTTAATTGAAATTGCTAAGGTTATGTTCAAATGCTTTTGCATAATTGCTTTTAAAAAGAGGGTTTCAATAAGTTAACGAGGCGCTCTACCACTTGTGAGCTTTCATCACGGCTCATATTGAGTGGTGGTAGCAGACGAATGACATGAGCGCCCGTGACGTTGATGATGAGTTTTTGCTCATCACGCGCGCGATCGACTAAATTACTACAGTCCATATCTTCAGGCAAGGCAATCCCAATCATCATTCCAGCGCCGCGACTGCTTACGCCATATTCTCCAAACGCATCAACCATGCCATCACGAATGAACTGTCCCTCAGTGACTGCGTTTTTCATGATATCACTGTTAGCCAATACATCATATACGCTATGTACCACGCGACTGGCTAACGGTGTGCCGCCATAGGTTGAGCCATGACTACCAGCGCCAAACAAGCCATTAGCGCGACCACGTACCATACAGGCACCAACGGGGAAGCCATTGCCTAAGCCTTTAGCTGTCGTTAATACATCAGGGCGTGCACTGCTGTGCTGATAAGCGAAATATTTACCCGTACGTCCATTACCTGTTTGCACTTCATCGAGCATGAACAGCCAATTATGGGTGTTGCATACGGCTTGTATCTGCTCAAGGTAACTAAAGCCGTTGGACGCCGTATTAAGACCGCCTTCACCTTGAATAGGCTCTACAAATACCGCGCAAATATCCTCATAATCATGAGCTGCTTGCTCAATGGCGGCAATATCACCAAATGGCACACGGATAAAATCATCATCTAAGGTATAAAAGCCTTCGCGCGCTTTAGGATTTGCCGTAGCGGATAATGATAATAAGGTACGACCGTGGAAAGATTGCTCCATCACAATAACTTTTGGGCGTTTAAATCCTTGCTGATGCGCATATAGCCGTGCCAATTTTAGTGCCGCCTCGTTTGCTTCAGCGCCACTATTGGCAAAAAACACACTGTCCATTTGCGCCGCATTGCATAATGCTTCACCAGCACGCTCTTGCCAATCGATACCAAATAAATTACTGGTATGAACCAACGTCGCTGCCTGCTGCTGAATAGCATCGGTTACTTGCGGATGGCAATGCCCTAATCCACACACCGCGATTCCGGTCAATGCATCTAAATAAGGTGTCTCATCTCGAGTATACAGCCAGCTTCCTGAGCCGCGGGTAAAACTAATAGGTTGACGAAGATAGGTGGGCATCAAGTAAGTAGCAGACATGTACAGCATCCTTGAAATAATAAAGTGATGAAAGTAAGAGGGTAAAGTGCTTAAGGCTTGCGGTTATAGCTCATCAGAAAACGGCGTCGACTCCGAAGGCAAGGTATAGTCCTCATTTGCCCATGCGCCAAGATCAATCAGCTTGCAGCGATGACTACAAAACGGCTTATATTTATTGTCTTGCCACAGCGTTTGAGTGCCACAACGTGGACAAGGATAAGTTTTGGGTGAAGGGCTCGAGCTGGGAGTAGATTCAGTCATAATAAAAGTAGGTAAATCCTTGGTTTTATCAATAAAGTATTGTTCAAAAACAGTTGATTATTCAGTCATAGCGTTATTAATTTGCTTGAGAGTGCTATTAGTCGATAGATAATCAATATCGCGATATTACTATTGAGCTACATTGACTATATAATAGCATGCAGTCGAATAATGACAAATGACAAATAATTTAAGGACAGCAAATGACTGACAATCTTGAGCTTTCACATCAGCAAGAACGGGCATTTCAACCACAACGACTTTCAGCGCCGCGTGATTTTATGCAGCCAGCTGCATTGCTTAAACCTGAATTATCGCTAGTTTTGGAGATTGGGGCAGGGAAGGGCAAGCATGCTTTAAGCTTTGCGATGCAGAATTCTGATAAGTATCTGATTGCGATTGAGCGTACTCGCAATAAGTTTGAGGCATTTAAAAAGTTGGCAGCGCAGCAAAATTCAGCCAACTTGACAGCCATTCATGCTGATGCAATCGCATGGATCGTACATGCCATTGCGCCAAACAGTATCGATAGTATCTATATCCTATATCCTAATCCTGAGCAGCATAATCCCAATCAGCAGTGGCTTAATATGCCGTTTTTTGAGTTTTTACTGTCGCGTTTACAGGCGGGTGGGAAAATAATACTAGCGACCAACATCGAAACGTATATGGACAATGCTGAGCAGCAAGCGAATGAAGTTTGGTGTCTACCCAATACTCGTAGTCAGGTTGCAAGCAGCAGTCAGCGCACACATTTTGAAGTTAAATACTTAGCACGCCAAGAAACCTGCTGGGAGTTGAGTATGAAGAAACCCAAGGGTTATCAAACCAGATTTGATAAGTGGACGACAGACACTTTAACTATTTAAAGTAATAGCCTAAGTAAAAATATAAAATAATGACAACTTATTATTGAACGCTATATTCAAGTTAATAATATAAAATAGCCTAAGCAATATTTAATTGTCATAAATAAAACCGCCCCTAAAAAGGCGGTCCAAAAATCCGTTGATTACAGACTTAAAAATCAATTTATAAAAACGGTTTTACTAGATTATTAGAGTCAGTACGGGCATCAAGCACTGTCAAAAAAGTATAGGCGCCAATAAATTTTCGACTGATAAACATAAATTCTTTGGGCGGTAGATTGAACTCAAAAGACTGCATCGCTTGTGTCGCGTCATTTGAGAGGCGAGTGTGCAGCTTACTGTTAGCCCAAATATAGCGCTGTTGTTTATCTAGACAATTGACAGGCATATCAGTGTTTATTATAGGATCACTAAAAGGTTCAGTTGCCAACAAAAACAATGAGGCGATATCTGAACGCACCTTATCACTCATAGTATCAAAAAAATTATAACCGGTCATCGCACTCATCATGGATTGGTGGTCATGATAATAACCGGCACGCAATAAATGATGAGCAATCGTCAATAAATTATTATCGAACTGGCGAATAGCCCCAAAATCTAATAATATCAGTTTATCAACCTCATTTTCATCGCGTGCGACACGGACAAGATAATTACCAAAGTTTGGATCCGTTTGCATCTCACCCCAAACGAAAATCTCTTGTATCATGATTTCGATAGCCGCCTGACCGATAGCATTTCGGCGCTCAAGAGGCAATAATTGCAGTGCATCAGAAACCACGCTGATACCCGGCTCATAAGACATACAAAGCAAGCCTTTGGTCGAATAAGTGCGATTAATCTTGGGTACTACATAACGTATATCGTCAAGCAAACGGTCATAGAACCGTTCAGTCGTAGCAGCTTCCGCTTCGTAGTCAACTTCGTGATGCAATAAATCACGTATCTCTTCAAACCATGCATCGAGTGAACGGGTTTGTGGCACGATACTACTAACCTTTAACAGGCTTTTAAATAGAGCTAAGTCAGAGTTAATCGCATCAGAAACACCCGGATATTGAATTTTTAATACCACTTGTTCGCCTGTGGCTATTACGGTTGCACGGTGAACTTGGGCGAGGGATGCCGTCCCGATAGGGACAGGGTCAACCTGAAGTTCATGCAATTTATTACCCAATAACTGACGCAAAGTTTGCTCTATTTTTGGCCATGCTAATGTAGCGGTGTCATCGTTAAGCGTTTGTAAGGCGCGGGTAATCTCAGGTGGCAAGATATGCTCACCATAAATCGCCAGCATTTGCCCGATTTTTACTACAGAGCCTTTTAATTTGCCAAGCTCTTCTGCCAAATAATGCGCCTGTTCCTCCATAAATATTTGGTTGCGTGCTGTACGCGCTTCTTTATTAAGAAACATACCAGACACGCTATTACCTGCCCAACGACGACCGATGTTTAATGAGGTTTTGGCAATCGACATACGACGATCAAACCCCGAAGTTTTTAAATTATCGATAGACTGCTTATTATTAGAAGACTTAGAGGTATTGTTTGCCATAGATGTCGTCATTTCATCGAGTTGGTATTGATTTGTGGGTGATGTACCTACAATACAAGGGAGATGTGCTATGAGTGTACAGAATTGTATCATATAAAGAAGGCAGGTTATGCAGCTTAGCCAAGCGGCGTTATTCACTTTGGAATTTGGAATATAGTCGGTGAAAAGTAATATCGATACAACACGTACTACTGGTGCAAATTTTTCTTGCTTGCTGTGCCTACGCAGACAGAGGCTGCAAAAAATTTACACCAGCAATACGGTAGCGACTTTAAAGTATTTCAACTATACCACACTGAAATTCGAGAGAATTTTTTTGCCTGTTAGTTTTAGCATCCTTTAAAAACGATAGCCCATCAAAAAATTCGACCCAGCATCAGGCGAGGTCGAATTCATCAAAAGTTGTTATTAGTACTGCTTATAGTAAGTTCAGACTAAAATAGGTACAAGTATGATACCAGTAGCCTGTATTTTTCTAAAGTGAATTGACTATATCACTGCTAATTTTAAATACTTTCACGGGAAATAGCATGATGACCGATATCACGGCGATAATGAGCACCATCAAAACTGATGGCAGCAGTGACCATTAATGCTGCTTGCTGCGCATCTGAGATGCTATCTGCTAATGCGGTCACACATAATACGCGACCGCCATTGGTTACTACTTCTTTCTCATTGCTAAGGGCATCTTCATTAGCAAAGGCTGTGCCCGCATGGAACACTTTTACGGCATCTTGGTTGTCGGCATTTAACTCTGGCAAGCCTGCAATCACATCACCTTTTGATGAGGTTTCAGGATAGCCTTTGGAGGCAACGACAATACCAAGCGCAGGGCGCTCATCCCAGTTGGCTTCGGTCGGTAATTTACCTTCAAGTCCTTGTGCGACCAAATCTACCATCGACGATTGCAAGCGCATCAAAATAGGCTGCGTCTCTGGATCGCCAAAACGGCAGTTAAACTCAATCACATAAGGATCGCCCGCATCATCAATCATGAGTCCAGCATATAAAAATCCCGTATAAGGATGACCTGCCGCCTTCATTGCATCAACGACTGGCTGAATCACTTGTGCCATGACTTTGTCATGAACCTCTTGAGTGACAACCGGTGCAGGAGAGTATGCACCCATGCCGCCTGTGTTTGGACCCGTATCACCTTCAAAGGCACGCTTATGGTCTTGGCTGGTTGCCATTGGCAGGATGTTTTCACCATCTACCATGCAAATAAAGCTGGCTTCTTCGCCTTGCAAAAACTGCTCAATCACCACGCGGCTACCGGCATCGCCAAACTTATTATCCGCCAGCATATCATCAATGGCTTCATGCGCCTGTTCGATCGTCTCAGCAACGATGACGCCTTTACCAGCAGCAAGACCATCGGCTTTAATCACAATAGGTGCACCTTGCTCATCGATGTAAGCTTTTGCCGCTACCGCATCGGTAAAGCCTTGATAAGCCGCCGTTGGAATATTGTTTTGCGCCATGAATTCTTTGGCGAAAGTTTTTGAGCCTTCTAACTGAGCGCAATACGCCGTTGGGCCCCAAGCTTTGATATCGGCAGCACGGCAAGCATCGACAATACCCGTCACTAATGGTGCTTCTGGACCAACGATAACCATATCAATAGCATTATTCTGACAAAACTCGATAACGGCGCTGTGCTCGCCTGCATCAGCTGCGTCTTCCAAAATGACGTTTTGGCATTTGGGTTCAAGAGCGGTGCCAGCATTACCGGGCGCGACATAGATATTTTTTACATTATTATCTTTTGCGCACTGCCATGCTAGTGCGTGTTCACGACCACCTGCACCAATCACCAAAATATTCATCATACCTCTTGCCCTTAGCATTAAAATTCATAATAAGTGAGTGAATAGCGAGCCAGCAAAATACTGTCCAATATCCTGCGCCATTCTAACAAAAAAACGCCGCCATTGTCATGACTATGTGTCATAGCTATGCGCCTGTCCGTCGATATTCAGCCGTATCAGGTCGTAATCGTCTCATTAGTAAATGTTATCGACATCTTGCTGATTCATGAAATGATGTTGTACGCTTTAGCTATGCAAGCAGCTGCGTTACACTGCCACCTGAGACAGAGCGTTGAGTGAAATTATTGACTTATCGGGTCAGTTCAACCTCACAAAATAATTCGTACAGCGGGAGTCAGACAAACAATGATTGTTAATGATCAATAAGTGTAAACTTAGCCAATACACACATAACATATAAATAAGAAGCTTATAAAAAAGCGCAAGGACAAAGGATATGCCAAACTCTCTAAATATCGCAAAAGAGCGGATCAGCCAGATAAGCGATATTGCCACCAGTTATGTACAAGCGGACAAATCATTATTTGACCACTTTATCCATAGCTACTATCAGCCACTACATCAAGAGACTGCAAAGGACATCAGTAATGCTGATTTAGCAGGGATGGCGCTGCATCATTTTACGCTACTAAAAGCCTATGACCGCAGCCAGCCGCAGCTTGCTATTTTAAATCCCATTGCAGAAGAGCAGCATTTTCATAGCTCACATACCGTTATCCAAATCGTTGCCTATGACAGACCATTTTTGGTCGACACACTGTTGATGAGTCTTGAAGAGCAAGGCATCGATGTGCATCGTACTTATCATATCATCGTCAATGTCGAACGCGATGAAAATGGGGCGATCACTAAAGTTGAAAGCGCCCAAGAAAGTGGTACTTCACACATGTCTTTGATTCACTGTGAAATCTCTTATCAAGACAATGATGAATTGGCAGCATTAAAACAGATGCTGTTGGCAAAAGTAGACACACTTGATGTTGTCGTTGATGACTGGCAGCAGATACGCGCCAAGCTAACCGATATAAAAGCAGACCTTGCTACAAAAACACTGCCGGAAGTATTTTATTCTCAGCAAGAGATTCAAGCATTTTTAGATTGGGTACTAGACGACCACTTTATCTTTTTGGGATATCGAGAGTACCGCTTAGAAGACGGGCACAGCGTCGAGGTTGATAGTGTTGGCAACACAGCCAATCAAGCCGACCGCAGTGATTTAGATTTATTTTCTATTGGTAACAGTGGGCTTGGGTTATTACGCGGTGGTAGTGAGGATCAGCTTTCAAAAAGCTTTGACGAGCTGCCAAGCAATCTAAAAAGACTGCTAACAGCGCCGCAAGTGCTGGTCTTGTCAAAATCAAGCCGAGTATCGCCCGTACACCGACCAGTCTATATGGATTTTTTGGGCATTCATAAATTTGACGATAATGGCAAGCTCGTCGGTGAGCATCGCTTTATTGGTCTCTTTACAGCGCAAGCTTATCAGCTAAGCGTACAACAAATTCCATTATTACGAGAAAAATCTAACAAAATCATGGCGATGGCAAAACTACCACGTGATGGTCATGCGTATCATAAAATGATGCATATCATTAATACCTTGCCGCGCGATGATTTATTTCAAGCCAGCATTGAAGATCTTTACCCGACAGTTCTAGGAATCAGTCAGCTACAGGACAAAAAAAGCCTGCGCTTATTTTGCCGTATCGATCATTACCAGCGTTTTGTTTCCTGCTTGGTCTATATTCCGCGTGATAAATTCAATACAGAACTTCGCATCAAGGTCCAAAATGTCCTAAAAGAAGCCTATGGTGGCACATCTTCAGGCTTTACGACGGAGTTTAATGAATCTGAACATGCCCGCGTCCATGTGCATGTCCGTACAGTGCCAGGTCAAGTACATGAGGTGGATACTGCTGCGCTCCAAGCCAAGCTGTCCTCTTTGATGCAGTCGTGGAGTGATAATTATCAAAAAATGCTGCTGGATAACGTGGGTGAGCAGCATGCCAATGCCTTGACGCGTAGATTTTTAAGTTATATACCTGCCGCTTACCAAGAGCGATTCGATGCACGTACTGCCGTTGAAGATACCAAGCGTTTGGCTGGATTGAGCGATGAGCAGCCGATGATTTGGCACTTATATCAATCGACAGGTGATGCAAGCAATCAGTTGCATTTAAAGCTATATGGTCGCCAAAAAGCGGTTATTTTATCCAAAGTCTTACCCGTACTAGAGAATTTTGGGGTGTCAGTTATCTCAGCGCAGACCTATGAGTTTGATCTACCTGAGCAACCTATTTGGATGCAGGAGTATGAGCTGATTTTAGAGCACGTCGATACCATTGATATGCAAGTGGTGCGCGCGCAGTTTGAAGACAGCTTACAGCAAATTTGGGCAGGACAGGTTGAGAGTGATTCACTTAACGAGTTGGTATTGACCACCAAGTTAGATACTTATGATGTGGTGGTACTGCGTGCCTTATCACGCTATATGATGCAGGCGAAAGCACCGTTCTCAAATGTTTATATCCAACAAACCATCGTAAAAAACAGCGCTATCAGCGTGGCATTAGGCAGTTTGTTTGATGCACGGATGAATCCTAAATATAGTGAAGAGGAACGAGCCAGCAAAACCAGCCAGATTCAAGAGCAGATCACCGCCGCATTAGCAGGTGTCAGTAGCTTGGATGAAGATCGTATCTTCCGCTGGTACTTGGATTTAATTAACGCCATGGTACGAACCAATTTTTATCAAAGAGAGGCGGATGGACAACGTAAAGATCGTTTGTCCTTTAAATTTTTGGCAGCAGATATACCAAACCTGCCAAAACCTAAGCCGATGTTTGAGATCTTTGTCTATTCGCCACGCGTTGAAGCAGTGCATTTGCGTGGCGGTAAAGTCGCGCGCGGCGGGCTGCGCTGGTCTGATCGTATGGAAGATTTCCGTACCGAAGTACTCGGTTTGGTTAAAGCACAAATGGTCAAAAATGCCGTTATCGTACCGGTTGGTTCAAAAGGCGGTTTTATCGTTAAGACTAAAACGATGGCGGATGGTCGTGATGTGTTCCAAGCTGAGGGCATTGCCTGCTACCAAACATTCCTTCGCGGTATGCTTGATGTGACCGACAATATCGTCGATGGGGTGATTGTCCCGCCAGCCAATACCGTACGTCATGATGAAGATGATCCGTATTTGGTGGTCGCTGCCGATAAAGGTACGGCAACCTTTTCTGACATTGCCAATGCTTTGTCTACTGAATATAACTTTTGGCTAGATGATGCCTTTGCTTCTGGTGGCTCGGTCGGTTATGACCACAAAGCGATGGGCATCACCGCCCGCGGTGGTTGGGAGTCGGTTAAGCGCCACTTCCGTATGCGCGGCATGGACATTCAAAATCGTGATGATTTTACCGTCGTTGCTATTGGCGATATGAGTGGTGACGTCTTTGGTAACGGTATGCTTAGATCAACCCATACTAAACTGGTGGCTGCCTTTAACCATCTGCATATTTTTATTGATCCCAATCCAGATACAGCGGCGTCTTTTGCAGAGCGTGAGCGCTTATTTGATCTACCTCGCTCATCATGGGAGGACTATGAAAAGTCACTCATTAGCCAAGGCGGTGGTATCTTCTCACGCCAAGACAAGACTATTGCTATCAGCCCTGAGATGAAAGTACTGTTCGATATCTCAGATGACAGCTTAGCACCTAATGATTTTATCAGCGCATTGCTAAAATCGCCAGTAGATCTCATTTGGAATGGTGGTATCGGTACCTATGTGAAAAGCAGTGAGGAGAGCCATGACGATGTAGGTGATCGTGCCAATGATGCCGTACGTGTCAACGGTGGCGAATTACGTGCGACTATCGTCGGTGAAGGTGGTAACCTAGGGTTCACGCAGCGAGGTCGTATCGAGTATGCCCAAACTGGTGGGCGCATTTATACCGATGCGATCGATAACTCAGGCGGCGTTAACTGCTCAGATCATGAAGTCAATATCAAAATCTTACTTGGCAAAGTGGTTGAGCAAGGTGATATGACGTTGAAGCAGCGTAATGAGCTTCTTGAGAGCATGACCGAGACCATTAGCGAATTGGTGCTGCGTCAAAACTATCTGCAACCGCAAGCAATTGAGCTGAGCCAAATACTTGCAGCTGCAAACTTAAGTGATCATCAGCGATTTATTCAGATGTTAGAAGCAGAAGGGCGTCTGGATCGTGCAATTGAGTATTTGCCATTAGATGAAGAGATTACCAAACGCCAAAAAGCGGGTACAGGTCTGACTAATCCTGAGCTAGCAGTTGTGATGGCTTACGGAAAAATGTGGGTTTATGATAACTTACTGCTCTCAGATTTACCGGATGCGCCATATTTTGTTAATGAATTACGTAAATACTTCCCTGATGAGCTGTCATCGCGCTTCTTTGATGAGATGACCGAGCACCGTTTGCACCGTGAAATCATCAGTACGTATCTGACCAATAGTGTGGTCAACCGTCTGGGTATCGAAGCATTATTCCGTCTGCATGAAGAAACAGGACAAACGCTTGCCACTATCGTGCGTGGCTATGCCATTGCGCGTGATGTATTCCATGTCTCAAAAGCATGGGAGCTGCTAGAAGCACTTGATAATCAAGTGGATGCCATCTTGCTGCTCGAGCTTGAACTACGTTTGCGCGATGCACTCGAAAACGGCGTGGTCTGGTTTATCAATGCCTTTGGACAAGATTTGCAAGTGGCCGATATGATTAGCCGTTTTGAAGATAGTGTTGAAAAGCTAACCAAATCAGGCGGATTTATTGAGCAGCAATTCTCACAATACTTGCAAGCCGATACCACAAGCTTGATAGAAGATGGTCTCTCCGCCAATGATGCATCAATGTTTGCGATGTTGCCATACCATGTTGATGCGCTTGATGCTGCACTCTTAGCAGAGCAGTACGAACGTCCGGTTGATGAGATTGCCACTTTATACTTTGAGGCTTATCACGTTTTGCAGCTTGATTGGATGATGGATAATATCGCCACGTTACCGCAGCAGGATCACTGGGATCGCCGTGCCCGTCACGCACTTGCCAATGAAGTATCGCGCAGCTTACGCATGCTGATGGATACGTTATTGACTCAGCCTGATGCGATCCAAGCATTCAATGATTGGAAATCGCGGTATGCCAGCCAGCTTGCCGGCATCACTGCTGAGATGGACAAACTTGATAGCAATGATGATAGTCATATCAGCTTATCAACGTTATCAGTCTTGATGAGTGAGTTAAGTGGTTTAGTGAATAAATAAAATGCACTAAATAACTATTTTTTATTATAAAAAACCACCGTTATTCATTAACGGTGGTTTTTATGTTTTTATGTTTTTATGTTTTTATGTTTTTGTGCTAAATGGCAGTGCCAGTATCATTTGATAGTTTTTTAAATGTACTTCTTTATCATACATCGTCATCAACCACTTTAACTTATTATACTTTGTCATTCACAATACGCCGACACCCTTGACCGCTGATTTGGCTAAAGCCGCCAGATATTTTTTCAACCTTTATTTGGGTCAAGATACGATCTTTTAACGCCTGTACGTGAGAGATTATACCAATCAATTTCCCTTCTTGTTGCAAGCCAGTCAAGGTATCTAGAGCAATATCCAACGACTCTTCATCAAGCGTGCCAAAACCTTCATCCAAAAACAGCGAATCCACACGGATATTGTGACTGGCCATTTGCGACAATCCAAGGGCAAGCGCCAGACTGATGATAAAGCCTTCGCCGCCGGATAAGTTTTTGGTACTACGAATATCGCCGCCCTGATAGTTATCAATGACATTAAGCTCAAGCGGATTGCTGTCATCATGAATCAGCAGATAGCGGTCACTCATCTTTTGTAATTGGCTATTGGCATGGCTAATCATAACTTCAAAGGTTAAGCCTTGTGCAAAGGTGCGATATTTCTTACCATCCGCTGAACCAATTAAAATATGCAGCTGCTGCCAAATTTTTAATTTTTCTTTTTGCACATTGATGGCGGTAAGTTGGGCTGCTCGTTGACCTTTTTGGTTCTCATTGTCTTTGAGCTTTTGAACAATAGCACCAATCTGTTGGCTGAGCTGATCTATCTCCATCTGAATGTGCTGATGTTGGGCAGCAATCGTTTCTTGGCTGGCATTTGTCATAGCAAGAGACAGGTTCTGCTCTAATGATTGCTGGGTGCTATCTAACTGTGACTTTGCCTGCTGCAAGGCACTATCAATCGCAAGTTTACGGAGATGTAAAGCATCACGCTCTTCTTTAGGCAGGCGTGCACGGATAAAAGCATCTTCATCCATAAACTGCGCCGCTTCTAGATGCTCCAGAAATACAGCTTGTTGCGTATTCAGTGCTGTCGTAGCAGACTGCAATGCTGCCAATATCTGTCGTTGTCTGCTTTGCAATTGCGCTAATACTTGCTGCGTGCTGTCTAACTGTCTTTGAGCATTTGCCTGTTTGGCTTTTGCGTCATCGACTGCGCTGCGCAGTAGTGTGTCTTCAGACTCTGTGTTTTTGTCTGCAAAAATTGCAGTCCTGTCGCTCTTGACCTGCTCAAGAGCGACATTTTTATCCGCTATCAAGTGTTCGAGTCTTTTTAGAGCGCTTTCATCAGAGGTGAGCTGAGCTTGTTTGGTGTCAATTTGAGCGCGCACCGTACTCAATGTATTGCTTAGCTGTTGCTGGCTATTTTTTTGCTCATTAAAATGCTTTTTTAGCTGGCTTAGCATGCTGCGTTGTTGACGTAATCTATTAATATGACGCTCATAGTCGCTGCTATCTAGTATGGTTTGCTCATCAATACTAGCGTCCAATTGCTTAAGTGCGCTTTGAATGTCTGTTCTTTGAAAATCAATACTCAAATATTCTCTATAGCTATCCGCCGGATACTTATCTGCCAATGATAAAATACTGCTAGTAATAGCGGCTAATGCCAAAAAGTTGGCGGCTATCTTATCCTCAATGGTCCCTGCTTTCTGCGAGTGTAGCTTGATATCCGTCGTCAGATTATTTAACTTGCTCATCAGTACCTGCTGCTGATTTTCATCACTCTTTATAGCAATATTTAGCTCTGATATGCTTGCCGTTAAGTCATCATGTTGAATTAATAGGTCTTTAAGAGACTGCTTTTGCTCGAGTAGCTTTTGTTTGGCGCTGTCTAGTAAAGATAAAGTGCTTTCAATATCACTATTACTATCAATGTCAGGTTTATTTATATCTTCACTCAGTTGATAAAGCGGATGGACACTCCCTGCAATCGCTTTGGAATGATTTTTATTGGCGTCAAAAAGTAAAAGCAGGCTATCTTGAATGTCTTTGCCCAACATCTCACACTGCTGCTGTAACGGGGCTAACTGCTGCTGTTGATGGTTAATGGCTTCATTCTTAGTAGCATGGTCGATATGATGTTTAGATAATGCTTGTTCGAGATGCTCAATGAGCGTCTCAAGCTCAGATATTTGCTGCTGGGTCTGCTGCGTCAGCGACAACGCTTGTTTATTGTCAATCTGACCATCTAATAGCGGATGATGTTGACCATAAGGGTGCTCATGCGCGCCGCACAGCGGGCAGGGTGTGCCATCTTTGAGCTCGACGATGTAATCTTCAAGCCTTGCGACTTTTTGCAATAGAGCAAGGTGCGTCTGCTTGTCGTGTTTTTTAAGCTTCGTGCTCTGAATATCTACGCGATGAGTGGCAATTAAGTCGTCTAAGACCGTCAGTTCCTGATTCAATACCGGTAGCGCGAGATTGATTTTATGGATTTGACGGGTCAGCTCAAACCGTTGTTTAATCTTAAATCTCACTTGCTCAATCTGTGCGCTGATGTGCTCGATTTGCTCTTGCTCACCGCGCATAATAGCAAGCGGCTGGTTTTGAGTGACTACTGCTTGCTGCTGCTGTAGATTTAGCAGTTGCTCGCGCCGCTGCGCTATCAATGAAAGATCAGTGTTTTGCTGTTTGGATAATATCTCAAAATCAGCTTGTAGCTGGCAGGCCAGGCTATGTTGGCTAATTCTAGCTGCTGAAAAATCAGAGTTATCTTCTAGTAGCGCCCTTAATCGTTGACAGCTACTATCAAAGATTGTCATATCGGTATCAAGGTCACTCAGCTCTGGGTAGCTGCTAAAGTACTGGTCGATATTATTTAGCTGAGTTTTGGTGCGATCGGCAGTTTGCTGATGGTTTTGTATTTCTTGGCATAATATCTGTGCATTACCTACCAATAAGTCCTTACGCTGGTTGTATTCCACTAAGGACTGAGACTGCTGTCTGATATTATGATCTAATTCGCGCACCTGTGCGATGACAGGCAAGTTTGTTTGAAGGTTGTCTGCGGCTTGTTTTCCTAGCGTGTTGGCATCGTCTAAATGGCATGCAGCTTGTGCCAGCGCTTGTTGCTGGGCAGGGATTTGGCTCAGCAAACTCTGTTGTTCAACATCTAGCTTCTTTACCGTCTCACGACTATAGCTAAGCTCGCGAAACTGGCTATCAATCTCTAATGCCTTGTTGGCAATGCTTAAACGCTTGGCTTCTGGAACAAAGGCTTGCTGCGCTTGCTGGGCGGTTGCAAACTCGCTTTGATAAATAGATAGGTTATTTTGCAGCTGTTGTACGTTATTTAGCCATTGCAGCTGCTCACTTAATGTCTTAAAGCTTTGTCGCTGTGTGCTTTGCTGTTGATTTAATGCTTTTAGCTCGGCTGCCTGCAGATTTTCGTCTTCAATACTTAGCAAGGATAAGCCATCAACGCCTGCCTGCAATTTACTGAGCACATCTTCTTCAAAGCGTTTTTTCTCATGAACATTGAGTGAGATTTTGGCATAGATAGCAGTACCCGTTATTTTCTCTAAAATCGCCGCTCTATCACCGATATCAGATTTTAAAAACGCAGCAAAACTGCCTTGCGCCAGCATGATGGAGCGGGTAAATTGGCTAAAATCCATGCCAATAAGCGCTTGGATATAAGCAGAGGTTTTGGATTTTTTTTCTTCTAAAATCTTGCCAGACTTGACCTCGCTAATCTCGTGCTTAATCGGTAATAAGTTGCCTTTGGCTTTTTTGTGGGCACGATGTTGGTACCATGAACACTGATATCGCTTGGCGTCAATCTCGATAATAACTTCTGCCGAGCACTCTCCTGTACCTTGGGTCATGATCTCATTGGTAGAGCCAGTAATATCACCGAGTCGTGGCGTTTGGCTGTAGAGCGCCAAACAAATAGCGTCCAAAATGGTGGTCTTGCCAGCGCCTGTTTGCCCCGTAATGGCAAAGATACCTTCGTTAAGAAAAGCGGCGTCACTAAAATCAATGTGCCATTCGCCTTTTAAGGAGTTGAGGTTTTTTAGTCTTAATTCAATTAGGCGCATGGCATGGTCTTATTTTTATAGATATTAATGATAATTTACCGTTAGTTGTATCAGGGTTATGAGTTTTAGGTATTATTCAGCTTGAGTATCTGCATGATGCAGGTCATAAACGATTTGACCATAAGCCTCTCGCAAGGTTAGTCTTTGCTCATCAGGGACGTTGTGAGCGGTTAAGCAGCGCTCAAATACTTCTTGCTCATTTAAATCTTGTAGCGTCTCAGAAATTTGTTGTTGATTCAGTACTTTGTTATAAGTGCGCGTATCTTTTATTTTTAACACCTCACAGGGTAAGCCCTCTACCATCGCTTGAATACTTTCACGCAATTCGCTAACCACCTCATCACCGGTGTAAATAATCTCTAACCAGACCGATTCTGTATCAGTCAGAGTCTTAATAGTGTTATCAACTGTTTGATTGATGGTATCCAAATCACCCGATACTTGCGCCAATTTTTGGAATGTTGGAATAGGTAGGGAAGTGATTTGCATCTGACGGGCGGTATCATGATGCAGTAGCGTGGCGGTTAAAGTGGAATGAGTACTTAGAATAACCTCTGTTTGTTTAGAGGTTTCTTCAATACTCGTTTCACTATGCTGATCGCTTTCTATAGACTCCACATCAGCAAACAGGTCATCCATAAAGCTCGCTGCCTGATTGACTGCTTTAGCGGTTTTTTCTACTGTCTTGTCAATGTTGATAATGGAATTCGTCAGCTGCTGATGACAAATTCTCTTAGACGTATTTGTCAGTGTTAGATCTTTATTCTTTAGCACCGACCCAAACTGCACCAGCAATACTTGTTTTTGCTGGCGCGCCTCACCAAAACCCATCGCAATAGGCGAGCCTGAATAGCGAATGGTTTCACGCCCACCGACGCGCTGCGGTACATGCAAATGTCCAAGCGCTACATAATCAAAACTTTCACTGAACATATCAGCGGAGACTTTACCAAGCGAGCCAATATACAGCTCACGCACCCCATCATCATCGGTAGTGGTGCCGCCGGCAGCAAACAGATGTCCTGTAGCTATGATAGGGACGTGCCGCTTATGCACTTTGGCTAATTCAGCTTGTTTGGCTCTGGAAATCTCTGCAACACCATCATAGTGCGCGCAGATACCAGCGATAACATTGGCGTCTTTGCTTTGAGCTGACTCGCCAGCACTACTACTGCGCACATCACGGTCACGCAGATAAGGGACAGCCGTGATAATACAATGCGGATTACCATCTGCATCATCTAATACCATCACCTCATCATTCAAGTCTTCGCAAGCCGTACCAACGACATGGACGTTTAAAAACTTAAGTACATGACTTGGGGCATCCAAAAATGTTGGTGAATCATGATTGCCAGCGACGATGACGACATGCTGACAGCATGATTTTGAAACCGTGCCTAAAAACTCATAATACAGCGCTTGGGCTTTATTACTTGGCGTCATAGTATCAAAGATATCACCAGCGACAATAAGTACATCCACTTGCTGCGCACTAATGGTGTCTTGTAGCCAGCTTAAAAAGGCGGCAAATTCATCATAGCGCAGACGTCCATAAAGTCGTCGTCCCAAATGCCAGTCAGAGGTGTGCAGGATAGTGAGAGGGGTAACAGCAGATACAGACATAATGAGGCTTAATGGTGAATAAAAGACAGCCATTATTCTAGCAAGGATTAGAGAAGTTTGCTCTGTTGCAATCAGAAAAAAGCCCTACCACGAAATTGGCAGGGCTTTAAATCAAAGGGGTCTTTTAGGAAGCTTTCTAACCAATAATCAACTGCTCAAGATCGCCATCTTCCGTTGCCAAATTAGTAATCATAGATAGCGCATGCGCTTGCTGGTGAGCATTAAATTGAGCATTAGATTTTGGTGTTGTAGCAGTACCGCCGCGTAACCAGTTATTGTCAGTT
This sequence comes from Psychrobacter arcticus 273-4, assembly GCF_000012305.1. Classification (NCBI taxonomy): domain Bacteria; kingdom Pseudomonadati; phylum Pseudomonadota; class Gammaproteobacteria; order Moraxellales; family Moraxellaceae; genus Psychrobacter; species Psychrobacter arcticus. Next base: position 1,272,934 of record NC_007204.1, read on the forward strand.
TCTGAAGTGTTTTGATTATGCTGCTGATTGTGTAAGTTATACCAAGCCAAGTCATGGTGCAAGCTTACGACATCACCCATGATGAGCAGAGCAGGCGTTGGCAGCTGGTTTTTTTCTTGTAATTCAACGATGCTGGCAAGTGTACCTGTTAATACTTGCTGATTGGGCATACTGGCATTAGAGACAATGGCAATTGGGGTCTCCGCACTACGTCCAGCGTCAATCAAGCCTTCCGTTAAGCGCGGTAGAGAATGCAAACCCATATAAAAAACCACGGTCTCATCGGTATCTAAGAAGTTTTTAAAGTTGTTGTTGGGTGCGCCAGCCTTCAAAAACCCTGTCACAAAACGTACTGATTGCGAATGGTCGCGATGGGTAAGGGGAATACCAGCATAACTAGCAGCAGCATTGGCAGCGGTAATACCCGGTACCACTTGATAAGGGATATTGTGCGCGCGCAGACTTTCAATCTCTTCACCGCCGCGCCCAAAGATAAATGGGTCACCGCCTTTTAGACGCACCACACGCCGACCTTCTTTTGCGCTATTGACCAAAAGCTCATTGATGCCTAATTGCGCAACGGCATGATTTCTGCGTTTTTTGCCAACAAATACTTTATCGGCATCGCGGCGGCATAAATCCAATACTTGCGGTGAAACCAGCGCATCATAATAGACAATATCCGCTTGCTGCATCAGACGCAGCGCTTTAAAGGTTAACAGCTCTGGGTCACCGGGGCCGGCACCAACGATATAGACTTCGCCCATGGTATTTCGGGCTGCTGTGAATTCATTTGCTATCGCTGGCGCAGATGTTGAAGCGGTACTCAGCCCATTATCATCCGTGGCGTCTTTTGCAGTGATACTTGCCGCTGTGTTATCCAAGTCAGCCTGCAGTTGGGCAAGGGCTTCGTTTTCATTACCCGCAAACATCAATTGACTGACTTTACCTTCAAATGCCCGTTCCCAAAACTGCCTACGCCCAGTCAATGTTGGGATTTTGGCTTTCACGTCACCTCGAAACTCGCCAGCAAGCTTGGCCAGTTTTCCATAACCTTGTGGAATTAACGTTTCTAGCCGTGCCCGCAGTAAACGTGCCAGCACCGGCGCTTTACCATTTGATGAGATACCAATCACAATTGGATTACGATCCACAATTGCAGGGAAGATGAAATCGCACAAGTGCGGCGTATCGACGACATTTACAGGGATGTTCAATGCCGTTGCATCGGCATGTATTTGATGATTGAGCCTCTCATCGTCAGTGGCGGCGATAATAACGCGCGAGTTTGTCATATAGGTTTTATTATAATGCTCATAAATCAGCTCGTGCTTACTGCTACTTAGCAAAGCTTGTATCTCGTGGTTAATGCTTGGCGCAAGGACAGTGATACACGCGCCAGCACGGCTGAGCAAATCAGCTTTGCGTAGCGCCACATCGCCGCCGCCAACAATCAGCACTTTACGATCTTCTAATTTAAAAAATAGGGGAAAGGTATTCATAGTATGACCAGTCATTCAATTGAATATATACCGCTATTATGAGTTATCAGATGCGCAGGCTCACGTAATGTATTGGCATTAGCATAGTCGTTTTTGATATATTAATGATGGTTTTTGCTGAGAGATGGAATAGAAGCATAAAATCATCATGCATAAAAAATTCCGCTTAACTGATGTATCTCAAGTTAAGCGGAATTTTTTTATATCATATTTATTGAATCATAAGGCTGTATTTGGCTACTACAACTGCGTATGTAGACCACATTCGCGATGCTCTTCTACTTTAGTCGGATCAAAATAATCGAACTCATTCGGTAAACCATGCTCATCTAAGTAAACATCTAAATCAGCATCGCTCTTTTCAAACAAAGGCGCTACTTTTAATACGCCATCTTTAGATAGGCTCAGCACATCAAGACCTTGGCGAAATTCGGTTTGATCTTTACGAATAGCATTGAACCAAACGTCAGGCTTTAGCTCATCTAAAGCGCGGCGGAATGGCTCAAGTTTTACTTGATCGGTGAACTCATCATGTAGTGGATTATCAATACCAGGGATACCTTCCATCGTCACGTCACGATGGGCAGCGGTTTGCTTAGGAATATAGGTGATAACGTTTAAATTTAAATCACGGATGACTTTATTGGCAAACTGGTAAGTGGCGTCAGTGTTATAGCCAGAATCTACCCACAATACGGTGATATCAGGGCGTTGTTTGGCAACCAAATGCAAAATCGCTGATTCGTAAGGGCGAAAGTTAGTAGTGATGATTGGGTTTTTCGCTTGGCTCAGTGCCCATTCTACGATCTGTTCTGGCGATTTACCTTGCAAGTCTTGGTTGGCTTGATCGATATCTAAATGTGGGTGTAATTGGCTCATGGTATATTCCTTAATAGTGGTTAATAGTGGTATGTATATGTAATGATAAATTAAGCGCCTGCAAACATCGGTAATGCAGCAGCATTGCGACCGTCATAGCTACTGGCAAGGGCGTTAAATGCTTGGCTGATATCAGAGATAGACTGCATATCGTGCTCGTTTATCACAAAACTGTCAGCACCTGCGCGCAACAGATAAGCAATTTGGTCACGGCCAAACTTGCCAGCCATACGAATCTCGCCCTCATAACCCATTTGACGCAGGGTTTGTGCATAACTAAAGCCGCGTCCGTCGGTAAAGGCCGGTACATGAATGACAATCAAATTTTGCTGTAATAAAAACTCTGACAAACCAACCAGTGTATCGGTATCGTTATCTGATGTGACCCAAACGCCGACACGGCTGGCATGTTCGGTCAATAGCTGGTGCAACTGCTGCAGTAGCCCGCCAGCGAGCTTGCCTTCAGCATTCAGTAAATCGGTGAGTGGCAATACAATATCGAGCTTTTCTTGTTTATGTAGTAGCTCAAGCAGCGATATATGGCTAAGGGCAATGCCATCTGGTAGCTCATTGGTGCTAAGCGCTAACCACGTATCGTTTTGACTGATATCAGCACCTTTGCTGTTTAACACATGATGATTAGCCATAGACCTTCTCCTTAAAGGGTGTAATGCCCACACGATCGACCAAGTCACCAAAGCCTTCTATATCATGCTCATTGCTGACGCGCTGTTCTAAATAAACGTCCAGTATCTTTTGTAGGGTCGTCGCTACGTCATCCGCCGGTACCGCTTTACCTAGTATCTTGCCAATTTTGGCATTATCACTAGAGTTGCCGCCCAGACTGATTTGATACCAATGCTCGCCTTTTTTATCGACACCAAGGATACCGATATCACCCGTATGATGATGCGCACAAGCGTTCATACAGCCAGACATATTGAGGCGAATTTCACCCAAATCATAAAGGTAGTCAAGATCATCAAACTGCTTTTCGATTTGTTCAGCGATATTATGAGTCGTCGCATTGGCAAGCGAGCAATAATCCCAGCCTGGGCAAACAATCATGTCGGTTAAGGTATTGATATTAGCGCGGGCTAAATGTAGCTCAGACAGCTGTTGCCATAGCTCGTACAGCTGATTGGTTTGTACATCTGCAAATACTAGATTCTGCTGATAGGTACCACGCAATTCACTAAAGCTATATGTATCCGCAAGATCAGCGAGGGCATCCATTTGCGATTCGCTCACATCACCTGATGGTATATAGGTGCCGTCGACCAAACCCGCTTTTAGCGAAATCACCACAGCGCGATAGCCTGCGACTTTATGCGCCACGGTATTTTGCTGATACCAATTGGCAAATTCTTTATCGGCGCTGAGTTGCTGTTGTAGCTCAGACTGGACTTGTAGCGCATCAAAGGTAACGTAGTCAGGCTCGCTAAAAAAGCGACTAGCAGTGTCAAAACTTGCATCAGTCAACGTCAATGGACCGTCTTTGATGTGCGCTTCCCACTCAGCATCAACCAGTTTGGCAAAGGCAGGGCCGCCCATGCTCTCAACCAATATCTTGATACGGGCTTTATATTTATTATCACGGCGACCATGCAGGTTATAAACGCGCAAAATAGCATCTAGATAGCTGAGCAGATGCTGGCGTGGTAAGAATTCCTTAATCACTTTACCAATTACCGGTGTACGTCCAAGTCCGCCGCCAACAATAACCTCAAAACCAAGCTCGCCTGCGTCATTGGTTTTTACATGTAGACCAACATCATGTACTTGTGTCGCAGCACGGTCATTGGCTGTACCAATAACGGCAATCTTGAATTTACGCGGCAAAAAAGCAAACTCAGGGTGAAAGGTTGACCACTGGCGAATAATCTCGCAATAAGGACGTGGGTCTGCGATCTCTTCTTGATGGATACCGGCATAAGGGTCGGTCGTGGTATTACGAATACAGTTACCCGATGTTTGGATAGAGTGCATTTGTACTGATGCCAGCTCCGCCATAATATCTGGCACTTCTTCAAGTTTTGGCCAGTTCAGCTGAATATTGGTACGAGTAGTAAAGTGCCCATAACCTTTGTCATATTTGCGGGTAATTTCTGCCAATTTACGCAATTGGTAACTGGCTAGCAGACCATAAGGAATGGCGATACGCAACATCGGTGCATAACGCTGGATATAAAGACCGTTTTGCAAACGCAGCGGTAAAAATTGCTCTTCTGGCAGCTCGCCTGCCAAAAACCGTTCGGTTTGGTCGCGAAACTGTGCGACTCGTTCTTCTACCAAGGTTTGGTCAGCGTAGTTATATTGATACATGACGTAATCTCAATTTTGTTTTTAAACATAAAAGCTGCGACGAAAATGATTTGCGTGTGTACTCGATTTTATTGCCAGTCGCAAGGTAAACAATTCAGATTTACATCATATAAGCTTGCGTCTATAAACATAAATTCCTTTAAGATATATCTATATCCAAACACAGCATAAATTTTCATAACGAAAGTTAGGTAGCCTATGCTTATCGAATTTAATACCTGATTTTAATGAGCAATTTTGCAACGTATAGTTGAAATACTTTAAAGTCGCTACAGTATTACTGGTGTAAATTTTTTGCAGCCTCTGTCTGCGTAGGCACAGCAAGCAAGAAAAATTTGCACCAGTAGTACGTGTTGTATCGATATTACTTTTCACCGACTATACCGAAATTAGTGCTTTATTTACCCCATTACTTTTCTACCCCATTTATCTACAGTTATTCATCTTTTCCTCATCTCTTAAGGCTGTAAAATGACTATGACATCTATCACCGCTAATCAAAAACCATCAAAACTCGTTCCTCCGCACGGTAGCCCTGAGCTTAAGCCATTGCTATTAAATGGTGATGCTCTTAACCAAGCATTGAAGCTTGCCAGCACCTTACCAACCATTACTCTCAGCTCACGTGAGCGCGGTGATTTGATCATGTTTGGGATCGGTGGTTTTACACCATTGAATGGTTTTATGAATCAAGCAGATTGGCAGGGCGTGGTTGATAACATGCGTCTGCAAAGTGGCGATAATGCTGGCTTGTTTTGGCCGATTCCTATTACTTTATCAGCACCAAAAGCGACCGCTGATAGCTTAAATGCAGGCGATAAAGTCGCCTTGGTGGCGCAAGATGGCGAGATTATGGGCATCCTAACGGTAGAAGAAACCTATACCATCGATAAAGAGCATGAGTGCCAACAAGTATTTACTACCACAGATCCAGAGCATCCCGGTGTGCAACAAGTCTTGGAGCAAAGTGAAGTAAACATTGCAGGCAGTGTCGAAGTACTGAGTGAAGGTGAATTCCCAACACTATATCCTGAGATTTATAAAACACCCGCTGAAACGCGAGAGATTTTGGATAATAAAGGCTGGCAAACGGTCGCTGCTTTCCAAACGCGCAATCCAATGCACCGCTCACATGAGTATCTTGCTAAGATTGCCATCGAGATATGTGATGGGGTATTGATACACTCGTTATTGGGCGCGTTAAAACCAGGCGATATCCCAGCAGACGTGCGCCAAGAAGCCATTAAGAGCTTGATTGACAATTACTTTAGACAAGATACAGTGATTCAAGCCGGTTATCCGCTCGATATGCGTTATGCTGGTCCGCGTGAAGCATTGCTACATGCGCTATTCCGCCAAAACTATGGTTGTAGCCATCTGATCGTTGGTCGTGACCATGCGGGCGTTGGGGATTATTATGGTGCCTTTGATGCGCAAACCATCTTTGATCATGTTGGTAAAGACGATTTGATTACCCAGCCGTTAAAGATTGGTTGGACGTTTTGGTGTAATGCTTGTAATGCCATGGCGTCAGACAAAACCTGTCCGCATGACGCCTCTGAGCATGTCAAAGTCTCAGGGACGAAGCTGCGTAAAGCATTGTCAGAGGACGAAGACGTGCCAGACAACTTTAGCCGTCCAGAAGTTTTGCAGATTTTGCGTGATTATTATGCCGGTATTGCATTTGATGAGCGTGCTGAGGTTAAATTGGTCGGGGCTTCTGCAGTATAGACATTCATATTAAATGTGAACTATTAAAAAGGGTCAGATGATAAGTCTGACCCTTTTTTTATGCTAAACATCGTGGTTAGCTGAGCTCTAAATCACCTGCCAGCTTTTGATAGTCACCGATGATAGTCACCGACTATATATCGCAAAATAGCTCCTAAAAAATAGCCATTGTAGAATAAATAATAACAGTGCTTATGCCAAGTTCATCACTCGATAAGCGTATTCGTCACTAAGCGTTTGTTCTCTATGCTGCTAGCATATCTCTCATCAACAAAAAAACCAATGCATCTCCCAAAATTCTTACCATTACTGCCTTTGTCATCCTTATTTATAGAATCAATAAAATAGTAGGGTCTACCAGTGGCAGCATGACATTATCGAGAGCGTCTATGCAAACGACCAATATAGCCAAGAATCAGCCTTTACGTCATATCTCAATGACTGACAATCAAGTGATTCAAAATAAAGTCATTCAAAATAAAGTACCACGTACCTTGATAATGGGTGGCGCGCTGACGATGGCAGTATTCATGACAGGCTGTAGCCCTACTGAAGCCACGAAAAATGAGACACAGACCAGCGCACAAAAATCAGCAGCACCGTCGCAAGATATTAATCTGCTTAACGTTTCTTACGATGTCTCACGCGATTTTTATAAGGACTACAATACCTTATTTGCTAAAGGCTACCAAAAAGAGCATCCCAATAGCAAAGTACACGTCAATCAGTCGCATGGTGGCTCGAGTAAGCAAGCACTGTCGGTTGCCAATGGTCTACAAGCGGATGTGGTGACCTTTAACCAAGAAAGCGATATGAATCTATTGGTCGAAAAAGGCTTGGTTGCTGCTGACTGGCAGAAAGCGTTACCAAACGGCGCTGTCCCTTATACCAGCACCATAGTGCTATTGGTACGTAGCGGAAATCCAAAGGGTATTAAAGACTGGCAAGATTTGGCCCGTAGTGACGTGGCTATAGTGATACCAAATCCAAAAACCAGTGGCACAGCGCGTTATGCCTTTTTGGGTGCCTATGGTTATGGTCTGCATCATTTTAAAGAAAATGTTGAAACCTCTATCAAAACAGATACCTTTATCAAGAAGCTGCTAGCAAACGTCGTCACTTATGACAATGGCGCGCGTGCAGCAACGACCAGCTTTACCCAGCGCGGTTTAGGGGATGTACTCATTACGACCGAAAACGAAGCGCATTTGGCTGCCAAGCAATTTGCCAAAGGACAGGTAGATATTGTCTATCCACGTTATTCAGTGTTGATTGCCAATCCTGTCGCGGTAGTCACTGCGGTAACTGATAAGGCGGGCAAAACAGAAGCGGCAAACACCTATCTAAAAAGCTTATGGGACACGCCAGCACAGGAGCTGATGGCACAGAGGTACATGCGTCCTAGTAATGAGCAAGTGCTTGCTGCCCATAAAGATACCTTGCTTGATATTGAGAGGTTTGAGCCGGTGAGTGTCTTTGGTCCTTGGACACAGATTATGGAGACGTTTTTTGTTGATGGCGGGCGTTTTGATAAGCTGGCAAGTGTGCAGTAAAGGTAACTAGATTAGTCAGTGACAAGCCGTTTGATTCAGATATTCATTCTTAACTTGGATGAGAGACTGAGTCAAACGGCTAAATGACCAGCAGACAGTGCAGTTATGGTTAAAAATATTTAGCTTATTCATTGCTGATAAATTTAAGTCATTGATAATATTATATTTACAAATCCTTTATTCCATTTTGGAAATAACATAAACATATTCATCATTAAACATAATAAGATAGCGCTGTTAGCATACTTACATTACTTATCAGACATATTTTTGAGGCAGCCATGACATCATATACCACAGGTTATAAAAATAAAACGCTTAGCGTCCTAAGTATCGCCGGTGTGGCGCTCACTTTAGGTATCGCAGGCTGTAGTAACAATGAAAAGACTGAGCCGGCTGCCAATGCAGAGGGCAAACCAGCAGCGACAGAAGGGCAGGACATCGAGCTATTAAACGTCTCTTATGATGTCGCCCGTGATTTTTACAAAGACTACAATCCATTATTTGTTGATCATTACCAAGCTGAAAACCCAAACAGTAATATTCTTATCAATCAGTCGCATGGTGGTTCAAGTAAACAAGCACTGTCGGTGGCAAATGGTCTACAAGCAGATGTCGCGACCATGAACCAAGGCTCTGATATTGAGCTGCTTGAGAAAAAAGGTTTGGTTGAGTCAGATTGGGAAAGCAAATTCCCAGACAATGCGGTACCTTTTACCAGTACCATCGTCTTCTTAGTGCGCAAAGACAATCCAAAAGGTATCAATGATTGGGCAGACTTGACCAAAGAGGGTGTTGAGATTGTCATGGCAAACCCAAAAGTCACGGGTAACGGTCGCTATGCTTTCTTAGGTGCTTATGGTTATGGCTTACATGCTTTTAATAAAGATGAAGCACAAGCGGAAAAATATGTTAAAGACATGCTAAAAAACGTCAAAGTTTATGAAAGTGGCGGGCGTGCAGCGACTACGACGTTTGTACAGCGTGGTATCGGTGATGTCTTAGTGACCTTTGAGAATGAAGCCAATCTTGCGGCAAAAGATTTTGGGGTTGGTCAAGTTGAGATCGTTTATCCAAAATACTCAATCAAGTCTGAAAGCCCAGTGGCTATCGTAAAAACAGTCACTGATAAAAAAGGCACCACAGATGCCGCCAAAGCATATCTTGATTTCTTATGGAGCGATGCTGCCCAGCAATTGGCAGCTGACTTATACTTACGCCCAAGTGTGAAGAGTGTATTGGATAAAAACAGTGATAAATTGCCACCGATTGACACTTTCCGTCCGAATGATGCGTTTGGCACATGGGATGAGATCATGAGCACCTATTTCAGTGATGGTGGTTTGTTTGATAAGTTGGCGGTTAATGCGCCTCAGTAATACCAGTAGTAATGTTAGTAACGACGTTTAAATAGCCGTGACTTATTTGAAGGGCGGCTACTGCATTATTTGATGATTAATCAGTAATGCACGACGTCATGAAATTATGTCAATCTCATAAAGGACATGGCCGACAACGCTATGTCCTTTATACCATGAGCATATTCATAATCTCTTTTTATCATACTTTTTTCTTCATATCGATACGACCGAGTGCTTACGATAAGTACCATCAGCTAGGCAATAGGACACCACTATGAGTGCAACAACATCTCCCACTAATAAGCCCCTTCCTAGAAAAGGTTGGTTAACACGCTTGCGTCAGCGCAATGTGCTACCAGGGTTTGGGCTAAGTATGGGCATCACTGTCTTTAGCTTGTCGCTGTTGGTAGTACTGCCATTTGCCATGATGGCCTATACCACAACACAAATGGGCTGGACGGGATTTTGGGGTACTATTAGCCAGCCGCAAGTGACCGCTGCTATTAAACTAAGCCTATGGATGTCGTTTTTGGCGATGCTGACCAATATGGTGTTTGGCACACTGGTCGCATGGGTGCTCGTACGCTATGAGTTTTGGGGCAAATCTTTGATAAATGCCTTGGTGGATTTACCCTTTGCGCTCCCAACAGCGGTCACTGGTATCTCGCTTGCGACTTTGTATGCACCCAATGGTCTTATCGGGCAGTGGTTTGCCAAGTTTGATATTCAAGTGGCTTTTACACCATTGGGTATTTGGCTGGCTTTAGTGGTTGTCAGCTTTCCCTTTATCGTCCGCGCTGTACAGCCCGTACTCGCAGAGTTATCTGTTGAATTTGAGGAGGCAGCAGCGGTATTGGGTGCCAATCGATTTACCACGTTTCGTAAGGTGATTTTGCCAGAGCTATTGCCTGCGTTATTGATGGGTGCAGGCATGATGTTTGCGCGTGCCACTGGTGAGTATGGTTCGGTCATTTTTATCGCTGGCAATATTCCGATGCAGTCTGAAATTTTACCATTAATCATTATTAGTAAGCTTGAGCAGTTTGACGTCCAAGGCGCATCAGCCATTGCATTATTTATGCTACTAATCTCCTTTGTGATTTTATTGACCATCAATATCGTACAGTGGAAGCTGTCGCGCCGTGTAGGAGCTCGCTAATGCAAATCTCTAATATCTACGACTACCAGAGCAACCCAGCAACCAAAGATACACTATGGATACGCCGTGCCTTTATCACCATCGCTGTGTTATTTATGGTTATTATGTTGGTTGTGCCACTGCTAGCCGTGTTCTATGAAGCCTTTAAGGGTGGCTGGCAGTTATATATCGCCTCTCTTGTCGATCCTGAAGCCTTGCAGGCGATTAAGCTAACCTTGATTACTGCCGCAATTGTCTTACCGATTAATATGGTGATGGGTATTGCTATTGCGTGGCTGGTGACCCGTTATCAGTTTAAAGGTAAACAGCTGGTGACCACTTTGCTTGATTTACCGTTTTCGGTGTCGCCCGTGGTCGCAGGTTTGATGTTTGTTTTGCTATTCGGGTTAAACTCTAGCATTGGTGGCTGGCTTGAGAGCATGGGATTTCAGGTAATCTATGCTGTACCGGGGATTATTTTAGCGACTTTGTTTGTCACCTTTCCCTTTGTGGCACGTGAGTTGATACCGCTGATGCAGACGCAGGGTGATAGTGAAGAGCAAGCTGCACTGACTTTGGGTGCTACTGGCTGGCAGACGTTTTGGCATGTGACACTGCCTAATATCAAATGGGCGCTGCTGTATGGTTTGATATTGACCAATGCGCGAGCGATGGGTGAGTTTGGTGCAGTGAGTGTGGTCTCAGGTCATATTCGCGGTGAAACCAATACCATGCCGCTACTGGTCGAAATTGCTTACAATGACTATAACTTTACCGCTGCGTTTGCTTTATCAAGCTTACTTGCCGCACTCGCTTTAGTAACGTTACTCATTCAGCAAATCATGACCAAGCTACAAGATCGCAAATTCGCTAAGTCTGAACGTTTGATAAGTGCGCCTGAACTACCAGTCAGTGCTAATGCTACTGTTGCAGAATCAGCAGGCAAAGCATAGCGATTCATGTCTATAGACGCCATTTCCGCTATTTGCCATAGTATTAAAACAATCTGCTACGCTACGATAAAAGAAATAATAAGAGACACCATTATGAGCATCGAGATTCGCAACGTTAATAAGAAATTTGGTAACTTTACCGCCTTAGATGATATCAATATCACGGTACCTACGGGTAAATTGACGACTTTATTGGGTCCTTCAGGCTGCGGTAAAACCACCTTGCTGCGTATCATTGCCGGTCTTGAGTATTCGGACTCTGGGCAGATACTGTTTGATGAACTAGACGTCACCAATACTCCGGTACAAAAGCGCCATATCGGCTTCATGTTTCAGCACTATGCATTATTTCGCCATAAAAATGTTGCTGACAATGTGGGCTTTGGTCTGACGTTGTTACCAAAGAATGAGCGCCCAAGTAAAGCGGATATCAATAAGCGCGTGGCTGAGCTATTAGATTTGGTGCAGTTGCCACAAGTGGCAACTGCTTACCCGCATCAATTATCAGGCGGTCAGCGTCAGCGTATTGCGCTGGCAAGAGCACTTGCGGTTAAGCCAAAACTACTATTATTAGATGAGCCGTTTGGGGCGCTGGATGCCAAAGTACGTAAAGAGCTGCGTACCTGGTTAAAAGACATTCATCATGAGCTTGGCATCACTAGCATCATGGTTACTCATGACCAAGAAGAGGCAAGGGCGGTATCTGATGAGATTGTGGTGATGAATCATGGTCGGGTTGAACAGGTAGGCACCTCAGAAGCATTGATCAATCGCCCAGCCAATGCCTTTGTCAGTGATTTCTTAGACTTGGTATAGTGTTTAATAAAGAATACTGTAGCGACTTTAAAGTATTTCAACTATATCAGTGCCGCATAAAAAAGACCTCATCATGAGGTCTTTTTTATGGGCTAACATAAGCCAAAGATCTTTAAGCAAAATTTTTCACTGCCTATCACAGCGCCTATTAGTGCTAGGCTAGTATTAGGCGGATTTTAGTATGGCTTTTTCTTTGCTTGATACCTGCTTGTAGGTAATGTCCAAAATATTTTGACACCATTCTGGCAAGTCATTTGCGACCTCGTACCACATCCAAGTGCCATCACGAACACAGTTTAAGATGCCCAGTTTTTTTAGGTGATTAAGGTGACGCGATATCGTTGGTTGTGGCTGATCAAGTATTTCTACTAACTCACCGACGCAGCGTGATTCTTTATTATATAGGATTTGGAAAATCTTCAAGCGCGTAGGGTCAGATAATACTTTAAACAACTCAAGCGGTTGTATCATAGAATTATTATTAGACATGGATCAATTCCAATATACATTTAGTTAATAGGGGCACAATATAGCAGCACTTATCCATAAAATCGATTAATAAACGACCAAATTTACAGTTCATCGCCATTTTACTACCTTAAGTACCGTAAAGTTACACGGATTGTTATATTCAGTTACATATATTAATTAAATTAATATAACTATAAAGTTTTGATTGAGATGATGGATAAGTATACCAAACACTATTGTAAATGCTAATAATTATCGTTAATATAGCTAATAATACGTTAGTCAATCACAGTAGGAACCCGCTTATGTACGTCTGTATCTGTAATGATGTCAAAGAAAAGCAAATAAAAGCCGCCATTGCTTCTGGTATCGATACGTTAGATGGTCTAAAAGACACCTTAGATGTCGCAACCTGCTGCGGATGCTGTGAGCCTATGGTAAATGACTATCTAGAGGAGCATCATGCCAAGTTCGATGTATTGGCTTATGCTGTTTAAAAACTAACTGTTTATATATTGGCGCTTTATCTATAAAATTATGAATACATATAACAAGCAATGATACATACAGGAGTGTAGGTGATGATTGGCAACCCTAAAGTGATTGATTATTTAAACTTTTTATTAGGTGGTGAGCTTGCAGCTCGTGACCAGTATTTCATCCACTCTGAGATGTATGCTGAATGGCATTACGGTAAATTGTACGACCGTATCAGCCATGAAATGGAAGATGAGACCTTACATGCACAGGCGATTATACGTCGTATTTTAATGTTAGGCGGCACGCCTAAAATGAGTGTTGATACCATTAATATTGGTACCACTGTACCTGAGATGCTACAGCTTGATTTAAATTTAGAGTATCAGGTACAAAAGCATCTCAAAGACGGTATCGCAATTTGCGAAGAAGTGCATGACTATGTCACACGCGAGATGTTGGTTGAGCAGCTCAAAGATACCGAAGAAGATCATACCCATTGGCTTGAGCAACAGTTGCGCCTTATTGATATGATTGGTCTGCCAAATTATTTGCAAAGTCAGATGGCTGAAGTCTCTCCCAATCTTGTTTGATAGTAACGGATGACAATCACCATATAGATAGTTAGCTCAAATAACAAATACCTAGGTAGGGAGAGAGAAAAATGAAAGGGGATAAAGAGATTATCCGCGCACTTAATAAAGTTCTGGGTCAGTCATTAATAGCCATCAATCAGTATTTTTTGCATGCGCGTATTGCTCGCCATTGGGGTTTAGAGTCATTAAACGAAAGTTTCTATAAACAGTCTATTGCAGAGATGAAATGGTCTGATGATCTAATTGCTCGAATTTTGTTGCTAGGTGGTTTGCCGAATTTGCAAGATTATGGCAAGATGTTCATCGCTGAAGATGTGCCTGAAATGATTGACTGCAATTTACGCTTAGAGAAGCAAAAGTTTAGCATTATCACCGATGCGATTACTTTGTGTGAGACGCAGCAGGATTATGTGTCGCGTCAGCTACTGGTCACTCTAAAAGAGGGTAATGAAGAGTATCAAGACTGGCTTGAGACGCAAGAAGATTTGATGAAAGATGTCGGTATTGAAAACTATATCCAATCGCAGATGAATGACGATTAAATATTAGCAACTCTCATTGAATCACAATAAGCCAGCTTACGTTTTGGTTATAACCCAAGCATAAGCTGGCTTTTTTTGATCTATTGTTTATCTACGATTTTTTATCCAAATATTCTTGTTTATATTTTCGATACAAGCTTTCAACACCCATTTTCAATATAAGCCGCGACCATCCTCGGGTTTTAAGCGTAAGAAATGCAATCCTGAGAGAATGGTAAACAGACCCAATATCCAATAGGTGGTTTGAAAGGCGGTCAATGTATCCATCTGTAGGCGCTCACGTAGTAGATTGAGCAGTGCAGCACCAAAGGCAATGCCAAAGCTGATTGCCAATTGTTGGTTGACGGCCATCAAACTATTGCCGCTACTGGTTTGTGCGCCGTGCAGGTCGCCAATGGTGATGGTGTTCATCGCACTGAACTGCATAGAGTTACACGCGCCCATCACTGTCAAAATAGGGATAAACCACATCCACTGTGCCGCATCATTAAACTGCGCCAAGATGATAATCAGTATGCCTATCAAAGTCGTGTTGTAGACTAATACCGTCCGATAGCTATAACGCTGAATAATGTTACTCACCCAAGGCTTGATGCCGATAGCCCCTACAGCAATAGGAGCGAGTAGCCAGCCCGCTTGCGATGGAGAGTACTCGAACACCACCTGCAGCAGTAGTGGAAGTAAAAATGGTACAGCGCTAATGCCCAATCGGGTAAATAAATTGCCTGTGATGCCGATACGAAAGGTACGTATATCAAACAAACTCAATGGAAATAGCGGTGTTGCGCGGCGTTTTGCGTGCCAAATATAAGCGCCGAGCAATAGACTTGCCAGCAATCCAAGCATCATTCCATAAAATTCACGCCCGACTTGTGTGCCAAAT
Source organism: Psychrobacter arcticus 273-4 (assembly GCF_000012305.1). Classification (NCBI taxonomy): domain Bacteria; kingdom Pseudomonadati; phylum Pseudomonadota; class Gammaproteobacteria; order Moraxellales; family Moraxellaceae; genus Psychrobacter; species Psychrobacter arcticus. The sequence goes on from NC_007204.1 coordinate 1,288,161, forward strand.
TCTACTGCCAGAGTAAAACCACACGCAGCAGCGGCAAACAATAAAAACCCTGTCCAATCTAGACGCTTGGAGTCCTCAAACAATGCTGGCACCAGTTTTTTGCCCATGATAAAACCAAAAATACCCATCGGGATATTGATTAAAAATATCCAGTGCCAGCTGGTGTACTGTACGATATAACCACCCAATACTGGTCCGACCAATGGTGCAACCAAAGCAGGGATGACCGCAAAGTTCATCACCGTTAATAGCTTATTGCGCGGATAAGACTTGACCAATATCAAGCGTGCAACCGGTGTCATCATCGCGCCGCCGATACCTTGTACGATACGTGAACTGATCAAAAAATCCAAGGTCGGAGAAGCGGCACACAATAGCGAGCCGATACAAAATATGATAATGGCGGACAAGAACACGCGGCGTGTGCCATATTTATCGGCTAAAAATCCGCTAATAGGAATAAAAATCGCCAAAGTAAGCGCGTAGCTGATAACCGCCCATTGCATTTGTAGTGGTGATTCGCCCAATGCTTGTGCCATCTGTGGTAGGGAGGTATTTAGAATAGTAGCGTCTAAAATTTGCATAAATAACGCTACCGCCAGTACATAAGGTAGGTATTTATCTTGCGTTGGAGTCAGTGCTACCATATTGATGTCACCATATCTTTAGAGCAGTGGCTTGTTGAAACTCACCTTAATCGACAGTAAATTTTATACAAAGACATTATATTATGCGTAGTATAAAAACAACTGCCGAGCAGTTAAAGAGCAGCATAGTAATCATTACCACATTAATTACAAGACAAGACTTTAATAGCAGGATCAGTCCCCGTTATAGTGGGAGGTATATGGTAAACACCACCATTTTTAAAATATGACAACCAACACAACAAAAAATAGGTCGAATTATGAGTCAGAATAATAATCCTACGAACGGTCAGATAGAGAGCTATACACCGCCTAAAGTTTGGACAAAAGATAAAGAAAACGGCGGCAAATTTTCGAGTATCAATAGTCCAACTGCTGGCGTGCGCCATGATAAAGTGCTGCCAGTAGGCGATGCTTCGTTACAGCTGTATTCATTGAATACGCCAAATGGCGTTAAGGTAAACATTCTACTAGAAGAGCTGGCTGAGCTTGGTATCAAAGAAGCAGCATACAATGCTTACCTCATAGATATCTCGAAAGGCGATCAGTTTGGCTCAGGATTCGTTGCTATTAACCCAAACTCAAAGATACCGGCTTTGGTTGACCACAGTAATAGCGAGGCTGGCGAGCCGATTGCTATCTTTGAGTCTGGCGCTATCTTAATGTACTTAGCGGAGAAATTTGGCAAATTTATTCCGATGCAGCAAGGTAAGGCACGCGTTGAGTGTCTGTCTTGGCTGATGTGGCAGATGGGTAGCGCGCCTTTCTTAGGTGGTGGTTTTGGGCATTTTTACGCCTACGCTCCTGAGCCTATGGAATATCCTATCAATCGCTATACCATGGAAGTCAAACGCCAGCTTGATGTCCTTGACCGCCATCTAAAAGACCATGCATATATGGGCGGAGATGAGGAGTCTGACTATAATATCGCCGATATGATTATTTGGGCATGGTATGGTCAATTGGCACTTGGCAAGCTTTATGAGGCGGCAGAATTCTTACAAGTTGATGAGTACCCGCATTTACAGCGCTGGGCGAAAACAATTGCCGAACGTCCAGCAGTTAAACGAGCGGTGGACTTAGTCCTTGAGCCTATTACTTAGGCTGGTTGTCATAATAATTAACTTTAACGTTTAATTTATTTAGTTATAAATATTTGATATTAAAGATAAATAACCAATATAGCTCTATATCTTAATGAATAAAAAGATTAATAAGCACCTGTCTTATTAATCTTTTTTTGCTTTAAATATTCATGTATTCCAAAGACATATACCAGTCGCACCTCTTTAATAACGTATTTATTTTGAACTGACTGTGTATGAATATAGCTATTTAGGATTATACTTCATTATTTACATAATGGTACATTAGTACAACAGATAGAAACATGGATACGTTAAGATAGCAGCCTCCACCCAAAAAGGGTAGGCGCTTAAACCTCTTCTATTGATGAATGATGATTATGAAGGAGAATGATATGCTTAGGAGTAGACCAACCCTCTTATTGAGTAAAAATGGTTCTAGTAGCCAGAGCGATGTTGTCAAACCTAAATACTCAAACAACCCCTATATTAAAGCGCCGTCTAAAAAAACAAAAAAGATAACAAAAACCATGTCAAAAAGAATTTTATTACCAATACTTGCCGCCATCAGTGCAGCGTTATACAGCGCTGCAAGTAGTGCTGACACGCCTGTAGATTTTACCAACCAAGATTGGCACGTGGTCTGTGACAATACACGTACTTGCCGGCTGGCTGGTTATCAGGCAAATAATGATATCGAATTGCCAGTGTCTTTATTGTTGATACGCCGTGCAGGTGCCAATGCCACGGTTGATGCTCGGGTCAAGCTCGGCGGTGCAAGAGAAAATTCTGCCAAAGCCTTGATGCAGCTGGGTAACCGTCACCGGATATCCTTATTTATTAACGATAAAGATTATGGCGAAGCCAAACCTTTTTCAGGTGCTGCTGGTTATGCTGAGCTCACCTCACCGCAGGTCACAGCGCTATTAGAGGCACTGACCAAATCAAGCAAGATAGAGCTGGTTATCCGCAACACGCGCTGGCGGTTGTCCGATAAAGGGGCGAGTGCAGTCATGCTAAAAGCGGATGAAGCACAAGGTCGAGTGGGCACAGCCAGTGCTTTTATTCGTACAGAGGGCGCAAACAAATCCAATAGCGGTGTGTTATCACCCAAGTCGATACCAGCGATACGGATGGTGATGCCCAATCCTAAGGCCACGTCTGGCAATAAGAAAAAATTCGTTATGCGCTCATCCCAGTTATCAGATTTGATGAAAGACACCATAAAAAATGTCAGTAGCAACTGCCCAAGCTTATCTGACAAATCGTCATGGAACGCCAATCGTCTAAACAGCAAGCAGTTGCTGGTACAGCATAATTGCTGGACAGGTGCTTATAATGCAGGTAAAGGTGTCTGGGTCATCAATGACACCAAACCATACGAGCCAAAGCTGATCACAACTAATGCTACGGATTATGACAAGGGTCAGATCACCGCTATCCAAAAAGGTCGTGGTCTTGGCGATTGTATATCTAAAACCGAGTGGTTATGGACGGGTAAGGACTTTGAGAAAAGTCATGAGAGCAACACTGGTCTGTGCCGTATGATTGAAGCGGGTGGTGCTTGGCAGATGCCACTTTACGTCACTGACGTCAAGATATCACGTTAATATTAATGCCTCAATTTCTGCTGACTTCTCTTTTAAAACGGTAATGATAGTTTGTTCGATACTTTTTAGAGAAAATGAGTCGCAAGCGGTAAAAATTATTTAATGCAAAAACACCTATATTATTAACCATGTATGGTTCAACAATCCTTGTTTCATAGCTCTTTTCCATAATAATCGAAAAAACAGCTACTGATTACAGTTTTGTTGTGTTATACTGCGTCGCCACGTTAGCATAGTCTAATGTGAATTATGAGATTGATAACATCGCCTGCGATTTTGGGTCTAGGATGACCGAAAGTAATTGTTGCCGATGATTTTGTGTACTTAAATAATCCTATTATTTTTGACTCATATCTTATCTACTGACCCTTGTATGGGCTAGATTGGTTGTTATTTTCCTTTATCTGCTTTGGACAAAGCATTGGTATTGAGTTTTTAGCAGACAAGGATGAGACACTCGGCACTACCACCAAAATACGTCAGACAGCACGAACGCCTTTATATAATTTTGACAAGCCTTATGGGTTTGGTATTTGATTATCATTATTTTGATAATCAGATTATATGGGTAGCGTGGTGAACGGTTATCAGTGGTATGCATCAAGTTTGCTGAATTTACAGCAGCTTATACTTACCAAGGATATTCATGACTGACATCTTATCTGCAATCGCTGCTGAAAACGGCATTATCGAAAGCACTGACACCCCAAACACTACTGCAAATACCGATACTAATAATGAAGCGGCTACGACTGACGCTACTGACGAAAATAAAGTTACCTTTACTGACCTAAATATTGCCAAGCCAATTCTTAGCGCGCTTGAGCGTAGTGGTTATACTCACCCAACACCTATTCAAGCAGAAGCCATTCCTTTTGCATTACAAGGTCGTGACCTTTTGTTATCTGCGCAAACGGGTAGTGGTAAAACAGCTGCATTCGTTATCCCAGTACTTGATCGCTTGAGCCGTGCAACCAGCTTCGACAAATTGACCAAAGCTCTTATTCTAACGCCAACGCGTGAACTTGCTCAGCAAGTACATGATAGCGTACGTACGTATTCTAAAGATATGCGTGGTCTATTCTGCGTGCCTTTAGTTGGCGGCGCACCATACAACGGTCAGATTACTGCTTTGAAAAAAGGCGTACAAGTTATCGTTGCAACCCCAGGTCGTTTACTTGACCATATCAATGCGGGTCGCGTTGACTTATCAAGCCTTGAAATCTTGGTACTTGATGAAGCTGACCGTATGCTAGATATGGGTTTTGCTGACGATATCAGCGACATACTACGTGCAGCACCGATTGATCGTCAAACGATTATGTGTTCAGCAACTTGGGACGGTCCTGTCGGCAAAATCGCTGCCAGCTTCACCAAAAACCCTGAGCGTGTATCAATCAAAGTTGAATCTGCGCACATCGAAGAAAAAGTGTATTACTGTGATGATTTTGATCACAAAAACCGTTTGCTTGACAAAATCGTTTGCCACAAAGATATGGAACAAATCATTATCTTTGCTGCCACTAAACGTAGTACTGAAAAATTAGCAAAACAGCTACAAGAAGCCGGTCATAAAGCAAGCTTCCTACATGGCGATTTGCCACAAAGCAAGCGTAACCGCATTGTTCAAGACCTACGTAATGGTAAATGCAAAATCTTAGTTGCGACCGACGTAGCGGCTCGTGGTCTAGACGTTCCAGCACTATCGCACGTCATTAACTATGACTTACCGCGTCAAACGGAAGATTACGTCCATCGTATCGGTCGTTGTGGTCGTGCAGGCCGTACTGGTGTTGCTATAAGCTTATGTAGCATGGATGACCGTCCACAGCTTAACGCTATTAACCGTTATTTAGATCGTAAAATGGAAGCCTCTGTTATCGAAGGCATGGAGCCTAAGAAAACTTACGTTCCTAGCGAAAACAAAGGCAATGGTCGTGGTCGTGGCCGTGGTCGTTCAAACGGCGGTGGTAATGGTAATGGTCAAGGTCGTGGTCGTTCAGCGGGTGGTTATGCTGGTTCTGGCGCTAGTAAACCTAGTGGTCAAGGCCGTGGTCGCCCATCAGGTGATAGCAGCAACGCTACTGGTCAACGCGCAAGCAATGACAGCGGTTATCAAGGTAAGCCACGTGATTCATCTGGCAAGCCAAATGAGCGTTCAGGTGGCAAGCCTTACCAAGGTAAGCGTACTGGTGCTCCTAGCCGCGGCGATAGCACTGGCGTTCCACGTGGTGAGCGTGCTGCAACGGGTCGTGGTCGTCCAAGTGGTAGCCAAGGTCGCCCAGCAGCTCGTTCAGACAGCCGTGGTCAAGGTCGTCCAACTGGCGGCAACCGTGGTAACAACTCGTAATAGCCTTATTTTAGAGGATTAATGATTTTAATAATCATACCTTAATCGTCTAAAGATATAGCAAAAAGCCAGATACTTGTTATCTGGCTTTTTTGTGTTTAATAGTTTGATATTAACCACCACGTAGAGATATGACCCAAGTATATGCAGGTATTTAAAAACTGTTGCTTATTCAAATCTTTTAAAATTAAGCTTTGTACTCGATAGCTACTTGCGCGTCTTTTTTGCCTTGTCTATACTGACAGATTTTTTCCTATCGTGTGCTGCGGAGCCATTGGATGCCTGATATTTCTAATTTAGCTATTGAAAGCTTGCCATTAGCGTTTGGCATCATTATGGCGATTATCGGATTGGTTTTTTATACCCAAGCATTGCCTGGTAAGTTTTGGCAACGGTTTTATGCGGTGCTACCGGGTATCGTACTGTGCTGTTTTATACCTGCGACGCTAAACAGCTTAGGTGTCTTCGCTGACGGTATTGGCTCGCAGATTTATGGTTTTACTGCTACTTATCTGTTGCCAGCCAGTTTACTGCTAATGACCTTATCAATGGATGTACCGAAGATACTGGGCTTAGGCTGGAAAGCGATAGCTATGTTCTTCGCGGCCAGTATCGCCATTGTCATTAGTGGTCCTATTAGCTTAGGTATCGCTAAATGGGTGTCGCCTGAGATGTTTACCGATGACACGCTATGGCGCGGCTTTTCAGCGGTTGCTGGTAGCTGGATTGGCGGCGCGGCCAACCAAGCAGCGATGAAGGAGCTGTTCGGGGTCAGTGATGATCTGTTTGGGATGATGATATTGGTCGATACCACCAATGCTTCACTGTGGTTACTGGCCATCTTAGTCATGGCAAAACACAGTGAAAAGATTGACAAGTTTTTACGGGCGGATAGCAGTAGCATTGATAAGGTCGTCAAAGCCGTTGAAAGTTATGAGCGTGACAATGCTCGTCCTGCCACGCTTAATGATTTGATGGTGATGTTTGGTTTGTGCTTTGCCATGGTTGGTGTAGCACATTTCGTTGGTGGTCAGATTGCAGGGTTCTTTGCCCCTTATAGTTGGGCGGTACAATACAGCTTTGCCAGCTCATTCTTTTGGATGGTGGTGATTATCACCTTAATAGGGGTAGTTTTCTCCTTTACCAAAATACGTCGCCTTGATCATGTTGGTGCTTCAAAAATTGGTACCGTCTTTATCTTCATATTAATTGCTGCTATTGGTATGCAAATTAATCTAGCAGGTATCGTCTCACAATGGCGACTGCTACTAATTGGTTTGCTTTGGATGAGCATCCATGTGATATTGATATTTATTTTTGCCAGAATCATCCGTGCGCCGTTTTTCTTTTTGGCAGTCGGCTCCAATGCCAATACTGGCGGCGCGTCATCGGCACCCATTGTCGCAACGGCATTTCACCCGTCACTAGCGCCAGTTGGGGTGTTTTTGGGTATTTTAGGCTATGCCGTGGGTACCTTTGGTGGTTACATCAGTACGCAGATGATGCGGCTGGTGGTGGGGTGATGGAGTTTTTATCAGTATTGACAGCTTTTATCCAAATAATCACCCAACCACCTCAAAAATTCATCACTTGTTGTTGAGACATTTAGGCGCAGATGGGTTGAGGCGCTGACATCGGGATAAAATAATTGCCCCGGTGCGACCAGCCAGCCTTCTTTATAGGCATCTAGTGCCAGCTGGCTGGTATCTTGCCCCATATCTACCCAAACAAAAAGACCTGCTTGTGTATGTTCAGGGTAGATAAGCCTTATCTTTGGTAATGCTTTTCGCATTCTTTCATGAGCCCTATACAAATGCTGCTGCACTTTTTTAATCTGCCGACGATACTCACCATGCGTCCATAAATGATGACAAACCCGTTCGCCAAATTCTGGCGTGTTTGAATTGCTTAAGGTTTTAATACGCAATACATCATCAATATAGTTATCAGGACAGACCAACATGCCGACGCGCCAGCCTGACGCCATTGACTTTGAAAACCCAGTCGCATAAAACACCCGCTCGAACTGATCAAGGCTGGCATAACGCAGCACTTGACCACCCGGTACAAATGCAGCGTATAAATCGTCCTCAAAAATATAAGCATCGTACTCATGAATAAGATTGAGTACTTGGTGCGCGCGGGCAGGATGTAGATTATAGGATGTTGGGTTGTGCAGCACGCTATTGGTCAAATAGAGCTTAGGGCGATGCGCAGCGAATAGCTTTTGCATCTGCTCAATATTAGGCCCTTGATGGTCACGTTCTACAGAGACGACGTTTAATCCTTGTTGTTGCAGGCAGCTTGATAGCCAATACCAGCCCGGCCCATCAACGACCACCGTATCCCCAGCTTGAGTAAGAAGCCGCGCAACCATGGTCACGGCTTGCGATACCCCAGCTGTAGTAATCACATGGTCAGCATGGGTTTGCATGCCCAGTGTATGCAGGTGTTGAACCAGCTGCTGACGTAGCGGCAGATAGCCTTGAACATTACCATAATCATAGATAAAGCTATCGGCTTGCTGGGTTACCTGCCGTATGGCCCATTCCATCTTATCATTACGTACCCAGTCTCTCGGTAATGTTCCCACCCCTGGCGAGCGATTATGCGGGATATCACTAAAGACTTGTTGCACCAGCCAGCGCGTATCTATTACTGGGTGCTTAAAAACTTTTCTTTTATCATCATTCGGCTGAACTAATTTTGACTGCGTATTGACATAATACCCTGAGCTGGGCTTAGCTATTAGCACACCGGTAGCCACCAATTGCTCATAAGCTTGTACCACCGTAAAGCTTGATATATTTAATAGTTTCGCTAACTTTCGCACCGAGGGCACACGCTGATTGGGCAGGTAAATATGCCAGTCAATACGCTGCTGTAACCATTCAGCGACAGCGGCAGTCTTGGTTAAATTTGGATTGAGCGTATAGGTTTCGACCATAATGAATGTACTTATCTCTTCAATGTAATGATTAATTGTAACGTTAAGAGCAACTATACACTTTGTTCACCATTAGTGAAACTGTATCGGGTCTGTTATGGCTATTTAAACTATAGTTGAGTATATCAACAATAGTTAGAATCATACGGATGGTAGACAGAATGAACTTAACCGCAAGCTTTGACGGCAGTATAACGGCATAGGCTGTATTTATACTGGTCAATTCCATCACGTCCGAATACAACAACTTAATGTCAATAAACAATCATTATTTAGGATCATCCTATGACCCCAATCCACATTGCCTTAGCCGTATTGGTTACCTTTATATGGGGTGTGAATTTTACCTTTATTGCATGGGCGCTTGAAAGCTTTCCACCGTTAATGCTCACTGCCCTACGCTTTTTCTTTACCGCTGTGCCCCTTGTTCTTTTTCTCAAGCCGCCTAAATTCAACCGTACGTTATTTATTTATGCGATCGGTACCTTTGTCATGCAGTATGCTTTTGTATTCACCGCCATGCATTTGGGTGCATCGGCAGGGTTGACGGCGCTGTTGTTGCAAGTTCAAATTTTCATCACCGTCTTGCTGGCGTATGTCATATTAGGTGAAGCGGTGAGTCGTATGCAGATTATCGGTATGTTAGTTGGTGTGCTAGGGCTTGGTGTGATTGCGCTAAATCTCGGCGGTGATATGCCCTTGGTTGGCTTTATCTGCATATTGATTGCAGCCATAGGTTGGAGCTTTGGCAATATTGCTTCAAAACAAGCCTCAACGCAGCAAAGTACTAGTAATATTTCTACTGCCTCGCCTGTTGATAGCAACAATAGAACATCGGCACTATCTGCGTTATCACTAGTGGTATGGGGCGGTCTGATCGCTTGTGTGATTTTGACGTTATCTTCTCTACTATTCGAGACCGAAGCATGGCATCTCACGACATTTACGCATGCATCCTTTAAGTCTTGGCTATCGCTTGGGTTTATTGTCTATGTCTCAACCCTGATTGGCTTTGGACTGTGGGCGCATTTGCTTAGTCAAAATATCGCCTCTAAGGTTGTGCCATTTGCCTTACTGGTACCCGTATTCGGTATGGCGACTTCAGTGCTGCTCATAGGAGAGGTGGTCACATGGTGGAAGGTGCTAGCAATGGTGCTCATCTTATCTGGACTGATATTGGCTAATGTGAAGATAGGACTAGGCAGGAGGTCTGCTCACGCGTAGTAGTAAATAACTTATGCAACCTATTAATATCTACTAACCACGTTTGGAAAGATTTTTTGTAATTCGCTTCCTAATATTGATGAGATTATGGTGAATTTCTTTCGTTAAACGCTGCTGTGATTAGAATTAGTAAGAATAGACAAAAAGAGCAGTGCATCACATATGAGGCATTGCTCTTTTTTTATTTTAAACGCTTTATATCCCACTATGATAAAGATTAAAACAGGCTGCTTATTGATACAGCTATACACTCACAGTCAAAAACTCTGCACGCACAGTCAATCTATTTTGCCAAAACCTCGCTATAGTGAAAAATCTTGATCATTAGGATAGATGATAAGCCAGATAAAGCGCGTGCTGAAGGGTAAGGATAAATGGTCATATAGACCGGAATATTCTTATTTAGCTTATACAAACGCGCTTCTTCTGACCCAAATTTCTCGACAAGGAGTCTTTCATGAGCAACGCTCACCCCTCTATAGATCCTATTACCTTGTCTGTCGTACCTAGCGCCCTAGAAACGGCGCAGCGTGAGAGGACAACCACCTTAGAAAAAACCGCCCGTTCGAGTGTCTTTAACTTAGCCCATGACTATAGTAATGCGCTGTTTGATCATTTGCCTGAGATGATTTTGCAAGGGCAAGATATTCCCATTCATTAGAGGTTAAAATCTTAGAGCAGCTGCTTAACCTTATTGTATTGACATTGAGCGCTCCGAAAGAGGTAATTATGAGTAGCAGCTCGTCCATACAATCGGTGCACCTAAAGTGCATCGAGCATTACGTCTATTTGCACCTAGAAAACCCTACTTTAACCCCAGCAATGGTCGCTGCGTTTAAAGCAGGCCAATCATATCTTAAAAACCAAAAGCTACGTAACCATCGATGAAGTGGCGCATAGAGTCGGTTATGGCGACCAAGGTTACTTCTCACGCATTTATAAGCAGCATTTCGGCTATACGCCGCGAAACACCCCAAACACAGGTATAGGATAGTCATTGTCATGTACCCTGTCATACAGTCGCTGTATGATTTACGAATTGAGCATAATTGCGTATATTAAGGAAAAACTAAGATGACTGATGCTACGAATGATAAAACAGCAAAAGTAGAGATTTATGAAAGCGCTGATGGACAGGCGCAGATAGAGATACGCTTAGAACATGACACTCTATGGCTCTCGCAGGCCCAATTGGCTACGCTGTTTGAAAAAGACTCTGATACAATAGGATTGCATCTAAAAAATATTTATAAGGAAGGTGAGTTAGACCCAGAAGCAACTACCGAGCAATCCTCGGTAGTTCGTCAAGAGGGAAGTCGGCAGGTTCGACGCAACATTCGCTTTTACAATCTAGATGCTATTATTTCTGTGGGTTATCGGGTTAATTCCAAAAAAGGTACTCAGTTCCGTATATGGGCAACCCAACGCCTACGTGAATACTTGGTTCAAGGCTATACGCTCAATCAAGAGCGCTTTGATAAAAATTCAAGCGAGCTATAACAAGCTTTAAATTTAATTAGAAAAACCGCCCAAAGTCCCGAGCTGAAAACCGATGAAGGCTGTACTTTATGGTCAAAAACCATCCTTTTACCGATGGTAATAAACGCAGCGGCGCTTTTTTGTTTGTAGATTTTTTGCATCGTAATAATCGACTGCTTAATGATAAAGGTGACATGGTTATTAATAACACGGGGCTTGCCGCATTAACCTTGTTGGTTGCCGAGTCTGACCCCAACCAAAAAGAAACCTTGATTAAATTAATTATGAATATGCTGTCTTTAGAATCTTGATAAACAGGCTTATTATCAGCACCACTTAACCCCATAAAACGCATAACGCTAATAATAAAAAGCACAGTCTGACGACAAAAACTAAAGGAACTTCAATATGTTTAGCATGACAAAAGACTGGCGCGAGCAGCGCATATTGGACAGCAGCGAGTTTACCCATGCTGACTGGCTGCAAGCGGCTCAGCGTATTGTGATACTTGGTAGGTTGAACGAAGATGAGCTAACACGCTTGTTTGAGCTGGCGACGTTGTTTTTGGCGGATAAGTCGATTACTGGCGCGCAGGGTTTCGAGATTACCGATGCGGTCAAGCAATCTATCGCCTTACAAGCTTGCCTGCCTATTTTAAACCTAAGCCTTGAGTGGTACGCTGGCTGGTCGGCCATTATTATTTATCCGGGTTCTTACAAAAGCGAAACCACCACCGTTGATGAGTTGGGTATCGTTCATGAGGGCAGTCAGCATCGCAGCGGCGAAGCGTGGCTGCGCGGCCCCGTTATTCTGTCGTGGAAGGATGCCAAACACTCAGGTGAGCGCGATGGTCACAATGTCGTCATTCATGAGTTTGTACATAAGCTTGATATGCTAAATGGTCGCGCCAATGGTTTTCCGCCGCTACAACCGGATATGGATCCTGTGCGCTGGACTGAGATTATGACGCGAGATTTTGAGGATTTTCAAAGCCATCATAAATCAGGTTTTGACCGTTATGGCGCGACCAATCCTGCGGAATTTTTTGCGGTACTGAGTGAAGTGTTTTTTGAGACGCCGCAAAAGCTGATTGATGCTTATCCTGATATTTACGAGATAATGGTGAAATTTTTTCGGCAAACGCCACTTGAGCCAAGACCGTAAGATTTATGTATATCAAAAAGTAAATATATAATAGTTGAAGTAAACGAAAAGGGCAGTACATCACAAACAATATATTGTCCTTTTTATATAGAATATTCCTAATAAATCATATGCTTACAATATATTTATACTGTCCATCTATCATTAATAATGGCCACCAAATAGCGCTTACCTTGATAGTTATCAAATACCAAGCGCATTATACGCCAGTCCATACCATCATATTCCTCAGACCCTTTATCATGAAATTCAACAACATCTGAGTTCGGATAGATATCTCTTAAGTTATTAATCATACCAGCAGTTTGATGGAACTCATTGATTCTAATAGCGCTATTATTATATTTTTTAGCATCAATCCAAGTTCTTAGATATTCTGGTAGTGGTACTACCAATGCCTCGCCAGTACCGTCTTTTTCGCCCCAAGTGAAACGAATTTTTGATTGTTGTAGATACTGAGCATACTGCTCGCGGCTAAAGACTTTATCCGTATCAGTCCTTACGTAAGCATACATCGAAAAACGTACGCCACGAGTTGGGTGAATATCATCTATGATTCTAGAAAAATCATTATTGGCAAGCGCGCGCTGAATACGCAGTGCTTGCTGTTTGAGCGTTTGCTGGCTCATATCTGAGACTATAGGTACAGATGGGTTGCCAGTTGATTGATTTGGAGTGCTGGCGTTGGATTCAGCAGAAGATTGGCACCCTGTGATTGCTAGCACTAAACCAAAACCCGCCGCGGTTGATAGCTTATAAAGATAAGACTGAAAAATATTAGAACGAGTAGATGGCATCATAACAATATCCTTATCGTAGCTTATTTAAGTCAATCCAAAACACATACTAGATTCAATGTATATTTACCAATCAATAGTACTAATAACGCATCAAAGTTTATAATGGTGCTGTGTAAACAGTGTTTTTTAATAAACTCGATAGACACAATTAAGCAGTAAAGTAGTAAAGTAGTAGTTTGTATGTGATTTAATGAATATAACACTTAAAACGTCATATTTCATGGAGGGTGCCATGCAAAAAATGATATTTTCTATAATGATACTCACAATAGGGTTTTCTGCTATCACGGCTACTGCTAATCTAACGCAGCCATTACAGACAGCTTTTGCCATGAAAATTGATACTGTCGCTAAGATGTACCAGCAGGATGTGAGTAATGAAGGAATGGATAACCCAGTGGTATTACAACAATATGCCAATCCGGATCTAAAGGCTGCCATGCAGCGTGAGCAAGATTACTTTGCTAAAGCGCAAACATCCTGTCATGTGGGTTATGATGTATTGTGGAATTCTCAAGATCCTGATTATGCACAAGACAAGCAATTTTCGGTGACGACCAGAGGTTTGGTTCAAGTCAGCTTAGCGCATGGCCATAATGTTTATTATGAATTGTCCTGTGATAATTCTGCGTGCCAAGTGGCAGATGTAATCTTAGACGAGGATGGAACATCTTTACGAGCGCATTTGCTTAAAAACTGTCCTTAATGGGAAATTAATATATCGACATCAAATAACTGCTAATAGAAATCAATGGGATGATTAGCAAATAGCATTATACAAAATATGATGTGCCCAAATTCTAAAGCCGTTGGTTTGTTTTCGCATAATGTATATTATGTTAAATAGGCTGTTTTAGAGTTGCTGATATATAGTGTCTATGAGAAATTTTTTAATTATTCGTCATAGTATATATCAAGATAATTAAAACAGTCATGTGAATAATTTGGGTTGGAACAAAAGCAAGTGCGTATTGAAAACCACCAGTAATTGCCGCATTAATTGATTTAGAAATTGCATGTGTAGCTAAACCTAATAATAAGGCGAGCAATAAAATATGGTTAGTTGGGTTCCCTTGCATTACTACGGCAGCCATTGCTGCATGTATCTCAAAGATAGAAGTAAGTACGGTTCCTGCAATAAGACCAGCGTCACCCAGCCATAAACTTAAACCATAAACAATTACTTGAATAATAGTAAGTGTAACTACAATGATACCTGCCTCTTTTAAACTAAACATGGGTGTATCAGTTAACTTAACTTTCTCTCCGGATCGAGTTTTTCTCATCAACCATATTCCAGGAATAATTAAAATTATTATTGCAATAATAGATGGGAATAATAAAATTTTAAGCCAAGTAAAACTTACACCTGCAACAATAATAAGAAGTTGTACCAATGTTGCGACACAGGATATAAGGGCAGCTCCAGCATTTTCTTTTGCATCTGCACGACCATGACGAACTTCTATTCCAAGGCTTGCAATCGTGGCTGTACTGGATACAAATCCTGATGCTAAAGCAGATAAAAACATGGCGTGGCGTGATGATAGAAGCCTCTTTGCCATATGTGCTAGTGCTTGAATTGCTAAAACCAATGTCAATAATTTTAAAATAATATAAGGATTTAGTACTGAACCCCAAAGAGCCCTATTGGGGGTTAAAGGAAGTGCAATTAAAAGTAAAGCAAGTAAAAAGATACCATCTTTGAATTCAAGCTCAGTAATCCATTTAGTCGCTACTCCATGCATTGAATGCTTTGTCATTAGAAGGAAGGTAAGGACTACTGTAAGTGCAGCTGCATAAGAAATATGCCATAAACATAGTCCACCTATAAAATAGGTGAGTATAAAAGCAAGTTCAGTTGTTACACCTGGATCTTCAATTTGTTTATTAATAGAGATGATACTTATACTACCTACTATCAATGCCCCTATGAGTCCTATAAAAAAACCGAAAGAAAAACAAATTGCCCCTAATAGAGAGCAAATTGCAAAAGATCTAATACCTGCAAAGCTGTGTTGATTTCCACGTTGTTTGCTACGCTCTCTTTCTAGACCAATGAGTAGTCCACAACCTAGTGCTGCAGTAGTTGCAGTAATTAAATTTTGGACAGGTTCAATCGTAAATGTATTAACAATTATGAAATTCATCCCACTCTCCATGACCCCTGCTGTCAAATCCGTATAACTAAACTTGGGAGGTTTTGATTACGCAGCATGACGATAAAAATCAAACTACACCTGTCTTGGTGATCTATAGCTAAAATCTAATACATGTATGTAGTTGTTCATTTTCATGAACTAAAAATAATTATTTATTCATAAAAATAAAGTATTTATCTTATATAACAATAGCTTGTATATAGTAAAATTAATGAACCTTATTTTACATAAACATAAACCCAATAAACTGTTTTAGAGTTAATGATAGCACGGGTTTTAGATAATTAGGTTTCTAGTGCATTGGATACAGTCCGACATATCCTACTAATATGCGATGAAGCTTCAAACTATGTGCAGTTTGAAGCTTCATCGCACCGCTTATAGCCGTCGCCTGCTGCTGTGAAAACAAGGCTGTGATTGACCTTGTTTTATGCACTATTTTCGTTTTTTAATTATTCTTGATAGCGAGGGTAATCACTGTAGCCAATGGCAGTGCCACCATACATCGTGGCAGGATCTACTTCATTGAGTGACCAATTATTGGCTATGCGTTCAGGTAAATCGGGATTAGCAATAAAAGGACGACCAAAAGCAAATAAATCACCATAACCTTTAGATAATATATCGACCGACTTTTGCACAGTGTACTTACCTGCATAAATAATACGTTGTGAAAACTCAGCTCTGACGGCTTGATAAAAAGGCTCTGGTAAATCAGGCGCATTGTCCCAATCAGCCTCTGCAATGGATAAGTAAGCAATGCCCGCTTGTTCAAGAACCTTAATCGCTTCAATATAGGTATGATGAGGATCTGCTTCTACCAGCCCTAGATACACACGAGTCTCATTAGTACTTGCAAATAAAGGCGCAAAACGTACGCCTAAACGATCAGCACCAACCACATCACTGACGGCAGCAACCACTTCTTTTAAAAAACGCAGACGATTGGTCAGCGAACCACCATATTGATCATCACGTGTATTGCTATGCTCAGAGATAAATTGATTCACCAAATAGCCATTGGCACAGTGTAGCTCTACCCCATCGAAACCCGCTTCTAGTGCGTTGCGCGCGGCTTGTGCGTACATAGCGACCAGTTCACCCACTTCTTCTGTGCTCAGTGCGCGTGGCTCACTTGGGTCGGCTAAAGCGCCCTCGCCTGGACCTGTCTCAATAAATACTTTGACGTTATTAGCGGTGATAGCAGATGGAGCGATAGGCTGATTTTGATTTGGCTGTAAGTTGGTATGAGACACGCGTCCAACGTGCCACAGCTGAGCAAAAATAATACCACCTTTAGCATGTACTGCCTGCGTGACTTTTTTCCAGCCTTCAATTTGTGCTGGTGAATGAATCCCTGGCGTCCACGCATAACCTTGGCCTCTTGGCTCAATCTGTGTACCTTCAGTCACCATAAAACCTGCTGAGGCACGCTGTGCATAATAGCTTGCCATTAAATCATTAGGAATATTGCCAGGTTGCGTGCTACGACAGCGTGTCAAAGGCGGCAGCACGATACGGTTTTTAAGAGTATAAGGTCCAAGTTGTATAGAGGAAAATAATGTACTGGTATTTGGCATAGGTTGTTTCATAACACTCTCTTTTAAAGCAAACGGATAGGCTTATTCTTTGAGCCACATCCTTTTTTAAGGTTGAATGGCTGCGTAAGCAATGTTGGTCAGCATAGAGTTTTATGGGTACAATTAGAAACAAGCCTTTATTGTTTGGGATACAATTATTAATGGTACATAATATGAATGGTATGAATGGTATGAATGGTATGAATCGGCTTGATATCAAGCAGCTTAGAGTATTGCACGCACTGCTTGATCTACAAAATCTCTCACAAGTCGCGCGCAAAATGGGACTGACACAACAAGCGATTAGTGAGCAGTTGCGTAAGCTACGGGATTTGCTTGATGATCGTTTGTTTATTCGTCAAGGCAATAGCATGGTGGCAACCCCAAAAGCACTATCGATGCAGCAACCTATCGGCGATATATTAAAACAGTTGGAAGTGTTGTTAGAGCCAGAGGTGTTTACGCCGCAAACATACAAAGGCGTCTTTACGATTAGCGCAACCGACTATGCGACGCAGGCATTATTGCCGCAGTTGTTTAATATAACGCGCCGTGAAGCGCCTGATTTAAGGCTGATAGTGAGAGATTTTGCCTCAGACAATATCAATCAGCTTATTGCGGCAGGCGAACTTGATTTGCTGATTACTTTTCCAGAGTTTATCCCTGATAACTTATCCTATGTGACACTATTTGAAGAACAACATTTATGTGTGACAGGTTATAAAAACACCTTTGCAACAGATATCTTCACACTGGCGCAAGTTGCCGCACACCCGCAGCTGGTGGTATCACCTTCGCGTGCCAATTTGCGCGGCTCGCATGATCAATGGTTTGCAGAAAAAGGGCTCAAACGCCATATTGTGATGTCAGTTCCTAGCTTCTCAGCAGTGCCAGATATCCTGCACACTACCGATATGATTGCCTTTTATCCTTCACGGTTATTACCAAACAATAAAGTTAAAGAGCTTAAAGTCGAAGCATTACCGCCTACCTTTAAGGTAATCGCGGCATGGCATCCACGTACCAGCGACAGCGGTATACATCGCTGGTTAATTGAACAATTACAAAACTTATAATGTATAGGATTGGCCAATCTTAAAGTTATCTTATTGAATATGCAGACTAACCCTATATCCTATGCAATACTCTCAAAAGAAGATATCAAATCTTTATCGGCGATGGATTGATCAATATTGCAGACTGCACGCTTACCAAATGCACCAAGATTGTAGTCTGCAAATTCATAATATAGAGTCATCACATCACCCATAATCAGTTTTGCTAAGTGGCGCCTTACTTTATCCTAATTGCTGTTAAATCAAGGCTGTTCTTTATCAACAAAAATCAATGTACGTACACCACTATTTCCATAAACATGTGCCTATACACTTAAAATGCATTGAATAACCGTAATAATCTCCGCATAATATGCATTGAATAGCATGATTAATCACCGTATCCTCTGAGAAAAATGATGAAATATGTGACCTACAATCATGAAAAACCAGATTGGACAAAGTGGCGCTGGTCAGATAAACAGTTGCTACCATTGGTTAGCCGTGTACGGATATTACAAGGCCATCTGCTAGGACAGCTATCAACATTAGGGTTTGACTTAAACGTTGAAGCACAGTTGGATGCAGTGACACTTGAAGTGGTTAAAACATCTGAGATTGAAGGTGAGACGCTGAATAATGAGCAGGTGCGCTCTTCTGTTGCGCGTCACTTGGGTATAGACACTAGTGACATGCCAGCAGCGACGCGTGAGATTGATGCCATCGTTGAGATGATGCTCGCAGCCACCTATAGCTATCAATCGCCGCTGGCACTGACTGACTTGTTGGGGTGGCATCACGCTTTGTTTCCAACAGGATATAGTGGTCTGTATCGTATTAACACGGGGGGAATCCGTGATGATAGCAAAGGGCCTATGCAAGTAGTCTCTGGTGGCTACGGACGCGAGCAGGTTCATTTCGTAGCACCAAGTGCTGATAGACTACCTATAGAATTAGAGCGTTTCTTGTTATGGTTCAATACAGCAACTGATGAGCAGGATAATTTAGATCTGGTTATCAAAGCAGGTATCGCTCATTTATGGTTTGTCACATTACACCCTTTTGATGATGGCAATGGCCGCTTAACTCGTGCCATCACCGAGCGTGTGCTAGCGCAAAGTGATGATAGTCAGCAGCGCTTCTATAGTATGTCGGCCCAAATACTCAAGCAGCGTAATGACTATTACAAAATACTAGAGCGCACGCAAAAAGGCGACTCGGATGTGACTGAGTGGCTAATTTGGTTTTTACAGACACTAGAGCAAGCACTGTTATCTGCACAGACAACAACCAATAAGATTATTAGCAAAGCAGGTTTTTGGCAAACGCATCGTCAACAAGCGCTAAATACAAGACAGGTGACTGTGCTCAATATTTTACTGACGAACTTTTATGGCAAACTGACGACCAAAAAATGGGCGACGATCACTAAGTGTTCAGCTGATACTGCATTAAGGGACATTAATGACTTAGTAGAAAAAGGCATGTTAAAAAAATCTGATGCCTCAGGGCGTAGTACGAGTTATGAGGTGATGCTGTAAACTCAATAACCTAACATAAATACAGCGTACTACCCTGCTTGCCAGCCTATTACACCTTTTCTGAAACAGTCAATCATTTCAGAGTAGTAATATTGAACCCTTATCATAACAGGTGGTGGCATCGATTGAAGCATAGCTTATATGAAATGTATGAGATACATGATGTGGCTAATACTAAAGCTCAGCACATAAAAAACCCTTTAAGCGATAGATGATAGCACTTAAAGGGTTTAGATTCGGTTGGATTTAATACCCATTTTTAACTACGGGCTAACGCGAAAATAGGCTGCCCATATTCAACGTTCTGTCCACTTTCAACCAAAACTGCCGTGACAATAGCTTCTTGATTACTAATCACTGGCTGCAAACGGGTCAATTCGTCAATGAAGCAAATGGTTTGACCTTTTTGAATATAGTCTCCTTCTTTGACTAAGTTGTCTGTTGCATCGTCTTCACTTAAGTAGACCTGTCCCACGTAAGTGGCACATACTTGCAAGACATCATCACCCTTCTGTTCAGGCTCATGAGTAGGCGTGGCATCTATAGAATTAGAGCTGACACTACTCTGCACACCTAGATTGTTAACCACCTTAATAGACTGCCCGTTGTCTGCAATCGTGACTTCATGCAACTGACTACTTTCAATCAGTTTGACCACACGTGCTATTTGCTCTATATCCATAATACATTCCTTACCTTAATTTTTTAATTCATGCCAAGGTATTTAGCAATGGTCATGACGCTCAAAATACTCATGACGATGGCGATTAACCAACCAAATACCGCAATCCAAATAGGGTGCTTATAATTGCCAACGATATTTTTTCTGTAGGCGGCAATCAGAATAATGACCATAGCGATAGGTAAAACCAAACCATTTAACGTACCGACCAATACCAGTACTTGTGCAGGCTTACCGATAGTGGCAAATACCATTGTTGAGATAACGATGAAACCAATAATAAAGTAGCGTTTGTGCTTTTCAATGAATGGATGAAAGTTGGTCATAAAAGACACAGAGGTATAAGCAGCACCAATAACCGAGGTCACAGAAGCAGCCCAAATCACCATACCAAAGATAACTTTACCTGCATTTCCTAAAATATATTCAAAAGGCGACATGGCTGGGTTGGCGGGATCCAATGCAAAGCCTTGAGACACCACACCTAATACCGCAAGGAATAAAAACACGCGAATCACAGAGGCAATTAAAATACCAGAGACAGAGCTTCTGGTCACTGAGCTTAAGTTCTCTTCTCCGCTGACACCTGCTTCTAATAAGCGATGCGCACCTGAGAAGGTAATATAACCGCCAACCGTACCACCTACTAGCGTCACGATAGCGACTGCATCAATCTTGTCAGGCATGATGGTTTTACTGACGGCTTCTGCTAATGGTGGGTCAGATTTAAAGACCACATAAATGACCAATACAATAAGGATAAAGCCCATCAACTGAGCGAATTTATCCATCATAGGACCCGTTTCTCGGCCCAAAAATATGGCGACTGCAATCACACCACTAATCAGCGCACCTGTGATAGGCGACATATTAAACATGGACTGCATACCAAGTCCTGCACCGCCAATATTACCAATATTGAAAGCAAGACCACCCGCAATAATCAAAAAAGCGAGCAAGTAACCGACACCAGGGAACACCAAGTTGGCGATTTCCTGTGCACGTTTTTTGGAGACAGCGACTACTCGCCAAACGTTAAGCTGGACCCCAATGTCCATAATAATAGATATTAAGATAACAAAGCCAAAACTTGCCATTAGGCTTTCGGTGAATGTGGCGGTTTGGGTCAAAAACCCTGGCCCTACTGCTGATGTGGCCATCAGAAAGGCCGCGCCTAAAATGGCGGTATTGTGTTTTTTTAGGGTACTCATAAACATCCTTGTTCTATATGGGATTATTTAATCAAATGATTAGTGGGCTGATATCTTGATATCTTGATACCTTTAAGCTCTAGTTGTTTCTTTATTTCTTGTGCAAACAAAATGGCGTGTTCACCATCCCCATGTAAGCAGATGCTTTGCGCCTCTACGGGTACGATTTGGCCACAAACACTGGTGACGGTCCCTTCAGTAATCATCTGCAACACATGCTTAATCGCATCATCTGTATCGGTTATCAGGGCATTGTCTTTACTACGAGAGACCAATGAGCCGTCTTTTTCATAGTTTCTATCGGCAAACACTTCTGATATTGCCTCTAAACCATGCTTTTTGGCTGACTTAACCAAATAGCCGCCAGACAAACCCATGACCTTTAGATTTGGATCAAATCGTTTGATTTCACTCACTAAAATATCTGATAGTGCTTCATCAATTGCGGCTTGGTTGTACAACGCACCATGCGGTTTAACATACTCTAAAGGTACACCCACCAAATCACAGAGCGCTTTGGTTGCCCCCAACTGATACACCAACAAAGCACGGTAGTTGGCTTCACTTAACGGCTGATGAATACGGCCAAAGTTTTCTCTATCGTTTAGACCAGGATGCGCGCCTACGCTCACGTTGTTTTCTTTTGCCAATTGCAACGTTGCTAGCATCTCGCTATAAGACCCAGCGTGAAGGCCGCAGCAGACATTCGCTGAGCTGACTATCGTTAATAATTTATCATCTTGCCCGCAGCCTTCAGCCACATCAGCATTTAAATCAATTTTCATTGGCATACTCCTTTATTTGATCAATATAATGTTGTCTTTTCTGTTGTTTATGTATCGCCTGCTCTAACGATACAACGACAAACTGACAGGCTTTACCAAATCTAATTTGTGCCATCAGACCTATGTCTGCATTGATAACGGTCGCAATTTTAGGGTAGCCGCCCGTCGTTTGTCCGTCTGCCATTAAGACAATCGGTTGCCCTTGCGGCGGCACTTGAATCATACCAATATCAACGCCATGTGAGCTCATTTGTACCGGCTCACTAAATTCAAGCGCTGTTGTCCCTTCCAGACGATAGCCCATACGGTTACTATTGCTTTGTAGTTTCCATGGTTGGGTTTCAAACGCTTGTTGAGACGATTCAGTGAAGCAGTCATACTCACTGCTTTTTATCACTCTAATGACATCGGTTGGCGCAAGTCGAGCCACCCCAATTACAGGCAGGCTTGATTCAGTTTTTACCGTTAAGGTGTCATCGGCTTTTAAGTATCTACCTTCAAATCCGCCAAATCCTGCTTTGAGATTGGTGCTGATCGACTGCAATACTGGCTCAATCTCAAAGCCGCCGTGCACACATAAATAGGTATACATGCCTTGTAGCGGGCGCAAAAGTTTAAGCGTTTGCCCAGCTTTCGCATTGATACGCCAATAGCAGGGAACACGCTGGTCGTCTAAATAGGCCTCGTATAAAGCGCCCGTTAAGCAAAAACAAACGCTTTCTTCAAACTGTATGGTTAACTCGCCCAGTGCTATTTCAATAGCGGGTTCGTTTGCCTCGTTTTTCATCAAAGCATTACCTGCTTGTAGCGCCCAACTGTCCATCACGCCATTTCTACCCACGCCCATGCTTCGGTAACCCAGTCGTCCCGAATCTTGAATACTGGCAAGGGCACTTGCGGTTATAATTTTCATTGATACCACCTGTTTATTTGTCTTTTTGATTCATGCATCTTTTATTTACCGCTTATTGATGAATATCAATCGCTGTAAATGTCAAAGTATCGCCTGCGTTAAGCAACGTCGGAGAGGTCTTGGTTGAATCAAATAAAGCAGTATTCGCCTGGCCTAGTAACTGCCAACCGCCTGGCGAAGCAAAAGGATAAATCCCCGTTTGCTCGCCACCTATACCCACTGAACCTGCAGGCACTTGGGTTCTAGGTATGGCATGTCTTGGAAAATACAATGACTCAGACAAGCCGCCAAGATAAGGAAACCCTGGCTGAAAACCTATAAAATAAACGGTATAAGTGGCTTTAGTGTGTAGCTCAACAACGGCTTCAACTGAGAGGTTTAGGTCATTCGCCATGGCCGCCAGATCAGGGCCATATTTACCACCGTAATGCACTGGTATCTCGACATGCTTACCCTGAATGGTTTTTGAAGGGATATCATTGAGCAGTGCCGACAGTTTGTCTTTGAAGATATTAAGCTTAGCCCATGTTAATGGTAAGATGAATACACTGAGCGTATTCATACCAATCACCACTTCGATGACTTCTGGCATTTTTTGGATGCTGTCTGATAAAGCCCAGCATTTTTGTTGTTTTTCTAAGGTGATCGGTTTAGGGAAAAACAATGCTAGATTGGTTTCACTGCATATTTGCCATTGTAGTTCCATCAGCACGCACTCCTTTACTTTTTATTTTCTATCTTAATTCTGACTCTAATTTCAGCTTTGGTTTTCGTTTTTGCAAGCAAGACTTGATTTATATATTGTCTTGTATCCATTTTTCTAGATAATGAATGCTTATTTGACCCTGACAAAACACCTCATCTTCAAAGAGTCGTTGATGCAAACCAATATTGGTATCAATGCCCGTAATTTGCGCTTCTGATAAGGCCGCACGCATTTTTTCTATCGCTTGTTCTCTTGAGCGATCTTGTACACATATCTTGGCGATCAAACTGTCATAAGAGGGCGGCACGGTGTAGTTCGACTCAGCATGGCTATCTACTCGAATACCAAACCCTGCTGGCATGTGGCAGTAGTCTATTCGTCCAGCATTCGGTAAAAATGTCTGCGCGTTTTCAGCATTAATACGACACTCAAAAGCGTGTCCAGTAATAGCGACATCACTCTGTTTGTGTGCTAGCGCAAGTCCTGCAGCTACTCTTATTTGCTCTTGCACAATATCGACGCCTGTTACCATCTCAGTAATGGTGTGTTCGACTTGCACACGGGTATTCATCTCGATAAAAAAGAACTCGCCATTTTCATATAAAAACTCAAACGTGCCTGCGCCTCTATACTGCATTTGCTCGCAAGCCGTTACGCATGCTTGCCCTATTTTCTGACGTTGCTCTTCGGTAATACCGGGTGCTGGGGCTTCTTCAATGACTTTTTGATGACGGCGCTGCATAGAACAATCACGCTCGCCTAAATAAATGGCATTGCCGTGGGTGTCAGACATGACTTGCACTTCGATATGACGAGGTGCTTGTAAGTATTTTTCAAGATAAACAATCGCGCTACCGAAATTGGCTTTGGCCTCTGTTTGCGTCATAGAGAT
Source organism: Psychrobacter arcticus 273-4 (assembly GCF_000012305.1). Classification (NCBI taxonomy): domain Bacteria; kingdom Pseudomonadati; phylum Pseudomonadota; class Gammaproteobacteria; order Moraxellales; family Moraxellaceae; genus Psychrobacter; species Psychrobacter arcticus. The sequence goes on from NC_007204.1 coordinate 1,312,994, forward strand.
AGCAGATAGTAAATCAGTTTCTTTTTCGACCACGCGCATACCACGACCGCCGCCGCCACTTGCCGCTTTAATAATGACCGGATAACCAACGTCACTAGCAATCTTGATAACTTGCTCTGAATCAGCGGGTAAAGCGCCATCGGAACCAGGAACACAGGGCACGCCAGCCATTGTCATTTGTTTTTTGGCTTCAACCTTGTCGCCCATATTTCTGATATTGTCGGCCGTTGGGCCAATAAATGTGAGACCTGAGTCTTCAACTAAGGCAGCAAAGTCTGCGTTTTCAGACAAAAAGCCATAGCCTGGATGGATGGCCTGCGCGTTGGTGATTTTGGCAGCAGAAACAAGTGCTCGTTGATTAAGGTAGCTATGTGTGGCATTGGCAGGCCCGATACATATTTTTTCATCGGCTAGGCGTACGGGTAACGATTCTTTGTCTGATTCAGAATGTGCAATGACTGACTGAATACCCAGCTGCTTACAAGCTCGGATAATACGTAGAGCAATCTCGCCACGATTGGCAATTAAAATTTTTGTGAACATGTTTGTTTCCCTAAAGAATATAGCGTCAAATACAGCGTCTATGCAATGTTGATTGGCCTTAACGGTTTGGCGATATAATAAATAAGGGCTGTGCATATTCTACGACGTCACCTTCATCGATCAGAATCTCTTGAATCGTACAGTCAGCTTCTGCCTTTACCTCATACATCATTTTCATGGCTTCAATGATACATAGTGTCTGCCCTGCTGCTACCTGATCGCCCACCTTAAAGAACGCCTCAGCTGTCGGCTCAGAGCGAAGATAAAAAGTACCGAGCATAGGAGCCAATACTTGGTTTTCTTCGACCTTTATAGTCACAGTTTCATCAATAGGGTTATTGTTTACACTGGTATTATTAGACGTGTTGTTGTCAGAGGGTGCAGTTTGTGGTTCTGAATGAGATGTCTTTGAGCGAGGATTATTACCAGTGTGGTTGCCGCTGATTTCATTGCTATTAGGCTGACAAACGATAGAGATACGCGCATCACCATCGGTCACTTCTAAAGATTGTATGTCAGCGCATTCTGCGATCTTGATCAGCTTTTCTAGATCCGTAAAGTTAATATTCATATTATTGGCTATTTCATTAGAGTAAAAGTGAATAATTATTTTTTATAAAAAATTTGTGCGATGTAACTTGCGATGTAACTTGCGATGTAACTAGGGCCTTACTTCTAAGCAGTACGTTTTTATTTGTTGAGAAGCTTGAAGCTTGTTGAAAAATCAGATTGGATTCCATTCCTTCGTGCGTTTTTTATGACGCAGAGTAAGACTGATTGTTTTACACTCAACTTAAAATGGCGTTGCCATCAAAAATTACAGAACTGCCAAGTCTTCATCTTTTGGGTCGCAGATAAACATATACCCTGGTGAATGCGTTATCATCAGTTCTGGTTTACTAGTCATTGCGATGCTTTGAGGCGTCACACCGCAAGCCCAAAATACAGGCACTTCACCTTCTTTTATGAGCGATGCATCACCAAAATCGGGAGAATGAATGTCTGTTATGCCGATGACACTAGGGTCTCCAATATGGATAGGCGCGCCATGTACTTGTGGAAACCGAGAGGTGGCTTGTACGGCTCTTGTGATTAATGGATAAGGTATTGGTCGCATGCTGACCACCATTTTTCCATGAAACTGTCCCGCAGGCTCGGTTTCTATATTTGTAATATACATCGGAACATTGTGATTGTCTTCAATGTGTCTAACAGGAATAGACGCATTGAGCATGGCAGACTCAAAGGAAAAGCTACATCCTAGAAGAAAGCAGACCAAGTCCTCTCTCCAATAGTCTGTTAGGTCTGACACCTCAGCCACCAGCTCGCCAAATTCATATATTCGATACATTGGGACATCAGACTTCAAATCTGCGCCCTTCGCCATCAGCCGTGGTTCTGAACTACCAACATCTGTTACGTCTAAAATAGGACAAGATTTTGGGTTTCTTTGTGCAAACAATAAAAAATCATAGGCCAAATTTTTGGGTACTATGACTAAGTTTGCTTGTATGTGACCTTTGCACATGCCAGAAGTCGGCTTGTTGATTTCATTTTTACCAATTAACGCTCTGACCTCTTTTGGCGTCATATTTGCTAAATCTAACATAATTACAACCTCTTACGTTTTTTCATTTCTGGCAGATAAAATCTGTGTTGAGTCGGCGCTCCGTAACAATATTTTATATATAGATAACTATATTATCGTTATGTAACCTATCAGAACATTTTTAAAATGACAAGGCATGAGTGGTGCAAATCAGAGCATATCACACATAAATAATGACAAATTACACAGAGTTTATTTGAGGTATAGGCGCATGCTTGACCTTACTTCCAAATTGCAATAAACAATTGTACAAGTAACATGTGCTCATGTTACTTGTTTAGAGCAATCGCTGCCGATTTTAACCAAGTAGCCGCTTTACCCAAAGAACGCTGCTTATGCCAGATTAAGCACGGTACGACGATAGCTAATATCTACCAATGGGCCGCTAAGCTTAAAGATAATTTTACGTCTGAAGCTTCTAATATGACGCATGACGTTTCTGAAAAAGCGGTTGCTATCATGCTTAACAGACTTCTCGATGCCAAAACTGCCGAATTAGAAGCTTTTGATAAGAAAATAGCAGAATCTGAAGGATCGGTAGATAATGCAGAAGAAGAACGTAGTAAGATTTCTGATAAAAAAGACAAATACCAAAGTATGATTGACCAGCTTCAAAGCTAATTAGTGCTTTAATTAATCGGTTTTATTGATCCCGTGTTAAGTATCTAGCACTGGATTTTTTATGGTTTGCGGTTTGTCACACTTTCAATTGTATTTGCTATAGTAAGCCCAGTATAAAAACGATACAGCGGGACTGGAATGAATTTTTTGCAGCCTCTGTCTGCGCAGGCACAGCACGCCAGAAAAATTTATACCAGTGCCGCGTCAAAACATGATGTATCTACTTTATTAGGTATATCTGCGCCTAACAGCGAAATGTAAAGCCAAACCAAATACGTAAACACGACTATCGATTTCTGCTAGTATTATGCCACTACGTTATTAACAACTTATAATATGTAAGGTTAAGAGGATTTAACATGCGATTCAAATCATTCGTTCAAAAACTACATGAACGCAATCCTAAACTTGGCAAGGTCGCTTCGCTGACCACAGCCACAGGTGTTATTACTTTTAATAGTATGTTGGCGGGTCCCCCTGTATGGATTATGGGTGCAGCCAAAGCCGTTACTGGTGCAGCTATTGCTGATAAAGCGGTCATTGATGTGACCAATTATTGGATTAACAGCAATAATGCGATGATCGATAACATACTGCCGGATAAAGACTGGCGTATCAGCCTACCTGACGATATCTATACTAAAGGCAAGTATCTACTAGTAAGCAATCACCAGTCGTGGGTTGATACCAGTATCGTGCAATATATTAGTGAAAAGCGTTTGCCATTGACGCGATTTTTTACTAAGTTTGAGCTGATATATATACCGGTCATTGGTCAAGCTTTCTATTTTCTCGATTTTCCAATGATGCGTCGACATTCTAAAGAAGCGATTGCTAAAAATCCTGCTTTGAAGGGCAAAGATATCGAAGAAGCAAAACGCGCCTGCGCGCTGCTGAAAGACAAGCCTTTTACGCTGTTAAATTATTTAGAAGGCACACGTTTCACCACCGCAAAAAGGGATAAGCAGCAGTCGCCCTATAAACATTTGCTTAAACCACGAGCTGGCGGTCTATCTCTGGCGATTAGTGCGCTTGGCGAAGACATTGATGGTATTTTAGACATGACCATGGTCTACCCTGACGGTGTGCCGACGTATAGTGACTTATGGAAAGGCAATATCAAGCGTTTGGGCGTCGATGTCAGACATATTAAGATGCCTGATGACTTATTTGCCAGTATTCAAAATGGCAGATATGAGACAGATGAGGCGATAAAAGCGCAAATGTTCGACTGGGTTGAGCAAGTGTGGCAGCAAAAAGATCAACTCATTACTAAGATGCTTGCTGAATTTGAAGGCAAGCCCCCTGCCCCTGATGCTTAGTTAACAAGCTCTTCTCGTTACCTGATTTTTTTTCATTTCACTCGTTTTTACCAGAAAGCAATAATAGCAACGCGCGAAGGCTACTATTATTGCTTGGTTATTTACAGAATATAAGCTTTGAATAACCCGTAGCGTACTTTTAATCATAAAAGGAAAATACAGTGCCACAGGCTCAGCCAACGTTTGAAACCGCCTCTAATCTTACGACAGAACAAAATACGGCATTAAAAGCTCTCACAATGACAGGTTATCTAGAAGGTACCTCGTTCTTACTATTGCTCTGTATCGCTATGCCACTAAAGTACATGATGGACATCCCAGAAGGGGTAAGATATATCGGTATGGCACACGGTGCCTTATTCATCGCCTATATCATTGTACTCATGGGCACAGCCGTCAAGATCAAGATGCCTATATGGGCGATCCCAGCTGGCGTGCTTGGCTCGTTCTTACCGTTTGGTCCGTTTATATTCGACCATTGGTTAAAAAAGAGCCTAAAGAAAAAAGAAAAGCGAGAAGGTTGTCTAAGACAAAGATTTTCATGACGCTAGTCATTGGCTTCACGATATAGCGTGTTTTGTGACTCTTCTCTAAAATCTTCGTATGTGATGGCAGTATCTGCTTTAGGCACACTAACAGCTGCTTCATTAATCATTGCGTCCGTTTGAGACTTAGGCGTTTTAGGCGTTGATGATTTGGCAGGGTCAGAATCAGTGGGCCCTTCAGCAATAGAAGGTGGTGTATTAGCTTCTACCACAAAATTTTGCTCAGTGCCGGTAGCCGTTTGCTTGGTTACTAGGCTTGTTTTGGTGATACTATTACTAACAGGCGTGCCAGCGGCAGCAGGTTCTGTAGACATATTACCAGTGGATAAGAAACCAGTAGCAATTAACGTTAATACAGAACCAGAAATCATTAGTAAGCCAAGCACCATGCCTATGAGAAGCGGTTTTTTAATGGGTGCTACTGGGGTTATTGAAGGCACATTGTTTACGTTATCATCAATAGTACTACTACTATCGTCTACGTCAGTAGTAGTATCTACCAGTGCTGCGTTATCAGTCGCTTCTGTTATCGTTAAAGGATGTATAACCCTCTCATTTTCTTCATCAGAGAAGTCCAAGCTTACCGATGTACTCGTGTTATCAGATATCTGCAACCCTGCTATATTTTCCACACTATCTTGCTCTTGAATGGCAAATAATTCTAGCTCTGTTGTACTTATTGGCTCATACGAAGACAGCTTGTCAGCGTTCTTTAGCGGTTGTAATGTATGCTGCTGACCAGGACTGTCCAGTAAGCTTGTGCTAAGACCAGCATCAATCTCATTATAGGCGTGAGTATTGCTAACAGTTGGCGCGCCCTCATTTTCTGTATTCTCAACACTTTCGACACGCGTGATATAACGCTCATAGATATTGTGTTTACGATTACGCAGTCGTGGCTTAGTATTAGCGATTTTTGCTAAATTTGCCTCTAAGTCGGCGCTTTGCTTGTCTTTTTTGTCGCTCATGAAGTGATACCAAACCAGTTTATGCCACGCAACCGTAGATGACTGCTAGAATTAAGGGTAAAGGTTTTTTGTTTGCTAAAGTGTAACGCTATCGTTAATTAACAATATAGAGTGTCGCCTCGTATGCTTCAAGCATAATTTTATAGTTGTGCTGTTATTAATATAAAATACAGTAGGTATCCGCTTAATCAATCAACATAATATTACAGATAAATGAGCATAAAACATGGATTTAAAGCAGCTCAATGCGTTTATTGCCGTTGCTGAGCTTAGGAGCTTTAGCGCAGCCGCTACCAAAATCGGATTGTCACAGCCTAGTCTGAGCCGCTTGCTCAAGCAGCTTGAGACGGACATGGGTGTGATGTTGGTTGATCGTTATCACCGACCGCTACATCTAACAGAAGCTGGCACGTTTTTTTACGATAAAATCAGTACCATACTGACAGAGGTAAATACGGTTGTTGGTATGACTCAGCGATTATCTGCACCTAGCAGCGCGTTAAATATCGGTTTTGTGCCCTCTATACTGTATGGGCTACTACCTGAAATTATCGCCAGACTGAAGCAGTCAAATCCAGAAATTGAAGTCAATCTAAAGGATATTAGCTCCTATCAGCAAATGGAAGCGCTAAAATCTGGTGATATTGACATTGGTTTTGGGCGCTTTGCCCATCAAGACCCATGGATACAGCAAATACTGTTACGCCATGAGCGCTACGTCGTTGCGCTACCTAAAGCCCATCCGCTTGCCAATGTGCGCGAGCAATGCTTGATCGATTTGGCAAATAATCGTCTGATTCTCTATCATCAAACCCACTTGCCTGCATCAACAGTGCCGGCAACAGTGAGTAATAAAAATGCGAAGCAAAATAAGAAAAATAATACTAGCCATCATCAAGCATCTGCTATTGAGCAGGTCACAGAGCCTTTGCTGTATTTATTTGCACAATATGGCATCTCTCCATTTATGACTACCACCGTCAGCGATTTACAAGTGGCACTCGGCTTAGTGGCTGCGGGCGAAGGTATCACCTTAGTACCTGCCAGCCTAAAAACAGTGCGTACATCGCAGATCAGCTATCAGCGTCTCATTCACGAAAACGTCACCTCGCCTATTTATCTGCATACACTCAAAGATTTTGTGCATCCTAATATCCCTGACTTATTGCGCGCGACTTATCATGTCTACGAGCAGCGCGGCATCACTTACCGGCGCCAAAAATTTGAATCTCAGCGTTAAATTATCAGATATTGATTAATAATTGTGGTATAAAGAAGCCCGAAAAAATAGTCATTGATAAATCTTGATATTTATATTTAATTATGATAACTATCAGGAATATCTATGCAAAAAATAAGTAATTATTATATCAATAATCATTCTACTAAACCGGATTGGTGTACTAAAGTCGATACAAGGCAAATCGTTTTAAGAAACAGTAGTAATAATAAGCGATGCGCTCATGATCATTGTCAAACTGACACAGGTAAGTGATGATTTGCCGTTTTAACCATTTCGAGGTATGCATGACCACACAACGACTCAATAACCCAAGCGCCACAGGCGATACTCTCCCCGTGCAGCAAGAAGGATTTAGCTGGCGCATCTTTGGTCCCGGTATTCTGATGGCGACCGCTGCTATTGGCGGCTCGCATCTGATTTCATCGACACAGGCTGGCGCGTTATATGGCTGGCAGCTGGCGATTATGATTATTCTAGCCAACGTCTTCAAATACCCGTTCTTCCGCTTTGCCACCGATTATGTCTACGACACCGGTGAGAGCTTAATCGCAGGCTATGCCAAACGCTCAAAAGCCTATCTCTGGATTTATTTTATTCTATCCATTTTATCGGCGGTAATTAGTACGGGTGCAGTGACATTGCTTGCTGCAGTGATATTGGGCTTTATGCTGCCCGCATCTGTAGGACTATCAAGTATTAGCTTAGCTGTCATCATCGTTGCTATATGTTGGTTTTTTCTGATTGCTGGTCATTATAAGTTGCTTGACGGTGTGACTAAGTGGATTATGATTGCTCTCGTATCCGCAACCGTGTTAGCGGTGATGATTGCTGCTGGTAAGCCGACTGTTATGGTTGCTGATTTTGTCCCTGCCTCTCCTTGGAACTTGGCGACTTTAGGATTTATTGTTGCACTCATGGGTTGGATGCCAGCACCACTTGAGTTCGCTGCCATTACGTCGATGTGGACATCGGCAAAGAGAAAAGCTGACAATACCACTCACCGTCAGGGGTTACTGGATTTTAATGTAGGTTTCTTAGTTTCTGCTATTTTAGCCTTGTTCTTTTTAGCGTTGGGCGTTTTCGTACAATACGGCTCAGGTCAAGAGATTCAAACCGCAGGTGTCGCTTATATTGATCAGCTTATCAATATGTATACTGCCACTATCGGTGAATGGTCAAGACTACTGGTCGCCTTCGTCGCCTTTATGTGTATGTTTGGCACGACCATTACCTGTGCGGACGGTTATGGTCGCGCTAATGCCGAATGCTGGCGCTTACTAAAAGGTGAAGACGAGATTAACAAAAAGCAAATCGCCTTTTGGACCACTTATGCTATCGGTGGCGGTCTTTTGATTATTACTTTCTTTGCAGGACAATTAGGCGCTATGCTGAAGTTTGCGATGATATCGGCATTTATATCCGCACCTATCTTTGGTTGGTTAAACTACTCGCTAGTGAAAAACCATAAAAAGCTATCAGCCGGCATGAACGCCTATTCAATTGCAGGGCTTATATTCTTAGGTGGCTTTACCTTGTTATTTTTAGCCAGCCTTGCAGGTATCATTGGTTAAAAATAACTGTTAGCTAATCTAGATAATAATAGACTCGATAGAGTAAAAACCCTTTTAGCCACGCTAAGAGGGTTTTTTAATAGATAAGGATAAATACCTACGGATATATTTGTAACTAAATGTAAATATAGGTGTGTCAGAGATAACATTTTTTATGGGTTATGAATACTAAAACCGATAAACCTTAATTTACCAGATAGTACTATTCAAAAAACAAATATAATTAATTTTATTAAAAAGTTAATTAAATAATAATTACTAGTGAGATAAAAACACCGCTTTTCAGTCATGGATAATTGGGTATAATCAAGCATAACGATTGAATCACGCATGAAAAAAACAAGACTATCCCTCCACGTAAGGACCACGACATGACCCTATCAGCTGGCGCTCGCTTTCGCAGTGCTCTAACTCAAAAAAACGATAATAACCAACCATTACAGATTGCTGGCGCGATTAACGCTTATACGGCGATGATGGCAACCCAAGTCGGTCATCAAGCGTTATACCTCTCTGGTGCTGGCGTGGCCAATGCTTCATTTGGTCTACCTGATCTGGGCATGACTAGCCTTGATAACGTCCTAGAAGATGCACGACGTATCACTGATGCAGTCGATACGCCATTATTGGTTGATATCGATACTGGCTTTGGCGGCGCGTTTAACATTGCCCAAACCATTAGAAAAATGGAAAAAGCAGGTGTAGCAGCCGTACATATCGAAGACCAAGTCGCGCAAAAGCGCTGTGGTCATCGCCCAAACAAAGAAATCGTTAGTATCTCAGAAATGGTTGATCGCTTAAAAGCTGCGCTTGATGCCAAAGTGGATAGTAATTTTGTGGTTATGGCGCGTACGGACGCTTTGTCTGTCGAAGGTCTTGATGCGGCTGTTGAGCGTGCGGTTGCCTTTCAAGAAGCGGGTGCTGATATGATTTTTGCTGAAGCATTAACGGACATTGAGATGTATCGTAAGTTCACCGATGTATTGAATATCCCAGTACTGGCAAATATGACCGAGTTTGGTCAGACCGACCTTTATACTACTGAGCAGTTATATGCGGTAGGTGTCGATATGGTGCTATACCCGCTATCTGCATTCCGTGCGATGAATAAAGCGGCATTAAATGTCTATCAGCATCTGCTTGATGATGGTACACAGGACAAAGTCGTCGATACCATGCAAACCCGCATGGAGCTGTATGATTTCTTAAACTATCATGAGTTTGAGCAGACACTTGATAAGCTGTTTGCTGATAAAAAGTAGTTTTAACCACTAAAAAGGCGTGCTCTGTCATCATCTATGACAGAGCACGCACAGTATTTTAAATACTGCATTTAAAATTAATTTTCTGCATCCAATCAAACCTATCAACCAAAAGCTACCAAAAAAAGGAATTTATTATGGCAGCACAAAACCAATCAACAAAAGTATTGTCAGGCGCAGGTCTTCGTGGTCAAGTGGCAGGTAAGACAGCTTTGTCTACCGTTGGCAAATCAGGCTCTGGTCTGACCTATCGCGGTTATGACGTCTCAGAGCTTGCGGACAAATGCATCTTTGAAGAAGTGGCTTATCTATTGTTATATGGTAACTTGCCGACCCAAAGTGAGCTTGATGCTTATCAGACCAAACTAAAAGGCTTACGTGGTTTGCCACAGTCATTAAAAGAAGTGCTTGAGCGTATCCCTGCCGCAGCGCACCCAATGGACGTATTACGTACCGGTTGCTCAATGCTCGGTAACTTAGAAACTGAAATCAGCTTTGATGAAGAAAACGACCAAGCGGATCGTATGCTTGCGGCATTCCCATCAATCATTAACTATTGGTACCGCTTTAGCCATGACAATGTGCGTATCGAAACCGAGACCGATGATGAGACCATTGGTGGTCACTTCTTGCATCTGCTTAAAGGTGAAAAGCCAAACGAGCTACATACTAAAGTGATGAATGTCTCGCTCATTCTTTACGCTGAGCATGAGTTTAATGCGTCAACCTTTACCGCTCGCGTGTGTGCATCTACCTTGTCTGACATCCATTCTTGTATCACTGGCGCGATTGGTTCATTACGCGGTCATCTACATGGCGGCGCGAACGAAGCTGCTATGGATATGATTGAAGGCTTTAGCTCACCAGATGAAGCAGAATCTGAGATGATGGCCATGCTGGCACGTAAAGATAAGATTATGGGCTTTGGTCATGCCATCTATAGTGAATCTGATCCACGTAACGTGGTTATCAAGGGTTGGGCTGAAAAGCTGGCTGCTGATGTGGGTGATGATGTGCTTTATCCAGTATCAGTACGTTGTGAAGAAGTCATGTGGCGCGAAAAGAAACTATTCTGTAATGCTGATTTCTTCCATGCATCAGCGTATCACTTCATGGGTATTCCAACTAAGTTATTCACACCAATCTTTGTATGCTCGCGTTTAACCGGCTGGGCGGCACACGTGTTTGAGCAACGTGCTAATAACCGTATCATTCGCCCAAGTGCAGAATATACTGGCGAAGAATTGCGCCCAGTACCAGATATGAGCGCGCGTTAATATTTTTACTGGTTATCTAGCATAAGAGTTTATGCTAGATAACCAGTTTAACTGCTAAATATATTCACAATTTAGCAGTTAAACCTTTTCTTAATAACCATGCTTTCTTTTTAACCATATTTTTTTAGCAAAGCCTTCTTTAATACCGCTGATGATTTTGCTAAAAGAATGACTATTTTTTGAATTTAAACCAGCCAACCGCCAAAGGTGACTTATGGACAACGCCCTAGTACAGCCGATGAATGAACCATTTAAAAAGCCATTACCTGGCACAGACTTGTATTACTTTGATACCCGCGAAGCAATCGAAAATATCGAAGCAGGCGCGTATGACAAACTCCCGTTCTGCTCAAAAGTATTGTGTGAAAACTTGGTACGCCGTTGCCCACCAGAGGACTTAACCGCTGCGTTAGAGCAGCATATCTATGGTAAGCAAGATTTAGATTTTCCTTGGTACCCTGCCCGCGTCGTATGTCATGACATTTTAGGTCAGACCGCCTTTGTTGATTTGGCAGGACTTCGTGATGCCATCGCAGAACAAGGCGGCGACCCTTCAAAAGTCAATCCAATCGTACCAACGCAATTGATTGTTGACCATTCACTGGCGGTTGAGCATGCAGGTTTTGAAGAAAACGCCTTTGAGAAAAACCGCGCGATTGAAGAGCGCCGTAATGATGACCGCTTTCATTTTATCAACTGGTGTCAGTACGCCTTTGATAACGTTAACGTCGTACCACCCGGTAATGGCATCATGCACCAAATTAACTTAGAGAAAATGTCGCCGGTTGTGCAAGTAGTAAAAAACAAAGCCGGTGAAGAAGTCGCTTTTGCCGATACTTTGGTTGGTACCGATAGCCATACGCCGATGGTTGATGCTTTAGGCGTTATCTCAATCGGTGTTGGCGGGCTTGAAGCCGAAAGCGTCATGCTAGGCAATCCATCTTATATGCGCCTGCCTGATTATGTTGGTGTTAAATTAACCGGAAAATTGCAAAAAGGTATTACCGGCACCGATTTAGTACTCGCGATGACCGAGTTCTTACGTAATGCCGGTGTGGTTTCAACCTATATAGAATTCTTTGGTGAAGGTGCGCGCCAGCTAAGCGTTGGTGACCGTGCGTCTATCTCAAACATGACACCAGAATATGGCGCAACCGCGGCAATGTTCTATATCGATGAGCAAACCATCGACTACTTACGCCTAACGGGTCGTAGCGAAGCACAAATCAAACTGGTTGAACAATACGCCAAGCAGACCGGTCTATGGGCTGATGGTATGGAAAATGCGGTTTATGACCGTGTTCTTGAGTTTGATTTATCTGCAGTCGTCCGTAATATGGCAGGTCCTTCACGTCCGCATGCTCGCGTTTCAACCACGGATTTGGTTGCTAAAGGCATTGCCCACGCTCCTGAAGACAAATTACCAGAGCCAAAAGACGGTCTGATGCCAGATGGCGCCGTTATTATCGCCGCCATTACCAGCTGTACCAATACTTCTAACCCACGCAATATGGTTGCTGCCGGTCTGGTCGCCCGTAATGCCAATGCCAAGGGCTTATTGCGTAAGCCTTGGGTGAAGTCATCACTAGCACCTGGCTCAAAAACGGTAAAAATGTACCTAGAAGAAGCAGGTCTGATGCCTGAGCTACAAGAAATCGGCTTTGATGTCGTCGGTTTTGCTTGTACGACTTGTAATGGTATGAGCGGCGCACTTGATCCTGATATCGAAAAAGAAATCATCGATAACGATCTGTTCACCACTGCGGTATTATCTGGTAACCGTAACTTTGATGGCCGTATTCATCCGTATGCCAAGCAAGCATTCTTAGCCTCACCGCCATTGGTAATTGCTTATGCTATCGCCGGTAATATCCGTTTTGATATTGAAAAAGACTCATTGGGTAAAGACCAAAATGGTAATGATGTTTATCTAAAAGACATCTGGTTTGATGATGATGAAGTTGACGCTATTGTTGCTAAAGCGGTGAAGCCCGAACAGTTCAATGCGGTCTATATCCCGATGTTTGATGAGGCCAAAAAAGATACGGGCAAAGCTCTAAGTCCGCTCTATAACTGGCGTGATCAAACTACTTATATCCGCCGTCCGCCTTATTGGGAAGGTAAGATGGCGGCGATGAATAAGCTGACAGGCATGCGTCCGTTAGCGGTTCTTGGTGACAACATTACTACTGACCATTTATCTCCGTCTAATGCGATTTTGGGTGATTCAGCGGCGGGCGAATACCTTGATACTATGGGTTTACCAAGCGAGGACTATAACTCGTATGCGACCCATCGCGGCGACCATTTAACCGCCCAGCGTGCCACCTTTGCCAATCCTAAGCTATTAAATGAGATGGTACGTGATGAGAAAGGTGACGTAATACAAGGTTCGCTTGCTAGAGTTGAGCCAGAAGGTCAAGTCATGCGCATGTGGGAAGCAATCGAGACTTACATGAACCGTGAGCAGCCGCTTATCATCATCGCAGGTGATGGTTATGGTCAAGGCTCAAGCCGTGATTGGGCTGCTAAAGGTGTCCGTTTAGCGGGCGTTGAAGTGGTGGTTGCTGAAGATTTCGAACGTATCCATCGTCAAAACTTAGTTGGCATGGGTGCCCTACCTTTGCAGTTTGAAAAAGGTGTCACGCGCAATACGCTTAATATCGACGGTACGGAAGTCTTTGATGTCACGGGCGAGGTTTCGGCTGGCGGGATGATGGCGCTGGTGATTAATCGCGCTGATGGTAGCAAACTTGAGGTACCAATCATCTGCCGCTTAGATACTGCCGATGAGGTCAAGATGTATAACGCGGGCGGGATGCTACAGCGCTTTGCCAAAGAGTTTATCGATGGCACGTTAGATATTGCGTAAGCGTTTGAGTTTTAAATAATCAAAGAGCCGATGTTGTATAGAGTGTCTATATGGCATCGGTTTTTTTATATTTAGATAGAAAAAGTAATTACACTAGCGATTTATGACAATCATTAAAGTATTGATTTAACATCGCGATAAAAGTTCTCATGTGTGCCAACCATTAATAAGGTGAGTACAAGTTGACCATCATCAATTTGATAAGCCAATAATGTTAACTGCTTTAGCATTTTAAACTTATAAACCCGTACGGATGATAAGTCACCTGCCTTTTGCGCACCTATATCAGGGTTGTCAATGATGGCACGTACAGCAGAATCTAAATCAGCTTTTTGATTTTTATGTAATTTTTTAACAGCTTTTTTAAAGCTATGCGACTGGATAACACTTAAAGGCTGAGTCATCATTTATCCAAACTCATAAGGCTCTACCATACCAGCATCCGCTTCCGCTTGTGCAATTAAAAGCTGACGAACAAATTCGTAAGATAAATCAGGATTGTCTTCCATAATTTGTCCAATGGTTGCCCAATGCTCTATTTGCTTTGGGGGCGTGCGATGTTGTGCTTTTGAGATCGCATAAGCTTTATCAACTAATGCTTTATTAAGACGTATGCTTGCGGTAGACATAAAATTCTCCATATTCAAAAATATCACCCTTGTGGCATTTTACCACAAATACAGAGTACTAACGACCATCATTATGATAAGCCAATATAAGGAATAAAAAATGACCCAATCAACTTCAACAAACAAACCAAGGTTTGCCCCACAAATCTCCGTCCCCGCCACCTATATGCGCGGAGGTACGTCTAAAGGTACCTTCTTTAAATTGTCCGACTTACCTGAGCGTTGCCAAGTCGCTGGCGAGTCGCGCGATAACTTTCTACTACGTGTTATTGGTAGCCCTGACCCTTATGGTAAGCAAATCGATGGCTTAGGTAATGGTAGCTCTAGTACCTCTAAGACGGTGATTCTCTCTCCATCCGATAAAGCAGACCACGATGTCAACTATCTGTTTGGACAGGTCAATATCGCTAAGCCCATGATTGATTGGGCAGGCAACTGCGGTAATTTAACGGCGGCGGTCGGCGCTTGTGCCATCAATATGGGCTTGATAGATGCAGATAAAGTGTCTAATAACGCGGAAAGTGCTATCTGTGAGGTGCGTATTTGGCAAGAGAACATCAGTAAAACCATTATCGCGTATGTACCTGTTTATACTGATGAGCAAGGCAAGGTACAAGTGCAAGAAACGGGCGATTTTGAGTTAGATGGTGTGACTTTCCCAGCGGCGGAAGTCAAAATCGAATTTATTGATCCGGTAGATTCCTCTAGTGCTATGTTTCCCACTAATAACCTAATTGATGATTTCGATGTCTCTGGCTGTGGTTTAAATACTGATAGCGTTAAAGCAACCTTTATCAGCGCTGGTATCCCAACCATCTTTATGAAAGCAGAGGATTTGGGCTTTACCGGTACTGAATTACAATCTGATATCAACAGCGATAGCGAACTGCTTGCCAAGCTTGAAAAAATCCGTGCCAAAGGCGGTGTCGCTATGGGATTGTTCCAAGATATCAGTGAGGCACAAACCAGCCAACATATTCCAAAGATTGCTTGGGTTGCTCCTGCGCAAAGTTACAGCGCTTCAAGTGGAAAAGCAGTTGATGCAGCAGATATTGATTTAGTCGTACGCGCCATGAGTATGGGACAATTGCATCATGCCATGATGGGTACAGCAGCAGTAGCCATAGCAGCAGCAGCAACTACTCAGGGAACGTTAGTGAATGAAGCGGCAGGTGCGGGCGAGTTAGGTGAAGTGCGCTTTGGTCATCCATCAGGTACTTTATTGGTTGGCGGAAAAACCGAACGCGTGAACGGTCGCTGGCAAGCCAAAAAAGTATCGATGAGCCGCTCAGCACGTCGTATTATGGTTGGTGAAGTTTTTGTACCAGAAAATGCGTTTTAGTTTTCTTTAGTCTATGCCTAGTATAGCTTTGTAGGTCAGTTTACTTTACGCTAATAACATGCCAAACCCACCTACCCTCAGTAAGACACCTCGATAACAAGCCGCCGCTCAAAAAAGTTGAGCGGCAGGCATTGCTTTGGGATATTCTAAAAAAAACTTGCCGTAGTTGCTGCGCCGAAATATTCAGCACCATGTCAGATAGCCTGAACTTCGATAAAATCAGTCAAACCTTGAATAGTTAATGCGGCACGAAATCGTTATAATGCTCACTCTTTGATGCATCCTATTTTGGATTATTCTTTAAATCGTTAGAAGCTGTGTGATTATGACTTGTGAAATTTCGATAAAAACCTTTGATGAGCTGACCTCAGTTGATCTGTATCATATTTTAAAAGCGCGCTCGCAAGTGTTTGTGGTTGAGCAAAATTGCCCTTATCAAGACATGGATGAGGTCGATTTTGATTGCTTACATCTGGTTGCGCATCAAAATGAGCAGCTGATTGGCTATTGCCGTATCATTCCGCCTGTTTTTAATACCAAGAAATCCGTCGTAACCCCTTCAGGTCCTATTCCCTCGATTGGCAGAGTTTTGGTATTAGCAGCGCACCGTGGTGATGGTGTCGCACGGCAAATGATGCTAGAAGCCATCAAATACTGCCGTAAAAAATACGGTAAAAAACCCATTATTATCTCAGCCCAGACGTATTTATTACATTTTTATCAATCTCTTGGGTTCATCGCTGAAGGTGAGCATTATCTTGAAGACGGCATTGAACATGTCATCATGGTATTACCCATTATTAAAAAGGTAAAGGTGAAAAAGGAGAGCTCAGGCGCTACCAATAGCATCCTTAGCTTTTTGCTATTGATGTTGGCACTGTTGTTTATTATTGGTTTACTGTATTTAATGGTTTAATCTCCTCAAGGTAGGTCTTACACTACTTCACTGTGGTTCGATTGTGAGTATGCTATTTTTGATAGCAGGGTTATTGATTCATAATAGGATTGATAAGTCACTTACATATCTGACTCAAGGAAGAGGTAACAATTATGTCCAATGTCGAAAGCAATGTCCGACCAGAGTATGACGGTGAGATTGAAAAAATCGCTGATTATGTACTCAACTACTCTATAGATAACGACTCCCTAAACAGCGCTGATGCTTGGAATACCGCTCGCTACTGCCTAATGGATACGCTTGGCTGCGGACTACTGGCATTGCGTTTCCCTGAATGTACCAAACATTTAGGTCCTGATTGTGCTGATCAAATTACCCCTAATGGCGCACGTGTCCCTGGCACCTCCTACCGCCTAGACCCTATAAAAGCCGCCTTTGATATCGGCTGCAGCGTGCGCTGGCTCGATTATAATGACACTTGGTTGGCAGCTGAATGGGGACACCCTTCTGACAATCTAGGGGCTATTTTGGCAGTGGCAGATTATATCAGCCAGCAAAACGTCAGTCAGGGTCGTGCGCCGCTTATGATGAAAGCGGTATTGGAGGCCATGATTATGGCACATGAGATTCAAGGCGTGCTGGCATTGGATAACTCCTTTAACCGCGTGGGACTTGACCATGTCTTTTTAGTGAAGTTGGCGTCGACTGCTGTGGTTGCTAAATTATATGACTTGCCTCATGACCGTACCATGGCGGCTATCTCACAAGCGATTGTCGATGGTCAAGCGCTACGTACCTATCGTCATGCACCCAACGCCGGTAGCCGCAAGTCATGGGCTGCAGGTGATGCTACCAGTCGCGCCGTACGTTTGGTTGATATCACGCGCCGCGGTGAGATGGGTATTCCCGCTGCATTGACAGCGCCGCAGTGGGGTTTTTATGATGTACTCTTTAGTCATACCAATAAAGATTTGGCTCTCAAGCCTGAGAAAGAGCGCACATTCACCTTCCAGCGAGAGTTTGGCAGCTATGTGATGGAGAATATCTTATTTAAGATAAGCTTCCCTGCTGAGTTCCATGCACAAACTGCTTGTGAGGCGGCAGTTATTTTGCATCCACGTATTGATGACCGCATGGAAGATATTGAAAAAATCATCCTCACCACTCATGAGTCTGCCATTCGCATCATATCAAAAGAAGGGACGCTGTCCAATCCTGCTGATCGCGATCATTGCTTGCAATATATGGTCGCAGTGGCTTTACTCACCGGTGATTTGATGGCGGAGAATTATGAAGACGACTATCATGCCGAGCATCATGTTTTGATTGACGGTCTTCGCCGTAAGATGGTGGTTGAAGAAGATGCCGGTTATTCAAAAGACTATCATAATCCAAGCAAGCGCTCGATTGCCAATGCGATACAGGTATTCTTTAAAGATGGCAGTAGTACCGATAAGGTGGCTATTGAATACCCTATCGGTCATAAACGCCGCCGTGCTGAAGGATTGCCGGTATTAGAAGCTAAGTTTCGTGCCAGTCTTGCGACGCGGTTTATCGACAGTCGTTGTACAGAGATTTTTGCATTATGTAGCGATCAACAGCGTTTAGAAAAAACACCGGTGAACGAATTTATGGATTTATTTGTCGCCTATTAATAATCGCTTTAATTCGTCAATTTCTAATGACCTAAAGGCTCTTTTTAAGACCTACCACGGTATCGATTCCCCTGCCCAATCCACAAAACTCCCTGATTGGGCAGCACTCATCTTACTGAGCACCTCAAGCAAGCATTCAGCACTGTAGGTGGGTGAAAATAGCTGCCCGTCAGCCACATTACCCTGAAACGGTGCTGAAAGTTGGGTATTGACGGTGCCCGGCTGCATCACTACCACGCAGACGTCTTTAAGCGAGCGGCTCCACTCAATACTCAAGTTTTTCATACCCATATTAAGCGCTGCTTTACTCATACGGTAGCTGTACCAGCCGCCAAGCTGATTGTCACTGATACTACCTACCCGTGCCGATATCGTCGCAAAAATCGCAGGCTTATCTGCGCTTCGTTCAGCTTTTGCCAATAGCGGCTTGATATGCTTAGCAATGAGCAGACTTGCCAAGGCATTGACCTGCATATTCTGTAAAAAAAACTCACTTTCAAGCTGCTGTAGTGCTTTTTCTGGCTGCTGCGCCTTGGTGTGCAGCAGTCCAGCACAATTAATCACCCAATCTATATGCGTGGTTTGCTGTTTGATCGTATCAACCGCGTGTTTGATACTTTGCTCGTCACAGATATCCATCGCTATCCAATACAAATTGTCTGCTTCAAAATCGGGGATGCTTTTATGGTATGTTGCAAAGACACGAATGCCAGTATCGTTATTCATACCGGTGCTGGCGTGTTCATTGGTCGCAGTCTGTAGCAGTTGTTCAACCATGGCTTTGCCAATACCGCCTGTACCGCCGATGATAAAGTAATTTTTAGTATTCATAAGGCGTTCATCCTTGTGATTATGTGATTATTCATAGCGGTTATGACGCAATATTAAAACTACTTCTACTATATTGATTCAATTCAAACGTATTTACCATAGGCTAAGTGTGTCACTTATATTGAAAAATAATAAAGATTGATGAATTTTTGCAGCATTTATTCATCAATCTTCATTATTTTTCAGTTATAACGCTACTTTTGTTTATAGTGGCAGATAGCGCTGTGTATAATCTGAATTTGACATTAGAATAGGTATGAATATTTGATAAAAATATTTAAATCAGGATTCTAATGTGTTTTTGGCATAATGCTTATTTATGATAACTGCCAGTTATTATTGATCATATGGTCAGGTTTTATTTTCAACACATTTTGATATTTCATTTCACTATTGATTATACGGACATCAGACCATGCTATCGCCCCAAGACCAATTGACTGAGCTGGTACGTACTCTTGAGACGCAGCAGCATGTCTTTGCTACCGACCCGCTACTCATTACTGAAAAGCTGCAAAATGAAGAAGGCACGCCACTGCAAAAACTGCATCGACGAGCGTCACGAATAGACAGCAATGGCGCGTTAGCAGGCGTGCTCGGTAAGATTGACGCTCGTATTAAAGGCATCATGGTTGTCATGAGCGTGGTCTGGTGTCTCTCGGGGTTCTTGGGATTGTTGACCTTATTACAGACCAATGTGGTGAACTTCTTTTATGTGTTGGTCTGCTTGCTGGGTTTTCATACCATTATGCTGGCAGGTTGGTTGATCATGACGCTCATCAATCAAGGCAAGCAAACGTCAAATGGGTTTGCCAGTTTTGTCAGTCCCAGTTATTTGATACGTGGTAAGGATGATGTGACCAAAGCGGCAGTCACTCTGTACGAGCGTCAATTGCAACACAGCGGTATGCGTTGGTATTTGGGCAGATTTAGCCACCAATTATGGCTTGCAACCTTAACAGGCATGCTGCTTGCGATTATTTTTTTGTTGATTGTGCGCCAATACAGCTTTAGTTGGGAATCAACCCTACTATCAGATCAGGCGCTGATTACTTTGACGCAGGTACTTGGCTGGTTACCAAGCATGGTTGGATTTGATGTTCCGGACAGTACGGCTATCGTACAGAGCAGATTGGTGACTGATGCCATGCCTTTGTCTGTCGCACGGCAATGGGCAGGATTGTTGGTCGGTAGTTTGTTGATGTACGGTATTGTCCCGCGCGCGGTCGCATGGGGATTTTGTGCCTTGATGTTCCGTCGTAAAAAAATGCGTTTGGACATCAAGCAGCCCTATTATCAAAAGATTTTAAACTTTTGGCAGCGGCATGTGGTGGATGCCGATGACTTTCAACAAGCGCCCGCACCTATGGCTCCAAAAGCGACGCTCAGTGCTGGCAAGAAACTGGTCGCTTTACTTGAATATCCAGCAGAGCATGATAACTGGTGGCAGTCGGGTCTCAATGCAGGCACCACTAATAATACCAATATTGAGAATTTCGGTATCCTTGATGACCGTAATGATATGGCACGGTTAAAAACGTACTTAGATGAGCATCCAGTACAGGTGCTGCTTGGTATCCATTTTAAAGCGCTACCTGACCGTGGCACCTTGCGCAAACTTGATCAAATCGCCAGTCATGCCAAGCATGGGCTGATTGTGCAACTGTTAGAGGACCATAGCCTGACTGAGCACCATAATACGGATAATGATGTCTTAGATGCCGGTTCAGAATCGCATTTAGAAAAACAGCATGTTCGTTATCAGCAATGGCAAACTGCCCTGTCTGCCCGCAACATTGCTCTAGTGAATAATTTATTAACGTAGACTAAATAAATAGGTTTTATCATTCACTTAAGTAAGATGGTCAGTATTAATACCGAAATAGCATACAATCTGTTCTACAATAAATAGCTATGATATTTTTGGATATTAATCACCAATATAAGATTCTATTATGAATAATGACAATAACAATCAGGGCAATAATCAGCTGCATAGCCAACAAATAGTCACACCAGCAACTACATCCACCAAGCAGCCATCAAGTGAGCCAGAAGAGCGCCGCTCTATAACAAAAAAAACCATTGCCATTGGTGAAGCACTGAAATTGGCTGTTGTTGGGCATACCAATACCGGTAAGACATCTATACTACGTACCCTATTACGTGACGTCTATTTTGGTGAAGTAAGAGACGAAGCGGCGACTACCCGTCATGTGGAGCGTGCTCAGCTGACTGACAGCCAAACTGGTGAAGTGTTGGTCTCGCTATATGACACGCCAGGTTTGGAGGACGCCTCTGGACTGATGGATTGGCTGGAAGACAATACCGCCAGTCGCCGTGATGGTATTGAGCGCTTGCAGCAATTTTTGGCAGCAGATATCGCCTCCAGTGATACTAATAACAGTGGACTTAATAGTAACTACGATGATTATAGTCAAGAAGCAAAAGTTATCCGTCAGCTGCTAGCAAGTGATATGGCTATTTATGTTGTAGATGCACGCGAGCCGGTACTAGCTAAATATAGAGATGAGCTGGCTATTTTGTCTTGGGCTGCGATTCCCGTCATGCCTGTATTTAACTTTACAGACGCGCAAGATGCCAATATCGATGAGTGGCAAACGATGCTGGCGCGGCGTAACTTGCATATTTCCACTCGTTTTGATTCTGTTGCATTTGAATTTAACGATGAGATGCGTCTATGGCAAAATCTTGCGACCATGCTCACCCACTCTGAAATGCTTGAGCAGTTGATGGCGCGCCGCACTGAAAACTGGGCGCAGATATATGATGAGGCTAATATCATCATTGCGGATTTTTTGTTAAACGTTGCAGCATTTGTACGGGAGATTGGCGAAGATGATGATCCTATGCCGGTATTACAGCAAATGCAAGAAGCGGTCAGACAGAGCGAACGCGCTATGCAGCACAACTTACTGAATTTATATAAGTTTTATGATAATGCCGTAGCGGCAACGCCACTTGAGCTACAAGCTTATCAGCAAGATCCATTTGACCCTGAACTGCTAAAAAGCTATGGCATTCGTACCACTTCTGGGGCGGCGGCTGGCGCGTTACTAGGGTTAGGTATTGATGCGGCAGCACTTGGTACCACCTTAGGATTGGGCGCTGCTATAGGTGGTATCGCAGGTGGATTGCTATCTAATACTGGTAGTATCGCTGATAAGATATCAGGGGTTAAGCGGTTATATATCGACCCTGCAACTTTAACCTTATTGGCGACTCGGGCGATTGACTTGTTGAATGCGCTACGCCATCGAGGTCATGCGGCAACAGATGCCACGCAGTTGATATATAATGGCGAGGCGTCTGGCGACAATAATGATGAAAATAGTCATGCCATAACGCCATGGGCAACGCACAAATTGCCAAGCGAGCTCAAAAAAGCCCGAGGCAAACCACAATGGTCGTCACTCAGTAGCGGCAAGTCCGAGCAAGCGCAGCTATTACGAGCAGATATGGCATGGTCGCTGGCAAGCAGGCTGTCGTCGTATCAGCGTCAACCATGATGCACCGCTGTATTTAAAGTAATATGTTGGGATTTATGATTATGATACTGGGCTTACTAATGCACTTAAGGCATCTGTGCCGCGTACGTCCGTTTGTTGCAGATATATTGGGTATAAAGGATAATTGGTAAAGTTTTTCTCAATATCTTGCATTAATTGCTGTTGGCGCTCAGCTCTATGATGCCAAAACGCATCTGACTGGGTCTGTGTTATCAACTGATTGATAACAATTGCGGCTGGTATAAGATTGCTTTCTTCTAACTGTTCTATCGCTCGCTTTGTTTCAGCCAATGGCAATACATCAGCCGTCATTACTAATACAATGGCGGTTTTTCTACGATCATGTAGCAGCAATCCTGCCTGACGAAATAGCTGTTTGCGTTTTTCTAGTACGGATACCGCTTGCTCCCAGCGGTCAGATTTTCTTTCAACAAACGGATTGGCTAAGTCATTTTTATTATTGTTGGCTTGTTCATGACTGCCTAAATGATTTGCCACTGAGCGCAGTTTTGCTTGCCGCCGCTGCTGAGCGAGCAACCCATCTGTCCATGCCCCCATCATTTCTGGTAAGACCAATAAACGCAGTGTATGTCCTGTCGGTGCTGTATCAAAAATAATATGCTCATAACCGGCATCTGCTGCTGCAACCAAGTGTTGACACATGGATTCAAGCATGGCAGCTTCTTGTGCGCCAGGTGCTGATTTTGATAACCGTAGATGCTCACGAATTTTTGGCATCATGTCTGGATTGGCATAAGATGTAATGGTGCGTTCCACTTGGGCAAAATGCTCGTCGACGATGAGGTCGGGATTTAGCTCAATGGCATCTAGGTAAGGGGTCACCACTGTTTTTTGATTTTTGAGCGGGACTTTTAACACATCGCCCAAGCTGTGTGCTGGGTCGGTCGAGACAATCAGCGTCTTTTTACCTTGACTGGCATAATAGCTGGCAAGTGCAGCGGCAGTGGTGGTTTTACCGACACCACCCTTTCCACCGATAAATATAATCGGCTGTGTCATTAATTGCTCTACCAATGCAGGCAATGGATATAATGCCATACTTTTATCTCGTTTCTAATAAGTGAAGAGTAAACTAGCAGCAACCTACATGGTCAAAAGGACATCTATCCATACCCATTCTCGTATGCCATTCATGGAAATTTTCTAAAAATAACGGCTGCAATTCCAATGTATAAAAGCTGGCAGGATTATCGATACCTAAGCTTTCAGAAAACATCAGTAGCATAAATAAATCTTCCTCATCACGCGCCGCGCGTGCCATTGTCTGACGATAAGGCGCATGATAAAACTCATTTAACCCAGCCACGAACCGTTGCCACCATGGCTCAAGGTTTTTTATAGGTGTTGTTATATCTGTCTTTTCCATAATGACTCTTATGTTGCGTATGCTTATTATCTATCATGCCTATATGAGACAAAAAACGCCAGCAATTGCTGCTAGCGTTTTTATCATATTTCAGTAAGTATTTAACTAGGCATTCAATATGGCTTAGAGGTTACTTTTGCCCTTGTGTATCGACCATTCTTTGCGTAGTACTGATAGACTCTCAAACGTCACTAAAATCGTGGCGACCAAAATAATGATATCCATAATGACAAGTAGCCAATTACCGTCATTGAAAAAAGTTTTTAGCTGAATTAATAACGCAAAAACAGTCATGACTAGTAAGAAAGATAAGGGTCCTAAAGTATACCATACTGGTCTGCCCTTACGTAACAAGATGACTGTGACAATCATCAAGGTTAATGCTGCCATTAGCTGATTTGTCGTGCCAAATAGCGGCCAGATAATCATGCCACCAGCACCATCGATGCCACCGGCACCAAATGCTAATAACAGACAGCTGCCAACGGCAAGCAACGTTGCTACCACACTTTTATTCAGTACGGGCAGTTTATAAATCTCACCAAACTCTTGGAAGATATAACGTTGCAGACGTACCCCAGTATCCATCGTGGTACCAGCGAACAATGCTGCCATTACCGTAAGCATCGTCTGTGATAAAACCATATCAATGCCAACGCCAGCATTCAAGATGGTCGCGCCGCCATCAATAAAGGCACCAATAGAGCCGTCACCAAATTTTTGATAAACTGCTTGCCAGTCGCCAAGGGTTGCAAAGCCTGCGGTTGCCGCAAGTATCGCACCAAGTGCCAGCATACCCTCACCCATGGCACCGAAATAACCAACGAATCGCACATCTTCTTCTTTATCAATCTGCTTAGACGTCGTACCTGTCGCTACCAAACCATGAAAGCCTGAGATTGCACCACAAGCAATGGTCACAAACAATAAAGGTAACATAGATGGTGTGCCGATTGGCAATGCCGTGTTTATTGCTGGCGCGACAATATTCGGCGTAGCAATAAAGATGGCGGCGTACAATAAAATCAGACCGACAAATAACTGCAAGCCATTGATGTAATCTCGCGGTTGCAAGAGCATCCAAACAGGTAACAAAGAAGCGATTGCCGCATAGGCAAATAAAATAATAATCCAAACGGCATTATCAGGTAAGCCTAAGAATGTCTCAGGTAACACGATAGGGAACATAGGACCAAGATAGATAAGCCCATATAAAGCGGTGACCCCAATGATTGATACCCAAACCAGACTCATCTTATAGCGATAAATACACTGACCAATGATAAAGGCCACTATCAAAGCACCCCAAACGGGCAACACAGCGGAGGGGGTTTTTATCATCATATTCGCAATAGCGACGCCGAATACTGCATTCACCATCAGTAATAATAAAAAGATGACGATCATCATTAAGCTACGTACACGTGTACCCATGACGGTACCGGCAATCGAGCCAATCGACTGACCTCGATTGCGCATACTTGCCCAAATGGCTGACATGTCGTGGACACCCGCCATAAAAATGGTGCCCAATACCACCCAGATGATGGCAGGTACCCAGCCCCAAATAACTGCAATGGCAGGACCAATAATCGGAGCTGCCCCTGCGACTGAAGTAAAATGGTGTCCCCATAACACATATTTATTGGTTGGGATATAATCTACCCCATCTTTCATGGTATGTGCTGGCGTGGGGATGCTATTATCTAATGCTAAAATTTTAGTGGCGATAAATTTTGAGTAAAACACATAACCGCCAAGCATAGCGGCAACAGCAAACAATAGCACAATTGCACTATTCATTTGATCTCTCCTTAGACAAGTAATGGGTAGCCTTATAAGTTCAAGCTTTTTAATTTAGAATATAAAAAATATGTTAGATTAGTCTTCGGCTAGTGACTCAGCGCACCCGCCCATAGGCAGTTAAGCAGTTTATAGAAATTTAAATACTAACCGATTTAACAACGAATGTAACGCTCGTTAAACATCAAAAACAACAAATAAAGGAAGCACAATGGCGCATTATTTTGGGTTTGTACCTTCAGATAAATTAAAGGAGTTAATCGTTGAAGCTGAGAAAATCGTTGCATCGAATGAGGAAGTACCATACTACCCGTATCGCGATGCTTTAACGCATCAGACAGCGCGCGATCTTATTGATAATTTATTGGTTGGTCTGGTTGACATTGTCCCAAATCCTGAACGCCAAGCGTCCATGCGTAAAGTTGTTGTCACCGTTGAACGTGCGACAGATGCCTTGCTTAATATTTTGCTGGGTAAAGAAAACAACGAAGAAGTATTGCCAAGTTTCCATTTTCTAAGAGATCGGGCAACGTTTATTGATAATGACGGTCTAAAACGCGTGGGTTTTAAGCTCACAGAACAAGATGCTGCCATCATTCAAAAAGGTTTTGCGGCCATTACTCCCGAACATGTGGATACCAAGACATTTAAAACTGCACTTGAAACCATGAACGAAGAAACTTTGACTCACTTTATTAGCCGCTTTGCTGAAAACTTAAAACTAGGTATGATTAAACGAAAATCTGTACCCATTGCCAAAGCAGCTATCGATAAAGGAATGAATATGGCACTTAATAAGCTATTGCCTGATTTGCCAGACAGCTCATTGAATCGTTTGGCGAACTATTATCGCCCTTTTATTGTAGAAAAGCCAGAGTAAGTGCCAGTATTTGATTAGTTTTGTTCCAAAAATCATATAACATTGGGCATTGGGCATATTCACTAAAATTCACTAAAATAAGCGGCAATTTTTACCAGAGGCACACCCGATGACCCAAATCAGCAATCAAGAAATTGAAAAAACATTACGCAACTCAGAATGCCTAATCAGCAGCATTGAAGTTGCCGCCGCTTATGAGCGTTTAGCCGCACAGCTTAATCTGCACTATGCTGGTCTAAATCCGATTGTTATGGTCGTTATGAATGGCGGGCTTATCCCAGCCGGTCAATTACTGACTCACCTTACTTTTTATCATCGTATGCATTATATCCATGCATCACGCTATCGTGATAATGAAGGAACCAATGAGCTTGATTGGAAATTTAAGCCTGATGTGAGTATTGCTGGTGAGTACGTGTTGCTAATCGATGATATTTTTGATGAAGGCATCACATTAAAATCTATTGTCGAAGAGTTGAGTAAGGAAAATCCTTTGTCTATCGAATCTTGTGTACTGCTCAATAAGGAACATGATCGCAAAGTAGTAGATTTTGATGTAGATTTTGTTGGTATTAACGTTGCTGATCGCTATGTTTATGGCTGTGGTATGGATTTCCATGGTTATCTGCGTCATTTGCCTGGTATCTATGCTATTAAAGAAGATAAAATTTGATCAGTCTTTGCTTGAGTTGATAGCACGATAAAGCTAATCAATGATGACTAAAACTGTAGCGCCAAACCCGTATGGCGCTCAGTCGGTGTCTGAATGGCCTTTTCGAAAGCGTGTCTTGTGCTATATATGCTTACCTGTTTTTTAGCACGTGTCACCGCTGTATAAATAAGCTCTTTACTCAGCAACCTGGCATGACTATTATCAAAGGTAATGGCCACATGATCAAACTCAGACCCTTGAGACTTGTGAATGGTCATCGCATAAGCGGTGGCAATGACCTCTTCATTTAATAGGTTGACGGCAATCCCCTGCGCTTTATTCTCAAAAAACACTTCTAAGCGACTTCTTTCATCTCCTGTTTGTAGGCAAAAACCGATATCACCATTAAACAATCCCAGCTCATAGTTGTTTTGTAGAACCATAACGGGACGACCATGGAACCATGTGTTTTGACCTAAGGGTAGTTTT
Organism: Psychrobacter arcticus 273-4; assembly: GCF_000012305.1. NCBI lineage: Bacteria > Pseudomonadati > Pseudomonadota > Gammaproteobacteria > Moraxellales > Moraxellaceae > Psychrobacter > Psychrobacter arcticus. The sequence goes on from NC_007204.1 coordinate 1,340,923, forward strand.
AGCTCAGCAAGATGCCACTGAGTCAGATGTTTGTTAATATAGCGATCCCCCCACTCGCCATTATGGCCAGCACTTAAAATTCTAAACTGGTTAAACGTTTGCATTAATGAAGCAGTTGTATTTTTTACCGCTTTTGGCACGGATTTTTCTATTGGATTTTCTATTAGCAACTTAATTTTATTTATATATTTTTGGTAGTTTAGAGTGAGGTTTGAAATAATCTTATTATTACTTAGGCTATTTTGTATCTTATTACCTATAGTTATCTCTGCTTGCAATGCATTTACATACTGAAAACTCAGCGCGACGTCCTGTTTTAATAACTGCCAAATAGCCTGAGTATCTGCATCTGCCTGATTGATTTGATAGGCCAGCTTACCAATACCTGATTCTGCGCTAAATCGGCGACTCTCTGTTAGCTCTGCATGTATGGGTTGTAGCAATGGAATGCGGCACAAGTCAGCTAATACTGCCCCTGCATCTACCGCCGCTAACTGGTTAGCATCCCCTAACAATATAAGCCTTGCGCCTGGTTTCACTGCACTCACAAGGTAATTAGCCAGTTCAACCCCTAGCATAGATGCCTCATCAACGATGATAATATCTTCGCCGAGTGGATTATTTGCATCGTAACGAGGTCTACCCGTTCGGCCAATACCTAGCAAACGATGAATGGTTTTGGCTTCTTGTAGTTGTAGCTCCACATTCGCTGCGTCTAGAGCCGCTTGTAAAGACTCCTGCATTCGCTGTGCAGCCTTACCAGTCGGTGCTGCTATTGCTAGGCTGGCACTGTCCGTACTGAATCTAATATCTTCATGCTTATCAGCCCCGCTCTCTGCAGCTTGTTGCAGTGCAATCACTAACTGAGCAACAGTATAGGTCTTACCTGTGCCTGGGCCACCGGTAATCATACTGAATGCATTGTTATTAGCCACATTAATGGCCATTACCTGCTGCTCATTTAGATTTTTGGGTATCGATATTTCTAGAGGTTTTATTTTCTGGTCTAAAATATTATTGATACGCTGTGCTAAGTTGAACTCTGCTTGCCATGCGCGATGCAGCCAAAAAGTCAGTGACACTTTTGGCTTAATGGTGTTTTTGTTGTTAGTTATTTGATATATAATAGGTTTATTATTTTTGCTTAGGCTATTTTTATTTTCGTTATTATTAACATCAGAATTAACCTCAACGAATAAAGCATGCTCATGAATGGACTGAATGAAGGAGTTTAAATTCGTGTTTTTCACTAGCTGATAAAGCGCAGCAACCGTATCAAAACGTTTAATGAGTATCTCTTTTTCATGATTGGTGAGTACCAGCTGCGCCCATAGCTGAGCTTGCTGGCCAAATATGGTGTCTAGCAAGCCAAATAATGATGGATCAGCTGTAGAGTCATCCTCTTGGTGCGTATCTACCTGAGTGTCAATGAGTGCTAGAATTGGCGTTGCTAGCATCTCTAATAATTGCTGCTGCCAAGCATATAGTGTCACTAGCTCGCCATTGATTTGACCTTGGAGTGAAAGTTCATGCTCAGCTACCTCAACAGTTAAGACTGTGTGCCCCTCTTCCAAATGATTGGCCAACATAACGAATAAGGCCGTAAATAAGCTATTTTGTTCCCTCTGATCGATTGGTTTGCTATCAAAGTTAGCCTTTGCGTCAGTCACGTTATACGCCAAATACGTTTGCTGACGGCGAAGCAAAATATAATCACTGATGTTACTAGCCCAACTCTCTTGTAAGCTAACGGCCGCTCTGCTCTTATTGTTATTGTTACTCATAGTATGCTTATCTCTATTGTTATCCAGTTAATCGCTATCATGATGATTCTTTATTTTATTCGTTATTTATAGCCCGCTAATCTGGCAGGCCAAATAACGCATCTAAGGCCTTAATAAACTCAATTGGAATATCCCAAGTGACTAATCCATAGCGTTCATTGTGCATTGAGAGGCTATTATCAGGCTTATTAACGTCTTGTGATACGTCAGCGGCTGCTTGAGAGTCTGAGTCATACACGCCCCGTAAAAAGACATATTCAACAGCCCCAAGATACTTATCTTCATTACCTGAATAATCACTAATCCTCATGGCAAGGAAGCGATGTAATGCGACTTGATAAATCGCGGCCTGTAGCCAATATCCTGCCTTTGACATTGCTTGCTTGAGTGTACTTTCATCATAATCAATTAGGCTATTTCCTAAATAATTACTTTTATAATCGACAACGTAATACTTGCCAGCATGCTCATACACTAAATCGATTTCACCACGTAAATAACGATACAGATGTGTTTTATTTTGTGGAACAAGATTGACGTGTTTGTCCGCCTCATTTGGGAGATACTGCTGAAAGAGTCTATTAATATCCTGTGCTTTAAAGCTCTCTGACAACCCCATATTGAACTCCAATTCAGCAAATCGCTGTTCTGCATGAATAGACTGTAAGGGTTGATTGGACGCTAATAGAGGCGCCTGTAGCACCTCTTCAATCCAGCCAATCAATGCCTCATGTTTTGTAGCATCTATTGAGTTTAGATCCACTGGACGACTGTCTTCTTTCTTCTTTGCTTGTAGTAGTCGGCTTTGCTGTTCAGCGCTACTATAAACCAGAGGTAGCTGATAACTACTGACCGCTCTATCAATCACCTGAGACCACTGCGATTTATTGCTGAAATCAATTTTTTCAAATATCTCATGCAAAAACGTACCCGCATTGGCGCCTTTCACAAAAGTAAAGCGGATATCATCCTCTGATTTGAGGCTCAAATCACTGACTGGTTCAAGAGACTGATTACTACTGAAGGATACTATCGACTCTGTTATATCAATATCTAGGGCATCATCCATACGTTCATCTACCACAGCCAGCGCCTGTGTAGATTCATCTAGCTGACGAGCTAAAGCCGTAAAACTGGTCTTGGCCCAACCATAAAAGTAATCTGTTTTCATGACCTCTGAAAAAGCAGCATACTCAATAGCCTCTGTTATGGGCTTGGCAGTGGCAAGCGTTGTGTTACCCGCTAAGCCTACTGCATTAGTATCATCGTTATAGAACTCATTGACCTTATGCCCTCTGATCATACCTATGGTGCCTTTGAGTCTATCAGGCAAATCAAACTTTGCCTCGGGAGCGTCAAACCAATAGAAAACAGGCTTTAATTCAAAACCTGTTTTGCTATTGGGATCTCGTAACACCACATAAAGCTGCTCACTGGCACGAGTAAATGCCACATAGCCAAGCCTACGTAGCTCATCAAAGTCCTCTTGTGTCTCAATATCGGTGTAGTAACCCTCTGTGGTGGCAGAGCCTTTCACAGGTGAGAAGCGGCGCTGATTGCTTGTTGATTGCTGCACTAAAGCTGACGGATTTTGTTGGGCGTTATACAGATACAACCCATAGTCTTCTTTATTACCCGACTTCCTGCTGGCATCTCCCATACCCAATACATAGACAATGGGAAACTCAAGCCCTTTGGACTTGTGAATGGTCATAAGTTGTACACCAGACTCTGTGGGTAGCGGGTACTGCTTAGCCCAATCGCTGTTAGGAGCAGCCTCTATATTTTGTCTAAACCAAGCCAATAATTCATGCTCACCCATGCCGATACCATACTGCGCCAAGACATCCATCATATGACGCAAATCCATGATGTGACGAGCGCCTTCTGGATGAGCCGCCAGAGCTTGCCAAACGCCTTGCGGCTGCACGGGATTTTTATCTAATAAGTAATGCAGTGCTGACAAGATACCAAAGTGCTGCCAGTTTTGAGCCGCTTGTTTTAGATAGGTAATAAAGTCTTGATAGCTTTTTTTATTATCAACCGCTTTCACATTAGTGCTATTTGAATGGGTGCTTATTATCGTATCGCCACTCTCTGTCACTCCTGACTCATGGTCAGTCATCATGGCTTTGACGGCTTTAATACTCAGACCATACAGATGACTGGTCAGCACCCGATTAATCATATCATGACGATATGGGTACAGCATGGCACTCAGCAGCGCCGCCACATCTTCGGCCATGATGGTTTCAAAGATACTAACATCACTGGTTGTCAAGGTTGGTACATTGAGTTTAAGCAACTCATCCTCAACCCGTTTTAAGTCTTTTTTAGTACGTGCCAGCACGCCGATATCACTGGGCTGAATCGGTTTGCCTTTTAACGTCTGACCACTACCGAGCAAGGTCGCAATATGACGCGCCGTGATTTCATGCTCATCATACTCAAGCTCTTTATCATAAGGTAGGTGCAATACGCTCACTGGTTGGGCAGAGAGTATCTCTGTCACTAAAGTACTGTTTTGAACGGTTAGGTCATTAAACCAAGAAAGTTGGTTTTCTGGTTTATCAGCTTTGATATGCTGATAATAAATACTGCTACCTAACTGTGCTAATTTATTCTCAGCAGTCGTTACCGTTGGCATGCCAAACCAGCAATTTAGTGCATCAATCACACCGGCATTTGAGCGGCGGTTAATATCGAGCGTCCAAAGGCTACTTTTCTCAAACTGAGCTTTCATATAGTTATAATTGGCTACATCACCGCCACGAAATCCATAAATGGCCTGCTTTGGGTCACCAACCAACAGTAAAAACTCATGACTGACTTTATTAGTGGATAACGGCTTATCATTCGCCAACTGTTTACGCTTACTCTTTGGCAAATAGATACTTTCAATCATAATGGCCTGTTCGCCATTAATGTCTTGCGACTCATCAATCAAAGCGACCGGATAGTGATGTCGAATATAACGTGCCAGCTTCTCCCCTTGCCGACCCGTTAACGCTTGGTTTAAGCGCGCCATTTGTAAACTAAAGGTTGTCTCACCGCGCTCTTCTAAGATGATTGGCAATCTATCGCGCACAGCAAGCACGATATGACGATTGAGATTGGCTGATACCAACAAAATATGCTGATTTAGTCCATCAGCCATATCTAAGAGAGCCATTAACTTACTAATGGTTTCTAACTCGAAAAAAGTTTCATGCTCTTTCTCTTTATTCTTATTAAAATTCTTAATTTTGCCATCTTCATTGGGGTATCTGGAATCCTGCAATGAAGTAAGAATCTTGTTCTCACGTTCATTTAAATAGCTAGTAAATGCTAGCTTATATTCCGCTATCTTTTGATGCACCTCAATGATGGCATCAAACTGTTTGAATAAATTAGAAGCACCATTAAACCCTTGAGACTTTCTATAATCGGGGTTTAAATACGGCTGAATATCTACTAAATCTAACTGAGCAAACTCATTAAGTAGTCGCTCATACGAGACAAAATCAAAACCTTGCTCCAGCTTTATCTCATCAATCGGCGCTGAAATAAAGTTAAGCGAACGAGTCACATATTTTTTATGATCGCTAACCGCAGTCAGCTTGCCTTGCTGATCCATCAATGCATACAGTTTGGGCTGCTCGTGATACAGTCTGCTTTGAAACTGCCGCAGCTCATCATGAATAATACTGTCAGTAACTTGCTCGATACTGCTATCTTCAATAATCGCCATGCCTTGCTGATGACCCGTCTCGCTACTGTATTCAATCAACCACTTTTGCGCCAAGCTATCGAGCGTACCCACAAACAGTTTATCCAAGGTGGTTAATACCAGTGCCGTGCGTCGAATGGCCTCGGTCATTGGATAGCTGTGCACATGGTCAAGCAAATAACCGACCAAATGCAGATTAATGGGATCTTCCATAATGCCATCTAAGCGTGCGTATTTAGCCTGTTCTACTAGCCATTTTTTACGCTTTTCTTTTGCCTGTGCACGTTTTTCAGCAGTGATCTGCTTGTCATAGGCAAGGTCTTGATTTGGTTCATCAGCAGCTTTTTCAGCATCTGAATCTGTACTTAAACCTTTGGCAGCTTGTTTCTCCTTGCCACTTTCAGGAGTCACCTGTAGTACATCAGGATACAAAGCATCCTTGTTATTGGGTTCAGCACTTAGGCTATTAACCCACTGCAGCAATTGATAAAAATCCACCAAACGGTCGTGAATACGCTGACGCATTTCGGCCGCAGCGGCTCGAGTAAAAGTAGTGGCGATGATTTGCTCTGGCGCACGCCGCGCTTCAATCAGCAGGCGCAGCACAATGCCGGTTAGTGTCCAGGTCTTGCCAGTACCGGCTGAGGCTTCGATAAGATGCTGACCCGTCAACGCAACATCGACCGCTGGTATCACATTTTCCTTCTGCTCACTCATAGCGGCACTTATACCTTCACTCTCAGGCGTATGAGTCGGCGTATCGAATGAGTGATGCGACTCATCTATGTACTCATCGAATAAATTCGGTTGTGTAGAAAGTTCAACTATATCGCTTGTGTCGGTAAAGTCTGTCATATGGGCATACACTTTTTATTATTATCAATTAAACCAAAGGGCAAAAATCTAACCATCTAAGCCAGTGATTTGTTAATCATCTAGACCGTCTAGTGCGGCAAACATTGGCTCATACAGCGGCTGCGCTAAGGTGGATAACGCTGCTGACAGCGCTTTAAACGCATCTTGGTCACGCAGTACGTATTGCCAAATGGCGTGCTGCGAGCAGGTATCGTATATTGTGTCTGAGTAATAGCTAGGCCTTAACCAATCTGAGAAATCTGCTCGTTTTGGCCAATAGCTGCCGATTTCGTCCCCACTTTCTTCAGCTTGTAGACACTTATCAAGATAACTGAGTGCATATTCTGGCAGTAACGTAATGGGCACCTGACCCGATAGCTTGGCAAAAACTGCCCACTTTATCAGCTCAACGACTGCATCTTCATACACAATAGGACTTAGCTTAAATGCAGTTACTTTTTCATACTTTTTGATTTGTGAGCTGGGCTTATTAAAGCGCCAAATGCTCACTCCATCATTTGATGCCGCTTGCTCAGCAGTGGTGCGTCTGGCAACTTGCCAATACAAATGTGACAACCAAAACTTGAGTAAATGCCTAGGACTGGCAGAATTGGGCAATATGTTTAACCACTGCTTGGGTGATTGCTCAGCATAGGACACGCCAGCCTGTAGATGAGAGCGGCTGTTGTGAGCATCTACAGGCACTGATATTGGTACTGAGCCTTTTATCTTAATGGCTTTTGGTAGCAGCTTGAGTAGTGAGTCATTATTTTTAAGAGGGTATTTATGAATCTCTGTCTGCTGCTCTGATGGGTGATTTGGCTCGTTATTAATGCTATTCAGCACAGCTGCAAGCTCTATCTGAACGGGGTACTCAGAGGTTGGCGTTAGTAACGGCAAACCAGCAGTGCTATCTTCTTCAGCCTCATCAAAACCATTAGCAATTAACTGCTCTTTGAACTCCAAGCATTGCTGTTGCAGTTTTTGTTGTTGATTGGGCAATGTGGTTTGGCGAGCCACACCTGCCGGCATAATTTTTTGATACATCAAGATCTGACTGTCTTGTTTAGCCTTGCCATCACCATTCTTATCGGTGGCATCGGTGGCCAGTTCATTTATCAAATGCTCTTTAATCTGATAGGTAGTCAAGCTGTCTAGAAACAGTGGCTCTTGATGCGCTATCGCTTCCTCGCCTTGCACCACATGCACCTTTTGAGTACGCAAAAAAGCCTTGGCAGGATGGCGCACTTGATAAGCCAACACCCCTTCAACGTCTATCTCCCCAATGTTAAATATAGTATCAAACACGGTTTTGATGAGCGCCTCATTCATATCACTGACATCAGCAGTACTATCTAGCGCCAGCATGTCAATCAATGCAGACAAGGTTTGACTGCTTACTTGTCCCATCTGACCCAAACCTTGACCAAGTAGCTGAGCGATTGACTCGTATTGTTCTTTTGTCGGTAAGCCTACCAGCTGTGGATGCTCGCTTGCTACTCGTCCCTTCAAAGTATCAAACACGGCTTGCCAAAGCGGCGCAGGCGGAAATTGCTTTTTCTGAGCCAACTTGGTCTTGCGCATGGCTTTATTTAAAAGAACATCCAGCTCATCAGTCATATCAACAGTGCTATTGTCTCTAGCATTGTCCTGAATATCGTCAGCTCCCTCATTTAAACTAGGATTGGGATTGAGGTGGTTAGACTCTTGCTTAGAAACATCAGCGTCTTCAATTTCTGTTTCGAATAGACTCTCATGAAAAGGCAGTGCTGGATGCTCAGTTACCAGCCACTGCTTAATCAATTTAGGCAAATAGCGCTTGAGGCTCTCGGTAGTGGGGTCAATATTCTTAGGCAACGTTTCTAACGAGTTTACCTGCCACTGTATCTCACCTTGCAAAAACTGTAATAGCTCACTGATTGGGTTGGCTGGCAGGTGCTCATGAGTGTCCGTCAGGCTTTGACCGTTGTAGAACATCCAACAAGCACTACGTGCGCACAACAGCGCATCCAAAAACGCCCCATTATCATCATCTTCACTGACTCTGTCGCCGCGACGGGCGTTGGTGGCTTTCATCAAATCATATCGGTTGTCACGCTCACGCCCAGGAAACTCAGAGAGGTTCATATTAAGCATTACTACTAACTCAAAAGGCACGTTTCTTAATGCACCAAATCGACCAAAGGTAATCACACCAGTAGGCTCAGCACTGACCTGCTGACTTTCAAGCTCTGACTCAATACTGTCTAGCATAAAGCTCAGCTTTAGCGGCAACTGCTCAACGCCTGCCAGCTTTTGCTCTACTTCTTTATTGGCACTATCAGCACTAGAGTACTGTTTATAATGACGGTTGGCTCGCAAACTGGATTTAAAGCCGTTCATAGCGTTATAGATGGCGCGCATGGTGCGTGTTTGATCAACATCGCCAAAGTAACGATGAATGACTTCTGTCTCAATTTGATCCAGCCAATCTTCCGCTTTCATCTTTTGCCTATGATCATCACGTCGTGCGACCAAACCCGCATAAATGCGGCAAAGGGCTTCAACAATCATCGCATCGTTTAGGCTCACCTGTGGCAGCGGCAAACTCATTTCTGGCAAGGTAGTACTTGGCCAATCATCCTGAGCTAAGGGATATAAGCAGTCGCTCAAACTGGCCTCTGGCATCACTAGACCTAACGTTAATCTATCTAGCGCTTGAGCAAAGCTAAATCGATAATCAAAGTCGTTACTGTCTAGGGTTTGTTTAAGATGTAACTCATCAAAACCGCGGATAAAACCCGCCTCTACCAGTAAATCACAACCACGGCTCATTTGTTCGTGGGTCAGCCCAAAGCTTTCAAACAAGGGAGGTAGCATCAGCCAGTCTAAGACCTCAGGCGCTTCAAAACGGGCACTATGACTGCCTAACAGCTTATAAAAACCAATAATGGCTTCCCATAGCTGACGAATATCTGCATCGACAACACCGGTTACCTTAGCAGGCAGTGTCAAACCATCTTGACCTTTACCACTGACAAAAATAGAGCTGATCAGAGCATGATGACGCTCAACATCAGGTAGCAAAACAACAATATCGGATATATGGCGTTTCTTTTCACCAGGTTTGATCGGTTCATTTAGCCAACGGCCAATCATAATACGCAACACTTCAAGCTGACGCTGCAAACTGTGACACGAATGAATGCTTAGGCTATTATCTTGCCAAGAGCTTACCCAAAAACGCTCTCTCTCAAAACGTTTGTTTTCTAACGCCTCATCTTCATACCAAGCCATTTCTGGTTTCTCTTTATCAAAGCTTGGCTCTATTTGCTTACTCACTGCTTGAGAGACTGTAGCGGCGGTTACTTGCTGAGTAGATTGCTCATCAAGCATCAGCACATCGTTTTGCAAACGTCGCAATAAACTTGGGCTATTTTGCGTAATTTGAGAATTATTAGCGTCATCAACATCATAGGCGCTATCATCAAAGCTAAAACCAAAATCATCATTTAAACCATCATCGCTATTCTCAAAGTTATCTTGCCACTCCACTAGCTCATCTTGGTATTGCTCATTACCCGACAAGTTAGCCAGCATGGCAAAAGTATCGCGCGACTGCTTCCCCAAACGTGACAGCAAGCTATGCCCATAATCACGCAAAAATACACTTTCAGGGTTAATAATCTGCTGGCGCTGTAGCCATGACTTATCCACGATATCCGCCCAAAATAGCTTTGATGGATTGTAATGCAACAGTGTGATGTCCATGTATTGCGATAGGCGCTGCAAAAAGTCGAGCTCAGTCTGTGGCAACTGCTGAATGGTAAAAATACGCAGTATTTTAGGCAACTGAGCACGCTCATTTGCCTTGTTGTCTTTTAAGGCTGACCAAAAAGTGTTTTCAATTGTCACACGGTGCTGATGAACATCGGCAAATAGGTGCGACCATAAGAATCGTTGCGCGACTTCTAACTCAACATAATGCTCCACCAACCAATCAGGCGTACCGCGCGCATACTTGTCAAAACGCAGTGACAATGCATCTTTATCTGCTATCAATTCATCCACATTAAGCGGCTTGTTATGCGACCATAGCGCCAGCCAATCCTCACGATGGGTCAAATAGCGGTTAAACACCCTCGCCAAATCGCTTGCCAGCTGCCAAATACGCGCATCTTGTTGCGCTTTATCTTGCTCCCCTCCTTCTTTTGGCTCATCAATCAAAGAGGCCAGCAGTGGGTTAACCGGATGAGTTTCATCTTTAACAATCAACGCTTGATAGTAGGTCAAATACCCAAATAAGCGCCACTGCATCACGGTTGGTGACAGCACTGCAACTTCAGGCACATTCAAAATTGCCGCTTCAGGGTCTATCTCTAACAAATATGCGTTATGGCGGGTTAACACATCCTGCATTAATGTCCACTGATACTGACCCCAAAATTTAGTACGCACCAAGGTACTAATCCCAGCGCGACTGGCAATGGTTTTATCCAACCAATCACCCAATACCATTGAGGGTACAATGACAATAAAAGGCTCAAAAACAGGCTGATTCTTGGACTGATATTGCACAAGTAATTGATCAACAAGGTTTTCGGTGCGGTGCGATTGAATAATGGTAAACATAGAGGGTATTCTAATAGAGTTATGAGAGTGAATAATAAAGTGAAGTAGAACGTCATGACTGACTAATATACAACCGTATTTGCGATAACTTTTTAATGCCCAGTGCACATTGATGGCTATTAAGCCATGCGCCAAAGAGCACGCCCAGTCAATGGTTCTTGATCGTTACTTCGCTGTATATCTGTTAACATAATGACTTGAATGTCATAATTAGCTTTATAAAAATAAAAAAAGATGACCAACTATAAGTAATTCACTACCCATAAACCCAAGAAATTATAAAATAAGCGGATATTAGTGCGTCTTAGTGTGCCATCGATACTTGCTATTTACTAGTTTATTCATCGTGGTGGCAGTACCTTACGACAGTCATTGTCGTGCTATTGAAACGGTTACTTTTATTAAAGATAATTTATCTGAAAAATAAGGTATTATTGCCACTATATTTGGCTATTTCATGTTGTTTTTACTTCATTATTTAATCATTCTTTATATTGACGAGATAACATAACACTATGCCTTTGCGTCCCATTGATGCCATCTTTGTTCACCCTAAACGACGTTTGTATGTTGTATATTATCGCGGTGAGCTATGGGAATTACCACGGATGAAAATTGATGATCAATCATGGCAAAATAGACAACCCTATACTGATGACAGTCGTGGGCTCTATCTCAGTATTCATCAAACCATTAGTGACCCTACACTCGCACAAAAACTACGTACATTGAACTTGCCAGCGGCTATTCATGGCAGCACCTTACCGCGTTTTGAAGCATGGTGGGAAGCATTTGGTTTTAAATGGCTTAAAGATAAGCTTGCAACAGGTGAATCCCCATTAGCTGCGCACCAAGTTGTTGTGCCTAAAATGGATGCCGCTAAAGCGTTTGACAATCAGACGGCTTCCCCCTCAAACTATCAAGCTGCACCATTAAATAATGACCGTACCATCAAGCAAAAAAGTGGTGAACAAAAAACAGCGGCCGTTGCAGACACAGATGTTTTTGCTGATATGTTGGCAGATTTGGCAAATGAAGTACTGGATCAAAAGCTTTAAATCAAACTATATGTCACATATAGTGTTTTATGCAATTTTGAAATGAACCAATTAACAAAAGCGCGGTAATATATGAAAGACTACAAACTGCTATTAGTGGTGCTAATTATACTGCTGCTAGTTATTTTTATCGCTATCTTTACTTGGTTATGGACCAATAATCGTGAAAACACAGATCCACTGCCTATCATGGCAAGTGAGAATGAATTTGCAACTGTCACAAATGACGAGGATACAGATACTGTTTCTAGCAGCACACTATATATTCGCGCAGAAGAAAACCTACAAGTACCCTTAGACGATATCATCGTCAGTTTTGAGTCTCGTTATCCTCATATGCAGGTTCTGGCAAGCTATGTGCCTTCAAATGCTCTTTTAAGATTATCAAAAAACGATATCACTGCTCACAAGGGATCTGACTCTACTATTGATACAGATATAATCATCGCGAATAACGGCCTGTCCGAAGAATATCTCGCACTTTTACAGGCAAAGCTAACATTGGCTAAACACAAGAATAACCAAAGTCAGCCAAACACCAATGCAGTTACTATAGATGATGGTAAGAACGATAATGAAAGTAGTGATAATAAAAAGATAACTGCCGAGAGTGATAATAAAGAGGCACGCACATTGAACTCTTTCAATTATGCTTTAAGAAACAAACAAGCACTTCAAGGGGTTATTTTGACAGACAATACTGTCGCCATTAGCTTTCGCAACTTTTTACTCTCAAGTACTGGGCAAAGTATATTAGAGAAATATGATTATTATAATATTGATGGTTATAAAAATAGCGTAAATGACTTGTTCAAGCCAACATCACAGGTAAAAAAAGCATCAGGCGATAACCCGGTAGATGTCGCTGATGCACTAAGTAACGGCAAGTAAAAACAAGACTCTCCATTTATCCAGTATTTATTGCTTTTATGAGTGATTTTTTCTACAATATCACTCTCTTGTGCGCCTATAGCTCAACAGGATAGAGCAGTTGCCTCCTAAGCGATCGATCGGGGTTCGAGTCCCTGTTGGCGCACCATATAAATATACTATACCGCCCTGTTTGCATAGCTTACAGGGTTTTTTATTGCCTATATTATCCTGCCTTGTACTTTAAATAACTATTGCATACTGTATAAATTACAGTATCACTGGGATTGACCCCGATAGGATACTGTAAAAATAGCAAAAATCGTTAAACCCCTAACAAACACGCAAGTTAGTCAATCAAAACCAAATGGTAAAATTCAAAACCTTACTGATGGTGGTGGCTTTACGCCTATACAGAAACTAAACCAGGCAGCTTAATTCTATTGATTAAGTGTCTTATGCTTGGGATGATTACCGAGCTACTCAATCAAAAATTTCGTTTTCAGGGCGGTGCCCATGTGGTGCCCAAACTATATTTGCCTTAGAACTCTAGACCTTTATAAAACCAAATATAATCTGTACTATCATGAAAAGCAGATATGATTTCAAAATAATAAAACCAAAAAACTGAGCCAACCTATGAATTTTATTGATGTAGAGCCAACATTAGAGAACTACTGGCGAGCCATTATTTTATTCGGTAAGAACACAGCGTCTTATAAATTTGCGCTTGCTAAAAGTTTAATCGATGTCAGTTTAGAAAGGAATTCTGATTTAATTTCACTCGAAGACTTAGCCTTGCCGTATGCTATGCATTTATGCGAGCATCTGAAACACAGTCCGAAACAGAACAATAGAGGCAGTACTGGAAATGGTCAGTTTATGAATGCTTGCTTAGCATTTAATGATGGTCAGACATTTTGACAAATCAGAGCTGTTAAAAACATTGTTGGACGTGACTTATCAGATTTATGATGAAGAAGGTTTTGATTATAAGCGTGAGAAGATATAAATCTATGCGTGAGCATTTACGAGTGCTAGATTGATAAACGAGTCATTATTATTAAGCCCAATAAAAGCTAAGGTATAGACTCGTCCCAATACGGTGGCGTGCCATAATATCCCTCCATAAAATCAATAAAGCACCTCACCTTGTGTGGCAGCAGTTTTCTATGGGCATAGACTGCATATAAGCCCAAAGCCTCAGGTTCAATTTCTGGCAACACTACTACTAGTTTGCCACTGCTAATTGCTTCACTGATAATAAAAGTCGGCTGTAATACCAGTCCTGCGCCTGCAATAGCCGCTTCCACCAATACATCACCATTATTACTACGAAACTCGCTACCTTGCTTGAGGTATTTTGCTTTTAATAATTGGTGAATATTATCCTTACTATCCATATTCATATAGCTGTAATGCAAATATCGATGATGCTCTAAGTCTTTAGGTTGAGTAGGCGTGCCATGCTTATTAAGGTACTCAGGCGCGGCGCATAAAACCACGCGAATGGGTGCGACCTTCTTAGCAATTAGTGATGAGTTTTTCAATTGTCCAATGCGCAAGGCTACATCGAAACCCTCTTCGACAATATCGACTTTACGATCAGTCAATTGTAGATCGACAGTGACCAATGGATAACGCATCTGAAAGTCAGTGATTAACTTGGCCATATGTTTTAAAGCAAAGGATACTGGTGCACTGATTCTTAAGACGCCTTTGGGATTCTGCTGTAAGCCACCTAATTGTGATTCCATGTCATCAATATTAAGTAAAATCTGCTGTGCATGTCCAAAGTAATGACTACCAGCTTCGGTAAGGCTGACTTTACGAGTGGTGCGATTAAGCAGGCGTATATTTAGCTGCTCCTCCAACTTAGAGACATACTTGCTCACCAACTGAGGTGATAGCTGTAAGGTATTTGCCGCATTGCTAAAGCTTCCTTCGGTCACCACTGCTACAAAGGCACGCATCGCATCGATTCTATCCATATTTCACCCTGTTTTTATTTGACCATCAAAATTAAACACCAAAACTAAATATCAAAGCTATTATCAATGATATGTTGTTAATTACTCAATATTGTCTATCTTACTCTTTTACTGTATTGATAGTAAAGTATGGTTATTCCAGGCATTAAATATCCTTCCTAAAATAAACCTAATGGAGTAATAACAATGAAAATGTCAATACTGAATAGAATTTTACTATCTAAAGCGGGAGCTGCCGCTTTAATCCTTCGTGTACCCGTAGGTTTGATTTTGGCAGCACATGGTGCTCAAAAACTATTTGGCTGGTTTGGCGGTAATGGCCTAGCAGGAACTGCGCAATGGCTGAGCAGTATAGGCGTAGAGCCTGGTTTCCTAATGGCAATATTGGCAGGGGGTGCTGAGTTCTTTGGTGGTCTTGCCTTAGTATTAGGATTACTGACACGACCAGCTGCATTAGTCGCTGCATTCACTATGCTCGTTGCTATTTTTTCTGTTCATATAAATAATGGGCTGTTTGTCGCTGATGGTGGCTATGAGTATGCCTTAGTATTGATGGTCGCTTTGATTGCTTTGGCAATACAAGGTGGCGGTTATCTCAGTATGGATAATGCTTTATCAGAAAAATTAGATAATGTTTAATAATCATCATTAATAAATCAACATTTACTCGCTAATAGTAAGTGTCCATCTGAATTAATGGTAATTGGACTAAAAGCCGGTAACCTATATAAGATAAGAAAGCGATATTCACTTGCTTGTGACTTTAATATGCTTCGATGCGGCTGATCATTCTTTAAAAGCATTGAATTCCAATGGAATTGTGCCTGTGCATCTTGGCAGTATTTAGTAAAAATAATGGAGTGAAGCTAATGAATAACGAGTCTATTTCAGCCACACAGCCAGTATTATTTATACCTCACGGTGCCGGTCCTTGTTTTTTTATGGATTGGCAGCCAGCTGATACTTGGGATCAAATGGCCGACTTTTTAAAAGGTATCTCAAGTCGCTTACCACAGTGCCCCAAAGCTGTTTTGATCGTCAGCGCACATTGGCAAACCCCCGAGTTTAGTATCACCACCAGCACCAAACCTGATCTGATTTATGATTATTATGGGTTCCCTGAACATACTTATCAGCTGCCTTATCCAGCAGCGGGCGCGCCAGTATTGGCTGAACGTATAGGTAAGTTGCTCACTGATGCAGGTTTAAACAATAAACAAGATGCTTTAAGAGGATTTGATCATGGAGTATTCATCCCGTTAAAACTTATGTTCCCTAATGCGGATATTCCAGTAGTGCAGTTATCGCTACGTCATGATCTCGACCCTGAAGCACATCTAATGGCAGGCAAGGCAATCGCATCATTACGCGATGAAGGTGTATTGATCGTAGGCAGTGGCATGAGTTTTCATAATATGCGCGGCTATGGCGATACCAACTTTACCGTGCCGTCAGAGATATTTGATGAATGGCTGACTAACACTGTCGAAGCAGATTCAGATGCGCGATTTGCTGCGCTTACTCATTGGTCGAAAGCCCCTCATGCATTGGATTCTCACTTGTTAGGCGCAGAAGAGCATTTGCTACCCTTAATGGTTGTCGCAGGCGCAGCAGGAACAGATCAAGGACAAAAGGTCTATTCTCAGCAAGTAATGAACACTCAGATATCAGCCTTTCAGTTTGGCTAAACGTTCTTATCAAGCTTAATTTGACAATAAAACGGGTAAGGGCAAATGAAGCCATTTTAAATTGGCTTTATTTTCTCTGTGTACTCAGTGCCTCGGTGGTGTAACCTAGTTCTTGTTTATTTCACATACACAAATTGATCATTAAAAATTCTGATAAACGGACAGCAATATTGTTTATCAGAATTAGTATAATGTTTGACTGAAACCTAATCTGCTCCAATAATTGCCTAAAGCCGCTCTTAATCTATCTTCAACATCGATTTCGCCACAGCTTCGGCCACTTTAATGCCATCAATCCCTGCTGATAATATTCCACCTGCGTAGCCAGCGCCTTCGCCTGCAGGGAATAAGCCTTTGGTGTTAATGCTTTGGAATTCTTTATTGCGTTTAATACTTATTGGTGACGATGTTCTGGTTTCTACGCCAGTTAGTAAACCGTCGTCAGATGAAAATCCTTGGATTTTTTTATTAAACGCTGGAATGGCTTCACGTATGGCATCCACGGCAAAATCAGGTAGGGCTTTGCTTAAGTCGGTTAAGGTAATGCCCGGTGTGTAAGACGGGTTAACATCACCTAATTCTGAATTTGGTTTACCTTTTAAGAAATCACCAATGGTTTGCGCTGGTGCATTGTAGTCTTTGCCGCCTAATTCAAACGCTAAGGTTTCTAGTTGTCTTTGTAAGTCGATACCAGCAAGAGGGTGGTTTGGGTAATCTCGCTCTGGGTCGATGCCTACAACAATAGCACTGTTGGCGTTACGTTCGTTTCTTGAATATTGGCTCATGCCGTTAGTTACAACACGGCCTTCCTCTGATGTTGCGGCAACAACGGTTCCGCCTGGACACATGCAGAAGCTATAAACAGAACGACCATTTTTACAATGATGAACCAGTTTGTAATCCGCAGCGCCAAGTATTTCGTTTCCAGCATTGTCACCAAAGCGTGCTTGGTCTATGGTTGACTGTTTATGTTCAATCCTAAAGCCAATTGAGAAAGGTTTTGCTTCAATATACACGCCTTTATCATGGATCATTTCAAAAGTGTCTCGGGCGCTATGACCAACAGCAAAAACAACATGGTTAGTTTTTAAGGTTTCGCCACTATTAAGTGTCACGCCAGTTACTTTTGAGTCAGTTATATGTAAGTCATCTACGCGAGTAGCAAAACGGACTTCACCACCGAGTTCTATGATCTCGGCACGCATTTTTTCTACCATACTGACTAACTTATAAGTACCTATGTGCGGTTTACTAACAAATAAAATTTCATCTGGTGCGCCTGCTTTAACAAATTCTGTCATTACTTTACGGCCATAATGATTTGGATCTTTCACTTGGCTATATAATTTACCGTCGGAAAAGGTACCGGCTCCACCTTCACCGAATTGTACGTTTGATTCAGTGTTTAATTTACGCTGACGCCAAAAGCCAAAGGTGTCTTTGGTGCGTTGTCTTACTTCATTACCGCGTTCAATAATGATAGGTTTAAAACCCATCTGGGCAAGAGTAAGTCCAGCCATTAATCCACAAGGACCAAAACCAATAACAACAGGGCGCTCAGTTAAATCTTTTGGCGCTTGGCCAACATAGCTATAACTTGTATCTGGTGTTGCTTTAACATGGTTGTCTGACTCAAATTGAACCAGTAAATCATTGGTTAAATCCGAGTCGGTAAGTGTGATGTCTAGCGTATAAATTAATTGGATATTTCTTTTATTACGAGCATCATAACCACGTTTAAACATCACAAATGAAGCCATTTGCTCAGCAGAAATTTTAAGTTTTGTCGTTATAGCAGTCGTTAGATCTTCAGGTGCATGATTTAATGGCAATTTAATTTCAGTTAAACGTATCATTGGTTACTCATAAACTAGTGTAGAAAACATTCGCGCATTTTACTGGTACTGATACAAATAAGCGAATAAATATTTTACTTACGCAGGGTAAATTTACGGATTTGTATTGTAGTTTGAAAATAACCCCTGCCGTCAAATCCGTACAGTCAAACTTGGGAAATTTTAGTTACGCAGCCTGACGGTAAAAGTCAGACCACACCTGTCTTGGCGATCTATAGCCCAAACCCTTTTGAATTCTCGTTTCACTGCGAGCATAGCTCTTGCCTTGCGTCGCTGCAAAGCAGTGCTTCGCTAATCGCTCCTCATATAGTACAGCTCGATATACCCAATGATATCGTTGATCGCTGTAAACCTTGTTTTATAGTTCTGGTGATACACAAGCTCATTCTTCCTTGCGGAGCAGTGCTCCTCACCCCAGAAGCTTTCTATGGGTGCGTTGTCAAAGCAGTTGCCTTTGCCACTCATTGAGCCTCTAAAATGATGCTGCTTGATGATTTTGTGATACGCGTGGCTACAATACTGGGCTATGCTGAAGAAACCATATTGTCCTAACGCTATGGCCTCTCTTGAAGAAATCAAGTATTTTTCTGATAATCATACTTTTATCAGGTGCCACAGTCTCAGATTTTTGGCGTACAACATTATCAACAATAGAATATTTTCAACAGCATAAAGAGATAAAATCTTGAGTGCAAAGTCATCGCTAGCCGCTGATGTTATAGCCTACCAAACATTTATTATCTTTAAAATTACTTATATTATCTTTAAAATTACTTAGGCAACTTTCTTAATATCGGGGTTTGATACTGCTCAGGCGTAATAGCATTGGCATTTACGCCCATACAAATGCTGATAATACTAACCGTTAAAAGGCTTAAAATGTAACCAGCTATATCTGTTCTCAAAACACTTGCATATATAGGTTCACCATTTTTATGGTGAAAGAACTTTGTATAGAACAATTATTGATTACAAATATTTTTTGCTAATCATTTATTTTAGAAAAATAAGCATTCATATTTGAATGACTAAATGTTAAAATAACGGTTTAACACTCTTATATGACTGATTAAATTATGAATATAAGGTTTGATTTTTATACGCCAAGTGAGATTGCCAAGATTTTAGGTGAACGCTTAAAAACGCAGCGATTGGCATTAAACTTAACACAAGCCGCCTTAGCAGAGAAGGCAGGTATTGGCGTCAGCACCGTAGCTCGCATTGAATCAGGTCAAGGCGGTACATTAGATAATATAATCAGGCTCGCTATGGCGCTTGGTATGGTCCATCACTTTGCTGAATTGTTTGATATGGTACCTACCAACATAGAAGATGTTATCGCTAAGAAAAATCCACGCTTGCGTGCCTCAAATAAAAGCTGACATAAGGTAGCCACTTCAGTGTATCAACCGATATCAATTGTCAATATTTACTACCAAGGATTCGGGGACAAACGTCTTATCGGTAAATTAACGATGGATGGACGACGCCCTACCTTTGGCTATGATGCAGCGTGGCTGGCTGATGGACTGGAGCTGTCACCAATTGAGATGCCATTACGATCAGCGCCCTATTATGGCAGTCATGCGTCAAGTCATTATCTATGCGGCCTTTTGTCTGATAGCTTGCCTGATGGTTGGGGCATGCTACTCATGGATAGGTTCTTTCGAAGAACAATCTCTAATACTGCGCCAGTCAATATTTTAGATCGCTTAGCTTATATTGGGGACTCTGCGATGGGGGCGCTTAGTTTCGAGCCTCAGCATGACTTATCTGCTAATGTAATTGACATGAGTGAGCTGACTTTAGCCAAGCTTGCGGCGGCCAATCAAACCATTTTATCAGGTCAAGACAGTGACATATTAGCCGAGCTTATCGTTATTGGCGGCTCCCCCCAAGGCGCTAGACCAAAAGCGCTGGTGTTATACGATGAATCAAGTGACTTTATTACCACTGATACAGCAAGTAAGAACCCATCTGCAACGTCTTGGCTTATCAAGTTCCCTGCTCAATCTGAGCATAAAAGCGTTTGTTTATTAGAAGCGCTTTATGCTGATATGGCAAAAAAAGCAGGTCTCAATATGCCTATGCATCACTATTTCGATATCGATAGCGAATATGCAGCGTTTGGGGTTGAGCGCTTTGACCGCATGGGCAATCAGCGCGTTCATATTCATACGCTAGCAGGCTTATTGGATATTGACTTTCGGATTCCTTCTTTAGATTATTTGCAGTACCTACGTTGCGTGCGTATGTTGACCCAATCACAGCTTGCTGTAGAATCCGCTTTTAAACATGCGGTATTTAATGTCATTTTTAACAATAAAGACGACCATAGCAAGAACTTCTCTTTTATGATGAACGAGGCTGGCAGTTGGTCGTTATCGCCAGTTTATGATCTTGCTTATAACTCAGGTATGAATGGTTACCATCAAATGGATGTGGCGGGTGAAGCGCGGTACCCTACCCTCTCTCATTTACTAAAACTGGCTAAACTTGCTGATATTAAACAAAACAAGGCACAAGCTATTATTGATCAGGTAGCATCAGTTGCTGAGGATTTTTTGACTGTTATTAACGACCATGACATCGAGAAAGAATTATCAAATCGGGTCATTCAGGATATAAAAGCCAATATAAATCGGATGGTAAGTTGAGAGTGTCATACAAGTTGTTAAATTTGTTATTAAAAATAAAAATATAATAAACCCAACCCTTGATAGTTAAGGTTTTCGTATCATTCATCGATGCGTGGTGGGTGTAGTGGTCAATTAATTTAGGACTGACCCCTGCTGTCAAAGCCATATACCCAAATTTGGGGGCTTTTGATTAGCAGGATTTTTATCGGACCGGCACTTACTATTTATAAGTAAACGCCGATATATAGTCGGTGAAAAGTAATATCGATACAACACGCACTACTGCTGCAAATTTTTCTTGCTTGCTGTGCCTACGCAGACAGAGGCTGCAAAAAATTTACACCAGCAATACTGTAGCGACTTTAAAGTATTTCAACTATAGTAATGGATACACTCATTCTCCCCTTTCCTAAAGTGATTAGAGGAAGTCAATGTATTTAGATCATAATTTAGATACCTGAATATGCCACGCGAACCATTAACCAGTATTGCGTAGACCTGCTGCTAAGGCATTAATACTACGGATTAATGGATCCTCAACGTCAAGGTCACCGTGGTTGGCATCGCCTGACGCCTCTTTTTGTCTGGCACGCTTTAACAGCTCTATTTGGATATAGTTGGTCGGATCCAAATACGCGTTCCGCCATTCAAGGGAAGCCGAAAGATTTTGTTGACTAGACAACAAGGATTGTTGATTAAGCAAGGAGTTTAAGCCTGAATAGGTCAACTCGTGCTCATCCGTTACCGCTGTCATAATCTGTTCACGTAACATCTCATCGTCACATAATTGGCTATAGGCATGAGCAATACTCATATCAGACTTGGTAAAAGCCATCTCAATATTGCTAATAAACACGTTAAAAAACGGCCAGCAGTCGTTCATCTCCTTCATCAATGCTTCATCTTCTTTTACGCTATCTAAAGCACTGCCGACACCATACCAAGCGGGCAGTGTAAAGCGTGCTAGTGACCAACCAAATACCCAAGGAATC
Organism: Psychrobacter arcticus 273-4; assembly: GCF_000012305.1. Classification (NCBI taxonomy): domain Bacteria; kingdom Pseudomonadati; phylum Pseudomonadota; class Gammaproteobacteria; order Moraxellales; family Moraxellaceae; genus Psychrobacter; species Psychrobacter arcticus. Next base: position 1,362,976 of record NC_007204.1, read on the forward strand.
GCTCGCAAAGTCGTTTTACTTGGTAAACCTTTATTACGATGCGCGGGGCGTGAGCCGATATTTAATAAAGAGATTTCTGCCACTGGCGTTGCTTGTGAGTAGAACTCATAAAACCCTTCGGTATGATCAGTAAGCTTGCGATAACGCTGCTCACCTACATCTGCTAAGCGCGCAAAGAGTGCTTCATATTGTGGCAGCTCAGGCGGTTGCACCACGAATCTTGAAGAGCAGGCTTTAAGCGTGCCAGTAATGCCCATGGTTAGCTCAAATACCGCCGTATCAGTGTTGGCATATTTAGCATAGAGGACTTCGCCTTGTTCGGTCACTTTGATTTGTCCATGCAGTGTGCCGGCGGGCTGAGCAGCAATCGCTTTATGCGTTGACCCACCACCACGACTGACAGAGCCACCTCGACCATGGAATAAGCGGGTTTTGATACCGTATTCTTCAGCGATACGGTTAATGGTTTGCTGCGCGCTATAAAGCTGCCATGCAGAAGTAATGATGCCACCATCTTTTGATGAATCTGAATAGCCTAGCATGATTTCTTGGGTGTTATCTGAGTGCTGCAACAACCCTCGATAAAGCGGATTATCTAAAACAGCAGGTAGAATTTTATCGATATTTTTAAGATCTTCGATCGTCTCAAACAAGGGTGCTACTGGCAAGTCAGCAGAGAGCTGTCCCTTATCATCGACTCTGCATAAGCCTGCAAAACGCATTAGTAGCAACACTTCTAACAACTGACTGGCGTTATTGGTCATTGAAATCACATAACTGCCAAAAGTATCTTGCCCAACCAATTTACGTAAGGTGGCCACTGAGTTCATCAAGGCTAATTGTTCACGGGTTTTATCTGTCAAATTATCAGTGTAAATGAGCGGTGTACCTGGTTTTTCAAGCAAGCGCGTCAGCCATTGTTGTCGCTCGGTTTCATTGAGGGTTTGATAGTCTGGCAAATTAGCGGCATTGGCAAAAATATCAGCAATCACCCCACTATGATAAGAGGATTCTTGGCGAATATCGAGCGCTGCCAAATGAAAGCCACAGGTTTTTACCAAGCGAATTACATCGAGTAATAAGCCTTCGCCATGTGCTGTGTCATGAGTATTTACACTTTGACGGATGATGCGTAAGTCTTCTAATAGCTCTTGTGGATTGGCGTAAGCATCTTTTTTAGCTTCACTATCACTGCCTTTACTTTGAATAAGATAGTTAGTGGCTTTGACCTTACTAAGGATTAAGGAGAGTAATCTGCGATAAGGCTCATTACCGTAATCATCAAGATTATAATCAAAGACTCGTCTGTCGAGCTCAATGTAACTTTCAATCTTGGCATACACATCAGGCTCGATAGTAACAATTGTATCGCTATGAATGAGCTGGCGACGTAGTTTCTTCAGCAGCACTTGATAGTGACGCAATACGGCATCTGCATGCATCAATACGGCCATTTCTGTGGTGTCATGAGTGACAAATGGATTGCCATCTCTGTCGCCACCGATCCAAGAGCCAAAACTCATGAACGCAGGTAAGGGATAGTCTATTAGCTCTGGGTAAATCTCAACAATAGCGTCTTTAATATTACGATAAACCTTGGGAATGGCGTTGAATAAACTGGCATTAAAATAGTGTAAGCCATTATTTATCTCGTCATAGACTAAAGGCTTACGCGTACGCACTTCATCAGACGACCATAATAAGTCAATTGTTTGCGCTGTTTGTTCTTTCGCTTGCTCGTAGGCAAAACTGTTTTTAGCAAAGTTGTTTAAGGCATCACTATGCGTAAATAGACTTTGTAATAGATTCATGGTTGTACGGCGACGCGCTTCTGTAGGGTGTGCCGTAAAGACTGGGATAAATTTTAGTTGCTCAATGAGCTCTTGCATTTGTGCCGGCTCAATATTGCGCTCACGACATTCCAGTAAGGTGCGACGAAATGAGCCTTCCCAGCTGTGCTCTGATTGCATACGTAGTGTATGACGTTGCTCACGCAGGTAATTCTCTTCACTCAAATTTGCTAAGAAAAAATAGATAGAAAAGCTGCGGATGACGTTTTTTAAGGCTTGATTGTCTAAAGAAGCAATGAAGTCGATGAGCTGCTGCTTATGAGCTTCATTAGGCTCACGGCGTTGTTGGATAAAACCTTTGCGCAGGATTTCAATAGTATGCAGCGTTTGTTCGCCTGTTTGGCGAGAAATAGCGTCGCCTAGAAATGATCCTAATAAACTGATGCGCTCACGTAATATGTGGTTATTTATTGTCATCCTTGATCTCCTTATTCAATGACTGGGTCAAATAGTCGTGCTGTCTTAAGTATAGTTTTTATAAAGTTTGGCTATTATGCATTAACTAGACTCATTCTTAGTGAAGTAGAGTATTAATAAAATAGAGTGACTATCAAATGCAGTTGAAATACTCTGTATATATGCCTTTTATTTAATAATATATACCAACGTTCTTTCACAGCTCCTCAAAACCAATATTCCGTACCAGCTCAAACAGCTTCAAGCCATTGTACGTGAAATCTTACCTACCTTAAAAAAACCTTACAAAATGTTATTCTCGGTAGAGTAGAGCTTGATAGTATCATTTACTGCAATGGTTAGCCTGGCTATAACGATTTATGTATTACTTATTTAAAAAACTAATGATTAACTGAGTAAACTCTTTTGCTTTTTCAACCTGTACCCAATGACGATATTCACCAAATAAATATAATCACGACTTTGGAGTTACCTATATAGTCGGTGAAAAGTAATATCGATACAACACGTACTACTGGTGCAAATTTATTATGCCCCTACAGTATGCGAACGGCTCGTTCTTTTATCTCGGGAGTGTAGTTTCGTATTCTCTCAGAATGTTGAGTCTCCAACAATACCGGGGCGGTTCAATTATCACCTATAGGTAAAAATTTCTTCCGTCATAACACCCCGACTCCACTCAACAATAACTGTCCACCAGCGAACAATAGTAATATGCCAAAGGCACGTTTGAGCATCAAGGCGGGCAGTTGGTGCGCAAGCTTAGCGCCCACTTTTGCTGTTATAAAGCTGGCAGCCGAAATAAACAAGAATCCAGTGATATGAACAAAACCTATCGTACCATCCGGTAGATTCATCATGTCCTTACCAAACCATGCAAAGCCTACTGCTCCCGCTAAAGCAATCGGTAGACCACAAGCCGCTGCTGTGCCTATTGACTGTTTCATCGATAGTCCCACCCAGTTCAAAAATGGGACAGTCAAACTACCACCGCCAATACCAAAAATAGACGAAGCCAAACCAATGCTGGCACCGGCACCAAACTGAATACCAATGGGTGGTAACGGTTTGCTAGGCTGTTCTTTATTAGAAAAGAACAGCATCCTAAAGGAAATCAATAATGCACCCACACCGATGATGGCTTGCAAGACATCACCATCAATGGCATCAGCGACACCAGCACCTATGAGACTACCGATGACCAAGCCTAATGCCATATTACGCCAGATATCCCAGCGCACACCGCCACGCTTATTATGGGCGGTTAAAGAGCTGATTGAAGTCACAATAATAGTGGCAAGAGAGGTACCAATCGCTAAATGAGTGACCACTTCAGGTGAGAAATGGTAAGCAGTAAAGATCCATACCAAGACCGGCACAATGATCATACCACCGCCCACGCCAAATAAACCCGCGCAAACTCCGGCGAATGCCCCTGCAATAACAAACCACACGTATAGCATCATTCAACTTACCTTTTTATGCTTACTTTTATTTATTTTTTAATATCCACTCAAGTAAGCCATCTGCATGACGAAAATCATCCCAACTTCTGCAAGGCACATGGGGTAGCAAGTTATTTATCATTTTAGATAAGGCATTGCCTGGACCTATTTCAATAATCATGCTGGGTTGATACTCTTCAATGTTTTCCATACAAAAGTACCAGTCTAAAGGATGATCAATTTGACTCGAAAGAATATTTAAGCCTTGATTGGTATCGTTATACTTCATTCCATTAGTCGCACTAATAATAGGAATTTGCATCGCCGGTAACGTTATTGAATCGATATATTCACAGAATTTTTCTGCCGCCTTTTGCATCATTTTAGTATGTGAGGGGACGGTCACTTTGAGCAGTTGAGTATTTCGCGCTCCTAGTGATTGTGCCAATGTATCAGCTTGACTTAAGTTGTCCCTATGTCCCCCTATAATAAATTGATCTTCATTAATTTTGATAGATAAATGAGTATCAGTTTTTAAAAGTAGGTTTTCGAGTTCACTATTATGCAATCCTTGTATGGCCAATAACCCACTAGATTCTGATACTCCCTCTTCCATAAATTTAGCTCTATGGTTAATTAGTGTTAATCCCACCTCAAAATCTAGTTGACTGCTACAGCAAAAAGCATTGATCTCCCCCAAAGAATAGCCAGCAAAAGCGCTTGGCTTTTCAAGCAATTGACGAAGTTGTTGCCACCGATAATACTGCAAAGTGTAAATAAAAGGTTGGGCGAATCTATTATCGAACAACGTCTCGTTATCAAAAATATTATCAGAATCGTTCGCAAACAGCTCCGGTATCACGGTGTGCAGTAGTGACTGGTCATTTTCGTTGGTGACCTTTAGCACTTCATCTATGTGTCGTTGACTTTGCAAACCTTGCCCACTAAACAGGATTATTAAATTCATTTTCAACCTTATAAAAGAAAATCGTAACCGCCAGCAAGTCCGCACTACCACCAGGGCTGAGATTACAGTGAATGAAATATTGATTAACCGTACTTACAGCCTGACGCCAATTTGATTGATAAACGCCCCCCGCCTGTAAAAACTGTTTTGCCATCATTTGAGCATTCATTAAATCTTTTATACCGCCACGCCAAACAAGATTGGTGTCCGATAATGCAGATATTAAAATCATTAAAGTTTGCATGGCTGCTTTTTCGAAATCTTGGGTACGATAAAAAGTATCGTAAAAACAAGGCAAGGCTGTGTTCTGAATGATTTGAAAACCATTAGAAACCATCTCAATTGCACCCGTTACCCCATACTTTTTATACATTTGCTGCCCATGACTGTCTGCTTTGCGTTCTAGGTGATGCGTTAAGTCATACTGCCAGCTATTGACAATTTGGGCACAAATATTTTGGGTGGTTAATGACTGATTCTGTTGTAAGCATTTACCGATTGCGGCACTTGCAAACCCTAAATTAAATATAGCTCCTTTATGGGTATTAACATTATTGGTGGCTTGGCGCATTTTTATTTCTTGGTAAATACCTTTGTTTTTTAGATCAACGAACGCTCTATTTTCATAGCCGAATTCGCTTAGCGTGGCAAAATACCCTCTTAAAGATGTGATACTCGCTATAAAAGTATCATGATTCATATCCGAATGGCTGCCGTTGCTTGATGGACAAACCAATCCCGGTTTGTTTTCAAGGTTCAACTCATCATATAAAGCATCAAGCGCAAAATCATCGATTTGCTGCCAGATTGCTTGTTTAGAGGATAAGGTTTCGTTGGTGGGCTCTGATAAAATATTCACACTCATAGGTATTCCATCCTAGTAATACATCTATTGTTTGCAGCTCAACCTCATAAATCGTTTTGACTAATACGGTCGGTATATCAGATATTAAGGCATGTATAAGCTCATTAAACGACACATCATTATGGCTATTTAATCTGACTTCCCCATCAATTCTTAAATCGACTTTAGACCTAACAAACTGCTTAAAAATCTCGATCTCTACTAATATTCTTGCCAACATATCCATATTATTGACTATTATTAGAATGTCTAAATCTGAAGTAGGATTTACAAAAGGCAAGTTGGTAAAATACTGATTGGCAAATGAGCCGTAGACATAGATATCAGCGCCTAAATTACGACATTGATCGATAAAGCAACGAGTCTCTTGTTGAATATCATTCGGTAAACTTGGTATTAAATTCTCAAGTGCTAAAGGTAAAGTGGTAACCTTTGGGGGATTTGACAGCTGTAATGCCAATCTATATTTACAGTTATTCTCGATATGACTCGTAGCAACCTTAGACAGGTACTGAGTACTTTGTCGACATACTGTGAAGGGTTGTTCTGCCATAATCATGTTATCTACAGCTTGAATGACAGCTAAAGGCAGAGAAGCATTTAACATCGTAAATGCCTCTTCAGGTTGTAAGTAGACTAAATCATGACGATGCATGCAAACCACCTATCTGTCTCTATCCATAAAAGATCTAGCTATATTAACCCCACTCTCAACTATCATAATTTTTGGCGTAGGCTGTGGCTTTAGCCCAGCGTTTTTGGCAAATTGTTACGATTGACTGGGCTAAAAGCGCCAGCCTACGATAGCCCATATTAAGTTAAGAGTCGCGTTATATTAATAAAAATATGGCTTTAAGCGCTTAAAACAGCCTCTACAACCTCATTACAGAGCAAACGACCGTCTCTTTCTTTCGCGACATGGCGACGCTTGTCTATCAGAAAATCATCAAGATGGCTTTGTTGTGATTCAATTGCATTTGCTACCAGATGTTCATCAAGCTGTACCCATATGTCATCAACCGCACCCATCTTATAAAAATTCTCGACACCGGGGGCAAAAATCGCTGACGTCTGTGATAAAGATTGCAACTTCTCTAGCGGTATCTTAGTGACCCTTGACATGGCATTTAAATCCATAACCTTGACTTGGCTGGATTGGAGCGCAAATATCTGATTAGCCATAAGGCCATAAGATAAAAATCCGCCGCTCACCGCTTCACCTAAGATAATGGCCAAATTAGGGTGCTCGTTACGTCTTAGCAAGTCGACACAAGCGGCCAAATGAGCAAAGGTCCTATTCAAACATAATAATTCATCAGCTCGAGACGAATCCTGTCCTTGAGTATCAACTATAAAAACAATCGGCGTTTTCTTACCTTCAGCGATAACCTTTAACACTTCATTAGCAAGGGTCATGGCAATGGCATGATTAATAGCAGCGGAATCGACCGTACCTATAATTTCGACCTTACCTACTTTCGTTTCTGCACTGCCTCTTATGACCCAGTTATCAATGTGATACTCAAGTTGGTTGGGAAATAATTCTGCTAAAACGGTTTGTGTTTGCATGATATTATCCTTTTTTAATCGCTTTCACCTGTTCGGCGCTAAGCATAGAAATAGAGTCAGGATTGTTTATGTTCATGGATTGCCAAATCGATAAACTGTCTTTTTTGCCAAACCATTGATCGTATTGTTGTTGCAAGCCGTCTTGCTGTTGTTGTAAATAACTCAAGTCTACATTAGCGACTGGTAGCTGCAGTGCAGCGATGATTTCTTGAGTAATATCATCAATATCGTCTTCAACTAAAACTTGAACATGACCAAGTAAATAGCGAGTTTTACCACCTGTCACTCGCCAAACCAATGCTCTATCTTTGGAATCAAACTCTTCCACGCCTTTGAGTGTTTCAATAACTTCAGGACCTGAAAGCGCCAAACGACCTTCTTCTGTCATAATAATATGCGTGCTCAAGCAAGCACTGATACCCATACCACCAAATGCCCCATTTGTACCACCAATAACGGTAATAATAGGTATACCTGCATTACGTACCTTTAGCATTGCCCGCATAATTTCAGAAATAGCGATTAAACCGGCATTAGCTTCATGCAAACGTACGCCACCTGAATCAACAAAAAACACAATGGCTTTCGGTTTCTCTTCAATAGCTTTGAGTAACATGCCAACGATTTTTGCGCCATGCATTTCACCTACGGCGCCGCCCATAAACTGGCCTTCTTGAGCAATAATATAGACAAAATTATCTTTAATCGTTGCCTTACCAATAATCACTCCATCATCAAAACTGCCTGTAATGTCTAATGAGGCAAGGTTCGGGCTAGTGGGCATACTGCCTGGTTTAAGAATTTCCACAAAGCTATTTTTATCCACAATACTGGCTATTCGATTGCGAGCAGTCTTTTCGTAAAAACTATTTTGAATATATGATTTATTCATGTGCTTCACCCTCTAAAATGTTGATAGCTTGGCTTAGGCGCAAACTCACTACGGCAGGTGTGGCTCCCATATCATTAATCTCGAACTGCAAACCGCCTACTGCATAACGATTAACAAATTCTTGTATAACTGCTTCCCAAATGTGATCAAAACCTGTCACTGACGTATTGATAATAAATTCGCTATGTTCGTTATCGGTTATAGAAGATACTAATATCTCTAGATTTCCCGAACCGACTACTCCACAAATGACTTCTTTCATCGTCACATCGACCGGCTGTGAAGTAAATTTAAAATTAAGTATGTTCATGGTTATATCCTTAGCAGTGTTTTACCAGTTTCTGAAGCGACTTGGGGGAGCATAAGTGCCATTTGACCATTTAACTAAGTCTTTAACAGACTTTGCCGCCAATAAGTCTCTATTGGCTTTTGAGATATCAATGCCAAGATCTTCTGGCCGCTGGATAATCTTGCGCGCTCTGAGCTCTTCAACCTTCTCATGATCTCGCTGCATACCAATAGAGGTATAGCCTGCCACACCACGAATAGCTTGCTCCCTTTCTTCTGGAGTGCGGCACAATAATAAATTGGCGATACCCTCTTCGGTGACAATGTGTGTCACATCGTCGCCATATATCATAATAGGCGGAAAGTCACTGCCCATTTTTTCTTGTAACTGCCACGCATCAAGCTCTTCAACAAAGACTGAGTTCATATTTTCGCGAAAGGTTTCTACCAACTGTACTACTAACTTACGACCTTTAATGACTCGCCCATCTGTCGCTTCTTGGCCTGCTTTCAAATAGCCATAACTAGAATGTCGACGTCCATGGGGATCTGAACCCATATTTGGTGCACCACCAAACCCTGCAATACGGTCTACTGTTGCTGTTGAGCTGTTACCTTGTAAGTCAATTTGTAAGGTTGAGCCAATAAATAAATCACAAGCGTATAATCCTGCTGTTTGACTAAAGGCCCGATTGGAGCGCATATTGCCATCACTGCCCGTAAAAAATATATCAGGGCGCTCTTGAATATAGTCATCCATACCCACTTCTGAACCAAAGCTATGGATGCTTTCGACAAACCCACTTTCGATAGCCGGAATCATAGTGGGATGAGGATTAAGAGCCCAGTTCGTACATATTTTACCTTTCAGGTTTAATTCTTCTCCATAAGTCGGTAATAACAGCTCAATTGCGGCAGTGTTAAAACCGATACCGTGATTCAGGCGCTTGATCTGATAGGGAGCATAAATGCCTTTAATGACCATCATAGCCATTAATATTTGTACGTCAGTAATCTGGGCGGGATCGCGCGTAAATAGGGGCTCAATATAATTGGGCTTAGGCGCAACAATAAAAAAATCCACCCAATCTGCAGGGATATCAACTCGGGGAACGTTATCTACTAACTCATTCACTTGCGCGATGACAATACCGCTTTTAAAGGCCGTCGCTTCTACAATAGCTGGCGTATCTTCTGTATTTGGTCCTGTATATAGATTGCCGTTAGCATCTGCAGAATGGGCGGTGATCAAGCAGACATTCGGCGTTAAATCAATAAAATATCTACCATATAACTCTAGATAAGTATGAATTGAGCCAATATGAATTTTTTGTTGTTGAACCAGATTGGCTAATCGTAATGCTTGAGGACCAGAAAATGAGAAATCCACTTTACTGGCAATACCTTTTTCAAATATATCGATATGACTTGGCAGCGCTAATACCGATTGTAAAATATGCAAATCATTCAATACTTTTGGATTACACTGTGAGAGACATTCAGATAAAAAATCGGCTTGTTTTTGATTATTACCTTCTATGCAGACTTTATCCTCACGGATAATTACGGTTTCAAGTAATTCAATCGCTCTATCATTTGGGACTAATTTATTTAACCCTTTGTCTTTTGCAGCATTCAATTTGGTAAGCCGTCTGGTTTTTTGCGTATCCCATACTTTTTCATTCATATTCGCTTTCATAAGACTTCCTTTATTTACTTATTAAAATATTGCGTTTACTGTTAAGAAAAATATAGATGGTCCTAATAAGCATCCCAGACCCGTATAAAAAGTCGCAACCAGTGCTCCATATGGAACCAGTCTTACATCAGTAGCTGCTAAGCCAGCGGCTACACCACTGGTAGTACCTACTAAGCCACCAAAAATCATGGCTGAACGAGGGCTTTTTAGATGCATAAATCGCGCAAGTAAAGGGGTTGCAATCATAAAGAAGACGGATTTAATCAAACCAATGGCAATGGATAAAGCAATCACATCAGAGGTTGCTCCAATTGCTGTCCCTGTAATAGGTCCCACGATATAAGTCATTGCACCTGCGCCAATGGTGGTCATAGAAACAGCATCTTTATAGCCTAACATCCATGCAATACCGGCTCCTGCCACAAACGGTATGATGCAGCCCATGAACAAAGCGATAATACCAATCTTCCCAGCACGTTTTATCTCTTTTACATCGACTTCAAAAGCAGTTGATGAGATAGCAAGATCACGAAGCATCGATCCCCCTAACAGAGCAAATCCAGAGAAAAGCTCTATATCGGAAATACCTTTTTCACCACCAGTATATAAACCAGCAAAATAGGCGGCAACGAGACCAAGTATGATAGCAATTGCAGATGACTGTAGCTTGTTGTTGGTTAGATACTTAGATAGTATGTGAGAAAAAAACATCACAAGGCCTGTTATTGCAAGAGCAGTCACAAAGGCATTTTTAGTGAGGGTTGCTATAATTAAGTCCATTTAATTACTCCGTTGCGCGATTGAATTGGTAGTTTTGGTTTTCTTATAATGTTATTAATACTGTTGATGAAACACTCATAATTGGTCATGATGCTCTTCAGTATCATCCCAAGTAAATGTATCGTAATCATTACCAATATTATTAAATAAGCGTACGGCAAAGACAGTTGCAATCAGCGCAACAACAGAGACAACAGCCGCTACCATTCCGCCAGATAGTGCAGCGACCACGTTTTGTCCTGCAGCCATAGCGACAACGATAGGGATATACATACCTGCCCAGTATAGAACACCAAACTGTGTTGACTTAGGCAGATAGCCTTTTTTAGCAAGCAATTCTTTACCAGCAATGAGTAGAATCATTGCAATAGCGACACCACCGATATTGGCGTCAACGCCTAACATTTGTCCTAACAGTCCACCGAGGAAAACCCCGAGTAAGTAACTAACTGCTAGTAAAGCGGTACCATATATGATCATAACAACCTTCCTTGATTCTGGTTAAGTTCCCTTTAGTAACGCCTCATTTAGTAAAGGATCTCGGCGTTACTTATCTTTTTTAATCCCTTACTACTACATCGTCCAAAATAGAGATTCTGTCTTTTAGAGCGATGCTACTGCCTACTTATTTGATATAATCTAAACCAATTGTTTGTAAAGCGCAATAAAATTGTATTTATTAAACATATATTTTGTATACAAAAGGCCTATTTATGAGTTTAGTTGATGATTTACCCTTATCTTTGCAAATTAGTAAAAAAATAGAAGATGATATTATTTATGGTCGACTTCAGCCCGGTACAAAACTTGATGAAGTAACACTTTGTGAAAAATACGGGGTATCAAGAACCCCGATCCGAGAAGCGTTAAAGCTTTTATCGTCTGAAGGTTTGGTGGAAATTCGACCTCGTAGGGGCGCAATAATACCTACTTTAAACATTGTAACGCTGTGTGAGATGTTTGAAGTAATGGCAGAGCTTGAGGGAATGTGCGGTAGATTAGCTGCTAGAAGAATCAACAAAGATGAGAAAGTTGAGTTATTACTTTTACATAACGAATGTAAAAAATACCTCTCTGAAGATAATCCAGAAAATTACTATGAAGCTAATAGGAAATTTCATTTTTTCCTCTATCAACTCAGCCATAATAGTTTTTTGATAGAACAAGCAAGCAATTTACATAATCGATTACATCCGTATAGACGCCTTCAGCTACGAGTACATCATAGAATGCAACATTCTTTTGACGAACACCAAGCCATCGTTGATGCAATTTCAAATGCTGATGAAATTTTGGCTGAGAGCTTACTAAAAGAACATGTATCGGTTCAAGGGCAAAAATTTACAGATTTAATTGCAACAATGAATCCTGATGGTAATAAGTAAGACTATTAGATTGGATCGCACCCTAGACAAAGTATTCATGAACTTAGACGCCCTAGGGTTTTCAGGGCAATTCATCAAGCCAAAAGGACTGGGTTCTCTACAATACAGAACCCAGCTCCCCCCCTCCCTCCCTCCCTCACTTAGTATGATGAGCTACGCTGAATACATGGTCAGAAGTATCAAAGAAGAGTGCGGCAGCAAATGCCGTCGTCACCAGCGCTTAAAACAGGGCTAGTAAAATCTTAAAAACCGTGTCATAAGTAAGATCACACAACAAAGGAATATTGTTATGAGTCAATTTTTATTTGACCTAGCCGTATTACGTTACTGTCAGCCATTAAGGGCGCTATTATTGCTGGCAGGTTTTACGGTTAGTAGCCAAAGCCAAGCAGCCACTTATAAAATTGAGCCTGACACCTCTAACGTACGCTTCGCTATCGACCACATCAAAACCTCTGCCACCACTGGCGGATTCTATAATGTGACAGGAATACTCCAGTATGATCCGAGTGCAAAAACCGGCGATATCTCTCTTATTATTCCCATAAAATCATTAAATACAGGTAATAAATTTTTTAATCTTAAACTGATGGGCCCCGATTTTTTTAATATGGAACAGTTTCCATTGGCTCATTTTGAATCTACCAAATGGCATTTCACGTCTGACAAAGAAGACCCAAAGGTCACACGAGTGGACGGCAAGCTAACCTTAAATGGTCAGACCCACCCTATTAGCTTACTGGCGACCAAATTTAATTGCTACTTGAGTTCACCACTTAAAAATACTGTCTGTGGAGGCAGTTTTACCGCCACAATTGACCGTACTCAGTGGAATATCAAAAAATATGTCTTATTCGGCATGACTAAAAATCTGACTTTAAATATTCAGGTCGAAGCTACTGAACAGTAGTGTTTTTTAGATTCGATACATAATCAGCGTGTAATAGAGTCATAGCTAAAATGATTAAATATGAGTTTTTTCCAGCTTTGTGAGGATATTATGAAGCCAACTGGTATAGTATTATCAGCAACTTTACTTAGTATAGCTTCTAGCGCTGTCATGGCTGATAGCGCACGCTCACCTCATGTGACGAGCTTGCTTAATATCAGCCCCGCTACCAGCTTACTCAATGTAAGCCCCATGAATAGCGATTTGGCCAATCGCGGTGCCTATATTGCCCGTACTGCTGACTGTATGGCTTGTCATCGTGAGGACTATAGCGGCGGCATAGCGATTGAAACACCCACTGGTAATATTTACTCGACCAACATTACACCCTCTCAACGTTATGGTATCGGCAACTATACCGAAATTTACTTCAAAAAAGCACTGCAAAAAGGCCGTGCGCCCACGCATCAGCTGTATCCTGCGATGCCATATCCGTCTTATCATGGTATGGCTGATGCGGATATTAGTGCGTTATTTGCTTATTTTCAAACCGTACCTCCCATTGAGATGCCACCTGAAAAGACCACTCACCTACCGTTTCCATTAAATATTCGCACGCTAATGCTGGCTTGGAATGTGATTAATGTACCTTCTACCAAAAACCGTGCAGGGCTCACCCAAACCCAGCAACGCGGTGAATACCTCGTTAATAACTTAGAACATTGCGGTACTTGTCACACACCGCGAAACCTCACGCAAGGTCTTGATAAAGAAAAGTATTTATCTGGTGCGCCGCTTGGTAAATGGTATGCACCCAACATCACCCCAGATAATGACAGTGGTATCGGACGCTGGAGCGAGGGTGATATTGTCACTTATCTACGTAGCGGTTTGCTGGATAAACGGGCTTATGCGGGTGGACCAATGGCTGAAGCCATCGCGCACAGTACACGCTATCTAAGCGATGAAGACTTAATTGCAATGGCTTCTTATCTAAAAGTCGTCCCTATCATCAAGACGGACGATTATTTGTTACCCGTAGATATGTCACGGTTGCCTAATCCGCTCAGCAGCTCTATTACTTATAATTTAATTGAGCAAAAAGACTATTTGGCGCAGGAAAAATCCGCTACTAATGCTGGTTCTAATACTAATAACTCACCAAAAGCGCTGTATCTTGCTGCCTGTGCTAGCTGTCACGGAGTAGATGGTTACGCGCAGCCTGATGCTCGTTATGCCTCTATCGTAGGACTGAGTAGTATTCGTCGGGTTAAGCCAGACGCGCTAATCAATGTGATTGCTTATGGCGCAAAAGGCGCATTAAACACAGCACCCAAAATGCCAGGCTTCGACAAAGAGTTAAGTCATGCGCAGATTGCCAGTATTACTAATTACGTTCGGGTAAATTTCGGTGGTCTACCAAGTAGTAATGTGAGTGCTGCTGACGTCAAACGCATATTAAAGTAACTACTAGTAACCCCGCTATACAAACACCTAGCACCACCTGATGTCATAGATGACTGTTCTATAATAAGGATAATAAAATGAACGATATGCTTCAATCGCCCACACGCCGGCAACTGCTGTCAATGATCGGTAAGACTGCAGGGGCCACGGCAATGTATCAGGCGATGACTACGTTAGGATTTGCTTCTGAGTCCAGCTTTAAACAAGAGATGAATTTAAAGGGTGCGCCTGCTGGTGCGAGCATTGTGATACTTGGCGCAGGTTTAGGCGGACTTACCGCTGCCTATGAGCTACGTAAGGCAGGATATAAAGTAACTATTCTTGAATTTCAAAATCGCGGTGGTGGTCGCAGTTGGACACTAAACGCTGGTGATACATATACCGAGCTTGGTGGCGGCGAGGTGACCTGCGACTTTAAAAAAGGTAATTACTTTAACGGCGGACCATGGCGATTGCCTGTTCATCATTATGCCGTATTTCATTATTGTAAAAAATTTGGCGTGGCATTACAGCCCTTTATACAAACCAATGACCGCGCCTATTTACACCGTACCACCCATTTTAATGGTGCGCCGCAGCGCTTAGGTGAAGTGCAAAGCGACATACGTGGTTATGTCTCAGAGTTATTATCTAAAGCAGTTAATACCGGTAGCCTTGATAAGACGGTCAATAAAGAGGACAAAGAGAAGCTCTTAGAAGGCTTAAAAGGTTGGGGCGTCCTTGATAACAATTATCGCTATGTTAAGAGTCATGAAACCAGTAAGCATCGCGGTTATAGCGTTTATCCGGGTGGCGGTTTGATGCCTGATGCAAAACCCTCGACGCCGATACCGATGAACAAACTATTAAATTCGGGTATGTGGTCAGATATTTATAGCAACTATACGACATATGACCATCAACCAGCGATGTTTCAGCCTATCGGCGGTATGGGGAAAATCGGTGATGCCTTCACTCGCGAATGCCGAGAGTTGATTACGTTTAATGCCAAAGTCACTAAAATTTATCAAGATGAGAGCGGCGTCACTGTCGATTACGTCGATAGTAATAATCCTGAGGGTGCAACTAAAACTGTGCGCGCTGACTGGTGTATCTGCAATATCCCACTGTCAGTATTGACCCAAATTGACATTAACGTCTCAGCACCAATGAAGCAAGCAATGGCAGCGGTACCATATGACACCTCTTATAAAGTAGGCTTAGAGTTTAAACGCCGCTTTTGGGAAGAAGATGAATGGATTTATGGCGGTATCAGCTATACCGATATGCCCATCTCACAAATCTCCTATCCCTCACATGATATGTTTACCACAGGCTCAGGGGTACTACTCGGCGCGTATGGATTTGGAGAAGCCTCTTATCGATTTAATACGCTGAATCCAAAAGAGCGTATTGATTCGGCACTACAGTATGGCAAACATATTCATCCGCAATATACCAAAGAGTTCCGCTCTGGGACGTCCGTCGCTTGGCATCGTATTCCATGGTCACTCGGTTGCTATGGCATTTGGAGTGAATCGAGCCGTGATCAGTACTACGATACGCTATGCGCGATTGATCACCGTATCATGTTGGCAGGTGAGCACTGCTCACATATTCCAGCATGGCAAGAAGGCGCAATTTTATCTGGAATGGATGCTGCTCGGCGACTACATCAAAAGGCAAAAAAGCTGGGCTAGTCGGAGTGATTATTGATTAGCGGCATTAATGAGTGACACGGCTTAAATAGTGATAACAATAATGAATTCAGAGGCAATCATGGATATGACAAAACCGAATCTGCTTACTGTGATAATAATGTTGAGTGTCGGAGGCACAGTCGCGCTATCAGGCTGTAGTCAATCTACTAAAGCCAACGCTGTCACCCTTGCCAGTCAGCAACAAGCCACACAAATGGTTTTTGATAATCAAGCCAGTCGTAATAATGGCGCGTGGGGTGCAGTCTATATGACTAAAGAAGAGTTTAGGTTGCCAAAAACTAATATTGTTGATGTCATCTCACTACCAAAAATAGCAGAAGATGCTAGCCTGCAAAAGTGGTTAGTGAAATTTGAAGGAAATATAGAAGGCAGCGCTAAAAACAAGCATGGTTTTATGACTACCAATGGTAAAAAACTCTATAACGATTCTTGTGCTGGCTGTCATATGCAAGATGGCAAGGGCGCACAAGGTGCGGGTTACTATCCGCCGCTTACTAATAACAGTAAGATGCAATCAAAATATTATATTATTAGTGTTGTTATTAACGGTCTGCGTGGTATGCCCTCCTTTCACAGCATGATGAGTGATGAGCAAATAGCAGCGGTCACGCAGTATGTGCATAGCGATTTAAATACTTTTACCGATACAGTCACTACGTCTAATGTTGCTCAGCTCCGTCATGACTTTCCACCAGGTTCTGATCCTAGTGAATAATTTTATTGTAAAAGGTGCTTTCTAGAAGCTCTTTGCTTGAGTTAGGTCATCATAAAAGAGAGTAATTTTAATAATTTGGCTTATTATTTAATGGTAGCACTCACCGTGTTTGACGAAAGACTTAACATTAGGCTTACACAGAGTTTCAACGTCTAAATTGTTGAGTAATCCCACAATGGCTATAAAAGAGTAAAGCTATGAATAAAAATGACAGTTCTTATTCATTCATTGTCTGTGGACGAGAAGCAATCGTATTGCACATTTTAAATCTGCGGTACTTTTAAACCAGTGCTACTTTTAAATCTTCAGTACTACGCTGCGTACCGACTAATAAATGACTGATTAGAGTAAAGGTTGGAAACAGTGGTGCAAGCACTGCTAAATAAAAAATCTGGTTTAAGCAAATAGTTGAATGACCAACACCATCAACGCGTCCATGAGCATTTTTAGCCAAATCATATTCCGTTAATTTTCCGTCATACCTTTAATAATAGTAATAGTTATGCACGTTACCCTCTAGCGCACTAAAATAACCGGTGAGAACGTACTGGCAATAATCTCTGTTGTCGTACTACCTAAAAACAGCTGCTGCCATTTAGAACGTCCATAAGCCCCAATCACGATAATATCGATGTTGTTATCTGCTTGAAACGTTAATAATCCATCAACGGCATCTGCCTCAAGTAAGTGATGTGCCTTGACTATAAAGCCTGCTGACAGGAGCTCCGCAACTGCTGCCGCTAAGCTTTGTTTAGACAATTCATCATGATGACCGACCATCACGATATGCCCTTGCAACCCTTTGAGTAAATAACTCCTAGCAACCATTTTTGTAGCGGAAATGGCTATTTTACTGGCATCAAAGGCAATCATATACGAGGTAGGCGTGGTAAATGCTTCTGAACAAATTAGGATAGGTATGCTGGACGCGCGCGCAACTGTTTCGATTTGGCTGCCAATATTAATTCGACTGCCTTTATGATCTTCTCCACGCCGTCCCATTACGATAGCGCGATTCTTTATGTGGAAATGTTCAATAGCAGGTAATAGCTTGCCACGACGTTGATAGATATCGACGTCTACATCAAAGTGACTTTCAATATGGCTTTTTGCATCTTGGACCAATGCGGTGCTATAGCGGTTAACCACTTTGGCTCTTTGTTCATCTAACTGGGTTAATTCTTCTAATAAAACCTGGCGACTATTGATACCTATCGCGCCTGACAAATCCCGTCTTGTCGACGCTGGTATGTCAATCACATTTAATAGGGCAACCGGTAAGCCCAAGCGACTGGCATACCATGCCGCATAATCACACACAGATTCTGTCACTGCCGAACCATCAATACACGCTAAAACATGCTGTTGTGTTGCCATTATTTTATCCTTAGTATTTTTATTATTGAATGAAAAAGCTTGTCAATGAACGCCTAAGTTAGTATTAACGTCCGATTTATCATGAACACCGAATTTGAACCGCCCCGACTTTATCGAAGGCTGATTTACTTGAGTCAAGCAGCGATGCCTGACAGGATTAAACTATCATAATACCGCTTTTCAAACTCAAAGGGTGACACATAACCAATCGTACTGTGCAGTCGGGTTTTATTGAACCAGTCCAGGCTTGAATGACTGACCACGTGGAGGGATAATCGCCCGATGCTTCAATGAGCATGCGAACGGCGCGTTCTTTAATCTCAGGAGTGTAGGTTTGTCTTTTCATTGTCGTATTCTCTCAGAATGTTGAGTCTCCGACAATACTGGGGCGGTTTACTGCATCTTCTTCAGCATAGATCATATTCGATCATGATACTGAAAGCGACTACACTAGTACGCTAAGATAGTGCTATATTTCGAAATAATGAATATCCACCCCCCTATTATTAAGGACTGACCAATGAGCAGAGAATTTGCCCCACAAGAAGGCTCTTGCTCCTGTTATAGCAATACTTATACGATCAACAACCAGCCCATTGGTTGCACTACCTAAACCGACTATGCATCTATTTTATAATCACCGCACCAGCGATGTAGATGATGATTTGCCCAAGTATAATGGCTTTGTACAAAGTCAGGCGATGATCGTTAAAGCGCTTGCTCAAGGTATGTATAAGAGAGTCGCTAAACGCTAGTAGCATTAACTTTGACAACTTCTACTAATTATCATTAGGAACCTAACATGACTTCAATTGCAGTAGAAAATACAGTAAAAAACACTGCCGATATCGCTATTATCGGTGGTAGCGGTCTGTATCAAATGCAAGCTCTAACCAATAAGCGAAGCATTACGATTCCAACGCCTTATGGCAATCCGTCCGATGATATTGTGCTTGGTGAACTTGATGGCGTCACGGTCGCATTCTTGACGCGGCATGGTCAAGGGCACAGGTTAACCCCATCTGAGGTGCCTTACCGTGCCAATATCTATGCCTTAAAGACTTTAGGCGTACGCTATATCGTCTCAGTATCAGCGGTTGGCTCATTGCAAGAAACGCTGAAACCATTAGATATGGTCATCCCTGATCAGATGATTGATATGACGAAGCAGCGAGTAAGTACGTTCTTTGGAGAGGGTGCAGTCGCCCATGTATCAATGGCCGACCCTTTATGCCCTAAGGTGGCAGACATCTTAATGCGAGCTTATGATCAAGCAAATATTGCGGATGGGCAGTGCCATTCAAAAGCGACCTATGTGTGTATCGAAGGACCTCAGTTTTCAACTCGCGCAGAATCACACTGGTATCGGCAGATGCAAGCAGACATTATTGGTATGACCAATATGCCAGAAGCTAAGCTCGCTCGCGAAGCCAGCATCGCCTATGCGACCTTAGCGCTTGTGACAGATTTTGATTGCTGGCATCCGCATGAGGAAGCCGTCAGTGCGGATTACGCTATAAAGAATCTAATGAAAAATGCAGATAACGCGCAGCAAGTGATTAAGCAAGCCGTGGCATTAATTGCATCCGAACAGCCTAAATCCATTGCCCATAATGCTTTGACCCGAGCATTAGTTACGCCTGTTGAAGCGATGAGCGAAGAGACTAAGACAAGACTTGCGGCGTTACTTCCGTAGAGGTTAAGACCTTAGACTTTATAACGTTTTTTCATATAAAAGAGGCCATCAAATGATTTGATGGCCTCTTTTATTTTTGACAGATGGCTTTTTTAACAAACCTTTTTCTCAAAATCGTACCAATCTTCTTGTTAGCAACAGCTTCCTGAATTAACAGACTGCCCGACGTTTGAATCAGACACTATATTGGCTTGATTACCGAACGGTAGGATGTCACCACAGCCTGCAAAAATACCATAATGACGACTATCATCTCCAATAAAGTCAAAATGCTTAGCAAAGCGTGATTCTTTTAGCATACGAAAAGTATTACCGCAGACGGGGAAGACGCGGCCCGTCTCAATCGCATGATGCTTATCTAAGTTAAAATGATGCGGTAGCTGGTCAATGGTGCCACGATAAATGACTGCTTGACCATGGTCTTCACAAGCATCTTCCAGCGTGGCAATCTTAAACAATCGATAAGTAGCGGAAAAAAACTGAATATCGCCAATCTTAGCGGCAAGTAGCGGATCAGTGATTTCAAGCGGACGGTCTTCAACCAGACGTGGGTCTAAAAAATCAGCATGTCGCGCTAGGCGCTCAAAATCCTTCCAGTATAATGCACCGCTTAAACATTCCCCATAGAGGACAGGATCATTGATCAATTGCTGTGGGATACGGCGGTCTGCATAGACGTCAGAGAAGTAAAACTCACCGCCAGGCTTGAGCAAACGCTGCACACTGGCCATGACCGCTGCTTTATCAGGTGATAGGTTAATGACGCAATTTGAGACAATGATATCGAAGCTATTGGGGTCTAAGTTTAGCTCATCTAGTTTTTCGATGTAACCCTTAAGAAAAGTCACATTGTCGTAGCCAAATTTATCCACATGATAATCTTGATGCTGCTTTGCAATGGCCAATTGTTCATCCGTCATATCGACACCGACCACATGGCCGGTACTACCAACCAATTGTGCTAATGCATAGACATCACGGCCCGAACCGCAGCCCAAATCTAGGATACGGCAGCCTTCAAGTAGCGCTGGGCAGACCAATCCACAACCATAATATCGACTTAAAACCTCATCATGAATATTCGCCAACAAAGGCTTCAACCAACTTGGCATATTGCTAACATCACAGCATGCTGACGTTTTTAAATCCTCGGTACTTTGTAGCTGCTTGCCATAATAATCTTGAACGACCTCATGCATAATACTTTCCTTATTAATAATAAAACGGCTTAAGCAATCTTATCAGTGTCATCCTAAAGATAAGAGCTATTAGTCATATTTGAATAACAAGCCAATCAACAGCCTATTTTTTCAAGCCAGCCTATGGGCAGATGTTTTAAATCTGCAGGCTCATCAATGTCATGCAATGGCTCTAGTAATGCCAGCGTCCAACCCAATGCTGCGATACGTTGTCGAGTCACCGCTGCCACGCTGGCAGTACTCCACTCGATATTCGAAAATAAACTAGCCTGAGCTTGCTTAAATCCCAAGAGCACATAACCGCCATCCGAGGCAGGAATCATGACCGTATCAGACTGTTTCAATTGCTGCACTGCCTCTTGAATGCGTAATGACGTTAAACTTGGACAATCCGTGCCAATCAATACTAGCTGTTCAAACTTACTTAGCGCTTGCTGGCTGGCAGCTAACATGCGTAACCCTAAGTCATCATTTACTTGCGATGACCACTGCAATGATTTAGATAAATTAAGCGTCTGCCAGCACGGATCCTTTGGCGCTGGACTAACACACAGCTCGACGCTAAATCCAGTTGCTAGTGCCTGCTCAACGCTATGCAATAATAACTGTTTCGCCATAAGTGATGCGCCATCAAGACCGATTGCGGGTTGCAAACGGGTCTTTGCCATGCCGGGAGCGGGAAACTTGGCAAAAATAATGATGAGCGTGTCTTTTGGCATAGAATATTCGACATTTTATTATCAGAAATTGTGATAGTTTGAGCTTATTAAACGCTCCGTGCTTTTTAATCAAGACTTAATTACTACCTAAGTCTTATAATAACGCTGCTTAATATTATCAGCAGAGACACCGCGCCAGTAATCAAAACGCAGATGCCACATCAATAATATTGTGCGCCACGTGCCATACTGCTGCCAGCGCCGTGCTGAAGTTATCACCTTGCTTCGTAGACAAGCCGGCTTACCAATAGCTTTAAGACGTTTGCAAAGCTCAATATCTTCCATAAGTGGCTGCTGAGGGTAACCACCCAGCTGCTCAAAAAGTGTTTTTTTGATAAATATCGCTTGATCACCCGTTGCAATCCCACTTAATCTAGAACGCCAATTCATCATCTGACTGACTATGCTAAGCATCCATTCAGGACTGTCCAAACGCACATCAAAACGTCCCCACTCGGCTCGCATGACGGCCGATGTAATCTCAGTGATAGCATGACTCGGCAGCTGTGTATCAGCATGTAAAAATAGCAACACATTACCCGTTGCTAGATCAGCACCTACATTCATCTGGATAGCACGACCAGCGGCGGACTCTGTTATTTGCCAATCAACAACCTGCCAGTTAATATCTGCTTGACTGCTATTTATCAAACCTTTAATCAGTTTCTTAGCGATAACAACCGAGCCATCCGTTGAGCCGCCATCGACCAATATGACTTGATGCGGTAGTGGGTTCAGATGGGCAAGATAACCAATCAATCGCGTCAAATTATCCGCTTCGTTTAATAACGGTACTACGATAGAGAGTTTAATCGGCACAGCAGTCATTTTTATTAACACCCAATTTATTTTTTATTCAAGCGCCAATCATAATCGGTATAACTGACTTTTATTTTGCCCTGCGCTAATGCTTTTGCTTGAGAGCTATTCATTCCTAATGCTTGGCTATAACGTCCCAAAAATTCTTCAACATCATTAGTGCCGCGCCAGCCCATCGCAAAATCTTCTTTATACCATTTAAAAATGGGCGATATCTCAAGCCTATTGCCTTTTAGGCGATTACGACTGCTATCTGCCAAAAACTTACTGGTGACTTGCTCTAACTGCTTATCTAAGTGCTTACCAGTAAAAGCATCGCCTAGGAGTGCAGGACAGCCAATGCTTGCGCAATTAACCGCAAAGTGAATACGCGGGTCATTGTAACGCTTAGAGCCGCGAATCAGATTGTGTTCAATATCATCCAGCGAGCGCGTTTTACCCAACAGTGGTATGAAATTCTGCTTCCAAGGTGAGCTTAATACTGATCCAATATCTTTAATTGACTTGATATTTGGATATTTGGTGAGCACCAACTCTACCGTACCTGCGTTATAGACATTAATTAGAAATGCTAATTGCTCATCTTTATTCCAACGATTAAATTCAGACTGAGTCACTTTACTAGTAGCATTCAGATAGCTTGACAGCTTGCTCTTATCCGCTTGCATGCCAGCATAATCCACTACAGACGCCTTGCCAGCATTGGTCATGATCACATGTTTATCTAGCAACGCGTCCCAACTGCGGTGATTAAAATTAGCATAGGCCGCTGCACTTGATAACAAGATAGCGGTGGCAATAGTCGTTTTGACTACTAAGTTATTGAATAACGACATTGTATTAACTCCGTTGATATTGATAAGTTTTTGCCTATGCTGATTCTATCTATTCTAGTTTCGTCTATTCTCATTTCATGGATATTAATAAAGCTAAATAGCTGACTCTTCTAAAGTACCGCCGCAGCTACTGCCCTGTCCTGCCGTACAACCATAGCAGTGGTCCGCAATGGCAATATCATCACCAGCAGGATTTTGTGTTAATAAATCTCGTAGATGGCGACGAGATTTGTTTGGCACCGGAATCTCTAGTTGCTGATTAAAGTCGCAATCAAATAATTCTCCTAGCCAATTCACACTGATAGTCGAGCGGCACATTACTTCGGTTAAATTAGTAGCCACGTAATTGACTTTGAGTAGATCCATATAGGGATGGAACTGTTTTTTAGCCAATAGCACCGCACCAAAGCGCTGAATAGGCATATTGATTAAGGCAAACAGCTGATTAAACTCAATATCGAAATGCACTTTCAACTCACGCTTATAGTCAGCTTCTAGCTGCTGCTGATTGGGCGGTAGCGTCGCTCCCTGCGGGTTATACACAAGATTCAACGTTAAATTCGAACCAGATTTACCGTAACCTAAGGCATTAAGCTTATGCAGTCCTAAGATACTGTCATCAAATGCCCCTTTGCCGCGTTGTTTGTCTACATTTTCTAATGAGTAACAAGGAAGCGAGGCTACTACCTCAACCTCATTGTCCGCTAAGAACTGCGCCATATCCTCATAACCTTCTACCATCAGAATCGTCAGATTGCAGCGATCAATCACTTTGACACCCAACGCTCGTGCCGCTTTAACCAAGTACTTAAAGTCTTCGTGCATCTCAGGCGCGCCACCAGTCAAATCCAGTGTATCGATATTTTGCGCTTGTAAAATTTGTGGAATCAGCTCAACCAGCTCACGTGACATCATCTCCGTACGGTACGGACTGGCTGCAACATGACAATGCACACAGGACATATTGCATAAGTAACCCATATTCACTTGCAGGATTTTAAGCTCTCGCCTTTTAATAGCAGGAAAATCAGTATCTTCGAGTAATTCAATGGTAGATTTCATAATGGTATAGAATCCAGTTTTCAGCCTTCTTGAGTATAAATGGACATCACTAAAGTTTTGGTATAGATAGCGTTTGTCTTACAAATCCACTGCTTACATAAAGTTAATCTAATTAATAATACCTTATTTTTTCTTAATTGTATTGCCATTAATATTAGATTATTGAACAATATGACATTCGTTATCTATTATGCATTTAATCTAGACTTCTTAACATCTTCTTAACAGAGTAATTGCTACCTTAGAGAATGAAACTTTATCTCATTTTATTAAGAAGTCCGTGTATGTCAAAACACTTAATTGCTGATCCAGCCGTTGCAGAAACCAATGATGCAAGCCGCGATAAAAGTAAATTTCATCATCGTGAGGTCAATCTTACTTATCTAATTATAGTCGTTGTACTATATCTCGTTGCTACTGCAAATATCGGCTTCTTTAAGCAAGTATTAATGATCTATCCATTTGCTGATAACATTGGTTTCATAGCTTCTCTTAGCGGGCTATTGTTTGGGCTGATGTGGTTATTGTTTCAGCTATTATGTTATCGATCAACAGCAAAAATAGTACTGATTGCTATGGTGCTGATTGCGGCAGCATGTAGTTACTTCACCGATACTTATGGGACGATATTTGACCGTGGTATGTTGGTTAATAGCTTGCAGACTGATCAAGCAGAAGCGATGGGATTGATGGCACCAAGCTTTGTTATTCGACTGCTGCTATTGGGTGTGCTACCAGCTTTTGTGATCAGCAAGATTCGTATAAAGCGCCTATCTATAGGTCGCTCAATCGTGCAAAAGGCAATCACCTTGATAACGTCTATTGCGATAATAGCAGTTTGCCTATTGCCATTCGGAGATCAATACGCCAGCTTTTTTCGCCAGCATAAAATAGTGCGTAGTTATACCAATCCCATTACCCCTATTTATTCTATCATCAAACTCGGTACCGACTATGTCGATGAGCTACGTCGCCCTGATACCTTGATACTGCATGCGACAGATGCAAAACATATAGCAGCCGTCAATAGCACAACAAAACCTAAGCTGATGGTATTCGTAGTCGGTGAAACAGTTCGCGCTGATCATATTGGTTTAAATGGCTATAAACGCGATACGCTGCCGCTACTTGCCAGCCAGCCAGACATCTATAGCTTCAAGCATGCTACCTCTTGCGGCACTTCAACCGCTTATTCAGTACCGTGCATGTTCAGTTATGCTAACAGAGAAGACTACGACATAGATACTGCTGAGTACAATGAGAATGTGCTGGATACGCTCAATAGACAAGGCGTCAATGTCATCTGGCGAGACAACAATTCTAGCTCTAAAGGCGTGGCAGATCGAGTCACTTTTGAAGACTATAAAACCTCTGAGTTAAACCCTAATTGTGATAGTGAGTGTCGTGATATTGGCATGCTTGACGGCTTTGATACTTTAGTTAAGTCGGACACAGGGGTCAAAGCAGCTGCTAAGCCACAAGATACACTAATTTTATTACATCAAATGGGCAATCATGGTCCTGCTTATTACCAACGCTATCCTAAAGAGTTTGAAGAATACAAGCCAGTCTGTATGACCAATGAGTTATCCAAATGTGATGAACAGTCGGTAATTAACGGTTATGACAATGCGATTCGCTATACTGACTACTTTTTAAATGCCGTCATAGATACGCTAAAACCCTACGAACAAGACTATGATGTGGTGATGGTATATATTAGTGATCATGGGGAAAGTTTGGGTGAAAACAACGTGTATTTACATGGTCTGCCGTACGGTATTGCGCCGAATGCCCAAAAACAGGTGCCAGTAATCATTTGGTCTCCTAAAAACAATGGTATTAATACTAAAAGTCTGTCTGATATGACCAATCAGCCGGTGTCACATGATTTTATTACCCCAACCTTATTGAGTTTTTTTGGTATTACTACTCAAGAGGTTCAATCAGAACCTACCTTTTTTAAGAATGGTAATTAAATCATCTATTACGCCAGTTAACATCTTTTGAGTTGGTACTGTTCTTAGATAAAACATTCGTAGATAAAACAGTCATGGATAAAAAGCTTATGTACAAAATTCTTCTCATTGAAGACAATCCCGATATCGTGGCAAATATCTATGCTTTTTTTGAACCAAAAGGATTTGAGCTGGATAATGCCCATAATGGTCTGAGTGGCTTGGCACTGGCAGCAAACAATCGTTACGACGTGATACTACTGGATGTGATGCTTCCCGGTATGGACGGTACCAAACTGTGTAAAATGCTCAGAGAAGAGCTGCATGATAAGACGCCCGTATTAATGCTAACCGCGCGTGACACTATTTTGGATAAAGTCGCAGGGTTTGATAGTGGTGCTGATGACTATTTGGTCAAACCTTTCTCATTGGTTGAATTAGAAGCACGTATAAAAGCGCTGATACGCCGTCATCAAGACGAACATTTTCAGCACAATATACAAGTAGGCTCATTGTCTCTTAACGTAGCTGAACACAGTGTCAAACGAGACGACAAGCCATTAAAATTAACCCCAACGGGATTCAAAATTCTGCACACTCTAATGAGTGCCTCGCCACGAGTGGTTAGTAAAACTGAGCTTGAGGAAAAGGTATGGGAACAGGATGTGCCAAGCAGTGATGCCCTTCGCACACATTTGCATAGTGTGCGTGCACAAGTTGATAAGCCGTTCGATAAAACCATGATAGTGACGATGCCTGGCGTTGGTTACCAAATTATTGATCCAGACAAGGTGTAAAAACCCATAATATGACTTCATTATGAAACGCTATAATGAGGAGTCCTACCTGTATTTCTTCTTACCCTCTCTATTGCCCGACTCTAAATAAGCACATGCCATGTTCACTATAGACTCAATCGCTAATAAGTTTCGAATCTCATACTTCCTATTCGCCTTATTGCTTTGCAGCACTTTCGTCAGTATTTTTATGTATGCTGAGATGCGAATTGAACAGGACTTAGTTAAAGGGCCTCTTCTACAACAGCTACAACTTAGTCAAAGACAACATGGTGAGCAGGCTGCTTATACAGCAAATCCTGGTATTAAAATTTATCGTTATGATAGTGCGCCTGAGAATTTAAAAAAAATAGCAAACGGAACTGTTCAAGAGATACGTGTAACCGTGAATAACCAAGCGGGCAACACTAAAACCAATCTTCACTTTTTTTCCCATCAACAAAATGAGCAGCATTATATTTTGACATACTTAGAAGATATTGAGATGGTGATGGTGATGGAAAACTATCCTGTTTTAGCCATCTTCGAAGGATTAGAGGATATATTTGCCGATGCACTGAAAATTGCGGTCGTTTTGAGCTTGCTAATTGCAGCGCTATTCTCGCATTTATCATCTAAGCAAATCATAAAGCCTCTATTAGATTTAAAGCAAGCAGTGGAAACAGATCATCAAAACCTAACCGAATTGACCCATCTACCCTCAGAAGTTGGGGTATTAGCACGAGCTATCGATGAAAAAAACCATAAGCTAGAGCAATATCTAAAACGCGAGCAACTGTTTACTGGCGATGTGAGTCATGAATTGCGCACACCGTTGACCATTATCATGGGTGCATCTGAAGTACTTGCTTCACAACTTGAAGACAATAGTCGCTTGAGCGAATTCGCCAACCGTATTAGCACTACCGCTAAAGAAACCTCTGAAACTATCAGCGCTTTATTACTCTTATCACGCGCGCCCGAACAACTGGACACACCGCAAACGTCTATCAACACCATCGCCCTTGACGAAGTGTCACGCTTAAGATATTTGCTCCGCCATAAACCGGTAAGTTGTAAAGTGGTCGCTGATACAGATTATGTGGCATACGTGCGACCTGAACTGCTAAAAATGGCGTTAGGTAATTTAATAAAAAATGCCTTTCAGTATACTGATGATGGTGAAGTCATTGTAACCATCGATAGTGAGAAAATCACAGTCTCTGATACCGGTCTTGGGATTCCCGAGATTATGATGCCGCTACTGTATGAGAGGTTTGAGCGGCTAAATGATATCAATACAGGCGATCAGGTAGAAGGTAGCGGTTTGGGTCTGAGTATTGTGCAACGTATCACGGCTCATATGGGTTGGCAGTTAACGCACCAAGCTAATAAGACAGGCGGTAGTACCTTTAGTGTTTATTATAATAAGTAGCATAGATGCGTCTTTGCTCTCTTTTATACATCAACGAGTCGATATTGTGTTACGGCTCTTAACTGTCTTAACGCTTTCTTAAGATGCACTGTCTTATACTGTCCTTATAAGAATTGTCTTTATAAGCACGGTTTGCTAATTTTCTATAGTTGAAATACTTTAAAGTCGCTACCGTATTGCTGGTGTAAATTTTTTGCAGCCTCTGTCTGCGTAGGCACAGCAAGCAAGCAAAATTTGCACCAGCAATACGTGTTGTATCGATATTACTTTTCACCGACTATATTTAGTTATTTTTTAAATCAGGCAAACTCTACAGCATTACTCAATATTAATAAGTATTAAGAATTCAATATGAATACAGACAACTCTGAACCAAAAAATCAAATAGCCGCTACTGAGCTGCTTGCACCTAATAGCTATGCCAGCCTTGCTAAAGGTAAAAAAGGTTTTTCTCGTATTGTGAAAGCCGCTGGTTATTCTCTAGATGGTTTTAAAGCCGCTTATAAGTTTGAGGCGGCTTTTAGACAAGTATTTTGGCTCAACCTTGTCTTGTTCATTGCAATCATACTTATCCCTTTTGATATCAGCATAAAAATGCTGCTGATAATCACCTCTTTCTTATCCCTTATCGTTGAGCTATTTAATACGGGTCTTGAAGCCAGTGTTGACTATACCTCAACAGAACAGCATCCACTCGCCAAGATAGCTAAGGATGTGGGTTCTGCGGCGCAATTTTTGGTGTTATTACTTTTGTTTATCTTATGGGTAATGTCTGTATGGAACCTTTTATATTGAGTAAGACTTGGATATTTTTGACTTAATATAGTTTAAAAGGTGACTCAATGACTCTAGCAAAAAAATCAACTGATTGGATGTGGCTCAAGCTGCTGTGCTTAACCATTATTGCGACATTGACGTTTGAGCACAGCCAATTTGATATTCGTATTAGTGAGCTGTTCTATGCAAATGGACATTGGCTACTCGAAAAAGATGCGCAGCCTTATGCGTTTATCTTTTATGATTCTCCTAAACTGTTATTAATATTATTCGGCGTCTATTTAATAACTGTTTTAACTTGGTGCTATTGGCAAAGTCGATTTACTAAGACTGTAAATGCTAAAGCATTTTTTATTAGACCAATCGCCGCATTGTCCAGCCGAGAAATAGCTTATCTATTAATTACTATCATTATGGTACCTACGGTTATCGCAACGCTCAAAAGCTTCACCCATGTTAGTTGCCCAAATAACTTATCCTTATTTAATGGCGATCTATCCTATCTCAATCTCTGGCAAAACATACTCGCTAAAACGCCTGCGAAATGCTTTCCAGCAGCGCATGCCAGCGCAGGATTTTCTTTATATGGATTGGCATTTTTACCAACATTACGAAAATATCGCTATAAAGTTTTTGTAATAGTCACAGTTTTAGGATGGACGATGGGGATATATAAGATGTCTTTTGGCGACCATTTTTTCAGTCATACCTTAGTATCGATGCTACTGGCATGGACGATAACTTGTGCGCTCGCAAGTCTCTTTTTCAAAAGGTCTTTAAAATAATAAAATTAGACGCTTTATGAGTTATAGTTGAAATACTTTAAAGTCGCTACAGTATTGCTGGTGTAAATTTTTTGCAGCCTCTGTCTGCATTTTTTCGAAACCTGTGACACAAGCAATAACTGCATAATCATGATTTAGACCATGAGATACGCGACTCTCAACTTAATATGGGCTATCGTAGGCTGGCGCTTTTAGCCCAGTCAATCGTAACAATTTGCCAAAAACGCTGGGCTAAAGCCACAGCCTACGCCAAAAATTATGATAGTTGAGAGTGGGGTATGATTTATAACTTTAAACAAAATACTATTCAAATTTAAATTCAGCTAAATAGCTAAATAGCTTAGAAACTATATTTTGCCATGATTTCAACTTGCTGACCTTTCTTTACTTGTGATAAGGTCTTATCGCTTCGATCCCGCCATTCAATACCAAAATCGAGATCTGGTAAATAATTATAGACAAGGTTTATGCTTTTTACATTTACAGAAGTATCAGCCGCATCATCTACATTAATCTCACCATAGCGCATGTTACTAAGAAGCTTTTCTGTAAATTTATGTCTATATCCTACCGTAAAGCCCGTTTGCGATACAAGCTTACCGTCTTCCGCATCACAATCTAAAGCGCCAGTTACCCCAAGCACTTTCCCGACACATACTGTAGAATAGGCACCCATCCCTTCACCGTTGAATACGCTGGCATGTAATGAGTCATTACCCAGTTTGAGTTTACCCGCCAAAGAGACACCGACGCCTACATCTGAATCGTTTCCATTTTTAGCCTCACGCGCAGTGACCGCTAAGTTATAGCTAAGATCAGATATATTATTTTTATAGCTCACCACCATATCAGGCAGGTTAGCGTCATCATAAACAGGTTGTTGAGCCGTAAAACGAAGCCCTTTATGGGTATAATGCACAGTCAAATCCGGACGAATATCAGCGCCACCTCCAGAGATGGTTCCCAAACCCGTACCTCGAAAGTCAAGCTGTTCAGTCAAAAGTGGGTAGACCGCTAAGAACTGACCGTTCCATGTTTTACCTACGGTCAAATCATTGACCTGAACATAAGCATGGCGAAGCCGTAAGTCTGAACCGCCATTTGCGGCATTACCATAAAAATCCCCTTCGATAAAACCCGTTAATTTCTTATCATCTACCTTCTTAGTGGTTTTAAGATTGATCCGAGATTGCCGTGCATTGCCTTTGAACTCAGACTCGCCTTCATCTGGAGAATAAAATATACCCTCGGCTTTAACATAACCACCGATACTTAGAGTAGTATCTCCATTCGTGACAAGATCTATTGCTTGTGCCTGTACACATACGCCAAGAACCGCCAAACCAAAAGACAACTTTTTGATATAAAGCATAATCTATACATTCCTTGTATTGTTTTAAAATCCATTCAAATAACTATCGCTACCGTATTTTTTCACTTCATAAATACCAGTACCCTCTCCTTGTACTAAAGAACTTGCCTCCTACTTTAGTGAACACCTTCAAAAGCAGTAATCGCCGCTTTTTTTGTTTCATCAATATTTTTCTTTTGTCCACTGGATTTATCAAGATACACCAGCACTGACTCACCGCTAGCGACAATAGTATTCATAGCAGTACTATAATAAGTATATTCATGAATCAAGCTAGCATTGCCAATTTTCTTGACTCGGACACCGACCCATAAGGTATCAGGATAAGTCACTGGTTTGAAATATTGACAGGATGATGCCGCCATGACTGAAAAAGTCTTTTCATTAAATAGATTTAATTGACTGTTATAGTAAATACGAGCGTTTTGGGCATAAGTGTAATAGACCACATTATTGACATGACCAAAAGAATCCATATCACCCCACTCTACTTGTTGAGAGTAAATAACCGCAAAACCATGCATGGGATGGTTACTGTCTTTATTAAGCGTCTCTTGTATTTCCGGTAATTTTGCTAAAGCTTTCATATTTGTCTCGTCTAGTCACGCCAATGAACATACATGTCAAAATTATCAGTAAGCTCAATTGACTGTTTTTTTTGCAGTCACTAATAGAGTTTTTTGGATTAGATTAATTTTTCTGCGTACATCATCCGCATTTTTTTCTTATCAAGCTTACCCACACTGGTTTTCGGCATTTCTCTTAAGAATTTTATTTCACTTGGAACGCCATACTTTGGCAAATAGCCTTTTTCAACCGCGTGATGACCCAAGGCTAAAATATCCTCCGCTTTGATATCAACATGCTCAGGTTTTAGGACTACTAACGCTAGAGGACGTTCGCCCCATTTTTCATCTGCTATTCCAATTACGGCCACTTCAGCAACGCAAGGGTGAAATGATAAAATATTCTCGACTTCAAGAGAGGATACCCATTCGCCACCTGACTTGATGACATCTTTGAGCCTATCAGTAATTTTTAGAGTACCATCAGCGGTAATGCAGGCAATATCTTGGGTATGCATCCAACCACCGCGCCATAACTCATCGCCAGCATCTGGATTCTTAAAATAGCTTTGGGTCAGCCAAGGCGCTCGCATAACGAGTTCACCGGTCGACTCACCATCCATTGGTAGGGCTTTGCCATTCTCATCCCAAATCTCCATCGAAACGAGCATAATGGGTGAGCCAGAAAGACAACGATAACTTATCTGTTCGTCCATGGACATTACATCTGTTTTATCATCGAATACCGCTCTAGCTACCACAGGACAGGACTCGGACATTCCAAACCCCGAGATAAACTCTATGCCACTTTCAATGGCGACTTCAGCCAGACCTTCGTTTAATTTGGAGCCACCTACTGACAACTTAAGACCGTTAAACTTGCGGCCTCGTGTTGCCATTTCTTTAATTAACATCTGTAAAATGGTTGGGACACCATGTGATAACGTAACCTTATGTTGTTCAATCAAGTCAACTAGCACTTCGGGAATGTATCGCCCTGGATATACTTGTTTGAGCCCTATCATGGTTGCCCCATACGGCCAACACCATGCGTGCACATGGAATAATGGCGTCATTGGCATGTAGACATCATTGTAGCGAGCACCTTGACCTTCAGCACTGAGTGCAGATGCTAGCGTACTCGATAGAGTCTGTAATACGATCTGTCGATGGGTAAAGAAAACCCCCTTTGGGTCCCCTGTCGTACCACTGGTATAAAATGTGGTAGCGATGGTATTTTCATCGAAATCTGGAAAATCAAACTCATCACTGACCTCGGCTAGCAGGGATTCATATTCACCTTCGACATAATCTGGCATGCTAGCTTGCTGAGTTTGTATATTGTCTTCACCATACTCAGTGTCATCCAGCCAAATTATTTTCTCAATAGAAGGAGCTTCGTGACGGTAGTTTTTAGCCATTGGCTCAAATTCAGCATTTAGTAACAAGGCTTTTGGTTTGGAATGGTTGATGGTATACAGCACTTTGTCTTCAGCCAGACGTACATTGACCGTTTGCAAAATCATTCCAGACATGGGCACCGCAAAATACGCCTCAAGATAACGATGACTATCCCAATCCATAACAGCAACCACATCACCCGGTTGCAAGCCCATTGTTTTAAGTACGTTTGCCAAGCGATTAACGCGCTTAAAAAATTCAGCATAGGTATAAGTAACCTTATCCGCATAACTAATGGTTTGATCTTTAGAGGCGATTTTTGCACGGTTTAGTAGCTGCTTGATAATCAAAGGAAAACCGTAAGCTTCTTGAGCTTGCTGGTAGTCCTCATGTTGGTTAAGTATCGTAGTCATTATTGTCATCCTTGATAATAAAATAGTATGGCGAGAACAGTAATAGTAAAGGTAGCTTAAAAGAATTAAACTCGTTCAATCACCATGGCAAGCCCTTGCCCAATGCCAATGCATAAACTGACCACTGCATATTTTTCACCCGTACGCTGTAGCTCGCGCGCAGTGCTTAGCGCTATTCTAGCGCCTGATGCACCAAGCGGATGTCCAATGGCAATAGCACCGCCATTAGGGTTGACGCGCTTATCATCAAAGTCAATATCTAAACCTTTGAGGCAACCGAGTACTTGCGAGGCAAATGCTTCATTAATCTCAATGATGGACATATCATCAAGGGTCAAATCAGCACGTTTCAATGCCAGTTTAATAGCTTCAACAGGGCCTATGCCCATAATATTCGGCTCAACACCCATAGCACCGGATGAGAGAATTTTTGCGATAGGCTTAAAGCCTAACTTTTCTTCTGCTTGCTTTGATCCAATAATAAGAGCAGCTGCGCCGTCATTGATACCTGATGCGTTGCCTGCTGTGACGACCCCTTCGTTATTTAAAGGTTTCAGTTTTTGTAATGCTTCAACAGTAGAACTAGCGCGGGGATGCTCATCTTCTGCTATCGCTTTTTCTGGTAATTTTCTACCTTGCGATACCATAATTGGCGTTATTTCATCATCAAAGAACCCAGCTTGTTTTGCCGCTTGGTACTTAGCTTGCGAGGCCGCTGCAAATTTATCCGCTTCTTCGCGAGTAATGCCGTATTTGCGAGCAACATTATCACCCGTTTGCGGCATAGTATCGCTACCAAACTGTTTTTCGATGATAGGATTGGGGAAGCGGCTGCCAATGGTGGTATCAAATACTTTAAACTCACGGCTAAAAGGCTGCTCGGTCTTGGCAAAAACAAAGGGGGCGCGGGTCATTGACTCAACGCCGCCCGCTAAAATAATATCCCCCTCATTACAAGTAATACTACGAGCGGCATCAATAATGGTCGATAATCCTGAAGCGCATAGGCGATTGACGGTTTGACCGGGCGTTTTGACATCTAACCCTGCTAGCAACGCGGCATTACGGGCGATATTGCGTGAGTCTTCACCAGCTTGATTGGTATTACCGATTAGTACTTCATCAAAAATATCATTGGGTAATTGGTGTTTTTCGACCAAAGTCTTCATCACTGTGGCGATTAAGTCATCAGGACGAACCGTTGCTAATGCTCCTCCATGCCGACCAAAAGGACTTCTTAATCCATCATAAATATAGGCATCTAACATAACTTTTCCTTGTTGTGTTTTGAGAGTTTGTCTTATTAAAACATATAGTTTAGTAACATTACTAGATAGCTAGGTCATTAGCATCAATAATGGCTCTGCTGAGTAAACAGTGAGATACCTAGCTTGGCGCGGCGTTGTAACCACAGGCTTGGACGATAACGTTGATCACCGGTTAAGCCATAAATGCGTTCTAAGATAAGTAAAATTCGCTGAGATCCAAGCTCGTTGCCCCATGAGATAGGACCATACGGATAGCCTAATCCCAGCTTGACGGCATTATCTATATCTTCAGAAGAGGCAATACCTTGCATTGCAATATCACACCCTAGATTAATTACCATCGCAATGACTCGCTGCGCCACAAAGCCAGTGCTTTCAGTAATCAGCGTAGCATCGACAGCAACATTTGAGCCCTCATCCGAGCTTTTACCGAATAAAGCATAAGCTTGTGCCACAAAGTTATCTTGCGTGACGATACTTGGCATCAAAGTACGATGCTTAGATAAGTCAGTCAGCATATCAATGGCGACCGCTTGCTTAGGATTCACTTGATAACGAATAGCAGCGTTGGTGGTATCCTCGCCATAGATTGCTAGCAATACCAGACTGTCAGGGTTTGGCTTATCGTTATCATCAATAGTGACGTCTTTATAATTTAGATAATCAACCAGCTGTTGTTTATCTTCTGCTAAATCCGCCCCAATCCAAACTGAGGTAATGGCTGCATCAGACCTTGTTTTAGAAAATGACGCTTCAAACAGTGATGATTTAGACGTATTTGCTGTCAATTTTTGACCATCTTTATACTGATAAAAGCCTTCACCAACTTTGCGACCGAGCTTTTTCCCCATCAGCATCTGACGAGTTAACGGATGGGGACGATAGCGATCTTCATGATAAAACTGGTTATAGATTGACTCCATGACTGGATGCGACACATCGATACCTGTAAGATCAAGCAGCTCAAATGGTCCCATTCGAAAGCCTGCACCCTCACGTAAGATACGATCGATATCCTCAAAACTAGCGACCCCCTCTCCTAATATTTTCAATGCCTCTGTGCCATAAGCTCTACCACCATGATTCACAATAAACCCTGGTGTATCTTTCGCCACCACACCCAAATGTCCCATGCGCTTGGCTAACTCCTTAAGCGTCTCTACCACTGAAGCTCTAGTAGAGATACCCGGAATAACTTCAACGATTTTCATTAGTGGGACTGGATTGAAAAAGTGAAATCCTGCTACGCGCTCTGGATGCGCGCAATCAGAGGCAATCGTGGTCACCGCTAGCGATGACGTATTAGTTGCCAAAATCGTCTCAGCAGAGACAATGCTTTCTAACTGTTTAAAGAGCTGTTGTTTTATCTCTAAATTTTCTATGATTGCTTCGATTACGAGCTCAGCCTTCACAATTTGGGTCAGATCTTCAATCACGGTCAAATTGGTCAAAGTTGACTGTAACTGCTCATCCGTAAATTTTCCTTTAGCTGCTAGTTTTTCGAGCATGGTTTGAAGAGATTGACGTCCTTGCTCAGCGGCTCCTGCCTTAGCATCAAATAAGAGCACTTGAATGCCCGCTTGAGCGGCGATTTGGGCGATACCCATACCCATAATGCCGGTGCCAATAATAGCCAATGTGTTCACGGTCATAATAATCCTTTATATGCTCTTGTTAACTAGTCTCGTTTTCGGAGTTGATTAGCTATGCCTCTCTATAATTCGACAAGCTATCGTCCTTTGTATTCAGCACTACGTTTTTCTAAGAAGGCTTTTGCGCCTTCTTTTTGATCTTCAGTATCAAACAGAATCTGAAAGGCTTTACGCTCTAAAGCCAATGCGGCTTGTAGTGGCATATCCACCCCTAAATTGGCGACTTCTTTAATTTGGGTTAAGGCAATAGGCGAATAACCTGCTAGTTGCTCAGCAATCTCGATAGCACGTTTGATAGTTGCTTCATCTTCGACTACTTCAGAGACCAGCCCCATTTGATCCGCTTCATCAGCGCTTATCATGTCACCAGTCAATATCAGCTTCATAGCTTTATGTTTGCCAATTACGCGAAATAGCCGCTGCGTACCCCCTGCTCCTGGCATCAGTCCTATTTTGATTTCTGGTTGTCCAAACTTAGCAGACTTACCAGCGACAATGATGTCGGCATGCATAGCGAGTTCACAGCCACCGCCAAGTGCATAGCCATTTACTGCTGCGATAATCGGCTTACAACAATTGGTGATGGCATCCCAATAACGTTCGCTATGACGCAAATACACATCGACTGTTTTCGCGGTTAAAAAATCATTAATATCAGCACCGGCCGCGAACACCTTATTACCACCCGTCAGCACAATGGCCTTGGTATTCACGTCATCGTTTAATTTGTTGAAAATCTCTGCCATTTGTTCGCGTAATTCAGTATTCAAAGCATTGCGAACTTTAGGACGATTGAGTCTTATCACACTAACGCCATTTTCTTGTTGCTCACAAATAATGATTTGCTCTTCCATGATGCTGTTCCTTAAGCAATGTCCTTAAAGCAATGTCCTTAGGTAAAGTACTACAACCCCTAAAACACATTAACATTTATGATAATTAATACCGCATAGCGATATTTAAGACCAATATATACTGTTTATTTTCCTTTGTGAAGGATAAATATCAGTTAAATTTAGAAATAAACCAACTATCTAAACTTTAATTTTTTAAAAATACCGCATTGCGGTTATTTAAACCAAAACTATTGTAATTCCATAAACTATCAATTATGCTGTTTGTTCAAGGCAATCATGAAGCCGCTCTCAATTTGAATATTAATTAAACAAGGAAGAATCACATGATCAGAGATAAGGACATTCTTAACCAAATCACCGACACTATCCGCCAATTTGTTAATAACCAATTAATACCGATGGAACACTGGGTAGCAGAAAACGACCGTCTTCCAGACGATATTATCAATCAAATGCGCGAGTTAGGGCTATTTGGACTAACTATTCCCGAAGAGTATGGCGGGCTTGGCGTTACGATGGAAGAAGAGGTCACACTGGCATTTGAATTAGGGCGCACATCTCCTGCGTTTCGCTCACTAATCGGGACAAATAACGGTATCGGCTCATCTGGTCTAGTCATCGATGGTACTGAAGCACAAAAACAGAAATATCTACCTAGACTCGCCAGCGGTGAAATCATCGGCTCATTTTGTTTGACCGAGCCGGATTCTGGCTCAGATGCCGCTTCATTAAAGACCACTGCCATCAAGGACGGTGATACTTATATTATTAACGGTACTAAACGCTATATTACCAACGCCCCTGAAGCCGGCGTATTTACTGTGATGGCACGTACTGACCCACAAAATAAAAGATCGGGTGGTATTTCAGCTTTCATTGTTGAGAGCGATACTCCTGGTATTACTTTGGGTAAAATTGATAAAAAAATGGGCCAAAAAGGCGCTCATACCTGTGACGTTATCTTTGATAATTGTGTCGTGCCTGCTGATGCTTTGATTGGTGGTGTCGAAGGTGTAGGTTTCAAAACCGCGATGAAAGTACTTGATAAAGGGCGCCTACATATTGCTGCAGCAAGTACCGGAGCCGCTACTCGCATGTTAGATGATGCCTTGCACTATGCCGTTGAGCGTAAGCAATTTGGGCAGCCAATTGCCAATTTTCAGCTTATTCAAGCGATGCTCGCTGATTCAAAAGCAGAAATATATGCGGCTAAATCTATGGTATTGGATGCATCACGTTTGCGCGATGAAGGTAAAGATGTCGTCACCGAATCATCCTGTGCCAAGATGTTTGCCACCGAAATGTGTGGTCGAGTTGCTGACAGAGCCGTGCAAATTCATGGCGGTGCTGGTTATATCGCGGATTATGGCATTGAGCGTTTTTATCGTGATGTGCGCTTGTATCGTTTATATGAAGGTACTACCCAGATTCAGCAAATTATTATTGCCCGCAATATGATTAAAGAAGTGAGTGAATAGAGTTTGTTTGATGAGCAAGGCAATATCGGTATTTGCTAGGACGCAAATACCGTAATAAATACACTATCAAGATATTTTTTTATTCTCACAACGATAAGGATATGTATTGTGAAAAGTGCGGCTATAACTTCAAATCCAAGCTTAGACTCTATCCAGAAGCAACCTTGGAAACTGGCCTTTGTATTTTGTTTTTTAGTTTTATTATGTGATGGGGCTGATATTGGTATTCTGGCCTTTACGCTTTCAAGTCTAAAACAAGAATTTGTATTGACCAATGTACAAGCTGGAGCTTTGGGCAGTTGGTCATTATTTGGTATGGCAATCGGTGGATTTTTTGGCGGTTGGGCATGTGATCGTTTTGGACGAGTACGGGTTATCGTGATTGCGACAGCCCTCTTCTCTGTGTTATCAGGTTTTAGTGGATTTGCGCAGAGCTATGAACATTTTGTAGCATTACGGTTCGCCGCTTGTTTGGGTCTTGGTAGTTTATATATTGCGACTAATACTTTGATGTCTGAAATGGTACCTACTAAACATCGAACGACCGTACTTGCGATGTTGATGACAGGGTTTACTTTAGGATCTCTAGTTATCACTAGCCTGTCTGCTTGGATTATTCCCAACTACGGGTGGCGTATAATGTATTTCATATCATTTTCACCTATTATTCTCGCAGTATTGATGTATTTTCTAGTGTCTGAGCCGCAGTCTTGGAAAGAGTCACGTGCCCTTAAACTCAGTGGTGCAAAGAACTCACTTCAAAAACCTGAAAATCCTTATAAAGCTATATTTGAAAACCCAAAGCATCGCATCATGTTTATTTTATGGTCTATGAGTTCGGGACTCTTACTATTTGGTTATTTTGGCGTAAGCAACTGGTTACCTACTTATCTGGAAACCGAATTAGGTATAAAGTTCAAAGAAATGGCACTATATATGGCGGGTACTTATTTGACGATGATGTTTGCTAAAGTAGTGGCAGGTATCGTGGCTGATAAGATAGGTCGTAAGATAGTATTTGCCTTTGGCACCATGGGTACCGCACTATTTATACCAGTACTGGTCTATATGCATACTCCAGAAAATATCGGTTGGTTAATGATAACCTTTGGTTTCTTATATGGTATTCCTTATGCGATTAACGCCACCTATTTGACCGAAAGCTTTCCGACCGCTATTCGAGGTACTGCCATTGGTGGTGCATTCAATATCGGACGACTTGGCTCAGTTATTGCACCCGTAGCCATTGGTTATATGGCCATGCAAAACTCTATCGGCGCAGGTTTATTACTGATGGCAGGAGCATACTTCTTATGTGGTCTTATTCCGACCTTGTTCATCAAAGAACAACAGTATGATCCACAAAAGGCGTAATACTATTCAATATATACCGCATAGCGAAATAGATTATAATAGCTGTGTTAAGCATTTAAATGCACCTTTAACATAGTATTGTTAGAGGTGCAAACTGACGTGGTTTAATTGATACGACTAACCCAGTTAAGACATATTGAACCGCCCCGGTATTGTCGGAGACTCAACATTCTGAGAGAATACGATAATGAAAACACGAAACCACACTCCCGAGATTAAAGAATGCGCCGTTCGCATGCTCATTGAAACAGGAGCGGGTTCACTGGCACAATTATCGGACGCGATACGCAGCACAACAAGATGTCATGAATTACATCACAATGTGGTACAACAGCCAACGAATGCATTCATACCTTGATTACCAAAGTCCCAATGAGTTTGAGCGTATGGGGAGGCCGTTAAAAAAAGTGGCTTAACGAACTTAACTAGGGTGACCAAATTCAGTTGACCAGGTCATACTACCTACTGTTAGCTTACAATAATTTTTTGATTGTTAAGTACGGTAAGTAGTGCGTTTACTATCATATTTGTATTATAGTAGATTCACTGTAAAACCGATACAGTGCGACTGGGATGAATTTTTCGTAGCCTCTGTGATAGCAGCAAGCAAGAGAAGTTTATACCAGTCGTACCTCTTTAATAACATATCGATTTTATTTTGAACCAACTACAACTTAATTGAGAATAAAAATAATATATGACAACTAAAAACCTTGCAGATGAAGGCACTAACAACACAACACATATCGAATTGTTAGAGCCGATTGCAGAGATGCGCGATAAGAATGATCGGCAGTTTGTTACGGCTTTAGCTCGAGGGCTAGAGTTACTTCGCTGCTTTACCCCGCAGCGTCCTTATTTAGGTAATCAAGACTTAAGTCAACTGACAGGTTTGTCTAAAGGAACCATTACTCGTCTTACTTATACCTTAGTCAAGCTCGGCTATTTAAAACAATCGACCAACAGTAGTAAATATCAACTGTCTGCGGGTGTATTGAGATTTGGCTATACGATGATGGCGAACGTCTCTATCAATAACTTAGTAACACCGTACATGGAAGAGTTAGCAGACTATGCCAATAGTGCCGTTGCCATGGCAACTCGCGATCGACTAACGATGGTATATTTGAATGTTGTGCAAGGTGATGGCACTACTACCATGCGCCGTAATGTCGGCTCATACCTGCCCATTCACTTAAGTTCAATGGGTAGAGCCTGTTTAGCCAGTATGCCGCAGGCTGAGCAAGAATTCATTCTTAATGCAATTCGTAGTAAGTATCAAGAGGATTGGATAAAAATTAAAAGAGGGCTAGATAAAGCTTTTAAAGATTATGAAGATTATGGGTATTGTTTTTCAATTAGCGAATGGCAAAAAGATGTCAATGCAGTCGCCACTGCTTTCATGCATCCTACTGAGGGTTTACTGACTTTCAATTGTGGCGCGCCAAATTTCGTTTTGAGCCGTACAAAATTAGAGGAAGATGTAGCCCCTCGTCTATTGCATATGAAGAATAGTATTGAAAGCAATCTTTACATTAGCTAGTGCATACTTTCCATCATAGATGGTCGCATTGTAGTGGCATAATAAATTCGGACAACTGATCAGAGGTTATACGAACCTAAAGAAGATAACTATAGTTGAAATACTTTAAAGTCGCTACCGTATTGCTGGTGTAAATTTTTTGCAGCCTCTGTCTGCGTAGGCACAGCAAGCAAGAAAAATTTGCACCAGTAG
Source organism: Psychrobacter arcticus 273-4 (assembly GCF_000012305.1). Taxonomy (NCBI): domain Bacteria; kingdom Pseudomonadati; phylum Pseudomonadota; class Gammaproteobacteria; order Moraxellales; family Moraxellaceae; genus Psychrobacter; species Psychrobacter arcticus. Next base: position 1,405,459 of record NC_007204.1, read on the forward strand.
TACGTGTTGTATCGATATTACTTTTCACCGACTATAGTATGCCACTACATCGCCCAAAAAAACGCCCCTTATGTATTAAATAAGGGGCATTTTTATGTGAAGCTTATTTATACGCCTACACAATATATCGTCTTACAACAGCAAGTTTATAATCAGCCTTTTTTTATACGCATATCACCGGTTTCAACATAACGCTGATGCCATGATAATGCTTCGTCCAAGATATGTGGTGTTTGCATACCAGCAGTGTCTGAAGCACGATCAAAATAATCTTGCAGCATTGGGCGATAGTCAGGATGGGCGCAGTTATCGATAATCGCTTTTGCACGTTGACGCGGAGATAGACCACGCAAATCTGCCAACCCTTGCTCTGTGACAATGACCATCACATCATGCTCAGTATGGTCATGATGCGATACCATCGGCGTGATACAAGAGATAGCACCATCTTTTGCCACTGATGGTGATACAAAGAATGAAGTATAAGCGTTACGAGCGAAATCACCCGAACCGCCCAAGCCATTCATCATATTGGTGCCCATGACGTGGGTTGAGTTGACGTTACCATATAAGTCGCACTCAATCATGGCATTAATTGCCAATACGCCTAAGCGACGCGCCACTTCAGGATGGTTGGTGATTTCTTGTGGGCGCAATACGATACGCGCACGCAAATCTTCGATATTGGCATTAAATCGTTCTAGCGCATCTGGGCTCAATGACAGTGCAGTGGCCGAAGCCATGGTCATTTTACCAGACATAATAAGGTCTAACATGCCGTCTTGCAATACTTCAGTGTAGCCTGTCAAATTCTCAAACGGGCTGTTTTGTAGTCCTGCCAATACTGCATTGGCTACGTTACCCACACCAGATTGGATTGGCAATAAACTTTCTGGCATGCGACCTTTTTTGACTTCATCATGGAAGAAATCAATGATATGACTGGCGATTTTGTTTGAAGATTCATCAGGGTCTGCAAACTTGCTGTTGCGATCTGGCGAATTCGTTAAGACAACGGCAACCACTTTATCCAAGTCACAATGTAGATATGGCACACCAATACGTCCGCCTGGGGTCACAAGTGGAATAGGCTTACGATTTGGCGGCATACCGATATCATTATAGACATCATGCATACCTTCTAACATCAAGCTTTGCTGCGCGTTCACTTCTAAAATGATTTTGTCTGCATTTTCTAGCCATGCATTGTTGTTACCGATAGAGGTCGATGGAATCAGGCGACCATCTGGCAAAATACCAGATACCTCAACGACAGCCATATGCATCTTGCCATAAAAACCAATGGTGCTCTGCTGCGCCACATGCGATAAATGCACATCAAAATAATGCGCTTCACCCGCATTGATTTGCTTACGTAGTGCAGGCTCTGATTGATACGGCGTGCGCCACTTGATGCCGTTCGCTTCTGCCAATACGCCATCACATTCCGTTGCAGTAGACGCACCAGTCAATAAACCAATTTGAAAGTCTTCACCGCGAGCATGAGCCGCTTCTATATGTTTGGCAAGCGCAGCTGGTATCGCTTTTGGATAACCTGCACCGGTAAAGCCACTCATACCGACATTCATGTCGTTTTTGATGAACGCTGCTGCTTGATCAGCAGACATGATTTTTTTGCTTAGACCGTCGTGAAGTACACGACCTTCATGATTCAGTGATGTCATACCTTTTTTCCTAGTAACTTCCATATTAAAATCAAACCACTTCTCAATGAAGCGTTTGATACGAAACCAATAATAAAATGCAATGCTGCATATTAGCAACTTTCCCATAAAAAACAAGCTGGTTGGCTCAAATTTGCCTATAGAAATTTTATTTATTCTATATAAACTAACATTAGTTCGTTTTTTGTCTTTTTTATATATAGTTAAGTCTTTATAAAATCGATACAGCCCATATTATGAAACAGTTTAGGTAAATTATTCTCCATCCAGCCGATGTAATTTATGACATCTTGTTGTGCTGCGTATCGCGTCCGATAATTGCGCCAGTGAACCCGCTCCTGTTTCAAGCTGCCGAAAAAGAGTTCTTTAATCTCGGGAGGGTAGTTCCGTGTTTTCATTGTCGTATTCTCTCAGAATGTTGAGTCTCCGACAATACTGGAGCGGTTCAAAAAATATCAAAGTCCTTTCTACTACTGGCAATATTCGTTACTATTTAACCTTATCAGTTAAGCTTATTGGTTAATCCTGTAGTTTTAGCCCAATTTCTTTCATCCTCGTAAAAAGGACTTTGCGATGTCAGCTCCATATTCTTATTCTCATCAGACACAAGCGCCCACTTATAAAACTTTAAAATCTGCCGCATTGGTTATTAGCAGCACGCTATTGCTCTCTGTATCTGCCCATGCGGTAGACACAAACACTGCTGTCGCCCCAAAAACCATTAATTCAACCTCGATTAATACCAGTGCGATTAATCTAGCGGTTATGACAGAAAACCCTACCGTACTGTCTGAAACCAAGCGCATCACACGAGCGAAAACCAATACGCTCACGCCTAAGACCACGCAAGCCAAAACCGATCAAGCCATCTATTCTGTGGACGCTATCCACCACCCTGTTTGGGCAAAAAACGGCATGGTCGCCACCCAAGAAGCACTTGCTTCTGATATCGGCTTAAAGATTTTGAAAGATGGTGGTAATGCCGTTGATGCTGCTGTGGCGGTGGGTTTTGCTCTAGCCGTGACGTTACCACGTGCAGGCAATATCGGCGGTGGTGGATTTATGATGGTATATGATGCCAAACAAGGTAAAACCGTGGCGCTCGATTATCGTGAAAAAGCCCCTAGTAGCGCCTCGCGCGATATGTATCTTGATAAGGATGGCAATGCCGTCAGTGACTTATCTCGTTATCATGGTTTAGCAGTTGGTGTGCCAGGTACGGTAGCAGGCTTACTCAAAGCATTAGAAGATCATGGCACCATGAGCCGCGGACAAGTGATGGCACCAGCGATTGCGCTGGCTGAAAATGGTATTGAAGTCACTGCTGGGTTGTCAGAGTCGTTAGAAGCGTTAAGCGATCGCTTACAAAAATGGCCAAGTACCAAAAAGATATTCTTTAAAGCTGATGGCAGCGCTTATCAACCGGGTGAGCACTTAAAACAACCGGAGCTTGCTCATTCGCTAAAGCTGATTGCCGCCAAAGGCGCTGATGGTTTTTATAAGGGTGAAACTGCCCGAAAGCTTGTCAAAGCGATTAATGAAGCGGGCGGAAAGATGAGTTTGCAAGACTTAGCTAACTATCAAGCTATTGCCCGTACGCCTGTTAAAGGCGATTATCGTGGCTATGAGATTGTCTCCATGCCACCACCGTCTTCTGGCGGTATTCATATTGTGCAGATTTTAAATATCTTGGAAGGTTATCCGCTAAGAGACTATGGTCAAAACAGCGCGCAAACCATTCATTTAATGGCTGAAGCAATGCAGTTGGCTTATGCGGATCGTTCTGAGTATTTGGGTGATTCTGATTTTATTGACGTCCCTGCTAGCGGTTTAACTGCTAAGCCTTATGCTGATAAGCTGCGCGCTTTAATCAACCCAAATAAAGCCACGCCAGCAGCAACCATCAAGGCAAATAACCCTCTACCGTACGAGAGTGATCAAACCACGCATTTTTCTATTGTCGATAAAGATGGCAATGCGGTGGCCAATACTTATACGTTGAATTTCTCTTATGGCACTGGTCTTGTCGCCGATGGTACGGGGATACTGCTCAATAACGAGATGGACGATTTTTCTGCTAAGCCCGGTGTGCCAAATGGTTATGGCTTAATCGGTGGCGATGCCAATGCGATCGAGGCGAATAAGCGTCCCTTGTCCTCTATGAGTCCAACGCTCGTATTTAAAGACAGCAAACCTTATATCGTCACGGGCAGTCCGGGTGGTAGCCGTATCATTACTACGGTCACGCAGGTCATCTCAAACGTCATTGACCATGATATGAATATTGCTGAAGCCACACACGCACCGCGTATTCATGACCAGTGGCTACCGGATGAGATTCGTATCGAAAAAGCACTAAATATAGATACGATTAAAAAATTAGAGTCCATGGGACATAAGGTCAGTTCACAGTCAGCCATGGGTTCGACACAATCAATTATGATTACGCCAAATGGCATTTATGGGGCTTCTGACCCGCGTATTGTCGATGCCGCGGTGGTTGGATACTAAAATAGTACTATTTTAATATCTAAATAAAATCGTCAAGTAGCACCTTCAAATACTCGCTTCTTATACTTTCTTGCCCTCTACCCTATATATGGTAGAGGGTATTTCTAATGCTACGATAATTGAATAGCATATAACAAATAAAGGAAGTTAATAACTATGGGTTTTAGCTAAGATCATTCAACCATTAGCCGTATAATTAGCATGGTGTGGGTGGTTATCTATATTTTTGCGCGGCGTTGAGTGGCTGTATGTAGCAAACAATGCTATTATTAGCGGCTAAGATGCAGCGTATAAAGTGTGGCTATTAACAGGATAATTTACTAAAAATATTGTTCAAACGATTGATACAATAGATTTTATCAAATAAATTATCACCTATTTTTGCTTCCTTTATCTTTAACGCTCATCCGCACCCTCTCCTTTTGTTTGCATCCGTAAGAGTCTTCTATGGCATTTGTACACCTTGGCATCCACAGCGAATATTCCATTACCGATTCTATCGTGCGTATCAAGCCTTTGGTTAAGGCAGCGGCGGCGGACAATCAGCGTGCCCTTGCCTTGACCGATTTATCCAACCTTTATGCTACCGTGAAGTTTTACCGTGCTTGCTTAGGTGCTGGTATTAAGCCCATCATCGGTAGTGAAGTCATCATGGAGAATGAAGACACGCGTCTCACTCTATTAGCAATGGATAACGAAGGTTATCAAAACATTACCCGTATCGTGTCGCTTGGATTTACCGAAGGTCGCGCTGATCCTGTAAACCATGGTACGCCTGTCATTAAACGCAGTCATATTTTAGAACATGGGGCAGGTGTCATTGTTTTATTTACTGAAAAATCTGATGTTGGTCAGGCGCTGGTCGGCTCTATGCCAGAAAAAGCCGATGAGCTGATTACAGAGTGGCAAGCATCATTTGACGACCGCTTATATTTTGCGATTAAGCGCACCAATCGTACTGGCGAAGATGCCTTTATTAAAGCAGCGATTCACTCAGGCGCCAAACATCATATTCCTATCATTGCCCATAATGACGTGCGGTTTTTAGAGCAAGACGACTTTGACGCACATGAAGCGCGCGTTTGTATTGCAGGCTCTTATGTACTGGCAGACCAAAATCGTCCTCAGACTTATTCTGATGCCCAGTACTTGAAAACCCAAGCGCAAATGCAGCAGCTATTTGCTGATATTCCGCAGGTTATTGACAATACTTTGCGCTTAGCAACCCGCTGTAATGTGACATTAACGCTAGGTATTAACGTCCTGCCAGAGTTTCCAGTGCCTGAGGGTGAGACGACTGAATCATTTTTTCGCTTAGAATCGCAGCGCGGGCTTGAAAATCGTTTAGACAAACTTTTCCCAGTTGACGCGCGCAGTGATCATTGGAGTGATATCCGCCAAAGATACGATGAACGTTTAGAGTATGAACTCAAAGTTATCCTCTCAATGGGTTTCCCCGGTTACTTTCTTATCGTTATGGACTTTATCCGCTGGGCAAAAGCCAATGGCGTACCAGTAGGTCCTGGTCGTGGTTCTGGGGCAGGCTCTCTCGTTGCTTATGCGCTCAATATTACCGACCTTGACCCTATTCATTATGATTTGTTATTTGAGCGCTTTTTAAACCCTGAGCGTGTGTCCATGCCCGATTTCGATATTGACTTTTGTATTGAAGGTCGCGACCGGGTCATTGATTATGTGGCGCAAACTTATGGTCGTGAAGCGGTGTCGCAAATCATTACCTTTGGTACGATGGCAGCAAAAGCGGTCGTACGAGATGTGGCACGTGCGCAAAGTAAATCCTACTTTCTTGCCAGTAAAATGTCGAAACTTATTCCCAAAACACCGGGTATCACACTCAGTCAAGCGCTTGAGCAAGAGCCACAGCTCAAAGACTTAATATCCAATCCTGATAACATGGATTATGAAGATGCCATCGAAGTATGGGAGATGGCCATTAAGCTTGAAGGCATTTGCCGCAACGTGGGTAAACATGCCGGCGGCGTGTTGATTGCGCCGCACAAAATCACTGATTTTAGCGCCATTTATTGTGATGATGAAGGTCATCGTGTCAGCCAATTTGATAAAGATGATGTCGAAGCGGTTGGGCTGGTAAAATTTGACTTCTTGGGTCTACGTAACTTAACGGTCATTAGTGCGGCCGTTGAAAATATTAATAAGCGTCGTGCTAAAGAAGGCAAAGAAGCTTTGGTATTAGAAGACTTGCCCCTTGATGACGCTAAAGCCTATAAGCTCTTGCAAGACGCCAAAACCACTGCCGTCTTTCAGCTAGAAAGTATGGGCATGAAAAAGTATCTGGCAAAATTGCAACCGACCAATATCGAAGACGTTATCGCCATGTGTGCGCTCTATCGTCCCGGTCCGCTTGATGCTGGTATGGTAGAGATGTATATCGACCGTAAACATGGTCGTGAAGAAGTGATTTATGACCATCCCAATCTTGAACCGATTTTAGAAAATACCAACGGCGTTATTGTTTATCAAGAACAGGTCATGCAAATTTCGCAGGTCATGGCGGGATATAGCTTGGGCGGCGCGGATATGCTTCGCCGTGCGATGGGTAAAAAGAAACCGGAAGAAATGGCAAAACAGCGCGATATTTTCGTGACTGGTGCAACCGCGCAAGGCATTGATGAAGCGACATCTGGCGGCGTCTTTGATTTGATGGAAAAATTTGCCGGTTACGGTTTTAACCGCTCGCACTCAGCGGCTTATGGCGTGCTCGCTTATCAGACCGCTTATCTAAAACAATACTACCCTGCTGAGTTTATGGCAGCCGTACTGACATCAGATATGAATAACACGGATAACGTGGTGTTCTTTATCAATGATTGCCGTGAAAACTTTGCTTTAACCGTCGTTAATCCATCAGTAAACCGCAGTGAATGGCACTTTGTCGCTGATACCCCGACCAATATTATTTATGGTTTGGGCGCGATTAAAGGCGTTGGCGAAGGTGCTGTCGAATCTATCGTTGAGGCACGCCGCCGTGAAGGCCCGTTTAAAGACTTATATGACTTCTGCCGCCGCGTTGATATCAAAAAGGTCAACAAGCGTACCCTTGAAGGACTGATAAACGCTGGCTGTTTTGATGACTTTGCTGCAACCTTAAGACCTGACTTGCCAAGCGATGAAGCATATGAGATTCGCGGCGCTTTAATGAGTCAGCTGCCCAGTGCGGTACAAGCCGCTGAGCAAGACCGTCAAAATCGCGAAATCGGCATGATGGATTTGTTTGGTGAAATGGATGGTGTCGTCGCCGCGCCTCCTCTGGTCATGACGCCAGAGCTGATTTGGGGTGATAAGCATCGTCTTAAAGCTGAGAAAAACACCTTAGGGCTTTATTTAACCGGACATCCTATCGATGAATATCGTGACGAGCTAAAACGTTATACCTCAGGTGCTCGTCTCGACAAATTGGCTGATACTGGCTATAACGGCAGCTGTTATTTTGCCGGTCTTATCATCGACATAGCCAACTTTGGCACTCGTAACGTTATTACCTTAGACGATGGGACTTCACGGTTAGAGGTCAGCTGTTATGCTGAGCGCTTTAACCGCGTAAAAGACCAGCTAAAAATCGATGAAGTAGTCATTATCAAAGGCAGTATTCGTGAGCGTGACGGCCGGCTGTTTGCTCGTCTTGATAATGCCATGAGCATGGTTGATGCTCGCCTGCGTTGGCTTAAAAAAATTAGCATCAAAGTCCATGGCAGTGATATTAATCTGCTGACATGTATGCAGCCACTGCTAAAATCTGCACAAGCCAGCATTATTCCAGCACCCAAACTTTCTTATGGCAATGAGCAGGACGAGCAAAGCAGCACTACTAATACTGATAGTTTCGGCGGTTACAATGCCGTAATAGGCGGCAGCTTATATGACGAAGATGGCAATGATTTATTGGCACTAGAGAATAATATGGCGCAAGACGCTTATTCAAACGGTGTTGAGCCAAGCATGAGTAACCAAAGCTATGCCAATAACGCTTTGGGCAACACCGATGCCTCTATTAGAGATAATTGCCTGCCGCTTGGACTCAGCATTTATGAAGAATACGGCATTGCCAATGTAGGACTGTCCGAGCATTGGCGCATTTATCCAAATGATGACAATTTACAGCAGCTAAAAAGTATGATTAGTGAAGATAATTTACACTTTCACTACGGCTAACAAGTGCATTATGCCGAACAAGACATCAACCAGCGATTAGGACAATAATGAGTAACGACACATCTTCCTCTTTAACGACAACTGTAATAACAAAACCTTCAACTGTGAGCGATTACCTGTCTAGTATACAAGTGGTGATGGTTAATACGACCTTGCCTGCCAATATCGGTTCAGCGGCACGTGCTATGCACACCATGGGGCTATCAAGACTGACGGTCGTTGAGCCAAAATTACCCATTGATGCCACCAGCGTCTCTCATGCCGCTGGTGGCAGCGATTTATTATCATCAGCAATCATCGCACCTACCCTAGAGGCTGCTATCGCTGATTGCCAGTTGGTATTTGCGGCCAGTAGTCGTAGCCGTCATTTGCCCCGTCCTGTGGTCACACCGACACAGGCCGCCAAAATCATGCTGGACTTTATTGATAAACAAAGTGCGATTAATGAGCGAAATGATGTTAATACAGCGCCCAATATCGCCATTTTATTTGGTCGTGAAGATCGCGGATTGACCAATGAAGAATTGGCTTATGCAGATTATCATATCCAAATTGATGCCAATCCTGCTTATCCAGTCCTCAATGTCGCTTCAGCCGTGCAAGTGATTGCAAGCTTTATTTTTGCTTATGCACAAACACATATTAAAGCTAATAGCGAAGCTAATAATAATCCACTAGAGGTGACTGATAGCCTAGAGACGCTTGGACAACCCATGCTCAATACTTATACGCGCCAGCAATGGGATGAGCCAGCAATTACTCAACAGCAATTGCAACAGCTTACTGAGCGTACCACGGCATTGATGGTTCAACACAAACTGGCAGACAGTGAAAACTTAAAATCGCTGCCATCACGCCTATCTAGACTCGGCTCACGTATTCAACTGGATCAAAAAGAGTATCAGTTAATCAGTGCCTTGATTGCCAAACTCGCAAAAGACTAAAGCTTGCCAGCATTAACATTATTAGTAGTACAAGTAGTTATATAGTTGAAATACTTTAAAGTCGCTACCGTACTACTGGTGTAAATTTTTTGCAGCCTCTGTCTGCGTAGGCACAGCAAGCAAGAAAAATTTGCACCAGTAGTACGTGTTGTATCGATATTACTTTTCACCGACTATATCATTTAACAATAAAAAGGAATTTACGATGAATTGGACTGTTTACTTATCCGGAGAAATACATACCGACTGGCGTCAAAAAATCATGCAAGGCGCTAAAGAACATGGTCTTGCTATTAAATTTACATCAGCAGTGACAGAGCACGAAGCCAGTGATGCCGCCGGTGATGTGCTTGGTAAAGATGAAAATGGATTCTGGCGCGACCATAAGTCATCAAAAGTTAATGCGATTCGTACTAAGAATATGATCCAAAAATGTGACATTGCTATCATTCGTTTTGGTGATAAATACAAGCAGTGGAACGCCGCATTCGATGCCGGCTATTGCGCAGCCTTAGGCAAGCCGTATATCACGCTGCATGCTGAAGATATTATTCATCCGCTAAAAGAAGTGGATGCGGCGGCAAGGGCATGGGCGCAAACGCCTGAGCAGGTTGTTGAGCTGCTCAAATACGTTACCAGTGATAGCTAAGTCATAAGTAATATAGATAAAGTGCCAATGATTAAAGTGCCAATGATTAAAGTGCCAATGATTAAAGTGCCAATGATTGGTGTTTTATCTATAGGTAGTCTGTTTTTATTTATCACTCATCGCTATATTTTGTGCTGCAAAGCTGCTATAAATACAGAGATTGTAACCAAAAATACGATAGGACGATTTATGTCATTGCCAACTGCTTTATTCAAATCGCTTGTCCGCATCAAAAAAGACTTAAAAGAAGATATCGATGCGGTATTCAATCGCGACCCTGCCGCGCGTAACAGTCTAGAGGTAATCTTAACCTACCCTGGCATCCACGCACTTATTCTACATCGCGGCGCGCATTGTCTTTGGCAAAATGAGCAAAAGCTTGCTGCTCGAGTGATTTCTTATGGCTCGCGCATCATCACTGGTATCGAGATTCATCCTGCTGCCAAAATCGGTCGTCGGTTTTTTATTGACCATGGCATGGGTATCGTCATTGGTGAAACGGCAGAGATTGGCAATGATGTGACCCTTTATCATGGTGTGACGCTTGGCGGTGTGTCTTGGAATAATGGCAAACGCCACCCTACTTTGGAAGATGGTGTCATCGTCGGTGCCGGTGCCAAAGTATTAGGGCCATTCACTGTCGGTAAAGGCGCTAAAATCGGCTCAAATGCGGTGGTGGTAAAAGCGGTGCCAGCAGGTGCAACTATGGTCGGTAGCGCCGCTCGTATGATTTCAGAGCATCATGACGAAAAAGGCAATCCTATCACGACCAAAGTCAATGACACCAAACAACAAGAAAAATTGGTGCCAGCCGCTTCTACAGAGAACCCTTCCGATAAAAAACCGACAAATCACACAGCGCGCGAAACCACTTTTCAAGCTTATGGCATTGATCCTATGTCACAAGATCCTGTCGCTGAAGCCTTTGCTAAAATGCTTGAACACATTCAACAATCAGAAAATCGTTTAGATCAACTACAAACTGCCATGTGCAAAATCGATCCTAATTTTTGCAAAAAAGAATATGACAAATTGTGCTTAGAGGATTTGGACGTGATTGGCAGAAGTGATATGAATGAGATAGGCGCTGAATCGCAATAGGTTTTATTTTTCGGCTGGGTTTAGCATTAAGCTCAGCCTAAATTGTTCATTCTACAGTTATACGCTATCTATCCCCGCTTTTAACTCTTCTATCCCTGCTCTCTCATGTGCCTTAAATGGATGGCGATCTGCCATTGTTATCCATTTGGACCATTCAAATTCTTTATTTTTGCTTAGGCTATTTTTTTTAGCCAGTTTAACAAGCAGTATGTCAATATCCATTGTTACTTGTTTTATACCTGTCGGTAGTTCTGTTAAACGCTGTCTCTCGCATTCACACTCAAACTGTTTAAAGGTTTGTTGCAGCTCCTGCAAGGTTATGGGTGTCGCTAAAGACAAATAAACGCACTGATTGGTGTAGTCAGGTTTTGGCAGTTCCATGGTGGCAGTAAAGTCAGGGTTTTGAAAAGCTGTCGACAGCGTTATATCACCGAGATTCGCCAAACACTTTCGGACACGCGGTAAGTGAATGTCCGCATCATGGTTGCTACCCAATGCCAGTAGCACCGCTGATATAGGCTGGGCTTGCAATCCTTCAGGCTCACAGCTTGTCAATGACTCAAATAAATCAGCCAAGGCTTTATGCGTCATCAGATAAGCTGTTATCAGCTTGATTGTCAGATACGTTAGATGACGCTTGGGCATAGCGAGTGATTTGCACCCCAACCGCATCTGCTTGTTTAATAGCGGTAGGCTTAGCAATACTTAAGGTAATTTTATGGCAGGGATATTTTTCGAGCAATTTATCAGCGATTTGCCCAGCCAGATATTCAAGCAACTGCGCCTTAATATCTTGGCACCACGCACTGACATCATCACAGACTTCTTTATAATTTAGCGCATCGTTTACATCATCTGAAGCAGCAGCGCGGCTGATATCGGTTTCAAGCACGATATCAATCAATAACGGCTGAGTAATGGCGCGCTCCCATTCATAAACACCAATCACTGCCTCTACCTTTAAAGCTTTTACAAACACGACATCAGACTGGGTATGAAACATGCAAGCATCCTTGATAATTGTATTTTTTGACTGTCTATTTTTTTTGATGATTTAGCTTAGCGATTTATTTAGAAGATAATGCTTCTTCACGCAGTCGCGCCGCTTTTAGCTGCTTACTTGGGCGATGACGCCATAAATCAATACTGAATAATAGCAGACCCAGCCAAATTAAACCAAAGACTGCCAAACGATGTAAATCAAATGGCTCATTGTAATAGAACACTGCCAAAAAGAAAATAAAGGTTGGTGTCAGATAATTCATAAAGCTGAGGAGACTGTAAGCCACAAGCTTGGTGGATTTATTAAACATTAAGAGCGGTATCAAAGTAATAGGTCCTGCCAGCATGAGTAACCAAATCGAGGGCGTAAACCAAAAGCTAATATCACTACTCGCCACATCAGACTGCCAAAACCATGCTAGAAAAATAGGCAGTAACATTGCCGTTTCGACAAACATTGCATCGACCGCTGTCAGAGGTGTTTGACGTTGTATGGTGCCATAAGTACTAAAACTAAATGCTAAGATCAATGAAATCCATGGCAAACTACCAATTATGACTACTTGAATGACGACTGATAATAGCGCAAAGCCAATGGCGACCCATTGTAAGGTACGCAGGCGCTCTTTGAACAAAATCATTGACAGTCCCACGCCAACCAGTGGTCCAATAAAGTAGCCCAAGCTGGCTTCTAAAATCTGATCATGGTTGACCGCCCATACATAGGTGAGCCAATTGATCGCAATGATAATACCTGAGATAAAAGTATAAGCAATCCATCTAGGATTTTTCTTTAGCGTGTCAATCCACTGCCAACGCTTAGTCACTACCAGCACAATCAGTAGACAGGTAAACGTCCAAACAATGCGGTGACCAATAATTTCGGTGGCATTGTAGTCCGATAATTGCTTAAAGTATAAAGGAAAAGTGCCCCAGATAAAAAAGGCGATAAGTGCGGTGACGATACCGTGTCTGGTCGTTTTAATAGGAGTAACCGGTTTTTTGATGACATTTTGGGTAGTCATAAGATAGGACAACTTTTTAGAGCAAAGCGTGCCCTCACCCAATTCTCATCATGGATGACAATTGGGTGGTAAGAACACAGGGTTACTACAGATAGAATAAAGATACCGCTTTAAGCACTCACAACGTCAATAGACATACCAATTTGATTGGCAAGCTCTGCAAATCCTGGGAAGCTGGTATTGATGGTTTCAATGCCTTCAATGCTAATTTGCTGCGAGGCACGTAAACTTGCAACGGCAAAGCTCATAGCGATACGGTGGTCATGATGCGAGACAATATCTCCGCCTCCAAACACCGGCTGACTATTATTGATGTCACTATTTTGACTTTGCGTGCCTTTGCCTTCGATAATTAGACCATCTTCAGTAACGGTACAATCAACGCCTAATGTCTGCAAGCCTTCCGCCATCACCGCAATGCGATCTGATTCCTTGACACGTAACTCTTTTGCTCCGGTTAAAATAGTACGACCTTGGGCACAGCTGGCAGCAATAAATAATACCGGGAATTCGTCAATGGCTAACGGTACCAAATACTCTGGTATCTCAATACCAACCAAGTTTGAGCCACGAATGGTAATATCTGCCACTGGCTCGCCGCCAACATGAGTCTCATTACTCAGGCTGATATCCGCTTGCATCAGTTTTAGAATATCAATAATACCGGTACGCGTTGGATTGATGCCGACCTGTTTTAAAGTCAATTCACTATCTTGACTGATTGCAGCAGCGACCATAAAAAATGCCGCTGAAGAGATATCAGCAGGCACCGCGATATCACCGCCTTTTAGCGTGCCGCCGCCTTCAACACTAATGCGATTGCCATCAACAGTCACAGGATAGCCAAATGCCGATAACATTCGTTCAGTATGGTCTCGGCTAACTTCAGGTTGAGTAACAGTCGTCGTGCCCTCAGCCCACAACCCTGCTAGTAGCAAGCACGACTTAATCTGTGCAGAAGCGACCGGCATATCATACTCTATACCTTGTAGTGGTGTACCTACACTATCTCGACCAGTGATACTGAGCGGCGCAGTGCCTTTTTGACCCGTACTTTGAATGACTGCACCCATTTGACGTAATGGCGCTGCTATACGCTCCATTGGGCGTTTGTTCAAGCTGGTATCACCTGTCAGTACGCTATCAAACGCTTGCGCGGCTAAAATACCTGCTAGCAGACGCATACTGGTACCAGAATTGCCCATATATAGTGGCGTTTTGCTTGGCTTCAAGCCATTCATACCAACGCCATGAATGGTTAAATTACCATTGTCAGGACCTTCAATGATCACGCCCATATCACGAAAAGCCTGCAAAGTAGCTAAAGCATCTTCCCCTTCCAAAAATCCAGTGACGTGGGTCACACCGGTTGCAAGGCTACCGAGCATAATACTACGATGGGAGATAGATTTATCACCAGGAATGGTAATAGTGCCAGAGACAGTGTTGCTTGGGGTAATATTATAAGAAGCTGACATGGCAGAAGTATCCGTATAAGGGGTGCTGGCTAACATATGGCCAAAATGTCGCCGTGCGGCTTGCGCGCGGCCCAAAAGTCCCATCAGGGCGGTTGAATTTTTATCAATGATAAGCTGACGTATATCGCTTAAATAAACGCTGTACTCATCAAGGGCGCTTATAATCGCGCTTTGGTTGGCAAAAAATATATCATGCCACATTTTAGGGTCGCTGGCAGCAATGCGCGTAAAGTCACGAAAGCCACCTGCGGCATAGCGGAACATATCTAGATTATCATCATGACTTGCCAGTTGCTCAACCAGATTGAACGCCAACAGATGCGGCAAATGACTGGTATGTGCCAATATCGCATCGTGATGCGCGGCCTCCATCGGCATGACGCTAGCCCCTACCGCTTCCCATAATTGGCTTAGCTTTGCAATTGCCAGATGACTGGTCGTTGGTAGCTCACAGATAATAACGCTATGATTAACAAACAATGTGGCGCGGCGTGCATGATACCCCGAATTTTCAGCACCGGCAATCGGATGTGCAGGCACAAGCCCTACAGGCAATGTCTCAAACACCGCTTTGGCAGCGTCAATGATATTGACTTTAGTACTGCAGACATCGGTAATAATGCAATCAGTAGCAAGCAAACCACTGTCCATTGCATTTTTGATATCTATAAATACCGCTTGCACCGCTTGTGCTGGCACCGCAATGATAATCAAGTCACTGCCAGATACAATTTCACTTAAGACGACACTACCAGCGTCTAGCAAACCGTGTTGGATAGCTTCCTTTAGACTTGGCTCGTGTCTATCAACTGCAACGATACGTTCAGCCAAACCATTGTTTTTAATGGCTTGAGCAATACTTGCCCCTATCAATCCAAGCCCAATCACACAAACTTGATTAAATAGTGGCGACTGAGCATTTAAAAGGGCTAAATTTTTATACTGTTGGGTTTTCTGTTGGCTACTCACGGCTTATCTCGTTAAACACACTTATGTTAGTTTGAATCAATCAAAACAACATAAGTCTTATAAAATTTAATGGCGGATTCATCACAAACTTAGCAAAACAAACTTAGCAAAAATTTCGTTAATCATCGGTCAAAATAGAACGCAGAGTATCAATCAAACGCATATTGTCTTCTGCGACCCCTACACTAATTCGCAACCAATTATACAAGCCATAAACCTCCAGCTGGCGCACGATAACGCCTTGCTCAAGTAAGGCCTGATAAATAACAGCAGCGTTTGTATCTTCCATTTCAACTGCGATTTCGACCATAATAAAGTTGGCATGTGACTTAATGAAACCCAATCCCAGTGCATCAAACTGTTTTTCTAACCAATGCATCTGCTCGTCATTTATCAGCCGAGTTTTTTCGATAAAGTCTTGATCCGCAAGTGCCGCTGCTGCTGCCGCGAGCGCTACTCTACTAACATTAAATGGCTGACGAATACGATTGAGTAAATCTGCCACAGCTGCCGAGCTTAACGCATAGCCGACACGCAGACCTGCCAGCCCATAAGCTTTAGAAAAGGTGCGGACGATGACCACATTATCAAATTCATCTAACAGTGCCCGATTATTACTCTCAGGACTATATTCGATATAAGCCTCATCTAATACCACCAGTACCGAGCTTGGCACACTGGCAACAAACTCTCTCAGCTCACCATGTTCAAGCTGGGTACCGGTTGGATTGTTCGGATTGGCAATAAAGACGATTTTGGTATTGGAGTTATTCTCAATCGCTTGACTCATGGCTTTTAGGTCGTGTCCAAAGCGCTGAGCAGGAACTTCAACATCCATAGCACCTTGCATTTTTGCCAACATCGAATAGACCACAAAGGCATACTGACTATAAACGATTGCATCATCCGCACCCACAAAACTACGCGCCAAGATATCGAGCAAATCATCAGAGCCATTACCCAAAGTAATCTGATCAACATTGACGTCATTAAAATCAGCCAACGCTTGCTTTAGATAATAGCCATTGCCATCAGGATAACGTGACAGCTGACCTATCTGCTCAGTAATCGCTAGCGTGACGTGCGGTGAGCAGCCTATCGGATTCTCATTACTGGCAAGTTTTACCACATCTGAGACGCCATACTCACGCGTTAATTCTTCAATAGGCTTGCCAGTTTGATACGGCGCCAACGCCAAAATACTGTCATAAGCAGGTACGAGCGGTAATAAGTTTGACTCTGTCGATTGCGTAGACTGCATGATTGATCCTTGGATGTGATAACCCATCTATTATTGGCCAAGCCCATCACTGTCACTAGTGACCGCTATTTATGATAAGGCAATTTATAAAGCGTTTGCTGCTAATGCTAATAAAACACTGACTAACAGAAATCATCAAATTTATAGTACCGCTTTTGGATAAGAGCCCAATACACGTAAATCTTTGACCAATGGGCGGATATCAGCGATAGCGGCGCTCACATTTGGGTCTGCAATGTGCCCATTAATATCGATAAAGAAAACGTAAGCCCACTTATTAGGACGCTCAGGACGCGTTTCAATACTGGTCATCGACACGCCATGATACGATAAAGGTTTTAAGATTTCGATCAGAGCACCCGCTTTGTCATGCGCTGACACCATAATCGAGGTTTTGTCTTGACCTGATGGCTCTATCGCTTCGTGACCAATAATCAAGAAACGAGTAGTATTACTTGGATTGTCTTCGATATTTGAATACAGCTTATGCAAATCATACTCTGCAGCCGCCACGTCACCTGCAATCGCTGCTGAATGCCACTCATTCTTCAAGCGACGTGCCGCTTCACCATTACTCGATACCGCAACACGCTCGACATTGGGGAAATTCACATCAAGCCAGTGACGACACTGTGCTAACGATTGCTGGTGCGAGTAGATACGGCTTAACCCGTCAATCTTGGTATGCTCAGCGACCAAAAAGTTTTGATGAATCGGCAGCTCAACTTCACCGATTATTTTTAGAGTAGAGGATAAAAAGCCATCTAACGTATGATTAACGACGCCCTCAGATGAGTTTTCAACGGGCACGACGCCATACATTGCTGTGCCCGCTTCGACTTCACGAAAGACATCAGTGATAGTATTGAGCGGTACAGTATCCGCAGCTTTGCCAAAGTGTTTTAATGCAGCGGCATGGGTAAAAGTACCTACTGGACCCAAAAATGCAATGCGCTGCGGCGCTTCTAAATCAAGGCATACCGACATAATCTCACGGAACAAACGTGCCATTTTTTCATCGGCGATAGGTCCGGTATTACGCTCCATGACGGCTTTTAAAACTTGCGCCTCACGCTCTGGACGATAAAAAATAGGGTTGGTATTTTCAGCAGCAGGATCATTGGCAATGTGATTTTTTTTCACGGTCGCCACTTGCTGAGCCAATTTGGCACGATTGTTAATCAGCGTCTGAATTTCGCAGTCTACCGCATCGATACTGCCTCGCAATGTATTTAAAAACTCTTTATCCGTTGCTGTAGCGCTGTTGCTTGCGGTGGTTTGGTTTAGATTATCATTTTTTTGTTCTGGTGACTGCTCACTCATTACCGCCTATCCTTTTTTAAATTTTATTACTGTTAAGTATAACTACTTGTGAATGATAATTATAAATACTTCATTTATAGTAACGGGCTACTACTATTACTATACTAAAAGTCCATAGCTTTAGCACATTATAGTATCGTATCGTCTTTTAATTTGAATTTACTATGTTCATGATAAAGTCCATAGTATTTGCAAAGCTCAATCATTGACCGGCTCTACTATAACAAAAACTACGGACAGTGCCCATTCGTAAATGAGCGTAAAGCGGCAAATCGCTATAAATCTTAGCACAGTTAGGCGATATATGAGCTCAGCCTGCTAAAACTATCAAGTAACATGTGCCCAAATCTATGTTACAGTTTAAATGTATACAGGATTTCATACATAATTAGACCGCAACCATCTATAAAAAATAACACCATTAATGAATAATACCAAGGATATCTGATGAGCGCATTACAACAGCTTCGCACTATGACTACCATTGTCGCTGACACAGGCGATCTTGCCGCCATTGAGCGTCTAAAACCTATCGATGCGACCACCAATCCAAGCCTAATTACCAAAGCACTGATTCATCCTGACAATGAAGCGGTATTATCAGAAACCATGAGTCGCCATAGAAATGATATCGACGCCGTGATTGACGAGCTGACCATTCAAATCGGCTGCAATATTCTATCTTTAATCGAGGGGCGCGTCTCAACTGAGGTCGATGCTCGTTTGTCCTATGACACACAAGCGACCATTGATAAGGCATTGGCGTTTATGGAAGCCTATCAAAAATCCGGTATCGACTCAGAGCGCGTGTTGATTAAGATGGCAGCAACCTGGCAAGGTATTGAAGCTGCCCGCTACCTCGAAACTCAAGGCATTCACTGCAATCTCACCTTGCTATTTGGACAGCATCAAGCCATCGCTTGTGCCGATGCTGGTGTGACCTTAATTTCACCTTTTGTTGGACGTATTTTGGATTGGCAAAAACGCCAGCAAAACCGTCAAAACATACCAGTCTCTGATGACATGGGCGTACAATCGGTCAAGCTCATTTACCAATACTACAAGCAGCATGGCTACAAAACGCAGGTGATGGGCGCAAGTTTTCGCTCAACTGAGCAGATATTGGCGCTGGCAGGCTGTGATTTATTAACCATTGCACCCAACCTAATTGATGAGCTGGCAGCAATGGATATCGAGGTTACACGTCAATTATCAGAAAGTATGTCGATGGACATGACAGATATGACGCGAGTTAGCTTGAGCGCTGAAGAATTCAGTCACGCCTATCAGCAGGATACCATCACTCAAGATCTATTACCCAAAGGCATTGACGGCTTTATCAGTGCGCGTGATGAGCTTGCCCATATGCTAGCAAGTATGCGCAGCTAAGCTATATATATGATTAATATGAGTGTATGACCAAGCCCATCTGGCTTGAAAATGACTCACTAAAAACACTATAAAACAGTGGAAATATTACATGGGTGTACGCAGCAGGTAATAAAAGAGATTTGCCTGCTCATAGTAAGTTGGCTATTATGAGCGACCTAAAATGACTAGAAGCAAGGCTTAATTATGAAACGGCTAGCAGTGATATTAGCAAGCAGTACGCTTGCGATTAGTGCTCATGCAGTAAACTGGTCAAAAGTAGCAGAAAGTCAGAGCGGTTCCTTTTTTCGCTTAGATTTGGATTCTATCGAACGCTCAGACATCAATATCCTTGATGAAAAGCAGGTCGACAATATTACGGTCTCCATTCGTAGAACCTACCCTGCACCAAAAAGTACAACGAGTGACAGTAAAGAAAGCGGCATTCATCATAGCGATCAGCAATGGCTTGTCTCTTGTAAGGATGCTAGCTATTACAGACGGGCATACGTTTATTATACAGCTGACGACAAAGTAATAAAGTCTTGGCAATCAGAAAAACCAATCCTGACAACCAAAGACTTTAAAATTACCGCTCCAAAAACTATCAGCCGTATACTAGTAGAACAAGCTTGCAAAAAATACGAGCAAGCCAAATAGCACAAATAAAATAGGTACAAGTAAGCTAAAAAAGTACTATCGATACAACACGTACTACTGGTGCAAATTTTTCTTGCTTGCTGTGCCTACGCAGACAGAGGCTGCAAAAAATTTACACCAGTAGTACTGTAGCGACTTTAAAGTATTTCAACTATATCATTTCAAAGCCATAGAAAACTGGCTTTGATCGCACCTTACTTAAGTAAAACTGCCGGTCATTTACGCCTTTAATACCGTATAAACAGGCACTGGAAAATCGCCATGTAAATTCACCAAATCCAATAAGACCAATGCCCCCACTACCGTATGATTGACTGATTGACATAGCTCATAAGCGGTGGTCAGTGTGCCGCCCGTCGCCAAAATATCATCAACCAATAGCACGCGCTCTGGTGGCAAATTGTTTTGCATCTCAAGGGTATCTTTACCGTACTCTAACACATAGGCTTTATTGGCAACAGGCGGCGGTAGCTTGCCGGGTTTGCGTAGTAAAATCATACCTTTACCCAAACGTCCTGCCAACAAACTTGCAAACACGAATCCGCGGGCTTCAACAGCACCCAGACAATCTACCTCGTCCATTATGCCTTTAGGTAATACAGCAAGCAGCGCATCAATGACTTCATTAATGTGACTGCGTAGTAACGGTGTAATATCATAAAAATCAATGCCGATTTTGGGGAAGTCTGGTACTGTGCGAATGATTTGCCAAAATGGATGATCGCTATTGAGCGTATTCGATGACTCTGTTGCAGTATCAGCTGCCGTAACAGCGGTGTTTGCGCTCATAATAACCCTTAACGTCTATACCTTAGATAATGATGTAACCATAGCAAATAATATATGCATCGGAAAATTAGCGGCGGCTATTATATAGTTGAAATACTTTAAAGTCGCTACCGTATTGCTGGTGTAAATTTTTTGCAGCCTCTGTCTGCGTAGGCACAGCAAGCAAGAAAAATTTGCACCAGTAGTACGTGTTGTATCGATATTACTTTTCACCGACTATAGCATAATCGCCTTTAATATTGCGCTGAGATAAGGAAAGACATCACTGCTTGAGTGAATAAAATCAGGCATAGTGACTTGATAAACACTGATCAATCTCAATATACAAGTGTAAACTTAACTATGAAAACAACGGTTATATGCTAAACTAGCTGCGTTTTTACAGTCTAAATATTGACGGTAATCATTCTTGATGTGCCATTAATATCACCTTAAAAACGTATGGTAACACTGGTAATAATCGATAGGACTCTTTATGAAACGTTATGAATGTATTGTCTGTGGCTGGATATATGACGAAGCCCTCGGTTGCCCCGAAGAAGGTATCGCACCGGGCACCAAATGGGATGATATCCCCGATGATTGGACGTGCCCAGAATGCGGCGTTGGCAAGCTTGATTTTGAGATGCTAGAACTTTAAGCCGATGACCTTTTAGATAGGACCGTTCATGACAGAAAAAAACGACATTAATAAGGCTGCTAATTTGCCTGAACCATCGGATAGCAGCTTGAGCTACCCGACGCCTGAATGGCAAAAATTTGGTGAGCACCAGTGGGGCGCATCAGATCTTAGTGAGCATCTTTATCAAGCCATGATAGATATCGGCGACGGCATCGAGCTGTGTGTTGAGGCTGGTGGTAATCCTAATAATCCACCATTACTTATGATTATGGGGCTTGGCTCGCAAATGATATTTTGGCCAAACCACTTTATTAAGCGCCTTATTGATGCCGGCTTTTTTGTGATTCGTTTTGACAATCGTGATATTGGTTTGTCCTCTAAAGTACAGATTGATGGTCTACCCCGTATCAGCCAGCTTAAAATGATGATGCGATTGCAAACGGGACTGTCTAATAAAGGCACACAGGTTGCCTACAATTTGACCGATATGGCAGAAGATACCGCACGTTTAATTAAGGCGTTACAACTTAGCAAAACACACCTGCTTGGCGCCTCTATGGGTGGTATGATTGCCCAAATCGTAGCGGCACGTTATCCAAGCCTAGTGCAGCGGATGGCGTTGATGTTTACCACAACCAACCGTGCCTTTTTAAAACCACCAAAGCCTAGACAGCTATACACGCTAATTAATCGCCCTGAGAGCCATTCTGAGCGCGATATCGTGCGCCATAGCGTTTGGTTTATGAAGACTGTGGGCACGCCAGGTCATGTAAATGTACGCATGGTACGTGACATTGCTAAGATACGTTATCAGCGTAATTTCCATCCACTTGGTACGGTACAACAGCTCAATGCAATCTTGGCTTCAGGCTCTATCAGCCGCTTTAGTAAGCAAGTCAAAGCACCGACGATCGTATTACACGGTAGCGCAGATGGATTATTGCCTGCCTCACAAGGTCGAGTCGTTGCCAAGACCATCCCTAATGCCAAATTTCATTTGATTGAAGGCATGGCGCACGATATTCCTGAGTACTATCAGCCGTATATGGTTGATTTAATTAGCAATCACTTATTAGAAAAATAGTTTTAATAAGTTAGCTTGTGAAATTTTCCGCCTAAAGAAAAGAGCCTATAGCAATCATGATTGCTATAGGCTCTTTTCTTGGTCAAAATAAAACATACTATTAGGATTTAATCACAAGCGACCGCCGTACCTTCTTTATCTATACACATCTTATTGCCATTTTCTAAGCTGCCAATCCAAGCCTTACCCTCTACAAACACAAAGGAAGGCTTGTCTTTATAGCTGCTATCAAGAGTGAGGCTCTTATGATCGGAATTATTAAAGTCATCAAAATCATTAAAGCTAAAAGGAATCACAAGCTCGCCGCCAAGATTAATAAAGCCCCATTCTGCATCGATACGCACGCCTGCCAGCCCTTCCAAGAATGGACGTACTTCATCGAAAGAATATGTAATCATAGTCACATTATTATCATCAACGAAACCCCATCTACCCTCTTGTTGACGCGGCTGCAGCGTAGTAAAGCGATTAACTGCTATAGAAGCGGGATTTTCCTGTGTGCTATTTGCGCGAGCGCTAGGCTTAGCTTCTGATTTACTAGCAGCGGGTCGATTATTTACGTGGCTGTTTGCGGCGCTTTTAACACCATCACTTTTAGTATTATCTTTTTTAGCATCATCTTTTTTAGCATCATCTTTTTTAGCATCATCTTTTTTAGCATTATGATTTTGAGTATTGGCGTTCTTAGTATTACCCTCTTTATCAAGCCAGCTGATTATTTTGTTTTTACGCACACGAGCCATACCGCCGCGGTAATCATCAATATCACCAATCGCTGCCGAAAATGGTACAACAGTCCTATTGGCAGTGTCGATGACGCCATAATGACCACCCTGTTTGACCACAATACGACCTTCAGATACGGGGCGCGCCCAGCCTTGATCGTCATTTAGCACATCGTACATCACAGGAATCACTTCACGACCTTGCATATTCAGATAACCGACATGACTATTACGCATGACAGGCAATAGACCTGCTGATATTTTATCTGCATCCACTTTTTGATAGCGCGATAAGTCAACGAGGCTTTTACCTTGCTTATTGATAAGTGCTACGGGTGCACCAAAGTCTTTCACTGCTAAGAAATAACCACTACTGGCAGTACAAGAGACATTTTTATAATAGCTCTTAGGAATTTTACAGCTGGCAGCTTGGGCACTTGACATGACAAATAACGCCGTTGCTAATATGGCAATCATCAGAGCACAGTGCCTTATTATGGATGACTGATCTTCAGATTTCGTTAATGACAGCGGTCGTTTTGATAAGGTACGTTGGGGCATAAGCAAACCTAAGCTAAAAGTAATAAGGGCTGTTAGGGCAATTTAAATGAGATGGTTTAAGTGAAGTGCTTTAAGGATATTAGTTTTTTTAAGCGGATGATATTACAATATAAAAACAGAAATGAGAGTAACAAATCGCAGCGAGGACGCCAATGATATTCCTGTAAGGATATTACTATCGTTGAAATACTTTAAAGTCGCTACCGTACTACTGGTTGTATCGATATTACTTTTCACCGACTATATATTGTAGACTCATATCACGTTTTAAGCACCGCTTAGTATTCATTTCAGTGCAGCGTATATTCTATACACGCATAAAATATCATCCTAAAATAGAAATAAACAATATCAAAGCATTTCAATTTTAACTCAAAACATCGACAATACACCCTGCGGTAAAGATGACGTCTTTATTAAATAATAAATGAAATGAAAATCGTCATGCTATCATGACATAAGGACGCCTTATGGCTATTGCCTCTTCACGCGCCGCTGCTACTGGCTTGCTCATTGGCTGTGTGATCTTTGGTTTGGGTAGCTTAATCGTCGCTCACGTTGACATCGGTGGCTGGGCGATGGCGTTTTGGCGCTTGGCTATTTCAGGTGTGGTCTTTGCGGTATTAGCAAAAATGACAGGACAGCGGCTGCCTCGCTCAAAGCGTGCCATTTTTTATGGCTTATTATCGGGTGCATTTTTGGGTTTGGATTTGGCGCTGTGGCATGAGAGTATCTATGCGGTGGGGCCTGGCATTTCAACCTTACTCAACAGCTTGCAGATTTTCTTTTTGGCAGCCATTGGTTTTCTATACTTTAATGAGCGCCAATCTATATTACAGCTCGTCAGCTTGGTCTTGGCAATGTTGGGTGTGGCAATGATTGGTAGCCCTGAATTTGCACAAAACAAGGCTGCTACTTGGGGGTTTATTACAGGTATCGTATCAGGGGCCATGCTCGCAGCATCAATGACCTTTATCCGTAAAACCCATGATACTGAGCCGACGCCGACATTCATGCTGATGCAGCTGATTAGTATTGGGGGCGTACTGGCAATGATTGTGCCGATGTTTGTCTTTGATATGGGTAATATGCTGCCCAATACTTGGTCTGATATTGGCTGGATATTGATTTACGGTACGGTAATGCAGTGCCTAGCATGGGGGCTTATCGCCTACTCTATTCCCAAGCTCTCTTTGGCATTAACTGGATTATTATTATTGACCGAGCCCGTTGCGGCATTGGTGATTGACTATACTTGGCTTGATAAGCCTATCAACACCCTACAGTGGAGTGGTGCGCTACTCACTATGTTTGCCATTTATTTAGGTTCCCTAAAACCTAAACCACGCGCCCTACGCCGTTATCGGTTTTTTGCACGATTTTATAAGCGTGATTATAAATAGAAATTTAAATAGTGCCTCACTTTGAACCGATATCCTCATTCCAAAATGAAACCAAAACAAGAAAGCCTGATCCCAGTTACTCTGAGATCAGGCTTTCTTGTTTATTAAGACTTTAGATAGTTATATCAATGATTAAAACGTTATCTGCAATGCAACGTTTGCACCTTGATCATCATAGTTATCTCGCCACTCACCACGATAACCTGCTGAGAGGGTTGTATTAGCTGTTGGCATATAACGTATACCGATACCAGCAATGCCTATCTCCTGACCTACTTCTTGTCCGACAGTAGTAAACTTGTCTTCTGGCATACTGATAAAGCTTGCTGTAATATCGGAGCGTTGATCACCATTCTCAATAGCGGCAGCCAGCTGACCAGTAAGCGCTATTTTCGGTGTTAATGCTTGCGACATTTTTATACCTGCTGTCCAACGCATAGATTCATAGGTGTTTTCATCAACTTCGAAGTTATAGACCCCAGCACCTGTTTCACGATAGCTATCACTTTTTGCTTGGGCATAATTAACTTGTGCAAATGGTGTAATATTGCGATTTTCTGTTCCAATTCGATGACCAATACCAAATCCCGCTTGAAGAGTATCTACATCATAATCAGACTGAGCAACAGCATCTGTTAGAATGCTCAAGTAACGCTCGCCTTCGATATTACTTCTACCTGCCCCAGCATGGAAATTAACCTGAGTAGCATCACTAACGGCATAGTTACCATAACCAAGTACCTGCCAACTTTTTGCGCTCATTTTATGGTTTAGGTTTTGACTATCACTATCAACATCACTGTCGTTATAAGAGACAGCCATACCAAGATTTAAATTACTGTTAATCGGGGTGTCAATACCAACGATGCCACCATAGCTATCAGCATCATAACCTGTAGTACCATTTTCTTCTTCGTGATTAATGTTGCTACCAAGCGCTTGTGCCCAAAGTCCACGCTTAGAAGAGCTCAAGCTATGCTCAGTAATGGCATTGCTAATAACGATGTTGGCATCAGTAATTATACGATTGCTAGCACCCATGAGTAAGGGTTGTAGCTCATTAACAGCAGCAGCAATCTGAGATTGATTGAAACCTATAGTACTACTAATGAGAGCATCGGCAAGCTCATTAGTATTATTGGCTAATCGAATATCAATACTCCGATCTAGAACGCCAGCAAGACTGAGTCCTGTACGATTGGCTTGGTTCTGAATAGTGTCAACGAATTTGTCTTGGCGCACCATTATTAGGTTGACAGCATTAGGAGTGCTATAGTCTGCTACAAAACCAACTAACTGACTGTTATCAGTAACGCTTTCGAAATTACCAATAAGATTGCTTGTTCTTACGATATCATTCCAAACGGTCGCACCATTTAGCCTCTGTACAGCCTCTGAGGCATTGACATTGAGTTGACCCTCTGTGATATCAGCACTACCATTCACGACAAGCTGACCATAGTCATCAAGGCTATTTAGGCCAATACCTAGTATTTCACCATCACGCATGGTGTAGTCGCCATCGAGGCGCAGTGTACCTTGCTTAACGTTAGTAGCACCTGTCCACTGTTTGGCAGTAGTGGCCATAGTAAGAGAGCCAGTACCTGTCTTGGTGAAGTCTCCAGTACCTGTAATGACTGCGCCATTACCTGCTAGAGTGGTGTCTTCAAATAAGCCCGCGCTAAATCCAGCAGTATCAATCGTACCGCCGCCCGCACCTAAATTAATGAGGTTGTCACCCGTGAAGTTTCTGAATAATTCTGGCTGAGATCCTGTTAATTTTAATGTACCGTTATCAAAGTTGACTTCCGATTTTGCAGAGTTCTCAAATCTTTCGATACTTTGAGTCTTTATGACACCATTATTAACAATATTTAATGTACCGCTGCCAAAAGCACCTACGACAGTAGCGGGCGCAATCAAAGTAGCATTATCTACTGTCAATTCACCTACTGCGTTTGCGCCTTCAGTATCAGAGCCACCGAGCTGCAACTGACGAGTCACTTCTAGTGTGCCTTGATCGGTAACATCAACTTGACCTTTACCTCCTATACCAGCGTATAGATTGTTTACAGTTAGTGATGAGCCATTACCACTGACGTTCACGACACTCTTACTAGCAGTGCTGGTAGAGTTGTTATAGTCATCCGAGCCTATATATAGATTGTTTGCTTCGGCCGTACCGCCATTTTCTATAGTAAGTGTACTCGTCCCTGAATTTCGAGAGCTAATACGCACATCTTCTTGAATTTTTAGGGATGAACTTAAACCATCAACGTTGACACTAGTCTCGCCAGTTGTTATTGGCTGATTATCTTGATAATAATAACCATATGAGTATATACCTAGAGAGTTTGCTTCGGCTGTGCCACCATTTTTTACGGTCAGTGTACTTGTTCCTGAATTTTCAGAGGAAATACGCACATCTTCTTGAACCTTCAGGGATGAGCCTGAACCATCAATGTTGACATTAGTCTTGCTAGTTGTTATTGGTTGATTATCTTGATTGTAATAATTATATGAATATATATCTAGATAGTTGGCTTCGACTGTGCCACCATTTTCTACAGTAAGCGTGGTTTCTGAATTTCGAGAACCAATCGAGAGCCAACCTTGTGCCTTCAGTAATGAACCTGAACCATCAACGTTGACACTGGTATCAGCAGGTGTTAATTGATTGTTTTCATCAAAATAGCTATATGAATATATATTTAGATAGTTGGCTTCGACTGTGCCACCATTTTCTACAGTAAGCGTGGTTTCTGAATTTTGAGAACGAATCGAGAGCCAATCTTGTGCCTTCAGTAATGAACCTGAACCATTGACATTAATTTTAGTATCACTAGCTATTTGTTGATTATTTGGGCCGTAGTAGTTACTCGTATATATAGAGTTAGCTTCTAAACGTCCTCCAGCTTCAATATCTACTAATGCATTGTTATAGATAATGAACTGGTTAGTCTGCACTGCTCCTTTGTCTGTAATAAGAAGACGTGAAGGTAACTCTTGATCACCATTCATCTGCATATAATTATAGGTATTCACATCATTATTCTTCAGAATGGTGCCATCATTTTTTACGATATCGTCAACGATAGTATACCCATTATCCACAATGTTTACTGCGCCATTGTCATAGGTAGTGGCATGAGTCACACTGGCTATACTCAGTCCGAGTACGCTAAATAGAGCAGTTGATAACGCACGTAAAGTAAAGCCATTTTTTGCGGCGGTTTTTGATGATTTCCCAGAAGATTTGCCACAAGTTTTGGCAAGTTCAGATACACATTGATAGACACCTAGAGAACGGTTAAAAACAACACGATAAACATGGTTCATACTGGCAACTCTCTCTTTTATGTTTCGTCATTGATAATGATTGCCAGTATATCTCTATATGTATCTAAAATGTTCTTTATTCTTGCTTAATTAACTGCAAATCCGACAGGAGGTATATTTTTCAAGATAAACGGTAGACTTATGGAAATTAGTTTTTTAAATAAGCTGCAATTTTACGGAGAAGTACTAAGCAGAACAAATATCGTCGTCCAATCTCGCTAATATTTAATCTTAAGAAAATATTCTGCATCTTAGTTTTTATATAGCTTATTTATCTTTAATTCTTTCGCAGATTAAACAAGGCATTGAGGACAATTGCCGTCAAGGTAGCCGTACCGATACCACCCAAATCAAAACCGCCTAAATGCAAGCTAAAGTTACCAGTACCCATAATAACGGTTACCGCCGCGATGATGAGATTACTGTTTTTACTAAAGTCGATATGGCTGTCTATCCAAATTTTCGCACCAGCAATGGCAATCAAACCAAAGACTACAATAGAAGCACCGCCCAATAATGCTGGTGGAATGGTTTGAATAATCGCGCCAAATTTTGGTGACAACCCTAGCATAATAGCAACCAAACCTGCGATGACAAAAATAGTCGTGCTATATACTTTGGTTACTGCCATGACACCGATATTTTCAGCATAAGTGGTCACACCTGTGCCACCAAAACCTGCTGAAAAAGTCGTCGCCAAGCCATCAGCAAAGAACGCACGCCCCATGTAAGGAGTCACGCGCGCTTTAGTCATGCCTTCTACTGCTTTAAAATGACCTAGATTTTCGGCAATCAAAATAAAGGCAACGGGTGCAATCAAGATAATCGCACTGATCTCAAACTTTGGTGTATGAACACTTGGCAAGCCAAACCAAGAAGCTGTAGACACCCCACTAAAATCAATGGGAACACCATAGCCCAACACATTGGTCATCACATAATAAGCGATATAAGACAGTATCAAGCCAACCAATAATAGCAAGCGACGCAGCATACCACGCGTAAATACCGCAACACCACTGATTAAGAGAATGGTTAAAGCCGCCATCCATGCATCAAACTGATTGGCAGACACCCCTTGAATAGTCACTGGCGCTAAGTTGAGACCAATAATCATCACGATAGCGCCGGTGACAATCGGTGGCATCAAGCGCTCAATCCAGCCTGTGCCGGTTTTCATCACCAGCAAACCGACCAAGGCATAAATGATGCCACAAGCCATGATGCCGCCCAAAGCAACATTCAAATTAGCATTAAACCCTACGCCAGCATACGCCGTCACGGCAATCACAGGACCAATAAAAGCAAAGCTTGAGCCCAAATAGCTTGGCATACGCCCGCCCGTGATCATAAAGAACATCACCGTACAAATACCGGACATCAAAATAGCTAAGTTTGGATCAAACCCCATCAATAAAGGCGCAAGTACCGTCGAGCCGAACATAGCAAAGGTATGCTGCACACCGAGTAGCATGCTTTTTGATGGTGGCAGATATTCATTGATGCCGACTGGTGTGCGGTCCAAATCCCCTTTAAAGGGTCGCCATGTTGGAAACCAGCGCCCGTTCTCAAAGTCCGAATTGTGCGGTAAACTCATGGTTGCCGAATCAGTTGCTATATCAATACCTGCCGCATCTAGTGCGGTTGGCGTTAATGGCTTTGTTTGACTGTGCGGCGTTGATTGAGACGAGTTTTCTGGAGGGGTTATCATGCGCGATTGTCCTATGGGCTTAAGCTAATAATAAATCGGATAAATAAAGAGGTAATAAATAACAGTATTTGCTAGCTCTATTGACTAAGATATGCTTTACTAAATTCACCGCTTTGGCTGCTCGCAGCCTGTATTATATAGCGATAGCTAACTTACAAGATGTTACATAAGCGTTGATGCCGAGCATCATAACGGAATTTAATAATAAACAACAGCTATTATTCACCCGTCACTCGAACGAACACGTTTAAATATTTTCATAGACAATGCTCTAAATTTATCGATGAACGATGCTTATTATCTATTGTTGCCTATATATAATTTTATATGGGCGCGGTGGTCTTTGCCATGCGGTTTTTCTGACTTTCCCTTATTTTTTTTGGTAACTTATTATGATTAGTGTATTTGATTTATTTAAAATCGGTGTTGGCCCGTCAAGCTCTCATACTGTCGGTCCCATGATAGCAGCTAACTTATTTGTACAGTCACTCCTAAAGCAAACCAATCTGAGCGACATCCATTCTTTAGAGATTGAATTATATGGCTCGCTCGCGGCGACAGGTAAAGGACATGCAACCGATACCGCCATATTACTGGGATTACTTGGTCACGCTCCTAGCACCATCGATACGGGTTTGACCAGTCAATATCTGGCACCAATCTTTTCAGACAATCAGCTCAATATCGCAGGCAAGCACGTTATTGCTTTTGATACAGGGCGTGATATTCACTGGTATGATGAAACGGTTCTACCCTATCATCCGAACGCCATGACTATCCGTGTATCTTTGGCGGATGGCAACCATTATCAGCAGACTTATTATTCTGTAGGTGGGGGCTTTGTTATCAATGAAGAAGATGCGACTAATCCCGATGAAGATAATGCCACACCGACTATCGATGTGATTCCTTATCCTTTTAATAGCGCCGCAGAGCTGTTAGAGCAATGCCGTGAACACCATTTGAGCGTGAGCGAGCTGATACTGGCGAATGAATGCCATTACCGTGAGCAGGCAGAAGTATTTGAGTATTTAGACTCTATTTGGGAGTCGATGCAAGATTGTGTGACTCGTGGATGCCAAAACAGTGGTATTTTACCGGGTGGTTTAGATGTAAAGCGCCGTGCTCAAGCACTATATTTGCAATTGTGTGCTGAAAAAGACCAGCCGATTGCACAAAACGACAAATTGGTTGCGATGGATTGGATTGATTTATATGCTTTAGCGGTCAATGAAGAAAACGCCAATGGCGGCAATGTCGTCACCGCACCTACCAACGGCGCAGCAGGTATCATTCCTGCAGTCATGCATTATTATCGTGATTTTTTATCAAACTACAGTATTGATGGCGCACGCAAATTTTTGTTAAATGCCACGGCGATCGGCAGCTTAATCAAACAAAACGCCTCAATCTCGGGTGCCGAAGTGGGCTGTCAAGGCGAAGTAGGTTCAGCTTGCGCGATGGCAGCCTCTGCACTGGCAGAAATCCTAGGCGGCGATCCTGCCAAATGTCTTAATGCTGCTGAGATTGGTATCGAGCATAACTTAGGTTTGACCTGCGATCCTGTTGGCGGCTTAGTGCAAGTGCCTTGTATTGAGCGCAATGCCATGGGTGCAGTTAAAGCTGTCAATGCAGCACGACTTGCCTGCCGTGGTAACGGTCAACATTTTGTATCTTTAGACAAAGTCATTGAAACGATGAAAGTCACCGGTGCTGACATGCTGGATAAATATAAAGAAACCTCTCGTGGTGGATTAGCAGTATATGCCGATAATCGTATACCGACTGCCACTCATGGCGTCAGCGTAAAATACAGCCAATGCTAACTATAGTCGGTGAAAAGTAATATCGATACAATACAACACAACACGTACTACTGGTGCAAATTTTTCTTGCTTGCTGTGCCTACGCAGACAGAGGCTGCAAAAAATTTACACCAGTAATACGGTAGCGACTTTAAAGTATTTCAACTATATTTGGCACTTTATAATTAAATGAAAGGTACAAAATATTGCTATAAAAAAGACCTCTAATGATGAGAGATCTTGTTTTAAACTAACTATAGTGGTCAATCAATGAGAAATTATTCCGCTTTTTTTGACACTACTTCGTTGAGAATCCAAACTGGTTTAACGGCATTGGTTACTTCATCCATCATTGCTTTTTGGCGAACGTCCAAAACATAACGATAATTTGGCTCATAAGTAAAGCCCTGAATATTACCATTTAAAGGGGTGTAGTTTTTCTGATACGTTTGGCGATATTGCAAGCACTCTGATTCAATCATAGCACCATTAGAGGCTTGTAGCTCACAGACTGCTTTAAGCGGTGCTATTTCTATTTTAAAGCTTGGAATGTTGATGACTTTTACAATTGCCGGTTGACCTTCGACTACCATGATACGTTCATCATCTATCGCCATGGTTGAACAACCTGATAAAACAAACGTTGCCATCACTGCTGCCAATGCTAATTTTTTCATTATAAAATCCTCAATGTATTCATAGTTATTGTGTTTTTGAAATCGCTTCATTGATTTTAGAATGGATGTATTTTTCCATACCCGTTATCATCTACTCAATCAGTATAGGGCGCAAAGTGACTGCGCCTCTATAACTGCTTTGTAACGTAACGTCAGCTTTTGCAACGGTTGTTAATCGATCGTAAATAGGCATATTTGATAATATCGGAAAATGCGCCCTATTTTTGCTTATCACTTTAAAGCCTTAAAGAAAAAGACGCTCAGAATCATCAGATTCTGAGCGTCTAGTATCAACACGCACAAAGATTATTTAGCTACGATAGTCCGCATTTATTTTGACATAATCATAAGATAAATCGCAGGTGTAAACCGTGTCGATGGCTTCACCGCGTGCAAGATCAATATGAATGGTAATCTCAGGACGACTCATCACTGTCTTGCCAGCCTCTTCAGTATAGGTTGGCGCCACACCACCGTTTTGACAAATCATAACCTCGTCCAAATAGACATCGACTTGTTCAGTATCCAGGTCTTCAACCCCTGCATAACCGACGGCTGCTAATATACGCCCCCAGTTGGCATCACTGGCAAAAAATGCCGTTTTGACTAAGGGTGAATGCGCAACAGCATATGCCACATCACAACATTCTTGCGTGGTTTTACCACCCGTGACTTTCACAGTCATAAACTTAGTGGCACCTTCACCATCACGTACAATCAGTTGTGCTAAACGTATAAAGACTTCAGCTAACGCGTCAAATAGTGGCTGATAATGAGGATGCTCAGGGCTGTCAATGATATCTGAGCTCGCAGCACCTGTCGCTATCAATACGCAGCAGTCATTCGTCGAGGTATCACCATCGACTGTAATACGGTTAAAGGATTGCTCATTAATGGCACTTAGCATCTCTTGCAATAAATCAGCAGCAATATTAGCATCGGTTGCCACATAGCCAAGCATGGTCGCCATATTGGGACGTATCATGCCTGAGCCTTTTGACATGCCAGTAATATGATAATGGCTACCCGCGACATTAACCTTTTTACTGGTGAGCTTTGGAATCGTATCTGTTGTACGAATACCATTTGCGGCAGCAAGCCAGTTATCAGGCGCTAGATTGGCTAGTGCATTGTCTAGTCCAGCGATAATCGCCTCACTGTTTAGCGGCTCACCAATAACACCAGTCGAGAACGGCAATACAGTATTATTATTCACACCAGCTTTAGCAGCCAACGCCGCACAAATATCTATCGCGCGACGCTTGCCATCAGCGCCTGTGCCAGCATTTGCATTACCAGTATTGGTCACCAAATAACGCGGAGAAGCTTTAGCAAAGTGCTCACGTAATACGCGCACAGGAGCGGCGCAAAATGCATTTTTGGTCGTCACAACTGCAGTGGCTGCATCAGTCGCAATCTCGATAACTACCAAGTCATCGCGATCTTTATAGCGTACGCCTGCTGCGGTAGCACTTAACTTAATGCCTTCAATAGGATAAATCGTTTCAGGTACTGCAACATTACCAACCGCCATAGCTCACTCCTTATTTATTCATATTTGTATGTTTTTCTTGATTGTAAAATTTGAGTCATAATGACAAAAATATTATACTTTATTTAAATCAAACGCTGTCCAAATAGGTGCATGATCAGAGGGTTTTTCCATAGCACGCAGCTCGTAGCTGATGCCGGCATCAACACAATGCGCAACCAAATCAGGCGTACATAAAATATGATCGATACGCAATCCACG
Organism: Psychrobacter arcticus 273-4; assembly: GCF_000012305.1. Taxonomy (NCBI): domain Bacteria; kingdom Pseudomonadati; phylum Pseudomonadota; class Gammaproteobacteria; order Moraxellales; family Moraxellaceae; genus Psychrobacter; species Psychrobacter arcticus. The sequence continues at coordinate 1,440,095 of NC_007204.1, forward strand.
CTTAGGGTCATCATCAAAACCACGACTGCGATAATCAAACCAGCTGTATAATTCTGTGCTTTCTGGATAATGCAAACGATAAGTATCGGTCAACTCACGTGACATAAGAGCGCTATACCACTCACGCTCCTCTGGTAAGAAAGATGTTTTTCTATTTTTTAACCAGCGCTTAGCATTAACCTCACCAATCCCAATGTCGATATCTTCTGGGGCAATATTCATATCACCCATAACCACCAGCGAGCGACCTTCCGCTTTTAAAATATCGATATATGCCATTAAATCAGCATAATAAGCGCGTTTCATCGGAAATTTGGTCGGATGTTCTTGGCTCTCGCCTTGTGGAAAATACCCGTTGAGCACATCAATCTCACGCCCATCAAACTCATAACGTGCATGAATAAAACGTTTTTGCGCCTCTGCATCTTCTCCAGGAAAGCCCTTTTGCACAAAAATAGGCGCAACTTTCGATAATATTGCCACACCGTAATGCGCTTTTTGTCCAAAGTACTCGACGTGATAGCCCAAACCTTCTACATTTTCAAGAGGAAACTGCTCGTCATGTACCTTGGTTTCCTGCAGACCCATGACATCAGGATCAATGATATCTCTTACCGCTTCTAGCTGATGTTGACGGGCACGGATACCATTAATATTAAAACAAACAAAACGGGTCATAAATTATCCTAGTCTAATAAATGAAAGCACACTGCTGCTATGGGTAAGTGCTTTGATAAACAAATGCGGCTATAAATAAATATTGCCAATTTTAAATAAAACAAATACGGTTATGATAACAGACATAAACATCGCTATCTGTTGCGCCCTTTTATATCTTGATATAAAGTGGTTATTTACCATATGACGCTATCAAGCTACGCTTATTTACCTCACTACAATCTATCATTATTTTTATAAAACACTATTTATCGAGCAATGGTATTTAATCAACTTATCACACCATATTATTAAATATATCTATTGAGCATTATTATGAAAAAAGCGACTGACAAGAACCCAACGACCACATCAAAACCTAACACAATTACGCCGTTATTTACTACCAACTATAATGTGTATATCAATCACACCGATGCTGGCGGTATAGTCTATCATGCCAACCACTTAGTGTTCTTTGAAAACTGCCGCCGCGACTGGTTTACTCAGTTGGGCTTAAATGGATATTTTTTGGAGAGCAATGATGGTCAGATTCAGCATTTCGTCGTCACTCAAGCAGACTTGCAATATAAGCACGCTATTTTATTAGATGAAGTCATTAATGTACGCATTGATAACGTTGAGATAAAACCTGCCAGCATTGTATTTTATCAAAGCATTTATCGGCAGCAATCTCAAGATAACACTGCTAACAATGCCAAAGCCGTCTTACTAAGCAGCACCAAAATCGTTGTTGCCTGTGTACAAAATCAAATTACACCAGATTCTATAGACAATAATGCGTCAAATAATACTGCGCCCATGCGACCTGTTCGTGTGCCGCAAAAATTACGTGATGCCATTGAACGAGCGATTGCAGAACATATAGTTGAAATACTTTAAAGTCGCTACCGTATTGCTGGTGTAAATTTTTTGCAGCCTCTGTCTGCGTAGGCACAGCAAGCAAGAAAAATTTGCACCAGTAGTACGTGTTGTATCGATATTACTTTTCACTGACTATAATAAGTAACTTTTTAAGTATTTTTATAAATACCTATTTTTTTCTATAACCATAGTCAGTGAGCTACAACGATTAAAAAAGCCCTCTATATACTGATACAGAGGGCTTTTTTAATCGTTTTTTTCTTAATATCATCAACGTTTTTTATGCTAACTTACTTTATTAACCACTTGTAATGGTAAATGCTTCATTGCCTGACCCACAATTGACCAGGGTAAGCTTGGGACACAAGCTTCATCCACGCCAGCTTCAATCGCTGCCACAATTGCCTTGGTGCCGGTATCTGCATCCACTTCAAACGGTAAAGGCTTAGCATTTTCATTGATTTCAGTACGGATATAACCTGGATAAATAGTAGAGACTTTGATCGGCAGTTTGGTCAATAGCATATCAGCACGGATACCTTCTGCCAGATGCGCCAATCCTGCTTTACTCGCACCATAGGCAGTCAAATGCTTAGGTAATCCGCGCATCGCTGACATACTAGATATCACGACCAGATGACCGCTACCTTGTTCACGAAAGATACTCATCGCTGCTTCACACTGCGCAAGCGCCGAGATAAAATTGATCTCAACCGTACGGCGGTTGGTATCGAAACGCCCTTTACCAATACGGCGACTTTCACCAATGCCCGCATTGACCACGACACGATCGATATGACCGAAATCAGCAGCGAAAGCGTCAAACACTTCAAAAATCGCATCATAATCACTAACATCTAGCACTCGATACTCGATACGAATATCAGGATATTGTGCCATCAGCTCTGTTTGTAGACTCTCTAAACGATCCATACGACGCGCACAAATAGCAAGGTTATATCCGAGCTTAGCAAACAATCTCGCCATTCCCTCGCCCAATCCTGAGCTGGCACCAGTGATTAAAATCGTTTTACCGCGACCAACCTGCTGTTTATTCAAACCTTTTAAATAACGTGCTGGCTGTATGGCACTAAATAATTGACTTTTACTTTTGGTAGCCGTTTTTGCTATTAGGCTCAGTAATTTATTTTGCATGGATGGTCCTTTATGTATCAATAAAGCTATCAAGATAGCGTGAATATTTTATTAAAAATCTATCTCGCTCTATTTATCTGCCTAAGTTAATAAGTCATTCACTATAAATTATTATACTTTTAAAGCGAGTCAACTATACCTTATTAAAGCAGATTTACCATTAAAAACCCCACTCTCAATTATCATAATTTTTGGCGTAGGCTGTGGCTTTAGCCCAGCGTTTTTGGCAAATTGTTACGATTGACTGGGCTAAAGCCACAGCCTACGATAGCCCATATTAAGTTGAGAGTCGCGTATTAAAAACATCTTTATGATTAAATTCGTCAAACGGCGGCAAGATATAGCTATTTTAAAATATTTAAACGACTATTAAAGTCAAACCGTGCTAGCGCATCTGGTAGTTTATCAATCGCCATACTGAGTGTTGCTTCTGCCGCTTGTGACAGACCTAGCTTTTCTGCAAGTGTTGGCTTTTGGCGTGAATGCAATGCATACACTTCGCTGTTTTCCATACGCTCTAACAGATAACTGTCTGATGTTTGTAATTTATCCACCAAGTTCAAATGCAGCGCATCTTCACCATACCAATGCTCGCCTGTCGCGACTTTATCTACATCAAGCATACCGCGGTAACGATTGACGAAGTGCTTAAATAACTCGTGCGTTTGCTCTAGCTCTTCTTGATATTTGGCACGATCTTTGTCGTCATTTTCACCGAATACGGTCACGGTACGTTTATAATCACCAGCGGTAAACATCTCATAGTCGACATCATGATTTTTGAGCCATTTATGGAAGTTAGGTAATTGTGATACCACACCAATAGAGCCAATAATTGCAAATGGTGCCGCCACAATATTGTCCGCTACACAGGCCATCATATAGCCACCACTGGCTGCGACCTTATCGACGCATACGGTGAGTTTCAAACCGGCATCTTTTAAACGAGCCAATTGTGCTGCCGCTAAACCATAACCGTGTACTACGCCGCCGCCCGACTCCAGACGCACCACCACTTCATCGCCTTTATTCGCCGTGCTGATAAGCGTGCTAATCTCTTCACGTAGATGTTTGACAGCAGTTGCTTTGATATCGCCATCAAAGTCGAGTACAAAAATTTGTTGCTTACTATCGCTATTTTTTTTCTTATTTTTGGTTTTTAGGGCTTGTTTTGCTTTCTTTGCCAGCGTTTTTTTGAATTGTTTGAGGGCAGCTTTACCTTGAGTCGCTTCCATCAGATCTTCACGGCGCTGCTCTTGGTTTTTATTCAGATGTATAACTCTTAACTCGACAGGGTTTTTAGAAGGATTGAAAAGCATGAGTACGATTCCTTAAATAATTAAGACAGTCTAGGTGTGATTTTATAAGTTAAGCTAATATGTGCATGCTCGCTGATATTTTCAAGCAAAGGAACAATATTTAACCTAATGCAATTGTTACGGCATAAATACGGCTTATAGCTCTCTTTACTGAGCTTTGATTGGGCTGATTCGGTTGTATAACAAAGGCGGATTAGGCATAATATGCGTTTACAGCAAATTTTCTGTAGCCAACGTGATGACTATTTGTCTTAATCGCGTTGTTTGCGCTTCTTTTAGCTAATAACTCATTTAGCTAATAACTGCAATCGCGCAACGATGGCTGCATTATTGTATTTCGAATTGGGCTGACAACTGGATAATTATATTATGACGCATAGCGAATACCGAGACGAATATTGCGGAGCCGTAACCGAGAGCTTAATTGAGCAAACCATTAGTGTCGTAGGCTGGGTACATCGTCGTCGCGATCACGGTGGCGTAATTTTCTTAGACATGCGTGACCGCGCTGGTATCTTGCAGGTCGTTGTCGATCCTGATACCCCAGAAGCGTTTGCTACTGCTGACGCGGTACGTCCTGAATATGTACTAAAAATCACAGGTCGTGTTCGTCGCCGTTATGAAGGCACTGAAAACGCTAATATGACCAGTGGCCATATCGAGCTATTGGCCAAAGAAATTGAAGTGCTGGCAAAGTCTGAAACTCCGCCGTTCCCATTGAATGATGAGAAAAGTACGGTATCAGAAGATTTGCGTCTCAAATATCGCTATCTTGATATGCGCCGTCCACAAATGCAAGATCGCATGGTATTCCGTGCTAAAGCCACCTCAGCGATTCGTCGTTATTTAGATGATCATGGCTTTTTAGACGTAGAAACCCCTATCTTGACTCGTGCAACGCCAGAAGGCGCGCGTGATTATCTGGTCCCTTCACGTACACGTCCGGGTAACTTCTTTGCCTTACCGCAGTCGCCACAGCTGTTTAAACAGTTATTGATGGTGGCAGGTTTTGACCGCTATTATCAAATCGCTAAGTGCTTCCGTGATGAAGATTTACGTGCTGATCGTCAGCCTGAATTTACCCAAGTCGATATTGAGACTTCTTTCTTAAATGAAGAAGAAATCATGAATATCAACGAAGGTCTGATTAAGCATGTCTTTAAGACGATGATGGACGTTGAGTTTGAGAAATTCCCACGTATGACTTATGCTGAAGCCATGCGTGATTATGCCTCAGACAAGCCTGATTTACGTATTCCGCTTAAATTGATTGACGTTGCTGACTTGATGAAAGACGTTGATTTTAAAGTCTTTGCCGGTCCTGCTAACGATCCTAAAGGTCGTGTTGCTGCGCTACGCATACCAGGCGGCGCTTCATTAAGTCGTAAGCAAATCGATGCTTATACCAAGTTCGTTGGTATCTATGGTGCACGTGGTTTGGCTTATATTAAAGTCAACGATGCCAGCAACATCAATAACGGCGTGGATAAAGAATCTGGTCTACAATCTCCTATCATTAAGAATATGACTGATGATGTATTGGTAAGCCTGATTGAGCGTACTGGTGCAGAAAGCAATGATATTATCTTCTTTGGTGCGGATAAAGCCAGTGTGGTGAATGATGCCATCGGTGCATTACGTCAGAAGATTGGTCTAGATCTAGAGATGACCACTTGTGAGTGGGCTCCACTTTGGGTAACTGACTTTCCGATGTTTGAAGAAACTGAAGATGGGCGCTGGACATCAATGCATCATCCGTTTACTAAGCCAAAAGGTTCAGTTGAAGAATTAAAAACCAATCCTGAATCTGCCCTTTCTATCGCTTATGACATGGTATTAAACGGTACTGAAGTTGGCGGTGGTAGTTTACGTATCAATACGCTTGAAATGCAAACGGCCGTGTTTGAAGCATTGGGTATCGATGATCAGGAAGCAGAAGACAAATTTGGCTTCTTGCTTGACGCGTTAAAATTTGGCGCGCCGCCGCATGGTGGTTTGGCATTTGGTTTGGATCGCTTAATCATGCTTATGGTAGGCGCAAGCTCTATCCGTGACGTGATTGCTTTCCCAAAAACTAAAACTGCTGAGTGTCCATTAACACAAGCACCGGCTGAGGTGAATACTAAGCAGCTACGTGAGCTTGGTATCCGTGTCCGTGAAAAAGTACAAGCTGACACCAGCAAGCCTGCTGAATAAATAGTCTGATCATGCGAAGCTATTTTTTACAGTGCCTGTTATGTGATTCATTACTGTGTGAATGGTCATGAATCCGTATCATATTTTCAAAATCGTGCCATTATCTGTCTTGCAGATGCTGGCACGTTTTGTTGCGTGGATAATCTTAAGAATGCCAAGCGCTAGTATCATGCGCACGGTCAAAATCAATATAGCGCTGATTGCGCCTAGGTTATCTGATTTGCAAAAACAAGCATTAACCAAAGAGATTATCTACCATCAATGCTTAACCAGCATTGAGTCAATCAAAAGCTGGGCCATGCCGCCTGAATGGAGTATCGCTCAGATTCGTGACGTCCATAATAAAGACATTTTATTAGAAGGACTGGCGAGTCCTAACGGCATGCTGGCAATCGTACCGCATCTCGGTACATGGGAGATGATGAACGCTTGGCTCAATCAGTTTGGCTCACCAACCATCATGTATAAGCCAGTTGAAGGTACGTTCGCTAATGAGTTTATCCTTCAAGGTCGTTCGCGTCTCAATGCCACTTTAGTTCCTACTGATGGTAGCGGTGTAAAAGCGGTATTCAAGACACTCAAACAGGGTGGCTTTAGTATTGTGTTGCCAGACCATGTCCCTGACCTTTCAGGCGGTGTGGTTGTGCCCTTTTTTGGCATTGAAACGTTAACCAGCACCCTTGCTTCAAAACTGGCGAGTAAAACCAAATGCGCACTGGTCGGATTGGCATGTATTCGCCGTGACGACGGGCATGGTTTTGATATTTATTGCTATAAACTCGATGACCCAGCGCTATATGACCGCCATGCCGAAACAGCTGCTCAGGCACTTAACCAAGCCATGCAACAGATGATTGAGGATAATTATAGTCATTATATGTGGGGCTATCGACGTTTTAAGCATATACCAAATTTAGGCAATCCTTACCAAAAGGATAAAGCAGATTTAAAAGCTTTTATTCAAGCTCACCATTCTATCGGTTCTGGTCGCTATAATTATGATAACGATGTCAGTGATAACGCTAAGCTCGATAATGATAAGTAATTATCATTTAACTATTTAGACATATCATTAGTCACAGTTATGCTAGTATTGGCTGAATTCTGCATCCTTTTATTTTTTATTAGTCCTTCATTTACCTCAATATGAGTGCATTATGACATCTGATGTAACTAAGCTCCCCTCTATAAACCCAACGCAAACCAACGCTAACGTTGCTGAACAGCGTTATATCATTTGTATGAAATGGGGCGAAAAATATGGTCCTGAATACGTCAATCGCTTGTATAATATGGTCAGCCGTCATCTGACCTTAGATTTTCAGATGGTTTGCTTAACCGATGATAGTACTGGTATCGATCCTGCCGTTATCTGCCACCCTATCCCTGAGCTCAATCTGCCTGCTGGACCTGAACGTGGCTGGAAAAAGCTGACAACCTTTAAGCCTGAATTGTATAACCTCAAAGGCGTCGCCTTGTTTTTAGATATTGATATCGTTATCGTTGACAATATCGATGGCTTTTTCACTTATGAAGCTGAACACGAGGATAGCGTGGTTATTATTCGTGATTGGAAAAAACCTTGGCGTATGATTGGTAATAGCTCAGTCTATCGCTTTAATATCGGCATGGGCACTTATCCTGATTTGCTGGCAAACTTTGAGCGTAACTTTGAGACGATTCGTACTCAAGTACGTCATGAGCAAGCGTATTTGTCTAATTATTTACGTGAGCATCATCATCTGGAGTATTGGAACAAAGACTGGTGTGTGAGTTTTAAATACCAATGTATTGCGCCTATTCCATTTAATCTAGTACGGGCACCTACGTTGCCAGATGGTGCTAAAATCGTCGTTTTTCATGGTGAGATTAATCCGCCAGACGCTATCAATGGCGGCGGCGGTAAATGGTATCGTCATGTCAAACCGAGTCCTTGGTTGAAGGAGTATTGGGTATGAATTCTAATAATACTGTGCTATATATTTTGGCAATAGCTACTGATTTAACGACGCTATAAATTGATCAGGGTTATTTATTGCCTGAGTCATAGTAGGCAGTTCTTCCTATATGTAATGTATATCCTGTTATAATCAGTATAAGTAATAGTCGCAAACAAACTGTTTGATATTGCAGGGCTGCAAATTTGTATGCTAGTTTCCTCTATTTTTAGATGACGAACTAGCATCTATTAAAACACTTTCTTATCCATTCGTTAATAAATTTATTATTGTCTAATTAAGCTATAGGCTACTATTTTTTAGGATATTAGTCCTTATTTTTATGCAAATACAAATCACTATCTACAGGAGCATAAGGTGTGAATCATGTAAAGAATATTAGGTCATACCGCTTATCAGTAGTAATGATAGTTAAAAATGAAGCCAAAAATCTTGCCGTCACTTTACCTTCGTTGCAAGGATTGGCAGATGAAATTATTGTATTAGACTCGGGCAGCACCGATAATAGCCGTCAGCTCGTAGAGCAATATGGCGGAACATGGTATGTCAGTACAGACTGGCAAGGATTTGGCAAACAACGTCAATTGGCACAGTCGTACGCGACCGGTGATTGGATTTTTGCGTTAGATGCTGATGAAGAGGTCACCCCTCAGCTTAAAGAGAGCATATTAAAAATTATCAATCAAAAACCTGAGAACAAAGTATACGGTATCAAACGTATTGATTGTATCTTTGGACATGAAATTGATCCCAGCTATTGGGCGATAAAAGCACACTGGCGCTTATATCCCCGTCATTTTTCTTATAATGATAATTTAGTCCATGAATCTGTCGTGCTAAATAATGCCAATACAGAAACGTTAGATGGCTTTATGCGTCATCATACTGCCGAGACGCCATTGTTTTGGCTACAAAAACGCTTAGATTATGCCAAGGCGTGGGCTGAGGATCGCCATGCAAAAGGTAAAAAAGTTAGCTTTTATAAAGTTATCTTAAATCCACTTTGGGCATTTATTAAGCAGTATCTAATAGATGGACGCTTCTTGAAAGGCAAATATGGACTGATATACTCGCTGCTATTTACCCAGTATACTTTTAATAAATACGCCATTTTATATGATCTAACCCACAATCAAGCAGAACAAGCATTTATAAAGTCTTTAGAGACATCTAAAGACTTACAGCCAGTCAACGTATCAAACAAGCAGAGCAGCTTGTCTTTGGTAATGATTGTAAAGAACGAAGCCAAGCATTTAGAAGCGTGTTTAAAAACAGTGCAAGATATCGTCGATGAAATTATTATTTTGGATTCTGGTAGCACAGATGGCACTGAAACGATTGCCCGACAGTATGGTGCTAAATGGTATGTCAATGAAGAGTGGCAAGGGTTTGGAAAACAGCGACAGTTGGCACAATCTTATGCTACTTGTGATTATGTTTTAGTACTAGATGCAGACGAGCGTCTAGAGAATGATTTAAGACACTCTATTGTCAGGTTGTTAAATGAGCCGCTACAGACTGATAAAGTATTTAGTGTGGCTCGAGTCAATCAGTTTTGCGGTGTCGAAGTACAAAAACGTATGTGGTATACAGACAAACTGGCACGATTATATGCCAATGGCTTATTTAAATACTCTGATTTAGACGTTCATGAATCGTTAGATCAAAAAGGCGTTCCAAGTGAGGTATTGCAGGGTTATCTATTGCACATCACTAATGATAATTTACACCATTTTTTGATGAAAAATGTGCGCTACAGTCATGATTGGGCAAGAGAAAAACATCATAAAGGAAAAAAGATAACACTTTTAGGCGTATTATTACGTTCTTGGTTTTCTTTCTTCCGTGAATACATCATGCGCGCTGACATACTAGGCGGGGCTTATGGTTATATTTTGGCTTTCGCCTCGCTTGGCTACACGATGGATAAATATATAATGCTTTGGCAGCTTAACCAAGGAAAAGATTGAATGCAGAACCATGTCATTAGCCTAACAACCGCGACTGATCGTCGTCAGCATATAACTCAAGAATTTACAAAGCAAAACATCTCTTTTGAGTTTTTTGATGCCTTAATACCAGACTTGGCTCATACTTATGCTCAAACTTTGCCCATTGATTTAGAAAACATCGCTTTGACTGGTGGCGAATTGGCATGTTTTATGAGCCATGCTTCCGTTTGGCAACAAATGATTGATCAAAACATACCTTATTTAGCTATTTTTGAAGACGATGTATATTTAGGTGAAGATGCAGAAGCGCTATTAACCACCACGAGTTGGATAAAACCTGAATGGCATATTATTAAAATAGAAGCCTTTTCTGAAAAAGTCTTTTTGTCTTCCAATTCCTCTAAAATTATCTCAGATAGGCGGTGCATTGCCCAATTAAAAGGGAGAAATTTAGGTACCGCAGGTTATATTTTGTCATTGCGTGGTGCGCAAGTATATTTGGACTATATCTCAAAAAACAAACTGCGACCGCTTGATGAGTTAATGTTTGACGATTTTATCAAACATGGCGCTGAACCCGTCTATCAAATGACCCCTGCCCTATGTATTCAAGAAATGCTTTTAAATAAAGGCAATCCCTCGCTCCCAAGTGCGCTAATTAAAGATCGCCAAGGCCGTATGAAGTCAGAGAAAAAACCTGCTATGTTTAAAGCGAAGCGCGAAATTAACAGGATTGGGATGAAGATTAAGAAAGCCATATTTGCAGCAGAAGTAGTTTTTAAATAGAATATTTAATCGTCAAATAATTTATTATGATAATAATTTTGGAATGGGAAAGTGATAACGGAAGATAACAAACCATCTGTAGCCATACTGTATATTGCCACAGGGCGATATACCGTTTTTTGGGAGTACTTCTATCGCTCTGCTGAAAAACACTTACTTCCCAATAGTAACAAACACTATGTTTTATTTACTGATAACCTAGCATTAATCAGCAAGCAGACTGACTATCCTAATGTCAAGATGATAAAACAGGTGCTGCTGCGTATCTTCTAACCCCTAATGGGGCGCAGATCCTCATTGATGGTGTCGCAAAGAAAGGAGCTGGTTTAGCCGACGCTCTTTTATGTCATACGAAAGGGTTAACAAGTATGCAATCTGTGCCCGCGCTCGCTATCCAAATGGATATGGCTACGTATTACGGAATGCCTGAACTAGAACTAAAATCTGCTGGTCAAAGCAGCATTTCTACAGCCAATAATATTAAACCCAGCCCAAACAATCTGCCGAATAAACTAGCATTTAAATTTAGACGTTTAGTTGCTCAAATTAACATAGGTCTTATTCAAGCTAAGTATTCAAGAAAATCTGATTATTTAGAAGTTCTGCCAAAATACTTCAAACCTTAACCACTTTATAAACTATATAGAATAGATATCAATGAATAATAAAAAATCGATAATTCTAGCACTACCTGAAGATGCTGGCCTTAGCAACTTGATAGCAAAAAATTTTGAATATCATGGGTTTGATGTAATTTACTATCGTCGTCAGCCATACAAATACAAAAGACCCACCGAGAAGATTGCTAACTTCTTTAGAAAAAATATTTTTGGAGATAAAGGTTATAAAAACAGACAACAAGACAAGGAAGCATTAGAGAAGCTGAATTATGATATCATGGAGAGAAAGATGAAAATTGATTATGCTTTATTTATCAGACCCGATACATTCTCTATTGAGTTCATAAAAAAAATAAAAGGCTATGTTAACAAAACTATTGGATATCAATGGGATGGTCTTGATAGGTTTCCAGATGTTTTTGATAGAATTGAAGTTTTTAATGATTTTTATGTTTTTGACCCAAAAGACATTTTGAATCATCCTGAATATGACTTAAAGCTTACTACCAATTTTTATTTTGATATAGATCAAAACCCGATTTTAATAAAAAATGAAGCCAAAAAAACAATATATTTTGTAGGTTCACATCTCCCTCAAAGAGTTTCTGCAATAAATAAATTCATCGAATCAGCAGATAAATTAAACCTCCAAATAAATTTTTTAATTAGATTAAAGCAAAGAAAAATACGCGATAAATCCCTTTATAACAGCGAATGCATTAATTTTATTAATGAGAACATTGATTACAGTGAAAACCTAAATAACGTAAAAGATTCTGATATATTAATTGATTTTGTGAATAATGTGCATTCTGGTTTATCGTTTAGAATTTTTGAATCTATATTTTATCAAAAAAAACTCATTACTAACAATACTGAAGTCTCTAAATATGACCTATATCATGAAGATAATATTTATATTTGGGATAATGAAAAAATAGACATTGACTCTTTGAGAGATTTTTTAAATAAACCATATTATATCCTTCCATCAAAGATACTAAATAAATATTCATTCAAAACTTGGTACAGTTCAGTGTTAGGTATTGATGAAAACCAATAATATTTATTAATATTAAAAAAGAGCCACTGTATGATGGATCTGATATATTGGTTTATAACAATAATGAGAGAGTTCAGAGAAGCAGCTTAAAATCCATATTTTTTGAAAAATTTAATATTTTTAGATTTATTCTAAATAAGAAGAAAATAGACGAGCCTAAAAGGCAAATATTGCTATTTAACATTACTTAGATTAACACATGAAGTGCAATATCAAAGAGCAGGTGAAAAAAAGACCTAAATACTTATGCCTCATGGCAACGAGGAACAAACGAAAATACCAATGGCTTGATTAGAGAGTACCTGCCTAAAGGGTGTGACTTTAGGCAGGTATCTGATGATGAGGTACAGGCTATTGAGGATAGAATAAACAACCGACCAAGAAAGCGTTTAGGGTTTAGAACGCCAAACCAGGTGTTCTATAATATTATTTAGCGTTGCACTTGGTGTGTTAATCTAGGGTTTATAAAAACATACTATATCTTGCATTAGAAAAAAATTAATACTAGACGTTCATAATATTCGCTAGCATAGCGATTCAAGAATCAGATTATTTGCAATTTTGGTAAGTTTCTAATTTACACTATGACTTTTCGAGATATCTATTAGTTCATTAATGCCCACAAATTAATGAACAGCAATAGTAAAAGAAGAAATGTTAAAATATTTCTTTGTTTCTTATATTTTATACTCTTCGCAGAAAATTTTTGTTTTCCTCTATAAAAAACTGCTATTTTTTCTTCAACTGGATAAGATTTATGAATTATCTTCTGTAAAGTTACGTCTATTATTTGAGGTGGTAGAAATAACAATCTGTCAAAAAACAACTCAAGTTGGTAAATAGACTTATCTCTTATTTCCTTTACAAAATTATTTTCGGCTTCATAACCATATATTACTTCTCTTACAATTTTCTTAGCTGTTTTTTTCCCAAAACCACGTCCGGAGAAATTATTGTATTGAGCATCAGTATAATTATCATTATTTAGATAACCTGGACCCCCAAAATGATCGTAGCAATACACTGCTTTATTAGCTAGTAAAGCATACTGCACTGTTTTTCCGATACTAATGATACAATCAAACTCATGTAATATTTCAGGCGTAACTAATTGGGGATTTTTATCACCTATTAAATTAACATTATACCGTCTTTGCAACAATTTTGCAGCGGCCTGTACTTCTTTAGGTGGGTGATTAGATACTATAACAATTTTCTTGAGTGGTAGTATTTCCTTAGGTGATGGGCAGCAAAAATCAGAAGGGGAACAATTGTATGAAATATGAATGGATTTTCTATCGATACCAAATTCACTTAACTTATCGGCAGTTTCAGGACTATTAGCGATAAAATATGCTCCAATCAATGTCATGTAAGCTAAGGAGCTAAGCTCAAGCATTTCGAATGGTGATAAGTGAACAGAAAATATTAATGTAGAAAAATCCTCGAAGGGTTGTTTAAACAAACGAGCAAACAGTGAATGTTGCGACCAAATAAGATGATAATCTGCGGGTGAAATACCGTCAAGTGATGAGAGAATATCGCTTTTTGAGAATTGATCAATAATTGGTGCTCCAGTAATATTTGCAAACACATGAACATCAAAATTCTTATTTTTTAGTAAATTATAAACTTCTAGAATTTGTATCTCTGAACCGGCATAATTTATCAAATGGTTAGTTAATAGTAAGGCTTTCACTTTTTTATCACTTCCTAAAAACATTAAATAATAAGTTATTATAAATAATATTATTAATTTTAGCTATTAATCTAAAAAATAAGAATAGAATTTTTACATCAGTTGGCGCTAGCTGTTGAAAATTCGTTGTTAATAAATCAATACAACAGTACTTCTGAAAGAGGTCTAATACACTAGAAAACACTGTTTACGAATTCAACAGAAACAAATTTCTTAATCTTCATTAATAGGTTATCTTGCCATGAAATAGCTTAGAGACCTATAGCTTGTTCTCACCGTCTATCTTACTATGAACAATATTTTTTAGAGGCCGCTATTAAAATGTTACAATAACTAGGGTCTATTGGTCTTACCAAAATGCTCGGGTAAGTCACGCCAAGGGCAACCAACCCGCATCCGATAAAGAATACCTTCAACCGTACATCGAAGATTTTCTTTGTCATAGATATTGAGTTCTAGTAAGATAGGTTTTAGTCTGGTCCAGTGTTCATCTTTGAGCATTGTGCGAGGCATAGCGAATGAGGTCTTTTGGTGTGAGAACTTAAAGATTAACCGTTCGCTATTTTTTTGCCAACATTTTATGCACAATGTTCAACACGCCCTAATAAATTACCAAATAAAATTTAGCAATGAGTGTAGATACTTCTATGAACATACTGATCACAGGCGGCGCAGGCTTTATCGGTTCAGCCGTTATCCGTCATATTATAACTAACACCACAGATACCGTTTTAAATATAGATAAGCTTACCTATGCTGGCAATCTAGAGTCGTTGGCTAGCGTATCAGACAGCACACACTATCAGTTTTCCCAAACAGATATTTGCGATCAACCAGCTATCGAAGCACACTTTACTGACTTTCAACCAGATATCGTGATGCACTTAGCAGCAGAATCGCACGTTGACCGTTCTATCACTGGTTCAGCTGCCTTCATGCAAACCAATATTATTGGCACGCATACCTTATTAGAAGTGGCTAGACATTACTATGAAACGCTAAGCGGCGATAAAAAAAGCAACTTCCGTTTTCATCATATATCTACTGATGAAGTCTATGGCGACTTAGACAATGATGATGATTTATTTACTGAAACCACCTCTTACGCGCCAAGCTCCCCCTACTCAGCCAGCAAGGCCAGCTCAGACCATCTCGTACGTGCTTGGGATCGAACTTACGGCTTACCAGTGGTAATTACCAATTGCTCTAATAACTACGGTCCTTATCATTTCCCAGAAAAACTAATACCTTTAGTCATTCTAAACGCATTAGCAGGTAAACCTCTACCTATATACGGCAATGGGCAACAGATTCGAGATTGGTTATATGTTGAAGATCATGCCCGTGCCTTATACTTGGTCGCTACCGAAGGTAAAACAGGTGAAACTTATAATATTGGTGGACACAACGAGCATACCAATATTGAAGTCGTGCAAACGATCTGTGCGTTATTAGAAGAACTGGCACCGAATAAACCGCACGGTATTACAAGTTATGCTGAGCTTATTACCTATGTGAAAGACCGCCCTGGACATGACTTGCGTTATGCCATTGACGCCAGTAAAATTCAGCAAGCATTAGGATGGACACCACAAGAAACATTCAGTTCAGGTTTACGCCAAACTGTCTTATGGTATCTGAATAATTCAGAGTGGGTTGAGCATGTGCAAAGTGGTGAGTATCAACACTGGGTAACTCAGCAGTATCAATAATAGATAAAACCAATAAAAAGACTGACAAAACGATTATGAAAATTGTATTACTGGGTAAAAATGGTCAAGTTGGCTGGGAGTTACAGCGTGCTCTGCAACCGTTAGGACACGTTATTTCACTAGATCGTCAAATGAATGATAATGGGTTGTGTGGTGATATAACCAACTTTACCGCTATAGAACAGCTCTATGCTACCATAGAGCCTGATGTAGTTATCAACGCAGCCGCTTATACCACTGTAGATAAAGCTGAAAGTGATTATAAACAGGCTGATTTAATAAACCATTTAGCTGTTAAACATTTAGCTGATATGTCTAAGCATTTTAATAGCTTGCTGATTAATTACTCTAGTGATTATGTGTTTGATGGTACGCTAGACACGCCTTGGTCAGAAACAGATGATAGAATGCCCATAAATAATTATGGCAGGACTAAGTATGATGGAGAAATGGCTTTAGAGAAAAGTGGTGCAAGATTTATTAACTTTCGCACCAGTTGGGTATATGGCACCCATGGTAATAACTTTATTAAAACCATGCTAAAGCTTGCTCAAAGCAAAGAAGAGCTTAACATCATCGCTGACCAAATTGGCGCGCCAACTGGAGCCGCTTTGATTGCTGATATTACTGCACAAGCACTACGTTACTATTTACTAAACAAACAACCCAGTAGTCTACATGGACACTATAACTTAGCAGCAAAAGGTGAATGTTCATGGTTTGATTATGCTGAGTTTATCTTTGCGACCGCACAAAAAAATATCGGTACAGAACTACTCATAAAGCAGCTGAATCCTATTCCAACATCACAATACCCTACCCCTGCAAAACGTCCGCTCAACTCACGTTTAAATACTGAAAAACTACAAACCCACTTCCAACTGCACTTGCCACATTGGCAACAAGGTGTTGCTCAAGTATTAGGAGAGCTATTGCTATGATTCAAACTAACCGTAAAGGGATTATTCTTGCTGGGGGCTCCGGTTCACGATTGCACCCTATCACTCTAGGCACATCGAAACAGCTTCTTCCGATATATGATAAGCCCATGATTTACTATCCTTTATCGGTACTGATGCTCGCAGGTATTCGAGAAATTTTAATCATATCCACTCCTGAAGACTTACCAAACTTTGAAAAGCTACTTGGTAATGGCGATGATTTAGGGATAAAACTATCTTATAAAGTCCAGCCTTCACCTGATGGCCTAGCTCAAGCATTCATATTGGGCGAAGAGTTTATTGGTGACGATAATGTTTGCTTAGTATTAGGAGATAACATCTTCTACGGGCAAAGCTTTAGCCAGCAATTACTTCGAGCGACTGAACAAGAAACAGGAGCGACAGTATTCGGTTACTATGTAAGTGATCCTGAGCGTTTTGGGGTAGTAGAGTTTGACCAAGATGGCAAAGCACTAAGTATTGAAGAGAAGCCAAATCATCCTAAGTCACATTATGCAGTGACGGGTTTATATTTTTATGACAATCAAGTGGTAGATATTGCTAAAAATGTACAACCCTCCCATCGAGGTGAATTAGAGATTACTGACATTAACAATGCTTACTTAGAACAACAGCAACTTAATGTAGAACTTCTAGGGCGTGGTTTTGCTTGGTTAGATACGGGCACTCACGATTCATTACTAGAGGCTGGACAATTTGTGCAAACTATTGAGCATCGTCAAGGCCTTAAAGTAGCCTGTCTTGAAGAAATCTCTTATCACAACGGTTGGATTGACGACGCACAATTGCTAGAACGTGCCAATTTTTTCAAAAAAACAGGTTACGGGCATTATTTGCTAAAACTACACCAAGAGCATCAACACTAAATTCATAACCACATTAGTATATTCATTATGAACATCATTGATACCAAGATACCAGAGCTATTAATCCTTGAGCCGCGCGTTTTTGAAGATGACCGTGGCTGGTTTATGGAAAGCTTTAATCACAAAAGCTTCACCACTTTATTAAACGAACGTGGGTTTGAAGCACCAAACTTCGTCCAAGATAATCATTCCAGCTCCCAAAAAGGAGCACTGCGCGGCTTACATTATCAGCTAAATCCTTTTGCTCAAGCCAAGCTAGTGCGAGTGGTACAAGGGCGGGCTTGGGATGTGGCGGTAGATATTCGTCAGCACTCACCTACTTTTGGACAGTGGGTAGGTATAGAGCTTACAGCAACCAATCATCGTCAGTTTTGGATACCGGCAGGATTTGCACATGGTTTTATCGCACTCGAAGACAACACTCAGTTTTTGTATAAAACCACTAGCTATTATCACAAAGAAAGTGAACGGACTATTCTATGGAATGATGATAGTTTAGATATTAACTGGCCAGTTGAAGGTTTAGAACTCAAATTAACTGAAAAAGATCATCAAGGCGCTACCTTCACACAAGCTATAGAGATAGGTGATACTTTTTAACTAGAAGCAGCATCAATGGTCTTTCATTTTCTCAATTCTTCTTTTTATTAGGCCAGTTTATAAACTATTAAGTCTAAAATTGGATATTACGCTACCGAATATCAGCATGAAAAATAGCGATTGATAGTCCTTGCTTAGTTTTTGTGTGTATTGCTTACAAGTATCAAAAAGCCAAGGCTATTAAATAGCCTTGGCTTTTTGATTTTATATTACGGTGCTAGATAGCCTATCAATCAATAAAGCTTAACCAGTCCATATATTTCTCATTACGACCATGGACCACATCAAAGTAAAGGGTTTGCAGCTTTTCAGTCAACGGACCACGACCACCATTACCGATAGTACGATCATCGTATTCACGAATAGGCGTCACTTCCGCAGCAGTACCGGTCATAAAGATTTCATCTGCCAAGTAGAACTCATCACGAGTGATACGGCGCTCAATAACCTTGATGCCCAAATCTTCAGCGAATTGAACAATAGTTCGACGCGTGATACCGTCAAGTGCGCCGCCTGCTAAATCTGGGGTATGTAGTACGCCATCTTTGACCAAGAACAAGTTTTCACCGGCGCCCTGGCAGACATAGCCCTGTGGATCCATCAAGATGGCTTCGTCATAACCGTTACGGGTCACTTCTTGGTTCGCCATGATAGATACTGGATAATTGCTGGAGGCTTTTGCCTTACACATGGTCACGTTTGGCAAGTGATGGGTATATGATGACGTTTTTACACGAATGCCTTTTTTAATACCTTCTTCACCAAGATATGCGCCCCAATGCCAAGCGGCTACCATGGCATTGACGCTATTATCGCGTGAGGACAGACCTAGCTTTTCGGCACCGAACCAAATGAGCGGACGAATATAAGCTTCTGCCAAGTTGTTTTGCTTGACCACATCCTTGTGTGCTTGCTCTAAAGTGGCAGCATCAAAAGGTACATCCATCTGAAAAATCTTCGCGGAACCTAGCAGACGCTCGGTATGTTCTTTTAGGCGAAAAATCGCGGTACGGTTATCAGCGGTTTGATAAGCACGGACGCCTTCAAAGACTGCGATACCGTAATGCATGCTATGCGTAAGCACATGAACCTTGGCATCTGGCTGTTCAATCATCGTGCCATTCATCCAAAGCTTGCCTTCCTGCGTTGCCATATTCATCTAATAGTCCTTATGCTAGCGCTGACGTCTAACTTTTTTGTTGAGTGTTAAGTGGATATTTAAATTAAATTTTTATACTGACACTGAGTGTCTATTTTTCAGGTACAAATTTTTTCAGGTATAAACATAATGCGCAAATGATTATATCACCGGCACGCCAAGCAAATACAATATTTTAGTTTATCACTGCATGGCTTTTATTTATACAGCTTAGATTAACACATGAAGTGCAATATCAGTGCTCAGACTGTTTTAACACTGTCCTTTCAATACAGCTGTTTTAGTAAGATTATTCTGTCGATTCCACACCCATCAGATGCTGCCACTGTGCTTGCACGAGTGCGCGGGTTTCGGTCCAAAGTGACTCATCAACCAGTAACACCTGCTCAGATAACGCCAATTGATGCGTCGCGGCGCGTATGCGCAAATAAGCATCGGTCAAATCTTGACAGATCTCGCTCTCCCAAATACCCAGTGTCGCCATCTCCTCAAAGATACGGACGTTATCACTCCATTTGGTCAATGTTGGATGTTCATGCGAATAGGCCAATACGGCAAATTGCGCCAAAAATTCGATATCCACGATACCACCTGCATCTTGCTTGAGATGAAACTTACCTGCCTGCTGTTGCCATTGACTGGTTCCCAGATGCTTTTGCATTTTGAGACGCATACTCGTCACTTCAATACGAACTTGCTCAATGGTACGCGGTAACGCTAAGACCGTACGGCGAATATCACAAAAACGGGCGGTAACACGTTTGTCACCGCAAATTGCGCGTGCCCTGACCAGCGCTTGATGTTCCCATGACCATGCTTTTTGCAGCTGATACGTTTCAAACGCATGACAAGAAACCACCATCATGCCAGCATTGCCTGAGGGGCGCAGACGCATGTCCACCTCATAAGCACGCCCATCACGGGTTTGGGTATTAAGATAGGTCATCAGCTTTTGCGCTAAGCGTGCCGCAAACTTCATACCACTGAACGACTTCTCACCGGTGGTCATGCCCTGCTCTTTTATTTTATGCAAAAAAACCAAATCTAAATCTGATGAATAAGACAACTCAAGACCACCAAGCTTGCCGTAGCCTATGATAGCAAAGCCGCAGTCCGCTTCGGTGACTGGATCACCATCTTGACCGATAGGATAACCATAACGTTTGACGATTTCAGCAAAAGCACGCTCAAGCGCCGCTTCTAGTACCACCTCGGCAATATAGGTTAAAGAGTCCGATACTTTCATGATTGGACGTTCAGCCAACACATCACTGGCAGCGACCGCCAATACTTGGTTCTTTTTAAATAATCGTAATACGCTGAGCAGCGTTTCTTCATCATTAGGCTCCACCCGCAACAATTGCTGGCGCAGGATATCTCGCAACTCAAACTTGTCTGGCAAATGCCGATAGCGCTGCTGTAAAAAAGTATCCAACAACACCGGATACTGTGCCAACTCTTTGGCAATCCAAGGGCTAGCGGACAGCATCGGTATCAGCTCAACCGTGGCATTTGGGTTTTCTGCAATCATGACCAGATAAATAGAACGACGACAAATCGCTTCAAGCAAGGCAATCAAGCGCGGCAATGCGGTATTTGCCAGTTGCTGCTGATCTTGATGAGCAAGTAGCGCATGCACAATTACTGGATACGCCCCATCCAAGCGCTCACGAGCTTCATCACTTAAATTAGCAACCATTTTCGATTGCCAAAAATTTTGCAATTGAGTGCGGTTCTCTTCAGTCAACACGTTATGTAAACGGGCAACTTGCTCATCCAAGTTAGCAGGTTCTGGCTCATCATCATCGTAAGCCGGTACTTGTCGTTCAGTCACTATACGCTCAAACGGCACATTGACATGATCTCGATGATGATTGAGTGTATTTAACAATCCATTCCAGTCTTCAAACCCAAGCGTGAGCGCAAGATTGTGCTGCCAATGGGCATCATGAGGAAGACGCTGGGTCTGTTGGTCATTAATCGCTTGAATACCATGCTCAAGCCGACGTAAAAATCGATAAGCACTCTGCAGTTCTTGATAGGTAGTCTGCTCTAGATATTTAAGCTCATACAGCGCCTGCAGGGCCTTTAAACAAGATTTGACCTGTAGCTGCGGATGTCGTCCACCATAAATCAGCTGAAAGGCTTGGACGATAAACTCAATGTCTCGGATACCGCCAGCGCCAAGCTTAATATTATCCAAATCTTCACGCTGCGCGACTTGATTTTGAATGAGAGACTTCATCTCTCTTAGTGCCGAAAAAGCACTATAATCGACGTAATATCGAAAGACAAACGGCTTAATAAGTGCTTGAATGTCCTCATGGAATGGCTGCTCTATCTGCCCAACGACGCGTGCTTTTAGCCAAGCAAATCGCTCCCATGCTCGTCCATGATGAGAAAAATACTTTTGTAATGCTGGCAGATGAATGGCCAAATCACTACCATCACCCCATGGGCGCAAGCGCATATCCACCCTAAATACAAAGCCATCAGCTGTATTGTTATCGAGCAGCTTGATAATACCTTGACCGAGGCGAGTCATAAAACGTTTATTGTCGATACTACGCGTGCCGTTGGCTTTATCCCCATCAGTTTCACCGCGCGCTTGATGGATAAAAACCAGATCAATATCACTCGATAAATTCAGTTCATGAGCGCCAAGCTTGCCCATCGCCATAATCGCCATATCATCGACTTGCACATTGCCTTTATCATTAATAAAGGTTGGCTGACCATATTGAGTCATCAGCTGCTGATAAATATAGTCTTTGGCAAATAAAATACAGCCATCAGCGAATTCGGACAATTCATCCGTCAGCTGTTCAAGCTCAATCACTGCCAAGGCGTCTTGCCATACCCAACGCATCATGAGTAGCATACGCAAATGACGTAAGCCACTCATCACTTTGGTTTCATGACCAAGCTGGTAGTTTTCATCTAAGGTATAATCTTGAATAAGATCATCGATTTGTTGGCGCGTTAAGGTTGTCTCTAAAGGATAACTACGTAAAAATGTCTGG
The DNA here is from genome assembly GCF_000012305.1 of Psychrobacter arcticus 273-4. Lineage (NCBI taxonomy): Bacteria > Pseudomonadati > Pseudomonadota > Gammaproteobacteria > Moraxellales > Moraxellaceae > Psychrobacter > Psychrobacter arcticus. The sequence continues at coordinate 1,462,707 of NC_007204.1, forward strand.
CAGGCGCCCGTGCGACTTTGCCAAATTTGATAAGCAAACTCACTGGCAGTTTGCAGCACTTGTAGCTGTTCTGATGTGGGCTGATAGCCGTTATCATTGGGTGCGGTAGATAGCATAACGATGATACCTCATTGCAGCATAGAGCCATAAGCCTACGTGAACTGGGCGAATAAATTTATTGTTTTTTCTTACGGGACGGTCACAACTGCTATGAATAAGACAGTCATCACGCTTTTTCATCACGCTTTTATAGTAACATAAATAAAAATTTGCACTGCTAAGCGCGGGCAGATTGGCAAAAAACGAAAAAGCGTTGAATGATGATACAATATAAAGCCATAAGGTCTCAGTCCTTTTTCAATATTCATTTGTTCAATATCTATCAATAATATGTGATACCGCGATTATGACAACCTTAACGCCACTCCTTCTCATCACTGCCGATCCCAGCCATCCACTGGCACATCTGGCATTACGCTATGCACGCGCTTATCTACAAAGCGCCTCTATAGACCATAAATCTGGTGACAGCACCCATCATGGAAACCCTGTATTAAACATCTTTTTTTATGCAGACGCGGCACATACTGCCAACCGTTTACGGTGGCAATCAGCCGATCAATCAAATATTACCCAAGAGTGGCAAGTGCTTGCAGAACAATACCAGCTCGTGCTACCAGTATGCGTCAGTACAGCGCTCAGTCGCGGTATTAGTGATGCGGACAATAGCGCACGCCATCAGTTAGAGACAGAGAATCTAGCGACAGGTTTTAAACTGGTGGGTCTGAGTGAGCTTGCTATGATGATGCAAAGCGACTGCCACTTATTGCAATTTTGATAAATATGATTGAAATAAAAATATAGCAGTCATAAAAGCCAGAACTTACACTCAATAGCCCGTTTGATACTAATAGATAGCGATAAACAAGACTAGGACTACCCCATGAAACTACTCATTCGGCTGCATACGCCCACTGAAATGGCAAGCTATGAAGGCTGTGCGCTGGCTTTGACTTTGGCGACCTTTGGACATGAGGTGCAGCTGTATTTGGATGCGCCAGTTTTTGGGTTTTTAATGCAGCCAAACTCGCGTTTGCAAGGTATGATTCAAGCGCTTGAGCTTTATGATATACCGCCAGCTTGGCTGCCTGATGATGTGTTTAGTGGCTGGATAGCAGGCATGCTGCCGACAGATTTGGCAACACAGCTGGTCTTGATTCCAGAAGAAGTGAATTTACAAGCGTTTGAGCAAATCCTGACTTTTTAATCGCAATACTTTCCATGGTAAAATCCCTTTTTATTATTCAAATATCTATATAGTTGAGTCACTTTAGAATCGACTCTAGCAAACGATTGGACACGAGTATGGCAACTTTATATCAATTACATAGCAGCATGGATACGCTCAGACGCATCACAGAACAAATGGCATTGTCGTGGCAGGCGGGCGACAGTATCCTTTTATTGGGTACGACCGTCGCGTATATAGATTGGCTCAATGCATATTTGGCTGATATCGAAAACATGGAGATAGAAACCATTGCCGGTATTTACGCCCTGGCCGATGATGTGGCACAGTTGCACGAAAACACAGTCGCGAAACTCAATCTGGCGGCGAAGCTCACTGCTATTTTAAGCGATTCAGAATGGGTGGCAATGACCCAAGACAGTCGCTTTGATAAAGTGGTGACGATTACCTTATGAGTACTCCCACTGACTCCACCTTATCATCGCCGAACGTAATCAATGCGGCGTTAGACCAAGATGGGCATTTATGCGACCACACCATCTGGACGCCTGCTATCGCGCAGCAGCTTGCCAATACGCTGAATGTCGATTTAGATACTGAGCGTTTAGCAGTATTGCAGCACGTGCGCGCATTTTTTGTAAGATTCAATCACGCACCGGCCACGCGTCCGCTGATTAAGTGGCTGCAGCAAACCTTGCCTGATTATGATATCAGCAATCAAAAGTTGCAGCAGCTATTTAATACCGGTTTGGTCGCTCGCCATGTCAATCGCCTTGCTGGCTTACCCAAACCGCCTAACTGCTTATAGTACCGCCTAACTGCTGATAGTAACCTCAAATGAAAAGGCCGATAAATAACTTTATTTATCGGCCTTCAATAACTTTTCTATAGTAGAAATACTATTTAGGGTCGTAGACAGTCAGTGTCTCATAGCCGATACTGCGACCTTCATCACCGCTAAAGCCTTGTTGTCGCCACACCTCATATAAGCATATTGCCACGCTATTAGAGAGATTCAAACTGCGCGAATCTGCCAGCATCGGTAGTCGCAGCCAGTTATCAGCGCCAATATCTTCACGAATATCATCTGCCAATCCCGCCGTTTCTGAGCCAAAAACCATGGCTACGTTATTTCCAGAAAACTCACTGCCCGACTCTGCAGTCTCTTGCCCGCCAAAATCATAATCATAAAAGGGTTTGCTTAATTTGGTCGTCAATGCCGTGATGGTATGACAATCAGCATCTTGCAATGCTTGTTTTGCCACCGACCAATCATCGTGTACTTGCAGATGGGCATACTCATGATAATCCAATCCTGCACGGCGCAATTTTTTATCATCCAGCTCAAACCCTAACGGTTTGACCAAATGCAGCTGCGCCCCACTATTGGCACACAGACGAATGATATTGCCCGTGTTACTGGGCATTTTTGGCGCTACCAGCACGATATGAATGGTCATACTCTCTCCGTAATTGGTGCTAAGTTTATTGTTTAAGCTTATATATCAGAGGTAATCAAAAGTTACAGTTTACTGCCAATAATTACATTTTGATACTGGGCACTGATTTTAACTTTGATTATGATGGCTGTAACGGACAAGGGGATCATATAAAAACATTGTCATTGTCTGTTGTCATCTGGCAGTGAAATTTAGGATGTATATTAGGTTTCACCGTTACTACACTACTTATCTCTATCTGTCTTTTTGAGGAACATACTATGAAAAAATTAGTTATCGCATCTTTGGCTGCTATGTTTGTATTAACTGGTTGTAATACTTTTAAAGGTCTAGGTCAAGACGTATCAAGCGCTGGTAGTGCTGTAAGTGGTACTGCACAAGAAGTACAAAACAAAATCTAAGCGTCAAACGTTTGGGTTATGTAAAGGGTTTATCATTGATGTGATAAGCCCTTTTTATTAAGCTTAAATTCTGAACACTTAATCAATATATCATGCTATAAAAATGCTCTTAATATTTGATTGAGGTACCTTTTTCCAAGCTCTGTCGGCTGCAATTGTTCAAGACTGTCCGTCAGCAGACCTTGCTCGATTAATTGAGTGACTTGTATCGTAACGCTGTCATAACTTAGCCCTGTACGCGTCTCAAATAACGACCACGTTACACCATCATGCAAACGTAAGGCATTGAGCATAAACTCACTAATCAACTCATCCTGATCAATGGCTTGCCAGCCAATCATTTTTGGCGCTGGTGTTAACGCCCTATCGGGCTGATGAGCCTCTTGATATTCCATATAGTCTTTTGGCATACGAGATTTACTAAAGCGATAGATACCTGCTTGTTTGTTCTCTTCATCATTGATCAATATGTTAGCAGTCATCTCATGGCTAACTTTGTTATCAATGACCCCTTCCCTAACCGTTACTTTGCCGTGAGCCCCTGCTCCGATTGCCAGATAATCGCCAAACTGCCAGTAGTTGACATTGTGACGACAAGGTTTATCTGCTGCCCCAGACCATGCGGATACCTCATAATTGTGATAGCCTAAATTCTGTAATAATATTTGACCTGCTTCTTCAATATCTGCCAGACGATCCTCATCGGGTAAAACCGGCTGACTGCGATAAAAGACGGTATTAGGCTCAATGGTCAGCTGATACCAAGAGATATGCGTCGCACCTGCATTGTGTGCCATTTGTATATCGTCTAACGCCTCGCTCCTAGTTTGCTCTGGCAATCCATGCATCAAATCCACGTTTACGCGCTCAAAGCCAGCCGCTCGAGCGGCTTTAATCGCAGATAGTGCTTGTATAGGATTGTGAATACGTCCAAGCGTGGTTAATTGCTCAGCAGAAAAGCTTTGCACACCAATCGATAGACGATTGATGCCTACCTCTAAGTATTCAACAAATGGTGCATGCTCAAGTGTGCCTGGATTGGCCTCCATAGTGATTTCGATGTCACTAGCAAATTCATAATATTTCTGTAAACCATCAAACAATCGCTGATACTGCGCAATGGGCAACAACGACGGCGTACCACCTCCGATAAATATAGAGCCAATCTCACGCCCTTGGGTCAATATCTGCTGCATGGCGGCATCTTGCAACAGTGCATCTACATACTCATCATACATGGACAGCTGACCGTCTACTGGTAGCTCATGTGAATTAAAATCACAATAGGGGCATTTTTTGACACACCACGGGATATGGATATATAACGCCAATGGAATGTCTTTCACCTCTATTGCATTCGAATGAGCATCATGAAGAGGGTTTGATTGCTGAAACAGGTGATTAGGTTTGATATTTGACATAAACGGACTTATCTATAAATAGGTAACTGCCATCAATAGCAGAAAATACCGCTAGGATAACGGCTAAGCACGGTAAAAAAAAGCCTAACTTCAAGAAAAGTCTATCAATAACAAAACCAGTAACAAACGTTCAAGTTAAACATTCTTGGTCATAGGCAAAATAACTGAAAACCCCTATTATTATACAAAATCGTTATAAATGACCAACTATACGCGACTCTCAACTTAATATGGGCTATCGTAGGCTGGCGCTTTTAGCCCAGTCAATCGTAACAATTTGCCAAAAACGCTGGGCTAAAGCCACAGCCTACGCCAAAAATTATGATAGTTGAGAGTGGGGTAACTATTATAATTTTTAGCCGCGCTCGAGGATTCTTTTATACTCTGCCTGTCTATTGTTATTAAGAATGGGCTTGCTCATAGTATTTATCGGAGTATTATCGTCACACGCCTCCTGTTGTGCTGTCTCGTTATTGATTTACTGATGACCATATTTCTTCATTAACAAAATCTGTTTATCAAACATAATTATCGTAAAGAATAAAAGTTGCTCCTTATGGTTTTCCCCTTGTCTTTTGTAGATTTCAAAAGCTACAGCTTACGCTTAGGCGTACTTGCCCTTCCCATCTTAATCACCCAGTTTTGTCAAGCGGCGCTTGGTGTTGTCGATGCCATTATGGCAGGTCAAGTTTCGGCGCTTGACTTGGCTGCCGTCGCCGTCGGTTCAGGTATTTGGCTGCCTTTATTTTTATTAGCAACAGGCATTTTGATTGCGACCACGCCTCTGATCGGTGAAGCCATCGGTCAGAAACAACTTGATAAAGTACCGCATATCACCCAGCAGTCGTTATGGACGGCTGCTGTCATTGGTATCCTTGGTTTTATTATTGTAAATTTAGCACCCAATGTACTCGCCCTCATGGGGGTCCCTGAAAATATCCAACCGATAGCAACCCAGTATTTGCATGGCGTATCATTTGGTTTCCCTGCGATTGCTGTTTATGCGGTGCTGCGTAGTTACTGTGAAGCGCTTGGTCGACCTGAGCCGGTGACCGTTATTAGTATTATAGGGCTGCTTGCAGATATCCCACTCAACTATATATTTATCCACGGCTTGTTTGGCATGCCTGAGATGGGCGGCGCAGGGTGCGGGGTGGCAACTGCCATCGTTTTGTGGATTAACGTCTTATTATTAGCCGCTTATACCAGCTTTACTAAGCGTCATCAATTTGCCAGTACGCGCTTTTTTTATGCCTTTGCCAGTCCAAATCGGGCACAAATAAAAAAACTATTAAAGCTTGGTATTCCGATCGGCGTTTCTATCTTTTTTGAAGCCAGCTTATTTAGTTTAGGCGCACTGGTCATCAGTCCATTAGGTGAGCTGGCAACCGCATCGCATCAAGTCGCCCTGTCGGTGACCTCACAGCTGTTTATGATCCCCATCTCAGTCGCTATGGCACTGACCATTATGGTGTCCAACCACTTTGGTGAAAAAAACCTGATGGCACTACGTCAAGTACAAGCAACGGGTCTCATATGGACTGTGCTCATTGCCATGGCTTGTATGATTGGGGTTTGGTTATTTAGACCACAATTGGCAGCGGCATTCACTGACAACCCTGTGGTACGAGCGCAAGCCATGCATCTGCTCATCTTTGCACTTGCTTATCAGCTTTTTGATGGCTGGCAAGTCAATGTCGCTGGCATATTACGTGGCATGCAAGACACGACGATACCAATGTGGGTTACCCTATTTTGCTACTGGATAGTGGCACTACCGCTTGGTATTTATTTAGTACGCTTCACCGATATTGGGGCGCAAGGTTTTTGGATGGCTTTAATCACCGGATTATTCTTATCTTCAATTCTACTTACCATACGTTTGTGCTACCAACAAAAACGTTTATTGGCTATGTGGAGCTAACGATAGGACTGGGTTTACACAAGTTTATCTAAATGTCACTTCTAACAATCATAACTGGCGCTCGTAAGTCACATAGACTATGATAAATTCTTGAGCATTGGTTATTCAAACGAGTGCTTACGTCATAATATGTAAAAAAATTTAGTTAACAACTGTACATCGATTGCTCATTGCCGTGAATATAGGTATCATTAGCAATTATCTACACAATATTTAGTTACACTATTTTTCTCGGATTTGTTACAAGGCAAAAATACAATTATGGATATTGAAAAAATACGCACCCTCATTGCACTCATGGAAGAAAGCGAACTGGTTAATTTGGAAATCAGCTCAGATGACGAGCATATCAGTTTGACTCGTCACTATGATGCACCGGCGCCAACGATGATGGCGGCACCTACTGCTGGCGCTGCACCTATTGCTACTGAAGCGAAGCCTGCCATGAAACCGGGCAGTGTTGAGACGTCGCCTATGGTTGGCGTTTATTACTCAGCCCCTAGTCCTAATGACCCACCATTTATAAAGGTTGGACAAAAAGTACAGGCTGGTGATACGCTTGGTATCATCGAGGCAATGAAAATCATGAACCCCCTTGAAGCGACTCAAAGCGGTGTCATTGACGAGATATTGGTCACTAATTCTGAAGTTGTACAGTTTGGTCAGCCTATCGTACGCTACAAAGCGTAACCAGATTTGCCAACCTTTACTTCGTTATGATGGAGAGCCTGCTATTTATCAGGCAATATCACTTTATAGTACTACCTAGGCTATTTTAGCTTAACTTGATCATATCTAAGCTTAAAGATATCAACGTTAGATAATCACTAGGTTAGATAATCACTAGGCTTAATAATAAAGTTTGATATTGCTCAATATAGCGACTCCATTAAAAAACGCCGCTTCAACAAGGATGACCCCATGATAAAAAAACTGCTCATCGCCAATAGAGGTGAGATTGCCCTACGTATCGTTCGCGCCTGTAAAGCCCTTGGTATTGAAACCGTCGGTGTTTACTCTACGGCTGATGCCAATTTGATGCACTTACGCTTTGTTGATGAAGCCATCTGTATTGGAAAGCCCAATGCCAATCAAAGCTACCTGAATATCAATACTATTTTGACCGCTGCTGAAATCACTGGCGCTGATGCTATTCACCCCGGTTATGGTTTTTTGGCTGAAAATGCTGAATTTGCTGAACGTGTTGAAGAAGCTGGGTTAACCTTTGTAGGTCCTACTGCAGATCATATTCGTCTGATGGGCAATAAGGTTTCCGCTATCAATGCCATGAAAAAAGCGGGTGTACCGACAGTACCAGGTTCAGTAGGTGCTGTGACACTACACAATGCTGAAGAGCAAGCACGCAATATTGGCTTTCCTTTGTTGATTAAAGCGGCATCGGGTGGCGGTGGTCGTGGTATGCGTGTGGTTGAGCGTTTTGAAGAAATTATCGGTCAAGTACAAGCGGCTAAGCAAGAAGCGGAGCTATGGTTTGGTGATGACACGGTTTATATGGAACGTTATCTACAAAACCCACGCCATGTAGAAATACAGGTGCTCGGCGACGGTAATGGCAATGCCATTCATCTATATGACAGAGATTGCTCATTACAGCGCCGTCATCAAAAAGTTTTAGAAGAAGCACCTGCCCCTGATATTCCTGACGATGTCCGTCAACCTATCTTAGATGCTTGCGTAAAAGCATGTAAGCTGGTCAACTACCGCGGTGCCGGTACTTTTGAGTTTTTATTTGAAAATAATGAATATTTCTTTATTGAGATGAACACTCGTGTGCAAGTTGAGCATACCATTACTGAGATGATTACAGGCATTGATGTGGTCGTTGAGCAATTAAAAATCGCAGCTGGCTACGGTTTATCTTATCGTCAAAGTGAGATTGAAATTCAAGGTCATGCGATTGAATGTCGTATCAATGCTGAAGATCCAGTGACGTTTATGCCTTCACCTGGTACGGTCACTCAGCTGTATTCACCTAGTGGGGCTGGTGTTCGCTTTGATTCGCATCTTTATCCTGGCTATGAGATTCCAAGTTACTATGATTCTTTGATTGGTAAGCTTATCTGTCATGGTCAAACGCGTCAGCAAGCGATCTCTAAGACGCTACAGGCACTTGATGAATTGGTTATCGAAGGTATCAAAACTAACATCCCTATGCATCGTGATGTGATTTTATCAGATGATAATTTTGTCCATGAAGCACAAAATATTCATTATCTCGAAAGAGAGCTGTTAACTGCTAATAAAGAAAAAGCTAACTTGTGAACTGATTAAATATTGGTATCAAATACCTTTATCATCAGAGCTTGTCATCATTAAAAAAACCGCTATCTGCACAGATAGCGGTTTTTTTAATGATGACTGCGATTAAAGCTAAAGTAAGGTAATTAAAGAGCATTCTACTACTATGGCAGGATTCTATTAAAATTCATAAAGCACTCTGTCCCATCAGGATCAGCACACCACTGCATCTGATTGCCATCATGATTTAAAAATGCAATCAACGCCTCATTGCTCTGATCTATCTGACTGCCTGAGCAATCTACTTCATTGTTATCATAAACGGTTTTGATAGCAATGATAGGTAGCCCCTCTTCACGGTGCGTAATCAAATAACGTCCATAAGTCCACTCTTTACCACTGACCGACCACATCTCATTATCAGCAGCAAAATTGTAAAGCTCACGGCACTGAGCGGACTTCTTTGCTGATGCAATGCGTTTTTTACTGGTATCTGGTTGAATATTAATGAGGCGTTTTTCGTTTTGTGTGAGTAGCCCTGCACCGGCGTCTATTTTGGGTTCGTTACTTTTAACCTGACTCTTATCTTTTAACACCGCTTGACGAGCCTCAGCTTCTTTGGTCATCGTGATACTACTGTTTAAATCAATCTCCCACTGTCCAGCAATCGCAGGACTAATATGTGTGGTAATGGTCGGCTTACTAACTGCTTCGCCATTTACTGGCAATGATGCCAAAATAGCAGCTAATGAAAATGAAGCAAATGAGAGAGGTTCCATAATTAACCTTGTTATTTATACTATAATAATAATAATGAATACTATGTACATTAGCGTAAGTCTTAGTCACCGAAAACACAAGTAACATTATGCTATAGTCGGTGAAAAGTAATATCGATACAACACCTACTACTGGTGCAAATTTTTCTTGCTTGCTGTGCCTACGCAGACAGAGGCTGCAAAAAATTTACACCAGCAATACGGTAGCGACTTTAAAGTATTTCAACTATATTAAGATTAAGCTTTAACCCCTCAGTGATAAGCACACTTCAGTAAAATTGCCAACTTAGTTTTAAACATTAAAAAAATAACGCCATGGCTCTCATTTGCTTATCGCAATGAGTCATGACGTTATATTTATAGAATATTAAACTTATATGCCTAAATATTTAAACTTCTGGAGTACTTATATATTAAGCAGCAGCGGTACTGACTGCTTGAGCAAAAGCTGATAATGCGCCTTTCAGCATGGCTGATACGGTACTGCTACAAGTACCAATACCTGAATATACTTCACCATCTACATTTAGCTGGATATAAGCCGCCGCATTGGCATTGGTTTTATTATCGCTATTATTATCATCGTCGATACCATTTCCACTATTGTGCTGCGGATTGATCACGTGCTCAGCGTAGTTGATGACATGTATTGCTTTGCCCGTGTGCTGCGCTAATCCATCGATAAAGGAAGATAATGGACCATTACCTTTACCCTCAATAGTAATGGTGTCGCCATTCATCTGCACTTGACCATCAAAGTAGACCTCGCCACTTTTATTATTGACCGTATAATCTAAAAGCTCAAAACTGCCTTGCTGTAGATAGGTATCTTCAAAGGTTTGTAAAATTTCATCATTTTGCAATTCACGAGCCGCTGTTTCAGCTTGTTTTTGTACCACACCACTAAAGTCAATTTGCATCCAACGTGGTAAGTTAAAGCCATAATTGCGCTGCAAGATATAAGCAACCCCACCTTTGCCAGATTGACTATTGATACGTACCACATCTTGATAACTGCGACCGATATGCGCCGGATCAATTGGCAAATAGGCTACATCCCAGATGTTTTCAGTCTGCTCGACATGTTTCTCATTATAGTCAAGGCACTTTTTGATCGCGTCTTGATGTGAGCCACTAAAGGCAGTAAACACCAGCTCACCCACATAAGGATGACGTGGATGTAAGGGTAAGTTATTACATTCGCTAACGACTTGCACAATCTCGCTCATGTTACTAAAATCAAGCTCTGGATCGATACCTTGGCTAAACAAGTTCATCGCCATGACCATAATATCCATATTGCCAGTACGTTCGCCGTTACCAAGTAAGGTACCCTCGATACGATCTGCGCCAGCAAGTACACCAAGCTCAGCAGCGGCAACCGCGCAGCCACGGTCATTATGCGTATGCAAGCTAATAGTCACATGCTCACGCTTGGCAAGGTTGCGACAAAAATACTCGACTTGGTCAGCGAATACATTGGGCATTGACGCTTCAACAGTCGCAGGTAAGTTTAATATTACCTCTTGACCATTTTCAGGCTGCCAAACATCACAAACGGCATCACAGACTTCTACTGCATATTCAGTCTCAGTTTGACTAAAGCTCTCTGGTGAATACTGGAATATCCATTCTGTTTCTGGATATTTTGCCGCATATTTCACCAATAATTTAGCACCAGTAATAGCAATCTCTTTGATTTCATCTTTATCTTTGCCATATACTTTTTCGCGTTGGATGCGGCACGTTGAGTTATAAATGTGAACAATGGCACGCGTTGCGCCTTTTAATGACTCAAAAGTACGAGCAATCAAATGTTCACGTGCCTGCACTAACACTTGCAAAGTCACGTCATCAGGCACATGATTTTCTTCAATCAATTTACGAGCAAAATCAAACTCTACTTGCGCCGCTGAGGGAAAACCTATTTCAATCTCTTTAAAACCCACGTCTACTAAGGTTTCAAAAAAACGCATTTTTTGCTCGATAGTCATCGGATCAATCAATGCCTGATTGCCATCACGCAGATCCACACTTGCCCATATCGGTGATTTCTCAAGCGTTTTGCTCGGCCATGTGCGATCTGGCAACAAAGGCGCAAACGCAAAAGGACGATATTTACGGAAATCGAAAGCGGCTTTTTTTGGTGTGCTCTTTGCAGCTGGAGTCACTACAGGGCGTGTTGCTTGGTCAGACATAATCAATCCTTAGATGGCATTAGGTTTATATTTATAGTGAGGCAATCAATACCAAAATCCTGCTTTATCATACGAGATAATACTAACTTATGCCATTATAATAACAAAGTTTACAAGGTGAATATCGGCTTTATAACAAGTATATTTGCATATTATTAGTGAAATAATCCAGATTAATCACTATAATTGGTTTAATTCACTAATAAAAGCACTCGTTATGCAACATACTCATTCTAATTATCTATTAGCTGCAGATATTGATGACACTGATAAACGACTATTACGCTTATTGCAGACCGATGCTCGTATGAGTATTACTGAGCTTGCTGAGCGTGTTAATCTGTCGGCAACCCCTTGCGCGCGCCGTGTTAAACGTTTAGAAGATAGGGGTATTATCACCGGTTATCATACCCAAACCGATGTCCAAAAACTTGGCTATCCCTTGGCAGTGTTTATTGCTATCAGTATGGACCGTCACACGGCTGACCGTTTTGAGCAGTTTGAGCGGAAGGTTAAAAGCTTTGATGAAGTCATCAGCTGCAGTATCGTCACTGGTCGCACGGAGGATTATTTAATTAAAGTACGCGTACGTGACATGGCACACTATGAGGAGTTTTTATTACATAGGTTAAATCGTATCGAAGGCGTGGCACAAGTCCATACCAGCTTTGAGCTGCGAGAAGTATTTAGCCGAAGTATGGTGTAATTATGGTGACGTAATCCGCTTAAATGATTGTTTGTTGCAGCCGCGTGGTTTGACGCCAGAAAAAGAACACCAAAACCAGTCCTATCAGCAGTCCTATAGCCGCCGCCAATAACCCTGCATTAAAATTATCATTTTTACCAGCCAGCGCCACCGTCACCAATGGTCCTATGAACTGCCCTAGCGCATACGCCAACGTTGCCAGGCCCATGAGTAGGTTTGAATAAATGGGATTGATGTTTTTAATAAGTGTCAGCGTCATAGAGACCATACCGACAAAGGTCAATCCTAAAATCATGGCGTTACCATATAAGCCAATAGCGCCATCAATCCCTATAGGCAAATACATGCCAAACGCTTGCAATAATGTCAAGCCCATTAAGGTTTTAACCTCACCAATACGCTTGGCAAGGGCGCCCCAAATCGGGTTTGAGAGCATGGCAAAAATACCTACCACCAACCAAATAGACAGTCCAGCAGAATTTTGAGTGGTCAAGCGCTGAGCTACCATCACCGGCAAAAAAGTCGCAGACGTGATATAACCAAATCCTGCCAGCACATAACTGGTCAACAGTAAGGCAATAGGCTTACTATGACCTGCCAGCGCCTCGTATAAAGAGTGCTTAAAATTAATATAGGTTTGATATAGTGAAGAGTGTTGATTGCTTTGCGCTGTTTTTGAGCTTACTGATGTTGGGCCAGACAAAGCACTAATAGCAGACGGGCGTATGGCATACAGCAGCCATAAAACGGGCAAACCAATCATTCCAGCGACTAGCCAAATCACATCGAAATGATAGCCAAGCGTCAGTAACCACCACGTCAGTATGGCCGAGGCACTGATACCGACACCGATACCCGCATAATGTACTGCCGATAGCACCGAACGGCGCTCATGACTAAGGCTTTGAATCACCAAAGATGAGCTTAAAATCATTGCCACACCACTTGCGATACCTGATAACAGCCGAATAACATACCATAAATTTAATGACATATTTGGCACGACCAACAGCATGGTAGTAATGACACTGACTATCGTCCATAAGATTAGCATGTGCCATGTTAAACGCTGCGGCACAAACATCGCGATAAGCGCGCCAATAAAATAGCCGATATAGTTGATTGAAGCAAGCCAACCTGCAATGGTCGTTGATAGCGACAATTGCAGCATAATATCAGGTAAAGTGGCTGTAAATAAGAAGCGCCCAAACCCTATTACCACTGCCAGACAATACATACCAATCAACGCAATCGCCGTTTCATTGGTGATAATAATAGCAGCACGGCTTTTGAGAGCAGTCATCATGACAGAGCCATTTTGTGGCAAAAAGCACACAAATCCTTTTTGTTAGAACAGTCAAAAGTAATTATAAACGAGTGATTAAAAAAGCATTATGTCTGGTATAGTAAGCCCAGTATAAAAACGATACAGCGGGACTGGAATGAATTTTTTGCAGCCTCTGTCTGCGCAGGCACAGCACGCCAGAAAAATTTATACCAGTGCCGCGTCAAAACATGATGTATCTACTTTATTTGGAATCGACTATATTTAATTCTATAGGACATTGAGTATTGGATGATTTTCTTGATCATTTATCTCAGCTTTTCCTAGCATCTGCACGCGCTGATCACTAAACATATCCATATCAGGCGCAAGCGTACGCATAAAGCGGTCAAAATAGAGCATCTGCTTGGTTAATAAGGCAAAGTCACGCGGGAAATGAATACCATGACGCTTGCCGACCTCAACAATCTCTAACATCATTGTATTCAGCTCATCAGCCTGCTCTTTAGTATTAAAAGGCACACCACTGGTAAAGGCTTTGTCCTCTGCCATGATGGTTTTCATCATACGCTGTAAATCATTACCCAATGCCACCACATCAACCTGATTGCTGCTATGGGTCATCTCCATATCTATCATATGGCGTGCCATCGCATAATAATCATTGTCCTGCATCGCTTGCATCATGCCCATGCAAGCGTGCCAGCTTTCAGCCTTTAATTTGCCGACAATACCAAAATCTAAAAATCCGATACGTCCATCGGTTAATAGCATTAAATTACCCGCATGCAAATCTGCATGGAAGCTATTACACAGCATAAGGCTTGCAAACCACGTATTTAGTGTATCTGCCATTACTTGCGCAGGATCAGTACAATACTGACGCATCAGAGACTCATCTACCATAGAGACACCGTATAAGCGACTCATGGTCAACACACGCTTGGTAGTGTGCGCTTCATATACCTTAGGTGCTACTACGCGTGTATTGCCTGATACCGCCAAAAACTGCTGGAAATCGCGAATATTTTGCGCCTCAGCGATAAAGTCTGTCTCTGCAAGCATACGCAGACGAATCTCATCGATAATTGGCGCAATACTGGCAAATCTCATCGAAGGCATCAACAGCTCAACCAACTTAGTCACGCCATGCAATACACCTAAATCCGTCTGCATGATGGTCTCAACATCAGGCTTCTGCACTTTTAACACAACTTCATCACCATTATGCAAACGCGCCGCATGGACTTGGGCAATAGAGGCTGACGCTAGTGGCTGTGAGTCAATATACGCAAACGTCTCTTCAAGTGTAAGACCATTAACCGCAAACTCTTCTTTTAATACTTGCTCAATATAAGCATAAGATAGCGGTGTGGTTTGATCCAAACAGCTCTGGAACGCTTGCACGTAATCACGGGGAAATAATGACGGCGTACTGGCAATAAACTGCCCTATTTTGATATAAGTGGTGCCCAATTGCTCAAATGTTTCTTTTAGTAGCATGGCATCAGGTTTTTCGCCTTTTGCCACTCTAAGCGCTGACAGGCCAGCGATACTCACCGTTTGACGAACACGATTAACGACATTAAAGGTATGCTTTAATAAATGCGGACGATGTATTTTCATAAAGACAACTGTGCTTATATAAAGAATATGTGAGGATGGGTAATGATAACGCTCAAAAGACAACCGATAAAATTAAGAAAGGCTATTGCAGACAGGACACTCTGTATCTTTTCGGTAGCCCATCAGCCGCTGCTGCATCTGACGACCATCCCATATTAACAGCTTATTCTTCAGTGGATTTTTGGTTAAACCTAAATATTGCAGAGCGGCATTGGCTTGTAGATTACCCATAATAGCGGTAGTACTGGCAAGCACCCCCGAATTGGCACAAGTACGCTCGTCAGCCGCCGCATCAAGTACCACTGAACCAAACACACAATGATAGCAGCCGGTACTTAGCTGTGGTTCAAACAGTGCCAATTGCCCTTGCATCGCAATAGCAGATGCCGATAATAATGGAATCTGATAACGCACACTGATACGATTGATAATATCACGAGTAGCAAAATTATCGGTACAGTCTAAGAGTAAGTCAGGCTTGCCAGTTGCCATATCAAGTAACTCATAAGCATTGTCTTCGCTCAAACGCGACACCGTACCGCGAGCCGTTATCAAAGGATTGATACGCATCAACATTTGCGCCGCTGTCAGCGCTTTAGGCTTACCGATATCATCAGGTAAAAATAGTGTTTGCCGTTGTAAGTTACTGGCTTCAATTTCATCGTCATCAATCAGATGAACGTACCCCAATCCTGCTCGCACTAAGGTTTCAGAAGCCGGACAGCCAAGCCCCCCTGCGCCTATTATGACGATACGTGATGATTTTAAACGTAGCTGCGCATCGATATCCCAGCCATCGAGCAATATCTGCCTTGCATAACGCAGCAGCTCATCATCTAATAACATCTCTGTTTCTACAAGCTCATTCATATTTATAACCATTACTTAAGATTAAAGCGAATGTTTATTAAACTGCCCAAGCGTCATTCTATCGTTTCCGCCAAAATCTTTAATCGTTCGTATATTATCGAAGTGATTGTCCGCAAATAATTGGCGCACAGCCTGCCCTTGATCATAACCATGCTCAATCGCTAGCAGCCCGCCTACTTTTAGATATTGTGGTGCATAATAGACAATATGTTCAATATCAGCCAAGCCATGATTTGGGGCACTCAAAGCACTGATAGGCTCTGCTAACAAACCTGCTAAATGCTCATCCGCTTCATCAATGTAAGGCGGGTTAGAGACAATCACATCAAATAACTGCTCATCTTGAGTAGGCAATTCGTCATACCAGCTACTATGGACAAACGTCACTTCAACAGCATTACTGACAGCATTATGCTGCGCAATTTTTAGCGCCTCTAGCGAGAAATCAACAGCAACGACTTGCCAGCTTACTTGTTTTAACGTATCAGCCAGCTTTAACTCGTGAGCCAGGCTAATGGCAATACAACCAGAACCGGTTCCCAAATCTAGCAATCGCATTGACTTTAACGTTGGCGTTGTACTAAATGGTTGACTTTTTATCCAATCTAACACTGTTTCAACCAAAACTTCAGTATCGGGTCTGGGAATCAAGGTATGTTCATTAACGGTAAAATCAAGCGACCAAAACGCCTGTGTGCCCGTTAAATAAGCCAATGGTGTACCTTGCTGCATCTTAGTCATACCAGCATTAAATCGCTCAGTCTCACTATCACTTAGCTGATAGTTATCATCAGTTATTAAAAATAGCGCGGGTTTATCAATGACATATAACAGCCAATCAGTTATCCAAAACTGCGGAATAGCGGCATCTGTAGCCGCTTTTTCCGCTTGCTGTTTGATTTGCCATACTGTTACGTCTGCTGCTTTTTGCGCTGTCATAACTGACTCTTAATAATTATATCTGTTTTATTTTTAGAACCTGCGCCCTATTCTGACGCACGCGGTGGCTTATTAGTGTTGGCCAAATTAGAATTTGCTTTGGTTAATTCGACACCTTTATTACTGCCACTATTACTGCCATCATCGTAAATATCATCGTTGTCACCAATGACGATATATTTATCAACATAATAAATCAGCGCTAAAATAGGAATGCCAATCAAAAAGGTGAACATAAAGAAAAACTGATAACTGGTGCTGTCAACGATAGTGCCTGAGTAACCGCCCACCACTTTTGGTAGTAATGTCATCAGTGATGAAAATATCGAATACTGTACGGCCGTAAAGCGAATAGATGTTAAGGCAGATAAAAAGGCAATAAATACGGCACTGGCAAGACCAGCAGCAAGGTTATCAAGGATTACTGCCAAATACATATACGGCAAGCTCCCAGGATGGTATGTCAGCAGAATAAATAATAAGTTGGTCACGCAAGCAAGGACTGCTCCAACCATCATTGCGCGCATGATACGCATTTTTTGTGCTAATAGGCCACCTAAAAAGCCACCGGCAATCGCCATAACAACGCCCACCAGTTTAACGGCGTTAGCAATGTCAATTTTAGTAAATGCCATGTCTTGATAGAAGACGTTAGAGATAACCCCTGCCACAATATCGGAGATGCGGTAAAGACCAATCAGCGCTAATAATAATAACGCCTTTTTACCGTAACGGCGGAAAAAATCAGCAATAGGCTCAATCCATGTGGTCTTAGCAAACTCTTGCTCTACAAGGTTGGCTTTTACTAAGCCGTAACCGATAGCTAAAGCCGCTGCCAAGCTCGATACCATACGCACCACTTCGATTAAGAAGCCTGCGAACACACTTTCTGTCTCAGGTAAGACCAAGCCCGCATTAGCAAATACCAATACAAAACCTATGACTGATATAGCAAATACCAATACCAGACGCGTATATTCTGACGTTTTACGCTCAACGACCACTTGTTGTCTAATCGGCTCATGAATCACTAAGGTTGTAATAACCCCAATACCCATGACCGCTGCCATAATCCAGTAAGTATTGCGCCAAGCCTCATAGCTATAAAAGCTCTCGGTAGAACCAAAATAATCGGCTAAATATAACGCCCCAGCACCAGCGACGATCATCCCGATGCGGTAACCGGTCACATACATGGCAGACAATACCGCCTGTAGACTTGGCGGTGCCAACTCAATACGATACGCATCAATAACGATATCTTGCGTCGCTGATGAAAAGCCAAGCAGTACTGCACCCACTGCCATCAGAACTAAGCTACCTTCATTCGCTGGGTTGACACTCGCCATAATACAAATGGCCGCAATAATCATCACCTGTGAAACCAATATCCAGCTACGCCTCCGACCTAAGAGCTTGGTTAATATCGGCAATGGCACCGCATCAATCAGTGGTGCCCAAATAAACTTAAAGGCATAACCAAGCGCAGCCCAGCTAAACATCGTCACTACGCTACGATCAATCCCTGCCTCACGTAGCCATAACGATAAGCTAGAGAAAATCAGTAAAATAGGAATGCCGGCGACAAAGCCTAGAAACAGCATGATAATCGAACGCCGATCAAGATAAGCCTGCAAAGATTCGCCAAATGACTTCTTGGCAATGGGAGGATTGGGCGGAATAGGTTGGACAGCAGACATAACAACTCACCAAAAATTTAGACAAAAAATACGACAGTGCGCTACCTTTTATCCAAAAACCTTATCTACTGGCAGTATGCCATCGAGACTATCAGGATAAAAAGGGACAAAAAATCGCCTAGCTCTGTACAAAGAAAATGACATTTGCTGCAAAATTAAATTATGGTACTTGAGAACGCCCAAATTGACTAGATATTTTTGCAATAACCACCTGATTGGAGATAGGTACTGTACCCCATATCCCAACTTCGTAATCTCATGTATCTTAACCTTTCTCAACTATAAACCACCCTCTACTTTTTTTGGTTTATTCATATTAGATTTTTATTTGACTTATTATCTGAACGATTTATCTATATTCTATATATGTATAAATAGATACCTATTTATTATATACAAGAATAATAGCTTTGTTTTACACTACAGCCTTGTTATGTTTTTTGGGCGTTTTAACTTTTATAAAGACGACTGACTCTTTATATGATGGGATTAACTTATGGCAATCGACGTAGTGGTCAATCAGCGGCATCTGCAAATTCAGCTTAAGCAGTTAGAGACAGTGTGGCATACAGTCATCAACGGCTATAACTTAAGTCAGGCAGCCACAGTACTGCACACCAGCCAATCAAGTCTATCAAAGCATATTGCTGCGCTTGAGAATCAGCTCAAAACTGAAGTATTTGTGCGCCAAGGCAAACGATTAACTGGACTTACGACAATGGGCACTGCGCTCATGCCGCATATTGAGTCTATCTTTGCTGAAATTCGTACGATTGAAAATCTCAGCCTCGACTTTAACAATCCAAATGTGGGTACATTGACGATTGCCACGACTCATACTCAGGCACGTTATGTATTACCAGAAGTCGTGAAAGAGTTTAAAGAGCGCTTTCCTAAGGTTAATCTCATCCTACAACAGGCAGATCCTGAAACCATCGCACAGATGGTGATACGTGGGCAGGCCGATATTGGCATTGCCACCGAGTCCTTGCTACATAACAACTATCTACGCTGCTACCGCTATTATGACTGGACGCATCGCGTCATCGTACCAAGCGATCATGAACTTGCAGGACTGGAATCTATTGATTTACCGACCCTGGCTAGCTATCCAATTGTGACTTATCACGGCGGCTTTACGGGGCGCGGCGCCATTGACAAAACCTTTAGTGACGCCGGTCTTGAGCCAGATATCGTACTGGCTGCTCTTGATGCCGATGTGATTAGTACTTATGTAGGCTTAGGTTTGGGGATTGGCATTATTGCCGAAATGGCATTTGAGCCAAGCCATTATCAGAATCTAACGGCCATTCCGGTCGACCATTTTGGGCGCTTTACCAGTTGGATGGCAGTACGTGATGACGCAGAAATTCGTCAGTATGGTCGAGCCTTTATGGAGCTGTGTCAAAAACAATTCAACAACTAAAACACCCCTACCAAACAGCTAATCTGAACCTACCCCACCTTTACCGAAATTATGCATAAGTGATAGAATAGAGTCTGAAACGTTATCCAACGTTTGATTTATTTTTTATAATGCATGTACTGCTGGACGCCTACACATCTAATTATTACTGGGTGTCGATCACTGCATGTTCATTTGCTCTTATGTAAACAGGTGGTACCGCTCATGGAAAAATTCGTAGCGATCATTATGGCAGTTTTTGCCGCCCCCTTGCTTATCGGTGGCGCTTATCTGCTCTCTTTAGGCGGTAGTCCATACTATCTCTTTGCTGGCATTGTCATGCTAGCGACAGCATTTTTATTGTTCAAAAAACATTGGAGTGCTTACGGGCTCTACGCTATTTTTATAGTAGCGACTATTGCTTGGGCTCTTTGGGAGTCCGGCTTTTATTGGTGGGCACTGGCACCTCGTGTTGGCTTCCCATTGATCTTTGGTCTATTAATGTTATTGCCGTGGGTATCTAATAAGATGCGCGGGCAGCGCGCTCAAGTAGCGACAAGCACTG
Source organism: Psychrobacter arcticus 273-4 (assembly GCF_000012305.1). Classification (NCBI taxonomy): domain Bacteria; kingdom Pseudomonadati; phylum Pseudomonadota; class Gammaproteobacteria; order Moraxellales; family Moraxellaceae; genus Psychrobacter; species Psychrobacter arcticus. The sequence continues at coordinate 1,483,494 of NC_007204.1, forward strand.
CTAATAGTGCAATAACTCCAAACACGGTTAAAAAGAATCCTCTTTATTATTGGGGGTTGCTCGCTAGTGTGGTTGTAGGTGCACTCCTTTCTTTTGGGAGCTTAGCAAACAACGCCACGGACAAGTTAGGTGAACTTGATTTAAGTGCCTCTGATAAAGACACCTCTACAAATCTTGGCGATTCATTATCAACTGGCGAACAAACACCAGATGGCGAATGGAGCGCATATGGCCGTACTGACTATGGCCAACGCTACTCTCCTTTGACTCAAATCACCACTGATAATGTCAAAGATTTAGAGCTGGCTTGGCAAATTCAAACGGGTGATGTTAAAGGCCCTAACGATGTTGGCGAGACCACTTATCAGGCAACGCCGTTAAAAATCGGCAATGCGCTGTACTTATGTACGCCTCATAACTGGGTAATGGCACTAGATGCTGACTCTGGTGAGACACTATGGAAGTTTGATCCAAAAGTAGAAAAAAACCTACAACGCCAACACCAAACCTGTCGAGGTGTGTCTTACTATGCTGGTCAGTCTGGCACGGATAGCACTCCTCCAGTGGCTAATAATGAGACAAGCAGTACCATTAGCAATGCAGCTGTCAGCAATCAACCCGCTGCAACCAGCGATATGATAGTGCAAAAAATTGCTGGTAATACCTTTGAAAATGCATCTAAGCAATGCGATGCTAAGATATTTATCCCAACTTCTGATGCCAAACTATATGCACTCGATCCAAATACTGGGCAACGCTGTCAAGATTTTGGTGAAGATGGCGCATTAGATTTGATGCACAATATGCCATTTACACAGGCGGGCTACTACTATTCGACGTCGCCTCCGATAGTGGTAGGCAATACGATTGTTGTGGCAGGGGCCGTCAATGACAACTATGATGTAAATTCACCTTCTGGTGTTATCCGTGCTTATGATGTCAATACTGGTGAGCTATTGTGGAACTGGGATTCAGGCGACCCTGACAACACCGCGCCTTTTGATGTCAATGATCCTACTCAGACGTACAAAACCAGCTCGCCAAATTCATGGGCGATCGCTAGTGCTGATGAAGAGCTTGGTTTGGTTTACTTCCCTATGGGTAACCGCACGCCAGATCAGCTGGGCAGCTACCGAAACGCTGCTGAAGAAAAATATGCAACCTCTGTTGTCGCGTTAGATATTAATACAGGCGAAGCGCGCTGGGTACAGCAGTTTGTCCATCATGATCTTTGGGATATGGATACACCTGCTCAGCCAACGTTGCTTGACTTAGATACAGCTGATGGCGTCCAACCTGCTTTGGTTGTACCGACCAAACAAGGTGATGTCTATGTCTTGAACCGCGCAACAGGCGAGCCTATTGTACCAATCAAAGAACGTGATGCACCGCAAGGCTATCTCATTGCAGGTGAACACGCCGCACCCACTCAGCCTTATTCTGGTTTGAGTTTTGAGCCACCAATGTTGAAAGAAAAAGACATGTGGGGTGCCAGCCTGATTGATCAGATGATGTGCCGGATTGAATTTAACCAGCTTAATTATGATGGTCGTTATACACCACCATCAACGAATGGCAGCATAGTCTATCCTGGTAACTTTGGTACCTTTAACTGGGGCGGAATCGCCGTCGATCCTGAAAATGGCGTGATGTTTGGTATGCCAACTTACCTTGCCTTTACCTCAAAACTCATTCCCAAAGAAACACTTGGTGATGTTGAAACCAATAAAGGTGAGCAAGGTGTGAATGCCAATGAAGGCGCAGATTATGCGGTAGAAATGGGACCGTTTTTATCACCGCTTGGCGTACCTTGTCAGCAGCCACCATGGGGCACGATAGCAGGTGCTGATTTGGCCACAGGCGAGATTGCTTATCAACGCAAAAATGGTACCGTACAAGACTTATCTCCTATTCCATTAAAATTGGAGTTAGGTGTCCCTGGTATCGGTGGACCTATCATCACTAAAGGTGGCGTCGCACTCTTATCAGCGGCGACCGAAAACAACTTCCGCGCTTATGATTTGAAAAATGGTGATGTACTATGGAATGTGCGTATTCCAGCAGGTGGTCAAGCCACGCCTATGACTTACTTGAACTCTAAAGGTGAGCAAATGGTAGTATTGGTTGCTGGTGGACATGGTTCAGTGGGTACAACCATTGGTGATTATGTCATGGCCTATAAGCTTGCTAAGTGAATAAGAGCAGTTTATATACCTAGCTTTTGCTTTATTAACCTTACCTCGTTTTAAAAGCGTTGCGCTTTTTAAAACGGGGTACTTTTAACGAAAAAACAGGCGACCCATGTCATCTGCTTTTTTTATGAAATACCAACAATCAACCTCGGTTTATTTATCCATTAGAGTGCTTAAAAGCAGCTCACGCTAATTTGTTATGAATTATTACTACTCAGTAACGCGACTTGAAATCGATATTAATAATGAGCATATCAAGAGAAAATAATTAATAACTTTATTGGATGATTTATGAGTAACCCTATTCCCTTATCTTTCTTAGATTTAGCCCCTGTTCCTGAGGGTAAAACTATTGCTGAAGGCATTGCCCAAACGGTTGAAACCGCGCAGCAAGCTGAAAAATCTGGCTTAAACCGTTACTGGATGGCAGAGCATCATAATATGCCCGGTATCGCTAGTGCAGCGACGTCGGTACTACTGTCGCATATTGGTGCTCAGACCAAGCGTATACGTATTGGCGCAGGCGGCGTCATGCTGCCCAATCATGCACCGCTTGTTATCGCAGAGCAGTTTGGTACTTTGCAAGCATTATATGGCGACCGCATAGATTTGGGGTTGGGTCGTGCGCCCGGTACAGATGGTGCAACTTTTCAAGCATTACGTCGTCAGATGCAAGATGCCGATCGCTTTCCACAAGATGTGCAAGAGTTGATGTACTTTTTGGGGAATGGCACAGATGATAGCCCAGTACAGGCATTTCCGGGTGCAAAATCTAACATTCCTATTTGGATATTAGGTTCGTCTCTTTTTGGTGCGACCTTAGCAGCGCACTTAGGATTGCCATATGTGTTTGCCTCGCACTTTGCACCGCAAATGCTTGGACAAGCCATTACAGCTTATCGTGAGCAATTTAGACCATCGGCCTATTTAGATAAGCCTTATGTCATGCTAGCGGCAAATTTATTGCTTGCTGATGATGATGCGACGGCGCAGTATCACTTTACTTCAGCCCAGCAGAGTTTTGTGCGTTTACGCCGTGGTGAAACAGGTCAAATGCCAAAGCCTACTCATGATATGGATAGTATCTGGAACGCTGCTGAGAAAATGATGGTGGATAGTGCGTTGTCGGTATCCTTTATCGGCTCTGTTGAAACCGTCAAACCAAAGCTTGCGACGTTTCTTGCTACCTATCAGCCAGATGAGCTGATTGTGACAGCAAACGTTTATGACCAAGCAGCACGTATGCGCTCGCTTGAGCTTGTCTCTGAGCTTAATTTGTTTGATTTACAACCAACAGCAACGCTTGCATAATATTGAAAAACCTCCCCTTCTATTAAGATTGGGAGGTTATTAGATCAGGGTTTGATAAATTCTTAGTAACTGTCTGTTGATTTCACCATTGCATTATAAGAACCCCATTTATTCGTTTATAATATTCTTAAATCAACCCCATAGCGCGCAATATCGCGGCGCCAATCGCCATACCAAACATACCAACCACCGTGGTAAATGCCAAAATATTGGCCGCTAAAATATCATTACCACCCATCGCTTTTGCCATCACATAGCTTGCGGCTGCCGTTGGCGACGCAACCATCAAAAACAGTACGCCCATATGTACACCCGTTAAGCCAAAAGCAAAACCAACCGCTATAGCGACCAATGGTGCAATAACAATGCGTCCAATGCTTGCCTGCATAGAAAGTCCAGAAGGATGCAACATCGACTTCAAATTAATACTGGCACCTGCACAAATCAGTGCAAGCGGTAAAGCAACTGCTGCCAATAACCCACCGGTGATATGAATCACACCTGCAAGCGGTGGTAGTGGCAACGCTTTATAGGTAAATGCTGCGACGAGCGCAATGATAAGCGGATTTGTGAATAGCTTTTTGATAATCATGGTACTACGACTGAGCCAAGTATCTTCCGAACTTTTAGATACTCGGCTTAGCGTAATCACCGCTAGGATATTGAACAGTATCGTGACCACGCCCATGTATACCGCGCCAATACTCAAGCCGCTCGTACCATAAGCGTTAGCAACGGTCGCAAGTCCAATAATCGCCATATTGCTGCGAAAAATACCTTGTACAAAAACTCCTTGATTAGCAGGGTCACTGATAAAATGCTTGGCATAGAGCTCAGAGCCAATAAACAAAATAAAGGTCACCACAATACCAGCGACTATCAATACCACTTGCTTCGCATAATCAACATCACTATCGACCACACTAAAAAATAGCAGACATGGCAAACAGTAGTTAAAAACGAAACTAGAGGCCTGATCGACAAACACCTGATCCGCCTCACCCCGTCTTTTCATAAAAAAACCCAACCACATTAAGGCAAGGTTGGGCAAGACGATGGTCATAGCAAAAATAATGGCATCAATCATAAATAGGCTCAATTCGGTGACAAGCCCATCATAATATGGACAATAGCGTGGTAAATTAGTAAAAACGATGTAGGAAATAACAGATGTAGGTAATAACAATAGGGTTGATAATTCGTAGAGCTGTATTTCGTAGAGCTGTATTTCGTAGAGCCAGTATAAATAAAAAACAACAACCAAGACAAGCCAGTGTGCCACTTTCTTTTAACGACTATGATGTTTTGGCAAAAAAACCCATAATAATTTCTCATTATGGGTTGTTTATACGTTTTAGGCTTGAATTTGATATTTTTTGATACGTTATTTTTTCATCTTACCTTGTCGCTTTTATCTTTCACACTATGACGCATTCAATGCTGCTTGTACTTTCTTCTGTTTCTTGACTGTCATTGCCAGTAGCTGGATAGCAGCCGGTGTGACACCACTGATACGTCCAGCTTGTGCCAACGTTGACGGACGGACTTGCGCAAGTTTTTGAACAATCTCATTGGACAGCCCAGATACCACACTATAATCAAAATCCATTGGTAGCGCTGTATTCTCTAGACGCTTCATCTGATCGATATCTTCTTGCTGACGATCAATGTAGCCTGCGTATTTGACAGAGATTTCAATCTGTTCACCCACTTGACTATCGACCTCTGAGCCTGTAATCGCTGCAATATCATTAAAATGTATTTGCGGACGTTTAAGCAAATCATAAGCCGTCGATTCTTTGGACAGTACCTCTCCTGTTTGCGCAGTGACTTGTGCACCTAACGCATTGATAGGCGTCGCCCAAATATCTTTGAGACGCGAAGTCTCGGAGGCAATGGCTTCCATTTTTTCTTCATACGCTTGCCAACGCACATCATCAACCAAGCCAAGCTTACGACCGGTTTCAGTCAAACGTTGGTCAGCATTGTCTTCACGCAAAAGCAAACGATACTCGGCGCGACTGGTAAACATGCGATAAGGTTCGGTCGTACCATGCGTAATCAAATCATCGACAAGCACACCAAGATAAGCTTCATCACGGCGCGGCGTCCAGACGTCAAACTCACTGTTTTCACAGGTAACCAGTGCCGCATTGGTGCCAGCCAGCAAACCTTGCACACCGGCTTCTTCATAACCGGTCGTACCATTGATTTGTCCGGCAAAGTACAAGCGATCAATCGATTTGGTTTCAAGCGTTGGTTTTAGGTTTTGCGGATCAAAATAATCATATTCAATCGCATAGCCTGGACGGGTGATGTGTGCATTCTCAAGACCCTTCATACTATGGATAAACTCTAACTGCACATCAAACGGCAAGCTGGTTGAAATACCATTCGGATACAGCTCATGGGTGGTCAAGCCTTCTGGCTCAATAAAGATCTGATGGCTGTCTTTATCGGCAAAGCGATGGATTTTGTCTTCAATAGATGGACAATAACGCGGACCGACCCCTTCGATTTTGCCAGAGAACATCGGTGAGCGGTCTAAATTTTCACGAATAATGTCATGGGTGCGCGCATTGGTATGGGTGATGTAGCAATTCACCTGCTCAGGATGCATGGACACATCGCCCATATAACTCATGACCGGTAGCGGAGTATCACCCGGCTGTACCGCCATCACACTAAAATCAACACTACGCGCATCAATACGCGCGGGCGTACCTGTCTTTAGACGACCAACAGGTAGTTTTAGCTCACGTAAACGATCAGCAAGCTTAATAGAAGGCTGATCGCCTGCGCGACCGCCTTTTGAGCTCTCAAGACCAATATGAATAACCCCGCCTAAAAAGGTACCTGAGGTTAATACTACCGTTTGCGTATTAAAAATAATACCAGTAGCAGTCACAACCGCCGTCGCACGACCGTTTTCAACTAGAATGTCATCGGCTGCTTGTTGGAAGATATCAAGGTTCGGCTGATTCTCTAACGTATGACGAATAGCGGCTTTATAAAGAATGCGATCTGCTTGCGCACGCGTGGCTCGAACCGCAGCGCCTTTACGGCTGTTAAGTACTCGAAACTGAATACCTGATTTGTCCGTCGCCAATGCCATCGCGCCGCCTAGCGCATCGATTTCGCGCACCAGATGTGATTTACCAATGCCACCAATCGCCGGGTTACAGCTCATCTGCCCCAGCGTTTCAATATTATGCGTCAACAGTAAGGTTTGCGCGCCCATACGTGCGGCCGCCAAAGCAGCTTCTGTGCCAGCATGGCCGCCACCGATCACTACCACGTCGTAATTTTTTGGGTATTGCATGTAATGCCTCACTTGACTGATCACGCTATGCTTAGCGACAGGCTATTATTCAATAACATGAACTGGGTAGATAAGTGTCAGTCGAATTTAAAAAAGAGATAGCGACTAGAATAGAGCGCGCGCCGCTATTAGCTGAACAGATAACCATTAATTATAACAATTTTTTGTCATTTAAAAAACGTTATACAAAAAAACTATTGAGATTAATGATTAAGAAGTTTTGATTAACGTTGATAGCATTTGCCGATGATTATTCCCAACGTTTATTTGTTAGGGCTTAGCGGCACAATACGATCCGCCTGCCCACTCGCTAGCATATGTTGGCTGCCATAGCCTTCTGGATTAATCTGTAAGTAGGCATTCATCTGCCCGATCGCATCGCCATCATCGCTCGCCAATATATATGCTTTAATCGTCTCAACGGGCGGCAAGGGTAAGTTTTTTAGCAATGCCAAACGCTGAGCATTATCGCCTTTATTGACGACCAGCTCAATAAGCTGACGCGCATCGATAGGTAAGTCTGGTGTATTTTGAGCCAATAACGCCAGATGATAAGCACCGGCAGCATCTTGATCAGCGACAATACGCTGCTCAATCGCCACATACGTCGCTTCAGTTGCGCCGCCCGCCACACTCAACTGATGAATACATTTCAGCGCTGAATAGGGCTCGCTGGCTGCAATATCAATAATACGTAATGATTCACTTTTCAGATGCCCGCGACGTTTTTCAATGGCTGCCTGCTCAGCTTCTTGTATTTGAGTGGCTTGGCTGTTTTTTAATTCATTAGTCATAGAACTCTCTTATTATTGATTTAGCGTATTTGGCTGTGATATTAAGGCTTATATGGGGATAAAACCGACAAAAACAATCAAGCTTACGAGCAATAAACATTGAATAATAAAAATCCGAGCAACCTTTAATAAGGCGACTCGGATTTGGGTACTTAGACTCGAACGTCACTTATATATCAACATTTTAATGCCACTCAGATATTCAAACATCAAACATCGATATAAAGTGCAGTCGATATTAAGCAGCTGGACTGTTTGCTTCAACCAAAGGCTTAAGCTCGCCTGATTGATACATTTGTAAAATAATATCAGAACCACCCATCAACTCGCCATCAATCCACAGCTGTGGAAAGGTTGGCCAATTGGCAATTTGTGGTAACGTTGCACGAATTTCTGGATTTTCTAAGATATTTACAAAGGCAAATGGGCGACCAATTTGCGTCAATACTTCAATCGCTTTAGCAGAAAAACCACACTGTGGGAACTGCGGTGAGCCTTTCATATACAGAATAACTTTGTTGTCTTTGATTTGGTTACGAATCAGTTGTTCAATATCGTTGGCAGCAGTATTTGGGGTTTGCTCACTCATAAAAACTCCTATTAATTAAAACTATTTATAAAAAAGACAGGTAACATTAAATTTGTCATATGGCTGCTTCATGGGGCAATCATTGCCATATTACAAGCACTCTTAATAGCTGTCAGTAGTCATTAGATGCAATGATATGCTATTGAGAATTAAACGCCTGACGTATTCGGCACCAATAATACCACGGCATTGGCCATAATGCCCTCTTGCCGACCGGTAAAGCCCAATTTTTCAGTGGTGGTTGCCTTAACACTGATATTACTCACATCGGTCTGCAAATCACTAGCGATATTAGCGCGCATGGCTAAATTATGTACTGCGAGTTTTGGACGTTCACACATTACGGTAATATCAGCATTACCCAACATATAACCTGCGGCCAAAACTTTGCCATACACATAACGAAGCAGTACGCGTGAATCTAAACCAGCATTTGCCGCATCGGTATCTGGAAAGTGTTGCCCGATATCGCCGAGTGCCAATGCGCCAAGCAAAGCGTCAGCAAGTGCATGCAACACCACATCACCATCAGAGTGCGCAAGTAAGCTGTGCGTATGCTCAATAGGCACACCCGCCAGCACCACATATTGCTGCTGCTGACCATTATTATGAAAAGCATGAACATCAATGCCTTGACCAATTTTTATCATTATCATTCCAAGTAAATTAATGGTGATTAGAATAATTGAAAACCATTATCTAAATTTTTAAAGCGGTTTTATAGCCAGTAAGATGCCATAGCTCGCCACCAGTTTCAATTAACTGGTATAATATGACGCTTATTTTATCATAATACCCAATCCAAAAGACAAACCGGCACTGTAAACTTGCTCAGCTTACTATTGTAGCTATTGCATTCATCTTCAGTGCCATTATAAATCTTGGACAAAGTATAAATAGTTGAGCCGCTTTATGTCAGCCATGCCAAACACCTCAAGCATATCCGTTTCTGCTGCTTTTGACGCCCATCGCCCTCTAACGCTTACCTATATTGACAATCCTAGTACTAAACATGTAATTGTCGGGATGTCAGGTGGTGTCGACTCTTCTGTCTCTGCCGTATTGCTTCAGCAGGCAGGCTTTGTAGTTGAAGGGCTGTTTATGAAAAATTGGGAAGAAGACGACGGTACTGAGTACTGTACGGCTATGGACGATTTGGCAGACGCGCAAGCGGTGTGCGACAAAATTGGCATAAAATTGCATACCGCAAACTTTGCCATGGAATACTGGGATCGCGTTTTTGAGCATTTTTTAGCAGAATACAAAGCCGGACGCACGCCCAATCCAGATATCCTATGCAATAAAGAAATTAAGTTCAAAGCATTTTTGGATTACGCCTTAACCCTTGGCGCTGATTATATCGCTACTGGTCACTATACCCGCCGCAGTGTGAACTATAAGAATAATGACGGTATTGAGGTAGCGCAATTACTACGTGGGCTCGATAACAATAAAGACCAAAGCTACTTTTTACATGCGGTTGGCGGTGACAAGCTTGCCAAAACCCTGTTCCCAGTTGGTGAGCTTGAAAAACCAGTCGTTCGTCAAATCGCTGAAGAACATGACTTGATTACTGCCAATAAAAAAGACTCGACTGGCATCTGCTTTATTGGTGAGCGCCGTTTTAAAGACTTTTTACAGCAGTACTTGCCGGCACAAAAAGGCGATATCGTCACTGACGATGGCATTAATATTGGTACGCATGATGGTCTGATGTACTATACATTAGGTCAGCGCGGTGGTATCGGTATTGGCGGTGTGAAAGATCGTCCCGAAGAACCATGGTTTGTATTGGCAAAAGATTTAGATAACAATCGTCTTATCGTCGGTCAAGGTCATGAGCACCCCATGATGCTGAGCAATGAGCTGCATGCTTATAAGCTAGATTGGACAGATGGTCTGCCACCTACAGATATTTTTAGCTTAGAGGGCTTACGCTGTATGGCAAAATCTCGCTATCGTCAGCCCGACCAAGCCTGCCGTGTATTTGCGGTCAATGCTGACGGCAGTGAGGTTCGTGTGATATTTGATGAACCACAACGCGCTGTTACTCCGGGTCAGTCAGCGGTATTTTATATTGAGGAGGTTTGCTTAGGCGGCGGCGTGATTGCGTCAATTGATGCGCCTTGCGGGTTTTAAAGCTATTTTTCTGTAAAAATTAAACATTGTATTATTTGTTAGTTTGTAGTCATTTTTAATTTCTAACCCTTCTGATCACTACTTGTCACTACTTATCACTACTTAAGGCATCTTTATGAATTTACTTACCGCCCTATCCCCAATCGATGGTCGTTATGCGTCCAAAGCCGATAGCTTGCGCCCTTACTTATCTGAATTTGGTCTGATTAAAGCGCGCGTTACCGTTGAGATTCGCTGGTTACAGTCATTGGCTGATAATAGTGCCATTGGTGAGTTAGCAGCATTTGATACCGATACCAATGCGTTTTTAAATGCTATCGTTGATAACTTTAGCGAAGCAGATGCCCAAGCGATTAAAGACATAGAAGCAACCACCAATCATGATGTAAAAGCAGTTGAGTACTTTATTAAAGACAAATTCCGTGGTCAGGCAGCGCTTGAAGATTCATTAGAATTTATTCATTTTGCTTGTACCAGTGAAGATATTAACAACCTATCATACGCATTAATGCTAAAAGACAGCCGCGAAATCGTCGTTGCCAAAATGCAAGAAGTGACGGATAGTATTGTTGATTTAGCGATTACCTATGCTGACCAACCGATGTTATCACGTACCCATGGTCAAACCGCTAGCCCAACGACTTTGGGTAAAGAGATGGCAAACGTGGCTTATCGTCTAGCCCGTCAAATCAAGCAGGTTGGTCAGGTTGAACTACTTGGTAAAATCAATGGCGCAGTTGGTAACTATAACGCTCATTATGCCTCATATCCTGATGTTGATTGGCAAGTTCATGCTGAACAATTTATCAACGATAGCTTAGCATTGACGTTTAACCCGTACACCACGCAAATTGAACCGCATGATTATATCGCTGAATTGTTCGATGCGGTAAAACGTTTCAACACTATTCTAATCGATTTTAATCGTGATATTTGGCAATATATTAGCTTAGGCTATTTTAAACAGCGCCTAAAAGAGGGTGAAGTTGGCTCTTCTACCATGCCGCATAAAGTGAACCCGATCGACTTTGAAAACTCGGAAGGTAACTTGGGCGTTGCTAATGCGATGCTTGCTCATTTAGGCGAAAAGCTGCCGATTTCACGGATGCAGCGCGATTTGTCCGACTCTACCGTATTACGTAATATCGGTGTTGGTCTGGCGCAAAGCATGATTGCTTTTGATGCATGTTTAAAAGGCGTCAGCAAACTTGAATTGAATGCGCAGCGTTTAAATGATGACTTGGACAGCGCCCAAGAGGTTTTAGCAGAACCAATTCAAACTGTTATGCGCCGTTACCGAGTTGAAAACCCATATGAGAAGCTAAAGGCATTAACGCGTGGCAACGCGATGACCCGTGAAGCAATGCTGACTTTCGTTGAAAGTGATGAATTATCTGCGGTGAGCGATACTGATAAAGTGCGCCTACGTGAAATGACGCCAGCAACTTATGTGGGTAATGCGGCTGAACAAGCACGCACAATTAAAGAGTGGATTGCTAAGATTTAACTGGCAGCCAGCTCATATCTATAAAGTGCAAAAAAGGTATAAATGAAGAATCATTTATACCTTGATAAAAACCTTACTCTAATTTGGGTAAGGTTTATTTTTTACTGTTTTGATCTTCATCATTACTGTCGCCCGGTATGATGGCTTTACCCACAGCGACCGTACCTTTGACCAGGCCTTTAGTAGTTTTATAAGCGATTTTTGCAGGTACAGTAACGAGCTTGTACACACAAGCTTGTAATAAAAACACGCTGGCGATAATGACGATAAAATGCAGTTTTTTCATAAATATCCTAAGAATCATTAGAGGCGCTGATAACAGTCATCAGACAGGCAATAATCATAAACCAATAAACCCCGCCTATAAAGCTATCCTTGCTATTAATCTTATACCCATTTAACCATTTAACCATTTAACCATTCGGATTTATCCATGACTTCTATACCGCTTTGTTTACCAGCTTCCATCACACCTGAACAATTTTTAAATGATTATTGGCAAAAAAAACCGCTACTGATTAAGCAAGGTTTACCACAATTAATTGGCATGTTTGAGCCAGAAGATATGCTTGGTCTAGCCATAGAAGAAGATGCCACAGCGCGCCTGCTGACCCAAGCTGCCAGCAAGCAAGAGGGTCAAGCGCAATGGCACCTTAAAAAAAGCCCGCTAACTGAAGTGGATTTTGATAACTTGCCTGAGCAATGGTCGGTATTGGTGCAGAATCTTGAACAATGGTCGCCGGAACTTGGCGCGTTATGGCAGGCGCTTGATTTTATCCCGCAGTGGCAGCGCGATGATATTATGGTCTCTTATGCACCAAAAGGCGGCTCGGTTGGCAAGCATTATGATGATTATGATGTATTTTTAGCGCAAGGTTATGGCTCTAGACGTTGGCAGTTGGGTAAGTTCTGTGATGAACAAACAGCGTTTGTCGCCGATGAGCCGATACGACTATTTGATGATATGGGTGAGATTATCTTTGATGAGATACTAGAAGCCGGTGATGTGCTGTATGTACCACCAAAATTAGCGCATTTTGGCGTGGCACAAGATGATTGCCTGACCTTCTCATTTGGCTGTCGTCGTCCAAACTTGATGCAAATTATTGACAGCCTTGCCGATGTGGCAACCAATAACAGTGATTTATTTATACCCATGTTATTGCCACAAGCCATGCAAGCATCAGGTGAGTTAAAGGCAGACAGTATCGAAGCGATCAAAAATCAATTGTTGCAAATGCTACAGTCTGAGCACGGTGACGCGATTATTCGCCAAGCAGTGTCAGAGGTAGTCAGCAAGCGTCAATATGATGCACTCGTACCGGAAGAAATGCTCAATACTGATGAGATGATATCTGCATTGGCAAATGGCGCGACGCTACAAGCCGATTATAGCAATCGTTTGTTATATACCAAAACCTATAATAGCATTGTTGTATATGTTAATGGGCAGCGCTTAGACAATATTGATGAGACGGCAACCAAGCTATTGGTACGCTTAGCAGATGGCGCACAATTGACGCTTGATAATATGGAAGGGATTGATCCTGACGAGGTGATGGAATGGCTAGAAAATGGCTGGGTGTGGCTGAATTATCCTGAATAACGTCATAGTTATTCATTAATCTATACAGCACATTGGCTATTAAGCATCACCAGCGTCTATTTACTAAGACTTTAACCTCTTAATAAATAGGCGCTGACCTTTCTGAACCGCCCCGATATAGTCGGGGCGGTTCAGTTGCTGACTAAACAGTTAACTTATACTATCACTATCTTTATTTAACTTACCACTCAAAAAATACATCATTTCAGTTGGACAGCTAAGAAACTTCATAATAAAAGTCATTTTATAAGATTATTAGATGCAAAGCCTACTATGTACCAAGCTCTAACAAGCTTGCATTTCCGCCAATTGCCGTCGTATTAATCGTTTTTACACGCTCAGTGACAAAGCGGTAGAGATAATCAGGCGTTAGCATCTCTGATAAGCCGTCCATATCGGTGACGCTAATAACTTGCGTCAACATACCATCGGTCTTGGCAAGCTCTTGACTGACCGCTTGCACCTCTTGTCGATTACCAGAGACAGCCACTTGCGCCAGGCGATCGATGTATAAAAGCGTGACCGTTTGCGAGTCATTGGCCACACTCAGCACATCATCACTGATGCCACTCTCATAGAGTATTTTTGCTGCTTCAATGCACATCTCATCTTGGCTTGGGCAATGCAATATCACCTCATTACCCGTTAATAATGCTGCTAGCAATTGCCCGAGCACTGCCATCGCGCGGGCAGATTCACCGCCGACAACCATGGTCTTACCGCGACCCGTCACGTACAAGTCATTCGACTCGCCCGTCGCGCCAGTCATACGGTGCTCTTCATCCAGCATCGGTGCGGCGCTCAATAAATGGTTGAACAAACGCTTTGCCTTATTGGCATCACCGGTCAGCAACGCTAGTCTTGGTGCGGCTTCTTGCAGATAAGTGGCGCGATTCACTGCGCCGAGTAAACGCCAAGTTTCACAAACTTGGCCATGATTTTTTTTGAATTCAGTCGCCATAGTGCTACTCCTTATGCGATTGTTGTTTGAGTAATGTTTTCAGTCGTATTGTTTTTAAGAGCTAACTGCTCAGTCGTTAATGTCATTAAACGGGCGACATAGTGCGGACCACCTGCTTTAGGACCAGTGCCTGATAGACCGCAGCCGCCGAACGGCTGCACATTTACGACCGCACCGATTTGATTACGGTTGATGTAAGTATTGCCGACAAACGCACGGCGCTCAATATGCTCCACCGTGTTTTCGATACGGCTATGGATGCCCAAGGTCAAGCCAAAACCTGTCGCATTAATCGCATCAATCAGCTTATTTAAATCACGTGCTTCATAACGCAGCACATGCAAAATAGGACCGAAATGCTCCCCACCGATCACGTCGATACTTTTTACTTCTATCGCCGTTGGCAATACAAACGTTGCTTGATCTTGACTGACCTCTGAGCTAGCACTCATCGGTGTCTGCGCCAAAATAGTGGCAGTTGGCTCAGCGCGCATACGCTCGATATGCGCTTCAAGTCCACGCTTGGCATCGATATCAATCACAGGACCCACATCTGTGGTCGCATATAGCGGATTGCCAACGATTAATTCAGCCATATTGCCCTGTAGCAGCTCAATCACATCATCTGCCATCTCTTCTTGTACACACAATATACGGCATGCTGAACAGCGCTGACCTGCTGAGCCAAAGGCAGATAATACCGCATCTCTGACCACTTGCTCAGGCAATGCCGTTGAGTCCATAATCATAGCATTCTGTCCACCGGTCTCCGCGATAAAGACAGGCAGCTCACCGCTGACTTGGGCATGGGCGTTTAGGCTTTGGTTGATACGCTGAGCGGTTTGGGTCGAGCCTGTAAAGATAACACCAGCGATATTATCAGCTGCGGTCAATGCAGCACCAACATCGCCAGCACCAATCACGAGTTGCAACGCTGCTACTGGCACGCCGGCTTGATACATAAGCTGCGCGGCAAAATGTGCAATCAGGCTGGTTTGCTCAGCAGGTTTTGCCACCACGGTATTACCTGCAGCCAGCGCAGCGACCACTTGACCGGTATAGATAGCCAATGGAAAGTTCCAAGGACTGATACAAATAAAGGTGCCACGTGCTTTATAAACTTGACGCGACGGCTTGCCTGCCAAATCAATAAACTCATAAACCACATCATCTAGACGCTCTGCTTCATCAGCATAAAAACGGCAAAAATCAACCGCTTCTTTGATTTCATCAATGCTATCTTGTAAGGTTTTACCGGCTTCAACTTGGCATAATGCCATCAGCTCTGCATAGTTTTCTTCATACAAATCAGCCATTTTACGCAGTATCGCTGCACGCTTAGCAGCGGAAACAGCTTGCCACTCGCCTTGTCCAGCGACTGCCGCCGCAATTGCTTGCTGTGCGATAGTAGCGTTGGCATAAACGACTTCACCGACGATGACTTCATGGTTCCAAGGCGCACGTACTGCCTGACTATCAAGCTGATGAATCTTGCCATCTGCATCATAGTCATTGATTGCTTTGCCATTAATGACAGAAGTCGCTGACCATGTTTTGTGTATATGCGTGTCGATAGCCGCTTTAAACGGTATCCACTGCGACCCTATAAAGATATTGGGACCAAAGCTGGCACGGCGCGCGCCATAAATAGCTAATGGCAATGGAATATCTGGATTGTGTAGCGTAGCATTGGTTAATAGCTTGTCATATGGATGTACAGTTAGCTTGTCAATTGGATAAGACTTGTCTAATAACTGGTGCACAAACGAGCTATTGGCACCGTTTTCAAGCAGACGACGTACCAAATACGGTAGTAGATCTTTATGAGCGCCAACCGGTGCATAGATACGTACAGGGATTTGATAGGCTTGCAAAATATGATCATAAAGCGCATCTCCCATACCATGCAGACGCTGGAACTCAAAGTCTCTATGCGAGCTCATGGTCATGATTGAAGCAAGCGTATGCGCATTGTGAGTGGCAAACTGTGGCCAAATCAGACCGCGCAAATGCTCTGACAACAAGAAACGCGCGCAGGCAAGATAAGCGGTATCCGTGCCTTCTTTACGCGTCCAGACCGCATAGCCTGATAGACCTTTTTGCTGAGCCAATTTAATTTCTGTGTCCCAATAGGCGCCTTTTACTAGACGTACAGGAATACGGTCGCCAACCTCAATTGCCAAGCGCGCCAGCCAAGCCAAAATAGCGATCGCGCGTTTAGAGTAACCTTGCACGACTAAGCCAAGACCATCCCAATCTGCTGTCAGATTATCACGGTACAAAGACTCAAATAATTTTAGAGATATCTCAAGACGATCAGCTTCTTCGGCATCGATACTGATGTCGACATTGACCTCACGAGCGGCTTCAATCAATAGTAAGCAGCGTTGACGCAACAGTCCCATGACTTGTGCTTCTTGGGTTGCTTCATAACGCGAATGCAAGGCAGACAGCTTGATAGAGACTGACGGCTTCGGCATGCCCTCTTTAACTTTCACACTTGCCGTGGCTTTGATCGCGTGCAGATAATCGTTAAAGTATTTTTCAGCATCTTTATGGGTAATTGCCGCTTCACCCAGCATATCAAATGAGTAGGTATAGCCCTTATTGCGATATGGTTGGCTGTTTTTATTGGCGCCTTCGATGGTTTCGCCGAGTACAAACTGATGCCCCATGATACGCATGGCTTTTTGCATGGCACTTCGAATAACAGGCTCGCCCATCTTTTTGGTCATACGATCCAAAAAGCCAGATGCCGTGGTATCACTATCGATACTGACCACGCGACCTGTCATCATCATGCCCCACGTTGAGGCATTGACCATAAAACCATTGTCATTTTTTAAATGTTTTTTCCAGTCAGCGACGCTCATCTTGTCATGAATCAGCGCATCAGCCGTATAATTGTCTGGCACACGAATCAAGGCTTCTGCCAAGCTCATGAGCAAAACACCTTCTTGGGTATCCAAGCTGTACTCAAGCAATAATGAGTCGACCATTTTTACCGCTTTACCATCATTACGCACATGCTCAACCAGCTGACGCGTCTGCGTAGCTGCACTGTCACGCTCGGCATCTGTCGGTTTGGCAAGTGGCAACAATTGCGTCAACCAGCGCTCTTCATCCACGCTATACAAAGGCGATATACGCGTATGCAGCTCTGTTGATGACTGAGCAATATATTCTGGTGACAACAAGTCGATAGGATTAAATAAAATCGGCTCTTGCGGGGTAAATTGCTCTACTGGGTTCATAACAACTCCATAACTATCGTTTAAAATCTATCATGAGTGATGCGTTGCGACGTCTTATTGCCTGTTATTACTATTCATGGCCACTATCATTAATTGCCATCAGTGTTAATCACCACTATCTTTAGATTGCCAATAAAACATCACTGGCAATCAATCATAGTTAATTATTAAGCCTAACTAGCTATTAAACATCGATAGTATTCATAATAATCAACAGAGCAAACGACAATATTAAAAAACGAGAAAATCCAGCATAAGCTGGAAGAGGACAAGTAGATCGTTTGAATGTGAAACGGACTACGTCAACAATATAAAGGCAATAACATAAAGCTAAGCGGCATTAGTGCCTTCTTCTTGTTAGTAGTGAAAGGAGAGTGTTTGCAATATAAAGTGGCAATATGCAATGCTGATTCACTGATAAGAAAAACCTCTACGGCGTTGATTGAGGTGATGCGCTTAATATCCGCATATTAACATGAAATAAATATTCAAACTAACAATATTACGCATTTTAACCCATCATAATAGCGTTAAAAAACAAAAAGTTATTAACGCATTCATAAACGTGACGCTTTGATTATGATTTATTGTTTATTGTTTTAGGAATCAATATGTAATTAACACATTATTAATGATATTTACCAAGATTAGCAGTACACTTGGGGTTGATATGAACGCACCACTTATAATGACTATTATTAATTATCCATGAGTCCTTTACATGCCTGAATCCTTAAATATTATCGACCTTATTACTCAAGCGAGCCTGCTGGTTCAGATCGTGATGGCTCTATTATTATTAGCATCGTTACTCAGTTGGGTGATTATTTTTCGCATGAGTGCGCGTCTTGGCACTGCCAGAAACTTTGACCAACAGTTTGAAACGTGGTTTTGGTCGGGTGAAGATTTGGCAAAATTGTACCAAGGTATTCAGGGCTCACCTGAGCGCCAAGGACTTGAGCAGATTTTTTATGTTGGTTTCTCTGAATATTTAAGAATGCATAAAAAACGCCAACCAAAGGATGACATCATCGATGGGGTTGAGCGTAAGTTAAGGGTTGGTCTTGGTCGTCAGCAGCTGCTGTTAGAATCTGGACTCACGACGCTTGCCAGCATTGGCTCCGTTGCACCTTACGTCGGTCTGTTCGGTACGGTATGGGGTATCATGAATGCCTTTTTGGGCTTGTCACAAAATGAGCAAGCAACCCTAGCCGCTGTGGCACCGGGTATTGCAGAAGCATTGATTGCTACTGCTATGGGTTTATTTGCCGCTATCCCTGCAGTATTGGCTTATAACCATTTTACTGCCAAATCTAGTCGCTTATATGACTCACGTGCTTTATTCTGTGATGAGATGACTGGTATGCTCCAGCGCGAAACCAGTAATGAGAGTCCACAACCTAGCAATCAAGTGAGCCAAGCTAATCAAAACACTCAGGTGGCAGGTCTATGAAACAAAGTCCCTATCGCCGTGAAAAAAAAGCACTGAATGCGGAGATGAACGTAGTTCCTTATATCGACGTGATGTTGGTGCTGCTGGTGATATTTATGGTGACCGCGCCAATGCTGATTACTGGCGTCGATGTTGATTTGCCAAAAGAGCAAACCAATACTATGAGTCAAAGCCAGCTACCAGTCATTGTGTCTCTAACTGGTAGCGGCGAGATTTTTATCAGTTATGAGAGTAATATCGATTTGCATATTAGTGAGCCTGAGCTCATTGATACCCTATCGACTTTGCAAAGCCAAAGCGGTGATGCGGGTGCTCAGCCGGTACAAGTGATGATTAACGCCGACCAAAACAATCAATATGGCGCTATCATGACCTTAATGGCAACCTTGCAACAAGCTGGCATCCAAAAGGTTGGACTATTAACCGGCGCGCCCCTACCTACACCGACGCTATAGTCGTTGTCGTAATGTTAAAAGCTGCCTGTTTGGTACATTGGGCTAGAACGAAGCAGGTAAGCGAATAAAGCAGATAAGCTGATAACACTTGTCTTTTAGTATCACGTTTTTGAGTATTACTACCATGCATAAGGCTCCAACCGTTTATGTACCAACTGAACCCGAAGGCAATGGGCTAACCTTACCCACGCTGCTCAGTTTGCTGGCACATGGTCTTGTCATTGGCATACTTATCTATACCTATCAAAATATGGACGTTGAGACCGCCGGCAGCATTGAAACGACCATGGTATCTCCTGAACAGCTGGCAGAGATGCAAGGACAAATCCTTGCCAATCGTGCCGCAGCAGTAAGTACCATGCAAGCTGACAGCGGTGCAAGTAGCACAGCTACGCCAACAGAAGCCTTTGATGGTAGCGTCAGCACTTCAAATCCTGCTCAACCAAACTCTCAGCAAGTACCAGTCTTTACACGCTCTAAGGAGTCTGCTACTAGCCCGATGCTGATGAGTGAAGAGCAGCATCAACGCCTTCTTGAGCAAAACCAAGAGTATGAGCGCAGTATGGCTGAGTGGGCAGCACGGTTAGACGAATCCGTGTTAGAAGAGCATGACCAAATTGAAAAAGAAAGAAGACAGCAACTCATTGAAGAGCAAAAAACGCTTAGCGATTTTCGCAATAAGCAAAACAATCCTCCTAAGATTAAGCGCCCAACTGCCACCGACCGAAATATAGAAATAAATACGGGTGGCTCTAGTAGCTCAGGTCAAACCCTTAGCCCATCAAACGATGGGCAATCGAATTTATCTGGTGATAGCACAACCTCAAGTCCTTCAAAAGGCAGCAGCCGCTCAGCATCAGGTGGTAGTCGCGGCGCTAGTAATAGTGAAATCATTAATCTTATCAGACGCAACTACAATCCACCGACTGCAGCAAAGGGCTCAACTCAGCGTGCTACGCTCACGATTACAGTCAATGCCAGCGGCAATATCACCAATGTTACCGCTTCAGGACCTGATGAAGCTGTCAATGAAGCCGCAAAACAAGCTGTATTGAACACAGGCAGCTTACCAATCGATGCTGACGACCCAAAATACCCGACCTTTACTCTACAGTTTAAAGGTATTAATTAATCAGTTGCTCATGCCTTATATTATTGATAACGTTACCTTAAATAGCTTGTACTGTAGAAGGTACTGCCTTATCTTTATGGCGGACTAATGACCTATAAAAATGACCATCATACTGTTTTAGGAGCTCAACTTACTCATGCGCACTCATAAAAAACTACTCACCTCGTTACTTGCTAGCGCCTCAAGCTTGCTTATCGCGCCAAGTGTATTGGCAGCGCCTGTCATTTTAGAGTTGGATTACGAGATTCCTGTTCAACAAAACCAAGTGGCTTTTGTGCCTTTTGCTGGTGATAGTGTGTTATCACCTATTATTGTAAACGACTTAAGCAAAACTGAGCTCAAAATTACCAGTCAGAATCTACCGCAGCAGCCGCGCAGTAGCAGCGAGCTGTCAGGAACATTACCTGTATGGCAAAGTATGGGTATTCCCTATCTTGTCGTGGGTAGCACCCGCAGTAGCCGCGGTAAAGTGGTGACCGATTATGAAGTGATTGAGGTTAAAACAGGACGCGTTATCGAAGGCAAGCAAACTTTAACCACTGATAACAACAAAGATAGCATGCGCTATGCCGGTCACGTCATCGCAGATAAAGTTTATGAGCTCATTACCGGCATTCCAGGTGACTTCTCAGGGCGTATTGCTTATATTGAAGAAATTGGTGCAGGAAAAGCAAAAGTCTCACGCTTAAAAATCATGGATGCCGATGGTGAAAACGCCAAAACCATTACCGAAGTTTCAGGCTCTATCTTCTCCCCAGCATGGTCGCCTGATGGCAACCGTATTGCCTATGCGGTACAACGCGATAAATCATATCCTGTCATTTATGTACAAAGCGTGAGCGGCGGCGGCGCAACGCCATTGACCCCTTTCCCTGGTAGTAACTTAAGTCCTTCATTCTCACCAGATGGCAGCAAAATACTGTTCTCTAGTAGCTTTGAGGGCAGCGCTGATATTTATGAGATGAGTGCCAGCGGCGGTCAACCAAGAAGACTCACCAACTGGCCAAGCAGTGAAGTACAGCCAAGCTACGCTCCTGATGGCAGATCTTTTGTCTTTGTGTCTGATAAAGCTGGATTTAATAAACCACAGATTTATCGTTATGAGTTTGGTTCGGGACGTACAACCAAGGTGTCCAATAGTGGTTATGCGACCAGCCCTCAATTCAGTAGCGATGGCTCACAGATTGCCTTTTTAAATGGTCGCTCAGCTGCCATCATGAATAGCGGCGGCGCGGTCACTGCCAATTTAGGTAATACCGGCATTGATGAAGCACCGAGCTTTTCGCCTAATGGTAAGCGCGTCGTTTATGCCTCAAAGCAAGGTGGTAAAGGCGTACTAACTATCAAATCCCTAAATGGTGGCGAAGCCTTTGGTAAATCTGGGCAAGGCGTTATCCGTTCACCTGTCTGGTCAGCCAGTCCCAGATAAAGCTAGAAATTTATAACGTCTTAACCGCAAAAAAGCGCCCAAGCATATGATTGGGCGCTTTTTTATATGAGAGTAAATCGATAATCTCTTATTCTAAGACTACTGAATAGAGATGGTCATCGCCTTTTATTTTTACCACCTTACAGTCCCGACCTAAACCCTATCGAACAGAAGTGGGCGCAAGCTAAGTTTCTACGCCAAGGCTGGATGGAAAATAACTTAGATAAACTGTTTTATGATATGGGCTGCATTTCTTTTATATTGGATTGACTATAGTGAATTATGGCTAAATAATGAGGTTAATTGCTCATTGTATTTTATTTTGACTGTACATAATGGATACATAAGGCCAATCCCAAACGCTTCTCATAGAGCGTATTACTTCCATTTATCATGCGAGAATATCTTGCACAATCCTGTGCATTGGTTATGATGAGCGCTATTTTACCGTCGCCGATTGCTTTTTGAGATATCACCATGAAGTCATTAACCTATTTATTTACATTTGCTTTATTTATGACAGGTTGTCAGTCGTTTCAATTTGTCGAAAGTCCGATTCCTGTCAAAAACGCCCCTAGCAAAAATTTATTGGTCAAAACTGTTCCAGCTACGGATATTACTGTTGAAAATAATGAGCGATAAGAACGATATAAAAAGCTCACAATAAAAAAAGTAAATATCGGTTTGATGTCTGCTTTTTAATATTTAATACTTGATAAATAGCTTTTGGATTTTTATAAGGCAGGCTGATGTTTGATGATCGTTTTTGCCAGATGATCACCAAACCAAATCGCTGTATCTATATCGCCCACGCCTGGTGTTTCTTCGGGTGGACCATCGAGCGACTGCGTCATCAAACCTAAAAAGCTAGACAGACGATTTAGGTCATGAGCTTCGTGACCTGTCGGCATCAGTGGCAGTCCAATCCAGTTCATACCATGCTGCATGCTATAAAGACAAATCTGTTGCAGTACGGCAAGTTTATCACCACTTAATCCACCAGAGTTGGCAAAAGCTGCTGCCCACTTCCCTTCCCATTTACGGTGATACCAACGCTTTGAGGTTTCATCCATAAAAGTCTTAAATTCAGCAGTGACGCTACCCATATATACGGCACTACCAAATACCAGTAGATCTGCTTGATCTAAAAACTCCCAATCCACTTCATGGACATCTACCGCCTTGGCTTGCGATTTTGGCAACTGCTGACGGGCACCTGTCACTATGGCCTCAGCAACACGCTTAGTATGGCCATAATTACTATGATAAATAACCGCTATAGATAGATTATTGGCTTGGTTAGTGACAGTTGAAGCAGACGATATAGATGTAGTCATACGGGCTCTAGTAATGAATAAATTGATGAATAATGAATTGCTGAGTAATAGTAACGTTTAGAATTTTCTGAGTAATTACAGCCATTATAGCCTGTAATCATACGGTTAGTACCGGATAGCTATTATTAATGACGCTATCATCAGGTGTGAAAATAATCGCACCACCTATTAACAGACTGTCATAGAGTAGCAATATTTAGCGAATTATCAACTCACTTATGTAAATCGCAACTTTGTCGAATATTGTGTAACACGTCTTGTCTTTATTGGGTCATACACAGTGGCCGTTAACGATTACATTTTGTTTATTCTATATATGCATATGTTAATTCCAGATTTTCTTTCAGGCTTGTTTTTATTTTTGACGTAATAGGATTATGATGTGGTGCTTATTCCTAAGTTACACACAAATACAATTAACGATTCAAGAAAATCCCAATCAAACCTATAAGCAGAGGAGACTACCACTGTGACAACGTTAAGAGTTCAACTCGTAAACGAGGCGCGAGATCCAATCGTAAGAGACAGTCTTCGCTTGAATGATCCACAAAAAATTCTGGTAGCAGGCGGCGCCATTGTGAGCTTTCTCATGCTGGTCTATTTATTAGATACGCAACATATTTCTCAGTCACTACTGCTTGGCATTGGCTTGCTATTGGGCTATACCCTCTTTCATGCCCGCTTCGGCTTTACCTCTGCATTCAGACGGTTAATGTCAGTCGGTAATGGCCAAGCGATGCGCTCACACATGTTGATGTTAGCCATTGCCGTGACGCTGTTTGCCCCTATTCTAGCCTTTGGCACGACTATTTTTGGTGGACCAGTGGCAGGTTATGTCGCACCAGTCGGTGTCAGCCTGTTCGTTGGCGCATTCGTCTTCGGTATTGGTATGCAGCTTGGTGGCGGCTGTGCCTCTGGTACTCTTTACGCAGTCGGCGGTGGCCGCTCGGTGATGTTCATCACGTTTATCTTTTTTATCGTTGGTGCCACTATTGGCGCTTACCATCTGCCATTTTGGACAGAAGAGCTGCCAAGCTTTGAGCCATTCTCTTTGGCCACCTCTACAGGTCTTGGTTACAGCGGTGCTTGGATGGTATCTTTGGCGCTTTTTGGTTTAATCGCATGGATAACCTTGGTCGTTGAAAAAAGAACCAAAGCCCCTAAAATGGCACCTGTTTCTTCTGAAAAAGGCTGGAAACGTATTTTCCGTGGTTCTTGGCCACTCTTTGCAGCAGCGATTGTACTTGGTGTACTGAATGCGCTAACGTTAGTGACACGTGGTCAGCCTTGGGGTATCACATCTGCATTTTCATTATGGGGATCTAAAATTGCGAACGCTTTTGGGGTTGATGTCGCGAGTTGGGGCTATTGGCAAGGCGCAAACGCAGCAGCGCTAAATGCGTCTATATTTGCTGATTCAACGACGGTACTAAACATCGGTATCATCATTGGCGCTTTTATCGCATCAGCGGCTGGTGGCTTATTCAAATTTACGACCATTACTAAGGGCAATTTTGCGGCTTCAGTGATTGGTGGTTTGATGATGGGCTATGGCGCACGTCTAGCATTTGGCTGTAATATCGGTGCTTATTTTGGTGGTATAGCCTCTTTTAGTTTGCACGGCTATATCTGGGGCATACTCGCCATGGCAGGCACGTTCTTGGCGCTGTATTTACGTCCTTTATTTGGATTGTCAGTGCCAAAATCTAGTGACTCGGTTTGTTAATTAAGATATAAGGGCATGTCATCAATTAGCACATTGATACATCTATCGTTGAAATACTTTAAAGTCGCTACCGTATTGCTGGTGTAAATTTTTTGCAGCCTCTGTCTGCGTAGGCACAGCAAGCAAGAAAAATTTGCACCAGTAGTAGGTGTTGTATCGATATTACTTTTCACCGACTGATATTACTTTTCACCGACTATAGTAGTCTTAAAATGGCTAAATTTTGCCAAATATCGTCAGAAATATGGTTAATATGTTTATATTTACGGCAATTCCTTCCTTGTTTGTTTGGCTGCAATTTTCTCATTTTAAACCGTACAATCTAAATGATGGCACGCCCTACACTCAAATAAAAAAACAGCAGGTTAAAATTAACCTGCTGTTTTTTGTTACATAGAGAATATTTTATTGGTCAGATAGCACTTATCTCTCTATCACTGCTCTGTGTACTACGAGCAATCACTAATGCCATACGCCCCGTGGCTGGCTGCTGCAAATGTGTCTGGCGGCGATACGAGTAATAACGACTGTCCGCATAACTACAGTCAACAGGTAAGTCATTAATGACTGTCACACCAGCAGCCTCTAACTGTATGGCGGCTAGTTTTGGCAGATCCAACTTAATTTTGTCATCGTGAGACGGTATAGAAAATAGCGCCACAAAATCATCAAGTTGTTTCTCTGACAATGCTTGGTTCTCTTTGCACCCTGCTAATAGCTTGTCGCGGACGTCTGTATTCACCTCATAATTCGCCTGACTAATACAAACGCCTATCCAAGCCTTGATCGGCATCGTGTTATCAAACCTACTCACTGTCGTCTTGATGACACCACATGCCAGCCCTTGCCAGCCAGCGTGAATCGCCGCTATCTGCCCAGTTGCTGGCTGATAAAGAACGATCGGTACACAATCAGCAGTCATTATGGCAAGCCCAGTACCATCTTTCTTGCTAACCATAGCATCAGCTGCCATGGGCGCCATACTCAGTACCGTAGCATCGGTATCATGGATATGCTTACCATGGACTTGATTAACCCAATGTAGCGCTTTGACAGGCACGCTATGAACAGGTAGGTTTTGCTGCGCTATCAACTGCTCATTAATTGCAGCAAGCACACGCATGCGATTGTCTAATACTACGCTTGCATCGTCATTGACATGCAGCCCCAAGTTCAGCTCGCCATAACTTGCTTGCTGTTGTTGATGTGACTGCTGATACATATGCTGATTTATCTTAGACCCAGCTATATCAATGCTTGAACAGTCCATATCAGAAAAAGCAGCCGTTTGAAACACAGCTACTCCATCAAGCTGAGCCAACAATGTGATAGGAAGCGTCTTTATCATGGCGGATTTACCGTTTTAATAGGTCATCTTTACTCAGCATCATAGCCGTCACTTAATACCGCCATTAGTTGCTGCATATCTTCAGGCATTGGCGTGGTTACTTCAATATCTTCACCAGTCGTTGGATGAACAAAACCCAAGATATAAGCATGCAATGCTTGACGCGGGAAGTTATTAATCGCTTGACGCTGAGCCTCCGTTAGACCTGCACGCAGCTGACGACGACCGCCATAGACTCTATCACCAACGATAGGATAGGTAATATGACTCAAATGCACGCGAATCTGATGCGTACGGCCTGTCTCAAGCCCTACATCTAGTAGACAATAGTTGCCATTAAGGGCGGTCACATTCAATAAGTGAGTCACGGCTTCACGTCCTGCCGTCATCACTGTCATTTTGGTACGCTGATTACGATGGCGTCCGATTGGCGCGTCAATACGGCGATGGCGCAATAGACTTGCTGCATCCCCCGCTACCACACATTGATAATGACGATAGACTGACTTGTCTTTTAGCTGCTCCATCAGTGCAAGCTGTGCTGGCTTGGTTTTACCAATCAGCAATAGCCCTGAGGTATCTTTATCAATACGGTGTACTAAGCCTGCACGCGGCAAATGATGGTGCTGTGGATAGTGATATAGGAGCGCATTGACCAAAGTACCTGCTTGATTGCCCGCACCTGGATGTACCACCATACCGACAGGTTTATTGATGACCAATACTTCATCGTCTTCATAAACCACGTCGATAGCGATATCTTCTGGTTGATCTGCACTATGCTGCTCTAAAATCGTCGATAAATGCAAGACATCACCGGCTTTGACACGAATCTTCGGTTTTTGTACGCTACCGTTATAAAGCAAGCTACCATCACTTACCCAGCCTTGTAACTGGACACGTGAAAAATCGATAAATATTTTTGATGCCAGCTTATCAATACGCAAACCGGCCTCTTCTTCTGTGACCGTATGCGTTACATCGATAAGAACAGGCACTGCTTGCCCCGCTACTGAGCTTTTATCATCGCTGTGCTCGTCTTCATCATCAAGTAGCTCATCATCTGGCAAATCATCGGACACATTATCATCGTCCATATGCTCATCAAGTAGCTCATTAGTGGTTAATAATTCATTGGGTATCGTTGATTCTTGCACAGGTGAACCTTGCGTTAATAAGTCTTTAAGTGATGAATCTTGAGTGGATTGATTCGCAGGTAAATTGATAGTCATAGCATCATGTATTCATAGCAGATTTATATATGGTAAAGACTCTGACGAGGTTTTGTCAGATGACTTCATAAGAAAACAGATTGACACTTGTAGACCATAAAAAATAATCGTGGTCAAAAAATGGCAATGATATCGCTCTAGTGTAACATGCTGAGCGTTTAAGCCCTATAGAAGCTGCGTGTTATCTGGCAATTTATAACCTCATTAGCTCTCTAAAATATAACATGGCTGTAATTTACTGTATATTTATCACTGTCAGCACTATTGAATATCGCTCGCTGCAGCCGCTCATGCTAAACTAGTGAGCGTACAGGATAATAGATATAACGAGTCAACTTTGTGCTAGATTTAAGGTGCCACAGAATAAAAATGCATTATAGAATAAGCAAGCGATGTGTCTAACTACAAAATAGCTAACGAAAAAATAGACGCAGCAAATGTTATTCTATAAAGTAAGCCATGTTTTGCTGTATGCTATGGCACTGTATCGATATTGGCATGCTTGTTAATTAACATAGCTAGTATAAGCAGGCTTGTGATGAGAATGCATTCATTGCAGCTATTTTATAAAAGCTTCACATTTGATGCACGCCCTATCGCATGATATTTTTACAGAGTAATTTTTTTAAACTTAATAACAATGCTTTTTAATAACAATGTTTTTTAATAACCACCTTTTTATCACGATAACACGCATGCTCAGTGATTGGCATGTAAAATGATAGACCATTATTGATGCACTAAGCATCGTTTTTTATCATCAATCTACTAAATAGTATGATAGCGTCGCTGCTATTGTACGTCTTGTGTCGGAGAAGAAGTATGCAAGCTGTTGGCAATACGTTTATCAAACTGTCCTCAATCACTTTACTTGCCCTAAGTGTCAACTTAGTGGGTTGTCAAACCTTTAAAAACCTCACTGGCGGTAAAGACGTGGATGCAGTGGTCACTGCTGAGAAGTCAGAGCAAGCATATTATAATGACGCTATTGCTCAGATTGATAAAGGTCGCTACACCCAAGCGGTCGAAGATTTGACCAACTTGCGTACTTTTTACCCGACTGGACAATACGCAGAACAAGCCTTGCTTGATATGATGTATGCACAGTATGAGAGCGGTAAATACGAAACCGCTGCTGCCAGTGCTGAGCAGTTCATTCGTCTGTACCCATCAAACCCGCAAGTGAGCTACGCTTACTATGTGCGCGGCGTCGCCAATATGCAAGGCTCATCTGAAGGTCTAAAACTGTTTAAGCTCAATCAAGCGGAGCGCGATACTGCTTACTACCGTATTGCCTTTGCCAATTTCCAAGAGCTGCTGAACAAATACCCAAACAGCCCCTATGCCTCTGATGCAGCTCAGCGCATGACCTTTATTTACAATCAGTTTGCCGAAAGTGAGATGAGCGCTGCCAATTGGTATATTGAGCGTGAAGCTTATGTGGCTGCGGTTAATCGTGCTAAATGGGTCTTTCAATATTATCCACTCAGCGAATCTGTGCCAGATGCGATTACTGTCCTTGCTTATAGCCATGAAAAACTGGGTCTAACTGATTTAGCAAAAGAGTACAAAACCCTATTGCAAATTAATTATCCAAACATGCTAAGCGCTGATGGACGCGTGAAGCTCAATACCAAACGTGAGCGTTCTTTGGTCAATAAATTGACTTTTGGACAGCTGAGTCGTTTTAATAAAGACACCACAGTTTCGACTGGCAATTATAGCGGTGCGACTAAAACTCAAGTCATTCGCAATGCCACTCAATTGAGATTGCCGAGCGACAATGCTGCAAATACAGCAGCCCCAAGCAGTACTTCTCCGTTGCGTCTGACGAATGACAATAGCCGTGTGCGCTTAGGTGCGGTTGAAACGGATAGCATCGATATGACCGATGGTAATTAATCGTATTTTGGCATAATAAATTAAGCGCGTTTATGCGCTTTTAATCAATAGCGCTGTCATGGCGTCAGACGTCACTACAAATAAGGTCAACGATACGGTTGGCCTTATTTTTTCTGTTTTGGTTTTTGCATTATTGTTTGTATTTTATATTGCCTGCATGCAATATTGGTTCTGCATTAAAATAACGCACACCTATGGTAAACTGTTTTTCGCATGAGTATCCCAAATCACATTCTTGAGCAATTAAATAGCCAAGCTGACTTAGTCAGTATCATTGGGCGTCATACTACGCTTAAACGTGCTGGCGGTGAGTTTAAAGGCTGCTGCCCTTTTCATGGCGAAAAGTCGCCGTCTTTTTATGTCAATCCACAAAAAAATATCTATCACTGCTTTGGCTGTAGTGTCGGTGGCAATGCCATCAGCTTTTTACGTGATTATGAAAACTTGACCTTTATCGAAGCGGTCAATGAGCTGTCCAAACAGACGGGCATTGAAGTCCCAAAAGAAGAGCAACAAAACGTCAGCTATCAGCGTGCCAAACCCAAGCCAAAATCTGCTATTAAGCCAGCAACATCAGCAACGCATCTGCAAAAAAATGATAGTCAGCCAGTAACCAATAATAAGTCATCCATGAGCATGCCAGCTGATGATACGCAGCCGCCAACTTATGATGACCACCATAGTTATGACAATTATCCACCGTTAGATGCTTACGATGCCGTCCCTTATGCAATGGATGGCTATGATGCTCACTATCAAGATGATGATAATTACCCGCCTGCGTGGTTGGCAGGTGGTGATATGGCAGGCTTGCATGGCAGTGATATAAATCATAGTTTTGATAATAACAATGACAGCAATGAAGACGGCAACCTATACGATCTGTTAGAAAAAATACAGCAATTTTATCAGCACAATCTCAGCATCCACCCTCATGCCAAGCATTATTTTTTATCGCGCGGTATTAGCGATGAAATCTTTGAAACTTTTGGCTTGGGCTACGCGCCTTTTGGTTGGCAGCATCTTGAACATCAGTTTCCGCAAGATATTGAAGGCTTAAAGGCGCTTGGCTTAGTGCGGCGCTCAGAGTCCGGACGCGATTATGACCTGCTTCGTGATCGGGTTATTTTCCCGATTCGAGACAATCAAGGGCGTACCATTGGTTTTGGTGGTCGCGCGCTTGATGATGAGGTAAAGCCCAAATATATCAACTCCTCTGACTCGCCCGTCTTTCATAAGCAGCACGTGCTGTATGGCTATTACGAATCACGCCAAAAACGCTCAAATGACTGGCTGGTGGTCGAAGGCTATATGGATGTGATTGCCCTGTATCAAGTCGGTATTTATGGTGCCATTGCGTCGATGGGCACAGCAATTAATGAGAGCCAAATCTCACGTCTATTAACGCTAAATCCCACCCTAACCTTAAGTTTTGATGGTGATAGCGCTGGACAAAAAGCCGCTTGGCGCACGCTTGAAGTGGCACTACCTGTGCTCAGTGACGAAAAAGAGCTGCGCTTTTTAACGCTACCCAACAATCATGACCCTGATACCTTTATAAAAAGTCAGGGCGCGGATGCCATGCGTGAGCAAATCGTAAACGCCATGCCGTTATCACAGTATATCTTTGCCTATCTAAGTGAGCGTCATGATTTGACCTTGGTTGAAGGTAAAGCCAAGCTCATGTCACAAGTGCGCGCTTTGACTACTGCCTTACCAAAAGGTAGTAGCTTCCGCTACCTGCTCAATAATGACATTTATCAAAAGCTTGGTGGCAAACGTAGCCAAAACATCGAAGCCAAAGATGCCCTGCTAGATTTTGATGGTGAAATGACCATCAGTCAGCAGCTGCAACTGTGCTTTGTATTCCAGCCGCGTATCTTGATTGATGATCCTATCGAAGCCATTTGGCAACAAGCCGGTATTAATGACTTACACCTGCCCGCTCATCTTCAGCAAAAAGCCTCGGCTGATGTTTTACGCCCGCTGGCTTGGGAAGATATGCAGGACGCGGCACTACTTGATGTCGTCAGCACTATTAAGCGCTGCCTGAATTATTTGCCAAAAGATGCCAATGCGGCGGCGCACTTTATTCTCTCTAACGTCAAACCCTTGACCCAAGAGACGCTTAGCCGCGACTGGGGCAGCTTTTATAAAGCCTTGACCAGCCGTAATATCTTGAGCCTTGATGGTTTGGTCGAAGAGTTGGTCAGCCAACTGATCGAACGTCATATGAAGAAGAAAACACAAGATTTGATTAAGAATCCTGACAACATAAAACTGGCGATTGTCCGTAAACAATCACAGTTATTAAATGACTGGCTACGCGCGCAGCAAGCAGAGCAATCTGCCCAGATGGCGACGGTTAAATCTTAATATTGTCAGTTGATTTTATTTATAAAACAGCTGCCCTTTAAAAGGGTCGACATTGTCCCCACTATTAATGATTATGCACTGTTATATTAGCTCACTAAAATAGCCTGTTATCAAAACCGTGTTTAACATGGAATAGCTAGCAAATAATCAGTAAAAAACAGTCGGTAGATATCACTACCTCGTGCTTGATTACACTGGTCTGTGTTAAACTATGTCGCTATATATTTATAGCATGGCTTAATGAATAACGACAAAATGACGATATGCCCGTACGATTGAGCACATTTTTAGGTATAGATTTTTAAATATTATTATTAAATCGCATTTTAAAACATCTGTTTTCAGGTATTACTATTTTGAAGTCTTTTGAGCATTAGCGGTTTTGTAGCATTGTAGTTGTAGTATTTTGAGCCTTTATTCATATCCACTCATTTTTGATATTATTGACTACCTTTACGCCATATTTTGATCAATCGATTGATAAGATCAACGCACCCAGCGAGCGATAGCCAGTCACAATATAAAAATGTCCGATGCAAGTAAGCGAGTATTTATGAACGATAAGTCAGTTTCTAAGTCCACATCTCAACTGGCCACCTTAATCCAAATGGGTAAAGAGCAAGGGTATTTAACCTATGCTGAGGTGAATGACCAACTGCCCGACTCTATTACCGAAAGCGATCAGATCGAAGATATTATACAAATGCTAACCGACGTTGGCATCAAAATCTTTGAATCTGCGCCCGACGCCGATGACATCTTGATGAACGACGATTCAAGTGATGATGACATGGCAGCGGATGAGGCAGCAGCGGTATTGGCTTCTGTTGAGACCGAACCTGGTCGCACCACTGACCCTGTGCGTATGTATATGCGTGAGATGGGTACGGTTGATCTATTAACCCGTGAAGGCGAAATTGCCATTGCCAAGCGTATCGAAGAAGGTATTCGTGACGTACAGCATGCCATGTCTTACTGGCCGGGCACGGTACAGTTCGTCCTTGATGAATATCAAAAAGTTCAAGATGGCGAGAAAAAACTTTCTGACGTCATCACTGGTTTCTTAGATCCTGAAACCGAAGAAGACAAAATCGCCGCTCAAGAAGCCAAAGAAGCGGCGAAAGAAGAGCGCGAGCGCATCAAAGAAGAAAAAGAAAACCCTCCTATTATCAAAGAAAAAGCCAAAGCAAAATCTGGGCTTGATGATGACGAGGACGAGGACGACGTTGAAGAGGACGCTGAAGAAGAAACCAGCGGTATCGATCCAGAAGAAGTGCGCTTGCGCCTAGAAGAGATTGAGCATTTATTTATTAAAGCCAAGCAAGCATTGCTTGATTATGGTCGTGGTAGTGCTCAAGCCAATGAAGCTTATGAGCAACTGGCTAGCCGCTTTATGATGCTAAAGCTTAACAATCGCCTATCTGATCAAGTCATGGCCATCATGCATGATGTCTATGATGACGTGCGTAAACATGAGCGTCAAATCATGCGTTTGGTGATTCGCCGTGGTCGTATGCCGCGCGAAGAGTTCCGTAAGACTTTCCCAAGTAATGAAACCAACGTTGATTGGTTGATTGAGCGTATTAAAGGTAAGCCGGCGTTTGCTGCCACGCTCGAGAAAGTTACCGACGATGTTATCTTGTTACAACGTGCTATCCGTGATTATGAGCATAAGCTCGAGATGGAAATCCACGACATGAAAGATGTGGCACGCCGTATGGCTATTGGTGAAGCCAAAGCCCGCCGTGCCAAAAAAGAGATGGTTGAAGCCAACTTACGTCTCGTTATCTCAATCGCCAAAAAATACACCAACCGTGGTCTACAGTTCTTGGACTTGATTCAAGAAGGCAACATCGGCTTGATGAAAGCAGTAGATAAATTTGAATATCGCCGTGGTTATAAATTCTCAACCTATGCCACTTGGTGGATTCGTCAGGCAATCACCCGCTCTATCGCTGACCAAGCACGTACCATCCGTATCCCTGTGCATATGATTGAGACCATCAACAAAATCAACCGTGTGTCTCGTCAGTTATTGCAAGAAATGGGACGCGAGCCAACGCCTGAAGAATTAGGCGAACGTCTAGAGATGGACGAAGTCAAAGTCCGCAAAGTGCTAAAAATTGCCAAAGAGCCTATCTCTATGGAAACGCCAATCGGTGATGATGAAGACTCGCACCTAGGTGACTTCATCGAAGATGGGACAATCTCAAGTCCTGTTGACGATGCGACGGCTGCCGGTCTACGTGAAGCAACGCGTGATGTGCTTGGCAACCTAACGGAACGTGAAGCTCGCGTCCTCAAAATGCGTTTTGGTATCGATATGCCAACCGATCATACCTTGGAAGAAGTCGGTAAGCAGTTTGATGTAACGCGTGAGCGTATCCGTCAGATTGAAGCAAAAGCCTTGCGTAAGCTACGTCATCCGTCACGCTCTGAGCATCTGCGCTCTTTCCTTGAAAATGACTAACTTCTCAAGGAAATACTGAGCCTAGATAAACTGAGCCTAGATAATAGGCCTCAAATACCCGTCAAGAAGAGATAAAAAAAGCTGAGCATGTCTCAGCTTTTTTGTGTCTGTAATGTAAAAATGTGAACTGTCCTATAGTTGAAATACTTTAAAGTCGCTACAGTATTGCTGGTGTAAATTTTTTGCAGCCTCTGTCTGCGTAGGCACAGCAAGCAAGAAAAATTTGCACCAGTAGTACGTGTTGTATCGATATTACTTTTCACTGACTATAGGTCTCGATAAATTTATAACTTTTTAGGCTTTACAGATCTCGATTCTATATTAGAATCACATGGTACATTTCATAGTGCGTTCATATACCCCATCGCTAGGAAGCTAATATGATTGTCCGGCAAACACCAAACGCTCTCAAAATATTTTTTACCCTTCGTGGCTCCATCATTCCGAAAATCTATCCACAAATTTTGCTTATCACTTTTCTCAGCACTTTTATAACGATTATTCAGCACTGGCTTCCCGACTCTTTTCCCTATTATGGTATGGCAACTTTCACCTTGCTAGGGATCGCTTTATCGTTGTTTCTCGGATTTCGGAACAATGCGAGCTATCAACGTTGGTGGGAAGCTCGGGGACTATGGGGTCAGCTGGTATATGATTCTCGCAGCCTAACCCGCCAAGTGCTTTCTTTTATAGACAACGACACCGAGACTGGGCATGATACCCAGCGATCTATGATTTACCTGACTATTGCTTTTACGCACGCTGTGCGCCATCGACTGCGTGGTACCTCACCTTGGCAAGATATCGAGCCTTTTGTGGAATCGACGCATCATGACAGTATGCGCCAAGCGAAAAATGTACCCGATTATCTGATGCGCTTAATGGGTAAGCAGCTTGGTGACATTCGGCGTCAGCAGCTAGTGTCGGAGCAGATAGTACAAAATATGGACGAACGCCTGACGTCTATGACGATTGTCTTGGCGGCCTGCGAGCGCATTCATAATACGCCGCTGCCGTTTGCTTATATGCTACTGGTACATCGCACGACCTATTTATACTGCTTTATGCTACCTTTTGGCTTGGTAGCTACACTAGGCTGGGCGACTCCTTTGATTTGCGCTGTGATCGCTTATACCTTTTTTGGTCTGGATGCCCTTAGTGAAGAGCTAGAAGAGCCTTTTGGCTTGGCGGCCAACCAGCTACCCCTTACCGCATTATCACGCACTATCGAAATCAACCTGCGAGAAGCACTGGGAGACACAGATATCCCACCTGATATCACTCCTATAAATGGCTACTTACAGTAATCGTTTGGCTTATCACTAAGAGATACACCACTGCTTAAATTCAAACTTAACTTGAATAATCGCCCGTATGCCACTATAAACAGTGAATAAAGACACTGCTTTAATAGATTGACCCATCCAAAAATACCATTTATAAAAACACTGAGCCTGTCTCAGATTTTTTGGGAGGGGGGGGGGTTGTTAATGCCGTGTTTTACCAATTGAATTTATAACATACCAGAGAATTTTTCATACCAAATAATTACCTATAAAAGTGAGGCTCACATCATGAGTGATGATCCAAAAGACAGCACCAATCAAGACACTAACCAAGCACCAGCGAATAAAAGATCGGTCAACGTGACTGAACTGTCAACCAATAAAAGCGCATTAAAAGGCAAAAAGACCGACATTCAAAATCCCGAATTGTGGGATTTTCCGATGAATTATCCGATGAGCATCATTGGTAATGAAGGTGAGCATGAGACTCTATTGAACGAAGTCAAACTCATTTTAGGCAGCCAGTTTCCTGATTTTGACTTAGCATCTATGCAAGTTAAACCCTCAAAAACGGGACGCTTTCATTCTATACGAGTGAACTTATACTTAACGACTGCTGAGCAAGTAAATACCCTGTATGCGTCACTTGATGCGGCTGAGACAGTACGCATTGTGATGTAAATTATGATTGGATTGGCGATATCTCAATTCCGTCTATCGAACCCTACTGTCATGAGCACAAATTCATATAAGATAATGACAATCGTCACTCATATGGGTGGCGATTTTTTGTGGTTTGATGTACAATCTGCGCCCGCATTTTTATTGTCATGACCCATTTTATTAGTCAATAATTTACGAGAAAATAAAAAGCAAAGAGTGATTAGACTTTTACAAAAAATTTATTATTAAGCTCATTTGCGTCTAACCCTTATGCCATCGTCCTTTGCCAAAATTCGGACAACTCATAAGCCCTCAGCAACATAGTTTCACTCTAAAATCAATATAGCATTTTCAAAATTTTCCCGCTATATTGTGTCCACCTATTAACAAACACGCTATATGTAGTGCTCAGTGACTTTAACCATCACCATGAGCCGTGGCTAGCTTTTGCCTCAAAAAAACACGCTATCATGAGCATATATAGTCGGTGAAAAGTAATATCGATACAACATGTACTGCTGGTGCAAATTTTTCTTGCTTGCTGTGCCTACGCAGACAGAGGCTGCAAAAAATTTACACCAGCAATACGGTAGCGACTTTAAAGTATTTCAACGATATATAGCGTTATAAAGCATGCCTGCCGATGCTATACCGCGCAGCATCACTAATAAGTCATTAAGTAAATATAAGTCATTAAGTAAATAATTACCAAGCAATCAACTTACGAGGTCAGCATGACACATATCGATAAAATCCAAGTAACCAAACGTGATGGACGTTTAGAGCCAATTGATTTAGATAAAATTCACAAGGTTATTGAGTGGGCAGCTCACAATTTAGAGAATGTGTCGGTGTCACAAGTTGAGCTAAAATCGCACATTCAGTTTTATGAAGGTATCAAAACTCGTGATATTCATGAGACCATCATCAAGTCTGCTGCTGACCTTATCTCTGAGACGACCCCTGATTATCAGTACTTGGCTGCACGTTTGGCGATCTTCCATTTGCGTAAGATTGCCTACAATAGATTCACGCCGCCGCACCTATATGATCACGTCAAAAAGCTCACCGATGCAGGTAAATATGACGCACATATCTTAGCTGATTATAGCCGTGCTGAATTTGATGAGTTAGAAGAGTATCTCGATCACTGGCGCGATATGAATCTTGCTTATGCGGCAGTTGAGCAAATGGCAGGTAAATACCTCGTACAAGACCGCGTCTCTAAGACTGTCTTTGAGAGCCCGCAGTTCTTATATATGCTGGTTGGTATGTGTCTGTTTGCCAGCTATGACAAAGCCGAGCGTCTTGACTATGTGAAGCGCTTCTATGATGCGACTTCAGAGTTTAAAATCTCGCTACCGACGCCAATCATGTCAGGTGTGCGTACGCCATCACGTCAGTTCAGCTCGTGCGTATTGATTGAATGTGGCGATAGCCTAGATTCAATCAACGCCACCACCAGCGCCATTGTACGCTATGTGTCACAGCGTGCCGGTATCGGCATCAATGCCGGTCGTATCCGCGCCCTTGGTAGCCCTATCCGTGGCGGCGAAGCACAGCATACAGGCTGTATTCCATTCTATAAATTGTTCCAGACAGCTGTTAAATGCTGCTCACAAGGCGGCGTCCGTGGCGGTGCTGCGACGTTATTTTACCCATTATGGCATTTAGAAGTTGAGTCGTTATTGGTACTGAAAAACAACCGTGGCGTCGAAGACAACCGTGTCCGTCATATGGATTACGGCGTACAATTAAATAAGACCATGTATACTCGTTTGATTAAAGGTCAAGACATCTCGCTATTCTCACCAGGTGACACCCCTGGCTTGTATGATGCGTTCTTTGAAGATCAAGACAAGTTCGAAGAGCTATACACCAAGTACGAAAATGACCCTACTATTCGTAGCCGTCAAATCCCAGCGGCAGATTTGTTTAGCCTAATGATGCAAGAGCGTGCCAGCACCGGTCGTATCTATATCCAAAACGTCGACCATTGCAACACTCATAGCCCATTTGATCCAACGGTTGCGCCAATTCGTCAGTCAAATCTATGTATGGAAATCGCTCTACCGACTAAGCCACTTGATAACATCAATGACGAAGCAGGCGAAATCGCGCTTTGTACGTTATCAGCGGTGAACTTAGGTAAAGTCGAGCACGTTAGCGATATTGAAGAGCCAGCGGAACTCATCGTCCGTGCGCTTGATGCCCTACTCGATTATCAAGACTATCCGGTAAAAGCCGCTCAAAACGGCAGCATGCGTCGCCGTACGCTAGGCGTTGGTGTGATTAACTATGCGTATTACTTAGCCAAAAATGGCGTACGCTATTCAGATGACAGCGCGCTTGGTCTGACCCATCAAACCTTTGAAGCATTGCAATTCTATCTCTTAAAAGCCTCAAATAAATTGGCAAAAGAGCAAGGCGCGTGCCCTGCCTTTAATGAGACAACGTACTCGCAAGGTATCTTGCCGATTGATACTTATAAGAAAGACTTGGATAAAATCTGCCAAGAGCCGCTACATTTAGATTGGGAAACGCTACGTACGGAGATTACCACTCACGGTCTACGCAACTCTACCCTAACTGCCTTGATGCCGTCTGAGACCTCTAGTCAGATCGCCAACGCGACCAACGGTATCGAGCCACCACGCGGTTTGGTGTCTATCAAAGCATCAAAAGATGGCATCTTAAAGCAAGTCGTGCCTGAGATTGATAAGCTAAAAGATCAGTACGAGCTACTATGGCAAATGCCGAACAATGACGGTTACCTAAAGCTGGTCGCTGTCATGCAGAAGTTCGTCGATCAAAGTATCTCTGCCAATACCAACTACGATCCGGTTCGTTATGAAGGGGGCCGTGTACCGATGAAGATATTGCTTAAGGATTTACTAAACGCGTATAAAATGGGTGTGAAGACCTTGTACTACCATAATACTCGTGATGGTGCGAACGATGCCCAAGCGGATATGGAAGATGATTGTGCTGGTGGTGCATGTAAGATTTAAGTTTGCAGGAGAAATTCTTTAAATAGAATTCCAGACGGATGGCGGGTTTGGCTTTTAGGTTAAGTCCGCTGCTTGCCTTTTTTCAATCCTTCAACGTGTATACATCTAAATGAATTCAATAAAAAAATATGAGCGTTATGTAAAAACTAGAGATAAATTAAAAAATTTATCAAAGAACGAGAGTAATTCCTTAGTTATTCATTACTCTTGTGAAAGTTTCTATGATATCAAGGATGGTAAGACTCCAAGGATCACTTCAATTTGTGTTAGAAACTTCGATACAGGTCAAACCCATTCTTTTTCCATACATAAAGCTGCTGAAATTAAAAAAGTAAATAACTCTGATATTCCCAAGCAGTATGACAGTCTTGAAAAAAGCATGTTAAAAGAATTTTTTGATTTTATGAAAAAAAATGATAAACATACTTGGGTTCATTGGAATATGAGGGATATAAATTATGGATTTCAAGCTATTGAACATAGATATAAGGTTTTAGGTGGTAAGCCTTATAGTCTAGATGATAACTATAAGTTCGATCTATCTAGAGCTTTAGTTTCACTATATGGAAATGCTTATATTGGACATCCAAGGCTTCCAAAGTTGATGAAGAAAAACAAAATTACAGAAAAAGATTTCTTATCTGGAAAAGAAGAAGCTGAAGCTTTTGAGCAAAATGATTTTATAAAACTACATCAATCTACACTTCGAAAAGCTGATGTTTTAGCAAATGTTTTGGGAAGAACTCTTGATGGTAGTTTAAAAAACAACTCAAAGTGGTGTGAAAGGTATGGACTTAGTCCAAAATCTTTGACTCTAATTTTAAAAGAACATTGGATTGTTTTTCTAATTGGTCTGGCCGCTTCTATCATAGCTATATCACAATTCATAATTGACTAGTAATCGTAGGGTGCGCCCAGCGCACCAATGCTATTAAAGAGTCTACAAGGCGCATTAAATGCACCCTAACTTAAATAATAATTTTACTAAGAAAGATAAGCCACGCCCTAGCAAGGCTTTTTAGTTGTTGTAGGCTGGGTTGTTAACCCAGCATTGTAATTTTGCAAAGTTGCTGCTGGGCTAAAGCCACAGCCTACGCCAATATTAGATAAGAAAAAACAGCGATGCCCAAACAAGCTTTTTTAGCTCTTGAGCGAGGAAATAACTAAGCACTGCTTCGTCCGAGCACAAGGGAATTTGCATTTTCGCACATTTCTTATCAGTGTCCTGCTGACGTCGATGGCGATGCAGTTACAAGCGGAAGTCCGAATTAGTTACTCAAAGTATTTAAAGTAAATAGATTAACAAATAAGACCTAATTTTCGTGCTAATATTGTCTCTATATTTAGAGCATAATATTAGCGGAGAATGAATCATGCAACCAATATTTGCAACACAAACAGCGAGTATCTCAGAGCTGAAAAACAACCCTTCGGCACTGATTAAACAGTCAGATGGTGAATCCATTGCTATTTTAAACCACAATAAACCCGTGGCTTACTTAGTCTCAACAGACGTCTTCGAGCGCATGATGGAAGCGATGGATGATATGGCTTTAAGCCAAACGGTTAGCGCACGGTTGAATGATGGGCAGATACCTATAAAGGTAACGTTGGATGACTTATAATCTTGAGTTTCATCCTTTAGCATTAAAAGAGTGGAAAAAGATAGCGCCAAGTATTCAGCAGCAGTTTAAGAAAAAATTACAGCAGCGATTGTCAAACCCTCATGTGCCTGCTTCACAGTTATCAGGTCATAATGATACTTATAAAATTAAATTGCGCACGATAGGATATCGTCTGGTGTATACCGTCAAAGATGATGTCGTCGTTGTATACGTGCTAGCAGTAGGCAAAAGAGAAAATAACAAAGTGTATGACAGTCTTGCGACACGCCAGCCATGATGAAAGTTAAGACAATCATTATAAGAGGCGTCAAGCGCTATAACCGAAACACATAGACAGAATAAAAATGACGGAGGTCATAGACGTGCAATATACCGCAATCATCAAAGACGGTGGTTTGTTTATCCCTAACGTATTTTCAGACCTAAACGATGGTCAGTCCTACATCGTCCAAGTCACCGTTGATATCGAAGACGCTCGCCAGCAGCTAAGTGGTCATGCCACAGCAAAAAAAGAATCCATAAAGCCGGTCGCAAAAAAGACGGTTAAAAGACCGCTGAAAAAAGCAACGGAAAGTGTTGATTTGGAAACACTGCGCAAGAGTGCCGTCGACGAGCTAGAAGGCTTAGATGATGTCGAGCTTAGCGAGATATTTAAAGCCTATATGAATGATGGAAACTCACCGACACAAATATCACTAGAAAACTTATAACCTGCGTTTGCTGATAGTTTAGAGCCGCATTTTTAGAAACAGCAGTTCAAACTTTAGATTAATAACTGTATTCATTATAAAGGCAGTCCCATGACTTACTCGATTTTTTCCCAAACGCCAAACAATGCGCTAACAGAGCCGATGTTTTTTGGTAATCCGGTCAACGTGGCGCGCTATGACCAACAAAAGCACCCTATCTTTGAGCAGTTGATTGAAAAGCAGTTGTCGTTCTTTTGGCGTCCAGAAGAAGTCGATGTGTCACGTGACCGTATGGACTATGGCAATCTGTCCTCACATGAGCAGCATATCTTTATCAGTAACCTAAAATATCAGACCCTACTCGACTCTATCCAAGGTCGTAGCCCAAACGTGGTATTGTTGCCACTGGTATCGATTCCTGAGCTTGAGACGTGGATTGAGACGTGGACGTTTTCTGAGACCATTCACTCGCGCAGCTACACCCATATCATTCGTAATATTATCAATGACCCTGCTATCGTCTTTGATGACATCATGCAGAACGAGCATATCTTAGGGCGTGCCGCGGACATCGCCAAGTATTATGATGATTTATATTACAGCTCATCGCTGTACAACCTATACGGTGCAGGCACGCATACGATCAATGGTAAGCAAATTACCGTTGATTTAAAATCGCTGAAAAAGCAACTTTACTTGTGCTTGATGGCAGTCAACGTCTTAGAAGCCATTCGCTTCTATGTATCATTTGCTTGCTCGTTTGCCTTTGCTGAACGCAAGCTGATGGAAGGTAATGCCAAGATTATCAAGCTCATTGCTCGTGATGAGGCGCTACATTTAACGGGTACGCAGCATATTCTTAACCTCATGCGCATCGGACGTGATGATCCAGAGATGGTTGACATCGCCAAAGAGTGCTATGAAGAAAGCATTGAGATATTCCGTAAAGCGGCTGAACAAGAAAAAGAATGGGCAGGCTATTTGTTCAAAGACGGCTCAATGATTGGTCTAAATAAAGATATTCTTTGTCAATACATCGAATACATCACCAATTTACGTATGGAAGCGGTTGGCTTGCCAGTGGCTTTTCCGAAATCTAAATCAAACCCTATCCCTTGGATTAATACCTGGTTGTCGTCTGATAACGTACAAGTTGCCCCACAAGAAACTGAAATCAGCTCGTACTTGGTCGGTCAGATTGATTCAGATTTATCAGACAGCGACTTTGATGATTTTGAGCTATAGTCGGTGAAAAGTAATATCGATACAACACGTATTGCTGGTGCAAATTTTTCTTGCTTGCTGTGCCTACGCAGACAGAGGCTGCAAAAAATTTACACCAGCAATACTGTAGCGACTTTAAAGTATCTCAACTATATAGAACGTGTGTTTTCATTTAAAAAATCGTTTTTGCAAGAGTATCCTTTAGATAGTACCAAATGATAGGGAAATAAATAGGATAACACTATGACTTGGGTAATGACGAGTAAGAAGCAATTTTACTTGCATGATGACGAAAGTCTGCTTGATGGACTACTGCGCACCGGACATGATATCAATTATCAATGTAAGGAAGGCTATTGTGGCAGCTGCCGAATCAAGCGTATCGCCAGCTCACATGTTATAGATTATCCGTTTGAACCGCTTGCTATGATTGAAGAAGATGAAATCCTGCCATGCTGCTGTAGAGTGCAAGGCGTGATTTATGTCAATCATGAGTTGCTATAGTCGGTGAAAAGTAATATCGATACAACACGTACTGCTGGTGCAAATTTTTCTTGCTTGCGGTGCCTACGCAGACAGAGGCTGCAAAAAATTTACACCAGCAATACGGTAGCGACTTTAAAGTACTTCAACTATAGCGTGCTTTTTGTTGTTGATCCTAAATATTAAATAGTTAGCAAAATACCTTAATTATAAAGGTGCACCATCTCTTTCGAACAGTAATAAAAGCTCTTCACGCATACGGTCACGCTCTGCCTCTGACATCATAGGGGTGTCTTGTTCTGGAGCTTGTAGGCTTGGCGGCTGAGCACCTCCAAGCATCTCATCTTGGATCACAACGGGCACGGTGACAGGCTCTTCGACCGGACGCTCCTCTAGCAATATCTTCACTTGTGCGTTTTTACCTTGACGTAAGATTTGAGCCTGCAGCGTGGTATTGGGAGCTTTACGCGCGACATACTGAATCAAGGTGTTGGCATCGGTCATCTCCACCCCATCAATGGTCAAAACAATATCACCCACTTTCAGACCGCTCTTGGCAGCTGGACTCTTAGGAACCACGTCGAGCACTTCTACGCCTGTAGACGTTTCAAGCTGGGTCGGATCTCTCAGCTGTGACTGTATCTCAATACCCAGCCAACCACGACTGACCTTGCCATCTTTGATCAGAGCATTCATCACTTGCTCGACGATAGCGGTAGGAATGGCAAAGCCAATACCCATAGAGCCACCAGAGCGTGAGTAAATAGCCGTATTAATACCAATCAGCTCACCGCGTGCATCGACTAATGCACCGCCCGAGTTACCCGGATTGATAGCTGCATCGGTTTGGATAAAGTCTTCAAACTTATTGACGCCAAGCCCTGTACGTCCGGTCGCTGAAATAATGCCTTGGGTAATGGTTTGACCGACGCCAAATGGATTACCAATCGCTAGTGCCACATCGCCTACAAGCGTTGGTTTTTCACGAAAGCCCAAAGGGGTCAAACCAGTCATATCGACTTTAATCACCGCCAAATCACTGTCTGGGTCTGTGCCAATTAATTTCGCACGGCTTTTACGACCATCATTAAAAGCAACGGTAATCTCATCGGCTTTTTCGATGACATGCGCATTGGTCACGATATAGCCATCTTCTGAGACGATAACGCCTGACCCCAGATTCGTATTGCCCTGCTCTTCTGACGGCCCACCATGGTATTCAAAAAACCGGCGCAAAACTGGATCATTCATATAAGGGTGTTCTGCCATCGTCTGCGTAGTATAAATATTGACGACTGATTGCGAGGCACGAGCCACACCATTATGATAAGAAGCAATAGGTGTTGA
The DNA here is from genome assembly GCF_000012305.1 of Psychrobacter arcticus 273-4. Taxonomy (NCBI): domain Bacteria; kingdom Pseudomonadati; phylum Pseudomonadota; class Gammaproteobacteria; order Moraxellales; family Moraxellaceae; genus Psychrobacter; species Psychrobacter arcticus. Next base: position 1,528,357 of record NC_007204.1, read on the forward strand.
CGCGTCTGATACCGGTTCAGAGGCTTGCTGCTCAGCAGGCGTGGTCCTTGGCGGCTCCCATTTTGCCTCCGATGCTGTCTTCATACTCGCAAATAGCCAAATAAAGGCGGCAGTAACCACCAACAGTAAAATCCAAGGTAACCATCTTAATAGACCAGCCTTGTTATTGGCATTCGGGGATGACGACATATAAAAACCTCTATAATTTCACATAGACAACCGGTATTAAGCCATATCAGGCGCACGCCTTGATATAAGGCACTTTCACATGTGTAAATTATAGCTGTCCTCATAATACAATGGTAGTGCATCGTGTACCGTTTCAGTTATTGAGCTTGTCTATTCTTTTGCCACATCATGTTAAAATGGCTATTATGAAAAATAATCCATTTTGTATAGTAAGCCCAGTATAAAAACGACACAGCGGGACTGGAATGAATTTTTTGCAGCCTCTGTCTGCGCAGGCACAGCACGCCAGAAAAATTTATACCAGTGCCGTGTCAAAACATGATGTATCTACTTTATTTGGAATCGACTATATAAACACTTGAGCGACTGCAACTATTAACTGAAACCGTTACAAGGGAATGCCATGAGCGCGCACGATATCTTCACCACATCATCAAATACAACGATTACCGCACAAGCTTTAAGCAAATTTTGCGACGATTACTTATCAGCTGTTGCCTTTAAAGACTATGCACCGAATGGCCTACAAGTAGATGGTGGACGACCTATTCAGCGTATTGTCACTGGTGTGACTGCATGTGAAGCCTTGATTGATGCCGCCATTGCAGAGAATGCTGATGCGATTATGGTGCATCATGGCTATTTTTGGAAAGGTGAACCTGCGCCATTAACTGGTATGAAGGGTCAGCGTATTCGTAAGCTTATGCAGCATGGCATCTCTTTGATTGGCTATCACCTACCTCTCGATGCCCACCCTGTTATTGGTAACAATGCCACATTGGCGGCGGCGTTAGACATGACTATCATCGAGGCACTTTATCCTGCTGAGATGCACCCTGTTGGCAATATTGCTATTTGTACACCGCAGAGCCCTCAAAGTCTTATCGCTCGGATTACCCAAGCACTGGGGCGCGTGCCATTACATATTGCCACTGATTATAAGGTCGATACCAATACCAATACCAATACCAATACCAATAATAGGTTAATTGAACGGATTGGTATCTGTACTGGCGGCGCACAAGATATGATAGAGCAAGCAGCATTGATGGACTGCGATGCGTTTATTTCTGGTGAAATATCAGAGCGTACTACGCACATTGCGCGTGAGCTTGGAATTGACTATTTTGCTTGCGGACATCACGCGACAGAACGTGGTGGGATTGAAGCATTAGGTAGAATTATTGCTCAGCAATTTGACTTGCCAGTAACTTTTATCGATATTAATAATCCTGCTTAAGCAGTAAAAAATAGATTTCTTGTTATTTTTATCATTAATAGAACAAACTTATATTGACTAAATCGAAATTACACTACATAAAACAGGCTAAATCATTACCGTCTATAGTGCTATTGTTAATTTTTATCACAATTTTCTTAACCACACTTGAATAATCAGATGAATATCTGCATATTACTATCTGTAGAAAGAATGTCTTGTCATGAGACTCCCTATTATTACAGCTTCCGGTTATGGCACTAAAATGATGATCACTGTCTACAATCCTATTATTTTTACTTTTTTAATAGGGCTGTAGACAGCAATCAATGCAATATTACTTCTGCTTATACATTTTTGAGTAGCGTGATATTTTCTATTCTATTTTAGTGTCGCAGTAGCGGTACAGCAAACTGCTTGATGGTTTTTTAACCATTGGCTTTTATTGATCAGTCTTATCCACCAGACAGATTAACTTGCTTATCCTTATTGCTGGATAAACGGTATGAGTGACCATTTACTCTCAACATATTCAGAGTATTTAATTATCCATACCAGCGTAACAATTTTTGAGCATATCCTGCTCACGCCATGTTTTTCCAATAATTTATTCATGACCTTACCGATGTTTTCTAGTGTCGTTTAAATAGTTTTAATCAACAGCCAAGCCTATCATTGATCAAGGAATCATCTGATTTAGCGCCTTCGCGGTGTTGTGCATCCTTTTTTTTAGCAATCAGGTCTTAGAGTGATTTTTTATGCTCTTAAACCCTTTGCTCCTAGGTTGCCAGCTTAGACTGTACGGCTATATTTAAACGAGATGCAATGAGATTTATACGCTTAATAAGTATGTAAATTTTATAGCATTTAAAATGCACAAATATTTATGCTGCAGATATTGGCATAAATGAGCGCGTGTTTTTACGGTAAGTAGGATGGCTAAAATTAGGAGACACCCATGCCGCGAATTACTTATCGTGCGAAAGCAACTGCGCGAGGGGCTAAACGCCGTATCTCATATATATTGCGTCCATCTAAACGCTTGCTAAACACCGAAAGTAACATCGTTCCAGCTGTTGTATCTATTAAAGTTACTCGTTTCGCCAAAACTAAGAAATTGGCGCAAATATCAAGCATTGCCCTACTCTCACTCCCTGCTGAGAGTCTGATGACCATGAATACGCAAGTACCAGCTTATGATCATGTTATGCTGGAGAAAACCTTGACCATCGCTGCTGTTCCAGGTGATAGCACCTATTTTGCGACAGATGGCTTCCAACATGGCTTTGGTTACGACTTAGTGCGTAGCTATGCCGATGAGCTTGGGGTAAAAGTCACTCTTAAAGCTTATGCAGATGAGAAAACTGCGCTAAGAGCTTTACAATCAGGCGATGCGGACATGGCATTGACTACTGCCAGCACTCAATTAAAAAGCCAACTTAACCTGTCTTCTATTAATGTCAGCTGTGGTTATGATGCCAGTTTGACCAAAAATGGCTTACATCCGAAAGTAAGCTGGACATTCAACTCTGCCAATGATCCATTGTCACAAAAAGCCAGCTATTTTTTATGTGATAGCATCAAGCTTGACAACACTCAAAAGTTAGCCGCTTTTTATAATCAAGACCTATTAAAAGATGCTTATAGTCAAGACCATTTCAAAACCACGCTGACAGAAAAACTGCCAGATTATCGCTCTTCCTTTGAAGAACAAGCACGTAACTACAATCACGACTGGGAGCTTTTGGTTGCCATGGGCTATCAAGAGTCGCACTTGGATGCCAATGCGGTCTCTCCGACCGGTGTACGCGGCATTATGATGCTGACCAACAATACCGCAAAGGCAATGGGCGTCTCAGACCGTGTTGACCCTTACCAAAGTATCGGCGGCGGTGCTCGTTACTTGGAGCAGATGAAAACTGATTTTGCCGATGTTCCAAAAACAGATCGTATTTGGTTTGCGCTTGCTGCTTATAATATGGGACCAAATGCTGTTAAAGGTATTCAGCGTAAATTGAGTGCTAAAGGTATCGACGACAAAAGCTGGGCAAATATATATGCCTACCTGTCTGATAATAAAGCGTCAAACAGCCGCTATGGTCAAGCCATGCATTATGTGAGCAATATCAGAAGCTATCTTGAAACGATAAAGACTGCGACGGTCTAATCAACACCCTATACATATTTATATCCCAATAAAAATACCCCATAAATTGTGTCCAACTTATGGGGGTCAGTTCAAATAAGAGCAGCTTTTTTATTAATAGCATTTATTCAAATATATACAGATTAGCGGTTAGGCACCGTTAAGCGTTGACCGCGTTGCAGCATCGTATCCACTGCAATGTTATTCATATCCGCAAGCTCTTTGGTTGAAACATCGTATTTACGTGCCAGCCCAATCAAGCTGTCTCCTGAGCCAACTGTATAGCTGACCGTTAGTTTCGGTACTTTGATGGTTTGACCACGCTGTAACTGGGCTTTGGTCGTCATATCATTAGTAGCAGCCAAGTCTTCAACTGAAACATCAAAGCGTCGTGCTAAAGCAATGAGTCCATCGCCAGACTGAACTTTGTAGCTTTCTGTATTACCTAACTTTTTGCCACTATTACTGGTAGCTGGTGCACTATCAGAAGCATTGACACTACCTTTAGCAGGAATAGTAATCGTGCGACCCAATATCAAGTTAGAACTGGTCTTGAGATTATTGGCTGCTGCCAAATCTCCCAAGCCAATATTGTAACGCTGAGCAACACCAGTCAAAGTATCGCCTGATTTTATCTTATAGCTGACTGCTTCATCATTCAGCTGACGATCAACCAATTCTTTTGATACGGGTACTTTAATGGTTTGTCCACGTTGCAAACGCGCCTTAGCATCAAAATTACTGTTTACGGCAGCAATATCTTCTGCGCTAACCCCAACACTATTGGCAATGCCAATCAAGGTATCCCCTGATTTGACTTTGTAATTGGTCGTCGGTCCTGAGCTTGAGCTGCTGGCTTTAGTTGTGGTGTTATTGCTACTAGTGGCGCTCGGTGTATGAGTAGGCGCACTGCTAGAAGTAAAGTCTACACTGGCAGGTACTTTCAATGTTTGACCGACATATAATGAATCTGTCGTGCCAATATTATTGAGGCTGGCTAATGTCTCAGTCGTTATATTAAATTGGCGTGCAAGCGCGATCAAGCCATCACCCGCTTTGACTTTATAGTTTTTGGTCGCAGTCGATGACTTCTTCGGTTTAGTAGATGGCGCGGCAGGAGTGCTGACTGGCGCTGTTACTTTGCCTGGGATAAGCCATAGTTTCTGACCTCTTAACAGGTCAGCACGGCTGCTCAAATTATTATAACTTGCCAACTGCGTCACTGATAAACCAAAACGATTGGCAGTACCTATAAGCGTGTCGCCGCCTTGTACTACATAGCTTTCAGGCTGGCTCGCGACAGTGCTGCTAGTAGCACTCAATGGCTCAATGGTTTTGGCATTGTATAAATATAAGGTACTACCAGAGAGGAGATTGGCACTAACATCTATCTGATTCCATTCGGTAATATCGCGCCAGCTTACACCCGCACGACTGGCGATATTGGATAGCGTATCACCACGTTTGACCGTATAGGTGCTTCTTACACCTTGAGGTGTTGGCTTGCTGACTGAGGTTTTTGGAAAGCTCAGTTTCTTTTCTTGACCAGATGCTTCCAAAATAGACTGCTGCGTCTGGACGGCAGATAGATTGATATTACCATCTGCGTTAATAACATTGGTTTCAGGCGTATTAATACGAATTTGATTGGCAATAAAATCACGCTCAGCTTTGCTTAATGGCGGCTCTTGAATGATGGTATTGTTCTGAGTAATTTGCGCTGATGTGGTCGGTAAGCTATTGCTACTTTTCAGCTCAGCGTTGATTTTTTTGGTTTCTGCCGACGTCAATAGTGGTTCAGTGCGCACTGAGGCACTGCTGCTATAAACTGAGCTGCTGGTCATTGATGACGATGGCGGGATATAGCTGGTGGTTTGCTGCGGGACGCTGGCACTGGCAGCATAATCAGCAAGACCCTTGCCAGTACCCGGCAATGATGAGCTGGTAGTATATGGCTTATTGTTATAGCTTGGCGTTGTTGACCCAGAATAACTTGGCGTAGTCGTCGTAACAGCATTGCTAGAGGCAAGAATATTACTACTGCCATTACCCCTCAAAGCGCTCAGCTTCACATCAGTGGTCAGACTGACATCATTAGGAATGATAATACGCTGCGGACCTGATGAGTCGATACGCGCTGAGGTTAACGCCGTATTTAATCTTTCTAACTCATCGTAGCTAACACCCGTCACTTGCGATACTTCGGCTAAGCTTACGCCATAGTTGACAGGCACACTACGGAAATGCTGACGGTTAGCGATAGCCGGTAAATAGACGCCATATTTCTCAGGCTTAGCAACGATTTCGGCAACCGCTAAAAAGCGTGGTACATAGTTCATGGTTTCAGTCGGTAATCTAAGTGACCAATAGTCAGTAGGTAAGCCTTGAGCTCTATTGGCATCAATGGCTTTTTGCACACGCCCAGGACCAGCGTTATAAGCCGCTAATGCCAGCTCCCAACTACCGAACTGATTATGCAATGCTGTCAAAAAGTCATAAGCGGCACGCGTTGATTCAATCACATCACGGCGACCATCGTAAGTGCTGCTTTGATTTAGACCATAAATACGCCCCGTACTCGGGATAAACTGCCATAAGCCTGCTGCTGCCGCACTACTGGTACCACTTGGATCATACGAGCTCTCAATCACAGGGAGCAAAGCCAGCTCGGTTGGGATATTACGACGCTCAGCTTCTCGTACTGTGTGGTAAATATAGCGACTGGCGCGCGCCGTTAAGCGGTTTAGATAGTCTTGTCTACTGGTAAACCAGCCTTTTTGTGCTTCAATACGCTGATTATAAACCGGCTGTCCACCGTTCATGCGATACCCAGCACGCAGGCGATTCCACAAGTCACCATATTGTTGAATGGCAAGTTTGTTGCCCTCAACCATGGTCATGTCGGTGGCTTCTAACAAGTCAGCAAGCTCATCCAAGCTCTCAGCATCCAAAAATGCTGTCGAATAGTCTGCATTTCCCGCCGACTGCACTTGGGTGGCCGGATGCTTATTAACCAAAGCTGTGCTACCAGTCGCACCCGTCTTTTTCACCGCTGATGTATTACTACAAGCACTGATAAGGAGAGTTGACACCGCAAGCGTCAGTGGTAAAGCTATGAATGAGCGATAGTTTGATGACACAGTAGACATGATAATGGACGTTTCCTAACAACAAGAAGTGATGGAATAAAGTTGATTGACAGCACAGTATAGTGCGCAATATCAAACAAAGACCAGCTCAATATAAAAGATAATGCACAAAATTCAATGTGCCCTATCATTGATGGCCAAAGGTTTTGCTTATTAGCTGACTTTATTATCGAACGAAGACTAATTAATCGTGACTTGGGATACAGCACGCAAAAGTATTGCATCATCAGTAGACAAAGCCAGTGTCACTCTTGAAGTGGTGACAAAGGAGACCTTTTGGCCATCTTTGACCCAGCTTTCATAGGTAGTCACATTGGCTTTTGCTTGCCCACCTGAAATCACAATATTATCGACATTGATATCATAGCGATAGTTTGAGGTATTACCCCAGCTATTTTGCAGTAACTTTAAATAAGCCTCTTTATCTAAACTGGTAGACTTGCCTTTTCTTGACAATGAAATCAACGCTTCATCAGAAACCAAACGCGCGACCTGATTAATATTTTGATTATTAGCCGCAGCTTTCATAGCAATCGCGTAGTTTTGTACCAAGGCTTCAGTCATGGTTGCCGCTTGCGCACTGACAGTCATGGTGCTGACGGCAGCAGCAATTGCTATCACGCTAGCACTTTTCATCAACAGAGCCAACAGCTCTTTTCCCCATAGTTGTTTCATGACATTCCTTAATGGTGGTTTTATAATCATTGTTATTAAACCACAATGACATAGCTACGATTTAATTATAGAGTGCTATTTATATCCAATAAATCTTATACCTACTGAACCATTAACTGCTGATGACCTAGTATATTTAATCAATGCAATTTTAATCAATGCAATAATCAACCAGTGTTTCTATTGATAGGCATTTCTAACAAGTATTTTTATATTAGATTTCTAGCCGCCTCTTGTTAGGAGGCTTTTAGCCTATCACTTAATTCTCACAGCCATGTGACACCCTGTGTAATTATTGCGACTATCTCAGTAGGGCAGGCTTTTTAGACAAAAAAGTTATCTGATAAAAAGCAGACGATAATTTATCACACTTATATAGACAATTTATGACACTTATATAATAGTTTAAGCAGCAATGACTTATTAAGTTTTTACTGCTTATTATCTACCGTATAGTCTTCATAATGCTCATCATCGCTCAGCTTCATACCCAAACGCTCGATACGTCTGTCCATCATTTGCCGTGCTAATGCCTGCATGTCTTCAACACGGTCTATCTCATCGACAATTTCAAGACCTAAGAGTGTTTCGAACACATCTTCTAGAGTGACTAAGCCTTTGACTTCCCCGTATTCACCGACTGTAATGGCAATATGGATGCGATTTTTAAGCATTAGCTCGAGCAAATCAAACAATTTCATCTTTGAAAATACGAAGGTGATGTCACGTTTAAACTGCGTCAATGGTCTATCGACAGCATGATTAACCTTTGCCAATAGCATGTCTGTTTTTAATACAAAGCCTGTAATATTATCCAAATCGCCATCATAAATCGGTAATCTTGAGAAGGTCAGTTTTGGTCGATCGACCAGTAACTCTGCAACGGTTTTATTTTCTTCAAAAGCCAACATCACTGAGCGCGGCGTCATAATATCTTCAACTTTAATAGCACCAAATGCCAGCAGGTTGCGGATGATACGCGATTCCAATGGGTCGATTTGTCCCGCTTCTTCACCAATACTGGCAAGCGCTGCAAACTCACGACGACTAAAGGTTTGTGGTTCTTTGCCACGTACTAGCAGCTTAGTGAGTTTTTCTGAAATCCAGATTAAGGGATATAGAAGTAAAATAATACCACGTACAAAGTAGGCAACCATGCCGCTGAGTTGACGCCAGTACATCGTACCCAGGGTTTTTGGAATAATTTCAGATAAGAATAAAATTGCAAGGGTCATAATGGCAGAAAACAGACCAAACCAAGCACTACCAAATACAATCGTTGCTTGTGCACCCGCGCCTATCGAGCCAAATGTATGTGCCACTGTATTCAGGGTCAAAATAGCAGCCAAGGATTGATCGATATTATCAATCTTTAGGCGTCTTAGCATATGGGCTTTTTTGGGATTGCGCTCTTGAACATCAGCGATATAAGACGGCGTCATCGTCAGGAGTGCTGACTCTGCCAGTGAACAGATAAATGAGATACCAATGGCAACTACTACATATAGTATGAGCAGCAATACGCTGCTTGTACTTGGGTCCGCTACTCCTTCAGCTGCCCAAACCGTTTGCGGTAGCAGCAGTGTTATCCATACAGATAACGCCAACAATGATTTGATACTCAAGCGAGTATCGCCACGCATCGTCGGGGGAGGTTTGGCAGAGGCGTCTTTACGACAAGCACGCGAACGATGTAAACGAGGTACAGACACAAAAGAGGTGAACAAGTTAGGTAACCTAAATAAAGAAGAAAAAGGAAGTAAAAAGAAGTCACAATATATCATGAGCAGAGGCAAGCAGATAGAAAATATTATCTGATATGGTCTGGATTTTTGATATATAAATGAGCACATATCGCTCAGTACAGTTGATTAAATTTTACTGTAAAGACTGATGACTATTCGCTTTCAATAGTAGCATTGATGCGCTTATTTCACAATAAATCGCTATATATTTCAATAATCACGATACATTTGAGAATGGGAGAAATCTTGATTTTCCTTGCTAGCATAGTACCTATTTAATATTAGGCTTGTTTTATAAGTTAATAGATTCTATATAGTATAGACAGTTTAAAAAGGAAGATAGGCAAAATAGTGTGCTATCAACGTGACTTTGGGTTAAGAAAAATATACCCAGCTTATGATTAACAGTTACCAAGTCTGGTATTTTTTGCTACTATGCGTCTAAATTAATTATTATCTATAACTTGTCGAGAGAAACTATGTTGTTATTTATTCAAGCTGCTCATGCTGCTGAAACTGCCGGAGCTACATCACTGTTGGGTCAAATCTTGTTGCCAGTTGCTTTTTTTGCTATTTTTTACTTTTTGGTCATTCGTCCACAATCAAAACGTACTAAAGAGCATCGCGCTATGGTAAGCGCTTTAACAGTCGGCAGTGAAATCATATTTGCTGGTGGTTTGATGGGTCGTATCAAACATTTGGAAGGCGATTATGCGGTTGTAAGCTTAAATAATAATACAGATATCAAGGTACAACGTGCTTCTGTTATTTCAGTATTGCCGGCTGGTACTATCGAAAGCGTTTAATCGTTACTCATAATTGTGACCATTGATCACTGGAATAATGGCTTGTCGGATAATGACTTACCATTACTATTTCAGTATCAATTAATAGTTGTAATGATTATAAAATGACCGTACATTATTTACGGTCATTTTTCGTTTGATGCTTTACTATGGTTCGTACATTTTAAAAAAGAATACAGTGCTGCTGCGATGAATTTTTCGATGCCGCTAGAGTGCATAGTAAGCGAAGAAAATTTATCCCAGCAAAACGCAGCTCTATTTGTAGTTCTTTTATTCTGAACTGACTATATCATCGCGGATGATCACAGTGGTGCACTATCATGGCTGCTATAGCGGCTGAATAAGTACCTCACCATTGTTATCGCTAACTTCCCATCTGCTAACTTGTGGCCTGCGTCGCCAGTAGTTTATCAACTTAAAGAAGTGATTATGCAATATCCCGCTTGGAAATACCTACTCATCACCGTCGTACTAATCATTGCCGGTCTATACGCTGCTCCTAACTTATATCCTGACGAACCTGCCGTACAGATTACCAGTGCCGCAGCAGGCACACAGTTGTCTGATGGCATCTTGACTCAGTCGCAAGATTTGTTGAAAGAAGCTGGCTTGAACTACCATGATGGTACGTTTAAAGGCAACAGTGCATTAGTACGTCTTGATAACCCAGTCGATCAGCTCAAGGCTCAGGAAGTATTGAGAAAGAACTTGGGCGATAACTATGTGGTCGCACTGAACTTAGCGCAGACAACGCCGCAATGGTTGCGTGATATCGGCGCAAAGCCCATGAAACTTGGTCTTGATTTGCGTGGTGGTGTCCGTTTTGTGTTAGAAGTTGACATGGATAAGGCACTCGAACAACGTCTGACCAGTGCCAGTCGTGATATTCGACGAGATCTAAGAGCTGAGCGTATTGCTGTTAAAGGTATCAAAAACGACAAGCGCACTGTGGTATTGCATTTTTCTGATACAGACAATCGTAACCGTGCACAAAACGTGTTGCAAAGCTCAATAGGTAATACTTTTACGCTGCAATCTTCTATCGATGAGCAAGGTCCTGCGCTAATTTTGGCGTATAACGATGCCACTTTAGATGAAATCAATAGCTATGCGGTCAATCAGAACCTGAATACCCTACGCAATCGTATTGCTGAACTTGGGGTAACAGAAGCCTTGGTACAATCACAAGGTGCTAGCCGTATCGTCGTTGAGCTGCCAGGTGTACAAGATACGGCTGAGGCAAAACGTGTCCTTGGTCGTACAGCCAACCTTGAGTTCCGTATGGTCGCTGAAGGTGCCGAAAATTATACGGGCGGTATACCCCCTGCCGGCACTGAAGCTTTCCCATTTGAAACGCTTGATGGTCCGCCCGTATTGCTAGAGCGTCAAGCGATCGTCACTGGTGATAAAGTCACCAATGCTCAGACAGGCATTGATGAAAGTGGCTCACCTGAGGTTAGTATCACCTTAGACAACGCTGGTGGCAAACTGATGCAAAATGCTACCCGTACCGCAGTTGGCAAACAAATGGCTGTAGTGTTCATTGAAAACAAGCAAAGAGTCACTTATAAAGAAGACTCAGCCACTGGCGAGACCGTCGAAGTACGGACGCCTTATGCTGAAACAAAAGTCATTAACCGTGCCAATATCCAAGCAGTCCTTGGCTCATCATTCCGTATTACCGGTCTTGATAGTAGTGCTGAAGCTGCTGAGCTTGCGCTGTTACTACGCTCAGGCGCATTAGCGGCACCGATGTATTTTGTTGAAGAGCGCACCATTGGTCCATCACTGGGTCAGGAAAATATCGATAAAGGATTATTCTCTACGCAGGTAGGTTATTTATTAGTCTTTGCGTTTATGATTATCTTCTATCGCCTGTTTGGTGTGATTGCCAATATTGCTCTAGCAGTGAACGTTATTATCATCATCTCTATTATGTCCATCTTAGGCTCATCACTGACGCTACCTGGTATCGCTGGTATTGTATTAACCATTGGTATGGCGGTCGATGCCAACGTCCTAATTTTTGAGCGTATCCGTGAAGAGCTGGCTAATGGAGTGAGACCGAAATCGGCTATCGTAGCAGGTTTTGATCGTGCTTATAGTAGTATTTTCGATGCCAATATCACAACATTACTCGTCGCTTTTATCTTATTTTCGATTGGTACGGGTCCGATTAAAGGCTTTGCGATTACTTTAGCAATTGGTATCGTCAGCTCGCTGTTTACTGCAATTTTGGTAACCCGTGCACTGATACAAATTGCTTATGGTAAGCGTAAATCTATCAAACGTCTGAGCATCGGTTAGGAGAAAACTATGGCAATCGATAATAACAACCCTCTAGAACAACAGAACAATCCTGAACCGAACGGCTCAAATAGTGAAGCAAGCACGCGTCGCCGTAAAAAACCGCGTCGTGATGGCAAAGGTAGTAATACCCAAACCAATAACGCCACTGCTAAGAAATCAGCTGGTAAAACTAAGCGTAGTGGCAAAGGCGCTGATACAGGCAGTCAAGTACTCGCGACTACTGCTATCGATCCCAACTTGGCACTAGGTGACGCCGCTGATGATGCAGCTGCCTATGCCGAAGGCGGTATCAAAGCCGTCGGTGATCAGCGTATTATCCCTTTTATGAAGATAGAAAAGCCAATGGGAATTTTATCAATCATTTTGGTGATTGGTAGTATTATTGCGATTGCAGTCAATGGCTTAAACCTTGGTCTCGATTTTACCGGCGGCGTGTCAGCAGATGTGCGCTATGAGCAATCTGTCGAGCAGGGTGATGTGGTCAATGCGTTAGCAGATAATGGCTTTGATGATGCAGTCGTGCAATATCTAGGCACCTCGCAAGAGCTGCTAATACGCTTACCACCTCAATCTGATAACATCGATGGTCTTAACACCAGCCTGAGCGAAGCTTTAGCGCTACCTAATAACAATGTTGAAATCAGCAATGTTAATATTATCGGTAGTCAAGTGGGTAATGAGGTTTACTTAAGCTCAGTCATGTCGATTGTGCTCGCACTAGCATGTATGCTTGGATATGTCGCCCTGCGCTTCCAGTTCAAACTGGCGCTTGGCGCGGTATTGTCCTTGTTCCATGATGCTATCGTTACCATCGGTGTCTTTGCTTTATTTGGTTTCCCATTCGACTTAACGGTACTAGCAGCTATCTTGGCATTAATTGGTTATTCATTGAACGATACTATCGTCGTTTATGACCGTATCCGTGAGAACTTCCGCCGTGTTCGTGGTATTAGTCCGCGTCAAACGATTGATTTGTCATTGACAGAGACACTACGTCGTACGATTATGACTATCTCAACCGTGCTATTAGTGGTATTAGCAATGCTGTTCCTAGGCGGTGATGGCTTATTCTGGTTCTCAGCTGCGCTATTTATTGGTTTGCTTGCTGGTACTTATTCATCTACCTATATTGCAAGCTCGATTCCTCTAGCGATGGGTCTGTCACGTGATGACTTTATCGTTAAAGTAAAACCTGAGTTTGAAGAAGAAATTGTGACTTTCAATGATCCAAAGATGTTTGAACAAGATTGATAATGGCACCCCTGCTCACTTAGTAAATTATCTACTGAGTGAGTAGACAATCGTTATCATGACAAAGGCACCTAGACTCTAGGTGCTTTTGTTTATGTATGATGGTCAAAATCAAATCAACACCTAAAGAGTTTAGCGCTGCTATAAATTTTTATCCTTAACACTACCTATATATGAGCATTCTCAATCTGCCTATCTAAGCGATTTTATTATGTCATCTACCCTACCGCCAAGTGCGATGCCGCCCATTGATACTCGTTATGCGCGTATTATCGCTATTGCATTGCCGGTATTACTGGCAAATCTTGCGATGCCACTACAAAGCATCATTGATACGGCAATTATTGGCAATATGAATGACACGGCAAAACTTGCTGGTATCGGGCTTGCAGTACAACTACTATCACTATTGCTCGTCAGTTTTAACTTTTTGCAATATGCCTCATCTGGACTTTCGGCGCAGGCATTAGGACAGCAGGCTAATAAAAACACCGCTCATAGCGACATCCTAAAAAATAATCAAAGTCAGCAATCACCGCTGTTATTAATCTTGCAACGCGCTTTGGTTTTGGCATTTATTATTGGCACGGTTTTACTACTGGCAAAACCTTGGCTCATTGATATGGGTCTACAAGCGCTCTCCGCCAACCCTAATAGCGGTATTGCAGCAAAGACTTATTTAGATGTGCGCTTTTGGGGTGTAATAGCTGAGTTGATGAACTTTGCTTTTATTGGCTGGTTTGCAGGTCAAGGCAAGACCCGTTATATGCTGTATCAACAAGGTTTTATCGCCATAATTAATATCATTCTGACTCTATTTTTTGTCTTTGGAATGAATATGGGCTTGGTCGGTGTTGCGTTGGGTACGGCAATAGCTTTTTGGTTAGGTGTGGTATTAGCATTATGGCTTAGTCGTCAGCATCTAAAGATATCTTGGTGGGCGTTATTTACCACTGACCCGCAGCATTTTAGCAAGAGTAAGATGCTTAGGCTATTTTCATTAAATAAAGATATTTTTATCCGTACGCTTATCTTAACGCTAAGCTTTGCTTGGATTACTCGCCTCTCCGCCCAGAGCGGTGATGTTATATTGGCGGCCAATGCTATTTTATTACAAGTATTGAGTATCTCAGCCTTTGCACTGGACGGGGTGGCAGTCTCTGCTGAGACGTTAAGCGGACAAGCAGCAGGTCGACGCGATTGGTCACGCTTTCGTATTATTGTTAAACGCACCGGCATCGTGAGCTACGGTCTTGCCATCTTGCTAAGTGCGATATGGTGGCTTGCAATGCCCACATATTTACAGTTTATGACCAATATCGAATCGGTCTTTACTCTTGCCTACGACTATCATCTTTATGCTGTATTACTACCTCTTGTTGGCGTTGGTGCTTATTGGCTAGATGGGATATTTTTTGGTTTAACAGCAGGTAATATTATCCGAAATGCCGCCCTTATATTAGCAGCTATCTTTTTCCCACTGAGTTGGTTGCTTTATCAACAATGGGGTATGACTGGCATCTGGCTTAGCGTATGGTGCTTATTGTTACTAAGAATGCTGATACTCGCTGGGTTTTTATACCGTGCTCATCAAACAGGCAGCTATGAAAAACTCCAATTTGACCATTGACCATTGACCATTGACCATTGACCGATCAGCATCACACTATAAGCCCCTTTTAAAGTTTAATGATAAACAAAAATAGTAAAAACTAGGACGTGACGTGAACACTCAATCAAATGAGATCAATCAAACTCAAATACAAGGCTATGACTGGGCAGAAGGCTTTAAAAAAAGCTTACCAGTTGCCATGGGTTATTTGCCAGCGGGTATCGCCTTTGGTGTGCTTGCCCAAGTTGCTGGTATACCAATATGGGCAACGATTATGCTCAGCGTGGTGTTATATGCAGGCGCGGCGCAATATGCCTGCCTACCGATGCTGAGTGCCGGATTACCGATTGGTAGTATTGCTACCAACATTGCAGCGATTAATTTGCGTCATGTCTTTTATGGCATGCCGTTATTACAATATCTACCACAAAACAAAATAGCCAAAACCTATTGTTTATTTGCCCTCACCGATGAGACTTTTTCGGTGATGACCAGTTTACCGAACGAATCACGGCAATCGTTGATATTACCGGTCAGCATATTTAATCAAGGCTGGTGGGTGCTAGCGAGTGCCATTGGCGTTTTGATTGGCAGCGCCCTGAGTGACTTAGTGCCACATTTAGATTTTGCCTTGGTATGTTTATTCGCGATTTTGGCGTATGAACAATTTCAAAGCATCAAACGTTATTTCCCTATTGTTATTGCTGTCATTGCGTTGGCTATCGCTTCACTATTTACCAGTCATTGGTTACTACTGGTGGCAATTACTATTTGTATGATGATGATTTTGGCTCGTGGGTTTTTTACACCATATAGCGTAAAAGGAGACAATAATGATCAGTAGCTATCTGATTATTGCAACCTTTGCTATGGCAGCAGTGACCTTTGTGACGCGTGCCCTACCGGCTTTGATACCCAAAAAACTGCTTGATACGCCGTGGCTGCATCGATTAAATGAAAGTTTACCGCTATCTGTTATGGTACTGCTGATTTTGACCAGCTTGTCTTATCAAGGTTTATCACAAAACACAAGTATTAACAGTGCAGAGCTGCATTTATTAATGGCACAAATTGGCGCTTTATTTTTGGTATTGTTTATTTACCACATTAGCCGTCAATTACTAGTCAGTATGGTGGTCGGTATCGCTGCGATTAATGGTTTTTTATGGTTTTTTAATGCGTTTTTAATTTAAAGAATCACTCTTAAAACTATATATTTCGACAATAAAAAAGGCTGGATTCTCAACGAATCCAGCCTTTTTCTATATTCAAAACAATTTAGTTATCACTTATTAAGCAATCTAAAGCTCTTCTACCCCCATCATATCTACTGGTGTATCAGCCACTACTTGTACCCCTTCTTTACCCTTTTTAGCAGTGTCGTTACGCTGCTCTTGCAGATGCTCAAGATACGCTTCGTTGATTTGACCGGTGATATAACAGCCATTGAATACCGCACAATCAAAGCCTTCAACTTTGCTATGCTTAGTATCTTTTACCGCCTCAATCAAATCATCCAAATCTTGGAAAATTAAACGGTCAGCGCCAATAATTTCTCGTACCTCTTCAACGCTATGCCCTGATGCGATCAGCTCGCTACGCACTGGCATATCAATACCATAGACGTTTGGATATTTAACCGGTGGCGATGCACTGGCAAAGAATACTTTACGAGCGCCTGCATCGCGTGCCATTTGGATAATCTCATGGCAAGTGGTACCGCGAACGATAGAATCATCAACCAAGAGTACGTTTTTACCTTTAAACTCTAATGGTACCGCACTGAGCTTTTGACGTACTGACTTTTTGCGTTGCTGCTGACCTGGCATAATAAAGGTACGACCGATATAGCGGTTTTTCATAAACCCTTCACGATACTTCACATTCATCTTTAGCGCCAGCTCCATCGCTGAGGTGCGCGAGGTATCTGGAATAGGAATGACGACATCGATATCATGATCTTCACCCCATTCAGCAAGGATTTTATCAGCCAGTTTTTCGCCCATACGTAAGCGCGATTTGTAGACAGAAATATTATCCATAATTGAATCTGGACGGGCAAAATAAACGTATTCAAAGATACATGGCGTATATTCTTTTTGCTCGACGCACTGATGCGTATGCAGTTTATGATCTAGATCAATAAAGATAGCTTCGCCAGGCTTAACATCACGCACAATACTAAAACCTGAACCTGTTAAGGCAACCGATTCTGATGCCACCATGTATTCTGTGCCGCCATTAGCAGCCATGCGCTTACCAAAGATAAGCGGTCGAATACCATTTGGATCACGGAATGCTAGCAAACCATGACCGGTAATCAGAGCGACCACACCGTAAGCGCCTTCAACACGACTATAAACCGCTGTGACTGCTTCAAAGATATCAGTAGGCGTTGGATGAGTTTTTCCTAGATTTTGCATCTCATGTGCAAGCACATTGAGCAATACCTCAGAATCTGAGTCGGTATTTAAATGGCGGCGATCTTCTTGATAAAGCGATTTTGCCAAGCTCTCAGCATTGGTCAAATTACCATTATGTGCAAGGGTAATACCGTAAGGCGAGTTGACATAAAAAGGCTGTGCTTCAGCACTGCTAGACGTTCCAGCAGTTGGATAACGCACATGTCCGATACCAAATTTACCGACCAGCTTTAACATATGGCGACTCATAAAGACGTCACGTACCATGCCGTTTTCTTTACGTAAATATAAACGTCCATCCTGTAAAGTCACAATACCTGCCGCATCTTGCCCACGGTGCTGCAACATGGTTAAGGCATCATACAAAATTTGGTTGACCGGCTCATGAGCTGCGACCCCAACGACTCCACACATAGTTGTATCCTATTTTGAATTTGAACCACACATTAAAAATACAATAACGGCACCATGACTGACAGAATCGTTTTAGTTTATGACCTGTCACATGCCGCCAAGCTGATGATGTTTGCTAAGATTAAAATCTTATTGAGAAGACAATTATCTATAAAACAAACGGTTGATAATTGAGCATTAATAATTGATGAATGCTGTTTTCCGAATATTACATGCGGTTGAATAGCCTTTTAT
The DNA here is from genome assembly GCF_000012305.1 of Psychrobacter arcticus 273-4. Taxonomy (NCBI): domain Bacteria; kingdom Pseudomonadati; phylum Pseudomonadota; class Gammaproteobacteria; order Moraxellales; family Moraxellaceae; genus Psychrobacter; species Psychrobacter arcticus. Next base: position 1,546,530 of record NC_007204.1, read on the forward strand.
TCAACCCTTACGATTGATTAACTTGATCCCAAGCCATTCCAAACATGTCTGAGACCAGTGCTCTACCGACAGGAGCATAAGGTAACAGCTCAGGTGCCAGTACGGATGTCTGCCATTGCGGCATTTGTACCAATAATGGCGAACTAATGCTAAGAATCACCAAAACCATCAGCACATTTTTAGCAGCGCCTAATATTCCACCTGCCATCTTATCAAGCACACCCAAACGCAAGGTTTTTAACACACCTGAGAATACAAAAGCTACCAAATGCATGATAGCCAATATCGCAATCACCACCAATAAAAAAGCACTTGCCATCTGTAATACAGGGTTTTGCACAATACCCGATAACTGCGGTGCCACTGAAGCTGCCAATTTGCTCGCTGCAATGAGCGCAATAAACCAACCAACTAGACCGACTGCCGTCTTAATCAAGCCGACCTGAAAGCCACGCCATAAGCCAATCAAAACAACAACAGCAATCACAATGTCTAAACCACTCATGTTTACCGCCTCATTACTTTATATCTGTCGTATAAAATTGGATTAAATATTAAATAACAAGCCATCACACTCTTCACTTAATCCACATGGCTTCGCTTAATTTTCCATAGCGTCGTAATAACCGCCGATAGATTGTATGCAAGACTGCACAAGCCCAGGCCCTTTATAAATAAGACCCGAATAGAGCTGAACCATATCTGCGCCTGCTTCAATTTTCTTGACCGCTTTAGCGCCGCTATCGATACCGCCCACACCAATCAATGCCACTTTACCATCCAGCTGATCAGAGAATTGTTGTAAAATCTGAGTGCTAATGTGGCTAACAGGACGACCTGATAGACCACCTGCTTGGTCGCCATCCGGCAAGTCTTCGACACCCACTCGGCTTAAAGTAGTATTGGTCGCAATCAAACCATCAATCTCAAAATCTAGGAGTTGCTGAGAGATATAATCAACCTGTAGCGGGTCTAAATCAGGCGCCACTTTCAGCACTAAAGGCACATAAAAACCATATTCTGTGGCCAACTGACTGTGGCGGTTTTTGATCGCATCTAATAGATGGGTTAACGCTTCCCCACTTTGCAGGTCACGTAAGTTTTTGGTATTTGGCGAGGAGATATTGACAGTGATATAAGAAGCATGCGGGTAAACACGCTCTAAGCAATACACATAGTCGTCAGCCGCTTGCTCAACTGGCGTCGCGGCATTTTTACCAATATTGATGCCGATATTGCCTTTATACTTACAGCGCTTCACATTTTCAATCAGGTAATCGACCCCTTCATTATTAAAACCCATACGGTTAATAATGGCGTCTGCCTGCTTGAGTCTAAACAGGCGTGGTCTGTCATTACCGACTTGCGGCTTTGGCGTGACCGTACCCACTTCTATAAAGCCAAAACCAAGCTCAGCCAAGGCATCAATATAATCGCCATTTTTATCCAGTCCGGCAGCGAGTCCAACAGGGTTAGAAAACTGCAAGCCCATGCAATCTGTTGGCTGCATAGATTGACCATAGACCAAACCTAAAACACGCGCTTTATGAGCTTTATCCAATAAGGATAAGGTCATTTCGTGCGCGTGTTCAGGGTCCATATTAAACAAAAAAGGGCGAAGTAAGGCATAAGACATAGTAATGACAGACCCTGCTTGAAAGTGAAAATGAATAAAAAAACCAATGTGGTCAAGCGCAGCGATTATATCAGCTTAGTCGAAATAAGACCAAAGTTTCATCAGCCAATTTTGCATAGAGAATATCGAGAGACAAACACAAATCACGGCTTAGCAGACATAATACGACTGTTTATTTCTTACATTAACATATATAGTCGGTAAAAGTAATATCGATACAACACGTACTACTGGTGCAAATTTTTCTTGCTTGCTGTGCCTACGCAGACAGAGGCTGTGAATAATTAACCCCAGTAGTTCTGTACCCTTTTAAAAGTGGATTAGCTATATCAATAAGGCTGATCTGGTACAAAGCGGGCAATCTCGCGTGCCATACCTGCCATCACAAAGTCCATCTCAAACACGCGTGCTTCTGCTAAAGAAAAAGACTCAGGATAGTCATTGGTCAGTAACCCTGCAATATAAGCAATAATAGACATATGACAAACCACCACCAGACACTCGCCTTCAATGTCAGAAATCTCGGATAACGCTTGACGCGCATCGTCAGACGGCGTGAGATTGTCTTGTATGCTCGATAGCACAGCAGGCAATTGCGCTTGTAGTTCTGCCAGTGTCTGCTGCGCCCTCACATAAGGACTGACCAAAAAATAATCCGGCTGATAGTACGTAGTGATATATTCTGCCGTCTGCTTTGCTTGCTGCTGACCAAAATCTGTCAGCTGACGGGCACTATCCGGACGCGTCTCGTCTTCTGCTTGACCATGGCGAATCAATATAATTTTCATGACTTATCAACCTTATTTATTGTTTTTATATTGTCAGTTTAAAGTACAAGCTACGTGGCTATGTTGCTATGTTGCTATGTTGAATGACTCTAATTTGGCGTCATTCAACATAAAGGAGAGTCGCTTTTGTTCACACGCTACTGCTATAGCGCTACTATGTGATATCAGTACTTTCTATTTATTATCCGGCTATTTATTATCCGGCTTAGTTTTTTCATTCTTTGCCTGATTGTTTGCGGTTTGCATTTGTGCCGTCAGCGAAGCATTGCTATGGTCATGCTCCATGACAAACTCAACATCACTACGAAAGCCTGCTTCCATTAAGTGCAAAGCAACACCAAGCGCCGCTTTATCTTCATAAATGACGGCATGCAGCGCATGAGTAATAGGCATATAGATGCCTTCTTTGGTGGCTTTTTCGTGTACTTGCTGAATGGTATTGACGCCTTCAGCAGTTTGTCCCAGTTTTTTGACCGCAGCATCAATCGTCATACCGCGACCAAGCATATTACCAATACGATAGTTACGACTAAGCTCCGAGCTACAAGTGGCATATAAATCCCCGACACCTGATAGCCCTAAAAAGGTCAGCGGATTGGCACCGGCGTGTACACCAAAGCGACTCATTTCTGCTAAGCCACGAGTCAAAATCATCGCTTTAGTATTTTCACCAACCTCGTAAGCGGCTGCCATACCCATAGCAATGGCATAAATATTCTTTAGCGCGCCGCCAAGCTCAACGCCGCGGATATCGTCACTAGCAAACACTCTAAAGAATGCACTATGTAATGCCGCTTGTACGGCATGACGTAATGGTTCAGATTCACTAGCGATTACCGTGGCAGATGGCATGTTTTTCATAATTTCTATAGCAAGATTTGGACCTGACATCACACCAAAGTTTACTTCCGGTAGCTCTTCTTTGATGATGTCACTCATCAGGGCAAAGGTATCTTTCTCCATCCCTTTGGTCAAAGAAACAATAGACTGCCCACTAATAAAAGGGGCTATACTTTTAAGCGTTTCACGAAATGCCAATCCCGGTACGGCAATGAAGATGATATCCGTATCTTTGACTGCGGCTTGTAGCTCGTGACTATATTTTAGGCGATCATCAAGCTTATAGCCTGGCAAATATTTTTTATTCATTTGCGATTTTGCCATCGCTTTGACGGTACGCTTATTACGTACCCAAAGCGTGGTATCGCAGCCATTGCGTGCCGCTAAGTTTGCCATGGCTGTGCCAAAGCTGCCACCGCCTAAGACCACCAAACGCAGCTTGGTCGGATTATTATGTATCTCTGCCATATTTTTTGCCACTGCGGATTCTACCGCACTTGGATTTAACTTTTTGCGTCCAATGCCAGATTTGGTGGCACGCTCAATGATACCAGACAACAATTTATTTTGTTTTTCAGCCATTTTTTGCTCAGCTTGAGTACTGTCTACATTGGTATCTGTGCTTTTGTCATTAGCGCTTGTCATATGTTTTATCCGTGTTAACTGACTTTGTGATCAATTGATTTATGCTGAGTATACAGTGAGAGTAGCAAAATTTATGAACAATTATTTGTACAAACTAGTAGTATTCTTTACGCTACCAGCTCCGCCAAACAGCCATTTTCGTTAAGTCATTACTTATAGTTGAAATACTTTAAAGTCGCTACCGTATTGCTGGTGTCATTTTTTTGCAGCCTCTGTCTGCGTAGACACAGCAAGCAAGAAAAATTTGCACCAGTAGTACGTGTTGTATCGATATTACTTTTCACCGACTATAGCTGTGCTCTTGGTTGCCCACTATGTTACTGCAATAAAGACATTTATTGCTCAAAGCGTGTCAGTGGTTCAATATCAATTGGCTTGCGCGTTGGCATATCACAAGGACTGCTGCCGGTATAAACAAAAGCCGTGACATAATCATCCGCATCTACATCAAAATACGCTTTAACAGCAGGCTCATTACAGAGTAAACCAGTACGCCAAACGGTACTAAAACCCTGCGCTTTTAACGCTAAAATAAGGTTTTGAACCGCCGCACCCACACTGAGCACCTGCTCAAAGGGCGGCACTTTTTTATGCGCTTGCATCTGCGTGACGACAGTAATAATAACGGGCGCACGTAATGGCATGTTATAAGTTTGTTGCCGTGATTTTTCAGACAGTGTCTCGCCTGTTTGAGCCGCTTGCGCTTCAGCTGCCGCCAAAAATGCACGACCCAATTCATGACGCGCATTGCCTTGTGTGACGATAAAGCGCCACGGTTGTAGTTTCTTATGATCTGGGGCGGTCACTGCGCAATCGATAGCGGCTTTTATCTGGCTTTCTGTCGGCGCAGGGATACTCAGATTACCGATACTGCGTCTCGATTTAATCCAATTGATCAATTGTTCATCGGTCACTTGTGAGTTGGTTACTATCGGGCTTTCGGTATTGTTTGGCTCATCACTGTTATTATCCCTATACTCTTCAGAGATACTCATGATTTATCCTTATTCATTATTATATGTGTGTAGCTATTAAGCATATTTACCCATTATGATAAAATCTATGCAGCATCCAAATTTTCTGTACGATGCGCCATTTTTAGATAATCTTCTGACTGCATCTCAAGCAGGCGCGAACGTGTACGCTCTATCTCAAACGCCAATTTCTCTCCTTGATATAGCTCAAGAATCGGCTGCTGCGCGCGCACCAATAATTTGACGCGGCGATCATAAAACTCATCGACCAAGTAAATAAAGCGTCGTGTTGGGTCACGTAAATCATCATCTAGCGCTGGCACTGCATTGATGAGTACGGTGCTAAACTGCTTGGCAATTTCGATAAAATCAGATGCCGAACGCGGCTCCATACATAAATGACGGAAATCGCAGAATAAGATGTCATCGGTGCGCGCATTAATTCTGATTTCACGACCATTTACAGTAATAGGCTCATTGCTAAATTTTTGATTATTAGACAAGCTGGCAAAACGGTTGGCGAGCCAGTGATGATTGGCTTTGGTCATGGGCGACTCGTATAGCTCTGCTTGTTGCAATACACGCAAGCGATAATCAATACCAGAGTCAATATTCATAACGCTGGTATGATTCTCAACTTCGGCAATAGCAGGCATAAAGCGATCACGATGCAAGCCATCTTTATAGAGTCCTGATGGCTCAATATTTGACGTCGCCACCAACGTAATGCCACGATTGAATAGCATAGTGAACAAATCACCTAAAATCATGGCATCAGAGACGTTGGAGACAAAAAACTCATCAAAACAGATAATCACCGCTTCGGCATAAATGATATCAGCGACTTTTTCTAACGGATCGCTCTCACCTTGCAGCTTATGTAACTCTTGATGTACCCGCTGCATAAAATGATGAAAATGTTGACGCATCTTGCGCTCAATGGTCAATGAATCATAAAACATGTCCATCATCCATGTTTTACCACGTCCTACCCCGCCCCACATATACAAACCTTTGGGTGCAACAGGCTTTGCTTTTAAAAAACTAAAAAAGCCTTTTTTTTGTACCGCGCTATCATTGAGCTGATGGTAAAGACCATCCAAGTAACTCATGGCCAAATACTGCTGCTCATCTCGAGTAAACTCATCCGTGCTGATGGCTTGCTCATAACGCTGTAAGGGAGATAAACTCATAATACGACTCATCATTAAACAAAATAAATATCAGAATAAAGTGTTGATACCGACAATCGTTACTAACTTATGATTTTTACACTGAGATAGTAACAACTGGTCTATCAGAATGGCTTATCACGACCATTCTTTAGGTTAACACAGCTTAAGGTCGTACAAATAATCTGTTAAATCTATCAACATAGATGAATACTGATTAACGCAAAGCCATTTTAAGTGGTTTTGCGCTAATCAAACACTTTCTCGCTAATATAGTCAAAATACCCTAAAAACGCCACGGTACTGCTGGTATAAATTTTTTGCAGCCTCTGTCTGCGTAGGCACAGCAAGCAAGAAAAATTAATACCAGTAGTACATAATGTATCGATATGACTTTTTACTGACCATACTATATATCGCCGTTATCAGTATGCTGCTCTAATAGTTTTTTCAGCTCAGACAGGCGCCCATGAAAAAAGTGCCCAGCACCATCGACGATACTGACGTCAATCCCCAAGCGCTCAGCAAAATCTTGCATGCTACTTGGGTCAATGACTTCATCTGCATTACCATAAATCTCAAAGGTTCTATCAGCGGGCAAGTCTATATCACTGCTGTCATTTTTTTCAACTGATGGAGCAATCAGAGCAATCTTTGATATCTCAAAATCATCCAGCCCCCATATGTGCGGCGACACCAGCACTTGCTCAGCCACTCGCGCCGTCACATAACCACCAAAGGAGAAGCCGCCAAGCCACAATTTGCGTGCAGAGGTTTGCTCTGCAATCCATTGTAGCACGGTCATTGCATCGACTACCTCCCCATCGGCATAATCATGCTCACCTGTCGACTGCCCCACACCGCGAAAGTTAAAACGTACCACGTGCATACCATTGTCACGAGCAAAGCGGTACATGGTCGTAACCACTTTATTGTTCATCGTACCATCGAACAACGGATTGGGATGACAAAGCAGTGCCACTGTATCCGTATTTGGGTCATTAGGATTGTTTTGTTGCCATAGCGCGTCAACCTCTAACACGCCAGCAGGAGCGGGAATCAATTGCATATAGTACTTATTAATTAAGAATGAATAACTCAATTATCCTAGATATGGTTTATATTTCAAGTGATTTGCTGTGTATTGCCACTATCTATCAACTTTTTTATTATTAATCATAAAATATTATCAAAAAAATATAGCAGACAGGCATAGCTTGCGACTTCTGGATAAACTCAACATATCTTTATGACCGTCTATTGCGGTAGGCAATATAAGCGCAATACCGAACACAATAACCGCCTAGACACTCAATACATGAATAGAGTAAATTCATCCTGTCTGTTAAAGCCTTTATTCATTATTCATTATTCATTGTCACATTGTCACATTGCTTCACTGTTTGATAAAAGCTTTAACGTATTTATGTGTCACTTTTAGGTTTACGCTTTTATTTTTAATTTACTGAAATTAGGAATCACTTATGAAGACTTTTAATAAAACGGCTACTTTAGCGGCAACTTTAGTCGCTGCACTCGCTTTGAGCGCCTGTCAAACCACTCCATCATCTCCGGTTATTCAACGCGCCAACTCTCTTTATGAGACGACCGGTATCGCCAATACCAAAATAAAGGCTCAGCAAAACGCACTGGATAGCGCTAATACTACTTGCCGAGGCAAACAGGTCATTATCGTTGAGGACCAGGTGAAATATAATGGCATTTTAAATGAGAGTACAGGGCGTATGATTGGTCAAGCGAGTGCCGTTCTCGGTACCATCCTTGGTACGGGTTCGCCAAATTTATCACGTGATGATGACTATGAATATATGATCAGTTTCCGCTGTCAATAAGCCATGTCGTAAAGCTGCAATTATACATAGGCATAGATAGGCAGTATATTAAAGGCAATCTAGAGCCAATAAGCTTGCGATAAAGATATAATATCAATCGCTGCTTGTTGGCTTTGCTTTTTGTGCAGAAGCTTTTGGGTTAAACTACCCTATCTCGTCTTTTACTTTGCCTAGCCGGTCTCTAAGCCCTCATTACCTTTGGTCTATTATTATGCGCAAACCCAATCTTTCAAGTACCAAGCACACTAAAGTATTAGCGCCTGCCAAAGATTTAGCGACCTTGGAGGCAGAACTAGCAGAAAAAGAAAACAGTCTAGAAGGTAACTTAGAAGATACCGTCCTGTGCCTTAGTGATTACTTGTCAGCGGTCGACATGGTGATCAAGCAGACCTTTAATCACCGTGTCTGGGTCAAAGCTGAGATTCGAAATTTATCCAGTAAAGGTGGGCATTATTACTTTGAATTAGCAGAAAAAGATGACGACGGCAAAGTCATTGCCAGCTGCCGTGGTAACCTGTGGCGCTTTAAAGCCGTGCGTGTCTTAGCCAAATTTGAGCGGGCAACGGGTATGCCACTGGATCGCGATTTAACGGTTTTATTAAAAGTATCGGCAGGCTTCCATGCGCAGTATGGCTTTTCGCTCACCATTGAAGATATTGACCCCAGCTATACGTTAGGCGATTTGGCGCGTCAATATGCTGAGATGGTCGACCGCTTGGCAGGTGAAGGACTATTACACCTTAATCAGCAGCTGCCCACCCCGTTTGATATCGAGCATGTATTGGTCATCGCTCCTGAAAAAGCAGCAGGGCTAGGCGATTTTCAAGCGGACGCCAATAGACTCGCTAGTACAGGCGCTTGTCATTTTCATTATCATAACGCCACGTTTCAAGGCAATCATGCCCCAGCGGAAATACGCCAAGCAATCATCAGCGCCCAGCAGCAATTTCAAGATATCTATCAGCGTCTACCAGACTTATTAGTAATTATTCGAGGAGGTGGCGCTGTCGGTGACTTGGCCTATCTGAACGATTATGAGCTTGCCGCTTTAGTTGCTGAACAGCCTATCCCTGTTTGGGTTGGGATTGGTCATGAGCGTGACAAAGTCATCTTAGATGAAGTTGCACATACTAGCTTTGATACACCATCCAAAGTTATTGCTGCTATCAGCGCTCACTTAGCACAGCTGGTCGCTCAAACTTTGCAATATCAAATGCAAATTAAACAAGCGGCTCAGCGTCAATTAAATACAGCGATGCAGCAGACCTCAAGGCAATTGAGCCAGATACAATCACAAACGATTGGTCAATTAACAGCACTACAAAAAGACAGTGCTTATGCGTGGCGTAGCATTCAACAAAGTGCAAATCGCCAAGTAAAGCAGGCAGCAAGACAAGCAAGCGAGCTGCATACACAGACTCAATCCTCTGTATATCAACAACTTTCACTCGCCTCTACTTATAGTAAAAGCCATCAGAAAACCATGATGCAAAGTGCTCAGCAGCAACTAATACAAGCACAGCGAAATAGTGAGCATCTGCGTGATATCGTACTTTTACATCGACCGTCTCGCGTACTGAAGCAAGGCTATAGCATACTCACTGATGAAAAAGACAAACGAATACTGACCAGTAGCAACCAGCTTTACCCTGAGCAAACCATTCATATCGCCTTAAAAGACGGTAAAGCAAAAGCGCAGATTATTGACATTAAGATGAATAAAAAACCCACAGAATCCACAGAAGTTTCAACCTATAGTTGAAATACTTTAAAGTCACTACAGTACTACTGGTGTAAATTTTTTGCAGCCTCTGTCTGCGTAGGCACAGCAAGCAAGAAAAATTTGCACCAGTAGTACGTGTTGTATCGATATTACTTTTCACCGACTATAACGCCATAATAATACTTCGCGATTATTTCTTACTTTTACTTTGAACATTAGGAAACCTTATGACCACCCCTACTCGTAAACGCAAAAAAGCCGCCCCAAAAACCTTTAAGGCGGCTTACGACATTCTAAAAAATAACGCGGCTGAATTGCAGCAACAAGATGAACCTGATATTGATAATCTAATGACCACCGTTGAAGAGTCTATTGCCGCTTATCGCATTTGCGAGACTCGTATCAACGCAGTACAACAAGCATTAGATGCCGCCTTTGCTGAAGAAGATAAAACCGAAAAAACTCACAGCTAAGCTGTTTTTCTATTCTGGCTCATCGACGTCAAACACTTGGCGCAGATAGGCAAGATAGGTATCATTATTGATCATTGTCTTGCCTGGGCTATCAGACAGCTTAGCGACTGGCTGTCCATTACATTCAACCAATTTTAGAACGATATTTAACGGTGTGATGCCCATATCATTGGTGAGATTGGTGCCAATACCAAAGCTGGTTTTAATTTGACCTTTAAAATATTGATGTAAATCCCACGCCTTATTCAGATCCAAGCCATCACTAAAGGTTAACACCTTAGTTCTTGGGTCTATTTTTAGCTTTTTATAATGGGCAATCGCCTTATCACCCCAAAGATACGGGTCGCCACTATCATGGCGCAGACCATCAAAAAGCTTGGCAAAATACAAATCAAAATCACGTAAGAACGCATCCATGCCAACGACATCGGTCAGCGCAATACCCAAATCACCGCGATATTCGTGTACCCAAGCCTCAAGCGCTGCTTTTTGTGAATCACGTAGGCGCACATCCAATGCCTGAAATGCCTGCATAAACTCATGTGCCATCGTACCAATTGGCGTCATGCCAAGCTTTTTTGCCAAATAAACGTTGGAGGTGCCGCCCACTATTTTTGGTTCAGCCTTGTGCAAAGTTTCAACCACATGGGCTTGCCAGTCTTTATTAAACCGTCTACGTGTACCAAAATCAGCGACGATAAAAGGCGGAATATCACGGCTGTTGCCTGCTTGTTCGGCAGCATAACGATGCAATAATTCAACTTTTTCATCTAGGCGGCGCTGCCCTTCTTCAAGTACGCTAGCGTCGGTTAACGCCTTGAAATATAGCTCATTAACAATGGCTAGCACGAACACTTCGAAGAACATCGCCTGAATCATCGGACCTTCGATATCGATAAATAGGCGACCTTTATCATCGGTAGTCACCGTGATAAAACGACGTTTTAACTTAAACAACTCCAAGTAATCAACGAAGTCTGAACGCATAAAGCGTAAACCACGCAAGTATTCTAGTTCATCTTCTAAAAATCGCAGTTCACATAAGCTGTCTAGTTGTTTTTCTAATGCGTCTTTGATATCAGCAAGTGGATAAGCGGCATCTTTATTATTACGGCAGCGAAAGCGGTAGACACCATGAGTCTGCGGAAACTGATGTAGCATGGCTTGCAGCATGGTAAATTTGTACAAATCGTTATCAAGTAACGAGGTAATAATGGGCTCAAAAGTTGTAGAAGTATGGGTAACGGTCATGTTACAGCCTTAAATACAAAGATGAAAGATCGCTAAACGAAGCAAGCGACAAAATAGGTGGACGTAACGATATAATATATTACTAATAGATAAATCATAAGCGTTTGAGTATAACGAAATTTAGGTTATTTTTCAGAGTTCACTATGCATTGCAGCAAAATTACTACGATTCATAGGGCTATTTACCACATTATAGTCGCCTATCACCTATAAAAAAGACGCTAAGAATTGAACTGACCCCTATAAGTTGGACACAACTTATAGGGGTCAGTTCACTCAGTAGATACTGTTAATTATAATATCGCTCACCATCATCTAATATGAGCGGAGCCTCATATCAGTTAACAGTTAGTAGCCATTGATTAAATAGTGACTACCTTAGAACAGCTATAGTCGGTGAAAAGTAATATCGATACAACACGTATTACTGGTGCAAATTTTTCTTGCTTGCTGTGCCTACGCAGACAGAGGCTGCAAAAAATTTACACCAGCAATACGGTAGCGACTTTAAAGTATTTCAACTATATTTTAAAAATACTATTTCAAAAACAGCGCCATTGCCTTTTTAAACAAGCCGCCATATGGCGGTAATAATATATTTAAACCATTCAATTTGGATTGTACAAAGATAGGTTTCATGTGACTTAAACGCTCAAAGCCAGCTTTGCCATGGTAAGCGCCTGTACCTGAATCACCAACACCGCCAAATGGCAAGTCATGCTGCGCCACATGCATAATAACCTCATTAATACACAGACCGCCCGATACCGTATTGGTGCGTACCTTATCGATATCACGGTTATTATCGCCAAAGACATATAGTGCCAATGGGCGTGGACGGGCGTTAATAAATGCAATCGCATTATCAAGAGTATCATAGTGCATGAGCGGTAAAACGGGTGCAAATATCTCGTTTTGCATCACATCACTCTCAGGCGCAGGCTCGCTGACGATGACCGGTGGCATGAGGCGAGTTTCAATACTGGCTTCTGCATCCGTTAACCGGTGGATACCCTCGCCTGACAAACTGTCCAAATAGCCTTTGACACGCTTGAACTGCTGAGCATTAATAATGCGCGAGTAATCAGGATTGCTTTCAATATTGGGATAGTGTTTCTCCATCCACTCTTTTGCCAGACGCACAAATTCATCATGATATTGGCGCTGAATCAGTACATAGTCAGGTGCGATACAAGTCTGACCAGCGTTTAAAGTCTTGCCCATCATCACACGATTGACTGCATTTTCTAAGTTAGCACCCTCTAGTACTATTACTGGTGACTTACCACCAAGCTCAAGCGTGACAGGTGTCAGATTCGGCGCTGCCGCGGCCATCACCTTTTTTCCAACGGCGGTAGAGCCGGTATAAAGCAAGTGATCAAAGGGCAGCTTGCTAAAGGCTGCGGCAATCTCAACTTCACCGATGACCACACAAACCATATCTGCTGAAAAATAACGCGAAATAGTTTCTGCAAACGTTTGCGCAAATTGCGGAGCCGCTTCACTCATTTTAATCATGATGCGGTTGCCAGCGGTAAGCGCATCAATCATCGGTCCTATTGCTAAAAATAAGGGATAGTTCCAAGGCACCATAATACCGACCACACCCAATGGCTGTGGCAAAATCTCATTATGTGCTGGCATATATAGCGCTGAACTCGATACTCGCTGCGCCTTCATCCACCTTTTACCGTGCTTTTTGGCATGACTGATACCCGTAAAGCTCGGAAACAGCTCGGCAAATTGAGTTTCTGATTCACTACGATAGCCAAAATCAGCGCTGATAGCATTAGCAAGCAGTTGTTGGTTATCACTCAGCATCAGCTCCAGATTATCTAGTTGGTCTCTACGAGTCGCCCAATCATTAATCGGCTGAGTACGGCTTAAATTTTGTAAGCGTAAAAACTGTGACTGCATATCCGCCACGGTTTTAATAATACTAAGCCCTTCGTGCTCATTGTGCTCATTGTGCTCATTGTGCTCATTGTGCTCATTGTGCTCATTGTGCTCATTGTGCTCATCGTAGCTAGGATGTATCGTTTGAACCTGATTGTTTTGATCGCTGTCTGTCATATATCTTCCTTGTCATATACGTGAGAGTCGGCACGCTTTGTTAAATTTAAGACGCTATAACTATAGTCGGTGAAAAGTAATATCGATACAACACGTATTACTGGTGCAAATTTTTCTTGCTTGCTGTGCCTACGCAGACAGAGGCTGCAAAAAATTTACACCAGCAATACGGTAGCGACTTTAAAGTATTTCAACTATATAAAGCCTAATAGTGAATACGGCTAAAATTCCATTTTATAGAATACCATTCTCTTAGATATTACTTTTGTTTGGTACTATTTAATGTAGCCCATTGATCCCTGAGTGAACAGCATCTTTAATGCATCCATGGGTTTGTATACGATGCGTATCCGCTCACTGCAAGGTGGCTTTTTTTGGATATGTTATCTCTTAATATTTTTATAGATAAATATAATCCAAATTAAAATTTGGGCGACAATATGAAAACTGCTACACTCAATGACTGTAATATTAACAATAGATAGCCCCTTTTACACAACAAAAATATAAGACAGCCACTCTCATGCCAAATACTATGCAGGCGCTTAATACGCAACCACTTAATGATACCCTCATCACAAAATCAATCACAGCTGCTGACTATGTGCCTACCCTCGATGCCATGTTATCACGTACCTTAGCGCGTATCGCTCTTAAAAAAGAGCAAGGGTTGCGTACGCCTGATGAGTTATGGATTGTCGATCACAATGACGTTTATACCCTTGGGCAAGCAGGTAAAGAAGAGCATATATTACAACGTACCAATACCCCTATCATCAAAACGGATCGTGGTGGTCAGGTTACATGGCACGGGCACGGGCAGCTGGTTATGTATTGGCTGTTTGATTTGGACAGTGTGGGCTGGAGTGTGCGTAATATGGTCTCTCATGCTGAGCAAGCGATTGAGGATGTGGTCAATGACTGCCTCAAAAGCCCAGCATCGACTGACACCATCCATATCAGCGCCCGTGCCCGCCGTGATGCGCCTGGTGTCTATATATATGCTGATACGGCTGCAGAAATTGACAGTGCTCATCGCTCTACTGATGAGATAAAAGTTGATAATACCATTATGATTGGCAAAATTGCGTCGCTTGGCTTTAAAATCAAGCATGGTTTTAGCTACCATGGTGTTGCCATTAATTTAAATTGTGATTTATCAGCATTTAATGCCATCAATCCTTGTGGTTACGCTGGCATGCAAATGTTGCGTTTGGCGGATTTTGTTAATATGAATCAAGCGACCACTCCACAGCCAAATAACCCTACGCTTACCGATGACGCAAAAACGATTACCTATGAGCAATTTACGCAAAAGCTCATCGACAATATTGCACAGCGTCATGCAGGAGTGATCCCATTGCGTGAATTAGCGCCAAAATAAGACCGTTGATTCTTTTTTTGCATAATCTTTTTTTGCATAATATCGTGCGCGCTTAGACTTAAGCATTATGAGAAAATTTAATTCAAACTTGTTATAATCGCACACGGCACAAATTGGGCGCAGTAACAAACCTTGTACGCCGACTTTAACCTTTTACGACTCAATTATTCATAACAAAAGCAAATTGGAGTATTTTATGGCAGATTTTAATAAAATTTTGGACGCAGGCGACGTCGACGGTGGCATTATTAATGTCGTAGTAGAAATCCCAACCGGTAGTAGCCATAAAATTGAGTGGAATCGCGAGTTGGCCGTATTTGAGCTTGATCGTGTTGATCCACAGATTTTTGCCAAGCCTTGCAACTATGGTTTTATCCCACAAACTCTTGATGAAGATGGCGATGAGCTTGATGCGCTTATCATCACTGAACAGCCGTTACCGACTGGAATTTTCTTAAAAGCCAAAGTAATCGGTGTGATGAAGTTCGTTGATGATGGCGAAGTCGATGACAAAATCGTTGTGGTACCTGCTGACGACCGTGATACAGGCAATGCTTATAACAGTCTAGCGGACTTACCAAAGCAGCTGATCAATCAGTTAGAGTTCCATTTCAGCCATTATAAAGACCTTAAAAAACCAGGTACTACTGTGGTTGAATCTTGGGGTGACGTGGAAGAAGCCAAAGAAGTTATCAAAGAATCTATCCAGCGCTGGAAAGATTTATAAATTAAAATGAAATAAAATTGATAAAAATACCGCAGACATGATGATGACTGCGGTATTTTTTTTGCTTGAATTTTGCCTGCATAACAGGGTTATAATACCTCAATCTACTTATTATCATGCTCAAATAAGGACAGTCATGTTTGATTCTGATTCAGGCTCAAAACCTGCCAAAGTAAAATTGCCAAAGACCGTTATAATGATGGTCGAAAAAGGCAATTTGGTCATGGCTATTAAGACTTTAGCCGCTGATGAGAATATCAGCATGGATGATGCCAAATCTCGCATAGATGCATACGAGCTTGCTCTCAAAATTCAGCAGCAGCAAAAATTAAACAGTATCGCCAATAAACAAGGAATTCCCAGTCAAGCCTTTAGCTTTGATAGAGAACAAGCCGAGGACGATACTGAGCGCTTAATTAAAAGCCGAGTTAAAAGCACGCCGTCTGAGCAAAACTTTCAAAGTCTGCAAGAGGGTCTTAACAACCAGCTTAATGATTTGGGCTATAAAAAACCCCTACTGCCCTATTGGGCAAAGCGACTACTCATCATTGCTATCATTATGGCAGGGCTATTTTGGATAATGTGGCGTGTGTTTGGCTAGTCTGTTTTAAGTGGTTCCGTTATAGCGGTCTATTTTGAGTGGCCTGATAATAGGCTTTAAGGATAAAATAGCTGGTTCCGTTGGGTTATACCCTTTTAAAAGGACAATAGTATGTTAGTTAAGTTGTTTTGGACTGATAGATGGAATAATGGAGATTTATATCCAGAAGGTATAATTTTAGAAAACAGTTCAAATATAAAGGGACTAATTTTTAATTTCTT
Organism: Psychrobacter arcticus 273-4; assembly: GCF_000012305.1. Taxonomy (NCBI): domain Bacteria; kingdom Pseudomonadati; phylum Pseudomonadota; class Gammaproteobacteria; order Moraxellales; family Moraxellaceae; genus Psychrobacter; species Psychrobacter arcticus. Next base: position 1,562,891 of record NC_007204.1, read on the forward strand.
GAATGATGATGGAGGACTTGGATTGAGCTATCTAGGAAACTGGATGGATGAAGGGATTAAAGAAATTAAAAAGGTAAAACAAGGGAGCTTGGACTTTTACGACATGTGGGGGCAATCTTGGGGAGCAGAAGTTAGAAAGGATGAAGTATTAATTTATTGGGGTTATGACGATACAGAACTAGAAGAAACAATGAATTTTTCTAGCTTTTATAAAATACTAACTAATTGGATGGTTCTTATAAGTAAAACACCACGCTTAGAAACAGAAATGTTGTTTGAGTGTTGAAATGGCCTATGTTATGAGTTTTATAGTTATTAATTTCATATCGAACACTAGCAGTTCGATGCCTGTATAGCGCACCGAACATGAATAGAATATGCAAATAAACCCTAAAAAAATGTAGTCATTCTTAAGCTGGAGGGAGTACTTTCAATTACATTATTATTTTTTGGGATGAATATCCATGTATCAAAACTTACAGCTGTAACGTCGTCAAAAGCATTTACTATACTTTCAACAGTAGTCTCTATAATCGGGTATGCTGCATCATTCCAGATAACAAAACAACTATCTGTCAGTGTGAGATTTATTTGTATCTGTCAGTGTGAGATTTATTTGATTTTTAGTTTCTTCTATACAGTTTAGCAGCACTTTTTTATCAACCTTGTTCCAGTCAATTCCTCCGCTACCACTAGTTCGTATTGGAAATGAGCTAACAAACTGATCCATTACTTTCCTAGACTCTTCATCGGCTAATATTCTAACTTCTTTAAGAGCATCTAAAGCTTCATCGAATAAAACACTCATACAAGTGACCTGTTAAATTGTTTAAGATAATTAAGAGTAATTCGATTGAATCTTGAAAAGCTTGCTTCGTGTACATTACCAAGTACACCGCGACTACCTAAATAACTCAAGATACTGATACCATTAACCTACAGCCAAAGATTCAAGTCCTCACTAGGGAACCGCCCTTCTTCCCATAAGAAACGTTATGATAAATAGTTATAAATAAATTTTGACCTCAATAAGAAGCCAAGAACAAATAGCCACTATCCTACCCATTTATATGAAAATCAATACTTTTGAAGACATTAAAAAAGGATACTCCAGTATCCTTTTTATTGTTTAAGGGCTAGTAAAACCCCTATTTTAGTGATACTCACCAGGAAGTATTCTTGCAAAGGCGCGCTGAGCAAGGTTTGGTTTTTTATCGGTAGTCAGACCAGCACGAGTGCTTGGAAAAATACGATAACCCATTGACTGAATACCAACGTTAATCGCTGGTGCTAATGAATAAGTAGCCGACGCGAATTTACCCATGTTGCTGGCAATACTATTTGGTTTATGAACAATCGCTTTGGCGACCATCATCGCCGCCTCATCTGGCATAAGCGCTGGCATATAACGGTAAAGCTTGGTTGGCTCAATCATCGGTGTGCGTACCAATGGCATAAAGATATTGGTTATCGTCACATTATCCCCTTTGACTTCAGCGGCTAGGCAACGGCTAAAGGCATCCAAGGCTGATTTTGATGCGACATAGGCTGCAAAACGCGGACTATTTGCCAATACACCAATCGATGAGATATTAACAATTTGACCAGTTTGACGTTCAATCATCGTCGGCAAAAATCCAAGGATGATTTTGACTGCGCCAAAGTAATTGACATCCATGGTGCGCACAAAATCATGGAAACGTTCAGTAGACTCGTGAACCGAACGTCGAATTGAACGACCAGCATTATTTATCAATACATCAACATGACCAAAATCAGCCAAAATTTGTGCGCTGACTGTTTCAATTTCATCCATATTGGTCAAATCACAAGGATAATAACTGGCTCTGCCACCAAGCTCCTCGATACCTTCTTTAACGGCCTTTAGCTTCTCTTCAGTACGTGCCAACAAAATGACATGAGCACCGCATTCACTAAGCAAAAAAGCGGTACGCTCACCAATACCACTTGATGCCCCCGTTATAATAATATTCTTGTCTTGAACTGCTTTGCTGATTGCTTTTTTTGAGGGGTTGGCCATGAAGCATCCTTTTAAAAATCAGACTTCCGTTAATATTTACCTAAATCATAACAAAGAAATATAGGTTAAAGGAAATAAATAGGGCGTGTCATCAATTAAGCCAAATGACACAAGAAACCAGATGAATAGCACTCAAGAAATGAATAGACACTCTTATTAGATGAAGTATGTATTAGATGAAGTATGGATTACTTTGTGCTCGACATATTATCTTTACTTATTATTCATGGGCGTGCAAAAAATCTTCCACCACACGAAACTGACCAGCAGTACTTTCCTCACCATACATCGCTTGTCTAAAGGCGTTAGAGTTCGGAATACCAGTGGTATACCAAGCGATATGCTTGCGAGCAATACGACAGCCTGAATATTCACCATAAAAACCGTACAGCTCTTCTAAATGCGTCAGTACAATTTTTTTTATTTCGCTAACACTGGGCGGCGCCAGCGTCTCCCCTGACCGCAAAAAATGCTCAATATCACGAAATATCCATGGTTGTCCTTGAGCGGCTCGCCCAATCATTACTGCATCACAACCGGTCAACTCATAGACGCGCTGCGCTTTTTGCGCACTATCAATGTCACCATTTGCGATGACTGGAATACTAATACTTTCTTTCACCTCACGTATTAGATCGTAACGTGCCTCTCCGGTATACATATCTTCGCGCGTACGTCCATGGATAGCAATAGCAGCAATGCCTGCTTGTTCTGCTCGCTTTGCAACGCGCAAAATGTTCTCACGTCCATTCTCATAGCCTAATCGCGTTTTTAAAGTGACGGGAGCATCGACGGCATTCACGGCGGCATCTAATAGACGTGCTACTAAATCCTCATCTTGTAGCAATGCAGAGCCTGCCAATTTACGGCAGACTTTTTTGGCAGGACATCCCATGTTGATATCAATAATCTGCGCGCCATTATCAATCTGATAACGTGCCGCTTCTGCCAATTTATCAGGCTCTGCGCCCGCTATCTGGGCAGAAATAGGCGCAATCTCATTATCAAAATTGGCACGGTACAGCGATTTTTTGCGCGCATACAATGCCGTATCAGCGATAATCATCTCACTGACTGCATGACCCGCACCAAAGGACTTGCACAACCTGCGAAAAGGATTGTCTGTCACACCAGCCATCGGTGCGACTATCAGACGGTTTTCAATCGTTAAGCCGCCAATCACTAATGGTTGCAATAAAGGATGCTGAGACATAGGCAGAGACGAAGGTAAAATAGGAGAATTAATAGACATAAAAAAACGGCTTGCTGTTAATTAAAATCAGTCAATGAAAACAAGCCGTTATTCTAAGGATTCGTGCGCATATTGCAAGGGATTATGCCATCATTTACTCATCTAATAGAATTTATTAATATTTAACATGCTATTAGAAAGGATTATTTATCAAATACACTGCCCTGCTCCAGTGTAATATCTTCATCATGCTCTTGCATACGCCACGGTAGAATATCTGGCGAGACGTTCACAAAGTGTAGATATTTCTCGAATTGATCAATAATGTCATTGATGACTGACTCGGACTCATAACCATATAAGTCGTAGGTCTGACCACCACGGCGCAGATATACTTCAGCGCGATGATCATGCTGTTGCGGTAATTTATCAGCGTTATCTTCAGTGTAATAATCTGGCGTATCATGCTCAGATAAGCGTACCTCATACCAGAACTCGACATCACTGCCTCGTTGTAACTCCAATACCGCGCGATTATTAATCGCATCATAATTGACTTCAGTCGTCCAGCCAGTTTCTGCAAACTTCTCTGAGACTTCTACCATAGACGGCATAATAGTCTCTTGGATATAGCTTAAAACTTTATCGCGAGTCGGCTTATCCGTCATATAATCAATGCGCTCACGCCATGCGGATGGCTTAAGCAGATGCGGCGGGATTCTATTATCGTTACCTAGACTCTGGTTACGATGACCTTCAATACGTAGCGCACGCCACATCCCAAATATTGAAATCAATATAATAACAGCAAAGGGTAAGGCGCTGACAATAGCTGCGGTCTGTAACGCTGTTAATCCACCAGCTACCAACAGAACAGCGGCAACTGCGCCTTCAGTCACTACCCAAAAAGTACGTTGCCACCATGGCGTATCACTACGTCCACCCGCTGCAAGGGAGTCAATAACCAACGACCCTGAATCTGATGAGGTCACAAAAAAAGTGATAATCAATAATACTGTCAATGACGACACTATCTGAGAGAAAGGCAAGTTCTCTAATAATTTAAACAATGCAATCGCTTGGTTATTTTGTACTTCAGTGATAAGCGCATCGTAGCCATCAACCATAATCATATGCAGCGCTGTATCGCCAAAAACTGCGAACCAAAAGAACGTAAAGAATGTTGGTACCAACATTACGCCCAATACGAATTCACGGATAGTACGCCCCCGACTAATCTTAGCAATAAACAATCCGACAAAGGGCGCCCAAGCAATCGTCCATGCAAAGATAAAGAGCGTCCAACTACCGATCCAATCACTCGATTGATAGGCTTGCAAGCTAAAAGTACGCTCAACGATATTACCTAAATAGCTGCCTGTATTTTCCATAAAGGCGTTGAGAATAAATATGGTTGGACCCACAATAAAGACAAACAGCATCAGTCCCGTTGCTAACACCATGTTCAAAATCGATAGTCGCTTTACGCCTTTGTCCATGCCAGCGAGGACAGATATCAAAGCTGCTAGTGTCACCAGCGCAATAATAATAACCTGAACCGTCATGCTGACCGGTACCGTATTTGGAAATAGATAATTTACGCCTGCGTTGATTTGCGATACAGCAATCCCCAAACTGGTCGCGATACCGAACATCGTGCCCACAATGGCAAATACATCAACGGTATGTCCAATCGGACCATAAATTTTATCACCAATTAATGGGTATAGTGTTGAGCGCATTGACAAGGGCAAGCCATGACGAAAAGAGAAATATGCCAGTGACAAACCGACCACGCCATAAATCGCCCAAATATGAAAGCCCCAGTGAAAATAGGCAATTTGCATTGCTTCTTTGGCGGCCTCAATAGTCTGCGGTGTTGAGAGCGGCGGACTGGCAAAGTGTATAACTGGCTCTGCTACGCCATAGAATAGTAAAGCGATGCCATACCCTGCAGAAAACAGCATGGCAAACCATTCAAGAAAATTATACTCTGCCTCCGCATGATCTGGACCCAGTTTGATACTGCCATAAGAAGAGAACGCCAAGACAATGATGAACATCAAAAATATGGCCACTGCTAACATATAGAACCAACCGAAAGTCTCGGTGGTAAAACTTAGAACGGTGCTAAACAACTCGCCAGCAGACTCCGGATTAATGGCTGTACCAATCACTAATAGCAGCATAATGACTGCTGCCGGCACAAATACCGGTAATAAAATAGTGGAACGGGAGGATTTGTTCTTCATAAGCGGATTCTTATTAACGATCGAGTAGACCTAATGTTTACCATAAACTGATTACAAACCCCAGTATTGCTGCCCATTTGTCACATTACTTGAACTAATTGTTACAGTACTATTACCTAAAAACAAAAAAGGCAACTTGTTAGTTGCCTTTTTTTGTTTTTATTCAAATAATAAATGGTATTTATTATTTTGACTCAGAACGCAAATTGACGCTTTTAAACTTACGCATTAATAATTGCTGCCAATTGCTCAGCTGTTTTTGCAAGCTCTACATGATCTGCTTGTGTGACGGCATGGCGACCAAGCTCATGAATGCTAGAGGGAATCAGATGCACATGATAATGAAATACCGTTTGCCCCGCTTCTGCGCCGTTGAGCTGCATTTGAATAATGCCTTCACGATTAAATACCTGACGCTGGGCTTGCATGACTTTTTTGGCCGTCATCAACACAGCTGCCGCGTACTCAGGTTCAAGCTCAGCTAAATCCACCGCTTTTTGCTTAGGAATGACCAAAACATGCCCTGCTGCCTGCGGCATAATATCCATAAAGGCAAGAGTCTTGTCATCCTCATAAACTTTATGACAAGGGATATCACCATCGAGCATTTTGGCAAAAATATTATCGTCTTTATAAGCAGTTTGCGGATTGGCTTGGCTCATTATTCTATTCCTTAAACCTGTATTAGTATTGAATCGAAGTTAGTATTAAGTGGATAGCGAGTATTAAACGGATACTTACATCATCAAATATAGTGGACGAAATCTCACTTAAGTACAAGTACTGGATAATAGACACTTAAGCCCTATCACCCAACCAACCGTTTTGATTATTGATTAATTTATTGACGAGCCATGCATGATAAATGTTATATTAATCTACTCTCTCGAAGACCTTACCATTATGGATTTGACTGCCTTGCCAACTCAATTATCTAATAATACTGACACTCATATACAGTCTGTCAATGACACTGCGACCAACAATGATATGGACAAGCAAATGCTTGGGGCTAATAACCTTGCAGTCACTGACCCAAATGCCATTATATTAGCGCAAGCATTGACTGATAAAGCCATCAGCTGGCGTATTCATAACTGTAAAATCAGTCAAAAGACCGTTACCCAAGACTTACCACTGCCATTTTTATATCATTACGATAGCTTGGACGAGAGTATCAAAGCCAATTATCCGCTGATCCCAAGCTTACTTGCACAGTTCAATACGCCCATGTGTGCTCATGATGCTGCCAAGCTGATTGGTATTGACGAAGCGTTATTATCGACACCGTGGCATATCAAGGTGGTTGGCTCATTAGTGGTGTTTAGCGAAGCATTACAACTCGCTGTCCGCTTGCATTGGACCAATACCGGTAAAAAGACGCAGCAGATTTATACCCAAGATAAAGACGATGCCATCCTTGCTGCTTTCAAAGATTGGCAGTTTTTTGGTCGTATTGATATCCTGTATAAAAACAATAATCAATCACTAATTAGTGTTGACGAACAAAGTATTGATACAGAAACCAATAAGCCGCTGCCATTAATGATAGAAGCCAATACGGAGTATCAATACCTACCAGCAACTCATGCCTTGGTGGTCATTGCCAAGCTAGAAGCAGATAAAGGCGAGCTCCCTTGGTTTGAGACCGCTATTTTGGAGCGAATTGCATAAATTATTGACCCTTAAGTCTTGCTCGTTATGGGCTAATGGTTTTCAGTTACTCATATCTAATGGTATGGTAACGACTTAGTATTATTCACTAGTACTCTCCCTGTATAAAAAGCACACTATCAACATTGCAGTGGATGCTGCACATCTTAATAAATCTCGCTCATTTGTAAGGAATACCACATGGATTATAATTCAAAAACTTCTACCGGCGGTCGTAATATGGCAGGTGCTCGTGCCCTATGGCGTGCAACTGGCATGACTGATGGCGACTTTGGCAAACCTATTATTGCAATTGCCAACTCCTTTACTCAGTTTGTACCCGGCCATGTGCATCTAAAAGACTTGGGGCAAATGGTTGCACGTGAAATTGAAAAAGCAGGCGGTGTGGCAAAAGAGTTTAATACCATTGCGGTCGATGATGGTATTGCGATGGGTCATAGCGGCATGTTGTACTCACTACCGAGTCGAGATTTGATTGCAGATTCTGTGGAATACATGGTCAATGCCCACTGCGCCGATGCGCTAGTATGTATTTCTAACTGCGATAAAATCACCCCTGGTATGTTGATGGCAGCACTGCGCCTCAATATTCCAGTAGTATTTATTTCAGGTGGACCGATGGAAGCGGGCAAAATCCTAGCCAGCACGGTCGGTAAAAGCCATAATAATGAAGACAGTAGCGGCGGCGCCATTCGTAAGCTTGATTTAGTCGATGCAATGATGGACGCTGCAGATGATAGCATTAGCGATGAAGACGTCGCCGCTATTGAAGCCTCAGCGTGCCCTACTTGTGGTTCGTGCTCTGGTATGTTCACGGCCAACTCTATGAACTGCTTGACCGAAGCATTAGGATTGGCATTACCGGGCAACGGTTCGCTATTAGCAACCCACTCACTGCGCCGCGAGTTATTCTTAGAAGCGGGTCGCACTATTGTGTCACTAGCCAAACGCCGCTATGAGCAAGATGACGATTCAGTACTGCCGCGCTCTATCGCGACCAAAGCCGCCTTTGAAAACGCTATGACCTTAGATATCGCGATGGGTGGCTCGACCAATACTATCTTGCATCTGCTTGCTGCTGCTAATGAAGCAGAAGTCGACTTCAAGATGCACGATATTGACCGTTTAAGTCGTGGTGTCCCTTGTTTGGCTAAAGTTGCCCCTGCTTCACAAAAATATCATATGGAAGATGTGCATCGTGCTGGCGGTGTCTTTGCGCTATTGGCCGAGCTTGACCGTGCTGGTTTGCTCAACACCGACTTGCCGACTATTCATAGTGCTACGATGAAAGAAGCGATTGATAAATGGGATATTATGAATCCTGACAATCTTGAAGCGCGTGCACGCTATATCGCAGCCCCTGGTGGCGTACGGACTACTGAGGCATTTTCGCAATCAAAAGAATGGTCAAATCTGGATGTCAACCGTGAATCCGGCTGTATCCGTAGTGCCCAGCATGCCTATTCAGAAGATGGCGGTCTTGCGGTTCTGTACGGTAATATTGCTGAGCGTGGCTGTGTGGTCAAAACTGCCGGCGTTGATGACAGCATCTTAGTTTTCACCGGACGTGCGCGCATATTTGAATCACAAGATGACGCGGTAGCGGCGGTGCTTGATGATCAAATCGTCGCAGGCGATGTGGTTATCATTCGTTTTGAGGGTCCAAAAGGCGGTCCTGGTATGCAAGAGATGCTCTACCCGACGACTTATCTAAAATCAAAAGGCTTAGGCAAAGAATGTGCGCTGCTTACAGATGGTCGCTTCTCTGGTGGGACATCAGGCTTGTCTATTGGTCATGCCAGCCCTGAAGCCGCTGAAGGCGGTGCCATTGGTCTAGTGCAAGAAGGCGATACTATTCATATCGACATCCCAAACCGTACCATCAATATGCAGGTCAGTGATGAAGAGTTAGCCGCTCGCCGCGAAGAGATGGACAGTCGTGGTCGTGATGCTTGGAAACCCGTCAGCCGAGATCGTCATGTGTCTCCTGCTCTACGTGCCTATGCCGCAATGACCACCAGTGCCGATACGGGCGCTGTACGTGACGTCAGCCAAGTTGAACGTTAAAAGTCTCACTTAACGTAAAGTTTTCAACCAATCATATTAAGCCTGCGCAATGCAGGCTTTTTTTTCACCAAAAAACAACGTATCTGTCTATTTAATCACTATCTGATAACGATTTTTTGCAATATTCAGATGTTTTTATCGTCATTATAAACGGCTATTAAGTGTAACTTTTTTAAACTTTAAATCAAATATAGTTGAAATACTTTAAAGTCGCTACCGTATTGCTGGTGTAAATTTTTTGCAGCCTCTGTCTGCGTAGGCACAGCAAGCAAGAAAAATTTGCACCAGTAATACGTGTTGTATCGATATTACTTTTCACCGACTATATAACAGTGTGCACCAACCTCATGATTGAAAATTATAGTTTATTCTTATTGGTCTGCGGCATTGCCTTCGTATTCGGTGCACTATTTCCGATTCTCTTTAAACGTACGCCTATCTCTTTACCGATGCTGCAGTTGAGCTTTGGTCTACTGATGGGCTATTTTTGGACAAGTTTGTCATTTTTGAACCCTCTAGATAATGGACTGATTATCGAAAAACTGACCGAAATTGTGGTGCTGGTTTCTTTGGTCGGTGCGGGTATCAAGATTGACACTGAGCTGTCTTGGCGATTATGGCGTCCGACGATGCGCCTACTCCTGATTACCATGCCCATCGGTATTTTTGCAATGGCAGTCTTAGGTTATTATGCTTTTGGTATGACGATAGGCGCAGCAATTTTATTGGGCGCAGTCCTTGCCCCAACAGATCCTGTATTGGCCTCTAGCATTCAAGTTGGACCGCCTAATACCGGAGGCGAAGATACGCCCCGCTTTACCTTAACCTCAGAGGCGGGGTTAAATGATGGGCTGGCATTCCCTTTCGTTTATCTTGCGATTAAGATTGCAGAAGCCTATAGCGAAGGGCAGCGTTTTACGGGGGAGATGCTGTGGTCTTGGTTTACCCATGATGTATTGTGGAAAATCGGTGCAGGGTTACTGGTAGGTATTGTCGTTGGCAAAGTCATGGCAAAGCTGGTGTTCTCGAAGTACAGCCGTGAGACGACTATGTCTCAAGGATATGTCGTCATTGCCCTGACTTTGGTGGCATATGGGCTGGCAGAATACGTCCATAGTTATGGCTTTATCGCCGTCTTTGTCGCTGCATTTGCGTTTCGGCGTTCAGAATCTGAACACACCTACCATCATAAACTGCATGATTTTGCTGCGCAATCAGAAGGTCTACTGATGTCACTGGTACTTGTCATCTTTGGCATGTTTCTTGGGCAAGGTCTGCAAGCTGGCGTTGAGCTGACATGGCGCGTCTATATCGTCAGCTTTACTTTTTTATTACTGATTCGTCCGCTTGGCGGATTTATTGCTTTATCAGGACTGAATCTACCGCGCACTGAAAAATACGCCATATCAGCACTGGGTATCCGCGGCATCGGCACCCTTTACTATTTATCTTATGCCCTCAACCAAGGATTTTTTAACGATGAAGATGCCCTCAAACTTTGGATAGTGTGCTCAATTGTGATTTTATCTTCTATTTTTATCCACGGTTTAACGGCAAAGCAGCTGCTTAAAATGACGCCCAAGAAAACATACTAATGGTATAGTTGAAATACTTTAAAGTCGCTACCGTATTGCTGGTGTAAATTTTTTGCAGCCTCTGTCTGCGTAGGCACAGCAAGCAAGAAAAATTTGCACCAGCAATACGTGTTGTATCGATATTACTTTTCACCGACTATATAAATATTATTGTTCATACAGAAAAACTGCTAGTCATATAAAGCATTAGTGATTATTAAAGCTCAGCATCAATCAGACTTAATACTGCTTCCGTCAGCGCAAACTGGCGGATATCATTGAGCATAGTCACATCAAAGTTATGAATAAAGGCAAACGACAGCTGACGCTCAGGGTCACACCACGCAACCGAGCCGTTATAGCCCATATGCCCAAAACTTTGCGGCATATGGGCTGACCTATCATTGGCGGTTATATCAATAACATTATTTTGACATATACTAAAGCGGCGATGATAACCCAGGCGCCAATCCATATGGGCGGGCATAACGGCATCCATGCCAGTAACTTGCGGCGTTGATAGCTGCTTAAAGGTTGTTTCATTAATGAGCGTTTTTCCTTGCCATACGCCTCCATTAGCCAGCATCGCATAAATCGTCGCCAGTGCATGTGCTGATGCGACGCCATTGGCAGCAGGGATAGTGGCTTGTAAAGTCTTAGGATGGTAATAGTCGATTGGCTCTTTGCTAGCAAGTAGCAAGGCGGCTTTATAGTTTTTAAGATTAAGCTGACTGTTATCAAAGTATAAACGGTTGATTTGTGCCGTATCCAATGTTGGCAATACTTCAACTACTTGATCGTTATTATCAGCTGTTTCTAACTGGCTTGTATACTGATTGGCTGCTTGCTGTTGCCAGCAGGCATAGCTCGTTAAATTGCTATAAGTCCGCAAGGTATCTACTGAATCTGGTTTTAAAACTGGTTTATGACGACGAGAGCGTGGCGGCGGTTGTGAGCTTTCTTGTGCTTTCTCTGGCGCTTCTTCTACTGGCTCAAAGTTTTTAACCAATCGTGCAACCTTGTCGACCTGATTTTCTGGTACGCCAAAATAGCAACTGTCTGCAATACCTAACGGCTCCGTTAGGTAATGGCGTAATGCTTGAGCCAATGGCATCGCAGTAACGGCTTCTATCAAACCGCCCAGTACCCAACCATAAACCAAGGCACTATATGCACTGCCGTATAATTCTGCATGTTCAGGCAGGGTAATCGACATTGCTGCAATTTTCTCTAGCATAACATCCCAATCAAGCACGGTTTCATTATCGATGTCGATACTTTGAATAGAAAATACATTGGCTTGATGCGTCATCACACTGCGTAAAGTAATTTTCTGTTTATTTTGCGCGGCAAATGCTGCCCAATAGTGAGCAATCGGTAAGTCATAATCCAGCTTTTGCTGTGAGACCAATACATGAATCAGTGTTGCTAAGACGCCTTTGCCGGTCGAAAAGTTCAATGATAAAGTATCCGGACTCCATGACAAATCGGCACGTGCCAGTCCCACACTTGCTTGCGCAATACACGTGCCAGCTTGATAAACCACTAATGCTCCGCCTGCTGGCGCATCATCAAGCTGTAGATATGCCAATAACTGTTGCAAACGATGTTGGATATGATTGTCAGTATCATTATCTGCGGCAGCGTTTTGATGACTGCTTTGATAGTTATCGTCATTATTATTTGTCATAAGTGCCCTGCTCGATTTTATATTTATGAAATTATTTATTTTAAATGTAACAAACAATAAAAAAGGCAACTCTATGGTCGCCTTTTTTATTGTTAAGGATATTTATGATTTAACGCGGCACTAACAATCGATTATGAACCTCTTCTGCAAGTTTAGTCAAACCATGACTGCGCCCACGCTCCATAGCCGTATCCATTTTACGTCCGCGTAACCAACCAGCCCGTAGCGCTATGGCAGCGCCAACACGATTACCAGAGCCACAATGCATGACAATTTTTTTGCCATGGTACTGACGTAGTATGTTATCAAACGCCAGTATTTTAAGCTGCTTCAAGTCAGCAGCACCATTTATAGGTAGATGCTCATATTGCATAGCGGCGCGCTCTACAGCCGTACGCTCATCGAAGCACAGCTCTGCATCAGGCTGCAAGTTAAGAATCAATTCAACCCCAGCTGCCGCCAATGCAGCCACCTTTTCATCATCAAGCGCGCCGCATACGATGGTATTTTCATCAGGACGAAAATACGGCTCGAATATGGTGGCAAGATTGATTCCATTATCGTTGCTACTAGTGTCGGTACTGCTAGCATCACCAACCGCTGATTTTTCTATCACAGCCAAATGATCAGAGGGGACTGTGCTTTTCGCATTTTTATGTAAAGTCATAAGGATAAATGTGTTCGTTAGCAGTGGTTTGTGATATGAAAGTGATATTTTACTTATTTTCATCCCGTAAGGCAATCACACCAGCAAGATGCGGCTTGTCATTTTTTGCACTAAACAAACCAAACTGGCAGGTATCTTCTGTGCTTGATAACTGCGCTAACGGATCAGTGATAAGTTCTACTTCAGACGGTAAGAAAATCGGCAGCTTGAATGACACCTCAACCGTACAAGCATCAGGCAGCTCGCCCATCATCGCCAAACACTTAGCTTTTGACCACATACCATGAGCAATAGCTTTTGGAAAACCAAAGGCACGCGCTGATAGTGGATGCAAATGGATAAGGTTAAAATCCCCAGAAACAAACGCATAACGGCGACCAATATCTTCTGGGACTTCAAAAATACTGTGCACACCTTCTTTATTGATTGATGGCTTAACAGTCACTGGACGTGGGGTACTTTTCTTATCCTTACTAGTGGCAGGTTTTTTACTACGTGATAGATAAGTCGACGTGCCTTCCCAAATGATTTCGTCTGCTGATTTTACCGTGGTGACAAAATCAAACTGCTGACCTTGGGCATGATCACGTAAATTATCGAACATCACTGACATAGCAACCGTTTCAATCTCGCCAATAGCACGATACTGGGTCACGCTGTTATCGACATGTACTAGCCCTAGCATGGCAAACGGAAATGGTTCTTTAACCATCATATTCATTTGTAGCGCCTGTGACAGTACCGAAAAGTAAGTGATTGGAACATTACCATTATCCGCAAAGCCGCAAATTTTGCGATAATCGTTTAAATTGTTTTGATCAATGTGCAAATCGTCTACAAAATATGTCGCTTGCGGCAATTCGTCGCGGCTGATTTTACCATTGTTACCAATAGGCAATAGGCTTTTGACAATATTGGCATAGGTGGTATGTGCTTTTGGCAACGCGTCATAATGTTTGTCTGACATAAGAAATCCTAAGTAGGGCTTGAGCAGTTTTTTGGTTTATTATTAGTGTGTTTTTATCATAAAAAAACCACCCTTGGGCAGCTTTTTCGTAAGCATATGTGAGCTAACTTCAATACCTTGTTTAATAAAGGCAATTGACTACCAGTTTTATGGCTCACATATCCTTTATTGTCATCTGATATGAGGACAATTATGCACCCAATAAGCTCTGACCACAAACACGGACGACGTTGCCATTTAGACCACCAGAAGCAGGTGATGCAAACCATGCGATGGTTTCTGCAACATCGACTGGCAAGCCGCCTTGGCTCATTGAGTTCATACGGCGACCTGCTTCACGAATAGCAAATGGAATTGCTTCGGTCATTTGCGTTTCGATAAATCCTGGTGCAACTGCATTGATGGTCATGCCTTTTGCATTGCCTTTTAGCTGCTTGGCGGTCGCATTGACCAAACCAATGACACCTGCTTTTGATGTCGCATAGTTGGTTTGACCCAAGTTGCCAGCGATACCTGAGATTGATGACACACAGACGATACGCGCATCATCTTTTAATACATCATTATCTAGTAAATAGTGGTTTAACTTAGCGATACTACCCAAATTGATATTGAGTACCATATCCCACTGCTTCTCATCCATATTTGCCAGTGTTTTATCGCGGGTGATACCAGCATTATGAATCACTGAATCTAAACCACCACGTTTTTTCGCCGCTTCTGCGATTTCTTTGCCTGCATCAGCACTGGTGATATCTACTGTCAAAGCAGAACCACTGATTTCGCTGGCCACTTTTTGCAAGTCAGCTTGCTGCTGCGGCACATCCAAACAGATGACATGCGCGCCTTCACGAGCTAAAACACGGGCGATTGCTTCACCAATACCGCGACTTGCACCAGTAACTAGCATGGTTTTGCCACCTAATGGCTGGTTCCAATCGACATTGATATTGGCGCCATTACTGACACGTACGACCTGTCCTGATACATAAGCTGAACGCGCTGAGGTAAAAAATCGCAGCGTTGAATCTAAATTATGCTCAGCACCTGCTGCAACATAGATAAGCTGGGCAGTAATACCTCGCTTAAATTCTTTACCAACCGATTTTACAAAACCTTCAAGCGCGCGCTGCGCCAATGCCGTTTCGATATCTGTCAACGCTTCTGGTGGACGACCAATGACGATCACTCGACCTGATTTTTCGACACGGCGTGCAACACTATGAAAGAACTCATACACTTGTTTGAGCTCTTCAGCGTTGCTAATATTGCTGGCATCAAACAATAATACTTTAAATTTGTCATCACTGCCGGTATTGGCTTTGGCTTTAACGCCTGCGTCCGACAGGGTATCTTTTACGTTATCACGACTATTTACAAAGACTTCAGTATGCAGCTCTGCCAAAATACGAGCCACTGACGCACTAACTGCGTTATCGTCACCATGAGCACGACCAACCAGCACGCTACCACGTACCAAAGGCTGTCCACTATCAAAGCGGTCAAGATCTACTGGCATCGGTAAGCCTAGATTCTTTGCGACCTTTTTACCAATAGACGACTGAACAAAATCACCATAACGGTCTGACATAATACAATCCTTTCATTGATGGGTAGAATAGTAGCAAACAAAAATAAAATGTATCTATGATGAAATCCGCGCTATTAAAGTGCATTACCTATAAAAACTGCCCATACAAGGCGCCATTAACATCATCATTTATAAATAATAGGTGCTTATTAAATAGGTTAAAAACGGTCTTAACTATACACAGTCATGCCAAATAAGTCCAAAAATCACTAATATCCATAACAATATATAGACAAGCCAGTATACAAGATGGTCTACTTTTCTGGCGTTAAAGAATTTTTGTTTGTGCTAAAATAAGACCTATAAGTTATAGAAAACTCATTTATCGATAACAATATATTATCAAACCTGCCATTATGCAATGCTTTTAATCAATACTAGCCAGCCCATAAGGATTGCATTTATTCCTGTAAATGCTGCAATCTCTATAGTTAAGCATCATATCGTTTGCTAAAGATATACAGTAAGGTTATAAAAATCATCTTCTGCTGTACGGCGATAATGTGTACTATAAAGCGCAATAAATCGTAATACGTACCTAAACTATTCTAGGTACTTTTGTTTTTTAGCGACTTGTACGTGTTCAAAAGATTTTAAGAATTTTTTAAATATATTGTGTGTTTATCAATCTCTTTTTTCTACCCATATTTTTTAAGGATAATATTATGAGTAACAAAAACAATCACCCAAATAGTCCTGTTATCGAAACCACTGTGGTAAAAGCCAGTGATGCAAAAAGCACCGATACTGCTACTGGCAAAGCGGCAACTGAAGAATCAAAGAAGCCCACTGTATTTGATACTGCGGTGAAATCAGACGCCACTGATGCTAAAAAAACAGATGCCAAAGCAGCAGAGCCAAAAGCTGCCAGCACTAAAAAAGAAGCGGCTAAAAATTCTGATGTGGCTCCTGCTAAGAAAACAAATACTGCGGCTAAAAAAGCCAGCACGAGCAAACTTAGCTCAGGCCAGAACCGTGTGGCTATCCTAGGTGGCAACCGTATCCCATTTGCTCGTTCAAACGGTTCATATGCTGATGTCAGCAACACTGATATGCTAACTGCCGCGTTAGATGGTTTGGTTGAGCGTTATAACTTGCAAGACGAAAAAATTGGTGAAGTGGTTGCTGGTGCAGTCATGAAACTAAGCCGTGATATCAACCTTACTCGTGAAGCGACATTAAATACCGCGCTTAATCCACATACCCCAACGTATGATATCTCTCAAGCGTGTGGTACTGGCTTGCAAGCGACGTTTGCTTCTGCCAACAAAATTGCGCTTGGTATTATCGATTCAGCCATTACCGGCGGTGTTGATAGCACTTCTGATGCGCCTATCGCAGTCGGCGATGGCTTACGTAAAGTATTGATCAAATTGGGTGCGGCTAAAGACAACAAACAACGCCTAAAAGCATTGATGGGTCTGAATCCAAAAGACTTACTTGATACCCCGAAAAATGGTGAGCCACGTACTGGTTTATCAATGGGTGACCATCAAGCGATTACCACACTTGAATGGAACATCAGCCGTGAAGCGCAGGACAAACTTGCCTTTGATAGTCATCAAAACTTAACACGCGCTTATGACGAAGGTTTCTTTGATGATCTAATCACCCCGTATAAAGGTCTGACTCGCGATAACAACTTGCGTCCAGATACGACTTTAGAGAAGCTTGCTAAGCTAAAGCCTGTCTTTGGTAAAAAGAATGCCAAGCCAACCATGACTGCTGCTAACTCTACCCCATTGACAGATGGTGCATCTTGCATCCTATTGGGTACTGATGAGTGGGCTGCCGCACATGGTCTAAAACCATTGGCATATATCGTTCATCAAGAAACAGCCGCGGTCGACTTCATTGGTAAATCTGGTGATACAGAAGGTCTACTGATGGCGCCAGCTTACGCTGTACCGCGTATGCTTGAGCGTGCTAGTCTGACACTACAAGATTTCGATTTTTATGAAATTCACGAAGCTTTTGCCTCACAAGTGTTATCAACCCTTGCGGCATGGGAAGACGAGAAATTCTGTGAAGAGCGTCTAGGACTTGATGCGCCATTAGGCTCGATTGATCGTAGCAAACTAAACGTCAACGGCTCATCACTTGCTGCAGGTCATCCATTTGCTGCAACCGGTGCTCGTATTCTAGCTACCGCTGCTAAATTACTAGATCAAAAAGGTTCAGGTCGTGCACTGATCTCTATCTGCGCGGCGGGTGGTCAAGGTGTGACTTGTATCCTAGAAAAATAGTTTTTTAGCCGCCAGATAAATAGCTTTAGAATTTTAAACCATCCCCTAGTCTATAGATTAGAGGGTGGTTTTTTTTGTCTATACTTTGTTATTATAGAAATGACCTAGATAATAATCTCCTAAAAAAGCCGATACGCCAAACAAAGGTAATATTTATGCGTAAGACAAAAGGTTTATTGAAAAAAATAAAGCAAGTCATTTTTGGCTCGGAAGAATTGGTTATGACAAAACCATGTATAACACCTGATTTTCAAGCTCTAACGACTAAGGAGCACTTAGATCAGTACAATATGGAGCAAGTCATCCTTTCTGAACGTATCGAAAAAGAAGTTCTTGATGATGAACTGCGTCGAAAAATGCACCAAGACTTAATCGATACGTATGATGAAGAACTTGAAAATGAAGTCGATGATTACATACGTGATTTTCGTTTTAACGGCTATGAGATGAGCGAGCAAGAACAGCTAGATCGGCGCACCTATTTTCAAGAACTGGTACGCTTGCAACGCGAGCTTATCAAATTACAAGATTGGGTGGTCGATCGCGGCGAGCGCATTGTGGTGATATTTGAAGGGCGTGATTCTGCGGGTAAAGGTGGGGCGATCAAACGTATTACCCAGCGATTAAATCCCCGTGTTTGTAGAGTCGCAGCACTCCCCGCACCCACTGAACGTGAGCAATCGCAATGGTATTTTCAGCGATATGTGGCACATTTACCTGCTGCTGGTGAGATTGTTTTATTTGATCGTAGTTGGTATAACCGTGTAGGTGTCGAACGTGTCATGGGGTTTTGTACGGATGCGCAGTACGAAGAATTTTTCCAATCGGTACCAGAGTTTGAGCGTATACTGGTACGCTCGGGCATTCGCTTGGTAAAATATTGGTTTTCAATTACTGATGATGAACAGCATTCTCGCTTTATGAGCCGGATTCATGATCCATTAAAGCAATGGAAGCTGTCGGCGATGGATTTGCAATCACGGCGGCGCTGGGAAGACTACACCAAAGCAAAAGAGACCATGTTTGAGCGTACTCACATTCCTGAAGCGCCTTGGTGGGTGGTCGAGGGTAATAATAAAAAACGTGCCAGGCTCAACTGTATTGCCCATTTACTTGAGCAAATCCCTTATAAAGAAGTGCCAAGAGATGAGGTGGAGCTGCCTGATCGTAAGCGCGATGATGAATACTATCGCGAGCCTATTCCTGATGATATGTACGTGCCGCCGCGCTACTAGCACTCACACCATCTAAAACTATACTGTTAATAAAAAACAGCCTTATAAGGCTGTTTTATTATATGCTTGATATGATACTTACTACCACTACCACTACCACTACCACTACCACTACCACTACCACTACCACTACCACTACCACCTATATTATGATTGCTGCTAAGCATAGGTGTAAACATGAAAACTACATGGTATAAGTAGCCTGCAAACTATCAATCTTACCTGTCAATAGACGCTCAACTTCGTTTTTGATTCTTAGTCCCGTAATATCCGTGCCCATTTGTACTGCAAAACCCACTGGTCGACTACTTTGGGTTTTAGAATTGACCCAAATCACCTTGCCATTCATGGGCAAACGCTCACTAGAATTGGGCAAAGTGACAGCAATAAAGACTTCATCACCCAGTTTTTGCACTCGATCAGACGGCACAAACAATGCCCCACTGGTAACAAAAGACAGATAGCTTGCATATAGCATATCGATATTCTCAATATGACAGGTTAAAATCCCACCACGCCCTGGCATTGCCATAATCAGCTTCCTTTATCAATGAGGTTTACAGTATTTTCCAACACAGGGTTTTGTTGTTTAGGCTTAACACCTACATATTAATAGTGAGTTTAATAACATTTACTATTATGTAGCGGCATTTTCAGACTTTATTGTCTATTACAAGCAAGCCAATTCTTGCATCAGCTTATCATAGGCAAATTTCTCTTGCACGTTTTGTTGCAGCGCAATTTTTGTCTGTTGTAAGCTATGCGCAAACGCCTCTAGCTCATTATCGATAGGTTGATAACCATTTAAAGTGGTCGAAAAATTAATGTCTTTTTGCTGTGCCTCAAACCCCAAACCAACACGGCGTATATCGATTACCATGAGTTCAGACAGCCGGATAAATTCGGCAATACCAAGATGTATTTGCCAATAGTCACTTGCCGCTACGCTACTGCGCTTACCGCTACGTAATGCCTGCCATGTCGTCAGCCATAATGCACGCTTGCTATACCATGGCGCTTGAGCCAGTGCCACAGCTGCTAAAGGCGCGCCATTTGCCAACTGGATAAGCTGCTCAATGACATCTGTACCAAGCGCTTCACGATGGACAGTGCTGCCCAATACTTTAGTCACATAATCCACTGCGATAGCAGGGTCAATCGTCTGTAATGACAGCTGCTGAACGCGGCTTTTAATCGTTGGTAGCAACTGCGCAGGTGCATCACTAATCAGAAATAAATGGACTTGGGCTTGGGGCTCTTCCAAGGTTTTAAGTAGCGCATTGGCAGCGGCAATTGTCATTTGCTCAGCGTGATCGAGTACGCAAATGCGCATACCCTGCCCACCCTGATAAATAAAAGGCTGCAAGGCACGAATTTCATCCACTTTTATTTTTAATGAGCCGTTACTCGCGGCTTTAGTAGTTTTTTTATCCTTCGCTGTGCCGCTTGCCACTTCTTGAGTATGAGCATTGTCAGCACTGATAGGCAGGCTAATTAACGGCAATGCTTGCAAGCTTGGATGTGTACCAGATCTAAGCCATTGACAGCTTTCACAATGACCGCAAGCGCCTAGTGGATGCTCATCACGCGCGCGACATAATAGCCAAGCCACTAAACGCCATACAAAAGCGCGCTTGCCCATGCCTTGCATACCAGCTGCCAACAGCGCATGAGGTAAAGATTGCTTCTGTGCTAATACCCGCATTGTCAGCTGCGACCAAAGTCCGTGTTGCCATGGCAGTAGTGGCGCAAAATATATATCATCTGTCATATTTGTAAGCTCACTCATGGCTATCGCTTAATATCTCTCAATGAACAAAAACTTTGAATAAAGGTAATTTCTAAGAGTAATTTGGAATAAAAATAACGCTATAAAACTTAAGCAAAACAACTTTAATAGCAACCGTATTGTTCTTGCTTAGGCTATTCTATATTAATCATCTTGGAAAGCCGTCAAACTCATAGCATTTAGACGATCCAAATCTTCTTGTGTATCGACACCTGCTGGTAATGGGCAGGCAGCTTTAGCAATGGCGATATGTCCGCCATTTTCTAACACACGTAACTGCTCTAGGCTTTCTAGTATCTCAAGCGGGGTTTGTGACCAATGGACAAACTGCTGCAGCAGGCTGACACGATAAGCATATAAGCCCAAATGACGATAGGCATTTTTTGGTGCTTGTGTATTATCTTCATCACTCAAGACCACATCACGATCACAAGGAATTGGCGCGCGACTAAAATAAATTGCTCGCTGCTGGTTATTAGTATTTTGACTGACAACCTTGACAACCGATGGGTGTATAAAAGTATTGTAGTCTTCGATTGGCTCACACAAGGTCGCCATGACGCTCTCTGCATCTTGCACCAATAATGTTTTGACCTGCTCTAACAATAATGGCGGTATCAGTGGTTCATCACCTTGCATATTAACCACTATGTCATGGGCAGCCCAACCTTTAATAGCAGCCACTTCAGCCAAACGATCCGTACCCGAAGCATGATCACTACGTGTCATCACCACATCAAAGCCTGCCTCTGCGCAGACTTTAGCGACTGATTCATCATCGGTTGCGATACACATATCATCGGCAAAATCCGCCAATTGTGCCTTTTCAGCCACCCAAAGTATCATGGGCTTGCCGTGAATGGTTAATAATGGCTTGTTGGGCAGACGCGTACTTTTTAGACGCGCAGGAATGACGATATGAGTTCTGACGGGCATAAGCGCTGATGACATTTTCTGTTCCTATAAAACTTTCTAAATTTTTATGTTATAAGTGCTATGTGATTACTCTCTCATGCTCTTTACTGCTTATAGCGATGTTCAAAGTTTGCAATTGCTGTTGTAAAATTTCATAACAACCGTCTGATAATACTGCCGTCACTGGCAATACCCATAATCTGCTGCCCAGCTCATTATATTCATCACTCAGCGTTTGATTGGTTTGATTGGTTTGATTGATAGTCTCTTGCATTAACAAGGCTCTTATTTTTACGGCATCTTTACTGGTCACAATAATAGGATGCTCGGTATAACGCAACAATTCAGTCAGACTAAAGTCATGATGGTCAGGATAAGGATGCGGGCTGACCTGAAAACCAAGCGTATCTAACGTATCAAAAAAACGCTGAGGATACCCTATACCACTAACCGCATGTACCCGGCTGCCTTTCTCAGGTGCCATAGCCTTTACTGTGGCTAAACCATCGCTTTGAGTATCAAATGACCATAACCGCTCTAGATTATCGGGCTGTAGATGCATCCTTAGACGCTTTGTCGGAGGGCAAGTATCATCATATTTATCATCAGTACTGGATAAAGAATCTGCCTTTTGATGATAAACGACATTGGCACCTTTTAGGCGTGACATGGGCTCACGTAAAAACCCTGTAGGTAGCAGCTGTTTATTGCCAAATCCGCGTGCCGCATCTACTACAATCCATTCGATATCACGTTGCAGTGCATAATGCTGCAAGCCGTCATCAGCAATAATCAGTTGCAAGTCCGGATAAGACGCTAGCAAAGTGGTCATTGCTTGCTGCCGGTTCGGACATACCGCCATTGCCACTCCTGTCATATTGACAATCAAGCATGGCTCATCACCAACGATATTAGGGACGCTCTCTGTATTAACCAATGCTGGCATTTGGCTACTATCACCGCCATAACCACGACTGATGACACCTACTTTAATGCCTTGCTGCTGCAAATGACGGACCAAAGCAATAATCAATGGCGTCTTGCCACTACCGCCCACGGTGATATTGCCGATAACCATGACCGGAATAGGCGCACGGTAACTGGAAAAAATACCTGCTTTATAAGCTTGACGGCGCAATATCATCAGCAGTGAATATAGCCAACTCACTGGCAATAGCAACCAAAGCCAAGCCGCTTGACGTTGCCATGCTCGCGTTATTGTCGTTTCAATATTCATGACTCATGATTACTCAAAATCACGCGCATACATCTGCGCATAGTGACCATGCAATTGCATCAGCTCAGCATGGGTACCTAGCTCAACAATTCGACCACCATCTAAAACAGCAATACGATCAGCGGACTCAATCGTGGTCAATCGATGGGCAATAACCAGTGTCGTGCGATTCCTCATAATATTATCAAGTGCTTTTTGAATGTAATATTCTGATTCATTATCTAAAGCACTGGTGGCTTCATCCAATATCAAAATTGGGGCGTCTTTTAGCAGGGCACGTGCAATCGATAGACGCTGACGCTGACCGCCAGAGAGCTGCAAACCTTCAGCACCGATTTCACTTTGATAACCATTTGGCATTTGCATAATAAAATCATGAGCAAAGGCATCTTTTGCTGCTTGCTCAACTTCAGCTGGGGTTTTGTGAGCCAAACTGCCATAGGCAATATTATTAAAGACGGTCGTATTAAACAGTACCACTTGCTGATTGACCATAGCAATCTGAGCACGTAAGCTTTCAAGCTTAATGTCTTCGATGGGCATACCATCTAATGTAATCTGCCCTGAAGAAGTGGATAACGTACGTGTGAGCAAATTGACTAAAGAGGATTTACCCGCGCCACTACGTCCAACCAGTGCCACTGTCTCGCCTGCACGTATATCCAAATTAAAGTCGTGCAGTGCTACGGTTGAGTCTGGGTAAACCAAGCTGATATTATCCAGTTTTATCTCACCTACCAAGGCAGGGCTAAGCACACCGGTGTCTTCTTCTTCCGGCTCATCTAGTAAGGCAAATATCGACTCACCGGCCGCAATCCCTCTTTGCAACTGTTGATTGACATCCGTCAATGAACGTACCGGCTTACTTAATAGACCTGCGGCGGCGATATAAGAGATAAACTGACCTGCTGATATATCGTCTATGACTGCAGGACGCAATGCCAGCCAAACCACGACGGCCATTGCCACTGCCATTAACAGCTGTACGGCAGGGGTATTAATACTATTGGTAACGACTATTTTCATACCTTGACGCAGATTCTTTTTTGATACCTCATCAAAGCGCTTAGACTCATATGCTTGTCCACCATAATTCTTAACCACTTGATAGCCATTAATGACTTC
Organism: Psychrobacter arcticus 273-4; assembly: GCF_000012305.1. Taxonomy (NCBI): domain Bacteria; kingdom Pseudomonadati; phylum Pseudomonadota; class Gammaproteobacteria; order Moraxellales; family Moraxellaceae; genus Psychrobacter; species Psychrobacter arcticus. The sequence continues at coordinate 1,587,153 of NC_007204.1, forward strand.
ATTGGTAATATGACTAACACCACCCATTGTTGCTTGGATACCTTTGGAAAGCTTCAAATAACGCTTTGACGCCACACGGATAATCCATAAAATCGGTGGCAGCACAACAAACAAAATTAACGTCAAACGCCAGTTGCTATAAAGCAAAAAGCCCATCAAGGCAATCACTGTCAAACCATCACGCAATAATGTCTTAAGCGAATCAGTACTGGCAGCAGTCACCTGTTCGACATCAAAAATAAGTTTAGATGAAATCGTCCCTGCCGGATTGGCCAAATAGAACGAGCTTGGCAAACGCAGCAGCTTATTAAACACCTCTACGCGTAGCTCATAAACAAGATTACGCGATACCAATGCCGTATAGTAATTACCCAAAAAGCTGCCCACACCACGTACAAAGAACAGCATCACAATAATAAACGGAAATAAACCCTGCTTACTTTGATCATTCTGATTGATAGCGTCGGTAATATATTGCAAGAGTTTGGCAATCCAAATCTCTGTACCAGCATTAATAGCAAAGCCAGTAATGGTGAGCAATATTGCCCACCAGTATGGTTTTAAATAAGCCAACAAACGCATAAGAGTCTTGCGTTTAGGCGGATTTAACGTCACCGCTGATGATTTTTTAGCAGAAGTTTTTGTAGAGTCAGGTTGATAAGCTTGGCTCATAAAAGCCTCAATTTAAGTATAAGAACAAGAGTGAATGGCACTGATCAAACAGTGAAAAGTAGAAATATCTAATAATAGAAATCAGCGCTAACGCTTAATGCTATTATTTATCGCATTTTAAAATACTATTTGTATTTATTGTGGTAATGCTTGACCAAGTGGTACAACCGTACTGATGTTTATATTTAAAAAGCCCAATTTGCCAGCGATATCCATCACTCGCACCACTGATTGATGTGTGGCATTGGCATCGGCAGCAATCACAAAAAGCATATCACGATTACTGCCTGCTTCTTGCTGCAATATACTGGTGAGTTCCGCCTCATTACTACTGGCAAGAGTGATACCATTGACCAAGTAGCTTCCATCTTCTTGCACAGCTACCTCGATACTGTTTTTATCTTCAGTCAGCGCCACACCTTCAGCTTCAGGCAAAATAATGTTTAAGCGGCTAAAGTGATTGAAAGAGGTTGCCAATAGCAAAAACACGATTAAAAACAATAAACAATCAATCATCGGAGTCAGATTAATTTCAAGCGGCTCAACGGTCGGTTTTCTAAAGCGCATGTCACTCTCTTCAATATATTTGATATTCGATACTAATGTGCTCGATGCATAATTTTCATAATGCCAATATTTTGATGCAAAAAAATAGCTATAAAGTAGTCATCACCATTTTATCTAAACCAAATCCGTCCATTGATTGCTGATCTCTTATGCTAGCATCTATTGCAATATGAGCGACCTACCTAGATGTAGTAGGAATATGAGTGTTTTCTAACAGTTGATAGTCATACAACTCTTGAACCATCAATCCTGCTTGGGTTTCAAACTGCGCATTGATATCGATGATACGGCGCTGAAAATAGCGATAGGCGACCAGCGCTGGGATAGCAACTATCATACCAGCAGCAGTCGTAATCAGGGCTTGCGACACACCTGCAGCAAGCATCGTTGGGTCTTGCATCGCGCCATCGGTAATGGCCAGAAATGAAGAGATAATGCCCAACACCGTGCCCAACAAGCCAAGTAGAGGTGCAATCGCTCCAATAGTACCGAGCATATTGATGTTTTTTTCTAATTGATGCACTTGTACGCTGGCACGGTTTTGCATATGCATGGTCATCGACTCTAAGCCGTACTGGCGATAAAGTAAACCTGTCGCTAGGATATCACCTAGCGCGGTCTTTTCTTTGACATTCATCAGCTGCGTACGACCGATATCACCATTTTCACGAAGGCGCGTTATCAACTGCTCGCGCAATCTATTAGGAGCAACCTTGTTAAACTGTAAGGTATGGCTACGCTCAATAATAATCACTAATGCCAAAATAGAGCACAATACGATAGGTGTCATGAGCCAACCACCCGCTTTTACCAACTCCCACATATCAACTCTCTTTTATATTTTGATAAAATTAGCTGTCATCAAGACAGTTTAAACAGGCACCAAAATGCACTCAATATTTTAAGCCATTTCAAGCCTGTGCTTCTATATGCTTAATTAAAGCGGCTAATTGATCTTGACTGTGGAAGAATATCTCAACGCTGCCCTGCCCGTCTTTTTTATGCTTAAGCTTCACTTCAGCGCCGAGCATATCTGTCAATCTTTGGGTTAAACGTTCGACATCACGAGACTGCACTTGTTCGGTGCGACTGGCTTTTGGTGCTGGCTGCAAAATAGATTTAACGAGTTTTTCAGCTTCGCGTACTGTCATACCGCCATCAATGATTTTTTGAGCGATGATAGGCTGCTGCTCAGATGATAACGCTAAAAGAGTACGCGCATGACCCATGTCTAAGGCACTAGTAGCTAGGTGATCTTTGACCGTGTCGTGCAACTGGTTTAAACGTAAAAGGTTTGATACCGTGGTACGTGCTTTACCGACGACTTCAGCAATCATGGCATGACTCATACCAAATTCTGTGTGGAAACGCTGTAACGCCGCTGCTTGCTCAATCACCGATAAGTCTTCACGCTGGATATTTTCAATTAATGCCAACGCAATCGCCAGCTCATCTGATAAAGCACGCTCAATCGCTGGAATAACTGACTTGCCTGCCATTTTTGCCGCACGCCAGCGGCGCTCACCGGCGATGATTTCGTGAGTAACAAACGCTTCACTTTTGTCTTCATTTGCCAGTAATGGACGAATGACAATCGGCTGCATGACACCATGCTGCTCAATAGAAGATGCCAACTCTGCCAGTGCCGTTTCACTCATATCACGGCGCGGCTGGTACTTACCGGCTTGCAAACGCGTGACATCGATTTGCACCAAACTGATTTGGTCCTCTGAACCGCTATTTTCTATACTATTTACACGATTGGTATTGGCGACATTTTTATTTATAGTACGCGCTTTACGTTGACTGGCATCTTTTGGCTCAGCAGCAGAAAATTTAACGGCTGTAGACTTTGCATTAATTGCAGTTTCGAAAGTTTTGACCGTCGCTTTTGTCTCTATTGGATCAGCTGACAAAGCCTGCTCGCTCGCAGCCATATCGTCTTGCAAGGCAGAGGCGGTAATTTGCTTTTCTTTTTTGATTGACCCTAATAAGGCGTCTAAACCTCGATTGGCAGCCAACCCTCTTTTTTTCGCCATGATTACCTATCCTATAACGCTAAAATAAAAGCCAAATGTTTTTAAATTCAATGATGAATACGATGTTCAATGTTTTGTTATTCAGTCGATTGCTCTAATGACCCATTACTTTTCTATAATCGGTCATTTTGTCTTATCCTAAGATAACTAGCGACTTTGTTTCATGACTTCAGCGGCCAATTTTTGATAGGCACGTGCGCCCTTTGACCATCTCTCATAGGCAATGACCGGTAGACCATGCGCAGGCGCTTCGGCCAAACGGATATTTCTTGGAATAATGGTTTGATACATAACATCGCCAAAGTGCGTTTCTAACTCAGCAGACACATCACGGGCGAGCGTATTGCGCGCATCAAATAACGTTCTGACCACACCGCGAATATATAGTTTAGGGTTCAATTCTGTTAAACGCTCTATCGTTTGCGACAAGTCCGCCAACCCTTCTAGCGCATAATACTCGCATTGCATCGGAATAATAATACTATCAGTTGCCACCAAAGCATTAATCGTCAATAAATTCAAACTGGGCGCGCAATCTATGACCACATAATCATAGGCGGGTTTTTGTGCCACTGCTTGATCTTTAATCAAGTCTGCTATCGCCGTCTTAAACAACTCATGGCTATTGGTTTTGCTCATTAATGTGATGTCCATACCCGCCAAATCACGATTGGCACCGATGACATCAAACCCTGCAGGGCTACTGACAATAGCATCAGATAGAGAGACGCCATCGAGGAGCACATCTGCTATCGTCAGTGTCAACTCATTTTTATCGACACCCGTACCACTGGTCGCATTGCCCTGTGGGTCTAAGTCAATGAGCAGTACGTGCTTGCGTTTGGCAGCCAAGCTGGCGGTCAAATTTACCGCCGTTGTGGTTTTACCCACGCCGCCTTTTTGATTCGCAATCGCTATGATTTCCATACACTCACTCAATTTAATTAGGATCTATTACTGATTTTACTAACGCGCTCTTTTGCTGAAGACGTAAACATTAGCACAGATGATGTTTCAGCATAAAATAAGAGGATTTTATGGTAAATGCTGTGCTCATAGCTTAGACATTTTTATAAGACAATTCAATTAAATGACGACTATCATGTAAACGTGGCACGTTCAGCTTAATGGTCTTAAACTGCCAATCGTTACCTAAAACGTGCCGTTCTTCCTCACTAGGCGCTTTACCTTTCATCGCACATAAATAACCATTATCTGCCAATCGCGGCTGGGCAACTTCAACAAAATCTATCAAACTGGCAAATGCTCGAGAGGTGACCACATCATAGCTTACCTCGTGCGCTTCAATGCGCGATGCGATAGGCTGCATATTACTCAAACCAAGCTCGCTACTGATTTGCTTAATAAAGCGTATTTTTTTCTGATTGCTATCAAGCGCTGTACATGAGCGCTCAGGCTGACAAATGGCAATAATAACCGCTGGCAAGCCGGCACCGGTACCAATATCCAGCAGCGACCCTGAGGGTAAATGGGTTATAATAGCCAAACAATCGATAACATGTTTGATAAGTGCTTCTACCGGATCAGTAATCGCGGTCAGATTATACGCTTTATTCCATAATAAAAGCTGGTCTAAATACAATAATAAGGTGCGCTGCTGCTGGGCACTCAATGTTATACCCAACTCGTCTATTGCTTGCGCTAAGATATTCGCCAATGTCGGTAATTGTGCGCCAAGCTTTACGAAGCCTGTCGGATCAATATGGATATTACCTATGCTAGCAGATGGTAAAGAAGGCTTAGTAGAGTCTGACATACAAGGGTTTATCCGTTTTTGACATGTGAACCGTCTATTTTATCATGCAGGCTGCCTATTGAATAGTTGCAGATTGCGCCAATGTACGCCATCTTATACTATCTACGCCTATATTGAGCCGTTATTCTTCCTTGATAACCTTAACACTGTCATATCAAGGTGAAAGTAAGCACACTGTTATTGGCTAAAACATTGATCTATATATGATACAAAATTGTGCTTAATGACCTATTTAAGCTACAGCTATATCTTGTAAGATGTTCTATCCATTATTAAATAATTAACCATAAAGAATTAAATATAAAAACCAAGCATTAAAAAATCAATAACCACTCACCTATTAAAAACGACTCAACATACGCTTATGACTGAACAGACAAACACACTGATGAATCAAAACCCGAAAAACACCAGCGATATGGTAACGCCTGCTAGTGACTTGAGTAGTAAACATACCTCTCATAAACTGTTATCTAATAAACTGTCACCTAATAAACTATTAGACAGTAAAAATCTGGCTCGTGAAATGACAGCGAAAGAAAAAAATAATGACGACGCTGATGCTACGCCTCATCCTATATTCATAGAAGTCAGTCAGCGCTGTCTTGTCGCGGCAAACCAGCTTAAGCGTTATAGTAAACCTAGTCTGCTGCCAGCCGATACCCGCAGCGCACCAGATTTAGATATTGGTTTTGGGCAACAGCGAGCGCTTAAGGCATTGCATACCGCCCTCGATATCCATGCTAGTGGCTATCATGTGTTTGCAGCAGGCGAAAATGGTTTGGGTAAACGTACCGTGATTAGTCGCTTGCTCAGTCTTATCGCAGCCGATGCACCGACGCCGGATGATTGGGTATATGTACACAATTTTACTGATCCACGGACTCCGTTAGCACTACGCTTACCTGCTGGTCAGGCCGCTGTCTTGCAACAACAAGTCAATACTCTATGGCAACAAGCCAAAAAACGGCTGAGTCAACGTTTTCGTAGCGACCAGTATCAAAGCAAAATAGAAGCCATCAAAAATGACACGCATCAAAAAGAAAGCCACGCCTATGATGCGCTCAATGCTGAGGGCAAACAGTATGACTTGGCGTTAACCTTTCGCCCATTTGACAATAAAGCCGTTTTTGTTCATCCAAGCCAGATCGCGACAGAAAATAGCGACACTGCTGCTAAAGATAAGAACGTACTAAATCGCGATAAGAAAGCGGCTACTGCGAGCATCGATATTCGCAATACTGAAGCTGACAATAATGCATACAGCAGTGAATATGAGACTGAGCTGAATAATTTTGCCCAAAAAAACCATATGCAAAAGCGGCTTAGTCAGCTGACCATTGCTTTAGAGCAATTAGAAGATGAAGCTAACGATGCAATTGAGTTGTTACATCGTAATATTTCTAAGCGGGCGCTACAGCCGTTATTCACACCTATTTATGAGCAGTTCAGCGCTCACCCACTTGTTGTTGAGTATCTAAAGGTAGTCTTTGCCGATATGATTACTCATGTCGAGCGTATCGTTAATGGAGATGATGAAGAGTTTGTAACGGCATTGCTCGCCACGACGCCTAGCCGCTATGCGGTCAATGTTATTAGCAGCCATGAGCCTGATAGTGGTGCGCCCGTTATCTTTGAAGACCTGCCCACTCACTTAAATCTATTGGGTCATGTAGAGCAAATCACCCAATTAGGCACAGTCACTACCAATGTCAGCATGATTCGTGCGGGCGCTTTACATCGTGCCAATGGTGGCTATCTGCTGCTTGAAGCCAGTCATTTGCTTGAGCACCCTTATGCTTGGCAGGGTCTTAAGCGTGCACTGCAATCTCGCAAAATCAAACTATCAAGTCTTGAGCAGATGCTGACCTTAACAGGAAGTTTATCCTTATCGCCTGCGCCGATTGATCTTGACATAAAGGTCATTTTGTTGGGTGAAGCCGATTTATATTATGAATTACTAGAGCTTGAGCCGGAGTTTGATGCGGTATTTAAGGTACGTGCTGATTTTCACGATGATGTAGTGCGCACTCATGAACACGAGCTAGCGTTGGTCGGAAAGATGGCAGACATCATCGATTATGACAATCTTTATCCTTTTGATAGGAGGGCACAGGCAACCCTGCTTGAGCATCTAAGTCTGCAAGCAGAGGACCAAGACCGTCTGAGTCTGCACAGTGATTTACTTATTAAGCTGTTGCATGAATCTAACCGCCATGCGCGTTTGGGCGGACAGGATATCGTCAGTGCTAAGCATGTGGTACAAGCTATTGAAGATATGGATGAGCGCTCAGGATATTTGCGTGACCTATATTGGGACGAGCTCAAAAATGGTCAGCAGCTTATCCAGACTCAAGGAAAAGCGGTTGGACAAGTCAACGCTTTAACAGTCGTGAGCTATGCCGATAGTGAATTTGGCATGCCTGCCCGTCTCACGGCGGTCATTCAGCCAAATATTGGTACTGGTGAAATTCTAGATATCGAGCGTGATGTTGATTTGGGCGGTAGCTTACACGCCAAAGGTATGTTGATTATGACCAGCTACTTACGGGCGTTATTTAGTCAGCACCATGCGCTAAACTTTAGTGCTTCATTGGCCTTTGAGCAAAGCTATGCGCATATTGATGGTGATAGCGCAACCGTCAGCGAAGGCTGTGCCCTATTATCTGCTTTAGCAAACGTACCCATTAATCAATCTCTTGCGATTACAGGTTCTATGAACCAGCTCGGCGAAGTACAAGCCGTCGGCGGCATCAATTCCAAGATTGCTGGTTTCTTTGATGCGTGCCGCGAGCAAGAATTGACTGGACAGCAAGGCGTGGTCATTCCTATGGCAAACGTTAAACAGCTTATGCTGCGTGATGACATTATTACTGCCGTTAAAGCAGGTAGCTTTCATATATATGGGGTGCACACGCTCAGTGAAGCGCTCACATTGATGACGGGATTACCTGTCGATACGGTGAATAAGAAAAGTCGATATCGCAAAGAGACACTGTTCGGTAAAGTCTTAAGTCGTTTGATGCTATGGGATGACAACCAAAATGCAGATGATGACATTGACGATAAAAAATCAAAAAAGAAAGCTAAAAAAAAGCGCCAAGCCAAACGGCAAAAAAAAGAAGACAAGAAAAAAGCAGCTAAAAAAGACAAGGCTATTACTATTAAAGAGCACAATGACATCATCGTAGAAGAAATCACTATAGATGAAGCACGCTAGACGTTAGGGTATTTAGCTATAACGATCATATGTTGATGTCGTGCTCATACTAATATGAATGACCCGCTGACTTTATAATCGTGACATTACAAAGGTTATCTTTTCATGACTGTATCTCATACCGACATTGCTCATACTGACAACGATAGTCTTGACAACGATAGTCTCGACAATCAACAGGCTACTGATGAGCAAGCAAACTCTGTTGCAACTTCAGACAATAAAGCCTCTGATGATGCAGCCGATAATCGTCACGGCGCTGCCACGACAGCGCGGCAGTGGCAAGTGTTGTCACAATTGCAGCGCAATCGCTGGGTAGGTACGACCCATATCTATGAGCAGCTGATATTGGCAGGTTTTGATATCAGTTTACGCACGGTACAGCGCGACCTAAACGCTCTTGCCAAACGCTTTCCTATCGAAAAAAACAACGCCAACCCGCAAGGCTGGCGCTGGGAAGATGATGCACCGCTACAAAGCTTGCCGCATATGAATTTATCGCAAGCGGTCGCCTTCAATATGGTTGAGGCCAATCTAAGCCAGCTGCTACCGCCAGTTATTTTAGATGAGCTATTTCCTTGGTTTGATTTGGCACGGCGCCAGCTCAAAAATAGCAAAGTGACCCATTCATGGATTGATAGGGTTCGTATTGAGCCTGCAACTCAGCCGTTGATCGCCCCACATATCGATTTAGACAGTAAAGACAATATTTATCACGCTCTGTTTTATCAACTACAAATCAAAGCCTGCTATACCCGCAGCAATAAATCACAAGCCAGCGAATATACCTTAAACCCTATTGCTATCATTCAGCGTGGGGTGATTATTTATCTGCTCGCGACCCGTACCGATGATAGCGAAAATATCATTCGCATTTTTGCCCTACATCGATTTGCCAGCGTTGAGATATTAGAGAGCGCCGCAAAAACGCCTGATAACTTCCAACTAGATAATTATCTGGATGCAGGTGGCATGGGCTTTAGCCATCCTTTATTTAGCCCATTAGCCAATCATGGCAAATATACACCGATTGAGCTACAATTTACCAAACAAGCAGGCAAGAGCTTGACCGAAAGTAAGCTTAGTGATGACCAAATTGTCACCATCAATAGTGATGAAAGCTTGACCATACAAGCAACTGTGAACCTAACCTCGCAACTGGTCTGGTGGTTGCGAGGTTTTGGGAATGGTCTGCTAGATGCCAAGCCAGAGCTACTTTATCAAGCGGTATTAGATAAAACAGCAGATGCTATCTAACCTGTTTTTATACGATCTTTACAACTACCTAACCCATTCATAAAAAAACTATGCATCAAAAGGATTATTATGTCGACCACTACCCCATCGCCACTACTGTCAGACAGCTTAAGAGGGTTGGGTCTAGATGCAGGTACTTTATTTTTTGGTCTCAATTATGAATTTACCAAGATTGAGCAAAAAGGCTTGTTTAAAAACTTAAAGAAGCGTTTTAACAAAAATGCCAACTCTATAGATCTTGATTTGGCTTGCGTGTTATATGATGACAATTGCACCATTAGTGATATGGTTTGGTTTAAAAAGCTGCGTGACAAAGCCGAATCGATATGCCATCAAGGCGACAGTCTGAACGGTAAAGACCGCGGTGACCAAGCCATGTACCTTGCACCCCTTGATCAAGAGCAAATCCGGCTATATCTGGATGAAATCCCTGCTCATATCACCCACATTGCTTTGATTGCCAACTCCTATCACGGACAGCCCTTTACCAGAGTTAAAAAGGGTGAGATTCATCTAAGCGATGATGAAGGCAACCGCTCTTTTGAGGTCAACTTAAAACAGCTGCCGCGTGATTGCCTGACGCTATGGGTGGCACATTTGCGCCGAGAAGTAGATGACTGGCATCTAACGCTACAGAATCTACCGCTCCCTGCGACAGATTTGGCGCTAGCGGCTCAGCAAGTGGCGCACGAATTGGCTCGTGCCTTACCGATTCCACAAGCAATCTATAGTCGGTGAAAAATAATATCGATACAACACCTACTACTGGTGCAAATTTTTCTTGCTTGCTGTGCCTACGCAGACAGAGGCTGCAAAAAATTTACACCAGCAATACGGTAGCGATTTTAAAGTATTTCAACTATATTCTAAAATAGTGCTTTACGCTTAATAAAAAATGCTCAATCGCTATACAAAGCAATTGACCATCTTTTATTTTATATACAGTTCCTTATTTTATAACCTAGGATATAAAAGAGAATCGCTGATAACTGATATTTTTTTACTATAAGCGCTCGCCGCAATGCGGACAAAAATTCTTTTGCTGCACGTCTCTTTCACGGCGCTCAAGCTCTTGCTCACGCAGTACTTGCAGCACAATGTCCTGTGCTTGCTCTTTATCTAAGCCAAGCTCGCGGCGGATTTTCTCAATCATCATCTGATTTTGTACCAAATCAAAATCACTATCAATAAGTTGTCCCCGAAAGTCTTGTTCAAGCTCTTCACGGCGCTGACTGAGCTCATTTGCCAAGCCCGTTGCCAAAATACCGGCAGGCAATGCTGCTATACCTACACCCAGTATAGTAATGATAGCCCCTAATATTTTGCCCGCATTAGTAATCGGCGTCACATCACCATAACCCACTGTCGTTAAAGTGACTACCGCCCACCACATGGCTTTTGGTATCGACTCAAACTCCTCTGGCTGTGCATGATTTTCTACCAAATAAATCCCACTAGAGGCCGTCACAATCATGATTATCAAGATAAAAATAACAGCTTGAAACGAGCCTTTTTCTTTACTAATCACCACTAACAAAATACGTAATGAAGCAAAATAACGGGTGAGCTTAAGAATACGGAACAGGCGCAAAATGCGTAAAAAACGCAAGTCTATACTGACAAAGAAGTTCAAAAATGCAGGGGCAATGGCAATCAAATCGATTAATGCTGACGGACTTTTTAGCCAATCCCAGCGCTGTCGCCACGTAGTATTGCTTGGCTTGGCTTCAGCGACACTCCATAGACGAAGCAGATATTCAATGGAAAATATCACAATAGAGAAGTTCTCAAACCACGTAAAGTACTCTTGATAAGGGTAGTACCAAGTGTCAACAGACTCGGCGATAACCGCAGTGACGTTTGCCATAATCAAAAAAATAAGAAAATAATCAACACAGCGACTAAAGAGCGTGTCATGCTCATCGTTTTGCAAAATGTTATAGACAAAAAGACGCAAGCGCCGTATAGATTGGAATAGCATGCCGTCCCTATGCGGTGTAACACCGAGCTTGGATGAACAAAAAAGCCGTTATGAGAGTTTTATTATACTAACTTTATGTAATAAATGTGCGTGACCAAGACCAATATGATGGCAACTGCAAAAACAGCCATGCGTAATAATCGCTCTTAAGCACGCAGCTCATGACTGAGTTTTTGCGCAGGTACTAAAAACAACCCATAATCTGGGCAACAGGAATCTATCTCATCCAACACTTTTAATGAGCGAGCATTTGCACAGCGCAGCGGAGAATTACTACAGTAGCCCAACATCATTAACAACCAACTCCTTTAAACAGTAACAGCGCATTAATAATATCAAAAACGCTAAATAAACATATGATATGTTCTAAATTTTAACGTATCCAAACCCTTCTAGTTGTAACTTTACGCATAAATATCTTAACCTTCAGATTAAAACCTTACTTTTAGTAAGGATTTTGTACTATAATAGATAGCAGATGTTACAGGTTAATCCCTAGCCTAACATTATGTATCGCCAACTTATGCCATCCCTCATGAGTTAGCGACCATCATTTATAACGTTGAGGAATTAAACGATGAAACTACAATCCCTAGTTTTAGCTGCTGCTACTGCCCTTACTATGACCACTGCTTTTGCTGTGCCTGCAGGTACTTGGACAGTTGCCGCTGGTGCACACTATGTTGACCCAAAAAGTGATAACGGTACTTTAAACAATGGTTTATCTGTTGATGTTGATGGCGATGTACGCCCAACTATCAGTGGTGAATACTTTATCGCTAATAACGTTGGTGTTGAACTACTAGCTGCAATTCCTTTTCATCATGATTTCACACTAAATGATGCTACTGGTAAAGAAATACTTACAGGGAAAACTCAACATTTACCACCAACGCTTTCTCTACAATATCACTTCGATGATTATAACTTGCCTATGAATGTGAAACCGTTTATAGGTGTTGGTGTGAACTATACGACTTTCTTCAAGGAAAAACTTAATCAGCCTGGCGCTGATCTAAAGCTTGACGATAATGTTGGTATAGCTGGTCATATCGGTCTAGACATACCTTTTGCCCCAACTGAGGCTTTCCGTATCGATGCGCGTTATATGGACATCAAAACTGATGCTACTCTAAATGGTACTGATATTGGTGAAATCGACATTAGCCCTTGGGTTTATGGCGTTGCGTTTGTCAAACAGTTCTAATTTAGCCGTATCATAAGCTAAAGATTATGAATAAAAAAGCCAGCTTAATTGCTGGCTTTTTAGTGTCTGTCATTTATCTATAGTTGAAATACTTTAAAGTCGCTACCGTATTGCTGGTGTAAATTTTTTGCAGCCTCTGTCTGCGTAGGCACAGCAAGCAAGAAAAATTTGCACCAGTAGTACGTGTTGTATCGATATTACTTTTCACCGACTATATATTCTGATGAAATAGCAAATATAAAAAAGACCATCCGCAGACAGTCTTTTTATTATTCATATTATTTTAAGTAGTCGTAAAACCTATAGCAAAATGCGGCGCGGGTCAGCAAGCAATGTTGCGACATAGCGGGTAAATACTGCCGCATCAGCACCGTTAATCACACGGTGATCGTATGATAATGACAATGGCAACATGAGGCGCGGCTCAAAGGCTTGCTTAGCAGCATTCCATTTCGGTTGCATAGTCGCTTCTGATGCACCCAAAATACCTACTTGCGGCCAGTTTACCAATGGCGTAAACGCCGTACCACCCAAGATGCCTTGACTTGATATGGTAAAGCTAGCACCTTGTAAGTCTTTGGTGCTCAGCTTTTTATCACGGGCTTTGATTGCCAACTCGCCGATTTCAATCGCAATTTGCTTAATGCCTTTTTCGTGAGCATTTTTAATCACTGGCACGATTAACCCATCATCTGTTGCTACCGCAATACCCATATTCACGCTTTTACGTAGGATAACCTGCGTATTGTCATCGCTTAAATGACTGTTAAAGCGTGGATGCTGGGTCAATGCATAAGCAGTTGCCTTGACGATAAAAGCCAAAATTGTCAGTCCAATACCTTCAGCTTTCATACCACCTTTAAGTTCGCTACGCAGCTGCTCTGTCTCAGTAATATCAGACAAATCAAACTGCGTCACTTGTGGCAAGTAAGTATTGTAATTAAGCTGCGGTATAGACACCTTTTGCAAGCGTGTTAAATCTTGGGTTTCCGTTTCACCCCAAATTTCAACGTTACTCATATCAGGCAAGCTTGGTAAGCTGGCTCTAGATGCACCGGTTGCAGTAGCTGGAGAAGCTTGCTGTGTCGTTAGGCTTTGTTTGACATGCGCAAATAAATCTTCTTTTAAGATACGCGCATTCAGTGCTGAACCTGCCACCTCACTAATATCCACACCCAACTGACGCGCAAGCTTACGGACAGCTGGACCAGCATAGACATCAACCATTTTTTCATTGACTTGTGCTTCGGTCAGCTTATTACTTGCGCTGGTCGTCGCATTAGCGGCTTGTTTAGGTGCAGTCGTTACTTGCTTATCTGCTTTCTGACTGGCATCAGCCTTTTCATCAGTAGCCGCTGGTTTTGGATCTTGCGACTGCGCATCTTCTGCTTTGGCTTCACTTGTAATATTGGTATTATCTGAGCTTTGACCAATGATGACAATAAAGTCTTGACCATTGGCAACCATATCGCCAGTTTGTACCAGTATTTTTTCAACTTTGCCTGCTTGCGGCGCTGGTACTTCAACCGAAGCTTTATCCGACTCAATCAGCAAGATAGACTGATCGGCAGTGACCATATCACCGACACTAACCATAATCTCAGAAACTTGCGCTTCATCGACGCCTAAATCTGGTAGCGCATGAGTGGTTGCTGTTGCGGCTTGTTGAGCAGGCTGAGCGGTATTTGACTCAGCTGTTACTTTATCACTCTGCTCTTCTTTTTGCGTTTCTTCTTGCTCAGTATCACGAGACTTATCTTGAGTATCAGCGACAGCTGCTTCTGTGCTTTGGCTATCATCTTGATTCTCAGTCTCGCTTTCAAGCTCAATCAGCACCATACCTTCGCTGACTTGATCGCCAACCGCAACGCTAATTTTAGTTACTTTGCCAGCAGCAGAGCTTGGTACTTCAACTGACGCTTTATCTGACTCAAGCAAAATAATATTATCGTCTTTTGCGATGACATCACCAACTGCAACCATAATTTCACTGACTTCGGCGCTATCAACACCCAAATCGGGGGCTTTAATTTCCATCCTTGTTCTCCTTGTCTTATGGTTATTATTCTGTGACGTCATCATTATTAAGTAAGGTCGCATCGGCTTTGTCTTCGGCGCGCCCTTCACTGCTTATCTCTTCATCCTCTTCACTAATAAACTCAGGTACCGGACTTGGATTAACATTATCAGGTGCTGGTGCATCTGGGAATTGATCATAATAAGACTGCTGCTGCCATGCAGGTGGCTGATCGGCTTCAATACCAAAGCTTGAAATCGCATCTTTGACTAAGCGCATCTCAACTTCGCCTTCATCTGCCAAGCGTTTTAGCGTAGCGACAACGATGTGTGCGGCATCAACATGGAAGAAGCTACGGAGATTCTCACGGGTATCTGAGCGACCATAGCCATCTGTACCAAGCGTGGTATAAGGACGGTTGTCAGGTAACCAAGCACGGATTTGCTCTGAGTAGTTACGCATATAATCTGTTGCGGCAACGACGATACCTTCGTGCGGCGCCAACTGCTCAGTAACCCAAGGTACTATCTCTTCTTCCATCGGATGCAAGCGGTTATAATCATCACAAGCCATACCATCACGAGTCAATTCGTTAAAGCTGGTCACACTCCAAACATTTGAAGTAATATTGAAATCGTCTTTTAGAATTTGTGATGCTTTTTGTACTTCACGTAAGATGACACCAGAACCTAATAACTGAACTTGCGCTGAGCTATTATCTTCTAGTAAATACATACCGCGCTTAATGCCTTCCTCTACGCCTTCTGGCATTTCAGGCTGTTCATAGTTTTCATTCATCAAGGTCAAGTAATAATAAACGCGCTCGCCTTCACCATACATACGGCGCAGACCATCATGCATCACCACTGCCAACTCATAACCAAAGCAAGGATCATAGGTTACGCAGTTTGGTACCACGTTAAATAGAATTTGTGAATGACCGTCTTGATGTTGCAAGCCTTCACCGTTCAACGTCGTACGACCTGCGGTAGCGCCCAGTAAGAAACCCTGAGCCTGACAATCACCTGCCGCCCATGCTAGATCACCAATACGTTGGAAACCAAACATCGAGTAATAGATATACATCGGAATCATCGGTAACGCATTGACAGAATAACTGGTTGCCAATGCAATCCAAGCACTCATCGCGCCCGCTTCGTTGATGCCTTCTTCTAACATATGACCATCGATGGCTTCTTTATAACCCATCAAGGCTTCACTATCTTCTGGCGTATATTTTTGACCAACTGCCGAATAGATACCCAATTGACGGAACATCCCTTCTAGACCAAAAGTACGGGCTTCATCAGGAACGATAGGTACAACGCGATCTTGGATGTCTTTATTCTTTAGCATCGCTGATAATAGACGCACAAACACCATGGTGGTTGATTGCTCTTTACCGTTACTGCCTTTTAAGACACGATCAAAGATAGACAAATCAGGAATATTCAATGGAATATGTCCACTGCGACGATTTGGAAGATGACCACCCAAGGCTTCACGGCGACCTTTGAGATATTTCATCTCCGCTGAACCTTCTTCAGGGCGATAAAACGGTAACGTCTCTAATTGCTCATCGGTAAACGGCAAATCAAAACGATCGCGGAAATACATCAAGGCTTCTTGATCAAGTTTTTTGACCTGATGCGATTTATTCACCGCTTGGGTTTGGGTAGATAGACCATAGCCTTTAACAGTTTTGACCAAAACAACGGTTGGCTGACCTTTGGTTTTCATGGCTTCACTAAACGCCGCGTAAACTTTCATAGGATCATGACCACCACGGTTTAGGCGTGAGATATCTTCATCCGTCAAGGCGTCTGCCATCTCTTTTAACTCAGGATACTTGTTAAAGAAATGCTCGCGAGTAAATTCAGCCGTACGCGCTTCATATAGCTGATACTCGCCATCGACCACTTCTTCCATACGGTATTTAAGAGCACCTGAGACGTCTTTATCAAGCAAAGTATCCCACTGACCGCCCCAGACAACTTTAATCACACGCCAGCCTGCGCCGCGGAATACTGATTCAAGTTCCTGAATGATTTTACCATTACCGCGAACAGGACCATCAAGGCGCTGCAAGTTACAGTTGACCACCCAAATAAGATTATCCAATTTTTCACGACCAGCAAGCGAGATTGCACCTAAGCTTTCTGGCTCATCGGTTTCGCCATCGCCTAAGAAGGTCCAAATTTTACGACCTTCTTTTTCAAGCAGACCACGGTTTTCCATGTAACGATGGACGTGGGCATGGTAGATCGACATGATAGGACCTAAGCCCATTGAAACCGTTGGGAACTGCCAATAATCAGGCATTAGGTACGGGTGCGGATAGCTTGACAGACCTTTACCACCAACTTCACGGCGGAAATTGTCTAGCTGCTCTTCAGTTAAGCGCCCTTCTAGATAAGAACGTGCATAGATACCAGGCGCTGAGTGACCTTGGTAATAAATCATATCACCACCGAAATGATCACTGGCAGCACGAAAAAAGTGATTAAAACCTGTCTCATAAAGGGTAGCACTTGAAGCAAATGTCGCTAAGTGACCGCCTAAATCATCGTCGTTTTTATTGGCACGCATTACCATTGCCAAAGCATTGTAGCGAATCAGAGCACGAATTTTGCGCTCGATCGTCAAGTCACCTGGGTACATTGGTTCATCTTCAACGGCGATGGTATTGATATAAGCCGTATCTAAACGGTTAAATGGCAGGCCTTCTTGCACCCCCATATTGTATAAGGCTTTTAATAAGAACTGCGCACGATCTTTATCAGCATGCTTAATCACAGACTCAAAAGCTTGCAGCCATTCCTGCGTTTCGCTGCTATCAGCATCCTTGTAATAATTCATCTTTCTTAATCCTTTTTTATCAGTCATCCCTACACGATGGCAGGGTATTATTAAATCACAGAGTTATACATATTTTCGTAAGCAAACGATTTACCTAATGCCTTCCTTGCTGCATCTCGTCATTCCATTATATGTCGTGGTTCTTACAGACCAGTTACTAATAAACAGTAACTGTAGCTTGGCATGGGGTTCAAACAGACATCGTAGTAAAAGTAAACGACAGCCGATATGCGACTTTCATCATCAAATGATATTGACGCTTTATTATAGGGGTTTATTAACAGATTGTTTATAGCTATAGAGAAATGCCAATATGACAAGTATTTTTAAAATAAATAGTGATTATTTTTTTGGAGATATTTAAGAAGTTTGTTGGGAAGTTCTTTGCAATGAGTAATGAAAGTTATATTTAGCACAAAAATGTATTTGGTCATAATAAGTCTGCCACTCATCTGCTTTCTGAGAAATTTACAAAATTATTGCTTAATATGGGGCGGTTCAGGTCAAGTATTATCGCCACCCGATCAAATGTATAGTTGAAATACTTTAAAGTCGCTACAGTACTACTGGTGTAAATTTTTTGCAGCCTCTGTCTGCGTAGGCACAGCAAGCAAGAAAAATTTGCACCAGTAGTACGTGTTGTATCGATATTACTTTTCACCGACTATATAATGGGCTACCGCTGTAAGTTTTTTATAAAGCTCATGCATATAAGTTGAAAAATAAAAAAAATCCGACATTTATATGTCGGATTTTTTCAATATCTATCTGCAAAACTTAATATACAGCTTAACGGTTTTTACGCGGTAGCTTCTCTGGCAAATAGCAACGCAGATAAGCGATAGATGCGGTATTCGCTTCTTGCAAATATTTATCGGTAATGCGCTCATGACGACGATAAGAAACCGTAAAAATAGCATTTACAATACTAAAAGCAATCAATAATACATCTTGAATATCTTCAAACTTAGGTACTTCATAGCGTTCAGCCAAACGATCATACACCAATCTGACCACTTGGTGATCCATATGCTCACCAAAACTGTCGCCTTCAAAATCAGGTGTATTGGTATCATAAATCAATTTAGCTTTGGTTTGATCTTCATCAAAAATTTGTACACAGCGATCAATTAGCGCCGTGAGATATCCCTGCCATCTATCATATTTAACCGTCTCAACCGTTCTTAATACGTCTAAGATATCAATAGCATTTAAAAAACGCAGCGCTAAAAATATGGCTTCAATATTAGGGAAGAAATGATAAGCAGACGCTCTTGGAATACCCGCTTCTTCGCAGACAGCGGCAAGCGTAATATCATTGATAGATTGGGTTTCACTCAACTTTTTAGCACCCATCAATAATTTTTGACGGCGCGCGCGACCTTGCTGACTAGTAAATTTAAACTTATTAGGCACCAACTTTTTTGCCAGCTCCGAGTCTACCAGTACATCTTCAATTTTGTCGTCTTTATTTTCACTCATGATAAATCTCTTAATGTTATGCCCTATCTTTATAAATATAGTGTTCATCGGATAGTATGCGCCCTAAATAAAAGGACCATTTCTATCAACTGAATGTCGGATGATAGTACCGCTACTATACTCAACGAGGAGGCATAATAAACGCTTGTACACTATCAAGCAAGGGACAAGAATAGGTTAAAAAACAATTCAGCAATTAATTATAAAATAGCGTTAATTGTGAAGCTTTATTTTCGCTCTTATAATACCATGATCAATCACTCTATCTGCATAATCCCACTTTAAATGGTCGTTAAAATAGTCAACGCGTTCAACCTGACCGAGCGAAAACTTGCTATCAGGTAGAAATTCTTCAGAGACAAATAATTGATCAATCACTTCTGGCATACCTTGGTAAATGTGGGTATATGCCACATCTTTCATCCAACCATAACGGGCTTGAATACGAGCAGCATCAAACAGGGCAACGTCGCGCATGCTCTTGTCATAATTAACTTCACCAGTCTCAGTCATCAACTGAGTGGTAACGCTTTCGGTCACATCATTCATATCACCAAGCAAAATCAAAGGCTCACGAGTATGCTGTAACCTATCTATGATAGAAAGCCTGATAGAAGCCGCTTCTGCAGCACGCATACACAAACTACGCAGCTTGGCACGAATACGAATATTTGGATCATCCATATCTTCCAACAAATTACCTGCCTCATCACGTAAGAAAAAAGCACGTTTACTTTTCAGATGAGCGGTAATAATCGTTATCGGCTGACCAAACGCATCGACGCGTAATACAAGTGGCGGACGATTAAAGCGTTGATAAGGACCTATATCTGGAATATTAATGATGGCTTTTGGCAAAATATCTTCAAGTAAGCGACTCTCTAAGTGCGCAAACCGACTAATGATCCCAACAGCAGGGGTATTCTGCGCCCCTTTGCCTTGCGTATAGGGGCTTGCACTATCATTACTTGCCAGCGGAATAACCACATGCTCAGGTTTAAAACCTAATGATACGGCCAATGCGATTAGCGCCTCACTGTCCCATACTTCTTGTACCGCAATGATATCAGCATGTGCCTTTGATAGTAGATCTGTGATACCACGCAACTTATGTTCGTATTCATGATTACTGTAAGCAGGTGCATTTGGATAATAGAGACGATTTGGATTGGCAAAATTGAGCAGGTTGGCTGTTGCTATATAAAACTGCTTATGATTACTTTCATTATTATTGGTCATAAACTGCCTATTATTATTTTGAAATACGGTTTTTAATGATTACTTATTGGCTAATTTTAACAATAAAGCATATTAAATACTATATATTCATACATAGTAATATATAGAAAAAAAGCCTCCAAAGAAATCTTTGGAGGCTTTAAAATAGCATAAATTCGAATTATTGCGTCTGCTAACAAAAAAACATCTACAATCGAACTAAATCTAGTAATAAGACAGTAAGCTTTAGTCGTGTTTACTTACTTGAAGCAAGTAAACCATTAGCAGCACTTAAATATAGTCGGTGAAAAGTAATATCGATATAACACGTACTGCTGGTGCAAATTTTTCTTGCTTGCTGTGCCTACGCAGACAGAGGCTGCACAAAATTTACACCAGCAATACGGTAGCGACTTTAAAGTATTTCAATTATATTATTCGCTTACTGCTTTGATAAACCATCTAACCTGAGTACTTAATGTCTTATTAAAATCAGCATAAACACATTAAGAAATACGATTCCACGCATCACGAGACGCTCTACGTGCCTCATTCCACTCCATACGTGATTCACCTTTCACATTGAACCATGAGCGCTCTAACTCTGCCTCATGATCTTCAAAACGGGCATCGGCAGGATAACGTGCACGGTTTGCATAACCTACCGCATAGGCTGGATGTAAGTCACGGTCGAAGTCATGACCTTCTTGATAGTAATCGGCATTGGCATACTCTGCACGCCAATACGCTTCTTCACGCGTTGGATCAATCGCTTCGGCTGCCGCATGACCTGCGCCGCCACCAACGATTGCACCAATGGCTCCGCCAATCAGCGTTCCAAGTGGGCCAGCTATTGTACCTATAGCTGCGCCTGCTGCTGCGCCGCCAATACTACCGACACCTGTACCTACTGGATGTGAGCCTGGCTCACCTGTAATTGGGTCAGCATTCAAATCATCTCTGGTTTCTTTTGACATATGTTTGATAGCTTTACGATCAATCGCATCATGATCCTCTATGATATTGTCATTTTCATGTCTAATAACAGTATTATTGATGACATGATCACTACCAGTCAATCGGCGCTCATTGTCATCGATGATACGCTCTCTGTCGCCAACTTCAAGATAGTCATCAGTAATTACACGGTTATTAGGGTCCGTAATGCGGCCATCGTTATTCATAAGATCTTCCTTAATTGATTTGTTATATATTCTATTTATCATCAATCCACTTAATAGCAATATAAGCTAGATTAAGCGTTTTATTAAATCTCCTAAAGTATAGGAGCTGATTGCAAACACAGATAGGTCGAATATGTAAACTGTGTCAAAATTGCGATGATATTGCGTTACAGTCTGTATCTCTACCAATATTTTGTCGGCTGACGTAGTTTTTAGGTGAATTGACTACACAATACTGAAAACGGCTATTAAAACAATATGCAAAATAATATCTATCATAGCAATCAAGGAGTCATTAACGCTCTACTGATAGCTTGTTGCCATTTATTAAGATGCTGCTCACGCACATCTATAGACATGCTAGGCTCAAAAATTCGATCCACCTGCCAGGAGGCTTGCATCGTGGTATCATCATATAAACCTGTCTTTAAACCAGCAAGTAACGCAACCCCTTTTGCTGTAATCTCTGTGTCTTTTGGGCGTAGTACCGGCACGCCTAGTAAATCTGCTTGAAACTGCATCAGCAAATCATTATTTGCTGCGCCGCCATCTACTCTTAGCTCAGTGAGTGCCTGCGGGCTGTCTTTTTGCATGGCGATGAGCACATCATACGTCTGATAAGCAATAGCCTCTAATGCCGCCCGTGCAATATGCGCTTTGGTCGTACCGCGGCTCATACCAGTAATACTGGCACTGATGTCTGAGCGCCAATAAGGGGCACCCAGTCCCGTAAATGCTGGTAGTAACACTACCTCCTCACTACTCTCAACTTGCCGCGCTAAATCTTCCACTTCCCCGCTCTTTTGGAACATACCCAGATTATCACGCAGCCACTGTACGATTGCGCCTGCCATAAATACACTGCCTTCTAACGCATAAGTCACTTCTCTGTTGGGAGGCTGTAGCATACGTTTACCAGATTGCACGATTTGCTCAAATGATAAATGGTCGGGACGAGTTGGTGCTGATTTTCGTTGCCATGCAATGGTCGTCAATAGCTTATGCTCACTAAGCATCGGTTTTTGACCGATATTCATCAACATAAAACAGCCCGTACCGTAAGTATTTTTTGCCATACCTGCCTCAAGACAGCCTTGCCCAAAAAGCGCCGCTTGCTGATCGCCCAATACCGCATGTATAGGAATTTGCTTAGCAAACAGCCCTTTTTTAGTTTTGCCAAAGTCGCCATCAGATGGTAGAACTTTAGGCAAAATATTTATGGGTATACCAAATCGGGCACACAACTCCTCCGACCATGCCAGCTTATGGATATCATATAACAAGGTACGAGAAGCGTTGGTTACATCAATGACATGCTCACCGCCTGTTAGCTTATATATCAGCCAGCTGTCTATCGTGCCAACCGCTATCTCACCTTTACTGGCGCGTACGCTCAACTTAGGGTTGTGCTCTAATAGCCAAGCGATTTTGCTGGCACTAAAATACGGATCTAAGCGCAAACCTGTGATACGTTGTACTTCACTTGCCATATTGCCTTGGCTGCTGTTATTGCTAATACCTGTAACAACTTGCGTCGTGGCCATTAAGTTTTCATCAGCAAGCAATTGACAGTAACTCGCCGTACGTCTGTCTTGCCAAATAATGGCTGGCGCAAGCGGCTTACCTGTGTGCTTATCCCATATGACAATAGACTCACGCTGATTGGTAATCGCAATACCACTAACATCGGTAGCGAGCAGCCCCGCCTGATTAATGACGTCATGGGCGCAGCTGATTTGCGTCTGCCAAATTTGCTGGGCATCTTGCTCAACAAAGCCTGCTTGCGGCGTTTTTAAAATCGTTGGCTGTTGTGCCATTTTAATTGGGCACGCATGATCATCGTACAATATCGCTCGACTCGAGGTTGTCCCTTGATCTAAAGCTAAAATATATCCTGCCATCGCTCACATCCCGTCCTGAACCGCCCCGACTTTATCGGAGGCTAATTTACTTGAGTCAAGCAGCGATGCCTGACAGGATTAAACTATCATAATACCGTCTTTCAAACTCAAAAAGCGACACATAACCATAGGTTGATGGGGCAATCGGTAGGATTCTGCAGATAGGCTCGATCCCCTAATTATCTTTATAATCATCGATAACATAAGTATAGTCGGTGAAAAGTAATATCGATACAACACGTATTGCTGGTGCAAATTTTTCTTGCTTGCTGTGCCTACGCAGACAGAGGCTGCAAAAAATTTACACCAGCAATACGGTAGCGACTTTAAAGTATTTCAACTATATATTCATTACTACCATCATGAACGTATTTAGCTTAAACTAAAAGGACTGAGTCCTGTACAGTACAGAACTCAGTCCTTGAAATAAACGTAAACCGTCCAAAATTTGGGGGTCAGCTCATTTTATTGAGAGGGCTTTTTTATTGACTCGCTTTAATATCGTTAATCGCTAGAACACACGATTAAGACCGTTCAATGCGGCAACGCGATAGGCTTCTGCCATCGTTGGATAGTTAAAGGTCGTATTCACAAAGTATTCAAGCGTGGCATTACATTTCATCACTGCTTGCCCAATATGAATAATCTCTGAGGCATGATTGCCGTAGCAGTGAATCCCTAAAATCTCTAACGTCTCACGGTGGAATAAGATCTTTAAAACCCCTGAACGCTCACCGATGATTTGCGCGCGTGCCAGATGTTTAAAGAATGCCTGACCCACTTCATAGGGCACTTTAGCATCGGTTAATTCTTGTTCCGTTTTACCGATACATGAGATTTCAGGTATGGTATAGATACCCGTCGGTACGCTTGATACTGGCTCTGCATCACGGTCACCGACCATAAAGGCAGCAGCACAGCGCCCTTGGTCATAAGCCGCAGAAGCTAATGACGGCCAACCGATAACGTCACCAGCAGCATAGATATTTTCAACTTCGGTACAGTAAGTATCATCGACTTTAAGCTGACCACGGCTATTAGCCTTTAGACCTAAGCATTCTAAATTCAACCCTTCAGTGTTACCCGAGCGTCCATTTGACCATAAAATGGCATCTGACTTGATTTTCTTGCCACTTTTTAGATGCAAAATCACACAGTCATCATGCGTCTCTAAATGGTCAATCTCTTCATTGCTGCGGATGACTACGCCGAACTGACGGAAGTCATGAGCAATGGCGTCACTGATTTCACTGTCCAGATAGCTCAACAGCTGGTTTTGATTATTAATCAAATCCACTTTATAGCCAAGACCGGTGAAAATAGAGGCATATTCACAACCAATCACACCCGCGCCATAAATAATGATTTTCTTAACCACATAATCCATCTGGAGGATTTTATCAGAATCAAACACGCGCGGATGATCAAAGTCTAAGATATCAGGTCGGTACGGACGGCTACCTACCGTAATAATCGCCTTATTAAAGGTAATGGTTTCAAAAGTATTCTCATCAATCTCGATACGTATGGTGTTTTTATCGATGAAATTTGCCCAACCATGAATCACTTCGATTTGGTTGCGCTCATAAAAGCGGGTGTGAGTTTGAACCTGCTGAAGAATCACTTTTCGAGCTTTGGCAAGTACGATATTCAGCGGGACTTGATGATAGTCCATTGCTTTGGTAAACATCTGGTCACGGCGAAAGTTAATCAAGTTAAAGACCGACTGACGCAAAGCCTTACTTGGAATCGTACCAACGTGAGTACAGTTACCGCCTACTTGCTCGCGCGGGTCGATAACCACCACTTTCTTGCCCGATTTGGCAAGTTTCATGGCAGCCGCTTCACCAGCAGGACCTGCACCTAATACGACAGCATCGTACTCAAACTCGTGCTTATCACTTTTTAGACGTTGTGAGTCCTTTGTAAAGCCCGATTTTACATCAATACGAGTATCATCTAGTGGATTGACCAAGTCTGGATGGTGCATGATGTCGTCATTGACCTGTTCATGCGTTTGCTCGACTCTCTCTTTCTTATTTTTACCTTCAGTATGCTCAGGGTTTAGCACACGACCACTTTCTTTATTAGACACCTCAGTTTCAGTGTCTTTACCAGTATCATTAGTCGCATCGCCTATCGTTTTGCTTCCCATCGTATCCTCTTTATTAATTTATGAATCTGTTTTTTGGCTCACGGATGCTTTTATCTTTATAAGTGTTTAGATAAAAATATTCATAGCACTAAAGTTTGTTCACCATACGTGGTGATACGTTATTTTGCAATATAGCCACGACTGCCACTGCTATTTTTTAAAATACTACTTTTCGAAAAATAGTGATTGATCTTAATTAGCCAATACGACGCTTTAGACCGGTCATCTGTAATATGCGCGTGGCAATCTCTTCAACGGACATCTCTGACACATCGAGACTTGGAATACCTTGCGAGGTATAAATTCCTTGTATCGCGCGCTGCTCTTGCTGACATTGCTGGTAACTTGAATAACGACTACCTGCGCGGCGCTCTTGGCGGATTTTCACCAAGCGATCCGTATCGATAATCAGACCAAAGAGCTTGTGTTTATGCTCACGCAATGCTTTTGGTAGCTGATTGTCGTTAAGGTCTTCTTCGGTTAAGGGATAATTGGCCGCTCGGATACCAAATTGTAATGCCAAATATAATGACGTTGGGGTTTTACCAGAGCGTGAAACGCCAATCAAAATAATATCTGCCGCATGATAATGACGGGTACGCGCGCCGTCATCGTTATCTAAGGCAAAATGCACCGCATCGATACGCTCTTTGTAAGTCTCAGAGTCAACGTTATCATGCGCATGACCTGAATGCCCATCTGGCTCCACGCCGGTCTCTTCTGCTACGCGACCGATTAGACCTTCATACATATCCAAATTGCAGCTGTGCGCCGAATTGATTTTCTCACGAATCTCAGGACTGACAATGGTATCAAACACCAGTGGCAGCAAGCCATCTCGCTGATAGGCAGTATTGATTTGCACAACCGCATCTTCAGCACGTTCTAAATTATCCACATAAGGCAACACTCGAGTCTCAAAGGGCACTGAAGCAAATTGGCTTAAAATAGCACGGCCAAGCGTTTCTGCTGTAATCGC
The DNA here is from genome assembly GCF_000012305.1 of Psychrobacter arcticus 273-4. Lineage (NCBI taxonomy): Bacteria > Pseudomonadati > Pseudomonadota > Gammaproteobacteria > Moraxellales > Moraxellaceae > Psychrobacter > Psychrobacter arcticus. The sequence goes on from NC_007204.1 coordinate 1,613,668, forward strand.
CGTGCCATCAGAGATAAAAAACGCCGTTCTTATGTTTTGAGCGTTATCAACTTCTAGTGCTTTCATATTTTGAATCGTAGAATTGGGTTGTGGTGACGAATGGTTTACGTACATAACGTTGATACCTTTGTTTAAATCCTTTGTTGAGAACTCAATAGCAGCCTTTAATTTTTAGCATCTAGCGCCTCATAGTTTGGTCGTATGCATCTCAAATTTATGCCTTATATTATACGCAATATTATACGCATAATAGGCGCGCAATAGTAACCAATGTTACAGACTTAGACTTACATCGCAGCTCATAGCAAAATCAACATTAATTGCGCCAAAATTTATGACCTATCCTAATAAATAGGTAGCAAATCTCACAATTTGTACCTTTTTCATCATTTTTTTGCTTCAACCTCTCGAATTTCTCAAAATATAGAGGTATAATCGACCATTATAATCTTTACTAAATAACCTTATTTTCTGGAGTTATCATGGCAGCGCAATCTACAGCACTTGTAATTAACCTTGATCAGTTAGGAAAAGACGACATTGAAATGGTCGGTGGCAAAAACGCTTCACTTGGTGAAATGATCAGCCATCTATCTGATTTGGGCGTTAGTGTTCCAGGCGGCTTTGCCACAACTTCAAATGCTTTTAACCAGTTTCTAACAGAAACTGGCTTACTTGACAAAATTAACAGCGAGCTTAAAACCTTAGATGTTAACGATGTCAACAAACTTGCTGAAACTGGCAAAAAAATCCGTACTTGGATTATTGAGCAAGAACTGCCAAAAGATCTTGAGCAAGCAGTGCGTGAATCATTTGAAGAGATGAGCGATGGTAAAGAGATTGCGGTTGCTGTACGTTCTTCTGCGACTGCTGAAGATTTGCCAGATGCCTCATTTGCTGGTCAGCAAGAAACTTTCTTGAATATTCGTGGTATTGATAACGTCCTTATTGCGATTAAAGAAGTATTTGCTTCTCTTTATAATGACCGCGCGATCTCTTATCGTGTACACAAAGGCTTTGAGCACGAAGGCGTTGCTTTATCTGCTGCCGTACAGCGTATGGTACGTTCAGAAACTGGCGCGGCTGGTGTTATGTTCACGCTAGATACAGAAAGTGGCTTTGATCAAGTGGTCTTCATCACCTCAAGCTATGGCTTGGGTGAGATGGTCGTGCAAGGCGCGGTAAACCCTGATGAATTCTATGTGTCAAAGCAATTACTTGCTAACGGCAAACCTGCGATTATTCGTCGCAACCTAGGTAGCAAGCATAAGAAAATGATTTATGGTGATGAAGGTAGTACCACTAAATCTGTAAAAGTCATTGACGTCGAAAAACAAGATCGTATGCAGTTCTCTTTATCGACTGAAGAGCTGACTTCACTTGCCAAGCAAGCGATGACCATTGAAAAACATTATGGTCAAGCGATGGATATTGAGTGGGCAAAAGACGGCGATACCAATGAAATCTTTATCGTTCAAGCCCGTCCTGAAACGGTTAAGAGTCGTCAAGACAGTAATGTCATGGAACGTTATATCATCGACACGACTAACGCTAAAGTGTTGTGCGAAGGTCGCTCAATTGGTCAACGTATCGGTTCAGGTAAAGTCCGTATCGTTAGCAACCTAAATGAGATGGACAAAGTACAAGAAGGCGATGTATTGGTATCAGACATGACGGATCCAGATTGGGAACCAGTCATGAAGCGTGCTTCTGCTATCATTACTAACCGTGGCGGTCGTACTTGTCACGCGGCGATTATCGCTCGTGAGCTAGGTGTTCCAGCAATCGTTGGTTGTGGTAATGCTACTGAGCTATTGGTTGATGGTCAAGACGTGACTGCTTCTTGTGCTGAAGGTGATACTGGCTTCATTTATGAAAGTCAAATCGACTTTGAAATACAGACCAACTCTGTTGAGTCTATGCCAGAGCTTGCCTTTAAAGTGATGATGAACGTCGGTAATCCAGATCGCGCCTTCTCATTTACTCAAATGCCAAACGAAGGTATCGGTCTTGCCCGTCTTGAATTCATCATTAACCGTATGATTGGTGTGCATCCAAAAGCGCTACTGAACATGAACAGCTTGCCGCGTGAAATTGCGCAAGCCATCAATGAGCGTATCGCGGGTTATGCCTCACCAGTTGATTTTTATGTTGATAAATTGGTTGAAGGTATCTCAACCCTAGCCGTTGCCTTTATGGATCAGCCAGTAATCGTTCGTATGTCGGATTTCAAATCTAACGAATATGCTAACTTGCTAGGTGGTAAGCTGTACGAGCCATCAGAAGAAAACCCAATGCTTGGTTTCCGCGGTGCTAGCCGTTATGTGTCTGACAATTTCCGTGACTGCTTTGAGCTTGAGTGTAAAGCGCTAAAGCGTGTACGCGATGAGATGGGCTTGACCAACGTCGAGATCATGATTCCATTCGTACGTACCGTGGGCGAAGCCAAACAAGTCATCGAGTTACTTGAGAAAAATGGTCTAAAACGTGGTGAAAACGGTCTACGCATTATCATGATGTGTGAGCTACCAACCAACTGCTTACTTGCAGAAGAGTTCCTAGAGCACTTTGATGGTTTCTCAATCGGTTCAAACGATTTGACACAGTTGACCTTAGGTCTTGACCGTGACTCAGGTATCGTCTCACATCTATTTGATGAGCGTGATCCTGCGGTTAAAAAGCTGTTGTCTATGGCGATTGATGCTTGTCGCAAGCAAAACAAGTATGTCGGTATCTGTGGTCAAGGTCCTTCAGACCATCCAGATCTTGCTTACTGGCTTATGGAACAAGGCATCAGCTCAGTGTCATTAAACCCTGACTCAGTACTAGATACTTGGTTCTTCTTAGCGGGTGAAGAAGCGAAGTAAGCCGTAACGTTAAGTCACAGCGTTAATTCACACCGTCATGTAAGATATAACCATTAGGGTCTATTTGATTTTTTCAAATAGACCCTAATATAATGTATTACTGAAAGTGGCTTAAAAACAGTTTTTTAAAAACAGTTTTTTTAAAAACAGTGACTTGAAACATGACTAACTATGCAGGCAATTATGCAGATTTTCCTTGCTCGAAATAACGTACAAGCCGGTCCATATACCTTGGATCAGCTCAACATCATGCTCACCTCTGGTGAGGTGCTATTAGATGATTTGGTCTGGCATGAAGGTTTAGATCAGTGGCAGCGCGTGGGCAACTTGACTAACAATCAACCCTTTTATCGCCCAACTCATGTAGCAATGCCTGAAGTTAATGACTCTATCATTAACAACGTCACTGTGTTTCCAGAAGACGCTGAAACAGATGCTAATAAAGGTAACCAATCAGTATCGCTAGATCGTCTATATGGCAAGCCTGAACGTTCAATAGACACTGCTAAAAATACCAAAGCAGACATGACGACCAATCGTCACTATAAGCCAAATAGCAATGTCTCATTGAATAAGTCTGGTGCTGCTAATGCTACTTCAGCGAAAGATAAGGTAGTGGGTAATGTGGTACTGGCTCCGATCATGTCACGCCTATTAGCCACAGCTATTGACTGGCTATTACTGATTATTGCATTTTTACCTTTATTTATGGCTATAAATAAGCTGGGTGGTTTTCCTACAGACTTAGCGAGTATAGATCAAATGCTCGCTTTCTCTGTAAACTTAGCCGAAAAAATACCGCAAAGCACACAGCTGATATCGAATGTTATGTTGTTTGGCTTTGTTATTATACAACTAGTATTTATTATTTTACGGGGACAGTCGATAGGTAAAGTTATTACAGGTATTCGGATAGTCGATCAAACTACGCACCATTTACCTTCTTTTTTTAGACTAGTAGTCATGCGTACTATTTTATTAATACTTATCTATTTACCTTTTTTTACTACCTTTATAGCCGCTCTGTTGTTAGCAGTGAATTATTATTTGGCCTCTAAAAGCTCTAAAAATATCGGTTGGCATGATAAATTGGCCAAAACTTTGGTGGTCAAAGCTGATAGCAGTCAATTGGTAAAAGAGCCAAAAATAAAATAACTTAATTTTTGGTTATTAATAATACCTCTTATGTTTGTCATCAAAAGCAGCGTATCAGCGTTGCTTTTTTATTGATAACACAACAATGTATTCCATTAATATTTTTTATTAACAGCCGCGCATTGATTAACCTTTGTGTTCATCAGTGACTACTGTTATAATACGGCGCTTTATAAACTAAGCTTATTCTCTGTTAATTATTTATAATAATGGGTAGGATTTGAGCTTACCTTATAAATCTCCTTGCTATTAACATAGGGTTAATAGCTACTAATCCGTAAGGAGTCATAATGCGACATTACGAACTGGTGTTACTTGTACACCCAGACCAAAGCGACCAAGTGGTCGGCATGGTTGAACGCTATATCAAGTTGGTTCAAGACAACAACGGCACCATCCATCGTCTAGAAGATTGGGGTCGTCGTCAACTGGCTTACCCAATTAACAAGATTCACAAAGCTCATTACGTTCTTTTCAACATCGAAACTGACGGCGAGACTTTAGCTGAACTTGAAGAATTATTCCGTTATAACGACGCGATCATTCGTAGTCTAGTTATGCGCCGTGACGACGCTGTCACTGAAGAGTCGCAGTTAGCTAAGAATGCCGATGAAAAACGTGCACGCAAAGCAACTACTCGTCGTCCAGATCGTGATGATAGCGACGACAACGACCACAGTGAAGACTAATTAAAGGAGAATACTCATGGCACGTTTCTATCGCCGTCGCAAATTCTGCCGTTTCACTGCTGAAGGCATCACTCACATCGATTATAAAGATGTTGAATTGCTAAAACAGTATATCAGTGATAATGGTAAAATCGTACCAAGCCGCATTACCGGTACATCTACTAAATATCAGCGTCAACTAGCGACTGCTATCAAGCAAGCTCGTTATTTATCGCTACTCCCATACACTGATAACCATCAGGGTTAACCGTTAACTAGGAATGACTCATGCAAATTATTTTGTTACAGCGTATCGTCAACCTTGGTAAACTCGGTGAAACTGTCGATGTGAAACCAGGTTACGGACGTAACTTTCTTATCCCTTTGGGTAAAGCACTACCTGCTACTAAAGCTAACATTGAAAAGTTCGAAGCACGTCGTGCTGAGCTTGAAGCTGAAGAAGCAAAAGAAGTAGCTGTTGCTCAAGAACGTGCTGACGCATTAGCTGACGTTAATGTTATCATGCGTGCTAAATCAGGTGACGAAGGCAAGCTATTCGGCTCTATCGGTACTCGCGATATCGCTGAAGCATTGACTAACTCAGGTTTAGAAGTTGACCGTGCTGAAATCAAGCTACCTGAAGGCACTTTGCGTCAAATTGGTGAATACAATGTTGATATTCAACTACATCATGACGTTACTGCTACTATTCTAGTTACCATTCTTTCTGAAGATGGCGACAACGAAGATTTAGACGAAAACGACGCTACAGACGAAAACGAAGAGTAATCTTTAGTATACTGAGTTTTAGTCGCAATAAAAAACTAGCAACCCTGGGTTGCTAGTTTTTTTTGTGTTGGATTTGGACTTTGTATTTTAATCCTGCTATAGTCACTATGCTGACGATATCTATTTTATGAATGAAATCTAGGACACCATGATAAATACTGACGATACTTTACGATGTACTCAAGGCAATGACTTTTATACTGAAGGCAAAATTTATAAGGTCGGTAGAATCGTTAATAATAAACACTTCCAAATATTGACTGATAATAATACTGACCATTGGTATGCGACATTAGACGATAAAGGCATTTATGTGAGCTTTGATTCCGAGGTAGCAGACACTAAGAGAGCGTGTTTTGAGAAGATCAATGAGTTATCAAATGATTGTTAGTAGCATCTCAAGGCGTTTAAACTGTCGTCAAATATTAAAAACGGTCAATATAATGACCATTTTTTTGATTAACTATCAATACGGTTACAAGACAGATATGCTACAGAGCGTGGCCATTTAATCGCCAGATTCGGCGCCTCTTGACCAGCAGCAATTATCTTAGCGGCATTGATCCATCCAGCATGACCAATGGCTAATATAGGCAAAGTTCTCGCACCATTGATCAATTTGTTGTTTCTCTATCTGCTGCCAAGACTTACCTTCCCATTCCCCAAAATTAATCTCAGCAAGCTCAGGTGCAACCTTGTATCGAAAGCCGCGCTGTGCCAATCTGCGCAATAAGGCAGTAGCGTCAGTAAGCTAATGCATAATAAGCGTATCGGTTTAATCCTTAAAAAAACGGGTGCTGCTATTGTAATGGCAGAAACGGTCATCAAAATTTTAGGACCGCGCTTCCCTACTTTTACCATGTCTATCCTATTGATTTGCTTATCGTCTGTTGCCAATTTGCCTAGTGCACCATTTAGTACAAGCTCAATAACAGATATAGTCGGTGAAAAGTAATATCGATACAACACGTACTACTGTTGCAAATTTTTCTTGCTTGCTGTGCCTACGCAGACAGAGGCTGCAAAAAATTTACACCAGCAATACGGTAGCGACTTTAAAGTATTTAAACTATATATACTCAAAGTTACACCAATTGGCGATGATTTGGGCACGACTTTATCCGCCTTGGGACTTGGTATTTATATAACGACTTAGTTGACTCATCAAGAAGATGTTTGAACACTGCGTTCAAACACACTGCGAGACACACTTAAAGAGTATTTCATGAAAATTTTAATCGCCCCCGACTCGTTTAAAGAAAGCTTAGAGGCATTGGATGTCTGCCACGCTATCCAATCTGGATTCAGTCAAGTATTTCCTGACGCTGACTATAAGCTACTGCCTATGGCAGATGGCGGTGAAGGCACATCTACAGTGTTGTCCTATGTATTGGGTGGATACTGGAAAGAAGTGGTAGTCAATGATCCCTTGATGCGACCCATTAGCGCAAAATATTTATTACTACCTGATGCGACCGCTGTCATCGAAATCTCCCAAGCTTGTGGCTTACACCTATTGACTATAGCAGAGCGCAATCCTGTCGTCGCGAGCAGCTATGGTGTCGGCGAGCTGATTACGGATGCTTTAAATGAAGGGGTTAAACGCATCATCATTGGTCTTGGTGGTAGTGCTACCAATGACGCGGGGCTTGGTATGCTAACGGCACTTGGCATGACGTTTCATGATAGTGATGATAATACGTTAGCCCAAGGCGGCGGCGCGCTTACCAACTTACAGCGTTTAGATGCGACAAGCTTCCATGCCAGCTTATTAGAGACAGTATTTGAAGTGGCTTGTGATGTGACCAATCCTCTATGCGGCGAGTTGGGTGCTAGTGCGATATTTGGCCCTCAAAAAGGTGCTAGCTCACAGCAAGTCAATACTCTAGATCAAGCATTAAGTCATTTTGCTAGTGTATGCGAGCAGCATGGCTACCAAGATTATCAAGAGATAGCAGGCGCTGGTGCAGCAGGTGGACTTGGCTATGCGTTAATGAGCTTTTGCCAAGCTGAGTTAAAATCAGGTTTTGATACGATTGCAGAAGTTGCCAACTTATCACAGCACATCGCTGATGCAGATTTAGTCATTACTGGTGAAGGCAAGCTTGATGCTCAGTCTGCTATGGGAAAAGTGGCTGGTGGTGTTAGCCACCTTGCCAAACTGAGCCATATACCAGTGATTGCTATTTGCGGTAGTGTTGATAGCCTAGAACCGACTCAGACCAGTCAGTTCGATGTCATTATGCCCAGTATACAAAAGCTAGATACCATCGATAACGTCTTTAAAAGCGCTTATCGCAATATTGAAACCACCGCTACCAATATTGCTGCGGCGATTAAACTAGGTCAAAGCATAAAATAAAAAGAAGCGTTTGTCGTAAGGCATGATCAGTATCACTGACCTATTGCTTTAACCGAGAGCATCCCGAATTCTGTGTAACTGCCATTTATAGTCGGTGAAAAGTAATATCGATACAACACGTACTACTGGTGCAAATTTTTCTTGCTTGCTGTGCCTACGCAGACAGAGGCTGCAAAAAATTTACACCAGCAATACGGTAGCGACTTTAAAGTATTTCAACTATAGATTAAATGCTTACTGATACGGTCATCAAACATAATCATAAAACGATTAAGTGCAGCAGTCCAGTTACGGATGGGCATCGACCATTTTTTAGACGCCTGCTGGGTTGCCAGATAAATCACCTTATTGATGATTTGTTTGTCTTGACGTACTTTAACGACGATGCAGTCCAAATAGACGATAGGATAGACGCTGCTTAAGCTTAAGGGCCTGTTCTGCCAAGCGCTGATATCCTCTAAGAGGTTGTCAGCTTACTCTGCTAATAATTTAGTAAGCCTCTGATTTATCTCAACTTTAAACGCTTTATTGTCAAGTTTACTAGCAGTTATTTTAGCACTCTGTAAGCTCTTAATCGCTGCCTCTGTCTGTCCAAGCTCGCTCTGTAACTCAGCCATTGAAAAGGCAATCGACGATAAATGCTCTTTTGATTGAATCGCTGACGCTTTATCCAAGGCTTTCTGGTAGATAACTAACGCCTCATCCAAATCTTCCGTAAAATCTGCCAATGTCTCCCACTGCTCTGGATGATCCTTATTAGCTTTCTCATTTTCAATGCACAAGTCTGTTAGCTGAACATACAGCATATCAAATGTCTTTTTATCATCAGCACTATCAGCATCTAATAGCTTTTCTGCCAATACATAAGTTGAGTGATATATTTTAGTATTAATCATTCTTTATAACCCTTTTGCTGCTTACCAGATAACTGTCAATGAGGTTGATTATAGACTATTTGCATGAGTTGCTCATCAAAAAGGGCATGATAGTCATATCACGCCCTTTAAATATTACTTAGTTTTTTAATCTTAAACGCCGGTATTTATTCAGCCGCGATAGCCGTAATCTCAACCAACAGCTCAGGACGTGCCAAGGCAGATTCACCGCAAGCACGGGCTGGTGGCTGTACACCCTCAAACCACTTATCCCATACTTCATTCATCGCAGCAAAATCCGACATACTCTTCACCCAGACGGTCGCCATTAGCAGCTTTGATTTGTCGCTACCGACTTCTTGCAGCAAGCTTTCGATCTTCTCTAGGCAAGTTAAGGTTTGGGCTTTGATGTCATCTTCAGCGTTACCCACTTGACCACATAGATAAACGGTGTTGTTGTGTACCACAATCTTACTCATGCGCTCACTACTATGAAGCTTTTTCATTACTCTTTATCCTTAGATGTGTGTATTTACAGGCTACGTGCGTTATTTAGAAAAGCGATCGGCGCTAAATGGCTCAATGTTGACCAGTAGCGGCTTTTCATGAATCATCTCTTCAACTAGACGACCGGTCATCGGTCCTAAAGTGAAGCCTTGATGGCTATGACCAAAGGCAAACCACAATTTTTCATGTTTATTTGCAGAACCAATAACTGGCTTCATATCCGGCATACAAGGACGTGAGCCTGCCCATGCTTCGCTCTCAACTGCATCTTCTAATGGCAATATTTTTCGCGCCAATTTGAGCACGGTCTTTAATTGTCCAAAATTCTTTGGCGCATTCATGGTAGTCATCTCAGCACCGGTGGTAATACGGATACCTTGCTGCATCGGTCCCATGACAAAGCCTTTGTCCATATCAAACATACTATGATGAATGGTGTTTTTTTCATTGACTTTAAAATGCTGATGATAGCCACGCATCGGGAATAATGGTAAATCATAACCAAGCGGCTTGATGAGATCATTAGACCAAGGTCCTGCTGCGATGACTAACTTATCACTATAGAAGGTATCAGTATCGGTGATGACTTTCCAGCCGCCATCTTCTTGTACGATTTCTTGAACGCCAGTCTCTTTAATTATGCCACCCATTTCTTGGAAGTTTTTTGCATAGGCTTTAACCAACAAGCTTGGGTTTGAGACCTGCCAAGAATTCAACCAATGAATCGCACCGACAAACTCATCAAAATTGGCACTCGGCTCCATTACTTTTAATTCGGCTACCGTCAATACATTGTGCTCAACACCCTGATTACGCGCATCGATAGCGAGCGCAACGGCTTCTTTAAAGGTGTCTTCAGAGCGATGTAGTTGCAACCAGCCATCGCGCGTAATCAGCTCATCCGCGCCAGAGGCGCTAATCATGGTTTGATGTTCGCTTGTGCAATGCTCAATCAGCGTTTGCCACTCGCCTTCAATTTTTTTGACTGAAGCAGGTGTAGAGTATTTCCAATATTGTAGCAGCGCTTGATGATAACGAAGAATCGCTGGTATACGATAGCGAATATCAGTACCTTGGTTCGGCAATACACGTATCATCTCAGTCAGCTGGCGCGGAAACGGATGCGTATGAATCGCCTCGCGCTGAATCAAGCCAGCATTGCCGTATGAAGTCTCTGAGCCCGGTAGCTTTTTGTCTATAAGCAAAACTTCAGCATTGTTTTTTTGTAGATGCCAAGCAACCGATGTGCCAACCATACCTGCACCGATAACGATAACTTCATGACGCATAACATATCCTTTTTTATGGCTTTGATACAGAGTGTCGAATAGATGAATATAACGGACAAGGTAGTCATAGTAACGCATTGAAAGATTTTTTAAACCCTTATCTAATAAATATTTCTCCTATTCCATACTTTTTGTTATGCGATTTTACCTAAGGTATTTTTGATAGGAATAATGACAAGCTACTATAAAACAAAAGTCATTTTTTAAGCTATTTTGCCAAATTTTATAGTATTTTTTATCACCACCAAACCGGATCATCACTCTCTTCTAAGGGCTCTTTGCCCGTTACCACTGTTATCTTATCGGCAGCTTACGCTCTTCCAAATCCTCATCTAACCTTTGGGTAAAAGAGGGTATGCTTGCCAGCAATTTTTTAGCACGACTCTTGATTTCATTGGCGGCTTTACGAGTAAAGGTTAATAATAAAATCTCTTTTGGCGACACGCCATTTTCTATCAAATAGCTGGTTCTATAGGTCAAAGTTTTGGTTTTACCAGAACCCGCGCCGGCAATCACCAATACCTTGCCCTCAATAGTCGTGGCGGCCAATAACTGATTGGCATTAATAAGCTCGCTGGCATAATCTACTTGCAACCCTAAATGACTGGCAAGCCGCTTCTCTAACACCTCAATATCTGCATCCAATAAATTGGCTTCGAGCTTTTTGATCGCCTGTTCAAGCCGAGTAAGCTTTGGTTTCATCTCAATGAAATTTTGCGGATAATTATAATGGTGTGTAGCAAAAATGGTCGTAGTCATTATAGGATATTACCTTTGATATGGTTTGGCGCGCCATTCATTATAAAGTAAGATAATAATCTTTAGAGGCTGTCTTAGATAAGTAAAACAATCTTGGGTAGCTTAATGAGAAAGAGCAGGTTAAATAGGTACAAAATAAAAAGATGGCATGTCTTACGCAATGACCAACGGAAAAGGTTTAAAATCTCTACATTTTAACCAAATAAACCATCTGGACGCGGGTTTGTTAGAATACGCAGATAGCTGCTGCAAAATAATACAAAGCAGGAAATCCAAGCTCCTTGCGCGACCATTATCCACCATAAATAATGGCTGTTATCTACTAATGGCAACAGTACACGGCTGATAAATACCAATACCATCAATGCAAACATGACAGTGACCGTTTTGGGTGGCTCATGAATGCTACGTCCTGTATGCCCAAGCGACACACGTGCCATCATTGCCACCGTCGTCATACCAACACCGGCAATTGCCAATCCATGTACGCCAATACTATGATTGTAACCGAACCACGGCTGTAGCGCGTACAATATAAAGCTCACACACATCCCGAAAAACGCAACAAACAGCGACCATAATAAAGGCTTGTGCCAAATACCGTGATGGTACCAACCCATTAAGCGTACGATATTGACGACTGCCACGCCAAGGGCGCTGATGGTCAGCAAATATTTATTGGGATAAAATAAATCAGTGATAAAAAAGGTGAAGAAAAATAGCAAACTTGCGATATCTTGCGCCTTACTATTTCGTACCGTCACCGTTTCTGCCACGCCCGCTGCATTCGGAATACTCAAACCGCGCTCAATAAAGAACGGCACGACGCGGCGACCCATAGTCAATACCAAGCCAATGATAAGATAAAAACCCAAATAAACACCAATTTTTGTCATCGTCGTATTGGCGCTAATAATGCCCCAATAGCATAATCCATTGCCGAGCGTCAGTAGCGTAAGCTTTGCTAAAATACCCATCTGCTTATACTGTTTAACTTGCCACACTGCCCTAAAAATCACAAAAGCCATTGAGCCAAAAAACAACAAATCAAACACCGCAGCGATATATAACCAAGCACTTTGTTCAAGACCAATATCAATCCCTAAACCAAACGCTATCCAGCCCAAACGCGCCAGCAACCAGCACATAAAAATGCCTAACAGTTTATAGCCGTATGGCATCATGACGCCGGTCCACGTCTTTACCGCTGTTAGCAAAAACCCTGCAACGATGGCTAACGCATAGCCATAAATCATCTCATGACCGTGCCAATATAGTGGATTCAACGTTTGCGCATCGATAGCCGTATGTCCGGTAAAGACACATGCCCATAACGTCATCGTTATTATGGCAAACAATGCCCCAGCACTAAAAAATATCCGAAAACTTAAATTAAGGATAGGATGTGGAGAGTTTGGTGGTTTACTGGGTAAATTGATAGCTTGCATCGTTGCCTGCTTATAATAAAGATAGGAAATCTTACCTTAAAGATTCATATTAAGTGAATTTTATAAGCTATTCAACGATAACTTGTGGATAGGTTCAACCCTACTTCATGCTTCACCACTTTCAATACACTCATTGACTATAGTCAAGCCGACTGCTTAAATGATTTATCCCTAGGAGAATATCATGACTGAAAAAACCGAAGAAAACGCTGCTACTCACAAACGTAAATTGATTGATAAATTTTTGATAAAACTGACCAAAGAAGAACCGCAGATGTATTACGCTACGACATCTGAGATAGCCCGTAGTCTCTATAGCATGTTAAAAGAACATACCAACCGCTTGACGATTGAGGAGCAAGCACTTATCAGACATATGACCATTGAAGAAATACAAGGGCTATTAGGTTTTCATGTTAAATGATAAAATAAATCCACTCTGATTTCATAAAAAAAAGACCGTCTAAAGGCAGTCTTTTTTTATAGTAAAAATTTAATCTAAATTATTTAGAAAGGATAATCACGCGGTGTATGCTGCATCGAAATCCAATGTAACGTGGTAAATTCTTCTAGTATCCATTCACCGTTAAAGCGTCCGATACCCGAGTTCTTCTCTCCGCCAAAGGGCGCATTGCTTTCGTCATTCACCGAAATATCATTAATATGAGTCATGCCTGCTTTGATACCGCGAGCAAAGCGCAAGCCTTTTGCCATATCTTGAGTAAATACTGCACTCGATAAGCCATACATAGAGTCATTGGCAATCGACAGCGCATCGTCTTCATCTTTGGCGCGAATAATACCAACCAAAGGACCAAATACTTCGTTGCAAGACAAATCCATCTCACGAGTGACGTCACTAAAGACATGTGGTGGCACGACTTGACCTTTTATCTCACCACTTAATAGCATTTTTGCGCCTTCATCTTTCGCTTTGACAATTTTTTCTTTTAGCGATGCAACTTGTTTTTTATTGATAATAGGACCGACTGCGGTATCTGCTTTGTTAGGATCGCCAACATTTAAGGTCTTAACGTGCGCCACAAAACGCGTAACGAAATCGTCATAAATCTCATCTTCGACAATGATACGGTTAATCGCAATACATATCTGACCTTGATGTAAGAACTTACCAAAAGCTGCAGCCTTCACAGCTTGCTCAATATCAGCATCTTTTAGCACCACAAATGGACTGTTGCCGCCCAGCTCTAGCGCCACTTGTTTGATATATTCACCGCCATTTGCCAACTCACCGATATGCTTACCCACAGAGGTTGATCCAGTAAAGGAAACCAAACTCGGGACATGATGGGTAACCATTGCATCGCCTATCTCGCTGCCGCTACCAACAACGACATTGAGCAAACCTTTAGGCAAACCAGCTTCTTCAAATATTTTTGCAAGCAGCAACCCACCGGTAATCGGTGTATCACTAGCAGGCTTTAACACTACTGCATTCCCCAATGCTAATGCTGGCGCAATCGAGCGCTGGGTTAGATGTAGCGGGAAGTTCCATGGGCTAATCACCGCAATCACGCCCATCGGCTCACGATAAATAAAGTTCTCTTTACCCGGCGTATTCGACGGGCGAATCTCGCCATGTACACGATTAGGAAAGCTTGCAGCTTCAAGGGTAATCGCCCGCGCACTGCTAAACTCGACCATCGCTTTAATACGGGTACTACCCGACTCTTTGATTAGCCAATCAACAATCTCATCTTGACGCTGATCAAAGATGCTGACTACTTTATAAAGGATAGCGGCACGTTCGTTCGGGGTTTGCTTCGCCCACTGTTTTTGAGCGTCACTTGCAGCTTGATAAGCCTCATCAAGTTGTTTATCCGTTGCTTGTTGAATCTCAACCAAAGTTTCACCATTAAACGGGTTGGTGTTGGTATTGATACTATCGTCATCGCCCTTTTTCCATTCACCTGCGATATATTGCAAATGAAAATCTGTATAAGTATTTGCCTGCGTATTTTTGGCTGCTGTTGACATAATTATTCCTATTTTTTATTTAAAAATATTATTAGAGTGTGGTTAGACCATATCATTACCGTCTATCAAGTTCCGTAACACGTTTAATAAGTATTTACAGCATACGATAACAAACGTAACTTGCTAGACGACTGGTCTAATGCTAACATAGACGGTATAAAAATAAGAATCTTTTACCCCCTATTCTTTGTTGAACAAACGTAACTTACCAATCAATATTTATAAATTTACTAAACCATATTAAATAATTATTCTCTCTAAGGAGAACATAAGTAACATGTCTATACCCAATGCTATAAAACATACCCAAACCGATAGTGCGCTATCTAATATTGCGTTATCAAACACCAGAGACCATCTGTTAACGACTGGCTATAAGCTCATCGCACAAAAAGGTTTTACTGCGGTAGGTATTAAGCAAATATTAGATACCGCGGGTGTACCGAAAGGTTCTTTTTATCATTATTTTGCGTCAAAAGAAGCCTTTGGTGAGGCGATTATTAGTCACTACTTTACCCAGTATAAGCAGCGCTTGAATATTATTGGGTCACAAGATGTTAGCGCTCAGCAAAAATTATATGACTATTTTCAAAACTGGTATGACACGCAGCAGAGTGGCTGCGATCATGAGAAATGCTTGGTCGTAAAGCTTAGCGCTGAAGTTTCGGATATGTCGGAGCCGATGCGTAAAGTATTACATACTGGCTACCAACAAACGATTACTTGGCTTGCGACCCAAATCAAAGCAGGCTGGGTGGACGGTTCTGTACCTCATCCCGCTAACGTGGCTGCTGAGAGTATGGCAAAGCGTTGGTATTTTGCATGGCTTGGTGCCAGTTTAGTTACCAAGATTAGTCAAACGGATACGCCATTAGCAGAAGCATGGCTGATGACTACTACCGCCATGGGGCGCTAGTTTTTTCATTTTATAATTGCTCTTCTCACAGTTTTTATATGTCACCTTATCTATCTTTCTGCCTTACTCATTCTTGTTTAACTTATCGTAAGCTATTGTTAAACAAGAATATCTTAATATTAAGAAAAATATTAAGCACTACTATCAAAAATCCAATCGAATAATACGATTAAATTAATATCGGCTGACATGCTTATGCGATAGTTTTGTAACCATCGAGCATAACCACTAGACGACCGGTCTAATTAGTATATAATGCGGACAGATGCAAATAAGTTACAGACTTTATTTTCAATATTAAATACTCTTTTCATACTCAGAAAATATATTAGGAATCTTATGAATAACTTTCAATATTACAATCCCGTCCGTATCATCTTTGGTGAAGGTCAAATCGAAAAGTTAGCGAATCTTGTACCGACAGATGCCCGTGTACTGATTACCTATGGTGGCGGTTCAGCGCAGCGTACTGGTACGTTAGATGAAGTCAAAACGGCATTGGCCGCCAGTGGCAGTCGTGAAGTATTTGAGTTTGGTGGTATTGAAGCCAATCCAGAATTTACCACTTTGCTAAAAGCTGCGGATATGGTCAATGAGCACAATATTGACTTTTTACTAGCCGTTGGCGGTGGCTCTGTGATTGACGGCAGTAAGTTTGTCGCGCTCGTATCGTCATTGACCGAACAAGACGGTACGGTATCACGCGATAAGGCATGGGATGCGCTAACCAGTTATTGCAGAGATATCGATTCAGCAGTTGATTTGGGCGCAGTATTGACCATTCCAGCCACTGGCTCTGAGATGAATTCAGGCGGCGTGATTAACTTTAGTGAACGTCAAGCAAAACTGCCGTTTGGTAACCCACTTGCCTTCCCTAAATTTTCAATTTTAGATCCAACCAAAACCATGACCTTACCTGAACGCCAAGTAATGAATGGTGTGGCTGACGCCTTTGTTCATGTAATGGAACAGTATCTGACCTATCCGGTCAATGCAAAAGTTCAAGATGCCTTTGCTGAGAGCCTGTTAAAAATTCTGATTGAAGAAGGCGCAGCGGTTAAAGCCGATCCAGAGAATTTAGAGACGCGTAAAAACATCATGTGGACGGCGACCATGGCGCTAAATGGTTTGATTGGTACTGGTGTACCGCAAGATTGGACGACGCATATGATCGGTCATGAATTGACTTCATTGCACGCGATTGACCATGCGCGTACGCTGACCATCGTATTGCCATCAGTGATGCGTGAGCTTAAAGACAGCAAAAAAGACAAGTTGCTTCAATATGCACGTAACGTATGGCACATTAAAGCCGATGATAATGGTACTGAGCTAAATGATGATGCGATCATTGAAGCGGCTATCAAACAGACTGAAAACTTCTTCCGTGAGCTTGGACTGCCGGTCAGTTTAGAAGATGCAGAGTTAGATGCAACCGCTATTGATCCTATCATTAAGCAGTTAGAAGTACATGGTATGGTGAAATTGGGCGAGCATGGCAAAAACGACTTAGCGGTATCACGTCGTATCCTAGAGCGTGCCATTACTAGCAAAACAATCAAAAATAAATAAAATGCGGCATATCACTAATAGGTTTCAATAACAAACAGCAAGTATAAGCGTCAATAATAAACTTCAATAATAACTTTCAACAATAAACAGGGACAATTATGAATATTTTAATGGTACTAACTTCACACGATAAATTGGGCGATACTGGTAAGAAGACAGGCTTTTGGCTAGAAGAATTTGCCGCACCTTACTATGCTTTTTTAGATGCTGGTGTCAATATCACGCTTGCCTCTCCTGCGGGCGGTCAACCACCACTTGACCCAAGTAGTGACACACCAGATGCTCAAACCAAAGATACCAAACGCTTTAAAGAAGACTCTGAAGCACAAGAACACCTAGCAACGACCAAAAAACTTGCTGATATGAAAGCGGAAGATTTTGATTCAGTATTCTATCCTGGTGGTCATGGTCCAATGTGGGATTTAGCCGTTGACAAAAACTCGATTGAATTAATTGAGACATTCATCAAACAAGACAAACCAGTAGCTTTTGTCTGCCATTCTCCTGCCGCCCTTAAAAACGTTAAAATCGATGGCGAGTATCTGGTCAAAGGAAAAACGGTCACAGGCTTTAGTAATACTGAAGAAGAAGCGGTTCAGCTTACTGATGTCGTGCCTTTCTTATTAGAGGACGTGCTAAAAGCCAATGGTGGTAACTATGAAAAAGGTACTGATTGGGAGTCGTTTGTGGTCGAAGACGGCTTGTTGATCACTGGTCAAAATCCAGCGTCATCAGAAGAAGCCGCCAAGCGCTTAATTGCTAAGATACAGGCTTAATAGCAACACATTCTCTTGGTAAGTCTCCGGTTATTGAGATGGATGGCGAACTTTATGCAGAGTCAGGTGCGATTACTGAGCTATTGATTGAGCGGTTTGCACCTGATAATCTGCGCCCTGCTATCTAAATGATGAGGTGGCAGGCAAATCATTTATCGTGGGTAATAAGCTAAGCGGTGCAGATTTTATGTTGTCGTTTGATTTAATGATGCTTGTCAAGCGTAAGGCGTTAGAGAATTATCCTCATATCCGACAGTATGCGCTACAGCTTGCTAGCCTTGATAGCTATCAGCGCGCCATGCGTTTGGAAGCAAATTATGATAAAACAAGCACTGAGTAATAAATCTATCATGTAGTCAGTGTAATCTTGTATCAATTTTAAAGAATAATGACTGTATCAGTGATAACGAAAAAGCAGCCTACGTGATAGGCTGCTTTTTTACGTATAATTTGATAACTTTAAGAAATGGCAAACTTTTCTTCAAGCCAGCGATATCAAAACTATTTTTTTAGTAAATACACTGATTCATCAGCAGCATAAGACATCAGACCGATAAAATTTGGCGAGCGCGCTTGAATATAGCGTAGAACATCGATTGAGCGCATAGACTTGGTCGCCAAACGTAGATTGGTTGGCTGGGTTTTTTGATTGACCAGCTGAATATTGTGATCAAGTGCATCCATATCGAGCCATGTACTGGGTATTTTTGGCGGCGTATTTTGACCTGAATATAGAGGAGCGACCATTCTCATTCTCTACAGTTAATAAAAACAGATATTAAACCCTCAGCAAAAATCATGATAAAATATCTCAAGCAGCTTTTAGGCGGTTCTTTTGGTTATATCACTCTATTACATAGCATTGAGCTTAATGGATGCCCCTCCAACTGTCGCAAGTCTTGTTTAGGAGCTGTTCTATGTTAATCAATCCCCCTATACAGATCGACCCTGCCTTATGAGTACCGACTATCAATTTAAGCCTCATGAACAGCCGTTCATGCTGGGCTCGCCTGCCACACCCGATCATCCTACTTATCGAAAAGTATTTTACTTACTGATCGGTATTTTTATCGGTATTACTGCCAGTTTTCAAAACGGTCTATTGGTAGCTAACCTCTCTCAAATTCAAGGGCAGATGGGCTTAACCCCTGTTGAAGGTGGCTGGATATCGGTCGCTTACAATATGACCAATGCCTGTGTCACGGTACTGCTCTATAAAATTCGCCAACAGTTTGGTATGTCGCTATTTAGCAAAATCACTTTGTTCTTTTTGCTGTCAGCGACCAGTATGCAGTGGTTAGTCAGTAGTCATCTGCTCAGCTCAACCACCGGTATTAGCATTAATCCTTATTATTTAGAGTTAATTGCCCGTGGTTTTAGCGGCGTGGTTGCCAGTGCCATGACGGTATTGTCTATCTTTTATTGTTTGCAAGGCATGCCAGCAGCTCGGCGGATTAGCGGGCTAATCTTGGGCTTTGGATTGGTACAGTTTGGGGTACCTCTATCGCGTATCATCTCGCCTTATCTAGCTGCCGACGGTCAACTTGAAGGCTTATTTTTGTTCCAAGTAGGCTTAGCATTGATATGCTTTGGGTTGATTAATATTCTTGAGCTGCCACGCGGCAATATGGAAAAAGTCTTTGAAAATCTAGATATTATCAGCTTTGCTTTCTTTGCGACTGGTCTCGCAGCATTGGCGGTGTTTTTGGTGCAAGGTCGTATCTTATGGTGGACAACGCCTGGGCTCAGTTATCCGCTGATTATTTCCGTCGTCACCATTTCTATTGCGTTGTGGATTGAAACCCACCGTAAAAACCCGATGCTGCAAGTACGCTGGATGCGCAGCCGGACGATTATCGCCTTTATGATAACGGGCGCTGTGATGCGTATTTTGCTGTCTGAGCAAAGCGTTGGCGCGGCTGGATTATTGGAAAACCTTGGCTATGGTAACGATCAGCTGATTGTCTTTTATGCCATTATTTTAGCAGCCAGTGCACTAGCATTGGTGCTTAGTATTTTTACGACCAATGCGATGGATCTGCGTCGACCAGTAATTTTTGCCGTGGCACTGATTGCTATTGGTGCTTGGATAGATACGGGTGTGTCACTTAATTCTACACCTGTCATGTTTTATTTTAGCCAGTTTATCATTGCGTTTGCTGCCGTATACTTTATGGGACCGATGGTATTTGAAGGGATGTTTCGTGCCATTGCCAATGGACCTGCCTATATTATTAGCTTCTCAGTCATTTTTGGTATTTCACAAACGGTTGGCGGTTTGGCAGGTGCCGCCGGCATTCAAGCCTTTACCACTATTCGCACGCAGATGCACTATGCAAATATGGTCAGCTCGATGACTGCTGGCAATCCTGCTCAGATGACCCAAATGCTGCAAGGGATTCAGCGCCAAGCGACCGTTGCCGCTTATGACGATTTATTCTTTTTAATGGCAGTGAGCGCTACGATTACCGCGATCTATTTATTAATGGTTTATTTCTATTATTTGTATCATAAGCGCAACCCACTTGGTAAAGAGCTTGCCGCGTTAGCAAAAATCATGGGAAAAAAATAGCAGATAGTGCAATTTTTATTGTGTATTCTATACGTATTATTCTCTCTGATTATTATTTTAAAGTTCTCTATTATGTTTATAAAACCCTTTAGGAGCGCGTCATGAACGAAGACAAACCGAACCGCTTTGATGACGCAAGTACACCTAACAAAGCGGCTAAACCCGTTGAAAATGCTCAAGCTAGTGAATCATTATCAAATCAAGCAGTTGTGGATACACCATCACAGTCACAGTCACAAGTGGCTTCCAATAATGACGCAAATACCAATATAGCAGCCATTCAACCTGAACCTACTATGCCTGAAACTCGGGTTCAAACTGACCCTTCTGATGACTTACCTACTAATGCCAATGAGCCTATAAATACCCCTGATACTGGCACTGATAAAATAGGCAGCACTGAGGCAGGTGATGGCAAAGATGCCACTCCGATGCCACCCACTGAATCTATTCCTGCACCGGCAGGTTGGTCACCTAAAAAGAAGTCGTTTTTTAATTTAGGTTTACTGATTGCTCTGATTGTTATTGGCGTGGCACTCATTCTCTATGCGTGGAAGCTGCCACCTTTTACACCAACCATGCAACAAACCAACAATGCTTTTGTTAAAGGACAAACAACCATTATCAGCCCGCAAGTGTCAGGTTATGTGACAGAAGTGGCGGTAGAAGATTTTGCGAATGTTGCAGCGGGTGATTTGTTGGTAAAAATAGATGATCGAATTTTTCAGCAGCAGCTAGAACAAGCACAGGCGAATATCGATATTGCGTTGACCAATCGCTCTAGTAATGCGCAAGATACGGGCACCAGCCAAGCACAGATTCAGGCGCGCGAGGCAGATGTTTATAGCGCTAAAGTAAGTGTTGACAGTGCCCGCGAGGACGTTAACCGTTATCAGGGCTTAGTTGCCATTGGCGCAGTATCGAGAGCAGATGTTGCTCATGCTGAAGCTCAATTAGCAAAAGCACAAGCCGGTGTCCAACAAGCGGAAGCCAATTTACAAGTGGCAAAAGAAGGTAGCAAAAAAATGACTGCTAGCCGCTCTTCATTAGATGCCAATATCAAAAATGCTGAAGCTGCCGCGAAACAAGCACAGATTAACTTAGACAACACCATAATTCGCGCCCCTGAATCAGGACAATTGAGCCAATTAACTGTCCAAACAGGACAATATGTCACTGCTGGTACGCAGCTTATGTATATTGTGCCAAAAGGCGTATGGATTATTGCCAACTTTAAAGAGACACAAGTGGCCAATATGACGATTGGTGAAGCTGCCACTATTCATGTGGATGCCTTGGGTGGCACGCAGTTTAGCGGACGTGTCAGCAATATCTCACCCGCAACAGGCAGTGAATTCAGTGCTGGCGCTGCCAATCCTGCAACAGGTAACTATATTAAAATCGCTCAGCGTATTCCAGTCCGTATTGACTTAGACCCCAACCAGCCAGAGCTTGCCCGCCTACGTCCTGGTATGTCCGTGTCGGTAGATGTGGATACTAAATAGATAAACGGTAAGAAGATAGTTAATATAAAAAGCCACTTTATTTGCCATATGAATATGACATTTAAAGTGGCTTTTTGATAGATATAAACTTCTTATAAGTTCATATCATCAGCTATAGTCGGTGAAAAGTAATATCGATACAACCCGTACTACTGGTGCGACTTTAAAGTATTTCAACTATATCATGCGCTTAAGGCAATAAGCGTTTGGTGCTAAAGCTACCATCTACCTCTTTATGATAAACAATGCGGTCGTGCATACGATTGGCGCGACCTTGCCAAAACTCAATCTCACTGACGGTAATTTCGTAACCACCCCAAAACCCTGGCGTCGGTACTGCTGCACCATCTGGATAGTCTGTTTGCAATTGCTCAAACGTCTGCTCCATCACGTCGCGACTGGCAACTTCACCGCTTTGCGGTTGACTGACCCACGTGCCCACTTGGCTATCGTGCGGGCGTTTTTGAAAGTAAGCAGCAGATTTATCAGCATCAATTTTAGCGATACTGCCGCTAATACGGATTTGGCGCTCAAGTTTATGCCAAAAGAATAGCGCTTCTGCATTAGGGTTTTCAGCAATATCTTGACCCTTGGCACTTTCGTAATTGGTATAAAAAACGATACCTTTATCCGTAATTTCACGCAATAGAACAATACGCACGCTGGGTTTATCGTCCGCTCCGCAAGTCGCCAGACTCATCGCGTACGGCTCTTGCACTTGCTCTTCTATTGCCTCATGCATCCAAGCCTTTAGCAGCTCAAACGGCGATATTGGTACTGACTGTTGGTCAAGTTGACCTTTTTCATATGACAAACGCTGATCGGTAAAGTCCATATTCATGGTTGTCCCTTATTTTGGTATATTTTTATTAAAGACTATTAACCCAGTGTATCTTTGATTTTATCTGCCAAATCATTCGCCATCACATCACACTCTATCTCATCATCTGACTCAACCATGACTCGAATCATCGGTTCTGTACCCGATTGGCGAATAAGCAAGCGACCGCGACCTTCTAAAGTAGCACGTGCTTTATCAAAAGCGGCAACCAGTTCTTCATGCTCAAATGGATCTTGCATTTGCGACAAGCGCACATTGACCAGTTTTTGTGGCAATACTTCAAACCCTTCTGTCAAATCACTCAGCGCTTTGCCTCTTGCTTGCATGACTGCAAGTATCTGCAAACTTGCGATAATGGCATCGCCGGTTCGGCTTTTATCCAAGCATAAAATATGACCTGATGGCTCACCGCCCAATATCCAACCGTTTGCTTCAAGCTCTTGCATCACATAACGATCGCCTACTTTTGCACGCGTAAACTCAATATCAGCCGCTTTTAACGCCAACTCTAAACCCATATTGCTCATCAGGGTGCCAACGACACCTGCCACCTTTGTCTGACCTTGGGTGGCAAGCACATACAAGATACCATCACCATCAACCAAATGACCGGCTTCATCAACCATCACGATACGGTCGCCATCACCATCTAAAGCAATGCCCACATCGGCTTCATATTTAAGAACGGCTGCTTGTAGACCTTCAGGATGGGTAGAACCGCAATGTGCATTGATATTGATGCCATCAGGCTTATGGTTAATAGCAATGACATTGGCACCCAACTCACGCATCACTCGCGGCGCTACGCTATAACCAGCACCATTTGCACAATCGACAACCACGGTCAAATGATCCAGATCATACTGATAAGGAAAGCTGCCCTTACAGAATTCAATATAGCGCCCTTTTGCATCATCGATACGATTGTTTTTACCCAATTGCGCAGGGTCAAGAATAGGCATCAGAGCATCATTACTGCCCGTAGCAGCCATGATGGTGTCTAACTTATCATTGATGGCATTTTGCATCTCATCGGTCAGTTTTTTGCCATCACCTGAAAAGAATTTGATGCCATTATCATAGTATGGATTGTGTGAGGCAGAAATAACCACACCTGCATCGGCATTAAAGCTACGCGTTAAATGAGCAATAGCGGGCGTTGGTAATGGTCCAAGCATATGCACGTCCACACCCGCGGCGTTAAAGCCTGCTTGTAGTGCGCCTTCAATCACATAGCCTGATAATCGCGTGTCTTTACCAATTACCACACTCGGCTTACGCGCCGAATTTTGACTGTTTTCTATTAGGACGAGTCCTGTGACATAGCCGAGCTTTAAGATAAAATCTGGCGTAATTGGCAGCTCACCAAATTTACCGCGAATACCATCAGTGCCAAAATAGCTCATTCTTATTGTTCCTTAAATCTAAAAGTAAAAGACCCGACGCGGACGCAGGGTTAAGTAATTTCAATCATTCACTGTTATCAATGGTTTTGATAAGACAAGCAGTTATCACTTATTATTAGAATAATCTATTATCGTATTTTACAAAAAAAAACAGCCAACAATAACAAGGCATTGTTGGCTGTTTGTATCTTGATGTCACTTGACGCGGTCAGACTGCCAGTTATTGCATCCTACAGCGGCAAAAATGTAATTAGTCGACTCGATAGTTAGGCGCTTCTTTAG
The DNA here is from genome assembly GCF_000012305.1 of Psychrobacter arcticus 273-4. Classification (NCBI taxonomy): domain Bacteria; kingdom Pseudomonadati; phylum Pseudomonadota; class Gammaproteobacteria; order Moraxellales; family Moraxellaceae; genus Psychrobacter; species Psychrobacter arcticus. The sequence goes on from NC_007204.1 coordinate 1,638,255, forward strand.
TAATCTGCACATCGTGGACGTGTGATTCTTTCATACCAGCAGAAGTAACTTTGATGAACTGCGGCTTACTGCGCATATCTTCAATCGTGGCACAGCCGGTATAACCCATAGATGAACGTAAACCACCAACCAATTGATTGACGATACCAGCGACTGGACCTTTATAGGGTACACGACCTTCGATACCTTCTGGCACCAACTTTTCAACACCGTCTTTGGCATCTTGGAAATAGCGATCTGAGGAGCCGTTTTGACCTGACATCGCGCCCAAACTACCCATACCGCGATAGGCTTTATAGTAGCGACCTTGGAACAGCTCAACTTCACCTGGCGCTTCTTCCGTACCTGCCATAAGCGAGCCAACCATGATGCATGATGCACCAGCGGCAATGGCTTTTGCCATATCGCCTGAGTAGCGAATACCACCATCAGCAATCAATGGAATACTGTCTTGCAAAGCGCTTGCAACACTATCAATCGCAGAGATTTGCGGTACACCAATACCGGCGATGATACGCGTGGTACAGATAGATCCTGGACCAATACCGACTTTTACGGCATCAGCACCGGCATCACGTAAGGCTTTAGCAGCGTCGCCTGTCGCGATGTTACCACCAATTACTTGTACGTGCGGGAAGTGCTTTTTGATCCAAGATACTTTATCAATCACGCCTTTTGAATGGCCATGCGCCGTATCAACAACGATAATATCGACGTCAGCGGCAATTAATGCTTCAACGCGTGCTTGGGTATCAGCGCCAGTACCAACTGCTGCGCCAACACGTAAACGACCCTGCTCATCTTTACAAGCATTAGGGTTATTTTCTGCTTTGGCAAAGTCATTAACCGTAATCAAACCGCGCAAACGGAAATCATCATTGATCACAATGACTTTTTCGATACGGTGCTCATGTAGCAGTCTTTTAATGTTTTCATTGCTCTCACCTTCTTTAACGGTGACGAGCTGCTCTTTTGGCGTCATGATATGACTGACAGGCAATGATAAATTGGTTTCAAAGCGCCAGTCACGATGAGTAACAATACCAACTACTTTATCAGTGCCTTTTTCAACTACTGGTACACCTGAAATATTATTGTCTTGGGTCAGTCTTAGTAACTCACCGATTGTCATCTCTGGATGCACAGTAATAGGATCTACCACCGTACCCGCTTCGAATTTTTTGACGCGGCGCACTTGCATCGCCTGCTTATCGATATCCATGCTTTTATGCAAGATACCTAAACCACCAAGCTGTGCCATGGTAATGGCCATCTCAGACTCAGTGACTGTATCCATAGCAGCAGAAATTAATGGTAAATTTAGCGTGATACTTTTTGTTAGGCGGGTCGTTAGATTAGCAGCTTTCGGTAAAATCTCAGAATAAGCTGGCAATAATAAAACGTCATCAAAGGTTAAGGCTTCATCGACAATTCGCAACATACAGACCCCTAGTAGTGGTTATTTTGATGGGTGGGCAATGCAGCATCAAGACAATCAACGAACGTTTTATCACAATCATCAGGTTATCAAAACCTAGCAGAAAATAATAAAACCGTGGGGAACAAATACTAAATACAAACATTCGCTCGGCACATCATCAATTTATCATTGCTAATTAAATCATTGGTTCAATAGACTCGCTAATACAGCGCCTCTAACTGTCCAAAAATCTGATGACACAATGCTTAATAACTGAATTATCCCTTAAAAATAACGCCATATTATAACAAATAATACGACCATTCGCATAACATATTTGTCAGCTTATTTTATGCCTTGATACTAACATCGTATCCTAAAAATAAAAGCGTTACTGTTTGTGAATGAGCAAGCGCAAAAATGTATGCTCAAATTAAGCACGGCGCCAAGTGGTGCCAGCACGACTGTCTTCAAGCTCAATACCGGCGTCTTTTAACTGTATACGTATCTCATCAGCACGGGCAAAGTTTTTATTGGTCTTGGCATCAGCGCGCTCAATAATTAAACTATCAATAGCCTCATCTGTTAAACCGTCTTCAGCTGCTTCACCGATGACGGCTTGCAAGAACTGCTGTACAGGCTGCTGCAAAATATTTAGCGTTTGCGCCAACGCCTTTAATTGTTGCGCCAACTGCCATGCACTCTCTATATCTTCTACTTTGCTGGCTTTGTTAATATCACGCGCCAATCCAAACAGCACACTAATAGCCGTTGAGCTATTAAAGTCATCATTCATGGCTTTGATAAAGTCTTGTCCAGGCGCACTTGCATAAGCATTATTAATCAATGCGTCATCGACAATAAGCGTTTGACCTTTTTGCTGTTCAACAACTTTGAGGGCTTGATATAATCTGCTTAGGCTATTATGCGCTTCGTCCAATGCACTATCAGAGAAATTCACTTGGCTACGATAGTGACTCGACAATAAGAAAAAACGTACCGTTTCTGGCAGGTATTTTGCCATCACATCGCGAATGGTGAAAAAGTTACCCAATGACTTAGACATTTTTTCACCATCGACATTGATGAAGCCAACATGCATCCAGTTGCGCGCGTATTCACAGCCGGTCGCCGCTTCAGATTGGGCAATCTCGTTTTCATGATGCGGGAACTGCAAATCATGACCACCACCATGGATATCAAAGGTATTACCAAGGCATTTGGTCGACATCGCCGAGCATTCAATATGCCAACCTGGACGTCCTTGACCCCAAGATGACACCCATTGGGGCTCATCAGGTTTCGCTGCCTTCCATAAGACAAAATCAAATGGATTACGCTTGTCGTTTTCGACTTCAACCCGTGAGCCTGCCTGCATATCATCAAGGTTACGCTTAGATAATTTACCATAATCAGCGAAGCTATCGACTGCATAGTAGACGTCGCCATTGTCGCCTGCGTAGGCATAGTCATTGCTGACCAACGTCTCAATCATCTGCTGCATTTCATCGATATAATCCGTCGCACGCGGTTCTGCATTCGGTGATTGGCAGCCAAGTGCTGTCGCATCTTCATGCATAGCAGTAATAAAACGCTGCGTCAATGCACCAATCTCTTCACCATTTTCGGCAGCACGAGCGATGATTTTGTCATCGATATCCGTGATATTACGTACGTAATTCACATCATAGCCTAGCTGCGCAAGCCAACGTACTGCCATATCAAAGCCAACCATCACCCGTGCATGACCGATATGACAATAATCATAAACCGTCATCCCGCACACATACATGCCAACTTTGCCCTCAACAAGCGGTTTAAATGATTGCTTGCGTCCAGTAAGTGAATCGTAGATGACGAGCTGAGACATCGCGTCTGCAAGAGGTGTGGTCATAATCATAAAGCCTTTAAATTAAAATTATAAGAGGAAAACAAGTCTAACGATAATGCCCGTTTAGGAAATAAAAACGCGCTTATATAAACAAATAATGCCTAAATGAGAGGTAACAAGAAAACCAATATAAAACTTAACCCATTATCTTAGCGAAAATGCTCGTAAAATACTACAATGAGCGCGCAAGTAAGACTCTGTAATGATAAAAACACTGATATAGTTGAAATACTTTAAAGTCGCTACCGTATTGTGGTGTAAATTTTTTGAAGCCTCTGTCTGCGTAGGCACAGCAAGCAAGAAAAATTTGCACCAGTAGTACGTGTTGTATCGATATTACTTTTTACCGACTATAGTTAAGGACAAAAATATGGGCAATCGTTTAAGCAAAATTTACACCCGTACTGGCGATGATGGTAGTACTGGCATGGCAGATGGCAGCCGCGTTAGCAAGGCGGACAACCTATTTAGTGTGATGGGTGATATTGATGAGTTGAACTCACATATTGGTTTGGTACGCGCGCAGCTTACTCAAGCGTTAAGTACAGCAACCAACAACTCAAGTAACTGCCAACAGCTACCTGAGCGCTTGCAAACAGAGCAAGAAGTAGACTTTGCACAAGCTTTGGTGATTATTCAACACTTATTATTTAATATCGGCGGCGAGCTTGCTATGCCGGAATATGAAGGGGTGAATGCGATTCATATTGATTGGCTTGAGCAGCAGATCGATGCAATGAATACTACTTTGCCGCCGCTTAAAGACTTTATTTTACCGACAGGCTCACTATTGGTCAGCCAATTGCACGTGGCACGTACTGTTTGTCGCCGCGCTGAGCGCCAAGCTGTGTTGCTAAAACAAGAGCAGCAGCAAGCCATTCGTCATACAGCAGTCAGCTTTATCAATCGCTTATCCGACTGGCTGTTTGTGGCGGCACGTTTTTGTACAGATCCTGAGCAAGTCTCTGAAGTACTATGGGACAGCCAAGTATTACAAAAATTCTCTGATAGCTGAGCCATTTAATGAACAATAAAAAACGCCTGCAACGTATCTATTGCGGGCGTTTTTGAATTGAAATATTGAAACGATGATTATCGATATTTAGTAGCGGTAGACTTAATAAGTCGCTTCTTTGTCTTCAATAATTACCATATCGATACTTTCATCTTTAGGTGTCGCTTTTGGTGCTTCTGGAGCAGCAGGTGTAGTAGTGCTAGGTGCTGCCGCTGATGGAGTACTGCTTGGCGTCTTCGTACTTTGACTGCTGTTTTGATTGCCTTGATTAACAACTGGCGGCTTAGCAGGTTGTGCTGGTTCACGGCGGCGTTCAGGTTGCTGATTGGCACGTTGAGCGCGCTGCTCTTCCTTCGCTGACTGGAGCGTTGAACTGGCGACCACTTCTGATACTACTGTCAGTAATGCAGGCTGTCCTGCGATACGTGTACGTACTTGACCACCTTGCGTGCCAACGACATAGGTAAAAGCATTATCGATGAGCATGTTGTTATTGATACGAATATTGTCATTGGCTAAGCGCGATTGCAAACTTGGCTGATTGTTTGCTGCTTGCACTTGGCTGGCTTGATATAAGTCTTCACTTGGCAAGGTCATACTGACACTTGCCTGACAGGTTGTCAGACCATTTTCATTGGTCGCTTGTAAAACGGCGGCATTTTGTACATCGATGACGATACCATTGACTTTAGTAGAGACCACACCACTGCCTAAACCAATCTCTGCATCATTGGCATAACCGACCGCTAGGGTTTGCGCTTGTTGATTGAGCGTATTTTTCAAAGCGGATTTGAGGCGGTCTTGTACCATAGGATCATCACAGCTCACCGCCGTGGCGGAGGCGTTTTCACTGACCTGTGCTTCTTGCTCGGTCACTTCTGCCGTTTCAGCATTCTCTTTTTCTGAGCGATCACAACCAGCAAGCGCTAAACCACATACCATGCCGATACCAGCAACTTGATACCACTTGCTCACACTTTTATTTGCTACGCTCATATCTCTTTTGCTCCAATTCACTGATTCGTACCGTCGCTCACGGACAGTATTTGACATTTAAATTATAAAACTCAAATCTAGCCGAAACAAGCACTGCGATAGATTTGAAAACCACATTATTATACGGTGTTTGCGTGAGATGGTCATCCATGTAGCCTACTGATATACAAATAACGTCCAACATTGTGTCCAAAATCTAGCTTTGGTTGCAAAAAAACTACAAATATATATTTGCTTGAACAAATATTAAGATGATAACAGAAATTTTTATCAGCACAAAAATTTTATAGATATTTTGTTAAATGCGCTTTGATACGTGATAGCGTTGGATGTGGTTGATAACAGACGATATAATATTCCAATTATAATGCTTAAAATATGTGATGGTTACTGGTTATGATAGATATTAAGAACACCTTGCTACTCGGTCATCGTGGCGCTCGCGGTGAAGCATTAGAAAACACCTTATCAGGCTTTGAGTATGCGCAAAACTTGCAACTCTCTGGTTTGGCAGGCGTAGAGTTCGACGTACAACTTAGTCGAGATGGACAGTTGGTGGTCTTTCATGATGACACGCTTGAACGTATGTGCGCGCAGCAGTCACGCCTAGATCAGCTAAATGTGAGCGAAATACAGCGTCATCGGCAATTTGGTCAGCCAATCATCACGTTGCTTGATATTGCTTCTGCCCTAAATACCTATACTTATATTGAGCTTGAGGTTAAAACCCATAGTCGCACTGATTATGCCAAACTCGTAAAAGCCTTGATGCATGACCTGATTGATAGCTCACTTGCTAGCCTGCCGATTGTGCTGACCAGCTTTGATGTGGCGCTACACGCCCGCTTACAACGCAGTACCTTATTGAGGCATATACCACGTGGGCTGCTTATTCGTGAACCTGAATTATTGAAACAGGCACCCAATACTGCCTTGCAACTTGGTTGTGGTCAATTAGGTATCCACTATCCGCTTTTGAATCATAAAGTTATACAGTGTTGTCATCAATACGACTTACCTGTGAGTGCATGGACCGTCAATGATATTGAGACCATTAAACAGCTTATAGACTGGCAAGTTGATGTGATTATCACCGATTACCCGAGCTATTTATTGTTGCCTTAGCGCATTATTCCTATTTCTAGACTCGCGTTTATGGTCTACATATTTATTGTTTTACTTACATTTTTACCTTACAGCTGATAAGTCACGGCTTATTTGCCATAACACCTACTATAATCCATACAAGTTATTGTTATTTAGCAATATTTTTATAGTGTATAAGTGTTCACTTTATGATTGCTTTAGGGTAATATAGACACTTAAATTAATACCGTTAGGGATATTATATGATTGCAAAAAAAGCACTTGGCTTACCGCTTAAAGGCTTACGTTTCGCTATCAAATCTGGTGACACACTTATCAAAACTGCCAGCACTCAAGTCACACGTTTTAAAACACGTTTTGATGAGAATAAAGCAAAAAACTCATTAGATGAGATGCCAGTTGCCAAACGCAATTACGCGAGCGTCTCTGAACAAACTGAACTGTCTACCAATGCAGACAGTATTGATATGCGTGAGTTTGAGTTTACCAAAGCACCGATTAACTGGATTCCAGCGACTATTCTGGTAGCCACGCCTATTGCTGCTGCTATCATTACGCCATGGTATCTGTTTACCCATCAAGTCAGTGCACCGGTTTGGGGTGTATTTGGTGCTTTTATGGTTTGGACGGGCATCAGTATCACAGCAGGTTATCACCGTTTATTGTCGCATCGTGCTTATAAAGCGCATCCAATCGTCAAAAACTTTTTATTGTTAGGTTCTACCTTTGCCGTACAAGGTTCAGCGTTTGATTGGGTTTCTGGTCACCGTACGCATCATCGTCATGTCGATGATCGCTTAGAAGACCCGTACTCAGCGAAACGTGGCTTTTTCTTTAGTCATATGGGCTGGATGTTACGCAATTATCCTAGCGGCAAATTTGACTATAAAAATATCCCTGACCTGACCAAAGATAGAACGCTGCAAATTCAGCATAAATATTACGGTTTATGGGTCGCTGCATTGAACGTCGGTGCAGTCGCCGCGATCGGCTGGTTACTGGGTGATGTTTGGGGTACTTTGGTCATCGTCGGTTTGCTACGTCTGGTACTGACGCATCACTTTACCTTCTTTATCAATTCGCTATGTCATATGTTTGGGTCGCGTCCTTATACCGACACTAATACTGCCCGTGATAACTTCTTCTTAGCTATCTTTACGTGGGGTGAGGGTTATCACAACTACCATCACTTCTTCCAGTACGATTATCGTAATGGCGTAAAATGGTGGCAGTATGATCCAACCAAATGGTTAATCGCTGGCTTATCGAAGCTGGGCTTAACCAGTGAGCTACGTACCGTTGATGACACCACTATCAAGCATGCTGAAGTACAAATGCAATTCAAAGCGGCGCAGCAGCAGATTGATACGGCAACATCAAGTGGTATTGATATTCCTCATGCGATGAAAAGCTTCCAAGATCGTATTAAGTTTGAATACGATGCCTTTACGCAAACGGTCGAAGAATGGCAAGCATTAAAAGCAAAAACCATTGAGCTGAAAAAGACCGAATTTGCAGATCGCTTGCATGAAGTTGAGGATGAGCTGAAAAATGATTATGCCAAAATTGAAGAAAAAATATTAGCGCATAATAGCAACCTAAAAACAGCATTTCGCTCTATCGATAAAAGCGCAAAAGCTGCTTAAGCATTGCTCACTGTTTGATTATTTAGTCTTTTTATTGTGACGCTTCTCCTTCCCTCTATCTGTCAAAGATAGGGGGATTTTTTTGTGCGGTATTAATTATCATGTCTATTGACCAATATAGTCGGTGAAAAGTAATATCGATACAACAGGTACTACTGGTGCAAATTTTTCTTGCTTGCTGTGCCTACGCAGACAGAGGCTGCAAAAAATTTACACCAGCAATACGGTAGCGACTTTAAAGTATTTCAACTATATTGATAAATAGTCATATGATAAATTAGTATGATTTACAAGAGAGGGACAGAGTGCAATGCTGCTATATCAAGGCTATGTTATAGTGAGTTTATTCTGTTTATATCTTAAATCTTATCTCCCAGTTTTTATCTCTCAATTGGAACGGCTCATATGCGCTATCAAAACACCTATGCTCAATTGGACACCCGCCTTTATCATGAGCAACTGCCAAACCCATTAGACAATCCTCGTGCCGGTCATTTTAATAATCAAGTTGCTGATCAGCTGGGCTGGACGAAAGCTGCAGACTTAATGGCACGCTGGGTTGAGATACTCGGTGGGCAGTACGTTCCAGCTGAATTTCAACCTCTTTCAATGGCGTATGCTGGTCATCAGTTTGGGCAATGGGCGGGTCAATTGGGCGATGGGCGCGGCTTATTGATGACGCAAGTACTTGATAAAAATAATCAACTACAAGACTTACATCTAAAGGGTGCAGGGTTAACACCCTATTCACGCATGGGTGATGGGCGTGCGGTGTTACGCAGTACCATTCGTGAATATTTATGCGGTCATGCGCTGACCCAGCTTGGTATTGCTTCCTCTAACGCCTTAGGCTTTGTGGTATCAGATACCAAAGTGCGCCGTGAACGACTGGAAGCTGGCGCTGCCTTAATGCGTGTGGCTGACAGTCATATTCGCTTAGGTCATGTTGAGTGGATTGCAAGCTTTGCACCCGATTTACTCGCTGAGTTTACAGATTATATGATTGACACTTACTACCCTGAGTGCCGTGATAGTGAAAAGCCAGTCTTAGCATTTTTACAGGCGGTGGTTGAGCGCACAGCACGCATGATAGCCGATTGGCAACTGATTGGTTTTGCACATGGCGTTATGAATACAGACAACCTTTCCATTACTGGCAGCACCTTGGATTTTGGTCCATTTGGTTTTATGGAGCGCTTTAACCCTGCTTGGATCAATAATCACTCTGATCATAGCGGACGCTATGCCTATCAAAATCAACCTGCTATTGGTCATTGGAATCTAAATGTTTGGTTGCCACACTTTATGCGCTTAACACAAGCTGGCGTGACGCGCGAGACGTTGGCAGATTGTCTGGCACCTTATGAAGCGACCTTTATGCAGCATTATCAGCAAGGGCTGTGTCGTAAGCTTGGGTTGCCGCATCAGCGTGAGAGCCTAAGTTTGGCGTTCGAATGGTTAACATTATTAGAAGATAACTTACTCGACTATACCAATAGTTTCCGAGCATTATTAGGATTAATCGCACCTAACGAGCATCTTTATGAGCAGCAATTGCTTGCCACAATGACGGCTGAGCTGAACCCTGAAGCGCAGCAAGTCTGGCAAGTGTGGTCAACGCGTTATCTGGCACAAATACAGCAGGTATCGATTACTCAAGCGATTGAGGAGATGCAAGCCAGCAATCCGATTTATATCCTACGTAACAGTATGGCTCAGCGTGTTATTGTCGCCGCAGAGCAAGGACAATTTGAAGAATTAAATCGAGTATTTGATTTGCTTGCTAAGCCCTATACGCTACAGGACAGCGCCATTGAACTTGATACCTTGCCACCTGCACCTCATGCACCGCAAATGCCAATCAGCTGCTCGTCTTAATATATATAGTTGCAATACTTTAAAGTCGCTACAGTACTACTGGTGTAAATTTTTTGCAGCCTCTGTCTGCGTAGGCACAGCAAGCAAGAAAAATTTGCGCCAGTAGTACGTGTTGTATCGATATTACTTTTCACCGACTATATTTCTTCTGTAATATTTTGCATTTGGGGTTGATATTTGGGTCGTTTTTTTGGCATTATCAACTAGCTAAATAATGAATATCAACTTATTATATTGTTTAGCTGGTTCATGGTGCTTAGCTAGGCTAATAATTGGCGATAATGTAGAATATTTATTTTGCAATATTGTTTTTTTTACTGATGTCTAAGCGCCGCATAGCACCCCATAACAGTCAATGTACACTTATGATCAGCTTCGATGATTTTTGAGAATTAGGCATTAGTTTGTATCACCATTTAATTTATTCCAATTTATCCTAACCATGGCAATTATTATGAATGACGATATCACTTTGAATACGGACACCCCTACCCCTAGTACGGAAAAAGAGCAGTTTGAGCAGGCTGCCTTACATTACCATGAGTTCCCCCGCCCAGGTAAAATCTCAGTCACCCCTATCAAGCAACTGGCAAACCAACGTGATCTGGCGCTCGCCTACTCACCAGGTGTGGCAGTACCTTGTCTTGAGATTCAAAGAGATCCGTCTCTTGCGGCAAAATATACCGCACGTAGCAACTTAGTTGGTGTTATCACCAATGGTACCGCAGTGCTAGGTTTAGGGAATATTGGTCCATTGGCATCAAAGCCTGTCATGGAAGGTAAAGGGGTTCTATTTAAAAAATTCGCTGGTATCGACGTTTTTGATATTGAAATTGCACAAAACGATCCGGACAAATTCATTGAAGCAGTTGCCTCTTTAGAGCCTACTTTTGGTGGTATCAACTTAGAAGACATCAAAGCACCAGAGTGTTTCAAAATCGAGCGCGAATTGCGTAAGCGTATGAATATTCCAGTATTCCATGATGACCAACATGGTACTTCAATCATCGTTGCGGCGGCGATGCTCAATGCATTGATCATCACTAACAAAAAGATTGAAGACATTAAAATCATCTGTTCTGGTGCTGGTGCTGCAGCGATTTCTTGCTTGGACATCATTTGCGCCCTTGGTGTGAATAAAAACAACATCTACGTATCAGACTCACGCGGCATTATCTCTACTACCCGTGAAAACCTTGATGAGACTAAGCAGCGCTATGCTCGTGAAACCACTGCTACGACTATTGAAGAGCTGATGGATGATGTCGATATGTTCTTAGGCTTATCTATGCCCGGTACATTGACAGAAGATATGGTTCGCCGTATGGCAAAAGACCCTATTATCTTTGCGCTTGCTAACCCAACGCCTGAGATTATGCCAGAAATCGCCCATGCCGTCCGTCCAGACGTTATCATGGCAACTGGTCGCTCTGATTACCCTAACCAAGTAAACAATGCTTTGTGTTTCCCTTATATCTTCCGCGGTGCGTTAGATGTGGGCGCGACGACGGTTAACGAAGAAATGAAAGTTGCGTGCGTACGTGCTATTGCTGCTATGGCACATGTTGAAGCGACGCCAATAAGCAACATCAAAAACGTTGAAAGTACGCCAAGCTTTGGTCGTGATTATCTAATCCCAGGACCACTTGAGCCAAACCTAATCATTGAAATCGCTTCTGCAGTCGCAAAAGCGGCAATGGATTCAGGCGTTGCAACGCTTCCTATCGCCGACATGAAAGCCTATCGTCAACGTCTGTCTGAGTTTGTCTATAACTCAGCGTTTGTGATGAAGCCTATCTTTGCTCGTGCAAAAGCCGATCCAAAGCGTATCGTTTATTGTGAAGGTGAAGACAGAGATGTTTTGTTGGCTGTCCAAGTGGTCGTCGATGAGCAATTGGCTTATCCAATCTTGGTCGGTCGTCCTTCAGTAATCGAAAATAACATTACCAAGCTAGCACTACGCTTGAAAGATGGCGAGAACATTACTATCGTCAATGTTGATGATGACCCACGCTACAACGATTACTGGAAAGGCTACTACGAGAAAAACAAACGTACTGGTGTCAGTATCGAGCTTGCTCGCCGTGATGTACGCCGCAAGACGTCTCTAATTGGTGCCCTTTTGGTTGAAAATGGCGATGCCGATGGTATGATTTGTGGTACATTCGGTCATTATCAACTGCATTTAAAATATGTCAGTAGAGTGATTAATAAAAAAGAAGGCATCAATGATTTTTATGCGATGAATGCTGTGCTCATGCAAGATCGCAATATCTTTATTGCTGATACCTATATCCATGAAGATCCGACTGCTGAGCAATTGGCTGAGATGACTGTATTGGCAACAGAGCAGTTGCGCCGTTTTAGCATCACCCCGCGTGTGGCTTTGGTGTCGCATTCAAACTTTGGTACTTCTGATCGTGCCAGCGCGGTGAAAATGCGTAAAGTACATCAATTACTAACCGAGATGAATGTCGACTTTGAATTCGATGGTGAGATGCAAGGTGATGCGGCACTTGATGAGCATATTCGTGCCAATGATTTGCCTTCGAGCAACCTTAAAGGTTCAGCAAATCTACTCATCTTGCCAACACTAGATGCATCGAACATTGCTTTTAACCTGCTTAAAACAGCAACCGGTAGCGCCTCTATTGGTCCTATCTTATTAGGCGCGAGTAAACCTGTGCATATCCTAACGCCATCAGCCACAGCGCGCCGTGTGGTCAACATGACTGCCCTTGCGGTTACTGAAGCTCAAGACTTAGAAAACAAGCAACAGTAATCGATTACGCTCTGTAAAGTGCGCAATTAAGACCGTCTCTACCGTTTTTTGTAAAGACGGTCTGCTATACTAAAACCAGCCAATACGCATTAAGCATTGGCTGGTTTTTTTGGCAAAAATTTAGGTCAATTGGCAATAAATACAAAGAGAATGTTATGCAAGTGTATCTTGTCGGCGGTGCAGTACGTGATCAGCTATTAGGGCGCCCTATTAAAGATAAGGACTTCGTCGTCGTTGGGGCAACGATTACTGAGATGCTTGACGCTGGGTTTCAGCAAGTAGGTGCTGATTTTCCTGTATTTTTGCATCCGATTAGCCGCGAAGAATATGCGCTAGCACGAACTGAGCGCAAGCAAGGTATGGGCTATCAAGGTTTTAGCATTCATGCCAGTTCTGATGTCAGCTTAAAAGACGATCTGCAGCGGCGCGATTTGACCGTCAACGCCATGGCAATAGAGGTTACTAGCATAACCGACGATACGCCAATAAGTGGTGATGTGATTGATTATTATGGTGGACTGGACGACATAAAAAGCAAGAGTTTGCGCCATGTCTCAAGCGCCTTTAGCGAAGACCCTTTACGGGTACTGAGAACGACACGCTTTTATAGCCGCTACTACGATTTGGGCTTTACTATCGCTGATGATACGTTAGCCTTGATGCGTGAATTGGTGAATTCAGGAGAGCTTGCTCATTTAAGTAGCGAGCGCATTTGGCAAGAATCGAGCCGCGCGATGATGCAGCTCTCCCCTCAGGTGTACTGGCAGCAGCTATTTGATATCGGCGCCCTCACAGAGCACTTTACGCCATTACATCAGGCTTGGAATGATGTTCAGATACGAGAAATGGTACAGACAGCGCTATATTTTTCTGGTCAAATGCAATTAAACTTATCGCAGCGTTGGGCGCTATTGATGACTAGCCTTCGACCATCGATATTTAATATTAAACCTAGTGATTTAGTAGACTCCGAGGCAGCGATCTCTACCAAGCGCATTATTGACATAGGCAATATGGCTAAAGTACCAAAATCTCATACCCAGTTTGCCAGTTTATTCGTACAACAAGTGGAAAAACTAACCATTGTCAGTCATATTACGGCAGCTGAAAAAATAGACCTTATTCAAGCTTGTAGCGCCCATAAAGCGCCGGAAAAACTATCGCAGCTATTGGTCACCAGTCAAGTATTGCAGTTAGCCATACAGCACTGTCAAATGATGTTGGCATTGAATAGCTTCCACGCTATTGGTATGCAAGATATTGACCAAAACCTTAAAGGTCCAGCGATTGGTAAAGCCTTGCGGCAATGCAGAATTGAGCACTTACAAACGCAAACAGCCTGACTAAAAATAGATTCAATATCTCGTTAAAAAATCAAAACCATATCCTGATTAAAACCCTACTATGACTCAAACACTCAAAAACACTCAGCCTATGACGACATCTGCGCCTGTCATGCTTGTCACAGGCAGCGCTAAGCGTATTGGCGCGGCGATTGTTCGTGCAGCTCATCGGCACGGTTATCGCGTCATTATCCATTGTCATCATAGTGAGCAAGAGGCAAATGCATTAGCAGATGAGCTGAATGATACTTGCGCTCATAGTGCTGTGGTTATTATCGCAGATTTGGCAGTGGTGAATCAGGGAGACACTCTCAAGAACCTGACTCAAACTATCATGCAGGCATTTGGGCAACTAGACATACTGGTACATAATGCCTCTCGCTTTTACCCCACTCCCCTTGGCAGTATTCGTCATGACCAATGGGATGAGCTGCTCTTGACCAATGCCAAAGCACCATTGTTATTAAGCCAAGCGCTATACCCTTATCTAAAAATGCAGCAAGGCTGTATTATTAGTCTGCTTGATATTCATGCGCATGATAAGCCGTTTACCAATTATACGGTCTACAACATGGCAAAGGCAGCGCATCGGATGATGGTGCAGTCTTTAGCGCTGGATATGGCGCCTAATGTACGTGTTAATGGTGTCGCGCCTGGAGTCAATATTTTACCCGATGCGGATAGTGATCAAGCACTTGATAGTCAGCAGCAAAAAAGCATTGTCGACTCCATTCCTATGCAGCGAATAGGTACACCTGCTGACATTGCGCATAGTGTGCTCTATTTGGCACAAGCCAGTTATGTTACAGGTGAGATAATAACCGTAGATGGTGGGCGCAGTTTGACGCTAGCTGGTGGCAATTAGCGACAATGAATCAAATAGTATGCCCTTCTTGCTAAGTTTTACTTGAAAATATATAAAAATCAGGTATTATTGTGCGTCTAAAGGGCCCATAGCTCAGTTGGTTAGAGCAGAGGACTCATAATCCTTTGGTCGTAGGTTCAAGTCCTACTGGGCCCACCACATATCAAGAAAAACAAAAACCCTTACAGTCATTGACTTGTAAGGGTTTTTTATTGTTTAAAATTCATGTGAACGCATTGATGTAATTAATTTTTTGATACTATCTTGATACTTTGACCCTTGTAGTAATTAAAGTATGATGACTACTAACACTATGGTTATGTACTGCTGCATGGGTGATATATGAAAGTTAAACTTACCAAAAAACTTATTGATTCAGTAGACTATACCGCTAAAGGTACTGAAATCTATATGGATGATGTATTAACTGGTTTTGCGCTACGCATAGGCAGGCAATCAAAGCGCTATACATTGCATAAGCGCATCAATGGAAAGCTGTATAGAGATGAAGTAGAAGAGACACATCTAATTACGCTAACTGAAGCACGTGAAAAAGCCAGCATAATGATGGCAAACATAAAAAAAGGTATGCATGTTTACGATGGTCTTCACGAGAACTTAGAAGATCCGAAAAATAAGACCAATAATGTGCCAACACTGCAAGAAGCTTATGACTACTTTAAATCAACGAAGACTGGCTTAGCTAAAGGCACTATTACCACTTATGACCGTCAAATAATACATAAGCTGAAAGACTGGCTAAATATCTCACTAAATGATATTACTAAGTCAATGATAAGTGATAAACATAAGGAAATAAGCAAGAATAGCGAAGCTCAGGCTAATGCAACTATGAGAGCTCTGAGATCAGTTTGGAATTATTGCCGTGATAGCTTTTTAGGTGATGACGAAGACTTTTTAATCAAAGAGCAACCTATACGTATACTCAATGCTAAGAAAGACTGGAATAGAGTTAAGCCACGTACCAAACATATCGAAGAAGAATATATAGGTATGTACCTTAAAACGCTTTTAAATTATGTTGATAGAAGCTCACACATGCAAGCGCCCCATAGCAATAATGCACGAGATATCATGCTATTTTTTATGTTTACTGGTGTGCGTTTAAACGAAGCGCAGTCTTTAAAGTGGTCTGACATCGACCTTAAAGCTGGCAGGATAATATTCAAAGATACCAAAAACGGTTCTGATTATCATATGCCTACTAGTAATATTTTACAGGCCCTACTCGAAGAAAGGTGGAGAATGAGTTCTGGTAAGCAATGGGTGTTTCCAAGTGACTTGCAAGCCAGCGATGATCATATAAAAGACTTAAGTGGTAGTTATAAGGCCATAGGTAATCAAGCAAACCTATATATTACTCCACATGATCTGCGTCGTACTTTTGGAACGGTAGCCAATAGCTTAAATATCAGCTATCCAGTCCTTAAACGCTTGCTCAATCATCGTGAAGCTAAATCAAGCGATGATGTTACCCTACAGTATGTTCAAGTGTCACAGCGGCAACTAAGAGACGCTTTAAATTCAATAGAGTCTTTCTATTGTCAGCATGCTGGCATGACACAAGATGAAATAATCATTAAATTTTACTAACCTACTAAAATTTCAAGAAGAGCTCTTTGAAAATATCCTCAACTGATTTAGTAAGAACGAGCCGTGATGGATTGGATGGTGACCAGTTATTATCTAGGCAGAAATTTTAGCGCCTTAATCTTTTACAGATAATAGTATAAACCTAGAAGCAGACCCATTTTTTAGACTACTGAATAGTTTGAAATAAATATTATTAGTAAAAATTCAAACCTGCTTTAGCACTTCGATATTGTCTTGGATTTTCTTACCTACCCAAAAATCTCTCCGACCTGCAATAATCAATATTAACGGATCTGATGATTTTAGGTTTTTATGCCAACTACTATAATCTGTCATCGATGGTTTTGGTACATCTTCTGGATGTGTGTGCCACTCACCTAAGTATTGCCACTCTCCATTATTCTTTTTAAAAGCGTCATCAACCACCTTTTGGTGATACTTACTCACACGATCCACCATGAACCGGCTCCTAATGTCCCATGGACTAGGCTCAGATACCGTTTTAATAACGATATGAACGTCTCTACGTTCACCAATTAGAACCCCGGCACTCTCGGGGCTAGAATCGCTTAATTGACGGTATGAGGTCAATATATTGGCAACGCCAATGGAAATCACAACTAATGATTCATCTTGAGCTTGGAACACAAGTTCCTTATCGACCATTGCAGATATCACAAAAGGCTTGTTTACTAATCCAAGTCGTTCTTTTACTTCGACTGCCCATGAAGAAGATATGTTCTTTATAATTCCAATCTCTTTTGTGCTCCAAAGTTGATAAAACCGCTTCTTGGATCAAAGCTGCTGTCACAACACTCACAGCTGCATCATAGGGTGTGTATGTATTACCACATGAGACTTTTTTTTCTGGTATTCCATTAAGCTTCTCGAAGCGCTTATCATTTCCATTTTTATAGAATCTTTCATCTCCGCATAGACAATTATAACAGCCGTCCAAGCTATCTATAAATATCTTCGATGCAACTCCATTGCCATCATTGAAAGCATGAATAATAACAGGCTTTTTGACTCCACCTAATTGACGCAATAAGTAAGCTAGACGTTTTGAAATTGGTGCACGACCTGTCGCATCAATAATGATGTCATAGGCAGTCAGCTTATTTAGTAAAAATTCAAATTTTCGTGCATGACCTTGAATATTTGTTGTTAAGTGCGTAGAGCTATCAAGTCGCTCTTTCATTGCAACAGCTTTATTTTTCCCAAAATCACGACTTGATAAAGTGTGGCGACTGAAATTTTCAGGTCCAAATTCGTCTGCATCATATAGATCAAAGACTTTCTCCCCCATACCTGCACCAGCTCGTATCAATAGCTCAGCTGCGTATCCTCCAACTGTGCCACAGCCGATCAAAGCGATTTTTTTTGATCTGAGATCACCAATTTCAGGTTTAGAACGATTCCTTGTTAAAATTGTTTCTTTATCAGCTTTCTCAAATGAAATTCTTCTAAATTTTAAGAAGGCGTATTTACCCATAAGAACAGAACTAGCTCGTTTAAAATTAAACTTTCGACCTGATTTTCCTAATTTTTTATGGTTCGCATATGAGTTAAATTGTACTGCATTAAGATTCAAATCTAGGACCACCCCAAACGTATCCTGCTTATCAATATCTAAGAAGATTAAGTGTTGTTTAGATAGATTTTCTACAAAATATCGAACCAAGTTTGTTTTAGCGTTGTGATCAACTTGAGATAGCCATTGGAATAGCTGTGCGGCATCCTGTGGTGGCCATTGTAAACCTGATAATCGAGTGGGTCTGATTTTTAAGATGAATGAATTCAACGTTTGAGAATTCTGTTGAGATAGCCCTCTCTGGTTTAACCATTTTTGATGAATATCCTTGTCATGTTCGCCGTGTATGGTTAATTCTCGCCCTTTGGAGCCATCAATATATTCATTGTTGGTTAGATAAGCGTTGTGACCATTCAAAGATAGATAGTCTGTAAGGACGTATATCGTTTGTTCAGGCTTCCAATATGAAACGAATTCACCCTCAAACTCAGCTTGATCTATTTGCCCATTTTGTAAGGAACTGATGGCAGTATTTAAGGTATTTTGAACTTGCTCATCTACTGCTCTATATAAAGCATTCAAGTTATTTGGATTCCAATCCGCTTCTTTTTCTTCTACATAGCACAGATACCCACCACTGTTAATATGTGGTAATAAAACCTGTTCGATTTTTTTCGGTTTTTTGA
This sequence comes from Psychrobacter arcticus 273-4, assembly GCF_000012305.1. Lineage (NCBI taxonomy): Bacteria > Pseudomonadati > Pseudomonadota > Gammaproteobacteria > Moraxellales > Moraxellaceae > Psychrobacter > Psychrobacter arcticus. Next base: position 1,657,032 of record NC_007204.1, read on the forward strand.
GGACCTGCGCTCGTGGTAATGTTGTATATAGGTCGTCACCAAATACGAGTGCAACATTGAAAATGCCCTCACTTGTCTTATAGTCTTTGACATAAATTGGACGAGTAGTAGGAATACTATCGAAAAAACTGATAGATTGACGTTGACTATTTTTTAGGTATTTAAACCCGCAACTCAGCATAGTTTGATGTAATTCAGACATCATTAGGCACTTTTCATCGATTTGCTAATAGTCGTAGATGACTTCGCTTGAGTAGGTCCGCTTTCATAAGCCGGTGCAGCTGCTTGCGATACAATGAGATCACTATTGGTTACACGATTGCCATACTCAGAATTTAGAGTGTTCAAGGCATCTTGTTTTGTTTGTGCGTCATATGCTGCTTCAAGTGATGATGCAAGGTCTTCCAACTTCGATATAGTTTCTGTATGCTTTTTCTCATGATCGTCAATATGTGGGAATAATGGACGTTCATCGTTTGAGTCAGGACTTTCAACGCCGCTGCGGAAAACAATTGGGAGTTCTTTTGCGACCGTTAGCATCATTGAACCGAAATCTTTAGTATCCAATTCAGTTCTGTCAGCAATATCTACAATTGCTGCCATTAATGAAATGGACGATGGGCCATTACCCTCTTGCCAATCAGTGGCATCACGCCAAGCTTTGATGACACGACAGATTTTTCGCAAATGCCGACCATTACGTTGGCAAGCATCTTGGAACCATAGGTGCACATCTTTAGGGTCGCTTTTGATCCATTTTTGGTTATCGATACGGACAGCTAAATTCACACAATCAGCATCAAGTTGATCATATAGAGCATGGTCAGCAACAGATAAGCTGTCATATGATTCTATAGCAATTCGTAGGCTTTCTGCCTTTTCTAACAGCACCTCTTTTTCTAGAAATTTTTCGTATGGAATGGCATACATTGGTACATCAATATGAACGTTACGAGCAGAAATTTTTATTCGACCACACATTTCTTTAGGTTCAAATGACCAACCACTTCGTTCAGCTGCTAATGAATAAAGTGAAGCGTCAACCAACAGTAATAAAAGCTTGTGACCGATTGCCGGTTTATCTTCAAAGAACATCATTGGAAGATAAGCCCCGTCATCAATATCCATTTCTTGAGGTGGCGTTCTATATGGACGGTTTAGCGTGTCATACGCGAAACTACCTTGAGTCCAAAATCGAGGATTAAGCTTCATAAATTCTGCTTTGAGAATATCGCTCAAACCTATCATCAATTCAGCTAAAATTTTCTGGTCTTCTGGTTTCAGATACTTGAATTTAGTGTCTACAAACTCCGTAAGTAATGAAGCAGCTGAGAGATAGTTTTTCGATAATTTCACTAGCTGTTTTGCTTCGTTAAATGTATCTCGTATACGTACACGAACAATTTGACGCAAAGCTTTAAGGGATTCTTTTTCACCATCAGAAAGAATGATTTGACCCAGCAAACCTGATTCGCGATTGGTGTAGTAACTGTGAAAATTCCAAGTCATGCTGATGCTCCATTACTATGAGATTTGACAAACGGTTTCGCTGTTTTTAAGAAGAAATCGCGTAATTCTTTAACTTCGCTGTATCTCTCAGCACCCAATTTTTTTCCCATACCTTTTAAGGCATTTAAGCTACTCTGGGATGCATTATCTAAAGTAATGTCAGAGGACGCTTCGTTTGGAATGGTTTCATCAATTTCAACGTAATTATTGGAAATACCAAGCACTTTTAGTTCCCGTAGCAACATAAAACGCTGTAAGTGTTGGTTAGCAGTCATAGTAATTAAAACAAGACGCTCCCCCATTCCCCATAATCCTAAGTAACCCTTCGAGCATTTTTTAGATAACGTCTTGGGACCAATACAGTAATTCTCGCTCAAAGTACCAATATTCAGAATTTTCACATCTTTAGGCTCTGCATTCGGGAAGTCATCTTTCATATCTATCAAGACTTCACGAACACCTATAAAACTAGGGTTATTAGAAACTAATCCACCATCAACGAAATAGTGATTCAGTTTACTAATGAAATGTGGTTTAAAATAGGTTGGTGCAGCTGATGTAGCCATTGCCGCATCAATCAATTTGATTTCGCCATCAAACGTAAACATGGGATTATGTGGTGTTTTGAAAAATTTTGGTTTACCAGTGGAAAGGTTCAATGACGTAATCATTACTCGGCGCTCAAGGTCATCGAACTTGATATTGTCACCGATCATACTTTTCACAGTCTCGTATAAAGGATCACTTCTGTAGATTGGATAAAATAGTGTGATCAATTTCTTGAATCTGAAACGTCCTACAGGGAAAATATCAGGTGCACTTTTTTCAAATACTTCCTTTAGTTCTCGCGCACTTTTACCACTTGCCAATCCAAGTGCCAAAACACCACCAATAGATGTACCGGTAATCAGGTCAAAGTAGTCACCAATTTTGACATTTTCACGTTTTTCACGCTTTTCAATGATTGATTCAAGTTCGGCAAGCAACGTAATAGTAAATAGCCCGCGTACACCCCCACCATTTAACGCTAAAATTTTAATTGGTTCTGAGATTTCTAAAAGTCCATCCACTGGCTCAGTTTTTTCTAGTGTTGCCATATTGTTCTCATTTTTATATATTTTGTTTTTATATTGTGTCGGAAATATATATCTCAAGGATTAATATCAAGGATTAATATCAAGGATTAATATCAAGGATTAATATCAAGGATTAATATCAAGGATTAATATCAATTAATTAGGGTCTGTTGAACATTCATAATTTCAACCAAAGATAAGCACAAGCAAGTGCCACCGTATTCTCATAACTCTGCTTGAGCTTATCAAATCTTGTGGCAACCGCTCTGTAATGTTTTAGCTTAGCGAAAGCATTTTCTACTAAGTGGCGAGTTTTGTACAAGTGCCAGTCCATATGGTTGTTGGTGGACTTAGTGTTTCGTCTCCGAGGGATGTTATTGAAGCAACCCGCTTGTTTGATATGGGTTCGTAACGCATCAGAATCATAGCCCTTATCAGCGCATAGAATGTCTGTATCGCTTAAATCCTTATCAATTAAGTCTGGTGCCACCTTTACATCATGAGTGGTGCCATCTGATAAGATAAAAGTGATGGGGTTGCCATGAGCATCGACCGCTAAGTGAATCTTGGTCGCGCGTCCTGCCACACTTTTACTAATACCTTGCATGTTCTCATGACCAATACTGCTGTGCTGATGCGCTTTAATATGAGTGCCATCGATAAAGACCCACTCACAGTCTGAGTCTTTGATTAATAACGCAAATAGGGCAATGAGCTTATTACTACGAAACCAACGCTGGTAGGCTTTGTAGACAGTATTGGGCTTACCAAAATGCTCGGGTAAGTCACGCCAAGGGCAACCAACGCGCATCCGATACAGCACACCTTCAACCGTATTTCTAAGATTCCCTTTGTCATAGATATTGAGTTCTAGTAAGATAGGTTTTAGTCTTGTCCAGTGTTCATCTTTGAGTATTGTACGAGGCATAGCGAACGAGATCTTTTTTGTGTGAGAACTTAAAAATTACTCGTTTGCTATTTTTTTGTCAGCAATTTATTCCCAATGTTCAACACGCCCTAAGCTATACGTTTTAATTTTTGTTCTATATCTTCCTGCAGGATTTTGACCATATCATATCTATGTGAATCGATATTCTTAATGTTCCAGTTTTCTTGAGCAGTTTGCATCATTAACTCTAACTTTAGACTCAGAGGCGCCATTCTATTACGTTGGCTGTTTAGTATCTCTGTCTTCTGTCTAGGAGTATCGTTACTTAATGATGAATTCTCACTGCTACCCATTAAACATAGGTTGCCAAAACTATGCAATTTAGCTTCAGGTAATATCTCATTGATTCTAGAAGTCTGAGGTGAGAAGTGCTCTTTAGAACTCTTGAAACTAAATCTAAATTCTTTTTTCTTCGGAATAGAAACATTGCTGTCTTTCCATAATAAATAATCTAAGTAATTAAAAACAAAAACAGCAACCTTGTCATACCCTAAGTGACTTTCAAAATCATGATTTGGATCGCTTAGTTCATATGGTAGTACACTGAGCTCTGCACAATCAGCATACATAAATTTTGAATAATCATTGGGTTTAGCTATCAGGTATCGGTTCGCCATGAAAGCTTGCGCAAGACTTTCTAAAAACCCTAAATAATTTTCTGCATTAATTGGTACTGAGGACTTATCTTGGCTTAACCAATACAGTACTGCAGATAACCAATTTTTGCGAGAGTTGGTTGGGTAAGAAACATGAAATGCTGATATAAGCATCAAGCAAGATAACGTACTATCATTCAGATGATCTTCGTCACCACTAAAACTATCTACATAATTGCTTGAGCTGCTCTCATACAATTTATAGCGCTTTAAAGCCCAACTTTCTCTATTACTAGCATTATCTCTTTTAATAATATAACGATCAAAAAGATAGCGAGTTTTGAGCAAAGTGAAAATAAACTCCTTTACTTTAATAGCTTGTAGATCTTTGAAATTATCAAATGCTGAGAGTAGACTTTTATCATCTAATGCCGGAAGTTCCTGAATAGAATTTGATGGAGGGTTATGATAAATACGCAGTACATGCATTAAAAAGTTAGGAAAATCTATTACACTATCAAAACGCTCTTGTTTAATATCTCGAGTATCAGTTATTCGTTGTTTATCTGGCTTATGTATTGCACCTTTATCAATAGAGGTAGTTAACGATAATGGTTCAATTTTATTATTCTCTCCGTCAGAACTATTCTTATAATCTTTACCCAAAACGGCAATTGCAATCTTATCAAAGCTATCAATTATAAAATCTTCTGCACTTGAACCAAATATCGCTTTTCGTTCAGCAACTGAAAAACCTGTTTGCACATAACTATTCATATCTGCGCAGGCAAGCCACACCTTTTGGAGGGTAGCCATAGCTATGTCTTTGTTATGTAAATCACTTTCTTGGATAATAGACAGTAGGTGAGCTTTAACAACCTCATGCTTCTCTAACTGTTCACCACGATTATTCATCACTTCAAAGTAGTGAGTAACATCAGTATTTTTTGGTACTGTTATTCTAAAAATTTGAACATTATTTAATAGATAACTCGCAAAAACTTCTAATTTATTTTCCTGTTTAAATGTTTCTGAAATCACTCTTTCGATAATTTTAAAACCATTGAATATTGAGCTGTTAAACTCCTTACTATAGCTAGTTTCAATCAAATTCGAAAATATATTATCAGTACTGGTTTGACTATTAAATACTTCAAAAAGTCTATTTACAGCTAAATCTGATTTTGGTCGACTTTCAAAACATAAATTAGGTCGCTTATATTCAGGAAAAATTGAGGGAAGTCGATATTTTAAATAACACGCAAGCAAGCTTAAAGTTGTGAAACGTTGCTGTCCATCTAGTATTTCAAAATAATCTGCTCGTTTGTGTACTACTAGACTGCCTAAATAGTATGTTTGAGAATTACCTTTTAAAGAAAAATCCTGAATATCATTTATGAGCTGTCTAATTTGAGCCTCTTCCCAGTCATAGTTACGTTGATAAACAGGAACTCTGTAATTATCTTCGTTGAGTAGTGTTTGTATTGTCAGGCTATATTCTTTGTTACTACTCATTTTTTTATCCTTTTTTATTAAGTTGGCAGGTAGCCAAGCTTTGTAAACAGCTCTTTGATACCCTCAACATTCGTTACATCTACCTTTTTAGGCTGTGGTAAGGGTTTACTCAAGAAATCGACGGAAGATAATGATTGCTGTAAACGCTCAAATAAATTATCTGTCCCAATATGCTTTTCAATACTTTCTAAGTAAACACTTTTCTTCTCTAAACGTAATGAATAAGCCCAAATAAATATATATTCTATGGCTCGCGGTAAATTATGACTTCCAAAACGATCGTAGTAGCATAGGACCAATGCATCAAACATACGCCGTACATATTGGTCGCCTCTTCTTGAGCGTCCCTTGTAAGAATACTCAGGCAAGTCGGTGTTAAGCACTAGAAAAATATTAAATGCTGTTGGTCTTTTTGCTACTTCTTTAATAGATGTGCCTGTCTCAGTGTGATGACAACTTGTTATGGTATAGAGCCATTTCTGAGAATCGCTATCTATAGTTTTATTCAATAATGGCTGGATCATCTCCTGATAATGTGTAACCCACTCAAAAAAACGGCGTCCATTAATTAAGGTTTGAGTTAACTGAAATGGGTATGCCATTGCTTGTTGATCAAGTAACCGATGTGAATGATGATTATAGCTGTCGACCGTATTGTGAACTATTCTTAAGTTTTCTTGAAAAGGATAACTATCGCTATCTAATTTCATACCTTTGAATACATTAACCTCAGACTTAGAGAAGTGCACAGCTTGCTTTCCAAAACTCCAGCGGCGAATAGGGTAAAGATAGTTAGCAAATAAAACCTCTAAACTTTTAGTATTTTGCTGCTCCCAACATTCAACAATGTTCTGTTTTAAAAGACTTTCAGAGTCAGGGAACTCGCGTAAATGGAATGCTTTTAACAAGTCGTGAGGGTTTAAATCAAGTCCACGTGCATTTTGTGAGTCGAAGAACTGAAAAGCTTCTGATAAATAATGAAGTGTCACTTGAACTACTTCACAATGATTAAGTAGAAAATCTAAAACTTCAGAAGTAAATTCTGGACTGTTCACATGTCTTCTAATAAGTTCATAGTTTCTACTTAAATTTTGCTGAGTTTCACTACAGTCAGGGAGCTCTATTTCTAAAGGTGTAAAACTATTAAACTGCTCTGTGAACCTGTTTGACTCAAGAGCTGATTTCATTATTAACAGCAACGTTAATGTACGTTGCTGACCATCAACTAAGTCAGCATTTGTCTGATGACTTCCGTTATTAACATATTGGTGTAAAACCACAGTTCCTAAGCGATAAAAATTATCTGGATTATCAGGACTGCCTAACCTATGGCCAATTCTTTTACACTGGTAGTACAGATCTGACAATAAATCAACTATGTTTTTTGCTGTCCAGCGATAAGGTCGTTGATAGACTGGTATTACTAATTTCTTATCTAAATACTCTTTTTTAGATAAAAATTCTGAAATTTTTATTACTTTGTAGCCTGCACTATTAACATTCGATGGGGTCATTAATCTATACCTATTAGATTTAAATTTTTTCTGCTACTAAGACTACATAGCTATATTGTTTTTTATTATTCAAGTGCAACTCTAAGATATTTAAAGGTAACAATAATTAAAATTAAATGGTTTTATATAAATAGTACCAGCTAAGCCAAAGCATAAATCGCTTTTAAATGAAAAGTATTGAGCTCATCAGTCATACTTGAGCGGTAATATATAGATTCACCAATATTAGATAAAAATCCTTCAACAGCATCTGCTACGTAAGCAAAAGCTTCCATTGGTAAGCTTTGAACGCTCTCCATTCCAATAAACAACCCTTTAGTATGGCGTGCTGTCGAAAGTTGATTCACTAGCTTATGTGTTGTTACTTTTATTAAATCTGAGTCAGATTCACCTGTGGCATTTGCCTGAATGAACTGAAATGAATTGCCACACTCAAACAGATTTTTGATATCTACAACATCTATGCCAATAATTGTGCTTGCAGAGTTTACATCAAGTAGTTTAATGACATTGTTTACTTCATCTGGCTGACATCTAATAATGCCCTCTATAATATCTAGGTGCTCAAATTTATTATTGTCTGTCTGCAAGCCTAATAAAAACCAAGCCCCTGATTTCTCTTTTAGCCCTAGTAGCGCCTGCTCATCCCAACTATCGCTGATAATAAAACAACCAATAGTAGACTTAGGATAATGATCCATAGTTTGTCGATATAGAACAGCACTGGGAATATCATCTATGTACGAGTCGTCAAGCTGGTATTTCATAGTTATATCCTCTGATAATTAATAGCTTTAATGCAGTTAAAAATATTAAATTTTGGCGCTAGTTAAATCTCATTCGGTTTTGTTTGGCGCTGTTATTAACCACTCAGTTGCTTTAGCATTTTCATAGTGCTTATATCATAACTGCCTGCGTAGAACTGATACAAAAGTTGCTCAAAAACACAATCGTTACCAGCTGCAAAGGCAAATAAAGTTAGCGAAGATTGTAGCTTTAGATTATCCGGTGTACCAAAGATATCTAAAGCGCTTTTATCAGGATGCAGCAGCAGTAATTCAGCACACTCTATTAATCGTGCTCCAAGCACCTCATGCTGCAAATACGCTTTTGCTTGCTCCAGACTCTCTATTCCAAAGCGTCGAGCTCTTACACTGTGCCCTAACCCTTTCACTTGTGGAAAAATAAACCACATCCAATGCGTACGTTTATGACCTTGGGTCAGCTCTGTAATAACCGATGGATAAATCATATCTTGAGCTTGGATAAAATCATCAAATAAACTTTTATCTATCGTTGTCATTTTCTGCACTCCTTGCGATTTAATTAATGAGCGTTTGCCTACCTGACACGCTCACAGCGTGAATAAATCCATGTATAGTCAATACTAGGCTAACCAGCCACATATATCGCTCCCATCCAGCAATGGTCAGACTTGTCAATCATCCTATTACCGTAAAACACTTCTGAATCGTCAGTAATCCAGCTTTCAATCGCAGTTGTGACGCTAAAAAATTCATCAAGAGATAACTTATGATTACGTTCAATATGAAGCATCATATACTCAATACTAAGACCTTTAGCAATTTGATTGAGCAGATGATTAGCGGCACTCTTTACTTGTTCTGGGTCTGGTATGTCCGTTACCCTAGCCTGTATAAACTTGGCAGGCTTCTCAGCCCCACAGGATTTCTTGATATCATTAACATCTATACCAACTTTATCCCGATCAGATAGTACTGATTCAAATACAGTTGTTACCTGCCCGACTTCATCCGCTTTGCAAATAATAATACCGTCTATAACCTCGAATCTATCAATGTGCTTATCTGTGGTTTGTAGCGCAAACAATGTGCCCAAACCTGTTTGCTGTTTTAACGCTAGCAGTGACTGTTCATCCCAGCCATTTTCTATAACAATAAACCCAACCTCAGACAGGCGATAGCTATCTGCTTGTGGCCTATATAAAGTAGTTAAAGGTATGGGCTTTATCTGAAGCTCATCATTACACTCTTCGTTAATATCGTTTTTTAGAGTCTGTTTATCTTCAAAGATACTATCTACTGTCATACCTGGTTCCTCTTTAAAGTGAAATCATTAATTACTGTTATAAAGCTGCATCCCACTCTCTAGACGCTCAAAAATAATTTTTTTTAACGCCAAGGGTTCAATCACGACAGACAGCTGTGACATACTCACCAGCCAGTCTTGTAAGCGCTGAGTATTAGCAACCGTAGCGCTGACTTGATTCCAAGTATCATCTACAATAGTAATCTGTTGATCTTTCGATAGTGGACGCTCATAAAGATGCTGACAGGCGTATTTCTGTACTTTTAAAACCAAGTTGATTTCAATATTTTTACCAAACTCTAGCTTGCCCAGCTTCTGTAAGCTATCTAATGTAAAAACGTCACGCCCTACCCAGTCTGGTATTGGCTCATCTATGACTACTGCCTCGGTAATACGGTTGACTGCAAAATTGCGATGCTCCTCTAACAGTTTATTATCATCCATATGATCATCTACTGAATTAAAACCTGTGAGGTAGACCATATTGTCAATAAAAATCAGTCCTTTGGGATATACCACTCTTTGAGTTGGCTGTCCTTCCCATTTGTTTTGATAGCGTATTTGTAATGGACGACTCTGTAGCAAAGCTTGATGGATACTAGAAAGCACGTCACTATCAAGCTTTGGTGCTTGCACGATACTAGGTAAGGTTATGAGATGATCTTGCCATTGCCCTAACGGACTTTGGTGAAATTTATCTTTGTCTTGTCGACGTAGTTGAGTGAGCTGATCTGTGATACTTTGCTTAAAAGACACTGGCAAATAGTTTGCGGTATATTTATCCAGCATCTCCCAAAAGAACACTGTTTGCTCGTTAATGATATCGATACTAAAGCTGGGTTCAATGTAAAACCGTGCCGTCTTGCCGCTGATATTCTTGCCCCATGCTGGCACCCGGATTAATGCATTACTATAGAAGATATCGTTAAAGATTTGATTTAAGCCAATCAGATCGTTCTCTAAGTTTTTACGCTCATTTGTATAATTATCAGGATCATCACCGTAGTTTTGCATAAGCTCTGTCAGTGAAACAGCATCAGCTTCACTCCGAGGTAAACATTGATATAAAGCAAATAGACGTGCTGACTTTGTATAGCTGGCAATGGGATATGTGGGCATATTGGTTGCTCTATTAAGTGATAATTTATAACTTCATTATTAAAACAAACATTCAATCAAAACGAACCAATATTGCTGTGCCATTATCATAGGCATTGCCATCGGAGTCATAAACTTGGTTCTTAAGAGCAATTAGCCAATCCTGTAAATTTGTCTCAGCCTTGACAGGTTGCCATTTATGACTCGGTACTAAGTCATGGATACCATCTGTACAAACCACGATACAGTCGCCACTGTTAATATCGACCTTACGCGAAATACTTTCTGGTGCTTCACAGCTTAGATAACCGTCATCGGCGGTTAACGCAAAGCATTCAGTAATGATATATAAACTACCCGCCATCCCTTCTCGGTTATAGTCTGCAAACGCCGCTTGCCGACCTTGTTCTTGTGCCTGCTGGTCAATGAGTTCATTCAATAGATTATGATCTCGAGTCAGGCACTGCCATTGTGACGCACCTTTAGACAGTCGATAAACACGACTGTCACCTACATGCGTTATCGTCGCCTTTACTGTGCCATCACTATTTAACTCTCCGATAACCATAGCTAGTGTTGCCGCGGCACCATGACGCTTGGATGGATGCTTGGTTTGATTAATCAGCTGATGAATACTATTTGAGCTGATACTCTTCTGATCGTTCCATAACCGTCTGATTGCTTTTACCACCGCCTTTGAGCAGTGCTGCGAGTGATGAGAGCTTGCCACGCCATCAGACACTGCTAAACAAAATGGTAATGCAACTGGTGTCACTGCCATCACACCTAAATCTTCTTGATACCAATTATCTAAAAAGAAAAAGGCATCTTGTTGCAGGTTATTACTTGCATTGCCTTGAAAGGTAATTACACAGGCTTGCGCTATCGCTTGAGTAGGATTTGGATTGTTATTATTATGATAAATTGTCATGACAACTTGCCTATATTCTTATTCTATAAACAAGTATAGCGGACAACCTAGCATTTTATTTTCTAGGTTTTATATTATTTTAAATTTTATAGTAATAGTGAATAACTTATTTCCATTAATTACCTGCTACCTAAACTGCATAACATGGTTAAAAAATTATCAACTCGCTCACATTCATAGTCTAAAAATAGGTAATATCCCCCGTTACATCAGAAAATATTTCCGTAGACTAAACAACTCAAAAAGCTCTTTAGTATTCATGAACAAGCTCGAATCTTATAACCTTGACTCTAATTCTCATCACTCGTGCTATATTTCTTGTTATTAAACTCAAATTCGAGTTATATAGACTTTAATTGTGAATGTTTGCACTTGAATAGATAAAATCTGATGTACAAATCAATGATACCTCACTTCAAAGTTTTTAAGCTTGGTACTAAAAAACCACGCTGATATTCCAGTTTGAACTGTGGATAAAATGATAAAATTTGACGTACTCACACAGGATACAAGTTATGCTAGAAATGCGCGACGACCAAAATCTCGACAGTATGTCGACTGCAGAGCATGGTCTAAATATAAGTAATGAATTAGTTTCCAACAACCAACCACTAGAAGCAGCTAAAAAGAAAAATAAACTATTAAGAGTAGCTCTATTAAATAGTTACCTGAAAGGACAAAGCCACCTTATTGAGGTAGATAGCAATACTATTCTTACTGGTCGTAATAGTGCCGGTAAAACAACGTTAATGGGCGCTATCGTGCCGTTTTTTGGCACCAAGCTAAGTAGTATTTCCAAAAAATCTGAAGTACATAAGAGTTTTGTAGAGTTCTACCTCCCTTATGCAAACAGCTATATCGTTTATGAATACATAAGAGAGGGTCAAAAAAAGTGCGTCTTGATCAGGAATAGTGGTGGTGTTCAAGTTTTCAACTTCATTGATTCAGAATATAAAGAGAAGTGGTTTGTCAGTATGGACTTGCAGGGTAAGCGCTCTTTTCATCAGTTTGAGGCGGTAAAAGCGAACATTGAGTCAGACGGGTTATACATTTCTAACAATGTGCGCCAGTTGTCATACGAGGCTATTATTAGTAACTGCCCTCCTCATCGTGTTAAAGCATCTATACGCTCAACAGATAGCCTCAGAAGTATCTCTGCACTACGTCATGACTTTTCATTAGCGACAGGGAAAGGGAGTTTCTATGGTTTTGCTTCAATCGCTAGCAACATATTACAGACAAAGCTTGAATTTAATGAGATATGCGAGTTCTTAGTAGAGGCGATGAAGGCGGAGAATAAGGTTAGAGACAATGAGATTATTATCGACTCTAAAGGGGTCGATACCGCTAAGTGGGTACGTCAACGGGATACTTGGGGCAAGATTGAAGTGTTACGACCACAGTTTGATCGTTTATCTTTAGCAGTCAAAATGAATGCCTCTAATCAAAATGAATTATCTACAGACATTAGCATCATAGGTGGTCTACTGATTGAGCTGAAGAACAAAATAAGAAACAACAAGGACTTACTGAACCAATATCAAAACTCTATCAATCTACTTAAAAGTGATATCAATGAAGTATCTGCTCAATGGAGACGAGACCAAGGTGACTTAGACGCTCAATTAAGTCGTCTGACTCTTGATATTGATAAGCTTGAGGCGCGTAAATTTGAGTTTGAAAATGGTATTGCTGGCAAGCATAAACCCGTGAATGAATTAAAAGAGCTGTCATCACAGATACAAGCTCTCAACACTCAAAAAGACCATCAAGAAAGCCTTTTAAATGACTATGAAGATAAAGAGCGTGAGGCTGCTGCAGTCATCAAACAAATAGAATCCATACTTCAAAAAGAATTGCTGGCAATTGAAAACAGTCTAACTCAGAAACTTGCCAGCATTGAACATGAGATAACTAAGGCAGACGGTGTATACGAGCATGCTTATTCTGAATTAATGAAATCACAATACGCTCATATAGAATCTATTCGCGATAGTGCCAAAATTCAGATAGATAATATTCGTGACAAGCTACAACAGCTAAAAATAGATAAAGCCCTTCTTGATCAATCTGTCACTAGTATTGATATCAGCCTTAAATATAAGCAAGACTTGGAGCAAGTTGCTGGCGAGATACGTGCTAAACAAAAGCAGTTAAGCCGAGATATAGAAAACGAAAGCATAGCTAAAGAGCAAAGCCGTGCCGCGCAAGCAGAAAATAGCAACCTTCAAAACGAGCTTATCGAAAATTCACGAAGTATAGAGAGGTTTCAAGCAGATTATAAAAAGCTTCAGGACTTATTAAAAGGCGATACCCTATTTAGCTTTTTGGTACAAAGCGAAGATGATCAGAGCCTAGTTGCTACAGTAGACCAAGTTAGACGAGCCATAGACCCCGCATTACTTAATCGTACCGACCTAGAACCGTCATGGCTAGACGCAGATAGTAGCGATAACCATATCCAAACTGGTGAGTCCTTGTATGGTCTGATCATAGATACTGCAAAAATTGATAACTCAAAAAGTCAGTCTCGCCGTGAAATCACTCAGCAGATGCTTAGCATTGATGCTCAAATATCTAGTAAAAACGAGAGAAAGAAAGAAGTTGAGTCTTTATTACTTGCCAGCCAAAAAAGAATAAAACTTGCAAGAGATGAGAGCTATCAAGCTACCGTCAATATTACTAAAACTAAAGAATCAATAGAAAGCTTAAATCAAAGTAGCAAGCAATTAGAGCTAAGAGCCAAAGCAGATCTTGAAGACAGAAAAACTAAGCTTGCTCAGCAAGTAGCAGCGTTAGCAACCGAAATTGCTGGTAAGCAAAATGAGCTAACTAATATAGAGCTCGGAGTTCATGAAAACATTAATGATATCAAGCAACAGGATAAGATTAGACTTAAGCAATTAGAAGCCAGCCAAACTCAAAGAAAAGAGCAACTCAACCAAGATAAGAAAGCGGCTACCGTTAAGGCGCAACAACAGAGCACTAGTGCTCGTCAACGTCGAGACAATGCTATTAATGCAAACGGCTATGATGATAATGTGATAATTGGTGTTAGGGATACCATCAAAGATATTACCGCTCAGCTCAAACGTGCTGAATCTGCTCAGTTGCGCGTTACCCTGTATGATGAATTTTTAGCTGAAGAGTACACACAAGCTAGTGCTTACACTCAAAAACACAGTGAGCTAAAGTCTATTGTTATCACCAATACTCAAGCTTTCAATGAGATTATTGAGGAAAAAACCAGGAAAGCTGGTAGTTTATCTGAGGAAGCCTCTAGCATTGAGCAAGACTTGACGGTAGCCAATGCTGATCTTGAGCGACTAGAAACGACCCTTAAAGCCGCTAACAATACCTTTATAAGTACATTAGTACCAAATCAGCCACCACCCGCAGAGTTTGCCTCAAAAACCCTATTTGAGCTACATGATACTGCGCTATTCGTACTCGATAAATCTAAAGAGACTATTGAGAAGACTAGGAACACTATCAAAGAAGGTATCAACATACTTACCGCTATAAAATCACCATTTATCAATAACGAGAGTATGTTTGAGACCTTACTTTCCAATGACAGCACAGTAGGCCGTCCTGATGACTATAACTGGTTCATACAAGCGCGTATCTTTACTGAGTATTTAAACAATGAGCATGAGACTAGAAAAGAGGTCATCATCAATCACTATCTGGTTGAAGCTCATAAAATTCGCGATTTTAAATTCAAACTAGACCAAGCGCATCATAGCCTAACCACATTCTCAAACCGTATTAATCGTAGCTGTAGAGAGGTCTGTGATAAATTGGGCGCGTTGGCTATCGAGAATCTAAAGATTACGCTAACCTCTAGTATTAGAGATAACGAATGGTATTCGGTACTCAATACCTTTACCGAGGCATTCGAAGAATGGGTTAACAAGGATATTCATGACAGGTATCGTATGCCTGATGAAGAACTTTTAATGAAGCTTGACCAAGTACAAAGCTATATTGGTCAAAACAAAATGAACATCAAACTGTCAGAACAGTTCTTTGTCAGCTTGACGGTGAAACAAAGAGGTAAAGAGGAGCAGCATACCGACCGTGCCAAATCTTTCCCTGATATCGGCTCAAATGGCACCATGCGTATTGCCCAGCTGATTATTTATATTGCCCTACTCTCAGTCATATCGACCACTGATACTAGTGAGCTCAAATTCTTTATTGATGAAGTGGGTGTGCTTGACCCTACCAATACCCAAGAGCTATTAGGCTTACTGCAAAAACTAGGTATTTCAGCCATGTGCGCCGCACCAGAGAATCCTCATGACGCTGTGATCCCCTTATTCTCTAACAACATTGGCTGTGCTTATGATGTTAACACTTATAGATATGAGCTATCACAGACAGATGATATGTACTCGCTAACTCAGGACCACCAGTTAGAGCAATATGGAGTATTCGAAGAATGAAAGAGCATGAGATATTAAGAATGATAATGCAGAACAAGCTTATCTGCCCTATCAGCGAACCTGAAGCCTATAAGTGGTTAAAGGATAGTGAAGATAACGTTAATCGTATCTCAATCCATCTTGAGCCCTTTGGTGTCAAGCTAGTCTCTATGTGTGATGGCGACGTGTATGCTGGCTTGAACACCGTACCATCCGAGTCTGACAAAAAGGCCATCTCTAAGCAGTTCCATGACATATACAACAATATTGGGCCTATCATTGAAATGCTGACCTGTCTTGCCAGCGCTGATGAACATAATAATGCTCTGGTAATGGGCGATAAGCTCAAACAAGCTGAGTTAGTATTAACTGCTAATGACAATAAGCATTTTGAGAGTATGCTCAATCAAGTCTCTGAAATTACAGGTGCTACCAAAAAGCCCAATGATCAACAGGTAGAAGCTCTACTTGAGCGACTAAGAAAGCATGACATTGTCATCTTGTCTAATAGTGCTCAAAAAATATACCGTGTGACCGGCATGATTAGTTATATTAGCCAAATCTTTGAATACATCACCGAAAACCTCTTTGATGATTTTAATGAAGAGGAGATTGAACTGCAGCAAGGGCTCAGCTTATGAGCGAGGGTATAAAACTTACCGAGGACAAGATCAAAACCTTGGGCCGGGCTATTACGGACAAATCTGATGTGCTCTTTGAGTCCTACTCTCCTGAAGGGTGTTTCGGTGCTGTAAACACAAGCTCCAAACAGTATCAAGTACTGCGTGACAGTGGCGTCATAAGCATTAATGCCAATAGTATTACGCTTGGATCTAGTTTTAGAGATATTTTGCGAACGGTTGATCAAAAGTCCTATCGTACGCACACTATGCCAGACGTAGAGGACTGGAAGCAAAATATCCATCATTCCATTCAAATGGCACAAGCTGCATCAGATTCATTTGATGAAACGCACGATGAGATGATGCACTTAGCGAATATCCGAGATGAGGCCAATATGCTATCTGAGGCTTTAGGCCGTGAGATGTCGAATATTGAGTACATTATTAACTCAGACCTTAATAATACGCCTAACATAAAAGCTAAGCGTATTATCCTTGAAAGCTTGAATAAGAAAATTAAATCGCAGATCCAAAAAACAGCTATTTTAAGTCGTGAAGAGCTTTATAAGCTCCATGGTGACTATACTAAAGCCGCTGTCATATTGGATGAATACCTGTCTGACTCTATCGTTAAATTCAACCATGAAATGGGCGTTCATCTAGATAAGACCATCCTGCTTATCGATAAGTTAAAAAGAGATCAGAACCGTCAAAATAAGATACTGTGGCAACTGCATAAAGCATTGAGAAACGAGCAGTTTATCCCTAAACAAATGGGGCTTGAGTTAAGAGATATCGAAAGCATAGGCTTGGCATTTGGCGGGATAGAGGTTAGTGATAATCTTTATAACATTGAGTTAAGCGATGACAGTTATCTTCTTGCTACTATCATGGGTAAACTTGCCAGCAGCAAACCCATTATCAAAGGTAAAGACATAAATATTTATGAGGGTGAGTATGTTGAATCGACAGACAAAACTGAACAACAAAAACCCTCGGCTGAAAAGCTTTGGGTTCTAAAATATCTGTCCAATAACAACACCGATGACCTGAGTAAATGTTACTCGGTTAGAGAGTATTGGCAAACTGCTGGCTTGACCCATATCGTCGAATATAAGGCCTTTTTAGCTTTAGTGCTTAAGGTCTGTGGTAGCAACTTTAAGAGCGATCATATTATTAAGAAAAAAGACACTTGCTATTGGAAGCTTTATCTAAAAAAGCGGTGGTTATCCGATACTTGCGACACTCTGTATATAACAGATGCTAAGTATGTTAGATGTAATACCACATCTAACGAACCTAGTGAGAACGAATTATGGACGCTAAACTCGCTCAACGCTTAGAGAGCAGTAAGACTTTGCTTGATATACAGCAAAAGCTACAGGCTGGTGAGGATACTATCGCTTTTAGAACGCCTAGCAATGTTTTTGCGCTACTGGTTATTTATGATGCAGATATAGGTCACAAAATAGGACGTAATATACATATAAAGCCTGGTGGTTGGAACCGTATTGTTAGCCTTATTAAAGCTCATACTAAGATAGATATAGCGCACGACGACATAACGGCAATGAAAACCAAAGATCGTGTCGACAACAGCTTGACTATGTCCAATGAGAAGATGCTGAGTAAAGCGCCTACAAAAGGATTCTTTGAATTAAGAATGCTTGGTTCTGATAATGATTTGGCGCTTGCCACCCAGAACTATATTCATAGAGCCTCTAAAGAAAACGCTTACCTAGGTGTTCACAGTGATGATTTGATGCAGTGGAATATTGATAATCTTATTGTCATAGAGAACTTCACTAGCTTTTGTCGTTTTACTGAGCAAGACTTAGCATTAATAGAAGGCTGGCATGGTCAAACTACCGCTTTAGTCTATAGAGGCCACAAGGCTAGTAATACTACTCTAATTTACGAAAGCCTCAAAAACACTAAGTGCTCTAAATATATCTTTGCTGACTATGATTTCGCTGGTCTAAGCATCGCACAATCTATCGGAGAATCAATTTTAGCTACTGGCTTTATAATGCCACAAGATCCTTGGCTCAATAACGATGAGATGCTAGATATGAATAAGAAGCAAACTAGGCTTGTACAGTCACATATCACTGTTAGCCACCCTGCTCTGCAGCCTTACTATAATCATCTGAAGGAAAATTTTTTAGCAATAACTCAAGAAGCTTTAGTCGCTAGGTCGATACCTTTAACCATTGTTAGTGTTTGAATCAGGTTAAAGACTTAGTTTCGAAATTGAGATCGATAGCGGGCAATCATTTAACGATAAAGTAGACCAAATATTTATTCTAGGTTGCTTAATTTTTAGTAAAATCTAGGCAATAAAAAAAGCCGAATGCTACTTTTAATCGTAACATTCAGCTTTTTTATTCGTATTTTCTAATTTTTAGAAAGAAGTACGGCGATAGTTGTGGTATCTAGGTAACCAGAAATTAGCTTTTAATCGACGTTCTAAATTTTCTGCCGTGACAGGTAATGCCAATTTATCTTCAATCGCCTGTAGGGCAACTGCATAGGCTATTTTTTCACTGATTTCTCTAATGAACTTAATGGGCGGTAATATTGCACCTGGTGCTTTTTCATATTCCATTGATATGTCTGCAAGTGCTTGGCTTGCAGACATTAACATATTATCGCTGATACCCGTCGCATGTGCTGCTAAAACACCTAGGCCAATACCTGGGAATATATAGCTGTTATTGCACTGAGAAATCTCGAAAGACTGATCTTCAAAAGTGGTATTAGGGAAAGGACTACCCGTTGCCACAATTGCCTTACCTCTACTCCAGCTAGTCACTTCTTGCGGTGTTGCTTCAACACGAGACGTTGGGTTTGACAGCGGTAAGACAATTGGATGTTCAGTATTAACACATAACGCTTCGATTACCTCTCGTGTAAACAGACCTTTTTGCCCACTTACGCCGAATAATACCGTTATTTTTGCTTGTTTAACCACTTGCGCTAACCCAAGTTTCTGACTCTTATCCCAACTTTCAATAGCTGATTCTTTTTGCACTAACGGTGCTTGGAATTTTTGTAGCTCTGTCATGCTATCTGTTAGCAAACCATAACGATCAACCATAAATACCTGTTTACGTGCCTGCTCTTCCGTTAAACCTTCACGCTGCATTTGGCGAATAATATGTTCGGCGATACCACAACCAGCTGATCCTGCACCCAAAAATGCTATTTTTTGTTGACTAAGTTTTTGACCTTTATTTAAACAAGCTGCTATCAATGTACCGACTGAAACAGCAGCAGTCCCTTGAATATCATCATTAAAACAACATAACTGATCACGATATCGATTCAATAATGGTGTCGCGTTTTCCTGTGCAAAATCTTCAAATTGTAATAATACCTCCGGCCAACGACGCTTAACCGCTTGAATAAATAAGTCTACAAATTCATTGTATTCATCGCCAGAGATTCGTTGATTTCTCCAGCCCATATACATAGGATCATCAAGCAATTGTTGATTATTGGTACCGACATCTAATAATATAGGTAGGCAGTAAGCCGGGCTAATACCACCACAAGCCGTATATAAAGCCAATTTACCAATTGGAATACCCATTCCGCCAATACCTTGATCTCCTAATCCCAAGATACGTTCACCATCAGTGACAACGATTACTTTTACTTTTTGTTTGGTGGCGTTTTGCAGCATATCATCGATTTTATGGCGATCAGGATAAGAGATGAATAAACCACGTTTACGGCGATAAATTTGAGAGAATTTTTCACAAGCTTGGCCAACCGTTGGGGTATATATGAGCGGCATCACTTCCTCGATATGCTGCTCAATCAAATGATGAAATAACGTTTCATTGGTATCTTGTATATTACGCAAGTAAATATGCTTATCGATATCAGTAGTAAACGAGCGAAGTTGATGATAAGCACGTAATGATTGCTCTTCAATCGTCTCAATGTTATGAGGTAGTAAACCGGTTAAATTAAAGCTATCGCGTTCCTCTGATGAAAAAGCACTACCCTTATTTAATAAAGGGGTTTCTAACAGTGCAGGACCTGAAAATGGGATATATAACGGACGTTGGTTTGGCATGATGAAATCTTCTTATTAAAAGTATATGGTGCTACAAAGTTAATGGTTTAAATATTTTTACGGAGTAATTAAATAATAGAAATCTATGTCTTTATCTAACTTTCTTAAAATTATTCAAGTTAACACACTTAAAGGTGATAACTATCAGAAATCCAATGTCTTTCATAAACCCTCAGCATTGATGATGAAGGGTTTTTCTTATTGTGATTGCTTAATTGAATAAATGATTTTTAGTAAGTTAGAGACTGAGCGATGCTGAAGAAACTGTAAAGATAAACTTGTCGGCACGGCACCATATTATACTGAAGTTATGGCAGCTCTTGAAGACATCATGCAACTGAAATGTTAATTATGAATTATTTCTGTCAAAACATAGAAGAATAAATAGGACTAATATCCGCTATTCACGCAAAACAGTCACTGTAATAGTCTCGAGAAGACTAGCACAAAGGTTATTTAAAAACACCTTGTTACGACTTACTATTAATGCTATATTTCAACCGGTTGATGAACATCTACACTTTTTCAACCAAAACCTCTTAGCTTATCCTTCGTAAAAACCGTTACCGTAAGAACGCAGTAAGTAGTAAAGTGACCAATCACCTGCAACTCCTTTCTTTGACATGGTTAATGTTTTAAACCTGAAAAACACACAAACCAAACAGTATGAGTCAGGAAGACTCTTGTATTAAATTCGCATAAAAACCTGCTTATACAACTATTCTGTCCCCTTTATATACATTTACAAGGATGTAAATCATGTCGCTACAAAACCCAATTTTTATTCCTGGTCCTACCAATATTCCTGACAGACTACGTCGCGCGATGAACGTGCCGACGCAAGATCACCGTGCGCCTGATTTCTCAGACACTTTCTTACCGGTGCTTGCTGATTGTAAAAAAGTATTTGGCACGCAAGATAGTGAAATCATCCTGTTTACCTCCAGTGGTACGGGCGGTTGGGAAGCTGCTATTAGCAACACCCTCTCACCTGGTGATAAAGTTCTGATTGCACGCTATGGTATGTTCTCCCATCGCTGGATTGATATGTGTCAGCGCCACGGACTTGATGTGCAAGTTATCGAATGTCCTTGGGGTACAGGCGCACCTGCTGACCAATTTCAAGCTATTTTGAGCGAAGACACAGCGCACGAAATAAAAGCCGTCATGGTCACACATAACGAAACCGCGACAGGTGTCTTAAGCGACATTGGCGCCGTTCGCAAAGCCATAGATAGCAGTAACCACCCCGCTTTATTATTCGTAGATGGTGTCAGCTCAATTGCTTCTGTCCCTTTTGAGATGGATGAATGGGGCGTAGACGTTGCTGTTGCTGGCTCACAAAAAGGCTTTATGCTCGCAACTGGCATGGCAATATTAGGCGTCAGTCAAAAAGCCTTGAGTCATATGGATGAAGCTAAGCTACCACGTACTTATTTTGACTTCCGTGATATGTTGAAAGCAAATGCCAACGGCGGCTTTCCTTATACACCACCATTAAACCTTATCTATGGTTTAAGAGAAAGTCTTGAGATGTTGTTTGATGAAGGTCTTGAAAACGTCTATGCACGTCATTATCGTTTAGCCGAAGGCGTACGACAAGCGGTTAGCGCTTGGGGTATGATATTATGTGCAAAAACTCCTGACCTTTATTCTAATACCGTAAGTGCTATCTTTGTTCCTGAAGGCTTTAACAGTAATAAACTGACCGATCATGCTTTTAATAAATACGGTATCTCCTTTGGTATTGGTTTAGGTGAGATGAATGGTAAAGCATTCAGAATAGGTCATTTGGGTTCATTGACTGAAGTCATGGTGCTAGCAGGGCTTGCAGCCATTGAAATGGCAATGGTTGATTTGGACTACCCTATTAAACTGGGTCAGGGTGTCGCTGCTGCACAAGAGTATTATCGCAACACTGCAACAACTAAATAAAAGCTATTAAGTAACAAGCCATTAAACAACAAGCCATTAAACAACAAGCCATTAAACAAAAGATGAAGGACTATTTTTTATGATCACAAATGATGATGGATTAGTGATTCCAACCCTTGATGATATGCTAGAGGCGCATGAGCGCATTAAGCCATATATCCATCGCACTCCTGTTTTGACCTCTCGCTTTTTAAACGAAATGGCAGGCTGTGAGATGTTCTTTAAATGTGAGAACTTTCAAAAAGCGGGTGCCTTTAAAGTACGCGGCGCATCAAACGCGGTGTTTGGTCTGTCTGACGAAGCCGCAAAAAATGGCGTCTGTACACACAGCTCAGGCAACCATGCCCTGTCTTTATCTTATGCAGCGGGTCGACGCGGCGTACCGTGTCATGTGGTGATGCCGCATAGTGCACCAGAAGCTAAAAAAGCGGCAGTCCGTGGCTATGGTGGTATCATTACTGAGTGTGAGCCATCAACCACTTCACGCGAAGAAGTGTTTGCCAGAGTTCAAGCAGAAACAGGCGGCGACTTTGTCCATCCGTACAATGATCCACGCGTAATCGCCGGACAAGCGACTTGCTCACGTGAATTTCTAGAGCAAATGGAAGAGATCGGTCAAAAACCTGACATGGTTGTGGCACCTATTGGTGGTGGTGGCATGATTTCAGGCACTTGCTTAACGCTATCGAACCTAGCCCCTGATGTCAAAATTTATGCTGCAGAGCCAGTAAATGCTGATGATGCTGCACGCTCATTTAAAGCCGGTTATATTATCGCTGATGATGCACCCGATACTATCGCTGATGGCTTAAAAGTACCGCTTAAAGATTTGACCTGGCATTTTGTCAGTAATTATGTGACTGACATTTTGACTGCGACTGAAGAAGAAATCGTTGAAGCGATGAAGCTGACTTGGACTCATATGAAAATTATCATCGAGCCAAGTTGTGCAGTACCGCTTGCTGTCATCTTGAAGAACAAAGACGTTTTTGCAGGTAAAAAGGTTGGCGTCATCATCACTGGTGGTAACGTTGATCTAGACAAATTGCCTTGGAACTAATGATCGGCAATTAAGTATCATTAACTGATTACAAATTAAGCGTTAACTCAGCGCCAGTAATGCGCATGTTTAAACGGCTTTTTGTAAAACTAACCAACAATATGGAAGAATTAAAATGATTACTGAAGAATTAGAAGTAGGTTATAACGTACCCGCCACTGTTGGTATGGACGAAGCTGACATTCAAACCCCTTGTTTGATCTTGGATCTTGACGCCCTTGAGCGTAACGTCAAAAAAATGGGCGATTATGCTAAAGCGCATAATATGCGTCACCGTAGTCACGGTAAAATGCACAAATCTGTCGATGTACAAAACTTACAAGAAGAACTTGGCGGCGCAATCGGCGTATGCTGTCAAAAGGTCTCTGAAGCGGAAGTGTTCGTACGTGGCGGTATCAAAGACGTATTGGTATCAAACCAAGTCCGCAATCCAGCCAAAATTGAGCGCTTAGCCAATTTGCCTAAGCTGGGCTCAACCATCACCGTTTGTGTCGATGATATCGATAACGTCGCTGAGCTATCAGCTGCTGCAACCAAAGCAGGCACTGAACTGAACTGTTATATCGAAATCGACTGTGGCGCTGGACGTTGTGGTGTCACGACGACTGAAGCTGTAGTAGAGATTGCCAAAGCGATTGATGCCGCTGAAAATTTAAAATTCACTGGTATTCAAGCCTATCAAGGTGCCATGCAGCATATGGACAGCTTTAGCGATCGTAAAGCTAAAACACAAATCGCTATTGATCAGGTACAAGAAGCAATCGATGCGCTAACAGAGATCGGTCTTAAGCCAGAATTTGTTTCAGGTGGCGGTACTGGTAGTTATTATTTCGAAAGTAATTCAGGTGTTTTCAACGAATTACAGTGTGGCTCTTACGCGTTTATGGATGCGGATTATGGTCGTATTCTAGACGAAGACGGCAACCGTATCGATGCGGGTGAATGGGAAAATGCCTTATTCATCCTAACTTCTGTTATGAGCCATGCCAAAGCTGACAAAGCCATTGTTGATGCCGGTCTAAAAGCTCAGTCAGTTGACAGCGGCCTACCCTTTGTCTATGGTCGTGACGATGTTGAATATGTTAAATGTTCAGACGAGCATGGCGTAGTCAGCGATCCAAATGGCGTACTTGAAATCAATGAAAAATTAAAACTGGTACCTGGTCATTGTGATCCTACTTGTAACGTTCATGATTTTTATATTGGTGTGCGTAATGGTAAAGTTGAAACCGTATGGCCAGTATCTGCACGCGGTAAAATGTACTAAGACTTATAAGCTAAATTAGTATGATTTTATCAATTTAGTTTAAAGGGGCTGTTGTAGCTTTAGCCTACAACAGCCCCTTTTTATTCAAGAATTACAAATTAAGAAGTATAAAAAGGAATTTATAATGAGTGAAGCAAATAGTGTTAATAGTAACGAAGGTTTATTGATCGTATCAGAAGACGCTTGCAAATCAGTGATTGATCGCCCTTCTGCATTTATCGCCGTTGAAAATGTTTTTGCGTCAATGTCACGAGGGGACGCGTATAATTTCCCTGTCATCCGTGAAGCCATTGGCTATGCTGATGCGCTATATGGCTTTAAATCAGGTTTTGACCGTGCTGGTAAATCACTAGGTCTAAAATCAGGTGGTTATTGGCCAGGCAATGCCGCTAAAGGCTTGACCAATCATCAGTCAACGATTTTCTTATTCAATCCAGATAATGGCAAATTGCGTGCACTAGTCGGCGGCAACTACCTAACAGCGGTACGTACGGCAGCAGCATCGGCAGTATCAATCGCCCATCTAGCACGTAAAGACAGCAAAGTACTTGGTATGGTGGGTGCGGGTCATCAGTCTACTTTTCAGCTGCGTGCCGCTCTTGAGCAACGTAGCTTTGAGAAGGTAGTGGCTTGGAATAAGAATAAAGATCGTCTCAAAAACTTACAAGCAGTCGCTGAAGAATTAGGCGTACCGTTTGAAGCCGTTGAGCGCGAACAGTTATGTAGCGAGGCGGATGTGATCATTACCATTACTTCAGCGTTTGAGCCATTACTGATGAAAGAGTGGATCAAACCGGGTACGCATATCGCCTGTATGGGTACCGATACCGTTGGGAAGCAAGAAGTTGATGTCAATTTAGTTGCCTCTGCTACTGTATTCACTGATGAGATCGCACAATCGATCAGTCTTGGTGAAGCCCAGCATGCAATTAAATCTGGCGCGATCAAAGAGTCTGATATTACTACGCTTGGCGATGTCATCAATGGCGATCACCCAGGTCGCAGCTCAGATGATGAAATTACCTTGTTCGATGGTACAGGTGTTGGTTTACAGGATTTAGCAGTAGCCTCTGCTGCTGCTAAGCTTGCACTTGAAAAAGGCGAAGCTCAGCATATCTCATTATAGCTCCCGTTATAATTAGGAGGCTAGTCACTGCATTTTAGAACCGTCAAATAATGAGTTTATTTGGCGGTTTTTATAATCCTAATATGACATTAAATTAATTTCGCCGTTCGCATGCTAATAGAAGCAAAGGACGATTATCACTACCCTCTTCTAGGCTATAGTTGAAATACTTTAAAGTCGCTACCGTACTACTGGTGTAAATTTTTTGCAGCCTCTGTCTGCGTAGGCACA
The DNA here is from genome assembly GCF_000012305.1 of Psychrobacter arcticus 273-4. Lineage (NCBI taxonomy): Bacteria > Pseudomonadati > Pseudomonadota > Gammaproteobacteria > Moraxellales > Moraxellaceae > Psychrobacter > Psychrobacter arcticus. The sequence continues at coordinate 1,683,049 of NC_007204.1, forward strand.
GCAAGCAAGAAAAATTTGCACCAGTAGTACGTGTTGTATCGATATTACTTTTCACCGACTAGACTTCAAAATTTGTCTCAAACAAATCATTTATAACAACACATTTGAACAATCACTCAATAATGATTACAATGGATAAGAGTCTTTTTTTCACCTGCTCTTTGATATTGCACTTCATGTGCTAATCTAAGTATTATTTATCTGGATAATCCATGATTAAAAAAATAGTTTTGATATTCGCGGTCTTGATTGGCGTCATTGGCTTTTTTTATTTTGACCTCAATGAATTATTAACGCTTGAGGGCTTAAAAGGCTCGATGGATCAGTTCGAGCAATATAAAACACAGTCGCCATGGTTGGTCATCGGCGGCTTTTTTGTAGTATATATATTGGTCACAGCATTATCCTTACCGGGCGCAGTTATTTTAACCTTGGCAGCCGGTGCTTTATTTGGTTTAGTGCAGGGTATACTGGTAGCCTCGTTTGCCTCAAGTATCGGTGCCACACTCGCCTTTTTGACTTCACGCTATTTGTTACGCGATACCATTAAACAGCGTTTTCCTGACCGTCTTGCCTCCATCGATTCAGGTGTAAAAAAAGAAGGTGGGTTTTACTTATTTACGTTACGCCTTGTACCGATATTTCCCTTTTTTCTCATCAACTTATTGATGGGTCTGACTGCTATAAAAGTACGAACCTTTTATTGGGTCAGCCAAATCGGCATGCTTGCCGGCACCTTTGTATTTGTGAATGCCGGTACACAGTTGGCAAAAATTGAGCAGTTATCTGGCATTTTGTCCTTTAATCTACTTGCTTCATTTGCCTTATTAGGGTTATTTCCGCTGATAGCAAAAGGCATATTAACGATACTAAAGAAACGCCGTATCTATAAAAACCATACTAAGCCCAAAAAATTCGACCGTAATATGATTGTGATTGGTGCCGGTGCTGGCGGACTTGTTACCAGCTATATTGCCGCGACCGTCAAAGCAAAAGTCACATTGATTGAGGCAGGTGAGATGGGCGGCGACTGCTTAAACTATGGCTGCGTCCCCAGTAAAGCACTAGTAAAAAGTGCAAAAGTGGTTGAGCAGATACGCCATGGCAAACGTTATGGACTCAATAATACCCAACCGGATTTTGCATTTAAGAACATCATGTCTCGCATCCATGAAGTCATTGCTGATATCGCCCCAAATGACAGTGTCGAGCGTTATACGAGCTTGGGTGTCGAGGTATTAAAAGGCTACGCAAAGCTCATTGACCCATGGACGGTTGAGATTGCCCTCAATGATGGCGGCACTCAAACATTAACCGCGCGCTCTATCGTTATCGCGACGGGCGCGCGCCCCTTTGTGCCAGACCTACCAGGTTTAGAAGAGACGGGTTATGTGACAAGCGATACTCTCTGGGATAAGTTTGCAAAATTTGATAAAGTGCCGAGCAAGCTGGTAGTACTTGGCGGCGGACCCATTGGCTGTGAGCTGGCACAATCCTTTGCTCGTTTAGGCTCTGCTGTGACCCAAATCGAAAGAGGCGCGCGGCTGATGAAAAAGGAAGACGTCGACGTTTCTGTATTTGCGCAAGAAGCACTGACTGAGAGCGGCGTGAATATCTTGACCTCACAGCAAGCAATTCGCTGTGAGACTCGCAATGGTAAAAAATATATTATCGTCGCACCAAAAGGCGGCAATGATGATCAACAAGAAACTGCCATTGAGTATGATGAGTTGATTTGTGCAGTCGGTCGTAGTGCACGCCTAGAAGGTTACGGACTTGACACCTTGGGCATCGACACTGAGCGCACCATCAGTACAGATGAGTATCTTGAGACGCTCTACCCCAATATCTATGCGGCAGGTGATATCGTGGGTCCCTATCAATTCACCCATGTGGCTGCCCATCAAGCATGGTACGCTGCGGTCAATGGCTTATTTGGTCATCTTAAAAAATTCAAAGTAGATTATCGCGTGATTCCGTGGTCGACGTTTATTGACCCAGAAGTAGCACGAGTGGGCTTAAACGAGCAAGAAGCGATTAATAAAGGTATTGATTTTGAAATCACACGTTATGACTTCAAAGACTTAGATCGGGCGGTGACCGAAAGCGCTAATCATGGCTTTATCAAGGTCATTACGCCAAAAGGTAAAGATAAGATATTGGGTGTGACCATCGTCGCTGAACATGCAGGTGACTTGATGGCTGAGTTTGTATTGGCCATGAAACACAATTTAGGGCTGAATAAAATACTGGGCACCATTCATATCTATCCAACATGGGCGGAAGGCAATAAGTATGCAGCTGGCGAATGGAAACGCAATCATGCGCCTAAAAAAGCCCTACAGTTGCTTGAAAAATATCATACTTGGCGTCGAGGTTAATTCATGCACCCTACTAGCTTGCCAGCAGCTTTGACAATACCAAAAAAACTGCGCCGCTATATAGTCGATTCTAAATAAAGTAGATACATCATGTTTTGACGCGGCACTGGTATAAATTTTTCACCGACTATATAAGCCCATTAAGGAGGTCAATAATGGCAAATGAAATGTGGTGGCGTTTGGGCTTTTTCTTTAGCATATTAGTCATTATGATGCTCATTGAGCATAGGCATCCCGCACGTCAATCACCGATTAAAACCAGCACACGTTGGTTTGCCAATCTTGGGCTGGTATTTGCCTCTTCTTTTGTTGCCCGTTTGGCCGTTCCTATTGGGCTGACAACGGTAGCCATTTATCATCAAAAAAATGGTATCGGTTTATTTAATTTAATTGAGATACCGAATGTCGCAGCTATTATTTTAAGCTTCTTGTTGCTTGATATTGTCATCTACTGGCAACATCGCTTATTTCACCGAGTGCCACTTCTCTGGCGTTTGCACCGTGTCCATCACGCTGATGCGCATATCGATGCCAGCACGGGGCTTAGATTTCATCCTATCGAGATTGTCTTAAGCATCTTGCTCAAGCTCGTTGTCATTAGCCTGCTTGGTGTCCCAGCTATAGCGGTACTCATATTCGAAATTGCTTTAAATGGGCTGTCTATGTTTAATCATGCCAATATTCGCCTGCCACCAGTGATTGAGAAGCCATTACGCTTAATTTTAGTCACGCAAGTCTTACACCGTATTCATCATAGCAAACGGGTCTGTGAGACCAACTCCAACTACGGTGTGAGTGTGACTTGGTGGGATAGGCTCTTTGGTAGCTATAAAAGTAACGCGTCAAAACCTGACCAAGCGTTAGATATCGGTCTAATAGAATATCCCGATGCCAAGCAAAATGCCTCGCTATGGGGATTACTGCTCATGCCATTTAAAGATAAACATGCTATAAATCAATCCAACCAAAAGTAAATACAGCATCTAAACACCAACTAAGCTGATAGATACGGACAATTAATTGCTATCAAAACTTTTAGTTATTAACCAGCGTTACAAATACTTGAGCAATCATTCAATTTATACTTGAGTGATTGCTCAAAATCATTTATAGTAAGTTCAATGAGCTGATAGACGCGATGTCTTATTCATCTCTATCGCTACAGCAATCTATCAAAAATACCTTTATACCATTAAGGATTTTATATGACCGAATTTACCCTATATGATAAAACCACTGCCCCAGAAGCTAGCCAAGCGTCACTAGACAATTCGATTAAAGCTTTTGGCAGTATTCCAAACCTACATGCAACAATGTCTGAAGCGCCAGGGCTGCTAGAGGGCTATCAGCGTTTGCATCAGCTGTTCTTAGACAGTAGTTTTGATGCTGAAGAGACCACGGTAGTGTGGCAAACGATCAATGTGGAGCACGAGTGCCATTACTGCGTTCCGGCTCATACAGGCATTGCTAAAAGCATGAACGTTGATGACTCCATCACCGATGCCCTGCGTAATGAAACCTCACTACCAACTGCAAAGCTAGAAGCGCTACGTACTTTTACCCTCGCTGTTGTTCGCAATCGTGGTAACGTTGATGATGAGAGTGTGCAAGATTTTCTAGATGCTGGTTTTAGCAAACGTCAGATACTAGAAGTGGTGTTGGGTACCGCTCAAAAGATAATGAGTAATTACACCAACCATTTGGCGAAGACGCCTATAGATAAGCCATTTGAAAAATTTGCATGGCAAAAAACGGACTAATTATTTGCGATATACCAATATCTAGTCCATTCAATGTAAAATAAATACGCACGAATAGCGTGATTCGGGTATAAAAACGGGCAGCTTAACACTTTAAGCTGCCCGTTTTATTGGTATATATTTTTATGTTACTGTATTTTTAAAAATGATTTTAACTGTGTATAAGCAGTAACACTTGTCTAAATTCTAAAACTAACCAGCAGACACACCCTTACGCATCGCCTCTATAGAAGACGCTATATCATCTGCAATTGCCTGCACCGCCACGCTATCGGCATCACGCTGAGCAAAAGCGCGTATGCCCATAACTTCTGCCTGCAAGCGCCGTCCAAGCCTGACAGCATCCAGCTGATCATCCAACTCACCCAACCGCTGGGCTTGAGCAAAGCACTCTACAAAGCGCATTTCCATGCCAGCTAATAGCTTCTCGACCTTTTCAAGTGCTGGCTGCTCACGAGCACCAAGCTCAAGTAAGCTTTTGACCAGCATACACACCTGACTGGGCAAGTTTTTTTCGCGGATACCGCCAAGTTGACGCACGTAAGCCGCCAATCCTAACAAAGGGGACTCATAGCTGCTCAATATACGCTCAAACTCCTTTAGTTCTGCCTGAGCATAGTAATCGAGCGCTTCTTGAAACAGTCCATCCTTATTACCGAAAGCGGCATAAATACTGCCTGGTCGCATATCAAGCGCTTGCTCGATATCCTTTAAAGACGTCGCATGAAAGCCTTTTTGCCAAAATAGCTGCATGGCTCGCTCTAATGCTTCATGACGATTATATAATGTAGTACGTGACATAATATTCCAATTTTTATCCCATAATTTTAGAAAGTAAAGTAAACATGGTTATACAATTTGAATGATTACTCAATTTTATCTTGAATGATTATTCAAGTCCAGCTAAAGTAAGTTTATAGAATGTCATTGTTATAGTTATAGTTATAGTTATAAATTTCGCTAGTGCGACTTACTTTTATTGAAAAAGGTACTTTTATGTCCTCTATCTACTCAGCTCCGATTCTCGTATTCGATGTCAATGAAACGCTCCTAGATATCGATACGCTCACGCCCTTATTCACGCGATTATTTGGGGACGAAAATAGACTCAGAGAGTGGTTCGCGCAATTGGTACTTTATTCGCAAACCATGACTTTATCTGGTCTTTACACGCCTTTTGGCGAGCTTGGCGTTGGTGCCTTGCAAATGACCGCAGATATTCATGCCGTTACGCTAACAGAAGAAGATATACAGGAGTTTAAGCAGCGCATGAGTGAGACGCCAGCTCACCCTGACGTTATCCCTGCTTTGACTAAACTGCGTGATGCAGGATTTAGATTGGTGACCTTGACCAACTCAGCCCCCAGCACCTCTCCGACACGGCTTGAAAAAGCAGGACTGAGTGAATTCTTTGAGCAGAATTTCAGTGTTGACAGTGTCCGTCAATTTAAACCTGCACCGGCAATATATCAGATGGTCGCCAGCGAGCTGTCCGTTGAGACCTCAGAGCTATGTCTTGTAGCCTGTCATATCTGGGATACCATCGGTGCTCAAGCTGCTGGCTGCCAAGGAGCTTTTGTAACCCGACCTTATAATGCGCTACTTTCGGCACCCAACGTACCAAAACCCGACTTCATCGCTTCAGACCTCATCACCCTTGCTGAACACATTATTAATCATCAAAGCTCTTAGAAAAATGGACAACCATCTATGACAATTAGTCTAGAAAGGTATATTACTCAGTTATATGACAGACGGTTTTTTCAATAAAAAATTTTGGGATTGCCGTATTTGATGACATCTCTTGGCAGAATTTGTTACCATAACTTATGACGATTTAGATCATTTCACTTAGGTAGTTTCATTTAGGTAATGCAGATATGGCAAAAAACGCCCTACAGGCTCAACTTCTAAAAGCAGGCTTGGTTGATAGTAAAAAAGCCAACAAAATTAGCAAGCAGACGCAGCATGCTAAGCGTACTGGCGATTCATCAAACATCGACGCTAAAAAAGCCTTGGCAGATGCCCAAGCTAAAAAAATAGAGAAAGATCAAAAGCTCAATCAAGAAAAACAACAGCTTTTAGAAGAAAAGATGCTAAAAGCTAATATCATTCAAATGATAAAGCAGCATCAATTGACTGAGACAAATGGTGACATCAGCTATCAGTTTGTCGATGATTCTAAAGTTAAAAAACTTTTTATTACTCAAAAGCTATACGATCAGATCGTGTCAGGTCACGTGGTCATTGCCCGCTTAGACGATAGCTACGCGTTACTGCCGCGTCCGCTTGCCGATCGTATCGACTCAAAGCTAGAAGGCTTTATGGTGGTCTCTAATGATACTGTAGAAGATGAGCTGGCAGAAGACGATCCATATGCCGCTTATGTGATTCCAGATGATTTGATGTGGTAGTTGCTACTCTCAAAAATTGTGATAGCAACAAGCAAAAGAGGTTTATAGCAGTCGCACCTCTTTAATAACGTATCGATTTTATTTTAAACTAACTATAGTTGAAATACTTTAAAGTCGCTACAGTATTACTGGTGTAAATTTTTTGCAGCCTCTGTCTGCGTAGGCACAGCAAGCAAGAAAAATTTGCACCAGTAGTACGTGTTGTATCGATATTACTTTTCACCGACTATATATGTCCCGTCCTAAAATAGATTGATAGTTTTTTGCTAAGCCAGATACCGTGCGTATCTGGCTTTTTTACATTAAGCAGGACATAAATAACTGCCATGCACCTCAGCAGGTGTTCTCATATAGAAGAAACGGTAAGCTATAGTTGAAATACTTTAAAGTCGCTACCGTATTGCTGGTGTAAATTTTTTGCAGCCTCTGTCTGCGTAGGCACAGCAAGCAAGAAAAATTTGCACCAGCAATACGTGTTGTATCGATATTACTTTTCACCGACTATATCAAAAGCGAAGGTCACAAAAATCTGTTGATATAGAACATCAAGAGTTGATTCAGTGGGTAAAGAATATTGCTAAGTTTAGTGGACTGGTTCAGCAAAACCCGTTTGCATAGCACGATTGGATAGCACGATTGGATATGTGTCGCCTTTTGAGTTTGAAAAGCGGTATTATGATAGTTTAATCCTGTCAGGCATCGCTGCTTGACTTAAGTAAATCAGTCTCCGATATACTCGGGGCGGTTCAACTATCAACTATATATAAACCAAAATATGCAAGCCAATACATGAATGTTATTAAGCATTTAATTGAGGACAATACATTCTTCTCAAGACTTCATTATTTAACAAATATCCAATTAAATATTAAAGGGATTTATTATGACTGAGACCGCTTATATCTATGATGCCATCCGTACACCACGTGGCAAAGGGAAAAAAGATGGCTCCCTCCATCAGGCATCACCTATTTGGCTGGTTCGTACTCTATTAAAAGAGATGCAACAACGCCATAATTTAGACACCAGTTTAGTAGACGACGTCGTTTTAGGCTGTGTGACACCAGTCGGTGAGCAGGGTTCTGATATCGCACGTATCGCCGTTATCGACGCCGATTGGCATGAGAGCGTGGCAGGTTTAACGCTGTCACGCTTTTGTGCGTCTGGTCTAGAGTCAATTAACCTTGCGGCAACCAAAGTAATGTCTGGCATGGAAGACTTAGTCGTTGCTGGTGGCGTTGAATCAATGAGCCGTGTACCAATGGGTTCAGATGGCGGTGCTTGGTATATGGATCCACGAGTAAACGATGCTGTTCAGTTCGTACCTCAAGGTGTTGGCGCTGATACCATTGCTACATTAAAGGGTTTCAGCCGTAAAGATGTTGACGAGTTTGCCTCAGAGTCACACAGAAGAGCAGCGGCTGCCTGGGGAAAAGGCTACTACGATAAGTCAGTCGTTCCAGTGAAAGATCTAAACGGTTTATTACTATTAGACAAAGATGAAACCATTCGTCCAAATACTTCAGTAGAAACGCTAGCGAGCCTAAACCCATCATTTATGATGCCAGGTAAAATGGGCTTCGATGGCGTTATTCTTGACAAATACACTACGATTGAAAACGTAAATCATGTTCACCATGCTGGTAACTCTTCAGGCATCGTTGATGGTTCAGCATTGTGTCTTGTGGGTAGTAGAGCTGCTGGCGAAAAAGCAGGTCTAAAACCACGCGCTAAAATAACGATGGCGTCTGTGATTGGTTCAGAGCCAACTATCATGTTAACGGGCCCAACCCCAGCCTGTCAGAAAGCACTGGCCAAAGCCGGTATGACTGCTGCAGATATCGATCTTTGGGAAATTAATGAAGCATTTGCAGCCGTACCTCTTAATACCGCAAATGACTTTGGCCTCTCGCTTGATATCGTCAACGTCAATGGTGGTGCTATTGCAATGGGTCACCCGCTTGGTGCAACTGGTGCGATGTTAGTGACAACCGTATTAGACGAGTTGGAGCGCCGTAATTTGAATACCGCTATGATTACCCTATGTGTGGGTGGTGGTATGGGTATTGCTACCATTATTGAGCGTGTTTAAGCCTCAAATATTACCTATAGTCGGTGAAAAGTAATATCGATACAACACGTACTACTGGTGCAAATTTTTCTTGCTTGCTGTGCCTACGCAGACAGAGGCTGCAAAAAAATGACACCAGCAATACGGTAGCGACTTTAAAGTATTGCAACTATATATAGTCTAGATACGGACATAACATACGAATAGAAAATAAGGATATCAAATGAGCACAAACAGCGTAAATGCCATTAATGAATTAAACAGTTTTTCTGCAGAATCAGACAACGGCATTATCACCGTTACTATTGATCAAGCTGACCGTAAAATGAACGTGATTGGTGATGGTTTTAATGAAGCATTTGCGGCATTAACTGATGCATTTATCAGTGATGCAGAAGCGAAAGGTTTAATTTTAACCTCTGGTAAATCAACCTTTGTGGTTGGGGCAGATATTGATCAACTAGCCACTATCGAAACTGCTGAGCAAGCGTTTGACTTAGTAGAGGATTTAAAAGCCAGCCTACGTAAGCTTGAGACTTCTGGCAAGCCAGTGGTTGCCGCAATTACCGGCACTGCCTTAGGTGGTGGTTTAGAGCTGGCTTTAGCTTGTCATTATCGCATCGCTATTGACTCACCAAAGACAAAACTTGGTTTACCTGAAGTCAAACTTGGTTTATTACCTGGCGGTGGTGGCACTCAGCGTCTTCCACGTCTAGTCGGTATCCAAAAAGCACTTGAACTAATGACGCAAGGTAAAGAGCTTAGCCCACAGCAAGCCGTTGAAATCGGTCTTATCCATGACGTGGCTTACGACAATGAAGAGCTTATCAAAAAAGCCAAAAAATGGATCAACAACAATCCTCAAGCTAGCCAGCCATGGGACAATAAAGGTTTTAAGATTCCTGGTGGTGATAGCAAAAACCCTAAAATAGTACCGATATTCTCCATTGCTCCTGCGATGGCTAATCAAAAGTCGCACGGCAACTATCCTGCCATTACCCATATCTTATCTAGTGTCTTTGAGGGCTGCTTAACGGATATCGACAACGGTCTTAAAATCGAGTCGCGCTTTTTTGTGGCTTGCGCGTTATCAGATGTGTCCAAAAACATGATTAATACGCTTTGGACGCAGCTTAATAGCATCAAAAAAGGCCAATCACGCCCTGAAGGGTTTGAAAAATCTAAAGTGAGCAAAGTCGGCATACTTGGTGCCGGTATGATGGGCGCAGGTATCGCTTACGTCTCAGCCAAAGCGGGCATGGAAGTGGTATTGTTAGATACGGCTCTCGAAGGCGCTGAAAAAGGTAAAAACTATTCTACTAAGTTGTTAGACAAGGCTATCAGCCGTGGTCAATCTACTGAAGAGAAAAAACAAGCGTTATTAGACCTTATCAAAACCACAACGTCTTATGACGACTTAGAAGGCTGTGATTTAATTATCGAAGCGGTATTCGAAGATGTAGACATTAAAGCTGAATGTACGCGTAAATCTGAAGTGGTTATTCCAGAGACCGCGGTTTATGCATCAAACACGTCTACCCTGCCTATTACTGAGCTTGCAAGAGCTAGCACACGTCCAAAACAGTTCATCGGTCTACACTTCTTCTCGCCAGTAGATAAGATGCCATTGGTTGAGATTATTGTTGGCGAAGAAACGGATGATGCAACGCTAGCTAAAGGTTTTGACTATGTTGGTCAAATCGGTAAGACACCGATCGTTGTCAATGACAGCCGCGGCTTCTATACCTCTCGCGTATTTGGTACTTACGTATCAGAAGGTATTGCGATGTTAGGTGAAGGTGTTCACCCACGCAGCATTGAAGTGGCTGGTATGAAATCTGGTATGCCGATGCCGCCACTCGCACTGCAGGACGAAGTGTCACTAAGTTTGTCATTACATGTCATGCAGCAAACTAAGCGTGCCCTAGAATCGGAAGGCAAAACCTTTACTCCGCATCCTGCCATGCCAGTAGTAGAAAAGATGGTTAATGAGCTTGGCCGCGAAGGTAAGAAAGTCACTAAAGGCTTTTATGATTATCCTGAAAATGGTGAAAAACGCTTATGGCCCAAGCTCACTGAACTGTATCCAACTAAAGATGAGCAGCCATCTCAGCAAGACTTGGTAGACCGTTTATTATACGTTCAAGCTAATGAGACCGCGAAATGTTTCGAGGAAAATGTCGTACGTACAGTGGCTGATGCCAATGTAGGTTCAATCTTTGGCTGGGGCTTTGCACCAAATCAAGGTGGTACGCTTCAGTTTGTCAATTCAGTAGGCGTCGACAAATTTGTTGAACGTAGCCGCGAGCTTGCTAGCAAATACGGTAAGCGTTTTGAACCTGCTAAAATCTTAGTAGAGATGGCTGAGTCAGGTCAGGAGTTTAGCGATGAGTAATATACTAATGAATCAAATGGCTGATTGTCTTCAAGGTATTAAAGTAGTAGATCTAACCCGCAATTTACCTGGTCCATTTGCGACCAGGCTCCTTGCGGACCTTGGTGCCGAAATTGTTAAGATTGAACCGCTTAATGGTGACCCTGCTCGTGCCTTTGGCGAGATATTCACCGCGTTGAACCACGGTAAAGAAACTCAAAAAATTGACTTTCGTGATCCAGTAGGTATTGAGACAATCAAAACGCATCTTAAAGATGCCGACGTGATGCTCGATAGCTTTCGGCCTGAAGTATTAGAAGGTATGGGACTTGCCGCCGAAACCCTGCATGCTATCAATCCAAAGCTAGTCATGGTATCGATTACTGGTTATGGCGTGGCTGATGGCGAGACCGTTACCCATGACTGGAGCCAGAAAGCCGGTCATGACATCAACTTTATGGCGATGAGCGGCGTGCTCGATCAGTTGAAAACGGCAGAGGGCGATCAGGCAATGCCTAATATCCAGTTTGCAGATTTGGCAGGTGGTAGTGATACGGCAGTGATTGCCCTTTTGGCCGCCGTGTTTTCAGCACAGCGTACTGGCAAAGGCCGTCACGTTGCAGTCAGTATGACCCACAGCTTGTATCAGCATATGGTCATGCCAAAGGCGACCGGAAAACTGGTCAAAAGCTTTTCTGGCAAAAATCCAAAGCCGCAACATGACTTTTTAGGTGGCTTACTACCCTGCTATCGTTTATACAAAACATTCGATGAGCGTCATATAGCAGTCGGCTCCTTAGAGTTGAAGTTTTGGCAAGGGTTATGTGAGGTATTAGAATTGCCTGAGCTCAAAACTAAGCACTGGCAAATGGGCGTAATGCCCAATACTAAAGACAGTCAAGAAGCAGCGCAAACGGTTGCTGACAAGTTTGCCAGCCACGACCTTTCTTACTGGCAGCAGGTGTTTGAAACAGCCGATGTTTGCGTCACCCCAGTACTAACACTAGAAGAAGCTCGCGCGCACCCTTTATTTGCACACCAAGATGAGCATAGTGCCACATTAGGCTGGCAATAAAATGATTCACTAAGGCTGCTATTGTAAAGTTAATCGCCAAAAACCAAGGAAGGTTTATGATGAAAAAAATTTAGACACCAACTTAGTGATTCTGATGCCAAAGCCATCTTTATCTTGACCCCATTTTGCGCCGTTCTGCAAAAAATCGTTCATGATACCAATATTAAAACTATAGTTGAAATACTTTAAAGTCGCTACCGTATTGCTGGTGTAAATTTTTTGCAGCCTCTGTCTGCGCAGGCACAGCACGCCAGAAAAATTTATACCAGTCCCGCGTCAAAACATGATGTATCTACTTTATTTGGAATCGACTATATTACCGTTGGTGATTGCCCTTGAGTTATTTGGTGATATCGCTATTCTGCTTGGTTTTAAAGCACGTTTAATTGCATTACTATTTGTAGGTTTTAACATCATATCAGCGCTACTTTTTCACCAATTATGGATTGATGAAGCACAATTGATGAAGCACAAATGAACCCATTTATTAAAAATATCGCGATAGCAGGTGGTTTCTTGATGATTTTTGCTAATGGTGCAGGCGCTTATTTAATAGATAATAGTAATACAAACAGATAATTGCCTATGACTAAAAATAAGAAAACGATGGTTAAACGTGCATTTATGCTCACTCATACTTATGACAGATCCTTATTATGACAACTAACGCTCACAGCCCTTCTAATGATAACTTGCCAAGTTTTTGGCAGCGCCATCAAACACCTGTACTATTAACAGTGGTTGGTGGGGCAATTGATACCATTGGCTTTATTACTTTGTTTGGTTTCTTCACCGCTCATGTCACAGGTAACTTGGTGATGGCAGGCAGTGGCTTAGTGAAAGGTGACGCTGGCCTATGGATTAAGCTTGCCGCCTTGCCATTGTTTATTTTGACAGTCATGATTACCAAAATATTCATTGATCATAATAAAAATAAACAGCTAACCTTGAGCCATTTGTTTTTAGCAGAAGCCGTTTTTTTGACCGCTTTCATGATAGGTGGTCTTTACTATCAGCCTTTTGTTGATGCAGGCGATATTACTGTAGCCATAACGGGTGGACTCGGTCTCATTGCGTTAGCGATTCGTAATACCGCCAGTAAAACGGTGATTAAGCACATGAGTCCAACCGTATTGATGACGGGCAATACCACTCAACTGGGTATCAATCTGACCGATTACTTGGTCAATCGCACTGCGGATAATGGCAAAAAACTGGCACACAGCTCAGTATTGGTTTTCAGCTTTTTAATAGGTGCGTTGGTGGGCGCACTGCTATATATGCAGCTGAGTTTTTGGGCAGTAGGATTGTTTGTACTACCAGTGCTCTATTTATCCGTAATGGCGCGTGATAGAAACTTTTTACAACATATTGCGTAATGGCTTTTTTGGCTTAATAGCAATTGTCTTAGTCGTTATTAACTTGATAGTCTGGGCTTATAGTAAGCTTTTATGCAACTGACCCTATTATAAAATTCCTGGTTCCACTATGCATATGTGACACTATCTCTGCCATTCAATTGTTCTAAAAATAAGAATAGTTAATTGTGATTGTTGTAATTTATCTATGAATAAACAACAATTATAATAGACCTATCTTTCAAATAATTTTATTAATTATAAGTTTACAGACATTAAACTATTCATACATAAGGATAAATTATGCAAACGATCTATCATGCAGCAGATTCTCGTGGCGATGCCGACCATGGCTGGTTAAAAAGCAAGCATACTTTTAGCTTTGCCAATTACCATAATCCAGAGCGTATGGGTTTTGGCGCCCTACGTGTTATTAATGATGACTTCGTGATCGGTGGTCAAGGCTTCGGTAAGCATTCGCACCGCGATATGGAAATTATCAGTATTCCGTTATATGGTAAGCTCGGTCACGGTGATAACATCGGTAATAATGGCATTATCGAAACCGGTGAAATCCAAGTTATGTCAGCAGGTACCGGTATCATTCATAGCGAGATGAATGGCCATGACAAAGAAGATGTGAAGTTCCTACAGATTTGGGTTATGCCAAACCAAATGAACGTAGCGCCTCGTTACCAGCAAGTATGCATGGATGACATCATGCAGCCAAACAAGTTTAACCAAATACTTTCACCAAACCCTAACGATGCAGGTGTATGGATTCATCAAGATGCTTGGTTTAGCATGGGTGATTTTGATAAAGGTATCATCCAGACTTACCAGCTAAAAGACCCTAACAATGGCGTTTATATCTTTGTCATTAGCGGTAAAGTCGTTGTAAACGGTAACACTCTGGATACCCGCGATGGTCTTGGCATCTGGGATACTAAGAGCTTTACGATGGACATCATCGATGATGCTAAAGTCCTATCAATGGAAGTACCAATGAGCTAATGGACGCTGCAACGCACCATTTTGATGATTTGCAAAACATTTAACAGCCAGCTTTATACCCTTTATCAAAACAAGTTAAATGATGATTCAAGTAAAAATGATATCACTAGGCAAAAAAATGCATGAATTAGTGAGGATAATGGAATCTAACATTGAGTTAATGCCCAAACTGGTTTATGCTTTTTAGCGCCTCAACTTCTATCCTTTGTACTTATATCCCTTGTAAGGAAAACACATGTTTGAACGTATCGATTACTATGCCGGCGACCCAATCTTAGGATTGATGGACAAATTTGCAGCAGATAACAACCCAGATAAAGTCAATTTGGGTGTCGGTGTGTACTATGACGAAGATGGCAAAATGCCAGTACTTGAGTGTGTAAAAACAGCTGAACAGCGTATTGCAGACCCAATCTCTCCTCGTCCGTATTTGCCAATGGCAGGTTTACCAGGACATCGCAAAGGCTGTCAAGAATTGCTGTTTGGTAAAGATGCTCAGGTTTTACAAGATGGCTTGGTTGCTACTATCGCAACCATCGGCGGTTCTGGTGCATTAAAAGTCGGCGCAGAATTTATCCACGAATGGTTCCCGCAGTCTAAGTGCTATGTCAGTGACCCAACGTGGGGCAACCACATTGCTATTTTTGAAGGCTCTGACGTCGAAGTCGGTAAATACCCATACTACGACACCGCTACTGGTGGCATCAAATTTGATGAGATGATCGCGTTTTTTGAGACGTTGAATAAAGATGACGTTCTTTTGCTTCACCCTTGCTGTCACAACCCAACGGGCGTTGATTTGACTCGCGAGCAATGGGATCAAGTACTAAACGTCATTCAAGCGCGTGAGCTGATTCCGTTTATGGATATCGCTTATCAAGGCTTTGGTGAAGATATGGACAGCGATGCTTACGCAATTCGTAAAGCGGTTGATATGGGTCTGCCATTGTTTGTTAGCAACTCATTCTCTAAAAACTTATCGCTATATGGCGAGCGTGTCGGTGGTCTATCAGTCGTGTGCCCAACAGTCGATGAAACTAACCGTGTTTTTGGTCAGCTAAACTCTATGGTACGTCGTATCTACTCAAGCCCGCCATCACATGGTGGTCGCGTGGTCGATATCGTGATGAACGACGAAGCCTTGCATGAGCAATGGGTTGGCGAAGTATATGCGATGCGTGACCGTATCAAATCTATGCGCACCAAGCTCAAATCAGTATTAGAAGAAAAAATCTCAGGTCGTAACTTTGATTACTTGACCGCACAAAACGGCATGTTTAGCTTCACAGGTCTGACGCCTGAACAAGTTGCACAGCTACAAAGCAAGTATGGTATCTATATGGTATCGAACTCACGTATGTGTGTTGCCGGCTTAAACAGCAGTAATATCGACTATATTGCCAATGCCATGGTTGACGTCTTAAAAGACTAATCGACCGATACTTTCTATTGAGCTTTTCCAAAAAGGCTGAGCATAGTTGCTCAGCCTTTTTTATGCTTAATGTCCCGTCCTGAAATTAGTCGACCACCACACTATCTACTTAGGCTATTTTATTTATAATCAGTAGTAGATAAAAACCTACTGCTTAGTAAAACATTCTTTCATACCCTCATTTCTGCTACAATTGCTCTCAAAACCCCCTTCTATCGAAAGAATTTCTTATGACTGATTCTGAACCTCAAACCTTAAATAATAACTCTGAAATCACTGCCAATCATAATGATGATATTTTAGAGTATCTAAGTGTTGATGATTATGATTATGAACTGCCAGACCAGCTGATTGCCCGTTATCCATTGGCGCAGCGCTCCGCGTCAAAGCTACTCTATTTGCCTACTAACAATGCTAATAGTCAGGTTGAAGACAAACTGTTTTCTGAGTTGCCTGATATACTCAATGCAGGCGATTTGATTGTTTTTAACGACACTAAGGTGATGAAAGCACGCCTGTTTGGTCAAAAAGATACCGGCGGAAAGATTGAAGTATTAATAGAGCGTTTGGTCTCTCTATCAGATGTAAATAGCGCGTATTTAGACGAAATAATTGCAAATTCTAAAACTATAGACACCACGATTATTGCAGAAAAACATATCGCGCTTTGCCATATCAAAGCCAGTAAAGCTTTGAAACTTGGGCAAGGTCTTGTACTTGCTGATGGTCACATGACTGGTATCATGATTGGACGCCAAGAGAACTTATTTATCTTGGCTTTTGATACGCCCATTCTGCCTGACTTAGAGCAGTATGGTGAGCTGCCTATTCCGCCCTATTTTGAGCGCCATGCGGATGCGACTGACAATACCCGCTATCAGACTGTCTTTCATGACCCTGCTAAGCTTGCCAGCGTCGCTGCACCGACAGCAAGCTTACATTTTGACGATATTGTATTAGAAAAACTGGCAGCAAAAGGTATTCAAACCGCGTTTGTTACGCTGCATGTCGGCGCGGGTACTTTTGCTCCGGTGAAAACAGACAACCTGCTTAATCATACTATGCACAGTGAATATGCGCATCTGCCTCAAGCCACTGCTGAGCTTATCAATCAGACCCATGCCAATGGCAAGCAAGTGATTGCTATCGGCACTACCGTCACACGTGTCCTTGAAACGGCTTATCAACAAACAGCAGTCGATGGACAATCTCTTTCTGGCTGGTCAGGTGATACGGATATTTTTATATATCCAGGCTTTAAGTTTGGCGTGGTGGATAAATTACTGACCAATTTTCACTTACCAAAGTCTACTTTGCTGATGCTAGTGTCTGCTTTTGCCACTAAAAAATCTATCGAACAAGCTTATCAACATGCCATCAAATCGCAGTATCGGTTTTTTAGTTATGGTGATGCCATGTTGCTTGATAAACAAGTTGACTGATATGCATAAATATTAAGCATACAATTAAGTTATTGGTCACAACAGCCGTGAAATAAACTGGTAAACTAAACAGTATTTTGTTATAACAACACAGACAACTTTTACTCCAAAGGGCTGCATATGTCTTGTCATTTATCTTATCGCTTGACTAGCATGCATCGTGCAGTATCGATGGCATTGTTTTATTCAATAGGTTATGCAGCCTTAGTGTCTAACGCCCAAGCAGCAACCATTGGCAAGACGGTCGTTATTTCAGCTCAGCACGAACCTTTAGTTGCCAGTATTATGGTTACTGATATTGAAAACACTGATTTCTCAGCCAGTTTGGCAAATTCCGCTATTTATCAGCAAATGGGGCTGACCCCAACTGATTCCATGGTCGTACGCTTTCATCCGACTTCAGCTACGAGTGGTCAAGTTTTTATCACCACTACCAAGCCTGTGTCCAAACCCTTTGCCGATGTGGTTTTAGCGATTAATGATGGCAATCAGCGCAATATTATTCCAAAGACATTACTGATGCTGCTTAATGACAGCTTACCGATTGCCACTTCTAAAAACATCGTAACTGGCGCAAAGAAGCCTAACTTACCCATGGTTTCTACAACTAACGCGCAGCCATTGACGGTTAGGAAAGGCGCACCGCCACCTCTATTACCATCTAATTCATCGACATCTATATTGAAGCCTGCAACATTACCCGAACGTAATGTCCAATCGCCTAATATAAAAGTGCCTGTTATTCAAACGCCGAGTATCCAAGCCTCAAATTCTCAAATACTGAGCGCTCAAGCAACGACTATATCGTCTGACTCACCGACAGCCGTTGCGACAACAACACAAAACAATACCACAACCTATATGCCTAGCCGCTTAGAAAACGGTCGATTAAATAATCCTATTGATGTGAAAAACAATAGTGTAATGGTGAGCGCAAATAATGATAATAATACAGCTTTAACCGCCTCATTAAAGAGTACGCCTTCTGCTGCTAGCGAAACTAATAAACAGTTCGATATCTTAAACATACAAATTACTCGTCAGATACAGCCGAAGAGTAAAAGTGATACGGACATGATGGTCGCTAGTCCTATGGCGCTCAAAACCCTGACACCGAATGAAGCAGCTTTAAACAGTAAAAATAAAGCTATTGTCCCAAATGATGGTAATAGTATTGTCGCTACAACCCCTCTCAATAATGTACCACCTAACTCGAATGCCTTGCAGCAAGCAGTAACGCCCAAGACGTCTATCGCAGCAAAAAACACTTCAAGCCAAGTATTGGCAGCATCAGATAAGTCAGCTAGCAGCGAGATTAATTATACCGTGCAACGTAACGACAGCTTGTGGGTTATTGCGCAGCAAATCGCAGAGAAAAACAATATCGACGTTCAAACCGTTATGAAAGAAATTCAGACGCAAAATCCTGATGCTTTTATCAACAAAAACGCCAATCAATTAAAAGCAGATGCGCAGTTAAGCCTGCCTAATTATGATGCGCTACCATCACAGCAAAATCTTGAAGCTGCCATCAGTGCTCAAAGACAATATAGAGCCGCCAATACGCCTGTCGCAAACAAACAAACTGCTCTAAAACCCGTATCCAAATTCGACACTGCGCAAGCAGCCACACATACTAAAAAACCGGCGACCACCAAGACACAAATTTTGCCAAAGGCACAGTTTTCTGTCCTTGCTCCTGGTCATGAAGGCAGCGCAGATGGTACTAAAACTAAAACAGGCATGGCAACGGGTAACGGACTTAGCGCCGATGTGTTAAGCATGCTTAAATCATCAAGACAAAGTACAGCATCACAAGCTCAGAAATTATCAAAAATTAGTGGTACGCTTGATAGCTATACTCACAAATTACAATTACAAAACCAAAAACTGGCTGAGCTGCAAGCTCGTCTCAAAAAATTACGCAATCAATAATTGCCTAACAGATCAATGCAAGCAGCTCTGATCGTAGGCGTGGAGTAACCATGGACAATATGCTATATATCATCGCTGGATTGGTGGTCATTTTACTCGTCGCGGTCTTGGTCATGCGCAAAAACAAAGCGCAAAAGCCATCAGAGCAGTTGAGTACAAATACTGGCAAAATCGAGCCCTTATCGAAGCATACTGCTTCTAAAAGTACGCCCACTCAAACAGCTATTAATAATGATAAAAAGTTTGATCATATTGAGATTGCTCAGCGTTTTATGAACCAACAGCGCTATGATAAAGCCATTGAAACACTCAATCGCGGTCTAAAGAAAAAACCAAATGACAGCCAGTTATCTCTCAAGCTACTTGCGGTATATGCCACGATAGATGAATCTGAGAATTTTAATAAAGTCTATGATGCTATCAAAGCAAATAATGATGAAAAAAGTATTGCACAAGCTGATGAGTTAAAAGCTTTGTTGACTGAAGAACAAAAACCCTTCGCTAAACAAACTATTCTGGCAGACAATAGCCAAGATGCTGGATTTGAAAGTTTAGCTTTTGATCTACCAGTCAATAAAGCCGAAAGCAACAGTCCAGTCCTTGATACTGATGCGACTCAAAATATTGAGCATAAAAACGAGTTATTAGAGACTGCTACTGAAACCTTAACGGCTTTTGATGATAATAATTTCGATGATATTGAGCAAGCGTTCGATCTTAGTCTGAGTGATTTAGAAGACAGCAGTCATGAACCTGTCCATACTACTGATGCTAACTCGGCACCTGTCACCACGCTTGACTTAGTAGATGAAAATATTTTTACGCCTGCAACGATGATTATAGACACCGATACTAGTCTTAGTACTGACAGCGATTTTGATTTTGAGTTGTCGGAGCAGAGTCTTACCACTACAGAGGCTCCCACCAATGACGCTACCGATGATAATTTTGATAACAGCTTAAACGAGCTATCATTAGAGGATGACTTTTTCTTAGAATTAGACAGTGATGCCGATACCAATAACGTTATCAACAATGCGCCTGTCACCACAGAGACAACTTATTTAGATGATGACCGTCTGACCTTATCTTTAGACAATGATGACGTGTCAAATGAGACGCCAAATCAAACAGAGATTCAGCACTCTATTGTTGAAGATAATTTTGAATATTTTAGTTTCGAAGACATCAGTATCGAAGACGCAAATATTGAAGATGTAAGCGTTGATGAGATAGGTATTGTAAAAAATGCGTCTGACGCTTCTAGCATTGCCCCTACTACCCTTATGTTCGATGATGATACGGTAATAGACGATGATTTCGACTTTGATTTTTTATCAGAGTCTACAACAGCGAGCACGCCAGTTGAAATTGATAGCGAACATACCATTACTCATATCGATGATGCTATTGATATAGCTCCTGCAGCTGATACTGGCAGTGCTGAAGATTTTTCATCACGGTTCGCAGCAGATTTTGATTTTGTCAAATCCTTAGATAGTAATCAAGTAACGCTAGATTTAGCAGGTCAGTATGTGCAACTTGGCGAATACGATAGTGCCAAACGCCTACTCAATGAAGTCATTGCTAAAGGCAATAGTGAACAGCAGCAGCAAGCACAACGATTGCTCGATCGCACTGCTTAAAATGACTGGTGTGACAGCGAGCATTCTACCCGTTTAGAATACTCGCTGAATTTATTATAATGGTGCTTTTTATTTTTCTATCATTCCTCTAGAAACGGTTCCTCTCTTAATAATTCTGCTCTATCGTCTATTCAATTTAAAACCAATACAGTGCTCTCAGCTATGACAAATACAATCCCTGCACCCATCCAGCTTATTTATGCTGGCGGCACTTTTGGCAGTTATGGTCGTCCATTAGCGCCACTATCAGCAGAGGTGTTTTTGCCAACTTTGCAGCAACTACTGGCTGAACCGGATAATGCGCTTAATCTATCGCCCATCGCTTGGCTTAATAACATCCTGATTAAAGACAGCAGTCAGTTCACGCCTAGTGATTTTGTGCATTTTTATCAGCTGCTGCTCTCCGCTTATCAAAAAGGCAGTAGACGTTTTGTGTTAATAACAGGGACGGACACGCTAAGTTATTTGGGCGCTTTTTTAGCAGAAGCCTTTGCGGGTAGCGATATTTGTATTGTCGTTACCGGTAGTATGCGTCCTCTATTAGACAGCGAGGAACTACACTCTTACAAAGTAGATGCCCAAAGTGATGCTTGGAACAACTTTACTGACTCTTTAAAACTAGCAAGTGCAGGTGAATCTGGCGTAAAAATTAGCTTCGGCGGCGAATCATGGCCAGCTCAAACGGTACAAAAAATACATAGCCATGACTTTATGGCATTTACTGGGCACTCTAGAGCGGCATATCCTGCCAATAGTTATGTCAAAACTTTGCCAGATACCCGTCGACAGCATTGGCTTAATGACCAACAAGATATCAGCGCTGATATTGCAGTTCGTGCCGAGCATGCTTACGTTCATGCTTTGTACTGCTTGCCTAATACAACCGACGCATTAAACCAACAGCTGCGCGCCTTATTATCACAGCTGCCTTGTGGCATTATTTTATTAGGCTATGGTGCTGGCAACGTCCCTTATTCAGTAGAATTAGCAGAAGCCTTGCAACTGGCTTATGAAAAAGGTCACATGGTAGTGTGCGCTAGCCAATCGCCATTTGGCGGCGTAAGTGACACCTATGCTGCTGGTAGTTGGCAATACGATTATCAAGTGCTTGCAGGTGGGCGTTTAACTATTCCGGCCATTTATGCACGCTTGCTATGGTTGTTACTGCGCCACGACAGCCCAGCCCGGCGGCGCCAACGCTGGTTAAACAATGTCCAGCAAACTGGCACAAGTATCAAAAAACGCTAAATGAATATTCATCATTCTTGTATAAGTTCCAAAATGACTATGTCTATGACCGAAAACAACGAAGTAAAGCGCCCAACTTACACCTTAGCCATTGCTATTGAATTTTTGGGCACTCACTATCATGGCTGGCAACGCCAAAGAGAAGTATTGGGCGTACAACAAGCGTTAGAAACCGCTATCAGTACTGTCGCCAATGAGCCAGTAGAAGTGATTGCCGCAGGGCGCACAGACTCAAGTGTTCATGCCAGCAATATGATTGCCCATTTTGTCACTCATGCTTATCGACCCACACACAACTGGCTGCGCGGTGTGAATAGTCTTTTGCCTGATGATATTGCTTTACGCTGGGTTCAGCCGATGCCTGCTGACTTTCATGCGCGCTTTGCTGCCATTGCCCGTCGTTATCGTTATATCACTCTAAACCAAACTCAGCGTCCTGCCATCCTGAATCATCAAGTGACCCATATCTATGAGCCGCTTGACTTAAAAGCGATGCAGCTTGCAGCAGCTGATATCGTTGGTACGCATGATTTTAGTAGTTACCGTGCTGCCGCCTGTCAATCGAACCAACCTGTACGGCATATTAGCCATGCCAATCTGTTTACTCATGGTCCGTTTATTGTCTTCGATATTCAAGCCGATGGATTTTTGCACCACATGGTTCGAAATCTCATGGGAACGCTATATGCGATTGGCAGACACGAGTTAGAACCAGCTGACTTTTTGAATATTTTGGCTAAAAAAGATCGGACCATAGCGCCGCCTACTGCTTCAGGTGATGGATTGTATTTCATTAATGCCTACTATCCTGAGCATTTTCAAACATTACTGCCCAATGCCCCTTTAACCCCTATTTGGCTCAACCTTCCCGACTAGATTCATATGAGCTGGCATACATATCACTTACAGGCTGTCAAGTAAAAATCAGGTTCCGTATTGCTTTAATCTGCTAACTTACGTATAATATGGGCTTATTTTAAATTGATTGATGATACAAATTATGGCAAAAGACGAGATTATTGAATTTGAAGGCGAAGTCATTGACACCCTTCCAAATACTTTGTTTAAAGTTCGTTTAGAAAACGGACACGAAATTATTGCGCACATCTCAGGTAAGATGCGTAAGCATTACATCCGAATTTTGACTGGTGATAAAGTTAAGGTTGAGATGACACCTTATGACTTATCTAAAGGTCGCATTACTTACCGTGGTAAAAACTAAATTTTTATCTACTAAGATAGTTATAAGAGCATGACTATAATGCTTGAGTGGTTTAACTGATAATAATAATGATACTGCTAACCTACTCATTATTGCCTATCATATGTTAGTAAGTTAATATTTCTTTTACCATAAAAAATACCGCTAAATATCAGCGGTATTTTTTTGTCTACATTTTAGCGATTATTCCTCCACATGGTCAGCCATTCAAGCCATTGCCTGTTGTGAAGTACAGAACTCAGTCCTTGAAATAAACGTAAACTGTCCAAGATTTGGGGGTCAGTTCAAGCGATGTCTATTAGAGCAATTTTGCCAATACCGCTTGTCCCATTTGCTGACAACCGACTTGTATGAGTCCAGCTTCATTACGATCCAAGATATCGACCGTACGTAAGCCATCATCAAGCACATCACTGACCGCTTGCTCAATCGCTTGTGCTGCCACTTCTTGTTTAAAGGTATAACGTAACATCATAGCGACCGATAAAATAGTCGCCAATGGATTGGCTATATCTTGTCCTGCGATATCAGGCGCTGAACCATGACATGGCTCATACATGCCTTTGCCCGCTTCATCAAGGCTGGCTGATGGTAGCATACCGATAGAGCCTGTCAGCATAGCTGCTTCATCAGATAAAATATCACCGAATAAATTGCCAGTGACCATAACATCAAACTGCTTGGGGTCTTTAATCAGCTGCATACAGGCATTATCAGCATACATATGCGATAACGCCACATCGCTATATTCTGCCTGCTGTAGCTCAATCATGGTCTGCTTCCAAAGCTCAGTGACTTCTAATACATTGGCTTTGTCGATAGAGCAAACTTTGGCAGGGGTTCCTGCTGCTTGCGCACGTGTTTGCGCCAATTCAAAAGCAACCTTACCGATACGATTAATTTCGCTGGTGCTATACACCATCGTGTTATAGCCTTGCTGCTCACCATTTTCTAGCGTACGAATACCACGCGGCTCACCAAAATAAATGCCACCGGTCAGCTCACGCACAATAAGCAAATCTAGACCTGAAATAATCTCAGGTTTAATGCTTGAGGCATTAACAAGCTGCGGATAAAGTTTGGCTACACGCAGATTAGCAAATAAACCAAGCTCGCTACGGATCTTTAGCAAACCGCGCTCAGGACGTTTACTACGTTCAATACCATCCCACTTAGGACCACCAACTGCACCTAATAACACTGCATCTGCTGCACGTGCACGTTGTAGCGTCTCTTCTGGCAAAGGTTCACCTGTTGCATCAACTGCCACACCGCCGATTAATCCAGACTCAAGGGTCAAACCTAACGCAAACTTATTATTGACAGCGTTCAGCACATCAATGGCTTGAGTCATGATTTCAGGGCCGATACCATCGCCCGCTAATGTTAAAATCGTTGCCATACTAATCCTTGTGGTTAAGTGACTTTCTATTATTTATTTTATGCTTGCTTCTGCTATCCGCTCATGGCGGCAGACTTTTAGCGATTATACTTTGGCTTTTATTTTTGGTGATGCTGCCTTGATGACACGAGTTTCTGCAAACTCTCCTTGATAGTCAGTACCAATCTGTTTGCAAAAGCGACGCTGTACCGTATTCCCTTGATAAAGCTCAACACATAAAGGCTCGGGTGATGCTGTTTCTAGTAAGCTACCGGATTTTTGACCAGGCTTGTTTTGATAAGCGCGCAGCTGATAAGTGCCCGGAGTCGAAAAATCATGAATCATCGCAAAGCGTTCTACATAGCCCACGTTATTTTCTGGATAAAAATTCACATGCACTTCGCGTTTAGCAGGCTTTACTCGAGCATAATAATTGGTTAGCATTGGCATAGCAGACGCTGATAATGGCACAATCTTAATCGAATTATTATGCATAAGCGGCGTCATATCCATCGTCATAGTGACTTTGGAATGCTTACTGCTAGTAAAGATTTTCTTACCTTCGCTGGTAGCCTTCATTGCAACCAACATATTAGAATTCACAGGCTTATGAGTTTCAGACGATATAATCATGGTGCGGTCTATCTGCACAATCTCACAGTGATAGGTACCGACACAGGCAAGGTTTACTTCACCAGCGATCGGTTTAATATTGCCCGTCCAAGCTTTGGCGGTTTCTGCTTGGTCTATCTGATGATAGCCAGTCAACACCTGACAGCCAGATAGCCCTAAGATTGTAGCAATAAGCGTGCTTATCCAAACAGCAAAACGTATTTTATTCATAATGGCAGCTACTATTTATCAAGTGGAAAATTATAATAAGGTAAAAATACATTACCATTCATTTTAGCCACTTAGTCACCATAACTCAACGCTGTATTAGCGCTACGCTATTTTTTATGGCGATTAATACTTTGTTGTTAACCATTTGCTGTTAGCTGTTTTATGATTAAAAGCTACGCTCTCACTTCATTGAATATCCAAGGCGTTTTTTGCATCATTTTTTGCTCGTAGTCCTTAATGGCATCGCTTTGCTGCAACGTCAGTCCAATATCATCTAGACCATTTAATAAGCAATGCTTACGAAAGTCGTCAACTTCAAACGCATACTCTTCGCCAGTGGGTGTGATGACTACCTGACGCTCAAGGTCTGCAGTCAGCTCATAGCCTTCGTTGGCAAATGTGGCTTTCATTAAGCTATCAACGATTTCTTCGTCCAATACAATCGGTAGCATGCCATTTTTAAAACAGTTGTTATAAAAAATATCAGCAAAGCTTGGTGCTATAACGGTACGAAAGCCATACTCTGAAAGTGCCCAAGGGGCGTGTTCACGGCTTGAGCCACAGCCAAAGTTTCGGCGAGCCAGTAAGATGCTAGCACCTTGATAGCGTGGCTTATTTAAAATAAAGTCAGGATTGATAATACGTGTGCTATTGTCTTGACCCGGATACCCTTCATCGAGATAACGCCAATCATCAAATAAATTGACGCCAAAACCGGTACGCTTAATAGACTTTAAAAACTGTTTTGCAATAATCTGATCGGTATCAACGTTTGCACGATCAAGTGGGCAAACGATACCTTTTTGGGTGTTATAAGCTTGCATAGTATTTCCTATCAATATTGTGCTTATTGTTAAATGACGCGTAATAACTAAAAGGTTCGCACATCCACAAAGTGACCTGCCAATGCTGCTGCCGCTGCCATAGCTGGACTGACCAAATGCGTACGACCACCATTACCTTGACGACCTTCAAAGTTACGGTTAGAGGTCGAAGCGCAATGCTCTTGTGGCTCAAGCTTATCAGCATTCATCGCAAGGCACATCGAGCAGCCAGGCTCACGCCATTCAAAACCTGCATCCGTAAACAAAGCATCTAAGCCTTCTGCTTCCGCCTGCAACTTCACTTGTCCAGAGCCAGCAACGACGATCGCTTCTTTGATATTATCAGCAACTTTACGACCTTTAATCACGGCGGCAGCATCACGTAAATCTTCGATACGCGAGTTGGTACAAGAGCCAATAAAGATACGGTCCAGCTGGATATCGGTAATTTTTTGACCCGCTTCCAAACCCATATAAGTATAAGCACGCAACCAACCTTCTTCTTGTGCCTCATCAATGGCTTGATCCAGTGTTGGAACAGACTGTGTGACATCAACCACCATTTCAGGCGACGTACCCCAAGAGACTTGCGGCGCAATTTGACTGCCATCAATCTCAACCACGCTATCAAATACAGCGTCATCATCTGAATAAAAAGTACGCCAGTAAGCTTCTGCTTGCTGCCATTGCGACTCGTTCGGTGCATAAGGACGACCTTTGACATAGTTAATAGTCGTATCATCGACCGCAACCATACCAACGCGCGCGCCTGCTTCAATCGCCATATTACAGACGGTCATGCGACCTTCCATGCTCATATCTTCAAAGACTTGACCTGCAAATTCAATAGCATGCCCTGTCCCACCAGCGGTACCAATTTTTGCAATGATAGCCAGTACGACGTCTTTTGAAGTCACGCCAACGCCAAGCTCACCCGTGACACGGATTTGCATATTTTTTGATTTTTTCTGAATCAAACACTGGGTTGCCAATACATGCTCAACCTCAGAGGTGCCGATACCATGCGCTAAGCAGCCAAGTGCGCCATGAGTGGCGGTATGTGAATCACCGCAAACAACGGTCATACCAGGCAACACCAAGCCTTGCTCAGGACCGACGACATGCAAGATACCTTGACGCGCATCATTAATCGTAAATTCAGCTATATCAAATTTGGCACAGTTATTATCTAACGTCAATACTTGTAAACGCGAGACCTTATCCTTAATACCTGCCACGCCTTCTGAGCGCTCTTTAGTGACTGTAGGTACATTGTGGTCAGGACTTGCAATATTAGCAGATAGACGCCACGGCGCTCTATTCGCCAGCTCTAAACCTTCAAATGCTTGTGGGCTTGTCACTTCGTGTAGCAAATGACGGTCGATGTAAATCAGGCTCGAACCATCATCACGCTTGGTGACTTCGTGAGCATTCCAAAGTTTGTCATATAACGTTTGACCGGCCATGTTGCTATCCTTTTTAGTGGCTAATGACTTTATTTTTCATTTACCAAGCCCATAATGTGCTAGGTTTTTTATCTATTATTTAATCATGATTGCGATAATCGATGCCTAAAATAAGATTTATGGCGCAGATTATCAAGTAAAGTAAATACAATAAATATGTCGAAATACGTTTCGTATGTCTTGTGATTATAGCAGGCTAATCCTATAATAATAATTGATGATTTTTTCATAGTTGCAAACTTTTATTTCTAATACATTATGATTGGGTTAGCCAACTTTTATTTATAGCTCGCTATATAGCTAAGGACATCGGTATGAATACCACAAATTTGACGACATTCGTGACCGT
Source organism: Psychrobacter arcticus 273-4 (assembly GCF_000012305.1). Taxonomy (NCBI): domain Bacteria; kingdom Pseudomonadati; phylum Pseudomonadota; class Gammaproteobacteria; order Moraxellales; family Moraxellaceae; genus Psychrobacter; species Psychrobacter arcticus. The sequence continues at coordinate 1,711,284 of NC_007204.1, forward strand.
AATGAATACAGGCAGTATTTCGGGTGCAGCAGAAAAACTGTTTATCACTCAGCCTGCAGTCAGTAAACGCATCAAAAACCTAGAAGATGAGTTCAACATCACTTTATTTGATACAGTGGGTCGCGGTATTGTTCCAACCCAAGCCGCCAGTGAGATGTTACCTCATGCCAAACGCTGGCTTGAAGACTACGAAAACTTTAAAATCAACTTACAACACTCTAAGCATATTGTATCGGGCAAGCTGGTCATTGGCACCAGTCACCATATAGGGTTACACCATCTTGCCCCTGTGCTTAAGCATTTTATTCAAGCCTATCCTGCCGTACAGTTAGAGGTGCATTTCGTCGATTCAGAGACAGCACACAAAGCAGTACTCGATGGCGACTTGTCTTTAGCCTTTTTGACGCTGCCGCCTGTTTATGACAAGCGTCTGACCTATCATACCCTATGGTCGGATCCACTTTACTTTATGACTGGCACCTTATCGCCTTTGGCCAGCAAGTCGAATGTGACGCTAGAGCAATTGGCACGCTACCCTGCTATCTTGCCATCTGCCAACACCTTTACCAGTCAGATTACCTTGGCTGAATTTGCCAAGCACAACCTAAAGCCTTATGCCACCATGAGTACCAACCCGCTTGAATCTATTCGGATGCTGGTTTCTGTTGGGCTTGGTTGGTCAGTATTGCCGCAAACGATGATTAGTCAAGATTTAGAGTGTATTGATATGGCAGACAATATCGAATTGCAGCGTCATTTGGGTGTGGTAATTAATCCAAAACTGACCCAATCAAGCAGCGTCACTGCGCTATTAGATTTGCTGGCACCAATTGAGTAGACAGCTATTAAATAACCTGCTACTGGGTAATAGCCTCCAATCTATTTGCGCTAAATGACTAAGGTAATATCACTTGCTCAAACATTTCTTGCTGAAAAGATACCAAGTTCGCATTTGTGACTCTCATACGTTATAATACGTCTGACGTTTTTTATAACATAATTTTACTCAACTAACACTGATAATCATATAGTGAACAGTTCTAGTGATATATGATAGTAAGCAGTAGGTTTAATGGTTTTAAATGATTGGTTATATAAGCGACTAATATTTGGCAAGTGGTGAAGAAGAAGTAGCATTTAGCATAGCAATACGGAAGTATATTCGCCATTTTTTCTAGAGCACTGTTTGATAAGTATTGGTCCTAGAACAGCATCAATCATATAAAACTAACAGAAGATATTGAATAAAAGCCATTATGTCCTACTTAATGGCTTTTTTTGTCTTTAGATATTGTTTCTAAACATCGTCTTGCAAGACTTAATTTTTCTCGTTAAAAATAATGACAGCCAACAACGTTGGTTAAGGACTATTTATATGAACGGAGTTTCTAGTGGCGTGCTAATATCACTTGGCGCCTATTTCTTAGTGATGATTGGGATTGGGGTTTACGCTTATTTTAAGCAAGCCAATGATACTGAAGGCTATATGCTTGGCGGTCGTAGCCTCGGTCCTGCAGTAACTGCTTTATCCGCTGGTGCGTCAGATATGTCCGGTTGGTTACTACTTGGTTTACCGGGCTATATGTATGCCGATGGAGTCGTGAGCATATGGATTGCGCTCGGTTTGACATTGGGTGCATTTTTAAACTATCTAATCGTGGCACCGCGCTTACGTGTTTATACTGAGATTGCAGACAACGCCATCACATTACCTGACTACTTTGCGAACCGCTTTGAAGACAAATCACACATGCTGCGTGTTATCTCAGCAGTGGTCATTATTTTATTCTTTACCGTCTATACCGCAGCCAGCTTAGTTGGTGGTGGTAAACTTTTTGAAAGCTCACTCAACCTCTCTTATAGCACGGGTCTATGGGTGACTGCTGGTGTGGTCGTCGCCTATACACTATTTGGTGGTTTTTTAGCCGTGTCAATGACTGACTTTGTACAGGGCATCATCATGCTGTTTGCGATGGTCATCGTACCTGTCGTCGCCTTTACAGACTTAGGTGGCATTTCAGCCACAACTGAGGCGGTCAGAAATATCGATCCAAGCCTACTCAATGTTACCAGTGGCATGACGATCCTTGGCATTGTCTCGTTAATGGCTTGGGGTTTGGGATACTTTGGTCAGCCACATATTATCGTGCGCTTTATGGCTATTCGTTCAGTTAAAGATATACCAACAGCACGTAACATTGGTATGAGTTGGATGATTGTTAGTTTAATTGGTGCATTGATGACTGGTTTTGCGGGTCGTGCTTATGTACAAAAAACAGCGATGACTTTAGATGATCCTGAAACTATCTTCTTAGTATTTACACAGTTTTTATTCACACCACTGGTTTCAGGTTTCTTGTTAGCCGCTATTTTAGCCGCGATTATGAGTACGATATCATCACAGCTATTGGTCGTATCAAGCTCATTAACTAAAGATGTATATAAGCTGTTTTTTGATAAAGATGCACCAGAAGCACGTCAAGTCATGGTGGGTCGTCTTTCAGTTATCGTGGTCGCAATAGTTGCCATTTTGCTGGCTTCTAATCCTGAAAGCTCTGTATTAAGTTTGGTCTCTAACGCTTGGGCAGGATTTGGTGCAGCCTTTGGACCGTTGGTTATTTTCAGTCTTATCTGGCGCGGTATGAATCGAAACGGTGCAGTTGCTGGCATGGTCGTTGGTGCATTAACTGTCATCTTATGGATTTATGGTCCTTTCCAGATGAATGGTATGGCGCTGAATAGCTGGTTATATGCAATCGTTCCGGGCTTTGTCTTAAGTACTATCGCCATCTTTGCTGTTAGTATCATGACGGGTGGTCCAAAAGCGTCCGTCTCAGCGAAGTTTAAAGAGATGGAAATGAACTTAGACCAATAAGCACTTTGTCATTACTGTTGTTAGATAGAAAAAGCGACCCATAATGGGTCGCTTTTTTATGTCTATCTTGACTAACTATAATAACGTTTTATTTAGCTTGATAAGATATTTTTACACCAGCGACATAGCCATCATTGTCTTGGAAATCACTAACGATCTGACCTGTTGGGATTTGACCTTTAGCATCACCGAACCATAGGTATTTACCACCGGCTGATACTGCCCAGTTCTCTGTAAGATTATATTTAGCACCTAGACCAACACTGTAGTAGCCATCGACAGGACCGAGTGATGTCGTTGGGTCACCTGCACCACTGTCCCAACCAACTGTACCACTAACCGCTAAGGCTGGTGCTAATCGCTTAGCAAGACCAAGCTCTACTTGCCATTGGTCTTTATCATACTCGACCAGACTCAGATCACGACCAGCTAGCTGCTTAGCCCTCGTATTATATAGCGGTGGGGTGATTGCAAAGTCACTCCATGGTACCCAACGTACTTTAGCTGTTGCTAAAGTGGTAGGATTAACACCCGTTTGGAAATCAAAATTTACTGACTTAGGAGTAGTAATCTCAATCTCACTATTTTGCATGGTACGAAGGAAAGGACCTATTGCTGGATAATCCTCATATATATCTGCTTTGTGCTCAATCTCAGAGCGATAGGTTAAAGCTGCTTTTAGTGCAATTTCAGGCTTGCTATAAGCAACGCCAGCAATATAACCATAATCTTGATCAGGGTTCACATGCGCGTCATAGCCATTAGCAACACTGTAAGCTTCACCACGCAGTTTTACATCCGCTTGAATACGCTGTGCTACTGGACCACCGTATACCTGGAAGTTTTTAGTGGCACCCAACTTCGCACCAACGATAGCGGTAATACTGTTAGTGCGAACTTCTACGTTAGTACCTTCGCCTTTTTCATCTACAAAATCATTATTACCACTATATTTGGCTGCTGCACCGAACGGCTCATCATATAAAACACCGACACTAAAAGTATCATTAATGTCTGCTTTTACACCGTAACGGAAGAAATCATAAGACTCAGAAATATCACCTGTGTTGTCACCACGCACATATTCTCTATTAGCTGTGCCAAGTGGAGGTGTATCCGCATTATCATAGCCACTAACGTCTGCATCGATATAGGTATAGACCGCTTCAGCGTAGGTGCCATCTTGTAAGAATGCTGTAATATCTTGACCAGAGCGATCAAGACCGGCGGCACTAGCGAGGCTAGCAACAGAAAGAGCAGCGACAGCTACCGAAAGAGTCTTTAAATGAAAGGTTGCGCGCATTGTATATCTCCAAACGTCCTCGTTGTTAAATCATCTTCATAACTCATATTCAGCATTGTTGCTTAAAATATAAGGTTATGTAAACGATGTCCTGAGATGAATAGTAATGGCTTTTTAGCACTAAGACAATAGCTAACCTACTTTATTTCTTACAAATGACTGATCAGTATCAATAACAAATAGCAAATTAAGTTAAAAACAATAGTTTGTTTATAGCGACATCAACATCCTTCTTTACACTAAACTTAAATTTGCTTTTTAATTGATGATAAGTATCAAATATACTTACTGGCATTTAAACAGGGCATAAAAAAACGACCCATTAAGGATCGTTTTTGAAATTATTCAAATAATCTGATTTAGCGTAAAACCATGAGCTTTTAGTTAAAACTTTGCTTGGCTTGGTAAGATAGTTTCACACCAAGCGCAAAACCATCATTGTCTTCAAAATTACTGACAACAGTTTTATTTGGAATTTGACCTTTTGCATCACCGAACCATAAGTACTTACCACCAGCAGAAATTGCCCAGTTGTCAGTTAAGTTATACTTTGCACCTAAACCAGCGCTATAGTAACCTTCGATAGGACCTAGAGAAGATACTGGGTTACCTGCACCACTATCCCAACCAACTGTACCTGTCATAGCTAATACTGGTGTTAGACGTTTAGCTAGACCTAATTCTACTAACCACTGATCTTCATCATAGCTAACCAACGATAATTTGCTAGCTTGGTTATATAAAGGTGGCACAATTTCAAAATCGCTCCACGGTACCCAGCGTACTTTAGCAGTGGCTAACATAGTAGGATTGATACCGGTCTGGAAATCAAAGTTTACTGACTTAGGAGTAGTGATATCAATTTCACCAACTCTGTTTGCGGCAGCACCTAATGCTGGAAATTTTTCAGAAATTGGTAAAGTATGATCAATTTCTGAGCGATAGGTTAAAGCAGCTTGTAACGCAATTTCAGGTTTACTATAAGCAACACCAGCTAACCAACCATAATCTTGAGCAGCACTGATATGTGCCGTATAGCCATTAGCTGCTTGATACGCATCGCCACGTAATTTCACATCCGCTTGTACACGTTGGGCGACTGGACCACCATATACTTGGAAGTTTTTATTTTCACCAAGTTTTGCGCCCATAATAGCTGTCAGATTTTCTGTACGTACCTCTACATTCGTACCTTCACCTTTCGCATTAACAAACTTATTATCACCACTATATTTGGCTGCCGCACCAAAAGGCTCATCATATAAAACACCAACACTGAACGTATCATTGATATCTGCCTTTACACCATAACGAAAGAAGTCATAAGACTCGGCAATATCATCAATCTCTTTACCTGACGAATCTTTACCAGTGACATCGCCATCAATATAGGTATAAACCGCTTCAGCGTATACACCATCTTGCAAAAATGCGGTGATATCTTGCCCTGAACGATCAAGACCTGCCGCACTCGCGACACTAGCAATAGATAGAGTAGCAATTGCTACCGTGAGGGTTTTAAGATTAAAATTTGCGCCCATTGTGTATCTCCAAACATCCACGTTGTTTACCGTTATCCCGAACTTTGTTAGGTAGACGGTACATAAGGGGAAGGATACTAATATTTTTAGTACACTAAAACAACATTATTTCTCTAATATGACTGGATAGTCACTGCAAGGTAGTTTTTTTCGAAAATACACATATAAATTCATTCAAAATAATTCAGTTTATTCGCTGTTTATGCATGGCGATATTAGGTTTAATAATGGGGTGGTCTATCTGCCATAACATCAAATGGTGCCACGCCTCCTTCTTCATCTTGGCTCTCAACTTGCTTATATATAAACTGCAATTGTCGTTGTAGGGTTTGGATATGCTTATCTTGACGGGTAATGACTTCGTCAAGTCGTTCTACGGTTAGCTCAAGATGAGACATATTCATCTGCAGTTCGACTAATTGCAATTGTAAATCAGCTTGTGTGGTTAAGTTGTCGACTTGAGGATTGGACACATTTTTATTTTTTGGATTAATTTCATTCATGTTTTTCTCGATAATAAGGTACTAGGGCGATGTCTAAGGTGGCGGCAAAATTTTTACGCTATGACATGAAATACTGCTGATTAAATTGTGCTGATAATTCTATTTACGCACACTACAGTTAGGTGGCAGCATGTTATACTGCTGCAAATTTTGCAACAACCCCTACCTCCCTATTATATAAGCTTAAGATACTCTATGGCACTGATACATTTAAAAGATATTCACCTTGCCTTTGGCGTCGCTCCTGTCCTTGATGGTATTGACTTTGCTATCGATTCAGGCGAGCGCGTGTGTTTAATTGGCCGCAATGGCGAAGGAAAATCCACCTTATTTAAGCTAATTAATGGCACACTGTTGCCTGATAGCGGCGAAGTTATTATTAACAACAGTGTGCGCGTCGCCATGCTTGAGCAGGATGTGCCCGAGACGAGCGGTAGAATTTTAGATATCGTTATGGGTGGTAGCAAACGCACTGCCGAGCTGCTGATTAACTATAATGCGCAAACTGATTTATGTGCCAATGGTGACATGGATGCGTGCGAGCGTATGGCAGACTTGCAACATGATATCGATGCGGTACATGGTTGGGATTTGGAGCGTGAAGCCACCCGCCTTATCACCACAATGGGTCTCGATCCAGAAGATGATTTATCGTCACTCTCTGGTGGTCGTAAGCGCCGTGTTTTATTAGCGCGCTCTTTAGTGACTAAGCCTGATGTATTACTCCTTGATGAACCAACCAACCATTTAGATGTTGATAGTATTGAGTGGCTTGAGCGCTTTTTATTAGATTGGCAAGGTCTGACACTATTGTTTGTCACCCATGATAGAGCATTCGTTAATAAACTATCGACTCGTATCATTGAGCTTGATCGTGGTCAATTGACCAGCTATGACGTCACACAAGGTGAAGGCGGCTATGCACGTTACCAAGAGCTCAAAGAGCTACAGTTATTAGCTGAAGAGAAAAATAATGCCAACTTTGATAAAAAGTTAGCGCAAGAAGAAGTTTGGATTCGTCAAGGCATCAAAGCGCGCCGTACCCGTAATGAAGGCCGCGTTCGTGAGCTAAAGGCCTTACGTGAAGAGCGTGGCGACCGCCGTGAGCAAGTCGGTAATGTCAATATTACGATGGGTCAAGGTGAGAAAAGCGGCAAGCTGGTCTGTAAAGTCAAAAACCTACATCTACAGTATGACGACCATGTATTGGTTGATAACTTTAGTACGACTATCATGCGTGGTGACAAAATCGGTATCGTCGGTCCTAATGGTGCGGGTAAAACCACGCTTATTAAAGCCCTACTCGATATGTCAGACGATGATGTGATCAAAACAGGTAGCGTTGAATTAGGTACTAACCTAAAAATCGCTTTCTTTGATCAGCTGCGTGATCAGTTAGATCTTGAAGCCAGTGTGGCGCAAAACGTTTCAGAAGGCTCTGACTTCGTCGAAGTTGGCGGCCGCAAGACGCACATTATGAGCTATCTGCAAGATTTCTTATTTGCCCCAGAGCGTGCACGTACGCCCGTAAAAGCGTTGTCAGGTGGTGAGCGTAACCGCGTGCTACTTGCCAAGCAACTCTTAAAGCCTGCCAATATCCTTGTGCTCGATGAGCCAACCAACGATTTGGATATGGCAACGCTTGAGTTATTAGAAGAATCAGTAGCAAGCTTTGGTGGTACGATTCTATTGATTAGTCATGACCGCTCATTTATGGACAACGTCGTTACCTCTACTTGGGTGTTTGATACTGATGAAGATGGCAAAGGAACAGTCAGCGAGTATGTCGGTGGCTATCAAGAGTATTTGGTACAAAAGAATCGCGAAGAAGCTTCTAAAGCAGCTAAATCTTCTAGTAGTAGTAATACCGCCAACAGCAAATCTGCCAATAAATCAGCGGCAGTAGCGAAACCTAATAACGCCGCTAAAAAGCTCAACTTTAATGACCAGCGTGAACTTGATGCGTTGCCAAAAGAGATTGCCGCTTTAGAAGCGGAACAAACTCAGCTAGAAGAAAAGCTGGCGGATGGGTCATGGTTTAATCAAAACTTTGATGCAGCAACGGCTGCTAGTGAGCGTTTACTCGCTATTGAAGATGAGATGATGACTAAGCTTGAACGCTGGAATACGCTCGAGAGCTAATCTAAGTCTTTACGCATGCAATTATCATCATTTTATAATATAAAGTGGTGATAATCGCGTCACAGCGACTTACAAAGTAGTGATGTGCTGAAAGTTAGTGAACATTGTCGTAATTTCAAGTATCATTCGCTATTGCTGAATACCCTTATCATTTACAAGGTCATTATTCATAACATTTTTGTTGAGATAAAGCCGGCGTTAAACAATGATAATCAAGATGTTATGTCTTGATTGTCTTGTTTAACGTTGTAGCGTGCCCTATCGAGGTTGCTTTATTTTTAACACAATAATTTATTTTATGACCAAAATAGCTTAGAATAGCAACAATTAGCAAAATTAGGCACAGCTAACGTGGCTTGATAATTGTTTCTATTCTAAGCCACAAACCCAGTGTGGGATAATCCCATTTCATTCACCTGGAGGAAGTATTAATGAGCCATGCCGAAGGCGTTAACGTACAACGCCGTAGAGTTCTTATTGCCTCGACTGCCGTAATTGGTGCAGCTGGGGTAGCTGCTGTGGCAACACCTTTTGTCCGCTCTTGGACCCCAAGCGCTAAAGCTGAGGCTGCCGGTGCGGCAGTGACCCAAGATATTGGTTCTATCGAAGCAGGACAAATGATTGTCATCAAATATCGTGGCAAACCTATCTTTGTGGTTAAGCGTACTGAAGAGATGCTGACGTTGCTTGAGTCAGTAAAGCCATTATTGTCTGACCCTGATTCTGATGCCTCTTTGCAACCTGAGTACTGTAAAAATCCTGAACGCTCTATCTCGCCAGAAATATTGGTGGTAGAAGGCGTCTGTACGCATTTGGGCTGTGCACCAAACTACCGTCCTGATGTTGGCGCAGCCGATTTAGGTGGTAATGACTGGTATGGCGGTTTTTTCTGCCCCTGTCATGGCTCTAAATACGATTTAGCGGGTCGCGTTTATAGTGGTGTACCTGCACCGCTCAACTTACCTGTCCCAGATTACAACATGGATGGTACCATCTTGACGATTGGGGAGGCTTAATATGAGCATGGGTAAAAAGTTAATGCATTGGGTGGACGCGCGCTTTCCAGCGACCGAAACCTATGAATATCATATGTCAAAGTACTATGCACCAAAGAACTTTAACTTTTGGTACTTCTTTGGCGTGCTATCGATGGTCGTACTGGTCAACCAATTGGTGACTGGTATTTGGCTAACGATGATGTACAACCCAAGTTCAGAAGGGGCATTTGCCTCTGTTGAATACATCATGCGTGATGTCAAGGGTGGCTGGCTCATCCGTTATATGCACTCAACCGGCGCATCTGCGTTTTTCGTCGTAGTTTACTTGCATATGTTTAGAGCCTTGCTATACGGTTCATACCAAAAACCACGTGAGCTGATTTGGCTCATCGGTATGGGTATTTACCTAGCATTGATGGCAGAAGGTTTCTTCGGTTATCTACTCCCTTGGGGCAACATGTCATTCTGGGGTGCTCAGGTTATTCTAAACTTACCTGCAGCTCTACCAGTTATTGGTGACGGGCTTGCTGAATGGGTTCGTGGTGATTACATTATTTCAGGTATCACTCTAAACCGCTTCTTTGCTCTACACGTTGTAGCGATTCCGCTGGTACTTGTCGGCTTAGTCTTTATGCATTTAGTGGCACTGCATCATGTGGGTTCAAACAACCCTGATGGTATTGACATTAAGAAGCTAAAAGATAAAAACGGTGTGCCATTAGATGGTATCGAATTCCATCCGTACTACACCGTACACGATATGGTTGGTATCGTTGTCTTCTTTATCTTGTTCTTTGCTGTGGTATTCTTCTTCCCAGAAGGCGGCGGCTTCTTCCTTGAGCCACCAAACTTTGAGACAGCAAACTCATTGAAGACACCAGCGCATATTGCACCGGTATGGTACTACACCCCTTTCTATGCCATCCTACGTGCCGTTCCTGATAAGCTTGGTGGTGTTATTGCGATGGGTGCTGCTATTGCCGTATTGTTCTTGATACCATGGCTGGATAGATCGCCTGTACGCTCTATACGCTACAAAGGTATTTTGTCTAAGATTGCTCTTACTGTCTTTGCCATTAGCTTTGTTGTATTGGGTTACTTAGGTGCGACACCAACGACGCCAACAGCCACTCTTATGGCTCGTATATTTACGATTCTATATTTCTTGTTCTTCTTACTGATGCCGTTTTACACTGCCATTGAGAAGTGTAAACAGCCACCAGAACGCGTTACCGGAGGTCACTAATGAGCACGCTAATTAAATCCCTAGCAGGTTTGGGCTTAGGCGCGGCATTAACTTTGACTGCTGGTAGCGCTCTAGCGTCAGGTAGTGGCTGCGGTACGTTTACCAATGCTGAGGGTGTTGAAGAACATCTAGCTTGTAGCACAGCTCCTATTGATTTTACCAATAAGGGTTCATTACAAAACGGTGCTAAAACGTTTATGAATTACTGCGCTGGCTGCCATTCAGCAAAGTACGTTCGTCATTCGCGCATTGCCAAAGACCTAGAAATACCGCCTGAATTGGTTGAAAAGTATCTGATGGTCACCACCGATCAAATTGGTGAGCATATCAATGCTGAGATTGACCCTGAGATTCAAGCGTCTTGGTTTGGCGCAGCGCCTCCGGATCTGTCACTTGAAACAAGACTGCGCGGCGATGATTGGGTTTACACTTACCTCTTGTCTTTCTATGAAGATCCAAGCCGTCCTTGGGGTGCTAACAACTTAGTGCTACACAACGCGGCAATGCCTCATGTCTTGCATAACATGCAAGAAGAGCTGAGTCAGGAAGAGTTTGAATCTGAAGTAGGCGACTTGGTTAACTTTATGGCATGGATGGCTGAGCCTATTCGTCATGACCGTAAAGTCATTGGTTTCTTTGTGATTTTATTCTTACTTGTCTTATTGATTCCAGTTTACTTGCTCAATAAAGAATTCTGGAAAGATATCAAATAAGTAATACTGAGAATTTATCAGTCAAGCAATATATTGGTATAAAAAAGCACTACTTCGGTAGTGCTTTTTATTGTTTAGACTACTCATAAATGAGCATCTAAAAATAAGCGCAGTGGCAATGTTTACGCATGCTACCTTGATAAACACAGCAACATTGTTTACGATGACAGGCTTTACTATGAACATTAGGCTTTCATGATTGATGCGAATGACATTCCAAGTAGTCAGCTAATTTTATACGCTGATGACGGCTACAATAGTCATGTGGTACGCCTATTACTTGAAGAAAAGAAGCTCGCTTATTACTTATCACGGCTACACTCTGAGCGTCCTGAGGATTTGACCGAGCTAAACCCTTATCATACCTTACCTGTCCTGCAACAGCGTGAAATTGCACTTTATGAGATAAATGTAATCTTTGAATATCTTGAAGAGCGTTACCATGCCAATAAGCTCCTGCCTGACACACCGCAAGAGCGGGCACAATTTCGCCAGTTAGCTTGGCGTATCCAACGTGATTGGTTGGTGTTGGGTAAACGTCTATTGATGCACCCTGACAGTTTTAATAAGGCTCAAGCCGCCAGCGCTAAAAAACAGCTGAGCGATTCTCTGATTACTCTATCGCCGTTATTTGCTCATAAACCTTATTTTATGGCGGACGAGTTTGGCTGGTGTGATGTATTGCTAGCGCCTTTATTATGGCGATTGGACGAAATGGGCATTGAGCTACCACGCGCTATCAGTCGTCCCCTGTTTGATTATCAAACTCGAGTATTTGAGCGTCAAAGCTTTCAAAAAAGCGTGCGCTAATTAGACAAAGCGTGATGACTGCCCTAAAATAGACGCTATTAAAAAATGACTTATTTGTTATCAATCACTAAAAACTGTAAACCAATAAAAACTTGTGGCAAATATCTTATTGATCATTACCTAATACCCTTATGATAGGAAACCAAAATATGAGCGAAACCACATCTATAACCCCAACTCGTCCTTATATGGTGCGCGCCCTTTACCAATGGATAGAAGACAATGCGCTGACGCCGTATCTGATGGTTGATGCGACTGCTGATAACCTGCAGATTCCAACGGAGCACGTGCAAGATGGTCGCATCGTGCTCAATATTGCCAGCCGTGCCACCGGTAATATGAGTATGAAAAATGACTATATTCATTTTAGTGCACGCTTTGGTGGGGTATCACAAGATATTTGGGTGCCGTTAACGGCAGTGCTCGGTATCTATGCAAAAGAGAACTCACAAGGGATGTTTTTCGATCCTAATGAATATGATGACTATGTGCCTGAAGAGGATGCCGTTGCGAGTAGCAGCTCTAAAACAAAGGTTGCCACTCCTAAGCCCAAACGTGATAATAAAGCCGGTTTAAAAGTCTTAAAATAACAAAATATACCTCATAAAAAAGCTGAGCATATTAAATATGCTCAGCTTTTTTATTGCCAATCTAAAAGGACTATAATCCTAAAAACGATTACGTTCTTGGTAAGGTAACACCGCGTTGACCTTGGTATTTACCACCACGATCTTTATAACTGGTCTCACAGACATCGTCCGCATCGCTTTGGAAAAACAGCATTTGCGCAACCCCTTCGCCAGCGTAGATACGGGCAGGCAGATTGGTCGTATTACTAAACTCCAAGGTCACATGTCCCTCCCACTCAGGCTCAAGTGGTGTGACGTTAACGATAATACCGCAGCGGGCATAGGTTGATTTACCTAAGCAGATAGTCAATACGTCGCGTGGAATACGGAAATACTCCATCGTACGTGCCAATGCAAAAGAGTTCGGCGGAATAATGCACTCGTCGCCGATGATATCAATAAAGCTCTTTTCATCAAAGTTTTTAGGATCTACGATCACTGAATGCACATTGGTGAAAACTTTAAACTCAGGCGCGCAGCGTACATCATAACCATAGCTTGAAGTGCCATAACTGACCAAACGCTCACCGGCGTCATTAAAACGTACTTGACCCGCTTCAAACGGCTCAATCATGCCGTGTTCTTCAGCCATTTTACGAATCCAGCGGTCAGATTTGATAGACATCATTGTTCCTTAGCAAATATTTAATAGCGATTATGACAACAGTATTTTGATAGCGACGATTATACGGAATTGATGGCCTGATTTATAGACTTAGCCGCACTTTAAAACCAATTCTATAGTAGATCCACTGTAAAACCGATACAGCGTGACTGGGATGAATTTTTCGTAGCCTCTGTGATAGCAACAAGCAAGAGAAGTTTATACCAGTCGCACCTCTTTAATAACGTATCGATTTTATTTTGAACCGACTATATGTAATAGACATCGCTTGCTATAGTTGAAATACTTTAAAGTCGCTACCGTATTGCTGGTGTAAATTTTTTGCAGCCTCTGTCTGCGTAGGCACAGCAAGCAAGAAAAATTTGCACCAGCAATACGGGTTGTATCGATATTACTTTTCACCGACTCTACTACTTTTTTATAATAGCAAACGATAGTCTCTTGATTATGCAAACGTCATGACTTTCAGCATTAAAGCTTAGTTATTAAAAAATACGCTTATCATCGACCGGTTTAGCAAACTTATTAATATTGGTTTCAATATTTTTAGCAATGCTCAAATAGTAAGACGCAAACTCATCATCTACTAAGACGCTTGGCTCGCCTTTATCTACTTGTGCACGAATAGCGCTTGCCAGGGGCAACTGACCTAGCAGCGGCACTTGATATTGCTCAGCGATTTTCTCGCCACCGCCTGTACCAAAGATGGCTTCGGTATGATTACAATTGCTACAAGTGTGTAGCGCCATGTTTTCAACCACGCCAAGTACAGGAATATTGGTTTTATTGAACATCTCAATGCCTTTTTGCGCATCAAGTAACGCAATATGCTGCGGCGTCGTCACAATAACAGCGCCCGTTACCGGAATACGCTGAGCAAGCGTGAGCTGAATATCACCGGTACCTGGTGGCATATCAATCACTAGGTAATCTAACTGTGGCCAATTGGTTTGATTGTATAGCTGCATCAATGCCCCTGTGGCTTTTGGACCGCGCCAGGCGACAGGCGTATTGTCACCATCAAGTAAGCTACCAATCGATAACATCGCTAGTCCATGCGCATTGATAGGCACAAATTGCTCATTTTCAAGCTCAGGTCTAACACTACCCACACCTAGCATCGCTGGCATACTGGGGCCATAGATATCAGCATCCAACACCCCAACACGATTGCCAAGCTTTTGTAATGCCAAGGCGATATTGACAGTGGTGGTTGATTTACCCACACCGCCCTTACCTGAGGCAACTACAATAATATGACGAATGCGCGGATGAGCGGACAACGAAGCTTGGGTTGGCGCAGGCTTCGTGATAGGTGGCTCAGCATTTACCGTACTATCATCACTCTTGGCGACAGGCTTACTCTGACTGTCCATCGCATTGGTGGTTTTTGGCATTGCTTTCGGTAAATTTGCTTCTGCCCCTTTCATCGGCGCTGATATCCGTACATTCATATGAATGGTTTGAATACCGTGCGGCTGTAATAGCTGCCCAAGCGCTTGCTGAATGCTCTCAAGATCGCTTTCATGTGGCAGACGCAACTCTAATGTCAGCTCACCACCATTACGCTCAAGCCCAGTGACCATCGTCGCAATACTGGTATCACCAACATGATAACCCAGCAGCACTTTATCAATGGCGCTATCACGCGCGGCTTGCTGCTCTGGAGTTTCCGTTTGTGCGGTGGGTTTTTTCTTCATAAAATTAAACATAGCGACCGTGACTACCTATACAAGTGGGTTGGTATGCTAAAAAATACCATGAACTTTTTAGCTAAACCTTTTATCGTATTAGTGTAGCTCAATTGCAAGCATAAAAAAACTATGATGCTAGTAAGACGGCCTTTTACGTAACGCTTCTAGCCTGTAATGTCGTTAGCTGATAACTCTCTTGTAGAATCCTTGAACCAATGGACAAAAATACCAGCCAAAATACCCGCTTACGGTACAACACTCGAATACTGATAAGCTAACAGACCAAGCGATTTCTTAATTCATATTCTTAATTCATATTCTTAATTCATATTACCCCACTCTCAACTTCGAAAGTGATTGAAAAAAGAAGAGCATCTCACTAATCTATTGTTTTCGACCAAGAATACAACGGAGTCATGAGATGCCCATAGACGAATTTATCATCAATATCTATTTAATGGTAGAGCAATATTACAAAATAGTCGTTACTGAACCCTTGCGAGGTGCAGGTTACGCGCCAAAGCTGAGTGATCCTGAGATCATTTGCATGGAACTGGTCGGTGAATTTTTAAACCTTGATCAAGACAAACAGATTTGGCAATATTTTACCCAGCACTGGCAAGCCTGGTTTCCAGCCATAGGCTCATATCCTAACTTCGCAAAGCATTGCGCGAATCTGTGGCAAGTCAAACAGCGGATACAAGATAACGTCAGTCAACTTGAGGGCCGTGACAACATCCATTTTATGGATGGTTTTCCGATACCCGTCTGTCATTATGGACGCGCTTATCGGCATAAAAACTATCAAGACTTAGCGGCTTTTAGCTACTGTGCGGCTAAGCAAGAGAGGTACTATGGCTTTGAAGGACATTTGCTTGTTAACTTATCGGGCATGATTAAAGGCTTTACCTTTGCTCCTGCCAATGTTGATGAAAGAGCGGTTGCGCCTGATATTACTGACAATATCTATGGTTTGCTCGGCGCTGATAAAGGGTATATCAGCCCTAGTCTCACTCAGTACTACGACGCTCAAGGAGTGGATTTACAAACGCCACTCAGAGCTAACATGAAAGAGGATAGACCCAAACCTGTGGTAAAACGGCTAATGAAAGCCCGCCGTATCGTTGAAACAGTCATTGGTCAGCTATCAGAACGATTTAATATACAAAGGGTACGAGCAAGAGATTTATGGCATTTGTCTCATCGATTGATTCGTAAAATTCTGTCACATAATCTATGCTTTGTACTCAACAAAAAACTTGGTAACCCGCCACTTCAGTTTGAATTGCTTATTTCAAGTTGAGAGTGGGGTTTCATATTCTTAATTCATATTCTTAATTCATATTCTTAATTCATAAACCAGCCGTGGCTTGCAACAATTGATTGTCCGGTAAAGACATTAGTTGGGAACGCTGCTAAAAATAAGGCCAACTGGGCAATATCATCGACAGTGGTGAACTCTTTATCAACGGTATTAACTAGCATGATGTCATTCACCACAGACTCTTCACTGATGCCTTTTTCAGCCGCTTGCTGTGGGATTTGTTTTTCGACCAAAGGTGTTTTGACGAACCCTGGGCATATTACATGCGAGCGTACATTATGAACAGCGCCCTCTTTTGCCAATACCCGACATAGACCAAGCAGACCATGTTTGGCGGTGACATAAGGCGCTTTAAATAATGAAGCTTCATGCGAGTGCACAGAACCCATATAAATAACGGTGCCACCTTTATCGTCTTTATACATATGCTGTATGGCAGCTTTGGTGGTCAAAAACGCGCCATCGAGATGAATGGCGAGCATTTTTTTCCAATCTTCAAACGCCATTTTATGGATGGGATCAATGATTTGAATGCCGGCATTAGAGACAAGAATATCAATACCACCAAAGGTATCGACCAATCTTTGAACACCGTCATTAACAGCAGCTTCAGACGTTACATCCATCGCAATCGCAAGGGCACGCCCGCCTGCTGCTTCAATAGCATCGACGGTTTTCTGAGCAGCCTCAAGATTGATATCTGCAATACCAACCGCAGCGCCCGCCTTGGCATAAGTTTCGGCAATATCACGTCCGATACCGCTGGCAGCGCCTGTGACCAATGCCACTTTGCCGGTCAAATCCTGTTGCAATTGGGTCGCCATATATTGTCCTTAATAATGAGAGCGTTCAGCATCTAACCTTTACGAGCGTGCATACAGAGCAATGCTTAGTACGCTTTTTTATTGGATAATGGTCACTGGGGTTTTCTCTTGTAACTCATCAAAGCTAACACCCTCTGCTAGCTCAACCAATTTTAGACCGTTGTCAGTCACATCGAGTACGGCAAGCTCTGTGATGATGCGATCAACGACCCCTTTACCCGTCAGTGGCAACTCGCAATTGGCAAGGATTTTTGGCTCGCCGTGTTTGTTGACCTGCTCCATCAAAACAATCACGCGCTGCACGCCTGCGACCAAATCCATCGCGCCGCCCATGCCTTTGACCATCTTTTTCGGAATCATCCAATTTGCCAAATCGCCCTGCTCTGAGACTTCCATCGCACCCAATATCGCAAGGTTGACATGACCGCCACGAATCATCGCAAACGACTCTGAGCTACTAAAATAACTGGCGCCTGACTCGGCAGTGACCGTCTGTTTACCCGCATTAATCAAATCTGCATCGACGTTTTCTGCAGTAGGAAACTCGCCAATACCTAATAAGCCATTCTCTGACTGTAGCCAAACATCGACATCTTTAGGGATATAGTTTGCAACGAGCGTCGGTAGACCAATGCCTAAGTTGACATAATAACCGTTTTGTAACTCTTGTGCGGCACGCTGTGCCATCTGCTCTCTTGTCCATGCCATAGTAATTTCCTTAATTTTTACGATATTCTAGTATTATCAATTTGATCATTTATGAATTGTGGTGCAAGCGCAATGACTAAGCGCCTTCGACAGCTTTAGTCGTGGTTTTTTCGATACGTTTTTCAGGATTGCGGTTCAATACGATACGCTGTACAAAGATACCTGGCAGATGAATCTCATCAGGATTTAAAATGCCTGTTTCTACAATTTCTTCAACTTCAACAATGGTAATCTTGCCTGCCATCGCACAGTCTGGATTAAAATTACGAGCGGTTTTATTAAAGATTAAGTTGCCTGCTTTATCCGCTTTTTGCGCTTTAATTAATGACACATCAGCACGCAATGAATGCTCAAGCACATAAGTGCGCCCATTAAAATCACGCGTCTCTTTGCCTTCAGCAACTAAGGTGCCGACGCCAGTTGCCGTGTAAAATGCCGGAATACCTGCACCGCCTGAACGTAGCTTTTCTGCTAGTGTACCTTGCGGAGTCAGTTCAACTTCTAACTCGCCTGCTAAGTATTGGCGCTCAAACTCTTTATTTTCACCCACATAAGATGAGATCATTTTTTTAATCTGACGCGTTTGTAACAACAACCCTAAACCAAAGTCGTCAACGCCAGCGTTATTACTGATACAGGTCAAATCTTTAACCTCACTATCACGCAGCGCTTCAATCAATGCTTCAGGAATACCGCATAGACCAAAACCACCGATGGCTAGCGTTTGTCCGTCACGCACAACACCGCTCAGCGCCGCTTCTGCGCTGTCATACACTTTTGATTGACTCATGCTTATCTCCTTGCAAGTATCATTTTTATTATTTACATTGTTCATTAGAGGTTTTGCTCATTCAAGCAAATACTTGGCTATTAATCGGGTTTATATTTAAAGTAATACATTTTATATCACTATAAAATATAGAGTACAGCTGTAATAACTTAACATATAATTCTAGTAGCGACTAGAGAATAATCAGTTGTTATGTTTAACTTTATTGACCTATTTCCCTATACCCTGCATACTTTCAAGCTTAACTTAGCCAAGGAGGGCGGTCATGTTTAGTACACTTGCTATTATTATTACTTTATTACTCTTGATGTTCTTTGCTTATCGCGGTTATTCCGTACTGATTTTAGCGCCGATTATGGCAGCTTTAGCAGTACTACTTTCAGGTGATTTTTTAAGCAGTATTCCTGCCTATACCGATGTCTTTATGGGCGCATTGAGTGGCTTCCTACTCAAATTCTTTCCTATCTTCTTATTAGGCGCACTCTTTGGGCGTTTGATGGCAGACTCTGGAGCGGCAACAGCGATTGCCAATACCGTGGTCGAAAAGCTTGGTGCCAGTAAAGCGATTTTGGCGGTCATCTTAGTTTGTGGTATTTTGACCTATGGTGGTGTGTCGCTGTTTGTTGTGGCATTTGCTATCTATCCAATCGCCAAAGACTTATTTAAAGCTGCTGATATTCCTAAGCACTTGATTCCAGCAGCGATTGCACTAGGTTCGTTTACCTTTACCATGACGGCATTACCTGGCACGCCTGCCATTCAGAATGCTATTCCTATTCCTTACTATAATACCAACGTATTTGCCGCGCCTATTTTGGGTCTTATTGGTGGTACGATCATGTTTGTCTGTGGTTGGTTATGGCTGCAATCACGAGCCAGAAAAGCCAATGCTGCTGGTGAAGGTTATGGTCAGCATGATGAGAGTGATGTGGGCGGTGTTGGTGGAGCGACGGCAGAGACCGACTTGCTTAGTACGCATCATACCTCATTCACTGTTGCGATGATTCCACTGATAATGGTCATCAGTTTAAACGCTTTATTGACTTATTTCATCTTTCCATCGATGGACTTTAGTGGTCTACAGACTCAGTTCCCAGATTTGAATATCGCAGGCTCGCTCGGGCTATGGTCGATCATCATCTCATTGGTTGTGGCTTGTATCGTACTAATTGTCATGCGCCTCGGTCATTGGACGAATTTACAAAAAACCATTAACCGTGGTACTTATGACTCGATGTTACCGATTTTTAACACCGCGTCGGAAGTAGGCTATGGCGCAGTTATCGCCTCATTGGCAGGCTTTCTTATCATTCGTGATGGTATCTTAAACCTAACGCCAGACAATCCACTAATCTCAGAAGCAGTCGCTATGACCACGCTGGCTGGTATTACTGGCTCATCATCTGGTGGTTTGAGTATCGCCCTATCCACCTTGGGTGAAGACTATCTAAGAATGGCAGTGGCTGCAGGTATTGATCCAGAGCTGATGCACCGAGTTGCTGTCATGGCAGCAGGGGGTTTGGATACCTTGCCACACAGTGGTGCGGTCATTACCTTACTGGCGATTTGTGGTCTGACGCATAAACAGTCCTATTTGAACTTAGCAATGGTCACCATAATTATTCCACTGATTGCCGTAGTCGTTGTCATTACCTTGGGCACGATGTTTGGTTCATTTTAATCTTGATATTTATCAACATTAAAACATACTGATAATCAGCTGTTATAAATGACCGTTAATAAAAGACATACAAGTATTATAACGCGCTACTGAAATTAATTTTTCTTGCTTGCTGTGCCTACGCCGACAGAGGCTATGAACCATTAATTCCAGTAGCGCGGTACTCTTTTAAAAGTGGAACAACTGTAGCGCTGATTACCGTATTAATTCAGAAGGAATATCACAAATTTAGCCGAATTACGGTATCATAGGCACACTTTTTCAATTTCTATTGATAATCAATCCGTTTATATAAAAATATAGGTGATGAAAGTGCGTGAGATTCTAGTAACCAGTGCCCTGCCCTACGCCAATGGTGACATCCATTTGGGGCATCTTGTAGAGTATATTCAAACTGATATTTGGGTGCGATCGATGAAGGCGCAAGGTCATAAGGTGACTTATGTCTGCGCGGATGATGCTCATGGTACTGCCATCATGCTCAAAGCCGAAGACAATGGCGTGACGCCAGAACAGCAAATTGCCAATGTACAAGCCGCTCATGAAGCCGATTTTGCTAAATTTTTGATTAATTTTGATAACTATCATTCAACGCATTCAGAAGAGAATCGGGAATTCTCCGAGCTGATTTATCGTCGCCTAAGAGACACGGGGCATATCTCTACTCGTGATGTTGAGCAGTTATTTGACCCTGAAAAACAGTTGTTTTTAGCAGACCGTTTTGTCAAAGGCACTTGCCCTGAATGTGCTGCGCCCGACCAATATGGCGATAACTGTGAAGTCTGTGGCACCACTTATGACGCGACAGAGCTCAAAGATCCGTACTCTACATTATCAAATGCGACGCCTATTCTAAAAACCTCAAAGCATTATTTCTTTGACTTACCAGAGTTCGAGCAATTTTTAAAAGATTGGACGCGCAGTGATAATCGCTTGCAAGTTTCAGTTGCCAATAAACTGCAAGAATGGTTTGATGCCGGTTTGACCAGTTGGGATATCTCACGCGATGCGCCCTATTTTGGTTTTCAAATTCCAGATACGCCAAGCGATGAGCCCGATAAATACTTTTATGTGTGGCTAGATGCGCCTGTCGGTTACATGGCAAGCTTTAAGAACTTGTGCGACAAGCGTGCTGGTACCGATGATGCGTTAGATTTTGACCATTATTGGGCGCAAGAAAACGAGCATAAAACTGAAGTTTATCACTTCATTGGCAAAGATATTGTTTACTTCCATGCGCTATTTTGGCCTGCGATGCTTGCCGGTAGCGAACTCCGTACACCAACAGCTGTCTTTGCTCATGGCTTCCTAATGGTCAATGGCGAAAAAATGAGTAAGTCGCGCGGCACCTTTATTAAAGCCGACACTTACGCTGAGCATTTACATCCTGAATATCTGCGCTATTATTTCGCCAGCAAATTGTCTGACAAAGTCGAAGACATCAACCTAGATTTAGAAGACTTTATGCAAAAGGTCAATTCTGACCTCGTTGGTAAAGTGGTCAATATCGCCAGTCGCAGCGCTGGTTTTTTGCTCAAAAAATATGACGGCATGCTCACAGACGTCTGTGCTGAGCCAAGCTTATTAGAAGATATCACCAAGACTGGTGATGAGATTGCTGCCGCTTACGAGAACCGTGAGTTTTCACGTGCTATGCGTCTGATTATGCAATGTGCTGATAAAGCCAATGAATATATTGATGAGAAAAAACCATGGGCGCTTGCCAAGGTTGAAGGCGCAGAGCAAGAAGTACAAGATGTCTGCTCAGTGGCAATCAATATCTTCCGTCAATTGATGGTATATCTTGCCCCTGTCTTGCCTGAGCTGACTGCCAATGCCAAAGAATTTTTAAATATTAATGATTTAAGCTTTGCTAGCAGAAATGAGTGGTTGCTTGGTCATCAAATTAATAAGTTTAAGCCGCTTATGCAGCGTATTGATGAAAAAGATGTTGCTGCAATGGTTGATGCATCAAAAGCCTCATTGACACAAGTAGATGCGCCTACCGCTAGCCAAGACGATAAAATGGTAGCAAAAAACACCGCGCCCGCAGCAACGCCGAGCAGTACTGAACAAGCAGACTATATCGGTATTGAAGACTTTGCCAAAGTTGAGATGAAAGTGGCTCATGTTATCGCTTGCAGTTATGTTGAAGGCGCGGACAAATTGCTTCAGTTCACCTTAGATGTGGGTGAAGCGCAGCCGCGTAATGTCTTTAGCGGTATTCGTAAGTTTTATGAGCCTGAGCAATTGCTAGATAAAAAGGTCATTTGCGTGACCAATCTGGCACCGCGTAAGATGAAATTTGGTATATCGGAAGGCATGATTCTGTCTTCAGGCGATCCAAAAACCCAGTTAACGGTGGTTACTTTACCGGACAACTGCGTGATTGGAGATTTGCTTGCCTAAAAACGTTACATTAATTAAGTAATAATAAAAGAACAACCATAAAAAAACGGTCGAAACAGACCGGTTTTTTATGGAAATTGATTTATAAAAATGGATAAAAAGTAAGCTTTATATTCATTTACTCAAAATATCAATAATCTGCAATGTATCATTAATCACCGTCACAACTTGATTTTCTGGCGTACGAATACGAACGTAACCGTCCTCATTACGGTTTAAAACTACCGAACGGTCATAAACGTCTCTATCAATCTTGCCGACCACTCTGTAATCATATTTATCAAGACCACGCTTAAATGAGGCGTTAGGGTTAGCATGGTGATAAGCGTTAATGTTAGGTTGGGCGTTGCTGCTATAGCCATTTTTGAATTTGTGTTTTTCTGACTGGTGAGGCTTGAGCTGTACTTGTACATCCTTATCTTTACTGACATAAGCAGCTTTGCCCTTGGCATGCTCATTACCGTGACCATCTTTTGCCATAGCAGGTAAGCCAATCAATGAGGTAGCAGTAATACCAGCGATGGTTAATAACTTAAGATTAGTAGTGTTCATAATGTTATCCTTAAAATATTCATTTGAAAAAGATTAAGTAGATATTAGAGTCTGTTGAACATTTACCACGTCAGCATAATAATGATATGAACTTTAGACTCACTATAACTTTCGTATAAAAATTAGCTTACGTTAATTATAAAGTGCATTCGTAATAGCGACATTGCTGGTTTGTACGTTTTTTAATCATAGTTTTACCAAATAAAACAGTCAATACTTGGCTTAATAACACCCGTGACGAATACGCTTTAATTTTTTATTGCGATAAATTACATTACTGTCATAATATAAACATAATGATCAATGGATTGATTACTTTGATGTTAGCCCGTTATCTCAGCACTCACATAACATTGACTCGGGTAACCTGCACTTTCTAATCTACGAGCCACCATAAAATGACCTTTGCTACTACTTTACGCTTTAGCCTATTTGGTGCTGCGATGAGCGCCGCGCTTGGATTATCAGCCTGCTCTAAACCTGCAGACACGGCAACGAGCGCCGATGACAGTGTCACCACTGCTCAAAAACCTGCCAAAACCTTGGCAATTACTCAAATCGTTGAGCATCCCTCATTAGATGATATGCGTCGCGGCATTATTGATGAGCTGGCAGATAACGGTTATGTCGAAGGTCAGAATTTAAAGGTTAATTTTCAAAGTGCGCAAGGCAATACGGCAACCGCCGGACAAATCGCTAAGCAGTTTGTTGGCGACAATCCTGATGCCATCGTTGCAATCTCAACCCCATCAGCACAATCTATGGTCTCTGCGACCACGACCATACCGATTATATATACCGCCGTCTCAGACCCACTGGGTGCCAAACTTATCACCGCAGATGGCAAACCTTTTCAAAGCAATTTGACGGGTCTGTCAAGCCAATTACCACTAGAGCCGCAGCTAGATTTGCTTCAAAAAATCAAGCCCAACCTCAAAACGATTGGTTATGTATACAGTCCTGGTGAAGCCAACTCTGTATCCTTACGTGATGAGCTAAAAAAAGCGCTGCCAGCACGCGGTTTATCATTGTTGGACATTCCAGCCAACCGTCCAACCGATATCGGTATGGCGACACGCAGCCTACAGGGACGCGCGGATATTATTTATACCTCATTTGATAATAATGTTGCCTCAGCATTTGAAGCCATGGTGCAAGCGGCCAATGAGCTAAAGCTGCCTATCGTTGCCTCTGATGAATTCAGTGTACAACGCGGTGCAACTGCAGCACTTGGCGTCAATGATTATGACTTTGGTCGTACGACAGGTAAAATGGTTTATCGCATCTTAAATGGCGAGGCGGTCAAGACCGTTAAGCCTGAAGTCATGAATGAATTGACGCTCTATGTCAGCCCTAAACATGCTAAAACGCAAGGCGTGGTATTGTCAGATGAGCTGCTAAAAAATGCTATTAATGTCGATAATAAGGCAAAAAATGCCAGAAAATAATCACTGGCAGATAATCACTGGTAGATAATCACTGGTAGATAATCACTGGCAGATAAGAATGAATACACAGTAGATAACTTATAGCAATTAATGTTTATAACCGCAGTATGCAAGGCCCTTTATTTATCTTTTATATAATGTACGGACATATTATTATTTTCAGGAGTAAGACCCATGTTGTATCAGAATCGTTTTGCCAAAGCTCTTTTATGGGGCGGTGTTTGTACCGCTATTTTGACTGGTTGTAATCAGCCTGCTAAAGAAGGTACCTCGACTGATAGTACTGCGGGTGCCGATACCACAACGGAAATGAAAACGGTTGCTATCACTGCTATCGTTGAACATCCAGCACTTGATGATGTACGTAAAGGCGTGATCGATGAGCTAAACGCTGCCGGCTTTAAAGATGGCGAAAACTTGAAAGTCAACTTTCAAAGTGCCCAAGGTAATACTGCTACCGCCGGTCAGATTGCCAAGCAATTCGTCGCAGACAACTCAGACGTTATCATTGCTATTGGCACCCCATCTGCGCAGTCAGTAGCTGCTGCAACCAGTAGTATTCCGTTAGTGTTTTCAGCAGTTACCGATCCGGTTGAAGCCAAACTGGTATCAAAGCTTGATGGTTCTGGCACCAACGTCACTGGTGGTTCTGATGCGCTTCCTTATGAGCCACAAATCGAATTGATGCGCCAAATTATTCCTAGCTTAAAAAACGTAGGCTACGTTTATAGCCCAGGTGAAGTCAACTCAACGATTATTCTAAAAAATCTAAAAGAGAAACTGACGCCACTTGGTATTAAAGTACATGAAGCCCCTGCCCAGCGTAGTACTGATATTGCCATGGCAGCACGCAGCCTAGAAGGTAAGGTCGATATGATCTATACCTCAACGGACAATAACGTGGTTTCAGCTTACGAGTCACTATATCAAGCCGCTAAAGAAAGTAAGATTCCACTACTCGCCTCTGATACCAGCTCAGTTGAACGCGGTGCCATCGCAGCATTAGGCGTCAACTACTATGATCTTGGTCGTGAAACTGGCAAAATCGTTGTACGCATTTTAAATGGTGAAAAAGCAGGCGCAATTCCAGTATATACGCCAAAAGTTCTTGACTTATATGTCAGTCCAAAACACGCTAAAGAGCAAGGCATAACTTTACCGCAAGCCGTTATTGATAAAGCAAAAGAAGTGGTAGAATAACTGCTTTTTAAATAATCAGTATAAAATAAACAGTAGATGATAATGTTGATTGCACAAGCCGTAGTTATCATCTACATTAGCTTTACCTTGCTATTTATTGATACAAACAAAACCCAGCTATTTGTCAGTAGGCTGGGCTTGTTGTTTAAAGGCTTTCAATAAGCAAAGATTATGATCATTTATGACAGTGATCGATTGTGCTTTACCCTAGCTGCAGATTATACAATCTGTTAAATTCACCGCCTAAGTGTTTGGCTTGTAGATGACGCTGACATATACCACTCGTCTCCATCCTATGGTTCGCTAAACACTTGGTTATGACTTACTGATCTCTTATGTCTTTAATTGCTTTTTTTGGTGCACTTGAAAGTGGTCTGATTTATGGGCTAGTGGCGCTTGGCGTTCTTATCTCATTTCGTACCCTTGATTTCCCAGATTTAACGGCTGACGGTAGTTTTCCGTTAGGTGGCGCTGTCGCTGGTATCTCTATCATCGCTGGTATCAATCCATGGCTTGCCTGCGCTTTTGGTATGCTAGCAGGATCAGTCGCCGGTATCGTCACTGCTTGGTTGCACGTCAAACTTGGCATTTTGCAGCTGCTTGCCAGTATCTTGGTGATGGTAGCACTATATTCTATCAACCTACGTATTATGGGTGCGCCAAACTTACCGTTATTGGGTGAAACCACGGTATTTAGCACCTTGGTGACAGATGGCAATGGCTATTGGATGCGCTGTCTGATCATTGGTATCGTCGTGCTACTGGCCATGTTATTTTTAAATTGGTTTTATAGTACCGAAACCGGTCTTTCGATGCGTGCGACTGGCTCTAACCTGCGCATGGCACAAGCGCAAGGTATCAATACCTCATGGATGACCATCATTGGTATGGCGATCTCTAACGGTTTGATTGCCCTAGCTGGCGCGCTATTTGTCCAGACCCAAGGCGGCGCTGATATCTCGATTGGTATCGGTACAATTGTTATTGGTTTGGCAGCGGTCATCATCGGTGAGACTATTATTCCGGCTAAGCGCATTTGGCTCATTACCTTTGCTGTGGTCGTCGGTGCGGTACTGTACAAGCTGTTTATTCAAGTGGCACTATCGAGCGATACACTACGTAGTATTGGCTTTGGTCCGCAAGATTTGAACTTGATTACCGCTTTACTCGTGGTATTGGCATTAATATTGCCAAAAGCTAAAAATAAATTCTTAAGTCGTAAAGTTCGGGCTTAATGTCAATATGCACCCATAAGGAATAATAATTATGATGCAAGCTACAGATTTGCGGTTGACCTTTAATCCTGGAACGCCCATTGAAAACCCTGCCCTACGTGGTATAAACCTAAATATCGCTGATGGTGAGTTTGTGACCGTTATCGGTACCAATGGCGCTGGTAAATCGACCTTTTTAAACGCGGTCAGTGGTACCACACGCGTCGATAGTGGCTCAATCTTGTTAAATGGGATTGATGTTACTAAAAAGACCGCGCATCAACGTGCCCATTGGGTGGCTCGTGTATTCCAAGACCCAATGGCGGGAACTTGTGAGGCGTTAACGATTGAAGAGAACATGGCACTAGCGTATAAACGCGGTGGTAAACGTGGACTCAACTTTGCTCTAAACCCAAATAACCGTGATTTGTTTAAAGAAAAGCTGTCGGTACTAAAGCTTGGCTTAGAGAGTCGTTTGACAGACCGCATGGGCTTGTTATCCGGTGGTCAGCGCCAAGCGGTTAGCCTATTGATGGCATCATTACAGCCTTCTAAGATTCTTCTGCTTGATGAGCACACTGCCGCCCTTGACCCTAAGACTGCGGCTTTTGTTTTAGAATTGACTGATAAAATCGTTACTGACAATCAGCTGACAACAATGATGGTTACTCACTCGATGCAACAGGCTTTAGCTCATGGCACCAGAACCGTGATGCTACATCAGGGTCAAGTGGTATTAGATGTGGCTGGTGATAAACGTCAAGGCATGACTGTGCATGATTTACTCGATATGTTTGAGCAAACGCGCGGCGAGAAAGTTGATGATGACAGCTTGATATTAAGCTAACCGATCCTAATTAAGAATCTAACAACACCAGCTTTTGAATCAGCTCACTGACATGCTGTGCTTGCATTTTTTTCATCACCTGCGAGCGATGCACTTCAATTGTACGCATAGATACGTCCAAATGATCAGCGATATTTTTATTCAGATTGCCTTGCATCAGCTCATTGGCGACTTGTTTTTCTTTCTCCGTTAATTGCGCATAAAGTGTGCGTATATAATAAAGCTTAGCACGTTTGAGCGTTAAGGCTTGCGCGTGCTGAATGGCCTCTTGTAAGCGCTGACTACCGATAGGTTTTTCTAAATAATCTACCGCGCCCTTTTTTAACATGGCGACGGCATCAGCAATTTCACCATTACCGGTCAGAGCAATCAATGCGATAGGACTCTGCTGCTTATTCAGATGAATTTGTAATGCCTGACCGCTCATATCAGGCATCATCAAATCACTGATCACTACTGCTGGCGCATAAATATCGACTTGCTGCAAAAACCTCAACGCACCGTCCCACGTTTGGGTCGATAAGCCTAAGCTGCTGATCAAAAATGCACACGAATGACGCACACTTTCTTCATCATCAATGATATGAATGACAGGCGGCTCATTTAAGTGGTTAGAAGAAGACATACCCTACCTTAAGATGAAAGAGGTTGGTAAATAAAAAGAAACTTGCGCACCCATTTTATGTGCCAGTGAATAGCTTTTATTAGCTTGAGTGATATGACTTTTACTCACAACCGACGGTTTTAAATACTGCTGATAATGACGATGAGTCATTTGTACATTAGCAAGCTCATCCTCCGCATTGACATTACCAATAGTCATTTTACCATTCAGTGATTTACATAGGCACTGACATATCATCAAGCCCAACCCCAGACCATCTGGCTTTGTGGAGCGAATAGCATGTTGATGATTTAAATAAGGCTGCGACTCATTTTTTATGTTATTTTTAATGAGCTGCGCCTCATTAAAGCCACCGGCATCGTCAGTGACACGCAGTACCAACCACTCGTCTCCTTGGTACTCTTCTATCTCACAGCGCAGCATAATGATGGTTGCGCCTTGCTGCTGCGCATTCAATAGACTGTTTATCAATAACTGATCCAATAACAAATTTGGTAATTGTAAGTACTGATAGTCGCTGGCAAACCAAAAACGAGTGTCTGCGCCTTTGTCACCGAGTAACAATACGCACTGCTCATGAGTTGCCGTAATATCAACGCTCACTTCATTGGGTTGTGCCCGTCCCGCCCAATGCCTGATATTTTTGATAACAGCAGCAGCACGCTCTGTCTCATTGACGATTTGCTGTAAAGCGGTCTCAACACTTTTTTGCTCTATCGCCTCTTTATTTACTTTGTTATTTTGACTGCGAATCAATAGCCCTTGAGCATAATTTTGAATGGTCGCAAGCGGCTGGTTTATTTCATGAGCGATGGCACCGCTCATCTCACCTATCACAGCAAATCGCTCCGTTTGCCGAAGTTGCTGATCATAATCCCGAATAAGGCGGTTTTGAGAGTCTATTTGTTGCCGGCGCCGCCAAGCTAGCCAGCTCATCCAGCCATAGTTGATCGTTGATATTAATACCACAAAAACAATGATACTCATCCACCATCGGTGCGATTTTATCCAATCAAATAGATGCGTACCCAGCGATTTTTGCGCAGGATGTTGCCCCATCTCATACAAGATACGTTCAGCATCGCTGTTGGATTCAGGTGTCAGCCAGCGCAGGTTTGCCGCTTCATCAAACTCAAGAGCAGAACTATGGTCAGTGTCTTGTGAGCCTGTGCTAAATAAATACTGATTAATCTGCTCAGTTAAGGCGGCAGGTGCTTCACGGGTAGCAGCAAGCGTCCAATTGGGATAAATCTTGGTCGAGGACTGGCAGTTAGAATCTGTCGTGACTGGATTAATCAGTCGATATTGTGATTGCTCAATCTTACCTTGAGCTGCCATCTCTTCCATCAGACATAAGGGAGCGATTGCTGCCTCTACTGCGCCGCTTGCCAGCGTACTCAGCGTCAGCTCAATCGGATAGTCAACAAACTGCGTCCTATAATCACTTGGCGGCACCCCGTTTTTTTGTAATAAATGGGCGACCAATAAATAACCAGCAAAAGCATCCGGATTGACCGCCGCTATTTTGCGCTGTGATAAATCTTGTAATTGGTAAATATCACTATCCACCCTGACCCACAAGGCACTGGCAATCTGCTCCATCGCATTAGGCTGATTTATCGCTTTGTCAGCTTTATCTTGTTTACTCAGCACACGCTCGTTTTCCAATTGCTTATATAGCTTATATTGAGCATCGGTTTTAAAGTCAGATTGTTTAACAGTAGATATTTTAAATTCATCTGACTTTTTGTTTGGTGTATTCGCTTGCAAGGTTGCAAGCCATCGCCAACCTGCGGTATCCATTTTAATAAACTGTATTTGTGGACCTAACACAAAGGCGAACTGCGGCACCTCTATTTGCTGTTGCCAATTTTCCAACGCCAGTGGTACCAGCACGACGGTATCTTCTTTTAGATGTTTATTAAGCCCATCCAACCAAGGCTGCCAACGTTGTTGTGCGGCAGTCTCTCCTTGTGGTGCGAGCACACCCAAATAGTAAATTTGCGCATTTGCTTGATAAGCCGACAGTAGAAAAATAAGCAACATCACTGTCACTGTCACTGTCACTGTCACTGTCATAACCGTAGTTTTTAGCTGCGCTCTAAAACATTTCACCAATGGTTGATGAGCCGCCCATATCTGCATCGATCGTAAAACCTTATAATAAATGTGGTTTTCCACAATATTACCACATTACACTTCACTCTATACTATGTAACAAGACTGTATCATAATCAAACGATGTTTTTATAATCATTGAGCTCAGTGATCGGGATAGATTACGAATCGCGTTGTGACTACCTATTAGCTACTTATTACAGATACAACCATAAATTATCAAAACATACCTCATTTTACTATGGAGGGCGCGCTTGTGAAAAAGTGGCCATTAATCATTGTTATTACAGCGGTCATCGGACTGGCTATGGCATTTATCATTGGGCAGCTATTGCCTAATATGCGTACTACCAACAGTGACCTTGCGGTCAACATTACCGATCCTGCTTTAATCAAGCAAGGTGCTTATGTAGCACGGACTGCCGACTGCGTTGCGTGCCATACGACCCTTGGTGGTAAAGAATATGCTGGTGGTTTGCCGATGCTAACACCACTTGGCGCGATTTATTCAACCAATATTACTCCTGATAAAGCCACAGGAATTGGCAACTACACCTTTAATGAATTCAAAAATGCTGTCAAGCATGGCGTCCGTAGTGACAATAGCGCCCTATATCCTGCGATGCCCTATCCGTCTTATCAAATTATGCCTGACGATGACATGGCAGCGATGTATGCCTTTTTTATGTCAGAAGTCAAAGCCGTCAATCAGCCCAACCTTAAAAGCGAGTTACCACCGATTGCCAACTGGCGCTGGCCTCTGGCTTATTGGCAAGTATTGTTTGACCGTAAGCGTGATTTTGTCTCAGAAACCGATGATGCGGTTATCGCTCGTGGTCAGTATCTCGTCGAAGGTCCTGGGCACTGCGGCTCATGTCATACCGAGCGCGGTATTGGTTTTCAAGAAATAGCCTTAAGTAATGCCGACTCAAACGAATATTTAAGCGGCGCCATCATTGATGGCTGGCGCGCCAAAAGTATTCGTGGTGAGCATCGCGGCTTAGGTACATGGACGATTGCTGAGCTAAACGACTTCTTTAAAACAGGTCGTACCGATACCACTGCCGCTTTTGGCGCGATGGCTGAAGTTGTCGAGCACAGCACTCAGTATATGACTGACGCCGACTTAAACGCCATGTCATCCTATCTAAAAACCCTAACCCCTGCTCCCAATAAGGAAGTGACGCTCCCTGAGAAAAAAGACATTACCACTGAAAAATTATTAGCCGGCAACTACGACTCACGTGGTGCACTCCTTTATGTTGAATATTGTACCGTCTGTCACCGTGCTGATGGTAAAGGGGTACCGCGTATCTTCCCCGCACTTGATGGCAACAGCGCCGTTTATGCCCGTAATGCTGACTCTGTATTGCAAATCACCTTGGGTGGTGGACGTATGCCAAAAACACCGCATGACCGTATGGCATTTACCATGCCTGAATTTACCAACCTAGCTGACGCCGATATTGCAGAAGTGGTCAACTATGTCCGTAATAGTTGGACCAACCAAGCGCCTGAAATTACGGTTAATGATGTGGTAAAAATGCGCGCCTTTCTTGCCAAAAAGCCAAAAACTGGCACAGATATCGCGCCAGACCTGAGTGTTAAAGACCTTGATGCTGCTGCAAAAGGAGCCAAATAATGAACCATTTATCCGATACTAATAGTATTGCCCCGCGCAGACTTTCTATCTCGGTATTCACTGCCGTTGCATGCGCTGTCGCTATCAGTGGCTGCTCACAGCCAGAGCCTGCTGAGCGTAACCCAGTTGAGTACAAACTGGTCACAACCGATGATGCTAATAAAGATATTGGCTCTTATGTGTTACCACAAGACACCTCTATCTTAGATGAGCCAAATGCTGAGAAAATCATCTACGGCAAACGCTTGTTAAACGAAACCAAACGTCTATTGCCAGACAATGTTGGCGCTCAGATGAACTGTAATAGCTGTCATATCGCCCAAGGCAAAATCCCACTTGGTGACCCGTATATCAACAGTCATAATTTCTACCCACGCGTGATGCCTCGATCCGGTAAAGAGGTGGATTTGACCATGCGGATCAATGGCTGTTTTCAGCGCTCGATGAACGGCAAACCCTTGAAACCTGAGTCAGACGAGATGCTTGCTATCTTGGCTTATATGGAATGGTTGTCACAAAACACACCCAAGACCCAAAAAGTGAATATCGATAATACCGGTAAAGTAGACGAATCACTGATACCTGACCCTGTACAGGGTGAAAAGATTTATTATGCTCAGTGTGCGACCTGTCATGGAGACAATGGTGAAGGCATCAAAGACAGTCGTGGCGATATCATCTTTCCACCGCTATGGGGTGATGAGTCTTTTAATATTGGCGCAGGTTTGGCACGTACCTATAAAGCCGCTGCTTTTGTTAAATACAATATGCCGATAGGTATCCAAACTCAAGGTTTATGGGGTCATGGTAATGTATTGAGCGACCAAGACGCCGTCGATGTTGCAGAATTCTTCACCCACAAACCACGCCCTGATTTTGCTAAGAAAAATGGTGATTGGCCAACCGCTCCAAAACCAAAAGATGCACGTTATTAAACGTTGCCTATAGTCTAGTAACCTCCCTCTACCAAAAAACCTCAAGCGATTAATAAGCTTGAGGTTTTTTTATTGTCTACGTGTTCATTTATGCAGAAGTAATGCTACTATTAAGTGCCTACTGCCTATTCTGTAGACATCATTTATTATTCTTTGCTTATCGTCATTTATCTATAAGGTCTGTCATGCGCAAAATTCCTGTTTATACGCACCCTGCAGCCGGTTGGCCTGCACTGATTGCTTCTACTCGTAAGCTGATGGATTACAGTGCCTTTTTGCGAGGCAGTTTGAGTGTATTAAGTAGCAATCAACCCAAAGGCGGGTTTGATTGTCCGGGCTGTGCATGGCCAGATCATAAATCACATAAAGCACTTGATGTCTGTGAGACTGGTATCAAAGTCATCGCCAGTGAAGCTATGTCTACGCGTGCCGATGCTCAGTTTTTTGCTAAGCATACGGTTAAAGAACTGCAAGGCTGGTCGGGGTATGAGCTTGAGCACATCGGCCGATTATCAGAGCCACTATATTACGATGCAGCGCAAGATCATTATATCCCTATCTCTTGGCAGGACGCTTACGCCCGTATCGCTAAGCAATTACAGAAGCTTGATTCACCAGATGAGGCATTATTTTATACCTCAGGGCGCATTACTAATGAGCCCGCCTTTATGTTTCAGTTGTTTGTACGTTGCTTTGGCACCAATAACTTACCTGATTGCTCAAATATGTGCCACGAGCCCACCTCAGTGATGCTCGGTAAGCAGTTGGGCATCGGCAAGGCGACTGTCGTATTAGAAGACTTTGAGCAGGCCAAACTCATTATAATGTTCGGACAAAACCCAGCTACTAATCATCCTCGTATGCTGGAGATGCTCGCCCATGCGCACAAGCAAGGGTGTCGAATTCTTTCTGTCAATCCTATGCGAGAGCAAGGTTTAAAAGCTTTCAGAAATCCGCAAAAGCCGTCACATATGGTGGCAGGAAAGAGTGACGCCGTCGTTGATGACGTGATTCAAATCCAAATTGGTGGCGATGCCGCGCTACTGACTGGTATGGCAAAATGGCTCACCAAAAATAATAAAATGAACACAGATTTTATTGAGCAACATACCTCAGGACTTGAGGCACTAGATACTTGGTTACGCCAGCAGTCTTGGGCGGATGTCGAACGCGGCTGTGGTATTAGTAAGGAAGAAATCATCAATCTCGCCCGCCTCGTTGCAGACAGTCCAGCGACGATTTGTACTTGGGGTATGGGCATCACCCAGCACGTTCAGGGCGATGACAATGTCGCTATGATTACCAATCTGCTGTTATTAATGGGTATGATTGGTATCGATGGTGCAGGCGCGTCGCCAGTTCGTGGGCACTCCAACGTGCAAGGCGATCGGACGATGGGTATCCATGAGCGTCCCAAGCAAAGCTTGCTTGACAGCCTTGAGCGTGTATTTGAGCGTCCAATGCCACAAGAGGACGGCCTCGATGTGATTGCAGGGGCAAAAGCGATGATAGACGGCAAGATCAAAGCCTTTGTGAGCATGGGTGGTAACTATGCGGTTGCTGCGCCTGATTCAAGTGCCATTCAACAAGCATTAACTAATAATCAGCTTAATATTTTTGTCGCTACTAAGCTCAATGAGACGATGCTTTATCCAGGCGTGGACAATCTAATTTTACCGTGTGTGGGTCGCACGGAGCGCTTAATTACGGCCAAAGGTGAGCAGTTTGCGACAATTGAGGATTCCATGTGTCAAATCGTCGCTACTCAGGGTCGCCTTGATCCAATTAGCAATACCCTAAAATCTGAAGCGCAAATTATCGCAGATATTGCCACGCAGTTGTTTGGGGCTGAGTCGTCGATACCTTGGCAAGCTATGGCTGAGGATTTCAACGTTACTCGTGATTATATTGCTCAAGCCATTGAAGGCTTTGAGGACTTTAACCAGCGTATTCGTGCCGCTGATCGTGGCTTCCATTTGTATCACCCTGCCCGTCATCGTCAATGGAATACTGAAAGTGGTAAAGCACAGTTTGAAGTGCCAAAATATCCGATTACTTATGTTGCAAGCCAAATGACAGAGAGAACCGCAAAATTTGCGGCAGATTCAAAGCAGAAAATCGATATTAATAGTGATATCAATAATGCTCAAAATAATTCTACATCTAACTCACAAAACAATACTCAAGCTAGTGAACAAGCGGTTTGGCAATTAACCAGCGTCCGTAGTCATGATCAGTTTAATACGATGATATTTGGCTTTCAAGACCGCTACCGCCAAACCGATCGCCGTGATGTATTGTTTATGCATCCTGATGAGATGAGCCGCTTGGGTTGGCAAAAAGGTGATACCGTTATGGTCTCGCGTCAAGACAGTAAAGATCAGCAGCGCACATTAGGGCCATTGATACTGACAGAGATGGATATTGCTGCTAATGCCGTCGCAACCTACTATCCTGAATGCAACGACCTAATCGACTTAGACACACATGCCCCAGATTCTAAAATACCGGCGTATAAGTCATTAACCGTCGTTTTACAACGTGTTAGTGCAGATACTAGACTAGCTGACTCTGCCTAGCAGGAAATAACAATGCTAATTAATAGTGGTAATGACATTTGAAATAATAGTGACGTTAAAAAGGTAACAGCCATAACAATATCGATGACAACACCATATAAAGAGCGTTCATGATAGTTGAAAATAATGCCCAATATAGCGACCAAGTATCGGCAGATAGCGTGTCTGAAGACTTAGCCTTACCTGCGACGCCGCTTGCACGCAAACATATGGCGCAAAAACACGCTTATCCATTAAATGAGTATAGTCACAATAGTATTGATATTGAGGGCTTTGATGAGATTCATATTGATCGTCAGCTGGCAAGCTTGGCTGTGGAGGCCGCGATTTCTATTGTTATCAATGGTATTCACTATGCGGTACTAATGGCCAGCCCCAGCCAGCTTGAGTACTTAGCCGTTGGGTTTTTGTTCAGTGAGGGCTTGATTGAACACAGTCATGAGTTACTCGATTGGGAAGTGACTCAGCTTACGGATAGCGCAAGCTTTGAAAATTTTACTGAGAACTCAATTGACGAGACTAATGTCTCAATGCCGTTTGAGCAGCTACAAGACTATGATGTTTATGTGGTGGAATTGGTATTAAACCAGCGCTGCCATCAACGTATCCAAGCACAAAAACGGCAGCTTGCAGGACGAACAGGATGCGGCATGTGCGGGATAACCGGACTGACACAAGCGCTGCCAGATTTGAGTGGTTATGCACAGAATAAGCAACAGAATGCGCAACAAGTCACGACAACCAAACCAAGTCTTGATAGTTTACTGAACATACGAGCACAAGTCGATGCCAAGCAACACATGCATCAATTAACAGGCGCGGTCCATGCGGCTGCCACGATGCAGGGTCAGCACTTGCATCTATTTGAAGATGTGGGACGCCA
Organism: Psychrobacter arcticus 273-4; assembly: GCF_000012305.1. Taxonomy (NCBI): domain Bacteria; kingdom Pseudomonadati; phylum Pseudomonadota; class Gammaproteobacteria; order Moraxellales; family Moraxellaceae; genus Psychrobacter; species Psychrobacter arcticus. Next base: position 1,748,142 of record NC_007204.1, read on the forward strand.
TAATGCGCTTGATAAACTCATCGGTTGGCAGCTACGGCACAAGGTAGAGGTCGAGTGCGTGGTTATGTCTTCGCGATTGTCGATAGAACTGGTACAAAAGTCTATTCGGGCTTACATACCGTGGCTGGTTGGTATGTCCGCGCCTACCAGTACGGCGGTGCGTGTCGCTCAGCGCTACGGACTAGGGTTGGCAGGGTTTTTACGTGATAATAGAGTGACTTATTATTCAAGACTGTAGTTTATTCATAACTTTAGTGTGTTCAGAGATTGATTGTTTAAACCTATTGAACTAGGAACCTCAAGTGCGCTTAATTCGCCTTGGGGTTTTTTATTGCCTATCCAAACCCTTATAGTCAGTTCTAAATAAAATCGATACGTTGATAGCCACGTGCTATTGGTGTATAAATGTTCCTTGCGTGCTGCTAAACAGTGACTGCGGGAAATTCATCTCAGTAGCACTGTATCGGTTTTAAAGTGAACCAACTATATCAACCTTCAAAATCGTTATTACTTTTTAAAGTTATTATTACCTCTTGAAACCCTATCGCTCACCTACTTGGGCTAATAAATTTGAGATTAGAGGCCTAATGAGTTACCCTTGTAGCGTGTAAATGTTACAACTATTTAACACAGGTGTCATTTTATTTAATAATGACAAACGAAATGTAGTCGTGGTTTAACCATTATTCGGTGTTGTATCAGAAAGTATGCTGAGGAATTAAAAGAGGGGTGACAGCCGAAGCAAGATGATATATTTGAGGTTATGAAGACACAAATAGATATCAGCTGCCCCGACTGTCACAGTATAAGTTTAAAGAAAAATGGCATAAAAAGCTATGGCAAGCAGAACTACCAATGTAAGGATTGTCAACGTCAATTCATTGGCGACCATGCCTTAACCTACCAAGGCTGTCATTCTAGAATAGAAGATAGAATACGGCTGATGACTGCTCGAGGCTGCGGCATCAGAGACATCGCTGTCATTACCTCTGTTAGTATTGGTAAAGTACTGAGCACCTTAGGCTCATCTATGCTTATGATCGTGACACCAGTGAGATTGTGGCTTATGTTTGGGGTAAACGTGACTTAGCCACGGCAAGAAAGCTACGGTGCCGTCTCAAGTACCTTAAAGTGACGTATAGCTCTGTTAGCATGGATAACTGGAACCGTTTCTTAACCGCCTTTAAACCAGATAATAAACGGGGTGGCAAACAACATACCGTAGGCATAGAAGGCAATAATTGCCGTCTCAGACACCGACTAAAACGAGCCGTTAGAAGAACCTGGTGTTTCTCTAAAAAGCTTGATAATCACTTTAAAGTCTTTGATTTGGTGTTCTTTTATATCAATTATGGTTATGTCTGATGCCAGCATGCTTTTTAGAACACCACCTTATATTTTAGTATGGCCAGCGATTACGCTTGGGGTGTTGATACTCATTTGCACCGCAACCTATCGCGATATTAAAAAATCTCGCCGTGATAATAAAGATATCGTTTAGCATTTTAATTCCTACGACATTTATTTGATACCTATTATTACTAGCATTACAACATCACCAAGCACAGGCTTGGTGGTCATTTTTTAGGCAATAGCACCCGTTAACACATCTAGCATGTTCATAGCATATAGAGCTAGTAGATGTGTAAAATAGTGAGTCTTAAGCCAATTAGATGTTAATAAAGGCACAAATACGATGACAATACTAAATAAAGTGGCTTTAAAGCAGCTTTGATGAAAAAATGACTTGTAATTTAAATTAATTTTGCTAATATAGGCATCCTTGATTGGCTGGGTGGCAGAGTGGTCATGCAGCGGACTGCAACTCCGTTAACGCCGGTTCGATTCCGACCTCAGCCTCCAATTATTTAGGTTAAAATTTTATTAGTATCTTATTAATTTTAGCTTGCTTTATTAATATAAATGCTTATAATAGCGACCACTATCTAGCAAGTAGAAAGCTTACTCATTAGATAATACAAGTTTTGCCCGGGTGGTGAAATTGGTAGACACAAGGGATTTAAAATCCCTCGCTAGTAATAGCGTGCCGGTTCAAGTCCGGCTCCGGGTACCATTATATAGTCCTATACTATCTTATAGAACAACAAAGCCTCTGATATCAGGGGCTTTGTTGTATCTGGCGTTCTATACTGTCCTGCTCTATCTATCCCAATCCATGCACTTTGAGTATACTTAGTTTTGTGAGCTATGCTCGAATGAGGCCACCGCGTACTTTGCCAGACACAGCTCGTGAAGTACGCCTTTATCAAAGATAACCACCTCTTTAGCATCACCATTATGTGCCGTGTATTAAGTGTTAAGTCATCAAGCTACTACGACTGGAACAGTCGTGACATCAGCGACCAGCAGATACACCGTAACCACTGTGAGCTACTAGTTAAAGCCGCTCACAGTGGTTACGGTGTTGATCGATTGCATGCAAAGCTGACAGAGCAAGGCTGTGATATTAGCTTATACATGGTTAGAAGTATCAAAGAAGAACATGATATCAAATGCCGTCGTCATAAGCGTTTTAAAGTCACCACTGACTCAAAGCACAACAAGCTGGTCTATCCAAACGTGCTGGATCAGAAGTTTGATGCCAACCGTCCTAATGAGTCTTGGGTCAGTGATATCACACAATATATCGAGCTTGAGTACAATGAGGAGCGATTAGCAAAGCACTGCTTTGCAGCGACGCAAGACAAGAGCTGTGCTCGCAGTGGGGCGAGAATTCAAAAGAGTTTGGGCTATAGATCGCCAAGACAGATGTGGTTTGACTTTTATCGTCAAGCTGCGTAACTAAAATCTCCCAAGTTTAGTTGTACGGATTTGACAGCAGGGGTCAATGTGTAGTTTACTACCTCATACATTTTGTTATGCTCAAGTTGTTCTTAATTTATCTGTAAATATTTTGCTACTTAAGGACTTGATTGGTGGATGAAATATCTTTCATTATGCGCTAAATCCGACAGGGTCGATTGACCCGTTTAGATTCAAATGCTTTAATATTAAAAAATATAGCAATAAGTTAAAAGGTTTGAAAAATAATCATAATATTATGGATGCATAAGCAAAACGTAATATACCAAACTATAAAAGCAAGCAATATTCTCATCCTACGACACAACTAAACAAAGAGCTACATGATACCGTGCATAACACAGAACGAGCTTGGCAAGGTGAGGTGCAACCTATAGGTCGTTAAGTTGGGCAAAGAATTCTCTTAAGTGGCTTAGCTTAGAGTCTCCTTATAATATTCGATAAGGTCTGTCTGCTATAGTTTTGTGCTGTTTATAGCTTGATTGGCATGTTAATCTAATAAGTATTATAATTTTACTGTGTATAAAGAGAAAGAGAGTATACAAGGATCGTATATTTGACAATTTGAGGATGTAATGCAGGATGCATAAAAAAGAGGCAGATAATATACGCCTACCATTAATTCTCACTAAACTTAATGCACCGACAGATTCTGTGCACTTAGTGTTACGTCCTCGTTTAATGAGTAAGTTAATTGAGAATATTAATCATCGCGTCATGTTGATTCATGGTCCTGCTGGTTTTGGAAAAACCAGCCTTGCCATGCAGTTGCGAGAATTTTTAATTACTCAAGAACATCGCGTTGCTTGGCTAAGTTTAGATGCACAAGACAATGACCCTGCACGTTACATCAATTATATTGTGGCAGCCATTCATAGTGTAGAAGATAGCATCGTAGTCAATACGACAGCCTTATCTGAGAGCCAATCTAATTATGCCATTAATTTTATTCTGTCTGAGCTGGTTAACCAGCTTGAATTATTGAATGAGCAGATGTATCTCGTTCTCGACGATTGGCATTTCATTACTAATCAAGCTACCAATGACGCTTTAAATTTTTTGATTGAATGTGCTCCCGATCACTTTCACCTTATCATTTGTAGCCGTACACAGCCACCTTTACCTATTTATACACTACACGTTAAACATCAATTGTGTGTGATAGACAGTACAGAGCTACGTTTTGATGAGACTGAAACATCCCACTTTTTACATAAGAGTAATAAGGTAAACTTAAGACCTGAAGATATTCATACCTTATGGAAAAAAACTGAAGGTTGGGTTGCTTCACTGCAATTAATTTTACTAATGTTGCGAACACAAAAAAGCAAAGATGATTTTACTAATCTTTTCGATGACATTGGAAAAATTCATTCAATTAATGAATATTTTGCAGAAAACGTTTTAAATAACTTACCCATTGATATGTTAAATTTCTTACTACAGACCTCTATCCTCGAAAGGCTCAATGATGATTTGTGTAATACGGTTACTCAAAGAACAAATAGCCAATCCTTATTAGAGTCATTATATAAGCAGGGAATGTTTATTCGACCCTTAGATCAAGAGCGTTGCTGGTTTCAATATCATCATTTATTTGCCTATTTTTTACAACAGCGTCTCAAGCTACAAATGCCCGAAAAAATCAAGACCCTACATTTATCAGCAGCACAATGGTTTGCCAATAACAACCAAACTAATGAGGCCGTAGATCATGCTATTGCGGCTAAAGAGATGGATCGTGCCATCTCTTTCATAGAAAAGGATTCAATGTGGCTAGTCGAACACAGCTTTATGGGAACATTACTACGCCTGATCGACAAAATCCCTGAAAAAGATATTGAAATGAGCTGTGAGTTACAACTGGCCATTGCTTGGGCACACTGCCTGACACATCACCCACAAAAAGCGCAGCAAGCACTAAATTTTGTTGAAATAGCTTTAGCAAACAAAAAGTATTCAAATGAAGCTAATATTCGTATTGAAGCACGAGTTTTGCAGGCATGTATTAATATGTATGCAGATCGTTTAGATAAAATAGAACAAATATTACCCACACATTTTGATAAAGAAGATAATCACAATCCTTGGGTTGTGGTCGTTGCAAACAACATTCAGACCTATGTATTGATACATAATTACAACTTTGATGACGCCATACAATTGCAACAGCAAGTAGGCCGCTTTCATCAACACACAAGAGGTCCATTCAGTGGTGTTTATGGTGACTGTTTTGCAGGCATAGCCTATTTAAAACAGTGCAAGCTAGATATTGCAGAACAATATTTTAAAAAAGCTCAGAAAAAGGCTTGGGATAAAGCAGGAAAACATTCACATGCCGCTTATTTATCAGGGGCATTGCTAGGACAGATATACTACGAACGCAACCAACTCGATGAAGCAGAAGCCCTACTTATGGATAGCTGGTTATTAGGTGCCGAGGGTGGTATCGCCAATTTTTACATTGCAACCTATTGTTTCAGTAGTCGTTTAGCAATCGTAAAAAATAATTTTTCTGAGGCTCATGCTATTTTAGATAAAGGTCAACTTGTCGCTCAGGCATTATGTATTCCACGTTTAGAGTTTTTACTTAAAGCAGAGCTTATAAAACTGTATATATCGCAAGGTAATATACAGTCTGCACAACATACAATGCAGCAATGGAATAGGCTTATCATACCTAAGCAAGCATCTAGTATCATTGAGCAGTTATTTGAAATTCGTGCATGCGCTGAAGCACGTTTGCTTTGCAGAACTGGAGAAGATAAAAAAGCCATAGAAATATTGTCTACTATTTTGCAAGATAATATTCTAAAAAAAAGGTGTTATTACGAAGTGTGCACACGCACTTTACTAGCCAAATCTTTGAACAAGGCAGGACGTCATACAGAAGCTGAAGATATATTGTTGCCTGCACTACTTAAGGGTTTTGAGCAGGGTATGATTCGAGTTTTTATTGATGAGGATCAAAATGTTATTAAGGTTATCGAAAGATTAGCTAAGCGATGCCGGCAGCAGCATACTACAAACGCCACCGCAGAGTTTAATCGTTGGTTACTCAGTTTGTTGGCACTGGATAAAATACAAACAGAAAATATGGATATTACCCGGACCTACATAGAAAACCCTTCACAAGCACGCGAATTAGCAGTTAAAACCTTAAAAAAGAAAGAAATCCTCATTCTCGAAATGCTAGAGAAGGGCTTGTCGAATAAGGAAATCGCTAGAAATTTGAATATTGGTGTCAATACGGTAAAGTGGTACTTAAAAGCCATATACAATACGTTGGGGGTATCTCGCCGTGTTCAAGCAGTCATCGAAGCCAAAAATCTCAATATATTAGATTGATTAAAACGCTTCATCCCTCCTGCCCTAGTTCTTAGGTTTACTATAACTTTAAAAGACCCTCAATTACAAAAAAAGGCGCTTGATTTACAACACTCATCTAATGATGTTGCTCCTGTTATTTTATACAACCCAGCCCACCTGAATTTAACTTAGTTTTTCTCGGAAGTCTAGCACCTGCTCTGGCACAGCGTCCCGAGCAATTTCAGTAAAAATTGCACCAGAAGTTTTGATAGTTACTTCACCTGAAGTCCAATACATCGATGGTAAAACAGGAATGGTTATTTTGGGACTACTAAACAATACTTCATTATCTCGGCGCACACCAATGACCCATTGATAATGCTCTGCGATGTTTTTAATAGGCTGATAAGCTTCTTCAGCGACCTCGCCTTCACGCTCATCAAAGATCAGCCCTGCGATTTGAGTACCGTTAAAAGTACGTAACCAGTCTGCACAGTAAATTGCTGCATTTTCGGCATCGTCATCGTCAAAATCATAATCTAAATCAGGCTGGACTGCACGTGTGGTCGAATATAACATTTGTAAAGGAGAAGGTAATTGCATAACCACAGGTATCCGTTGAGTTTGCACACTGGAGGCGACAAGAGCACTGGCTGCTGCTCTAAATTCCTCATCACTCATGAAGGTTCTAAGCGCATAACCTGCACGACTTTTTTCGCTCATTGCAGTGGTCAATTTTTGATTTTCAGAGAGTTCTTGCGCAATCATCTTATCTAAAGAAATAACAGCAACATGCGGTCTTAAAAGTGTTGCTATTTGACTCAAGTGATTAGCATATGCGGTAGCATCATGCCAAGGAATTGTTTTTCCTTGTAGTAATACCTTTTGGGCGTAATCTTCCGCATTCATTATGAGCTTGGAGGTACTATCCTCAGAATATGAGCCTTCGAGTAATAATCTTAGTATATTTGGCATAGTAATATCCTTTTAGCAAGTATTTTTGATATGTTGTCGTCTTTAATAGACAATCCGTTGTTAGAAATAGACAATCCGTTGTTAGAGATAAAATATACTGTTAGGACTTGACTATATAAGCCAAGTCCCAACAATTAAAAGTGTTAACTAGCATCAGATTTAGGTCAGATGTTGAGTTTCTATACCAAGCTCTCCCTCCAAATCCTGAATCCGTGCTTCAAGTTTTTCAATCTTCATCACATGCCGATTGGGAATGGTGATGAGTGGAAGCTCCTTAAGTTTGCCATGAACTCGCTTAGGACGGTTATTTTCCCATATGGTAGCGAACAATTCTTCATCATTTCCTTGTCCCCAAGACCCATAGTAAAATATATCTTCTGGTGGTTCTTCTTTCACGTGTTTTTTCATGAATTCTGCATAAGGAATACCACGCTCAAGTCGAGCTTTTCTCTCTTCATCACGCAAGCGTTCAGTCGCTTCTTTATCAACCACATATGTTTCTTCGTTCCAAACAACCTTATAAATGCTTTCTGCAGTGTGAGCAGAAATCCTATTTATCTCCAAATCTTGCATTACGTGCTCTGGATCGCGTTCTAGGGCGTCGCCATAACCCCCGCCCGAACCTTGCGAGATCATATACAGCTCACCTTCTTCGCATCGATCAAACTGCAATCCCATGTGAGAAGTTATATATTTACCATTTTCGTAAGGCTGTTCATTCATTATTCGTTCGATTGAAAGATCAAACTGTGTCGGATCTTTTTTAATAATATCATAAATATTAATACCTTTAACCATGGAGAGGGGATAAGTTGGGCAACCATAGCCACCAAACATACCACCTACACTAGAGAATTTTGCACCTGAGGTCACTGTCATGAAACCCCATTCAGGCGTGTTTCGTGCTGCAACAATCATCTCATAACCCATACCGCCACGATACTTACCAAAACCTTGGTTATCACGGACGATACGCTTAGAAACAAGTTGTAAAAATGGTACTTCTTCTTCCATGACTTCTTGCTCACCAGTATCTGCCATCGCACAAAACAACGGAGCAATCGCATCTTCGCCATCTTTAAAGGCTTTGGCACCACCGCCCATACCGTTTAAATCTGCACAAAGGTTACCGACCTGTTCACCATGTTGCGTTTCACCACCCCATAGAAAGTCATTGATTTGATTGAACCATGGAGCAATGATGTTAGAGTACTTATTAGGCATAGAGAATTGCAGTTTCGCATATGCCGCTTGTAAGGCGGTAAATCCACGGAATGATGCTTGCAGATTCTGCCCAATCGGTGCATCATAGCTACAATCTCCCCATGTGCCTTCATCACTGATAAACTCGAACGGTGAGAGTGCACCCGTAGAACGAGGTAAATCTGGCCACCAGAAAGATAAAATAGCTTGCGCAAAGAATGCTTTAGTCGATGCAAATGGCGAGTTGATCGCTCGATTAAGAATTTCGGGACCTGTACCACGCAAATCGCAGATCAATCTGTCGCCTTTTACGGTAATTTTACAGGCAAACTTGATTAAGATATTTTCTTTTAAAGTTGAATCCACAAACTGATGTACAGTAACTGTCCCGTCTGGCATTGCCTGAATACGACGACGCACTTCTTCTTCAACGTCCTCAACTGTCATACGAATAGCACCCACAAACGCATCTTGACCGTGCTCATCAATGGCGTGATCAACAACATCCATGACGCGACGTACTGCTCCCAATTTTACTTTAATATCAGCAAGCATCAATTTTGGATCACGTGTTGAATGCTGTAAGAAAGTTAGCAGGTCTCGACGCAGTTTTCCACGCTCTACGATTTTCATCGGTGAGCCACGTAAGCCATCATCAAACGGTGTTTCTGAACCAGAAGGCATACCACCTGGCTCGCAAGCTCCATTTTCACCTTCGTGAATGGTAGCGCCTACCCAAGCTATAACTTCACCATCACGCATGATAGGAGAAAGTAGTGATTGGTCGGTGTTGTGTACACAGCCGAAACGCGCATCGTTATGGAAGAAACCATCACCAGGGTTAATACCTACAGTAGGTTCGTCTTTCCAGTATTTCATGATATAGCGAATGGGGTGATGTAATACTGCTGAGAAAGCAATCACTCCACGATTTGACATATAACAAACATCACCTTGTGCAGTATAAACCGCAACTGACAAGTCTGCCCATTTAGCTCCCGGTGCTGCCCCCATACTCTCGCACATCTCAAACGCGTCATCAAGCGCACCTACTAATCTGCGACGGATTCTATCATAGAGTAACGGATCGGCACCCTTAGCGAGCACTTCTTTCTCTAGTTCAGAGCGTTTCGAAATAGAGTGATTACGCATAATTTCAGGATCAGGACCGAGAAACAATGTTGTCTCGTTCATAAAATCTTCGACCCAAGCTTTTTCTTCGTCGGTTAATTCACGACCTGATTTGTATGTATCTGTAGTCATAATTATTCCTTTATTATGTATTAGAGCTACCTTGTGTAGCATTATCCTTATTGTGTAGCCTTGTCCTTAAGTAACCAAACAGCACCTTGTGATGTAGGCTCAACCCGCCAGTCTTTTTCAATAAGGTAGGTGGTGCTTTCAGTGGTAATAACAGCTGGTCCTTTCACCACATACTTTTCGTTAAGCGCGCTGGCATCGTAAATGGGGGTATCAACCGCTTTATCTTCATTGACAAAATATACTTTACGAAATGAAACAGGCTTAGGTTCGGTTCGCACTAAATCAGTTTCCAAATCATCGAAATTTATTATTTCACTATCAATAAAGGAGGCAACACGAATGGTCTGTACGCGCACCCCTGCTTCAGGGGCTTCAATACCTTTACCATAACGATCTACATAAATGTCAGAGAACGTGCGTATAATACTCAAAACCTCGCCTACATTCTCAATACGATTAATATCTAAAGCGACTGAAGTAGTCACACGCTGGTTACCATAACGCATATCCAACTCTAAACGATGTTTTACTTTATTAACATCATAGCCTTGGCGTACCAAATCCTCACGACCTTTCATTTCTAGCTCTTCGACATAGTCATTAAAGCGGTCATACTCATCAAAGAGAGTCCGTGATATCGGTTCATATAGCACCACATAAGCACTACGCTCATGAATGTGCAATGGCTTCATATTACTTGCACCTAATGCCGAGAAAACAGAAGCAAATGGTGGGAATAAAATCTTAGAAATCCCAGCTTGTTCTGCAATACCACAGGCATGTAGTGGGCCATTACCACCGTAGGCAACCATAGTAAAATCATCGATAACACTACCGCTACTTCTTAGCTCCACTTCAATACCAATCGCCATTTGCTCATCAACGCTACGCTTAATAATCTTAGCAACCTCAATTACATCTAAATCCAGCTCGTCACAGAGGTTATCTTCTATTACGAAACGTGAACGCTTTGGATTGAGCTTAATGAAACCATTAGCGTAGTTATCTGGATCTAAATAACCAAGTAGAAGGTCAGCATCAGTTACCGTTGCTTGTAATCCACCGCGGTCATAACAGGCAGGTCCTGGATCAGAGCCCGCAGACTGTGGTCCAATTTTAATTGCCTTATGAATGCGATCATAACTAGCAATAGAACCACCACCCGCACCTAATGTATTTAAATGGATCATTGGCAAGCAAATCAACCAACGCCCAATGACAGGATGGAAATCGTAGTGTTTGACACCACCTTCTGGAACTAACCCAATATCAAAAGATGTACCGCCCATATCCATGGTAACTACATCACCAATACCCGTACTTTCTGATAAGTGCTGTGCACCTCCGACACCTGCAATAGGGCCGGAGTGAATAGTACGTAGTGCGTCAGTTGAGTTAGACTGCGCCATACCACCAGAGTTATGTACAACTAACATTGGTTTCTCATAACCAGAGTTGCGTAAATTGGTAGTGAGCTGATTAATTGCATTGAACATGATAGAGTGCAAGAAGGCATCAATGATTGTCGTATTGCCACGTACAAATTCACCTTTACGACCTGATACTTGGCTACTAAGAATGACAGGTACTGATCCCAATTCGTGCGCAGGATACTCTTCCAAAATAATCTCTAACACGAGCTGCTCATGTTCTGGATTTTCTGTCGCATTAACTAAGGCGACAACGATAGCTTCAGCACCGTTGGTAATTAGGTCACGTACCTGTTTACGTACATCTTCTTTTTGTAGAGGAACAAGAACCTCACCAATCGTATCAATACGCTCTTTTATTGAGCGCACCATTTTACGTGGCACGATAGGCTCAGGACGTTCTGCATCTGGCATATCGCCTTGTTTCACAGGATCTAATCCCTCACCATAGCCTTTAGAACGAGAAATATGGATAGTATCTTCAAAACCGTGGGTAACAATAGCGGCAACGCGTGGACCTTTACCTTCGATAAGTGCGTTTGTACCAAGTGTGGTGGCGTAGCGCACCGATTCAACTTCCTTGAGTACTTCCTCTCGAGATAGTCCAGCACGTTCACACGCATTATCAAGTGCAGCGTTGAATCCTAAAGCGAGGTTGTGATGAGTGGTGAGCGACTTTGACTCAATATATAAGCCATCCCATGCGAAAAAGCAATCGGTGAAAGTACCGCCGACATCAACAGATATTCTTTTCATGTCATTCTCCCCTTTATTTTTCCTGCAGTTGTTTTGGTGCACGGTGATGACCATGACTATGACGCTGACGTGCTTCACTCAAATCTACTTGTGCGTTCTCTCCTGGACCATAATTGATAACGTCTTCAGGGTTTTCACCGAACTCTTCCCAGCGACGACGTAAATCATCTATATCCCAAAGCATATCAATAGTTGGTGGATGACCTGGTGGCAAATACTCGGTTTCGATTTGTGTGCCACAACCAGGGCAATAGTACTCGTAGATACGGCAATAACTTGGATCAGGTGAGAATGTAAATTTGTAGCGTTTCGGGTCAATAACTGGGGGATGGATTTCTTCCGGATTACGATCATATATTAAAGTACCTTCTTTATAGGTACCTCGAGCATCGCCGAAATCATGTTCGCATACACGACATACCCACCGTTCAGATTCTAGATCGATTAGCAAATACTCTGTCATTGGAACTCTCATTGAACTTCTCCTTGTATTAAAATTATTTCCTGATTTGCTATTAAGCTAAGCATCATCTCTAAGCATAAGGTCACCTGCATCTGTAACCACAAAACTCCAGCCATCAGTGACATTAGCCGTGAAGAATGGACCTTCTACAATTGCAGGGCCTTGCGCAGATGAATTTGCCTCTTGTTCATCAAGAACATACACAGGAATGTCGTCTTCACCAATACCTTCTCTCAATACTTTGCGATTACCAGAGGCTTTTGCTGCTACAGTACTGTTACTATCAGATGGTGTGGCTTTGAGATTTGGATGCTCTAATTTATGACATGCTTCTAGTACTAGGATGAGTCTTTGGTCATCAGTATGGTCACTATTATCTTCTAACGTTAGACGCTCATGTTCGCTACCGTCTGCATTCTCTACAATAGTATTCCAAGTAACTTCGCACTCATCTTTCAGCGAATACCCTTCTTGGTACATATGGCGTTCGGCCTGTTCAAGCATTTTTTCTTTAATTTTTTCAATTTTATCTGCACTCAGACCCGTAATGTGCTCTTCAAACACTTGAGAGACATCTGAAAAACTAAGACCATACGCCGAGAATACAGCAGCGAGTTTGGGAATGATAACGCGTTTGATGCCTGCTTTACGCGCTGATTGACACGCACTCATAGGGCCCCCACCCCCAAAAGCTGCAAGTACGGTGTCGCCACCGTCACCTACGCGATCTTTAAGACTTGCTGCCATCTTTGTTGCAAAAGCTTCTTGCATCAGGAACAAAGATTCTTCGACACTGATTCCTAGAGGATCAGCAACATTGGTTTTAATTACCTGACATGAGCGTTCTGGATCAAGATTCAACTCACCATTTAAATAAGTTTCAGGATTTAAGATACCTAATAGTAGATTTACGTCGGTGATTGTTGCTTCTTTACCACCAAAACCAAAGCACGCAGGACCAGGCGCTGCACCCACACTTTCGGGACCAACCATGACTTCTCCATCTTTCGCCCGTATAATAGAACTGCCACCAATACCGTAGGAGCGAACATCACTGAGCTCGAAAGAAATCTCAACACCCTCTACCCGACCTCTACGATCAGAGACAATACTCAAATTATCAACTACTCCAATATCACTGGTCGTACCACCAACATCAATCATCAAAACACGATTGAAACCATATGCTTCTGCAAGTGCTCTAGTACCTTCTAAACCACCACGTGGACCAGAAGAATAGGTTTTTAGGGCAACCGATTTAGCAACGCGAGAAGAAGCCCCATCATTACGATAAATTAACAATGGGTTTTTGACTTTATGAGCTCTTAGTCTATTTTCAGCGGAGTATAAGAAATGTTCTAGGGTAGGATGGAGAAAGGTGTTGATAATGGCTGACCAAATTCTTCTTTCACGTAAAAGGTCTTTAGTGAACTCCCAAGAAAATAAGACAGGTACTGAGCCTAGTAAGTGACGTGGGAAACGTAACAAGAAGAAATGTTTGTATTTTTTTTCCTTTTCTTTATCACCAATAGCAATAACGAGTCGTTCAGCACCAGCATTGGTGAGATCATTAATCGCATTAACCAGTGCAGTATCCATTTCTTCTTCGTTATCTGTATCCTTTAAAAGCGCAGTACGGTCGCCAACAATACTTTGGAACATATCCGTTTCAGGAGTTGTTTTGTTAAGCCTCTCTACAAGATCGGTTTCGTCTGTTATCAAACCCACCTTAGGGCCTTTATGTTCTACTAATGCGTTAGTTCCTTGAGTTGATGAGTAGCGAATTAAAGAACTGTTTTGCAGCAGAGTAACAAAACTATCCTCTCCGTATATAACTTCAGAAGCTTTTTTGATGCCTTCAAAAAAGCATTCTGAGAGATCAAGAGGGGTTGTTAATGTTTTGGTATAATATACCTCGTCTTTGCCAACTACACAGATATCTGTGAGTGTGCCCCCGTTATCGATATTTACAAGCATTATATTTTCACTCCCTTGATGTTTGTTATATGGTCGATTACGTCCTTCTAATCCACCAATCAAGTCCTTAAATAGCAAAATATTTACAGATAAATTAAGAACAACTTGAGCATAACAAAATGTATGAAGTAATAAACTACACACAGGGGTAATAATTTTCAATAAAACAGGTAGTAATTGGGGTGGTATAGATAAATAACTCTAAAATAGATATTTGTGAACCGCCCCGGTATTGTCGGAGACTCAACATTCTGAGAGAGTACGACAATACCGGGGCGGTTCACTTATTGTAGTGGCATAATAAAACTGGACAGCGCATAAGAGGTTTATATTAACCCAAAGAGGAAAACCGTATGAGCCAAAAACGCAACCAATATACTCGAGAATTCAAGCTAGAAGCCATAAGCTTAGTGATTGATCACAACCGTAGCATAACTGACGTGGCAAGCTCACTTGGCATTGGCAAATCCACCTTGCAGAAATGGCTGAGTCAATACCGTCAAGAAATGAGTGGCCAAGCACCTAAAGTCGGCAATGCTTTAACGGATGAACAGCGAGAGCTCCAAGAACTGCGTAAAGAGAATAAGCGCTTGAGGATGGAGCGCGACATCTTAAAAAAGGCTTCCGCTCTGCTGGCGTTGGACAATCTAAACGACTATCGCTAATAAACCAGCTGGCAGAGCAGGATAAACGGGTGAGCAAAAACCAACTATTCAAGCTGTTTGGCATGAATAAGAGCAGCTATTACTATGGCAAAAATCCCAAATCCATCAGCCTTGTCTTAATTAGGATCAAAGCTTTAATTCGCCAAATATTTAAGCAATCAAACGGCTCGGCAGGGGCTCGAACGATTCGTGCCATCTTAAACAATGAGCATGGCATCACCCTTAGCCGATATAAAGTAGCAAAGCTTATGGCAAAACTGGGACTCAAAAGCTGTCAGATAAAGCGACATCACTACAGACAAGCTGATGAAAAACATAGCATTTATGACAATATATTAGATCGAAACTTTAGCCCAGAAGCACCCAATCAGGTCTGGACGGGGGATGTGACGTATATTCGCATCAAAGGCGGTTGGTGTTATCTTGCCGTCGTTTTAGACCTGTACGCCCGTCGTTTGGTGGGCTTTGCCATATCAAGCTCACCGGATAGTAAGCTTACCGTCAAAGCGCTACAAATGGCATATCACAGCAGAATGAAACCCAGTGGCGTGTTGTTTCATTCAGATCAGGGCAGCCATTATAGCTCCCAGGCGTTTGCAAAAGCAGTAGCCGATTGCAGTGGTATGACGCATAGTATGAGCCGAAAGGGCAACTGTTGGGACAACGCTCCGACTGAGCGCTTCTTTAGAAGCTTTAAAACCGAATGGATGCCAAAAAATGGCTATGAAAATATGACTGAGGCTAAAACTGCTATTGTCGATTATATCTGGGGCTATTATCAAACCATAAGACCGCATGCGTTTAACGATTATTTATCACCAGCAGAGAAAGAGAAACGTTATTTTAACCAAACCTCTTATCAGCTGTCCTAAATTAGTTGACCACTACACTCCTTATAAGTTAATGAGAATCTTTCTTCTCATACAGTTACGGAGTCCCATTCAGTCTTACGATTAGCCTTAGATGAAGCAATAAAAAAAGAGCTGAATATTCAGCTCCTTCTTATGCCGCATATCTGGCTTGATGGTTTTAGCTCACAACTGTCACGCTTTTCCGTAACCCTTGCTCAATACTGGTCACGTTATGAGTCGCTAACCCATTCTGATAGTTTCCCTGCTGACTACTACTGACGTCATCCGTCTCAACTGGATAGAATTCTTCGACCACATCACCTATATAAACCTCAATACCTGAAAAACGCCCAAAATAAAGGGCTAACAGTCTATGACGGTCAGCCCTTTATCGTTGTTTGGTGGAGATGGCGGGAGTTGAACCCGCGTCCGCCAGCATTACGCTCATGAATCTACATGTTTAGTTTCTGTCTTTGGTTTTAGTCCGCACCGATCCGACAGTCAGGATGGATAGGATGATTCTCTACTTTTAAACCCAAGCAATTGAGACAATCACTTGTGGCGCTTCTACATGCGGACGCTTCAACTTAGTTGACCAACTGTAGATGATCAGCAACCAAGTAAACAGGGTTTAAGCTGCTAGAGCGTAATTTTCGTCGTTTGCGACTATAACAATATATGTTTGATTAACGAGAGGACATATACTCTCGACATGCATCATTGAGTTTCATCACCAGCGTCGAAGCCAGAACATCCCCAATAAGGTCGATGATTATATAGCACTTATACGGCTGCTTGCAACCTATTAGAGCTCTGTATTACATTAAGTTACAGCTTAATCATCTAAATCAGTACGTTCTTTAGCCATTTACCAATATTTTGAATCTGTGGCATACATACCTGATGTGCCATCGGATAGGTATGATACGCGATATTATAGCCTTTCTCTGATAATAACTGTTTTGCTTGCTCGCCTAATATAACCGGAACGACTGGGTCATGCGTACCATGCTCAATCAAAATTGGCATGTCTGTGTTGACAGCGCTATAGCGAACGCTGTCATTGGTTGCAAAGTAGGTAGAAAGCGCCATCAAGCCAGCCAAGCGCTCTGGATAACCAAGTGCCACATGATACGCCACTGCCCCGCCCTGCGAAAATCCTGCAATAACGATATGCTCAGGTAATACGCCACGCTCTACTTCACGAGTAATCAAATCCTGTATTTGCTGCGCAGACTCTTCGATCTGAGTCACATCAACTTTACGCTCAAGACTCATCTCTAAGATGTCATACCATGCTGGCATCACCATACCACCATTAATGGTCACTGGACGATTGGGTGCATGCGGAAAGATAAAACGTACTGCCATGTCATCAGCTAAGCCGAGCTGCGGTACCACAGGCTCAAAGTCATGCCCACTCGCACCCAATCCATGAAGCCAAATTACGGCTTTATCTATCTGTTTTTGTGATGGGTTATGCTCAACGATGACCGCATCTAAATAATGACTCATAATTTTTAGCTTCCTTTAACTAATAAATAAAACTGATACTTAAGCCAGACTTGTCTGTTTAATCAAGCCAACCATACAATATTTAAATGAGGCTGGATAAACGGACTCAATAACATCTTAAGCGTGCATAAAAAACCCTCTAACGTATCTAATAGACTAACAATAGATGCGATAAAGGGCAGATAACTTTACAACAGATAATCTAAGTAATGGAAGCTAGCGGTTGCTCTACATCGGCATTTTGACCACGATGGCGCAGATAATGGTCCAGTAATACAATGGCTAGCATGGCTTCAGCTATAGGTGTGGCACGTACGCCAACGCAAGGGTCATGGCGACCTTTGGTCAGCATATCGACCGACTCTCCTTGAGTATTGATGCTTTTGCCAGCAGTGGTAATACTAGACGTTGGTTTGAGCGCAATACTGACACGAATATCCTGCCCTGATGAAATACCACCTAAGATGCCGCCAGCGTGATTGGCCGTAAAACCATCTGGTGTCATTTCATCACGTGAGCTATGTCCAAACTGTCCAGCCACTGCCATACCATCA
Source organism: Psychrobacter arcticus 273-4 (assembly GCF_000012305.1). Classification (NCBI taxonomy): domain Bacteria; kingdom Pseudomonadati; phylum Pseudomonadota; class Gammaproteobacteria; order Moraxellales; family Moraxellaceae; genus Psychrobacter; species Psychrobacter arcticus. The sequence continues at coordinate 1,765,926 of NC_007204.1, forward strand.
CCAATCTCAACGCCTTTGACGGCATTGATACTCATCATGGCATGGGCAATATCCGCATCTAGACGGTCAAATACTGGCTCACCAAGTCCAACCGGTACACCACTGGCAATAACTTCAAGCCGTGCACCACAACTGGTGCCTTCACGGCGCAAGTTGTCTATCAAGCTCTCAAAGCGACTAACAGCTTCTTTATCTGCACAGAAGAACGGATTGCTATTAACAAAATCCCAATCAATTTTGCTCGGCTCTGCTACATTACTATACTCATTACCGATTTGGGTCACGTGACCACGGATTTGCACACCTAAGCGATCTTGCAAGTATTTTTTGGCAATAGCACCAGCGGCGACACGCATAGCCGTCTCACGCGCCGATGAACGACCACCGCCGCGATAATCGCGAAAGCCATACTTCATACTGTAGGTATAATCAGCATGACCAGGGCGAAAGGTATCTTTGATTTCACTATAGTCTTTAGATTTTTGATTGGTATTACGAATCAAAAGACCGATAGAGGTACCCGTCGTTTTACCTTCAAAAACGCCAGAGATAATCTCGACTTCATCAGATTCGCGGCGCTGGGTTGAATATTTAGAGGTACCCGGCTTTCTGCGATCCAAATCTATTTGTAAATCGGCTTCGGATAAGGCTAAACCTGGTGGCACGCCATCGACGATTGCCATAAGACCTGCACCATGCGATTCACCACAGGTGGTGACGGTAAAGAGCTGTCCAATACTATTGCCTGCCATATTTATCCTTAAACAAATGAAGTCGATTTTTGATTATATAGTTGAAATACTTTAAAGTCGCTACCGTATTGCTGGTGTAAATTTTTTGCAGCCTCTGTCTGCGTAGGCACAGCAAGCAAGAAAAATTTGCACCAGTAGTACGTGTTGTATCGATATTACTTTTCACCGACTATAGTGTAAATCTCGATGGGTCTATTGATTGCTATCTAACAGCTGTACATAAGTGGCAAACAGCTGACGGTAATTCATAAGCTCATCATAAGTCATCGCGAAGATACCATGACCGCCGTGAGCAAACCTTAGCCAATCAAACTGAATCTCAGGATAAGCTTGCTTTAACGCCCACTCGCTATCACCTACTTCACAAACCAGCAAACCTTCAGGGCTAAGGTAATCTGGCGCTTCAAAAAGAATGCGATGTACCAAATCCAGCCCATCTTGACCAGCGGCTAGCGCATGCTCAGGCTCATATAAAAACTCAGGCGGCAAGTCTGCCATGATGGCAGCATCGACATACGGAGGATTGGTAACAATCAGCTCATATTGATGTTCAGCAGGAATCTTAGCAAATAAGTCAGATTCAATGACATTGACTTGATGACCAAGGTCATGATGATCGACGTTGACCATCGCCACTTCAAGTGCGCCTTTATCAATATCAACGGCATCAACCAAAGCATCGACGAAACGGGTCGCAAGCCCAATAGCGATACAACCCGAACCTGTACATAAATCTAAAATACGCTCAGGCTGTGACAGCTGTTTGATCTCTAAGCCATGGTCAAAAAAAGTGGGCGTTTGGTTATTAACACAGACGCCAAGCGGCTTTGCCAATTCAGTCACATCAAAATACGGATGGAACTGCTGACGAATCAATTCAGCGATGGGTGAGCGAGGAATCAATACGCGCTCATCAACATAAAAAGGCAAATCACAGAAATAAGACAAATTAATCAGATAGCTTAACGGCTTACGCTCAGCGATACGCTCTTCTAATAAACTTAGAACCAGTTGCTTCTCTGATGTGGTCAAGCGGCAATCAAGAATCTGATCGTTGGCTGACCAATCTAAAGACAATGAATGCAATACAATCGCAGACGCTTCTGCAAACTCATCGGTGGTGCCTTGAGCGACAACCACATCATAATTGCGTAATTGCGTCACCGAAAAACGAATAAAGTCGCGGATAGTGACCAGTTGCTCACGTGCCTCTTCAAGCTCAGCACGTAAAGTCGCAAATTCATCGTGCTCACCGACAAGCCCTGTCTCTAAATCGTATTCCATATCACCATTGATACCTTGTGACTCATCATCATTAAAGTATTGATTTTGAAATTCTTCTGCGCTCATTACTTGGTCTTCTGACATATCACACCTTGCTGATTACATGCTCACTGACTACATGCGGATGGGTTAAATCGCTTTCAATAAATAGCCGACTTATTAAATAAAAATCTCGTTCCACATTATAGACGGAAACAAGATGATGCGCCAATGACTGTGTTTTTTACTTCAACAAAATGTACATCAGTATTCAGAAGTAAGTAGCGCATGGCTTTAACAGAGCTGTTTAAAAAAGTGATTTAACATAGCTATATACCACTATCTTAAAACTAATAACTTATTGTGATAACTGCCAATTGAATGGAAAAATACTGCCCTAAACTGACTCAACTCTTGCTTAACTGTAGTAAGTACGTCAACCGTTGACGTTTGGCAAGTCTTAAACGAAAAAATATGTATCAAAAGTTTGCGAAGCATCCAAATTATGCGCATAATAGCCTCATTAGTAGCCACCACAAGTATGCCAATATGATGAAAATAAAACCTCTTATTACCGCTATATCTATCGCTGTTGTTAGTATAAGTGCTATTGCTGCACCTGCTGATAGTACTCGCACCTTGCCCGTACGGTCGGCTGACTCACTTCCTAGTATTGCTAAGAAAGTCAGCCTTAATGTACAAGAAAATCGCAGTAGCTCAGTCAACTCTAGTGCGACCGTGAAGCTAAATGCTAATAAAGCCAAACCAGCTGACCGTATGACCCAGCTGATTGATGCCAAGCAAGACGCTGAAGTGAAGGCATCGGTCACAGTCAGTGCTGACAATATGACCGTAGAGGAATTGACTCGTAAGGATGAGCAATCAGACAGTGACGATATTAGCGAAGGTCAAGCGGTCTCAGCACCTAGCTCTGCCACGGCTGATAGCGCAGCTGATACTTCTATCAAAAGTATCACCAATGTTGATGGTAAAAAACATACCACGCTAAATTTGTCTAATTATGCCAAACAAGTAAACGGTGCCACATGGACACCGAATATGAAAGTTAACTCAGCAATGACCATCAAAATGCAGGCGTTGCTCGATTGGAATCATGCGTCTCCGGGTGCGATCGATGGCGGCTGGGGCATGAACAGTAAAAAAGCGCTCATCAACTTCCAAACCATGCAAGGCTTGCCAGCAAACGGTAAGATGGATCAAAAAACATGGAATGCGCTGAATAAAAACATTACAGCCAATAAGCCAGTTTTAGTGACGTATACCATCACTGAAGATGATGTGAATACCAACTTTGCCACCATGCCTACAGGCTCAGAAGCCAAGTCAAAAATGAAAGGCTTGTATTATCAAGACATCAAAGAGATGTTTGGTGAGCGTTTCCATATGGATGTGCGTTATTTAGACAAGTTGAATAAAAACAAGCAATATAAAGTGGGTGAAACTATCACTGTGTTAAATACGCGTGCTCCACTTAAGCAGCGCATTAACCGTGTGGTTGCCAATAAAGCCGATAAAACCCTTTATGCTTATAATGATGACAAGCTAGTTGCAACCTATCCTACAACCGTCGGTAGTGACAGCACGCCATCACCACAGGGCACCTTTAAGATTGTCAATAAAGTAAAAATGCCATGGTATAAAGCGACCGTCGGTGAAGGCACGGATAAAAAAGTACATATGTTGCCACCAGGACCAAATAGTCCAGTAGGTGTCGTATGGATGGGCTTATCTAAACCTTCTTATGGACTACATGGCTCACCTAAGCCTGAAGGTATCAGTCGCCAAGCATCAGCCGGCTGCGTACGTTTGACCAACTGGGATGTATTAGAGGTTTATGCCAATATCGAAAATGGCGCAACCGTTGAGCTAAAATAGTTCAACTTATGTTTAACTATTTTAAAGTCGCTACCGTATTGCTGGTGTATCGATATTACTTTTCACCGACTATAGTACTCAATAAAAAAAGACCTTGATCATCTGAACTGACCCCCATAAGTTGGACACAACTTATGGGGTATTTTTATGCGTTACAATCTAGACTTTAAGATCAAAATCATCGCATACTACAAGCAAGGACATACCGGACTTGCTACAGGTGAAAAGTTTGCAGTAAACCCCCAATTTGTACGCAAATGGGTAAAGCAATACCAAAGCGGTGGTATAGAAGCGATCAGACCTAAAACCAGTAAAGCTGTCTACAGTGCTGACTTTAAACACCAAGTACTAACGACCCTGTTAAAGCAAGGTTTAAGTCAACCTGAGACGGCACTAAAGTTCAACATCAGCGCACCCGCTCTTATCAGCCATTGGCATAAAGCGTATCGACAGTATGGTATGTCTGGACTCACTCCCAAACGACAAGGTAGAGGCGCCATGACCAAGCCCGTGATCACAAACAAACCAGATGACGACAAAACACCTGCTGAATTAAAGCGTGAACTGGCATACCTGCGTGCAGAGAACGCCTACCTAAAAAAGCTCGATGCCTTGCTCAGGGAAAGGGAACAAGCGGCGACAAAGCAAGGCTCATCGAAGGATTAAGACAGCAACATCTTTTATCCAACTTACTAAAAGTAGCAGACATGCCGAAAAGCAGTTTCTACTACCATAGAACCATGCTAGGGGATAAAGATAAATACGCTGACTTAAAACAGCGTATCACGGCGCTATACCACAAGCATAAAGGCAGATATGGCTATCGCAGAATGACTGTCGCATTAAAGCATTTAGGTGTCCATCATAATCATAAGCTTATTGCCAAGCTCATGAAACAGTTGACACTCAGTGCAAAGATAAGAAGACAAAAGTACCGCTCCTATAAAGGACAGCAGGGTAAAATAGCAAAGAATTATTTAAAGCGTCGGTTTAAAGCAAGCAAACCACATAAGCGGTGGCTCACTGATATTACTGAGTTTAAGGTAGGTGACCATAAGTTATATTTATCGCCAATACTCGATTGTTATAACAATGAGATAGTCAGTTATACGCTCTCAAGAAGGCCAACCTATGATTTGGTAAGCCAAATGCTTGATAAGGCGTTGGACAAGACTGGAAAACATCGTCATAAGACATTAATGCTACATTCTGATCAGGGATGGCATTATCAAATGAAGCCGTTTAGGGAGATGCTTAAAAAGCATCAGATAAAACAGAGTATGAGCAGGAAAGGCAACTGCTTGGATAATGCGTTAATGGAGGGGTTCTTCGGTACGCTAAAGTGTGAGACTATCTATATTGAGAAGCCTAAAACGATTGAAGCTTTAGAGAGACAGATTCATGAGTATATTCATTACTACAATCATGAACGTATTCAGCTTAAACTAAAAGGACTGAGTCCTGTACAGTACAGAACTCAGTCTTTGAAATAAACGTAAACCGTCCAAGATTTGGGGGTCAGTTCACATCGCATCAAGGTCTTTTTTATTGCATTCCAAAATTTTCAACGTAAAAAACATAAAGTAATCATTTAGACAATACCGTGAGCTTTTTTATCGCAAGTTAGGCTTTGTAACTCTCTTCATTACCCGTAATGCTACCAATTTTTTTGGTGAAAAATAACGCCGCAGGAATAGAAACAAAAAAACCGATGGCAACTGCTATTTGGATATGTGGGATTTCATTAAACCCTGTGAGCAATGCTGCAATCATAAAGATACCGATGATGACCGTTGATGCCATCGAATAGATCACAGAGAAGAGTGGCCAATTCATGATTTACTCCTTACTATTTTTGTGGATATAACTACTTTATACACCAAATCCATACTAACAGTAAGTCTTTTATTATTTAGATTTAGCTTATTCATCGTAAGTGGTTGCTATTATAGAAGCCTTATTTTTAGTGTTGATTTATATGACGCATTTTTATTAACAATAAACTGCCTATATTTAAGAGCTTTCTACCGTTCGCACTGCCTTGAGCTTATTGAAAACAAACTATGATTACCTGCTTATTTATCATCACTATCGAAACATCCAACTGACAAGCTGAATAAAAGCGTCTGGTTTATAATAGAAAATGAGCAGTATTTACTATGTCTTTACTCAGGAATCTTCAACACCCTTGGTACGTTTGTGCTAAAATCGCTTGCAAAATTATTTTACTTATTCTATTAAATGCCATCCGTCAGTAAGGAGCCGCTGTGAGCCAGCCATTTCGCTCAGCCGATATTCGTCAAGCTTTTATCGATTTTTTCATAAGCAAGCAGCATACACCCGTCGCCTCATCGAGTTTGATTCCGCACAATGACCCGACATTGCTATTTACCAATGCCGGTATGAATCAATTTAAAGAAACGTTTTTGGGTATGGAGCCGCGTGACTATACTCGTGCGGTAACCTCTCAAAAGTGCGTACGTGCTGGCGGCAAGCATAATGATTTGGATAATGTCGGCTATACCGCACGCCATCATACTTTTTTTGAAATGCTTGGTAACTTCTCTTTCGGCGATTACTTTAAGCAAGCAGGTATTGGCTATATTTGGGAGTTTTTGACCTCGGACGAATGGCTTGCGATTGATAAAAATCGCTTATATGTGACCATTTACGAAACCGATGATGAAGCTTTTGATATTTGGCATAAAGATATCGGCATACCAAGCGAGCGTATCATCCGTATTGGTGATAATAAAGGCGCACCTTACGCCTCAGATAACTTTTGGACGATGGGTGATACGGGTCCTTGCGGCCCTTGTACCGAAGTCTTTTATGACCATGGCGCAGATATCGAAGGCGGTCTACCGGGCACGCCTGAAGAAGATGGCGACCGTTATATTGAGATTTGGAACTGCGTGTTTATGCAGTTCAACCGTCAAAAAGACGGTACTATGCTGCCGCTACCAGCACCAAGTGTTGATACCGGCATGGGACTTGAGCGTATCAGCGCCATCATGCAAGGCGTTCATGGTAACTACGAGATAGATTTGTTTGTCCATCTTATGGATGCTGCCGCTGAGATTTTAGAGATTGAGAATCAGCAACAGTCGTCATTAAAGGTCATTGCTGATCATATCCGTGCGGTTTCGTTTTTGATTGCTGACGGCGTTACGCCAAGTAATGAAGGTCGTGGTTATGTACTGCGCCGCGTTATTCGCCGTGCAGTACGTCATGGTAATAAGCTTGGCGCAGACAGTGATTTCTTTTATAAAATGGTTGCGCCCTTGGTCGCTGAGATGGGCATCGCCTACCCTGAGCTAAAAGACAAACAAAGCGTCATCGAAAACACCATTCAAAAAGAAGAAGCGCAGTTCGCTAAAACCTTAGCACAAGGTTTACGTTTACTTGCCAGCGAGCTTGAAGGCTTGCAAGATGGTGATACTCTCTCTGGTGAAGCTGCCTTTAAGCTTTATGATACTTACGGCTTTCCTGTTGACTTGACCGCTGATATCACCCGTGAGCGCGGTATTGTGATTGATGAAGCTGAGTTTGATGAACATATGCAAGCACAGCGTGAACGTGCGCGTGATGCGGGCAAATTTGACGTTGATTATAGTAGTGTCATTCAAGTAGAGAACCCAACGACCTTTATCGGTTATGAACAGCTCGAACAAGAAGGCGTTGCGATCGATGCCCTTTATCAAGATGGCAATCCAGCAGACAGCTTAACTGAAGGTATGGAAGGCGTTGTTGTGCTCGACCGTACGCCGTTTTATGCTGAAGGTGGTGGTCAAGTTGGTGAGCTGGGTGAAATCCGTACCGCGACCGGCGTCTTTGACGTTCAAGATACCAAAAAATCTGGGCAAGCCATTATCCATTATGGCGTTGTCACTATGGGTGAGATTAAAACTAAACAAACAGCGGATGCGCAAGTGCTCTCTAGTATCCGTGCTGCCAGTGCCAAAAATCACTCTGCCACGCATCTATTACATGCTGCACTAAGAGAAGTATTGGGTGATGCGGTCACACAAAAAGGCTCACTGGTCTCAAGCGAAGTCTTACGTTTTGATTTCTCATACGACAAGCCTGTTAGTCCCGCTGAAATCATGCGTATCGAACGTTTGGTCAATGAGCAAATCCAAGCCAATACCCCTACCCGTATTGAGAATATGCCTATCGATGAGGCTATAAAGCAAGGTGCTATGGCGCTGTTCGGTGAAAAATATGGTAATGACGTTCGCGTGCTTACCATGGGCACAGACAGTATCGTAGATGGTCAGCGCATGCCGTTCTCTATCGAGCTATGTGGCGGTCTACATGTACAGCGTACCGGCGATATTGGGGTGTTAAAAATTACTAGCGAATCAGGCATTGCTGCTGGTATTCGCCGTATTGAAGCCGTCACAGCTATGAACGCGATTAAAAATATTCAGCAAAGCGAGCAACAGCTCAGCGAGCTTGCGAGTCAGCTAAAAGTGAAACGCCCAGAGGTCGCACAGCGCGTGCGTACTATGGCGGATAAGCAGCGTGATTTAGAGAAGCAGCTAGAGCGTTTAGAGCAAAAAATCGCCAGTGCCCAAGCAGCCAACTTGCTTGATGAAGTGCAAACCATCGCAGGTATACCATTGCTTATCAGTACACTAAGCGGCGTTGATGGTAAATCAATCCGTACACTGATGGACGATATAAAATCCAAACTACCGGATAGTGTGATTGTATTGATTGGCGATAAAGATGAGCAGTTGGCATTAGCCGCAAACGTCGCCAAATCAGTGACTGATCGCATAAAAGCCGGCGACATCATTCGTTATTTGGCAGGCGAGCTTGGCGGTAAAGGTGGCGGTAAACCTGACTATGCACAGGGCGGCGCACCAAAGTCTAATAATAGCGCTGCTGTTATCGCGGCCTTACCTGCTTGGGTTGCAGCCCAGCTTAGCTAAACATTAAGCTGAGTACAATACTATAGTTGAAATACTTTAAAGTCGCTACCGTATTGCTGGTGTAAATTTTTTGCAGCCTCTGTCTGCGTAGGCACAGCAAGCAAGAAAAATTTGCACCAGTAGTACCTGTTGTATCGATATTACTTTTCACCGACTATACCTTATCGTATATAAAATACGTGATTGGTTATAACGGTTATAACCAATCGCCATGTATCTAATGTCTACTGATACTTAAAGTTACGACGCTAATATGATATAAAGTACCACGCTTAGACTTATTTCAGCATACGAAGTCTATTGGCACAATAAGACAGTAAACCATCAAAAAGTAAAACAAAGGGCGCAGTTCTTATAATCCGGCTTTATCGTTATTAAAATTAATCTAGCACAGAATTTATACAGTGCCATGACGGATTGATGTCTCTAAATAACAGATAACCATTGGTGAATAATAGGTAGATTTTTATGGCGTTAATAGTACAAAAATACGGCGGCACCTCGATGGGCAGTATCGACCGCATCAAAAACGTCGCCAAACGAGTCAAACGCTGGCATGACAACGGTCATCAAGTGGTCGTTGTTGTGTCTGCCATGAGCGGTGAAACCAACCGTTTGATTGATTTAGCACGCCAAATCAGCAGCCAGCCTGACCCTCGCGAATATGACCAAATGGTTTCAACGGGTGAGCAAGTTTCTATATCTTTGCTTGCCATGGCGATTAAAGAGTTAGGTATCGGCGCACGTTCATTTACCGGTCGTCAAGTGGCCATTAAAACCGATAACGCCCACAATAAAGCGCGTATCGAAAGTATCGATGACAAAAACATCCGTCAGCAGCTAGATGCAGGCAACATCGTTATCGTCGCAGGTTTCCAAGGTATCGATGAAGAAGGCAATGCGACGACCTTAGGTCGTGGCGGCTCCGATACGACAGGTGTAGCGATTGCCGCGGCTTTAGGCGCTGACGAATGCCAAATCTATACCGATGTCGATGGCGTCTATACCACTGACCCTCGCGTCACCTCAAAAGCCAAAAAACTTGAAAAGATTACCTTTGAAGAAATGCTTGAGATGGCAAGTCTTGGCTCTAAGATTTTACAGATTCGCTCAGTAGAATTCGCTGGCAAATACGGCGTACCGCTGCGCGTATTATCTAGCTTTGATGAAAACAACGATGGTAGCTTTGACCAAGACTTTCAAGACAATGTCGGCACCCTAATTACGATAGACGAAGGAGATAATATGGAACAGGCAATCATTTCAGGTATCGCTTTTAATCGAGACGAAGCAAAAATCGTCGTACGTGGTGTACCTGATCACCCTGGTATCGCCTCTGCTATCCTCAGCCCTATTGGCCGCGCGAATATCGAAATTGACATGATAGTGCAAAACCTATCAACCAACGGCATGACCGATTTTACCTTTACCGTCAATCGTACTGACATGGAAAAAACCATGAAAGTACTAGAAAACGAAGTCAAAGATGAAATCGGTGCCAAAGAGATATTGGCCAATGATGAAGTCGTTAAAGTCTCATTAGTCGGCGTCGGTATGCGCTCTCACGCGGGTGTTGCTAGCCTCATGTTTCAAACCCTTGCCGAAAACAACATCAATATTCAAATGATATCAACCAGTGAAATCAAGGTATCTGTTCTTATCCAAGAGCAGTATCTAGAAAAAGCCGTGAGATCTCTCCATACCGCCTTTGGACTAGATCGTGAAGACGGTGAAAGCAAAGTCGCTGGTTTATAAAAATGGGCTTATAAAAACTTTGCTAGAGCCTTATAAAAATAGCAGACTTTAATGTTTGTTAAGTAAACTGCGATTTATCATTTTTAATAGCGCTTCCTTAAATAGGGTCTTAATAGACCCTATTTTCTTTTTTTATTATTGCTGAGGTTATTATAAAACCAATAGTTTTGTGAAAACCCGTGACAGTATCTGTTATGCCCCCTATAATGAGAGTTTCATTTGGGCTAAATGAATTTATCTATCATTATCGCTATTAGCATCCTATTTTTAGTAAGATTTATAAAATAATGTTTATGACATTTACTTTATAACAGCTGCCTATTTTGTGCAGCGATAATGTCCTGTAATTGAGACGCAATCTGATGAGTAATAATCTGTTGATGCGACATAAGGAGTGTGACGCATGTTAATTTTGACACGCCGCGTGGGCGAAACGCTAATGATTGGCGACGAGGTCAGTGTGACTGTCCTAGGTGTAAAAGGCAATCAAGTACGTATCGGCGTTGATGCGCCAAAAGATATTGCCGTACACCGCGAAGAGATTTATCAGCGCATCCAACATGAGCGCACGATACAGTCGCAAATGCAGCATCTTGAGCAAGGTAGCTTTGCGCCTTCATTTGATGACGAAGACTATTTTAATCGCTAAACTTTTAGCTTCATATCTAACTATCATTAAGCTTATATCAAGCATGCCAGTTTTGGCTTTTTAACAGCTTTGAGGTCATTTACTTATGAGTATCCGCCAATCAGACGTATCGGCTCTACTTAATGGTTTGAATAAAAAAGCCATTGAATTCAATGATGTCATCAGCTTTATTGATGATTTTTATCGTTATGCGCCAGCGCCTTTTGTTAATGGTATGGCACATAATGCTGCTGGTGAAAACGAAGGCAGCGCAAAGATCTTTGGTTTTGCGAAACACCATCGCTTAAATCAATTAGATACCTTAAAATTGTTTGGTGAGCATTACCAAAAGGTCCAAGCAACCCCTAAAGGGGTTGACCATCCTAATATTCGCAATTTTTTACATTGGGGCTGGCAAGCGTTTTTGATGGAAAAAAATCCATTAACACTGCGCCCTAGTGTCGATACCAGTACACTGTAACGATGTAATATTGATACATAAAAAAGCCACGCTATGGTGTGAACTGACCCCCATAAGTTGGACACAACTTATGGGGTATTTTTATGCTTAATTTTTTATCAATGAATTTAGGCATCAGTCTATTTATCGCGAAACTTCACGGGCTGTACCGCGCCTTTTGGATTTGGCATATTGGGATAGTGATGTTCATGTTCGACATCACATTCAGCGCCAACGACAGAACCATCTTCTCTGATCGGCTTATGAATATAGCCTGTCCGCTCAGCAGGCGCCAGATGCTCATGCTCCCATACCATCACTGCTTGCATACAGGTCTCGCGTTGCTCCGCCGTTAGCTTACGACCGTCTTGCCATTTGCCAAGCTCAATCGCCATACGAAACTTATCGACCACTTCAGGTGTTAGGCTTGCTAATATCGTTTGTTTATCCATTGTGCCTACTCTCCACTACTATTTTTTATATCACATTTTTGTCTAACAAAGACGCTTATTCATCGTCCATAATATCATCATCAACATCGAGACTGAATTCCTCAGCATGTACATTCCAGTGCAACTTCGTCCGGCATGCTTCATAAAAATCAAACCCTGGTGGATGTAGCAAAGTTAACTTGTCAGGATGTTTACGAATATACAGACGCTGCTCTTGATCAAGTGGTGTGCTTGGTTTACCGTCAGCGCTGACCATCGGCTGAGTGCGGTTATCCTCGTGGATACGGATACAAATCTCGCTGGTGCCACTAACTACAATAGGGCGACTAGACAGCGTATGCGGGTGCATAGGCACCAAACATATCGCATCCATGCTTGGATGGATGATAGGACCACCGCCAGAGAGCGCATAAGCCGTCGAGCCCGTCGGTGTCGCCACAATGAGACCATCACTGTGCTGCCGATAGACATCATGTCCATCGATTTTCATCTGAAAATCAATCATATGGACAGATTTACCAGCGTGCAACACCACATCATTGAGCGCCATGTCTTCATGAATAATCTTACGACCTTCACGAATCTCCATCGTCAACAAAAACCTGTGGTCTAACTGATAATTGCCCATCAATACTTGGCGTAGCTTGAAGGCAGCTTCATCAGGTTTAACATCAGCTAAAAACCCAAGGCGACCACGGTTGACGCCCAATACAGGGACACGATAGCGTGCCAGTGCTTCGGCAGCATGAAGTATAGAGCCATCACCGCCAACCACGATAACCAAATCACAAATCTCGCCAATAAGGCTACGCTTGACGATTTTCACTCTTTCAATCTCAGTGAGATTTAAGGTTGGCAAGTTAGCAGTTTGTACATCCATAATCAACGTGAGATTCATATCGTTAATTATCTGGGCAATCTGCCCAATACTTTGGGTCACGCTACGCGTTCTGGCACGACCCATCAAGCCAATACGGCGAAAGGCTGGATTTTTGATAGCGTGGAATAGCTCTGACTCATGTAGGTGCGGCAATCTTGCGGACTGCGCTGAGTTTTCCATAAAACGACTCGGCATAACGGTAAATTACAGAGTAATGATAACGAGAAATAGGCGATTAGACTAGCATGTTTATCAATTATCGTTGTTAACTGTCGTAATTGACCCCATATAAAAATCAACATACGCTGTTTTAGGCGTATCTGTTTAACTACTCAATAACCCTCTAGTTAAGGCTGTCACGCAATCACAGTTGACAATAAGAGCGGTTTTGCTAAAGTAGCTGACATCTATATTATTGATATTTTATTGAGGACAACTTTATGGCCAATCCTATTGTCAGTCGCGCAGAGCTTGCCGTCGGCGGTGCGCCGATGACGGTGAAGGGCGTGATTCAAAAGACCAGTTTATTGCTTGGGCTATCAGCTATTACTGGTATTGGATTTTTCTTTTATGCGTTGATGGCAGGTTTATCGCAAGGTTTTATCACGATGGCTGCCTTTGGTAGTATGTTTGCTGCTTTTGGCTTGGCGATTTTTATTACCTTTAAACCACAGAAAGCCAAGACGTTTGCCGTCCCTTATGCACTTTTAGAAGGTATATTCTTGGGTGGCATCTCGCTGTTTTTCATGAGAATGTACCCTAGCGTGCCAGTGACTGCAATGTGTGCAACGTTCGTGACAGCAGCGGTTATGTTAGGTCTATATCGTTCAGGTCTGGTAAAGGTCACTGAAAAATTCCGCTCAATTGTTACTTCAGCGTTGATTGCTATCATGCTGGTTTATGTGGCGCAGTGGGTACTGTCTTTAGCCTTTGGTTCAAGCTTACCTTTCTTATTTGAAGGTGGCGCTATCGCTATTGGTTTTAGCTTATTTGTGATTGTTATCGCCTCTTTTACTCTGCTATTGGACTTTGATAACATTGATCGCGGTGTTGCGATGGGCGTTTCTGAAGACTATGAATGGTTATTTAGTATTGGTATTCTTGCAACGCTCGTGTGGATGTACATCGAGTTTATGCGTCTACTAAGCTACTTACAAGATTAATCTCACCACTATCTAGCAGTCATTTAAATAAAGAAACCGTCTTTCATAAAGGCGGTTTTTTTATGGGCAAAGATTAAAGGCTTATTTAAATTAAGCTCGTTTTAGACGTAAGGCGTTTAGTACCACAAACAGTGAGCTTAATGACATACCAATCGCAGCCAGCCAAGGCGGTACATAACCCAAAGCCGCTGGTATCAAGATACTACCGTTATAAATAAGTGCCCAACGCAAGTTTTGCTTGATAATACGTTTCGTTTTATCAGCAATACGTTTTGCAGCAATAATAGCTTCGATTTGTCCGTTTAAGATAATGCTATCGCTAGATACTTGCGCTAAATCTGCTGCACCAGCAATCGAGGTTGAAACGTCTGCCGCTGCTAATACCGGCGCATCATTGATACCATCACCAACCATCAATACCACTGCACCTTGAGCTTGCAACTGCTGAATATGATTAACCTTGTCCATTGGCGACAGACCGTTATAGGCCGACTGCATTCCCAAATTCTCAGCCATCACCAAGGCTTGCGGACTTGGGTCACCTGTGAGCATGACAGGCTCGATACTTAGTGCTTTAAGGCTATCGAGCATAGACTGAGCGCTATCACGTACCTTGTCATTAAAGTAAAAACATGCCAGTGCTTGCCACGTTATTGATTCATCCTTTTGACAAGACAAAACTACCGCTGAGCTGGCGCGCGCACCAACCAAATCAATGACCAAATCATTACTTATATTATCACTATTCGTTTTATCTAAAGCAAAATCTACATGACCAATGCGATATAACACGCCATCAATCATTGCTTCAACGCCACCTGCTGGATAATGTTGTAAAGCTTGTGTAGCAGGCAGATGCAGCTGATAGGCAGCGGTTAATAGGGCATGAGCAATCGGATGGCGACTGCCCACCTCTAATGCCGCCGCAATGGCTAATACATCGTCTCTTTGCTCGTGTGCCTCTGTGATGTCAGCCGTATCTATAAGCAGCTCAATATTTAGTAAATTGGGTTTCCCATAGGTCAACGTTCCTGTTTTATCAAAGGCCACATGGGTTATCTCTGCAAGCGTTTGCAGCGTATGCCCACGAGTGGTTAAAAACCCATAACTTGCCAATCGATTAGTCGATACAGTGAGCGCAATTGGTGTTGCCAAAGACAACGCACAAGGACATGTCGCGACCAATACTGCAACTGTTGCCCAAATCGCTTGGCTTGGGTCAACGATATACCAGCTAATAAACACTAAAACAGACAGTACTAAAATGCGAGCAACAAACCAACGTGCCAGCTTATCTGCTTGCTGTGCCAGTTTTGGTTTCTCACTCATTGCCCGATTCATCAACCTGTCAATCAGACCAATTTGGCTGTCCTCTGGCAACGCTGTGACCAGCATCTCAAACGGTTGGCTGTCATTTTGCGCGCCGCCGACGATATAATCGCCCTGAGTCTTACTGATTAAATCGCCTTCACCCGTTAGTAAACTTTGCGACACGGTTGCGGTTGGACTTAGCAAGATACCATCACTGATAATCTCAGAACCTGCCTCAACCATGATGATATCACCCACTTGCAAGCTATGAGCAGTCACCATCTGCTTTTCTTTTGCCTCATCATTTGTATTTGAGACAGCTAACAGCTGATTGCGAGTCTGCTGCCATTCTTTAGCAATACGTGATGTCAGCTGATAGACCTCGGCATCCATGCTTTGCATAAAATTAGGCATAGTACTTTTGACGCTTTGGTTATTTATTTCACTAGTTGCTAGCTGACTCTCCTGATTGGCAACATCTTTATCTTCTTCATCCAAATCTGAATGAACAAATGCTGTTTTTGGGCTACTATTTTGCTCTAATAGCTGCAAAATACTTTCAGCTGCCTTTTTATCTTTAGCAATTTTCTGTACCAATACCGGCTCGACCACCACCAAGTCATTTGCCATGGTTGCCGCTTTTAGGCGCGCATTGTGCTCAATATAACGCCCTGCCAGCAAGAAGAAAATAAACATACTGACCGAGTCATAATACGTCTCCCCTTGCCCAGTAATGGTGGCATAAAGACTGGCAAAAAATGTGATAATCAAGGCAATACTAACGGGCACATCCATATTGACTTGGCGGGCACGAATCGCTGACCATGCTGAAGTAAAAAACGGAACACCGGCATAAAAGAATACCGGCGTGCTGACAAATAACGACACCCAACGCAAAAAATCGCGCTGAAATATCAGCATATCGCTATATTCACCAAAATAAATCGCCACCGCATACATCATCGCTTGCATCGAGCCGAGTGCAGCAATACCAAGCCGGATCAGCATCTGGTTGTTATGACGAGCCAACATCGCTTCGTGGGTATCTTGCCGATAAGGCTTGGCTTCATAACCGATTTCATTGATCACCGCAAGAATACGGCTAATCGGTAGCTTGCTCTCATCCCATATCACGCGCATACGCTGATTGGTTAAATTGACCTGACATCTATCAATACCATCCAACTCATCGAGACGCGATTCAATCAGCCAAGTACAAGCGGCGCAGCGCAAATTATTGACCGATAACTCTGCCACCGACATACCGTCTTGAGCATAGACAAACTGTGACTTTATTTCATCATGGTCATAAGCCTCAAGGCGAGTCATTTGCGTTGGTAAGCTTGCCGTCCGGTTAATCTCTGAACGGTCAAGGTAATATTGCTCAAGTCCCGCTTCAACAATGCTTTGTGAAGCCAACTGACAGCCCATACAGCACATCTCACGCGATTTTCCCAAGATATCGCTATGAAACGGCGGCTGCGGCACTGGATCGCCACAATGAAAACAGTGACCGGCAAGTGGCAGTACTAAACCTTCAGTTATAGAGTTGTCATGATAATAAGCATTGGTACTTGATGACCTTGGTAATGTCGGTGATGTTGGCGGCATAGGAGATGGAATACTGGACATAATCGCACTTATTTCCTTTAGAGAAAACGTTAACCTAATTGCTTTACGTTAATGCTCTCTTCTGATCTACTCGATAGCGATAAATACCGCTATTTTAAATGGCTATTGTATTATGCTATGTGGCACTGTTCATTATTCTTATTTAAAAAATATAGCGCTACAGTGATAAAAAGCGGCTAATACTATTAGTATCATTACCAACGTATTCATATAGATTATACTATAAGCTGAGACTCTCAGTAGTATAACTCCTTAACGCTGAGAGCGAATGAATGCCTGTGTTGATGATGATAGATTGAAAAATTTGTCAATTTGCGTCATTATGAGGCAGTTTTTTATCCCAAAATGGTGTGTCATCAGTGCAAAAATCTCATTCTAAGCAACCACAGTCCTCTAAGCCTGCTATCAATACGCTACCTTCCCAGCAGCGCGGCATGGTGTTTAGTAGTATTTTATTAATTATTGTCATCGCTGGCATGGTGCTATTGGCACTGTATTTGGTCAAACTTGATCGTACTATTACCCACAAGTTTGAGGGTAAACGCTGGGATATTCCTGCCAAAGTTTATTCGCAGCCGCTTGAATTGTATAAAGGCGCCAATATCGATAAAGACACTATGAAGACGTGGTTTGAGTTGCTCAATTATCAAAGCGATAAAGCCTATGATCGCACCGGCACTTATCATAAATCGGGTAACACCTATTTTATTCATACACGTGGTTTTACTTATAGCGCCAACGATATAGACCAAGAACAAGTCATCAAAATGACCATTGCTGGTAATAAAATTGAGTCGGTACAAAGCACCATACCGGCGAAAACAGGCATTATTCGTCTTGAGCCGGTCAATATCGGCGGTATTTACCCTGATAGCAATGAAGACCGCATGGTTGTCTCGTTAGATCAAGTACCGCAGCCGCTTATTGATGCGCTGATAGCGACAGAAGATCGTGGTTTTTATGAGCATAAAGGGGTATCGATACGCGGTATCGCCCGTGCGGTCATCAATAACTTCTCTGGCGGTTCGCGCCAAGGTGGCTCGACCATCACCCAGCAGCTGATCAAAAACTTTTATCTCAATTCCGACCGTACGATGAAGCGCAAAGCCAATGAAGCCTTGATGGCTGTACTACTTGAGCTGCATTATAGTAAAGATGAGATTTTGCAGGCCTATCTCAACGAGATTTATTTGGGTCAAAACGGCAAACGCTCTATTAATGGTTTTGGGTTGGCATCACAGTTTTATTTTGATAAGCCGCTCAATGAGCTGCGCCTAGATCAGCAAGCACTGCTTGTCGGTATGGCAAAAGGACCGAGCGTTTATAACCCGCGTCGTCATCCAAACGATTCAAAAGCACGCCGTGATGTGGTGCTTAGTAATATGTTGGCTGTTGGCACGCTCAGTCAAGAAGACTATGATACAGCATTAAAAAACTCACTTGGGGTGGTTGATAAGCCTGTTGAAGGCAAAAGCCAATTCCCTGATTTTTTAGACATCGTCAAACGCGAATTAAATAAAGTTTATTACTCTGATGACCTCAAAAACGAAGGTCTGATTATCATCAGTACCATGGACCCTATTGCCCAGTTGGCAGCGGACAAAGCAGTTGAGAGAAAACTTGGCGAGCTACGCCGTAGTGGCAGTAAAACCAAGGACTTACAAGGGGCTCTAGTCAGTGCTAACCCTGAAACTGGTGAGCTGGTTTCTGTCGTGGGTAGCGGTAGCGAATTTACTGGCTTTAACCGTGCGGTCGATGCCAAACGCCAAGTAGGTTCATTATTGAAGCCGATTATTTATATGACCGCTCTCGAAAGTGGTCGCTATAATTTAGCAAGTTCGGTTGATGATTCTCCCATTACGGTCAGTCTAAGTGACGGTACCGAGTGGAATCCTAAAAACTATGACAATCGTGACCATGGCTACATCCCCTTTACCACGGCGCTATCGCAGTCTTATAACCATAGCGCTGTACGCTTAGGGATGGAGTTTGGGGTCGACACCTTTGCTAAACAATTAAAACGCATGGGTGTTAAAGAAAAAGTACCACCTTATCCTTCAGCATTATTGGGCTCAGTCAACCTAAGCCCAATGGATATGCTTGGGGTCTATCAAGTTTTTGCGACGGGCGGTTTCCGTACCCCTATCCACAGTATCCGTAGTGTGATTGATGATCGCGGTAGTATCCTACAGCGTACGGGATTAAATACTCAGCGCAGCATTCCGCCTGAGACCAACTTTTTGATTAACTATGCTTTACAAGACGTCGTTAAAAACGGTACGGCTAGACGCGTACAATCGCTTGGTAGCAATCTAAACCTTGCCGGCAAAACAGGTACTACCAATGATTACCGTGATGCGTGGTTTGCCGGTTATAGTGGCAACTATGTCAGTGTGGTTTGGGTTGGACGTGATGACAATAAACCTATTGGGCTTAGTGGCGGTAGCGGCGCTTTACCAGTTTGGGTCGATTATATGAATCGTCTAAAATTGACACCTGTTGCGCTGCCTGAGCCAGAAGGTATTGAATGGCTGTGGTTAGAGAACAACTCAGGTAAGCTGTCAAATGAGCGCTGTGCCAGCGCACGCTACTTGCCTGTAATGTCAGCATATTTACCACAAGAAGCCAGCAGCTGTGCTATCGGCTTATATCAACAAGAACGTATGCGTGAGCAAATGCAGTGGCAAAATCAGCAAGGCAATATCAATAAGCAACGTCGCCATGAAGGATTAGACATTCCAAATGGTGAAGCCATTAATAATGACAGCAATGATGCCGAGCAAGATGGGGATACATCCAATCGTGCAGATACTTGGTACGACCGTGCCGTTGAATGGTTTTAGTTAAATGCTTCTATTTCAGTCGTAATAGCTGAATGTTTGACTTTACATGTTAGTAGCTGAACGATTTTAAGATTTTTAAAACTTAAAAAGGGTTTTAATATGGCGTTATCTATATTGCAAGCGTTCTTGACTCGGCAAATGACTGAGACTCAGTCTAAAAAACAGCCAAAGCATTTACATACAGCACTTTTAATCAGTGCTTGTTTTGGCATGCTAAGCTTAAGTGCTTGCCAGACTGCACCGACTGCAATAAAAGCGCCTCCTGCTCAAACCATGCCATCAAGCAGTAGTCAAAAAACCACACAACCTGCACAGCCTATAACAGTGATGCAAACCCCTAGCCCTGATCACAGTGGTTATGAAAGTATTGAGAGCACTAAAGTTGCTAAGACTGATGATAATTACCCTATTGAGCCTTATCTTCCACCTGTATCGCTAGAGTCACCAACGGAATTGGTAAAAGAAAAACCCACTGTGATTGTGGCGCCTAATCCAAGCACGAGTCAAACTCCGATAGTAACTCAGCCTGATACCGTGATCCTCACGCCTGCTCGTAAAGATGAAGTGATATATGCGCCATCCATACCACCGTCGCACAATGCACTACTAGAGCGTGCGCGGCAAAACTCGCAGCACAGTCAGAAAACCCCTACCAATAATGGCAACTTGCCTGCTTTTCGCAACCTGATACAAGTGGGTACTGAGCAATTAAAGGCAGGCAATCTAAATGGCGCTGAGAGCAGCTTTACCCGAGCTCAGCGCCTAGCACCCAAATCATCTGCAGTATATTTTTATCTTGCGCAAGTAGCCCTCAAAAAAAACCAGCCGCGTAAGGCTGAAGCAATGGGACGGCGTGGTCTTAGTGTCTCTCAAGACAGCAATCGCAGCCGTGCACTATGGCAAATTATCCTACAGTCTGGACAAGCACAAGGTAATGCACGTGTGATAAAAGAAGCCAAACAAGCATTACGCTAATAGCACTATCTTTCTGATTAACCATGACGACTGACTATATAAGCGCTAAAATAGGCTTTTATATTCGGTCGTTAATTTTTATTATCCATTTTTTATTTTGAAATAAGGTTACTTTTATGGCATGGCAACAACTGCACTTACAGTGCGAAAAAGACAATGTTGATCTCGCTGAGGCGCTATTATTAGAAGCAGGCGCTCTATCTATTGCACTTGATGACGCAGGTGACCAACCTTTATTTGAGCCACTTCCTGGTGAATCACCACTATGGGACGAGGTAATTTTAACAGGGCTCTTCGATGCCACTACAGAGGCTGGAACCAGTCATGTTATTGAGCAATTCAGTCATGAAATCGCAGCACAAGTACAAGCAAGTCGTACTTGGGTAAGTGCTGTAGATGACAAAGATTGGGAACGTGAATGGATGTCTAATTACAAGCCTATTGAGTGTGCCAATGACTTATGGATTGTGCCTAATTGGTTGACACCACCCAATCCTGAAGCGACTAATATTATTATGGATCCAGGCTTAGCATTTGGTACCGGCTACCACGCTACTACTCGCCTATGTCTTGATTGGCTGACTGAACAAGACCTTAAAGATAAAGTAGTGATAGATTATGGCTGCGGCTCAGGAATATTGGGTATTGCTGCCTTATTATTAGGGGCGCGCCATGTTTATGCGGTGGACATTGACCCTCAAGCGGTACTGGCAACCAATCAAAACGCGGCACGCAACTCGGTCGACAATCGTTTACAAGCATTTTTACCAGAAGATTTCACTATCTTTTGTCAGCAGCAGGACATACCAGCAGTAGAAGTCATGGTTGCCAATATTTTAGCCAAACCTCTAATTGGTCTAGCTCCTTATTTTGCGACCCTCATGGCATCAAAGAGCCGCATCGTGCTTGCCGGTTTAATTGAGTCACAAACTGAGCAAGTGACCGAAGCCTACCAGCCTTATTTTGCGCTTGATCCTAAACATGCCTTTACTGCACAAGAAGATCAGCATTGGCAGCGATTGTCTGGTACATTTACAGGCTAGCAACATTAAATTACATCTGTTACGATAGAGTAGTAGTTAAATGTTGTGTATTTGACGCTACTCTAAAGTTGCCTGTGGGTTATGATCTAATGCTTTTTGCGCAATATGTTATGTTTAATTTGAACAACTTGCTCAAAAACCCTGCTCATGCTCAAATCACTACAGTCGCTATCAACCCTATTTATTGACGTTAGCTGAGTGATATTCACTGATTCATCGCATCTTCTTAGAATGATAGCTGCCGACTTTGATATAATAGGCAACGATAGCCTCATGGTTTCATTTTTTAACCCCAAGGACATTATCCTATGACACCACAGGCACAGTATAATGCCAGTCATGTTAATCAAAGCACTGAAAACCCTGCTGACTATTATACAGACGATTACCATCGCTCAATCCGCGATGTAGAATCTGCTTTAGATCATACAGGTCACGCGCATGAGCCCTTACGGATACATGTTGAACGCGTGGTACGACAATATTTTGCAGTGTTAGGTGATGAGCTACCCACTGACTTATATGAGCTTATTCTAAAAGAGATAGAACAACCTCTCTTGTCTGTGGTGCTTGAAAAAACCCGCGGCAATCAAACCAAATGTGCACAGATTTTAGGTCTCAATCGCGGTACACTACGCAAAAAGCTCAAAACTTATGGTTTAATGTAGTATCGATTGGTATTTTTCATCATGGCTGTTAATTAATAATGACCTTTAGCCTTATCTATGACACGCTCCTACCCTAAGATTTCATTGTTATGGCAGTTTATAGTTTATGATCTTATCACTTACGATATGCTCTACACTGATTGTCATCATCACCATGCCAGACGTTTACGTCAGGCTTTTTTTATGGAAGTTTTTTTATGAGTAAAGCCCCACTTGCACTACTGTCAGTCTCCGATAAATCTAATATCGTTGAATTCGCCCAAGGTCTGATTCAGGCAGGGTTTGGTTTGTTATCGACTGGCGGTACTTTCCGTTTGCTAACAGAGCATAATGTCGCTGTCACCGAAGTATCAGATTACACGGGTTTTCCTGAGATGATGGATGGTCGGGTTAAAACACTTCATCCCAAGATCCACGGTGGCATTTTGGGACGCCGCGGTACAGATGATATGGTGATGAGTGAGCATGCGATTGAACGCATTGATTTGGTCGTTGTCAACCTCTATCCATTTGCAGAAACGATTGCACGTAGTGACGTTACCATGAATGATGCCATCGAAAATATCGATATTGGCGGACCTACTATGGTGCGTTCAGCGGCAAAGAATCATGCACACGTTGGTATTGTGACTGATCCAGCTGATTATACGCGAGTACTTGAAGCATTAGGCGACAGTACTGCATTGACCGCTACCCTACGTTACGACCTAGCGGTTAAAGCATTTGAGCATACTGCACAATATGACGGGATGATTGCAAACTTTTTGGGTAGCCGTGTTAATGAGAGCCAAGAGCCTGAGAGTTTTTCACGTACCTTTAACGTTCAGCTAGAAAAAGTGCAAGACCTTCGCTACGGTGAAAACCCGCATCAAAAGGCGGCGTTCTATGTTGAAAATAACTCTTCAAAAAGCAAGCAAGCATCTATTGCTACTGCTAAGCAATTGCAAGGCAAAGCCTTGTCTTATAACAATATCGCCGATACTGATGCCGCGCTTGAATGCGTTAAAGCCTTTAGCACGCCTGCTTGTGTGATTGTAAAGCATGCCAACCCTTGTGGCGTTGCTGTAGATATCGATCAAGTAGCAGCATATCGCACTGCCTTCAGTACCGATCCTGAGTCTTCTTTTGGCGGTATCATCGCTTTTAACCGCCCGTTAACCCTTGCAGCCGCTACAGCCATTATCGACAATCAGTTTGTTGAAGTCATTATTGCCCCAAGTGTCGAAGACGGTGTGTTAGAGGCGACTGCTTCGAAGAAAAACGTTCGCGTCTTGGTTTGCGGCGATTTGCCAGCACCTGAGCTACGTGACCGTCAGCTTGATTATAAGCGTGTGAATGGTGGTTTGCTGGTGCAAGAGCAAGATTTGGGCTTGATTACGGCTCACGACTTAAAAATCGTCACAGACGTGCAGCCAACCGAAGCGCAGATTGCTGATTTACTATTTAGCTGGAACGTTGCAAAATACGTTAAATCTAATGCCATCGTTTACGCTAAAGGTCAGCGTACCATCGGTGTAGGTGCAGGTCAGATGAGCCGTGTTAACTCAGCTCGTATCGCTGCTATTAAAGCGGAGCACGCTGGACTTGCAACCGAAGGCGCGGTTATGGCATCTGATGCCTTCTTCCCGTTCCGTGATGGTATCGACAATGCAGCAGAAGTGGGTATTGCTGCGATTATCCAACCAGGTGGTTCTATGCGCGATGATGAGACCATCGCTGCCGCAAATGAGCACGGTATCGCCATGGTCTTCACCGGTATGCGTCATTTCCGTCATTAAGTCTTTATCAAGCAATATCGTTATTAACAAACTCCTCTCTTAAATCAAAAAAACCACCGCCCGTTGAACGGACACATAGCACTGAACAGACCCCCATAAGTTGAACATAACTTATGGGGGTCTGTTCAGATTAGGGGCTTTTTTAATAGCAGAAAGTTAACTTAACGGTTTAGAATAAATAACGATCACGCTTTTAACGCCCTTGTGCATTTTCCATATTGGCTTTATTAATCTCAACCTTATATACCATACGCAAGTAATCCAAGTAGTCTTGCAACTGATCTTGACCTAAATTATCACGAATAATAGCCGCGGTTTGCGCTCTTTGTGCAGCAGATAATGGCGATTGCTGCTCTGTCTTGATACGGTCACCAACCAATACGGTTGCACCCATCTCTGTTTCGCTTGCCACGGCAACAACGCCTTTTTCAGGTGCTTGCTTACTAAACGCTAAGCCACGCTCTTTTTCTGTCAACTGCGTGGTCTGACGACTGATTTTACCAAGCGCTTGGAATGTCACCGACTGCTTGCTGATATCAGCTATTGTTTTGATACCAGCTGCTAGCTTTTTCGCATCTTTTAGCGCAAGTGCAGAGGCTTTCTGCTGACGCAGTAGCTGAGTAACGCTTGGTGTGGCAGCAGATAAAGACAGTGTTTTAGTAGGACGATAATTACTTGGCTGCACCCACACAGTACCGTTACCAACCTCAATACCGGCTGTGACGGCTTGGTCTTGTATCGTAAACTCATCAAATGCTTGCTTAATCACCGCTGGTTGCGCCAAAACAGATTTATTGTTCTCTTTACGGTAATCTTTAAGACGTTTTAATGCCACGTTTTCTTGCTGAGCGATATCTTCGATACTGAAACCATCTGCCGCTAAGTCATTTATCGCCGTTACTTTGTCAGCGTAAACTTCTTGACGTTTGTATTCTTTTGCTTTGGCTGTCAAGTCATCACGCATACTCTCAAGGCTTGGTATCTTGCTACCACTATCTTCAGTCACCGTAAATATCTGATAACCAAAGCTTGTTTTCACCGGTACGCTGACATCCCCTACACTCAAGCCCTCTAGCGCTTTTTCTACCGCAGCAGCGTCATTGCCAAATACCGAAGGGTTAAAGCGCCCAATATCGCCGCCTGCTTCGCCTGACGGGTCATCTGACTCTGTTTTAGCAAGCTTTGTAAATACTTCACCCTTTGCAAGACGGGCTTTGACTTTATCAGCACGTGCTTTGGCATCGCTACCAGTTAATAAGATTTGGCTGATCTTACGCTCATCGACGACGGCAAGGCTTTGCTTATAGGCTTCGTACTGCTGCTGTAAATCCTCTTTAGTGACCTCGTTTACTTGGATAGTCTGAGGACTAAGCTGCAAGTAAGCCAAATCGACCATAGCAGCGCTTTTTAGCGTGTCTTTATTGGCATCATAATAAGCTTGGATGTCGCTTTTGTTTAATTTTACTTGCGATACATAATCTTGCCAGTTAAAACGATGTAGCCAAATATTGCGCGACTCTAGCTGTAAATCAATCAGCTGACTCACTGCTTTCATCGGATATGCGGCAGTGCCAACGATACTCGCATTCAGCTGATCTAAGCTCAACTGATTGCGGAACTCTGCAAACAGCTGATTTTTTGTCATATTACGCTGACGTAAAAAGCTTGCAAACTGATCATTTGAAAACTCGCCATCCTCACCTTTAAAGATCTCTTCTTGGCGCAAAAGACGATTAATAGTGTCATCAGAGACTGTCATGCCAAGCTTGCCAGCCTGCTGCTCTAGCAAGGTACGGTCTATTAGACCTTTTAATACTTGCTCGTGTAGCACATCTTCATTCAATAAACTGGCATCATCAACTTGGTCTAAAAGCTCAGTACGGCGATTGTTTACTGCAGTCTGATACTCTGATAGGCCGATACTCGCTTCCCCTACCTGAGCGATTTGATTGGGATCAACATTACCCCCAAAGTAGCTTTCGACGCCCAATAGAGCGAGCGGCGATAGGCATAAAATCAATAAAATGCGACCCGGCCAGCTTTTTAAGAAATCGCGCAATTTATCCATAGTTATCTCTGCTTTATTAACCTATATTGATGAAAAACCATTGTAATACTATTAATAATATCAACGCTCTACAAGCTGGCAATGGTAAGAAAATGGTAAAACTAAGAAGGGGTGCATTTTATTATTGTCGCTCAAGGCAGATGACCCAGCCTTTGTTTAAACAACATATCTACCGCGCGCCCTATGATACGTGATTTTTGATGCAGACTCAAAATATTCAGGCGATATAATGCAAGCTATAGCACTAAAAAAGCACCTAATATCTAGGTGCTTTTTTGATGAGTCGCTCATAGCTGTTATGAGGTATCACCTTTTATTGCCTTACCTTCAACAAACGCAGTTTTTATTCGTGTATCACGTCATAAGCTGCGACTGTTTTAAAATAGATACGGCTTAGTTCAAACGCTCTTTCAAGTTTTTACCAGCTTTAAAGCTTGGTGCTTTACTGGCTGGGATACTTAGCTCTTCGCCAGTCTTAGGGTTACGGCCAGTACGAGCTTTACGGTCTTTTACGCTAAAAGTACCAAAACCAACCAATGAGATGCTATCGCCAGCTTCTAGAGCTTCGCCAACGCTTTCCATAACCGCATTCAATGCATCGCCAGCTTGGGTTTTGTTTAGACCACTTTTCTCAGCAATACTATCAATTAATTCTGATTTATTCATAAAATTTCCTTCAAGTTTTAGGGGGTAAAAAAACGCTCACGCCAAGCATTGTATCGCTCTCAGAGTACTTAAGCAATCAAAAGCACTTGGCTCACGCATAAACAGGTTTCGCTTTGTTATCGCCTTTATAGCAAGGCAACATAAGGAGTGCAAGCAATTTTACATATTTTTGTGCACCCTACTACGTATTTGACACCCAATGTTACCTCAACCTGCTGCAATAAGGTGACAAGGCCACTATTTTATCTTTTAGTTTATCTCTATGCTTTTATGTATTAAACCAGGCACATAGATGTTGGTCTTTATAAACGCTATAGTCGATGAAAAGTAATATCGATACAACAGGTACTACTGGTGCAAATTTTTCTTGCTTGCTGTGCCTACGCAGACAGAGGCTGCAAAAAATTTACACCAGCAATACTGTAGCGATTTTAAAGTATTTCAACTATAACTATGAACTGCCATAGTTAATGCAGTAAATAAAGGCATTATTGTCAGGTAATAATTTTGCAACTGACAGAAACCAGCGTTACTTTTTATCATAAAGGCGTTACTATAAGCGCAATGTCATTGCACACTTTGGGTCGGTTTTGATCCTTACTTATCCTCTTATATTTCATTTGAACAATAAAAACGGATTATTTACATGAAGCGTTCTACGTTGTCTCACTCTTTTCTTAATGTCATTTTGGTGTTTATCGAATCGGCGCTGACCTTATTGTTACGTTTAGATCCAGAACTCCGTAAAGCCGCTTATCCGCTTGCTAAGCAAGAAACTGTCGTTGCGCTTAGATTGTATCTGCCACACGTAGAGGTGTTCGCTACCTTTAGCACCAAAGGCGTGTTATTAGATGACAGGCTACCTATTGGGCGCAGTGAGCCTGACGTCGTCATCAACGCTTATAGCATTCAGGTCATTAATGCTATCACCACTCACGATAGCGAAACCACTGAAAAGCTGCAAATGCGCGGTGAAACGGTGCAGGTTCAGTTGGTTAAGCAATTTATCATGCAACTTGGTTTGGGTAGCTTGATTCAAGGCTTCATTAAAAAGATTAAGGGCGGTAAAAGTAAGCCTAAGCCCACCGAAGCGGAAATGGCGGATAAAAAAGAGAGATCTAAGCAGCGTATTAAAGAACAGCAAATTGAAATTACCACTTTGACCATCAAAAATCGTGAGCTTGAAACTGCCGTTAAAGAACTGCAAAGCAAGCAAAAGACTTTTATCATTACTACGACAATCGCTTCTATCATTGCTCTTGCCGCCATTATTGCCCTGTTTGTGATGAACTAAAGCTTGATAAGAAATCTAATGTATCAATAACTTTTTAAAAAAACATTTCTTAAAAATAATGTCTCTTAATAGCGTTTGATATGGCATATCGTTTATCAAGCGCTTTTTTCCGTTTTATTTCCAACCATTGTTTTTATCAATCATCGTCATTAATATCACTAACCATTCAACCACACTTTAATCTTGACTAAATTACTCGGGATTGAGTATAATTACATCATCGTTGCACACATCGGGTAAACCATCTGTTGTTTAATAACGATAAAACACACTTAGTCGATAGAAGATTTTCATTAGCAGCATAGCTACTTTACATTTGACTGTCTGCTTCTTAAGCATCTAACAGAACTAAGATCGTTGTTAAATAAACTTATCCTTAAAAAGTTTGGAGATAACACATGCGTTTGACTACTCGAGGCAGATATGCCGTTACCGCTTTACTAGATTTGGCATTGCAGACTAGCCAACAAGACAGTGCGGTGTCTTTATCCGACATTGCCAAGCGACAATCCATTTCTATCTCTTATCTTGAACAGTTATTCTCAAAACTTCGTAAGCGTGGTTTGGTGACCAGTATTCGCGGTGCAGCTGGCGGTTATTATTTGGCAAAGCCGCTTGATCAGATTGATGTGATGAGCATTATCTCTGCTGTCGATGAATCGGTTAATGCCATGCAGTGTGAAGGACGTGGCGACTGCCAAGGTGGTACAATGTGCTTGACCCATGATTTGTGGTGTGCATTATCAAATCATGTGGAGCAGTACTTGAAAAATATCACATTAGCGCAATTATTAAACATGGAGCATGTGCAGTCTGTATCAGACCGTCAGCACAGCAATTCTTCAAAAGATATCTCTATAAAAGACATTAATACTATTACTTTATCGACCAGCGAGGCAAACCCAGCATGAGCCAACATAACAACCTTATATATTTAGATTATGCCGCCACCACGCCAGTTGCTAAGTCAGTCGCTGCCAAGATGAGCGAATATCTGACAGTAGATGGCATCTTTGGTAACCCAGCATCACGCTCACACGGCTACGGCTGGCAAGCGGAAGAAGCGGTAGAAACGGCTCGTCAGCAAGTTGCTGAAGTCATCAATGCTGACCCACGCGAAATCGTCTTTACCTCTGGCGCGACAGAATCTGATAACTTAGCCATTAAAGGTGCAGCTCATTTTTATCAGTCTCGCGGTAAGCATATTATTACTAGTAAGATTGAACACAAAGCGGTATTAGATACCTGCCGTGAGCTTGAGCAAGAAGGTTTTGAGATTACTTATCTTGAGCCACAGCCAAGCACTGGTATGATTTTACCAGAGCAAGTCAAAGCTGCTTTACGTGAAGATACTATCTTGGTATCACTTATGATCGTAAATAATGAGCTTGGTACGATTACTGATGTGGCAGCCATTGGTGAAATCACGCGCGAAGCGGGTGTTATTTTCCACGTTGATGGTGCACAGTCTGTTGGTAAAATACTTATCAACCTTGCAGAGATGAAAATTGACTTGATGAGCTTTTCAGGTCATAAAGCCTATGGTCCTAAAGGTATTGGTGCCCTATTCGTCAGTCGCAAGCCACGTATTCGCCTAAAAGCGGAGCAGCATGGCGGTGGTCATGAGCGCGGCATGCGTTCAGGTACTTTGCCGACTCACCAAATCGTTGGTCTTGGCGCAGCATTTGAGTTAGCCAACAATCGCTATCAAGAAGACAATGCACATGCGGCAAAATTACGCCAAAAACTGTGGGATGGTCTACAAGATATTGAAGAGATTTATCTAAATGGCGATTTAGAAAATAGTGTACCTAATATTGTAAATATCAGCTTTAACTTTGTTGAAGGCGAATCATTGATGATGTCGCTAAAAGACTTAGCCGTATCTTCAGGCTCAGCTTGTACTTCAGCGACCCTTGAGCCATCTTATGTCCTACGTGCTATTGGTCGCCCAGACGAGTTGGCGCATAGCTCAATCCGCTTTAGCTTCGGTCGTTATACCACTGAAGAAGACATTGATACTGTCATCACCCAAATGCATCAAGCCGTTGATAAATTACGTGCGCTATCGCCACTTTGGGATATGTATCAAGAAGGTGTTGATTTAGACTCAGTAGAATGGTCTGAGCACTGATATTTACCCTAAAATTTATAATGTAAGACAATAATGGCGCAAGCGATATTTTTATTAACAACTTCTTTTCTTTAAATATAAAGATATCGCCATAGCTAATGAATCAAACAATTATACATTAAGTGTTTGACCCCAATTATCGATGAGCCAGTAACCCATTAACAACGACAGTCATTAAATGACAGCTCATCATCTAACCAGGAGAAAACCCCATGGCCTATAGTGACCAAGTTATTGATCATTACGAAAATCCACGCAACGTTGGCAATCTTGATAAAAATGCCAAAAACGTCGGCACTGGCATGGTCGGCGCACCAGCCTGTGGTGATGTCATGCGTTTACAAATCCAAGTCGATGATAACGGTATTATCGAAGATGCACGTTTTAAAACTTATGGTTGTGGTTCAGCCATTGCTTCAAGCTCGCTCGTTACTGAGTGGCTAAAAGGCAAAAGCTTGGATCAAGCTGGCGAAATTAAGAATAGTGACATTGCTGAAGAATTGGCATTACCACCAGTAAAAGTGCATTGCTCTGTCCTTGCAGAAGATGCTATCAAAGCCGCTATTAGCGACTATAAAGGTAAGCATATTCCTGCTTGAGCCTAGTCTTAATTAAAATGACCAGCTATATTAAGTAGTGTATAAGCAGTGTAATATATATTATTTAGCAACTTGTTCTCTGTATGAAAGCGCAAGCGGCTGAAAAGCGGCTAACGCCAAGGAGGTGACAATGACGCTTATGTAATTGTCACCTTTTATTTATTTCGTGATTTATTTTGAATTTTTATCCCTATTATTGATAGTCAATGGGAGTTGGCATGATTGAAATGACAGAACGCGCCGCTCAGCATGTGCGTGAGTTTTTGGACAATCGCGGTAAAGGCGAAGGCATACGAGTGGGCATTCGTACGGCAGGATGTTCAGGCTTGGCTTATGTTTTAGAGTTCGTCGATATCCCTGATGAAAACGATACCCGTTATGAAAGCCTTGGTGTCAGTATTTTTATTGACCCTAAAAGCTTGGTATATTTAGATGGTTTGTTAATGGATTATGAAAAAGAAGGTTTGAATGAAGGCTTTAAATTCAGCAATCCTAATCAAAAAGGCGAATGTGGCTGCGGTGAGTCCTTTACGGTATAACCGTTTTTATTAGGCAAGATAAAAGCCCTTAAAATAATAAATAAAATAAAGGCATACGATATGACAGACAGCACATTAGAAGCACAGTTTGATAACTTTTTTGCTCTATTTGAGCAGCCTGTACAGTTTGATATTGTGCAAGACAGTTTGGATCAGCGTTTACGTCTTTTGCAAAAACGCTATCATCCTGACAATATTGCAAAAAATGTAGCGAATCCTGAAAAAGCACAGCAGCAGTCTGAGCAAGCGTCCGCACTTATTAATCAGGGCTATCAAATACTGAGTGCACCTGATAGTCGAGCCAGCTACTTATTGGATATGGCAGATCAAGCGCAAAATTTAGAGCATTCCATCGCAGATTTGGACTTCTTAGAAGATGCTATGGAAATGCGTATGGATTTGGACGACGCTATTGGTGATAAAGACATATCAACGCTAAAGCAGCTGCATCCACAGATTACAGAACGTCTAGCAAAACAGTCAGCAAGCTTTAAAAGTGCTTATGACAATCAAGACTGGCAAACCGCTATTGATGCGACCCAAAAGCTGAAGTTTTTGGTGAAATTAAATGCTGACGTCGTGACAGCACTTGACGGTATCTCAGCGGCTACATATTTAGATGACGATGATTTGTACGTTTAATTGACGTACTTCAATCGCTTATCTCTATCCAATATTATAATATTAACTGATATTTAAAATGCGTTTCAGAAATTTTAAAAAGTGACGGTGAAAGTAGTACCAACCATCCCTTATAATCTCTAACGCTAAAAGCCTTTAGCGGCTGATTGCTATATTCGAATATTTTTGTCTATCAACTTTATGTTGTACTGACGGTAGCCTGCTTACTGTCTTTGTATCATTTCACTTATTCATTTTATCTTTGAGTTATCTTATGTCTTTAATGCAAATTGCTGAACCCAATCAAAGCACTCGACCTCACCAGCATCGTTTTGGCCTAGGCATTGACCTTGGTACGACGCGTTCATTGGTCGCCGTGGTACGCTCAGGCAAGGCGCAAGTTTTGCAAGCAAGCACAGCGACAGATACCTTGTTGCCTTCTGTGGTGTATTATCCAAGTGAAGGTAGCCCATTGGTTGGCTCGGATGCCCTCGCCCATGTCATAGATGACCCAAAAAACACCATTATTTCTGCGAAGCGATTTATGGGTCGTAGCCAAGCTGATATCAAGTTTTCACACCCTTACGAATTGAGTGGTGGCAAAGATGAGATGCCCGCTTTTGTGACTGCGCAGGGAACGGTATCTCCCGTTGAGGTATCAGCGCGTATCTTAGCAGCGCTTGAACAGCGTGCAGCTCACGCATTGCCTGATGAGAGTATTCAAGGTGCTGTCATTACGGTACCTGCCTATTTTGATGAAGCACAGCGTCAAGCCACTAAAGATGCTGCTCAAGCAGCAGGTATCAAGGTGCTTCGTCTATTAAACGAGCCTACCGCTGCGGCGGTCGCTTATGGTCTTGACCAAGCGACTGATACCGGCGTTGAAAAACATTACCTTATCTATGATTTGGGCGGTGGTACGTTTGATGTGTCTATTTTAAAGCTAAACGACGGCGTTTTTGAAGTGCTGGCGACAGGTGGCAACAGTGCGCTTGGCGGCGATGATATCGATCGCTTATTAACCAACTGGCTGATCAAACAACTGCATATCGATCCTAAAGACGTCAGCCTATACGATAAATCCATTCTTGCCCAGCAAGCCAAAGCTTATAAGCAAGCGCTGACGGATGCTGAGCAAATTGATATTGATATCATTGTGAATGAGCAATCTTTTAAGGGTATCTTACGCCGTGAAGACCTATTAGCGATTGCAGACCCAGTGAACCGCCGTACCTTGAGCGTCTGCGAGCAAGTTTTACGTGATGCTAATCTTTCGACATCTGACTTAGATGAAGTTATTTTAGTTGGTGGCTCGACCCGTATGCCTGCGGTTCAGCAAGTGGTTGCTGATTTTTTTGCAAAGCAGCCGCTTTGTCGCCTCAATCCAGATGAAGTCGTCGCTTTAGGTGCTGCGCAAACTGCGCATCAATTGGTCAATGGTGGTAGTGACAACAATCTACTGCTATTAGATGTAACGCCACTATCGCTTGGTCTTGAAACCATGGGCGGTTTGGTTGAAGTGCTTATCCCGCGCAATACGCCTATTCCAGTCAAAAAACGCCAAGTATTTACCACTTATCAAGACGGTCAAACCGGCATGGTAATTCATGTAGTACAAGGTGAACGTGAGACTGTCGATAACTGCCGCTCACTTGGACGTTTTGAGCTATATGGCATTCCGCCTATGAAAGCAGGATTTGCCCGTATTGAAGTGACTTTTAGTATTGATGCTAATGGGCAGCTGACGGTCAGTGCGCAAGAAACCACCACCAAGACTGAAAGTGAAATTGAGATTGTGCCCTCTTATGGCTTGTCTGATGAACAAAAAGAGCAGTTACTGATTGCAGGATTTAAATACGCTGAAGAAGACAAAAATGCACGCTCATTGATTGAAACCAAGGTTGAATCAGAACGTGAAATACTGGCGTTGCAATCGGCACTGAGAGATTTTGACGCCTTACTTTCAGAAGATGCTAAGCAGTCTTTGGCGCAAACCATGCAAGACTTGCAATCTGCGCTTGGTACAGATGATTTAACCCTTATTGACGCAAAAAAACTGGCGCTTAAACCGCATAGTAATGCCTTTGCTGCTCTTATTATGAATCAAAGTGTCAAAACCAGTATGGCAGGCACCAGTGCTCAAGACTGGTAGCAGAGATACTTTACCATATTGCGGACATATCACATTAAGCATATTTTTATACTTTTAGATTTTATTTTAAATGGATTAGCACCGGATAGAC
This sequence comes from Psychrobacter arcticus 273-4, assembly GCF_000012305.1. NCBI lineage: Bacteria > Pseudomonadati > Pseudomonadota > Gammaproteobacteria > Moraxellales > Moraxellaceae > Psychrobacter > Psychrobacter arcticus. The sequence goes on from NC_007204.1 coordinate 1,800,529, forward strand.
TACCTTATGCCAAAAATTACCGTACTACCCCATCATGAAATTTGCCCAGAAGGCATCGAAGTTGAATTAGCAGCAGGCGAAAACTTATGTAAAGCCTTGCTCGAAAAAGGTATCAAGATTGAACATGCTTGCGAGATGTCAAAAGCTTGTACCACTTGCCATGTCGTAGTGCGTAAAGGTTTTAATAGCTTGGATGAGATGGATGATATCGAAGCCGACTTATTAGATCGTGCTTGGGGGCTAGAACCTGATTCACGCTTGTCTTGTCAGGTGATGCTTGAGGATGATGATTTAGTTATTGAAATTCCTAAGTACACCTTGAACCATGCTAAAGAAAATCACTAATGATTGGTGACTTTACCTATCAATTCTGTTTGAGCTCTGTGCATTGTTAATGCTATACGTCATACTCATAAAGAAAGCCAGCTATGTCTCATAGCTGGCTTTCTTCTATTCTAATATCTGATGCTCAAGAGCCTTTCCCAAACTCTGTGTCACTGCTTATAACCCACCAACCGGAGAATAAGCAATGACCAACCAAACTGACATTTACTAAGCGATGTTAAGCTTATCAATAAGTATAGTCGGTGAAAAGTAATATCGATACAACACGTACTACTGGTGCAAATTTTTCTTGCTTGCTGTGCCTACGCAGACAGAGGCTGCAAAAAATTTACACCAGCAATACGGTAGCGACTTTAAAGTATTTCAACTATATTTGGTTACATCTGCCAATCGAATGGCATTTGATGATGACCGCGCAATGCCATCATCAAAGTCTGCTGCATTTGTGCCAACACTTCTTTGCTATAAGGCACCGCAGGGATGCCCCATACTGGATTGGGCCACTGCATATCATTCTGATAACGGACAATATGATGAAAATGCAGTTGCGGTACTTGATTGCCGAGCGCTGCCACATTCATTTTGTCGGCTTGAAAGGTCTTAGCAAGTTGGCTTGATAACCAGCTCGACTCACGCAAAAACTGCGTTTGGTCTGCCTCAGACAGTTCATACAACTCTTTGATACCTGATACACGTGGCACTAGTATCAACCATGGAAATTGGCAATCATTGATTAAACGACAGGTCGACAGTGGAAAATCGCCCACTAAAAAACTATCGGCAGCAAGTTTATGATGAAGTTGGAACATAATGACGGTTCTCTTGTTATGAAACTCAAATAAAAGAATAAGAAAGGAATAAAAATTGGGCTAAAAGTTTAAATCAAACATTTAAGGTAAAAATATAGTGTCACTATTTTATCAGTTATCCAATCGATAAAATAGCGTCATGATTTATTGTCTAAATGCCTTACTTTTTAAACCTATTAGCCCATAAGGTAAAGGATAAGCAGCTATTTTCCATAGTATACAATCATGATTAAATACCCTAAACCGACTCTGCCACCATATGCTTGCTAAAATAACTTAATAACTCTTGAATCACTGTGACGCGTTGTTGCGGCGTTGCCAGTTTATCAGCATCTTGATAACGAATGCCAGACGCACCATTCATACGATAGCACTGCCCATTTGATTGGATCAGCTTGATAATAGCCAAGGCATCGACCGGCGTATCGGGTGCAAACTCAAGCGTCATACTATTACTATTGGCATCAATTTTATTAATTTTCAATGGCTCAGCTTGTATGCGCAGTCCATGAACAGCAAATAACTGCTTGGTCTGGTCTGGTAAGGTACCAAAACGATCAATCATTTCAGTTCGAATATCGGTCAGTGCCTCTTTATCATCGGCATTGCCAATACGCTTGTAAAACAACAAACGCTGATGCACATCGTGCAAATATTCTTCCGGTATCAATGCTGAGCTATGTAGATTAATCTCACTGGTCAGCGATAATGGTGTACTTAAATCAGGCTCTTTACCAGCTTTAATGGCTTTTGTCGCCCGCTCCAGCATATCCATATATAAGCTAAAGCCTATCGCCTGCATATTACCACTTTGTTGCTTACCAAGTATCTCACCAGCTCCACGAATCTCTAAATCTTCACTTGCCAGCATAAAGCCTGCACCCAGTGTGTTAGCACGCTCAATAGCATGCAATCGTCGCTTGGCATCGCCTTTGAGCCCTTTGATAGAGGGTACCAGTAGATAGCAATAAGCCTGATGATGACTACGACCCACGCGACCGCGCAGCTGATGTAGCTGTGCCAAACCAAACTTATCCGCGCGTTCAATGATAATGGTATTGGCATTGGGTACATCAATACCGGTTTCGATAATAGTTGAACAAATTAGCACATTGAATTTTTTATGATAATACTGCTGCATGACTTGTTCGAGTTGGCGCTCTTGCATTTGACCATGAGCAACCCCTACTCGCGCTTCTGGCACTAGCTCACGAATGGTCTCAGCCATACGCTCAATACTGGCGACATCATTATGCAATAAATAAACCTGACCACCACGCAACAGCTCACGCAAGATCGCCTCTTTCATCAGGGCTTCTGTTTTTTGCATAACAAAGGTTTTAATCGCAAGGCGACGAGCAGGTGGCGTGGCAATAATTGACATATCACGCATACCAGAGAGCGCCATATTGAGCGTCCTAGGAATCGGAGTCGCTGTCATCGACATACTATCAACATCGGTCTGAATCGCCTTAATGCGCTCTTTATGACGCACCCCAAAGCGATGTTCTTCATCGACAATCATTAAACCTAGATTAGAGAACTTCACATCAGGCTGCAATAATTTATGCGTACCGATTACGATATCAACCTTGCCCGCTGCGAGGTCTGTTAGCACAGTGTCTTGATGTTTTTTACCCCCAAAGCGCGAAAGCGTTTCAATACGTACCGGCCAATCAGCAAAACGATTGCGGAAATTGTCTTCATGCTGACCTGCTAGCAAGGTGGTCGGCACTAGCACCGCGACTTGGTAACCGGCACTGACCGCAATAAAGGCGGCTCGCATGGCCACTTCTGTTTTACCAAAACCTACATCACCGCAGATGAGACGATCCATGGGCTGATTTTGCCTCATATCTTCCATCACTGCATGAATGGCATTGGCTTGGTCAGGTGTTTCTTCAAAGGCAAATTGGCTCGCAAACAGCTCATACTGTGATGGGTCTATTTTAAAGTGGATACCGACCTTTGCCTCACGCCGTGCTTGCATATTAAGCAGCTCAGCCGCAACATCATGGATTTGCTCCAGCGCTTTTTGCTTGGCTTTGTCCCATTTTCCGCTACCAATTTTGTGCAATGGTGCAAGCGCTGGGTCGCCACCACTATAGCGATTAATCATTTGCAGATTAGCGACCGGCACATAAATACTGGCGTCATTGGCATACTTTAAGTGAATAAACTCTTGCTCACCGTCACCAACATCTAATGTTATCAAACCATTATAACGACCAATGCCATGCTCGATATGAACAACAGGACTGCCGTCTGTTATTTCAGTCACGCTTTTAACCAAGAACTCTTCTGAAACGCCGCTTTGGCGCCGACGGCGTGTTTGCAGTACTTGACGACCAAATAATTGGGTCTCGCTAATCAGTACCAAGCGCTCAGGCACATAGACGCCGCGTTCAATGGGCGCAACGGTAAGACCAACCTGCGGCAAATTTTTACCATTAAGCCCAGTGGTTTTATCGGCGGCTAAAAACGCCTCAAAGCTATCATAAGCCTTGATATCAATCTTACCTTTAAACAGCTCAATAAGAATCTCGCGACGACCTGCTGTCTCAGCGACAATCAATACAGGCGTCGCCGTTTGCGCTTGTAGTTCTAAAAACGCTAATAGCTCAGTAAGTGGCTCTGCTTTTTGATGGTTCACTGCCAACTGCGGCGGCTCTTGCGCACTTAACGTCACTAACCCTTGCTGTTTATCAGATAATTCCTGCGGCTGTATATCCAGCTGTGGCTTAACCGCTAACGTTGGCTCTCCACTGTCAATCGCAGCAACATTATCCATCCTAGTAAGCTTATCACGTGCACTGAGTATCACCCGTGGGTAATGATTGAGGTGCTCATTAAGGGTATTTGATAATAAATACAGCAACTCAGGGGCGACAATAGGCTTGTCAATATCGTGACGACGCTCTTCATAGCGGCGCTGGATTTGTGACCAATAATCGGCCTGTTTTTCGTTAATCAGCTCATCAGTGATGAATAGCGTATCGCTTGGCAGATAAGAAAATAAACTGCTTTCTACCATCCAATCTTTTAAATCAAAAAACAGTGGCTGATAATATTCAAGTCCACTACTCGCAATGCCTGCCATCACATCTTTATGCAACTCAAACTTACGGCTATTGCTATTGGGGAACATAGCAGCAAAATTGGTGCGAAAGGTTTCACGCCCTTCATCAAGTGGAAACTCTTTTGCGGGTAGGATTTGAAACTGTTTAATAGGCTTTGAGATATCTGGCAATTTATGCAGTAGCGACAACGACTCTTTGCCCATACTGCTATCGTTACCACTCATCATTGCTTTAAGATCATCAATGGTCAGCGTACGCTGAGTCTGCGGATTAAAAAAGCGAATCGTTTCAATTTCATCATCAAATAAGTCCAGACGCAGTGGAAACGGCTGACCCATGGCAAAAATATCAATGATACTACCACGTACAGCAAATTCGCCCGGCTCAAAGACATTGTCTACCGCTCGATAACCTGCTTTTGCGAGTAGAGCACGCTGGGTATTGATATCAAATCGGTCTCCCACACTTAAATCAAAATGCTGCCCAATCAACCAGCTTGGCGGTGCCACACGATGCATCAATGCCTGTACAGATATCAGCAGCACGCCTGAGGTTGGCATATCGGTCAATAGATTGATACGTTCGCTGACAATATCTTGATGCGGTGACAGCTCATCATAAGTTAGTGTCTCCCAATCAGGAAACACATGAGCATCGACACCGCAAAACGCCAGCTCTGTCTCTATTTGATTGAGCTGATTTTGGTCACGCGTCACCACGACTTTTAGACGGTCGGCCACATTCCATATAGGAGCTTGCACCAAACTTGCCAGCCACAAGCTACTGACCGCACCGTGCACAGGCACAAGCCAGCGCCGCTGAGCGTTTTGGATAGGGAATAACTGCTGGTTAATCGGGGCAAAGGCGTCAGTCAAAGCAGTGATAGGCATAGAGGATAGGATCAAAGTTATGAGTCAGAAAGCTATTATACGAATATTTGTGCAATTACCAAAATTTATGCCGTAAAGGTTTGTCACTTAGCATTTTTATAAAAAAAACAAAGAGCCAAATACTCTATGAAATAAAGGTTTAATGCTAAAAAATAAGGCTGCTAAACGCAAAGACCTCAGCTTGTGAACTAAGGTCTTCATAGCGGATTTGTCAAAAACAGCGCGTGACTCTAAATTAATGGCTTGTCGCTTGCGATAATCCCATTATTGTCTGCATAAACAAACATACCAGAATTCAGTGTCAAATCACCAAAGCTGATTTCGAGATCAGTTTGACCTTCATCGCGACGATTTGACTTGCGCGGGATACAGCCAAGTGCCATTACTCCAAGCTCCATCTGCGCCATATCATCAACGTCACGAACACAGCCATAAATAATGACCCCTGCCCAATGATTATCGATCGCCGACTGGGCAATCATGTCACCTAACAGCGCACAGCGCATAGAGCCACCACCATCAACGACCAACACTTTGCCATTACCGTCTTTATCTTTGCCGTCACTGTTTAGCAGTGATTTGACTCGGCTATTATCCTCAAAGCATTTGACCGTCACAACTTCACCGCAAAACTTGTCTTTGCCGCCAAAACTATAAAAAGACTTACCTTCAATATTTGGCAAACATACCTGTGATTCAGGATTGGCATCCAATAAATCGCAGGTTACAAAATTTTCTTTAGTCATCGTTGCTGATTCTGGCATGGTAAGACTCCTTATCTGTTATGGTTAAATGTTTTTTAGCTTATTATTAAATACTTAGGCTATTTAATCTTCTGATGCTTATCATCAAACCTCAGCTAATCTGTAGCTTAATATTTTACTCGAGTCATCGCAAGCATCTGTTTATTTTCGATAATATCAGTGGTTTTGATCATAGGTTCGCTGCGATATTTACTACGATGATAGATATCATGGGCGCTCATCGCCATCGCACTAGCGACACGCTTAGCAGAAATAGGATGTAAGGATAGCGACTCGGACACCAGTGGCGAAATAAGCTGAAAGGCTTTTTGTCCCAGACTTTCAAGCGGGCGACCTTTATGCTTGCCAAGTAGTAACGATGGACGGAAAATAACCAATTGCGCAAATTCTAATGCCATTATCGACTCTTCAGTTTCAGCCTTTACCCGATTGTATAAAAAGCGACTGTTGATATCCGCATTCATTGAGGATAATAAAAAGAAGTTTTCAACACCTTTATCTTGGCACAATTTGGCAAAACCGACATTATAATCATGGTCAATCTTACGAAAAGCTTCATCACTACCCGCTTGTTTTTTGGTAGTACCAAGGCAACTAAAGGCATCCGTTTTTCGATCAGCGCCAACGCTTGCAAAGATTTCGGCTAAGTTGTCAAAATCATTCACCTGATAGAAACGCATGCTGGCATTAATATAGCGAGGAGGACGACGTGCAATCACAATTAATGTGTCATAAAGCTCACTAAGCTGCTTCACAAGATGTTGTCCGACCAATCCTGTTGCACCTATTACTATTGCTTTTCGCTGCATATCCTATCCATTTATAGAGTGTTGTAAAATTTATGATAGTCAAAAATGTGATTTTTCAAAGCCCATCGGTGACGTTTACCACTTTAGTATCATACCTAAATTAATGAATCACCGAGGCTATTATGCATAATTTATTGTAAGAGATTTTATCAGCAAGCGGTTTTATTCAGCTTCCACCCTTGTTCAGACTAAGAGATTTCCTCAATATTATGAGAAATACCTGTATAAATTCCTATTAAAGGCATAAAATTCCGCTCATCCATGTAATGGCGTAACTTCTTTGAGCATTAATCATCAAACTTATTGTTCTAAGTGTGATAATTTGCTAAGATAACCGGCTTTACACGTCAACGCTGTTTAATTATTCCAAACAGTTCTGGCGCTTGCGATGATTTCTTACTATTAGATACTCTAATATCAGACATCGACATCATGTTTGGCGAGACGGCTGCTCGTTACTGATGATGGTTAAACCCTTTATTGTAATCCACATTCATATTTTTATCTGTCTTTATCAAGGAGATTCGCGTGGCTAATACTGCACAAGCTCGTAAACGCGCCCGTCAAAATACCAAACGTCGTCAGAACTCTGCGTCACAACGCTCTATGGTTCGTACTTATTTGAAACGTGTTGACGCGGCTATCGCTGCTAAAGATTATGACGCGGCTACCGAAGCTTACAAAAAAGCGGTACCGGTTCTTGATCGCATGGCTGACAAAGGTATTCTTCATAAGAATAAAGCTGCTCGTCGTAAGAGCCGCCTAAACAAAACAATCAAAGGCTTACAAGCTTAAGATTGGTTGCGTTTAGACCGCATGATGCTTTGATAGCATCATAACTAAAACCTTGTCACTGGTTCTAATACTGGGGCAAGGTTTTTTTATGCCTACTCAAAAATAATTAACCACTTAATAAGTAGCTCTTATGTCCATTTTACTTCTGGTGGCAATAGCAGTTTTTTAGGATGAAAGCCAGCAGCACGGTAGCCTTCAAGCAAAGTCTGAATCGGACGTACATAGACTTCACCGCGCCATACAAAATACGCACTTGCCTGCTCGAATGGCTTCTCATCAAACCACAAAAATACCCCTTCCATCATCTTTGGCCAATCATTCCAATCAATCTCAATCATATCAAACATCACCGCTAAGAATGCAGATAACAAAGTATCATGACTGACAGCGAGCATCAGATGCCCGTGCTGGGGTTGATTTTGATAAAAGAGCGATAAAATATCGAGACCACCTTGATAAGCGTTTTTAGTGCCTTCAAGATTGCCTTGCAGGAATCGATTGATAAAATTGAGAACACCAATCTCTTTAAAGATAGGGTTGGCAATATCAGGATCGGTGACTAAGCTGCCAGGCTCAACCAGTAATGACTGGTGTGTAATATCACGGCGTAGTCCTGCCCCTTCTTGCATCAGCTGCGCCGTATCAATACAGCGACCGATCGGGCTTGAAATACTATCGACATCGAGCGAATACGGCAGATGTCCTGCCAACCAACGACCCCAAGATTTTGCCAATACGCGACCTTTGGGTGTCAATGGCAGCTGATAACTGGCAAAGCCATTACCATCAGAGCGCTCGCGCAAGGAATGTCTGGTAAATAAAATCAACCGCTTATCTTCAGGCAACAAGCTGACCGAAGAAATCATGCTATCAGGGAGGTGTGAGGGTGCTGGTGCACTTGGAGTATGACTCGCAAGCTTCTCAGCGGATAGGCTCGATGTGGTGTTATTAGGAAGTTTACTCATCACACAAGCCTATCAGATTTTCTGACAGGAATGAACCAAATATAAGTCCAATTGCAACATAATCTAAAACATATATAATCGGTGAAAAGTAATATCGATACAACACGTACTACTGGTGCAAATTTTTCTTGCTTGCTGTGCCTACGCAGACAGAGGCTGCAAAAAATTTACACCAGCAATACGGTAGCGTACTTTAAAGTATTTCAACTATATATAGCAGACTCATTCATTTCAATATTACTAAAATGCTATGACACTTTGACCTTGCAAAATAGAGACTCAGACCTTGCAAAATAGAGACTCACCTTCATTACGCGTAACTAGCCGATATCAATCACTCTATCCCATGCGAATGCTAACGCCGTACTACTGACCTCATTTGGATAAGCGCGCGGATTGACGATAACGCGTGTCTTATGAATGTGGTAATCAAATGCCTCGTGCGTATGCCCATGCACCCATAGCGCTGGTGCCCAGTCCTCATACATCCATTGGGACAAATCACTTACAAACGCGGCATTGCTTGGCAAATTGGCATATTTTTCAGACACTGATAATGGGCTAATACTATGATGACTCATGACCACGGTTTTTTTACCCAATGCTTTGGCTGTGATTAATGCTTGCTTGAGCCATTGGCGCTGTTTGGCATGGATCTGCATTGATACCTCAGGTGAAAACAGCTCGCTGCCCGCATAGATCTGTTTATAGTCACGCATAAAGCGTAGCGCCGCTACCATAGTATCTTCGTTGGCTTGATATTGATAATCCGTCCAAAGCGTACAGCCTAAGATTCGCACCTCTCCAATATCAATATACTGGCACTGCAAAAATTGTACGCCCTGCTTTGATTCACTATCATAATTATCCCAAGTCGCCAGCTTTTTATCAAAATGCAGCACGTCTTCATTGAAGTACTCATGATTACCGGCGATAGTGATTAGAGGGACTTGTAAGCGCGCTGCTTGCTCTTGTAGCCATGGCATACCAATATCACTATTGGCAGTATCTCCCGCTACTAGCACGATGTCTGCGTCGGTTTTAGGGATATGCCCTATCGGATGGGATTGACGAACATAACTGTCAATATGTAAGTCACTCAAAATCTGTAATTTCATAGTGGCCAATGTCATTAAATAAACATCAATAGTTTAGCAGCTTTTCACCTATCAACAAAAAGTAAAAAGACAGCGGCTTAGGCTGTCTTTTTACTTTTAAAACCCCACTCTCAACTTCGAAAGTGATTGAAAAAAGAAGAGCATCTCACTAATCTATTGTTTTCGACCAAGAATACAACGGAGTCATGAGATGCCCATAGACGAATTTATCATCAATATCTATTTAATGGTAGAGCAATATTACAAAATAGTCGTTACTGAACCCTTGCGAGGTGCAGGTTACGCGCCAAAGCTGAGTGATCCTGAGATCATTTGCATGGAACTGGTCGGTGAATTTTTAAACCTTGATCAAGACAAACAGATTTGGCAATATTTTACCCAGCACTGGCAAGCCTGGTTTCCAGCCATAGGCTCATATCCTAACTTCGCAAAGCATTGCGCGAATCTGTGGCAAGTCAAACAGCGGATACAAGATAACGTCAGTCAACTTGAGGGCCGTGACAACATCCATTTTATGGATGGTTTTCCGATACCCGTCTGTCATTATGGACGCGCTTATCGGCATAAAAACTATCAAGACTTAGCGGCTTTTAGCTACTGTGCGGCTAAGCAAGAGAGGTACTATGGCTTTGAAGGACATTTGCTTGTTAACTTATCGGGCATGATTAAAGGCTTTACCTTTGCTCCTGCCAATGTTGATGAAAGAGCGGTTGCGCCTGATATTACTGACAATATCTATGGTTTGCTCGGCGCTGATAAAGGGTATATCAGCCCTAGTCTCACTCAGTACTACGACGCTCAAGGAGTGGATTTACAAACGCCACTCAGAGCTAACATGAAAGAGGATAGACCCAAACCTGTGGTAAAACGGCTAATGAAAGCCCGCCGTATCGTTGAAACAGTCATTGGTCAGCTATCAGAACGATTTAATATACAAAGGGTACGAGCAAGAGATTTATGGCATTTGTCTCATCGATTGATTCGTAAAATTCTGTCACATAATCTATGCTTTGTACTCAACAAAAAACTTGGTAACCCGCCACTTCAGTTTGAATTGCTTATTTCAAGTTGAGAGTGGGGTTTTTAAACTGAGTGTTTAGCTTAAATCTTGCATTTTAGCGTTTACATTAAACGTTAAAGGCTTTGAAGTATTAACTGCAACTTAGCCGCAGGATCTGCTGCTTGGGTAATTGAGCGCCCAATGACCAGATAATCAGAGCCATCGTTTAATGCCTGTTTCGGCGTGCAAATACGCTTTTGATCATCAGCGTTGTCGTCTAGCAAGCGAATACCAGGGGTTATTAGCTTAAAGTCTTGACCACATAATGCCTTTAGTGTCTTTGCTTCTTGCGCTGAGCATACCACGCCATCAAGACCTGCTTGCTTGGTCAATTGTGCTAAGCGGCTAACTTGTGCATCTAAGCCGTCGGTGATACCAGTTTGCATGAGTGCTTCATTGTCCATAGACGTTAAGACAGTCACTGCAATCAGTAGCGTGTCAAAATCACTATCTAGTAAGCGCTGCTTTGCCAATGCCATCGCTTCTAGCCCTGCACTGGCATGGACGTTGACCATCCATATACCAAGCTCAGCGGCAGCCAATACTGCTTGTGCGGTGGTATTCGGGATATCATGAAATTTTAAGTCTAAAAAAACTTCAAATTGGCGTTGATGTAGTGCTTTGACTATCTCAGGACCACACCGGGTATACAGCTCTTTACCTACTTTTAATCGGCATAACGCCGGATCTAATTGGTCAGCTAACGCAAGAGAGGCATTCTTTGTCATATTGTCTAATGCAACGATGACAGGAGAATTGATTGCGTTGTTCATTGTTGTGCCTCTTTATATCTGGTTTATCAAATTATAGTATTAAGAATGAGCAGTAAAAACGCATCCTATGAGTTATCAGTAATCGCGTTTTTGTTTGGTCAAACTTGCCCCTTCATGCACATTGACATTGGGATTAGCATTGTTCATTGTCGTATCCTGTACGTTGACCGCTGTCGCCCCATAAACAGCTTCTTCTACAGTGGGTGCATTCGCTTGACGATCAATCACCACATTAGCTTGGGTTATCTGCTCTTGTAAATTGGCATTCGCCTTTTGTAGACGCGATATTTCCCACTTGTTTTGCAAAACACGGAAAATCAGCAATGCTAATAATATACCTATGACGATACCGAGTATCAGGCACAGTATCAATAGCAAACCCAAATTCATCGTAGGCGCTTGTGAAAACAGCAGATTCACGCCAACTTCAGTATTGTTTGCTAATACCAAAGCAAGTGAATAAGCGAAGCTCAAAAATAGCAATACTAATAATAAAATACGCATCAGACGTCTCCTTAGGTTTTTAATAGAACAGACAAATTGATAAAAACTAAGCCATGCTGATTAATAATACTACGTTCTCAAAGATTGGGTATAAATAAGAAAAATTGGCTCATACTTTAGTAGTAGAACGATTTAATATCTTATATTACCTCAATTGGCTTACTGTCCGCCTGCTACTTTTTCATTGACGGCTTCACGTAATGCTTTGCCTGGCTTAAAATGCGGAATAGCCTTGGCAGGTACTGGCACACTTTCACCTGTTTTAGGGTTACGACCCATACGAGCGCGGCGATGATGCAGACAAAAACTGCCAAACCCACGTACTTCTACTCGACCATCATTGGCGAGCGTATGGGTCATCAAATTTAATATTTCGCGTACTGCGTCATCGACAACAGTATCTGTCATCGTGTCACAATTCGTACTCAGATTACTAATGAATTCAGACTTATTAATTGTTTGCTGCATTATCACGCTTGCCTTGTTAATTGATAGATAAGATGATGGAAATAACTAAAACAATAACCACAGAAATTACAAAATACAGGCTAATAACCACGCGATTGTTGGTTAAATATCTGTTTGTTTATAATGACTTGGGTCTAAGCTTACATCTCGTTACTCGATGTTGCAAATGATAGCGGATATTGAGGTAAATTGGAAACAAGAGTTCCTCTATTAAAGAAAAAACTTCAGCAATGATCGTCAATAGCAAAATTTAGCCGTAAAAAAAAGCGACCGGAGTCGCTTTCTTTTATAAGATCATAACATTAGCGGTAAATAGCTTACTGCATTTGTTCTTTGATCAAGTCACCAATAGTTTTTGGTTGTGCATCAGAACCGGCAGCAGTAGTAGTCGTGGTTGTGCTGCTTAGCTCTTTAATCGCTTGACGCTCTTCAGCTTCGTCTTTCGCTTTGATTGACAAGCTGATGTTACGTGTTTTACGATCAACACTGATGATTTTAGCTTCAACATCATCACCAACCGTTAGATGCTTAGTCGCATCTTCAACGCGGTCACGTTGAATCTCAGAGGCACGTAAATACGCTTCAACTTCGTCAGCAAGTTCGATAGTAGCACCTTTAGCGTCTACTTCTTTTACTTTACCATTAACGATAGCACCGCGGTCATTGTTGACTAGGTATTCGTTAAATGGATCTGAAGTTAATTGTTTCACGCCTAGGCTGATACGGTTGGCTTCAGAATCTACAGACAATACCATTGCTTCAACGGTGTCACCTTTGTTGTAGTTACGGATAGCATCTTCGCCAGTTTCATTCCAAGAAATGTCTGACAAGTGAACCAAACCATCAATACCGCCATCTAGACCGATAAAGATACCGAAGTCAGTGATTGATTTGATGGTACCAGTGATTTTATCACCGCGCTCATGTTTCTTATCAAACTCATCCCACGGATTGGCTAGAGTCTGTTTGATACCTAAGCTGATGCGACGACGTTCTTCATCGATATCAAGAATCATTACTTCAACTTCATCACCCACTTGAACAACTTTTGATGGATGGATGTTTTTGTTGGTATGATCCATCTCTGATACGTGTACTAGACCTTCGATACCTTCAGAGATTTCAGCAAAACAACCATAATCAGTCAAGTTAGTTACGCGAGCTTTAACGACGCTACCCACTGGGTATGTACCGCCAACGTTATCCCAAGGATCAGTACCCAATTGTTTTAGACCTAAGCTTACGCGATTGCGCTCACGGTCAAACTTAAGTACTTTAACTTTAAGGTCTTGACCAACTTCAACCACCTCAGATGGGTGCTTGATACGGCGCCATGCCATGTCAGTGATGTGCAATAGACCATCAATACCACCAAGATCAACGAATGCGCCGTAATCAGTTAGGTTCTTAACGATACCTTCGATCTCGATACCTTCTTCAAGCTTGTTCAATAGCTCTTCGCGCTCAGCTGAGTTTTCAGCTTCCATAACGGCACGGCGACTAACTACAACGTTGTTACGTTTTTGGTCAAGTTTGATAACTTTAAATTCTAACTCTTTACCTTCTAGATGCGTCGTATCACGGATAGGACGTACATCTACTAAAGAACCTGGCAAGAACGCGCGTACTGAACCGATATCTACGGTAAAGCCACCTTTTACTTTGCTAGAGATAATACCTTTTACGATCTCATCATTGTCAGAGATTTTCTCAAGGAAATTCCAAGTCTCAACACGTTTGGCTTTTTCACGTGACAGTAAGGTTTGACCCATACCGTTATCAACCGCTTCAACCACAACATCGACACTATCGCCAACTTCAACTTCAAGTTCGCCTTCTTCGCTTAAAAACTCTTCACGAGCGACGATACCTTCAGATTTTAGACCAGTATCAACAGTGATCCAGTCGTTATCGATGGCGACAACAGTACCGGTAATAACCGAGCCACGCTCAATATCCAGACCTGTTTCTTCGATGCTCGCTTCAAATAGTTCAGCAAATGATTCCATTATGTCTACCTTTGTATAGCCGTATCCTGTCCAGCACAGTACGGATCAAATTTATGACTGTATAAAACGAGAATACTGGTTTTATATCCTATGCAGTCATATAAAAAAACGTTTGTTGCTAATAAGCGAATGGTTCAGCAAACTCACTAGCAACAACTGTCTTAGATTAAAATGCGTTATATTTTTTAATTTATGTCCTTCAGACAGTATATTTTCGTTACCCTCTAAAGATTATTGGCGTCTACTACTGTAATTTTATACTAAAATCAAACCTATAGGAAACCTTTTAATACTTACTATGTTGTTTGTATTAGCTATTAAAGCAAATGCCTTGAGCCTGACAATATTGCTTTACTTGCTCATAAACCGCATCAGCATCTAAGTGAGAGCTGTCTAATAGTAGCGCATCTTTTGCCGGCTTTGATGGCGCCGTCGAACGATTCTCATCACGATCATCACGAGCTTTAATTGTCGCTAGAATCGCTTCAAAATCTGCTGTTTGACCAGCATTCAGTAGCTGTGTTACACGGCGCTCGGCACGCGCTTCAGCACTTGCAGTCAAAAACACCTTTACATCAGCGTCTGAAAATACGACTGTACCCATATCACGACCGTCAGCGACCAATCCTGAACGAGTTGCCATATCTTGTTGCAGTTTCAGCAATGCTTGACGAACTTTTGAAAATACTGCGATCTGTGATGCATAACCGCCAACCGTCTCGTTACGAACTTGCTCACCTACCA
Organism: Psychrobacter arcticus 273-4; assembly: GCF_000012305.1. Lineage (NCBI taxonomy): Bacteria > Pseudomonadati > Pseudomonadota > Gammaproteobacteria > Moraxellales > Moraxellaceae > Psychrobacter > Psychrobacter arcticus. The sequence continues at coordinate 1,815,662 of NC_007204.1, forward strand.
CTTCACTATTCACAATAATATCAACACGTCCTGATTCATTGTTAGGTACAAAAGCAATCTCTAAGCTTTGCGTTAACGCTAATACAGCCATCTCATCAATAGCTTGGCTTGCATCCGCAGTCATCAGTCCAGCTTCAAACGCTTTAAGTCCCACGATACGATATAATGCACCCGAATCAAGCAGCTGATACCCTAAAACTTGTGATAAGCGCCATGTAACCGTACCTTTACCTGCACCACTTGGCCCATCAATACAGATAACCGGATAGCGCAATGAAGTCATTTCACTATTATTGTTCGTATTAGGGTTGGAAACAGTCATAACACTCACTTTAATAGTCGGCACCACTTATAGAAGCATAAATAAAGCATTTTTTACTTGTTTATCAAAGTCTTGCAAGCAAAAAACTCCATTAACAAGCAAATAGGGCGATATTATAGCAAACAAAGCGACCTATCACTAGCAGCAAGAATCATATCTTGTTAATCGCTCATCTTGCAATTCGCTTTTGCCGCTTTTCTACGCTCACGAAAAAAATCCTTTAACATCTGACTGCTGTGCTCACGGCATAAACCTGTATCGACTTGCATATGATGATTATAAAAAGGCTGTGCAGCTAAGTTCATTTGACTGCCAACCATCCCTGCTCTTGGTTCATTTGTAGAATATACAAGTCTGTCCACTCGAGCATGAATCAGCGCCCCGATACACATGGTACAGGGCTCTAAGGTGACATATAAAGTTGTCTGTAGTGGCAAACGATAATTCTTTAAATGCGCACAAGCCTCTCTTAAGGCAACTATTTCAGCATGAGCTGTCGCATCACAACGCCCGATCGGCTCATTAAAACCTTGACCAATAATCTGCTGATTATGAACCAATACGGCTCCTACTGGCACCTCCTCACGCTCAGCGCCTTGTTTGGCAAGCTTTAGCGCCTCTGTCATCCACTTAATATCTTCAACTGACCAAAATATAGCTGTTTTAAGCTGCTCACCTATTAACGGGTTTACAAATGGGCTATCTATTAGCTGGTTAGGCTGTGAATTAATATTTAGAAAATGTCTCATTTACTGTGGTAGCTGCCAATCGATAGGCGTTTGACCATATTGCACCAGATAATCATTGGTTTTAGAAAACGGCTTAGAACCAAAAAAACCACCACGATTGGCAGCTAAGGGTGATGGATGTACTGCCGTCAAAATCAGATGTTTATCTGTATTGATATACTTGCCTTTTTTCTGAGCTTTACTGCCCCATAAAATAAACACAGTATGTGCAGTTTGTTCATTAATAACATCAATAACCGCATCAGTGAACTGCTCCCAGCCTTGATTTTGATGACTGTTTGGTTCGCCTTCTCTTACTGTCAAAGAGCTATTTAACAATAAAACTCCTTGCTGCGCCCAATACGTTAAATCACCATGTGCTGAAGGTTTGATACCAATATCGTCCGCCATCTCTTTCAATAAATTGTTAAGTGATGGTGGCTTCGGGATAGCTTTAGGGACAGAGAAAGACAACCCCATTGCCTGTCCAGGGCGATGATAAGGGTCTTGCCCTAAGATGACCACCTTCACCTGTGATAAAGGCGTTAAATTAAACGCATTAAACATCAGCGGTGCTGGGGGATAAATACCATCCTCTGACTCTGACTGATATGCTTCTTTTAAAAAAGCACGCAGGCTATCCATGTTGTCAGAGGTTAATTCTTCTGCTAACGCCTGCTTCCAATCTTCTGGCAAGCGTACATTGTCGAGAATCGCTTGCTTTTGCACGGCTGTTTTTGTGGGTTGTACGTCAAATAATTCCATGATGAATCCTTTTTTATTTGTTATCAGGATGCGCTAAGGTCGATATTAACAAAATATTGAGTTTGCGGGGTCATATAGTTGAAATACTTTAAAGTCGCTACAGTATTGCTGGTGTAAATTTTTTGCAGCCTCTGTCTGCGTAGGCACAGCAAGCAAGAAAAATTTGCACCAGTAGTACCTGTTGTATCGATATTACTTTTCACCGACTATATATATTAGCAATAAAAAAACGGCTACCGCAGTAACCGTTTTGATAAGTAGCAACCGTTTTTATAAGTAGTAACCGCTTTTATAATAGTGCGACAAAAAACTAACTGGCCAACGACTCAGAATCCGGACGGGGCTCATGAATCTCAACGACTGTCAATATAATAAGGCTATCCGCTGATCCTTTATCTAAAGACTTATCACCAGCTTTACCAAGCTTCACAGTATCACCATCTGATGCTTCAGGCTCCAAGGTTAAATGCACAACCCCACCATTCACCAAATCACCAAATAAAATCATATTTGCCAAAGGCTTTTTGATTTCATCTTGAATCAGACGCTGCATTGGACGTGCGCCCATTAAGCGATCATAGCCTTTAGCAGCCAGATAATCACGCACATCATCATCAATCTCTAAAGTGACTTGCTTATCATCTAGCTGTACTTGTAGCTCAACCAAGAATTTATCGACCACTGAGACGACTACTGAGGTATCTAGTGGATTAAATTGAATGATGGCATCAAGACGGTTACGGAATTCTGGAGTAAAGACACGCTTGAGTGATTCCGTATTGTCACGGCTATGATCTTGCTGGGTAAAGCCCATAGAGGAACGACTGATACTCTCAGCACCAACGTTGGTCGTCATAATAACAATGACCTGCTTAAAGATAGCAACCCGACCGTTATTATCCGTCAATGTACCGTGATCCATCACTTGTAATAACAAGTTAAAGACATCCGGATGCGCTTTTTCGATCTCATCAAACAGTAATACGCAATGCGGATGCTGATTGATTTTTTCAGTCAACAGACCACCTTGATCATAACCAACATAACCCGGCGGCGCACCAATCAAACGTGAAGCAGTATGTGCTTCCATATACTCTGACATATCAAAGCGCACCAGCTCAACACCCAATAGATTTGCCAATTGACGAGAGACTTCCGTCTTACCAACCCCTGTAGGACCTGCAAACATGAATGAACCAATTGGCTTATCTGGTGCTTTTAAACCGGCACGAGACAGCTTAATCGCATCTGCTAAAGTTCCAATAGCCTCATCTTGCCCAAACACTAAATGCTTAAGATCACGATCTAGATGCTGGAGAATACTCTTATCATCACTTGATACTGACTTAGGCGGAATGCGCGCAAGCTTGGCAACAATCGCTTCAATATCCGCCACATCAATTTTTATCGGGGCACGTTTGCCTTTCGCTTTTTTATCATCAGACGATTTTGCACGATCATTGGCTTTTGCAGTGTTTGCTTCATCCTGCATTTCGTTATCACTATAGGTTTCGCCATCGAGACCTTCAATATCAGCATCGATTTGTGCATCAAAATCTTGCTCTATATCAGCAATGAAGTTTTCTTCTGCTTCTATATCATCTGCATCAGCCACGACCCCTAAACGCTTATAAGCACCCGCTTCATCAATAACATCAATTGCCTTATCCGGTAAAAAACGCTCGTGGATATGTTTGGCTGATAACTGTACAGCGGTGACCAACGCTTCATCAGTATATACAACGTTATGAAATTCTTCGTAACGCGGTTTAAGACCGCGCAAAATATCGATCGTATCATCGACACTTGGCTCTTTAACATCGATTTTTTGGAAGCGACGCGATAAGGCATGGTCTTTTTCAAATACCTGACGATACTCGGTAAAAGTAGTTGAACCGATACAACGCAGCTCGCCATTGGCAAGTGCCGGCTTAATCAAGTTTGAGACATCCATATTGCTGCTCATTGACGAACCTGCACCAATAATCATATGAATCTCATCAATAAACAAGATAGCATTGGGCTTTTTCTTCAGCGCATCAAGGAGCGATTTCATGCGTTTCTCAAAATCGCCGCGATACTTAGTACCAGCAATTAATGAGCCAATATCAAGACTATAAATCACGCAACCATTAAGGGGCTTTGGTGCTTTATCATTGATAATTAACCACGCCAACCCTTCAGCAATAGAGGTTTTACCAACGCCCGGCTCACCGACTAATAATGGATTGTTTTTGCGGCGGCGACACAATACTTGCGCGGCTCGTTCAATTTCAGGACCACGCCCAATCAATGGATCCGTTTTGCCTTCAGCAGCACGTTGATTTAAATTGGTCGCAAACTCAACCAATGGATCTTTACTTGTTTTTTCTGAGGCACTACTGCGGCGCTCTCCAGTCATAGAAGCACGCGGCTCAGAGGGCTCATCTTTATCATGACCATGTGATAAGTACTGGGTCAGCTCAAGACGACTGATACCCTGTTTTTTGAGCAAATAAACAGCATAAGTGTCATGTTCTGAAAACATCGATACTAGAATATCCGATCCTTCAACCAAACGACCACCACCGATAGATTGCACATGAAAAATCGCACGTTGCAGGATACGATCAAAGCTTTGAGTCGGCTGCGGCGATTGCTCAGTATCAGGATCGACCGTTGGAGTGTGCTTATTAATATAAGCCTCAAGCTCAGTACGTAGTGCTGAGACATTTGCATTACAGGCCGTCAATGTGTTGGCAGCGTGCGTATTTTCTAAGAGTGCCAGTAAGAGATGTTCAACAGTGAGATACTCATGCGATTTTTGGCGCGCAAGTGTCATTGCTAAACGCAAAGAAACTTCAAGATGACGACTTAACATAACGACTTCCTACGGTTATACCTATCTTTATAATTGATAGCTTTATGAATGAGTTAGTAAGTAAATCAGGGCGATAGATGGATTGTTCAAGGGCAATATGAGTATTATTAAGTGGCATGATTAAATACTGACTTCCATAGCTTGGGTATGATCCTCACTTCTCTTTATCTCAACATGATACTCAAGTATAGTCAATCTATTAACGCATACTAAAATGTATCGAAGTATCCCTAGACCATTTTTCAATGATAATGTTCATTTAGAAAGAATATAGTTGAAATACTTTAAAGTCGCTACCGTATTGCTGGTGTAAATTTTTTGCAGCCTCTGTCTGCGTAGGCACAGCAAGCAAGAAAAATTTGCACCAGCAATACGTGTTGTATCGATATTACTTTTCACCGACTATAGCGCTCATGTAGTAAAGCTACAGACAATTAAAAGATTTGAATAATGCAAAGAGAGAATAAAGACAGGCAATGATGAAAAAAGCAATTGTATAAGAAAGTTTAAGCCGATTTAAAAAAGAGAGGTGCAGAGCAAGTTTATACTTGAGTAAACTTGCTATAAAAATACCATAATACTTAATATTATTAATAAAATCAAAGATATACAATAAAAATATACTGAACTTAAGATGATAAGCGCTATCGAATATTAAAGTAAGGCTTTACTCGCCTTGATGCGGCTCGATTTGCGTCAATAATGGATAGCCTTCACGATGAGCAAGACTGTTAACTTTTTTGGCTTTGGTCTCAGCGATATCTTTAGGATAAATACCAGCAATACCTTTACTACTATTATGAATCGTCAACATAATCTCAACTGCTGAATCCATACTGTGACGGAATTCGGACTGTAAAATATAGACGACAAATTCCATCGGTGTGTAATTATCATTATACATCACTACCGCATACATGGGCGGCTTGGCCACTTCTGGCTCTGCCACTAATACATCAGCCTGTGGGGTCGTTTCACCGTCGGGCTCACCCACTTGCGCAAGACGCATGGGCATATGAGGAAAATGCCAATCTGATATGATTGGTGCCGCTACTGCTATCGTTTGTTTTATCATAATTGGCATACAGATGAATCGGTAGGTTTAATGAGTAAATATCTTTAAGAGAGTAAAAACATCGTTAAAAATAAAAGGTGAAATACTACTAGATGACTGGCTATCAGCTACGACAACTTACGACAACTAAGGCTCAATAGGACTTTCATCGACCTCTGGCAAATCTAACAGTGATAATGGCATATTATCAACTTTAGCACCAAGCTTCCAATCATACAGCTGCTCTACTTCTTGACCAGCAGCTTTTAAATTTAGCTTAATTTGCAAAGGCTTAAAGCCCGCTGGCATTGTAAAGCGACCACGTATACGCGTCACGCCTTCAATGGTATAGCTGACGGGATCTAATGGCACTTCTACAAAATCGTCGTCATCAAGCAATGTCAACGTTGGATTTAAACGTTTGGCTTTACCATCGCTTGCGAGCATACCAATATCAAAACCATATTCAAAGGCATATTCAGGCAAAGGCTCAATCTTTGCACCTAGTATCTGTAAAGGCATGCCGCCCTGCTCACTAACAATCTCAGCATAGAGGTCATTAAGCTGCGCCACTTGTCTATTTTCAACCATTATAGCTTGCTGATTTTCGCGTAACTCTTTTGAGTTTACCAAACTTATTTCTAGCTCTTGTTTGGCAGTTGCAACCTCATTGGTCGCTATTTTATGACTGACACGCAAATCTTTTAGCTCTTGGAGCGACTCTTTGCTGGTAATGATCGCTTGCTTGGTTTCATTTTGCATTGAATAATAGCCACGTTGATAACCAAGTTTGTGACCAAATAATAGTGCGACAACTGCCGTCACCAATATCGCAATCACAAATAATGCTAACACCAGTGTAGAAGTGCCTTGCTGCGAACGAGCAATGCTGTCATGCTTCATGGTACTACGCTGAGTAACAAAAGGCAGCAGTGCACAATGTAGACTACGCTCCAATTCATACGCAACAGAGTCTTGGCACGATGGGCGTGCTGGCGGTGAGCAAAAGCGTAGTACACTCTTAAAACGCATTTAGACAGTATCTCTTAACAGGAAAGGCAAATTATTATAGCGGAATTTATAATCAATACCTAGTATCATAAGTAGTGATAATTTAATCACAAGTAAACATCTGTTAAGGAACGATGGGCGCAAAATTCAAACCAAGAGACTCATCAAATCCAAACATCACATTCATATTTTGCACTGCTTGCCCAGCTGCTCCTTTGACTAAATTGTCTTGTACGACAATCACGGTCAATTCGGCACGCTCGTTGTCTTGGTGAACAGCAATACGCAATCGATTACTGGCACGTACACTACGGGTATCGGGATACAGCCCTTTTGGCATTACATCAATAAATTGCTCTGACGCATAGCTTTGTTCAAATACTTGTTGCCAATCCATCAAAGCACCCGCATCGGTGAGCTCCATATGAATAGAGCTCAGCATGCCGCGTATCATAGGCACAAGGTGCGGCAGAAAACGAACACGATGACTAAATTGACTGTCCAATAGCTGTGCAACGCCTTGCTCAATCTCTGGCAAGTGGCGATGACCTTCAACGCTATATGCCTTAAAATTGTCTGTGCTTTCAGCATAATTCAGTGCGAGACTTGCTTGGCGACCAGCACCAGAAACGCCAGATTTGGCATCGATGACAATACGCGACTCAATAAGTTGTTTAGATTGCTTATTTTGCGCTTCAATTATCGGCTTTAAACCCAAGATAGCCGTGGTCGGATAGCAACCGGGATTACCCACAACCAAAGCATTAGCAATTTTGTCGCGGTTGATCTCAGGTAAACCATAAACAGCCGTTTTTAGTAGTTCAGGACAAGCGTGTGATTGCTGATACCAGTGTTCAAAATCCGTTAATGACTGCAAACGAAAATCTGCTGCCAAATCAATCACTTTCACACCAGCTTCAGTAAGCGCTTCTGCTTGCTGCATTGCGACGCCATGCGGTGTGGCAAAAAACACCACATCGCACTGTTGCAATGTCGCTAGCGTCTCATCACCTAAATCACTAAACACAATATCTGAGATACCGCGTAAACTTGGGAATATCTCATCAGCGCGAGTGCCTGCTTCGCTACGCGAGGTTAGCAAATCAATAGACACTTCAGGATGGGCAGATAATAAACGTATTAGCTCAATACCCGTATAACCTGTGCCACCGACAATCGCTGCTGAAATCATAAAACATCCTTTTCTACTACTTTGTTATTACTTAATGAATACGAGATATAGAGTCAGTCAAATAACCAAGACTATCTCTCAAATCGTATTTTTTAAATTTTATAATCATGGACCGCATCGATAAACACTTTGGCATTATCAGGATTGACCCACTGGGTAATACCATGACCTAAGTTTGCCACATAGCCGGTTTTTTCGCCGTTAGCATAAGCACTATCAAGCATTGCATTGACTTCGGCACGGATAGTCGCAGGTGAACCGTATAAAGTTGCTGGGTCTAAATTACCCTGAATAGCTTTACTACTGTGTAGTTTTTTATGTTGCTTAGTTAACTGACGCTGACTTTCAGTCAATACTTGACGGGCACGATCAATCGGCATCGTCCAGTCTAAACCCAACGCATCCGCTTCACTATCGGCTTGTATATCCAACCATAATCCGCCACCTTTAGTAAATAATACCACTGGTATTTCAGGATGGCGTACCTTTAGCTCAGCAACAATACGCTTATTATACGCATGTGAAAAATCAACAAACTGACGATGACCAAGCGCGCCGCCCCAACTATCAAATATCTGTAGTATCTGTGCGCCTGCCACGACTTGGGCATCGAGATAATCAATCACAGACGTCGCTAATTTATCCAATAATTGATGTAAGAACTCAGGATTACTATATAAAAATCCTTTGGTATAGCGATAATCTTTTGAGCTACCACCTTCAATCATATAAGTCGCTAGTGTCCAAGGACTACCAGAAAAACCAAATAAAGGTACTTGTCCATTAAGTGCTGTACGAATACTGGTCACCGCACGCATGACATAATCAAGAGAGTCATTGACATCAAGCACAGGCAATCTATCTAAATCAGCTTGCTGGCGAATAGGATGTTTAAACTTTGGCCCTTCCCCAGCTTCAAAATATAAACCCAATCCCATCGCATCAGGAATGGTTAAAATATCACTGAATAAAATAGCCGCGTCTAAATCATAACGACGTAATGGCTGCAAGGTAACTTCAGTGGCACGCGCGGTATCTTTACACAGGCTCATAAAATCACCTGCTTCAGCACGGGTGGCTTTATATTCTGGTAAATAACGACCAGCTTGGCGCATCATCCATACCGGCGTGGTATCTATCGGCTCAAAACGAAGTGCTCGTAGCAATCTATCATTTTTCAAAGGCGCAAAGTTTTTTTCAAGCGAATTATTATTGTCTGAAGCACTCATGTACAAATCTCCAAAACAGCACTGTATGTCACAACAACGCATACAACACTGGATAAATTACGTTAAAGGAAAGAATAGTAAAGCGCTTATTATCAAAACATTCATAAATAATAAGTTTTTTTACATCGTCAATGCCAAATTATCACGGTGTACCATGACGACACGTTCTTCATTATTACCAAGGATTCTATCGAACTGCTCAGTACGCTCGCGAGCAACACGGCATGCATCTCGAGAGGAGAAATTGACTTGACCAACTGCTATACGCTCACCGGTATCCTGATGGACGATTTCAACCACATCGCCTTCATCAAAATCTCCACGCACTTCAGACACACCAACTGGCAATAAGCTTTTTTGATGCTCAACCACCGCTTTTGCTGCACCTGCATCGACAATTAAAGAGCCTGACATACGCAAATGTGCCGCAAGCCACTGTTTGCGAGCAATAATTTTATCTTGATCGTTGGTGGTCAACAAGGTGCCGACCGCTTCGCCTGATACCACACGAGTGATCACATCATCGATAGCACCGCTCACGATCACCGTCGGACAGCCACCCATGGCAGCAAGGCGACCCGCACGAATCTTGGTCAACATACCACCGCGCCCAAGCTTGCCACCATCACCTGCAATATCAAATAAGTAATCAGCCATTGCACGCTCTTGACGGATCATTTTGGCATTAGGATTGTCGCGTGGATTGTCAGTAAAAACACCTTCTTGATCAGTTAAGATAATGTATAAGTCGGCATTGACCATCGCCGCTGCCATTGCACCTAGTGTATCGTTATCACCAAACTTAATTTCATCAATGGTAATGGTATCGTTTTCATTAATGACTGGCAGCACGCGCCATTCTAATAGCTGCGTAAGCGCGCCAGTGGTATTAAGATAGCGACTACGATTAGACAAATCATCATGTGTCAGCAATAGCTGTGAGCTTTGAATACCGTGTTGAATCAATGCTGACCACCAGGTTTCAATCAAACCCATCTGACCAATAGATGCACAGGCTTGTAATGCCGCCAGTTTTTTGGGACGCTCCTCAAGATTCATACGCACTACACCTTCAGCAACGGCACCTGAAGATACAAGCAGTACCTCTATGCCTTGCTTATGAAGTTTAGCGATCTGCTTTGCCCATTCGTAAATGGCAGTTCGATCAAGCCCTCGACCATTATTGGTTAATAACGATGAGCCAATCTTGACAATAACGCGCTGAATATCAAAGTTACGAGCTTGCTCAACAAACCTTGCTTCTTCTATCGTGTTCTCTATGCCAACTGCCATATAAACTCCTGTTGCTATGGTAAATTAATCATGGGGATACATCTAAAAAAATACGTGCAAAGACAAATCAGACTAAGGAGCGTAAATCACTTCGACGCCATCATCATCGTCATCGCTGCCATCAAAATCGTCATCCGATAAATCCGTACCTTCACGCGCCGCTTTACGAGCAGCACGATACGCTTCACGCTGAGCTTCAGTATTCAGACGAACTTCTGCCTCTAAACGCTCAAATCGTGCTTTTTGTGCTTCAGCAAAGATAGGATCTTCTATTTCACGCTCACGTTCACGCTCGATCTCATTCATCAAGTGGTACTTAATGGCATCAACGCCTTCACCTGTTAGGGTTGCTGTACGGAAAACGATACCTGTCCAGCCAAGCTCTGCCACAATATGGGTACAGAGCTCATTTAACTCTTCTTCAGGCACCTGATCGATTTTGTTTAATACCAAAATCTGCGGCAAATTGGCCAATTCAGGCGAAAAACGATCAAGCTCATTTAAGATAATACGGGCATTTTCTACTGGGTCGCTACCATCGATAGGCTTGATATCAACCAAGTGTAACAGACGACGCGTACGAGCGACATGCTTTAAAAAGCGAATACCAAGTCCAGCACCTTCTGAGGCACCTTCGATCAAACCTGGAATATCAGCCATAACAAATGAGCGATGACGACCAATATCGACCACACCCAGATTAGGAACCAATGTGGTAAATGGATAGTCAGCAACTTTTGGTCTAGCAGCAGAGACTTGGCGGATAAAGGTCGATTTACCTGCATTAGGTAAACCAATTAAGCCAACATCAGCCACTACTTTTAGCTCAAACTTAAGAACTTTTAGCTCACCTTCAAAACCTGAAGTCGCTTTACGCGGCGCTTGGTTGGTAGAGCTTTTAAAATGGGTATTACCCAAACCCCCATCACCGCCTTTGGCAATCAGTAAAGTCTGACCGATTTCAATCAAATCACCCAACACTTCATCTGTTTCGGTATCAACTATCGTAGTACCAATAGGCACTGGTAAAAAAAGATCATCAGAGCCCTTACCTGAACAGTTTCTACTATGACCATTCTCAGCTCGCATGGCGTCGTGACGACGTGTATAACGATAGTCAACTAGGGTGTTAGTGTTATCCTCTGCAATGACATAAACATCTCCGCCCTTGCCACCATCACCACCATCAGGACCACCGCGCGGGACATATTTTTCTCGGCGAAAACTGGCGATTCCGTTACCACCGTCACCTGCTTTTACCGTTACGACGGCTTCATCAATAAATCGCATCTTACCTTCCTTTATTTACAATCTGGTTTATAAGCTCAATCAAGGTTGTTTTACCTTGAGCTTATACTTGTCTTTAAAATATCTTTCAGGTTTTTACTTAAATGTCATTGCTTTAACGATGACAATAGCACCCGATGACCAGTCGGACTATCGGGTGCTATAGATATTACCTCTAAAATCATATCCGCTTGTTCATATAACAAATGCATATCGATCCGCTTTTTAATAAAAGCATTATAACTGAGTCATTGCAGCTATACGGACGTATTAAGCTGGAATCTGCGTATAGCTGATACCTGCCATTTGCGTTGCCAAACGTAATACTTGCGTACTATAGCCTACTTCATTGTCATACCAAATATAAACAATGGCATGATTGTCAGTCAAAATAGTCGCTTGCGCATCAACGATACCCACATGCGTATCACCGACAAAATCCGTTGATACCGCCTCTGTAGAATCAGTATAAGCAATCTGTGTTTGCCACTGACTGCTATTAGAGATTTTACGCATGAATTCATTTAATGCATCAGCGCTAGCTGGCGCTGTCTTAAGATTCAAGTTCAAAATCGCTAAGCTGACGTTTGGCGTCGGTACACGGATGGCATTACCCGTTAATTTACCGCTAAGCTCTGGCAATGCTTTACCAACCGCTTTAGCAGCACCGGTACTGGTAATCACCATATTCAATACTGCACTACGACCACGGCGATCGGCTTTATGATAGTTATCAATTAAGTTCTGGTCGTTGGTAAATGAGTGAATGGTCTCAACATGACCATTTTCAATACCGTATTCGTCATTTAATACTTTTAACGTTGGGGTAATCGCGTTGGTCGTACAGCTGGCTGCACTGACGATAGTGTCATCACCAACGGTATCATTGTTGACGCCATATACAACGTTTTTAATCTCACCGCCAGCAGGTGCAGTTAGCAATACTTTTTTCACGCCTGTCGATTGTAGATGCTTGCCAAGACCCGCTTCATCTTTCCAGATACCTGTATTGTCGATGACCAACGCATCATTAATACCATAAGCAGTATAATCAATCTCGCTTGGATCTTTGGCATAGATAACTTGGACAAAACGACCATTGATAATCAAACCATTGTTTTCATTATCAATAATTACGCCACCTGCAAAGCTACCATGAATCGAATCACGCTCTAGCAATGAAGCACGCTTCGCTAAGTCGCCCGCTGCTGCAGGACGTACTACGATGGCTTTTAGCTGCATACCTTTGGCACTTGACACTTGCGATAATAACAGACGCGTTAAGATACGACCAATACGACCAAAACCGTATAGCACCACATCCGTCGCGCCATTGATAGCGCCTTTGGTGTTATCAATAGACTGTAATGCCGTTTGGATATCACTGTCATTAGCAATCAGTTGACCAACATCGACACGAGTCGCTTGGATGTCTTTATTATCTGCTAACACTTTAACCATTGCTAAGGTATCAGCGATATCAATAGCACGAGCACCTTGGTCACGCAAAGCAACTTTTTGATGCAGCGCCAATATTTGACCCACTGAATTGGTATCTAGCGTATCACCAAATAAAGTCACTTGTACATCTTGCTCATTGTAGAGCTTGTTCAATAGCCCCATCAGCTCAATTGCTTGTTGCTCTTGATGGTTATAGTTGCTCAAGTGGTCTTGATGTAATTGGCGTAAGGTATCAGCATTACTCACGAGAAACATCCTTATGGTCAGTATTAGAGAATCAGTAAAGTATGAAGAAATATCATTGAATAGGTTTTATACAGTCTAAGCACTCACTCGGATACGCTAACAGACGACTACTGTCATCGGTTATTATCAGAAAAGTCTGTAGATAAGCGAGATTTTAGCTTAAAACGCCTTATTTTGCTAGTGATAACAAATTTGTATGAGTCCGAAGGCATCTGAGACCTATCTATTTTGCCTAACAAAACGGGTTAGCATGATAAAGGCGGCCTATTATGCTGCCTTATTATAAATCCACTTAAACCATGATGAACACAAGAGCTATAATAAATAAAAGCTATATAAACCATTATCGCACTTTTATGGAATCAGATTCACCATCTGATTACTGTGCAACGTCAACTTAAATTCTTGAGCAGGTTTTGCTAAACCTTCAGCAATAATATCTGAGCCATCTTCAGCCTTACACTGATTGACAACCTTGAGACCTGAACCATCTGTTTTTTCAACATATAGTTGAAATACTTTAAAGTCGCTACAGTACTACTGGTGTAAATTTTTTGCAGCCTCTGTCTGCGTAGGCACAGCAAGCAAGAAAAATTTGCACCAGCAGTAGGTGTTGTATCGATATTACTTTTCACCGACTATAGTTAGCGGCCACATCACTGGCACAGTTACGCTGAAAGTACATTGGCAATCGACCAATCTCATACCAAGTACCAGCATATTTTTTTAAATCAACACTATCTAGCGTAGTCGGTGTACTAGCAGATTTATGGATAATACTACTGGGTTTAACCGCGAGCATTTCTGTCGTTGCGTTAGTCATGTATTTGCTAGCAACCGCTTGAGTAACAGGCGGTGTCGCTGCATAAGCAGAGAACACAGCTAACGGTATGATAATCGCTAGGGCAATGCCGGTATATCTAATAAGACCATTCATAAATATACGCTCTGGTATCTCTGCAACGCTTGCTGCGTTTTTAGGAGATATAGTGTGAGTTAATTCGACTGTGGATTGCTCAAATTCTTCAAAAACACTTGTCTTAATAGAATTAACTTCAACCGTACTGCTTTTAAAGGTATTGCTATCAATTACATTAGGGTGCATTGCGCTTACATTAGTTTTTTTGACACTTTTATAGCCAAAAAAGCTGTTTTGTTGAGACATATCTTGTGCCAGACTCTCCAAACATTCTTCACTACAACCTACATGGATATAACTGGCATCATTACTAGCACGGTCAATATTCCCTGCTGATATTGCCTGATCTTGTTTCATCTGATACTTAGGTAGCTGGTCAGTATGCTGCGATTGAGAACCAGCTGCTTCCGAATCAGACCATGCTGACTTCGGCAACTTATTGGTTTGCATAGGGATACCATTTATTAACAGTGATTATTAGAAGCGCTTTATTTACTCATAAGAATTTACTCATAACATTGTTATTTATCAGAACATTACAAAATGATTTTCACCGATCATCTCTACGATAAAAAATGAATGAAAATTAAAGTTGTTATGACTTTTAAAATTGTCGTCATTAAAAGCCTTCTTAACAATTAGTCAATCTATAAAAGCTTGATTTAGCGCCCTTCGATAATTAATGATTCATAGTAATGGCAAACCCCCGATCAAAACAGTGTGGCAATGTAGAAAAACGCAACGGTTTGTAAGTAATTCTGTATATATACCACGAAAGACTACATTTTTATTAACCGTTAAAGAACATTCAAATCAATCACTTATCTTGTGCTATTGCGCCTGTGAGAATTCGTTTATTTGACCTATTATGCTCTGGGTTTAGTGGTGTTCAGATAGCAGTTTAGCGCCTAAAACCACCGTAAAAATGATAGTAATGATAGTAATAATAGTACCAAAAACTATTTTAAAAACTGACGAATTCCAGCAACAGCAATTCCTCCATGTAACATGGCTTGCTCACTCATCACAGGCGATAGACCACCTAAACCGATAACTGGCATATCAGCTAATTCTGCTAACTTTGACCACGCCTCCCAACCTAACGGCGGTGTATCAGGATGGGTTTGGGTGCACTCGACAGGTGCTAAAAAAATACCGATAACGGGTGGCAACTGTTGCTGCAAGCGAAAAAACGCCAGTTGATTAGCAGCATTAATACTATCTGCATCATGACAACTGACTATTAATGGCAAGTTTGTAGATAAGGCAGAGTACGACATAGACTCTTTTGCAACGCTGCTTGACCATTGCATAAGCTGTGTCTGTGTTAAATGCCCTGCTATAATTTGACGGTTTATGACAGCGTTGTCTGCTTTGTCAGTATGTAAGTGATCAGGAGCAATCGCTTTAATATCAGAACGTAGTTGTAGTAGCCGTTCTATGCTGTCTTCTGCCCCTGCTACTTTTATTCTCATATAAACCAAGGCATCAGCCGCTATATGCTCATGATGATACTGTGACCATGCTGCCCTAGGATTGGGAAAACCGTTAAAGTGTGCCAAAGGATAAGTAATGGTTATCTGCACTGGTAGTTGCAACCAAACAAGAATTGTCTTGTTTGCAGCTGGTAAATCATAATGCCCTGCTAGCAGCTTCGCCTTATCTACCCATGTCAGCTTTTGACCTTCTAGACCACAGCTTAGGTTTTTATATTGCGCATATTGTTGTGCGGTTACTTCAATACGGTAAACCTGTAAGCAGACCTGTTTATCGCCATAATCATGATGCAATCGACCCAGTTTCACCGCCGTATTATTAGCAATATTGATGCCTGTCTCTTCGGCAACTTCTCGTATCAGCGCTTGTTTTGCTGTTTCATGAGCATCTATCTTTCCACCTACAAACTCATAGCGGTTGCCCTGATGCTGAGAAGCCGCTCTAAATCCTAGCAAATATTGGTTTTGATAATGAATAACGGCAACGGCTACATTGACTGTCTTTATTGAATTGTTTTTTATAGAGGTGCTTTTTTCGACTGCCATGCTACTTTCCTTTTTTGCGACTAAAATTAACGGATGTCATTGATTGATCTGCTTGCTTGTATAAAAACTGTTAGATAAATTTACATAATTGCTGTCATTTATTTTATAAATTTGCTTGCAAAATCACTCAATCTAAATGATAATTATTATCGTTAATAAATTATGTTCTATTAGTATTTATTGCTTTGAATATTTGCCACTTTGCTATCAAAAGGAATTTACCATGAGTCTTGTTATCTCTCGTCATTTGAACTTCCGTGAAAACCGTCTGCCTACTTTGCAATCACAGCACCTGTTTGCTTTGACTAAAGAGGTACGTATTGAACATGAAGGCGAAGAATATCGCCTACGCTTAACACGTAACAATCGGTTGATTTTAACCAAATAAATTCTCTTAATGCTCATAAAAAAACGCCTTTTTATAAAGGCGTTTTTTATTTGATCAAATGATTACTTTTAATCAGCCAAACAATCAATAAACCAAAATCACAGCAAGTATGAGGATGGCTCTCTAACTATAGTCGGTGAAAAGTAATATCGATACAACACGTACTGCTGGTGCAAATTTTTCTTGCTTGCTGTGCCTACGCAGACAGAGGCTGCAAAAAATTTACACCAGCAATACTGTAGCGATTTTAAAGTATTTCAACTATACAATCTTTAGAATTGCCAACTATAAACCACATCCACGGCATTTTCTGCTGCTGATGTTGCCTCTACATAGATACGGCGAGTCAACTGATAACGTATAGACAGGCTATTTTGTGCATTAAAGACGCCCACACCATAGCGGATATATAAGTCAGGCGTCACATAGCCGGTGACATTGACATTGGTGTCTTCGCTGCTGCCTGAAGCATCAACCGTTAAGCTTTGGAAGCCAAACGCTTGACCGATTTGATTGGTCAAATTACGTGTACCGCTCAGCCCAAAGCTCAGCCCAGCGGCCGCTAAGTTATTGGTGACTTGAGATTTAAAGCCTTGCTCACTGATTTGAGTAGCACTTTGATTATTAATACGACCCGTGACCAAGGCATTCATCGCCTGCTGCTGCGTAAGCCCCGCATTATTGAAAACGATAATATTAGGGCTTTCAGTATTGCCTTTGACGCGGACACCGACTGTTTTACCGCTGATATTTTTGACAGCTTCGATACTTAAACTCGGTTTCATCACATCGCCGTTAAAGCGCACTTGACCATAATTAAGCTCTAGATTTTGACCAAAAGCATTAATATTGGTACGACGTGAGACCTGTACCACCCCTTTTGCACGCATGATGCCTGTACCACTTTGAGTGACATGAATGGCACCTGCTAGAGGAATCACGGCCCCAAAACCACGGAAATTAATGTCATTACCCAAATCGATACCGATATCAGCATTGATTGACCAAGGTTTCGAGATAGCCAAAACCTCATCAATATTACCGATAAGACGACGGTCAAGTACGACAGCGTCTTCGGTCTGAGTAATGATATTTTCACTTGCCTCTGGCGGATGAATAGTCGCTGAGGGCACACTAACTGCCCCAGTGATATTGACATAGCGATCGGCTGGACGAACGATAATATCGATATCAGGATTGACACTCGCTACTAATAATGGCGGCTGGGTTAATATCAACCCCTTACCATCGATACTCAGCTTTGCCTGTAGCTTTTGTTGCCAATTGACAGTACCGGCAATCGTCCCTTTACCCGTGCCACTATTGTACTTACCATCGATAGTCGCTTGAGTACCACGGATTTTGGCAGTGGCATTAACTTTGGTCAAATTCACTGGCAAATTAAGCATCGCCATTCGACCATCCGCTAATTTTACATCACCATAAAACTGTGGCTTATCCAGTGTGCCACCCAAACCGCCTGCCATGGTGATATTACCTTCGAGCACGCGCATACCAGGGAAGAAAGGTTTGAAAATAGCCAAATTAAGCTCATTGAGCACCAACGCACCTGATATAGGTTTGGGCGTCTTATACGGATCAACAATGACTTCTGCATAACCACGAGCACCATCACCCGTATTGATATCTGAGCGTATTTTTAGACCCTTCGGTACAGACACAGCAATGAGCGAGATACGCTTATAAGGTAAGGTGATAGGCAAGCTATCACCGTCTTGAATTAAGCCAATTTTACCGTTGTCAGAATATAGGGTGGTATTAATAGTCGGTGGACGACCACGTTGCCAGCCAACAATCGCCTTACCGTTAATCTTGCCATGCCAATCGATATCTTTTGGTAAAAACGCCGAAAATAGCGAGGTGTCTATTTTCTGTATCGCCAAATCAACTTGACCACTAGCAGCGGAAGCGATGAGGTTTTCACGTAAACACAACTTACCTATTTGGTCAGTCGTCTGCCAACAATGTGCCGCTAGCTGTATTTTTAAGTCCGAGCTATTCTTACCTTGTTTCTTAGGCAAATTAACAATCAGTTGCGCCGGCTGCAATTGATTTAAGGTTGCGTATTTGGACTTAACTTGACCCTTGCCGATGACGCCTGACCAGCTGAGCTTATCTCGATTAAAGCCACCTTTGAGCCTTGCTGAGATATTGAGCTTCTCATTAACCAGATCGAAATCAACCACATGAGCTTGTTCAGTGCCATTAAAGGCTGCGTTAAGGTTTTTAAAACTCTGCCCCGCAGCTTCCAATCCTTCGGCAGTGACAATAAACTGGCTTGGACTGTTTGCCAAGTTAACCAGTTTGCCGCGTATACGACCTTGACGTAATATAAAGCCTGGCAGCGAGATACGCTCACCAACCAAATCAACATAGATCGTCGGCAATGCTTGTCCTGCTGGCTGTGACAAAGTAGCACCGCCCGAGACTTTACCACCAAGCGTGTCTGAGAGCTGATCAAGATTTGTGATATTGATTTTAGCTTGTAGCTGTTTGGCGTTACCATTGGCGGTGATGTAATTATCACCCCAACGCAGTACCAAATTATTTGCATCTAAGCTTTCGATTAAGGCGTTTACTTGCTTATATTGTGCCTGCGCATCTTGCTTCTGCAAACGTTGAAAATAGCTTGCCAAGTCTTTTGGTAGATGTAGTTTGGCTGTCAAGCTGCCCTTGGCGCTAAGCGGTTGACCTTTTAACATCCCACTCAAATTCACTTGTTTGATATTAATCGTCTGTTGGGTATCGCCCCAACGTCCACTGGTATCAATAGTGCCGGTAATCGTACTCGGTATGTCTTTAACAAAGTAACCTAAATTAAAGCGATCCATGACCGCATCAATATCCCAAGCAAGACCTTGACGCACATCAACGGTGCCTTTAGCGTCTATACTGCCTGCTGCACCTACATGTCGGAAGCGCTTGATACGAATGAGCTGTTCATTAGCACTGGCATCAATAGTCAGTTTACCTGCTGGCAATTGCTCAGCATCTAGGATCCCATCAAAGTTTACGACAAAGTTTTTCAATACCCCTTTTGCCTTAGCATTATTCTTTGGCGGACTTTGCCACTCACCAGTGGTTTTTAAATCACCAGTAATAATGGCAGCATTATTGGGCAAGAAATAACCCAAATTAAACTTATCAAAGCGCCCATCTAGCGTCCAGCCAATATTGTTACGTAGGTCAATGACACCATTGGCTTTGACCGCACCTGCTTCGCCATTATAGTTTAACTTGCGAATACGAGTCAGATTTGGCGTACCAGCGGCATCGATTGACAGGCGGCCTTTTGGCACATCAGCGGTATCAACTTGACCATCAAAACGCGCATCAAAGACCGATAGCTTACCACCGATAATATCGACACTGGCATCGCCACTGCCGGTAATACCGATAGTACGACCTTTCTGCGTAGCATCCAACTGCGCCTGCAAATCCGTATTATTAAAATTAATAATATGACGCTGACCTTTGACACGGTTTTTAGTGATATTCAGCAGTCGTCCACGCGCACTGATACGCCCTGTTAGGCGCTCAAGTGGTATGCCACTGCGGTATTTTTTGGGTAATAAGCCATTGGTACGTGCATCAATCTGCCAAGTAAGCGGACGTTTTTTATTTGCCAGTTGAATCTGACCTGTCCCTGATAAATCGCCCACTACTCCTTTATAGTTTAGACGATTAATATCAATAACATTGCCCGCCTTACTGAGTCTTACATCATAGTTGCCTTTAGGCGCAGCATTGAGCTCGTTGATAATGGCTTTACCATCGACCGATAAACGTGAGCCGTGGACAATCACATTTGCTTGCCCACTAGGGCTATTGATGTTACCGATATTAGGGATATTTTTACGCACAAGGTTTTGCCACTTTGCATCGATATACCAAGGCGCGACTTGTTTAGATTTGGCTGAGGTTTTTCCACGGACAATATTGGCATTGACTTGCTCGCCATCATGCTGACGTAAGGCGGCATCCATTTCCATATTACCCGCATTGTTTTTATGCTGATAATGAACGGACAATCGACCGTTTAATTTTTGTGGCGCATATACTTTAAAGTCTGCATATTGTTTAGGAATTACGCGCCGCACATCAAAATTACTGCCGCTCGCTCTTACCTTTGCATCAAAGCTGCCTTTCCAATCTAAAATACCTTGCAATATCAAGTTGCCAGCGGCAACATCCGCATCTAAGCGATCGACACGTAACTGACGATTAGCAAAAATGGCGCGTCCTTGATAATGTCCTGAGGGAATATCTTTTGCGGTCAATTCCGTATTGATACGCAGGCGTATCTCTGAGATCACACCTGCTGCGGTCGCGATACCACTCTTTAAGAGGATGTTTTGATTGTCTGCATAAGGAACCAGAATATCGTCCCATTCAAGCTTTGCCTGAAACGGTGCATCATAATCCAAACCTTGCACCACAAAGTCACCACTAACCGCAGCATCATTGTAGCGGCTACTGACCTTACCAACGGTGCGCTTTAACGTGCCTGTTGCGGTGATATTTAAGGGATCAATATAGGCTTTTTCTAAAGCACTGACCTCTACAATAGCACTCAAATCTAAAGGATAGTCGCCTTGTAAATCAGCATGACCCTCTAAAGCACTAACTTTAACAATATCGCCATACTGCAAACTACCACGACCAACCGTTACCATACTGCCAACCCAAGTCAAATCACGGGCCTCAACATCATGCACGACAATCGGGTCTCGGGTCACTTGCTTATAAACAATGGTTTTTACTTTTGCGTAATCAAAACGCAGATTGACTGGTAAGCTTAAGGTCCTATAATCGAATCCCTCGCCCGTTGGCGGTTTTTTATTGATAATCTCGATGGTCTGTATGTCTGCATCACGCAAATGCACTTCTTTAGCAAAAACTGCACGCCAGCCTATTTTGACATAGGCTTTATCTACCAATATCTCAAGATCTTCATTGGCAACGATATCGATATCAGTGAGCCACAGACCATCGCGCAGATTGCCGCTACCATATTTGAACTCAACACCCGTTTCTGCACTGATTTTTTCTAAAATAAACTTAGTGCCTGACTCAGTACCCGCCGCATATAGGAAGATGACAAACATAATCGCCAGCACGATAAAAATCAGCACCAGCAATTTGAGCACAAAAGATAATGGATACCAACGCCTTACAGCGCGGGCATCTCGTTGTGCTGGATCTTCATCCAATGGCTTATTAGGCAGGGTGTTTTTGGTCGACATGGCACTCAACTACGTTAAAGAATGATTACCAGCAATCGCTAGAATAATAAATACAACAGCTCTTTTTATATACTATTTTTATAAAGGAGAGCCAATAAACAGATGTAACCTGACTGGAATACTCTCTTCTGTCACGCCAGCGGCGACATCGACGCGCACCACGCCAACGGGCGATGCCCAGCGAATACCAACGCCGACGCCGACTTTAGTATCTGTGTCAAAATCTTTGTCATAAGCATTACCAATGTCAGTGAAAACGGCACCGCGAAAGCCGGGTTTAAACTCATAGTTATACTCTGCACTACCGACCGCGAGGATTTGCCCACCAGTCAGATAGCCTTTATCTAGTGGTGATAAGCTTTCGTAGTCATAACCACGGATACTTTGGTCACCACCAGCAAAGAAGCGCAGTTTATAAGGTACCTCATCAAAGTCATCTGCCCAAATATAACCGGTATTGATACTGCCAAGCACTTGATGCTTATCATCGGCACCAAAGCTATAAATACCGCTGACGCCAGCGCGAGCGATTGCCAGATTGGTATCACTAAGCGCTTTGTCAGCACCCGCTTCAATCGAATAATATTGGCGGATACCGCTAGTAGGATTAGTCGCACTGTCCACATCTGTTTTACTAACGCCATAACCAAGTAATAATGCTTGCTGTCTAGGCTTTGAGGACGTAAAGCGAATAGGAAGGTTGTTTAACTGCGCTTCATCATCAATACCCGTTTCTAACTCATCTAAACGGTAACGCAGAGAGTAACTGCGATTCCAACCACTTTCACGGCGGATATTACGCGCTAGCGACCCTTTTAGGGTTTTGGTAGACAAATCGAAATTGCCTTCACCTTGATTAATCGCCTCTTCTTCATAAATCAAACTTGCTTCAAGCTTGTCATTCAAAGGGTGTTTCCATGGCCGGCTAGCATAGACACCGACATTTTTAGTAATTCTCGAAACTTCTGTCTCAAGCCCTGCCTGATAGCCTTTACGATTGAGCAAATTATAATCTATTTTCGCGGTTGCACGGACACCCGTATCCGTACCATAACCAATACCCACCTGAGCATCGCGCGGTTTATTCGCCGCCACAAACACGTACAGTGGTACTTTCTTGCTCTCTAACACTTCTTGCGGTGTTTTACGCCCTACCAATGTCGGTGGCACGAAGTTCTCATCCGCCAGTATGCTTTTCTCATCAGGGAATATCTTTTGTGCAACGTCACTGATAGCATCACTTATTTTGCCTAAAATACTGTTTGAATCTTGGCCTTTTTCATCCAATACACGATCATTTGGCAGACGGCTTAAGCGTTCTGCTTTTTGCTTAATCGCCTGTAGCTTCTCAAGCGTCTCTTCATCGGCTTCAAATTCAATAGCAGTAATATCGGCAGCATTCACTTTTTCCCCGCTATTGGTATAAAGCTCGCCGTCATTGCCAACACCCTCTATTTGGCGAGCATTAACATCAGTAGCATTGTTCACTTCGTCATCTGTCGTTTCAATAGTATTGTCAGCATTTGGTGAGTTATCAAAGGCTAAGGTAGCATTTTGCGTGCGCTCATCTGGCGGCAAAATCGACTCAACGTTGATGGTATTAAAATAACGGGTCGCCGATAAATCATTACTGAATTTGGTCACCGCAGGACGATAAAAAGGGTCGCCCTCCTTAAAGTCGAATAACTGTCTTAACAATGACAATTCAACTGGCAGTTTTTCAGGGTCACGTGTCAGTGTTCCCGAGTCTTCATCATAAGTAAAAAACACCACTTCATCAAACTCGTAACGATTGCCGGTATTGTAAACCAGCGAAACATCCGCTGTGTTGTCAGGTAAGATAATATCGACAGATTTATTTAACCAATCTTGATCAAAGTAACCGTAAGTATTACTGAGCGACTCAAGGGCAGATTTACTGTCTTTATAGACGCGGTGGTTAAAAATATCACCCTCTTTTGGTGGCAAATCTTTTTCTAACGCAGCAAATTCTTTTTGCTCACTGCCTGCACCGCGAATATCGACAATTCGACTATCGACGCGTACTGGCTCACCCAGCTTTTCAATGATGACATCAATCGTGTCTGTATAAGGCTGGCGTAAACGCAAAGTCACGTCATAGTAACCAACCGCTTTTGCCGCATCTAATGCGGTTTGGCGTAAGCGTGGTAGTGCTGCTGTAAAGTCAACAACGGATTGCACGGTGGTGTCATCAAGCGCCGCCTTGATGTTCTTAATGGGCTGCACATCATCATCTGCTTTGATTAGTATGGGCTTGGCAGCCTTATTATTGGTACTGTCAGCCGCTGCTTGTTGCAAATAAATCGTGGTGTCTACATATGGTAGCGCAAGTGAGCCTGCATTAAACAACCGATTATAGAGACGCTTGACGATATTGCCTTTATTACGCGCCATCGGGCTTGGCGTTTTGGCTTGCTCGATACTTGCGCTAACCGCCTCAGTATCATTTTCATAACCTGGAAAATAGTCATCAGGATTGATCGAATTTTCTGTATTTTTTGCTTGATTGACGTTGACTAAAATGTCGTTATCAATCATCTCACTGGCATTACCGCTACTGACAGCATCGCTAACAGTAATAGGACGCGCCATAATCTCTGCGGTTTCATTAATGCCTAATGTGTCTAAATTGCTTGGTGTCGGCAGATTGGTCGCATCCAACTCCACATCCAGCCCAAGCGGCGGCGTGCGATCGTCTAAAGTAGCTACGGGCGCAGCAAAGCCACTATTATTACTAGTGCCAATTCTATCCATATATTGTGCGTTTTGCCTGTCCATCGCCGCAAGCTCACGATCAATCTCTTCAGGCGTCATCATCTGATAACCCTGCTGCTGTATCGCTGCGGCTTGCTGCTCTAAATTTTGGTTTGTATCAGAAGCTTGCGCATCATCAGAAATAGCCGCTTTGGAGGTTTTTGGCAACGCTGCTGTAGCAATCTTTACCAGTATTTGGCTGTTTGTAGCGCTGTTATTTAAATCAGTAGTAGCAGCAAAAGCGGCAGGGGCAAGACTACAGCCAAAGCCGACTAAGCTTGTGGTCAATGCACTAAAAAGCGCTGTGCGGGTAAAATAAAGACGCGGAGTATCATTAGTATTAATAGCAGCGCTAGATTTTATTGAGTCATTTTGGTGGTCTGAAGTGTCAGGCGACATCATTGCTAAATTGTGCGCTGGCGTTGAAGGCTGGTGTTTCATATTCATTCCTATTCCCTCACGCAGTGCAAGGTTGCTGACGCTGACGACTACTAAGTCTTGGCGGTATATACAGTGATGACAACGATTGTAATGAACTAAAGCAATTTTTTAACTTGCAACTCTACTTTTTATCTGACGGTTTAGCGTATGATTGAAGCATGAGCACGTAATTAGTATATAAAAAATTACTCGCATCAGACCATTTCAGCGTTGGCAAACCTTTGCCATTACTCACTCTATTAGAATTCAATCGGCTAAAATCTACAAATCATAACTTAGTTAATTATGAAATCATAGCATTGGACGTATGTATTTTTGCATTGGACGTATGTATTTTTACCAAAGCCTTGCTATTATACGGCTTAACATTGGTAAAACCTATGTCATATTTAGTTAAGTTTTTGATAGCGTTGATAATTATCACAATATTAATGGCTGTCTTATCCGTTTTGCTTCACTTTTACTTCTCTTGACCCATTTGTAGGAATTTTCATGGCCAATCAGTTTCAGTTATTTAAGCGTCGCCGTTTTAGAGCCATGTTTTTTACCCAATTTTTGGGGGCGTTTAACGACAATATTTTTAAGCAAGCACTGATATTGCTGCTGACCTACACGGCGGCAAGTCAGCTTGGCGTTGAGGTCAGTATTTTAAATAACTTGGCGGCAATGTTATTTATTTTGCCGTATTTTCTATTTTCGGCGCTGGCAGGACAAATCGCTGACAAGTTTGAAAAGTCTAAATTGACTCGCTTTACTAAGCTGCTTGAGCTGTCAATTATGGGGATTGCGGCAGTGGGCTTTATCTTTGAGTGGTACGCACTATTATTTGTCGCGTTGTTTTTGATGGGTACACAATCTACCTTTTTTGGGCCTATCAAATATGCCTATTTGCCACAAGCGATGCAAGAAGATGAGTTGGTCGGTGCCAATGGTCTGTTTCAAATGGGTACATCACTAGCGATATTACTCGGTATGATTATGGCTGGCCTCCTAACCCAAATACCGCAGCCGCTATATTGGATTAGTCTGACGGTACTAGTAGTCGCGATATTAGGTTATTTTTCCGCCCGATCTATACCTATCATGCCAGCGATGCAGCCTGATTTAAAGATTAATTGGAATATCTTTACGACCAGTGTGTCAACGGTACGCTATTTATATTCGTTACGGTTTTTATTCTTTGTCATCTTGGGCAATAGCTGGTTTTGGTTTTATGGCGCCACCTTTTTAACCCAAACGCCTGAATTTAGCAAAGTCCTTTTACACGGCGATGAATCAGTGGTAATTTTCTTACTGACCTTATTCTCAGTTGGGGTATCCATTGGCTCATTATTATGTAAAAGACTCACCAAAAATCAGGTCAGCTTACATTTATTACCTTATGGTATCGCCGGTTTAAGTATTTTTGCTATCGACTTGTATTTTTCACTGTCAGGATTGTCGATTGATATGAATACCGAGGCATTAATCGGAGTTGGCGGATTATTTGATATCCCTGGTAGCTGGCGCGTTTTTGTCGATTTATTCTTTTTGGGCTTTAGTGGCGGCTTATATATCGTCCCTTTATATGCGTCTATGCAGGCGTATGCACCCAAAAGCCACCGTGCTCGCATTGTCGGTGCCAATAATATCTTTAACGCCATTTTTATGGTTGGCTCCGCTATCTTCTCTATCGTTGTATTAAATAGCTTAGGTATGTCACTACCGCAATTATTCCTAGTCACAGGCTTGCTCAATATTGCCTTTGGGATATTTTTATATGCAAAGCTGAATAAACATATCAAACATACCAGCATCCAAACCCATGATGACCAGCTAAACAGACATGATTAAAGGGTTTGAACCAACAGTATTGATAACAACTTTCATTATAAGTCTATTGTCGAGCGCGTAATTATTATGATGCCGACCATTGATATTGTTTGCTATAGTAAGGTCTATGATTAAGTAGTAGTGGCCGTTGCAACGCTTTAAAAAGCTCATAGCAACACGTCGTTCATAATAAATAATGCCATCAGGAGTGAACCATGGCTTTGCGTCCCTTATCCAAAATCGATCAATTACTGCTTGGGGTAGACAAGGCATTGCGAGCGGTCGTACCGCACTCCAATCCGAGTACCCGTCCTCTGCCCGTGAGTAGTGATGAGATTCCTGAGCTGAGTATCACAGAATCGCGGCACGTTGCAGGGCTGATGCGTATCAATCATACCGGAGAAGTATGCGCGCAAGGGTTGTACCATGGGCAAGCATTTACGGCAAAAGATGAGAATGTCAAACAAGCCATGCAGCAATCGGCTGAAGAAGAAGTTGACCATCTGGTCTGGTGCGAGACCCGTTTGAGCGAGCTTGGTAGTCATCCGAGTGTGTTTACACCCTTATGGTATGGTATGTCGTTTGGTCTCGGCGCGGTAGCAGGTGCCATCTCTAACGATTTTAGCTTGGGGTTTGTCGCTGAAACGGAAGCACAAGTTAGCGAACATCTACAAGATCATATTGGACAATTACCACCGCAAGATCAGCGCTCAAAAGAGATATTGGCACAAATGGATAGCGAGGAATTGCATCATCGTGAGTTGGCACTTGCCAATGGCGGCGCTGCATTGTCGCCACCCATACGCCATACCATGCGCTGGATGGCAAACCGCATGAAAGCCACGGCCTATCATCTTTAATTGATTTACTTTGAAAAACACATTGCTGTAAAAACTGCCTCAGTAATAACTTTTAACAATCCTACCATGGTTCGCATTGATATTAATTTGCTAGGGTATAAAAAAATTGTACGATTTTGCCTTAACTGTATGAATACGACTTAGATATCTAGCAGCTATCCAGCAATGAATTTCTCAATAACGACTAAATAGACAAAACAACGATTAAATAAGGTAACTATCTTTATGAAAGTCATCAGTCAACCGACCCACTCGCAGCATAAGTTTGCGACTTTAACCGCAGTAGCTGCAGCTTGCGCCATGATGTTATCTGCGCCTGTCAATGCTGCCGAAGTTGATGCTTCAGCCACTGCAAACACTGCTGTACCAAGCGCGATTGACTCAAGCAAACGAGTGATTCGTCTTGCTAGACCTAATGCAGTCATTGCTACTCAGGCGGCAACTACTGCTCAAGCAGAAGCAGCAACAAGTACTGCTGCACAAGCAAGTGCTCAAGCAAATATCAACGCTACTGAACAAAGCAGCACCCAAGTTACTAATACTCAAACCAACAATATACAGCCCAATCGTGCTCCTCAAAATACTACCCAAAATCAAGTAGCACAAGCCAACCAAAATACTGAGCTTACAGGGACAACGCGAGTTTATGAGCGTGGACCAATGGTTGCAACGGGTATCGATTTACGTAGTGGTCAACTACCAAACATTCCAACGCCGCAAGTGCACCTTTCAGACATCAGCTTTGTACCTACCATCTTAATAGCACAGCAAAAAGGTCTTGGCACCGACAAACTGGATGTCAGCTTACTGGATGATTTCATTAAAGAGGTGTCGCCAAATGCACGCCACTATCCACCAAATTTCCCTAACCGCACCCAACGTCACAACGCTCGCGAAAAAATTAAAGTATTAACCGACTGGATTGAACCTTATGCCAAATCGCTTAATGCTTCTTACGATGTGCTATTACGTGCAGCTAAGTTAAATGGTATGGGACGTAACTTAGATTTAGGTTCAGAATATACGGTACGCGGTGGGCAGTATATTGACCGTGCCATCAAAATCAAACCGGATAGCGGCGAAGCCAACTTTATCTATGGCATGATGCTCTCAGAAGGCGGCGGTTTTAAGGAAGGTCAAAAGTACCTTGATCAAGCGGTCAGCTTAGGCTATACCGAAGCTGAGCAAAGTTTGGCACAATCAGATGTATTGAGTGATCGCCGTGAAAAAGCGCTAGAGCGTTTGCGTCGTTTGGAGCAAAAAGTCCCAGACAACACGGTTATCCGTCAGCAAATCAAGCTAATCGAAGACGGTAAGTTTTACATTTGGGATTTACCAGCATCAAATATTAAACCAAATATGTAAATAAAATCCTTATAAACAAGGTGGCGTATAAAAAATATGTCATCAAAAATAGCTAAAAGAGTATTTAAAAAATACTTAATAATCATCAATCTAGCGTCTTTTTTTATATTGAGAACTTAACAATATAGACCAAAGACGCTTTTTTTCGTCAAATATAAATGCGCACTATAAAAGCGATAGTCGCAGCACCAAACTTCCGCTACACTCATTCTAATATAATTGCTATTTAATAATACGTGCCTGTCCATTATTCACTGGAATTACCTATGATTTTCGCTGACCCTATCAATAATGCGCCGACAGCTACTCATAAAAATAAGACACCTTTAGCTATATTGGCACTGCTATCAGCTATGGCAATATTAATACTACCTGCTTGTAGCGCTGTCTCTGTCAATAGACAGGCATCTGCCAAGACGATTTCGGCGCAGCGAGGTAATATCGTCACTGATAACAAGCTAAGTAGTGATACCGCGTCATTGTTATTGTCAGCAGGACTTAATGAGCAAGCCTGTATGCAGCAATTTGAGCTGTGCTTAACGCAGCTTGCTGACAGCATGCTTAATAGGCATTATCGCCCAGCACTGGCAGCATTTTCAGAGCTGCACTATGCAAAAGCGCGCCAACTCTCTACCTCAAAAAGCTGTAGCGATGCGCTCGCCCGCCCACCACTTGATCCCTATTATGCCAATGCGCCTTTAGATGATGCCGAAGCTAAGACGCAGCAAAGCAAAACTGAGATATGTTTAATCGAGTATCAAGAGCGTCTCTTTGACGCCCTCAAATCTAGCTATACCTATTTATTCTATGACAGCTTAGCGCATGATTTTGAAGGAGCCGATAAAAAAATAAGCGGCTCACGTACTAGAAACCGTATCCCAAGTAATATCGATATCCAAACTCAAGATATCTACAATGCCGCCAGTAATGATGTTATTACTCAGCTTTATCAATCAACAGGTGACATGAACCAATTGATGCGCAATGTAAAAGTAGAGCATCTTGCCACGACAGCTAATAGCAACACGCATGATGGTAATGAGCTTGCCGCCATTGCCAATCACTCGCCTGTTCAGGGACAGCCGACCGATCAAGTCAAAGTAATGAAGGTGCAAGTAGACAATTATCATCTGAACGTCTATTTGCCCAATGAAAATAACTATCTTAAAAATGCCAATGAGAAAAATTCTGCGCTTGCAGACTTAGTGTCTACTTACGAGCTGCGCTTGTCAGGGCTAAACTCAATTAGCAAGCGACCGGGTTTAGGTATCAGTTTGGTGGCGTCATTGGACGATCGCTACACCACCACTATTCGTCAGTTATTACTCTCTGCGCTTTCAGGTCAACTCAGCCAAGAAGCTGCTAATGGCAGACTTGGCAACAATAACTCAAGCAACGCCACAAAAGGCGCTCAAGAAGAAGATGCCAGCTTGCGCATTTACCCTACTGGTCATTTGCTAATGACGGGACTGATTAAACCTACTGGCACTAGTGTGCTCGACACCCTAAGTAGCGAGCAGCTCGATATCCATTTATATAATCCATATCGCAGTGAGAGCGCCTCTATATTAGGCGATGATTATCCACTGGCAGCCAACTTCTCTGCCGGTTATGGGCTCTGGCTGGCAGAAAATCAGCTCGATGGTGTCGGCTATCTAAACCTCATTACTCGCCAAAAAGAAGCCAGTTTACCCAAACTCTTTATGCTTGAGCCTTATGACCCTAACAAACGCGTAATTATCATGCTGCATGGTCTGGCATCAAGTCCGGCAACGTGGGTCAATTTGACCAATGATATTTTTAATGATGATAAATTACGTAATAACTATCAAGTATGGCAAATATTTTACCCAACCAATTTGCCTATTTTAGAAAATCGCTATCAAATCCAAAAATTAATCAATGCCACTTATCAACAAACTGACCCAAATGCTAAAAATCTTGCCAGCAAAAACAGCGTCATTATTAGCCATAGTATGGGTGGCATCATTGCTCGTATGATGTTGTCTGATGACAACTTGGCAGACAATTTGGATGCCTTAGACGACAAAAACCTATTGGCAAATAGCAGCCAACGTCAGGTCGATGCCATGCTTAAGCAAGCACTGACTAATAAGGAGCTAGGCAACCGATTTGAATTAAATGCACTGCCGCAAGTTGATACCGCCGTCTTTTTGTCCTCACCCTTTCAAGGTACTGACTATGCCGATCGTTGGTTTACCCGTGCCTTACGCCGAATTATTTATCTGCCTGTAGGCTTATTAAAAACCGTCACGGACAATTTGGCAACCATTACTATCAAAGGCGATTTGGCGAATAACCCTCTAGGGGCGCTATATCTACAAAATGGTGCCAGTCAATTGAGTGACAAATCTTCTTTTATTCAATTAACCAAAGACATTAGCATCAATAAGCGTATTACTTATCATTCGATCATTGCCAATAACGATGCCGATATCACAAGAGGTCTG
Organism: Psychrobacter arcticus 273-4; assembly: GCF_000012305.1. Classification (NCBI taxonomy): domain Bacteria; kingdom Pseudomonadati; phylum Pseudomonadota; class Gammaproteobacteria; order Moraxellales; family Moraxellaceae; genus Psychrobacter; species Psychrobacter arcticus. The sequence continues at coordinate 1,847,450 of NC_007204.1, forward strand.
GCAGCAATGCAACCAGCAGGCGTGAAACTTGATTTGTCGCAAGCAGTCATAGAGAATGACGATAGTGTGATTGAGACTGTCGATAGCAGCAGTACCAGCAATATTGAAAACTCAGATAATTTAGACGTTTCAGCTGCCGTGGTTGATGTAGAGATTGCAAAAGACGCACCTACTAAGACAGATACTTTACCGGCTGAGGCGCTGGTCGCTGCCGTTACAGTCAATGAAGAAATTAGCCAAGCATTAACCGAGCGTCTGTCAGATGGTATCGTGCCCTATACCAGCGCGCATCTTGATGGTGCGACGTCTGAGACTGTTATAAATGGCGGTCATAGTATCCAAGAAAACCCACAAACGATTTTGACCTTACGACGTATCTTGCATCAACAATTAAAGCAATAGCTTCATTACTTTTCCAATAGATTTTTTAAATATAGTTGAAATACTTTAAAGTCGCTACAGTACTACTGGTGTAAATTTTTTGCAGCCTCTGTCTGCGTAGGCACAGCAAGCAAGAAAAATTTGCACCAGTAGTACGTGTTGTATCGATATTACTTTTCAATGACTATAGATAGCAAAAATACATTATTAAAAAATGTTGTTTTATATTACTGTTATGTATCTATTAACAACTTTACTTAAACAATAGCTATGACTTGAAAAGCACTCAATTACATTGTTAATCATTTATGACCAATAGGTGTGCAATATGGCTTGATAGCAACTTGCGCGTAAGCATACTCAGGCGCATAATGCTGGAAGAGAAAATATTTTATATAATGCCATAAGAGACATACCTTATAGTTTATAAGGACATAAATTATTAACTTTAACTAAATAGTAGCACTTAAATTATCATAGATAAGGTGTTGTCTAAATGACAACGATAGCCAGTTTTCATTGACTATTGTTCGTAACACTTATTATCTTACTGACATCCGTATCGACGGATAGCTATGAACAATGATTTCAGCGTAACATGGAAGCAAGCGCTATTCAGCTACAATATAAGGGTAACCGCTTATGTTCGCTACATTTATGATTGACCAGCTTGATGCGCTGATGCTTGCGCGTATCCAGTTCGCTTTTGTTATTTCATGGCATATTGTTTTTCCAGCTTTTTCTATCGGACTTGCCAGCTTTTTGACGGTTTTAGAGTTTCGCTGGCTGAAAACTGGTGAACCTATTTATGCCGAAGTGTATAAGCACTGGGTAAAAATATTTGCCGTGGTATTTGGAATGGGTGTGGTATCGGGCGTGGTGATGTCCTACCAATTCGGTACCAACTGGGCAGTGTTCTCCGATAAAGCGGGTAACGTACTGGGTCCACTACTCGCTTATGAAGTATTGACTGCCTTTTTCTTAGAAGCATCATTCTTAGGGATTATGCTATTTGGTTGGGGTCGCGTTAGTAAACGCATGCATCTTGCCTCAACGGCGATTGTCGCTATCGGTACGCTGATATCAGGTTTCTGGATTTTGGCTGCCAACAGCTTTATGCAGACGCCACAAGGATTTATGGTGGGGGCTGATGGTCTACTTTATCCAACCAATTGGTTAGAAATCATTTTTAACCCCTCTTTCCCCTACCGTTATGCCCATATGATGACCGCAGCTTTCTTGACGACTGCCTTTGTTATCGGTGGTATCGGTGCGTATTATCTACAATCTAAAAAACATGTCGAACATCGAAAACACGGTCGTGTCATGCTGGGTATGGCAATGGTGATGGCGATTTTTGTTGCCCCAGTACAAGTACTTATTGGCGATATGCATGGGCTTAATACGCTAGAGCATCAGCCTGTCAAAGTCGCAGCGATGGAAGGGCTTTGGGAAAATGAGCGCGGTGCGCCCTTGGTTTTATTTGGCATTCCAGACCAAAAAGCGGAAAAGAATCACTATGAAGTTAAAATACCTTACGTATCCGGTTTAATTTTAACCCACTCATTTGATAAAGAAGTGAAGGGTCTTAAAAACTGGGCACCAGAAGATCGACCATTCGTTCCCATTGTCTTTTGGGCGTTTCGTATCATGGTTGCCATTGGTATGCTCATGGTATTGGTGGGATTATTTAGTCTGTATAAATACTTTAAAAAACAGCAGTTTAATTCTGACAGTGTTTGGTTCCACCGATTATGGATGATGATGACCCCGATGGGTTTTATCGCCCTACTAGCTGGTTGGTTTGTCACTGAAACTGGGCGTCAGCCATGGACAGTTTATGGTGTCATACGGACGGCTGAAAGCATGTCTCCAGTTGCGGCACAACAAGTCGCAACGACACTGATTGGCTTTATCGTGCTGTATGTGTTTGTATTTGGCGCAGGTAGTTTCTATATCCTACGCTTGATTGCAAAGGGTCCACAGCCGTACGAAAACCCTGCTGATGATAATTTCTATGAGCATTCTATCACTGAAGGTCAAGGTCGCACCCTAAGTGGCGATAGTAATGCCAGTGAAAATATGGAATCAAACTCAGCTAAAGACAATTCAACTAAAAATCTTGATGAGCCTGCCGATGACGTCGAAGATGGAGGGTTACGCTAATGTTTAACTTTGGTGACGTATTAGATTTACCCCTCATCTGGGGCGGTTTAATTGCCCTAGCTGTCTTCGTTTACGTGTTACTCGATGGCTTCGATTTGGGCTGCGGTATTTTATTCCCGTTTGCAGGTTCCGACAAAAATCGAAGCCGCATGATGAACTCTATCGCCCCTTTTTGGGATGGTAATGAGACATGGTTAGTATTGGGCGGTGGTGGCTTATTTGCCGCTTTTCCAGTCGCTTATGGCATTATTATGACAGGGCTCTATCTGCCGGTAACCTTTATGTTATTTGGTTTGATTATGCGCGGCGTGGCATTTGAGTTCCGTTTTAAAGCAACCTCACACCGCTATGTATGGGATACTTTTTTCTTTATCGGCTCTGTGGTTGCTACCTTCTTCCAAGGGATTATGCTCGGTGCTCTAGTTCAAGGATTAGAGGCTAGCAATCGCTTATATACCGGCGGTCCTTTTGACTGGCTCACGCCATTCTCTGTGGTTTGCGGTATCGCCCTAATTATCGGTTATGCGCTACTTGGTTCGACATGGTTGATTATTAAGACTGAGCACAAGCTACAAGTTTGGGCTCGCAAAGTCTCTGGTTGGATGCTGTCAGCACTGGTAGTAGCGATGATTGTCGTCACTGCCTTTATGTACTTCTCAGATATTGATGCGCTTGAAGGCTGGTTTAGTTTCCCCGGTTTATTATACCTTGCACCGATGCCGATTATCGTCTTGGCGTTATTTTTCTTTATGCACAAAGACTTGACTTCAGAGCGTGAATATCGTCCGTTCTTGTTGACCGTCGCGCTGTTTTTGATGGGTTATATTGGTGTTTGTTTTGCGATTTTCCCTTATATCGTGCCATATCAAATGACCATTTATGAGGCAGCAGCAGCGGATACTTCATTATCATTTATGCTTATTGGTGCCGGAATTATGCTACCGATTATTTTGAGTTATACCGCGTTTGCCTACTATACGTTTAAAGGTAAAACCGATCACGAGCATATGTATTAAGCAGTATTCTAAGTCCTAATTCTAAGTCCTAATTTTTCAGGAGAATCCTATGAAAAATCTTAGTAAAAAACAATCGCAATGGGCATGGTTTATTGGTTTGTATGTCGCTGGTTTTTTGACGATTTTTACCATTGCCCAGTTGATTAAATTGGCAATGGGCGTATAAGTATTTATCTATAGTTGAAATACTTTAAAGTCGCCACAGTATTGCTGGTGTAAATTTTTTGCAGCCTCTGTCTGCGTAGGCACAGCAAGCAAGAAAAATTTGCACCAGTAGTACGTGTTGTATCGATATTACTTTTCACCGACTATATCCAGTTAACCATTAATAAAAAACCGCAGCGCTAATCACTTAGGGCTGCGGTTTTCTTATGGGGTTAATTTCTACTGTATTTTCTAAATAACGCTATACCCAATTATTACTTAAGCACCGCAATGGGCATTTTTACCTTTATACCTTTATTTTCTATAAAGGTATTTACCTGATCTAGTCGCTCAGGCGTGCCAACGTCTATCCAATTATCCGGCATGACCTCAGCCGTCACTTGAAATTTTATCATCGCTTGTCTAAGTAACGGTCCAAGCGCGGCTGACTGCCCTGATACCAAGCCATCAACCAATAGCGGCGACACGACACTGATACCAGCAAAGGTATATTTATCGGCATCACCAATGGCTTTCCCGCTTGCTAAACCATTATTAACGGCAAAGTCGCCACCATCATTATGCTCAGGATTATCAATCAATAATAAATGGGCGCGCTGATCTGCGCCTAGCTCATACGTTGTTAATTGCCTAAAATCAAACGTCGTCCATACATCAGAGTTGACTAAGATAAATGGTTTATTTTTTAACTTTCCAGTTTGTAGTGCTTTAAAAATACCACCTGCTGTCTCTAATGGCTCATCTGCTTCAAGTGACCAATGCAGCTGTACGCCAAACTGCGCGCCATCGCCGAGCGTGTCCATCAACTTATCAGCCAGCCAAGAGGCATTAATCGTAATATCAGTTATGCCAGCGGCTTGTAGCGCTTTAATATGCCAAACAATAAGCGGCTGCCCGCCCACTTGCACTAACGGCTTTGGCGTCTCAAGGGTTAATGGACGCAAGCGCGTGCCCTTACCTGCTGCCAAAATCATAGCTTGCGTTATTACCGACATGGATAATCCTTATTTTTGACGAAGTTTAAACAAGGCGAATGCTAATAAATAGGGTTAAATATATTGCTGCACAAATTTGGTTTGATAAGCGGGCAATACATTCTCTCTTACCCATTCATTAAACGGTAACACAGCTTGTTGTAGACGCGCATTGCCTTGCGTACTTAGCCAGTCCAATTCAAACAAAAAGTCACGCATCACTTTAGGGATATCGGCTAAATAACGACTTTTACCATCACGCTCACAAAGCCGGATAAAAATACCAAGCACTTTTAGATGTCGCTGTACGCCTATGATATTGACCTGACTTTCAAACTGCTCAACACTATCTGCTGTTGCCAGACCTGCTTTTGTTTGTAATTGCCAAAAGTCATCAATCCATTTCGTCACTTGCGTTTCTGACCATTCAACATAGGCATCACGCAGCAACGATACTAAGTCGTAACTATGAGCGCCAATCACCGCATCTTGGAAGTCAATCACTCCTAAACGCGTATTGTCCGCCTGATCCTGCATCAGATTGCGGCTATGATAATCACGATGGACGATGACTTGCGGTTGTAATAAAATCTCATCTATCAGAGCTGACTTTAGATTTTCCCATAAGGTAACATCAAGTGTCACGCCAATATGCGGAATAAACCACTCGCTAAATAAGTCCATTTCACGGTTGAGCATTGCGGCATCATAATCAGGCAATTGATGCTGAGATTTCGCCGTCTCTACCGGTATCTGTTGCAGTGCAACCAAGGCCTGCATCGCAGTTTGATAATAGTTATTTACTTGTTCAGGTGTAGCACCAACCAATAAATGAGCGAACTCTACTGCACCAAAATCCTGCAATACCAAAAATCCTTTTGCCACATCTTGCGCTATCAGCGTTGGTACATTGATGGCGTGAGACATAAGATTTGCCACAGTGATAAACTGCTGCATCGCTGCTTGCTCGTCAGCAGAATCCATGACAATATAACGTGCTGTTTTTGTCGCCTCATCCGTATTATCAGCTACTAGCTGAATACGGTGGTAACGGCGAGCACTGGCATCACCCGGTAAGCTATCAAGGGTAAAAGATTGATTCTCGAACACTTGCTGCACCCAGCACTCTAATGACTCTTGGCGCGCATTAATGCCAGGTATCGCAGGTTCTAATATTCGTTCATCGGTAATAGTTTTATCGGTCATAAAAAGCATCGCAGGTTAAATATAAGTCGTAAATGACTAAATGAGTGATAAGTAGGACAAATACTTGCTAAAATAGTGAGCGCTTATTGCACAGTCACTGCTGTCTTAAAAATAGCATGGCTGTCTAATAAACTTTGATAATTTGATAAATAGTGTAGCTGATTTGGTTTTTTTTGACTATGATTAGTCGTCATTATATGTAAAACGTCCCAACTTTTAAGATTATATTATTTATTATTCGTTTATAAAGCGCTGTAGCTGTCTAAAATAGGCTTGATAGACGATATATTGCAATCCAATAGGCTCTACAAATCATAGGTGTGCCCTTGTTATATTCTCCGCTTTACCAAAGCATTCGTTTGATTTTATTTGGCGCGCTAGGCTTATCGAGCCTGACCGTTAGTGCCGCTATCAATCAGACTGACTCGATGATGCCTGAGCCATTGGTGACTGATAGCTCAAACCAGTATGCCGATGACGAGAGCATTCAAGAGAGCCTCAAACGTTTAGCAGAATTTTATGAGCGGACACCAGATACAAATGTTGCAACATCAAATAATACAGGCACTAACGTAAGCGACGAACAAAGTAATATTCAAAACAGTTTGACGCCTGTAACGACTAATATCCCAACCGTAGGTAGCAATCTGCGCTTACTGCCACATACCGTCGATAGTGCGGCGCGCTGTGAGGGTCAATGGGTATATCCTAAGAAAAATCCCAATTATCAACGGGCGGTCAATGAAGCAGGCGCCAGTAATGGTCAACCAGCACCAAATTTAAATGGTCTGCCTAATAATCAAGCGCCGCTATTTGCAGAGTCAGATTATGGCTACTATGATAATGTCGATTATGCTGAGCTATCAGGCAATGTTATCATTGACCAAGGGACTCAGCATATTGAGGCCGAAAAAATTGTATTGGACTTAAGCAACGGGGTGGCAGCGGCGCAAGGTAAAGTGATGTTTACTGACCAAGCGACTGGCAACGCCTCTGCAACTCAGACACAAGACCGAGTTCAAAAAAATGGTAAAACCAGCCTCACTGACAAAGCGGCGCAAGGTGGGCTCATCGGTGTCGCTGATAATTTAAATTATAATACCGAAACAGGGCAATCCACTGCTACGAATGTCGCCTTTGCCAGTGTTGAGCTGCAAGCACATGGTTATGCCAAGCGCTTAAATCGACCTAATGAGAGCCAATATGAATTGGATGAGGTCATGTATAGCACCTGTCCTCCGACCAATCGTAAGTGGCAATTTGACGCCAAAAGCATAGATTTAGACACCGAGACAGGACGCGGTGAAGCCTACAATACTACTTTCCGTATTGCTGATGTGCCCGTATTTTACTTGCCCTATTTTAACTTTCCTATAGACAGTCGACGCGGTAGTGGGTTTTTATTGCCTAATGCAAGCATTAGTAGTGAAAATGGACTTGAAGTTGATGTGCCTTACTACTTCAATCTAGCACCCAACTATGATGCCACGCTAAGCACTCATATCTATACCACTCGTAATCCTATGCTATCTGGCGAGTTCCGCTATTTAACCGAGAACTATGGCGAGGGTATCTTTAATGGTTCCTACTTGCCTAATGATAAAGAATACGATGGCGAAGATCGCCGCAGTTTGTTTTATGATCATTACTGGTCATCTACCAGCATCCCACGTCTAAGTGGTGAGGCTAAATATAGCCACGTGTCTGATGCCGACTACCTCAATGATTTTGATACGCTAGGTTTATCAGATAACACCTTAAATCTAGCACGCCGAGCGCAATTAAATTATTATAATGACTATGTCGACGGTGAGCTAAAAGTAGAAACCTTCCAAACGCTTGATGCGTTGAATAATAATGGGCAGATGTTGCAAGATAAAGACAAACCTTACTCGCGCCTACCGCAGCTCAATCTTGATTACCGTCTGCCTTGGGCAAAGAATTTTGATATTACTGGCGTCAGTGACTCCGCTTATTTTAAAAAATCCATCGATGATGGTTCTGAGAATGAAAAAAGTGGCACGCGTTTTTATAATAAACTCAGCGCCTCTTACCCTATGGAGAATTCATGGGGTTATATCAAACCAAAGCTAAGCTTACAGCATCTGTTTACCTCTTATGATAAAGACAGCTTAGTGGACAATTCATTGGATAAAGATGATGGCAATCAATCAGTTTTTGTCCCGCAAGCCAGCATTGACGCAGGTTTGCATTTTTATCAAGCGGGCTCACCGTTTGGCGCGTTTGACGACACTTTAGGTGGCTATCGCCTGCTAAGCCCACGCTTAAAATATACTTACTCACCATTCAAAGATCAAAATAATATTCCAAACTTTAATACTCGTATTGCTTCTATCAACTATGAGCAATTATTCTCAGACAGCTGGTTTTTAGGGCATGATCGCTTGCAAGATTTACATGCTTTCACTCCAGGCATTAACTATCGTTACATCGATGCAACGGGCGTGACACGTTTTGATGGTAGCATTGCAGAGCAGTTCTATATTGATGATGGCGGTGTTACGCTTGATAATACAAAACCTGTCTTTACCTCATCCTCTTCAGGATTGGTCTGGGATACCAGCACACAGCCTTACAATAATGTCTGGGTCGATGTGAGTGGCGCGCTGACCAATAGTTATGATTTAAATTATATTACCACTGAGCTACGTTATCAGCCATCCGATAATAGCTTGTTTAATGTGGGCTTTATCAAACGTCAACGTGATGAAAACACCAACCAGCTACCGCTTTCAGCATTGACAGCATCAGCGGTTTTCCCAATTAATAATAATTGGCGTGTATTGGCTCAAGGTCAATATGACTATAATCGCAATCAAATGCTCGACTCATTGATTGGGATCGATTATGAGGATTGCTGTTTTGGCTTTGCGGTTTATGGTCGTCGTTACTATAATGACTTGAATATTGCCGACAAACCCACACAAGCAATTATGGCAGAAGTAAGATTGAGTGGTCTTGGCAGCGGTAGCAGCCGTTTGACACGTCTGCTTGCAGATAAAGTATTAGGCTTTGAGCCTGTTCAAAGCGCATGGAAAGATTAAGAACACAATGAGAGACAAGCCTAATTGATAGCCTATTATGTATGATATAAGCTGGTTTGCATTCTATTATAAACAACCCTAGCCACTACTTTAGTATTATCATTTTTAGTATTAACATTATTTGATGCTCAAAGTGTGGCGAGTGGATTTAACCGATTACCATCCGATGCAATGACATTGATGAGGAGCATCATGAGATTTTTTTCTTTACGCCAGACGAGCCAAGCAGTATTCCTATCGATGGGTCTAATGACCGCTCTTGGCATGAGCGTTAGCACCCAGGCAGCAACCGTTAACTCTGCAAAAGGGCAAGCGACGACGACTCAGAAAAATAGCGTGGCTCGTTTAACGCCTGCCAATAGTACAGATGGCATCATTGCGTTAGTGAATGAAAATGCGATTTTAAAAAGTGATCTCATTGCTGCCATTGCTCAGACTCAGGCACGTGCAAAAGCTGCGGGTGAACCTATTGCCAATTCAGCACAGTTACAGTCAGAAGTATTAAACGCGCTTATTTTGCGTGAACTACAGCTGTCCTTGATTAAACGTGTTGGGTTAAATCCTGATGAAGCGGCTATCAATAAGCGCTTAGAACAAATAGCAAAAGCAGAAGGTCTAAATAGTATCGCCGCTTTACAGCAGCGTCTAGATTCAGCGCAAGCAGGTAGCTACGCTACTTTGCGGGCTCAATTGATTGAAGATGCCGCGATTCAAGCTCTACAACAACGCCAAATCACCAATCGCGTGCGTATTAGCGAACAAGATATCGATGCCTTTTTAGCATCGCCTGAAGCCAAACGCTTGAACCAAAGTGAGTATCAGACTGTTCATGTCCGTGTTCCCTATATGGATGACTATAGCCGTCTATCAGAAGCGCAGCGTAATGACGCATTAAAAGTGGCGCAAAAACTACGTACACGCCTTCTTGTGCCAAATATCGACGTGGCTGAAGCCATTGCAGCCAGCCAAGGCAGTTATCCTATCCCACTACAAGGTGGCGATATGGGCTTTCATAAAGCCGCTGCTCTGCCAACTGAGCTATCGAGCGAAATTACTAAGCTTGAGGTTGGTGCTGTGAGTGCCCCTTTGATCACGCCTGAAGGTATTGATATCATCAAGCTTGCCAATAAAAAATCCAGTGATACCATGCTTGTACCTCAGTGGAATACTCGGCATATCTTGGTTAAAGTCGATGAGCTGCAAACCGATGCCCTTGCCGAGCAAAAAATTAACGACCTCTATAGTCAGCTACGTAATGGTGCTGCTTTTGATGGTTTAGCATCGACGTATTCAGACGATCCTGGTTCAGCAGGGCGCGGTGGCGATCTAGATTGGGTTGGTGAAGATCAAATGATTGGTCCGTTTGAAGCAATGATGAAAAACACCGCTGTCGGTGACTATTCTGCCCCGTTTAAAACCCAATTTGGTTGGCACATACTTAAAATTGAAGGTAAACGTCAACAAGATGTCAGCGATGAATATCGTCGTACTATGGCACGTCAAGCGCTATATCAGCGCTTAGCACCGCAAGCCAAAGAAGACTGGCTACAAGAGCTACGTGCTGGCGCTTACATTCAAGTATTGGGTTAATCCATGCTCGGACAATAGCTTTTAAAACGTATTAAAAAAGGGTATATGTTAATGCATATATCCTTTTCTTATGCCTTTTGATTTGTTATTTACTTGAAAATGATAGCAGATACATAAATGTTCAAGCATAAAAATAATGAGGAGAAACTGAACCACCCCGACTATAGTTGATTCCAAATAAAGTAGATACATCATGTTTTGACGCGGCACTGGTATAAATTTTTCTGGCGTGCTGTGCAAACGAGTATTATTGAACCAGTCCACCCATATCATGAAAGCACATTACACTTATAAACGAGATGTGGCATGTAAAAAATATTTCATTACATTATGTAGTTGATGCGCAAAGCTTTTACATGTCAAGATTGATCTGATTTTCTTGGTAAAATTACATGAGTAATTACCCAAATAAATTGCAAAAACTAAACATTATTTTAAAAAAAGGGTTTTTTATATGACATCCACTTTATTCAATACCGTTAAACTTGGAAAAATAACTTTAGATAATCGAGTAGGAGTTGCTCCTATGACACGAACAAGTGCAACACCAGAGGGGCTAGCAACTGACCAAATGGTTGACTACTATGCAAAATTCGCCCGCGGGGGATTTGGTTTAATTATTACTGAAGGTACTTACTCAGACAATACTTATAGTCAAGGTTATTTTGATCAACCAGGGATTATCAATAATGAGCAAGTAACAGCATGGAAGAAGGTAACAGAGGCTGTTCACCAAGAGGGAGGAAAGGTAATTGTACAATTAATGCACGCGGGCGCTCTATCTCAAGGAAACCAGTTTACGAAAGAAACTTTAGGACCATCAGCCGTTCAACCAAAAGGCGAGCAAATGGCATTCTATGGTGGAGATGGAGCGTTTCAAGTACCCAAAGAAGCGACAAAAGATGATATTACAGAAGTAATCAAAGGGTTTGTTGAAGCATCCAAAAATGCTAAAGAGGCTGGTTTTGATGGAATTGAAATCCACGGTGCTAATGGTTATATCCTCGACCAGTTTTTGACCGATTATACCAATAAAAGAACGGATGAATATGGTGGTTCCACAGAAAATCGCGTTCGTTTATTGGAGAAGGTATCAAGAGCGGTTCGAGAAGCAGTTGGTCAAGATTATACAGTTGGCATTAGAATCTCTCAAGGTAAAGTTAATGACTATGACCACAAATGGGCAAACAAGGAAAAGGATGCTGAAATTATATTTGGACAATTAGCGCAGGCGGGGCTAGACTACATTCATGTGACTGATTTTGAAGCATGGCAACCTGCTTTTGGAGATGAAGGCCCTACTTTTGCCGCGTTAGCCAAAAAGTATGGCAAATTACCTGTTATTGCAAACGGAAGCCTTCATGACCCAGAAAAAGCCAAAGAGATTGTAGAAAAAGGTGGAGCGGATATAATTACTTTAGCTCGTGGAGCACTTTCCAACGGAGACTGGGCAAATAAAGTGAAAAATGGAGAGAAACCAGAAGAATTTGTACCAGAAAAAGTATTAAGTCCTGATGCTAAAATTAAAGATTTTGAAACAAAGTAGGATTTGTAACAGGTGCTTATGTTAAAGAAGAAGAAGAAGAACAACTAACAAAACCAAGTCATAATATCTTGGGAAGCAGACGTGACAGCTTCTCAGGATTCTCCTTTTTCAGATAAAATTAAAAAAGCCTAATTTCTTCACAGTTATAGTCGGTGAAAATTAATATCGATACAACACGTACTACTGGTGCAAATTTTGCTTGCTGTGCCTACGCAGACAAAGGCTGCAAAAAATTTACACCAGCAATACTGTAGCGACTTTAAAGTATTTCAACTATACCAGACTATGTACCAAATTATAAACTCATACTAATAAATCCTTATAAATCAATAACTTAATAACTTAATAACTTAATAACTTAATAACAAAGAAAAGCCCCGAACCTAGGGCGATTGGTTCAGGGCTATGGTTTTTCATATTATTATTGTTATCTCTTCCGTGTTGACTCATCCTAAGTCATAAACAGTAATTCATGAGACAGTGGGCTGTTCTGTCCTATTATTGATACTGTCTCAACACTACATCCTTGCGTATCCTTGTGTTGATGGGTGTATTCTAAGACAATTGATGTGCAGCGACTAGAGGCTAAAGACCTTATTTGATGTAAGCATTTGCTTACGTCTGAATGGCTCAGTTAGCAGGTATTTTTTGCTCATTAGGATTCTTCTGAATCACACTTCTACTCGGATTCTTCATGCTCTTTAGATACCTTGCAGCCTTCTTTTTTGCCTGCTTCTATCTTATTTTCTGCCTCTTTAAAGTCTGCTGCTTGTGCTGTAGGAGCATTTCCTTCTTGATTACTCTCCTCCTCTGGCTCATATTGCAACGTTGTCATCACAGGGAAGTGGTCAGAGCCAATCGAAGGTAAACGTTCAATATCAATCACTGTAAAGCAAGCACTATGGAAAAGATGATCCAATGCCCAACGTAAAAACGGATAATTAACATGAAAAGTATTGATAAAATGTCGCCCGATACGGGGATCTAGTAGCCCTGAAATACGTTGAAAACGACGTGTGGTCTGTGACCAAGCAACATCATTGAGATCACCTGCCAATATGGCCGTTTGCTTATTGTCTTTAATATGCTTGCCAACCATCAATAGCTCAGCATCACGGGTGGTAGATTTATCAGCTTCTGTTGGACTCGGTGGCATCGGATGCAAGCAATAAAGCCAAACTACACGCCCGCCCTGCAAACGCAGTCGGGTGTGAATGGAAGGTATGTCATCAATGATCAAATATTTAATCTCAGGTTCTATCAGCTCAAGCTTGGAATAAAGATGCATACCGTATAAATTATCTAAAGGTACTTTTACCGTATAAGGGTAATCAGACTCAACTTGATTAAGCGCTTTTTCCCATTTTTCATCACTCTCTAAGGTTATCAAAATATCAGGCTGTTTCTGTTGTACCAACTCAACCAATTTGTAGGTATCGTCATTAGTAGTCAGTACATTTGAAACCATGATTTTTAACTGATACTCGTGTACATCTGGCTTATCTTTGGCATTTAGTACTTCTTTTTTCCATAGCATAGTATACGGCAATACCATTCTGAGCTGAAATACTAAGGTAATACTCAAAACGGCAAATAACAGCCACTGCCCTAGCTGCCATTCTGAGCCAAATGTCACCAACCCTATCCATGCAATGATGCCTAGTATCAGGATTTGGATACGAGGGAAATCCACACCGCGTACCCACCAGTTATCAAGTGGTAGCCAGCCCCAAATAGTGACAAATGCGATGAGCCCTGCCAGTCCTTGCGCACCATAATATAGAAAGGAAAAATCCATAATGTGTATCGACCATTGATTATGTTAATTATTATTGTAGTTTAGCGTCTGTAATAGCTGAACGGTAAATCTCTCAATAGAACACATATAAAAATGTTTAAAGAAAAAATATAGAAATTAAAGTTGCTTAAGACGATCATTAAAAATGATGGCTTACTTTAGCATTCCAGACAACCTGCGCCTACTACTGAACACTAATTACCTAATAGATACTATAAAACATTACAATGATAATGCTTGCATCGGTACTTATGAGATTAAGTAAGGTTTTTATTTTATTAATAGTCAACCTTACTTTTAGTGCATTAACAAAGCTAGATTAATACCATAACTCAAAGTTATAACCAACATAGTTAATAGTGCAGGCAAAACTCTTTAAATCTATCAAAAAACCTTGCTTTTTGGGGCTATTCACGGCATTGTTATTGGTTGACGATGCAACAATTTATTGTAAAAAGGATTAAGTTTGATGAGTGATTTAACAGTAGGCTTGGTAGGCTGGCGCGGTATGGTAGGGTCAGTATTGTTACAACGTATGATGGAAGAAAAAGATTTTGACGGTATTACGCCAGTATTTTTTTCAACCAGTAATGCAGGCGGTGATGCGCCAACCTTTGATGGTATTAAGACCAGTCAACTAAAAGATGCTCATGATATTGAAGCCCTTGCCGCTTGTGATGTAATTATTACCTGTCAAGGTGGCGACTACACCTCAAAGGTACATCAACCACTGCGTGATAGCGGTTGGGCTGGCTATTGGATTGATGCGGCAAGCACATTACGCATGGAAGATGACAGCATCATCATTCTTGACCCAGTTAACCGTACTGTTATCGATAGTGCACTCGCTGAGGGTAAAAAAGACTTTATCGGCGGCAACTGTACCGTGTCACTAATGCTAATGGCTATTGGTGAATTATTCAATAAAGGTTGGGTCGAATGGGTCAGCGCCATGACTTATCAAGCAGCAAGTGGCTCTGGTGCCAATAACATGCGTGAGCTCATCGAAGGTATGGGTGTATTGCGTGATGCTGTCAAAGATGAGCTTGCCAATCCTGCCAGCGCCATTCTTGAGATTGATAAGAAAATCGCTCAAACTCAGCGCTCAGACGACTTCCCTAAGCAATACTTTGGCGTGCCATTAGCCGGTAGCTTGATTCCTTATATCGATGCGCAGTTAGAGAATAAGCAATCTCGTGAAGAATGGAAAGGTGGTGTTGAAACCAATAAGATCCTTGGCAACTCTGAAGCGGATAAGATTGCTATCGATGGTATGTGTGTCCGCGTTGGTGCAATGCGCTGTCATGCACAAGGCCTAACCATTAAGCTCAAAAAAGATATTCCGCTAGAAGAAATCGAAGCGGCATTGAAAAATAGCGGTAATCAGTGGTTAGACGTGGTGGAAGACAATAAAGAAGCCACTATGAACCGCTTAACGCCTGTGGCAGTAACCGGCACCTTGACTGTCGCGCTAGGTCGCCTGCGTAAGCTTAATATGGGACCTGAATATCTAGGCGCATTTACAGTGGGTGATCAATTGCTATGGGGTGCAGCTGAACCATTACGCCGCATGCTAAATATCATTCGCGAGCAAAACAGCTAGACCCAATGTTCCTAGACTCAATGTTCTGAATATTAGATATAAAAAGACAGCAAGCGCTGTCTTTTTTTATGGATTATTTTTGTTGATAAGCAATCATGATTTCATTGCGGCGCATAAAAGGCAGCATCCATGGCGGATTATAACGTGCCAGTTCAGGTGTATAGTCGGTGAAAAGTAATATCGATACAACACGTACTGCTGGTGCAAATTTTTCTTGCTTGCTGTGCCTACGCAGACAGAGGCTGCAAAAAATTTACACCAGCAATACGGTAGCGACTTTAAAGTATTTTAACTATAGCTTCTATGTTTGGTTAGTTTTTTCTATTTTAGCAACGACTCGATAACGATGTCTGGAGTTCTTAGTTATAGCTGGCTATAACTATCCTATCAAATCTGTAGTGGGCAAACTTCAATGTCCAAAAAAACCTAACAATGCTATAATTAGCGCCATTTTCATAGCTCATATAGCGGTTATCTTATGCAATTTGTCTTACATAAAACAGCCAGCGGCGTCACGCGCGCACGCCGCGGTACAGTCCACCTCAATCACGGTGACGTACAAACGCCAGCCTTTATGCCAGTCGGTACTTACGGTACCGTTAAAGGCATGTTACCACGTGATATCGAAGCCATTGGTGCAGACATTATCCTTGGTAATACCTTTCATTTATGGCTGCGCCCTGGCACTGATATTATTGATAAATTTGGTGGTCTGCATAAATTCATGCATTGGGATAAGCCAATTTTGACAGACTCAGGCGGATTCCAAGTATTTAGCCTTGGTGCGATGCGTAAAATTACTGAAGAAGGCGTGACCTTTAAATCGCCTATCGATGGTGCCAAAGTCTTTTTATCGCCAGAAAAATCGATGCAGATTCAATATAGCTTGAACTCAGATATCGTGATGCAGTTCGATGAGTGCACGCCTTATCCAGCGACTCATGACGAAGCCAAAAAGTCTTTAGAATTATCACTACGTTGGGGACAACGCTGCGTTGATGAGCATAAAAAACTTGGCAGTACCAATGCGTTATTTGGTATTATCCAAGGTAGTATGTATGCCGATTTACGCAAGCAGTCACTTGAAGGTTTACTTGAGATTGGCTTTGATGGTTATGCCATTGGTGGCTTGTCTGTTGGCGAGCCAAAAGAAGAGATGATAGATGTCCTAGATTACATCGCAAACGATATGCCAGCCGATAAGCCGCGCTATTTGATGGGTGTTGGTAAGCCTGAAGATCTCGTTGAAGGGGTGCGACGCGGCGTCGATATGTTCGATTGCGTGATGCCAACTCGCAACGCGCGTAATGGTCATTACTTTGTCACAGGCGACGTCGATAATGCGGGCGTGGTACGTATACGCAACAGCCAATATCGCACTGATGAAGGTCCATTAGACCCTGAATGTGACTGCTATACTTGCCAGAATTTTAGTCGTGCTTATTTATCGCATCTGAATAAATGTAAAGAGATGCTTGGCGCGCAGTTAGCGACCATTCATAACTTGCGTTACTATCAACGTTTGATGCAAGGTATCAGAGATGCCATTGAACAAGATAAATTTGATGAGTTCGTAACTGAATTTTATAGCAAACGCGGTCAGACGGTGCCAGAGCTGAATTTGCGTTAATAGTAATGGTAAATTAACACCAACTATTCAAATATGAAATGCAATAAAAAAGGCTTAAGATTATCTTAAGCCTTTTTTACTCGCTAAATTTCAACAAGCGAAATATCAATAACCCGTAATTAACCTATCAGTGCAACAACAAATATCACGATAATCGCGATTGGTGCCACGAATTTAGTGATGATTTGCCAAATCTGCCAAGCGCCATTTGATAAATTAAGCTCTTGCTGAATGCTACGTTGGTCCATTCTCCAAGCAAAGAAGATAATACCTGCAAGACCAGTTAACGGTAATAAAAACTTACTGGTAAGTTTGTCTAGCGCATCGAAGATGCCATTACCCATGATGGTAAAGTCGCTCCATAGGTTAAACGACAACAGCGCAGCAATACCCAATAGCCAAATCACAGTACTAGCAGCAATGGTAGACATCGTACGGTTCATCGACGTACGTTCTTCTAAGAACTCGACACTTGGCTCTAGCAGTGATATCGACGATGTCACAGCAGCAAAGGTAATCAATAAGAAGAACAAAGTACCGATGATTGTACCACCAGCCATGCCACCAAAAGCAATCGGTAGACTGACAAAAATCAAACCAGGACCTGATGCAGGATCAAGACCATTACTAAAGATGATTGGGAAAATTGCCAAACCAGCTGCTAAGGCAATGACTGTATCTAAAATAACAACAGTACGAGCAGTTTTTAGCAAGTTTACTTCACGACCTAAGTATGAACCATAAGCCACCATGATGCCCATACCAATAGATAGGGTGAAGAAGGCATGACCCAATGCCGCTAGCATTACATCAACGGTCAACTTGCTCAAATCAGGTGCAAATAAATAATTAACCGCTTCACCAAAACCACCGTTTATCACGTTATAACCAACGATGATAAATAAAATCACACCCAATAATGGCATCATGATTTTAGCAGCGTTTTCAATACCGCGTGTTACACCGATACCAACGATAAGCGCAGTGATAATCATAAATACAGTATGCCAAATCGTCAACGTACCTGCTGATGCTAGCATTCCATCAAAAGTTGCAGCGACAGAGTCACTATTTTGACCGGCAAAACTGCCTGTGCCAACTTTGGTGATATAGTTCAGCGCCCAGCCACCGATGACACTATAAAAAGATAGAATTAAGAAACCACCTAGGATACCTGTCACGCCGACAATACCCCAGCTACTTGACTTACCTTCACTGACAGCGACATCTTTAAAGGTATTAATAGGATTCTTTTGACCACGGCGACCAATTAACCACTCGGCGACCAATACAGGAAAACCAACCAAAGCAATACAGAATAAATAGGCAATAACAAAAGCTGACCCACCGCTTTCACCTACCATATAAGGGAACTTCCAAATATTTCCTAACCCGACTGCCGAGCCTACTGCTGCCAGTACGAAGCCGAAACTTGAGCTCCACTGCGCATGATCTTGTTTATTAATAGCCATTTTGCCTTCCTCATACTTCAATTAATATTGCTTATAATCATCCTTGATTATTATAAATAGCTGTCCATAATGTTTGACTATCTACTCCATGCATCAATGTGACGCATTCAGCAACATTAAGAAAGAATTGTTTACATTGTTATAGAGGCTCAGTTTCTGCTAAGCGACCAAAAAAGTCAAGTAGTCATAAATATAAAAAGCCATAACGAATAGTTATGGCTTAATACAATTGTTATTAACATCAATAAGATTTGGTTTGGCTCATGACCCTTTATTTAAAACACACTGCCTATTTTATAACACAAAATTTAACGAACAACACCGCGGCGACTTTTCTGTAGCGAATCAATCAAAAACTCGATTTTTTGCTCTTTTGGTAGCAAATCTTGCTTCAATACTTCAAGTGCTTGCACCGTCGTTAAACCGGATCTGAATACAACACGATAAGCTTGACGCAGCACATCGATGCTATCTTTAGACCAGCCTTTACGGCGCATGCCTTCGACATTAAGACCGTGCGCCTTGGCTGGATTACCTGAAACCATGGTAAACGCCGCTACATCTTTTAAGACTAAAGTTGCACCACCAACCAAACTGTAATCATCAATCGTACAAAACTGATGAATGCCTGAGTTACCACCGACGATAATATGATTACCAATGGTAACGTGACCGGCGACGCCGACATTATTGGCCAGTACATTGTGGTCACCAATTAAGCAATCGTGAGCCACATGGGTATTGACCATTAACAAGTTATGACTGCCTATCTTGGTCAAGCCACCATCTTGCTCAGTACCACGGTGCAAGCTACAGGCTTCGCGAATGGTATTATGATCACCAATCTCAAGCCAAGTACGCTCGCCCGCATACTTTAAGTCCTGTGGGTCTTCACCAATGCTTGAAAATTGATAAAACTGATTGTGTTCACCGATACGAGTCAATCTAGTGACAACCACATGACGATGCAACACCGTATGGGCACCAATCGTAACCTCATCACCGACGATACAGTAAGGGCCAATAGTTGCGGTTTCATCAATCGTAGCAGACGGTGAGATGAGTGCTGTTGGATGGATCTGACTCATAATAGAGGCCTTTGTATCATCGAATGCAAGTAAATTAGTAAAAAAAATACGACAGCTTAGTGATATTAACTACCCTAAAGCTGCCTCTATTAAAAAATAATATGATGATGCTAACAAATAGATATCAACATCATGGTTTAAATATTTTATGCATTATTCAAAGTTATCAATGTGATTTATTGCTCTTGACGGGCAATCATAATCTGCGCACTAACCGCAAGCTCATCTTCAACATGTACGGTACAATCAAACTTATAAATACCCTGCTTTTGCATTACAATTTTAGAGCGGATAATCAGCTGATCACCAGGGATAACACGGCGCTTAAAGCGCACTTTATCAACGCCTGCGAACAGGTATAAATAGCCATCTTCTGCCGTCAATCCTGCACTAATAAAACCAAGCACACCTGATACCTGTGCCATGCATTCAACCATTAATACGCCTGGCATGATGGGCTCATCAGGGAAATGCCCATTAAAAAACTCTTCGTTAATCGTGACGTTTTTTATGCCCGTGATACATTCGCCTGGTGTACAGGCAACTATCTTATCCACCAATAAAAACGGGTAACGATGTGGCAAATAATGCTTTAACGTATGGTAAGTTAATGGCAACGTTAACCCTTGTTCAGCCAAGCTTTTGATGTCTTCTGCCGTTGGGTTATCAATATTGCTAGTGCTCATAGTAGCGATTCCTTGCTGTATTTTAAGTCTTGCTTGAGGTTAAAATTTTGCTGAGTTTTTAATATTACAAATCATCTAAGTATTAATTTTCTTTAACGATAAATCTTTAACCGCTAATCACGACCAAGCTGGCGAAATCTTACTGCAGCACGGCGCCAGTTAGTAGTTGGCATAGCGGCAGTTCCAGAAGAGTACGATCCGGCGGTGGTAATTGACTTGGTGACCATGGTCATACCAGACAAGGTAACATCATCTGTGATATCAATATGTCCCGTAATACCAACCGCCCCGCCAATGATACAGCGTTTGCCAATACTGGTACTACCCGCGATACCTGTATGAGCAGCGATAGCAGTACCATCACCGATACGGACGTTATGTGCCACTTGTACGAGGTTATCAATAATAACATGATTTCCAATCACCGTATCATCGATAGCACCCCGATCAATACAGGTTTGACTGCCAATGCGTACATGATTACCTATCAGCACACGCCCTAACTGTGCAATACGCTCCCAACCTGTAACACTAGGATTTCTGGTGGGTGCAAAGCCAAAGCCTTCTGAGCCGATGCTCACCCCAGCGTGCAACCTGACATGGTTACCAATGATACAATCATGCCCTATCACCACTTGTGGCTTGATAACGCAATCTGTGCCAATAGCAGTATTGTCCTCGACGACTACATGAGCCTGAAGGGCGCTGCGATCACCAATCTGTACTTGCTCACCGATGACACAAAAAGCGCCGATAGTCACTTGATTGCCAATAACGGCACTGTCGGCGATGACGGCTGTTGGATGAATACCACTGACTGAGGGTTGACGAGCAAAAAGTTGACTCACGCTAGCATAAGCCAAATAAGGGCTAGCAACGATTAAGGCGACTGTATCATTTGGCGCTTCGTTATGATGCTCTGCAGTGATAAGTACTGCCCCAGCATGAGTATTAGCCAAACTGGAGAGATAATGAGGATTGGCCAAAAAACTTAACTGCTGGCGATTGGCCATCATTAAATTACCAATACCCTTTAAGCTTAGACGGCGCTGCTCAGCGTTAAGCTCAGCCTTGTTAAGAACAGGCTGACGCTGCTCAATCTGGGAGATGAGTTGCTCAATCGTTATCATAGTAAGTATTAGTATTGGCATGAATAAGAGAGTCGTCAAGTTGAGATGTCATCTTGACGACCGGCTAAATCTAACGGAGTCTTTATCTACTTAAAGGTTTAAATAATAGCAATCAAACCCTGAAAATAATAAGACACAATTAGTAAATACTTAGAAAGTGTTACCAATTTGGAACTGGACTTTTTCAGTCACATCGCCATCTTTATCACCGATAGGTACAGCGTAGCTCAGAGAAATCGGACCGATTGGCGTATACCAAGTTACGCCTAAACCGGCACTAAAGCGCAACTTATTGTCTTGCGTTAATAGTGGTACACCAGTATCGTCGCCAGTAGCTGGATCAATAAAGGTACGATTTTCTTTATCCGTGGTATCAAACACCTGACCACCTTCAGCAAATAGTACTGGACGTACTTGATCTGCCCAATCACCCTTAAATGGCATTGGTAAAATCAATTCGGTACCAAAGCTAACTAACGCATTACCACCAATTTCTTCTGCTTTTAATGAACCAGGATTTTCACTAACAGCGTCATTATAACTTTGTGATTTAGGTCCAAGCGTTGAAGCTTCATAGCCACGTACCGAACCATAACCACCAGCATAGAAGTTTTCATAGAAGGGTAAATCGTTACCATAGCCAAGCTTGGTATAACCGCGAGCAACCCAGTCTTTGTAGATAGGTTGATAAATATTGCCACGATATACCAGTTTTTGATAACTGGTATCACCTAAACCAATGGTCGCATCGACTGTATGGCTCATGCCTTTATTTGGAAATACGGGACGATCTAAGGTGCTGTAATCCCAACCGAATAGCAAGTTGTAGCTCTGATATTCATTTTTAAAGCCCGTACGACCAGTATCAGTGAACTTCTCAAACGTACCACCGTCATCGATAATCTGCTGAACGCTTGACACACCAAGACGGCTACCGCCACGTACAGTCGTGTTATCAATGTTTAAGCCAGCACTGACGCGTTTGGTTTCATCAACCGGATAGCTATAGTTCAGCGTCGCGCCATAAGCGTCGGTAACATATTTACTGACGTTTTTATCATCGTATTTGGTTTCACGGTAGTAAGCACTGATACCTTGTGATACACCATTTTCTGTGAAATATGGATCGGTATAGCCCAAGCTATAAGAATCACGCGTCTCTGAGCGCGACAAAGCCGCTTTAACACGGTCGCCAGTGCCCATAAAGTTGTTTTGAGTCAGATCTAACTGGAAGGTGACACCACCACTTTGTGAATAACCGGCCGCAATGGTTGAGCTACCAGACGGCTGCTCTTCAACCGTATAGTTTACATCCACTTGGTCTGGCTGATTAGGAACAGGCTTGACATCGACGTTGACGTTTTTGAAAAACCCTGTACGCATAAGGCGTGTACGTGACAGCTGAATCTTGTCACTAGAAGCCAGTGACCCTTCTAACTGGCGCATTTCGCGACGTAATACTTCATCTTGAGTTTTTAAGTTACCGGTAAAATTGATACGGCGAACATAAATAGGACGTGCAGGATCAATATAGTAATCGATATCGACTACTTTGGTCTCGTCATTGATACGCGGTACTGGTCTAATTTGCGCTAAATAATACCCTTCATTACCATAACGACTCTTAAGAGCGGCAGTGGTAGCATCAAGCTTGGCTTGTGAGTATTTTTCTTTCGCATCAAAAGTGACCAGCTCTTTCAATTCACTGGTTTCAAAAGTCGGCTTACCTAAGAAATTAATTTCACCAAACTGATATTGCTCGCCTTCGCTAAGACTGACCTCGATAAACACACTACTCTTATCTTCACTGATATTGAGCACCGCATTATCTACCGAAAAGCGTACATAACCATCATTTAGGTAAAGGGCTTTTAGGTTCTCTAAACTTGCCGCGAGCTTCTCTTTCGCATAACGGTCAGATTTAGATAACAGACGTGTCCATGAAGACTCTTTTACCGCAAAGACTTCTTTAATCTCTTTATCACTAAAGTGCTTATTACCGATGATATTGATATCGACGACTTTGGCAGGCTTGCCTTCGATAAAGCGTACGTCAAGTTTGACGCGGTTGCCATCAAGCAGCGTCTGATCGACTTCAATATTGCTATTGTAATAGCCTTGACTAATATATTGCTGTTGCAGCTCGTTTGCCACCCCTTGTAGGGTCGCTTGCTTAAGCACATTACCCACAGCAAGACCTGCATTACTTAAGCCTTGCTCAAGCCCTTCTTTGGGAATGAGTTTGTTGCCATCAAAATTAACTTCTGCAATCGTCGGACGTTCAACGACATCAAAGCGCAGCTTGCCACCTTCGATACGGCTTTGAATGTCAGCAAAGTTTTCAGTCGCATATAGTGCTTTGATACTGGCAGCCAGATTTGCATCATTGACCGTATCACCTACCGTAATAGGCAGTACTGGATATAAACTATCAGGTGTTAGGCGTTGTAGACCATTAAAGCCAATATCAGTGACCACAAATTCTGCAGCCTGAACCGGCATACTCATCATTGCTACAACTAACGGCAACCCAGCCGCGCTCATAAATAAAGGCGTACGCATAAACACTATCCGTCAATAAAAAACTTGCTTAAGTTAAGTTGAAAAGCACATGTTGCCTCGCCTCTTTTGCATCATATCATAAACACATAGAGGACAGACTCAGAACACTTTATATAAAACGCGTCATAAAATAAACTAAAATATAAAATTAGTACAGTAGCAAGGCGATAAAAGAAATTGCTTATCAGCCTAATAATGGATGCAGGATAAGCATAAAACCATTAGCCTCTCTCATCTTACCTTGCAAGGCGTATTCTATGTCATCAAAAAAGCCGACTGATATCATTACCAATTGCTAACACCATGAAACCTGCCAGCAAGAGTAAGCCGATATTTAAGCCCACCATTTGCACGCCTTCAGAGAGTGGCTTACCGCG
This sequence comes from Psychrobacter arcticus 273-4, assembly GCF_000012305.1. Classification (NCBI taxonomy): domain Bacteria; kingdom Pseudomonadati; phylum Pseudomonadota; class Gammaproteobacteria; order Moraxellales; family Moraxellaceae; genus Psychrobacter; species Psychrobacter arcticus. The sequence continues at coordinate 1,871,905 of NC_007204.1, forward strand.
TATCAGCTCGATCAGATAATAGACAATATGACCGCCATCTAATACCGGAATGGGCAACAGATTCAGGACAGCAAGGCTCAAACTGATTAAAGCCGCGGTAGACAACACCATTTGCCAACTGATATCAAAGCTTTGCTTGGCAACTTTTGCAATGGTAATCGGACCTGATAAATTATCAAGACCAATCATACCTGATAGCATCTTGCCCATTGAGCTGACAGTCATGACAGCCAATTGTTCCGTCTTTTCAAACGACTTTATCAACGACTCACCAGGACCATAGACCACAGTGGTTTTGTATTCATCAGGAATAATAATCTCAGACTGTGCCACCATAGCACCAATTTGTCCATAATCGTTACCTAAATTGTCTTTTTTACCTTGCGGCATAATCTGTAATTCAATCGGCTTATCATCACGCAATACGCTAAATGTCAGCAAAGTCTCAGGATTATCGCGAATAATACGAGTGGCGCTGATCCAGTCGTTAATTGCTTCATCATTAATAGCAGTGATACGGTCACTAACTTTTAGACCTTGACGACTGGCCGCGCCATCAGGCGTTAAATCGCCGACTATCGGTGCAATATTCGGTTGCCACGGTATCATACCAAAGCTTGATAGCGCATCTTTGCCTTGCGCCGCGCCTTGCATAAACTCTTTAATAGGTGCTTGGTAGGTCTTGGTTGCACCCTTGTCTACTTCTGATTGCAAGGTAACACTTATATTGGTTGTCTCACCCATGCGCCCAGCAAGGCGATAGTTAATCCCTTCCCACGTCTGCACGTCATGACCATCAATCGCAACGATTTTATCACCAACCGGCAGCTGCGCCATCGCTGCTGGGGTATCCGGTAACACTTGACCAATCTTGGTGGCGAGCTGTTCTGATGGGGTCATAAATAACACCCAGAACAATACAATCGCAATGACAAAGTTCATGATAGGACCGGCGGCGACAATGGCTATTTTCTTAAGCGGATGCTGACGATTAAATGCTAAATGCTGCTCTTCTTTTGCCACCTCACCTTCACGCTCATCGAGCATCTTGACGTAGCCACCGAGTGGTAAGGCTGAAATACGATAATCAATGCCGCTTTTTTTGCTGGTCCAGCCAAAGAGTTTGGGACCAAAACCGATAGAATACGTGAGCACTTTAACGCCGCAAAGTCGCGCCACAATATAGTGACCCCATTCATGCAGAGCAATAAGCGGACCTAAGACAAATATTGCCGCAAGGAGCGTTAATAGAAACGTCATGATCTTTTCTCAGTAGGTACTCTTAATATCATTATTAGATACTCTTAACATCATTATAAAGGTGATAGCGTTTGATACGTCTAGGCCAATCTTGCCACCAGCTTATCAGTATACTGACGTGCTAGATTATCAATCGCCAAAATCTCATCAATATCGGCCGTCTCAGTCAATAACGGCACTTGTATCTCATTCAATGCTTGCTCATTAATATCAGCAATATCCGTCAGACGAATCTTATTGTTCAAAAATGCCGACACTGCAATCTCATTCGCCGCATTTAAAATAATGGTCGCGTGCGTACCCGCTTGCATAGCCTCTCGTGCCAGACGCAAGCAGGCAAACTTTTGCAAATCAGGCTCGATAAACTCTAAACCATTGAGCGCAAATAAGTCTAATGGCTGCGAGCCACTGTCAATACGATCGGGATAACTGAGTGCATGGGCAATGGGCGTTTTCATATCTGGGCTGCCAAGCTGCGCCAAAAAGCTGCCATCGCTATATTCTACCATTGAGTGAATGATACTTTGTGGATGAATCACCACATTTATCTTATTTTCAGGCAAATCAAATAAATGACAGGCTTCAATCAGCTCAAGCCCTTTATTCATCATCGTGGCAGAATCAACCGATATCTTTTGCCCCATCGACCAGTTTGGGTGTTTGACCGCTTCAGCGACGCTTGCTTGCTGCATCTGCGTAAAAGACTGCTGTAAAAACGGTCCGCCAGAAGCCGTCAGCCATAGCTTACGCACGCCATGATTTGATCGGTGGATTTGGGTGTTATCCTGCTGGATGGCAAATGGCAAGCACTGAAAGATAGCGTTATGTTCAGAATCAAGCGGCAACAAGGTTGCATGATGGGTTTTGACCGCATTGATCATCACTTGCCCAGCCATGACCAGTGCTTCTTTATTCGCCAGTAAAATACGCTTGCCTGCTCGCGCGGCGGCTAAAGTAGAAGGCAAACCAGCGGCGCCCACGATGGCAGCAACGACCGTATCAGTTTGCGAATCGGTAGCAATATCTACCAAACCAGCATCGCCGCCGACTACCTCGATATCTAGACCTGCCGCACTAAGACGCTTGGCAAAGTCATCGACTGCGGTTGTCGGTACGCCAACCCGCTTAGGAGCAAACTGCTGACAGAGAGCCAGCAGCTTATCTAAACGATGATAGCCAGATAACGCATAAACGTCGTAATACTGTGGTTGTGCCGCCAAGATGGCTAACGTACTGTCGCCAATTGAGCCTGTCGCGCCTAATACGGCGATACGCTGGGTCATAACCATGAGTGCCTATAAATAATAATGTAAGTAATACTATAGTCGATTCAAAATAAAGTAGATACATCATGTTTTGACGCAGCACTGGTATAAATTTTTCTAGCGTGCTGTGCCTGCGCAGATAGAGGCTGCAAAAAATTCATTCCAGTCCCGCTGTATCATTTTTATACTGGGCTTACTATATAAAAACTAAATCAGCCGACAAGTTTATGTGCTATCAAATGACTACCTAAGCCGTTTTGATAGCTTTAGGTAAATTAAACGACCATTAAACCGAACTGCTGTATCGCCCAAAAACCCAGCGCAAATATCGGCGTAGCAGATAGCAGCGAATCGATTCGATCAAGCACGCCGCCATGCCCTGGCAAAATAGTGCCTGAATCTTTAACATCAGCGCGGCGTTTGAGCATAGACTCGAACAAATCGCCCAGTACTGATGCCAAAATCGTCAGCGCAGACAATGCCACAAACGCGATAAGCGCTGCGCCCGTCAATTGTAACTTAAAGACACTTATGATCACTACGACCAGTAGTCCAGTGACTAAGCCGCCAGCAAGCCCTTCCATAGTTTTATTGGGTGAGACATTTGGTGCCATTTTTCGGCGACCAAGCTTGCGCCCAACAAAGTATGCACCACTGTCTGCACACCAGACCAATAAAAACACATACAGTAGCCACCATGCCGACAATTGCCATAAGTAAAACATAGCAGTAATGGAAGCGGTTAATATCACAGCCCCCATTAGAGCCAATTGCTTACCATACCAATTGGTAGACGTTGGAAAAACTCGTACCCAAGACAGCGCCATTAGCCATATAACGAGAGAAGCTGTCCACCAAAACAGCCATGTGACTTTAAACATCAGTGAGACTAAAGTCAGCAGCAACACCCATAGCACGAAGACCGCTGGCTGACGCCATTTTGGCATCAACTTCGTCCATTCATGGGCAGCAATAATTACCCCAATCACCAAAAGTGGTGCAAACAATATAGGAGTTTGGCTCGCAAACATTGCAATACCAACGATAATAACGAGAACAATTGCCGTCTTAATTCGTTGCCACATATTTATTGAGCCTTATAATAATGAAGGACATTTGATAAAACTGCTGACTATAATAGCGTATGGATAGTGACGCACGCTATTGAAAGTGACTCAAACTGACAAAAGTCGTTTAATGTTATTAACGCAATCTTTAAGATATTTTTTGCGTCGTCACTACTTGTTCACTGGTTTTACCAAAGCGGCGTTGACGTTGGGCAAAATCTTCTAGCATTGCTGCTAGCTCATCGACTCTAAAATCCGGCCACAATGTTGGGGTAAAAAATAGCTCTGCATAGGCGGATTGCCACAATAAAAAATTCGAGAGACGGTACTCACCGCCGGTACGTATCAGCATGTCTACTTCTGGCGCATCCGCCAATTGCACATACTCTCCAAGCTTTTCTTTATCAATATCCTCAATTGCTAAATGACCTGCCTGTACTTGCTGTACCAGCTGTTTTGCTGCATGAGCGATATCCCACTGTCCACCGTAACTGATGGCGATGACCAATGTCATGGCATCAAAATTAGCCGTTTTTGCTTCAGCATCTGCCATCAATATTTGCAAATCATCACTAAGCTGACTGCGGTCGCCGATAAAACGCAGACGAATGCGATATTTCAGCATACGAGGCATTTGCTCACTGATGGTTAAGCGCAGTAAATGCATCAGCAATGCCACCTCGCTTGGTGGACGCTGCCAATTCTCACTTGAAAAAGCAAATACCGTCAAAACTTCAATACCCGTACTGACGCAATACTCAACAATAGGGTCTAGCGCATCTTTGCCAGCGATATGTCCTTGACCTTTGCCTAAATTATGGACTTTGCCATAACGGTTATTGCCGTCCATGATGACAGCGATATGGCGTGGAAGAAGGGCTGGAGCTAAATTATCTAACATAGACATAGGCTAACTTGCTTGTTGTTGAGGTAAAATAATCATAACACGCGCCATACTATATAAAAATCTTAGTACGTAGTTTTTATCAAGCGCTTATAGAGAAGAGTGTTATAAAAAAGATATCTAAAAAGCTTCATCGTCTACACGGAAACAAACAGCCAATAGTACTTTGATATTGGCTGTTTGTTTTTAGCGACTCGTTATATAAAACATTGATAGCACGTCGTTTTGATAGTGATAGAAGGGGCTTACACTGACATCAAATCGCTTTCTTTTTTGCTTAGACGACTATCAATGGTCTCGATATACTTGTCAGTGATTTTTTGAATATCATCACTGGCACGGTGCTCGTCATCTTCTGAGATCTCTTTTTCTTTTGCCAGCTCTTTAATGTCATTCATCATATCACGGCGGATATTGCGAATAGAAACACGGCTATTTTCTGCTTCACCACGTGCCAATTTTTGCATATCGCGGCGTGTCTCTTCTGTCAATGCTGGCATTGGCACGCGAATTACGTCGGCAGTCATTGGATTGAGACCTAGGTCCGCTTCGCGAATGGCTTTGTCAATCGCTTGTACCATAGTGCGGTCAAAAGGCTGTACCAATAATGTACGCGAATCTTCAACGTTGACGCTCGCTACTTGATTGAGCGGTGTATCAGAACCATAGTAACTGACCATCACACCTGACAACATACCTGGATGCGCGCGTCCCGTACGGACTTTACTAAAAGTGCTTTCAAGCGCTTCTAGAGTCTTTTGCATGCGCGCTTCGCCGTCTTGCTTAATCTCTTTAATCATGAGGTATCCTTATTTATCGCTACCGACAAATCATTTATTGTTAATTATAAAAACTATTCAGGTGTTTTTTACAGATAAGCAGCTGTCTTACTTCTACTTATCTTTTTACATGTTTGTGCGTCTGACATTAATGATAGACACGTGTGCCTTCATTTTCACCCATCACAACATTTAATAAGGCATTGGGCTTATTCATATCAAAGACTTGTAATGGCACATCGTGCTCACGACATAACGCAATAGCCGTTAAATCCATCACGCCAAGCTTTTGCTCTAACACTTCATCAAACGTTAACCCGTCGTATTTAACCGCATCGCTATGTAGGCTTGGGTCTTTATCATAAACGCCGTCTACTTTGGTCGCCTTTAGAATCAAGCCCGCTTCAATTTCAATACCGCGTAAGCAAGCTGCTGTATCTGTGGTAAAGAAAGGATTACCCGTACCAGCAACAAAAATGCATACTTCACCATTTTTGAGATAGCGAATCGCATTACGGCTGCTATAGCTTTCAGTCACTTCACCAATCGGTAAGGCTGACATCAGGCGCGTTTTAATATTACGGCGCTCAAGGGCATCACGCATTGCCAGACCGTTCATGACGGTTGCAAGCATGCCCATTTGATCGCCAGTGACGCGGCCAACCAAACCTTCTTTTTGTAATTGAGCACCGCGATATAAGTTACCGCCACCGACCACAATACCCACTTGTACACCAAGTCCACGCAAATGTGCGATAGATAAGCTCATCTTATCGAGCACTTCGGTATCAATACCCATATCTTTAGTACCGGCTAAGGCTTCACCAGAAAGTTTTAGCAAGATACGAGAATAACGCGGGGTTTTGTCAGACATGAGGTCACCTTGTCAGTATTGAATTATAATTAAAGTTATCGGTAAAATACAAATAGAGTTTGCTTTGAGACTTGACGGCATTGCCCCACTTAAGGATAAGCAGGTACAAAGGTCAAATTGCGCTAATTGTAGCAAAAACTGCCCACTATTGGGCAATTTTCACTGACATATTATGTGGGTGCTTGCGCTTTAGGCTTGATAACTGGCAAATAAATCATATTCGCTAGCATCATCGATGGTAACCGTTAAGAACTGTCCGACTTTGACGTGAGCGTCAATATCATCGACATAGACATGACCGTCAATCTCAGGCGCGTCAGCATAACTACGGCAAATCGCTACGCCCTCTTCTCTATCAATTTCGTCCACCAATACCATCAAGGTTTTGCCGATTTTTTCTTGCAGTTTTTGAGCTGAGATATCTTGCTGTAATGTCATCAAACGCTCATAGCGCTCTTGTTTAACGTCTTCTGGCACATGATTTGGCAAGTCATTGGCGACCGCACCTTCAACTTCTGAATAGGTAAAAGCACCAACGCGATCAAGGCGGGCTTCAACCAACCAATCTAGCAAACATTGAAAGTCTTCTTCAGTTTCCCCTGGGAAGCCAACGACGAACGTTGAACGAATAACGATATCAGGGCAAATCTCACGCCATGCATGGATACGCGCCAAGGTATTTTCGCTATGCGCAGGGCGTTTCATCGCTTTTAAAATGCGATGGCTGGCATGTTGGAACGGGATATCTAAATACGGTAATAACTTCTTCTCGCCCATGAGTTCAACGACTTTATCCACGTGTGGATACGGATAAACATAGTGCAGACGCACCCAAATACCCAAATCGTTTAACGCTTGGCATAAGTCATAAAATTTTGACTTAAGCGGCATACCATTCCAAAAGCTGGTCTTATACTTTAAATCCAGCCCATAAGCGGAGGTATCTTGCGAGATAATCAACAGCTCTTTTACACCCGCTTTTTTCAGTGCCAGTGCTTCATTCATCACACTGTCAATCGGACGCGAAACCAAGTCACCGCGTAAACTTGGAATAATGCAGAAGGTACAACGGTGGTTACAGCCTTCTGAAATTTTTAGATAGGCATAATGGCTAGGCGTTAATTTAATGCCCGCCTCATTAATCAAATCTATTTTTGGATCATAACTGGCATCCAAACTACGGTCAGGCTTGGGCACATGCAGTGCAACTGCTCTAATCACTTCGTCATAAGCATGAGCACCAGTCACGGCTAGCACGGCAGGATGCATTTCACGAATTTTATCTGCTTCTTTACCCAAGCAACCCGTCACAATCACTTTACCGTTCTTGCTAATCGCTTCACCGATGGCATCTAGCGACTCTTGTACCGCTGACTCAATAAAGCCGCAAGTATTAACCACAACTAAGTCTGCACCGTCATAGTCACTAGCAACTTGATAACCATCACGGCTCAGTTCTGTAATAATACGCTCACTATCCACCAAAGCTTTTGGACAACCAAGCGATACAAAACCAATCTTTGGCGCTGCTGTTACTGAACTAGAGGCTGTCGCGCTGCTAGTTGCATCACCACTTTGGGCAATGCTACGGTTTTGATTATGATTGGCTTTATGGTGGTAAGGTTGAACACTGTCTATAGAGCTTTGCGCGGGCGTTGCTGTCGGCTTGGCAGGATTAAAGAGAGTGGCAGTGTCTTTTGGGGCAGTAGAAGCTGGCTGTGAAGGGGCAATAGTCGTATTAACGGACTCGGTAGAAATTTTGGGCATGGCTAACCTTGCTAGAGATAAATTGGCTGTGCGCATTGTACGTTTTTTTTGCAAAAATCGCCAGTTTTGCCGCTCTATCGTGTTAATTTATGGTTATATAGTTGAAATACTTTAAAGTCGCTACCGTATTGCTGGTGTAAATTTTTTGCAGCCTCTGTCTGCGTAGGCACAGCAAGCAAGAAAAATTTGCACCAGTAGTACGTGTTGTATCGATATTACTTTTCACCGACTATATATTATATCAAGCATCTATTTATCTGGGTATTACTCATGACCGCTGATTTTATAAGCACAAAACCGACACCTGACTTAGCTTTTATATCACAGCATTTGTTTACGGCTATCTTATGGGTCAATGATGAATTGTCTATTACTTGGCTAAATGCCCAAGCTGAGCAGTTACTAGCGATCAGTAGCGGACGATTGCTTAATCAGTCGGTGTTGATGTTGCTTGCGCCCCAAGAGTTGAAAACCAAAAACAATATTTTTATTAACAGCCCAAAAGATAAAAACTGTTCTTTGACTGAGCGCTTTCATCAAGCAAAGCAGTATCAACAACCTTTTATTGACCATGACCATCTAATAAACACCCAGTTAAATAACAACTTACCACTCTCGATTGACTACAGTGTAACCCCTGTTATTTATCAGCAGCAAAACTATTTTATTATAGAGATGTGGGGCAAAGACCGCCAAAGTCGCATCTCAGAAGAACAGCGCCAACAGCAGCAGTACAATGTTGCGCGCCATATGCTACGCTCGGTTGCCCATGAAATCAAAAATCCGTTGGCTGGTATTCGCGGTGCTGCACAATTGTTGCAGCGTCAATTTATCAAATTTAGTGAGAGCTCTTTTAATCATTACAGTGCTGATACTGACCATACGAGCCTTATTTCAAATCTCACTGTAAAGCCTGATAACCATTTACAAAAAACTGCTGACAAATTACGCAGCTATACCGATATCATCATCTCAGAGACAGATCGCCTAACTCAGCTGATTGGGCAGTTTCTTGGTTCCAATCAATTACCACATTGGCAAACGCTCAATATTCATGAGCCAATAGAGCATGTTTTGGCATTGATCATCCATCAATATCCGCAAGTTTTATTGCAGCGCGACTATGACTTATCGTTACCTGAACTCTGTGCCGATAAAGACCAGTTGATTCAAGTCTTCTTAAACCTAATCAATAATGCTTGCGAGTCCATGACTGAACGTGCACAAACCTTGCTGCATCAAAAACCTTCTGAACTACATGCTTCACCATCAGAGATTAGCGCTTTTAATAGCAATGACGGTTATCAAGCTATTCTGCATATTCAAACTCGAGTTGTTTTTCAGCATACGATTGCTGGGCAGCAACATAAACAAGTACTACAAGTTGCTATCACTGACAACGGTTCGGGCATTCATCAAGATATCATTGGGCAGATATTTTTCCCTATGGTGACCAGTCGCGCACTAGGAACTGGGCTTGGTTTATCCATTGTGCAGGATATTATCAACCGTCATCATGGTATGATTAATGTCAGTTCCACTCAAGATCAGCGCGCCAGTACGAATACTAATGCCAATACCAATAATAAAAACAGCCATCATAGTCAGACCCGCTTTACCCTTTATTTGCCTTTTCATCAGCCAATCGCTGAAAGTTAATGCCACTGTTTTCATCTTCTCATGCTTATTAGGCTAAATACATGACTCAGTATAATGATACCCAACCTGTTACAAGCAATGAGCAAACGCCAATAGTTACAGTCAATAACACTCCTGATAATGAGCCTGCCACTTTATGGCTCATTGATGATGATGCGGCGCTACGACTGGTACTTGCGGATACCTTTGAAGACGCTGGATTGACGGTTATCAGCTTCACCCAAGCACAAGCCGCGTGGACACGCCTTAATGATATTCTGCAAGCGTCAGAGACAGCTGCATTATTACCTGATGTGATATTGACCGATATTCGTATGCCGATGATGGATGGTCTGTCGTTTAGTGATTGGGTGCATCAGCATTTTCCTAAGCTACCGATTGTCATTATGACAGCGCACTCCGATCTTACCTCCGCTATCAGTAGCTATCAGACAGGCGCATTTGAATATCTACCAAAACCTTTTGACTTAGATGATGCCGTTGCCACAATTTATAAAGCCATTAATTATCAGCCGAATCTAGTCGTATCAAATCATTCAATCGAGTCTAATACGAATATAAGTACTGACATCGTATCCGTTGCTACTGTGAAGCCTAATGTCAAAGAACGGCCTATTAGCAAGCCAAATGCAGCCAAATCAGCTAGAAAAACCCCTAAATCTGCTGAAAGTAACGCTCAGGAAAAACCCAAACCCCAAACCAATAACAATCCAAGCGGCATTATTGGTCAATCACAAGCCATGCAAACGGTTTTTCGTGCCATTGGAAGACTCGCGCACTCACCGATTACCGTTTTAATCACTGGTGAATCAGGCACAGGTAAAGAGTTGGTCGCTAGCGCCTTACATCAGCATTCACCGCGAAAAAACAAAACCTTTATTGCCCTTAATATGGCGGCGATTCCGCATGATTTGATTGAGTCTGAATTATTCGGTCACGAAAAAGGCGCATTTACTGGCGCAACAACGACTCGGCAAGGTCGATTTGAGCAGGCTGATGGCGGGACACTATTCTTAGATGAAATCGGTGACATGCCTTTTAGTACCCAAACGCGGCTGCTACGAGTGCTGGCAAATGGTGAATTTTTTCGCGTGGGCGGGCAGCAGCCCGTCAAAGTAGATGTACGCATTATTGCCGCTACCCATCAAAACTTAGAAGAATTGGTCAAACAAGGCAAGTTCCGTGAGGATTTATTTTATCGCCTTAATGTCATTCGTATGCCACTACCACCTTTACGGACGCGACCTGAAGACATTCCAGCATTGGCTAATCACTTTATGCGGCGCGCTGCTAAGCAGATGAATAGTGCAGAGAAAGAGCTCCATCCGACAGTGCTACAGGTGATGCAGTCCTTTGAGTGGCGCGGTAATGTCCGCCAACTTGAGAACGTCTGTCTCTGGTTGACCGTGATGGCGACCGGTTACACCGTTATGATTGATGACTTGCCGCCAGAGTTGCGCGAAAATAGCGCCGCTACCTTAGAAAATCAACAGTCTATATCTTCAGAATATATGACTGAAAATAACCATCTGCAAAGTCAGCAGGCTGCCGGCACCCAAAGCTGGCAGCAAGCCTTAGCCGTTTGGGCTAAGCACTCGCTACAAGCTGGCGCAACCGATATTTTGCAGACAGCAACACCTGAGTTTGAACGGGTCTTACTGACCGCAGCGCTCCATCATAGCGGCGGCAAAAAGACAGCCGCTGCCAACTTACTTGGCTGGGGACGCAATACGCTGACACGTAAATTACAGCAATTAGATCTCTCATCATATCAAGAGTAATATTAGCGTTAATAAAGTGCTAAAAAATATGAATTAAAAAATTAACAATATCAATTATTTATGATATTTAGTAAAAAAAATCGTTAAATAATTAAAAATAAGCGTAAATAGGGCTTGCCAAACGATTCAAACTCTATATAATAGCCAACCACTGAGACGCACTACCGAATCAGTTATTTATCTCAATGGGGTTTGAATATCAACACCAAAGATGATAAGGTAATGAAAATGGGGCTGTGGCGGAATTGGTAGACGCACCAGATTTAGGTTCTGGCGCCGCAAGGTGTGAGAGTTCGAGTCTCTCCAGCCCCACCATTTTCGGATAGTACATCTTAGACCAAATATTAAAGCCTGCTTTTAGCAGGTTTTTTTGTGTCTGAATTTTATGCTGTTTAATTATATAGTTGAAATGCTTTAAAGTCGCTACAGTACTACTGGTGTAAATTTTTTGCAGCCTCTGTCTGCGTAGGCACAGCAAGCAAGAAAAATTTGCACCAGTAGTACGTGTTGTATCGATATTACTTTTCACCGACTATAGCGTCTCTAAATCGCTCAACACCTCCTCCATGTTTTGATAGCGCTTGTCCATCCTCTTTGCCAGTGCTTTATCGGCAATACATTGATAATGACGATACTCTAAGGGCAAGATGGGTATCGGATGCTGGCAGTGCTGGGTCGCCCACTCTCTCAACCACTCATCATTTTTTGAGTCTAAATTAAACGGTCGCTCACCGACTAATATTTCATACATCATAATTCCAAATGCGTATATGTCGCTTTGTACCGTTGCACGCTGACCTTGCCAACGCTCAGGGGCAAGGTAGGCAGGCGTGCCAGCACTACTTGCTGAACTTGGCTTATGAAGAGCTCTCGCCAAGGCAAAATCAGTCAATAAAAAATCAAACGTGATACGGCTATTATCCGCATTATTTGTTAGGAAACCTTCTAGCAAAATATTACTGGGCTTAATATCATTATGTAGCCAGCCTACTTGATGTAAGTGATAGATAAGATAAGCAGATTGCACGATAAATTGATGTTTTTGCGTCTCTGTTAATAATAAATGCTTTTGAGCGCTCAGCTGATTTGCCAAGCTGCCATTAGGATAATAAGGCATGACAAGCACCGTCAGCTGCTGCCGCCCTAATATTTGCAAAGTGATATTTTCATAGGCTAATAGTGGTGGCGCTATAGCGGTAAAACTATTTTGATTTTTCGATAAACTATTTATAGATGTTAGAACATTAGCTTCATAAGTTAAATCAGCAGAATTTTGATTATTATCAGCACATAACTGCCATTTAATCATCACCTGACCAAACTGTAGATGTTGTGCGCGTGTTAAGCCTTGATAGTCAAGCTCGCTACCATTACTTTGCTGACTGAGGCGTTGAGGCGATATCTCGCTATAATTTAGGTTAGAAAAGAATATAGTCAATGCTGGCAGGATTTGTTGCGCTTGTGTTCGCAACGCTTGTTTTGCACCTGCTTGTATTGTAGACGGAATACTGGCACTATTTTTCATGGTAAAGTGATGCCTCTATATATCTAATATCATCTTAATTCTTTATGAGTAACCAAGTATTATGTCTCAATCACCCAAGCCCGTTATGAATTATGCCCTGCCCGACCATTTATTGGATTTACTCGGGAAGTATCTGCAAGAGCAGGTCACGCCAACCATTGAGATCGATCCTGCGCAGCTGGCTTATCGCTGGGTCGGTGGGCAGACTGGACATTTAGAGCCGCTAGCCGTTAATTTATTTTTAAATTTAGATGACTTACATGGTATCGATACCCAAAAATCAAAGCTGGTACAAAACACGTGTCAATTCCTCAAAGGCTATCCTGCCAATCACGTGTTGATGACAGGGACACGGGGTGCTGGAAAATCATCGCTGATTCGGGCATTGCTACAAGCCTATCATAATGAAGGTCTGCGCATTATTGAAATTGCCCGTGATGATTTAAAAATGCTTGATAAAATACGGGCAGCGATTAAAGCATTGCCAGCTGACTGCAAATGTCGCTATGTGGTGTACTGTGATGACTTGGCATTTAATGGTCAAGATGAAAGCTACCGTACCTTAAAAAGTGTGCTCGATGGCGCCCTTGATTCAGAGCAAGACAAGTTATTGGTCTATGCGACCAGTAACCGCCGCCATCTACTACCGCAGCTGATGAAAGACAATGTTAATATTTATAATGGTCAAACCGATGAGGTTAACCCTTATGAGACCATCGATGAGACGGTGTCATTATCTGACCGTTTTGGTTTATGGCTATCATTTCATCCAATGGATCAAAACACTTATTTACACATCGTGCATCATTATTTATCTATTCAACAGAAAATCGATGCTAGAACTCTTCATGATGACATGCACGGTGATGCAGCAAATAAAGGTGCAGAGAGCATTGATGAGCTACCCACTCATATCAGAGCAGCCGCATTACGCTGGGCATCAGAGCGCGGTGGACGTTCGGGACGAGTGGCGTATCAGTTTAGTCGTTACTGGATAGGACAGACCCAATTGGCAGCTGAAGACAACCTTTCTCAAAAATTCATCTGAAGTACCCAAAAAAGTGAGTTTTAGCATAGATACGCTCTTTTATCCAAATCCTTATTTTCTATAACGACTGGCATAGCATGGTTCTTTGACCTTTAATCATCTGCCCACCATTGGCCTTGGCCGTGCATTCATTGACCATATTGGACTCATAAGATTTCCAACCACCATAAAAGCTGGCAACACACAGCAAAACTACCAGCAGTTTTTGTGACCATGCTTTGATAGAGACCTGCTGGCTATTCACATTGCCATCAGCTCTATTAAGTGAGTGTTCAGCAGCACTGTTGGTATTGTCGGTATCGGTATCGGCAATGTCATTATTCAATTTATTTAAGTCTGTCATTTTTTATCCTAAAAAAGGTTCTGTCTATGAATAAACAAAACCTTTTATTGTTATATTAAATCAATGGTTAACAATAAGCGCCGCACTTAAAACTGTAGACGACCGCCCTTTTCTTCTGCACGTTTAAAGGCATCACGCTCTTCACAACGCTTAAGCCAAGTTAAGATATTGGTATATTTACTACTGTCTAAACCTGTGCCTGCATTGGCACCGACCACAGCCAGATGAATCTGAATATCAGCGGCGCTAAATTCTGCCCCTGCAAACCAATGATTGTCTTGTAAATGCTGCTCCATCATATCGAGTATGGCAGTCAAGCTATTGTTTATGACATTTTTTTCGACTTGCTTTTTGATGCTTTTGCTCACAGGTTTGATCAGCATCGGCGACTGCTCAACCACTTTAGTGAATACCAAACGCATGACCAACGGCGGCATTAGTGATGCTTCGGCAAAGTGTAGCCAAAAAGTATAGGCTTCCCACGCCGCTTCATTGTCATCAGCAGGCTTAAACTGCTTTTCTTTATCATAATACTTTAATAGATACTCGATGATAAAGCCTGACTCGATGAGCACACGGTCATTTATTTCTAACATGGGTGCATGGCCGAGCGGATGTATTTGTTTTAAACTGTCAGGCGCGCGGTAAGCTTTGTTACGCTGATGACAGGTCAATTGGTAGTCGACATTCAGCTCTTCTAATAACCATAAGATACGAAATGAGCGTGAGTTTGCCAGATGATGAAGATGTAGCATAGACCATCCTTATAATAAGTTTTGAGTATTCAAGAGCAGATTTTATAAGTCAATTCTTCAATATTCTGTTTAAATAAATGGGTTTGATAAATCAAATAACCCGATTTAAGTTAATAATAATGCTTAATAATAACTCAGTTACTGTTTTAATTATAGCTTTGCTTACCAAGCCACGTTTATCGCCCGATACTATAGTCGGTGAAAAGTAATATCGATACAACACGTACTACTGGTGCAAATTTTTCTTGCTTGCTGTGCCTACGCAGACAGAGGCTGCAAAAAATTTACACCAGCAATACGGTAGCGACTTTAAAGTATTTCAACTATATTGATCATTACCTCAATAACAACAGCCTTAAAAAATAGAAAAAAACAAAGCCTCCAACGATAACGTCAGAGGCTTTTTTTATAAAAGGTAATAAAAGAATGGATCAAAAAGCTCACTAATAAAAGCGTTATTCGTCAGTGTCAGTTTCTGAATGACTAGCCTCATCAAAGTATGTTTCTGTAGCATCACTATTTGCCGCATCCACATCCATCTGTTCTTGACCTTTTACTTCAAACGTTCCGTCTTCTTTCATCGCATCAATCAGCTCATTGTCGCCTTCTTCGTGTTCAACACGCGCCATAGCAACCAGCTTTTCATCTTTTGATAAACGAATCAAAGTGACGCCTTGGGTATTACGACCTGAGCTGGCAACATGCTGTACCGGCGTACGTACCAAAGTGCCTTTGTCTGAGATCAAAATAATATCATCTTCAGGCTCAACCTTGGTTGCTCGTACAAGCTCACCATTACGCGCACTAGTCTTGATAGCAATCACACCGCCACCACCACGATTTTGAGTGTTAAACTCATCAATAAAGGTACGTTTGCCAAAACCATTTTCACAAGCAATTAAGATTTCGCGGACGTCATCTTCAATCACTACCAACGATTTGATAAATTCATCAGCAGTCAGGCGCATGCCACGGACACCTTTCGCAGTACGACCCATAGCACGAGCATCATTCTCATTGAAACGAATGGCTTTACCACTTGACGCAAATAGCATGACCTCTTGGCTACCATTGGTGATACGAGCGCTCACCAATTTATCGCCTTCCTCTAGACCAACGGCAATCAAGCCATTCGAGCGAATATTGGCAAACTGCTTAAGCTCTACTCGTTTCACGGTACCATTGGCAGTTGCAAAGAACACAAAAGGTGGCTCTGCTTGAGTGCTATCGTCTAATAGATCATTATCACTATCTACTAGGGCATCTGTTGATGATGTTTCACCTTTTACCGATAGCTCTTCTACTATTTTTGGAATAGGCAATATCGTTGTGACCGTTTCATCAGCATGTAAGCCAATAAGATTGACCAGTGGACGACCACGGGCGCCACGGCTGGCAATCGGCACCTCAAAACCACGTAGGCTAAAGACACGACCCGTATCAGTAAAGCATAGTACGGTTGCGTGCGTCGACGTGACAACTAAATGATCAATCACATCGTCTTCTTTCATTGCCGTCGCTGATTTGCCTTTACCACCACGTTTTTGCGCGACATAATCATCAATTGGCTGAGTTTTCGCATATCCGGTACGTGATACCGTCATGACAACCGTTTGCTCTGGAATAAGATCTTCACGGTTAAAGTCCATGCGTGAATCAATAATATCAGTGCGGCGCTCATCACCAAAGTTGTCACGAATCTCAATCATCTCATTTGAGATAATAGTCATTAGCTTATCAAAATCACCAAGAATCGATTCTAAGTGAGCGATTTCACGCAGTAAGTCTTGATATTCTTCAGTCAATTTGTCTTGCTCAAGACCTGTCAAGCGATGCAACTGCATGTCTAAAATGGCATTGACCTGCTCAAGTGATAAGCGATAGCTTGCTTGATTGTCAATCAGACCAAATGGTGCTTTTGGATCTTCACCTTCGATAAAGTCTGGACGTACCGACTGGCTGCCTGCAGCGGTTAGCATCGCCACAACGCTACCTGAGCCCCAAATGTTACTCAATAGATTTTCACGAGCCAAGCCGCGGTTTGCAGAGGCTTTAATCGTCGCAATAATCTCATCAATATTAGCAAGTGCAACGGTCAAACCTTCAAGCAAATGACCACGGACACGGGCTTTATTAAGCTCAAAAATGGTACGGCGCGTGACGACTTCTTGGCGATGGCGGACAAATGCGGCAATCAGCTGACGTAAGGTCAATAGCTTTGGCTGACCATTATCGAGCGCCACCATATTGATACTAAAGCTAGATTCAAGTGGTGTTTGCAGGAATAGGTTATTGACGATGACTTCAGCAGTCTCACCGCGACGCAAATCGATAGCGATACGCATGCCATCTTTGTCAGACTCATCACGAATCTCGCTAATACCTTCGATTTTTTTATCACGCACCAGCTCTGCGATACGTTCAATCAGCTTGGCTTTATTGGTCTGATAAGGCACTTCGGTGAAGACAATGCGCTCACGGTCACGGTTGACGCCTGTCTCACTCATCGGCTCAATAATATAACGACCGCGTACGTGCAAGCGACCTTTACCGGTACGATAAGCATCTAAGATACCCGCACGACCATAAATAATACCGCCTGTCGGAAAGTCAGGACCTAAGATATGAGACATCAGCTCTTCAGCAGATATTTGCGGGTTTTCGGCATAAGCTAAGCAGGCGTTAATCACTTCCGTCAGATTGTGCGGCGCCATATTCGTTGCCATACCAACTGCAATACCAGTAGCACCGTTAATCAATAAATTAGGAATACGCGCAGGCAACACGCTTGGCATACGCTCAGAGCCATCGTAGTTGTCTTCCCAGTCAACCGTATCTTTGTCCAAGTCAGCAAGCATCTGATGGGTGAGCTTGGTCATACGTACTTCGGTATAACGCATCGCTGCCGGAGGATCATCATCAATCGAGCCAAAGTTACCTTGACCATCAACCATCGGGTAACGCAAGCTAAAATCCTGCGCCATACGCACGATGGCATCATAGACTGCGCTATCACCATGTGGGTGATATTTACCAATGACATCGCCGACCACACGTGCGGACTTCTTGTAGGCTTTGTTATAATCATTAGACAATACATGCATCGCGTACATCACACGGCGGTGTACTGGTTTGAACCCATCACGCACATCAGGCAGCGCGCGCGAGACGATCACGCTCATCGCATAATCCAAATAGGACTGCTTTAATTCGTCCACAATGGCAATAGGACTGACCGATTCGCTCATATACACTCCCTCACTCACATCCACTCTCTAGTATTGACATACATAAGCAATGATGGGCAACAATAACGGCACCAAAGCGCCGTTATATAATAAACACAGTGACCATCAAAAAAGACTTAGCAACCACTCAAATCTATAGAGAATTAGCGATAGTTTTAATGTTGAATAAAAGAAGCTATTTTAGCACAAATTTGTTAATTTAGGGGCATCTAGATGCCCCTAAATTAAGTAAAACTGCTTATTAGTCGCTACTTTCTGAGACAGTTATTACGATTAAAAACCCTTTACCGACAGCGTTGTCCTGACTTAGTAATTTTACCAATCTTGCAATTGAACTTGCTGACTTTTAAGCCATATGAGATGCTGATTATTTTGTTTTAACAAGACATATTTTATCTTTGCACTTGATAAACATAATGGATTCAATTTGAAAATAATACCTTAAAAAGGCTAAAGCAACGCTAGATTAGCTTCATGCTTTATTGTACGATACAGCACCATAACCCTCCCGATATAGACCGCCTTTTATGCCGACAAAACCTCAAGATATTAACAATAGCGAAGCGGCAGACTCTACAGAAAATCTGACAACACAAGCGATAGAAGAAGTTGCACGTACGGATCGTAGCTTTGATGCGATTGCCGATCATTTTGAAAAAAAGGTCTATGGTGGTTTAAAGGGAGACATTCGATTAGCAGTATTGCGCCGTGATATTTTTGACTATTGTGCGCAGATGAGCGGAAAACTTGGGCGACCGTTACGTATTTTAGATGTGGGCGCAGGACTGGCGCAAATTGCGATTGAGCTTGCCATTCAAGGGCATACCTTGGTCATCAATGATATTTCAGCCAATATGTTAGATAAAGCGCAGGCGAGCGTTGTACAAGGCAATGAGAACCCTGAGAAATTGGCTATCACTTGGCATGTATGCCCGTATCAAGAGCTTGAAGAAAAATTGGCTGGTAAAACAGAGAAGTTCGATTTGATTATGTGTCACGCACTGATCGAATGGTTAGCAGAACCTATCGAGGTGATGGACTTTTTTGATCAGCAATTAACCGATAATGGGGCGCTATCGCTGTGCTTTTATAATCCAGCAAGTTTTGATTATCGTAACTTGATAATGGGCAATTTTAATTTGCTTGATAACACTGCATATAAAGCGGACAATAAAAAGAGCCTAACGCCCAATCATCCGGTTGCAAAGGAAGAGGTTGAGGCTTGGTTAGAGGTTCATCATTATCACACGGTACTTGCCAGTGGTCTTCGCGTGTTCCACGATTATTCGCCGCTTAAACGTGGCGGTCATAACGACCCTGAAGCAGTCATACGCATGGAGCTACGCTACTCGCAATTAGAGCCGTATAAGTGGCTTGGTCGCTACTTACATATATTGGCAACTCGGCACAATTAACGGTGATAACTGCTTTTAATAAGAATTATCAAGAGTCATTCTTGATAATCGCTATAGTTGAAATACTTTAAAGTCGCTACCGTATTGCTGGTGTAAATTTTTTGCAGCCTCTGTCTGCGTAGGCACAGCAAGCAAGAAAAATTTACACCAGTAGTACGTGTTGTATCGATATTACTTTTCACCGACTATATCTTATTTCTTCAATTCTCTCTGATCTATCATATTCTGACCAAGTCGTAGTATTGATATCTTTTTCATCAAATACCACGACATGCTCTAGTATCGGTAAGATGCCAATTTGCGTGCCGATGTCATGATTATGATGACTGGCGACTAAGGACAACACGGTTTGACCATCATCCAGTTGCAAGCGATAGAGATAGTTGGCACCGCGAAACACCCGACCAACCACTAATGCAGTCTGCGTACTTTCATCATCATGGACAATATCATCGGGACGTACCAATACTTTAATCGGCGTACCATTTGGATAATCGTACTCACAATACTGCGGCTGACCTGACGCATCATAGACTTCCATCCGTCGATAAATATCACCAAGTGCCGTCTCGACATGACCTTCTTTGATGATGCCATCTATCATCGCGCCTTCGCCGACGAACTCAGCGACAAACGGGCTGACCGGCTCATGATATAGCTCACTTGGGGTTGCCCACTGTACCAGCTTACCCTGATGCATAACTCCGACTTTATCAGCAAGCGCAAACGCTTCATTTTGATCGTGAGTGACCAAAATAGCAGTGGTATTGGTGCGCTTAAGAATATCGCGAACATTCATCGCCAGTGATTCACGCAACACCACATCCAAGTTCGAAAACGGCTCGTCGAGCAGCAACAGCTTAGGCTTTGGCGCTAATGCACGAGCCAACGCCACCCGTTGTTGTTGTCCGCCTGATAGCTCGCTTGGGCGCTTATCGGCATGTTCAGACAATGCCACCAGCGCGAGCATCTCAGCAACGCGGGCTTTTTTGTCGGCAGCAGACCATTTATTGAGACCAAAGGCGATATTTTTTGCCACGCTTAAATGACCGAACAGCGCATAGTCTTGAAACACCATGCCCATCCCACGTTTGGCTGGCGCAACGGCAAATGAGACACGTGCTGCTTGCTCTGTCAGCCGCTGAGTGTTTAGAGTGATTTTACCGCCGCGACTCTCTTCTAATCCCGCAATCGCTCTTAATGCCGTGGTCTTGCCGCAGCCGCTATAACCCAAAAAGCAGCCAATTTCACCTTGCTGCAAGTTTAGCGATAAACCATTGACCACTATGGTATCGTCATAGCCAACCACCAAGTCTTGTACACTAAAATACGGCTGAGTGGCGGCGGTCTCATGATGTTGAACGAAGGAGCTATCTAAACTAGCAGTGCTGTGTTGTAACTCCTTCTCCGCTAAAGCTTGCGCCATTTGTGCCTTAGTTATGATGGTAATAGGTGGCTTTTTCACATTACTTAGTCGTGCTTTGCTCTGAGGCTCTACAGACTCAGAGTCTGCTGGATTTATTGAATCGTTCATCAAGTCAGTATACATAGACAGTACCAGTAAGCTATAGTCGGTGAAAAGTAATATCGATACAACACAACACGTACTACTGGTGCAAATTTTTCTTGCTTGCTGTGCCTACGCAGACAGAGGCTGCAAAAAATTTACACCAGTAGTACTGTCGCGACTTTAAAGTATTTCAACTATATTAGTTAAGAAAAACCAGCTTCACAATGTTGAAAATATTGAACGTTAAAAGTGTGAACAATGTGAGAAGCACCCATTAAAATCTGTCGATCACTTAAGCACAATGTTTTAATCAAAAAATACGTTAACCTTGCTTGTCACTTTGACGCAGTAATATCCAGACAGGAATAAGACCGACCAGCACAATCAATAGACTTGGCAATGCGGCTCGTCCCCACATGCCCTCACTGGTCATCTCAAACACCCGTACCGCCAGCGTATCCCAGCCTTGGCGCCGTGTCATCAACGTAATCGGCATCTCTTTCATGACTTCGACAAAACCCATCAACAAACCCGTCAATACCCCTGGGCTCAATACGGGCAACATCACTTGCCGCCAGCGCTGAAAAGGACTATCGCTAAGCAATTTAGCAGCCGCTTCTTGATTGACCGTTAAACGCTGAAGCTGACGGTCTACCGGCTGAAAGCTCACCGTCATAAAACGTGTCGATAAAGCCAGCAGCATCACAATCACACTACCAGATAAAAACTGCGTAGAGGTTATACCAAAAGCAATCAGCTGATTATCAAGCCAAGCAATCGGAATAAAGATACCGACCGCTAATACCGTACCTGGTACTACATAACCCAAATTGGCTAAGACAGTCATAAGCTTGGTCGATTTATCCGGATATTGACGCTTAATCCACGCAATCATAATCGCTAAGACCGCGATAAACGCGGTGGTCATACTAGCAATCATGAGGCTATTGGTGACAAAATCAATATAGCGGGCATCAAAATCTTGCTGGAAATTTGCCGCTGTCCAATAGATAAGCTGTGCAAAGGGTATCAAAAATGCTATTAAGAATACCAGCGTACAAAGCAGCGTCATAGCAAGCTTAGCCGGTTTACTAACCTCAAAACGTTGGCTACTACCTTGCGTAACGATCTTGCCGCGTTTTGCCTGCCAATATTGCTCAAATAGGACAACGATGAAGACCACACCAATTAATAGCGCTGCCAACTGTGCCGCTGTCGTCAAGCTAAAAAACCCAAACCAGGCTTTATAAATAGCAGTAGTAAAGGTATCGACATTAAATACCGATACCGCACCAAAGTCCGCTAGCGTCTCCATACTTGCCAGTAGCAAACCACCGATGACCCAAGGCAATGCTTGCGGTAATGCCAACCGAAAAAACACTCGACCACGACTTAAGCCAAGCATCTGCCCAGCTTCTATCGCTCGCCTACCTTGAGATAAAAAGGCTTGGCGCGCCAGCAAATAAACATAAGGATAAAAGGCGAATGACAATATCAGCCCTGCGCCCCAGACGTTACGTACCGATGGAATGGCAGCCGTAAAACCAAAATCTCTTAATGCGGTTTGTAATGGTCCACTAAAATCAACAATACCGACTGTGACAAATGCCAAAACATAAGCTGGCATCGCCAGCGGTAACATCAGCGCCCACGAAAAAAACCGCTGTCCAGGGAAGCGGTACATACTCGTAAGCCATGCCAATGCCGTGCCAATCGTGCCAGAAATCACTGTGACCATCAATAGTAAAATAGCCGTATTTTTGAGCACTTGCGGCAATACGTACTCACGCATATGCGCCCAAATATCAGCGACTGGCTGCGTCCATGACAATAACACGATTAAAATCGGTACTAGCATAAACAACGAAATCAGTCCTAAGACTGATTTCGAGATGACACGTTTACGGGTAGCATGGTCTTGGCGAATAGAGTTACTCGTATCGCCTTTCTCATTGCTTTCATTACTTTCATTGACAGTATCATTCTGACTTGCAGACGCTTCTGGCATTGTTATCATAAGTTGTTACCGTAGCATACGCATCATAACTCTATTAAATGACTGGCAGCTTTTTATTTATAGCCTGCTTTGTCCATCATTTGAATGGCTTGGGTTTGTAATTTACCAAACTTCTGTACATTTATATCGTCTGGTTTGAACTGACCCCAAGATCTAAGCATCTCCGACTCATCAATCCCAACTTTGACTGGGAATTCTTTATCAGCGCTGGCATAAAGACCTTGCGCTTTATCAGAAGACAACCATTCCATCAGTTTCAATGCGCCATCAGCATTGTCTGAACCCGCTACTACGCCAGCACCTGAGATATTAACATGCGTACCTGTCGTGCCTTGGTTTGCCCAAAATATTTTTACTGGGAAATCAGGCTTTTCATCCAGTATACGACCATAGTAGTAGCTGTTAGCAATACCCACTTCACACTGACCAGCGGCGATAGCTTTTAGTAGATTGGTATCATCGCTAAAGACGTCGGTTGCTAAGTTATCAACCCAACCACGGATGACCGCTTCTGTTTTTTCAGCACCTAAATGTTCCATCATGCTAGCAACCAATGACTGGTTATAAACCTTTTTCGAGGTGCGTAGACACAATTTTCCTTTCCACTTTGGATCCGCCAAATCTGCATAAGTTGATAACTGATCAGCGCTTACTTTACTTGGATCATAAAAAATCGTACGAGCGCGTAATGACAAGCCCGTCCAAAGACCTG
The DNA here is from genome assembly GCF_000012305.1 of Psychrobacter arcticus 273-4. Classification (NCBI taxonomy): domain Bacteria; kingdom Pseudomonadati; phylum Pseudomonadota; class Gammaproteobacteria; order Moraxellales; family Moraxellaceae; genus Psychrobacter; species Psychrobacter arcticus. Next base: position 1,895,834 of record NC_007204.1, read on the forward strand.
CTGGATCACGATATTTAGCCGGTACGTTTGCTTCCAAAACGCTAGAAGCAACTGGCTGTAATAAACCTTGCTCAGTCGCTTGCCATAAGTTACCCGCATCAACGGTCAACAAAATATCGGCTGGCGTGTTTTTACCTTCCGCCTGTAAGCGCGCCATCAGTGGACCATCTTTGTCTGTAACCAGCTCAACCTTCACACCCGTCTGTTCAGTGTAGCGATCTAATAAAGGCTTGATTAGCTGCTCGTTACGTGATGAGTAGATAGTCACTGTCTGTCCATCAGCGCTAGCCGCGTTGTCTTTTGCTACTTCTTGCTCAGTGCTTGGCGCTGGCGTTTCAGTTTCAACGCTTTCTTCTGGCGTCGATGAATTACTACAGCCAGCAAGCGCCAACATCATGCCAAATACGGCAACCGGTAAAGTAAGCTTGGTAGAAGATAAATTTGCACTGATCACATTCAATAACATGGCTTTCCCCATAATAGCGCGACGGATAGGTAAGATAAAACGACATTAAAAATCATAGCTTGATAGGATTAATAAGACCCTAATGTCTGGAAAGCATATACTAATGGAAATGAGATTAATTATCAATACATTTATTTAGCCCAATTATTCAGTTAAATAATGGATAATTAATGATGTTTAGAGTGGTTTTTTAAAAGAGTTTTGATGCATTGTTCAAATGAGATTTACCGTTGTTATTACCTTATAATAATCATCTTATAACAACCATTGCCCCAAAATAGCATTGACCGCCGACTCTGTGCGCAATATTCGCGCACCTATATGAACGGTTTGGCAACCTTGGGTGGTCAGTAGCTCAATTTCGTAATCAATCCAGCCACCTTCTGCACCGATAAAAACCATACTTGGCAGTAATGACCTATGAGATGATTCAGAACTTTCTAGTTGTTGTTGGATATATTGGGAAAATGACAGCGCACCATAAGGGTGAGCCACAATGGCGCGATTGGTGATTAACTGTGCCAACTTATCCTCAACAAATGGCTTAAAACGTTTTTGCAAACTGATGCGCGGAGCTACTGTATCAACGCCTTGTTGCAGCCCTTCTAATACGAACTCATCAAGGCGACTAAGCATCGGACTTTGCCAGTAGCTTTTTTGGGTACGATAGCTATTAATCAGAATAATATCGCGGACACCAAGCGCAGTCATGTCCATAATCAGACGGCGTAATACTTTTGGGCGAGGCAATGCCAACACTAGCGTGAGATTAAGCTTAGGTGGCGGTGCTGTCGTTAAATTCACCTCATCTAGCAAAATACGTTCAGGTGCTATATCAGCAATTATAGCGTTGCCAAGATTACCTTCTAGCTGCCCAATTCTTAGGGTATCGCCTACTTTTGCCCCCAATACTTGATTAATATGCGCAATTTGCGCCGCTGCATTGATGTGGGCAGAGTTCTTAGAGAAGTTTGCAGCCGGTAATAAAATACAGTTCATAGGGGTTCTTAGTTTAAATCTTGGCTAACGTTTTGCATAGCATGCTGCTCGATAACCTTTTCGATCATCGATAACTGACGACTCAATACTGCTTGCTGTTGCTCAGTCATCTGTGCGCCCGCTTGTCCTGCCTGCTTGGCCAACGTTAAATGACTCAGCCAATATTTTAGCTGTTGACAAAGAAGCATTTTATTATCTACAGATTTTGGGTGCTTTATGGCTTGATCAACACTATCAAGAGGACGATAAAAATCATTGTTTGGCTGATATAACGCCCCTACGCTCGCCAATTTATCCACGACGCTTTGGCAAGATTGAGTGTAAATGCCCATTAACACCGGTGTCGCCACACTTGCCGGCTCAACCGGATTATGTCCGCCAACTTCGACCAATGAGCCGCCAACCAATGCCACATCTGCAAGCGTATACCAATTCATCAGTTCGCCCATACTGTCTGCCAGATAGACTTGAGTGTTGATATCTATAGCCTCTGCTGCACTGCGCCGCGCCATGATCAATCCCGATTTTTGGATAAGCGCTGCTACTTCATCAAAGCGTTCTGGATGCCTTGGGACGATAATAAGCAGTACCTCTGCCAATGCAGAGTTTGACAGTAATTGCTGTTGCCATGACAGTACCGTATTTTCTTCACCACTATGAGTACTTGCTGCCACCCAAATTGGGCGATTAATAATACCTAAATCTGCAGCAATATCACTCGTACGTGCTTCTATATCCGTAAGCTTATGGGTTATATCACCGTCTATGTCAGCGACATTATCATTAAGCTTAGGCGTATTAATAACCCACTTTAGCGAGCCTGCTACACGGATCTGGGCGCTATGCGCACCCAATTGCCGAAAGCGTTTGGCGGAGTCATTATCCTGCGCAATGATTAAGCTCAGGTTTTTCACCATGCTTGCGCTTACCGCCCCAATCTTTTGATAGCTTTTAAAAGAGGATGTTGACAGTCGCCCATTGACCAAGATACTCGGGATATGATGCTCAGACAGTTTGGTTAAGATGTTTGCCCATAGCTCCGTTTCTACAAACAAAGCAGCGATAGGTTGCACATGATTTAAAAACCTTTCAATCACCGCTGGACTATCAACCGGCACATAGCTGTGACTTAATCGCCCCTGCGCAATGTCTTCTGCAAATCGGCTGGCACCGCGTGCAAAACCCGTCTGAGTGGTATTGGTCAGCCATATCCGGTAACCACAAGCCAATAGCACGTCCAATAATGGCGCAACGGTATTGGTCTCACCTAAAGAGACCGCGTGGCACCAGATGGTTTTATTTTGCTTACTAATATTGATGCTGCTGCTATTTAAATTCGCAGCTGGCATAGGCGTTTGTGTCGCTATAGGAGGCGCAGGATAACGCTTACCAAAACGCTGCTCAACTTCTTGCTGATAATTATCACGCGCATGCGAGCGACGCCATACCTGTAGTCGATATAGCGGCTTTAGTAAACCAATACTTAATTGATAATAAACAGGTGGCTTATGTACCGCTCGGCTTTGCATAGGCAAAGCGTTATCGGAAAGATTTTTTGAGGTGTCAGAAGATGGCATGCAAAAGCCCGGATGATTAATGGAGCAGATAATAGGAGTTGCGCATAAAAAACGCACCAATTCTACCTGAATTTATTGCCAAACAATACGCTTTTAAATTCAGGAATATTGGTCATCGTTTTTTAGACCAGAATAATAATGAGTAAGGCTATAACAATAATCACTGCAAACAGTAGCTGATAGCGCTTAAGACTATGCTGCTCTTGCTTTTGTGTGGTGATTAACGCTTGCGCTTGTTGCCACTGACCGACCAAGCTTGCCGCTTCTATGTGCCCGTTTTCTGCCGCTTGTTCGAGCCAATATTTGCCAATCTTAAGGTCTTGCGTCACCCCTACGCCTTGATAATACATTTTACTCAGTAAGCGCTGGGCACGACTGTCATTTTTACTCGCCGCTTGTTGGACCCATTCAACCCCCGCTTCTATGCCAACGACCTTATCTGCGCCTTCATTTGCTATCAAACCTTCGCCAAGCAGCTCATACATTGCCAAGCGCAGCATCGCAGCGCTATTGCCTGCATCTGCCGCTTTTTTTAATCCTAGCAGTGCTTGCTGTTTTGCTTGTCGATGCGCCTCTGAAAACATAACTTGCTCACGTGGCTTTTGTTGCTTTGCAATATGACGCTCAAACTGGTCTAAAACTTTGCATTCCTGCTCATATTCAGTCTTGCTAGTGGCCTGTGTTACTTCTATCTCATTTAGTTCTATCAACAGTTGGCTAAACATCTCTGGCGTTGGCGGTTTTTCTGCTACTGTCTTTGCTACAGGCGTGGTCTTTACTATTTCTATAGCTGCTACTTCAGTGACTGATTTATCTGTTACTACTACCTGACCTGCTATAGCTTTTGGCAATCTGGCACTAACGGCTTGATATAAGCCACTATCGACTTGGGAACCTTGCGCCGATTTAAACGCTCGGTCGATATGACCAAATAGACGCATCCCTATCGGTTCTAAAGCAAAGAAAAGGGGAGTATTATCTCTATTACTGCTATTTTTGGTATAAATATCAGTATCAGTGCCATAAAGCATCGCCATATGCTGATAAAAATCATCAGTTGTCAGTGCCAATTCAGGATAGCGCGCATCTAGCTCAAACCGACCAAACCATCGCGGCGATTGCCGCCATTGCCGCGCCAACACTCTGCCAGCATAAAAAGCCAAAAACACCATAAAATTACGATAGCGCTCGTCTTTTAATAACGTTGCTTCATCCCAAATGCCTGCTTTAACCATATCACGGCGTATCTGAGACAGCAGGGTGTCTATACGCTGCAAGCTTGCCAGCGATTCATCCAAACTACAGTGATGCAAATCTACTTCGTAAGCGATACCGCCTGCGACAGCACGCCTTACCAAGAAATCTTGCCAATAGCCTGCTGCAATATAATCAAGGGGCGTTAAGGGCGGTGCAGACATAAGGAGCGCGTATCCTTTAAAAAAGTAAATTAATCATAGAAGCAATAAACGAAAAATCATCATACAAAATATGTCACTTACCTTAACCTAAAATAGGCAACGCTACAATAATGGACTAAATAATCGTATCACATTATCAAACAAGCGCTCAGCCTTATGACGCTGTTGCCACTCATCCAAGCCCAAAAAATGACAGCTTTGTAAATACGACTCTTGGCAAGCGGCAACTTGTGCAACCATTTCAGGCGTATAAATCGCCAAACTGACTTCCATATTCAGATAAAAACTGCGCATATCGATATTTACGGTACCAAATAGGCAATAATCGTCGTCAATAACAACCGTCTTCGCATGCAGTAGACCACCCTTAAACAAGGCAATGGTCACTCCCACCTCTAACAACTCTTGATAATAGGCTTGCGAGGCGTGCTGAACCAAAAAAGAATCAACCTTTTCAGGGATAATCAGCGTGACTTCGACGCCGCGCTTAGCCGCCGTTACCAGCGCACCTGATAAAGCTTCGTCCGGTACAAAATATGGCGTTGTGATACAAATACGGTGATTAGCACGATGCAACACTGTTACTAAGGTGTTATAGATGACATGAGCGGTTACTTGTGGCGCTGAAGGAATAAGCTGTGCGACTACGCCTTTTACCACCGGCAGCTGCGGAATCACTGTCGACATCGCGCCAATACAAGGCATTTCTACATTCTCTATCGCGTCATCCAATACTTTGATGCGACTATTGAGATCATTAATCGTCGGATTGCGCAGATACAGCTTACGCGTATAGCTATTGACTCGTTGATGCAGCGCGTCTAGATTGTCGCTATTTTCCGCCCCAATATCGGTTACTAATACTTTTGCCATCGCGGTAGCAATACTGATGTCAGTATCACTGACACTGCGTATCGCCACATCAATCCATTCACCGACCGCCTTATCTTGCTTAAAAAACTTAGGATCAACCAAGTTAAAGCTACCGATATAGCCGATATACTCATCAATGACCACGATTTTGCGATGATTGCGCAAATCTGAGCGTTTAAACAAGGTTTTAAACAGCCCTACTGGCAATGACTGATGGACAAAAACGCCCGCTTTTTCTAATTTTCGATGCGCTTTACTATTAAAAAAGCTAAAACTACCCACACTATCAATCAGAATATGACATTCAACTCCGCGCTGAGCCGCTGCCATCAACGCATCTATCACATCAAGCACTTGCCCCTTAGGATAAATAATATAAAACTCCATCAAAATACTGCGCTGAGCGGCATCGATGTCATCAATCATACGCTTAAAAATAATATTGACATGCGTCAACAGCTGCATGTCATGGTCTGAAAACACCCCAAACCCTGTCCAACGCGTACCAATGTGACTGACTCCGCGATAATGAGTTGGCAGTACCTCTTGCCCTTTATCAAATATCAAGTGCTCGCGCTGCGCCATCTCATTCATCAATAGCCGCGCTTGATCCATACGCTGACGATAGCGTCGACCAATCATCGGCTCACCGACGAGCACATAAGCAATCAAGCCAAATATTGGCAAGGTGAACAACACCGCTATCCATGCGATTGCCACCCCAATGTTGCGCTGTACCGAGACAATACGCAAAGTCATCACAATCATAAGAATAATATGAAATATCAGACCAAGCCCAGCAAAGTCTGTCCATGACCATGCTGCCACTTGCTGCTCAGTAGTAGATAAAGCTTCTATTGTTTTCGCCTCCAACCTTTAATGGCACACTATAATCAAATATAACCAATCAAGTATAGAGGCTTTTATCTGCCACGCAATAGGTAACTATGTAGTTGCTATATAGGCTATTACATCATCTAGCTATACTCTCAAAAGCCCTTTTCGCAATCATTTTATAAAAAATATGAAATAGTGTTTGACAGCCATGTGTAAATCTATATAATACACACCCACAGCAGCAGAGCTTAGTGACAAACTTAGGGCTCGGTTAATGTAGAATAAATTGCCTAGCAATTGTTCAAAGGGTGATTAGCTCAGTTGGTAGAGCGTCTGCCTTACACGCAGAATGTCGGCGGTTCGAATCCGTCATCACCCACCACTATTTTAGCGACGTGGACCTCTTGATAAAGGTGAAACGCTAAAGATGACCTAAGCAGCGGTAGTTCAGTTGGTTAGAATACCGGCCTGTCACGCCGGGGGTCGCGGGTTCGAGTCCCGTCCGCTGCGCCATATTTAAAACGAATTTAGACTCTCGAGTTTAAGCAAGTTTCGCCTCAAACATTAGATTGTTTGAGGTTTTTTTGTGTCTGTAGACTTATATAAGTTATTGATTTATACGTGTTTACTTTTTTTCATTCATATGTGAAATCTGAGTAGATTATTCTTTTTTACTGCATCAGTAACGAGTTTATGCGCAGACCGTCTACCTTTTAGAAATCGGTGAGCAGGTGCTCAGTGACCAAACGGTGACCATTTTTTGATCAAGGTTGTTAAAATTTGGTTTTTGATACAAAAAAGCCTTCAAACAAATTAGCCCAATCTTAGCGCTTGATTCATCTGAAGACTTTTTTGATACCCTTTTTTCTAAGGTGTCAGTTTTAAGGTATCAGTTTAAAGAAATGCTGACGATAGTGTTTGAGCTCGCGAATTGAATCACGAATATCATCTAACGCTAAATGACTGCCACCTTTCTCAAAATTCTTGAGGACATCAGGACGCCAGCGGAAACACAGCTCTTTGATGGACGACACATCAAGATTACGATAATGAAAGAACTTCTCTAATTCTGGCATTTGACGCGCCATAAAGCGGCGGTCTTGGCAAATCGAGTTACCGCACATCGGCGACTTGCCACTATCGACCCATTTATTCAAAAACTTAAGGGTTTCAGCTTCTGCCTCTGCTAAAGTCACTGTACTACGACGCACACGGTCAACCAGTCCCGACTGCCCATGCTGCTTGGTATTCCAGTCATCCATACCATTTAGTTTACGATCAGAGACTTTAATCGCAAAGACAGGTCCTTCGGCAAGGACGTTCAAATCTTCATCGGTGACAACGGTGGCTATCTCGATAATCTCATCGTTTAAGGTATCAAGTCCGGTCATTTCTAGGTCAATCCATACCAACCCTTTTTTGCCTTGGTTTTTGATTTTAATTTTATTGGGATGGTCGCCGGTGGTCATAAAATATCCTATGGTCAATAAAGTTTGAGACAATTTAACAGCACTGTTAGTAAAATAAATCGCCTATAAATGTTTGTACTTAGACAACAATCACTGGCACCTATTGATTTATAAACACCAAAACATTACAAAATCTCTGCTCAGTGCAGGCGCTTTAGGCTGTATGTTAGCAAACTTTCACGCTACACTGAGCAATATTTTTTATAATAGGTCACAAACCCATGGCATTAATCCGGCAACGCAAACTGACTAAACAGCAGATTCGTCGCATCGACAAGCAGCAGCTGTTTAGTCAAGACAGTATTGATGACAGTTTGATGGATGGCGTGGTCATGGCGCATTATGGCAAGCAGTTGGAGGTACAAGTGACCAGCTTGCCAGCAGTGATACCGATGCAGCCTGATATTGCGCCTGATGATCCTGAGCCATTTTGGCAAACGATGGCATTGGGTGATATTTGGCGCTGCCACGTACGTACGAACTTACCGATGCTAGCGGCAGGCGATCAAGTACGCTGGAGCGCTGATTCAAACACAGGCTTTGGGCGTATCGAATCGGTCAAGCCTCGCACCTCACTTGTCTCTCGCCCCGACCGTTATCATAAGCTCAAGCCTGTCGCCGCCAATGTTGATATTCTTGCTATCGTGTTTGCGCCCTTACCTGCTGCCGCCCCGACACTTATTGATCGCTATTTAGTCGTATGCCATCATGCTGGAGTAAAGCCTTTATTAGTGCTCAACAAAGCCGATTTATTGGCGCAAGAAAACGGCGTCGATACCAATGAATTATTGGCGCAATATGCTTCGCTCGGTTATGAGAGCGTATTGACCTCAGTCGATTGTCCTGAAAACGTCACTGATAGCGATGAGCAAGAAGGACTTGATGAGCTAAAACGTTACATAGATAAAAAACTGGTTATTTTTGCCGGTCAATCTGGTGTCGGTAAAAGCAGCTTAATCAATGCCTTGTTACCTGAATCAGCACAAAGCGTGAATATCATCTCTGATAACTCAAAACTCGGTCAACATACCACCACGACCAGTCGCTTATTGCCCTTTAATCCCGATGATTTGACCCAAGGTGGCATTGTCGATACCCCCGGTATTCGCGAGTATGGTATTTGGCACTTGACGCCTGATGACATTATCTCAGGCTTTGTCGAGTTGGTAGCATTAGCGGGCGACTGTCAGTTCCGCGACTGCCGCCACACTCACAATAGTAAAGGCTGCGCGTTGTGGGCGGCGGTTGCTGATGGCGAGGTATTGCAACGCCGCGTCGAAAACCTTGTGACGTTAAGAGAAGAGGCAGATACTAAACCTTATTAAGCCCTACTGAGCCTTATCAAGCGTTAATCACGATGTTGGCCATCACACGTTTACTATGGTTGGGCTAATCGGTATAATAGTGCCTTGTTCAATCCATTAGGCTGTCTTCTCAGCGTAATAGAACACTTATTTTTTTTGGAGGTATGGTTTGGATCGTGCGCTGGAATTTGTGGGAAACCACCCGTTTTTATTTGGTATATTAGCCGTACTAGCCGTGCTATTTTTTGCTATTGAAAACAAACGTAGCGGTAAAAAGATTTCACCCAATACCCTTGGTATGATGGTGAATTCGCAAAATGCGCAGCTTATCGATATCCGCGCCAAAAAGAAGTTTGTCACCGGTTACATCCAAGGCAGTCGCAACATCCCGTTTACTGAGCTCAAAGACCGCATTGAGGAAATTCGTGCGATTGAGCAACCAGTGATTATCATCTGCGACATGGGTGTACAAGCAGGTGCGGCGATTCAAATGATTGGTAAAGAAAACGTTTATCGTTTAGAAGGTGGTATTGGTGGTTGGCAAGGCGCTGGAATGCCGCTCGTTGGGATAAAAGATGCTAAGCCAAAAAGTAAAATGAAAGCAAAACCAAGCTTGCATAAATAGTTTGCTAGAGCATTAACTTACTATCTATCAATAGTGAATAAAAAAGACACCTCTTCATAGGGTGTCTTTTTTTATGTGGCATTTATTATACTGACAACGCTTTTGCATTTATTTGGCTTGAATTTATATTGCCTATCCCCACTTTATAGTGAGCATCAAACAATATATTTGCCTATGACTTATCGATAGTAGATTATAATAATTTTTATTCAATGAATGTTTATCATAAAACTCTTACCTTATAAATTTATAAACAAGGAATTTTCATGACTGTATCTGTTAAAGTTTACACCACCCCTATCTGCCCATACTGCTCAAACGCCAAGCAATTGCTTAAATCAAAAGGTGTTGATTATGAAGAGATTGGTATGCACGACATGAGTAGCGATGATCGTCGTGCTTTGATGCAAAAAACCAATAACTATCGCACCGTGCCACAAATTTTCGTTGGTGAGACCTTTGTCGGTGGTTTTGATGAGCTGAATCAAATGAACCAACAAGGCAAACTTGACGAGCTATTAGCGGGTTAATTTGCTATCTTGCTGTTCCAGCTGTCTTTATCTATCTTACTAATCTAGGTGAGTAATTTATATAAGTAAGAATAAGGACCGCTATAAAGGGCTTTGCTAAAAAATATCGAGCTTTTGTCTTGATTTATATTACAATGCTATTTTATTAAAATAACAGTTTGTCCAATCATTTGATTAACTTTTAGAGGAATTATCATGGCTGAAGAACAAGCACAACCACAATTGGCATTAGAGCGTATTTATGTCAAAGATATGTCACTTGAAGTCCCAGGCGCTGGCGTATTTACCAAAGAGTGGAACCCTGAGCTTGATATCAACCTATCTAGCAATGCCGAAAAACTGGATGATGATCACTATCAGGTCGTACTGACTGTTAGCGTCACTGCGAAAAATGCAGAAGAAGCCGCATTCATTGCGGAAGTTCATCAAGCAGGTATCTTCTTATTAAAAGACATCCCAGAAGACCAAATCGGTCAAATCTTAGGTGCTTACTGCCCGAACGTTTTGTTCCCGTATGCTCGTGAAGTCATTAGCGACATCGTAACGCGTGGTAGCTTCCCGCAGTTATTGCTTGCGCCAGTGAACTTTGATCAAGCTTATGCCCAAAGCCAACAGCAAGTTGATGCTGAAGGTAACGCGTAAGGGTTAGATTAAAAATGTGCTACTGTTAAAGGTGGTCTGTTTTGATAAAAAAGCCGTTTACTCATCATGAGTAAGCGGCTTTTTTGTAGATTATCTTTAGTGTTTACTTAGAAATATAGTTGAAATACTTTAAAGTCGCTACAGTACTACTGGTGTAAATTTTTTGCAGCCTCTGTCTGCGTAGGCACAGCAAGCAAGAAAAATTTGCACCAGTAGTACGTGTTGTATCGATATTACTTTTCACCGACTATATTAAAAAAACCCTGCGAATGGCTATTAATAGCGGCAGGGTCCTCAATAACAATAATCGATTAATCAGCTAAATCAACAGCTTCAGCACAAATATTAGCTTTTTAGGGCAGAGAATATTTGTTGTTTTACATCATCAATACCTTGCGTGCCATCGAATTTGTCATACTTAGGGGCATCGCCGCCTTCTTTAGCCTTGTCTTGATAAAAGCCAACTAAGGTAGAAGTCTGCTCATGATAAATGGCTAAACGGTCGCGAATGGTTGACTCTTTATCGTCTTCACGCTGGATAAGCGCTTCGCCCGTGACATCATCAATGCCTTCTTGCTGGGGTGGATTGTGATCAATGTGATACACACGACCTGAGCCGGCATGTTGGCGACGACCTGATAAACGCTTGACGATTTCATCATCAGGTACGCTGATTTCGATCACATGGTCAATCGTAACATTGGCATCTGCAAGCGCTTGCGCTTGTGGAATAGTACGCGGAAAACCATCTAAAATACAGCCATTGACACAATCAGGCTTAGCGATGCGTTCTTGCACTAGGTTAATGATAAGATCATCAGAAACCAAACCACCAGCGTTCATCACGTCTTTGGCTTGTTTGCCAAGCTCACTGCCTTCTTTGATTGCTGCACGCAGCATATCACCAGTTGAAATCTGCGGCATATCATATTCTTTAGAAATAAACTGAGCCTGGGTACCTTTACCGGCGCCTGGTGGACCTAGCAAAATAATACGCATCATTACACGATTCTCCTTAATAAATAGGATTTTGGGACTAGTAAAACTTAGGGATTGGTGGTTTGCAGAGCTTACCTTACCTTGTGGCTTTCAAAAGCTCAAGTATTTTTAGTCTTAATGCGGCAAGATACCATGACTTATCTGTTCATGGGACACGGTTGCGCGCCATAGATGAGACGATGGCGCACACTGAATGTAGGATGTTATTTTGGAATTAGCGCATTAAGGAACTTGTTGGTTAATATCAACATTGACCTGATTTTGCTCGACGCTTATCACCACCGGATTACCTGATAAATCGCCCGACTCTGCAATGGCAGTGCCGCTATGACTGATGCGAGCAATCACTGCCAACTGAACTTTTTCATCACGAGCAGATTTTAGTGTACGCTCTGGCATCATAGCATCTAAATCACTCAGGCTAATAGTTGCTTTGCCTTGCTTAATAATGCTAATCGGTAAACGCTTGGCGGCAAATGGCGGACCACCTTTAACGTCACGTATCGCGACAAACAACACATCTTCAGCTTTCACTAGTGGCAACAACTTATCATCAATAGATACAGTCACCTCAATGCCTTCAGATGCTTGCTGCTTTTGCGCCTTGACATTGGCGCTTAGCTCATCAAGACTGCTCAGTGCTTGAGTATGATCACCTGGTTTGGCAGCAATATTCTTACGTAAACGCTTAATCCAACCTTGTGCTTGCTCAAAATTATTACCACGCGCCTCACCCATTGCCATCAGCATCTGCGCACCTTCGTGCTGCGGATTTTTGGCAAGGACATCTTGCAGAACACGGCGGCTATTGGCATCCAACTGACCTTTATTGGCAAAAAAACTAATCTGCGCATAGGTGGTGGCGATCTCTTCGTTGTCTGGTGACAGACGATAAGCACGAGACAAGGCTTCAATGGCTGAGTCGGTGGCTTCCAAAGATAAGAACAGCTCTGATAAACGCATCCAGCGATCAGGATCATCAGCATGACGATAGACGTTGGTCTGCATCGCACTGATCAACTGAGTACCATCTTCAATTGCCCAAGCTGGCGGCTGATCAATCTTGCCGGTCAATAAGTCATCTGCCACTTGAGCAACTTTATCCTCCGCCGCCCACAAATCGAACACCGGTGTACGGTCACCCACCAAAAAGTAAGCCAATGCTGCCAGCACAGGCACCCATACTATGATAATCAAACGACTCTTGATACCAGGCGCAACCATTGGAGTGACTTCACGCTGAGCATCCAATAGCTGGCGCTCAAGCTCAATTTTCTGATTTTGATAATGGGCATCATCAATAGTGCCATTGTCTTTGTCCGATTGTAATTCTGTCAAACGTTCACGAAATACACTAATATTGATATCTAGCAGCTGATTGTCAACGGGATTTTCTCGTAAACGTGACGCTCGTAGCCAAGGCATGATAACGATAACTGCCAGTACGAGTGCAACCAGTAAGCTTAGGGCAATAAATAAGCCAAAAGTAGAAAATAGGGTCATTTTTTATCCTCTATGCTTGTGATGTCTTGATCGCTGTTTTTGACGCTATCATTGCGATTGGCTCGTGATAACAGACGCTCAAGTTCCGATTTTTCTGCTGCTGATAATGCTGCCACGCTGTCTACTATGGTGCCGCTTTGACCACGGGCAATACGCTGACTGCGCTTACTTTGCCAAAACCAGCCAACGATCAATGTAATTAATAATAGTGGCGGGAAGAACCATAATATCCAAGTGGAAGGACGTACTGGCGGCTTATAAGTGATAAAGTCGCCATAACGCTCCTGCATATAGGCACGAATCTCACCATCACTACGACCTTCTTTAATCATGTCATAGGTTTTTTGCTTTAAATCTTGGGCAATAGGCGCATCAGAACCTGCCAAATTTTGGTTTTGACATTTTGGGCAGCGCAGCTCTTCGATGAGACCGCGATACTGAGCCTCTTGCTGTACTGAGTCAAAGTCGTAGACGTCAATGGCGGCATAGGCATGGATGCTAAGCACACCAAACAAGCAAGCGATAATTAAACTTGCCAAATTTTTCGTGATGGATTTGAATGGCATTATCATCATTTGCACGCTTCCTTAACTTGGTCAGGATCAGGGCTGACATTGCTCTTATCCGCCTCATTGAGTACCATCAAACAAGGCCTGATACGGCTTTGCCAATTGCTTTCATTAATCTCACCGACAATGTGCTGACGAATAACGCCTTCACCATCAACCACAAAGGTTTCTGGCGCACCGGTCAAACCCAAATCTAAGGCAAATTGACCGGATAAATCTTGGATAGACATCGAAAAAGGGTCACCGCCTCGATTTAAATAACCGAGCGCGTCACCAATATCATCTTTATAATTGACGCCCACCAGATTGACACCGCGTTCCTCTAACTGCATTAAAAAAGGATGCTCAATGATACAAGTTGGGCACCAAGAGCCCCAAATATTCATCAAAAACGGCTGATCTGGCAGGTTGTCATTGGTCATGATACGACTGGTATCTGACAATAACGGCAGCTCAAAAGCGGGCACTGGGCGCTCAAGAGCCGTATTGGTGACGATATCGGTAGGCTGACCTAAACGAAAATATAGCATGACTATAAAAGCAGCAAAGATGATCAGCGGAATCAAAAACCATATTCTGATTTGGCTTTTCTTCATCGTTTGCTTGCCTTTTTTCTCAGGACTTTTTTGAGGAGACTTATTTGACTGAGTCATCTTACTTCTCCCCCATTGGTGCCGTGGCATCTGTCGCATTGTTAATATCTAAGTCAGCAACGGTCGCAAAACCTGACTTACTCGCTGCGATTTGAGCGGGCGTCTTAGTTGTTTTGAGACGATAGCGCCTATCAAGCATACTCAGCAGACCACCCAATGCCATAATAATAGCGCCAAGCCATATCCAGCGAATCAATGGCTTCACGTAAATACGTATCGCCCATTGGTTGCCGTCTTCAGCGATAGGCTCACCGAGTGCTACGTACACATCACGCATAAGGCTGGCATCAATCGCTGCCTCAGTCAGTGGCATACCACTGATAACATAGGTACGTTTTTCTGGATATAAAGTAACGACTGGGCGACCGTCTTTGGTCACTTCAACTTCTGCTTGCATACCATCAAAGTTACTGCCTCTGACTTCATGGAAGTCTTTTATTTCAAAGTCGTACCCTTGCACATGAACAGTATCCGTTTCACCCAATGCCACATCGCGCTCAATACTTAAGGTACTGGTAAAGGCAATACCAATGACCGCTATAATAACGCCAATGTGAGCTGTCTGCTGACCCCAGTAGCTTAAACGCAGCTTAGCTAAGCCTTTAAAGAAGCTTGGGGCATTTTTGGTCTTGTCTTTAAAATCAACTACCATCCATAACAATACCCAAAAACTCACCGCTAGCGTCACGCCAATATTGAGCATGGCAGATGGGCTAACAAAATAGGCAATAACTGCGGCTAAAACAAGGCTACTTGCCGCAATGACCATGCCAACGCCCAATAACGGACGGCTGTCTTGTTTCCAGCGGATATTAGAGCCCATGCCCATTGCTACCATCAATAGCCAAGTCAACGGTACAAACAGCGCATTAAAATACGGAGGACCTACGGATACCTGACCTAAATTAAAGGCATCGGCAATGATGGGATATAGCGTACCAAGTAATACCACTAAGGTCGCAATCAAAATAATGACGTTGTTAATGACTAAAAACGACTCACGTGAAATCAGCTGATACTGACTCTCGATCGTAAGACGCCAGCCACGTACAGCAAACATCAATAAACCACCACCAATAATAATCCCAAGAATCGCTAAAACCACTAAACCACGCGTGGGATCTGCGGCAAATGAATGCACAGAGGTAATTACCCCAGAGCGTACCAAAAATGTCCCGAGTAAGCTTAATGCAAAGGCAAAAATTGCCAGCATAATCGTCCACGCTTTAAAGACACCACGCTTTTCAGTGACTGCAAGCGAATGTAGCAATGCCAAACCTGCCAGCCAAGGCAGCAATGAAGCGTTTTCTACTGGATCCCAAAACCACCACCCACCCCAACCAAGCTCGTAATATGCCCACCACGAACCTAGTGCAATACCGATGGTTAAAAACCCCCAAGCAGCCAATGCCCATGGACGTGACCAGCGTGTCCATACCGCATCCAAGCGACCTTCCCACAATGCTGCCATACAAAATGCAAACGGCACCACCATACCAACATAGCCCATATACAGCATCGGTGGATGGATAATTAGACCAAAGTCTTGTAAGACAGGATTTAGGTCAGCACCATCCACTGGCAGGTTTGGTAAAGTGCGGTCAAACGGTGACGAGGTAAAGATGAGCATTGCCAGCATCATCATCTGTACACCGGCTAATATCACCAATACGCGCGCGCGCATCGACAATGGTAAACCACGACTAAAGTATGAGACCAAGGCACACCACGTTGCCATGATAGTCATCCATAGCAGGAGCGAGCCTTCATGCCCGCCCCACGTCGCTGATAGCTTATAATACCAAGGCAGCAAAGTATTCGAGTGCTGCGACACATAGACAAGGCTAAAGTCATTAAAATAAAAGCCTGCCATTAGTGCGCCAAACGAGGTAATCATGGCTGCAAACTGCGCCCACGCCAAGCTCGGTGCCAAACGCTGCCAAGCAACATGGTCACGCATAACGCCTATTGTTGGTAATACTACCTGCAAAATCGCCAACATAAAGGCGGCTAGCACGGCAAAATAACCCAATTCTGTGATTAACATACGGTCTAACCTTGTTTACCTTAACGGTCATTGTTTATTTTAGGGATTGGTGTTTCAGGATAGTCGAAAGTATCCAGTACTCGTTACTGCTGGTATTTTTTGCTGCTATTATTATCTAAATAGCCCTATCGGCCATTGCAGCTTAGGGCGCTTACAGCATGGTACATTAGCGTCAACTTGTCACGTTTCTGTATCCATTATGTATGCGATGTGTATAAAGAGCATGAAAAACAACTTATCACTGCATGGCAGGGGAAAACACCAAGACCAGATGCAACCAACCTGCCAAAAATCCTGTTAAGCCGCCCAGCACAATTAGCGTCATTTCATCTTCACGGAAGGCAGGACGTAATAAGTTTTGGAATTCATCGGGTGAGAGCGCGCGAATGCGGTCACGAAATAGCCCAAATATCTTACTGGCACGGCTTTCATTAAGCTCAGGATCACGTAGTGGCACCATCGTTGCAACGATAGATTTATCAATGATAGTATTTTTTAATTGCCCAAATTCGCGGCGACCCAGTCCTAATCGTAAAGTCGTATTAATCACTGGCGACTCCAATACCTTGTACAGATGCGACTTCATCAACTCACGCGTTTCGATGGCGTGGTCACCATACATCATCTCATTCATGATGTTCTCAAGCGTCACTAAATCCTTGACCACAATTTCAGCAAAAACCTCAGACACCTCTTCTTGGCGCTTCATAAAGCCACCTTGGAAACGATATCGAGCGATGTGCGGTAATTGCGGTTTGATAAAAGGGAAACGACTCTGTAAGGCAAAAAACTTCACGTAACGGATAAAATGTGGCTCTACAGGATTAAATACCATCCAAATCGCAATCCAGTTAGTAAGAAAACCCCAAATAGCAGCAAAGAAAGGTACTGTCCAATGTTGCGGCACTACCAAAAATATAAACATTTGGATAATGCCAAAAATTAGCCCAATCAAGGCACTAATATGCCAAATAAAATTGATTTCTTTTTGTCCAACTTTTAAGAACATATTGACCATCAAACGACGATCACTTTCCATCTTGTTGACAATCATCTTGCGCATATCGACCAAATCTTCGACATGATAAGTCAAGTCAGTCACCAAGGATTGCATAATGCTTGGCAGCTCTTGGTGCGCTTGGGTATAGACACGGCGCTTAAGCGCATAAGGAAGATTGCCCCACAGTGCCGGCGAGTGATCGAGCATAATCTCATCAATCAAGCTTTCAAGGTTTTTATCGACCGCCTCAGTGATGAATATCGCCATCTGGTCTGGTTCCATCGCCTGAAAAAATTCATCAAGTGAGCCCAACTTCGATAGCGTCTGATCAACAATCACGCCAGATATCTTACCCGCTTTTCTTGGAACAATACCTTGCCAGCCAAGACCTGGTAGCCCAAAAAACGGGAAGTTAGCGATGCGAATACCGCGAAACTTAATTGGATAAAACAGCATCTTGAGCGCCATCAACACATGAATCCAAGTCACAAATGCTGTCACCGGCGGAATGGTCAGCATGGCAAAAAATTCAGGGTGCTCAGCGATTGTTTGCCACAATGAAGTTACATCCATGACTTTATGTATCCTTGCCGTGATAATCGATGTTGACCAAATACCCTTAGCGCATTAAGAACGCTTAGCAATAAGAAGCCCTCTCCCCAATAACTATAGTTGAAATACTTTAAAGTCGCTACAGTATGGCTGGTGTAAATTTTTTGCAGCCTCTGTCTGCGTAGGCACAGCAAGCAAGAAAAATTTGCACCAGTAATACGTGTTGTATCGATATTACTTTTCACCGACTATACTACAAAAGAAATCGCCTGATTTTAGCATACTTGACATCCATTAGCACAGTTAGACCCTAGGCAAGTTGTGACTAGAGATGACACGTTTTACGCGCTACTTTGATGTACGAAACCCTTAAAATAATCTACCAAAGTTATTGCCAGCAGTTGATTTTACGACCGTATTTTTATCCTTTACGTGGTTATTATCTACGTTATTAAGTTATTATCTACGTTATTAAATATGTCACTAACCATAATAAGACTCATCATAATGCCATCTTTCATAACAGCGATAAAATAAATGACTGCCTACTGCGTCATTGCTTTTGATCTGTTATAATTTGCCGTTAGATTTTAATAAGTATTTGTATGTATATGATGGCAAAATTACTAACATAAAATCTTCCTCATAGCGTACTATGTCCTTGAAATAATTTGGCTTATTTCTTATGCTCACCTTGCTTTGCCGGCATAATATTTGGCATGGTCGACTGCAATTCTATTACGACATCCTTTGATACTTTCTTGATTTATTGTCTCACTGACCGTTTGGGTACTGACTTTATATGAACAAACCGCTCACTCCTGATACCGAACAGGTCAATAGTATTTTTACCAGTCGAATTCTTATCCTTGGATTAATAATATTTGTGGGTTTGCTAGGGTTAATAGCACGTTATGGGTTTCTGCAGATTTTTGCGCACGATAAATATACGACCCAATCGGACAACAATCGTATCAAATTGATTTCTGCCCCGCCAAGCCGTGGTTATATTTATGATCGCAATGGCATTATCCTTGCTGACAATCAGCCTGTATTTACTGCCATGTTAAGTCCTGACGAAGTGGGAGACCCAGAACGCACCTTACAATTACTGGCACCTATCTTTGATTTGACGGATGAAAATATCACCGATATTTTAGCGCGTCTGAGTAAAAATAAAAACGATCCGGTGACCATCAAGATTGATTTAACCGAGGCGCAGTTGGCGCAGTTTAGTGAACGTAAGCCCTTTTTCCGCGGTGTCACTATTCAAAGTAAGCTCACACGCTCCTACCCTTATGATGAGCTTTTCGCTCATGTTATTGGCTATGTTGGACGCATTAATGACAAAGAATCTAAGCAGATAAATAAAGATCGATATGCCGGTACTGACCTTATCGGTAAGATTGGCATCGAAGATTTTTATGAAAATATTTTACTTGGGCAACCGGGCTATCAGTCGGTAGAAACCGATGCGCACGGTAATATCCTGCGTCAACTCGATACCAAAGCACCAATCGCCGGCAATGACATTACCCTAAGCTTAGATTATGGATTGCAGGTTGTAGCGCAGCAGCAGCTTGATGGTCGGCGCGGCGCTATCGTGGCGATAGATCCCAAAAATGGCGACGTATTGGCATTTGTCAGTAATCCAAGTTATGACCCAAACCCTTTTATCTCCGGCATCTCCTTTAAAGACTATGACGATCTACGTGAAGATTTGGATCAGCCACTTTATAATCGTGCCCTGCAAGGTACTTATCCGCCCGGCTCAACCATTAAGCCCTTTGAAGGCTTAGGTGGTATTCATTATGGCCTGCGTAACTGGGATACCACTATTTACGATCCAGGTTATTTTAGCCTGCCGGGTGATTCACACCGTTTTCGCGACTGGAAAAAAGGTGGTCATGGTACGGTTGACCTCAAACAATCCATCGTCATGTCAGTCGATACTTATTATTATAAATTGGCTTATGAGATGGGCATTCAGCGCTTACATGACTGGATGGTACGTTTTGGGTTCGGTGAAGAGACTGGCATTGACTTGCCCAATGAAAAATCTGGGGTTATGCCTTCACCAAAATGGAAAAAAGACACTTACGATAAAGGCTGGTTACCGGGTGAAACGATTTCTGTCAGTATCGGTCAGGGCTATTTCTTAGCGACGCCACTACAGATTGCCAATGCAACTGCCATGACGGCGAGCAAAGGCTTCCACATCACCCCCCATCTATTAAAAAGTAGTGACGGGGCGGCAGCAGTCGATGTCATCACTAAGCCTGATGGCAAGATTGATTACAATGGCAAGCCTTCTGACTGGCTACGTATGCACGATGCGATGGAAGAAACCATCAAAGCGGGAACAGGACGTGGCATTTATACACCGCGCTATCGTATTGCTGGTAAAACAGGTACGGCACAGGTGAAATCGATTGCTCAAGGCAAAAGCTATAATAAATCCGCGCTGGATAAGCGCCAGTGGGATCATGCTTGGTTTAATGGCTTTGCTCCAGTGGAGGATCCACAAATTGCCCTAGCAGTATTGGTCGAAAACGGCGGTGGTGGTAGTGTCGTTGCTGCTCCTATTGGCAGAGCCTTATTTGATTATTGGGTATTGCAGCGCGACACCAATCCTATTTTGCCGCCTACTACTGATCAGCTAAAGGTCATTAAACGCCAAAAAGCATTCGAAAAAGCCACGCTTGATGCCATACGTGATAAAGAAGACAAAGCATTAAAAGCAGCAAAAGAAAAGACAAAAGCGCAGGCTCAAACTGCTACAGCGACCACTGAATAAAATGTCGAGTATGAACAAGGTATCGAAGGTAAGATGATGAAAAAGCCCTCAAGCGCGCATAATTCTAACAAAAATCAAAAAACCAAACTTACTGCGGCTGGTGATGTACGTATTATCGGTGGTCAGTTTAAACGCCGTGTTGTGCGCTTTGTGGATGCAGAAGGCTTGCGCCCGACCCCAGATAGACTACGCGAGACCTTGTTTAATTGGCTGATTGCTAATATTCATGATGCCCAAGTGCTCGATAGCTGTGCTGGTAGCGGCGTCTTAGGTTTCGAAGCCTTATCGCGCGGCGCTGCCCATTGCACCTTTATCGAAATGAATGCTGCCCAAAGTCAAATGTTACGCCAAAGTGCCGAGCTGTTACGTCTTGATATCGACAGCCATCAAATTATTCAAGGCACAGCCGAACAAGTTCTACAACAAAAGCAGCTTGTGCCACGTCCCTTTGATATCGTGTTTATTGATCCACCTTATGCTGAGGATTTGTGGCAACCTATTTTGACCACCTTGTTTACCCAAGATCTAATTGATACAGACACGCTTATCTATTTAGAAGCAGATAAGGAGTTGAATGAGCAATTGAGCGAACTGGCGGCGGTTTTTAATACCACGCTAGCGGCGCAAAAAGGCACTCATCATCAAACATTGTATTTTGACTGTCTGAAACAGACTAAAGTTGGACAAGTTGTTGCTGGACTTTATCGTCTATTATCGTCATAATTGCCTAGTTAATGAATGCTATTAATAAAATTTACAAATGTTTAAAACCGCTAAAAAACTGGCCAACGCTGCAGTTTAATGTATATAAGGCGAAAATAAACCCCAATGCAGCTTGCAAGCGTAGGCGCTACTGCTTATAATGTGCAGTCTGTTTTTTGAGAGCCCCGTTCCCAGCTAAACTCTCAACGAATTCTAATTTTAAGGTTTTATCATGAAAACACTTAGTGCAAAACCAGCTGAAGTGACCCATGACTGGTATGTCGTAGATGCTGACGGCAAAACCCTTGGTCGCTTAGCTACTCAAATCGCTACACGCTTACGTGGCAAGCATAAGACTTGTTTTACTCCACACGTAGATACTGGTGACTTTATTGTTGTCATCAATGCAGAAAAAATCGCGGTAACGGGTAAAAAAGCGCAAGATAAAAAATACTATCGTCACAGTGGTTACCCAGGCGGTATTAAAGAAACCAACTTCACTAAGCTGATTGCACATAAGCCTGAAGATGTTCTACACAAAGCGGTTAAGGGTATGCTTCCTAAAGGTCCTCTTGGCTACGCGATGATCAAGAAGCTAAAACTTTATGCGGGTACCGAACATCCACATGAAGCTCAGCAACCTAAAGAACTAGACATCTAAGGATACACTTATGGAACGCAATTACGGAACTGGTCGCCGCAAGACTTCTACTGCTCGTGTCTTTTTAGCGAAAGGTACTGGTAGCATTGTTGTTAACGGCAAACCACTTGATGAGTATTTCAGCCGCGAAACGTCGCGCATGGTTGTTCGTCAGCCTTTAGAATTACTTGAATCACCTACTGCTTATGACCTTTACATCACTGTAAAAGGTGGCGGTATTAGTGGTCAAGCTGGCGCAATCCGTCACGGCATCACGCGTGCATTGATTGAGCTTGACGCATCTAACAAACCTGCTCTAAAAGCAGCCGGCTTTGTTACTCGTGATTCACGTCAAGTTGAACGTAAGAAATTGGGTCTACGTAAAGCACGTAAACGTCCACAATTCTCAAAACGTTAATCAAAGCTATCTCTTATATTTTTGCGACTGTTGTCTTTATCTCAGAGCAACAGCTGCAGCATTAAGTATAAGAATAGATTTGCAAAACCTTATAAGCTGGTCACAGCTTATAAGGTTTTTTTATGCCTGACAGTTTTATAAGCTGGGACTATTGTAAAAAACCAACTGCTATATCGCACTCATTTGCCGATAAATCCTGCATCTCAAGGTGCAAATTACCTTGCAAAGCCAAGCATACTGCCCCATCATAATCATAAATTTTCATTACTAGTAACAGTCTTATGAAAGCGCCTGAACAATACGATCCTAGCAAATCTACTTCAAAGAGCAGACTGCCGTCACCAGATAGACAGTCGACCGTAAAGTCGCCTACTTTACCTGCTGGCACACCGACGATTACCCAAACGCATAAGCGAACCGATCAAGCAGAAAAAAAACCTTTTGAGTGGCAGTTTTTAATGCCTAAGTATTGGGGCATTTGGCTATTATTTGCTATTTTTTTGCCGCTGGTTTATCTACCGTTACGGTGGCAATTTTGGCTCGGTCGTAAGCTCGGTATTTTAATCTATACTATAGTAGGCTCACGTCGACGTGATACCTCAATTAATCTCAAGTTGGCATTTCCAGAAAAGCCAGAAGTTGAACGTGAACTGATGGCAAAACAAGTCTTTGTCAATCAGGGCATTGGTGTGTTTGAAACTTTATGTGCTTGGTTCCGTCCGAATGTCTTTACCCGTACCGTATCTATCTCAGGGTTACAGCATGTCATTAATGCACAAAATAATGGTCGCGCTGTTATCTTACTGGGTGCCCATTATACGATGCTTGATCTAGGCGGTATGCTCTGTACCCAATTCTTCCCAATGGATGGTATGTATCGTCCGCAGAATAATGCGCTGCTTGATTGGTTTATTTATAACGGTCGCACGAGTATCCTTAGCAAACAAATCTCCAATCGCAA
This sequence comes from Psychrobacter arcticus 273-4, assembly GCF_000012305.1. Taxonomy (NCBI): domain Bacteria; kingdom Pseudomonadati; phylum Pseudomonadota; class Gammaproteobacteria; order Moraxellales; family Moraxellaceae; genus Psychrobacter; species Psychrobacter arcticus. Next base: position 1,919,415 of record NC_007204.1, read on the forward strand.
TATGCGTAGCCTCGTTGACTCTCTTAAAAAGGGTCATGTGATTTGGTATTCACCGGATCAAGATTACGGTTTAAAACCAGGCGTCATGGCGCCATTCTTTGGCGTACCAGCGGCAACCCTTACAGCAACGCGGCGACTGGCAACATTAGGTAGTAAAGAGCATCCACCAGCAGTAATGGCACTACATACTTATCGGCAGACGCCAGACAATTTACCAAGCGGTAAACGTCCCCATTATCATCTGACGATTACGCCAGAATTAGATAACTACCCTAGCAATGACGAGATTGCTGATGCCACGCGGGTTAATGAAGTGCTAGAAGGCTTAATTCGTATCGATCCCACTCAGTGGATGTGGTTCCATCGCCGTTTTAAAAACGCTCCCGAAGGTCGTAGAGATATCTATAAGTAAGCTTTTATTCCCACGAAAATCACTGGCATAATTTGCTATAATTTGCAGCTAAGATTTTTTGCTGTTACCAGCATATAAATAACTGTGAATTTATAATAATTTGATAAATCAATAACGGATTTCCCATGAGTAATAACCAGATTTCTGACAGCCAAACGAATATTAATAGCTCAGCACCAGCCAAACGCATCCTCACGGGTATCAAACCTACTGGCACCCTACATTTGGGTAATTACGTTGGCGCGATTCGTCCAGCGATTGAATCAATTAAAAACAGTGATGATGAAGCATTCTTTTTTCTAGCGGATTATCATGGCATTATCGGCTGTTATGACCCTGCTATTATTCATGAATCTACCAAAGCCATTGCGGCGACTTGGATTGCTTGTGGTCTTGACCCTGAGCGTGTCACTTTTTACCGTCAATCAGATGTGCCTGAAATCTTAGAGCTTGCCTGGATTCTAAACTGCTCATGTGCAAAAGGTCTGATGAATCGAGCGCACGCTTATAAAGCGTCAGTCGATATCAATATGGAAAAGGAAAATGTCGATCCTGATCAGGGTATCAACATGGGGCTATTTGGCTATCCGGTTCTGATGGCAGCAGATATCTTGATGTTCAATGCCACGCATGTGCCTGTTGGTCGTGACCAAATCCAGCATATTGAGATGGCACGTGACATCGCAGGCACCTTTAATCATCGCTATAAGACGCTGTTTACGCTGCCGTCTGCTGTGGTAGATGACGATATTCCACTACTCACAGGTCTTGATGGGCGTAAAATGAGTAAAAGTTATAGTAATACCATTCCCCTATTTGGTGAGATTAATCCACAAGTTAGCGGCGAAAAGCAGATGCATAAAGCCATTATGAAAATCGTCACCAACTCGCAGTTACCTGCTGAGCCAAAAGACTCTGATGATTCTGCTATTTTTGAGATTTATAAAGCCTTTGCAACGCCAGAAGAGATTGTCGATATGCGTAGACAGTTTGCTGCCGGTATTGGCTGGGGTGATGCAAAGCAAGCCTTATTTGACAAAATCAATAATGAAGTTGCGCCGTTCCGCGCACGTTATGAGGAACTGATGGCCAACCCGAAAGAGCTAGAAGAAATCCTACAGATGGGTGCAGAAAAAGCTCGTCGTCATAGCCGTAAGCAATTAGACAAAACTCGCCGTGCTATTGGTATTCGTCCACTTGCTAAACTTAAATAAAATTATAGTCGGTGAAAAATCATATCGATACAACACGTACTACTGGTGCGACTTTAAAGTATTTCAACTATATTTATGACGATAATAGATTGCCGCCATGCAAAGTAATCGATTAACTGAGTCTAGCGCAGAGATTCATGATATGTCTCTGCGTATTTATCAGACGCCTGTTCAGCATTTACCAGAAGATCTGTATGTGCCGCCGCAAGCGTTTGCTATTTGGCTCGAGCAGTTTGCAGGACCACTAGATTTTTTATTATATCTGGTCAAGAAAAATAACGTCGATTTGACGCGAATGCCCATATTACCGATTACAGAGCAGTATTTGGCTTATATCAGTAAATTGGACACCAATCATTTTGAGTTGGCGGGTGACTATCTACTAATGGCATCAACCTTGATTGCGATTAAGACTGAGCTGCTACTCCCTATGCCAGAAATGCCTACGGATGAGCGTGATCCAAAAGCTGAACTGATTGAGCGTCTTGAGGAATACACCCAAGTCAAAGCCGCCAGTCAACGTTTAGACAACTTAATCCGACTTGAGCGCGATGTATTTTTGGCTATGGTCAGTATGCCCAATCAAGACATTATGAATTCGGAGCTGCCAAGCTACTCACCTACCCTGTTGATTGATAGCTTGTTTAAGATGCAGCTGCAACCAGACTATCAGATGCATAGCATCAAGGTCGATGCCGTGCCACTTGCTGATCGTATCGCTAGTATCAGTCGGCAGCTGAGCACGGATGGTGCGCGCTCTTTTCATGAGCTGTTAGATAAAGCTCAAGGTAAAATAGGTGTGGTGGTCAGCTTTGTTGCAGTGCTTGAATTAATCAAGCGTCAACTGATTGGTGTGGTTGCTAATAATGTAGACAGTGGCGTTAGCACAGCAACTAACGCTGATGGCAGTCTGTCTACTCATAGCGATTTACTCGAAAAATTAACGTTAGAGTGGCTAGCATAATCTGAACGGGCTTTATAATAAGTCTAAGACAAAATCATTAAACTGAAGAAGATTACATTGAAATGGCAGCTACAGACGATACTAAAGAAGACCTACTGTCTATTAAAGACATCAGCAAACAGATCGAAGTTTTACTGCATGCTTCAGAAGTGCCCTTGACTGCTAATCACTTAAAAAAACACCTCTCCTTGACGACTAAGACCTTAGAGCAGGCTCTAGCACTGCTAAAGCAACGTTTGGATCTTGGCGTATTAAATTTACATCATACTGCCAGTGGTTATCGCTTGCAAATCGCTGATAGCCATAGTGCCTTAATCCAAAGCGTCTTTCCACAACGTCAAGAACGTCTAAGCCAAGCGTTACTTGAGACACTGAGTGTGATTGCTTATAAGCAACCGGTGACGCGCAGCGACATAGAACATGTGCGCGGTGTGACGCTATCGAGCACTATATTACGCCAACTATTTGATAAAGGTTGGATTGAAGAGAACGGTCATAAAGATACTTTAGGGCGTCCGGCATTGCTGCACACCACACCGAAATTTTTAGATGCCTTTGGACTGAGCCATTTGGATGAGCTGCCGCCCATGCCAGATATAGTTGAAATACTTTAAAGTCGCTACAGTACTACTGGTGTAAATTTTTTGCAGCCTCTGTCTGCGTAGGCACAGCAAGCAAGAAAAATTTGCACCAGTAGTACGTGTTGTATCGATATTACTTTTCACCGACTATATAGACAGCATCAGAGCATCCTCTTAAATAAATTAAAATTAGACCGATAAAATATTCTTACTCAATAAAAAAGGACACACCATTTAGGTATGTCCTTTTTTATTGTTCTAGTAAGTCAGCTTAATCAATAAATTTCTTGATCAGCTTTTGATAATTGGCTCTTATTGATTGATAATATCAACACCTTTTGGTGGTGTGAACTTAAACTGACTGCTACTGATGCTTGAGTTCATTTTGATACGGCTAAACCTAATAGAGGTGGTTTGACCCAAGCTATCATTTAACACCATCATCACAGGCTTACCACCGCTAAAGCTCATTGATAAGCTCTTAAAGCTGGCACTATCTGACTTTGGATACAACACATAGTAGTTTTTATTGGCATACGGCTGGGTGATTTTAAAGTTCTTATCGATTTTACTTGGGTCACCCGATAGTAATAGCGCCGGTGTATTACCCACCTGGCTGTCTACCTTTTGTTTGGTTGCTTGCTCCAAATCCTTATCATAAACCCACATCGAGCTACCATTCGCCACAATCAGCTGTTCTGACGGTGATTTAGTTTCCCAGCGGAAATTATTTGGACGTTGTACACTCATAGCACCACTGAACGTACCGCTATTAGCGCCCTTGGTCGTTTGGCTAAAGTTGGCAGTCATGCTTTTGGTATTGGTTAAAAGCTTGTTTAGACGCTTAGACGCCGTTAATTTATCTGCAGGTGCTGCTGTCGCCGATTGCGTTAATGCCATCATAGGAGCTGCAACGCCAAGCGTGGTCATTAAAACACCTGCCAATGCTCCGCCCATAAGTTTTTGTTTTAACGTTATTGCCTGTTTATTCGATTGATTGGTTAATAAAGTCATTATAAATCCTCTTTCAAAATGCAAAATCGCATAAAAAATAAAACGTTTTATCAAATTTTTGTTTTCGGTAAATGTTTATCGTACGAGTACAAAACCGGTGTGATAAAACAATGAGGACAGTGTGCCAGTTTTTTTATTACGCGCCTAGTCATGATTTGCAATCATTACTACCGACGCCATACACGCTTGTAACCAGCACCGTTACACAGTAATAAATGGTCGTTATGATGGTTTTAATAGTTTTTAGCGCTGGTTAACATAAGCTTATAGGCATAAAAAAGCCCTTACTACCTACCGGTAATAAGGGCTTTCTTAGTCATCGAATTATTTTACCTAAAAGATAAAACAATCTAGATGGGCAATTATGCGCTTTCAACCATCACATAACGACGGTTAAATTTACCTTTGGTCGCAAACTTTACCACACCGTCATTTAGTGCAAATAAAGTATGGTCACGACCCATGCCAACACCTTCGCCGGCGTGGAATTCTGTACCACGTTGACGAACGATGATGTTACCAGCGACGATGGCTTGACCACCAAAGATTTTTACGCCGAGCATTTTTGGGTTTGAATCACGACCGTTACGGCTTGAACCGGCAGCTTTTTTATGTGCCATGAGAAAATCTCCTTGTTAATGTGACTTATCGCTAATGCGACAACTCTTAAGCATGTAGTGCGCTATTTAGCAGTAATTGCTAAGTGGTGAATTAGGCATTAATAGCTTTGATTTTTAACAAGGTATACCATTGGCGGTGACCTTGCTCTTTGTGGTAATGCTTACGACGGTTGTGCTTGACGATACGGATTTTTTCGCCGCGACCATGCTCAACAACTTCAACTTCAACACTAGCACCTTCAACGATAGGCTGACCGATCTTGACAGTTTCACCATCAACAATCATCAACACATCTTCAAATTTGATTGTTTCGCCTGTTTCTGCTTTAAGTAATTCAACTTTAAGCAATTCATTAACGACTACACGGTGCTGTTTACCACCAGTTTTGATTACTGCGTACATTGTATGACTCCGTTTAACCCGTGTGCCGTGGCTGATATCATACCAACACTTCGACGACGAACACGACAGGGAAAAATTAAAGGCAAGATTTTACGGCTTTTTGCTCATAAAAGCAAGCCGTACCTCTTGTTTTTGTATGGTGGTAATACCAAAAATCTATGCTCGTATCAGGCACAATGTCGTTGATTAACCAGCGTAATGTATATCGCTATTAATACAGACCGCCTAATAACAAAACAAACAGGAATATTGGTTAAAATCCAACAGCGGCTATTATAGCTTATCTAATCAGATACTTACAGTTTTTTGTAAATAGACAGGTAATCGGCATACATTATGAAGAAATAATTTTTAATATATCCATATATTGAATCAGTTATTGGCCATTTTTTACAATAATCAGTGCCGTATTATATATTAAGCTGCACTGTGCTATCTGCTATACTTAAATCATCAATTTATTTAAACAGCTATGCTATTATGCCTAGAACACTGGCTTTACGGCATATATAGTTGAAATACTTTAAAGTCGCTACCGTATTACTGGTGTAAATTTTTTGCAGCCTCTGTCTGCGTAGGCACAGCAAGCAAGAAAAATTTGCACCAGTAGTACGTGTTGTATCGATATTACTTTTCACCGACTATAGCTGTTTAAATATCCTTAAACTCTCATTGGTATGATTATTCATTATGACTTGTACTTCTTTATCTAACGTCGCCGCCCCATTATCTACTGCGCCATCAGTCAATCTATCAACAACACCAACCTATGCTAATATCCAAAGCATTGTTGCTGATGATTTTGAGATTATGGACAAACAAGTCTTTGGTAGTCTCAATTCCAAAGTTCAGCTGGTGATGAATGTGTCACAGCATGTGATTAACGCTGGTGGCAAACGTATGCGCCCACTGATCACATTGTTATGCGCGCGAATGTTTAATGATGAGCCATCACAGCAAGCCATGCACTTGGCGGCGATTACTGAGATGCTGCATACGGCAACCTTGGTACATGATGATGTGATTGATGAATCAGGACAGCGCCGTGGTAAGGCTACCGCCAATGCCACTTGGGATAATGCCACAGCGGTACTGGTCGGTGATTATCTGATTGCTCGCGCTTTTAATTTGTTGGTGGGCTTTCAGAGTCTACCTTTATTGCAAGTATTCTCAGACGGCACTTGTGATATCGCTGAAGGTGAAGTATTGCAGTTACAACATCAGCATAACCCTGAAGCAACTGAGCAAGACTATCTGAACATCATCGATGGTAAGACTTCACGGTTGTTTATGATGGCAACTCAAGGCGCTGCGATTTTGCAAGGTCAAATTCAGCACCTGCAAGCATTAGCGGATTTTGGACAGCACTTTGGCAATGCCTTTCAGATCATCGATGACGTGCTTGATTATAGTGGTGACAGCGAATTGATGGGTAAAAATCTCGGCGATGATTTAGCGGAAGGAAAACCTACCCTACCAACGATTAAAGCACTAGAGCTATTAAAAGACAGTAACAAAGAAGACTATGAGCAGCTACGTATTGCGGTGCAGACAGGAAAAACACCAAATGCAGAGCAGTTAATCGCTTTGGTACGTCATTCAGGCTCACTAGAGTACTGTAAACAGCGTGCGTTAGAAGAAACCAAGCTTGCCCAACAAGCGCTCAGTAGCTTACCTGACAATCGCTATCGTCAAGGCTTATACCAGTTGACTGAACTCGCCAGCGCTCGCTTGTTATAATTATTTACCAAGAACGCTTAGCTCTTGTTTATGTTTCTACTATATCAATGAGAGTCAAATCGATACTGCTTATATTGATATAAGCAGTTAAATGTCTTTACTGCTACATTTTTACTTAATTATTGCTAAGGCAGTGTTTTTCTGAACAGCCTAATAATTTCTATTTATAGTCGGTGAAAAGTAATATCGATACAACAGGTACTACTGGTGCAAATTTTTCTTGCTTGCTGTGCCTACGCAGACAGAGGCTGCAAAAAATTTACACCAGTAATACGGTAGCGACAGTAAAGTATTTCAACTATATGTGTATCATTTTATCGATGGTACACTTCTATACCTTTCAAACAAACAAAATTTAACAATGTTATCACTGACTATCCACTGTAGATTTTGCCCTTCACTTTTAGCGTAACGCTTTTGTTTTCAATAGGTTCTAGTCGTTTATCAGGATAAAAGTCAATTACAACCTCCAAAAATGGTTTTTTTGTGCCTTGACTGTGGGGTATACCCTATAGTTTATAATCTCTCATTAAATTTACTTATCCGGTTATTGAGCATTCGACATACTTTGATAACGATAAATGCCTATTAATTTTTTATATTTTCTACGTTAAGCTGTATCCATAAACTTTTTATACTGTCACTATTTATTATATGATATTTATATTGCCGAGGACCTTGATGAAGCACTCTTATCTTGCGCTTGTAATAGCAACTGTACTATCTGGAGCTGTACTGGTTGGCTGTGACAAAAAAGAGGATGCCGCTGGCGACGCGGCGGCGGCACAGCAACAAATGCCACCCTCCGTCGTCAACGTTCAGACTGTTACTTTTGATACCGTACCACAAGTACAGATTTTTGCTGGACGCACAGCGGCTTATCAAACCGCTGATGTCCGCCCACAGGTGAGCGGAATTATCGACGAAGTGTTGTTCCGTGAGGGCAGCAACGTCAAAAAAGGTCAACCTTTATATCGCATCAATACGGATAACTACGCAACGTCTATTACCAGTGGTCAGGCGGCGATAGCACAAGCAGAAGCCAACTATCAGACAGCATTGGCTAATAATGCCAATGCAAAAGCGGATTTGGCCAGCCGTCAAGCATCTCTATCACAAGCACAAAATGACTTGCAACGTCTGCAAGGTTTGGTTGCTATTGATGCCATCTCAAAGCAGCAGTACGACCAAGCACAAACCACCGTGCGTACGGCGCAAGCCGCCGTCCAAAGCGCCAATGCGGCTATCAGTCAATCACAAGCAGGTATTGAGAGTGCAAAAGCTGGTATTCAGACAGCAAAAGCTGGCTTGCAAGCGAGTACCTTAGATCTAAATCGTACCATCGTGCGTGCTCCTATATCAGGTCGTACAGATCGCTCTAGCGTGACTGCTGGTACATTGGTCAGCTCAGGTCAACCTACTCCTTTAGTGACCATCTCACGCCTAGATCCTATCTATGTCGATATCAGTCAATCATCCTCTGAGCTGCTTAAATTGCGTCAGCAGATATCTGCAGGCAAAGCGCAAGCAGGAATGAACTCAGTTGAATTGGTGTTAGAGGACGGTTCAACCTATCCTGTACGTGGCGAATTAGCATTGTCAGAAGCGAAAGTTGATGAATCAACAGGTGCAGTGACATTACGTGCAGTCTTCCCGAATAATAGCAATATCTTATTACCCGGTATGTATGTCAGCGCCCGCTTAACTCAAAGCGTGATCACCAATGCGGCACTCGTCCCACAAAGCGCCGTGATGCGCTCGACCAAAAGCGAGACGCAAGTTTATATCGTTGATGAAAACAATAAAATCCAAGTTCGTCCGGTCACGATTAATGGCACATATCAAGGACAATGGGTGGTCACTGACGGTCTTCAAGCTGGCGACAAAGTAGTGATTATCGGTGGTGCAAAAGTGAAGCCTGAACAAGAGGTTATTGCGAAGCCATTAGAAAATCCAAACCCTGCGCCTGCTGCCAAAAAGGCTGCTGCCAAAACACCGCAGCAAGCTGCACAATCAGCCGCCAAATAATTCCATTCAAAGCTAGGAAGACTTAGGGATTTACTATGTCACGTTTTTTTATTAATCGCCCTATTTTTGCTTGGGTGCTGGCTGTTTTGGTCATGCTCATCGGGGTGATATCGGTTCTTAACCTACCGATTGAACAGTATCCACGTATTGCACCACCGACGATTTCGGTCAGTGCAAGCTACCCTGGTGCTAACGCGCAAACCGTTGAAAATTCAGTAATACAGATTATTGAGCAGCGCATGAAAGGGCTTGATGGTCTGATGTATATGTCATCATCGAGCTCTTCAAATGGTAGTGCCTCAGTGACGCTTACCTTTGAGAACGGTACTGATTCTGATACTGCTCAGGTACAAGTACAGAACAAACTGCAAGCCGCGATGAGCTCGTTACCTGAATCGGTACAGCGTCAAGGCGTTAACGTTAATAAATCATCTAGCAGCTTTATGATGGTGCAGGCGTTCATCTCCGAAGATGGCAATATGGATCGATCAGATATTGGCGATTATATTAACTCCAATGTCCTCGATGCGATCAGTCGTGTTGAAGGTGTGGGTGAGGTTCAAGTCTTTGGCTCTACCTATGCGATGCGTGTTTGGCTTGACCCTTCACGCCTACGTAGCTACAACATGGTGCCATCTGATGTCGTCAATGCGATACGAGCACAGAACACTCAGGTATCTGCTGGTCAATTAGGACAAGCACCTGCTGACACTGACCAACAGGTTATCAACGCTACTGTTACGGTGCAAAGCTATTTACAAACGCCTGAAGAATTTCAAAACATTCTGTTAAAAACTGACACCGCTGGTGCGCAGGTACGTTTAGGCGATGTGGCGGATGTCGAAATCGGCAGTGAGAATTATAGCGTTGTGTCTTTATATAATGGACAAGAAGCGGCTGGTTTGGGTATTTCGCTTGCTGCTGGTGCCAACGCACTTGAAACTCGTGAGGCAGTTGGTGTGCGTATGGCAGAGCTGGAAAAGAATTTTCCAGCTGGTCTGACATCAGTGGTTCCTTATGACACCACACCATTTGTTCGTCTATCTATCGAACAAGTCGTTATGACCCTCATTGAGGCGATCGTATTAGTATTTATCGTTATGTTCCTTTTCTTACAGAACTGGCGCGCGACTATCATTCCAACGCTTGCCGTACCTGTTGTTCTATTGGGTACGTTTGGGGTGCTGTATATTGCTGGCTTTAGTATCAACGTATTGACCATGTTTGCTATGGTGCTCTCCATTGGTCTATTGGTCGATGATGCAATCGTTGTCGTAGAGAACGTTGAGCGTATATTAGAAGAAGATCCTCACATTTCTATTAAAGACGCGACCGTTCAATCGATGGGTGAAATCAGTAAGATCGTTATTGGTATTGCGCTTATTTTATCCGCTGTATTCATACCGATGGCTTTCTTTGGCGGCTCAACAGGCGTGATTTACCGTCAGTTCTCTATTACTTTGATTACCAGCATGGTGTTATCAGCCATGGTCGCGCTTGTTTTCACCCCTGCCCTATGTGTGACATTGCTAAAACGTGGCAAAAGTCATGAAAAAGGCAATAGCGAAAATCAAAAAGGCTTCTTTGGTTGGTTTAACCGCTCTTTTACCAAAACCAGTCAATCTTATGAAAAATTTATTGGTAAAAGCTTCCGTTTTAAATGGTTATATCTGATTGTCTATGCCGCCATTATCGGTATTATGGCAGTGGTGTTCTTGCGTATTCCGGGCTCATTTTTACCAGAAGAAGATCAAGGTATTATGTTTACCTTGGTTCAGCTTCCTGCCGGCTCTACACTAGATGAGACACAAGACGTACTGGATAAAATTAGAAACTATTACGACACTCAAGAGAGCGATAACATTGCTTCTGTCTTTACCATTGCAGGCTTTAGTTTTGCTGGTCAAGGTCAAAATATGGGTCTGGCATTTGTACGTTTGTCAGATTGGGAGGAACGTTCTGGTGATGAAAACACAGCCCAAGCCGTTGCTGGTCGAGCAATGGGTTATTTCTTTACTCAGTTAAATGAAGCGCAAGTATTCGCCATTGTACCCCCAGCTATTACTGAGCTTGGTAATGCCAGTGGTTTTAATTTAATGCTTCAAGATAGTGGCAACCTTGGACACGATGGGTTACTTGAAGCCCGTAATATGCTCTTAGGTATGGCAGCACAGAATGAACAAGTTGCTGGTGTGCGTCCTAACGGTCAAGAAGATTCGCCACAACTTAAAATTGATATCAACCAAGAACAAGCTGCTGCTTATGGCTTGTCGTTAAGTAATATCAACAGCGTCATCTCAACAGCGTGGGGCTCAAGTTACGTTAATGACTTCGTCGATCGTGGTCGTATTAAACGCGTCTATGTACAAGGTGAGGCAAGCAGCCGCACCAACCCTGATGACATTGGTAAATGGTATGTACGAAATGACATGAACGATATGATTTCGTTCGATGCATTCTCTAGCAGTGAGTGGCAGTCAGGCTCACCACGTCTCACTCGCTACAACAGCTTACCGTCAATGAATATCCAAGGTAGCGCAGCACCGGGTTTAAGTACTGGTGAGGCAATGAGTTCTATGGAAGCCATGATAGATAAGTTACCTGAAGGCATCAGTTACGAGTGGACAGGCATGTCATTGGAAGAGCAAAAGTCAGGTGCACAAGCGCCTATACTTTATGCGCTGTCAATCCTAGTCGTGTTCTTGTGCTTGGCGGCTCTATATGAAAGCTGGTCTATACCCTTCTCTGTCCTATTGGTCATTCCACTTGGGGTATTGGGTGCCGTGATATTTACTTGGCTACGCGGTTTTGCCAATGATATTTACTTGCAAGTTGGTCTACTTACGGTCGTTGGTCTATCGGCCAAAAATGCCATCTTGATTATTGAGTTTGCCAAAGAGCGCCAAGAGGCAGGTTATAGTCTCACAGAGGCCGTCATGACAGCAGCGCGTCAACGCTTACGTCCAATTATTATGACCTCTCTTGCCTTTGGACTAGGTGTTGTGCCATTATTCTTAGCAAACGGTCCAGGTTCAGGCAGTCAAAATGCTATCGGTACCAGTGTTATCGGTGGTGTTATAACTGCCACACTCTTAGGCATCTTCTTTATTCCAATGTTTTACATCTGGGTACGTAGTGCGTTCCCGCACAAATACGAGAACAATAAGCCAAATGATAAAGATGATAGCAACGGTACGCCTGACTCGCACAACCCAATGCCTTCTGATAATGATCAGCCTGCAAGCCTTGGAGACAATACATAATGAGTACTAAAAAAATGTTTACCAATAACCCAGCAGCGGTGGCGGTCTCTGCTACCTTTGCGCAACCGGCTCTATCACGCTTGCGCAGAAATGGCAGTCGTTTAATAGGTCTAACAGCATTAGCGATGAGCATGGCAGCTTGTAATACCATTCCAAAGGCCGATACGCGTCCTGTGCTGGCAGTGCCTAACCTTCCTATCGAACAAACCTATGACGCGTTTGATAAAGAAACCGTTAGTAATGCTCAGCAAGCCAGTCTGGCTGGTCAACGCTGGCAGAATTTTTACAGCGACGAGCGTTTAAAAGGTCTGATCGCTTTAGGTCTTCAAAACAACAAAGACTTTGAAAGTGCTCGTTTAGCCATCGAAAAATCCCGCGCGCAATATCAGATTACTGATATCAATGATTTGCCACGCATTGATGGTAATGCTGGATACTCGCGCGCGCGTCAACGCGGACAAACAGGCGACAACTATAAGGTTAACCTTGGTCTTGCCAATTATGAGCTCGACTTTTGGGGTAAAATTGCCAGCTTAAAAGACCAAGCGTTGCAGAATTTTTTATCAACGACAGCGGCAAAAGACGCGACCCAAATCAGTCTGATTAGTAACATTGCCCAAAGCTATGCCAATCTAAGCTATAGCTTGGCGCAGCTACAATTGGCAGAAGCGACCGTAGAAAGCCGTGAGAAATCGCTGTTTATTGCCAGCAAACGCTTCGAAGCTGGTATTGATCCTAAACTGCCGTCTTTGCAATCTAGTGCCTCACTTGAAAATGCCAGACTTGCCGTTTTACGTGCCCAAAGCAGTATTTTAAAATCACGTAATGCACTGCAGTTTTTGGTTGGTGGACCGATTCCAACCAATCTGATTCCAACGCCTGCCGTCAATAACATCACAAGCCAGCAAGTCTTTAGTGCCGGCTTGCCAAGTGAGCTACTACGCTATCGTCCTGATGTCTTGCAAGCAGAATATAATCTAAAAGCTGCTGGCGCTAATATCGAAGTGGCGCGCGCGTCTTACTACCCTTCTATCAGCTTAGCCAGTAACGTCGGCTTGAGCAGCGGCAGTTTAAATGACTTATTCAAGAGTGGTGCTGTTAGTTGGTCATTCGGTCCAAGCGTTAGTGTGCCTATCTTTGATGCTGGTCGTTTAGATGCCAACTATGATTTGGCACAAATCGAGCGTAAGCAGACGCTTGCAAGCTATGAGCGTTCAATTCAAACCGCTTTCCGTGAGGTCTCTGATGTCTTGGCAACGCGTGCAACTTTGGGCGAGCAGCTCGACGCACAGTATCGTTTGCAAGACAACTTTGAGCAAACGTATCAGATTGCTGATGCGCGCTTTAAGGCTGGTATCGCAAACTATCTAGATGTCCTCGATGCTCAGCGCTCGCTATTCTCAACGCAGCAAGGTATTTTGGATTTAGAGTTGCAAAAAATCATTAGCCAAATCGAGCTTTATCAAGTACTAGGTGGCGGTGCCAATCTAGATATACCAACCGTGATTCCTGTACCGCAACATAGAAATCTGGTACAAGTAGTCAATGCAGCTGCCAATAGCAACAAGGCGAAAGCCACTGATGCTATCGATGCCGCAAGCTCTGCGCGTGTGCTCTCTGCCCAAGAAGCCCTTGCGATTAAACAAGCAGAACCAATAGAAAAATCGACTTTTAAGCCAACTGCTGTGGTCGATATCAACAATGATGGCAAGACTGATGCTGCGCTTGGGGTAATTACTGAAGAAACCACCTCAAAAGAGACACGCATCAAAGAAGTCAGTGTCGAGCAAGTGCCAGTAACACAGATTATTGAGCCATAAATCTTTAGAAAGCCATAATTGCGTGACGTACTTTTATCGCGTTGATAGTCGATAAGTACAATCAGCCCTACCGACTCATTATAGTAAGTCAGTAGGGCTTTTTGCTTTTGATAGCGACTATTGGGTATAGTATCGACAGTATCTGACATACCTTTTTAAAAACCCTATAGTTGAAATACTTTAAAGTCGCTACAGTATTGCTGGTGTAAATTTTTTGCAGCCTCTGTCTGCGTAGGCACAGCAAGCAAGAAAAATTTGCACCAGCAGTAGGTGTTGTATCGATATTACTTTTCACCGACTATAGTAGAAATCTCAGTAGAAACCCTAGTAGAAATCTCAGTAATTAAAAAAATGACCGTGATTGCCATTTAAATAAGGAAACAACATGACTTATACTTTTAACCGCCAATTCCCTGAAACTCGCCTACGTCGCTTGCGTTATAACGACAATATACGCTCAATGATTCGGGAAGTTGAGCTACATCCTAAGCATTTTATCGCGCCGGTTTTTGTATTAGAAGGCACTAACGAGCGTCAACAAATCGCTAGTATGCCAGGCGTTGAGCGCTTATCAATTGACCTGCTCATTAAGCACGCCAAAGACTTGTTAAGTGAAGGCGTTACAACCATCGATATATTCCCAGTGATTGATAATTCACTAAAAACACCAGATGGTAGGTCTGCTTATGATGAAAATGCTCTCACTGCGCGTGCGGTAAAAGCGGTCAAAGATGCCGTACCAGAAATGGTTGTGATGACCGATGTGGCGTTGGACCCTTATACTTCACATGGTCAAGATGGCTTGCTGGATGACACAGGCTATGTGATTAATGATGAAACGGTTGAAGTATTGGTCAAACAAGCGCTCGTCCATGCGCGTGCCGGCGCTGATATCATCTCACCTAGTGACATGATGGATGGTCGTATCAAAGCCATGCGTGATGCCTTTGAAGCTGAAGGTTTTGTGAATACTGCTATTATGGCGTATTCAGCAAAATATGCCTCCGCTTATTACGGTCCGTTCCGTGATGCGGTCGGTAGTGCAGGCAATTTAAAAGGTGGGCATAAAAAGCAATATCAGATGGACTTTGGCAATCGTGCTGAAGCCTTGCATGAAGTGGCGATGGATATCAATGAAGGCGCTGACATGGTCATGATTAAACCGGGTCAGCCGTATTTGGATTTAATCCGTGAAGTTAAAAACACCTTTGGCGTACCAACGTTTGCATACCAAGTCTCTGGTGAATATGCCATGCATATGGCAGCGATTCAAAACGGTTGGCTCACTGATGCCGTTATTTTAGAGTCGTTAATTGGCTTTCGCCGTGCAGGTGCCGATGGTATCTTGACCTATTTTGCATTAGAAGCAGCAAGACAACTGAATAACGCTTAATTTCAGCGTATTTTTGCTTATTATACAAAAAACCGTATCCGCTGCTATAAAGCCGCGGATACGGTTTTTTGTATTTCGTTACGCTAAAAACTCAGACAGCATTTTATCAAATATAGTCGGTTAAAAGTAATATCGATACAACACGTATTGCTGGTGCAAATTTTTCTTGCTTGCTGCGCCTACGCAGACAGAGGCTGCAAAAAATTTACACCAGCAATACGGTAGCGAATTTAAAGTATTTCAACTATAGCACTCCATAAATGCGCCCGCTAATGCGGCTTATCAAACTCAATAACAGGGCCAGCCGGTATAACACCAGTGGGATTAATCGTTGTGTGGCTAGTGTAATAATGCGCTTTAATATGATCCATATTTACCGTGTCTTTAATACCCGGTACTTGATACAAATCACGCAGATAGCCCCAAAGATTGGGATAGTCAACGATGCGGCGAATATTACATTTAAAGTGTCCGACATAAACAGCATCAAAACGTACCAATGTCGTAAATAAACGCCAGTCTGCCTCTGTTATCCTATCACCCAACAAATAACGCTGCACTGCCAAACGTGCCTCTAACGTATCTAACGCATCAAATAATGTGATGACTGCGTCTTCATAAGCTTCTTGCGTGGTTGCAAAACCTGTTTTATAAACACCATTATTGATAGCATCATAAATAAACGCATTGATCTCATCAATTTCTACTATCGCATCGGATGGTAGAAAATCACCAACTACTGCCCCAACGTCATCAAAAGCTGAGTTAAACATACGAATAATCTCAGCGGATTCATTGCTGACGATAGTGTTGGTTTTTTTATCCCATAATATCGGTACTGTCACCCGCCCCGTATAGTTTGGCTCTGCCGCAGTATAAACCTCATATAGATAACTTGCATTGATAATAGGGTCAGCGACAACACCTGTACCCTCTGCAAACGTCCAACCTTTATCACCCATAAAAGGGTGAACCACAGACATCGAAATAATATCTTCCAAGCCTTTTAGCTGACGAAAAATTGTCGTGCGGTTTGCCCATGGACACGCCAAAGAGACATATAAATGATAACGATTGGCTTCGGCTTGAAAGCCACCCTGACCCGATGGACCAGCACTACCATCTACGGTTACCCAATTTCTAAAGCCTGCATCTTCACGCTCAAAGCGTCCACCGCTAGCTTCTGTGTCATACCATTTATCCTGCCACTGCCCATCAACCAATAAGCCCATTTGATTCTCCTAACCATTTTACTGTTAACTTAATTTTATTAGATACTATTCGATTATCATAAGAATCATTTTTTTATATCTGCAACAGGATTACTAAATTGCCGAGTATCAAGCTACATCCCACTATTGATAATAAAAACTAAATTATAACTCTATTATAAAAACTAAAACTACATAAAAATTATTATTTGACCGTCAATATGAAGTTGAATCGTGAGATCGTAATAATAAGGCAGTTTTATTAGAAAAAATGCTTGCAAAATAGTGGAAACTTGATAGAATACTCAACCTAAATAGGCGTATAGCTCAGTTGGTTAGAGCGCTACCTTGACATGGTAGAGGTCAGCAGTTCGAGTCTGCTTATGCCTACCAAATATTTAGAAAGCCCCAGTTTAACGACTGGGGCTTTTTTTTGTCCGTAAAATATGGTCTCGTAAATAACTGACTTTATAAAATTTTCGAATAATTACCAGATGACTAATAATTACCAGATGACTTAAGTTGTCTGGTTTTTTTATCTCCAAACTTCTAACGACAACAGGTGTCGCGAAAGTTTTCATATACATTGTTTTGTCAACATAGTTCCGTTACAGTAAACCCATGACCTAATTATGACAATCTTTTTGATAAATGGAATTATTATGGCAAAACCTACCAATGCCTATACCGACAACAGTTTTGCCTCGTCCGATCTTAAAACCATTCTCCACTCCAAACGTGCCAATATCTACTACCTATCTCATTGCCGCGTGATGCAAAAAGTGACTTAGAAATTTTGTTCCTCCCGTTGTTCCAGCTCAAGTTGCTTCATCACCGCTCAGGTGACTTAGAAAACAGAGGCCATCTGAGAGACATTGAGCAAGCATGTATATTACAGATAACGCTATTTGTTCCGATTGGTACTAACATAAGTGTAATCGATGCTAAAGCTGACGCTATCCGTGCTAAATTTGGTACCGAGCAATCTCACACGGTCGACGGTCACAATGTATTGATAAGGAGCAGTCACAAAGAACCTGCGATGCCTGACAGTGACGGTAAGTGGTATATGCAACCGATTAGTATTGAGTATCAGATTATTTAGTTGTATGGTGATTGAGTCAGCTAGGCTAATAAGTAGCTCTTATTACTGAAAGTGCGTTACGCTATCGCACTGCTGACACCTACACTAGCGATTACTAAGCGAGTAATAACATGAAAAAAATTATCACAGTGCTATCATTAGCTTTATTGCTAACAGCTTGTGGCTCAAGTGAGGTAGATACCACTGAGCAAAAAGAAAAGGAAGTTGTTAAGACCCGTAGCGGAATACCACATTTAGGCGGCAAGTCCGAAGCTGGTCTACTTACTGACTGTCAACTTGATATACAGGGTAAGTTAAATAATCCTCGATCAATGGATATCATGCACAGCAACCTAAAATATAAAAAAGAATCCAATCATGAGTTATGGTTTCAGTTTTACGCAAAAAATCAGCTTAATGCTGAATCAAAGCATACCGGAATGTGTGAGTTTGATGAGAATGGACAACTACTAAGTTCTAAGTTTGAATGACTGACAAATAACCTTATTAAAATTATCAAGCCTTGCATTAACGTGTGGGCTTTTTTTATACCTACTTCATCACCGCTCAGGTGACTTAGAAAGACGGCACACCAAGCCGCCATTCTTTCAGTTTCCTCACCATCATCTTTAAGTAATGCTTACGCAATGGCAACCTCTTCCTATATACAATCGACATCAACGACCTGATTTTGGCCAACGAGGATGATAGTCATCGACTACAAAAGGGTGTGTATGGCGTATCCCGTTGGGTGTAGGAGATCCAGTAGCATGGATATGACCCTCTGGCAAATTGACATGCTCGTGTTCAATCTCTTTTAAGTCGATAGACGGCCAGACTCTAAAAGCCGCCCACACCGCTAGTGCAGCAGCACAGCCTAATACCGCAAAAGCTAGAGTCATACTGTAGCGAGCACCTAACCAACCAGCCAAGGGATAAAATACCAACCAACTGACATGGGACAAAGCAAACTGAGCGGCAAACAATGCAGGACGATCTTCCTGATGTGAGGATCGCCACAGCAAACGTCCAGAAGGTGTTTGAGCAGCAGAATAACCCAAACCTAGTACGAACCATAAGGCCATGAGCGAATTTTGTCCCATCATCAATGTACCAGCGAACATACCTATCACCAGCAACCCAACACCACTTAACATGACCGTACGGTCTGTCAGCTTATCCAATAAGCTTGGTAAAGCCAATGCAGCAATCATAGATCCTGCGCCAAAACTAGCCAATGCTAATGCGACTGCGCTCTGAGTCAGTCCCATGCCACCCTGAATGATCACCACTGTATTCACAAAAACCATAGACGCTGCGGCAGAAACGGCAACATTGACAGCGAGTAATCCACGCAGTCGAGGGGTGGCCAAATAGATTCGAATGCCGCGTGTGGTTCGATCGTAAATGCTACGGCGCTCTGGCATATCATGCGCTGGTAGCGTGACTGATACGACCAATATGGCAGACGCTAAAAATCCCAGCACCGTCCCCGTAAACAGATTGTGAAAGCTCATTACTGTCAGCAATGCTGCCGCTAACATAGGACTGACTAGACTTTCCATATCGTACGCAAGGCGTGAGAACGATAAAGCTTTGGTGTAATCCGCCTCGTCAGGCAGAACATCAGGAATAGTGGCTTGAAAAGTAGGCGTAAAGGCAGCTGAGGCGGCTTGCAACACAAAGATCAGTACGTAAACTTCCCAAATTTGAGAAACAAACGGCAAAAGTAATGCCACACCCGCTCGTATCACATCCAGCGTTACCAGCATCGTGCGTTTGGGCAGCCGTTCGGCGAAGGCAGCTGCAATTGGTGCGACGCCAACATAGGCAATCATTTTGATGGCCAATGCGGTTCCCATGACGACCCCAGCATTATTGCCTGCCAAATCAAAAGCAAGTAGTCCCAGCGCCACAGTAGCTAAACCGGTGCCAATCAAGGCAATCACTTGCGCGGCAAATAAATGACGATAGGTCCGGTTTGCAAAGATACTGAGCATGCTGTGTCTCTTTAAGTTAATTGATTCACTTTATAGGTAGCGAGTTATTTCCTTGAACTCCTCGATAGAATCTTGCTGATCTTTATCAACAGATCCTAATAAGTCTTCAAGGCAATGATCCAAATGGTCTTGAATTAAAACCTTCTTCGCTTGTTGGATAGCATTTTCTACAGCCTGCAACTGCTGCGCTATATCAAGGCAAGTTCGACCCGCAACCAACATCTCTATCGTACTACTCAGATGACCATTCGCTTTTTTAAGGCGTTTAATAACGGCAGATGAGAAGCATGTATGTGCGGTTTTTTCATAATGGCAATATCCTTCCTCTAGGGAGCATTATTATATAGTTGAAATACCTTAAAGTCGCTACCGTATTGCTGGTGTAAATTTTTTGCAGCCTCTGTCTGCGTAGGCACAGCAAGCAAGAAAAATTTGCACCAGTAGTACCTGTTGTATCGATATTACTTTTCACCGACTATATTAGTTTTTACAAGCCACGCTAACAACTCACGGGCAGGAGCCTGACTCAAACACTGCGGACAATTAAGATAGGTCATCACGCAGTCATTTAAATCAGTCAGCATATGTAGTAACAATCCCAAACCAATTATTTTATAGGGCTTTGGTAGAAATAGCATAGCCGCATATACTGCCATTGCATAGTAAGTATGGAGCGGATGAAAGTTAATACTACAGCGATTGGGCGAAAAAATAGGCGTCGCTAGCAGATGATCTAAATCTACTAGCATCGTTGCTAATAGGATCAAATATACCCGTTTATGATTGTCACGAAAAAATAGATAGGCGATAATCAAAGGCATGCCAAAATGTAGAAAATAATGGATAACGGTTTGAATCATCGCTTTTTCCGAATTAAGAGGGTATTTAAAAAGTGTACTAAGAGTAGCATAGCATCAGAGGCATACCCTCACACCTGAAAGACAAACGAATAAACAGGCAACTGTATTTATTACTACGTCCATTTTTGGAGAAATTATGATTTTTGTAAGCCAATCACGCCGAGCAGCGGTGTCAGCTGTGCTGGCTCTGATGGTATGGAGCGTGAGTTTCTTTCTCCATTTTTTTTGGGAGATGGCACAGGTACCTTTCTTCTCCGGTATGGCCGAAGCGAGCCACTGGGAGGTGGTCTGGCTTTGTACGCGCGCAACCTTCGGTGATGCCAATATTGCTTTTGGCGCCTACGCGCTCGGGGCAGTGTTTGTAAAAGACTGGTTCTGGATTGCAAAGCAGTGGCGTCTGTCGACTTTATCGGTATACCTTGGCGTCGGCCTGATTGTGACAATAATCTTTGAGTACTGGGCAACTGGAGCTGGCCAAAGGTGGAATTACAGTGGTCTTATGCCTGATGTTCCGTTACTAAGCATAGGTGCGTTGCCGCTCGCTCAGTGGGTGGTCATTCCGATAATGTTAATCTACGCTGTCAAATGGATGTTCCTAGGTTGGCAGATATCCAAGTAATAGCGGTTAGCATTAGTCGCTAAATAGAGTACTCACGCTGACATACCCTAGTAAACAGTAAAAAAAGTGCTTGGCAGGTTTAAAGTAGTGCTAGCTACTGTTTGATGTTTTATTTCCTGAGGCTAAATCGTTATTTCGTTCATTTTTAATTAATATCTTTGCTAAGAATAAACCCAACTCAAACAATAGCCACATATATTAATAGACTACTTAGTGCTGCTATTTATAAGCGGGGCGCTTCATACTTTGTGCTGATCATCAGTGGTAACAAGGCTGATTTCCATATCATCAACCTGAGTATTTAAATCATTACTTGCAGCTGGCGTACTATTTCCATGGCTAAGCACATGATTCTTGCGAGCATGCTCGGTTTCCTCATCTTTGACCGCTTCTTTAAAACCCTTTACTGCACCGCCTAAATCTTTGCCAGCATTTTTAAGCTTAGCAGTGCCAAATACGACGACGACCACCAATAAAATCAGCCAATGTGTCATAGAAAAACTGCCCATAACGGTATCCTTATATTTTGAGATCTTGTTTAGAGCAGTATTTGTAAGTGTGCTTTAGAACCCTCTTCACCGTACCAGAATTACAGTTTCAAACGGCGCAGTCTCAGCGCATTACCAATAACCGATACCGAAGAAAAGCTCATCGCAGCTGCCGCTATCATTGGACTGAGTAAAAGCCCAAAAACTGGATACAGGACACCAGCAGCCAGCGGTATGCCGAGTGCGTTATATATAAAAGCAAAAAACAGATTCTGCTTGATGTTACGCATCGTGGAACGGCTCAGTTTATGGGCTCTGACAATGCCCATCAAATCACCCTTCAATAGCGTGATGCCAGCACTCTCCATGGCTACATCTGTGCCAGTTCCCATGGCGATGCCGACATTGGCCTGTGCAAGAGCGGGCGCATCGTTGATACCGTCACCCGCCATGGCTACGATCTGACCGCTACTTTGTAATTCTTTAATAATACGGTTCTTGTCTTCTGGAGAGACATCTGCATGCACTTCGTCAATATTCAGCTTACTAGCAACGGCTCTGGCCGTTATTTCGTTGTCACCTGTCAGCATGACCACCCGCAGACCAGCTTTGTGCAGTAGTGATATGGCTTCACTTGTACTCGGCTTGATTGGATCAGCAACTGAGATTAGACCAGCGGCTCGCCCATCTACTGCGACGAACATGACGGTTTCACCGTCCTTCCTGCGTTTGTCGGCGCGTTCTGAAAGCGAGCTATCAAAACTGTCAAGTCGCTGCATGAATTTTGAGTTGCCGACGGCGACCTGCTTGCCATTAACCAGTGCCTGAGCGCCTTCACCAGTGGTTGAACTGAAATCGCTGGCTTTAGCAATATCGAGAGATTTTTCCTTCGCAGCCTTGACAATAGCTTCTGCCAAAGGATGCTCGCTGGCACTCTCTACCGCTGCGACAAGCACAAAGAGTTCATCCTCATCTATACTGCCAAGCGCTTCGATAGCAGTGAGTTCCGGTTTGCCTGCTGTCAGCGTTCCTGTCTTATCTACAACGATGGTATCAACTTTTTCCATGCTCTCTAACGCTTCAGCATTCTTGATGAGTACCCCATGCTGTGCACCCTTTCCGGTACCAACCATAATCGACATTGGCGTAGCCAATCCTAACGCACACGGGCAAGCTATGATTAATACAGCGATAGCATTGACCAGTGCATAGGCCATCGCAGGCACAGGCCCGAACATAGCCCAGACAATAAAAGTCACAACAGAACAGAGCATAACGATTGGAACGAACCACCCAGCCACCTTATCTGCCAGTCGCTGTATCGGCGCTCGACTGCGCTGAGCTTCGGCAACCATCTTGACGATCTTGGACAATACCGTATCTTCACCGACATCAACCGCTTCAATCAATAGGGTCCCCGTACCGTTCACCGTGCCGCCAGTGACCGTATCCCCTTGTGCCTTTAAGACCGGAATTGGTTCGCCAGTCACCATCGATTCATCGATACTACTACTACCATCAAGTACCGTGCCGTCTACCGGAAGCTTCTCTCCTGGCTTGACTCGCAATCTGTCGCCGCTGATAACTTCGTCAAGTGATACTTCGGTCTCGACATCGTTTTCATCCACACGTCTTGCCGTTGGTGGTGCCAGCTCGAGTAGAGCACGAATTGCTCCTGAGGTCTGACTTCTGGCTTTTAGTTCTAACACCTGACCCAATAACACCAAGGTCACGATGACAGCTGCTGCTTCATAGTACACCCCAACTTGGCCAGTGGCGTCCCTGAAGCTGTCTGGGAAAATATCCGGAAGGAAGGTTGCTACTAGACTGAAACCAAAAGCTGCGCCTACGCCAACTGCAATCAGAGTAAACATGTTCAGGTTGCGACTTTTTATGGATTGCCAGCCACGGACGAAGAAAGGCGCTGCTCCCCATAGCACTACTGGTGTCGCAAGCGCCAACTGAATCCACTGCGCAATCTGCCCAGAGATACTGCCCTGACCAAGATTGTCTAAATTTATACCTACCATATCGCTCATTGCATAGAGAAATAGCGGTATGGTGAGCACCGTGCATATCCAGAAACGGCGTGTCATATCGTCGAGCTCTGAGGTGTCTTCTTCACCAATGGTAGCTGTCTCTGATTCAAGTGCCATTCCGCATATCGGACAGCCACTATTCTCAACATCTCTGACTTCGGGATGCATAGGACAGGTATAAACGGTTCCGCTGTAGCCAACTGGCACCTTATCGTACTTGCCGCCTTTGACAGATTTTACCTTAGTACGGTCAGTATCCTTTCCATGACAGTGTGAATGACTGTCTTCATCAGCAACCTCGCCCTCAGGTTTGAGAAACATACCGCATATTGGGCAATCGCTTTTTTCAACATCTCTCACCTCTGGATGCATCGGACAGGTATAAACTGTGCCATTATAATCAGATGGCACTTGGTTATACTCTTTGAAGGTAGTACGGGTTTGATTAGTATTCATTGACTCTTGGCCACTATGGCCATTCTTTTTATCGCTATTATTAGGGTTCATCAGATAACTCCTTCACTTATATTGAGTAAAGATTGCGCTCTAACTCAGTGGTTAAGAGATGCCTGTTATCATGATTACTATTTGATAAAATCTTAATTTTGATGTTAGAGACGGATGCTAGAGAAAAGGTAATGTGTACTGATAGTACTTAAAAGCGGGCGGCTAAAAGGCGAATAGCGAAGGTCTCAGCTATCCAATAATATATTTGAACCGAACGTCAAAGAGCAATAACTCTCTATTGGATAGTTTTATCTAAATATAGATTCAGACTTTACGAAATTGGTACCCGAACGCCATTTTTCGACGACCAAACTCAGCGCTTTATCACAAGCTTTAATCTGGCTTACGCAGATATTTGAGAATTGCCATCAATATCAACACAAGTACAGCAAAAAACAGTAGCGCAAATAGTAGACAGAGAATCATCCAACCCCAGCCTATCCCTTGCATCATCGTTCCCTGCATCATTTCTCCATTTATTATGCCGTTCATCATTATGCCGTTCATAATAGTATTTCTCCGTAGATTATAGTATTAGCATTAATAGTAGTGTGCGCGCTAAGCATAGGAATATCAAATACTGATTCAGTACAACACTTCAAGATAAAAGCCGATAAATTAACAACAGTTAAACGACGAATCCCTTAAAATCAGTAACATTAGCCCTGAGGGCTCTGCGTCATCTGCCGACAGTAAGAGGCTAAGTTGTCTGGTAAATCATCTGGACATACGCCACACTGCCGGTTGCCAGGGACAGCATAGTCAATGAATTTTGGATACGGTAGGTTTAGGTTGCTCATGATGACCTTGAATTCTTCGAGTGTTATGTCCTCGCCAAGCCGTGGATTGCGCTTTTTTTCCTGAGCGATTGAAGATACAAAGCACTCCTTATAGTCGTGCGCAGGATAGACCAGCGTGTCGTCTGGCAAAGAAAACAGCTTCTGCCGCACAGATTTATACAGCGCATCGGCATCACCGTTCTGAAAGTCAGTCCGGCCACATCCGTCGATAAGTAAAGCGTCACCAGTGAACACCTGCTCATTAAAGAGATACGCAAAATGACCATCGGTGTGTCCGGGCGTATGCAATGGGTGCAAAGTAATACCAGCAACCTGTAAAGGTGTGCCTTCTTCTAAGCCGACATCCACACACGGCAGACGGTCAAAGGCAGGCGCTGCAATCTTACTGCCGACAGCTCGCTTCATTTCTAATGCTGCAGTAATGTGGTCTGCATGGATATGCGTATCAACTGTGTAGACCAAATCCAGCCCCAATCTATGTACTTCAGCCAAGTCACGATCCATGGTCGCGATGACCGGATCAATCAGGATAGCCTGACCTGTGTCCTCGTCCCCCAGCAGATAGGTATAGGTGCTAGAAAGGGGTTCGTACAATTGACGAAATATCATAATTATTCCTTATCTGATGTGGTGTTAGCTAATTAACACTTCATAGCTTTATGATGCTTACAAACATTATTATCTATTCCAGCTCTTCAATGAGCGCTTGCATCTCAGCGATTTCACGCTTTTGCGCTTTAATAATATCGTCAGCGAGCTGTTGTACTCGTGGATCTTCGATATCTGCTCTTGAGCTGGTCAAAATAGCAATCGAGTGATGCGGTATCATGGCTTGCATCCAATCGACTTGATTCACAGTTGCTTGAGAGCGCACACCCCAAATACCCACAGCAAACATCACCACACTTAGCCCATAAACCAGCAAATTAACTTTGGTTTTTTTGTACATATTACCCATAAAGGCGAGCATAATGACGGCCATACCGGCACCCATATACAGTGCCATATAAGCTCGAGTTTCACTAAAATAGACATGATCCAATTGATAGGTATTGAAATACATCATGATGTACATCACAATCGTAGACGTCACAATCATCAGGGTGAACTTTATATAAGGGTTCATGCCCGATTGATGATTCATGTTGTTTTTATCTGAAGTATTCATATATATATCCCCTATAATTTCGATAATGTTAGAACCAGAATTTAACTCCCGCAGTCAAACTACTACTATCAATCGATTCATTTTCTTGACGGCGCTGACCACGAGCGCTGCCAAGAGCCGTCTCATAACTCACACCGACGTAAGGCGCCAGTTGGCGACTTAGAGTTTCGTAAGTTAGCCTAACTTCCGCCTCTAATTCATTGAAACCCTTAGTGATATGATTGTCAATATCCTTTTTACTAAATGCCGTTAGTCCTACTTTCGGTATCACGACCCAGTGCTGACTCAAACGCCACTCGTATTCTGTGCCAAGGTCCAATCGAACTTGTCCATCAGAATACAGATAAGCCATTGCATCGGTTTCAATAAAATAAGGTGCCGTGCCCTCAATACCCGCCATAATTGCAGGCTTATCATTCTTGGTATCGTAGGCTACCCCTGCCAAACCATTCCAGAAGATACTTAGCGGCTTCCAGTAAGATAGTGAGGTCAGACTATCAATTTCTTTATCACCTTTGGTCTGAACACTACCTTCACTGCTCAAAGATAGGCGCCGCTCATCTACGCCATACCAAGCACCAACCTCATAATTAATCTGATCATCATCAAACTGATAGCCTAAATCGTCTACAGAAACACCCCATAATGGCATATCACCCATCATCATAGGCTTACCATAACGTCCATAGGGAACACCGTTTGAATAGTCAGGACTGCGAGCATCAGCTGGAGCTTTACCACCTTGCATACCTGACATGTCCATGCCCGACATATCCATACCTGACATATCCATATCCGACATATCCATATCCGACATGTCTATACTACTGTGGTCCATATCCGACATATCCATATCCGACATATCCATACTACTGTGGTCCATGCCCGACATATCCATATCCGACATGTCCATACTGCTATGGTCCATACCTGGCATCATCATGTCTTTTTTAGCAGTGGCAGGGTCAGCAGCGTTAGCAAATGATGATGCTAGTAATACCAATGATGATGCCCCAGCGAACCGTAAACCTACTTTATGTATTTTCATCTCATCTCTCACCTATCAATCAAAGACTTGCTTAAATGACCGCCACTTCTCTAAACATACCGGCTTCCATGTGATAGAGCAGATGACAATGCCATGCCCATCGACCAGCTTCCCCTGTGACATCAAAGCTGATTTTTTGTGCTGGTTGCACCATAATGGTATGCTTGCGTACTTGAAACTCGCCGTTAGGCATGCGCAAATCGCTCCACATGCCATGTAAATGCATCGGATGATTCATCATCGTGTCATTGACTAAGGTAATACGCACGCGCTCACCCGGCTTAATATTGACCGGTGTCGCCTCACTGAACTTAACCCCATCAAATGCCCAAATATAGCGTTCCATGTTACCGGTTAAATGTAGCTCGATCTCTCGGGTAGGCGGGCGCTGCTCCGCAAATATTGCCTCATCGACAGAGCGCAGCTGGCTATAATTCAGCACCTCTCTATTAATCTTGCGCAGGTTGATACCGGGATCATCAAGGTTCATACGTGGACTGTCCACACGCATATCGCTCTTAAAATCATACTCTGTTTTGGCATGCTTGGCTTTATAACCATCAGCACCCATAGCGCCCATCATATCTGCCATTGTGAGCCATTCAATCTTGTCCATGGCAGGCGTTGCCGCACGAGCGCCTTCTTTGGTGGCAAGCGTTGCTGCGACATAACCTGAACGGTCTATGTTTTGGGCGAATATGGTATGCGCATCTTTAGTCGGGGTGACAATGACATCATAAATCTCAGCCACGCCAATGCGAAAATCATCAATCGAAACTGGTGCGACATCAATGCCATCGGTTGCCACCACAGTCATTTTGAGACCAGGTATGCGCACATCAAAGATGGTTTGCGCTGAGGCATTGATAAAGCGTAGCTTAACGCGCTGTCCTGCTTTGACTATTTGTGCCCAATTAGCCGCGGTTGTTTTGCCATTGATAAGGTAGGTAAAGGTTTTTTCGCCCGACAAGTCAGTAAAATCAGTGGGCATCATGCGCATCTGATTCCACATTTTGCGCTTATCAAACGCGGTTTTCATATCTGTTTCGGCAATATCAGACAGTAGCTTCTTGAAGTCTGGCAGATGATAATTATCAAAGTCGGAGCGCTGTTTGAGCAGCTTCAAAAGATTATGCGGGTTGCGGCTGGTCCAATCACTAAGCACGATCACGTGGTCTTCGTCGATAGGATGACGCTCACGCCCTTTAGGTTCAATCACAATAGCACCCAGCATACCGGTTTGTTCTTGGAACCCACTGTGTGAGTGATACCAATAGGTGCCTGATTGTTTGAGCTCAAATTTATAAGTAAAGGTGCTGTTCGCAGGAATACCATCAAAGCTAATGCCCGGCACCCCATCCATCTCAAACGGTACCAGCAATCCATGCCAATGAATGGAGGTTGATTCATCCATCTGATTATGAACACGTATCACCACCGTATCGCCTTCACGCATCTTTAGCGTCGGTGCTGGCAGTGAATCATTGATGAGCGTCGCCATGCTCTTTTTACCGTTAACAATAGCGGACTGTTTCCTGACGTATAAATCAAACTCTTTACCGGTCAATACAGGCACTTTATGAGTGTTTTGATCACTATTGATAGTAGCGCCCTGATTGCCCGAGCGACTCGAATGTCCCAACGCGCTGCTGGCAATGGTCGGCAGCAAGGAGGCGCCAAGAACAGCAGAGGATCCGGTTAAAAAACGTCGGCGGTTCAGTATGTTCTGTTTATGCATAATGATGACCTAATTTAATTTGCGAGATGGTAGTTAAGCTTATAGTTATAATATTTTCAATATTTAACAGAATCTATTCACATCCCAGCCAAAACAACCATCAAAATTATAGTTGCTGCTGAGGGGAATCAATAGCGGCATAAACTTCTGTGGTACCGTCTTTGTTAAGCTGCATTACCTTATAAGGCATGAATTTACCTTGATACTCCATACCGGGGCTGCCAACAGGCATGCTCGGTACGGCAAGTCCAATAGCTTGTGCAGGAGGCGTTGCTAAGAACTGTGCCATGTGCTTAGCGGGGACATGTCCTTCAAAAACAAAACCGTCAGTAGTCACGGTAGTATGACAAGAGCGCATTTGCTGTGGTACGCCGTAACGCTCCTTGAATAAGGATAAATCTGCAACATCGTGTGCGGTTGCGCTTAATCCATTATCTTCTGCATAGCCTACCCACTCTTTGCAGCAGCCACAGTTGGCATCTTTATAGACCGTCGCTGAGACGTTTTTGAGTAACTCTGATTTAAGTGATGTTGACTGGTTGATTACAGGGGCACTGTCCGGAGCTGATTTTTCGTTTTGTACTTGTATATTCTGGACAGCAGCAAGCTCAGCCTTTACTGGTTGTGAATCAGAGACACTGGTATTAGATTGGCTACAAGCGGCTAGTGTAAGGGGTAGTGCTGATATCACCATCAATAAAAGGACACGACCGGATAACCAGTGATGTCCATTAGAAAACACGTGTGCGTAACGTCTCATCAAATCGCTCCTAAACGCCTATTGTTATGCTAGATACCCTAAAAACTAGACTCTATATTTGAATTATTATGTATGTAACTATATATGATACGCGACATATGATACGCGACTCTCAACTTAATATGGGCTATCGTAGGCTGGCGCTTTTAGCCCAGTCAATCGTAATAATTTGCCAAAAACGCTGGGCTAAAGCCACAGCCTACGCCAAAAATTATGATAGTTGAGAGTGGGGTATATGATATGTAACTATAAACGTTAAATGCAGCACTGTTTAGTACTGCATTGTTAACAGAAATACGCGTTATGGTGCTTTTATACATAAAAAGGGTTAATGCTGCATTCCAGAGCCATCATCCGACATATCCATACCCATACCCATACCCATACCCATACCACCATCCGACATATTCATATCACCATCAAATGACATGTCCATCATATCGTCATCTATCCTAGTGGTTAGTATCGTGTACTGAGCTTCATCTAATTCAGGTAACGATCTGATAAAAGCGACCATTGCCCACATTCTATCGTCATCATGAGAGGCGCCCCATGCAGGCATTCCCGATGCCATAATCCCGTGTTTAATCACCCAAAAGCTTTGCTTTGCACCAGCCTCAGTTTGATAACGTTTGACGATATCAGCCTTGGTAAAGTTAGGCGGCTTTGGATATAAGCTTTCGCTAAAATCAGTGTTGTCCACTCCCGGAGACAAGTGACAGCCTGCACACATATCATTATAGTCCGCGCCACCAGAGCTGATCATGTCAACCTTTTCTAAGTCTGGTACCACAATATCTTTACTGGCATTTTCTATAGATCGATTGCGCACGGTCTCTAAAAAGCTATACATCATTGGGCTATGCTCTTGGTATGCACCCACATTGACAACACCACTGCTGGCAACCGCAAATACGCCAACGATTGCCAAAAATACAGTAAAGAGCATACCCAATAAAAATTTCATATATTTTCCTAAAAACTTATTTCCGTTAGTTTCTCTCTGTTGTTAGAGAGGAGCTATGATTTAACAGAGCTAAAATCTTTAAGATTTACTGTCACTAGATTTAATATCACTAGATTTACTGTCACTAGTCACACAATGTTTTTGGTGCATTTGCTTCATTTTACTCATATTCGCCATCATGGCTTTCATGGCAGTGTCATTCATGTCCATCTTACTATGATCCATTTCCCCCATCATCTGCATATGCTTTTGCATTTTTTCACAGTTCATTTTATCTTTTTCAGCATGCATTTTTGGGTCATGAGCCATAGCTGAGGTTGATACAACAAGAGCGATGGCAGTAATGGCGATTGATTTAGACAGTGATTTAAATTGCGACATGATTAATTCCTATTGATTGGATTAAAGATTTGATTGGATTAAAGATTATTGAATATAAAGTGATTAGAGCAACTTTAATAATACATTATTCATTAATAATACATTATTCATTCTGACTGGCAGATGACATCAAGATGACAATATTGTCATCTTCACATCTTTGGATTTTAATGCGCAACGTATTCATTTAGTATTACTTATCACTACCATATTTTTTTACAAAATACTTTTCAGATTGCAAATGTTGATCCTGGTGCTGAACCAGACAAGCGACTCTAGCATCGACATAACCTTTCATTTGCGCGCTAGAAATCTGTGCATCGTTATGATCAGCGCTCTTTGCAAAACTGGTGACAGCATCACAACTACTAAGAATAGAAGCATCTAAGTTTGTGGTGTGAGCATTGGCCGCTGACATACCAACTAACATCGATACTGAAAGTAAAGCTGCTTTTTTTAATGAACTATAATTTTTCATATAAGACCTTTTAAAGACAAATAATAAACCATGTAAGTAAGACAATCGCTTAACTCATAGAAGCGGTCTGTATCAGAGACAAGCCTCTATGTGGCGTTGATTCAGAATACTAAATGGTGGCTGACAGCTAGATGACATGGACATGACATGTTTGTTAGAAACAAAATAATATTGTCATCTCCTTGTCATTAAAACCAAATACCAGCATCTACCTCTATCCAGAGAGCGCCGTTATAACAGAGGTTCTTGATAAACTTAAGGACGATAAGCTAACAACGTTAGTGATATGCTATCGACAACTATAATGATATGAAGTGGAGTGACTATGAAGGTGCTGTTAGTAGAAGACGAACAAAAACTTGGAGAATATATAAAAAAAGGCTTAACTGAGACCGGCTTTATCGTGGATCATCACATGACTGGTTTAGATGGTTATCATGCATTAATGACTGAAGAATTTAGTGTGGTGCTGATGGATGTGATGCTACCTGACGTCAGTGGCTTTGAGCTGGTACAGCGCTACCGTGCCGCTGGGAAGCATACGCCTGTTTTGTTTTTAACAGCTAAAGATGATTTAAGCGATCGGATTAAAGGTATTGAAATTGGTGGCGATGATTATCTAACCAAGCCTTTTGCTTTTGCTGAGCTGATTGTCAGAATAAAAAACCTGTTACGCCGTGCCAATCAATCGGACTATAAAAGCACGGTCATACATATAGCTGATCTAAAAATGGATATTGCCAAACGCACCGTCTATAGAGGTGAAACCCCCATCAAATTGACTGCCAAAGAGTTTACTTTATTACAGCTTTTCTTAGAACGTCAAGGTGAGGTACTGCCACGAACTGTGATTGCCTCGCAAGTATGGGATATAAACTTTGACAGTGATACGAATATCATTGACGTTGCTATAAGACGTTTACGGATCAAAATCGACGACGGCTTTGATATAAAGCTGATTCACACGGTACGCGGGATGGGCTACAGGTTAGAGAACAGTAGCATGGGCGACGATGGCATTAACAAAGACGATCTGATATAAAATGAGATATAAATTCAAGAATCGACGCTGGTCCCTTTTATGGCGCACTGTTTTTTTACTGACAATATTTGTTGTCATCTCTCAAGTCATTATTTATATATGGGTTCAGCGCTCTGTTAATGGCCACTTTGAGCAAATGGACTCAGAAATTATCACTCATGCCGCGTTTAATCTGCGCAAACGTATGATTGCCTTGGACGAACAAATAGAGCCACTAACAGCTTCAAAGTCCCAATCACTAATTGATGCCAATCACCTGCATTCTTCCTGGTTAGATTATGATTTAAAAACGCTAATATCAGACAAAAACGGAAATTTATTGTCTAGCGACCTCAGTAATTCCATCGATGATCTACCGACCGATTTTAGCTTGTTACAACTACGGCAGGACTATCGCGATCAGCAGTTTATGATCAAAATCAATAGTAGACATTATCGAGCGATGGTCATTGCAAACCACGAGGCTTTGGCACTTATTGCGCTGCCTATCGATGTTCATCATCAGTATCTCATGCAGTTTAACCGTCAACTGAGTATGATACTGATTGCGATCACACTATTACTGGTGTCAATCGCGGCATTAAGTGTCTATTGGGGGTTTGCGCCACTAGCTACTATTGTCCAAAAAATGAAGAGTATTAATCCTGAACAGCTACATGAAAGAGTGGTGGTCGGGAATATGCCCTTAGAGCTACGACCATTGGCTGAGTCTTATAACTTAATGATGGAGAAGCTGGAAAGTAATTTTGAATCGTTATCGCGCTTTTCAGACAATATTGCCCATGAGCTACGTACTCCGCTAGCGACGCTTGGCACTCAAACCCAAGTGATGTTAAGTACGCCTAGAGCAAGCAATGAATATGTTGAACAGCTGCACCATCAGCATGACACCCTTGAGCAGTTATCTACTCTGATTAATAACATGTTGCTGCTGGCAAAGACACAAAAGGGGCTGTCTGCCTCACAGCTCAATCGGATTGATACTGAGTCAATGTTCACTAAGCTCATTGATTACTATGAGCTAATAGCAGAAGATCGGAATATATCTTTTGAAAAGACGGGCAACTTCCAGGCCGTGCTAGGAGATGAAGGCTTGTTGCAAAGACTGTTCGCTAATCTCATGTCAAATGCCGTTTATTATACCGCTAGTGATAGTGTGATCGCTATTGAAGCCTCTAATATTGAGATAGCCACTGTCAATCATACGGTCACGAGTGGTAAGCAAGATATAAGATCATCTGTGTTAAAGCCTGCCTCTTTTAAGGTAGTGATCACTAATCGCTTGGATCAGCCATTGACTCAAGTAGAGGCCGATAAACTGTTTGAGCGTTTTTATCGTCATGATAGAACGAATACGATGTATTCGGGAACAGGCTTAGGCTTATCCATCGTGCAAGCTATCACCAATGCCCATAATGGCAAGGTGAGCATTACTATCAAAGATGAGTATTGCTTTCAAGTCAGTGTCGAGCTGATGATGGCTAGATAACTCCCTCCCCTATCTAACGTTTAGAAAATCCTGATAAAGATGTCAAACTCTAACTCTGTGATAGCAGTAAGCAAGAGGATTTTATACCAGTCGCACCTCTTTAATAACGTATCGATTTTATTTTGAACTGCCTATACAATCTCTATTTGAACTACCTATACAATCTCTAATAGTCATAAAGTATGTGAGCTATAGTCGGTGAAAAGTAATATCGATACAACACGTACTACTGGTGCAAATTTTTCTTGCTTGCTGTGCCTACGCAGACAGAGGCTGCAAAAAATTTACACCAGCAATACGGTAGCGACTGTAAAGTATTTCAACTATAGATCCATTAAAAATAGACGGAATACAAGGATAAAAAGCAATGCGCTTGCCCCCAACTAAATCCACATCATTAATCAATACTTGTTTTTAACGCTCACCCATTCCTTCTGATAAAGTCTTCGTAATAGGCTTGGTTAGGTAAGACAATACTGTCCGCTCCATGGCTTTAATGTCGACAGAAGCAGTCATACCAGGTTTGATGACTATGCTATCCTCTCTACCCTTAAACTCAGCACCGGTAATAATAATTAACACTCGATAATAAGGCTCCTCTCCTTTCGGTGTTTGCTCCATCAAGGTATCTGGGCTGATATAGCTCACTGTGCCATTCATTGCGCCAAAGATTGAATAGTCGTAAGCATCAAGCTTCACGGTGGCTTTCTGACCTTCTTTGACATAAGCAATATCCGCAGGACTTACCTTTGCATCAATGATCAAATCGCTACTCGTCGGTAGTATTTGCAATATAACTTCGCCAGGCTTAACGACACCGCCGATAGTGGTCACGTTGATATTTTTAATTTTGCCATCTGTCGGCGACATCAATCGTTTTTCTTCTAAGACGTGTACACGATCTCGAAGTTGCTCAAGCTCAGTGTCTAGCTCTTCTTGCGCCTTGGTCATTTCTGCTTGCGCTTCTTCAAAATATTTATTTCGCTTATTATTAATTTGCGCTTCAATATCAGCCACTTGACGGTGCAATTTAATCACATCTGCTTGACTGACATCGCCATATTCTAATAACGGCTCATTCATGCTCAACTCTTTTTCTGCCAGCACCAGCATGACTTCAAGAGAAGACACTTCCTCATTGATGGCTTGCCGGCGGCGATTATAAAGTGCGGTTTGGTTTTGGACGTATTCAGGATAATTTTTAACATCTTTAGTGAAAACCAAAGGCTTCTCAAAAATTTCCGCATTTAGTCGAGCCAGCTTGGCCTTTAGTGCCGCTGTGTTAGAGGCAGAGTTATCTAAAGCTGCTTTGGCTCGCTCTTCTTCTAAGACCACAAGCAGCTGTCCGGCCTTCACTTCCTGTCCTTCAGTAACTGCAAGCTCTGTCAGGACACCGCCTTCTGGGGCTTGAATCTCTTGAGTTCGAGCACTGGCAATCACAGTGGCTTTTGCACGAGTAACCTGATCGATTTTGGCAAAAGAAGCCCATACGAGCAAGACCACGATGCCGATTAATCCGATCCAAATACTCAATCTTGAGCGACCCACTTTAATGGTGGTGGGCGTATATTTATAGTCTGACATACCTACTTACCTTAAGCGTCTGTGAGCGTTTTAGTGATGATAGGCTTCGCTATACTTTTAGAATTTTGCGATTGTGCAGGCGGATTTTTAGCTTGCTCATTTTTCATTAATTCATCAAGTACTGCTTGCTTTGGACCATCGATAATGATGCGTTGATTGTCCATAATAATAAGTCTATCAGCCAACTCTAATAATGCAGTTTTATGAGTTGAGACGATAAAAGTTTGACCTTCTGTCAGTTCCTGCTTGAGTATTTGAAGACAGCGCTGTTCTTGCCTATTGTCCATAGAGGCAGTGGGCTCATCGAGTAAAAATACATTTGGCTTAGTCAATAATAAACGCGTGAAAGCAACAAGTTGTTTCTGCCCTCCGGACAGTCCGCGTCCACCTTCGCTAATAGGCAGATCAAGACCACTAGAATGGCTAGAGACCAAATTTATCAGTCCAGTCTTGATCAGCACCTCTTGCATCACATCATCATTAGGCGCTGCCATTCCTATCAGTAAGTTCTCTCTCAGCGTTCCTTGAAATAAACGATGATCTTGTTGTAGATAACCCAAACGCTCACTTAATGTCTCGCGACTGATCTGATGAATATCAAGACCATCTAACAAGACCCGTCCTTTAGTAGGTGCATATAATCCAGCGAGTATCTTAAGTAATGTAGACTTGCCTGAGCCGATAGGTCCTAGAATGGCAATACGCTCCCCTGGACGAATCGTTAATTTTTTAATATCTATAGCAGCTCTATCATTACCTTGATAATTAAATACTAAGTTTTCACATTGATAAAAACCATTAATACGACTGGGTGACAGTGGGTAAGCAACGCCATGATTGTCCTGCTCTAATGAAAACAAAGTTTCAATATTGAGCTTAGCGGCCTTGGCATGTGAATATTGGACCAACAGATTAGGCAGCATCATAACGGGGGCTAACACCCTACCACCCAATATCGAGCAGGCAATCAGTCCACCCATTGTCATATCACCGCTGATCACCACAAATGACCCTACAATCACAATCCCAACATAGCTAATCTGTTGCAGCATCTGTGTAAAATAGGTCAAATTATCGTTGGTGTGCTTCATGTCTAAATCGTTTTTGATAGTGACCTTCATCACATCCAGCCAACGTGATAAGAATTTCCAACTTCCTGCTCCCGCTTTGATGGTTTCAACGCCCTCAACAGCTTCGACCAACAGACCCGTCTTATAGTAAGAGGCAGTAGCACCTTCAGCAGCAATCGCATCAATACGCTTACGAGCGAACAATCCCATAGCGATAGCAATCACAGCTGCAATGACAGGAACGACCGCCACTAATGGTGACCCAATAAAAGCAACTAAAGAGATAAAAATAATGGTCATGGGTAAATCGACCAATCCAAACAAGGTACTGGCCGTAAAAAAGCTACGTACTTGCTCGTAACCACGCAATTGCGCAGCCATAGAGCCTACTGAGCCTGGCATCTGATCTATACGGACTTTCAGCAGACGTTGAAACACCTCACGGGACAAGTATTGATCCAATCCCACAACGACTTTGTCCATAATTCTCGACCGTGAGAACTTCATAAACGCTTCAAAAAGGATAACGAGAAAGACACCACTGGCCAAAATAATGAGCGTATATTCACTGCGAGTAGGTATGACTCGATCATAAACCTGCATAGAGAACAACGACACTGCCAATGCCAACATATTAATCAAGAAGGTGGCCAGAACAGCTTCGAAAAGAACGCCTTTATAGTTGCCTAAATCAGACCTCAATAAGTCCGTAAAAGAGGATTTACGTTTTTGAATATGTTCATCACTAAGGTGAATCCTTAGAACCAATGTCAGCTCATCAGTACGCGTATAAATATGGTTTTTCTCTTGTCTGAAATTCCAGCTTTTTTGCGGCGTTTGACTGTCGATCACACCCCAGCCCATATCTGAGCGATAGGCCAATAAAGGTAAAAAGGCCGCGTCTGGCTGCTCTAGTATTTCTGGCGTCTTATCTATTCCCATATCTTTTAATACAGCAACGACGCTACCAAGCTCATTAATGACTTGACCTGTATCATTGGCTGACCTGCCATCATAGCGGGTGACCACTTCCTGCAAACGCACATTGTCTATCGGATAGCCTTGCTGGCTCAATAAGTGCCTAATGGCATCAGCCAAAGTCTGTATCAACTCAGATGACGTCAACACTTGATCCGCCATATTGCTCATCTGGTTACTCTCTAAATCTGCGGTTGTCAGCTTAAATTCTTCACTCATATCAGTCACTTCTTCAGTTCTATCATAGTATTCTGATCAACGATGGGCGTGACACTATAATCTTCGTTTAGCATAATAAAATTACCATTATTAAGACTGTCTTCTACATTGTCAGGTAATCTTATTTCCAAATAATCCTCTTCTACCACCGGTACATAACCCATGCTCTTGGCGGATTTTTTTACTTCTTGATTATTGATCCACTTTTTTACTGGATCCAATGGCTTAAATAATGTCACTGGCTCACGATTGTGTCCATACTGTTGCCACGGCATACTGCCAAAATCTACTTGGAGACGATAAAACGCCCCTAACATATCTGCTCGCGTCTGCACTAGCTGTACTTGATATTCATTGTGCTCACGAACGGCATTTAGCACCTCTAACCATGATTTACGTCCAGCAATAAACTGACGACGATAAGAGCTGACGACAATCTGCGCCCCCGCTACCGCTGCCACTAACGAGGTTTCGCGATCTCTAGCACTAACAAACTGCTGATACTGCACCTGAACATTCTCTATGACGCGTCGACGTGCCGCTTCTTGGGTCTGTACCAAGCTACTCACTTGCGCCTGCGAGGCACGTGCCAACGCTAGGTTAGAAAACCCTGCGCCAGGCGCGTAACTTAATCCTAATGAGAACTTGCCTTTATTTTCGTTGTCTTCGTGATAGTAAGCGTGCTCGTATTGAGCATAAACGGTAGGATATTTAGAGGCTTGTTGGGCTTCAACACCTTGTTTTGCCGACTCAATTTGAAAATGCTCTTTTACCACGGTGGGATTATAAAAACCGGCTTGCTCAAATGCCATGCGCTCAAAATTGGTAGATTGTTGTTTGGCTTGATTTACGA
This sequence comes from Psychrobacter arcticus 273-4, assembly GCF_000012305.1. NCBI lineage: Bacteria > Pseudomonadati > Pseudomonadota > Gammaproteobacteria > Moraxellales > Moraxellaceae > Psychrobacter > Psychrobacter arcticus. Next base: position 1,958,250 of record NC_007204.1, read on the forward strand.
GTGCTTTGATATTAGGTAAGCTCATCACACTATTACGTGACAGAGGCTCGCCAACAATTTGCTCAAGGCGCGCAGCCGCGATGCGTTGCTGCTCCACTGCCGCTTGATAGGCATTTTGCTCTTGCAAAATACGGTTGGTCACTAAATCAAGCTCGATACGAGCAGAGACACCTTGATTGACACGGCGCTGCATCATGGCTTCAAATTCATTGAGCTCTTTTAAACCATCGATATGAACGCTTTGTTTGGCAATGGCTTGGATATAAGCCTGCCAAGCATCAATAGCGGTCTTTGCGACAAGATTTTGCTGCTCATAAATATACTCGACTGCAGCTTTGTCATCAAATATGGCTTGATTGACATCAGCAGTGAGCTTACCGCCTGTCCATAATGGCTGGCGAATGGTGACTTGTGAGACAAAATCATTGTCTCTATCATAGCCCGAGCTTACGCTTGGGGTTGGTAGCAGATTCAATTTTGCCGCATTGATACCTTCAGTAGTTGCCTGTTGACTGGCACGAGCTGATCCAACTAAAGGATGAGTTTGAACTGCATATGTAATCAAGGTATTGATTTGCATATCTTTTACTGCAGCTTGCGTATTTATAGCAAAACACATCGTCGCAACTAAGATTGTTATGTGACTGTATGGTATATAGCTATAAGATAGAGTTTTTTGGTGTGATAGTTTTTTCATATTAAACTTCAGTAATTAGACCTATAAATATAGTTATATTAATTTCTTGATTTTTGTGTGCTAAACATTACTCATTAATCTCATTATAAAAATATTAGTTTACAGATTAACACATGAAGTGCAATACCAAATGCGAGGTAAAAACAAGACCTATAGTTGAAATACTTTAAAGTCGCTACCGTATTGCTGGTGTAAATTTTTTGCAGCCTCTGTCTGCGTAGGCACAGCAAGCAAGAAAAATTTGCACCAGCAATACGTGTTGTATCGATATTACTTTTCACCGACTATATAAAGCTTATTAACTAGATCTTAGAATAATTAGGTAGATAGTATAAAAAACGCCTCCATTTCGAAAGCGTTTTAAAGAGTCAAACAAGATTAGATAATATTGATATTAGTATCAATATAAATCTGTGTAGCTATATCACTATCTAATTGCCATACGTTATATACTTGTCCACCAGTATCTGTGACATCGGTTCCTGTATCGATCCAAATCGAAGGATTACCAGAGTTATCCGTGTCACTAAGATCAGTGCCAACACCCCCTAAATCTAGCGTATCATCACTACCACCTTTGACATAAATAGGGCTAGATATTCCTGAGTTGGCAATATCTACTGCTTGGGCTGTCAGTGTGTTGGCACCAATACCATTGATATCAATGATATCAATGATATCAATGGTATCAGACAGGCTAACGACTTGGTCTGAGCCTTCAAAGCTTAGGATATAGAGTCCTTCGCTTGAGACAGTCAATGATGTATCAGGAACTGAAGTAGTAGCTTGTCCATCACCATTGATAGTGATGCTCAGCGTGGCCGTATCAATATTGCCATTACCGTTATCGATCGTATATTCAAACTGATCTGTTTGACCAATCACATTGACATTTTCGTTTGGCGTATAAGTATATTCACCGTTAGTGTCAATAGCCAAACTACCATAGTTACCTACGATGGTGGTGAGTCCGCTGATCATACCACCATTGACATTAGTCACTATTGTCGATAACGCTGTATCAACATCATTATCAAGCACATTACCAGTGGCTGGTACTAAATTGATATTAAGATCTGTGACTATAATGGAGTCAGTTTTGACAGTGACCGATGTTCCTACGCCAAGATTTAATATTCCGCTGCCATTGGCAACAACAATATAGTATTTTGCACCACCTGTGAAAGTATCAAGATTTAGAGGAGCGCCGTTCCAAGTACCACCAACTAGATCATAAGCAAGCCAATTTGGTACAGATTGAACCAGTTCAGCTTGAGTACTGCCTACCTCTTGTCGATACACAAGAACATCAAAATCTTTATCGTCACCAAGTGCTAGCCCTAATGCTTGACTTCCACTACCAGATATCGTCAGGTCTTGCGTGGTATTAGTCGCGACACCTACTGAAAACGCAGTACTCGATCCTAATAAACTCACATCAATTAAGTCACCGACGGTGCCAAGGCTGATCAAGCTACTAACAGTGCCAGTCTCGCTGCCTGTAGAGCTTATTACCACTGGTGTTATGTCTAATCCAGCAGATGCCTGATCATCAAAGGCATCTGGCATCGTCGTATCCACTTTTACATTGATTGCAGGAGCATTACCACTGACATTATTTAGCGAGTCTTTTATATTATAACTTAGTGCATATTCTCCATCTTCTAATGCCGTTTGTGGCGTCAACGTATAGCTGCCATTTGGGTTTTTCACGACGATTGCATCAACCACAACGCCATCCACTACCAACTGCGGCGTTTGTCCGTCAGAAATAATGTTAGGTGCAATTTCAACACTTGGGGTGTTGTCATTTGTGGTTTCACTGTCTGCAATAACTTCTGCAGGGGCCAGTACACCTCCATTGCCGTCATTAGCCACATTATCAGTGACGATAGGCGTAGGTGCTGTAAAGTTGATATTAATAGTCAGCTTAGCAGTGTCATTGGTTGCACCATTAGAGATGGTGTACTCAAATACTTCTGTTGCACCTAGAGAGGCGTAGTCACCATTGGCCGTATAAGTATAAACACCATTTTCATCGATAACTAAAACGCCATATTGACCCTGAATGGTAAATACGTTAACACCATCGACGATTTCAGTTGTCGGCTCTGACAGAGTATTGTCACTATTGATATCCGTCAGCTTAGTGTTGACGGTAACTGTATCTTCTCCCAGCTCAGCTGTAGTCGATGCGTCAGGATCAATAACATTACCTGTTATTTTTGTATTCCCATCAAAACTATACTCAGTTAGCGTAGCGGTAATATCAGTAGTTTCAAGCAGTGTCAAAGTATTACTAAGGAGAGCTGCAGCCACAGCATCAAGTACTGGGTCAATTACATATTCAAGTACACCACCTGCTAGTGCATTTTCTTGAAGTACACCTACTAGCTCACCAATCCCTAGCTCACCAGTTTCCTGCAATGCAACTTCGAGAATACCTCTAACAGTAGTTCCCAATTGTAAAATAGGAAAATCAAAGTTCAATGCGGTCTCTACTGCACTCAAGACAGTATTTTGGTTGTCCGATCCTAATACTACACCAGCATCGCCTAACTCTGACAATGTAAGGTCATTGACTAAGGTTTCTAAAACACTTCGATCATTACGTACAACTATTGTGTACTTATCTGGTTCTAAACCAGACACCGTTGCTGTTAAGGTATCGTTGCCCGTTAACCCTAATAGTTCTAGACCTATTACATTGCCTACTAGTGGCTCATTACCAGTAGTACCAACGTAAACAAGATCACCATTGCTATTATAGACCTCTATATTTACTGCATCCGCTACTGTCACTAACGCCGTCTGTTTGACTTCAATACTTACTGTACCACTCGCACCTTCACTCACGGTAAAGCCAAGACTGCTGTCCAAGCCACCACTACTAGTTTCGGTGACACCAAGTACAGCTAAATCAGAGCCATTCACCGAAGGGTAATTGGTTACTTGTAGCTCACCTAAATTTATGTTGTCTGAGTCATCTCTAGCTACTGGCACGGTGGCGTCAATCGTCACACTAACAGCAGGAGCATTGCCACTCACGTTACCTGCATCATCTATGATGTTGTAACTTAGGTCATAATCACCATCAGTCAGTGGGTCAGTTGGCGTTAAGGTCACGCTGCCATCAGGGTTGGTCTCAGAAGTTGAGGGTACAACTGCTCCATCAATGACCAATTGCGGGGTGCCGTTAGCCACCTGATTAGCAGGTACGGTCACACTTGGGGTGTTGTCGTTAGTAAGGCCGCCATCAGTAATGGTTTCTGCAGGGTCGAGCACATCACCGCTGCCATCATTGACCACGTTGTCGGTGACATCAGGGGCGGCAGTTGGCGCATCTGGTGCGGTGGTGTCAACCGTGATGTCAGCGCTGACGATACTGGCGTTACCAGCGGCGTCCGTTGCGGTTGCGGTTAGGGTTTCAGAACCCTCACCCATGGCCGTGACGTCTGCTTGAGTCACTGCCACACTCCAGGTGCCATTCGCACCAACCGTCACGGGTTGACCGATTTGAGTGCCTGCAGCATTGGTTAGGGTGAGGGTGTCCCCTGCTGTACCCGTACCCGTCACGGCAAAGCCTGCTGCAGCTTCAGCGCCATTAACAATGTCGTCACCTGCGATTGGGTTATTGATGGTTGGGGCGGTAGGCGCGGTGGTGTCCACGGTGATGTCAGCGATGACGATACTGGCGTTACCAGCGGCGTCCGTTGCGGTTGCGGTTAGGGTTTCAGAACCCTCACCCATGGCCGTGACGTCTGCTTGAGTCACTGCCACACTCCAGGTGCCATCCGCACCAACCGTCACGGGTTGACCGATTTGAGTGCCTGCAGCATTGGTTAGGGTGAGGGTGTCGCCTGCTGTACCCGTACCCGTCACGGCAAAGCCTGCTGCGGCTTCAGCGCCATTAACAATGTCGTCACCTGCGATTGGGCTATTGATGGTTGGGGCGGTAGGCGCGGTGGTGTCCACGGTGATGTCAGCGGTGGTGACACTTGGTGTGTTACCAGCGGCGTCCGTTGCGGTTGCGGTTAGGGTTTCAGAACCCTCACCCATGGCCGTGACGTCTGCTTGAGTCACTGCCACACTCCAGGTGCCATCCGCACCAACCGTCACGGGTTGACCGATTTGAGTGCCTGCAGCATTGGTTAGGGTGAGGGTGTCCCCTGCTGTACCCGTACCCGTCACGGCAAAGCCTGCTGCAGCTTCAGCGCCATTAACAATGTCGTCACCCGCAATTGGGTTATTGATGGTTGGGGCGGTAGGCGCGGTGGTGTCCACGGTGATGTCAGCGATGACGATACTGGCGTTACCAGCGGCGTCCGTTGCGGTTGCGGTTAGGGTTTCAGAACCCTCACCCATGGCCGTGACGTCTGCTTGAGTCACTGCCACACTCCAGGTGCCATCCGCACCAACCGTCACGGGTTGACCGATTTGAGTGCCTGCAGCATTGGTTAGGGTGAGGGTGTCCCCTGCTGTACCCGTACCCGTCACGGCAAAGCCTGCTGCGGCTTCAGCGCCATTAACAATGTCGTCACCTGCGATTGGGCTATTGATGGTTGGGGCGGTAGGCGCGGTGGTGTCCACGGTGATGTCAGCGGTGGTGACACTTGGTGTGTTACCAGCGGCGTCCGTTGCGGTTGCGGTTAGGGTTTCAGAACCCTCACCCATGGCCGTGACGTCTGCTTGAGTCACTGCCACACTCCAGGTGCCATCCGCACCAACCGTCACGGGTTGACCGATTTGAGTGCCTGCAGCATTGGTTAGGGTGAGGGTGTCCCCTGCTGTACCCGTACCCGTCACGGCAAAGCCTGCTGCGGCTTCAGCGCCATTAACAATGTCGTCACCTGCGATTGGGCTATTGATGGTTGGGGCGGTAGGCGCGGTGGTGTCCACGGTGATGTCAGCGGTGGTGACACTTGGTGTGTTACCAGCGGCGTCCGTTGCGGTTGCGGTTAGAGTTTCAGAACCCTCACCCATGGCCGTGACGTCTGCTTGAGTCACTGCCACACTCCAGGTGCCATCCGCACCAACCGTCACGGGTTGACCGATTTGAGTGCCTGCAGCATTGGTTAGGGTGAGGGTGTCCCCTGCTGTACCCGTACCCGTCACGGCAAAGCCTGCTGCAGCTTCAGCGCCATTAACAATGTCGTCACCTGCGATTGGGCTATTGATGGTTGGGGCGGTAGGCGCGGTGGTGTCCACGGTGATGTCAGCGGTGGTGACACTTGGTGTGTTACCAGCGGCGTCCGTTGCGGTTGCGGTTAGGGTTTCAGAACCCTCACCCATGGCCGTGACGTCTGCTTGAGTCACTGCCACACTCCAGGTGCCATCCGCACCAACCGTCACGGGTTGACCGATTTGAGTGCCTGCAGCATTGGTTAGGGTGAGGGTGTCCCCTGCTGTACCCGTACCCGTCACGGCAAAGCCTGCTGCAGCTTCAGCGCCATTAACAATGTCGTCACCTGCGATTGGGCTATTGATGGTTGGGGCGGTAGGCGCGGTGGTGTCCACGGTGATGTCAGCGGTGGTGACACTTGGTGTGTTACCAGCGGCGTCCGTTGCGGTTGCGGTTAGGGTTTCAGAACCCTCACCCATGGCCGTGACGTCTGCTTGAGTCACTGCCACACTCCAGGTGCCATCCGCACCAACCGTCACGGGTTGACCGATTTGAGTGCCTGCAGCATTGGTTAGGGTGAGGGTGTCCCCTGCTGTACCCGTACCCGTCACGGCAAAGCCTGCTGCAGCTTCAGCGCCATTAACAATGTCGTCACCTGCGATTGGGCTATTGATGGTTGGGGCGGTAGGCGCGGTGGTGTCCACGGTGATGTCAGCGATGACGATACTGGCGTTACCAGCGGCGTCCGTTGCGGTTGCGGTTAGGGTTTCAGAACCCTCACCCATGGCCGTGACGTCTGCTTGAGTCACTGCCACACTCCAGGTGCCATCCGCACCAACCGTCACGGGTTGACCGATTTGAGTGCCTGCAGCATTGGTTAGGGTGAGGGTGTCCCCTGCTGTACCCGTACCCGTCACGGCAAAGCCTGCTGCAGCTTCAGCGCCATTAACAATGTCGTCACCCGCGATTGGGTTATTGATGGTTGGGGCGGTAGGCGCGGTGGTGTCCACGGTGATGTCAGCGGTGGTGACACTTGGTATGTTACCAGCGGCGTCCGTTGCGGTTGCGGTTAGGGTTTCAGAACCCTCACCCATGGCCGTGACGTCTGCTTGAGTCACTGCCACACTCCAGGTGCCATCCGCACCAACCGTCACGGGTTGACCGATTTGAGTGCCTGCAGCATTGGTTAGGGTGAGGGTGTCCCCTGCTGTACCCGTACCCGTCACGGCAAAGCCTGCTGCAGCTTCAGCGCCATTAACAATGTCGTCACCTGCGATTGGGCTATTGATGGTTGGGGCGGTAGGCGCGGTGGTGTCCACGGTGATGTCAGCGGTGGTGACACTTGGTGTGTTACCAGCGGCGTCCGTTGCGGTTGCGGTTAGGGTTTCAGAACCCTCACCCATGGCCGTGACGTCTGCTTGAGTCACTGCCACACTCCAGGTGCCATCCGCACCAACCGTCACGGGTTGACCGATTTGAGTGCCTGCAGCATTGGTTAGGGTGAGGGTGTCGCCTGCTGTACCCGTACCCGTCACAGCAAAGCCTGCTGCAGCTTCAGCGCCATTAACAATGTCGTCACCCGCAATTGGGTTATTGATGGTTGGGGCGGTAGGCGCGGTGGTGTCCACGGTGATGTCAGCGGTGGTGACACTTGGTATGTTACCAGCGGTGTCCGTTGCGGTTGCGGTTAGGGTTTCAGAACCCTCACCCATGGCCGTGACGTCTGCTTGAGTCACTGCCACACTCCAGGTGCCATCCGCACCAACCGTCACGGGTTGACCGATTTGAGTGCCTGCAGCATTGGTTAGGGTGAGGGTGTCCCCTGCTGTACCCGTACCCGTCACGGCAAAGCCTGCTGCAGCTTCAGCGCCATTAACAATGTCGTCACCTGCGATTGGGTTATTGATGGTTGGGGCGGTAGGCGCGGTGGTGTCCACGGTGATGTCAGCGGTGGTGACACTTGGTGTGTTACCAGCGGCGTCCGTTGCGGTTGCGGTTAGGGTTTCAGAACCCTCACCCATGGCCGTGACGTCTGCTTGAGTCACTGCCACACTCCAGGTGCCATCCGCACCAACCGTCACGGGTTGACCGATTTGAGTGCCTGCAGCATTGGTTAGGGTGAGGGTGTCCCCTGCTGTACCCGTACCCGTCACGGCAAAGCCTGCTGCAGCTTCAGCGCCATTAACAATGTCGTCACCTGCGATTGGGCTATTGATGGTTGGGGCGGTAGGCGCGGTGGTGTCCACGGTGATGTCAGCGGTGGTGACACTTGGTGTGTTACCAGCGGCGTCCGTTGCGGTTGCGGTTAGGGTTTCAGAACCCTCACCCATGGCCGTGACGTCTGCTTGAGTCACTGCCACACTCCAGGTGCCATCCGCACCAACCGTCACGGGTTGACCGATTTGAGTGCCTGCAGCATTGGTTAGGGTGAGGGTGTCCCCTGCTGTACCCGTACCCGTCACGGCAAAGCCTGCTGCAGCTTCAGCGCCATTAACAATGTCGTCACCTGCGATTGGGTTATTGATGGTTGGGGCGGTAGGCGCGGTGGTGTCCACGGTGATGTCAGCGGTGGTGACACTTGGTGTGTTACCAGCGGCGTCCGTTGCGGTTGCGGTTAGGGTTTCAGAACCCTCACCCATGGCCGTGACGTCTGCTTGAGTCACTGCCACACTCCAGGTGCCATCCGCACCAACCGTCACGGGTTGACCGATTTGAGTGCCTGCAGCATTGGTTAGGGTGAGGGTGTCCCCTGCTGTACCCGTACCCGTCACGGCAAAGCCTGCTGCAGCTTCAGCGCCATTAACAATGTCGTCACCTGCGATTGGGCTATTGATGGTTGGGGCGGTAGGCGCGGTGGTGTCCACGGTGATGTCAGCGGTGGTGACACTTGGTGTGTTACCAGCGGCGTCCGTTGCGGTTGCGGTTAGGGTTTCAGAACCCTCACCCATGGCCGTGACGTCTGCTTGAGTCACTGCCACACTCCAGGTGCCATCCGCACCAACCGTCACGGGTTGACCGATTTGAGTGCCTGCAGCATTGGTTAGGGTGAGGGTGTCGCCTGCTGTACCCGTACCCGTCACGGCAAAGCCTGCTGCGGCTTCAGCGCCATTAACAATGTCGTCACCTGCGATTGGGCTATTGATGGTTGGGGCGGTAGGCGCGGTGGTGTCCACGGTGATGTCAGCGGTGGTGACACTTGGTGTGTTACCAGCGGCGTCCGTTGCGGTTGCGGTTAGGGTTTCAGAACCCTCACCCATGGCCGTGACGTCTGCTTGAGTCACTGCCACACTCCAGGTGCCATCCGCACCAACCGTCACGGGTTGACCGATTTGAGTGCCTGCAGCATTGGTTAGGGTGAGGGTGTCGCCTGCTGTACCCGTACCCGTCACGGCAAAGCCTGCTGCAGCTTCAGCGCCATTAACAATGTCGTCACCTGCGATTGGGCTATTGATGGTTGGGGCGGTAGGCGCGGTGGTGTCCACGGTGATGTCAGCGGTGGTGACACTTGGTGTGTTACCAGCGGCGTCCGTTGCGGTTGCGGTTAGGGTTTCAGAACCCTCACCCATGGCCGTGACGTCTGCTTGAGTCACTGCCACACTCCAGGTGCCATCCGCACCAACCGTCACGGGTTGACCGATTTGAGTGCCTGCAGCATTGGTTAGGGTGAGGGTGTCCCCTGCTGTACCCGTACCCGTCACGGCAAAGCCTGCTGCAGCTTCAGCGCCATTAACAATGTCGTCACCTGCGATTGGGCTATTGATGGTTGGGGCGGTAGGCGCGGTGGTGTCCACGGTGATGTCAGCGGTGGTGACACTTGGTGTGTTACCAGCGGCGTCCGTTGCGGTTGCGGTTAGGGTTTCAGAACCCTCACCCATGGCCGTGACGTCTGCTTGAGTCACTGCCACACTCCAGGTGCCATCCGCACCAACCGTCACGGGTTGACCGATTTGAGTGCCTGCAGCATTGGTTAGGGTGAGGGTGTCGCCTGCTGTACCCGTACCCGTCACGGCAAAGCCTGCTGCAGCTTCAGCGCCATTAACAATGTCGTCACCTGCGATTGGGCTATTGATGGTTGGGGCGGTAGGCGCGGTGGTGTCCACGGTGATGTCAGCGATGACGATACTGGCGTTACCAGCGGCGTCCGTTGCGGTTGCGGTTAGGGTTTCAGAACCCTCACCCATGGCCGTGACGTCTGCTTGAGTCACTGCCACACTCCAGGTGCCATCCGCACCAACCGTCACGGGTTGACCGATTTGAGTGCCTGCAGCATTGGTTAGGGTGAGGGTGTCCCCTGCTGTACCCGTACCCGTCACGGCAAAGCCTGCTGCAGCTTCAGCGCCATTAACAATGTCGTCACCCGCGATTGGGTTATTGATGGTTGGGGCGGTAGGCGCGGTGGTGTCCACGGTGATGTCAGCGGTGGTGACACTTGGTATGTTACCAGCGGCGTCCGTTGCGGTTGCGGTTAGGGTTTCAGAACCCTCACCCATGGCCGTGACGTCTGCTTGAGTCACTGCCACACTCCAGGTGCCATCCGCACCAACCGTCACGGGTTGACCGATTTGAGTGCCTGCAGCATTGGTTAGGGTGAGGGTGTCCCCTGCTGTACCCGTACCCGTCACGGCAAAGCCTGCTGCGGCTTCAGCGCCATTAACAATGTCGTCACCCGCAATTGGGTTATTGATGGTTGGGGCGGTAGGCGCGGTGGTGTCCACGGTGATGTCAGCGATGACGATACTGGCGTTACCAGCGGCGTCCGTTGCGGTTGCGGTTAGGGTTTCAGAACCCTCACCCATGGCCGTGACGTCTGCTTGAGTCACTGCCACACTCCAGGTGCCATCCGCACCAACCGTCACGGGTTGACCGATTTGAGTGCCTGCAGCATTGGTTAGGGTGAGGGTGTCGCCTGCTGTACCCGTACCCGTCACGGCAAAGCCTGCTGCGGCTTCAGCGCCATTAACAATGTCGTCACCTGCGATTGGGCTATTGATGGTTGGGGCGGTAGGCGCGGTGGTGTCCACGGTGATGTCAGCGGTGGTGACACTTGGTGTGTTACCAGCGGCGTCCGTTGCGGTTGCGGTTAGGGTTTCAGAACCCTCACCCATGGCCGTGACGTCTGCTTGAGTCACTGCCACACTCCAGGTGCCATCCGCACCAACCGTCACGGGTTGACCGATTTGAGTGCCTGCAGCATTGGTTAGGGTGAGGGTGTCCCCTGCTGTACCCGTACCCGTCACGGCAAAGCCTGCTGCAGCTTCAGCGCCATTAACAATGTCGTCACCTGCGATTGGGTTATTGATGGTTGGGGCGGTAGGCGCGGTGGTGTCCACGGTGATGTCAGCGGTGGTGACACTTGGTGTGTTACCAGCGGCGTCCGTTGCGGTTGCGGTTAGAGTTTCAGAACCCTCACCCATGGCCGTGACGTCTGCTTGAGTCACTGCCACACTCCAGGTGCCATCCGCACCAACCGTCACGGGTTGACCGATTTGAGTGCCTGCAGCATTGGTTAGGGTGAGGGTGTCCCCTGCTGTACCCGTACCCGTCACGGCAAAGCCTGCTGCAGCTTCAGCGCCATTAACAATGTCGTCACCTGCGATTGGGTTATTGATGGTTGGGGCGGTAGGCGCGGTGGTGTCCACGGTGATGTCAGCGGTGGTGACACTTGGTGTGTTACCAGCGGCGTCCGTTGCGGTTGCGGTTAGGGTTTCAGAACCCTCACCCATGGCCGTGACGTCTGCTTGAGTCACTGCCACACTCCAGGTGCCATCCGCACCAACCGTCACGGGTTGACCGATTTGAGTGCCTGCAGCATTGGTTAGGGTGAGGGTGTCCCCTGCTGTACCCGTACCCGTCACGGCAAAGCCTGCTGCAGCTTCAGCGCCATTAACAATGTCGTCACCCGCAATTGGGTTATTGATGGTTGGGGCGGTAGGCGCGGTGGTGTCCACGGTGATGTCAGCGGTGGTGACACTTGGTATGTTACCAGCGGTGTCCGTTGCGGTTGCGGTTAGGGTTTCAGAACCCTCACCCATGGCCGTGACGTCTGCTTGAGTCACTGCCACACTCCAGGTGCCATCCGCACCAACCGTCACGGGTTGACCGATTTGAGTGCCTGCAGCATTGGTTAGGGTGAGGGTGTCCCCTGCTGTACCCGTACCCGTCACGGCAAAGCCTGCTGCAGCTTCAGCGCCATTAACAATGTCGTCACCTGCGATTGGGTTATTGATGGTTGGGGCGGTAGGCGCGGTGGTGTCCACGGTGATGTCAGCGATGACGATACTGGCGTTACCAGCGGCGTCCGTTGCGGTTGCGGTTAGGGTTTCAGAACCCTCACCCATGGCCGTGACGTCTGCTTGAGTCACTGCCACACTCCAGGTGCCATCCGCACCAACCGTCACGGGTTGACCGATTTGAGTGCCTGCAGCATTGGTTAGGGTGAGGGTGTCCCCTGCTGTACCCGTACCCGTCACGGCAAAGCCTGCTGCAGCTTCAGCGCCATTAACAATGTCGTCACCTGCGATTGGGCTATTGATGGTTGGGGCGGTAGGCGCGGTGGTGTCCACGGTGATGTCAGCGGTGGTGACACTTGGTGTGTTACCAGCGGCGTCCGTTGCGGTTGCGGTTAGGGTTTCAGAACCCTCACCCATGGCCGTGACGTCTGCTTGAGTCACTGCCACACTCCAGGTGCCATCCGCACCAACCGTCACGGGTTGACCGATTTGAGTGCCTGCAGCATTGGTTAGGGTGAGGGTGTCCCCTGCTGTACCCGTACCCGTCACGGCAAAGCCTGCTGCAGCTTCAGCGCCATTAACAATGTCGTCACCTGCGATTGGGTTATTGATGGTTGGGGCGGTAGGCGCGGTGGTGTCCACGGTGATGTCAGCGATGACGATACTGGCGTTACCAGCGGCGTCCGTTGCGGTTGCGGTTAGGGTTTCAGAACCCTCACCCATGGCCGTGACGTCTGCTTGAGTCACTGCCACACTCCAGGTGCCATCCGCACCAACCGTCACGGGTTGACCGATTTGAGTGCCTGCAGCATTGGTTAGGGTGAGGGTGTCCCCTGCTGTACCCGTACCCGTCACGGCAAAGCCTGCTGCAGCTTCAGCGCCATTAACAATGTCGTCACCCGCGATTGGGTTATTGATGGTTGGGGCGGTAGGCGCGGTGGTGTCCACGGTGATGTCAGCGGTGGTGACACTTGGTATGTTACCAGCGGCGTCCGTTGCGGTTGCGGTTAGGGTTTCAGAACCCTCACCCATGGCCGTGACGTCTGCTTGAGTCACTGCCACACTCCAGGTGCCATCCGCACCAACCGTCACGGGTTGACCGATTTGAGTGCCTGCAGCATTGGTTAGGGTGAGGGTGTCCCCTGCTGTACCCGTACCCGTCACGGCAAAGCCTGCTGCAGCTTCAGCGCCATTAACAATGTCGTCACCTGCGATTGGGCTATTGATGGTTGGGGCGGTAGGCGCGGTGGTGTCCACGGTGATGTCAGCGGTGGTGACACTTGGTGTGTTACCAGCGGCGTCCGTTGCGGTTGCGGTTAGGGTTTCAGAACCCTCACCCATGGCCGTGACGTCTGCTTGAGTCACTGCCACACTCCAGGTGCCATCCGCACCAACCGTCACGGGTTGACCGATTTGAGTGCCTGCAGCATTGGTTAGGGTGAGGGTGTCCCCTGCTGTACCCGTACCCGTCACGGCAAAGCCTGCTGCAGCTTCAGCGCCATTAACAATGTCGTCACCTGCGATTGGGCTATTGATGGTTGGGGCGGTAGGCGCGGTGGTGTCCACGGTGATGTCAGCGGTGGTGACACTTGGTGTGTTACCAGCGGCGTCCGTTGCGGTTGCGGTTAGGGTTTCAGAACCCTCACCCATGGCCGTGACGTCTGCTTGAGTCACTGCCACACTCCAGGTGCCATCCGCACCAACCGTCACGGGTTGACCGATTTGAGTGCCTGCAGCATTGGTTAGGGTGAGGGTGTCCCCTGCTGTACCCGTACCCGTCACGGCAAAGCCTGCTGCAGCTTCAGCGCCATTAACAATGTCGTCACCTGCGATTGGGTTATTGATGGTTGGGGCGGTAGGCGCGGTGGTGTCCACGGTGATGTCAGCGGTGGTGACACTTGGTGTGTTACCAGCGGCGTCCGTTGCGGTTGCGGTTAGAGTTTCAGAACCCTCACCCATGGCCGTGACGTCTGCTTGAGTCACTGCCACACTCCAGGTGCCATCCGCACCAACCGTCACGGGTTGACCGATTTGAGTGCCTGCAGCATTGGTTAGGGTGAGGGTGTCCCCTGCTGTACCCGTACCCGTCACGGCAAAGCCTGCTGCAGCTTCAGCGCCATTAACAATGTCGTCACCCGCGATTGGGTTATTGATGGTTGGGGCGGTAGGCGCGGTGGTGTCCACGGTGATGTCAGCGGTGGTGACACTTGGTGTGTTACCAGCGGCGTCCGTTGCGGTTGCGGTTAGGGTTTCAGAACCCTCACCCATGGCCGTGACGTCTGCTTGAGTCACTGCCACACTCCAGGTGCCATCCGCACCAACCGTCACGGGTTGACCGATTTGAGTGCCTGCAGCATTGGTTAGGGTGAGGGTGTCGCCTGCTGTACCCGTACCCGTCACAGCAAAGCCTGCTGCAGCTTCAGCGCCATTAACAATGTCGTCACCCGCAATTGGGTTATTGATGGTTGGGGCGGTAGGCGCGGTGGTGTCCACGGTGATGTCAGCGGTGGTGACACTTGGTATGTTACCAGCGGTGTCCGTTGCGGTTGCGGTTAGGGTTTCAGAACCCTCACCCATGGCCGTGACGTCTGCTTGAGTCACTGCCACACTCCAGGTGCCATCCGCACCAACCGTCACGGGTTGACCGATTTGAGTGCCTGCAGCATTGGTTAGGGTGAGGGTGTCCCCTGCTGTACCCGTACCCGTCACGGCAAAGCCTGCTGCAGCTTCAGCGCCATTAACAATGTCGTCACCTGCGATTGGGTTATTGATGGTTGGGGCGGTAGGCGCGGTGGTGTCCACGGTGATGTCAGCGGTGGTGACACTTGGTGTGTTACCAGCGGCGTCCGTTGCGGTTGCGGTTAGGGTTTCAGAACCCTCACCCATGGCCGTGACGTCTGCTTGAGTCACTGCCACACTCCAGGTGCCATCCGCACCAACCGTCACGGGTTGACCGATTTGAGTGCCTGCAGCATTGGTTAGGGTGAGGGTGTCCCCTGCTGTACCCGTACCCGTCACGGCAAAGCCTGCTGCAGCTTCAGCGCCATTAACAATGTCGTCACCTGCGATTGGGTTATTGATGGTTGGGGCGGTAGGCGCGGTGGTGTCCACGGTGATGTCAGCGGTGGTGACACTTGGTGTGTTACCAGCGGCGTCCGTTGCGGTTGCGGTTAGGGTTTCAGAACCCTCACCCATGGCCGTGACGTCTGCTTGAGTCACTGCCACACTCCAGGTGCCATCCGCACCAACCGTCACGGGTTGACCGATTTGAGTGCCTGCAGCATTGGTTAGGGTGAGGGTGTCCCCTGCTGTACCCGTACCCGTCACGGCAAAGCCTGCTGCAGCTTCAGCGCCATTAACAATGTCGTCACCTGCGATTGGGTTATTGATGGTTGGGGCGGTAGGCGCGGTGGTGTCCACGGTGATGTCAGCGGTGGTGACACTTGGTGTGTTACCAGCGGCGTCCGTTGCGGTTGCGGTTAGGGTTTCAGAACCCTCACCCATGGCCGTGACGTCTGCTTGAGTCACTGCCACACTCCAGGTGCCATCCGCACCAACCGTCACGGGTTGACCGATTTGAGTGCCTGCAGCATTGGTTAGGGTGAGGGTGTCCCCTGCTGTACCCGTACCCGTCACGGCAAAGCCTGCTGCAGCTTCAGCGCCATTAACAATGTCGTCACCTGCGATTGGGCTATTGATGGTTGGGGCGGTAGGCGCGGTGGTGTCCACGGTGATGTCAGCGGTGGTGACACTTGGTGTGTTACCAGCGGCGTCCGTTGCGGTTGCGGTTAGGGTTTCAGAACCCTCACCCATGGCCGTGACGTCTGCTTGAGTCACTGCCACACTCCAGGTGCCATCCGCACCAACCGTCACGGGTTGACCGATTTGAGTGCCTGCAGCATTGGTTAGGGTGAGGGTGTCCCCTGCTGTACCCGTACCCGTCACGGCAAAGCCTGCTGCAGCTTCAGCGCCATTAACAATGTCGTCACCTGCGATTGGGTTATTGATGGTTGGGGCGGTAGGCGCGGTGGTGTCCACGGTGATGTCAGCGGTGGTGACACTTGGTGTGTTACCAGCGGCGTCCGTTGCGGTTGCGGTTAGGGTTTCAGAACCCTCACCCATGGCCGTGACGTCTGCTTGAGTCACTGCCACACTCCAGGTGCCATCCGCACCAACCGTCACGGGTTGACCGATTTGAGTGCCTGCAGCATTGGTTAGGGTGAGGGTGTCCCCTGCTGTACCCGTACCCGTCACGGCAAAGCCTGCTGCAGCTTCAGCGCCATTAACAATGTCGTCACCTGCGATTGGGTTATTGATGGTTGGGGCGGTAGGCGCGGTGGTGTCCACGGTGATGTCAGCGATGACGATACTGGCGTTACCAGCGGCGTCCGTTGCGGTTGCGGTTAGGGTTTCAGAACCCTCACCCATGGCCGTGACGTCTGCTTGAGTCACTGCCACACTCCAGGTGCCATCCGCACCAACCGTCACGGGTTGACCGATTTGAGTGCCTGCAGCATTGGTTAGGGTGAGGGTGTCCCCTGCTGTACCCGTACCCGTCACGGCAAAGCCTGCTGCAGCTTCAGCGCCATTAACAATGTCGTCACCTGCGATTGGGCTATTGATGGTTGGGGCGGTAGGCGCGGTGGTGTCCACGGTGATGTCAGCGGTGGTGACACTTGGTGTGTTACCAGCGGCGTCCGTTGCGGTTGCGGTTAGGGTTTCAGAACCCTCACCCATGGCCGTGACGTCTGCTTGAGTCACTGCCACACTCCAGGTGCCATCCGCACCAACCGTCACGGGTTGACCGATTTGAGTGCCTGCAGCATTGGTTAGGGTGAGGGTGTCGCCTGCTGTACCCGTACCCGTCACGGCAAAGCCTGCTGCGGCTTCAGCGCCATTAACAATGTCGTCACCTGCGATTGGGCTATTGATGGTTGGGGCGGTAGGCGCGGTGGTGTCCACGGTGATGTCAGCGGTGGTGACACTTGGTGTGTTACCAGCGGCGTCCGTTGCGGTTGCGGTTAGGGTTTCAGAACCCTCACCCATGGCCGTGACGTCTGCTTGAGTCACTGCCACACTCCAGGTGCCATCCGCACCAACCGTCACGGGTTGACCGATTTGAGTGCCTGCAGCATTGGTTAGGGTGAGGGTGTCCCCTGCTGTACCCGTACCCGTCACGGCAAAGCCTGCTGCGGCTTCAGCGCCATTAACAATGTCGTCACCTGCGATTGGGTTATTGATGGTTGGGGCGGTAGGCGCGGTGGTGTCCACGGTGATGTCAGCGGTGGTGACACTTGGTGTGTTACCAGCGGCGTCCGTTGCGGTTGCGGTTAGGGTTTCAGAACCCTCACCCATGGCCGTGACGTCTGCTTGAGTCACTGCCACACTCCAGGTGCCATCCGCACCAACCGTCACGGGTTGACCGATTTGAGTGCCTGCAGCATTGGTTAGGGTGAGGGTGTCCCCTGCTGTACCCGTACCCGTCACGGCAAAGCCTGCTGCAGCTTCAGCGCCATTAACAATGTCGTCACCTGCGATTGGGCTATTGATGGTTGGGGCGGTAGGCGCGGTGGTGTCCACGGTGATGTCAGCGGTGGTGACACTTGGTGTGTTACCAGCGGCGTCCGTTGCGGTTGCGGTTAGGGTTTCAGAACCCTCACCCATGGCCGTGACGTCTGCTTGAGTCACTGCCACACTCCAGGTGCCATCCGCACCAACCGTCACGGGTTGACCGATTTGAGTGCCTGCAGCATTGGTTAGGGTGAGGGTGTCGCCTGCTGTACCCGTACCCGTCACGGCAAAGCCTGCTGCAGCTTCAGCGCCATTAACAATGTCGTCACCTGCGATTGGGCTATTGATGGTTGGGGCGGTAGGCGCGGTGGTGTCCACGGTGATGTCAGCGGTGGTGACACTTGGTGTGTTACCAGCGGCGTCCGTTGCGGTTGCGGTTAGGGTTTCAGAACCCTCACCCATGGCCGTGACGTCTGCTTGAGTCACTGCCACACTCCAGGTGCCATCCGCACCAACCGTCACGGGTTGACCGATTTGAGTGCCTGCAGCATTGGTTAGGGTGAGGGTGTCCCCTGCTGTACCCGTACCCGTCACGGCAAAGCCTGCTGCAGCTTCAGCGCCATTAACAATGTCGTCACCTGCGATTGGGCTATTGATGGTTGGGGCGGTAGGCGCGGTGGTGTCCACGGTGATGTCAGCGATGACGATACTGGCGTTACCAGCGGCGTCCGTTGCGGTTGCGGTTAGGGTTTCAGAACCCTCACCCATGGCCGTGACGTCTGCTTGAGTCACTGCCACACTCCAGGTGCCATCCGCACCAACCGTCACGGGTTGACCGATTTGAGTGCCTGCAGCATTGGTTAGGGTGAGGGTGTCCCCTGCTGTACCCGTACCCGTCACGGCAAAGCCTGCTGCAGCTTCAGCGCCATTAACAATGTCGTCACCCGCGATTGGGTTATTGATGGTTGGGGCGGTAGGCGCGGTGGTGTCCACGGTGATGTCAGCGGTGGTGACACTTGGTGTGTTACCAGCGGCGTCCGTTGCGGTTGCGGTTAGGGTTTCAGAACCCTCACCCATGGCCGTGACGTCTGCTTGAGTCACTGCCACACTCCAGGTGCCATCCGCACCAACCGTCACGGGTTGACCGATTTGAGTGCCTGCAGCATTGGTTAGGGTGAGGGTGTCCCCTGCTGTACCCGTACCCGTCACGGCAAAGCCTGCTGCAGCTTCAGCGCCATTAACAATGTCGTCACCTGCGATTGGGTTATTGATGGTTGGGGCGGTAGGCGCGGTGGTGTCCACGGTGATGTCAGCGGTGGTGACACTTGGTATGTTACCAGCGGCGTCCGTTGCGGTTGCGGTTAGAGTTTCAGAACCCTCACCCATGGCCGTGACGTCTGCTTGAGTCACTGCCACACTCCAGGTGCCATCCGCACCAACCGTCACGGGTTGACCGATTTGAGTGCCTGCAGCATTGGTTAGGGTGAGGGTGTCCCCTGCTGTACCCGTACCCGTCACGGCAAAGCCTGCTGCAGCTTCAGCGCCATTAACAATGTCGTCACCTGCGATTGGGTTATTGATGGTTGGGGCGGTAGGCGCGGTGGTGTCCACGGTGATGTCAGCGGTGGTGACACTTGGTGTGTTACCAGCGGCGTCCGTTGCGGTTGCGGTTAGGGTTTCAGAACCCTCACCCATGGCCGTGACGTCTGCTTGAGTCACTGCCACACTCCAGGTGCCATCCGCACCAACCGTCACGGGTTGACCGATTTGAGTGCCTGCAGCATTGGTTAGGGTGAGGGTGTCGCCTGCTGTACCCGTACCCGTCACAGCAAAGCCTGCTGCAGCTTCAGCGCCATTAACAATGTCGTCACCTGCGATTGGGTTATTGATGGTTGGGGCGGTAGGCGCGGTGGTGTCCACGGTGATGTCAGCGGTGGTGACACTTGGTATGTTACCAGCGGCGTCCGTTGCGGTTGCGGTTAGGGTTTCAGAACCCTCACCCATGGCCGTGACGTCTGCTTGAGTCACTGCCACACTCCAGGTGCCATCCGCACCAACCGTCACGGGTTGACCGATTTGAGTGCCTGCAGCATTGGTTAGGGTGAGGGTGTCCCCTGCTGTACCCGTACCCGTCACGGCAAAGCCTGCTGCAGCTTCAGCGCCATTAACAATGTCGTCACCTGCGATTGGGTTATTGATGGTTGGGGCGGTAGGCGCGGTGGTGTCCACGGTGATGTCAGCGGTGGTGACACTTGGTGTGTTACCAGCGGCGTCCGTTGCGGTTGCGGTTAGGGTTTCAGAACCCTCACCCATGGCCGTGACGTCTGCTTGAGTCACTGCCACACTCCAGGTGCCATCCGCACCAACCGTCACGGGTTGACCGATTTGAGTGCCTGCAGCATTGGTTAGGGTGAGGGTGTCCCCTGCTGTACCCGTACCCGTCACGGCAAAGCCTGCTGCAGCTTCAGCGCCATTAACAATGTCGTCACCTGCGATTGGGCTATTGATGGTTGGGGCGGTAGGCGCGGTGGTGTCCACGGTGATGTCAGCGGTGGTGACACTTGGTGTGTTACCAGCGGCGTCCGTTGCGGTTGCGGTTAGGGTTTCAGAACCCTCACCCATGGCCGTGACGTCTGCTTGAGTCACTGCCACACTCCAGGTGCCATCCGCACCAACCGTCACGGGTTGACCGATTTGAGTGCCTGCAGCATTGGTTAGGGTGAGGGTGTCGCCTGCTGTACCCGTACCCGTCACGGCAAAGCCTGCTGCGGCTTCAGCGCCATTAACAATGTCGTCACCTGCGATTGGGCTATTGATGGTTGGGGCGGTAGGCGCGGTGGTGTCCACGGTGATGTCAGCGATGACGATACTGGCGTTACCAGCGGCGTCCGTTGCGGTTGCGGTTAGGGTTTCAGAACCCTCACCCATGGCCGTGACGTCTGCTTGAGTCACTGCCACACTCCAGGTGCCATCCGCACCAACCGTCACGGGTTGACCGATTTGAGTGCCTGCAGCATTGGTTAGGGTGAGGGTGTCCCCTGCTGTACCCGTACCCGTCACGGCAAAGCCTGCTGCGGCTTCAGCGCCATTAACAATGTCGTCACCTGCGATTGGGCTATTGATGGTTGGGGCGGTAGGCGCGGTGGTGTCCACGGTGACGTCAGCGGCGTTAGAATTAGAGAAAGCAGCAGCTGCAAGTCCTACGCCTGCAAGACCAACCAACCATGGCAACGCATTAAAGCCAGCAGTCTCTGTAGCACCTACCCACCAAGGCGCAACCTGTGCGTTGCCGCCCAGCGCTTGACCCCGTATCCCATCTGCTTGTAGCTCAGTGACGTAGTCACCAATATCACCTGAATCAGGAATGTAATAATAATAACTGCCATCTTCAGCGACGCCGATGAGGGCACTCTCGATATTATCATAAAACCCTTCAATAATAAGATCCGACATTTCACTGTCGCCTTCAAAAAAGATGTGCAGTGCTTTGTCTATGCGTTTGGTAACAATGTGGTTCGGAGCGCGGCCCGTAGACTCATCAAGGAGCTCGTAGTTAACTTTATCGATGGCTTTT
This sequence comes from Psychrobacter arcticus 273-4, assembly GCF_000012305.1. NCBI lineage: Bacteria > Pseudomonadati > Pseudomonadota > Gammaproteobacteria > Moraxellales > Moraxellaceae > Psychrobacter > Psychrobacter arcticus. The sequence goes on from NC_007204.1 coordinate 1,979,384, forward strand.
ATTATTGTAGGTTTACCGTTTTGTGTCACGACTTTGTGTTCAGCAATGTTTTCGGTTTGGGCGTTTACTTTGACAGTTATAGTGCTCATAAAATCATCCTTAATTAACCAGTGCTAAGTGAGAGGCATATTCATATAAAAATATGAGTTCGTTTAGTTATTCCTTTGACTAACGATAGCAACAACTCGGCGGTTGTTTTGACGACCCTTTTCAGTATTATTGCTATCAACTGGCATAGTTTCCCCGTACCCTACTGTGCTTAAACGCATAGCGTCTACACCATACTTGTCTACTAAAATATTTTTAACCATGTTTACACGGGACTCAGAAAGCTTTAAGTGATAGCTTTCTGGACCTTTATTGTCCGTGTGACCTTCTAACGTAACTGCAATCTGTGGATAGGCTTGAATAAAGTTAGTCATGCCCCTTAACACTGCAGAGTGTTTGCTTTTAATACCTGCGTTATCGAAGTCAAACAGTACATTAAATTGAGCGCGGTTTTTAATTTCCGGCTTACCTACCGTAGTGATCGCAATCGGTTCTTGGAGTAAAGTTGGAATTGGAGCTGATTTTGAAACGTTGCAGTCCAATAGCACCCGACTAATCTGATGAATTTGACGAGTCGTTTGATTCAATAACAGTAACGCTTCATCAACTGGTATCTGCTGAATAACAGGGCTACCTGCTGCTGACAAAACGACTTGTAAATAAGTCGTTGTTTGAGGAATAAATTGATAGCTCTTAGAGCGAGAAATAACTTTGCCACTTTCCTGATTTAATTTTCCTACACTGATGATTTGGGAGCTGCTACAGATAACGGCATCTGAATCATGTCCGTTTTGAAGACTGACATGAAACGTGTTATCAGATCCCATTCCTATCTTGATATTACGTGACTGCTCGTTATCATTCGAGTCGCGGAAAAAGACGACTCTACTTTCATTAGCTGCTAAATTATTACCAGTCGCACCTCTTTAATATCGTATCTATTTTATTTTGAACTAACCATATTAATCCTATTAGATATATTTAATATCTTCTTTAAATTAAACGAGATTTTCCTAAAAAATTATACCTCTACAAAAAAGCAATAATTAACTTTTGCAGTGGCGTTCATTTTATTATATCTCTCTGTATTTATAATGCAATCAAGTGATTTCACTCTGAATGTAATAATATACATATTATTATGTAACATAATGTATTCAAGATTAAATTAGGTAATGATATTTTAAAAACCAAATAAATAATTGTACAATATGGAATTATTATTAACTGATATTAGAAAGGTAGCCTACTGTTTTATTCTATATATTTGATTAATAAAACTTTCAAGACAAATTGATACTATTAGAAAATCTTATCAATTTTTTGACATACATATATATCGTTGACGCATTCTAATGTTAGAAACGGATGATTTTTTATGATGACTCAATTTTTTAAAAAATGGTCAGCTGCCTTAGTGTTTGCAATACTTCTACACCTAGATATCATCTTTCTCTTCTACGTGAATTCGTATGAAAATCGTACAAATAATATAGATCACGGTCAGAAACTCACTGAAGATCCTATTATCATTACTAGTATAGGAAAGGATTATCCGCCGACTATAGCTAAAGCTCATAAAAGCTCATATAAGCACGCTTAATACTGCAAAAAAAGACCATGATATGGACAATAATCATGAGAGATATTTAGGCTCGAGTAAGAAACCTATCGTTAAAACTGATGAAAAAATACCTAATAAGTCTTTAAAAACTATCGATATCTCTCCTATTTACTCTATAAAATCAGAAACAATAAGTAATCAGAACTTACAAGAAAATAACAATAAATTAGAGAAAAAGCGAATTATTAATATGGCACCTGACAGTTTTTTTGATGATAATTTAGAAAATATCAAAGGCGATGACCATCTCTATTCACTACTTCGCATTCATAGCTTATAATTCTATAAGGTCCTTATAAATCAAATCGTTATTATGGTCAGATATTATTCAAAAATATCTGTAACTTGCCTTATCTCAGAGTGGATGAATTATGCAAAATAAATCTATACCAAGCCTGCCGAGCATGAATCGACAACCTTTAGGATTTTTCCCAACGCCGTTGATTGAGCTGACCAGATTAAGCAAAGCACTTAATGGCCCTAAAATTTATATGAAACGAGATGACAATACGGGACTGGCATTAGGCGGTAATAAAACCAGAAAGCTTGAGTTTATTATTGGGGATGCACTTGCTCAAGGTGCGGATACGATCGTGACAGCAGGTGCTGCGCAGTCAAATCATTGTCGCCAGACCGCAGCCGCCGCAGCCAGTTTGGGACTTGAATGCCATTTAGTTTTGGGCGGACAAGAGCCGGATCAGCTCAATGGCAATCTTTTACTGGATAAGATTTTTGGCTGTCATATTCACTGGGCAGGCAATAATCGTAAAGGAGAAGACATTCCTGATATTGTAGAGCAGCTCGAAAATGCAGGTAAGAAACCCTATGTTGTCCCTTATGGGGGCTCAAGCGAGCTGGGGGCTTTTGCCTTTATCGAAGCTTTCAAAGAGCTTGAATCGCAACGTCAAGAGATGGATATCTCGTTCACTCATATCGTTTTTGCGTCTAGCTCCGGTGGGACACAAGCGGGCTTAATGCTTGGCAATAAAATCTTTAACTCACCTTATCAAATAGTGGGCATCAATATTGATAAAGGTGAAACGGATAAAGTACCTTTTGATCAGTATATTGTCTCCCTTGCCAACAGCACAGCAGCATTGATCGGTGCAGACTATAGCTTTTCAGAGACAGATCTAATGCTTAATTCTGATTATGTGGGAGACGGTTATGGGGTTATTGGCGCATTAGAAAATGAAGCCATTGCCATGACCGCGCAAACGGAAGGCATATTATTAGATCCTGTTTATACGGGTCGTGCGATGGGCGGGCTCATAGATATGATTCGTACCGGTAAAATCAAGAAAACGGACAGTGTGTTATTTTGGCATACTGGCGGCGCGCCCGCTTTGTTCGCTTATGCCAGTGCTTTAGCGGTGTCTCAAAGCGATAGTTAGTCTGCCTAACGCCAACAAAAAGGTCGGTTAATCACCATTAGCCGACTCAGTGAGCAACCTCTAAATCATCATAAAATCTAAGCCATATAGTCGGTGAAAAGTAATATCGATACAACACGTATTGCTGGTGCAAATTTTTCTTGCTTGCTGTGCCTACGCAGACAGAGGCTGCAAAAAATTTACACCAGCAATACGGTAGCGACTTTAAAGTATTTCAACGATAGTAACCAAGCATCAAATTTACCTTATTTGATGCTTGGTAAAATAAATCTACCTGCTATACATTTATCAATGTACAACAGGCGTACCCTCAGTCATAAAAGCAAAGCTTTTATTGCTAAAATTACCGATCATGACCGCCTCAATGACAGGTGTAACGGTGTCGTCTATCCCTTCTACTTCAATAATAAAGTTGGCACCAGAACCACCTTTATCCTCTTCTTTTTCTACAATATAATTTAGGGTTGCCATCGCTGGCAGCTCAATAGGATCTCTTAAGTAGGACTTTACCAGTGTGCCACCAGTATCGTAATAATCAATTTTATTGATATATAATGATTTTTTTAACGTGGTATTACGCACGCTGAGTGTTGCAGAAAGCAATACTTTACGATTGTCTCTATCGGTATAAATGTCTGAATATATGGGCACATAAAACGTTTGCTTATAGCGAAACTGGCTATGATCCGTTGCTATTGACGTCTTTTCCAGCTGCTTAATTGGATCCTTATGCTTCTCTGAAAACAACACATTTGGATCTTGTATAGACCGATCACAACCTGAAAACAATATCAGGGCAGTCAGACAAAGCATAGATACTCGATATTTTCTCATGGCCTCTTTCCTTATTTAATAAGCTTTAACCCCAACACTACGTAAAAACTTATTAATATGTTTATTAGCACCATAAATGACCAGCACATCATTATCTTGTAGCACTTGTTCGGGTGCTGCCAAGCCTTGTATATTTGGCTTGGTTTGCATACGACCGAAGCTGTCTTGATAATGCTCATAACGCATGGTACTGAGCAATTTGATGCTAAATCGATGTTCAAGCTGTAGCTCGCCAATGGTTTTACCAATCAAATCGGTAGGAATGCTAATTTCGACAATACTAAAGTTGTCACTCAATTCGAACGAGTCTACAAAATAACGCAAGGACAGCCGTTTTTCCCAGCGCATTGCCGCCTCTTTTTCAGGATGAAAAATATCATCCACCCCTATCGCCTGTAGGACTTTTTCATGTAGTGGATTGATACTACGACTAATCAAACGCCGCGCTTTTAGCGTTTTAAAAAGTGCTGTCGCCATGACATTGGCACCTTGGTCTTCACCAATAGCTACTACGACAATATCGGTATCTTTAATCGGTAGACCATTGACTGTATATTCATCGGTCGCATCCATACAGATCGTATGGGTAATCACTTTCTTATAAGTTTCGACCTTTTCCATACTGCTATCAATAGCAATCACCTCATGACCTTGACTGGTCAGCGCCATACCAAGCGAAGACCCAAAACCGCCCAAACCTACGATAATGAATTTCATAATACTCCTTTTCACTCACCTCTATACTATAGTGATAGCGATGGGACGGGTTAGTTAATAGTAATCTCTTCCGTTGGATAACGGTAGTTACGCTCATGTCTATTTTTCAGTAAGGCAATAAAAATCGTCAACATACTGACACGCCCAACGAACATAATGAATGAGACCACAAGTTTGCTAAAAGTGGATAGCTCCGTGGTCAGATTTAAGCTTAAGCCCACCGTGCTATAAGCCGAAAAACACTCAAATATCACTTTAATCAAATCAAGCTCAGGCTGATCATAACTGATCAAAGTCACGCCAAGCCCAATGACCAATAAGGACAGCCACATAATAGAGAACGCACGGCGAATAGAGTTATCTGCAATTTCACGTTTGAACACTTCAACTTTGGTCTGTCCACGCGCCAAACTCAACGTATTTAGTAGAGCAATGGCAAAGGTACTGGTTTTAATACCACCACCAGTAGAGTTTGGAGATGCGCCAATCCACATCAAAAAAATAGTCAGCATGATGGTTGGGAAAGCCAAGTCATTCATGTCAATATTATTAAAACCTGCGGTTCGCGGGGTCGCAGCAGTAAAAAGACCCGCTACCAGCTTGCCATACCAACTGCTGTGCTCAGCCAACACACCATGGTATTCAAACATCATCACCCCAATCAGCCCTACTAACAGCAAAGCACCCGAGGTGATCAAAGTGATTCGACTATTGATACTCAGCAGCCACGGCTGGTAGGCATAGCGCTGTCCATCACGACAAAGCGCTCTTTGCATACGGTAGCGCAGATAACGAAGCAAGTTAACAACAATCAAAAAACCCATACCACCAAATAAAAAGGTGATACTGATAATCAGCTGCAAAGGATAATTAAAGCGCAGTGACTCATCGTATAACCCCGCACTAAAAGTAGAGAATCCAGCATTACAGAATGCCGAAACAGCATGAAATATTGAGAAGAATAAACGCTCAAATACGCTCATTCCTGCCAAGTCATAAATACTGATATAAATCAGGATTGCCGCCAGCGCTTCAATACCAAAGGTGACATATAAAATAGACTTTAAGGTTGTCACCATATCACCCATACGTGGCGAATACGTCATCTCACTGATACTAAGCTGGGTCTCGTAACTGATACCACCTTTAAAAAAGTAGCTAAAATAAGTCACAAAAGTTAGGATGCCGAGACCACCAATTTGAATGAGACCTAGGATAATCACTTGTCCAAAGGTAGTAAAATGGGTCGCGGTATCGACAACAATGAGCCCCGTCACACAGACGGCGCTGGTCGCAGTAAATAATGCGTCTATAAAGGAGATGGGTTGATTCGTAGCATTTGGCATCATTAGCAATAATGATCCAACCAATATCACCGATAAAAAACTTAAGATAAAAAACTGACCAGGGTTTAAAAATGTTCGGTTGAGACTGAAGTTATTGTCCGATATTTCACGGATGAAAGTGACCAGTACGGCAATCTTGATAGCAATGAAACCATCAGCCGGCGTAGACAATCCAGATTGAAACAATTCAGTAAAATGTAGGACCAGCAAGATTAAAATTGCAATGCTGGTCAGCAAATCAAAGACAGCCACCTTATTAACCGTCAGGCGTATTTTTGGACGTATATAACGTCTTAGCGTAGTGACAAAACTGAGTAAAATAATACTCATATAAAACAGGTGAAACAGTTGTTGTAGCCAAGCGGACAATGTAAAACCACTGTCAATTAAGGCGACACCGACACCAATAAGGCTGATTACAACGATAAATTTATTCAATAAACGATACGGTATGCCCACATACATAGCTTATATCCAAAAAACAAATAACCGGAATACTTATACTCCTTTTTTCTGTCATATACTAACCGTAGTTTTAGATAATCGTAACCAGTTATGTGTGCTGGCATCAGTCAGTAAAATATTTAGAATGATTACTTGTCGAGTGGTTATTTTCGAAAAAGCGCATAAATAAATTAACCGCAGCCCCTTGTTGTACTGACGCCCTCATAGCTTATCCTACTCATCCATCTGATTATGCCAACCACGATAGATTAGCATTCGCGCCAATGCAACCACAAACGCGTATCCAGCTCCAACTGATGATAATCAGGCTCCATATGACAACACAGCTGATAAAACGCTTTGTTATGCTCTTGCTCTTTAAAGTGCGCCAATTCATGGACGACTATCATACGCAAAAACTCAGGCGGTGCCTCTTTGAATAAGCTTGCGACCGTAATGCTATTATGAGATTTAAGCTTACTGCCTTGCACGCGAGACTGATAAGTATGAATGCCCAGCGCATGTTTGAGCACTGTGAGCTTACTGTTATAAGTCACTTGAGACAATGGATTGCTTTTGCGCATATACTGATTTTTTATGTCATTAATATAATGATATAACGCTTTGTCGTTTTGGATTTGGTGTCTCTCGGGATAGTTTTTATCCAAATAATCGCCCAGTTTGCCACTACTAATCAACATGGCAGCTTGATTTTGGATGTGCTCAGAATAATGAGCAATATATTTTAAAGTGGTCACTGCTTTTGTCCTTTGTCTTTATGCACTATATTTTTATATATCAATTATACGGTAAGGATATTTTTTTGCTTTGATAGTTTGCTCAAATAGATAGTGGTTATTCTATAATTGAGTCATCAACATGTTATTAAAATAGACGAAATAATGGTGTTATGGTCGATATTTGCACAATTATGATTAGATTTATAATTAATCTCATAATAAGGTTGACAGCCCATGACTACTTGGCTAAAATGTGCCCCACATAACGCAAACAAGACAAGCCATTGCGCTTATTAAAGCCTTTGTAAAACTTGTGGTTATTACCAATTATTCTCCAATAGCTCAGTTGGTAGAGCAACGGACTGTTAATCCGTGTGTCCCTGGTTCGAGCCCAGGTTGGAGAGCCATATACGAAAAAACCTTCATCACTTATTTGATGGAGGTTTTTTTTGGCTCACATTTACTAACATCTCATTAATACGGCTATTAATACAGCATCGGTGTTCTTTTGGAGACTTTTGTTGTATGGTAAGGGGAGATATGACTAAGTCAGTTTTGCCTGAGTGCTTTATTCCTACTCACTAATAGTAATGGTTTATTATGATACCTATACGTATAAAAAATAAGTTTTCTGATCATCCGCAAAAAATCATGCGCCCTATCAGTATTCGCCTATCTGAAGAGATGATTGAGCTTTTAACGACGACCGCATCAGAGCTTGGGTTTAAACGTATTCAAGGCTTAATTCGACTATATATCCGTCAAGGTCTTGACCGCGACCATCAAGACTATACGCTTGCCCATGATGAGGTTTTTATTGAGACGTTACGCAAAAAAGGCGTGAGCCAGCGCATTATTGATGAGGCGATTGTGGTGACTCATAATAATAATATCACCCATTCATTGTCTGAGCTTCAAGAAAATAAGTAGCAGTAGCGTTTGCAAATTTAATCGTTTAAGCATCTAATATTCGAAGCATTAATAAAGACTGAGTTAACCTAACGGTGCTTGGTCTTTTTTTTGCGATCAATAATACTGCATTCACCTTCTTCTTTTAGCGATAAATAAACATACACAACCGCTAGATACAATAACATTAAGATAACAACTGTCACTGCTCATATGGAGGTATCAGATGATGGGTTTATATAAACATTTAAACAAAGTTATGGTATTGACCGTGAGCTTGGGGCTGCTCCCTGTCTTCTTTGATTGCTCGCAGGCGCAAGTGGATCCTAGCCAGATAACAAAGGGGTAAGCATCGAGATTACTGAAGGCAAAATGATGTTAGTGGACGGACAAAAAATTGAATTTGACGACTTACTACCGAAATAAGACGAAGGTTTTAAAACCTGTAGAAACATCGCATAAAAAAAGCCCCAATCATTACTGATTAGGGCTTTTCGAATTTGGCGGAGACGGAGAGATTCGAACTCTCGAAGGGCTATTAACCCTTGTCGGTTTTCAAGACCGGTGCATTCAACCGCTCTGCCACGTCTCCATTTGTGCATCATTATAGCGATCTGAAATGAGAATGCAAGCAGTTATCTCAAAAAAGTTAAATTAATTTCTCAACAGCTTTTAATTTCTTATCTAAAGCTTATTTGAGGCAAGATGCAAGCACATATCGAGCATGCGATTAGCATAACCCCATTCATTGTCATACCAAGCAAAAACCTTGTATTGATTGCCCACTTGCATCAGTTGCTGTCCATCGATAATCAGTGACTCAGTCTGATGGATAAAGTCACTTGATACCAGTGGCTCCTCTGTATAGTCCATGATAGTCGCTAAATGTGCCTGACTCGCTGACTTTAAAACGTCACGTATCGCTTCAATACTGACGTTTGGCATTTCAAATACAAACGTTACATCAATCGCAGCGACATCAATCGTTGGCACACGAATAGAGTGACCGTTTATCTTGCCCACCATATTAGGTAGCACACGCTCTGTAGCAGCAATACTACTTGAAGTAGTTGGAATGATATTATAGCCGGACGCTCGCGCGCGCCTTAGGTCACGGTGTGCTTGGTCAAGCACGGTTTGATCGGCGGTCACTGCATGAATCTCAGTCATCATAGCCGATTCAACGCCAAATGCCTTGTCAAGGGTATCGATGAGCGGTACGAGCGCCTGAGTGGTACAAGAGACGCTAGAGATAATAGGCAAATCGCGCGTTAAGGTGTGGCTATTGACACCCATCACGATACAAGCATCGACATGGTCAAAGGGTGCCGCGCCGATAATCACTTGTTTAGCGCCCGCCTCTATGTGCAAGCTTGCCTGCTCATATGAGCGATAATGACCAGTACACTCAAGCACCACATCGACCTGCAAGTCTTTCCATGGCAGTGTTTCTGGATTAGCTCGTGACAATAAACGAATGCCGTAAGTAAGGTTATTTTTGGTCAAGCACAGCTGAATGTCATTTTTTGCTGTCGCGCAGGGCTTTTGCTGATGATCGGTGATGCCATCTTGTACGATATCAGCGGTCACGCCCAGTTGGCTCAAACGCCCATGCGTGCTATCAAATCTCAGTAAATGCAATAGCGTCTCAGCCGGTGCCAAATCATTAATCGCCACTACATGAATGGCACATCCTAGCACCTCAAAGCGCTCTAGCAGTGCGCGCAATACATTGCGACCAATACGACCAAAACCATTGATAGCAACTCGCAAAGGCTTAGTCTGGTCACTGGTCATATGAAATTCTGCTGTAGCAGGATTAGACGTCAAGCGGTACGTAGCACTAGAAAAGTCAGGCATAACAAATTATCGCTGTAATAGAAATAACAATGAAGGCTAAAATTGAATGCCATCGGCTGATCAAAAAAGAGCCACGCAGAATATAGGCAGTCGAGAATAAAACAGTTACAGATAAAAGAGTCATTTTTTTAAAAAGTACTTATGACTTAAAAATTACTACGGGGTAATAAATATCAATGCTAAACGAATGGTATTGTAATCAGCGCTTTGTTTTAAATACTCAAATATCGGACGTAGCTTAATACTACCGTCATCATTGAAGTCATTTGGATTATTAGCAACTTTAATGGCCACATAAGCATTGCCCACTGCCGTCATGACCTCATCTGCTGGTCGCAAATGGTCACAAACAAGGCTTGGATCTTGAGATTTCAGCTCAGCAATATGACGCATAATAGTCGCCTGTGACAGCTGACGCGCTTGCGATATCTCAGCGATTGACAAGCTCTCTTCTAGTAATAGTCGCGTAGCGAGCAAGGTATTATCTGACTTATCAGAGACTTGATTGCCAAGTTTCTTTTTTTTCCCTATTTGCGCTTGCTGTTGCTCGTGGCGCTTTTTTTGTAGATTCGCATAGGCATCAATCACCGACTGACTTAATGTACCACCTGATTTAAGAATAAATTTCTCGTGTGCCTGCGTCATACTCTCTTCATCAAGCATCGCATAATTGGCATCAGCCTCATCAGAAAGCACTAAAAACCGCTTATCCGCACCCCGTGCTAGTGGGTCAAGCTGCAAGCTCATGTCATTCATACCCAGCAGCTGCAAGCCTGCCAAAGACTTCAGTCGCGATAATGCCACGTAGCCTTGCCCAAGCTCAAAGGTGCGTGACAAATCAATCTCAGCGGCTTCGAGCGTCATACCTTGTGACTTATGAATGGTAATTGCCCATGCCAGACACAGCGGCACTTGCTCATAGCTCGCCAGCACATCCCCTGTCTCATCTTCGATGATCCACTCTTCTGGCTCAGCGATAACCTCACGCCCAGTATTCAACCTAACTACTGGCATTTTTTGTGTCGTCGGCTTTTTGGTTTTTGGATGCTTTTTATCACTGTCTTTATCTTTTTTGGCTTTGTTTTTTGCGTTTTTAGCAGTCTGTTTCTCGTTACTAGCATCACTGTCTGTATCGCTACCAATATCATCGTCTTCTGCTATCAAATCATCACTATTGTCCTTGCTATCATCAATTTTGACAGCAGCAAAGCCAATCAGCTCGCCCATCGTACCGTTAGACACGCCAAGCTCAGTATTGTTCTTGATAAACATTACCTTTGAGCCAACTTTTAATACTAAGTCATCTTGAGTACGAACCGTCTTTTTCAGGGTCTCAACCAATTTACTATCGCCAACAGACGTGGCTTCAAAACGCATCACCTCGCCAGATAAATCAGCCAACTCTTTGTCATTGATTTTATTAACATTGAGATTGTGAGTATAAAGGCGCGTACGCTTGATATCGACATTTTGATCAAAGGTAGCTTCTAAAGCAGCAATCGCCTCAAAGGTCACTTCTTGACGGCGAATTTGATTGAGAATATCATCCAAATCAAGTCTGCCATTAGCCGCTTCACTGACTTGCCGATGCTGTTCAGAGAGATAGCAAATATGGAACTTGGCATCGAGCCACGCTTCAGACATAAAAGCAAACTTCTCACGATTGCTCTCGCCTTTACTGCCAATCGGTGGCAACTGGAAAAAGTCCCCTGCCACGACCACCTGAATACCACCAAAGGCCTTGTCGTTTTTACGCACATGCTTAAGTACTTGGCTAACCAAGTTGAGCTGCTTGGCATGCAGCATCGATACCTCGTCAATAATCAATACTGCGGTATCTTTTAATCGATCTGCCAAAAACTGTTTGCGTGATAAATTGGTCAAATCACGATCTGTCAGCTCATCCTTGATGCCGATACCTGACCAGCTATGAATCGTTGTGCCGTTCATATGAGTGGCGGCAATACCTGTACTCGCGGTAACAGCAACCGGTATCCGACGCGCACGCAGATAATCGATATATTGATTAAGAGTATAAGTCTTACCTGCACCTGCTGAGCCCGTCAAAAAGACATTTTGACCTGTTTTTAAAATATTAAGAGCAGAAGATTGACGCATATATCCAAACCAATTAGTAATAATAAGAAAAGTCGTAAAATAGAAACTTAGAGAGCCGTAGTAACTTGATACCACTCAAAGTATTTATGATTATAACAGCTACATCCATTTTTCGAACCACTTTAACCACCCTACATCACATAACTTTAAGTTATATAATAAAAAAATATCATTATAAAAAGTTATTATCGCTCGACGCTAAAGCTCAGTATGATAGAGTCAAGCTTGGTCAGGATGGCCAAGTAGGTCTGTCTATATAATAATATTACACAACAAGGAATCGTTCATGTTATACGCTTATCCCAATACTGAAAACAGTCCCGTCCAATTCCGCAAAAAGTATGACAACTTTATCAATGGTGAGTGGGTCGCGCCAATCGATGGCGAATACTTTGACAACTCAAGTCCAATCGACGGTAAAACCTTCTGTCAGATCGCGCGCTCAAAAGAAGCAGATGTTGAAGCTGCGCTAGATGCCGCTCATGCCGCCAAAGATGCATGGGGCAAAACCAGTGTCACTGAACGCTCTAATATGTTGCTCAAACTTGCCGACGGTATCGAAGCCAATCTCGAAAAAATCGCCATCGCCGAGAGTTATGAAAACGGTAAACCAGTTCGCGAAACCCTTGCCGCTGATATTCCAATCGCCATCGACCATTTGCGTTACTTCGCTGGCGTGATCCGTGCTCAAGAAGGCGGCATTAGCCAAATTGATGAAGATACAGTCGCCTATCATTTTCATGAACCTCTAGGTGTCGTCGGTCAAATTATTCCTTGGAACTTCCCTATTCTAATGGCGATTTGGAAAATTGCCCCTGCTCTTGCAGCTGGTAACTGCGTCGTCCTCAAGCCTGCCGAGCAAACCCCTGCTTCTATTTTGTACATGCTTGATGTAATAGGCGCAGCGGACATTCTACCGAAAGGCGTATTAAACGTCGTTAACGGCTTCGGTGTTGAAGCTGGTAAGCCACTCGCTTCTAATCCACGTATTGATAAAGTTTCCTTTACTGGTGAAACCACCACTGGTCGCTTAATCATGCAATACGCCAGTGAAAATATCATTCCAGTAACGCTAGAGCTGGGTGGCAAAAGTCCAAACATCTTCTTTGCCGATGTCATGGATGAAGACGATGACTTCTTAGATAAAGCAGTCGAAGGCTTGGTCATGTTTGCGCTGAACCAAGGCGAAGTCTGTACTTGCCCATCACGCGCCCTCGTTCACGAAAGCATATATGATGAATTTATGAAACGCTGTATCGCCCGCGTTAAAGCCATCAAAATGGGCAACCCGCTCGATACCGATACCATGATCGGCGCCCAAGCCAGCTCAGATCAGTTAGAAAAAATCCTATCTTATCTAGATATCGGTAAGAAAGAAGGCGCGAAAGTCCTTGTGGGTGGTGAACTTGCCAAACATGATGGCGATATAGCAAACGGTTATTATGTGCAGCCGACTATCTTTGAAGGCACCAATGATATGCGCGTGTTCCAAGAAGAAATCTTTGGTCCTGTGCTTGCCGTCACTACTTTTAAAGACGATGAAGAAGCAATGGCTCTCGCCAATGATACCTTATACGGTCTTGGTGCTGGTGTATGGACGCGTAATGGTACTCGTGCTTATCGTTTCGGTCGTGGCATTAAAGCTGGTCGCGTGTGGACCAACTGCTATCACCTCTATCCTGCGCATTCTGCGTTTGGCGGTTATAAGCAGTCTGGTATCGGTCGTGAAAACCATCTGATGATGCTTGATCATTATCAGCAAACCAAAAACATGCTGGTGTCATATAGTCCTAAAGCGATGGGCTTCTTTTAATCTAAAACTGTACGCTGATTTTAGATAAATAAATGCAATCTATCGCAAGGTAGGTTGCATTTTTTCTTTAATAAAGCATTGATAACAATGAGCTATAGTTGAAATACTTTAAAGTCGCTACCGTATTGCTGGTGTAAATTTTTTGCAGCCTCTGTCTGCGTAGGCACAGCAAGCAAGAAAAATTTGCACCAGCAATACGTGTTGTATCGATATTACTTTTCAACGACTATATCCATAAATTATAAGGAAATTATTATGAAAGTCACGGCGACAGAGTCCTGCAAAGCATTAATCGAGCTACTAAAATCTAAACATGGTGATCTGATGTTTCATCAATCGGGCGGCTGCTGCGATGGTAGCTCTCCCATGTGTTATCCATTGGGTGAATTCAAAGTGGGCGGACAAGATGTACTCATCGGTGAGCTGGTCGGCTGTCCATTTTATATGGGTAAAGCGCAACATACATTATGGCAGCATACTGATCTGACCATTGATGTAGTCGACGGACGCGGTGCCAGTTTTTCACTTGAGATACCCGAAGGGAAGCGATTCATTGTGCGTTCAGAAGTCTGTGCGGTCTAACCTTTGACTAACGAATAATAAGATATAAGACTTGCTACATCACCATTTTTGATTTTATAAGAATTTGATTTATATGTGATTTTATAACAACCTGACACCCTGTAGTCATTTTTACTTCATTATTGCAGTAAAATAATAGATACTCTAAAGCGTAACCTATTTCAATAAACGCGTTTTAACGAGCACGTTTTACTAAGCATGGATGCTACAAGGAATATAAAATGGAACTTGATGGAAACTTTGATTACGTCATCGTTGGTGGTGGTTCGGCTGGCTGTGTGCTTGCCAGTCGGCTAACAGAAAACCCAGACATCAGTGTCTGCTTATTAGAATATGGTGGTGAAGGCAAAGATCTTGCCATTCGCGTACCTGCTGGACTGATTTTGATGGTTCCAGGTAAGCCGCTGAAATTAAACAACTGGTGTTTTCACACTACCCCACAAACGCATCTCAATAACCGCCACGGCTTTCAACCGCGCGGTCAATGTTTGGGCGGCTCATCGGCTATCAATGCCATGATTTATACCCGTGGCAGTGCTTTAGACTATGAACGCTGGGTTGAGCAAGGTTGCACAGGCTGGGGGTTTGATGAGGTGCTTCCCTACTTTATCAAAGCAGAAAACAACATCCACGGTAGCGACGAGCTGCATGGTGATAGTGGACCACTGCACGTCAGTGACTTACTGAGCCCGCGTGATATCTCAAAAGCTTTTGTAGAAGCTGCTGTTGCCAATGGTTTAGATCATAACGTAGACTTTAATGGCAAAAAACAAGACGGCGCAGGCTTATATCAAGTCACTCATTTTCATGGCGAAAAACAAGGTCAACGCTGCTCCGCTGCTGCCGCTTATCTGCATCCTGTACAGAGCCGACCCAATTTAACCGTTATTACCCATGCACAAGCCAATCGTATCATCTTTGAAGACAAACAAGCCGTTGGCATCGCTTATGAAAAAGATGGCGTCGAACATACGGTTATGGCGCGTCACGAAGTCATCTTATCAGGTGGCACTTTTGGCTCACCCAAGGTTCTGATGCTATCAGGTATTGGTCCTGCCGAGCATTTGCAATCTCATGGCATCGATGTGTTGGTAGATGCACCCGACGTTGGCGGTAATCTACAAGATCATTTAGACGTCGTCTTTGATTACGAGGTCAATACTACCGATGTTATCGGTCTTGGTATGGCGACGATTTCGACATTGGCCAAAAGCATTCGGCAGTGGAGAAAGGATGGTACAGGCTTGCTCTCTACCAATTATGCAGAAGCGGGCGCGTTCTTCAGTGTTGGTGACGATCCAAAAGAATGGCCAAATACCCAGCTGCATTTTGTCATATCCCGCGTGATTGAACACGGACGTGATCTCAGACGTGGTTTTGCCATCTCTTGTCACAGCTGCTACCTGCGCCCTGAAAGCCGAGGTACAGTCCGACTTGATTCAGCCAACCCCTCTGACGCTGTATTGATTGATCCAAACTACCTCTCACACCCAAAAGATGTAGAGTATATGGTGGCTGGTGCTGAACGTACGCGAGCCATTATGCAAGAGTCGCCACTGGCTAAATACATCACTGAGGACTATCCTGCCCCCTATATCGAAAAAGACGGTATGCTTGGCTTTATCCGCAACAAGTCAGATACCATCTACCATCCTGTTGGTACTTGCCGTATGGGCTCAGACGGCAATTCAGTAGTCGATTTGGAATTAAAAGTACGGGGCGTAAATGGATTACGGGTAATAGATGCCTCAATCATGCCAACCTTAATCAGTGGTAATACCAATGCACCGACGATTATGATTGCTGAAAAAATAGCAGACCTTATCAAGGCAAATCACGTGCACGATAAGACAGTTCCTGCTTAAATGACAGTGGAGTAATGAATTGAGTTCAAAAGCAACATTTGTTTTGGGCTCAATTTGTATTGACTATCCCGCGACATTTTGGAAATTGAAGACAGCCATAAAATTCCTGACCTTGGCGCGCGCCTTTTTTTGTCACGCGTTTGACCATTTCACTATTACATCTCGGGCAAGTTGGTGCTTGGATGAAATGAGCTATATTGTCCATCGCCACAAGTGTCGCAGGGTAATGCACTTGTGGCTCAGTCTCTATAACCTCAAAGGGTGTGAGAAAAACTTTATCAGCAATATCATGCGGCGAACTTATCTGCTGAGGATTCAGACTATCAATTGGTAAGTCGCTAGATTCAACCTCCGTTTGACCAGACCAGCGCATAACTTCTCTACTTTTGGCAACCTCTCTAATTGCAGGTTTAAGGACAGGCTTCACTACTGGTTTTGTATTACGATGACTGCTCAAAGGCTTATCGGATTGGCTATGCTTATCCTTTAAGTAGGCTTTATGCGCTTGATTGGTGCGCCATGACTTACTAAATCTATTATTTTCAATCTGGGCAACAATAGATTGAACCTCATCTTCGCTTAATATCTCATCCTGCTTTCTTTTAATGTAAGACACCATACCATTCGTCAATACGTGCTCCGGCAACTCATCGCGTGTTTTCAGCTCACACTCACCGATGAACGCAATCATCGAATGAAAGTGACTCATCTCTAAGTCTAATAAATCTGCTAACGTTTTAATATGCAGATAATTCTGACGTAGAGGATTTTGGAATTTATACTTGCGACCCATAATGACTTGCGTCCACTGTCTTTGCTTTTCATTACCAAATATCCAGCCTTTATAGTTTTTGGTTTCGATGACAAAGATGCCATATTTAGAGACAATGACATGGTCGATTTGGGTACTACCACCATTGGCTAATGGTAAAGTAATATTATTTAAACGGTGATAAAGGTCTTTCTCAAGCTTTAGCCACATGGCTACGTTGATGACCGTTTCGCCTAAGACACCTTTAAAGCTGGACATGAGGGACATGGTTGTTTTATCTTCAATATATTAAATAATAAGACTCTGAATCGCATCTAAAACTTCAGGTACTTTGACATCTATACCTTTTTCGAAAGCTTTTGTCATGAGCGCTGATGACCAAGCAAGAAACTTAGTACCAAGTTTACTTTTATCTGGTTCACTATTGATAATATCCTCTAATTCGTTGATATCTTCATTCGGAACACCTAGCTGCCTTAAATCATTAAGGACTTGCTCTACTTTTTCCGTATAGCTATTGCTAATACCTTGTGTGAAATTCTGACCCACACCAACGTTCGAACTTGCGTTATTACCGTAGATATTGGTAATTATCTGACTCGCTGTATCTTTTTTATCATCATTCATATATTCATCTTCTAAGTTTGGAAAAGCTCTATTTAACTCAAGTAATGTGTCTAATAGTTTTTGCTTAGTTGTACTTAATATATTATGCAATTGTCCAAATTGCATTTTTCTGCTTACAGCAGATATATTGTTTTGCTGAACTATATTAATAATACTTCTTACTATTCCAATAGGTAAATCAATATACCCATATTGCTCATTCGAATGATTTACATTCTCTAAATTCTGTTCAATATTAGATATACCTGAAATATAATTAAACTTGTAAAGATTACCTTCTATGTTCTGGTTTAACTCAGTTAGATCTATGGGCACACGTTTTGAGCCATGATAAGGGTTCTCAACCTTAGCAACTATATCGCAGGCCAATTGCCTATATTCAGGAACAATATCTAAGTCATCATACCCATTAAGCTCTTTATTTATCCAACTTATAAACTCATTGTTATCGATTTTATAGGCAATTAATTTAGCTCTTGTTAGAGCTTGATTCAAAGAAATTTTATCGTAACTTATATCTTTAATTAGTTCTTTAATCATGAGAATACCTAATTAATACTTTGCAGGTTGGTAGGACTAATAACGATAGCCCAAAGTACGGATAAAACCGTACCTTAGTTGAATTTATTTTATCTTAATTTACCACATAATAGTCACCTTATAGTGCGATTTAAGCTCAACAATAACGGTATTCTACTGATAACAATGCAGGCTTTTGGAGGTAGTCGCTCGGATGATGGAACGCAGCCAGACATCATAGTCCGCACGCCATGACGAGGCAGATAATAGTGAAAAATAGGATCAGCTCCAAATCATAAAAAAAGCCATAAAAAAAGAGCTGCCAGATTCCTCCAGCAGCTCTTTTATAAACTCAAAAACTAAGTATTGATTACACCAAACTATTTACCGCATCAACCACAGCTTCAGTAGTAATACCAAACTCTTTATATAGCTCATCAGCAGGTGCAGACTCGCCATAAGTCGTCATACCAATGACTTTACCGTCTAGGCCAACGAACTTATACCAGTAATCGACATGTGCTGCTTCTACAGCGACTCGGGCGCGGATATTGGCAGGTAATACCCCTTCACGGTAGCTGGCATCTTGCTCGCTAAAGATTTCAGCACATGGCATAGAGACCACGCGCACGCCAACGCCATTTTCGCTTAAGGTCGCGTAAGCTTGCATAGCAAGACCGACTTCTGAACCAGTTGCGATGATAATCGCTTGTAGCTCGCCTTGTTCTTTCGCCAGTACATAACCACCTTTAGTGATATTGGCGACTTGCTCAGTATCACGAGCTTGATGTGGCAAGCTTTGACGGCTAAAAATCAATGCAGATGGATTGTTTTCTGATTTAATCGCTTCTACCCAAGCACTCGCTGATTCGGTCGCATCACAAGGACGCCATGTACGTAAGTTTGGCGTGGTGCGCAAGCTGGTCAATTGCTCAACCGGCTGATGCGTAGGACCGTCTTCACCCAAACCAATAGAATCATGGGTATAAACATGAATCACACGCTGTTTCATGAGCGCGCCCATACGTACCGCATTACGTGCGTATTCCATAAACATCAGGAAGGTAGCAACATAAGGAATAAAACCGCCATGCAGCGCGATACCATTAGCAATCGCCGTCATACCAAATTCGCGCACACCATAATAGATATAGTTGCCCGCGTCATCGTCTTGAATACCTTTGGCGTCTTTAAATAGCGTGAGGTTTGAGCCCGCTAAATCCGCTGAGCCACCAAGCAATTCTGGCAGTAATGGCTGCAAGATATTGATCGCATTTTGGCTGGCTTTACGGCTGGCAACATCGCCGCCTTGGTCTTGAGTTTGCTGAATATACTCTTGCGCTTTTTGCTCAAAATCAGCTGGCAAGTCACCTTCTAAACGACGAACCAACTCAGCTGCCAACTCTGGATAAGCCTTTTTATAAGCTTCAAAGTTCGCGTCCCAGTTCTTCTGTTGTACATCGCCTTTGGCTTTGGCATCCCACGCTTGATAGATTTCATCATCCAATTCAAACGGCGCATGCTTCCAAGATAACGCATCACGAGTTAAGACGATTTCATCATCACCTAGTGGCGCGCCATGACTGGCTGCCAAACCTTGTTTGTTTGGACTACCTGCACCAATGGTCGTTTTACAAATGATTAAGCTAGGCTTAGTCGTTTCTTTAATCGCTTGCTCAGTGGCTTGCGTAATCTCATCGGTATCATGACCATCTACCTTGATGACTTGCCAGCCATAAGACTCAAAGCGCGCTTGCGTGTCATCAGTAAACCAGCCTTCGACGTCACCATCAATTGAGATGCCATTGTCATCATAGAAGAATACTAACTTGCCAAGCTCTAACGTGCCAGCCAGCGAACACACTTCATGACTGATACCTTCCATCAAGCAGCCATCACCCAAGAACGCATAGGTATGGTGGTCAACGATATTATGACCATCACGATTGAACTGCGCTGCCAATGTTTTTTCTGCAATCGCAAAACCAACCGCGTTGGCAATACCTTGTCCTAGTGGACCAGTGGTGGTTTCAACACCTGGCGTATAGCCAAGCTCTGGATGACCTGGCGTTTTCGAATGTAATTGACGAAAACCTTTCAAATCGTCAACACTGACGTCATAACCAGATAAATGTAGTAATGAATAAATCAGCATCGAGCCATGACCGTTCGATAATACAAAGCGGTCACGGTTGTGCCAGCTTGGGTCAGCAGGATTGTGCTTTAAAAACTTGCGCCACAAAACTTCGGCAATATCAGCCATGCCCATTGGTGCACCAGGGTGCCCAGAATTGGCTTTTTGAACCGCGTCGAACGACAGTACACGGATGGCATTGGCTAATTTACGTTCGCTAATTGGAGCTGGCATAGAGTGTCCTAATATTCGAATAGAATTATGGAGGATAAGAGGAGAGTTTACTCAGAGGGTCATAAAATAAGGACGCAATAGGTGTCCTTAACGAATAATCTGTAAATACAGGGTGTAATATTAACATATTTGCGCTCTGCCTAGCCAAAAAGACGCTGACAGAAGCATTCGTATTTAATAATAATTTGTATCAGTTTTATCAATTTGACCAACACTTACTGCAATAAAGCACAATCGGCGAGCTAGCATTAGCATATTGACTCGCAGATTGCATCAATCATAAAACAACTATCATAAAATGGAGTCAGCACCGCCCATAAACGGACGCAATACTTCTGGAATCGTGATGCTACCATCAGCATTTTGATAATTTTCCATGACCGCTAATAACGTACGACCTACTGCCAAACCTGAACCATTCAAGGTATGAACAAGGCTGGTTTGCTTACCGTCTTTGACGCGTGTACCCATACGGCGTGCCTGAAAGTCACCGCAGTTAGAGCAGCTTGAGATTTCACGATAGGTATCTTGGCTTGGCAGCCATACTTCGATATCGTAAGTTTTTTGCGCGGCAAAACCCATATCGCCCGTACACAATTTGACAGTACGATACGGCAAATTAAGCTGCTGTAAAATAAATTCTGCTTGTCCAGTCATCGCTTCAAGCAACTCATCTGACTGCTCAGCGGTGGCAATATTGACCATCTCGACTTTTTCAAATTGATGCTGACGAATCAGACCACGGGTATCGCGACCGTGCGAGCCGGCTTCACTACGGAAACAGGGTGTATGCGCGGTGAACTTTAATGGCAGCTCCTTAATATCCAGGCGCTCACCGCGTACCAAGTTGGTCATCGGTACTTCAGCCGTTGGAATCAAATAAAAATCCATATCATCATTATTCGTATGATTGATCAATTTAAACAAATCACCTTCAAATTTTGGCAGCTGACCCGTGCCTTTTAAGCTTTCAGAATTAACGATATAGGGCACATAAGTTTCAGTATAGCCATATTTTATCGTATGCGTATTAAGCATAAATTGAATCAAAGCACGATGCATCTGCGCCAATTGTCCTTTTAAGACGTTAAAACGACTGCCAGTCAGCTTGGCAGCAGCTTCAAAATCAAGCATACCTAGCGTCTCACCAATATGCGCATGATCTTTAATCTCAAAATCAAACTCGCGCGGTGTACCCCATTTACGTACTTCGACATTGTCATCTTCTGACGCGCCTACCGGTACATCGGCTGCTGGAATATTTGGAATTTGCAATGCCGCTTGGTTAATACGCTCTTGCAAAGTACGCAGCTCATCTTCGGCTGTCTTTATCTCACCGCTCACGCTTTGCATGTCAGCAAGCAACTCACTGGTATCTTCGCCAGATTTTTTGAGCGCTCCGACTTGTTTTGCGCCCGCATTACGGCGCGACTGCAACTCCTCTGTCTGTACTTGTAGTGATTTACGTTCGTTCTCAATACTTTGCCAGAACGCCATATCAAGCGTATAACCACGGGTGGCCAATTGCTGCTGTAAATCTGTCAAATCGCCGCGTAAGAGTTTTGGGTCTATCATAGTAGGTGCCTGTCGCGCTAAAAGTGGATAAAAGGTGTGAAAATAATGAAAATATGGGCTGTATAGCCGTATTGTGCTTAAAAGTAGGTAGGTAGCCGCTATAATACCAAGCTGCGGCTGTTTTGACCATGTTTTGGCGGTTTTTTACCCATCTCTTGGCTGAGTTTTGAGCTTCTATTCTCATAAAGTTTAAATAGAAAAGAGTTACTCATATTAACCTGCTCATAATATGATTTAAGGTTTCACAACCCTCTACAAATGTGACATACCTTTATTAATGACTTTAATATGGCATCTATTAGCGAACAGAGTGGCTTATATGTTTCATTTAAGGACAGTTTTCGGTAAGATAAGCGCATATCTTTATTCTATTTCCAGCCAAATATTGCCTTGCTGTTGACGTTTGGCTCTTTTAATTTAACGCTTTCACTATAAGTATTTGAGAAACCTTTATGGCTCTGTACCCCTACACGCTGCAACCTGTTGCCTTAAACCTAACCGAGGCAGAATTCCATCAAGCACAATCTGAGCTATTTGCTAGTGCCAGCCCGTCATTTGGTCTGTCAAGTATCAAGCTTAAAGAATGGGTCATCATGGCAGTCGCGGTGATATTAGCCGTTGCTGGTCTGGTCTTTTTGACGGGTTATTCGACCATTATTTTTTGGCTCATACTAGCAGCAGTTGTGATTTATTTGCTGGTTCGTACCCTTGGTTTCAAATGGTATGTGAAAAAAGAGTTTGAAAAGCAGGTCGCTGAGCAAGAAATGCCTGATGAGATGCGCCAAATGAAACTGGGTGTACAAAAGCATGGGATTGTGATGGCAGTGCCGGTTAATCAGTCAGATATGTTTAATAGCAATCAGATGCGCGGTATGCAGATGCGTGCAGGCAGCACCCAACAAGCGGTGATTCCTTGGAGTGCCGTGAAAAGTTGGGATGAGACAGATGACTATATCTTTATGATGTTTGAGATGAAAGGTCAGCAAGGTAGTCAGATTATCCCTAAGCGCCTGCAAGCTCAAAAATTCCCTATCGATACGGTACGCCAGCATTTGATAGAAGTAGTCGCGATAAAAGGCTTGAACCCGGAAAACTTACAGCTGCCAGCCAAGTAAGCTTAAAACTTATTTAGACCAAGGGTTTTGTTGTTTTATAAAATATATTACAAATTTTAATTTGATTAATTTAACTTATTTTTGCATGCTTGCTACAATAGTAAGCATCAAAGGTTGAGTAACGCGCAGTAAGCGGTTATTTGTGCTTTAGACTAATAATAGCTAACCTTCGTTGCTTAGGTTTAAAAGTTTAACGACTTAATATTTGATACCTACACTCAATGAAAAGGATAATATAATGAGTAACAATAATAACGACACTAACCAGATCGGTCTAGAAAAAGCAGATATGAGCGAAATCATCAGCAAGTTAAATGGTCTACTGTCTAGCTACCATCTGTTTTATATCAACGTTCGTGGTTATCATTGGAATGTCAAAGGCGAGCATTTCTTCACTTTACATCCAAAGTTTGAAGAGCTGTATAGCGCATTACAAATCCAAATCGATGAAATCGCTGAACGTATTTTAACCTTAGGTGGTACGCCGCTACATGCTTATAGCGATTTTGCTCAGCATACCAGTATCCAAGAAGATAAAAACGTTAAAGACGGCACAACTTGCGTCAAAGGCGTCGTGACCGGCTTGCAAACGCTTATCGAGGAACAACGCCAAGTATCGGCGCTAGCAAGCGATGCCGACGACCAAGGGTCAGCGGATTTGGTAGATGCCTATGTGCAAGAGCAAGAAAAACTGATATGGATGTATAATGCCTTTTTAGGTTAATCGTTTCATGTAGATTGTCTATTTTAGACTACATAATCATAAAACCCAGAGCAGAAAAAAGCACCTAAATAGGTGCTTTTTTTATGGGCAATTTCTTTAGCGTTTAAAGCTTACTTTTGCATCCATTGACGCATTTTTTCACGCTCAGCAGGCGTGGCTTGTAGCCAAATCTGCATAAATTGATCAAGTGCACTGGTAGAAGCATTGACACTCGTCGTTTGTGTCATAGTGGCACCCGTATTTACCGACGCTTTAGTGCTTACAGATGGTTGATCGAGTGCGGCTATCGCACGCTGATTTTGTAGCTCAGCATCACCGCTACCACCAAAAACGCCGCCTAATGCTTTACCGAGTCCTGAGAATAAGCTGCCATTGTTACCAGCAATACTTTGTTGACTAGCGATGACGGCATTATTCTGTTGTATCGCTAACGTTGGACGCTCAGCATAGGTTTTGGCAGCGGCATAGTCTTCTGGCTGATTTGGCATGGTTAAGCGATAAGTTTGATTGTCTACCATTTCGGCGGCAACACTGACATTACCTGAACGCAGATAATCATGCTCATCGTGTCGCAGGTTATAGAGACGGTCATATTTGGCCGTAATCACATGCTTGCCAGGCTGCAAGGTAAATGACTTGGTTAATGGCTGAAAAACACTCTGTGTCAGCTCTTGACCATTGATTGCCGTTACTTTGATATGATCATCAACCAATAAAGTGACTGCCGCTTGCGACAGCATAGAGACAGAAGCTGCACCAACAAACACAGCACTCATAGACAGTTTTTTTAGCAAAGACGCGTTTGATTTCATAATTTTTCCAGTAATAGTAAAGGTATTTTAAAGAGAAAATTTGTGTTCTGCATGCTAAAAATCAAGTGGCATTGTATGCTGACTATGCTGGTCTTGATCAGCGGCATCGTTGTCTACTTGTGACTCTTGGGCGATATCAGCAAGTTCGGCGGCAAGTGTCTGCTCATCAATGGTACGCAGCGCATCACCAATCACCGCTTTTGATATATTACTACGACCCAAATTGGAGAACATGGGTTGAATGTAATTGAGCACCTCCATCATTGCGCCAATACGATGCGGTCCTTCAGTGAGCAAATAATTGGCAATGCGTTCATCAAACTGCCAACCGCGCCTGCGCAATATCGACTGCAATAATGCTTCACGATCTGCAAGATCATGTCCTGTCGGTACTTTAAATGAGGGCGCTTGTGCCAAACGGGTAAGCAAATCTCTTAACTGAAAAGGCAGCTCGGATGCTGGTTTATTGGCGGCAAATAAGAGCTGACGCTGCCCTTCACGGCTACGATTGATCAGATGAAATAAAGCTTCTTGCCATTGACTGTTTTGTTCAATGACTTCTAAATCATCAATCGCAATCAAGGAGAAATTCTCTAGCGATGACAACACATTGACATCGGTATGAATCAGCTCATTTAATGACAGACAAATTGCTGACTTGTCCATTTCGATAAACGACTCACAAATAGCAGATAATAAGTGCGATTTGCCAGTAGCAGGACTGCCAAATAGGTACAGCTGACCAATCAGGCCGACATGTAACTGCCGCACTGCATCGATAATAGACATCCAACCCGGACCAGAGAAGTCGCTGAGACTTGCATCATGCTTTATGTCCAGATTGAGACTTAGCTGTGCTTCTGCCATGAATCATCAACTCGGTTTGCGTAGCACAATCAATAAAAAGGCTAAACGACTAATATACTTATAAACTGACTTTGGCAAAATTCATTTTAACCAAAGCCAACCTAGTAACGATCAATACCGTTAATACTGCGCCTATATATAACATATTTGCAAAATGACTGACAAGTCTTTTACCCATAACAGCCAATCAATCCCCTTTTATCACGCAGGAAAAAGAATGTAATATATAGTCGGTGAAAAGTAATATCGATACAACACGTACTACTGGTGCAAATTTTTCTTGCTTGCTGTGCCTACGCAGACAGAGGCTGCAAAAAATTTACACCAGCAATACGGTAGCGACTTTAAAGTATTTCAACTATACCCTGCCACCCAAATGATTTCCTGTCAGTTATACATACAACGGCATGATTATTTTTCAAATAATGCCAATTGCTTACGACCTTTATAAAAGTCAGTCGTTTGATAATGAACATAAAAATGACGGAATAAAACATTAAGGACAGCAGACACTGGCAGCGCAATCAGCATACCAACGAAACCTAACAAACTTGCGCCTGCCAGCACCGAAAATATCACCCATAATGGTGATAGACCGATTTTGTCACCCAATAATAGCGGCTGCAAGATATAGCCTTCGGCAGCTTGTCCAATCAAAAACGCGCCAACAATCAAGGATAAATATGTCCAATCTAGGCCAAACTGGAATAGACAGGCGATAATCGCTGCGACAAAGCCAATACCAAAGCCCAAATACGGGACAAAGCTAGCAATACCTGCAACCATACCGATAATCAGCCCAAGCTCAAGCCCGATAAGCTGTAATTGTACAGCATAAATAGCACCTAGTAATACCATCACTAAAAGCTGACCTTTAATAAAAGCCATCAGCGCACGGTCACACTCTTGCGCAATTTGAATTACTTTTTTACAGTATGGCGCGGGTATCGCCATTTTCCATGTATGTAAGCGTTGATCCCAATTAAATAGGAAATAAAAGGTCAAAATCGGCACCAACACAATGAGCCCTGCATTATTGATAAAGTTCATGCTAGACGCCAATATTTGGCTCATCATGGTACTGGCATCTTCAAACTTATAATTGCTTTGCATGTATTCAACCAAGGTCTCAGAGAAGCCTTTGGACTCAAGCTCTGGCAGACGAATACGGCTATTGCTAGCAAACCATTCACGTACTACTTCATTGTACCAAGTCAAAAGCTGTGGCAGATAATCCCATGCTGCTTGCAGCTGATGCCACAATGTCGGTATCAACCACCAGAGTAGCATCACCATACTCAGCGTAATCGTCGAATACACAACAATAATGGCAATCCAGCGTTTAATATATTTTGATAGGCGTTTGACCAGTGGATTAAACAAATAAGCCAATACAAAAGCAAAGACAAACGGCACAATGACCGGCATCATTAAGTACAATAAAACCATAGCTACAACAATAGCAACGACAATAAATAGGCGTCGAAAAAAAGGGTCTATTGACTGGTTTGTCATGAAGGCTAGTCCTACGAATGGGCTGATTTAAAAGGGTGATTTGATTCAAAGTTAATGATAGTTGTTATTGAACGACACTATCCCAATAGCAAACAGTTATTGACAATAACTTTAGCCTTCTATTATCGCAGAGCCATATAAAAAAGCCGTCATTTTTTGTTTCTGATTTTTTATCTCATCTTTATTACGGTCTTTATGAAATATTAGCCAAATATCGAGCAAATAACCGCAAGTTGTTTTGCGAGTAAGGGTGGTTTTTGGGTATAATGCGCACACAATCTGCAAAATTCATATGACCGACACGCGTTTTTACTGACTGACCTTCATTCCCTATAAAATTTGTGAGATGACCATGAGTAACAAGCCTTCTTTAAGCTACAAAGATGCTGGCGTTGATATTGATGCTGGCGATGCGTTGGTACAACGTATTAAATCCGTGGCAAAAGCCACCTCACGTCCTGAAGTGGTGGGCGGACTTGGCGGCTTTGGGGCGCTTTGTCGCATTCCGACTGGTTATACCTCACCTTTACTAGTCTCTGGTACCGACGGTGTGGGCACCAAGCTCAAACTGGCATTACAGCTGAATCGCCATGACACTATCGGTATCGACTTGGTCGCCATGTGTGTGAACGATTTATTAGTTTGTGGTGCTGAGCCATTGTTCTTTTTAGATTACTACGCAACTGGCAAGCTTGACGTCGATGTCGCGGCTACTGTCGTCACAGGTATTGGCGAAGGCTGTAAGCTGTCAAATTGTGCGCTGATTGGTGGTGAAACTGCTGAGATGCCAGGCATGTATCAAGACGATGATTATGACTTGGCTGGATTCTGTGTCGGTGTGGTTGAAGAAGCAGAAGTCATCACTGGCGAAAATGTGACTGAAGGTGACGTGCTAATTGCTCTTGCTTCAAGTGGCGCGCATTCTAACGGTTATTCGTTGGTACGCAAAGTCATTGAAGTGAGCGGTGTGGATGTGACTAGTAGCAATGAACAGCTAGATGGTCAGTCTATTCAAGATGCCCTCATGGCACCTACTCGTATCTATGTCAAAGCCATTAAAGCACTGCAAGATACTCTTGGTAGCTCGGCCCTGCATGCAATGTCACACATCACAGGCGGCGGCTTAACGGATAACTTACCACGTGTACTACCGGACCATTTAGCGGCTAGTATCGACACTAGCAGCTGGCAGTTCTCAGAGCTATTCACTTGGTTACAGACCCAAGGCAATATTGAACAAAGCGAGATGTACCGTACCTTTAACTGCGGCGTTGGTTTTGTCATCGTCGTACCAAAAGATAAAGCAGATGCTGCCATCAAAACCTTGACCGATGCTGGCGAAAAAGCATGGAAATTAGGTGAAATGGTTAGCCGCGAAGCGGATGCCGTGGTGTACCGTTAATGTCAGCTACACCTTTATCGTTAAATGCCTCTTTAACATCAGCCAATACACGCCTAGACAGCAAGCCTTTGCGCATTGCTGTCTTGGTATCTGGTAGTGGTAGCAACTTGCAAGTATTGATTAATGCCATGCAAGCAGGCGCGCTACCGATTGAGATTGTCGGCGTGATTAGCAACCGTGAAGATGCTTATGCCATCACACGGGCAAAAGATGCTGACATTCCCGTGGCGGCGCTATCTCACGTGGCGAGCGGCAAACGCATGGGCATCAAAACCTTTGAGACCCATGCTAGCGCGCAGCTAACAGCTTGGCAGCCTGATTTGATTGTCTTGGCAGGTTTTATGCGTGTCCTTAGCGGTACGTTTATCGACAGCATGCCAGTGCCTATGATCAATCTGCACCCTTCTCTGTTACCTTGTTATAAGGGGCTTGATACTCATCAGCGTGTCATACAGGCTGGCGAGCGGCATCATGGTTGTAGTATCCATGTTGTCACAGCAGAGCTTGATGCAGGGCAAGTGCTCACTCAAGCAGTATTAGCACTGAGTGTAAAGGATACAACTGCGAGCCTGCAAGCGCGTGTGCAAACGCTTGAGCATCAATTGCTGCCTTGGACGATATTACTGATTGCTAAAGGTGTCATAGTGCTTAATAATCAGGCGAGTCATCATCAGCCTGATTATTTACCCACTCTACCTTTTAAGCTATTTTTTGAAGATTGAAGCTTAAAGAATTTATAAGAAAAGGCAGTATAAGTGAATCACTTATACTGCCTTTTTATTTTTTGACATACATCACTCATAACTGTCATCAAAATAGATGATTGATCACAGGAATTTCTTGTGGAGGATTTTCTTCGTCGTTAACGATTTGACGTGCTACGTGCATGATCAGCTGACGCAACCAGCGATGCGCCGGATGATGCTGCAATAACGGTGACCACGCCATCGTTAGCTCAAATTCTGGTATAAAAAACGGTGGCTCTTCCATAATAATACTGTCATTATTTGCCTGCATTTTTGCCACACGGGTCGGCAAGGTCGCAATCAAATCTTTATTGGCTGCGAGCATGGCTGGCATTTGGTAATGACGGGTAAAGACACTGATTTGGCGCTTTTGACCTAGACGTTGTAGCGCCTGATCAATAGAACCGAGTCCACCAGATTTTTCTGGATTGACACCAAAGCCCACGCCCATACCGGTTTTAGACACCCAAACATGCTGAGCTTTTAGATAGTTTTTTAAATTAAAACGATTGGCATAAGGGCTTTCGGCTGCCAATAAACAGCTAAAGGTATCACGCCATACCAACACTTGATGGAAGCTTTGTGGGATTTCATTGAAGCGGTTGATTGCCAAATCTACTCGCCCCTGCTCCATATCACGATATGACACGTCCGATGGCGTTAAGAAATCTAAAATGACATTGGGTGCCTCTGATCGTAACGCTTTTACGAGCTTAGGAACCAAGGTCGCCTCAGCATAATCTGAGGTCATAATCCGAAAAACACGTGAGGTACTATAAGGACGAAACTCGGTACGTGGCTCTAACACTTGCGTCAAATCGGCAAGTATCTCACGGATACGAGGCTGTAGCTCAAGGGCGCGCTCGGTCGGTGTCATCCCTTCTGATGAGCGCACCAATAGAGGGTCGTTAAATAGCTTACGCAAGCGGCGCAAAATATTACTCATGGCAGGCTGGGTAATGCCAAGCTGCTCAGCGGCGCGCGTTACGTTTTTTTCTCGCAACAACACATCCAAATGTACCAATAAATTTAAATCAACCCGCTGCAAATTCATATATGTGTCTCTTTATCTTAGAAAAAATACCACTACAAACGTGGCATTTTTTGTCCTGTCATTTATTACAACTCATCTATAACAGCATGATATAAGGATATTTTTATGTTAATTATTCTGCAATATACTTATTATAACTGAATTCACTCATCACAAACCATTGTTTTATATATACTATAATCAAATGAAATACCCAAGATAACAATCATAAACTAGATAAATCAAGGCAACCTAGCTATAGTGGCTAGCAAGCGCTCATTAGGCATTATTCAACATTAGACCGTTACTATGTATTTTAATGGATGGGCTACCAAGTGTATTTTATCGTATTTTCATGCTGAAATACGGACATAACATTTATTACACCATCTTATAAAAACTTAATTTTTTGCTCTTATTTTTTTAAGCTTGGATAAATACCTTATACGCTTTAAGATAATAGTTACTTCAGCAGTCGAAAAAGTCTTATAAAACAACCCATTAATTCTAAAATAATAGTTCAAAAAAGAGACTAAAAAATAAAAGCCGACCAAAGCGACAGGTTTTATTTGCTTTTATCACAATTTTCTTATAGTTTAGTAGAGATTGCTCACGCAAGAAGCCTATATTTCAGATTTTTACTTCTGCCAGCATCTTTCTATATATACCAAAATCATTTCAATTATTTTAATTCACTCATTTATTCACCACCAAGGAGACTATAGATGTCAACTGCATATAAATCAGCGATCGATTTAGTACGTGAACTAAAACAAAAGCACGGTAACTGGCAGAATATCAGCGAAACTGATGCGGCACGTATGATGTCACAAAACCGTTTCAAAACAGGTTTGGATATCGCTAAGTACACGGCAAAAATCATGCGTCAAGACATGGAAGAATATGACAATGATACGTCTCAATACACCCAGTCTCTAGGTGCATGGCATGGTTTTGTTGCACAGCAAACCAT
This sequence comes from Psychrobacter arcticus 273-4, assembly GCF_000012305.1. NCBI lineage: Bacteria > Pseudomonadati > Pseudomonadota > Gammaproteobacteria > Moraxellales > Moraxellaceae > Psychrobacter > Psychrobacter arcticus. The sequence goes on from NC_007204.1 coordinate 2,010,726, forward strand.
GTATGCGAAGAAAAAATACTTTGGCACGACGTCTAAAACTTACATCTACCTATCTGGTTGGATGGTAGCTGCCCTACGTTCTGAGTTTGGTCCTCTGCCTGACCAATCTATGCACGAAAAAACGTCAGTACCTAAGCTTATCGCAGAGATCTACACTTTCTTGCGTCAAGCTGATGCAAAAGTATTGAACGATTATTTCCGCGAGCTAAATGCAGCTGAAGAAGCAGGTCAAGATACCTCAGCTATTTTAGAAAAAATCGAAAACTTTGATTCACATGTTGTGCCAATCATTGCTGATATCGATGCAGGTTTCGGTAACGAAGAAGCAACTTACTTGCTCACTAAGCAAATGATCGAAGCGGGTGCTTGTGCTATCCAGGTTGAAAACCAAGTATCTGACGCTAAGCAATGTGGTCACCAAGCGGGTAAAGTAACTGTACCGCACGAAGACTTTATCTCTAAAATCAACGCGATTCGTTATGCATTCTTAGAGCTTGGTGTTGAAGACGGTGTTATCGTTGCTCGTACTGACTCTGAAGGCGCGTCACTCACGCAAAAGATCCCAGTATCAAATGAGCCAGGCGACCTTGCTTCTCAATATATCGATTTTATCGAAATGGAAGAAGTGACGCTAGAAAATGCAAAAGAAAACGACAGCTTGCTTAAGCATAACGGCAAACTAGTACGTCCAGTTCGTTTGCCTAATGGTCTATATCAGTTCCGTGAAGACACCAACATCGACCGCGTTGTACTTGACTGTGTAACTGCTCTAGAAAACGGTGCCGATCTACTATGGATAGAAACACCTACTCCAGACGTTGAACACATCAAAATGATGGTTGATCGTATTAAAGAGCAGCAGCCAAAAGCCAAGCTTGTATACAACAACAGCCCGTCATTCAACTGGACGTTGAACTTCCGTAAGCAAATCATCGCTCAGTGGGAAGAAGAAGGTAAAGACCTATCTGCCTACAATAAAAATGACTTGATGAGTGCTGATTACGACGGTACTGAACTTGATACAGCAGCTGACGAAGCGGCTAGAAACTTCCAACGTGATGCAGCACGTGAAGCGGGTGTATTCCATCACTTAATCACGCTACCTACTTACCACACCACTGCACTTAGCGTGCATGAGCTTGCTAAAGGCTACTTCGGTGAAGATGGTATGCTTGCTTATGCAGCTGGCGTCCAACGTAAAGAAATCCGCGAAGGCATCGCTTGTGTTAAGCACCAAGCAATGGCGGGTTCTGACCTTGGCGATGACCACAAAGAGATCTTCTCTGGTGAACATGCCCTTAAAGCTGGCGGCGGCAAGAACACCATGAACCAGTTCTAATTACCGACCATCTCTAAGTACAAGTTATAAGAAAAGCCGTCCTACACATTGTAGGGCGGCTTTTTTATGCGCTATAAATAATTCTATCCACGCAAATAACAGGGCTACTTACCCCCTCTTTTAATTAACCGCCATTCATTTACTCAGCATTTATTTGATGTGATTTGGCCAACCAAAACGAAAATTTTACTTGTTATTCACTGATAGCTCTCATACGATGGTAATAACTTAAATTTATTAAAATAATCAGGAGCCATCATGCAAGAGATAGAGCTGAAATTCTTGGTGCCAGAGCCGCGATTAAAGGGGCTTATGCGTCAAGCAAAAATCAAATCATCACAAGTAACCCAACTGGCCGCTCATTATTATGATACCCCTGACCAGCAGCTTGCACAGGCTGGCATTGGCTTGCGTATTCGTCAAGAAGGCAACGCTTGGGTGCAGACTATCAAAGCGAGCGGCGATGGTATAGCGGCGCGTTTAGAGCACAATTTGACATTAGACAATGAGCAAGTACAAGCCATGCTCGACAATAACGAGCTGCTGCCTGATTTAACGATTTATAAAGATACCCCTATTGCCCCAGCATTGGCGGATTTTAAGCTGAAAAAACTGGCTAAACAACTGACACGGTTATATGTGACCGATGTAGAGCGTACTACCCGCTTATTGATAAAAGATACGGGCGATGAAGTCGTCAATAGTATTGAGATGGCTTACGATTATGGAGAAATTATCCATGGTACCGATGACACTCAAAGAGATGTTATTCAAGAGATTGAATTTGAGCTTATATCCGGTGAGTTAGATTTTTTATTTTCGACTGCTAAAACTTGGTGTCAGCGTTATAAATTGTGCCTCTCTACCGTGACCAAAGCAGAGCGTGGCGGCCGGCTTATCAAGGGACAAAGTCATACTCCAGCCACTGCTGCTGATTTGAGCGAGCTTAATATCGATAAAAAAATCGGTATGCCCGCTTTTTTACGCGCTGTCGTGCATAACTGCTTATTGCAAATACTCCCTAACAGCAGCGCCATCGTTGCAGGCAGTAAAGATAATGAACACCTTTTACAGCTATCTATCGGTATAGAGCGCTTGCACACTGTGCTACAAGCATTTGATAGCTTCTCAGATGAAATCAATCCGGATTGGTCAGCCATACTGCAACAAACTGCCACTTTACTCACTGAGTATCGTAAGCTTGCTTATCTTAGTACTCATATTGAACCGAGACTACAAAAGGACGGCGCACCCATCGTTGATTGGACAGCGGATATTGACGCTCTCAAAATCACACCAATAGCTGCAATTAGCACCAATCACTTTCAAATCATGTTGCTTGAGCTCATCGCCTTTACGATGAGTGACCCTAGCCTTGAGCCTCAAACAGATAAGCTGGCTATCAATAAGCTTGAAAAAATACTTGTTAAGTACCATGAAAAATTACTTAAAGCTGAGCAATATTTAGAGGACCGCTATGATGAGTCAGACAGTGAGCTAGAGAACGAATCAATCATAAAAGCACTGCACAACCTACACGACCATCTAAAAGATTTGCGTTATATTAGCGAGTTAGTAGCACCTTTATATGGCAAGAAGAAAACCAAGCGTTGGCTAAAACGTACCGTAAAAGCACAGAAAACTTTGGGTCAACAGCTCAATATGAGTGACTATCAGCAGTACTATCAAAGTAAAGCCAGCTCTGACTTTGCTGCTTTATATGCTGCAGGATGGTTAAATGCTGTTTTGATACCGATGGAAAAAGCCACAGAAAAACGTTTGGATAAGTTTTATGCTTGCTCAGTATTTTGGTGATTGAACATATTGTAATTTGATAGGTATCAATTTTAGAGAAAAAAGACAGCTCACTGAATAAGGGCTGTTTTTTTATCGTCAATTCAATTTAAAATCCATACATTGCTACTATAGTCGGTGAAAAGTAATATCGATACAACACGTACTACTGGTGCAAATTTTTCTTGCTTGCTGTGCCTACGCAGACAGAGGCTGCAAAAAATTTACACCAGTAGTACTGTAGCGACTTTAAAGTATTTCAACTATACTGCGGCTACTCAATAATACTTTTATTGGGCGATGATATTCACTGGTGTCCCTTTATCCACATCCACCTGCTCAAACAATTCGATAATATCTTGATTGCGCATACGCACGCAGCCATGTGAAAGCGGAATGCCCATAGGCTCACTGTCTGGCGTACCATGTATGTAGATATAGCGCTGATAAGTATCGCAGCCTCCTTGGCTATTGCTGCCTTTATTCACCCCTTCTTCAAGACCACTAAGCCACAGAATACGGCTCAATATCCAATCACGTTCAGGATGTGATGCACCAAGCTCGCTATTATATGTCTCACCCGTAGGCACACGACCAATAAATACCGCATTGCTCAGCATGCCCGCACCGATTTTTTCTGCAATTACATGTTTACCAAGTGGCGTACAGCCACTATCTTGCTGACTGCCCATCCCATTTTTAGCCGTGGATACAGGATATTGAGCAATGACTTTTTGGCGCTTATAAACCGTCAAAGTTTGCTGAGCAATGCTAATCACTATCTGGGTCATAAGATTTTCGTTATAGGTCATAACAGATTTCCGGAAGTTATATCGATGATTGCTGTTAGCAGTATAAAAATGAGTGAGACTTTCTATTGTCAAGGGATTGTATCAAGACATTTGGCACCGTAATATAGGGGCACACTTTTTGATGCTAGCAGATTATGACGACTATTTCACCGACACGGGTGTCGATGTATGATTTTCTATATCAGGATACCAAGCCATTGGTGTCATTATTAGCAGATGCAGCAACGCTGTCGTTGCCGCAAGCACGATTGGCAATGGATGCCAGTTTGCAAGCAATTATCAGCGCCCTTCTCGCTTATCAGCAGCGCCATCAAGGACAAGTTCTAAGCAAAAAGCTATTTGGACGTAGCGCGGTCAAAGAACTACGCCAGTACAACTCAATGAACTTCGCCACCCTTAATGCAACGCTATACCATCGTCATGATGCCGCCGATGCGATATTCCATGATAATGCAGGTGTGAGTAAAGCCAGTGAGTATATTGCGGCAAAGATTGACGCTACAGCGCCACAAGTACAAATCTTGCTTACTACCCTATGCGTCATTGTGCTACGTGAGCTTGCTATTTTAGTTGAGTATAGCCAACTTGATCATGATGAGGTGAATAAATGGTTCGCCTTACAGCCACAGTTTTTGTCCAAAGATCGTTTTGCAAGCCCTGCCCCACAGTCAGCTCTTAACGAACCAGCAGACGATAGCGATGAAAAGCAAACCACATTATCAGCAGAAGAGACGGTAGAAATAGAATCAATCAGCAGCACTGAACGTCATCTATTAAGCGCTGAGCAATTGACAGATCCCCCGCCAGCTTTTGATACTTATTGGTATGAGCTGACAGCATTCACACCCGAACAACTTAAACCCGTACAAGACGTGCAGCTGGCAACAGGTAACTACTTAAAAGCCATTGGACGCTCAGCTGAAAATATCCAACAAGGTAAGCACAATGATTTATTGATGTTTGCACCGATGACGGCTATTGGCTTGCCACATCAACGCTGGCTATTACAACTGGCTAAAATATCAGAAATATATTTGCAGCGCAATCGACTACGCATTACCTCTGAACCTACCAATCCGCCAAAGCCGCCTTTAGTCAGTTTGGGATTAATCGGTAGTAATAGTGGCAATAATGATAATACGCCTGCCACTATTAGCGAAAAGCCAATTGAATACGAGGCATCAGTCCCCCTGTGGAAAAATCCCGTCATTCTGCTTATTATTCTCGTGATTGGTGGACTTGGGGTATTGGCAACCATCAAATATCAAACGCAAAAATCTAACGGTGTCATACTTGCTACAGAGGAAGTATTAGAAGAACGGCAGCAGCAAGATGTGGCTATCGTCATGGTAGACGAAAATATGCCTAATAACGATGCAAAATTAAAAGCTGAGTAAAAGAGAGTAATCCTTAAAATAGTATCGTAGAAATCTATCAGCAATAAAAAAACAGAGGCGCTATTTATATAGCACCTCTGTTTTTATCAGTCGTTTAACAAAACGATTATTTTAAAAAATAGCCGTTAGTCAAAAATACTTATTTTGATAAATCGCGACCACGGCTGGCTTCAATTGCCAAACGTAGACCATTTAGACGAATGAAACCTTCTGCATCTTTTTGATCATAGGCGCCCGCATCATCTTCAAAAGTCGCGATTTTTTCATCAAATAATGAGTCATCTGACTTACGACCAACGACGCTTACCGCACCTTTGTATAATTTGACACGTACCGTACCATTAACATACTCTTGTGACTTATCAATCAACGCCTGTAGCATCATACGCTCAGGGCTGAACCAATAGCCGTTGTAGATAGTCTTAGCATAACGTGGCATCAGCTCATCTTTTAGATGTGCCGCTTCACGGTCAAGTGTCAATGACTCAATGCCGCGATGCGCTTTTAGCATAATGGTGCCAGCTGGTGTTTCATAGCAGCCGCGTGACTTCATGCCAACGTAACGGTTTTCAACGATATCTAAACGTCCGATACCATGCTTACCGCCAATTTCATTGAGCTTAATCATTACTTCATAAGGCTTAAGCGCTTCACCATCAATCGCAACGATATCACCTTTTGCATACTCTAACTCCAGATATTGCGGCACGTCAGGTGCTTGTTCTGGGCTAACTGACCAGCGCCACATATCATCTTCTGCTTCAGCATACGGATCTTCTAAGATGCCACCTTCATATGAGATGTGTAGTAAGTTGGCGTCCATTGAATACGGAGATTTTTTCTTATTACCAGCATAGTCGATGGAGATATTATGCTCTTTAGCATATTCCATCAAGCTTTCACGGCTCGATAAATCCCACTCACGCCAAGGCGCGATAGTCACGACATCAGGAGACAGTGCAACAGCACCAAGCTCAAACCGCACTTGGTCATTACCTTTACCGGTCGCGCCATGGCTGATGGCATCAGCGTTGTGTTCTTTGGCAATTTCAACCAAACGCTTAGCGATTAGTGGACGGGCGATAGAAGTGCCAAGCAAATACTCGCCTTCATAGATGGCGTTGGCACGGAACATTGGGAATACGTAGTCACGAGCAAACTCTTCACGCAAGTCTTCGATATGGATATGTTTGATACCCATGGCTTCAGCTTTGGCACGTGCAGGCTCAACTTCTTCACCTTGACCGATGTCAGCGGTAAAAGTAATCACTTCTGCATCATAGGTTTCTTGTAGCCATCGAGCGATGATTGAGGTATCAAGACCCCCTGAATATGCCAACACGATTTTATTAATAGTTTTTGGATCAAGCTGAGCCATGAAACACTCCTAGTATGAGGAATTTAATGATAGGTAAATCGACTATATCACGAGAAAGATAGATTGCTCACTCAGTGTACATCATATTTACAATTGGCAAAAGTGGCACTGCCATCAGGTATGAGGTTTTTGCCCAGATTTAGCCGCCACTGAAGCAATAATACTCTCGCCAATAATATAATGAACATAGCGTCATACCTTTATAGATAAACTGCATACAATTTATCTAGAGATATTACCTATAGATATCCAGCCACATATTTAGTCAAGTAAGCAAATCTGTTATGATAGCAGCACAGTAAGACTCCCTTTTACTCCCAGATATGACGATATAGAGCGCGATGATATTATGACTGATTCAATTAGAGAATTGACTATCCTGCAGCCCGATGATTGGCACATGCATTTGCGTGATGACAAGGCGCTAGCAACCACAGTCCCTCATGCGGCAGAGAGCTTTAATCGGGTTATCTGTATGCCAAACCTTGTGCCGCCGGTCAAAAACGTTGAAGATGCTCGCGCTTACCGTGCGCGTATCATGCAGCATCTAGAAGCCAGTAATGTGAGCGCTGAGCGTAAAGCAGCATTTGATCCGCGTATGACCTTGTATCTTACCGATCATACCACTGCACAAGATATCGAGTTGGCAGCACAATCTGGCATCGTGCAAGCGGTCAAGCTGTATCCTGCTGGCGCCACCACCAACTCTGCTGATGGCGTCACTGATATCAATGCCTGCGTTGATGTATTTGAAGCGCTTGAAAAATATAACCTTCCTCTATTACTGCATGGCGAAGTCACTCACGACCACGTCGATATTTTCGATCGTGAAAAGCGCTTTTTGGATGAGGTGATGGTACAAATCATCGCAAAGTTCCCAACTATGAAAATTGTGATGGAGCATATCACCACCAGTGATGCCGCTGATTTTGTCTTGTCACAGGGCAATCAAATCGCTGCCACTATTACGCCGCAACATTTGATGTTTAACCGCAATCACCTGCTGCTCGGTGGTATCAAGCCCCACTTTTACTGCTTGCCTATCTTAAAGCGTGAAAGCCATCAAAAAGTATTATTAGATGTCGCCACCAGCGGCAACCCAAAATTCTTTTTGGGCACAGACTCCGCCCCCCATGCAACCGATAAAAAAGAAGCCGCTTGTGGCTGTGCGGGCTGCTATAGCGCTGCTACAGCGCTACCGTTATATGCCACAGCGTTTGATAGCGTTGGTAAAATTGATAGATTAGAAGGGTTTACTAGCCGTTTTGGTGCCCAATTCTACGGTTTGCCCGTTAACGAGAGCACTATTACGATTATCAATACGCCGATGCAAATCCCGGCATCTTACCCTTACTTTGATGGCAGCTCTCTAACACCACTCATGGCAGGTGAGACCTTACCTTGGTCGATTAAAAAATCACTTTAATCCATCCTAATTGACGCTCTCTTTATTTTTTATAGAATAGAGCTACCTTTATTTTATCCTATGATAGTAATGCCACCTTTCCTTTAAAAAGGGGTATAAGGATCATAGGATGTTTGTTTTTTTATTCAAAATAATAGCCTGACTGATAAAAGCGATTTAACCCGATATGACCATTCAAAATGATGTTGCTTTACCCAAAGTTGATTTAGCCACGACCACAGAAACGCTAGCATCAATGAAACTAAAAGAGCGCTTTCGAAAATTCCTACCGGTGGTGGTCGATGTCGAAACGGCAGGCTTTAACGCGCAAACTGATGCCTTGTTAGAGATTGCCTGTATTCCTGTACTAATGAATGAGCAGGGTGTCTTTTATCCAGGTGAGGCATTGAATGCCCATATCGAACCTTTTGAAGGGGCAAATCTTGAGCCAAGCGCCCTCGCCTTTACCGGCATTGACCCCAACAATCCGCTACGTAAAGCCATTGCTGAAGACGAAAAAACGGCGCTACGTCGTATTTTTAAGGGCTTAAAAGAAGTGCGCCGTAACGAAGATTGCCGTCAATGTGTATTAATAGGACATAATGCCCACTTTGATTTGGCATTTTTGAATGCCGCGGTATTACGTACCAATAATAAAAGCCACAATCCTTTCCATAACTTTTCAGTCTTTGATACCGTTACTTTATCAGCGCTTGCCTTTGGTCAAACGGTACTGGCACGAGCTTGCAAAGCAGCAGGGCTTGATTTTGATGGTAATGACGCTCATTCCGCATTATATGACACGCAAAAGACTGCTGAGCTATTTTGTTATATCTTAAATAATTATCCTATGCTCGCTAATGCTATGCACAGCGAGCCTGAGACTGCGGCTGACAATAACAAATAAATTCTTTATTACAGAGTCTGTGTTGCTCGCCACCCATAACAGTGCTATTTGTAAGGTCTGCTAACTTTAACCTTATAAAGCGTAATAACTTGCATCCACGTCGCGCGCTTAACAAAAGATATTTAATTTTAAAAAGACGTAGGAAAAGGCTTGACAGCAAGCATAGACCCCATTAAAATACGCACCACTTCAGCATAAAGGTGAAAGCAGCTGAAGCGTTGTACTAGTCCCCATCGTCTAGAGGCCTAGGACACCGCCCTTTCACGGCGGTAACGGGGGTTCGAATCCCCCTGGGGACGCCACTATTTGGCGTCACTTGTTAGCAAATATGCTACTAAGCATTAGATAAGACTAATAAGTAGTCCACCAAAAAGCCCACTCATAATATATTATGAGTGGGCTTTTTTTATGTGCTGCATTTTCTACTGAGAATCGGTATCGCCGGTAACTTCTTGCACTTGGTGTGTTAATTTAAGCATTAAAAAATACAGAAAGTAGAGTGTTATAAGAAGCTTATGAGCTATAGTCGGTGAAAAGTAATATCGATACAACACGTACTACTGGTGCAAATTTTTCTTGCTTGCTGTGCCTACGCAGACAGAGGCTGCAAAAAATTTACACCAGCAATACGGCAGCGACTTTAAAGTATTTCAACTATAGAGGAGAATTGAGCCATGAGGATGGCTGTCAGTAATATACTATCATCAGGATAAGTCAGCTTGATGTTTTGGCGACTGCCCATTACCAATCGAATCGGCAGTTCTAAATGCTCAAAAGCACTGGCTTCATCGGTAATAGCAAGATTATGCTCAGCAACATAGTTCAGGACTTGTTGCAATGGTCCGAGCCTGAAGACTTGCGGAGTTTGTGCCTGCCACATATGACTGCGATCAATTGTTTTTTGAGCATAAGCATGAAGTGCGTCGCGATCGCTTTCATTAATAGTAAGCTCTGGCTGAGTATGCTGATGAGGTAATACAGCCTCATGTACAGGCATTGATAGTATATTAGCCGCTATATAAGACTGCTTTAGGGTATCAGCGACCGGTGTCGCTAAAATAGCACCATAAGGCTCTAGCATCGCCGCTTGAATGACGGCATCAATATCATGAGTTGGCACTGCAGGGCGCGCGGCATCATGAATCACGACTAAATCTGCCTCATCTGCACCTGCATTAATCATTGCCTCTACCCCTGCCTGAACCGATTGCCAACGCTCAGCACCGCCGACAGCATAATAGATAGGAAGCGCAAAGCTGAGTGTCTGGGCAGTGCTATCATCTGCAGCCACGACCAATAAGCATTGATAAATATAGGCACTTTCAGCCAGACGCGCCACACTGTGCTGTAATAAGGTCTGACCTTGCAGTAAAGTATATTGCTTGGGAATAGACGCCCCAAAGCGACTACCGCGACCAGCAGCAACAATCATGGCATGGATATTAGGGGTGGTATTCATAATGCCGTACTCATGGTTTAATTCCATGAAAATATGATAAGAGAGATGGGTATTAAGAGATATAAAAATAAAAAAGCTATTATTATCAATAATAGCTCATTGCAATGCCTTTAGCATCAATACCGACTGTGAGTCAAAGTCAATAACGGCTATAAGTGGTTGGCGCGGTTGATACTTGTACAAAAGTCTCATTTAGCTTAATCAAACCCAAATCCAAACGGGCATGCTCTTCTACCGCTTCAAGACCGGTTTTTAGATCCTTGACATCAATATGCAGTAAGTTATTTGCTGAAAATTGATTGTCATTTAAGCGCTGCTGCTCTTCAACCTGAGTCAGAAGCTTATTGTGCTCAACGCGACCATTTTCACCCAGCCAATACTGATATTGCAGTCCTGACAGCACGGCAACGGCTAAAGCAAGTAGTATAAATTGGCTAAAGTATTTCATAATGTAATGACGCCAAACGATATAGAGAGAATATAAACTTGCTGAGCGATATATTTATATACCGCCCAGCATAAGCGACAACTTTGGCTGATTAACCACGCAGACCGATAAACTCTTCTCGACCACGATAGCTTGCGCGTACTTGCTGCTCAATACGAAGCAATTGGTTATACTTTGCAACGCGATCTGAGCGGCATAATGAGCCAGTTTTTATTTGACCCGCAGCGGTACCAACCGCTAAATCAGCAATAGTGCTGTCTTCTGTTTCACCTGAACGATGAGAGATAATCGTTGCGTAGCCGTTTTTCTTCGCCAGATAAATCGCATCTAGCGTTTCTGACAAGGTGCCGATTTGGTTAAATTTAATCAAAATCGCATTGGCAATGTGTTTATCAATCCCTTCTTGCAAGATAGCAGGATTGGTCACAAACAAATCGTCACCGACCAGTTGGACTTTATCACCGATTTGTTCAGTTAAGTACTTCCAGCCATCCCAATCCGACTCATCAAGACCATCTTCGATAGAGATAATAGGATATTGACGCGCCAGACCCACTAAATAGTCTGAAAATCCTTGGCTATCAAAGGATTTATTACCTTCGCCTGCCAAGATGTATTTGCCATCTTTATAGAATTCAGTAGCAGCGCAATCTAAGGCTAGGTGAATGTCTTTACCAGCCGTGTAGCCGACTTGCTCAATCGCTTGCATGATAACCGTAATGGCTTCTTCATTGCTACGCAGGTTTGGCGCAAAACCGCCTTCATCACCCACAGCGGTATTTAGACCTTGCGATTTTAGAACAGATTTTAAGCTATGGAAAATCTCTGTACCAGCACGCAGCGCTTCTGAGAAGCTACTGAAACCAACTGGCTCAATCATAAACTCTTGAATATCAACGGTATTGTCTGCGTGCTCACCACCATTAATAATATTCATCATTGGTACAGGCATCGTAAGCGACGTCTGGTTGCGCAGATCAGCGATATATTGATGTAATGGCAGACTCTGTGATTTGGCAGCCGCTTTAGCAACTGCAAGTGAAACTGCCAATATGGCGTTGGCACCCAAGTTGTCTTTGTTATCTGTACCGTCTAACGCAATCATTGCATCATCAATAGCTTGCTGGGCAGTAACATTTTTGTCCATCAAAGCACTACGGATTTGGCTGTTGACGTTAGCAACTGCTTTTTTGACGCCTTTACCCATATAGCGACTTTTATCGCCATCACGTAGCTCAAGCGCCTCACGTGAACCGGTTGATGCACCACTTGGGGCAGCAGCACGGCCAATAGTACCATCAGCTAAAATAACATCAGCTTCAATCGTTGGGTTACCACGCGAGTCTAAAATCTCACGAGCGCGAATGTCTTTAATTGCGGTGACGTTGTTGGTTTCTTCAGCGTACATAATGTCTGTTAATTCCTTTGGTCATGCCAAGTTTATGAGATAAATAACGGCAACTAGAATACAAAAAAGATAGAGTAGAATATCGTATAGCACCTGCGCCCAAAACAGATTGGTATATTGATACAATCGTCTAATTTTCAGCGCAATTAGGGGGTTATTTATCACCCTAATCACTGACTATAGTGCTTGACATCATAGCATATATTTTACCAAACTTCCTTTATCTTACCCAAACTTGCAAGCATAAAATCACACATAAATAGCAATATTAGCTATTATCGACTGTCCAAAACAAATGCTATACCGCAATCAATTCACCTTTATCCTTGCACTGAGCGGTTCTTATCCGTATTAGAAGCAGATACCGTATTATTCAGCTCAACCTTGGTCTTAAAACGGGTTAAACGCAGTGCATTCATCAATACCGAAATAGAGCTAAGCGCCATGGCGGCAGCCGCAATCATAGGATTCAAAAAGCCAAAAGCTGCTAGCGGAATACCAAGGCAATTATAGATAAAGGCAAAAAATAGATTTTGTTTGATATTGCGCACCGTTGCCTGCGCAATTTTTTGCGCCGCATCGATATGCATGAGGGACTCACCCATCAAGCGTGCAGAGGCACTATGCTGGGCGACATCCGTGCCTTCAAACATGGCAAAGCTGGCATCGGCAGTTGCCATCGCTGGTGCATCATTAACCCCATCTCCTGCCATAGCGACTTTATGACCAGCCGTTTGCAATAAAGCAATTTGGCTCGCTTTGGCTCGCGGACTCATCTTGCCGTACGCTTGCTCGATACCAAGCTGTCCGGCCACATGATCGACGACAGATTGTTTGTCACCGCTCATCAAAATGACGTTAATACCCGCATCTTGTAGTGCAGTAATCGCTTGCGGCGTATCTGATTTCAGATCATCCGCTAAGGCGAAAGCACCTAATGCTTCATCGTTAATACTAATGGCAACGGTACTGGCAATTTGCCATACTTTTGGCATCAGTTCTGGCAATACAAGATTGGCAAACTCTGCAGTACCGACCTTTATCAGCCCAAGCCCTTCTATGGTTGCTTGAATACCTGCGCCTTTTACCACGCTAATATCAGACACGTCAAATAAAGATAAACCACGCGCTGTCGCTGCATTGACCAAAGCGGTTGCAAGCGGATGACTGGCATGCGCTTCAACACTCGCGGCAATCTGCAATACCTCATCAACCATGATTGATTTATCGACCATGACTTCATCGACGATGGTCGGTTTACCGATGGTTAAGGTGCCCGTCTTATCAAGCACCACAGTGTCGATATTGCCCGCTGCCTCAAGGCTTTGCGCATCTTTAAACCAGACGCCGTGACGCGCTGCAACGCCCATACCCGCCATAATTGCCGCGGGCGTCGCCAAACCAAGCGCACAGGGACAAGCAATGACCAAGACGGATACCGCATGCATCAAGGCGGTATCGAGCATACCGGTCAGCCACCACGTCACGCCAAAGGTAACCAGTGCAATCACTACCACGACGGGCACAAAGACCGCAGTGACTCTATCAGCAAGGCGTGCCAGATTGGCTTTTGAGCCTTGGGCATCGCTCAGTGCTTGCACCATATCACCAAGTTTAGTATCGCTACCCTTGGCATTAACGCGATATAACAAGCTACCGTTTTCAACCAACGCACCCGCTAATAATTCATCGCCAGCTTCTTTTTTAAGCGGTACTGATTCACCGGTTAAATGACTCTCGACACACCAGCCAGCACCATCGATGACCGTCCCATCGGTTGCAACACGGCTACCTTGCTTAGCACGCAAGATATCACCCACCTGCACCTCTTGTAGAGCAACATTATGAAAATCGCCATTTGGCTGTTGCTGTTCCACTTCGTCTGGTGTCAGCGATAATAGTAAATCAATACTGTTCAGACTGTGCTTTTTGGTGCGCTCTTCAAGATATTTACCGGTGCGCACAAACGCAATGACCATCACGCCTGCTTCAAAATATACTGCAGGGCTGCCACTCACACCATGACCGCCAGTATGCCCACTTTGCAACAGACTGTTTAAAGTTCCATCACCATAGGTCAACCATAGATAAGTCGAATATGCCCAAATAGTCAATGTGCCAATGACGACCAATACATCCATATTGGCAAGACCGCCTTTAATAGACGCCCATGCACTTTTATAAAATGGCAATGCAAATCCAAACTGTACAATCGTCGCTAGGATAAACTGTATCCAAATCGGTGGCATCCACGCCATACCCTGCCCAACAAGCATGCCTGCCATACCAACTAAAAATGGTACCAAACAAACCCATAAGCCAATCAATCGCCATGGATACTGAGTGCTTGTATCCTCATCTTTCTGAGCGAACAAGCTATCAGCCGCCTGCAAATTGGCGACAAAACCCGTTTTATTGACCCATTCCGTCACCTGCTCTGCCGTCGTCTGTGTCGGATCATAATCCACATTGGCGGTCTCGCCAGCAAAGTTCACACTGACCTCATAGATTGATGGCTTTTTATTCAGCACCTTTTCAATTCGTGATGCACAGGCCTGACACGTCATGCCATCAATCGCCAGTTGCAAATGTGCACGCTCAGGCGCAAGCGGCGTATTTGACTGAATATCAGTCTCAACATTATAAGAATTATCGGTATCGGTACGGGTAGAATCATTCATAAATAAAACTCGTTATGGCGTTTATAAATTTGTATGAGCTATAAAAGTATGTCAGTGGAGGACTAAAAATCTACATCAAGCAAGCAGCGCACTCTAAAGGTCAATATCAGACTACCTCTCAGAGCATTTAAATAGCAATCGTTTTACTGTATCAACCTATATATTAAATGCTCATCACTAGCACCAATTCAACTGTTTTAGTTACATTGGTTTTAGTTACATTGGTGCTAGTCAGCTTAAGCAGAGGTGTTACAGAAATAAGAGAGCTTATCGCTCTACTCTGATATTCATAGTTTCTAACCATTAAAAAACCAGCCATGATAGCTGGTTCGTTTATAACGAAGAATAAAATTAAGCGTTGGCAACGGTGGCATCAAAGCCTGCGTCATCAATAGCAGCAGCAATCGTCTCTACACTGGTTTTGCTATCATCAAAAGTGACGGTTGCTTGGTTATCAGCAAGCTCGATACTGATATCGTCTAAACCATCGATATCTGCGGTGGCGTTATGGACACTTGCCACACAGCCGCCACAAGTCATGCCATCAATTTTAATAATACGCGTTTGGTTCGCCATGTTAGGCTCCTTATTTTTATCTATGAATAAATTGTTTATATATAGTTGAAATACTTTAAAGTCGCTACAGTACTACTGGTGTAAATTTTTTGCAGCCTCTGTCTGCGTAGGCACAGCAAGCAAGAAAAATTTGCACCAGCAGTACGTGTTGTATCGATATTACTTTTCACCGACTATAGTTATATAGCTTAACAGTATAAGTCTTTATGAAAATACTCAAGACCAGCATAAGAGCTATTGGTGTTGACCACAAGTCAGTTTGGTTATACTTTTATCAACCAGACCTAATCATGATGGCGTGGATTCTGAGGAGCATCGATAGGAAATGGCTGAGTGACATAATCGACCATACTAATCGCGGCAGTAAAGGCATGGATACTGGTTCTTGTAGCATCATAACGCACCAACGCCGTATGACGGTCGGTATCCAACTCAATTGCCGTAACGCCTGTGATATTCTTCAAAGCGGTCATTACACTCTCTAAACCTTCCGCATCATTGATGTTTTCGATACTTACTTGTGCCACTTCAATCGCCATTGTCTTGCCCTCACATTCCCTATGATATTAATGAGTATCCAAGGTCTCAAAGCCTTTTACCAAGTCATCAAGCTGCTTAAGCTGACGTAAGAACGGCTCTAACTGGCTCATACGCAATGCACAGGGACCATCACATTTTGCCGTTTCTGGATTGGGATGCGCCTCTAAAAACAGACCTGCCAATCCGGTTGCCATACCCGCACGTGCAAGCGTTGTAATTTGCTCACGGCGTCCGCCCGCGCTATCGCTACGCGCGCCCGGCTGCTGCAAGCTATGGGTCACATCAAAGAACACCGGGATTTCCATCTGCTTCATGGTATCAAAACCCAGCATATCGACCACCAAATTATTATAACCAAAGGCACTACCACGCTCACAAAGAATAAGCTTATCGTTACCGCCCTCAAGACATTTATTGACGATATGGCGCATCTCATGCGGTGCTAAAAATTGGGCTTTTTTGATATTAATGATTGCATCGGTCTTTGCCATTGCATGGACTAAATCCGTCTGACGCGATAAAAACGCAGGCAGCTGAATAATATCCGCCACTTCAGCAACCGGTGCCGCTTGATAAGGTTCGTGGACATCCGTGATAATGGGTACTTGGAATTTTTCTTTGATTTGCCCGAGCCAATCGATACCTTTTTCTAGTCCGGGACCACGATACGAGGTCAGGCTTGAGCGATTGGCTTTGTCAAAGCTGGCTTTAAATACATAGCCAATACCCAAACGCTGGCATATATCGACATACTGCTCGGCAATCTCAAATGCCATCTCTTTGGACTCTAAGACATTCATACCACCAAACAATACAAATGGCTGATCGTTACCGATATTGATGCTTTTATTATTGGGCGTATTAAGCTGAATATGCGACTGTGCGGTTAGTAGATTTTCCATTAAGTGGGTATCCTGTTTATTGTTATCTCATATTGTAACCGATAGTCTCATTAAAAAAAGCCTATAAGCGTAATTGGCTACCAACCATAAGAAAAACTGTCATGCTCACCGCTTAAAAATAACATGTTTTAGAAACATATATAGTTGAAATACTTTAAAGTCGCTACCGTATTGCTGGTGTAAATTTTTTGCAGCCTCTGTCTGCGTAGGCACAGCAAGCAAGAAAAATTTGCACCAGTAGTACGTGTTGTATCGATATTACTTTTCACCGACTATAACCATAAAATCAGCCACAAAAAAAGACCAATCCGAAGATCAGTCTTTTTGTGTCAAAAGCGATTATAAATTAACGATTATTTCGCTTCACTATAATTCTTCGCCGCTTTAACAAAGCTATTAAACAATGGATGACCACCGCGTGGCGAGCTGGTAAATTCAGGATGGAACTGTACCGCAACAAACCATGGATGATCGGCAAGTTCAACCGACTCAACCAAATGCTGCTTAGCAGAATAACCTGATATTGTCATACCTGCCTGCTCTAATGGCTCGATATAGCGGTTATTCATCTCATAGCGATGGCGATGACGCTCAGTGATATTGGTTGCACCGTAGATTTGTGCAAGTTTACTACCAGCAACCAACTCAGCTTGCTGCGCGCCTAGACGCATGGTACCACCAAGGTCTGAATCATCACTACGAATCTGCAATTCACCGCGCTCATCTAACCATTCAGTAATCAAGCCAATGATAGGCTCGGCTGTCTTGCGATCAAACTCAGAAGAGTTGGCATCGATATGTAGCACGTTACGCGCGTATTCAATCACTGCCAGCTGCATACCCAAGCAGATACCTAAGTACGGCACCTTGTTTTCGCGAGCATAGGTAATGGCTTTGATTTTACCCATCGTGCCGCGCTCACCAAAGCCACCTGGCACCAAGATAGCATCGGCATTATGTAGCTGCGCCAATAAGCTGTCATCGTCTTCTAAACGTTCAGCATCGATATAGTCAATTTTAACATCAACTTTATGAGTAATGCCGGCATGTAACAAGGCTTCATTGATCGATTTATAGGCATCTGGCAATTCAACATATTTACCAACCATGGCTACTGTCACCGTCGATTCAGGATTCAGCTGCGCTTCAACGACTTTGTCCCAATCGCTCAAATCTGCTTCTGGTAAATCAAGACCAAAACGCTCACAGATCAAATCATCAAGATCTTGCTCATGCAAGGTGCGCGGAATCTGGTAAATACTTTGCGCATCTTCACACATAATGACCGCACGCTCTTCAACGTTGGTAAATAGTGCAATCTTGCGACGGTTGTCTGGTGAGATATGATGATCAGAGCGGCAAATCAAGATGTCAGGCTGCAGACCGATAGAACGCAGCTCTTTGACTGAATGCTGGGTCGGCTTGGTTTTGGTTTCGCCCGCACTGGCAATATAAGGCACCAATGTTAGATGCATCAGCATGGCGCGATGGCGACCAAGCTCTACTTGCATTTGACGTACTGCTTCCATAAAGGGTAGCGACTCGATGTCACCCACTGTACCGCCAATCTCGATGATAGCGACATCATAACCTTCGCCACTGGCAAGGATTTTACTCTTAATTTCATCAGTGATATGCGGAATCACCTGTACCGTACCACCAAGATACTCGCCACGGCGCTCTTTATTCAAGACGTTTTGATAGATGCGACCACTGGTGAAGTTGTTGCTTTTGCTCATTTTTGAATGGCGTAAAAAACGCTCATAGTAGCCCAAGTCCAAATCCGTCTCGGCGCCATCTTCGGTGACGAATACTTCACCATGCTGGAACGGGCTCATCGTGCCTGGATCGACGTTGATATATGGATCCATCTTGGTCATGGTCACGTTTACGCCCCGTGCTTCTAAGACGGCAGCAAGAGAAGCGGCGGTGATACCTTTTCCTAGTGAGGACACTACCCCACCGGTCACAAATATAAACTTGGTCATAGTACTCTGTCGGTAATTGGTAAAGAAGGATTTTACTAAAAATACGCCATAAAATATAGGGCAAAAGCACAAACTATTTGAAACTCTTCATTTTTAGCATCTGTCTATTATAAGCGCTTAGCTATAGTCGGTGAAAAGTAATATCGATACAACAGGTACTACTGCTGCAAATTTTTCTTGCTTGCTGTGCCTACGCAGACAGAGGCTGCAAAAAATTTACACCAGTAGTACTGTAGCGACTTTAAAGTATTTCAACTATATTATAACCCACTCGCTCATTAAAAACGCCTTAACAAAAAAACCCACCCCGAAGGATGAGTTTTTTATAATCAGATTCTAATGCTTAGATTAGAATTTGTATTCTAGACCAGTACCGATAACGAATACTTCAGCATCAGCGCGATATGTGGCTAAAAAACCAGGCTCAGAAGAAGACATAGATCCATCAGCATCAGCATTATTCATACCAGCATAGGCATGAGCAATGATGTTGTCTTTATACATATATTTACCACCAACAACGATTTGATCTGAATTAACATTGTCCCAACCGCCTAAGTTATCAGTTTTATTGTACTGAGTATAGATAGACGCTGGACGAGCAAAGTTAGTTAAAGGCATTTCAGCGCTAACAACTAAGCCTTTCTCTTTTTTAGAGCCAGCAAAGTCGTAATCAGCTACTTGATATAGCGCACCTAGTGTTACTGGAGCTGCCATGTATTTAGCTAGATCGACAGTCGCCGTACCACGAACGATATCACCTTCGATGTTTTGATCTTTGTCATAAGCAACACCAGCAGTGAAGCCAGTGCCTTGATCAAACATTAATGCAGCACCAAAGCCATCATCTTTACCTTCCTCTTGATCTTCAGCGCTATACATTGCAGAGAACTGTAATGGTAGACCTTGATACTTAGGGGCAGTCCAAATGACTGAACTGTTGATACGACCACTGTCAGCCATGTTTAAGCCTTTAACAACGTCGTTTTCCATATCGTTGTTACCTAAGTTATCAAAGTAACCTTGGTTCACTACAACGTTGTCGATACGAGCTAGCGTTGATTGGTTTCTACCAGCACGGAACTCACCGAATTGCTTATTGTTTACACCAAGGAAGATATCACGGCTTGAGATAGTTCTGTTGTTACCAGAAACATCAATGCCATACTCTAATTGATAGATAACATCAGTATTAGCAGTCATGGCTTCAGAGCCTTTAAAGCCTAAACGTGAAGCATGAGAGTTGATATCTACTGTATTTTCGTCAACGTTTTCGCTGTAACTATAAACAACATTACCGTTGATATCTGAATAGTTATACTCAGCGTCAGCCTCAGCATTGACGTAGTTCATAGCAACAAAAGCTTTACCATAAACAGTTGGGGCTGCGTTGGCTGCAGATACAGATAGGGCAGCGATTGCTGTAGCTAAAAGTAGTTTTTTCATGGGGGTATCTCCACTTTACAATTTTAGTAATGAGCGAGCTATTATTAGCCGGTGCCCAAAATGGTATCGTCACAAATCCTCAAAGATATAATGTGTAACTGGCTACCGAGATTAGTCAGAAACAAGTGTGGCGAAGTTCTATTACCGTAAGATGAAAAAAACCATGACTTACATAACTGCGGTTAAAAAACGTAACTGCCATGTAAACGTTGGTCTTTATCGCTCTGTTGCGTAACATCCGTTACCAAACTCATACTTCGAGTACAAGCATAACAACTTTGACATAATTTGCAACATTTTTTTGATGCTTTAGTTAGTAAAATCTTTGAAACCCACCCTCTACATAAGGTTTTACCTTGAAGAAAATAGAAATAAAAAATACCCCTACTCGTCTGAAACGAATAAGGGTGACTTTTGTCAACATAAACAATAATAATCGGTAATAAGTGTCAGTAACACTGGCTAATCACGGCATGATTGATTGGTCAATAACGCCGTGACTGCCATTAATCCCTATAACCACTCGTTTATTACCGATGACGCACTGTTTTAGCTGTTAGCAGCCGATGCTGGCTTTTAGGTCCAGACGCGCTTGATGCAATAACGGCTCAGTATAGCCACTTGGCTGCTCGCGACCTTTAAACACCAAATCGCAGGCGGCTTTGAAAGCATAGGAATTGTCAAAGTCAGTCGCCATCGGTTGATAATCAGCATCATCAGCGTTTTGCTCATCGACGATTTTTGCCATACGTTTCATAGCGTCCATCACTTGCTGCTCGCTGACCACATTATGATGTAACCAATTGGCGATATGCTGACTTGAGATACGCAACGTCGCACGGTCTTCCATCAAGCCCACATCATTGATATCAGGGACTTTGGAACAACCAACGCCTTGGTTCACCCAGCGTACGACATAGCCTAAGATGCCTTGAGCATTATTATCAATCTCTTGCTGCTTTTCTTTCTCAGTCCAATTGGTGTTTTTTGCCAATGGAATGGTCAAGATATCATCTACGCTTGCGCGCGTACGTGACTTTAGGCTGTCTTGAACCTCAGCGACATTGACTTGATGATAGTGCATGCTGTGCAAGGTCGCTCCCGTTGGTGACGGTACCCACGCAGTATTGGCACCTGACTTTGGATGGGCAATCTTGGTGTCCATCATCTCTTGCATCTCGTCAGGTTTTGCCCACATGCCTTTACCAATCTGAGCGTGACCTTGTAGACCTACTTCCAGACCGATATCGACGTTCCGCTGCTCATAGGCTAGTAGCCACGTTTGCGACTTCATATCGTCTTTGCGGACAAATGGACCTGCATTCATACTGGTGTGCATCTCATCACCGGTACGATCTAAAAAGCCAGTATTGATGAAAATAACCCGCTCTTTTGCTTGGCGGATGGCTTCTTTTAAGTTGACCGTCATACGACGCTCTTCATCCATGATGCCAATCTTTATAGTATGACGCTCTAAGCCCAATAAATCTTCTGAGGCGTTAAATAAGTCATTCGCCATTTTCACTTCGTCTGGACCATGCATTTTTGGTTTGACGATATACATCGAGCCTTTACGCGAGTTTGATAGCTCAGTTTTACCGTTCAAATCATTTAATGATAATAAAGGCGTAATCAAAGCATCCATCAAACCTTCGAAAACTTCTTCTTGCCCATTGCCCAAATCTACCAAAATCGATGGATTTTGCATGAGATGACCGACGTTACGCAGCAATAAGAGCGCGCGACCTGGCAAGGTCAGCGTATCACCCTCTGGCGTGGTATATTTGCGATCAGGATTTTGTTTACGGGTGCGGGTTTTACCGCCTTTCTCAAAGGTTTCTTGCAAATCGCCGTTCATTAAGCCAAACCAGTTGCGATAAGCCTCAACCTTTTCTTCGGCATCGACAGCAGCAATTGAGTCTTCACAATCTTGAATCGCGGTCAGCGCTGATTCTAATAAGACGTCCTTGATATTGGCAGGATCATCTTTACCAATGGGATGATTGCTATCAATTTGAATCTCAGCATGCAAGTTGTTGTTCTTTACTAATACAGCGCTAGGACTGCTGGCATCGCCAACGAAACCTGCAAACTGTGCGGCATTTTTCAGCTGCGTGCTGCTATCACCTTGAGCAATTTCAAGCTTGCCATCGACCACTTTAAAACCAGTTACATCGCTATATGATCCTGATGCTAGCGTAAAGTTTTCATCTAAGAAATTTTTGGCATAAGCGACGACCGCAGCGCCGCGTGTTGGGTTATAACCGCCTTTCGCTTCTTGACCATTTTCATCACTGATAACATTGGTGCCATATAAAGCATCATATAAGCTGCCCCAACGCGCATTATTGGCATTCAAAGCATAACGAGCATTACGTACTGGCACTACCAACTGCGGTCCTGCAATGAGTGCAATCTCATCATCGACGTTTTCTGTGCTGACGCTGAACGCTTCGCCTTCTGGTAAGAGATAACCAATTTCTTGTAAAAATGCCTTATACACTGGATAATCAATATCGCCATTTTTGGCAGGGTGTTGCAGGTGCCATTGGTCAATTTTCGCTTGAATATTATCGCGGGTTGCAAGCAGCGCTTTATTACGTGGCGTAAACTCTTTAATGACCTTTTCAAAACCTGACCAATAACCGTCTGAATCAATACCGACTTTCGGCAGCACTTCATTTTCGATAAAATCGAACAGCTGCTGATCAATGGCAAGAATGCCTTTTTGAACGCGATTGGCATTAGAAGACTGGCTCATACTGTTATCCTTATCTGTTTGTTAGATTTGTTGATACTGGGCTGCTAAAACATACCTCATCCATGTACACAATCATGCAAAAGGGCGCATAAAGCAGAGTTGCAAAGTAATAAATGTTCGACCATAAGCGACAAACCAAGTAAATTTACTGCTGCATTACATCGGCTGTCATTATTTGAGCGGTGTTTAACGTTTTATTATCAGATATTATCTAGATAGGTTTTAAACAAAAATGGGCTATAAAGCTTAGATTTTGAGACGCGATTGATAGTTGATATACTATTGACTACCTGCTATCAGCTGACAATCAATAGTAAGACAAAATACGCTAAAAGCAAAATGTTATCCTACTATCAAATAAGGAAATAAACAAGGAAACCCCATTTAGTAAATAAATGCTTGTGCTGTAGATAAATGATAGTCTATAAGCCACATGGGTTAGCAGTGATTAGCTTACTTTTATATGCCATGAACTTAATCATCAGTATAAACGGTAAGTAATCATTACGGTATTAATTTATGGGTAACGGTTATCTATCACATCAAAGTCATTTAGATAATTTAAATACATTTAGCGCCCATATACTGAATACTTACTTTTTTTATTATTTTATCCATCCACTCGTTGATAAAGCCCAATCAAACTATGATTATAAATGCTCAAGACTCATCGGTATCTACAATAACGCATCACTCCCCCTCTAAATCTGATACTGCTACAAAGGATAATGTTGTCATAAACACGGCATTAGACGGCAATAGTAACGAAAGTAGCAGCCATGAAGACAGTGTCGACATTACCCAGCTGAGCCCGCCGTTAAAGGTAGATTTATCGCTTATTTATAATTTTTTGGGCGCGCGAACTTCGCAAGCTTGGGTGAATGCTGCCATTGATAACTTAGCGCTGATTATTCAAGACCATGCCAATTGTGAAAAAAAGGCAGCCGGTACAGCGATGAACCTCATCTTTCGCTATGAGTTCTCCTATGACTTACAGCGTAAATTGGCGCAATTGATACGAGAAGAAATGCTGCACTACGAGCAAGTGCTCGGCATTATGCATGAGCGTGGGCAAGCATGGAAATATCTGAGTGCTGGGCGCTATGCCAAAGGAATGCTCAAACACAAGCGCACTTATGAGCCCGCTGCGATGATAGATGTGCTTATCATTGGCGCGTTTATCGAGGCACGTTCTTGTGAACGTTTTGCCGCACTTGCTGAGGTTATCAATGATGAGCGTTTGGCCAAATACTATC
Organism: Psychrobacter arcticus 273-4; assembly: GCF_000012305.1. Lineage (NCBI taxonomy): Bacteria > Pseudomonadati > Pseudomonadota > Gammaproteobacteria > Moraxellales > Moraxellaceae > Psychrobacter > Psychrobacter arcticus. Next base: position 2,035,223 of record NC_007204.1, read on the forward strand.
GCTATCTATTGAAGTCAGAAAGCCGCCATTTTGAGGATTATTTGGCATTGGCGCAGTCATTGTCTGATGACAGTATCGATGAGCGTGTCACGTTCTTTAAAGAAGTAGAGGCAGAGCTGATATCGACTCCAGATACTGAACTGCGCTTTCATAGCGGTGATCCTGTTGCTCTCTAACTGAGTAGAGCTATGGTCAGTAAATAAAAAAAGGTGATGCTAGCAACGTATTAAATGATTACTGGCAGCACCTTTTATAAGCTATCTGAATGTTCTAAATGCCTTAAAAATCCTTTTCGTCAGGATTTAATACACGGGTTTGAGCATTATCAATATTTGCATAACGATTTAAATCGTTTATGCCTTCGCTTTTAGCCTCTTTATCAATAGTGGTATGTTCATTGATACCATCATCAAAAGCATTGCCCTCTTGATCGCGGCGGTCTGGCTGACGGGCAGGATTATCGCCAGCATTAACATGTTCTGACCCTACAACGCCCTCTTGAAAAGTATCAGTACCTTTATTGATAGTGGTATGATTTTCAATGCTGTCATCCGTTGACATTACATTATAGCTATCATGATGAATGTCTTCATGTCTATGGTTACCATGCTCGACATCATCGCTCGCATATCTGGTACCAATGACGGTCTCTTGAGATGTCGCTGTGCTTTTTTCTGTACTATCGTGAGCTGCGATGTTGTCAACAGTACGTGCATGTGTATTGTCGATATGACCATCATGATTGTTGATAGGCATTTTGGTTAATGCGGGATCTTTTGTTTCCATCATAATATCCTTATATTTTTGATTTACCTTTCTTGTTATTTTGCTCAGCATTAAATGCCTGACAATGACTATCTATATGATATGTCAAACTATGTGAGATAAAATATCTCACGACTATAAATAAAACTATTCATTGCCTTTTTGCGACAAATCATAAGCATTTAGATCGCCGACATTTTTGCCACCTGGAGGCAGATTTTCTTCTTTGCGTGGGTCAGCATATATCTCATCCGTCTCTTGTGACTCCTGCTGCGGTCCATCGATTTCAGGATCGTGTTTACGACCTTCATAACTGTCCGATGGATTATCTGGATACAGCTGCGCTGGATCGTTGATTAATACAGGCTCTTCATTATTTGGGTGCATGTTATTAGTTTGAATACTGTCTGCTTGCTCAGCGGCTTTTTTGATGTCCGAACTATCGTTATTGATATGACTCATGATGAAATCCTGTTTTCTTATTGAGATACTGTTATAAAGCTGAATTTTTGTACTTATTAATTCAATTATAAGTACAAATTTCAGAGCCCTACCAGTGTGCTGCCGTATCAATATGTGAATAAGTGTGAGCTTACCAGACAGTTTGTAACCATAGATTAAAATGAATAGACACAAAAAAACCAAGCACAGAATAGTCCCTATGCTTGGTATAGCTATTTATTAACGATTGTGCTGGCGTTAATCGACCTGATAACCGCTATTAAACAAGACCGTTATACAGGCTCACCCACGCGATTAATCACCTTTAATAAATACTCTTGGGCAATATGCGGCGTCTCACCTATTGCTGGCTGATTTTGCTGCCAGCGGCCATCACCGCTGAGTGTCCATGCTTGGGTATTGTCTTGGAGGTAGTTTAACAATCCATCTTGATAGATCTGCTTGAACAGCTTTTCATCTTCAATCGGAAACGCCACCTCTACACGGTGGAATAAATTACGATCCATCCAATCGGCGCTGCCACAGTACAGACGCTCATCACCATCATTATAGAAGTAATAAATGCGAGTATGCTCCAAAAATCGACCGACAACAGAACGTACGGTGATATTTTCGGACAGACCTTTTACTTGTGGGCGCAGACAGCATATGGAGCGCAAAATCAGCTCGATTTTGACCCCTGCTTGTGAGGCATCATATAGTTTATCAATCAAACGACGTTCGGTTAAGGCGTTTACTTTGACAATAATATGAGCGCGCTTGCCCGCCTTTGCATGAGCAATTTCATCATCGATAAAGCTCATCAATTTATCGTGCAAGGTAAACGGTGCATGTAACAGCTTTTTGAGGTTAGCGGGTTTGCCCATGCCCGTCAGCTCTTGGAATATCTTGTGGACGTCTTCTGAGATATCGGGGTCAGCGCTGAACAAGCCATAATCGGTATAGGCTTTGGCATTTGCCGCATGATAGTTGCCCGTGCCTAAATGCACATAACGCCGAATTTTATCGTCCTCGCGGCGCACGATGAGTATGAGCTTGGCGTGGGTTTTGTAGCCGACAATACCGTAGACAACCACTGCACCCGCTTCTTGCAGATAATTGGCAACGGCAATATTAGACGCCTCATCAAAACGCGCGCGTAACTCAATGACCGCCGTCACCTCTTTGCCATTGCGCGCTGCTGCCGCTAGGGCCTTGACGATTTCTGAATTGGTACCTGAACGATAGAGCGTTTGTTTAATCGCCAATACCTTTGGATCAATGGCAGCTTGCCACAGCAAATTGATAATCGGTGAAAACGCATGGAACGGATGATGCACCAACACATCACCTTTACGCATAGCAGCAAACATACTGGTCGCTTTATCAAGCTTGTCGACTTCACGGCGAAACGGTTTAGGCACCACATGGGTGAAAGGCTGATAACGCAATGCTGGAATATTAAAATCGAAGAGCAGCCGCGTTAAATTGACGGGTCCATTGACGCGGTATAATTGATTGTCATGCAGCTCAAACTCATTGAGCAAATAATCACTGATTGGGGTCGGACATTTGGTGGTCACTTCAAGTCGTACCTTATCACCAAAGCGGCGGTTTTCAAGCTCACCCTCTAATGCTTTAGCAATGTCATCGACGTCATCTGCCAAGTCCAAATCAGCATTACGCGTCAACCTAAACTGATGGCAACCGGTGACATTCATACCGGGGAATAGCTCACCGATATGCTCATGAATCACTGCCGATAGCATGACATGATGCTCTTTGCCACCAGTCAACTCATCAGGCAGACGAATAACGCGTGGCAAGCTACGCGGCGCGGGTACGATAGCCAAATTGATATCGCGACCAAAGGCATCTTTGCCCTCTAACGTCGCAATAAAGTTCAAGCTTTTATTGACCAAGCGCGGGAATGGGTGTGCAGGATCAATGCTAATGGGCGTCAATACTGGCGATACCTGCTCAGTAAAATAGCGCTTCATCCATGCTGATTGCTCGGTATTAAGTTCATCGCGCTTTAGATAACGGATGTCTTCAAGCGCCAATGCTGGCAAGATATCTTCATTTAAAATACGGTATTGCTCAGCGATGGCATCATGGGTCACGGCTGATATTTCATTAAGAATTTCACTTGGGCGCATACCGTGAACGCTAGTGGATACATCACCCAGACTGAGCTTTTGCATGATACCTGCCATGCGAATCTCAAAAAACTCATCGATATTGGAGGAAAAAATCATTAAAAAGAATAAACGCTCAAGCAAAGGATGGCGGGGATCTGCCGCTTGTGCCAAGACCCGCAGATGAAATTGCAATAAAGACAAGTCGCGATTGATATAGCTGCTGGGTGAATAATTGCCATCTTCCGAGCGTTGCCAATCAACCTCGGCTAAGACTTGGGTGCTACGCAGATCGTGAAGGCTGTCATCGGTAGGAGGATTACCGGTATTAATGACACTGTCTGCGTTGTCTGTGTCACTCTCTCTATTGACATCATGATTCGCATCAAGATATTCCTCAATAACATCAGCTGCCTTATCACTACTACTGCACTTATTATCCATCTCTGACACGTTACTACTCCTTTACTGTTATCAACCTGCCATTATTTTTATATCAATCTTATGCTGTCATTACTTTTATACCATACTTTTTATTATTGTTATTTTATAAACAAGGCTGTCTCGTGTTTAGGCTGTCTTGTATTGAATATATCATCATTAAATGTCGCTACAACTAAGCAGATTGTGGCAATATCGCATTTTTCATACGTTTTTTGATAACACGTTGTTTTTTGCGCAGGCGCTTGTCACCTTGATTATCTTGATAATACTTTGGGTTGGTTAGCATGGCGATCAGTAACGCTGATTCATCACGATTTAGGTTATTTGCCGTTTTATCAAAGTAATGCTGCGCGGCTGCCTCGACACCATAAATACCATTGCCAAACTCTGCCACATTCAAATACGCGGTCAAAATTCGCTGCTTATCCCACAAGGTTTCAATCATTATGGTGAGAATAGCCTCTTCAGCTTTACGGGTATAAGATCGGTGCGAAGTTAAAAATAGGTTTTTAGCCAATTGTTGGGTAATAGTTGAGCCGCCCGCCGACATCTTGCCATTCGCTTCATTCTTTTTCCTTGCCGCCTCAATACCTTTCATATCAAAACCGTTATGCTGACTAAACGTTGAATCTTCACTGACAATCGCCGCTTGCTTAGCAGATTTGGCAATGGCGTCATATTCAACCCAAGTTTGGCTAACATCACCGCCCGTAATGCGATGGGTAAGCATAAACATGCTGTTATTGATCGGCTGCGTTTTCCAAATTAATAGCAGCCCTGCGACCAACACATGGAATGCGACGACCAACACCATCAATGCCAATAATAGTCGTTTGATAAATTTGCCAAAACTTGTCATGCGAGTTGTCCAAGTGATTGAAAAGATAAGAAGAGAAAGTAAGAAGCACGCCGCCAATCATGGTGACTCTAAAGAAAGGAACCATAAATAGCAGCTCATCTTACCTAATCTCACAATCGCTGTCATTATTTACCCCACTTCTTTATCATGTCACAGAGTACACGTAAAAAGATTCAGTAAAAACGACAGCAGAATAACTGCTTTTTTGCCGTCTAAGAATATGAATATTGTATTTATGCGCTTTGCATTAAGGATTAACATAAGAGAGTAGCTATGTACGAGAATAATAATATAGGAACATTACGCGCACGTATGATTGAAGAAAAGCCTGAGCTTGGGTCTCCTGAAAATACGGCTAAATGGTGGCTGCTCGGCACCTCAGGCTGTCATTTATGCGACATGGCTGAACAGCTGATGACACAGCTGCAAGCGGTGCAACGCATTACCTATGAGCATGTCGATATTGCCGACTTTGATGAGCCACTGATGATGGAGTTTGCGACGACTATTCCAGTCATCTTGACACCGACAAAGCGCTTAAATTATCCGTTTTCGATCATGGATTTACAGCGTTTATTGTAACCCTGCCAGCGCCTGCGCGCTTATTTAACACAGCTGTGAAACAAGCTTCATTCCTACTAATTTAAAACATTACCTATTATTTTATTCAGTTTTAGCCAATATATTGATAGCCAACCTTTCCTTTTTTTTATTAGCAACTTAAGGTTGCTTATGTAATAATGCAGCGAGTATCGACAATTTAGTGAATATCGACAATTTAGTGAGTATCGACAATTTAGTGAGCAAAGGAAAGCCACCATGAATCAGAGCTTAAGACCTGATAAAGCCGCTCTAGTAGAGCTGTTTCGCGATTTTATTGAGCCTCAATATGTGATCAATGATGAGGAGACCCAAAAGCCTTTTGAGTGTGATGGCTTATCGGTGTATTGCGATATGCCGCTCATTACGGTGCTCCCAAAAACCGTTGAGCAGGTTTGCGAGGTGATGCGTATCTGTTATCGCTATCAAATCCCTGTGGTGGCGCGCGGTGCCGGTACTGGTTTGTGTGCAGGCGCGATGCCCAACCCTGATGGCGTCTTATTGGTGTTGTCCCGATTTAAGCATATCCTTGATATTGATCCGCTTGCCCGTAGCGCGCGTTTGCAGCCAGGTGTCCGCAACCTTGCTATTAGTGAGGCGGCAAGTCCCTATGGCTTGTACTATGGCCCAGACCCCTCCTCACAGATTGCCTGCTCCATCGGTGGCAACGTCGCCGAAAACTCGGGCGGCGTCCATTGTCTCAAATATGGTCTGACCACTCATAACTTATTAAAAATTGAGATGGTCACAGTCGAAGGAGAGCTCATTACTATTGGTAGTGAAGGTCTTGATAGCAATGGCTTTGATTTGATGGCTCTGATTACCGGCTCTGAGGGTCTACTTGGGGTGATTACTGAAGTGACGGTCAAGCTGCTACCTAGCCCTGAAAAGGCTCAGGTCATTATGGCCGGTTTTGATAACGTTCAGACCGCAGGGGATGCAGTCGGCGGCGTGATTGCCAAAGGTATTATTCCAGCCGGACTTGAGATGATGGACAGCCCAGCTATCATAGCCGCCGAAGCGTTTGCTCATGCAGGCTATCCAACTGATGCCCAAGCTTTGCTGCTGTGTGAGTTAGATGGTAGCGAGGCGGAAGTTCAAGAACAGATTGCAGAGGTTGAGCAGCTGTTTATCGAGCTTGGCGCAACCACAACGCGTGTCTCACAAAGTGAGGCGGAGCGCGCTTTATTGTGGAAAGGTCGAAAATCGGCATTCCCCGCTGTCGGACGAATATCTCCTGACTACTACTGCATGGATGGCACCATTCCGCGTAGCCAACTTGCCCACGTCCTAACAGAAATGCAAAAACTCTCAGAGCAATACGGTCTGCGCGTCGCCAACGTGTTTCATGCTGGGGACGGCAATTTGCACCCGCTTATCTTATTCGATGCCAATGTGCCAGGAGAGCTTGAGCGCACTGAAGAGTTTGGCAGCCGTATTTTAGAGCTTTGCGTCAAAGTCGGCGGCTGCATAACTGGTGAGCATGGGGTTGGTGTCGAAAAAATCCGCCAAATGACGATTCAGTTTAACGATCAAGAGCTGACACAGTTTCATGCAATCAAGCACGCCTTTGACCCAATTGGCACGCTAAATCCGGGTAAGGGCATTCCAGTGCTCAAGCGCTGTCAAGAGTACCGTACCCTTGACAGACCGCAACACAAACATGACTCTCAACCACAGCAAGGAGATCTGGCATGACAGACATCAGTCAAGAGCTGATTGCGCGGGTAAGACAAGCCAGCCATGATGGCACATCACTACAAATCATGGGCGGGGGCAGCAAGCAGTTTATGGGACGTGAGCCAATAGGCGACCCCATCAGTCTTAGCGAGCACAAAGGCATCATCAGTTATGAGCCGATCGAATTGGTGCTGACCGCCCGTGCTGGAACCCCAATTAGTGAGATTAACAGCGCCTTGGCAGAACACAATCAGTGCTTAGCATTTGAGCCACCGACATTTAACGGGCAAGCAACCTTGGGCGGCACATTGGCCTGCCATTTATCAGGCCCAGCAAGACCTTGGAGCGGCTCAATAAGAGACCATGTTTTAGGAATTCGCCTGATTAATGGCCACGCAGAAGAACTGCGCTTCGGCGGTCAGGTGATGAAAAACGTCGCCGGTTATGATGTCTCACGGATGCAAGCAGGCGCTATGGGCACTTTGGGTATCATTACTGAAGTCAGTCTAAAAGTCATGCCTAAGCCTGCCGCCACTGTCACTATCAAGCAGGAGATGGACGCTGCGAAGGCAATTGAGACCATGAACCGTCTCTCAGGACAATCCAAACCCTTAACGGGGGCTTGTTGGTTTGACAATCATTTGTATTTGCGGTTGGCAGGCGCACGAAGTGCTGTAGACAGTACCGTCAACCAATGGCAAGGCGCGGCTTTAGAGGATACAGATGCCTTTTGGTCAACGCTTCGTGAGCAGCAATTGGATTATTTTTTAGACGCGTCCTCATTGTGGCGGTTTTCTGTAAAAAGTAGCGCGGCGCATGTGCTACCAGATGAAGATTGGCTGTTTGATTGGGGAGGTGCGCAGCGCTGGCTTCGTGGCGACTTTACCGCGGACAAGTTAGAAGCGCTCGCTGAGACCGCAGGCGGTCAGGTCAGCCTTTATCGCGGTGGTGATAGGAGTCAGGAGGTCTTTCATACTCAGTCTGAGGCACTCCAAAAGCTCCACCAGCGCCTCAAACATGCCTTTGATCCGAATGGGGTTTTCAATCCCAATCGTTTATACAGCTGGATGTAAATTGTCTCGATGACAAGGAAGACATAATGCGAACTCAAATTAATGTAAAATATCTGGATCACCCAGATATTCAAGAAGCCGACGATATTTTGCGCACTTGCGTTCACTGTGGATTTTGTAATGCTACGTGTCCTACATATCAAGAGCTTGGCGATGAGCGTGACGGCCCTCGCGGTCGTATTTATTTACTAAAACAAATGCTTGAGACAGGTGATGTTAGCGAAAAATCACAACTTCATTTAGACCGCTGCTTGACTTGTCGTAGCTGCGAGACTACTTGCCCCTCTGGGGTAAAATATGGCCGCTTGGCTGAAATTGGCCGCGATATTATGGAAAAACAGTTATCGCGACCTGCCGATCAAAGATTCAAACGCTGGCTTATCAGGAAGGTGTTGCCCTATCCGAACCGATTTAGGTTTCTTTTACGACTTGGACAACTGTTTCGCTCCTTTTTGCCCCGCGACTTAAAAGTCCAAGTCCCTGTTAAGCAAATCGCCCGCCCGCGACCCTCGCAGCAACACTCGCGTCAAATGCTGGTGCTAGAGGGCTGCGCCCAACCTTCTGCCACCCCCAACACCAACAGTGCCGCTGCCCGAGTACTTGATAAGCTAGGCATCAGCTTGATCGCTGCGCCAGATGCCGGATGTTGCGGCGCTGTGAGCTATCACATACCAGCCCATGAAGAAGGGCTTGCGTTCATGCGGCGCAATATCGATGCGTGGTGGCCATATATTGAAGCTGGGGCTGAATCCATTGTCATCAGTGCCTCAGGCTGCGGCTCGATGGTCAAAGAGTACGGCGAAAAACTCAAACATGACGATGCTTATGCGGCTAAAGCCGAACGTATCAGTGCGCTGACCCGAGACCTGAGTGAGATTTTAATCAAAGAGGACTTGGAGAAATTGGTAGTGAAACAGACGAATCGCAAGACCGCTGTCCACTGCCCATGCTCGCTACAGCACGCTCAGCAGTTAGGCGGTCATGTTGAGCAGATTTTGCAACGCGCTGGGATTGAGCTCTCTAAAACCCAAAACGGACATTTATGCTGCGGCTCTGCTGGCACCTACTCGCTCCTTCAACCTAAGCTGAGCCAGCAACTACTCACCAATAAGATCACCGACCTTACCATCGAGAACCCAGATCAGATTGTGACGGCCAACATCGGATGCCAACTGCATTTAGGAAGCCATGCGTCTGTCCCGGTCAAGCACTGGATCGAATTGTTAGACCCATAACAAACCCAACTATAATGAGTTGATTTGATTGTAAAAGACAATCATAATCAACTCTTTGTTACAGTGACTAAGAATACAAGGCCTCACCTAATTTTTAAAATAAGTTCTTTACCGCCATTTGGATAACGCCCTCAGTACTAAAAAACTACGGGCTTCTTTTGGCTTAATATCAATAAAGAGAAGTATCCTTCAATGATATTTCAAAAATGACTTCAATTACATATACCAAGGAAGGTTTTTTATGTACACTTTTTTGGCCTTAGCGCCTATTCTAGTAGTCCTCATTTTGCTTGTAGTTTTGCGGCTTCCTGCCAAGACTTCTATGGGCGTTGCATATTTAGTAACCGCGCTATTAGCATTGTTCGTTTGGCAAGCCAGTGGCGCCCAAGTAGCAGCCGCTAGTGTAAACGGTCTCATCGTCGCACTCTCGCTTTTGTTTATTGTATTTGCCGCTATTTTATTGCTGAATACTTTAAAGGAAGGAGGTGCTATTGTCGCTATCCGTAAAGGCTTTATGGATATCTCACCCGATAGACGCGTTCAAGTTATCATTGTGGCGTGGTTATTCGGCTCGCTGATAGAAGGCTCATCAGGATTTGGTACGCCATCTGCTATCGGCGCACCGTTGTTGTTGGCTTTAGGTTTCCCAGCGATGGCATCGGTTATGGCTATGTTAATTATTCAGTCGACGCCCGTATCATTTGGTGCCGTTGGTACACCAATGTTAGTTGGCGTTTGGAGTGGTATCAATGATAAGCCAGATATAACGCAAGCGATTGCGCCACTCTCAACTGAAAACTATCTATTACAAATTGTGGGTAACGTCGGTCTGATACATGCGCTGGTAGGCTTTTTAATTCCGTTACTTTTGTGTGGATTTTTGACTCGGTTCTTTGGTAAAAATCGCTCCTTCGTTGAAGGGCTCAAAATATGGCCTTTTGCAATTTTTGCTGGTCTCTGCTTTACCGTTCCTTATTATTTAGTGGCTAGATACCTAGGTCCTGAGTTCCCATCATTGGTTGGCGGTTTTATTGGTCTTATGATTGTGCTTCCTTTAGCAAAGCGCGGCTTTTTGATGCCTAAAGACACTTTCGATTTTGCGCCACGCGCTAAATGGGATAAAGACTGGCTCGGCTCGTTACCTGAAGAAAAGTTTGATGATGCCATTGCTCCAAGATTTTCTTTGGTTCATGCATTTTCTCCTTATCTCATCGTTATTGCCCTATTAATCATCACTCGAGTCATTGCACCGCTGAAGGCATTCTTGACTGGAGATTTGACCACTATACAATTTACCAATCTTTTTGGTACGACTATTTCTAGTAAACTACAACTTGCCTATTCTCCAGGTATCATTCTAATTATTGTTGCCTTAATCTCTATCTGGTTGTTCAAAATGAACGGACAAGCCGTAAAACGTAGTTGGAGTAGTTCTGCAACAACCATGTTAGCCGCCGCACCAGCCCTGCTGCTTTCGGTACCTATGGTACAAGTATTCATCAACTCCGGGTCAGCTGCTGAAGTAGTAAATTCGCTACCCGCTATGCCCATATTACTGGCTGAGAGTGCCTCTGGTGCATTTCAAAATGCATGGCCACTCGTGTCTCCGTGGATTGGCGCGCTGGGTGCGTTCATTGCAGGCTCAAATACCGTCAGTAATATGATGTTCGCTTACTTTCAGTGGTCAACCGCTAGTCAAATTGGCTTAGATGCCAACCTTGCTGCACAAGTAGTAGCACTGCAAGCGGTAGGCGGCGCAGCTGGTAATATGATTGCGGTACATAACGTTGTTGCTGCTTGCGCGGTGGTTGGCCTGATGGATAAAGAAGGCTATGTTATTCGTAAAACCTTAGTAGCAATGACATACTATGTTATTCAGGCAGGATTGATCGGTATGGGTATTATTTTCGGTCAAATGATGTGGTGGATCTTGGCTGTCATTTGGCCAATAGCATTTTTTGGCATCATGGCAATGACGAGTAAAAAAGCCGTTGCTTAACATGAGCTAGCTATACTGGGAATCCAGTTGAACCCTGTGAATCCACAATCAGCACTCGAACTGACGCTATTATATTAATTGTAATAGCGTCAGTTTTATTTCACGGTTAAGATAGTGTCATTCAATAATTAACGACAGAACATGAATGACAACAACATCATAATTAATAAACGCTTACCAAATAAGTACCAAGGAAGACCTCATGAAAAATTTGAGCAAAATTACTGAGATTGAAGACTTACGGCGCGTGGCACAACGAAAAATACCTCGCATGTTTTATGATTATGTTGACTCAGGCTCATGGACCGAGACCACCTATCGTAATAATGAAACTGACTTTGACCGTATCAAACTGCGTCAGCGGGTATTGGTCAATATGGAAGGACGCTCGCTTGCCACCGAAATGCTGGGTACGCCAGTAAAAATGCCGGTTGCTATTGCGCCAACAGGCTTTACTGGCATGATGTGGGCAGACGGAGAAATCCTCGCGGCACAGGCAGCAGAAAAGTTTGGCGTACCGTTTTCACTATCGACTATGAGTATTTGCTCTATCGAAGATGTAGCAGAACATACCAGCCAGCCCTTTTGGTTTCAGCTATATATGATGCGCGATATGGACTTTATAGCCAATTTGATTCGCCGCGCAAAAGAAGCTAATTGTTCAGCGCTTATCTTGACCGCCGACTTACAAGTACTCGGTCAACGTCATAAAGACATTAAAAACGGTCTATCTGCGCCACCAAAACCGACGCTTGCCAACATCTTAAACCTGATGACCAAGCCGGAATGGTGTATGAATATGCTCGGTACCAAGCGGCGCACCTTTGGTAATATCGTCGGTCACGCTAAGAACGTTGAGGATATCTCATCGCTATCAGCATGGACAGCTGAGCAGTTCGATCCTGCGCTGAGCTGGGACGATGTCGCCAGAATTAAAGACATGTGGGGTGGCAAGTTAATTATCAAAGGGATTATGGAGCCAGAAGACGCCGTACTGGCAGCTCGTAGCGGTGCCGATGCGCTAGTGGTCTCCAATCATGGTGGACGCCAATTAGATGGTGCGCCCTCCTCCATTTCATCCCTAGCCGATATCGTACAAGCCGTGCGTGCTGAGGACAGTCAGATTGAGATTTGGCTCGATAGTGGTATTCGCTCCGGTCAGGATGTACTTAAAGCGATGGCATTAGGAGCCAATGGCACGATGATTGGTCGCGCCTTTTTATATGGTCTTGGCGCGTATGGCGAAGATGGTGTCCGCCGAGCGCTTGAGCTGATTTATAACGAATGTGATATCAGCATGGCGTTTTGTGGTCATACCGATATCAATGAAGTGCGCGATGATATCTTAGTCAAAGGTACCTACGAGCATCTTAAAACTGCCTTGCCTTACGTAGCGCCGATGCGCTGGTAAGTGTAGACAGGATAGCTGCTTAGACTGGTTGGTCGCTTTCTTTATACTATCCATACCCTTTATACTCTACCTATACCCTTTGATTGATATCTCATTTTATGACTATCCAGCAGCTGTTTAAAACCGCACCGGTCACTACTTTACTATTAATCAGCTTTATCGGACTGTATATCGTACAAGTGCTGACTGGTGTCGATGCCAATAATCCATCGACTGAGGCATTGATAAAATGGGGAGCTAATGCCCTGCCTTTTACCATGGATAACGAACCGTGGCGATTGGTCAGCAGTGCCTTTTTACATATTGGCTTAATGCACTTATTGTTTAATGGTTTTGCCATGTATTTCTTTGGGCAAATCGCCGAGCCGATGTTTGGCTCGCTTAAGTTTCTCACGCTGTTTTTACTCGCGGCAATCGGCGGCAACTTACTGAACAATTACGTCACTTGGCAAGGTATTGTGGATGGGACGGGACAAGCCGGATTATCTGCAGGCGCATCGGGCGGTATTATGGGCATTGGCGCGGCGTTATTAATCGCTGCGCTGTTTAAGATATCGGTTAATGGTATGGTGCTCAATTTAAAAAGCCTAATATTTATTATGGGCATCAACTTGGTCTATGGTTTTGCGGTGCCGGGTATCGATAATGCGGGTCACATTGGCGGTGCAATTACGGGTCTTATCATTGCACTGGCGTTTGCTATTGCCCATCGTCAGAGCATGGCAGCTGTCATTCAGAATACTGCCATTAATCAAATTGACTATTTACCCCATTATCAAAGTGAGCAGCAAAACGAATATCACAGCACTTATATTAATACGCCAGTGAATAGCGATACTCCCGTAAATAGCGATACTCCCGTAAATAGCGATATTGGGTTTACAAGTCAGCAGCATCATACTGGTCACGGCACTGATTTTGATAATAAGACTCACTTAAATAGCACTCACTTAAATCATGACAGTTTGCATAATGAGAGTCATGTGGATAATAATAGTGGTGTAAACTCAAACGTAACTATTAATCCTATTAACCCCATCAACCCTATTCGCCCTACTCTTAACGAAACCCTGAATGAGAAAAGCACAGCCATTAAACCTGCGCTTATTTGGCAGTTGCTGCCGTGGATTGTGATGTTATGTATTAGTATTGGCTTTATGTGGTGGTGGCAAGATATTCATCAGCAATTAATAGAAGTACTAAATGCCATCGAGCAAAGCACTATTTAGTCTATACCTCTTTTATTTTTAACTGACGCTAACGTAATGAGAAGCTTGCGCGTTTTACTATTTTCATCCCTCTGTTTCACCCACTTATGAGAGCAAATCATGTCTACATCATCAGCGTTATCACCGACTTTTACACGTGCTTTGCTTAGCACGTTGACGGCTACTGCCATGCTTGGCGCAGCTAGCCTATCCAATGCCGCACTCTTCAATAAAAACTTACCGACTGTTCCAGACGCCGAGTTAAGCGTTGGTGTCAACGTCATGGCGGTCAATTCAGCATACGATTTGGAAGAAAGCACCGAGATAAAAGTATTGCCAGGGGTGTTTTATGACAACAATAGAGTCTATGCGCGCGGTACCCAAGCGGGCGTATACCTTATCAATGATGGTAGCAATCAGCTAGCTGCCTATACTCAGCTTGCTGGCAATTCATTTGAGCCTGATGACGCCACTGGCGCACTAAGCGAACTTGATGAGCGTAAAGCCTCTGCTGCTGCAGGCTTAAGCTATACGCGTCTGACACCGGTTGGTGGCTTTCGTGCCCAATATGCGACTGATATTTTAGACCGTAGTGGCGGTAATATTGCCCGCTTAAGCTACCTTGGTAAAATCAGTAAGAACAAACTCACCGTCTATCCAAGCGTTGGCTTTGAATATCATGATAACGACTACAATCAATACTACTACGGCGTGAGCGATACAGAATCAACTAGAACGGGTGTTGCTGCTTATACTGCCAACTCAAGCTTGAATCCCTACATCAATGTTAGTGCCAACTATGACTTTAATAAGCGCTGGGCAGGCTTTGCCAATCAGAGCTTAAGCTATCTACCAAATGAGCAATATGACAGTCCAATGGTTGACTCGCGTACTGATGCAACGACGACGCTTGGTTTGCTTTATAAGTTCTAAAGCGTTTTAAATACTTAGCATAAAAAAAGACCTTGCCACATCCATTTATAAAGGATGACAAGGTCTTTTTGTTTACTAACTTCTAAGTGGAACAAATATGACACTGCTACAAGAAAGACGAGTGCAAATGGTACTCATCGTACATTAAGCGAGTCTGACACCGTAGGTAGCAGGTCATTATTTGGTCTACTGCTTACTTAGGGTTTACCATATCAGCAGGAATAACCCACTCATCGAACTGAGCTTCGGTTAACAGCTCTAATTCAACGGCAACTTGCTTCAAGGTTTTGTTTTCTTTATAAGCAGTCTTAGCGATTTTTGCCGCATTTTCATAACCGACGTGACGGTTAAGTGCGGTGACTAGCATTAATGAGTTATGTAAAAAGTCATCGATTTTGTCTTTTACTGGCTGGATACCAACGGCACAGTTTTCGTTAAAGCTATTGCACGCATCACCAAGCAGTTTGATAGATTGCAATAGGTTGAAAGCGATTACTGGCTTGTAGACGTTTAGCTCAAAGTTACCTGACGCGCCTGCCATGCTGATAGTCACATCGTTACCCATAACTTGCGCCACAACCATGGTCATCGCTTCTGACTGAGTTGGGTTTACTTTGCCCGGCATGATAGAAGAGCCTGGCTCATTTTCAGGAATCGTCAACTCACCCAAACCACAACGAGGACCTGATGCCAACCAACGTACGTCGTTAGCGATTTTGTTTAAGCTTGCTGCTAGCGTTTTTAATGCGCCAGAAGCAAATACTTCAGCATCACGAGCGGCTAATGCTTCAAATTTATTCGGTGACGTCACAAATGGTAGACCAGACAATGTCGCCAATTGCTCAGCTGATTTTACCGCATAATCAGGATGGGCATTTAGACCCGTACCTACCGCCGTACCGCCTAGTGGCAATTCATACAAGCCTTGTAGCGCATTATCAATACGTACCAGTGAATGGTCAAGTTGGCTAACATAGCCGCTGAACTCTTGACCTAAGGTCAAAGGCGTGGCGTCTTGTAAATGCGTACGACCGATTTTAACAATGCTATCGAATTCTTTGGCTTTAGCATCCAAGGTATCGCGTAGTGCTTTTACCGCTGGAATCAATAAACCATTGATTTCACGAGCAGCAGCAACACGAATCGCGGTTGGGAAGCTGTCATTGGTAGATTGAGCATGGTTGACATGGTCATTTGGGTGAATCGGCGTATAGCTGCCACGCTCATTACCAGCGATTTCATTGGCACGATTGGCAAGCACTTCATTCATATTCATGTTTGACTGGGTGCCAGAACCT
Source organism: Psychrobacter arcticus 273-4 (assembly GCF_000012305.1). Taxonomy (NCBI): domain Bacteria; kingdom Pseudomonadati; phylum Pseudomonadota; class Gammaproteobacteria; order Moraxellales; family Moraxellaceae; genus Psychrobacter; species Psychrobacter arcticus. The sequence continues at coordinate 2,051,307 of NC_007204.1, forward strand.
GTCTGCCAAACAACCAATGGGAACTGATCGGTTAAACCACCATTGATGACTTCATCAGCAGCTTGGACGATCAGGTCGCGCTTGTCTGTATCGATACGCTCAAGGCTCGCATTGGTAATCGCAGCGGCTTTTTTGACCAGTGCCATCGCTTCAATCATCGGGCGCGGCAAGGTCTCGCCACCGATTTTGAAGTTTTCGCGGCTACGCTGGGTTTGGGCGCCCCAATAAGCATCGGCTGGGACTTCTACGTTGCCCATAGTGTCTTTTTCAGTACGAGTTGCCTGATTCTGTGTTGACATAACTACCCTCTTTGATGGTTTGGTAATGAATGGTTTGTCATAAAAAGTGCAACAGCTGCTGCACACAAAGAAAAATACGATACAAAGTGGCGTTATGATAGCATGACTTATCACAAATTTCTCCACGTCCGTGAGGGTAACTGATGTCTAAGATTACTAGTCAACAAAAATCCACTAATTCACTACCTCAGTTATCTGTCGTGAGTAGTCGCGCTACCAATAACGTCCAAACAGATAACACTATTATCAATCCGCCCAGACGCCATTTCACTCGCCAGCGTCGCCAGTTAAGTGAAAGCACGCGTAGGCAACTGGCGCATTCAGCCAGCCTACATCTAACCAAATTACAGCAGCGTCTGCCACCGCGTGCACGCATTGGCTTATATTATGATGGCTTTGGTGAGCTGCCCACTCAGCCACTATTGGACTGGTGTCAACGCTTAGGCTATCTGCCATATTTGCCAGTGGTCGGCTCATTAGGACAGCATGATAAACGTCTGCGCTTTGTACCTATTTATCATGCAAAACTGTTAAATATACCGACACGTATTCATAGCTTAGGGATGAAGCAAAACCATCATCGCAGATTATTGTGGGCAGCAGAATTAGATGTCATTATCTGTCCATTAACAGCGGTTGATAAAAACGGCAATCGCATGGGCATGGGTAGCGGATTTTATGATACGACCCTTGGCAAAAGCTATCAGGCTGGGGCAAAAAAACCATTGAAAATTGGCTGGTGTTATGATTTTCAAGTGGTTGAGCAACTAGATCGTCAACCGTGGGATGTGCCGTTAGATGGTTTGATTACACCAAGTGGTTTGAGGTGGTTTTGATGAGTAATAATAAGGAACCTCTGGATACTAATTCTAGTGCAGAGAGTGTTGAGCAGCATTTGCAAGAGCTAGAGAAAATGGATTATGAGCTGCTATATTATAGTCAAGAGCAAGCTTTTAGCGCTGATGAGCTGGCAAGAGTGATCAATGAGGCGCGCTTAAATACGCTACTGGCGCAAAGTAATGCGTTTTTAAGTAGTGTAAATAGTGAGATTACAGATTTTGATGAGAGCATCCCAGATTCTGTGTAACTGCCGTTTAGATTAAATGCCTGCTGATAAGGTGGGTTCAAAGCTGCTATCACGGTCTCTTGGGGTGGATATCTCAAGATCGCCTGTGTCACTGCGGACTGAACCGCCCCGACTAAAACCCACGCGCAAAACCTCACATCTAGAAGAGAAAAGGCAAATAAACCCGCAATATTCCCGCTACTGCTACTGAGTAAGCCTTGCAATTTTATATAGCAGCACCATTTATCTAAACATGAACCACTAACTTGACTTTACAAGTCTGGTGAACGAGGAAGAATATATGAGTGAACATAAAATTAATAAAGACAATATCGACATCGATGTCGACGTTTCATCTACCGTTGCTGATGACAACGAGCAAGAAAACGAGCTAAAAACCTCGTCTGACCATTCGGTAGAAAATGAGTTGGATATGTCATCTGATAATGCTCAAGAAGACGCTACTGATAAAGACAGTAATAGTAAAGACAGTGATAGTAAAGACAATGCTGTTGAAGATTATTTGCCATTACTAGCTCTGCGTGATGTTGTCGTTTACCCGCATATGCAAATTGCTTTATTTGTCGGTCGTGAACCGTCCGTCAAAGCCGTTGAGTTAGCGCAAGCAGAATACGGCAATAAAGTACTGGTGGTCGCTCAAAAAGACTCGCTCACTGAAGATATCGATCACGACAACTTATATCAATACGGCACGGTTTGCCGCATCGTCAGCACCATGCCGCATGATAGCGATGAGAATTGCATCAAAGTATTGATTGAAGGTCAATACCGCGCGCGCGTTGATTCGATAGAGAGTCATGATGACTTATTGATGGCAAGCTTTGAGCGGGCAGACCTTGATGTCAGCATGGATGAGAGCCAGCAGAAAAACACCATACAAGCTTTGACCTCGCTGTTTGAAAGCTATGCGGATGCACGTCTGCGTAATGCGCGTGAGCTAACACGCGTTGCAAAGCGTATTGATGATTTGCTTGAGTTGGTCTACTTCATCTCAACCCGTGTCTCGATGGATCTTGATATTAAACAGTCATTTTTAGAAAAAAATGATATCAAAACCCATATCAATACTTTGACCGAGTATTTGGTCAAGCAAAGTGCCGAGCAAAACATCGAGCAAGATATCCAAGAAGCTGTCCGTCAGCAAATGGAAGATAACCAGCGTGAATACTTCTTAAACGAGAAGATGAAAGCCATTAAAAATGAGCTGTCGGATATGAATGACGGCGCATTCGATGGTGAAGATGACGTGGTTGAGTTAGAACAGCGTCTAGAAGATGCAGACTTGCCAGAAGATGTACGTAAAAAAGCAGATCAAGAACTTAAAAAGCTGAAAATGATGCCGCCAGCGTCCTCTGAGTCCTCGGTAGTGCGTAACTATATTGAGTGGATTTTGGATACGCCGTGGAATGCGACGACTAAAGTTTCAATCAATTTAGATAAAGCAAAAACCGTCTTAGATGAGGACCATTATGGCTTGCAAGATGTAAAAGATCGCATCCTAGAGTACCTCGCCGTGCAATCACGGGTGAAGAAGCTTCGCGGGCCTATTCTTTGCTTAGTCGGTCCTCCTGGTGTTGGTAAAACCTCATTGGGTGAGTCGATTGCGCGAGCAACTGGTCGTAAGTTTGTGCGTATGGCGCTTGGCGGCGTACGTGATGAAGCTGAGATTCGTGGTCATCGCCGTACTTATATCGGTGCAATGCCAGGTAAAATCGTACAATCACTGGCAAAAGTAGAAGTCAAAAACCCACTATTCTTATTGGATGAAATCGATAAGATGGCACATGACTTCCGCGGTGATCCAGCATCAGCATTGCTTGAAGTATTAGATCCATCACAAAACGATACCTTTAACGACCATTATCTAGATATGGACTTAGACTTATCGCAAGTGATGTTTATCTGTACCGCTAACAGTATGGATATTCCAGCAGCACTGCTTGACCGTATGGAAGTGATTCGCTTACCGGGTTATACCGAAGCAGAAAAAGTGAATATCGCGCAAAAGTACCTCGTGCCAAAAGCGATTAAGAATAACGGTCTTAAAGAAGGCGAGATTGAGATTGTTGAGGCAGCGTTGCATAGCATCGTCCGTAGCTATACTCGTGAAGCAGGTGTGCGTAACCTTGAGCGTGAAGTCAATAAAATCTGCCGCAAAGTGGTTCGCGGTTCGGTTGAAACGCATGGTGCACGCACTCCGAAAAAAGCAGAACGTCAACTGGTAGTGGTCGACGACAAAAACATCGATGACTATCTAGGCGTGCATCAATATGACTACGGTCTGGCGGAAGAAGAGCCTGAGATTGGTCGTATTACCGGTCTTGCTTGGACTCAAGTCGGTGGCGAGCTACTCACTATCGAAGCAGTCGCCATGAAAGGCAAAGGTGAGCTTATCTTTACCGGCTCTTTGGGCGATGTGATGAAAGAGTCTATTCGTGCTGCCATGAGTGTGGTACGTGCGCGCGGTGACAGCCTAGGGATTGACTACGAGACGTTTAAAACTACTGACGTCCACGTGCATATGCCAGAAGGTGCCACACCAAAAGATGGTCCATCTGCTGGTGGCGCGCTCACGACAGCGCTGGTATCTGCCTTAACTGGTATCGCCATTCGTCCAGATATTGCCATGACAGGTGAGATTACTTTACGCGGTAAAATCCTGCGTATCGGCGGTCTTAAAGAAAAGCTGCTAGCGGCGCATCGTGGCGGTATCAAGCATGTGTTGATTCCGGATACCAACGAGCGTGACTTGGCTGATATCCCTGATAATGTCAAAGAAGGCTTGACCATTCAGCCAGTCGCAACGATTGATGAGATATTAAAAGTAGCATTGGTCAGCATGCCAATACCGCTTAAACCTGCAAAAGTGACGGTTGATAAAACCAAAGGTAAAGCTCTACACAACTAAGCGTAACCGCTTGATAGTCAATATTAAAAAAGCCGCTTACAGCAATGAACTGACCCCCATAAGTTGGACACAATTTATGGGGGTCAGTTCATATCTAAGAGGTTTTTTTATGGCTTAAAACTATCGTTGAAATACTTTAAAGTCGCTACCGTATTGCTGGTGTAAATTTTTTGCAGCCTCTGTCTGCGTAGGCACAGCAAGCAAGAAAAATTTGCACCAGTAGTACGTGTTGTATCGATATTACTTTTCACCGACTATACTTATGGCTTACAGGTAAAAGAGACTCACTCCTCTACCCACTCACCTTTGCGCCAGTACACGCCCCAGCGTGTGGCTTTACCATTTTTCTCAGAGCCAATATACTGCTCTTTTTTCTTACGTGACCAACGCAGAATCGTAGGATTACCATCAGGATCTTCATCTGGTCCTTCAAACAGATACTGGAATTTATCTTCCATTTTATCTTTAATCTCTCTTAGCTCAGCAAGCTTTGGTGGACGCGTTTCCCGTACTTTAGGAAACTTAGATGCTGCTAAGAACATCCCGGCAGCCCCTTCACGCAAGATAAAGTAATCCTCATGCTTCACTGATTTTAGCTCTGGCAGATGAATAGGATCCATGCGCGGCGGTGCTGCTTCACCCGTTTTGAGCACTTTACGGGTATTGTCACATTGCTGGCAAGCGAAGTAAGGACCAAAGCGTCCCGTCTTAAGCTCCATTTGTCCATCGCACTTATTGCAGTCAATGGTTGGAGAGTCAGAACCAGGAACTTCAAACTTGCCTTCTTCTAAGACATAACCATCACAATCAGGATTATTACCACAAACATGTAGCTTAAGACCGCCATCTACAATATAACCATTCATTGCCGTGCTACATTTCGGGCAACGCTTTTTCTCCATCAAATCTCGGACTTCTGCCGCTTCATCATCACCTTCTGCATCATCAAGATTGGCAAAAGCTTCGACTGGCATTAAGTTCTTAGTGCCTTTACAGCGTTCTTTCGGCGGTAAGTTATAACCGGTACAACCTAAGAATACACCGGTAGAACCGGTACGCAGTTGCATCGGACGATCACAAAGATCGCAATGCACGTCTGGTACATCGGTCGGATCATTCGGGCGCATGCCGTCTTTTTCTTTAGCGCGATCAAGGGTAGTCTTGAAATCCCCGTAGAAATTATCAAGTACATCCTTCCAGTTTGTATCACCTTCAGCAACATGGTCCAGTTTATCTTCTAACGCTGCGGTAAAAGTATAATCCATCAAATCCGGAAAACTTGCCGTCAGTCTGTCAGTGACAATATCACCCATTTTTTCGGCAAATAAACGCTTATTCTCGAGCTTCACATAACCACGATCTTGAATGGTCGAGATGATAGAAGCATATGTCGATGGACGACCAATGCCTTTTTTCTCAAGCTCTTTAACCAAGCTTGCCTCAGTATAGCGCGGTGGCGGCTTGGTAAAATGCTGGCTTGGATCAAGTTTATCTACCGTTAACTTATCCCCTTTTTTGACATCAGGTAATAAATTGTCGTCGGTCTTGGCAGGTGGCATGACTTTGGTATAACCATCAAATACCAAGGTGCGACCGCGCGCTTTTAGCTCGACATCATCAGCAGCAACGAATAAATTTACTGATAAATATTTTGCTGGTAGCATCTGACAGGCCACAAACTGACGCCAAATTAGCTCATACAAACGTATCGCATCACGCTCAACAGCTTTAAGCTGCGTTGATTTCATATTGACGTTAGACGGACGAATCGCTTCATGCGCCTCTTGTGCGCCTTGCTTATTACCATAGAAGGTTGGCTTTTCTGGCACATATTTTGCGCCATAGCTGTCTTCAATATAACCACGTACAGCAGCCAGCGCATCGCCTGATAAAAAGGTTGAATCGGTACGCATATAAGTGATATGACCGGCTTCATATAAGCGCTGCGCTAAAATCATGGTTTTCTTAACCGAAAATCCTAATCTTGTACTGGCAGCTTGTTGCAAAGTCGAGGTAATAAAAGGCGCGCTTGGACGTGACTGCGTTGGCTTTTCTTCACGTTCTTTAACGATAAAGTCATTTGCTTTAAGAACATCTAATACTTTATCGGTCTGCTCTTTATTAACGAGCTTTAGCGTTTTGCCGCCTTGCTTGGTAGCTTCTAAACGAATACCAATTTGCTCAGCGTCTGTGGCTTTTTTATCTTTATTATCAACAATATGGGTATCGGCATGAATCTGCCAATACTCTTCTGGAATAAAGGCGCGGATTTCGTGTTCACGCTCAACGACCAAGCGCATAGCAACTGACTGTACGCGACCCGCAGATAAACCGCGCGCGACCTTTTGCCACAGTAATGGCGATACCATAAAACCAACCACACGGTCTAAAAAGCGCCGCGCTTGTTGCGCATTGACGCGGTCAATATCAAGTTTAGAAGGCTGCTTAAAAGCATTTTGAATAGCAGATTTGGTAATCTCGTTAAAGACCACGCGCTCATATTTACTGTCTGCGCCGCCAATCACTTCTTTGAGATGCCAAGCAATGGCTTCTCCCTCTCTATCCATATCCGTCGCGAGATAGATTTTATCAGCGTCTTTGGCTAAGGCTTTCAGCTCTTTAATGACCTTGGTCTTGTTTGGCAACACTTCATAGACTGCCGCCCAATCATGCTCAGGGTCAATACCCATGCGCCGTACCAATGCTTGCTGAGTTTTTTCTTCTTTGGTCAGGATGTCATCTTTTTTGGTCGTTGCTGGTTTCTTTGCGCTTTTGCTCGCACCAACGGGCAAATCTCGGACATGACCGATACTTGAGCGCACGATAAAATCATCACCCAAGTATTTATTGATGGTTTTTGCCTTGGCAGGTGATTCAACAATCACTAAAGACTTACCTTTTGGGCTGCCTTTGGGTTTGTCTGCAGCGGGCGCTGCGCTTTTTTTGGTTGTGGGTTTTGTCATATGTGACGACACCATAATAAGTAAATTAAAATAAGAATTGTCTAGCAGCATGCCATTTATAGGGTTTGGTTATAATAGCTTGGCAAATTATTGTAGTAATGGCTGCTAGTAAAATCGGTTATAAAAAAACGATAACCATAACGAAAGGATTCAGTTATAAAGACGTTACACTGCTAAGGCTTAAACTGTCAACTGAAAATGATTGACCGTATGTCAAAAGCACTTGCATATCCTTCGCTTATGGAGACGAAAAAACAATTTGCTACCTTTTAGCAATTTTTATAGGCTCTTTTGCATCTGTAGCACCCATTGCTCAAGCTTTTCTTTGAGCGCTAATAAATCGCTCTCAATCAATTTTTGCTCATACGCAGGATTGGTCGCAGGGCGTACATAAGCGATATCTTCCCAATAAATCACAATGCTATTAGCTTTAGTCAATAAACCCTTTACATAGGGCTCAATACTGACTGGCAAATCCAGTGGTATCTTGTCCAAACTGATATTGGTCTTCTTAACAATCGTATGCGTATTGCTTTGATTAGCACGAATAGCACTTGGCACAGTGAGCGTGAGCTCATCTTTAGTCGTATCAACAAAATTATTATCTGGTCGCCATTGTCCATCGATCATTTGATAGCGTGTATAAGGCAGATGCGTATCTTCTAATATTAAGCCATACTGACCCATCATCCCGCGACCATACTCGTTGTCTTTGCCCTTTATCCAGTCAGGACAAGCTACTAGCTTTGGATTGAGCTGCAATCGACGCGCGGTCATACGCAGCTTATCTAAACGCTGATCGATACCGCTCGGCTTGAGCGCCATCATACTCCCTAATACGAATAGTACAATGATAATAACAATCCACATACCCATGACAATCTGACCTTTTAGCTAATGAATTCGCTCATAACAGCGTTTATTTATATATATGACTGACATTGATAACTGTATTTATAATGCATGTAAGCCCTCAAAAACCAAGCAAAATAGATAGCATGTACATAAATTACCGTTTGGTAGATTCTATATTATCATGAGACAAGCAAACGGCTCACCTACAAAGCGGCTGATATTTATAGTGGTATATCAAATACTTAGTACAGAAAACAACTCATCCAATAACAAGATACAAAAAGTCGTGCATATAAAAAGGTGCTATGATAAACCATAATTTCAAACGCGCGCAGGTTTATTATGAATAATCTTATTAACCATTATTCATTAACAAAGGCTATTTTGCTTAACCCCGCTTGACTAGCCGCCGCCAACACTTGGGCGACCGTATCATATTTACTGTCTTTATCCGCACGTAGCTGTACAGAAGGGTCTTTACCAGTGGCACTTTGCTGCTGCAAACGTACTGCTAGCTCCTCCATAGTAATAGGGTCGCTGTCCCAAAATATGCCTGCGTCTTTGTCAATACTGATTTGAATCGCCTCGGGCGGGATTTCATTTAACGTCGCACTGGTCTTTGGCAAATCTAATGGCACCGCTGGATTCAGTACGCTAGCCGTCAGCAAAAAGATAATCATCAATACCAGCATGATATCAATCAGCGGAATGAGGTTCATCTCATTCATGCTTTGACTATCATCATCACCCAATTGAAATGCCATAATATTCTCAAATTGATGGTTGTTGTGTAGCTGATAGCTCAGCAGATTGCGCCAGCAAGTCATGGGCGCGATCATTGGCATGGTACATGACGCTGCGATTAATACGTACCGCAAGGTTATAGAACACCACCGCTGGAATCGCCACGGCTATTCCTAAACCGGTCATGATAAGTGCCTCACCTACCGGTCCCGCTACCTGCCCAAGTCCCGCTTGTCCGCTCATACCAATATTATGCAGGGCATGAAAAATACCCCATACTGTCCCAAACAGACCAATAAATGGCGCAATCGCCGCCGTCGTACCCAGGATAGGTAAACCACGCTCGCTGGAAAAACGGTAACGACCAATGTGCTTTAGTAAGGTTTGCTCAGTAATCAGGCGCCGCGTCGCGGCATCTGCTACGCTTAAATCTGAGCGCTTTGCCTGCAGCTGCTGGCTCAAATCATCGGCAACAGTAGTCACCAATTTTCGGCTTTGTAGTACACGGATGATGCCCGTGACCCAAGAAACGATAGATAAAGCGAGCAGTAAAAAGAACAAGGTTCTAGTCACCGCATCGCTATATTGCCAGTAATTTGTAAAGTCCATGTCAGACTCCTTGTGTTATTGCATGACTTGCCAATTTATTATATGTGACGATCTTAGTCTTAATAAAAGGCTAAAGCGAATATCTTGCAGCGTGTAGCAGCTTCTTTATGGCACGATATAAGTAACAGGTAACGTGACATTACCGACTACGGGCGCGCCATTTTTCATAAAGGGTTTGAATTTTCCAGAACGGACTTGTCGCTGTGCTTCTTTATCTAATGCTGCAATTCCAGAAGATTGAGCGATACGCACACTATCAATACCCCCTTGTTTATTGACTCTCAGCACCAACACTACGTTGAGCGTATCACCCGAATTTGCTCGTCGTGCGACACGCTCAGGGAAACTGAAGTTCGGAGCTGATACCCAATTTGCCGAGCTGGCGGTAAAGTTAACAGGATCATTACTTCCAGTAGCTGCTTTGATGGCCCCTTCTACTTGCTTAGCCGCTCTTACTGCTTTTTGAGCCGCGTCATTTGCCGCTTCGGCACTCGCTTTAGCTTGGGCATCTCGAGCGGCTTTAGCATTTGCTACTCTTTGCGCCTCTTTAGCCTGCGCCTGTTGCATCTGTGCTTCTTGCGCCGCTTTTTCCGCTTGCGCTGCTACGATACGACGTTGTTCAGCTTGCTGATCGTTGGCTTGTGGCTTATTAGCGCGCTGCTCAGATATGGCCTTATCAATAGCGGGATGTGGCTCTTCTTGCTGAATCTGTTTTTGTGGCGGCTTTTCTTGAGTAATCGAGGTTGTCTTTTCTTTTTTAACTACCGGTGCAATAACAGGTTTCTTTTCCTGTACCACTTGTTGTTTTGACATCTCTGCGAACGGTTTTGGTTTTGCTATAGCCTGCTGCTTTGGCACTGGTGCTGTTTTCTCTATCGCGACCTTAGCGGCTTCTTTTTTAACAGGTTTAGCAACCTTGACTATTTCTTTCGGTAACGCAGCAGGTAATGACACCAGCTCTATTTCTATAGGCGGCGTCTGTTTTGGCGGCGCGATTTTGGGCGCAGACGGTTTCATTGCCACCAATGCCACTGCCGTGAGCACGTGAAGCCCTACCACTACTAGTATAGCTATCAAGATTGATTTAAGTGGTGGCCTCTCTAAATCCATTGAACTCATAATACTCTAGCATTTAACCGTCATAGAATGGTGGTGATAATAATACAAACGATAATTATTACCAATAGTAAATTTATAATATTTCAGTGATGTTCGTTAATTTTTTAAGTTAAATTTAGATAAATATACGGGTTTGTTATGACCCCCTCATTGATTATTGGCGGTGCTGTGGGTCTAGGTGAGCTATTCCCTACCTTGTCAGTATGGCGCTAATGGTATCCGGGGTTTCAGCCTTAGTCAGTTCATCACTAAACTTAAATCCTTGATGAGCCTATCGTCACAGGCTGTGTCATTATCAACATCGATCTATTGCCTTAATGCGTCAAGCAATTGAGTTATATAGTCGGTGAAAAGTAATATCGATACAACACGTACTACTGGTGCAAATTTTTCTTGCTTGCTGTGCCTACGCAGACAGAGGCTGCAAAAAATTTACACCAGCAATACTGCAGCGACTTTAAAGTATTTCAACTATAGCTGTTGTTCGAATCTACAACTACTCGAGTCCGCAACCCCGTAGTATAAAAGGTATTAAGAAGTCAGCGGCGCGTGCCTCGTCTGTCTCATCATACGCGCTCTTTTGCATCAAACCGACGATTTCTGTTTCAAACTCTGCATAGCGCTGCGTGGTTGCCCAAATCAAAATCAATAGCTGTAAGGGGTCAGCAATGGCGATTTTGCCTTGCTCGTGCCATGTTTTCATGACTTGTGTTTTATCCAGTGCCCAATCTTTCATCGCAGTCGACATAAAATCATGTAAATGCGGGGCACCGCCGATGACCTCTAACGCGAATAGCTTATGGCGGTTTGGGTGCGCAAACGCTTGATGCAATTTGGTGCGGACAAATTTTTCGATAACTGTTTTGGGATCGCTATCTACCGTCATCGTCACCAAGCCATCATTCCACTCTTGAATAATGGTGCGCAAGACCATTTCGTACAGATTTTTCTTATTCTTAAAGTAGTAATGTACATTGGCTTTTGGTAGCCCTGCTCGATCAGCAATACCCTGCATCGTGGCACCGCGATAGCTTTGTAGCACAAACTCTTCTTCAGCGGCAGTCAAAATCACCGCTTGATTTTGAGCACGAATATCTTGCTGATTGCGATGAACCACGCCCTCAGAGGCAGATGGGGTATTTGTTTTAGCACTTTGAGTCATAGGATGAGCCGTTAGACGTTAATGTCAATAAATAACCATATTCTAGCGTGACTTTAAGATAAACTGTGAATGAATACGCTGATTTTTATGATAAAAAATAAAAATATTTTGCATAAATTAATTGACCAAATAGTCAGGTTTAAGCGGAATGGTTAATATTAAATCAATTACGACTCAACCGATACTACTTTCACATGAGTTTTCCCCTGAGTTTTTCTCTGAGTTTTTCTCTGAGTTTTTCTCTGAGTCATGTAATCAAACGATAACGTCTCCGCTTTATAAGTTTATATCTCTCAAATGATACATTTGTATCCCTCAAAATTTTTTAATGTCAGAGCCAGCTCATTGCGATTAGCTGATTTTTTATTTTTATACCGAATTGAATGTTATAAAAACAGACCTTCAATCAAACATTGCTAAAAAATTAATCACTTTACTTGTTTTTTATGTACTACTGTACTAGAATACTGAAACAAGATGACTGTTAATCTATCCTTTTTTATGAAGATTGAATATTATGAGTACTGACCCTTATCGCAGTTTATCAAATCATTTAGCCAGTTGTGATGACAGCGTCGATATTGACATGCTACTAAGCGCACTGTTAACAGATAAAGAGCAATTTGAAATTGCCAATCGTATTCGTATTTTTGATTTATTAGAGCGCGGCGTCACCCAACGTGAAATCTCTGAACAGTTAGGCGTAGGTATTGCGACCGTCTCTCGCGGTGCCAAAGCCATGCAAATTCACGATGTCAGTGCGCTGCTAGCAACCCACAGACAAGAGGCTTAATAAATCAATCAACGCTATTTGCATTTATTTTAGCCAATACCTATTTGAATTACTTTGGAACTCATTATGACTTCTCCTGTACCCCAACATGATCAACCTGCACTTATTGATATTCCCAGCAAGCCACAGCGGATAAAGCTCACGCAAGATATTGATTTTTTCGCGTTATTCAAACGTATTGAGCATGTTTTTGAGACCTGTTATTTGCTCGAATCCTTGGGTGAAGACAGCCATATGTCACGTCATCATGCTATTGGCTTTGACCCTATCATGACTGTCACTGCTATCGATCGTACGACGCTTGCCATTACCGATAACAAAACCGCTGGAACCAAACACTATCAGACCGACAACCCGTATCAGCTGCTACGTACCATTACTCCGCAGCACGTCATTGCCCGTGAGCAAAGTGGCGGTTTGGTTGGCTACTTGGGCTATGACAGTGTCAATTTCTTTGAGCCAAGTGTCAATGCTAAGCCCAGCGATGATTTTGAGCCTTTTAAATTTGGTGTATATCTAGATGGCTTGACGTTCGATAAGATGACTGGTGAAATTTTCTACTTTTATTACCCAACCGCTCAACAAGACAATCGTATTGAGCAAATCAAAGCCTTACTTGATGCACCAATTTCAAGCCACAAGCCACCCACCGTTGAGTTTTTGGGTGATGGCATGAGTAAAGAGGAGCATGCTAAAGTCGTCATGCAAGTCAAAGAAGACATCATCTCCGGGCGTATCTTTCAGTGTGAGGTTGGCTTTAAATCCAAATATCGTATTGCAGGCGACAAGATGCCGATTTATGAAAAGCTGCGTGCGGTCAATCCATCACCGCACATGTACTTTATGAAGTTCACCCAGCAGTGCATCATTGGTGCCTCACCTGAATTGCTGTTTCGCCTACGTCAAGGCGAGATGGAGACCTATCCACTCGCCGGTACAGCCAAGCGCGGCATCGATGTCGCCGAAGACCGTCAGCTTGCCCGGGCCTTACTGAATGATGCAAAAGAGATTGCCGAGCACAACATGCTGGTCGATCTGCATCGCAATGATATTGGGCGCGTTGCACGATTTGGTACCGTAAAGGTGCGCAATTTAATGGATATAAAACGCTTCTCACACGTACAGCATATCTCTTCTGAAATCGTTGGTATTTTGCACCCTGATGAAGATATGTTTAGCGCGCTTGCCAGCAACTTCCCTGCTGGCACCTTGTCAGGCGCACCAAAGGTTGAAGCGATCAAAGTTATTAATGAGCTTGAACCAGATGGTCGTGGTGCTTATGGCGGTGCATTAGGGTCATTTAACTTTAACGGTGATTGTATCTTTGCCATTCCTATTCGCAGCTTATTTATTAATGGCGAATCTGCCTATGCACAGACTTGTGGCGGCAATGTTTACGACTCCAATCCTGCTGATGAATATCTAGAAATTCAGCGTAAGCTTTCTGCTATGAAAGTGGTGCTAGACAGCTTTATGCCTCAATAACCACCTATACTTTATCAAAGAGTTGGCTACCCATGAATGTTTTAATTATCGACAATTACGACTCATTTACCTTTAACCTTTACCAGTATATCGGTGAGATTTTGCAGACGCTGGACAGTGATAAACCAGCAAATGTCATCGTTAAACGAAATGATGAAATCACCTTAGCAGACGTACAAGCGATGAATCTTAACCGAATTATCATCTCGCCGGGTCCTGGTGCACCTGATGATCCTGCTTACTTTGGTATTTGTGCCGAAGTCATCAAAGTCATGGGCAAAACGACACCACTATTGGGCGTTTGCTTAGGCATGCAGGGCATCGCCTATATATTTGGCGGTGATGTGATACGTGCCAGTGTACCAATGCATGGCAAGGTTTCATCCATTCGCCATGATGGTGCAGGTGTCTATCAAGGCTTGCCACAAGAGCTAGAAATCATGCGCTATCACTCATTGATGGTACAAGCAGATACCCTACCGGATTGTTTAACCGTCACCGCAATCGTCGCCAATGATGACCATGCTGAGCTAAGCTTGACGCAGTCGGCACTAGCAGGTGATGAGATTATGGGCCTGCAGCACAAAGATTATCCCATTCAAGGCGTGCAGTTTCACCCAGAGTCATTTGCGACCGAAGGTGCTAAGCGTTTATTGACGAATTTTTTACTGCAGGTGTAACCATAAAAACCATGGATAATTGATGGGGTAATAAAAAAGCTGACTGTTGAATGAAAAGTCAGCCTTTTGCAAGCTATAGTCGGTGAAAAGTAATATCGATACAACACGTACTGCTGGTGCAAATTTTTCTTGCTTGCTGTGCCTACGCAGACAGAGGCTGCAAAAAATTTACACCAGCAATACTGTAGCGACTTTAAAGTATTTCAACTATATCAGATGGGTCTTAATCCTATTCAAGATATTATGGTTTAAGGTAAATGGCGCTAAACGTTACAACGATTTTTTGGATAGTAAAAAGCCCCAATCAATTAATGATTGGGGCTTTTTGGTTTATGAAGCAAAACTCATGACGTTAACAACTTGAGCCGCGTATTTTCTACATACAACTAACTTTAGTCATCTCGACTATATTATACAGTTGCAAGCGATATTTTTTAGTACGGTCTATAAAACGTTAAAGGCGAAATCACTCTTAGTTCAAGATACCATAAGCAACCAAGGCGTCAGCAACACGCTCAAAGCCAACGATATTGGCACCAGTCATATAGTCAATGTAGCCTTTATCAGTTTGATGATACTTTCCTGAGGCTTCAGCAGCGCTATCATGAATATTTTTCATAATACATTTTAAACGTGCATCGATTTGTTCAAAGCTCTTGTACTGACGCACTGAGTTCTGCGACATCTCAAGACCAGATACTGCCACACCGCCCGCATTCGCAGCTTTACCTGGAGCATAGTGCACACGGTGCAAGCGGATATGATCAATTGCTTCTGCAGTCAATGGCATATTAGCACCTTCAACCACATACTTAATGCCGTTCTCAACCATCAACTTGGCGTCGCCTTCATTCACTTCGTTTTGCGTGGCTGATGGGATGGCGATATCGCCTTTGATATGCCAGGGCTTTTGTCCAGCGAACCACTCACCACCATAGACAGCAACGTAATCTGCTAATGGTTGGCTTTTTGCTTTCTGCTCTTTTAGCCAGTTGATCTTTTCTTGATTTAGACCTTTTTCATCATACAAGGTACCTTGTGAGTCAGATACGGTAACGACGACGCCGCCCAGCATATGAACTTTTTCAGCGGCATGTAGAGAGACGTTACCTGCACCTGAAATCAGTACTCTTTTACCGGCGATGTGTTCGTTTTGAGCGGTGAGCATATTTTCTAAGAAGTAAACTGCGCCATAGCCAGTCGCTTCTGTACGCATCAAACTACCGCCAAAACCCACACCTTTACCAGTCAATACACCGCCATATTCGCGAGTTAGATTCTTATACATGGCAAACATATAGCTGATTTCGCGTCCGCCAACGCCGATATCACCCGCTGGTACATCCGTATCTTTGTTGATATATGGATGCAGCTCACGCATAAAGGCGTAGCAAAAGCGACGGATTTCATTGTCTGACTTGCCCTTTGGATCAAAGTCAGAACCACCTTTAGCGCCGCCCATCGGTAAGCCCGTCAAAGCATTTTTAAAGATTTGCTCAAAACCTAAGAATTTCAAAACCGATTGGTTGACGGTTGGGTGAAATCTAATACCACCTTTATAAGGACCTAAAGCATTACTGAACTGGACACGCCAGCCGCGATTTACCTGCACTTCACCTTTATCGTTTTCCCAATTGATACGAAACGCTATCACACGATCAGGCTCAACAAGGCGCTCAAAGACTTTAAAAGTATCATATTCTGGATGAGAGTCATATAGTGGCGCAATCGTAATTGCAACTTCTTTTACTGCCTGAATAAACTCAGGTTGATGGGCATAACGTGCTTCGATTTTTTCGATTGCCTGACTGATACTCATATAAGTTCCTTAAGATAGAAATTGAAATCATGCTGATTTACATCGGTGCTTTATCGCATAACCGCAAAAGATAGCATGGTAAGCGCAGAAGTGGAAGCGTAGAAGTGGAATTGATGTCGCTGCTATACGCTCTTTGGTATAAAAACTGGTGGGATTAGAATCCAACTATTTATGTCTCTAAATCATGATAAAGAAGCACAAACTATAATGAACTGACCCCCATAAGTTGTGTCCAACTTATGGGGGTCAGTTCATTATAGATGCCGCATTTTTTATGTCAAAAGCGAAAGCTCAATCATGCTGGATTACATATCGAAATGAATAACCGTACGAATACTCTCACCCTTATGCATCAAGTCAAACGCTTCATTGATGTTTTCTAATGGCATCGTATGAGTAATAAAGTCATTTAATGGAATCTCACCCTCTAGATAACGTTCGACGTAACCTGGCAGTTCCGTACGGCCTTTGACGCCGCCAAATGCTGAGCCTTTCCAGACTCGACCGGTCACTAGCTGGAATGGACGGGTTGAGATTTCTTTGCCTGCACCAGCAACACCGATGATGACCGACTCGCCCCAGCCTTTATGGCAGCATTCAAGCGCTGAGCGCATGACATCGACGTTACCGATACATTCAAACGAATAGTCTACGCCGCCATCAGTCATCTCAACGATGACCTCTTGGATAGGCTTGTCATAGTCTTTAGAATTGATGCAATCAGTCGCGCCTAATTTTTTGGCCAACTCAAATTTATCTTCATTGATATCAACGCCGATAATACGGCTGGCTTTTGCCATTTTTGCACCGATAACGGCCGCTAAGCCAATACCACCAAGACCAAAAACAGCAACGGTAGCGCCTTCTTCAACCTTAGCCGTATTCATGACCGCGCCCATACCGGTGGTCACGCCACAACCAAGCAAGCAAACTTTTTCTAACGGCGCTTCTTTACTGACTTTGGCTAAAGAGATCTCTGGTAAGACGGTATATTCAGAGAAAGTTGAACAACCCATGTAATGATAAATGGGCTGACCGTCTTTATAAAAACGGGTGGTGCCATCTGGCATCAAACCTTTACCTTGAGTCTCACGCACCGCTGAGCATAGGTTGGTTTTACCTGAAGTACAGAATTTACATTCGCCACATTCTGCAGTATATAAAGGAATGACATGATCGCCAACTTGGACGCTGGTCACGCCTTCGCCGATTTGCTCAACGATACCGCCGCCTTCATGACCTAAAATTGCTGGGAATACGCCTTCTGGGTCTTCACCAGATAAGGTAAATGCATCGGTATGACAGACGCCACTGGCAATGATTTTTACCAATACTTCGCCTTTACGTGGCAGCATCACGTCTACTTCTTCAATCGATAATGGCTGATTTGGACCCCATGCAATGGCGGCTTTGGATTTAATAAATTTATCTGACATAAAAGTCTCACTTTTTAATAGGTTGAATTTTAATATTATGATTATTTTATAATACTTTCCTGCTAATGATAATATAGCATATTTACAAATATCTTTTACACAGTGGTAATAATCATGAAGTGGGATGGTATCAGTGAGTTTGTCTACGTAGCAGAACTTGAGAGTTTTACTAAAGCGGCGGCAAAGCTTGCAATTTCGACGGCACAAGTTAGCCGACAGGTCACTGCATTGGAGGAACGGCTCAATACCAAGCTGCTATACCGAACCACGCGTAAAGTATCATTGACAGAAGAAGGCCGCGTGTTTTATCAGCATTGCCGCAGCATCCTTGATGGATTAGATGCCGCAGAGCAAGCGGTCAGTAATTTGCAGTCCAAACCGCAAGGTCGAATCAATCTCACAGCTCCTGTGACCTATGGAGAGCAGCAGCTATTGCCACTGGTGAATGATTTTATGGTGCAATATAGTGATATCGAAGTGACGGCTTTTTTGAGCAATCAAAAGATTGATTTGATTGAAGGTGGTTATGACTTGGCAATACGTATCGGCAAGCTGAGCGACTCTACAATGATGGCAAAAAAACTCAGCCACCGTACCAATTTCGTCTGTGCAGCGCCCACTTATTTTAAGAAATATGGCCGCCCAAAAACCTTGGATGAACTCAGTCAATACAGCTGCTTACTGGGTACATTGGATTATTGGCATTTTAAAGAAGAAGATACGGAGCGCAATATACGCGTGAGCGGCAAGATACGTTATAACAGTGGTTATAGCTTAGTCGATGCGGCGCTAAAGGGGCTTGGTATCGTACAACTGCCGGATTACTATGTGCAAAAACACCTCGTAACAGGACGTCTGATGACAGTATTGGATGAATATAGAGAGCAAGAAGAAGGGATTTGGGCCATCTACCCGCACAATCGTCATTTATCACCAAAAATCAGACTATTGGTAGACTATCTGGCAGAGCATTTGGCGTAAAATGCCTTAAAGCCTGTTGTAATGATGGTTTTTATTCCGCACAATAAGTATTTGATAGTGCCAACACTTACTAATAACTGACAGGTGAACTTATGATAAAAATCGTTTCTATTACCGCTTTAGCTCTTGCTATCTCATCTTGCGCAAGTGTTGGCACTACTTTAAACTCCTCTGATGACAACGCTTTGACTGCAAATACAACGTCTTCTATGAATACTAACAAGGGACTAGTCACCTTGCAAAGCCCTCATTCGGTCAATGATACCGCTGATAAGCTGGCATCGATTATTGAAAGCAAAGGTATGAAAGTATTTGCCCGAGTCGATCATCAGAAAAATGCACAGGGCGTCAGTCTAGCGCTAAGACCAACGCAAGTCATCATGTTTGGCAATCCCAAAGCGGGTACGCCCTTGATGCAATGCGAGCAAAGCGTCGCTATCGATTTACCACAAAAAATTCTTATTAGTGAAGACGCGGATAAAAAGGTCTGGCTGTCATACAACGATCCTGAATACTTAAAGACACGTCATAATATCAAAGGCTGTGATACCGTCATTAATAATATTTCAAAAGCCCTTGATGGTGTCAGTAGAGCGGCAGTTGCCAAGTAAAATTCCACAAAATATCAATAAAAAAGGTGGATGAACACAGTATCATTCATCTTTTAAGCATTTTTACTCTAGTACGTGTATAAAGGGTAATCAGTATAGGCTTAATAATTCCCTTGCATTTTTTTTCAGCTGCTTTAGCACTTGCTGACACTCATTATCACTCATATCTATTGTGCTCAAACGCCCATAACGCAGTTGGCGATAATCTTGTTTAATCTGCTCGATTTTTATTTGAACCGCTGTTAAATCATAGCTGTCTACCAACTGACTAGGACTACTACTTTGAGTATTTGCCCCAGTGTTTGTTTCAGGTTTTATACGATCATTTGTATCAACTGCCGTTGCCAAGCGCCCAAGCCAAGCCAGTTGCCCTTCGCTTTCATTACGAGCCAGCGCTTTATTATTTTTGCTAAGACGCTTTGATAAATGAATAAGCGGCAGATCTGCTGGGTGCCAGCGTTTGCGACGGTGTTGCCAAATAATAAGCACTAAAACAGCCATAATAATGACAGCGATCGCTGCCAACCAGATTATTTGCTGCATCATTGAGCGGATATTAAACCACTTTAATAGAGAGTCAGCTTGCTTGTCTTGATCATAGCCAACGACGTCTTTTTGCCAATAGTAACTGGCTTGGTCAGACAAACGGCGCAAGGTTTGTAGCATTTGATACTGCTGATAGCTGATTTGTGCGCCAGCGCCCTCCCCAAACATAGTCGCTCCTTGTGCCTGCGTCAGCATATTCATGCCTTGATTGACGCGCTCAGGTGCTACAAACGCAGTCGGATCTACACGCACCCAGCCTTGCCCCTCAAGCCATACTTCAGTCCAAGCATGCGCGTCCATCTGCCGCACTTCCCAAACATTACCATTGCGGCTGGGCTCGCCACCTTGATAGCCTGCCACTACTCGCGCAGGAATACCAGCAGCTCGCATCATAAAGGTAAAGCTTGAAGAATAATGCTCACAGAATCCCGCTTTGGTCTCAAATAAAAACTCATCAATACGGTTGGCATTGAGTCGTGGCGGCGATAGCGTATAACGAAATTCTGTCTGATGAATCCAGCGCTCAATAGCCGCCATATAGCGTACAGGATCTGACCCTGACTGAGCATATAACTGCTTAGCCAATGCTCGTGCTTGTGGATTGCCATTTTTGGGCAGATCAAGATTCAGACGTCGCGCTTCATCAGTGAGAATAGGATCAATCTGCATCTGCGCAAACTGTGCCACATCGTAGCGCAGCTGCTGCGTGACAGGCTGGTCTTTTAATAAGGTAAAGTCCGATGTGATACTGACATCTTGCTGCTGGGTAAATGGATAATCGAGTCCAAATAGCCAGTTCTGCTGAGTAGGTTCCAAGATAATCTGATAGTTATTGGGGGTAGCTTTCACCGCATCAGGGACAGTCGAAAATGCGTTTTCAATCCAAGTAGGTATGGGCAACGTAGGCTGCCATACTCGCTGCTGAGGGCTTGGACGCCAAGTAACACCATCAAAGTCGCTAAATACCAAGCCGCGCCAATACAACTCCTGCTGCGGGGGTCTATCGTCTGTAAACTCTACGCGAAATGCCAGTTCGGTTGACTGACCCAAATTAGCGAAATCACCCGGTGACATGCTATCAGAGACGCCCGTGGTCGCTTGCTGACCTGACAACTGTACTGACCATAGCGGCGGCAAGCGCGGAAAGAATAAAAACAGCACCACCAATAATGGCAATGCTCCAATGCCCAATACACCTAAGGTACGCAGACGACCATCACCGTGACTATTACCATCATCGTTTAGCGCGATAAATGCCAATAATACAATGACTGCCCCGATGATTACCTCCAAGGTAGTGACAATACCTTGGTCCATCAAAAACAACGCTGCCAACACAAATAACGATAAATTTAGGGCCACGTAAGCATCACGGCGCTGATACAACTCCCACAGTTTACTAATAAGGCATAGCACTAAAAATGCCACGCCCATATCAAGCCCAAATGCTGTATTGTAAGTTAACCACAAACCCGCCAGCCCTAATAAGAAGCCAAGCATTTGCATGCCTTGATAGACACGTTTTAAATGGTTTAGTTTTTTAAATCGTGCTTTGATACGTGGCAGTTGCGCAATAATGCTGACCACGGCAAAGCCCATTAACCACAATGGTAAGTGTGCCGCATGAGGTAATATAATGACGACTTGGGCAATTAGTACCCAGTAATAGGCTGGTAGTGCTAAGAGATTGCGATACCATTTTTTAGCATTATCCCGTTCAATATTAGAGCGGATGCTTTGACCTATTGCCAACTGCTCAAAACTGGCTGACTGTATAGAGTTTTTCGCATAAAAATCGACTGATACATTTTCAATGTCATTTGAGGTAGATCGTTTAGAGTTGTTCATGGCGCTTTTGCCAACCTTAGCAAGCAAGCTTGCGCAAAGCTGTCACCCTCGCCCATCATTGTCGCAGAGGAAACATCAGACGATGCCTCATTTGGTAAGCACATATTAAACGGCACGCCCAATTGTCCTAACGTGAGGGCCCCATGAGCCAGTTGTGCCAGCTTCTGTTCATGGTGCGCAGCTGGCATATCGGCATAATTCAACGTTTGCTCATGACCGACAGGATCGGCAAAGTGCTTGGTCAACATACCTTGACCGCGCGCTACATGTCCCCAAGACACCCGTGCCAATGACTCTCCTTCGATATAGCTATCTAGCCGCTCAAAGTCATCTTGACCTTGCCGATACTGCCCGCCTATAGGTAAATTTTCTTGACTTGCGATTGCATACTGAGCTTGCCAATCGAATGCTTCAGGTTTTGGATAGACCCAAGCCTTACGGGCAAAATACACATAAGACCATGCCCGCATGATACCCAAAGGGTAAACGGTTGTTATGGTCAATCTTGGTAATTTAAGCGGTCCACGTACGTGCGTTTGCACAGGTAAACGAATAATCTGTTCACCTTTTAGCCGTGTAACAAGCACTGAATGCTGACTCTCGGCATTATGCTTAATTTTCTTATCAGTTTTCTTATCAGTTTTCTTATCAGTTTTCCTGTCAGTCTTTTTATCAACTGGATCAAAGCTAAATAATAACTGGCGTCTAGGTTGGCGACTGTCACTCTGTAGTTGTAAAGTAACCCAAGTAGGCGCGCCTGCTTCTGCCATGGTCACTTCTAATAGACGTATCTTCAAGCCTGAAATATGAGCAAAGGTCACATGAAAGCTGATCAACCAAACGCTAATCAGATAAAAGCACAAGCCCAGTACCAAGTTATTACCATAGTTGATACCAGCAATAAAGGTGATGACCAGCAGCACAGCAAACAGCATACCTTCACGGCTAAAAAATATATAGACATTACGTAGATTGAGTACAGCGCTATCACTGGTAGGTGCACGCGCGGCGAAC
This sequence comes from Psychrobacter arcticus 273-4, assembly GCF_000012305.1. Taxonomy (NCBI): domain Bacteria; kingdom Pseudomonadati; phylum Pseudomonadota; class Gammaproteobacteria; order Moraxellales; family Moraxellaceae; genus Psychrobacter; species Psychrobacter arcticus. Next base: position 2,074,266 of record NC_007204.1, read on the forward strand.
CATCGATTGGCTGCTGAGGTGAAGGCTTTTGGCAAAAGGCTCATGGCTACCTTATCGTTACCATAAAATTGATAATATTATCGATATTCGGCGAAAAATTTTGATCACGATATGTTGAGTAACTATTTAAACAATAACCGCCACTTCTGCCAAAATACGTTGAGAAATGGTTGCGGTAGCTTGTCCGCCGGTCACATGGGCTGGCATAAAACGCTGACCAAGACGATGGTCGGTGACTGCAGCAAATACCGCTTGAATATCTTCAGGTGTGACCTCCATATGTCCCGATACATAGGCATAAGCCTGCGCGGCGCGCTGTAGCGACAACACACCGCGCGGCGATAGACCATGATACTCTTGGCTTGCCCGCGTCTTTGCGACCAGACGCTGAAGATAGTCCAATACCACATCGGCGATATACACCTTCTTAACCCCTTGCTGCGCCAATAAAACAGCTTCTGTATCAAGCACCGTATCCAAACCTTTTAACAGCTCGCGGCGATCTTGACCTTTTAACAACGCCCGTTCTGCTGCCGGTGATGGATAACCGAGCGACAAGCATAATAAGAATCGATCTAGCTGAGACTCAGGAAGTGGGTAAACACCCGCTTGCTGCAAAGGGTTTTGAGTTGCTATGACAAAAAATGGCTCGGGTAAGGGATAGGTTTGCCCATCTTGTGTTACCTGCCGCTCCTCCATCGCTTCAAGTAAAGCGCTCTGGGTTTTGGGACTTGAGCGATTGATCTCATCAGCGAGCAGCAGCTGAGTAAAGATAGGACCTGCTCGAAACTCAAATTGCAGCTTATTTTGATCGTAGATACTCATGCCCAATATATCAGCAGGCAGCATATCATTGGTGAACTGCACACGGCTAAAGCCTAACCCTAACAGTTGTGCTAGCCCTTGCGCCAAGGTAGTCTTACCCATACCCGGCAAGTCTTGTAGTAATAAATGCCCGCCTGCTAAAATGCCGCTAAGCGCAAGCTTAACTACCTGCGATTTATCCAGTACGATTTGATTTAATTGTGCCATTAACTGAGCGATTTTTTGCTGGTTATCGCTATAGTCAGCAGCACTAGGCACCGTTTGAGTGCGCGTTTCTGGTATCGACTGATGTCTAGATGAGAGAGGCATATTAGTGGCTGCGTTATGGGCGATTATGGGCTTAATTTATAAGGCAAATAAGAGGTACCAGGTAAGCGTTATTTATCATCTTCAACGATCGGGGCAGCTGCGCGAAGGGTAGACAAATAGGCAATCACATCAGCACGCTCTTCAGCATCTGGCATCGGATCTGACAGCATTTTTGAGTCTGGCATGGCTTTTTCAGCATCGGTAATATAAGTATCAAGCGTTTGAGCATCCCAAACCCAACCTGACGCTTTTAGTCCTTCACTATAAGTATAATCTGCAAGTTCAGCTGCCGGCGCGCCATAAATATTCATCAGCTGCGGGCCTTTTTTATTGAGACCAGGGTTTAACTGATGGCACTGACCACAAGCATCTTGATATATGAGTGCACCATTATCGGCATCGCCTTCAGTATAAAGCGGTAGCGTGACAGGAGCGCGATAATCAGGGGGTGTTTTCTCACAAGCACTTAGCAGCAAAGCGGCGGCAAGCATAGCGCCCAGTTGATATTTATTGACCATAGACATGTTGTCATCTTTAATTGAGAGGTATTGATGTGTATGAGTCTACATCAACCATCCTATAATGCAAAGGTTGATAGACATCGATAGCCGTATGTAGACAATAAACGCATAGTACTTATATAGTGTTTATGAATATAAAGTAAGGCTTAACTCTCATTAGAGACTTTGATGGTGTTACTCGGCACTTCTAGATAATTGCCTTGTAGGTAGCGTACGCCTACACTCCATGCAACAGACATGGTCGCAGCATCTTCAATATAAGGCATCAATACATCAACGTTACTCTCATTGGTACGTACGATAATTGATTTGACCGTTTCTAAATTTTCAGCGGCATCAATCCCTTCGACATAATTATGGGCTAAGCGCACCACATCGGGATGAACAAAATTGGCAAGCTCCACAGATTTTATAGATGAGCCAAAATTATTGATGCCAAGCTGGCAGTTTATCTGACTGAGCGCGGTAAATTGAAATTTTGCTACCGTTAAGTAATCTGAGATGTCTTTTTCATTGAACTGAAGTGTCAACGCCCCAGCTTTACCACCGATGGCATTGATGAGCTGGCTTGCAACACTGGGTAGTTTTTTATCGACTAAAGACGCATTGGTCATCTGTACTAGTAACCGCGCCTCTGGATGAGTTTTGCGCACTTCATTGATTCTTTTACAGGCGTTAATCAATACCCAGCGGTCTATTTTTTCTAACAATTGATGAGATTTGGCAACCGCCATAAACTGATCTGGAGTCAGTATAGTATTATTAGCATCTGCTAGTGGCAGCTGCAGGAATACCTCAAAAAAGTCACTACGGTCATTATTAATGTCATATATCGGCTGGAACAATAACTCAAAGCGATTATTCGTAATAGCATCGACCAGAGACTCTGCTAGCGCATGATCGTCACTATTGGCGTGTTCACTTGCATCATATAGATGATAGCGACCGCCATGATTGGAGGTCTCAATCATGATTTGATTAATAGCATCCATGGCGCGCTCAAGTAGTACTCTTGGCTCAGGCGTATTTTTTTCAATTTTAACAATGGCAATACTTGCTGTCGTGCTGGTTGTACGCTTATCCACTTCAATCAGCATATTACTGATACTCATACCAATTTGCTCAGCCAGCTTTTCAAGCGTGGCTGTCGTCTGATTTTCTACCAAAATAGTAAATGCCGTATCACTAAAGCGGCTGACATGACCATCGACTACCAGCTCATCTAAGGTATTAGCGACTTGTTTCACGGTACTATCAATACCTTGCAGACCTAAACTGCTTCTAATTTTTCCGATATTATCGAGTTGCACATACAAAAGCGCGGCCGTCAAAGCGCCCTTTCTTGCCTGCTCATATAATGCCGTTAACTGCTCTTCAAAGCTGTGGCGATTATCAATGCCCGTTAAGCTGTCTTTACGCTCAGCTTCAGCCAAACGTTTAGCGACCTCCATACTATTGCTGTTATTTTGTTGAATAATAATCTGGGTGACTGGCTCACCCTCTAATGTCGCTACTGCCAACTGTAATTTTGCTTCAAACGTACTGCCATCCGTACGTCGACTCTCAAAATTAAACTCAACGTCTTTACGGTTCCCTTTGTCAAACTGACGCAAAAACTGTTTAACGGCTTTAACATTGTCACCGCCTGCAATCAAATCAATCACAGGTATACCGATGATATCGTTCATCGCCTCAAAACCAAATAACTGCAGATACGGATCATTAGCAAAGATATGAATACCTTGATCAATGTATGCGACTGCGCTTTTCGAGTTTTTAATCAGTACATTTGCGCGCTGTTCTGCCTCAGAGAGCACAGATTGCAATGTCTTGAGCTGTTGGCGACTGTGCAAGTTTTCTTGCAACAAGCAAATAGCCATGATGACTGCCATTTCTTGCTCTGCATAGAGTGCCTTAACCATCGTACCATTCACGATAGACGGCAAGCCTTCCTCATTATGAGCATTGCCTGCAGTATCTTTATTTATCAAACAAACCAATGGTAAGTCAATATTTTGCTCTTGAATGATAGCAACCACGTCGGTAAACTTCATATCATACGCTTGACCAAAAACCAACACATCCCATGATTGACGTAATGATTTTAGCAACTCATCTTTATCATCCAAAAAACCTAAATTCACGCTGTCATAGTACGAACCTAGCAAGTGTACAAGGCGCTCAGCATAAAGCTGGTCAGCATCGATAACCAATAATTTCAAGAGGGACTGAGTACGCATAGAAAGCCTTTTTAATCTTATAAAATAATATGAGTCGCCGCTGCGCTGTAGTCAAATATAGTTGAAATACTTTAAAGTCGCTACCGTATTGCTGGTGTAAATTTTTTGCAGCCTCTGTCTGCGTAGGCACAGCAAGCAAGAAAAATTTGCACCAGTAGTACGTGTTGTGTTGTATTGTATCGATATTACTTTTCACCGACTATATATGAAAAATAGCAGGATATAAGAAACAACATCGTTGTTATTGTTGTCAAAATAAACAGCCTATTATAGTGCAAACTTTATTTATCATTATAAACATTAATCGGTACTTTAAAAGGTTTGTTTGGCAACTCCCTTACTAGCTTAGGCACTAGGTAGCCAGGTAACTTAGCCAATAAGGACCAATAAAGCTCGATTGCTGAGCGCTCATCACGATCAAAATGAGCGGCGCCCGCCACTTTATCCAGCACATGTAGATAATAAGGCAATACGCCTGCGGCAAATAAACGCTGACTTAATGCCATTTGCGCACTAACGCTGTCGTTGATACCTTTTAAAAGTACCGCTTGATTTAATAAAGTAATTCCTGCAGCACGCGCGCGGCGCAAATACTCTGCTGTCAACGTATCAATCTCATTTGCATGATTACCATGAATGACCATTACGATTTGACAACAACTTTGAGCCAAACGCTCTAATAGCGCATCATCAAGCCTTGCTGGAATCACTAACGGCAGACGAGTATGTATGCGGATGGTTGTCAATTGCTCAATCGCCTCCAAGGTATCTAGCCAAGCAAATAAGCGTCTATTGGTCACATTTAATGGATCACCGCCGCTTAAGATAATCTCATTAATCTCAGGATGGGCGCTGATATAATCGATAATATCCTGTTTTGCGCTGGCAGTTGGCATATTGGCACTATAGTCAAAATGTTGACGAAAGCAATAACGACAATGAATCGCGCAAGCACCGGTAAGGGTTAATAGTAATCTTGATTGATATTTATGCAGCACGCCTTTGACGGGGTTATGAGCGTTTTCGGCTAATGGGTCGGCCACATAACCCGCCACTGTAATTCGCTCTTTTTGATGGGGTAATACCTGTCTTAATAAAGGGTCATCACGATCGCCAACGGTCATTTTTGCCACAAAAGCGCGCGGTACTCGCAGCTCAAAATGCTCAGGCACGTAGACCTCTGAGCGCAGTGACTGTAGCTGTAATATCTCAAGCAGCTCATCAATAGAGGTAATGGCTTCGGATAATTGTGTTTGCCAGTTTTTTTGTGTGATTAAATGGTTTATCATGACAAGCTACTACCTGTGCCTAAAAGGCGATATTATACGCTGTTAGGGTGTCGCCTATCAAAGCATACATCCTATCCTTTATATACTAAAATGGCTAATGCTTTTTAGCACAGTAGATCTGGCACTCATTTTTCCCTGATAACATTTATCACCTTTTTTATAAACCCTTTTTTCTTAATCCTTAGGAGTCTTCCGTGGCAAGTTTTTCTACCAATGAATTTAAAGCTGGTCTCAAAGTTATGCTCGATGGCAACCCTTGTGCCATTCTTGAAAACGAGTTTGTCAAACCAGGTAAAGGACAGGCCTTTAACCGTGTTAAATTGCGCAATCTTCGTAGTGGTAAAGTATTGGAGCAAACTTTTAAGTCAGGCGATAGCTTAGAAGCTGCTGATGTCATGGACACTGAAATGAACTATCTCTATAACGATGGTGAGTTTTGGCATTTTATGCATCCTGAGAGTTTTGAGCAGATTCAAGCGGACAAAACAGCGATGAGCGATTCAACAAAGTGGCTAAAAGAAAACAGCAATGCACTATGTACCATCACTTTATTCAACGGTGCTCCTCTTTCAGTAACACCGCCAAACTTCGTTGAATTGCAAATCACCGAAACCGATCCGGGCGTACGTGGTGATACTTCAGGTGGCGGCGGAAAGCCTGCAACGTTAGAAACCGGTGCCGTGGTTCGTGTACCATTATTTGTACAGCAAGGTGAAGTGGTACGTGTGGATACGCGTACTGGTGACTACCAAACGCGCGTTAACTAATCGCTTTTATCTATCTGTAATAACAAAAAAGCTTAACCGCTCTATGAAATTACCCCCATAAGTTGTGTCCAACTTATGGGGGTAATTTCATTAAGTATCTAATATAAATACCGAATATAAGTACCTAATATTTTTTGAGCTTATTGATACGCTCAACTTCATCTATTGCGATAGGGTAACCAAGTTCTGGTAAGTTGGATGTAAACAAGATGAACTCCATAAATTCATATCAGAGGCTTGGTTTAACAGCCGCCTGCTTGAGCAATAATTGTAATGCCTCACTCACCATCAGCATGGCAACCACTGATGTGACGACTACCGCCGAACCATAACCACCACAGTGTAAACCACCTACTTGACAGCTTTTGTCTACACGCGGTGGTTCTGTCGAATAGACACACTTGATACCAAATTTCTCTTTTAAGGCACTATTGATGCCTTTTTCATGACGCAGTTTGTTACGTAATTTGGCCAATAACGGATCTTGATAGGTGTCACGTAAATCGCCGATTCTAATCTGACTGGGATCTATTTTACCACCTGCTCCGCCAGCGCAGACCAATTTTAGTTTGTTAAAGCGGCAATGCAAGGCAATAGCAAGCTTGGCATCCATATCATCGACACAATCTAAAATCACAATAGGAGTGGTTTGAGCCGCCATTTTTGCTTCTTCACGACTGGGTAGCAAGGTCGCTACGTTTTCAGTGGTCAAAAAGTCATCAATCAAATGCAGAGTTACTTTTGGATTTATCTCACGGATACGTGCTGCCATCGCCTCAATTTTACTTTGCCCAAAGGTGCTATCTAAAGCGGGCAACTGCCGATTGACATTGGATGCCACTAATATATCCAAATCAATTAACGTGATATTACCGACTGCTGTGCGTGCTAAAGCTTCTGCTGCCCAAGAGCCCACACCGCCGATACCAATGACGTAGACATGTGCAGTAGCAAATGTATCTACTGCAGAAGTACCATACAGTGTCTGAGTCCCTTTAAAACGGCGCTCATACTGCTCGGCATCCCTATCGGATGTTGTCAATACTTCAGGTACCGATATCTGCTCTTCAACAGGCTCTGGCTGGGTGATGCTTGACTGCCCCTGTGTATCTTCATTCATAATGATTTAGAAACTCTTTTAAAAATTTTATTGTTAAACGGTTTGTTTATTAATCAATGTTCGCTAAAAACTTCAAAGTGGATAGGACCACTTAGTTTGCAAAGCACTGCAACTATTAAGCCACAATTTCTGAGCGAGAATAGCGGTGGGAACATTTAGCAACTCACTTAAGCTATATAACACATAAAGCAAATTAGCAGGAACATTTCTACTATGCATAGACGTATCACCCCCTTCATGCTCTTTATTTTGTCCAAGCGCCGACGCGCTACTGTATGTCGCAGTATCTAAATGACTATCTACCGTCTGGCACAGGATAGGCATCATATCTGGACAATCTGTCTCAATAACCAAGCAGTCGATACCATAGCTATCGACTGCCGCTTGGATAGCAAGGCGCAGCTTTTTCGCATTCGGATTGGTTATTTGACCTGTCACGCCAAGCTTAAACCCTAATTTCGCAAATGCCTTTGCTTCTTGTACACCGCCACTAAAACTATGGGCAATGCCACCCAGTTCATGAGCATCATAATCATGCGCTTTTAATAAAGCTAACGCTTCGGCATGGGCTTTACGAATATGTAGCATAACAGGTAGTTGATGCGCCACTGCCATATCTAACTGCGCACTAAAAAACCGCTGCTGTTTAGCAAACATCTCAGGCTGCTTCATGGCATCGGTAAAAGTATCTAAACCAATCTCACCAATGGCCAATGGACGCTGTTTGTCTAGCATCTGCGCCATTTCTTCTAAATGGGCTTCTGTATGCTGCTCAATATAAAAAGGATGCAAGCCTAGCGCAATATGTACTTTAGGAAAAAACTTCTCTTGTTTTAGATAGTTTTTTGTATCCAACTGACAAGGCTTTTTTAGCTGCTTCTGATTCTCGTAAAGCCGCGCAAAATGTCGGTATAAATAGCCAACCAAGACTAAATGACGCACTCCTTTATCATACGCAAATTGCGCCTGCTCATCTCTATCCTCATCAAATACCGGAGCATCAAAATGAGTATGAGTATCAATCAAAGGAAAAATATCCGTTCTTACGACATGGATACCTGATGCGCCAGTCGCCGTCATCAATAAACTCCAAAATTCATCATTGGTATGATAAGTATGCTTTTTCAAATGATATAGTTGAAATACTTTAAAGTCGCTACAGTATTGCTGGTGTAAATTTTTTGCAGCCTCTGTCTGCGTAGGCACAGCAAGCAAGAAAAATTTGCACCAGTAGTACGTGTTGTATCGATATTACTTTTCACCAACTATAATACATTCTTTGCACAAGAAAGGCTGCAAGACATCCCTCCTAACAGCGCTGTATCGGTTTCAGAGTGATTCGAATATATTGATGACTCTTTATACTTTCATTATCTGTATGTACTAAAAAGCCTTGCGTTAGCAAGACTCTAAGGTTATTTCTTTACAGATAACGCTAAGGTATATCCTAGAAAGGAATGTCATCGTCTACAGGACCATCTAGCATGGCAGTCGGTTTCGACTGTGCCGGTGCTTGAGTTGGCTGATCGAACGGTTTTTGCTGCGCAGGCGCTTTTTGATTATTAAAGATGTTTTGATGGCCACCTTGAGCTGCACCGCCACCTTGGTTATAACCACCTTGATGAGCTGGCTGATTGCCTCCTTGCTGACCATAGTCGTTCTGGCCACCTTGGTTACTAAATCCGCCACCCTGATTGCCATAGCCACCTTGTTGGTTATTGCTAGCAAAGCCACTGCCATCGCCACTACCACCTGTCGCACCATCTAGCATCTGCATTTGTTCAGCACGAATTTCAGTAATATAACGGTCTTGTCCATTGGGATCTTGATATTTACGGGTGCGCAAGCTGCCTTCAATATAGACTTTACTGCCTTTACGAAGATACTGCGCGGCGATTTCACCCAAGCGATTGAACAATGAAATACGATGCCATTCTGTTGCTTCTCTTTTTTCACCGCTTTGCTTGTCTGTCCACTGCTCTGATGTCGCAACCGAGATATTGGTCACGCTACCGCCGTTATTGAATTGACGTGCCTCAGGGTCTGCACCGAGGTTACCGATGATGATAACTTTATTAACACCGCGCATGATATCGTCCTTTTATTTATGAATAATTTTATTACAATCTTTAAATCGAATCTTTAATATAAAGCATTAATCTTAGCAGTAATATACTTTTACTTTAACCATTTTTCTGTTAAATATCTAGAGGGCTTTGCGCCAAATGCGACAGCTCCTGTCGCGAAGTATCTGTAAGCTGTGTCTTGTCCAATTTTAAATAAGCCACTTGTTCTTTTGCCATGACGACAAGCTCATCAACACCATCTACTGCCAGCATTTGCCGTGACCAGTCCTGAATATCGATATTCTTAGGTATCGTCACAGTCGTGCTCGATAAATATGGTGGATCGGCAATAGGAATAATCAGCAATAAAGAGGCCGCCATTATAATTGCCAAGATGCCCCATGCCAACAAATTAGGCTGACTTAATAATAGTCCGCCCATCGCACCACCAACAAAAGCACCAAAGAACTGACTGGATGAATTCAGCCCCATCGCAGTGGCTTTATTGGCGACTGGCGCGCGCTTAGATATCCATGAAGGAATGGTTGCTTCAAGTAAATTAAAGCCCATAAAGTAGAGCAACAAGCCTAATATAATACCGACGCCAACCTGACCACCGAGCGCCAATAACGCTAAGGCAACCGTCATCAGTGCAATCGCGCCCAAAAATACTTGGCGCATTTTACGTTTCTTTTCGGCGATAATAATAAAAGGTATCGCGACAGCAAAACCGATGAACAGTAAAGGCAAATAAACCAACCCTTGCTGACGTACCGACAATCCTAGTACTTCATTGAGCTGATGCGGCAAAATAACAAATATCGCCGTCATGGTTAAATGCAGGGCAAAAATACCAATATGCAATCGGTTTAAATCACCGATTTTTAAGACTGTCGCTAACTGTTGACCAATCGATTTATTGTCTAAGTTATGCTTAAGTACCCGTAGTGGTGTCGGCACGAACAGTAGTAATAACATCGCCAAAACAGCAAAGCCTGCGGTCAACCAAAACAGCCCAGAAATACCAAGTGAGCCGACTAATAAGGGACCAAAGGCAAACGCGAGCATGATGGAGGTCGCAATGGTCAAACCCATCGTCGCCATCGCTTTGGTGCGCATCTCTTCACGAGTCACATCCGCTAGTAGCGCCATCAAGACCGCAGAGACCGCACCACTACCTGCCAGCGCACGACCAATAATGACCTCGTAAATATCCGTCGCATTGGCGGCGATAATACCACCAAGCGCAAATAATATCAGACCTAAAAATATAATCGGTTTACGTGGAAACTTATCAGCGGCAAGGCTCATCGGGATCTGAAATATCGCCTGCCCTAGCCCATAAATACCGACTGCCAAACCGATCAGAAACGGCGTCGCATGTGCATAATTATCACCATACACAGAAAATACTGGCACAATCATAAACAAACCAATCATCCGCAAGGCAAAAATACCACCGACCCCGAGGATTGCCCGTTTTTCTACGCTATTCATACTTGCCTCACTGGTTCATCATTGCTGGTTTATCACTGCTGCAGCTCTGCTTGTATTATTACGACTGTATCAAGGCTTTAGCCTACAAATTAAGCTCACTAGTATAAGACATTCGCCGTTTGCTTGCCGAGACTTTTGCCTTCCTACTCCAGCATCATAGCGGACACTGACTTAAGCCATTAATTTTACGCGATAATTTTGTTACCAAGTGCATCTCATAGGTCATTACACCTTGAATAATGTGGCTATCATGACAATAAAGTAAGACGTTGAGAACATGGTTATCTGAGTTATCTGAACATGGTTATCTAAAAAAATTTTATGATAAATCTTTTTGTAAAACGACGTTGTTCGGCTAAATTTATAACAAACCACTCATATTAGTTAACCTTTATTTAGATTACCTTTATCCATTTCAACTATTAAAGGCATGATCTAAGATAGACAACCATTACTATGGCTTTGTGAAAAATGCACATTTTTTATAAAGCCATAGTAATTTGAATATAGTAAGCCCAGTATAAAAACGATACAGCGGGACTGGAATGAATTTTTTGCAGCCTCTGTCTGCGCAGGCACAGCACGCCAGAAAAATTTATACCAGTGCCGCGTCAAAACATGATGTATCTACTTTATTTGGAATCGACTATAGCATTTTTAAAATTATCCACGCTTTCGATGAATCATTTGACTCATATTGATTGACCCTTTTAAATTTTACATACCTTTTAAAATACCATTTAGCAAATAGGAAACCCTCAACCGATGGCACACGAGTATATTAAGGTTCGCGGCGCACGCACTCATAATCTAAAAAATATCGATTTAGACATTCCACGAGATAAATTCGTGGTCATTACTGGTTTATCAGGTTCTGGTAAATCGTCATTGGCATTCGATACCCTTTATGCTGAAGGCCAACGTCGTTATGTCGAGAGCTTATCGGCGTATGCGCGTCAGTTCCTCTCGCAGATGGAGAAGCCGGACGTCGATAGTATCGAGGGCTTATCACCAGCGATTGCTATCGAGCAAAAATCGACCAACCATAACCCACGCTCAACGGTCGGTACGATTACCGAGATTTATGACTACTTGCGCCTGCTCTATGCGCGTATCGGCACGCCTTATTGCCCAGAGCATGGCGAGCCAATGGTCGCACAGTCGGTGACTGAAATGGTCGATCAAGTCATGGCGTTGCCCGATGATACGAAGATTATGATTCTTGCGCCCGTGATTCGTGAACGTAAAGGCGAGCATACCGTCTTACTTGAGCAGTTGATTGGTCAAGGCTTTGTACGCGTGCGCGTCGATGGTGATGTCTACGATACCGACGAGCTACCGACACTCGATAAGAAGAAAAAACATACCATTGAAGTCGTGGTTGATCGCTTTAAAGTCCGTGATGACTTGGGTAATCGTGTCGCTGAAAGCTTGGAGACAGCACTGCGCTTGGGTCAAGGGCTGGTCACGCTACATTTTATGGATGGCAACCCAAAAGAAGGCGGTGATGAAAACCAAGTGATGTCAGCCAAGCACTCTTGTCCTGTTTGTGATCGCGCAGTGTCTGAGCTTGAGCCGCGCATGTTCAGTTTTAACAACCCGTACGGTGCTTGCCCAAGTTGTGATGGTCTCGGTAAACGTCAGTATTTTTCTGCTGAAAAGCTGATCACCCATCATGAAAAATCGCTCAATCAAGGTGCGATTAATGGTTGGGATAAGCGTCATGCCTATTACTTTGGTCTGCTCTCTACCGTCTGCAATCATTTTAAAATCGATATGGATGCACCGTGGCAAGAGCTGCCAAAAGCGCAGCAAGATATCATCATGCAGGGTTCTGGTAAAGAAAAGCTCACCTTTAACTTTACTGATGAGCGCGGTCGAAAAACCAATACAACCGTACCATTTGAAGGTGTACTGCCTTATTTAGAGCGCCGTTATGCCAAAACCCAAAGCAACCTAGTCCGTGACGAGTTAGCTAAATACTTGGCTGATACTACTTGTAACGTCTGCGATGGTGCACGTTTGAATGAGATCTCACGCAATGTCCGCGTTGACGATCAAACGATTGCTGAAATTGTCAAACTATCTATCGGTGATGCCGCTGAATATTATAAAACAATAAAAATTGGTGGTCATAAAGGCGAAGTTGCAGAAAAAATCTTTAAAGAGATTAATGAGCGTCTAAACTTCCTCGTCAGTGTCGGACTTGATTACCTGTCGCTTGCGCGCTCTGCTGAAACGCTATCAGGCGGTGAAGCGCAACGTATTCGTCTTGCCAGCCAAATTGGTGCAGGTCTGATGGGTGTGATGTATGTACTCGATGAGCCATCCATCGGTCTACATCAGCGCGATAATGATCGCTTGCTAAAAACCTTAACGCGCTTGCGTGATTTGGGTAATACCGTACTGGTCGTTGAGCACGATGAAGATGCCATTCGCCAAGCGGATCATGTCATCGATATCGGTGTCGGCGCCGGCATACATGGCGGTCACATTATTGCCCAAGGCACAGTCGATGACATCATGGCGAATAAAGAATCGCTGACTGGACAATATATGTCTGGTAAGAGGAAAATCGAGATTCCAGCCATTCGTCATAAAGCCAAAACTATCGATATGGAAGTCAAAGGTAAAGCTAAGCCCAAACAAGTTCCGATGACTATTGAGCTCAAAGGCGCATCAGGCAACAACTTACACGACGTTGACTTGACCTTGCCAATAGGCATAATGACTTGTATTACTGGGGTATCGGGTTCAGGTAAATCAACCTTGATTAACCGTACCTTAATGCCATTGGCAGCGACGCAGTTAAATAATGCCTCAACGCTCATCGCGGATAAGCATGACAGCATCAGCGGTCTTGAGCATTTGGACAAAATGGTCGATATCGATCAAAGCCCCATTGGTCGTACGCCGCGCTCAAATCCAGCGACGTATACTGGCGTGTTTACGCCTGTTCGTGAAATGTTTGCACAAACGCAAGAAGCGCGTGCTCGTGGTTATAAAGCTGGTCGCTTTAGCTTCAACGTCAAAGGCGGACGCTGCGAGATGTGTCAAGGTGATGGTCTTATCAAGGTCGAGATGCACTTTTTGCCCGACATGTATGTGCCGTGTGATACTTGTGAAGGCAAGCGCTATAATCGCGAGACTTTAGAGATTCACTATAAAGGTAAAAACATCGCCGACGTCCTAGATATGACCGTTGAAGATGCCACTGAGTTTTTCTCTGCCATTCCAGCGATTTACCGTCGTTTGCAAGCATTAATGGATGTCGGTTTAAGCTATATCCGCTTGGGTCAGTCTGCACCGACGTTATCAGGTGGTGAAGCGCAGCGGGTTAAATTAGCACGTGAGCTGGCGAAGCGTGATACCGGACAGACGCTGTATATCTTGGATGAGCCAACTACTGGTTTGCATTTCCATGATATCGATAAGCTACTCCATATCCTGCATGCGCTACGCGATAAAGGGAATACCATCGTGGTCATTGAGCACAATCTTGACGTAATTAAAACTGCGGATTGGGTGATTGATTTGGGTCCTGAAGGTGGTAAAGGTGGTGGACTGATTATCGCGGAAGGTACGCCTGAGGAAGTGGCAGAAGTCAAAGGCTCGTATACTGGTGAGTTCTTGAAGCCGATGCTTAAGCAAGCGATGAAAGAAGTGAGCTAATAAAAATTAGTGAATTGTTGATGAAAGGCTACTCTTTAGGGAGTGGCCTTTTTTTTGTTTGCGAGAAGGAATAAAGAAAATCACTGCTTTGCCCCGACGCAAGAAAAAATCTATGACTTTCTGAAGACAAATGGGATGTAGCCATTCCCGATTTTCGCTACTACCTGCCTTTAAATTGCCTACTCACTATGACATTAACACTTGTCATGCTTGAGTCTTCAAATATAGCTGAATCTTGAGTAAGCTTCATAGTTGTAGTGCAAAAAATAGCGTAACTATCCCCTATAGTTTCGGTTACTTTAAGTGTTTGTTCTAAGCTAAGAGAACTACTAGCACTCATTACACAAATTATATCTTTAATATCAGTCGGATGAATTCCAACTTTACTTAATCCTTCTAAATAATCACTCTTGAAATTATTCTTATTTTTGTCGCTTGCATACATATTAGGAAGTATATTTAGTAATCTGTTACTACTAAATACTTGTTTCCAATCATTAAAGTCATACCCTATCATAGAGTCATCCTGCCTATAAACGGTACAAACTGTCGTTATGACTGAATCTACAAAGGAATAATAAAAATTATAGCTCTCACTGTGCATGTCGTTTAAAAAATCATTTTTGGCTTGTGATGTCATAAAAGGTACAGAAAAAGTAGGAATAAGTGACAATGTATTAATCTTACTTTTTAAAATATTTTTTGGTTCAGTTTTGAAGCCACTTATTTCATCTATAGTTGAAGGTACGATTGCACAAGTTAATGCTTGAATAGAAGCTATTTCATCGTGAATGGCAAACAAAGCATCAAAGGAAGCTTCATTTTCAATTAAAAAAACTATAACTTTTTGACTTTCGAGGTGTGCATTCCTATCGACCTCGGTCAAACTCTGTAAAACGTCTAAGCTAATTGCTTTGAAATCCAAATCTTCGCAACCAAGCTCTAAATAGTTATCAGAGGCTTTGTCAAACTTATCTTTCCCTATATTTTGGGCTACTTTTTCTGTTTTTTGTCCTGTAGTGACGAACATAAAGCCTTTAGGGCCTTTATATTCAGATAAATCACTTAAACTATATTTAGAGGAACGACTCATAATAATGAACTCTATAAAGGCTTTAAAAACGTGTGACCCCTGCTGTCAAATCCGTACAGTTAAACTTGGGAGATTTTAATTACGCAGCATGACGATAAAAGTCAAACCACACCTGTCTTGGCGATTTATAGCCCAAGCCCTTTTGAATCCTAGTCTGATTGTAATACAGCTCGATATATCTAATGATATCGGTAATGGCTGTAAACCTTGTTTTATAGTCTTGATGATATACCAGCTCATTCTTTAATGTGCCCCAGAAGCTTTCTATGGGTGCGTTGTCATAACAATTACCTTTGCCACTCATTGAGCCTTTAAAATGATGCTGCTTGATAATATTATGGTACGCATGGCTACAATACTGGCTGCCTCTATCGGAATGCACAGTCAGCCCTTGGCTTGGCCCTTTATTCTTAATTGCCATATTAAGTGCACGGCAAACCAAATCAGCAGTCATGCGCTTATTGATGGCATATCCAACAAGCTCTTTGGTGTATAAGTCCTTAACCCCCGCTAAATACAACCAGCCCTCAAGCGTCCAAATATAGGTGATGTCACTGACCCACGCTTGGTTAGGGCGACTGGCATCAAACTTCTGATCCAGTACGTTTGGATAGACCAGCTTGTTGTGATTGGAGTCGGTGGTGACTTTAAAGCGTTTGTGGCGACGGCATTTGATGCCATGTTCTTCTTTGATGCTTCTAACCATATATTGGCTGATATCGTGCCCTTGCGCACTTAGGTGGGCATGCAGTCGATCTACGCCATAGCACTGCTTGGTCTCAGTATGAGCGACTTTAACCAGTAGTTCACACTGATTGCGATGTATCTGTTGGTCGCTGAGATCACGACTTAGCCAGTCGTAATAGCTTGATGGCTTAACACTTAGCACGCGGCACATAGTGGTGATGCTAAAGAAGTGCTGGTTATCTTTGATAAAGGCGTACCTCACTAACTGTGCCTTGCAAAGTACGCCGTCGCCTTTTTTAGGATCTCTCGTTCCTCCTCGGCAACTTTAAGCTGTCGTTTGAGGCGTTTGTTTTCTTCGATCACTGCTATGAGTTCAGGATCATATTGAGCTGTTCCCTCAAGTTTGCCTTGATTGGCTTTATTGTGCCAATTAGATAAGGTCTGCATGGCGATACCAAGCTGCTTTGCAGTCGCTGAAATATTCCCATCGTTGTCCGCTATCTTCTTGACGGCTTCTGCTTTGAATTCTGCACTATAGGTTCTGATTTTCTTGGTCATGGTAAACTCCTGTTGTTGTGCTTAGTTTACCAAGTTTACTTGTACGGTTTCTTCAGCATAGCTCAGTGTATATGTTAACTTGTTAAGATCAATTTGATAATATACACTAAAATTATTAGGAAAGATGACTATGCTTGGCGAAAATTTTAAACAAAATATTTCAAATTTACAGGATAAGGAACAAGCCTCTCTAAAGAATCATAATGATACAAAACTAGATTTTAATATATTTACGATCTTACGTAAGATAGGCGAAGAAGTTGGTTTGCACTCTCGTTTTCTTGCCGAACTACTCAATAAAGATGCTAGTCATAAAACAGCAGACTTTCAACAGTTATTCATTGAAACAGTATTAAATAACGCCATAGCAACACAAGAATGGAATCGAGAAAAATTAAGCTCTAAAGATGACTACAGTTGTGAAATTGAATATAGTTTTCGTAATTCAGATCATGGTAGAGCTGATATCATTCTCAAAAACAAAAAAAACGTTATTGTTGTCGAAAACAAGATTTATGCTTTTGATCAAAAAGGTCAACTGGCTAAATATTATAAAGCTTGCCAAGAATTGGGCTATGACGATAAAAATATTTACATAGTATATTTAAATCGTTTTGGGGATAATGTGTCGCCTTATGGTCAGGGAGATATTAGTAATGATGACTATGGCGTAATTAGCTACAAGGAAGATATTTTTAACTTTTTGACGCTATGTAAGGCAAAGGTAGTAGGTTATCCGCATATAGAGCAAACTATTGAGCAGTACATCAATACCGTTGCCAGGATTACAGGGCAAACAAGGGATGCAAAAATGAAACAAGAATATGTAGACTTTCTAGCAGATAGCAATAACTTTAAAACTATATACAAACTGAGCCAGAACTTTGAAACTATTCAAAAAAATATTCAAAAAGAGATGTGGAACGACCTATTAGCTTATTTTGAAGAAAAAAATCTAGCATTTTCCTTTTGTGATAATCAGCTTTTACCTTATAGCCAAGAAAAAGCAGTAGAACAGTACTATTCAGGAGGTGGTAAGAAAGGCAAAGCTAAGACGTATGGACTTTTCTATAAAATAGTTGAGAGAGATAACGTAGACGTTTATTGTTATATCGAGTTAAATAATCGTTTGTACTATAGCATAACACTAGCAGAGAAAGATGGATTACGTCTACTAGAATATCCCAGCGAAATGGAAGAATTTAATAATCAAGTTATAGCATTACGTAGAAACTGGGAAGGTAAAAATAAGAAGAAAAATCTAGGTGGGATTATTTATCCGCAACGCCCAGTTAATTTCAAGAAGCCTAAAGATAATTTTTTCGATATTGTGAATGAGAGTAGTCGCAAAGAGTGGGTTGCTGAAACTGCTGATGATATCATTCAGCTAATTGATGATGTAAAAAACATTAATCTCTGATAAGCATCATTGCATCTTACCAAACAGTATCATCAATTCATGAAAGTCGCCTAGAGACGCGGTTTAGCCCCGATTGTAGCGGTTATTCTGCTCAATTGGACAAGTTGCGAGGACCAGATTTTGGCTTGGCTACGCGGAGCAAGAGACAGGACAAACCGTAGCCCTCGCCTCGTATCAATGAGCAGATATGAGCGAAAAGCGGGATTGGCTCCCCAAAAAGCCCAAACTAAACAAACTCTCTTTCAACATTCATCACCCGCGCATCCACTGTACGCTCTATCTTGTCTTCGATTTGACTACACAACGACTCGACCTCACGTTTGGACAGCCCTACTACAACGAGCGTCCATTCGCTGGCATCATGCCGATCACGCTCACCGCTTTCACAGACCGCGACGCTTGGCGTATTGCCAAAGCGGGCATGCAAGCCGACCATGCGCTGGCGTTTCTCCTTTAATGAGCCACATCCGGGCAGAGAAAAAGTCAGCGTTAAGATGGCAATATGCATTTTATTCTCCTTACTACAGTGGTTTACGCTTTATAATAGTAGCAAATAAGCACGGCAAGTTATGCTATCGTTACCTTGCCGTATCGATACCCCATAACCACTCACAGTGTTTATAGTTATACCATCCATAAAAATCACAATAGCCAACATGCGTATATAATCAATGACTTCTATCAGCTACGTACAGCAACAGCACATTACTCGATTATGCGTGCGCTGCGGATTACTCCTTATGCAATATGGCGCTGAGTCTGCCGTGGTGGTGGACTTATCCAAACGCTTGGGGCTTGCCTTGGGCATGAACAGCGTAGAATGTTCGCTAAATTTTAACGCCATTACCTTGACCACTATCTGTGATGAGCGCTGTATCACCACCACCAGAGACACGATCAATCAGAGCATCAATGTCAATGTATTGGTACAAATTCAGCAAATCGTTAATAAAACTGAATCTACTATAGATAATGCTGAGCTGAAGTCTGAGCTAACTGACCGCACCACCCTTGCGTTTGATGAGTTAGATAATAAGTCGGTGTATCCAACATGGTTGGTAGGCGTGTTTGTTGGCGCATCTTGTGCCGCGTTTGCTTATCTAAATGGTGGCAGTTGGTCAATTACCGCCGTAACCTTTATCGCAGGTATGGTAGCGATGTTCACCCGTATTTACCTGTCCAAACACCATTTTAATCCCTTTATAGCGGTCATTGTGACGGCTTTTATCGCTTCTTTAATTGGGGCAACGACCTACTATTTTGATATTGGTAATAATGCTGATATCGCCGTTGCCTCAAGCGTGCTTTTACTAGTTCCAAGCTTTCCATTGATCAATTCTTTCTCAGATATTTTAAAAGGCTATGTCAATATTGGCGTTGGCCGTGCCGTTTTTACCTATATGCTAACCTTATCAGCGTGCGTTGGTATCGTGATGGCGCTGGTCTTACTTCGCATACAGCACTGGGGGTTTTGAGATGTGGTTCATTAAAACCGTGGTGCTGTCCTGTATCATTACCCTTGGTTGGACGCTGATGTTCAGCGTTCCCAAACGCTATATTTTGCCGTGTTTATTGATGACCGCGTTTGGATTTGGACTAAAAACGGCGCTTGTCTATCAGCATATCCATCTGGTGGTTGCCAGCTTTTTTGGGGCGATGCTTGCCAGCTTTTTGGGCGTGTATTTTTCTAAAAAATATACCCTACCGCCCAAAGCATTAATCTCACCAAGTGTCATCTGTATGATGCCTGGTATCGCCGCTTATAAGGCGATGGTCAGTATGGTACAGATTGGCTATTTTGGCTTTTCAGACGAATTATTTAGCCAAATGATGGTGTATTTGTTTGAGGCTTTATTTGTGACTTCAGGATTGGTGCTGGGCTTGTCCATTCCTGGACTGTTATTTTATAGGCGGCGTGCCATTGTGTAGATGAGTTTAAGGGGTTTAGATGGGCTTAGATGTCAGTCTATTTCTGCCAAAATTCTTTTATATTCTAATACTATAGTCGGTGAAAAGTAATATCGATACAACACGTATTGCTGGTG
The DNA here is from genome assembly GCF_000012305.1 of Psychrobacter arcticus 273-4. Classification (NCBI taxonomy): domain Bacteria; kingdom Pseudomonadati; phylum Pseudomonadota; class Gammaproteobacteria; order Moraxellales; family Moraxellaceae; genus Psychrobacter; species Psychrobacter arcticus. Next base: position 2,094,375 of record NC_007204.1, read on the forward strand.
CAAATTTTTCTTGCTTGCTGTGCCTACGCAGACAGAGGCTGCAAAAAATTTACACCAGTAGTACGGTAGCGACTGTAAAGTATTTCAACTATAGCTGGCATATCCTTATAAGCAAAACCTTGTAAGATTGATGATCATACCCATTACAATAGAGTTCAAAATAACAGAATTAAAAAATAATAGACTGCAAAATTGCACCAACACGCATTGATTAAAGAGACTTAACCATGACAAAACATTATGACTATATCGCCATTGGTGGCGGTAGCGGCGGTATTGCCTCGATCAACCGCGCCGCAAGCTATGGCAAAAAATGCGCCATTATCGAAGCCAACCAATTGGGCGGCACTTGCGTGAATTTGGGCTGCGTACCTAAAAAGGTGATGTGGTACGGCGCGCAAGTTGCCGAAGCCATTCATAAATATGCGCCAGATTATGGCTTTGACGTCGAGTTTAAAGGCTTTGACTTTCAAAAACTGGTGAATAGTCGCCAACAATATATCGAAAACATTCACCGCTCGTATGACAATAACTTGGCAAAAAACGGCGTCGAGGTGATAAAAGGTTTTGCTAAATTTGTTGATACCAATACGGTCGAGGTCAATGGCGAACTTATTACCGCTGACCATATCTTGATTGCGACGGGTGGTCACCCTATTCGCCCAGATATCAAAGGCACAGAACACGGTATCGATTCTGATGGTTTTTTTGCTTTAAATGAGTTGCCAAAACGTGTCGCTATCGTCGGCGCTGGATATATTGCTGTTGAAATCGCTGGTGTGTTAAACAGTCTTGGCGCTGAAGTCCATCAGTACGTACGTCAACATTCGCCACTGCGCTCATTTGACCACAGTATCGTTGAAACTTTGCTGATAGAGATGGAGCAAGACGGTATTCAATTGCATACTAATACCACGCTCACCGAAGTTGTTAAAAATGACGACGGTAGCCTGACTTTATGTACCGAGAGTGGCAGCCTAGATACGGTAGATTGTTTGATTTGGGCGATTGGTCGCGCGCCTTCTACTGATAATATCAATTTGCAAGTGACGGGTGTAGAGACGACCGAGTTTGGCAAAATTAAAGTCGATAAGTTCCAAAATACCAATGTTAAAGGGATTTATGCGGTCGGCGATATTATCGAGAATAGTGTTGATTTGACGCCAGTGGCTATCGCCGCAGGTCGCCGCTTGTCGGAGCGTTTGTTTAATAATAAGCCTGATGAGCATCTAAACTATGAGTTGATACCGACGGTTGTCTTTACTCACCCTGCTATTGGCACGATTGGTTTGTCTGAGATTGATGCTGTCAATCAATTTGGCAAAGATAATATCAAATGTTATAGCTCGACATTTACCCCTATGTATAGTGCGGTGACCCAACATCGACAAAAATGTATGATGAAACTGGTCTGTTTAGGCGATGATGAAAAAGTCATCGGTCTACATGGCATTGGCTTTGGCATAGATGAGATGATTCAAGGCTTTGCGGTAGCGATAAAAATGGGCGCGACTAAGGCTGACTTTGATAATACCATCGCCATTCATCCAACTGGCGCAGAAGAGTTTGTGACGATGCGCTAGTAATAGACTGGGTAATATTAATAATAGCCTTATCTATTACATAAAAAGGATGCCGTTTGGGCATCCTTTTTTATTATCAGCAACCAGTAGAAGTGCTTATTTATAGTCGGTGAAAAGTAATATCGATACAACACGTACTACTGGTGCAAATTTTTCTTGCTTGCTGTGCCTACGCAGACAGAGGCTGCAAAAAATTTACACCAGCAATACTGTAGCGACTTTAAAGTATTTCAACTATATATTTATAAAACTTAAGATATGGATAATTAAGACAGCACAATCCAGATGCTGCTATGATGTGTTTAATAATGATGGTTGCGAGATAATCATGTGGCAGGCGTATTTTTTTATATTACCGATCGGGCTTGGCATTATAACCTTGGTTGTCAGTCTAATATTTTTATTTGCCTATATCACCTCTAATGATAATGCCACACGCTTGCCAGCATTTAACTGGTTTAAGCGCTTTATCGTGGTAGCATTTTTACTGCTTAGCATGGGGCTATTCATGACTTTTAGGTATTTTTGGGGTCAATAAAACCAGCCTTTAAACACTCATGACGTTTTCTAATTAACCATTTTTTCTAACTCTAATAACTCTAAATCCTGACGCTTTGGCTCGCCATTATTACCATCATCTGGAAACGGCATTTTATTGCCATTTAACTGATAGCCACGGCGCTGATAATAAGACAGTAGCTCAGGACGATGGCTTAATATCGACATGGTCAGACGAGCAGGATTTTCATCGGGCGTTTGTGCACTTGACTGCAAATGGTGTTCAGCAAAAGTCTCTGCTGCCTGCAATATCACATTACCAACGCCCTGCCCTTGTAGCGTAGGATGTACCGCAAACATGCCGATATAGGCTTTTTTAGGACAGACGCTTTTACTTGAGTCAGCATTGACCTTCATATCGACAGCGATACAACCTAGTAACTCACCGGTTTCATCTGCATCGCGTTCGCCTGTAGTCGTTTTTGGATAAACGAAAAGATAGTGTTTTGGATTAGCGATGGTACTAGCCAGCTCATCTTGAGTGATACGAATACCACCGATTAAATCTGCTTCATTGGTCCAGCCTTCTGTTTGTCGGTAACAGCGGTTTAATAACTGTTCAAGTGCGCCAATATCATCTGCTTCAGCTTGACGTAAAAATACCGAATTTTTATTCATATGGTCTTTATTCATTTGGTTTTTGTCCTTTCCTTATCGACATATTATAAAAGGTTGGCTTAGATAACCACGCCAGCTTTAATAATAATACCGATCACCTGCTAAATACTAGCGTGATAATGCATGCGGACATTTACCATCAAATGCGCTAAATTCGTTCTCATCACGGGTAATTAAAATGATACTATCGTCATCTTGCTTGTACGATTTCATGCCGCCGCGGATAATGTCGGCTTTGTCTATAGTGACTGTATTTATAGTAGCAAGCCCCCTTTACTTATGCTGTTCTTTTGTATGTTTGCCGCGTTGCAAAACGTAATTACTGCCTTTTTAATCTCTATTAATGTTCTATAAAATGTAAAAGACTACTTTATGACTGTTCAAGTTCAAGACCACGATATTACCACTGCCGCTGATACTGCCAAGTTACCGCAGCCTATGCAGCCGCCTTTAAAGCAAGCCACTTATAAGACTCATACCACAGATTTTATTGTCAATGAGTTGCTACCATTAGAGTTCACGGGCGAAGGTGAGCATTTATGGCTACATATCCAAAAGTCAGGGATGAATACCGCTTACCTTGCAAAACTGTTGTCTGAATGGGCAGAAATTCCATTACGTGATGTCGGTTTCTCAGGACTGAAAGACCGTCATGCGCTCACAACGCAATGGTTTAGCCTGCGCATACCAAAAAAGCAATTGCCAGACTCTGAGTTTGCGCCCGTAGATATTAGCGCCAATGAGTCGGTCACTATTCTTGAGCAGCAGTGGCACAATAAAAAGCTCAATCGCGGCACGCACCGTGCCAATCAATTTATCATCACCTTGCGTGATATTGAGTTTGCAAGCTTTGAGGCTTCTTTATCACTGCAAATTTCAGCGTCTGAACAACCAATGTCTGCTAAGCAAGCTGTTGAGCAACACTTAACAACTATTAGTCAAAGTGGCGTGCCCAATTATTTTGGTCCGCAGCGCTTTGGTCGCAGTGGTAATAATATTAGAGAAGCCTTGTCATTGTTTGCGCGTCCCGTACCAGAAAGTCGTCCGCAGCCTAATAAAGGCAAACGTAAACGCGTGCCGCGAGAGCAAAATAGCATGGAGCTGTCGGCAGCACGCAGTTTGATATTCAATGAAATTTTGGCAGCGCGTGTCCGTGATGGCAGTTGGAACACAGGACTTGCAGGTGAAGTCTTCAATCTAGATGGCTCAGGCTCGATATTTGCAAGCGATGAGATAGACCATACTTTACGAGCACGTCTGGAAACGGGCGACATTCATCCTACTGCCGTACTATGGGGCACGAGTAATGAGAAAGTTAGCGGCAAAGCGGCAGCCATGGAAACTGATATCGTAGCGCAAAGCCCATTATTGATGCAGCTAGCCGTAGGCTTAGAGCAGCGTGATATCAAGGCACAAAGAAGAGCGCTGCGCTTACCTATTGAGGCATTAAGCTGGGAATGGGAGGATAAAGAAGATGGACAAATACTGGTATTAAACTTTACTTTGACGACCGGTAGCTTTGCGACCAGTGTATTGGCGAGTTTGGTACAAGAATTAATTACCTCGTCATACTCTAGGTCATAACCGATTGAACACTTAAAAGATTAAAGTGCTGATTTTATTTTGAATTGACTATAGTCGGTGAAAAGTAATATCGATACAACACGTACTACTGGTGCAAATTTTTCTTGCTTGCTGTGCCTACGCAGACAGAGGCGGCAAAAAACTTACACCAGCAATACGGTAGCGACTTTAAAGTATTTCAACTATATCCGGTGTCGTGAGTGATACTAAATCGGAACCTATCATTGAGTGTGGCAATCTTTGACCCATTTATCAATCCGTTTATCAATCCATTTAATTGAGTCCTCGGTCAATAAATGTAGCCTGTGTCTATTTAAGATAAAGCTGCTTAAGATAAAGCTGCTTAAGATAAAGCTGCAAAAGATTGCCAGATACCTTGCTGCTCAAGATGCACCTTAGGTACATCGCCCAAGCGTCGCCATGGCATATTACTACCGTGAAAGTCACTCCCTATCGATGCGGCAAGCTTGTGCTCAGCAATACTACGGTCAACCATTTTACGTGTGCTGACAGGCTCACTATTGGCAGGTAGCTCGCAAGCATCACCGCCAAGCAGAGCAAACTCTTCGATAAGCTTACGGACGTGAGTCGCTGAGAGCTGATAACGCGTTGGATGTGCTAGCACAGCTTTGCCACCGCACTCCTGTATCAGCTCAATGCCGCGCTGCATCGTCAGTGCCTCAATCGCCACATAAGCCGCTTTATTATCCGCCAAATACTTATCAAAGGCTTTTTGTACGGTCTTTACCTCACCACGCTCAAATAAAACCTGTCCGATATGTGCGCGTCCGACTGCTTGCGGGTTGCCACCAGCTTTAGCAAGAACAGCTTGCCACAGCTCATCGTAATCGATACCGAGCAACGTACTGAGTTTTTCTGTGATACGTTGACCACGTGTGGCACGGCTTTCTTGCAATTGCTGTAGCGTTGCGTGCATTTTTTCGCGGTCGGTAAAATCAAGCCCAAGCACATGAATGATTTTGTTGGTGGATTTATTTTTACCATAGCCGCCGCTCAAGGTATGTTCACAGCTGATTTCTACGCCATTGATCAGTTGTATATTGCAAGCATCCGCCGCAGCACGTGCCTCATCGATACCGAGCAAGGTATCATGATCGGTCAAAGCCAATACATTAATCCCAGCCGTATGGGCGCGCTGTACCACTTCTGCCGGCGCATAAGTGCCATCAGAGCAGGTACTGTGGCAATGTAAATCGATTTTCATAAAGCGAGCCTTAGTGTTTTGAATATTCTTGAGTAAAATTAGGTTAAAAGCGCCAAAGTAGGTCATATCAGAGGATTATAGCGTTGATTGCTTTTTTTTGGCGCAGTAGACGTGTAAACTAGCGCATACGTTTTAGTTGGATATTTTATTTGCTATGAAAGCCTTATTAGACTTCATTCCTTTAATCGCATTTTTTATTGCTGCTCGTTACAATGGTATTTTGGCGGCAGCCGGCGCATTGCTCGTTGCCACTATCGTCGTCTATGCGATTCACTTTGTGCGTCAAAAAGGTAAATTCGATAAACAACAATGGGTCGTTTTATTGTTAACCATCGTTTTTTGCGGTGGCACCTTGCTGTTACGTGACGATATTTACCTACGCTGGAAATCACCGATTATTAACGGTATTTTTGCGCTCACACTATTGGTCAGTGCAGCGATCAATAAGCCTCTGATGCAATTGGCAATGAAAGATGTCTTCTCACTCACGATGAGTGGTTGGAAAAAACTGACCATCGCATGGGCGGTGTTTTTTGCCATCATGGCTGTACTACATTATATCACGGCATTTACTATGTCTGATGAGGCTTGGATTAACTTTAAAACTTATGGCTGGATTCCGCTTATGCTGGTATTTGTGGTCGCTCAGTTTTTGTTATTAAAAAAGCATCTGAACCCTGCATTAACTGATAAGTCTGCTAAATAAAAAGTTAACTAGCAGCTGATAATTTATAGTAGATACCCTGTTATCTCTGAATACCAATGATAACTATCATAGCTATGATGCCTTATAAAGTCCGATAAGACAAAGTGATGCAACATAGTTATTAACTCTAACGCTTTATTTTTATTATTAATTGGGGAAGCAACATGTCCTTATTCGCCATTATTGGTCACGACGTAGCAGGCAGTAGCGCCCAACGTCAGCTGACGCGCCCAGAGCACGTTGAACGCTTACAACTATTGAATCATGAGCAGCGGTTGATTATCGCAGGACCAACCCCTATCGAGCACGGCAAAAATGAGATGTCAGGCAGCCTTATCATCGCTGATTTCGATTCGCTTGAGGCGGCTCAAGATTGGGCAAGCGCGGAGCCGTATTTGCGTGACGGTGTCTACAGTCATGTCGACATCAAGCCATTTATTCAGGCGTTACCAGCAGTGAATGTCAGTACAACGAATGAGGTAACATCATCGTGATTCAGCGGTTGCTCTCATTAAAAAAGCCTGTCCATAAGACTGGTTTTGCTAACACTGGGCTTGCAATTGTCTTATTAATTGCTGCCGTATCGGTGCACGCAGCGCCAACGGTCACTGCTCAGACTGATTCTGTATCAGGAATTGCACCTGTACTAATTGCAGCCAACCATGCCTCTCAAACTCAAACAACCGCTCCGGTCATAGAAATGGCTACCGCAGCAAAGCCTGCGACCAATATTAACGACACCTTGGCAGCACAACTTCAACCATCAAATAAAGCCTTATCCGCCGCCAATCAAGAATTACTAAGCCGTAATGCCCAGCTGCAGCGCCAAGTCAATGACTTACAAACTCAAGCAAATGTCTTGGTTTATGAGAGTAAAGGTCAATTGTTTTTATACGGCGCATTTACCGTTTTGCTTAGCTTATTAGTCGGTATTTTTATCTCATGGCTGGTATTTGTCCGCCGTGAACGCTGGTAGCAGTATTTTTATTGATTGATATCATCTATTGACTTGATGTCTGTCTATTTAATGCTTACTTGATACTTGCCTGCCATTGTCTGCTTGATAAATACTTATGTCCAAACCTATCTCTATGGATACGACCAAAAGTATGACACCAGTACACGTTATTTCCCCCGCTAACATTGAGTGGCAAACCGATGACGCTGGTAATAAAGTGCCGGTATCAGGCGAGTTTGGCGACGTGTATTTTTCGCAAGCAGATGATTTAGCAGAATCGCGCCATGTGTTTTTGGTACATAATCAGCTGCCCACGCGATTGGCAAATCTTATCCCTAAGCAATGCTTTACGATCTGCGAATTGGGTTTTGGTACAGGACTCAATTTACTCGCGACTTGGCAGCTATGGCGACAGCTTCGATTAACACACCCGCACTTAGCAAACGCCCGTTTGCATTTTATTACCACCGAAAAACACCCTGTGCCTTTTAGCGACTTAGCAAAGATACTTGCTCCATGGGCACAGCGTGCACCTGAACTGGCACCGTTGATTGAGCAGTTGTTAGCCAGCTACCCTCCCCTTATCGCTGGTTGTCATCGGCTAAATTTTATTGAGGACAATTTAACACTTGATATCTGGCTGGGCGACGCTAGTGATAGCTTAGCAAGTTTAGATGGCGTAGTAACTACTCAGCGTCCGTACATCAATGCCTGGTTTCTAAATGGGTTTGCGCATTCTTGCAATGAGACATTATGGACAGAGCGTATTTTTAGCCAGATACAGCGCTTGTCACGTGCTGACACGACTGCTGCAACTTATAGCTGTGCGGGTATCGTCAAACGTGGATTGCAGTCTCAGGGTTTTGTCATTAAAAAGAGCAAAGGGTTTGGGCCTAAGCCTGAGATGCTTACGGCCGTTATGAGCGAGATGTCATCTCTAGATGAGCCTATTTCAGCCTTATCTAATAAGGCGCCTTTGTCCAACTATCCTAATAATACAGTCGTTATTGGTGCTGGCGTGGCAGGACTGCTGACTGCGTGGACGCTTGCTAATCGTGGTATAAGCGTGACGGTGCTCGATAAAGACGCACCGCTGGCTGGTGCATCCGGTAATCCGCGCGCCTTACTTGCTCCGAATATGACACCTATTCATCATGTCTACGAGCATCTGCATTCTATTGGCTATTTATACAGTGGTCGATTGTATCGATATTTTAATCAGCAAGCCGCTATCCAAAAATCGCCATTGATACTTGAGCAAACTGGCACGCTAGATTTATTGGTGAAAACCAATATTGGTACGGAGCAGATTGCAGACTATCCAGACACCATGGCAACCACCATCAGTACTGAAAAAGCACACGATATAAGTGGTTTAAAAGATAAAGACTTAGCCCATAATTTGTATCTGCCACAGTCCGGTTTGGTCAATCCACAAGCATTAAAAACTCTTATCCTTTTGCACCCAAATATCACCTATCAGCAGCTCAATATTACCAATATTGAAGAAACTCAAGATAACGTCATTTTGACAGGTTTTGAAAGCAACGAAAATAATGAAAGTGCTAGTAGAAATTCTGTCGCTATAACTACCGACCATGTGGTGATCTGCGCCGCATATGAGAGCCATCAGTTAGATCAGCGTATCGTTAAGTGCCGTACGATTCGCGGGCAACTGTCTTGGTTTACGCCAACTGCGGAGCAAATGAGCAGGCTGCCTAAATTGCCGCTCAAATATAGTGGCTACTGTGCGCCATTTATCGGACAAAGCAGTGATGCACAACTGAACCATATTAGCGAGAACCAGCCACAGTTTTTACTTGGGGCAAGCTTTGTAGATGGTGATGCAAATATTGATATCCGAAGTGAAGAAAACCAACAAAATTATGATAAATTGATTGAAGATATGCCTGAATTGAGTAGTGTATTGCCAAATGATATCAGTACATGGCATTCGCGTGCCGGCATTCGTACACAAACGATTGACTATCATCCACTGGTCGGGTTGCTTGCGCAAAGTCAGCGTCTATGGACACTCTCAGCGATGGGTGCAAAAGGCTATGCGCTGGCACCGATATGTGCCGAAGCGTTAGCAGATATGATGTTAGGCTGTTTTACACCGTTATCAGCTGTTACGTTGGCACGCCTATCGCCCAATCGGGCACGGCTACATAAAGTGCAAAAATCACATAAAAGGTCGCTCTAACTTTGAGCTAAGCCGCCCTACTCATTAATAGATGATTTGGGCTTAAGCGGCGGTAGAATCTTTTATTTGTGCCAACATATAGTTGAAATACTTTAAAGTCGCTACCGTATTGCTGGTGTAATTTTTTTGCAGCCTCTGTCTGCGTAGGCACAGCAAGCAAGAAAAATTTTCACCAGTAGTACGTGTTGTATCGATATTACTTTTCACCGACTATATCTTAGGAATATCATGCGCAGATGATTTCTTGGTTGTTAATCTCGAAAACGTGTTGACCTTATCCATTAAAAGTCGTCCATACACAAGCAATTGCTATGAGAGCAAAGACATAACGTCCTACCCATATATTGGCTAAAAATGCTTGGAAACAAGCTAAAGCATTACGACTGGCGCAGGCGCTGTTTTGCTTAGCAAACATCATAGCGACTAACGCCAAGCCAAATACTGGCGTAATACCTAAGCTAGTCGGCACAAAATAATGCCACATGACCGCGCCCATGATAACTAAAAACAATATCTGTAGTAACGAGATGATAATCACATCATAGCGACCAAATAGTATCGCTGTTGATTTGACCCCAATCTTTACGTCATCATCGCGGTCAGCCATCGCATACTGGGTATCATAAGCGACCGTCCAGCACATATAAGCAAGGAACAATAACCAGCACCAAATATCAGCTGCACCTTGTATCGCCACATATGCCATCGGTATCGCCCAACCAAAAGCTGCTGCCAAAAATACTTGTGGCAAGTGTGTATAGCGTTTCATAAATGGATAAATAAATGCCAGTATCACGGCAGCAAACGACCAATAGAACACCTGAATGGGTAAAAAAAGCAGTAAACTTGCGCTTAATAATACTAAGACTAAAAAAGCTGCAATCGCCTCTTTAGCAGACAGACGTCCATCAGCTAAAGGTCGACCTTTGGTTCGGCTAACGTGACCGTCCACTTTTCGATCGGCAAAGTCATTAATCGCACAGCCTGCCGCCCGCATCAATATCGCACCAAGGGCAAAAACAACAAAGATACTGAGACTCGGCAGACCTGCTGTTACGCCCTCACCTTGTTGCTGAGCTTGCCCCATCGCAGCGAACAACACGCCCCATAATGTTGGCCACAGTAGCAGCTCAATACCGACCGGTTTATCAAAGCGTGTCAGCTGAATATAGGCTTGTAATTTGTCGTTAAATGTCATGGCATTTTAATTATCATTGATAGCGAGTTTTGCATAATGGTTTCATGGTATAAAATATCAGGCATAAAATCTTGATATAGTTGAAATACTTTAAAGTCGCTACCGTATTACTGGTGTAAATTTTTTGCAGCCTCTGTCTGCGTAGGCACAGCAAGCAAGAAAAATTTGCACCAGTAATACGTGTTGTATCGATATTACTTTTCACCGACTATAGATAGCAGGTTGTTAGCATAAAAACCGCTAAACTTGTTGCCACATCTTATGTGCTTCGATAAGTGATAGCTCAGGATATTGTTTGCGTAAAGCTTTAATCGCAGCAACTTTTTCTCTTTGTGCGGCTTGCTGACGTAAAAATACCAACTGCTCTTTTGGGTTGCTAAGCTCTCTTAAACGCGCTTCAAGCCTCAAAATTCTGGTACGCAGCATAATATTGATTAGTAATAGCGCCGCACCCATGACCCAAACGATTAACACAGACATTCCTTGCTCCTAAATTTATAAGCTGTCTTATTTGATATCATTAAACAAAATAACCGTCAAAGCGCACCGCTTCATTACTCCAGCTCTCACTTGGCTCTAGATGAGCAAGTAAGGGCGCAAATTGTGGACGCTTAACGATTACACGTCCTTGTTTTTGAGCCTGTTGACTGACGAACGTTTGCGCGCTCTGTAACAATTTCTGCTCTTCATCTAACGTTGGCGGACACACCAATTGATGCAATGCCTGCATATGCTTACCGACTTTAGCGCCCTTGCCTGTCTTACTATCTTGATAGCTATCCTCTGGAAACATAGGATCAAGATACACGACATCAACGGCTTGCTCGTTATCAGCCTCTAAATAGTTATTGAATCTTGCAAAATAACTCAGCGCATCGGTATTAATAATATGCAAACGTGACATCAACTTTTGCCAATTTGGAAGCGTACTCATACGCTGCTGCTCTGCAAGCAACAGCAACGCCATTAAAGGATGCTGCTCAAGCATGGTTACTTGTGCACCCGTACTGGCTAATATCAAACTGTCATGACCAAAACCAGCAGTGGCATCAATTACCTTGCTATCCGCTGTCATTTTTGTCGCTTGCAATAACAGCTCAGACTTACGCCCTGCACTTACCACTCTTCGTTGTAACTTATCCCATTCAGGGGCAATGCTTAACCCATCACTAAGCCATGACAGTTTATTTTTATCATCTAATAGGAGTACAGGCTGAGTAGATTCTTGACTTAATTGCTGGCGACGTTTTTGATTTAACTTATCTACATATCGTTCAACATTCAAAATAATAGATAACTCATGCTCAGCTATTAGCGCTTGTAGGCTGTAGACTTGACATGCCTGCGACTCGCTAATATAAAGTAGTTGGCAGCTCATATCAGCGGTCGGTACTTGCTTCGCATTGATCATGACTGCTATTCCTTTCTAGTATCTACAACATCATAAATTACCATAAAAATATTCCGCTATAAAACTTAGCCTGCCATTTGATAACCAAAACCCCAAGCGGCTATTAATACCAGTACACCAGTGATAATACGTAGCCATGCAAAGATTTTAAAGTCACGACGGCTGACCCAAGCAACCAATAAGCGAATACAAAGCAAAGCGACGATAAATGACACGACGGTACCAATGCCTAGCACCAACCAATCTTCGCTACTGGTCAAAACATCTTTGTGTTTTAGCAAATCTAATAACGCCGCACCTACGATGACAGGAATACCCAAAAAGAAAGAAAACTCAGCAGACGCTTTGCGTGAGACGCCAAGCCACAGTGCACCAACAATGGTCGCACCTGAACGCGATGTACCAGGTATTAATGCCAAACATTGGAACAAACCTATCATCAATGCTGTCTTTAGGCCAACGTCTTCTGCTTCTTGCGCAATAATAGGTTTAGGACGATTTTCAACATAAAATATCAGCAGACCACCGATAATCAGCATAATGGCAACGACGATAGGATCAAATAGATAAGCCTTAATCTCATCAGCAAAAGTAAAACCAACAATCATCACCGGAATAGTGGCGACAATTAAGCTAAGTCCAAGCTGGCGCGGATTACTCATGCCCTCTGCTTTACCCGTCAGCAGACCCATCAATGCCTGCCAGAGTCGATCCCAGTAGTCGTAAATGACTGCTAAAATAGCACCAAACTGCACAACTACCACAAACAAATCGACTTTTTCTTTGGTCCAAAAACCCATCAAATCAGCGGATAAAATTAAATATCCTGTGCTAGAGATGGGCAAAAACTCAGTGATACCTTCAACGATACCCATGATAACAGCTTGAATTAATAAAATGATATCCACAACATTGTTCCTCAAAAAGCCAAAAATAGTACAGGCGTCTGTTTTATATTGTTATATTCATAATGCTGTTATTATCGCTTGCGCGTGCAAAGCTTGAGTGCTTTATAAGCACTTGATATAGGCAGCCTATACTAAGCCTTACCTTGCTCTTTGAGCGTTTTCCATGCCTGATTGCGTAAATATTTTGGTAGAGCTTGTGCCGCCTCTGTGCCACCATGCGCCATAAACTGAGCAATGCCGAGCTGCCCTATCACGGTAGCATCAGGATGAATATCAGCATGAATGATTTGACCGTCATACAGACTTAATAAACCGGCACCATTGCCAACGATAGAAATATCCAGCGCTGTCCGGCTATCATAATCAAGTAACTGCTCAGTATCTTCGCCATTGTCTTGATTAACGGGCTGCATCATATTATCTATTACCGCATAATGCCCAAAATACACCTGCTGCATACGAGCATCCAGAGCACTATATACTTCGCTCAAACGCTGCTGCTGATACGCCGCTTGCGCAATCGCCTGTAAGCTTGAAACGCCAACACAAGGAATATCATGCGCTACCGATAGCGCTTGTACTACAGCAGTATTAATCCGTATACCACTAAAGGCGCCAGGACCTCGGTTAAAGATAAGGGCTTGTATATCAGCCAGTTTCAACTGCGCTTCAGACAAAGCCGCATCAATCATCGGTAAGATTTGCTGCGTCTGCTGGCGCTTACCTGTCTCGGTATGACTCGATAACACCTGCCCACTGGCATCTAAAATTGCAACCGAGCACTGATCAAACACGGTATCCATTGCTAAAAACATCATTACCTCGGCTTATTCTTTTGGCATCATAAAACAGCGCCTATCATAGCATTTAGGACAGATTAATTTACCGACTTTCTATATTTTTCATGTATTCTTTATGAGAATTTATCTCAATAGCATAAACATAAAAAACCTCAAAGCTAAATAATCTTTGAGGTTTTCATTGTCAAGATACTATCAGTAGCACTAAGTCAGTAACACTAAGTCGTTTAAAAACGGGTTTTAAACTTTTTTGGCGCTTTATTCTGCAGCTCTTGCATCTCTTCATTGCTTGGCCTGTTGTTTGGATCCAAACCCATTTGCTTTACCATTTGCTGTGGATTCACATCTTTCGCGCCGCGTTGCTGACCGCCACCACCGAATAATGGACCACTGCCGCCTGCTCCAGCGCCGCCGCCCATTAATCCTTGCATCGATTTCATCATTTTACTGATGCCTTCAGGCTTAGAAATCATCTTCATCATTTTTGCCATTTGCTTGTGCTGCTTAAGCAAACGATTGACGTCTTGAATCTCACGACCTGAGCCTGCAGCGATACGGCGCTTACGACTTGGGTTGATTTTATCAGGGTTTTTACGCTCAAATGGCGTCATCGAATTAATCAATGCTTCCATCTCACGCACTTTTTCTTCAGGCTTAGCATCTTCGACCGCTTTTTGCATATCCGAGCCGCCCATACCTGGCATCTTATCCAAGAAGCCTGCCATGCCGCCCATACTCTTCATTTGCTGGAACTGGGTCAATAGATCCTCAAGGTCGAACTCGCCGCCCTTTTGCATCTTTTTCGCCATTTTTTCGGCTTTATCACGGTCAATCTTTTGCTCAACTTCTTCAACCAGACTCAGTACGTCACCCATACCAAGAATACGTTGAGCAATACGTTCAGGGTGGAACAACTCCAATGCATCAAGTTTCTCACCGCGACCCAAGAATTTAATCGGCTTACCTGTAATAGCACGTACAGAAAGCGCCGCACCGCCGCGAGCATCACCGTCGGTCTTGGTCAAAATAACGCCCGTTAATGGCAGCGCATCGTTAAAGGCTTTGGCAGTATTTGCTGCATCCTGACCAGTCATTGCATCAACGACGAATAAGGTCTCAGAAGGATTGACCGCAGCGGTTAACGCTTTGATTTCGTCCATCATGGTTTCATCGATAGCTAGACGACCCGCCGTATCAATAATCAAAATATCTTGATATTGAATTTTGGCTTCTTCGATAGCACGTAGCGCAATATCAATTGGATTTTCGTCGCTACTTGAATTGACGAACTTGGCATTTACTTGCCCAGCGACTTGCTCAAGCTGGGCAATCGCTGCTGGACGATAGACGTCAGCAGATACTAGCATGACTTTTTTCTTATGGCGCTCTTGTAAAAACTTTGCCAATTTACCAGCAGTAGTGGTTTTACCCGCACCTTGCAGACCAGCAAGCAGATAAACAACAGGCGGCTTACCCGTCATCTCTAATTGCTGATTGGCACTGCCCATCATTTCAGTCAGCTCATCATGGACAATTTTGACAAAAGCTTGACCTGGCGCCAACTCTTTAAGCACTTCAGCACCAAGCGCTTGCTCTTTTACACGCTTTACAAAATCACGGGTGACCGGCAGTGCGACATCGGCTTCTAATAGCGCCATACGCACTTCACGCAAGGTGTCTTTAATATTGTCTTCGGTCAGTTGCCCTGTACCTGCGATATTGCGCAGGCTCGACGATAATCGTTCTGTTAAAGTATCAAACATAAATAACTCTCAGTTAAAATAATTCTTTATGAAACTTGGCGCTTAGTAGAGATTGGCTTCGTAAGTTAACGCGCTGATAAATACGATTCGGGTATTGGTATCTGATGGCGAATACTAAAGCTCCATTGCCAAGCATTTATCAGGAATACATAAGATGGTGCTCAATTGATTGCCATTTTATGATAAATTGGGTAATTATTCTAATAATACCACTTTAGCATTAAATTAAGCGCGTATTTTGCGCGCATTATGAGATGAGGTTTTTTATCTTGCAACTTGCATTCTTACTTGCTGCGATGGCTTACCTCTTAGTCAGCATCTATATTGGTTGGGCGCTGATTCAGAATAAACCTATCCATAAAGGCACTAGCTTAGGCTTATTGTTTATGGGTATGTTGGCACATGCCGCCCTACTTTATCCGCACGTGGTCACCCTCTATGGGCTAAATTTTAATCTGTTTAATATCATCAGCCTGATCAGCTTGTTCTTTTTGTTTTTCTACGTCATGTTCTCTCTATATCGACCTATCGTCAGTCTGGGTATTCTCGCCGCACCGACTGCACTTACGGGTATGATAATCGGCTATATTGGGCGGGCGCCTTATCGTCCGATTACGGATATTAGCATTGGGCTTGAGGCTCATATCTTACTATCACTTGCCGCGTATTGTGTGCTGCTGATGGCAGCGGTACAAGCGTTGTTTTTACGCCTACAGATACGCGAGCTTAAGCATCAATCGATTCATCGCTTCTGGGTAAATAAGCTGCCGTCCCTTCAAAGCATGGAGAGCCTGTTATTTGATATGCTATTGGTCGGCTTTGTCCTGCTCAGTATCGCACTGGGGATTGGTTTTATCTACGTAGAAGACTTGATGGCGCAGCATCTTGTCCACAAAACAGCCTTTAGTCTACTGTCATGGCTGCTGTTTGGCGCATTACTCATCGGTAATTGGCGTGCTGGATGGCGCGGAAAACGTGCTGCCAACATGACCATTTATGCTTTTATTTTATTAGCCATTGGTTTTGTCGGTAGCAAGTTTGTGCTGGAGATGCTGCTGTAAAATCGATTTTACAGCAGCAACGTGATTAAAAAATGTGTCCGCTGGTATTAAATGATAATACTGGCGGCCTTTTTATTCAGTCTCTTTTGATCGGACACGCTTTTGGATGTACTAAGCTCTTTTTTTTGACTGATACCAAGGCGCTTTAGGGCATGATGAATGCCTGTTTTGCTACAATTTAGTCGACGGGCACGCTCATAATGATAAGCATCGGGGTATCTTTTTACATCTTCAATCAATGCGTCATCAGGTATTTTTGTTGGCGCTTTATGTCTACCACTCTTAGGCGCTAAGGTTAGCTTCCAGCTGTGTATGGTACTCGTGCTAAGCTCGTAAAAAGCAGCCGCTTCTCTCACTGTCATGCCGTTATTAATACTAGACAGTACCTGTTTGCGATAGTCTATTGAATAGGTCATTGTTTATTTCATTAATTAAGATGGTTGTCAATATTGTATCGGTTTTATTTGGATTAAACCATATCACATCTATAGATTTTAGCGAAAAATAATAATCAGATGTAATTACTGTTAAATCATTATAGATAGCCGTAACTTGTAACTACATGACATGTTTGGACTCCGCAGCGGTAATCATTTATTTAAGTAAATAGACAAAATCATTACCTAGAATCATAATAGATTGATAATGATATATAGATTTACAATAACGCCAGTAGGATTAACAGATTGTATTAAATATATGATTGAGACTTTACTGACTCTTTTTATAACTTACCACTAAAAAGTGAATCCTTATTATTAAATAATCAATAACATAGGGCGCTCATTTCAGGGTATAATAGCCACCCTTTAAACCAACAACTATCACAAAAATATTTGAGTATTCATTACTTTTATGGTATAAATGTCGGCTTTAAAATTTTCTGAATTGGTTTGCCTGTTATTTGCCTTTAGATGACAGTAAATCAGCTCAACCTTCATATAGTTTTGTTTGGTGCAAAGCTGCCGCTTGCTGTGTCCATGCCGCAAATACGTGCAACTTGCCCAGACTGGTATGAGAAAAACTCATACCTCATAGATTAGGAGTTCGCCATGTCTAGAGTTTGCCAAGTGACTGGAAAGCGCCCTATGGTGGGTAATAATGTTTCGCACGCAAACAACAAAACCCGTCGTCGCTTTCTACCAAACCTTCACAACCATCGTTTTTGGGTAGAGTCTGAAAATCGTTTTGTACGTCTACGTGTGTCTACCAAAGGTATGCGCATCATTGACAAACTGGGTATCGATAAAGTGCTAGTAGATCTACGCGCACAAGGTCAAAAAGTTTAAGTAAACATTGGCAGCCTAATCTATCGATGAATGTCGCTATTTAGGCTGCTGTCATGTTGAAGATTTACTAGCTCATATATTTATGGCTGGCTATTATCTACAGCAACTTAATCCTTTAGATCCGTACCTATCGATTGAAGACCGCTCATTTACAGGAAAGCTATCATGAGAGATAAAATTAAATTAGTATCAACTGCTGGTACTGGGTATTACTATACCACTACCAAAAACAAGCGCACTATGCCTGGCAAAATGGAAATCAAAAAATTTGATCCAAAAGTACGCCAGCATGTGATCTTTAAAGAAGCAAAAATCAAATAATTCCCATTTTTATAAATGGTTTTATTTGAACAAAAAAAAGGGTTTATCGATTTGATAAACCCTTTTTTATTGTCGATATGTTGACTGTTTGTTATTTATAGTCGGTGAAAAGTAATATCGATACAACACGTACTACTGGTGCAAATTTTTCTTGCTTGCTGTGCCTACGCAGACAGAGGCTGCAAAAAATTTACACCAGCAATACGGTAGCGACTTTAAAGTATTTCAACTATAGTGTGTTGGTTCTTTATCATAGACATGAGCATGCCACTGGCTCATCTGCTTCTGCATGATGACTTGAATCGCTGCATGAATCATATGCTGACCCATCGCTTGGGTATCACTGCCAAGTATCTCTTTTAACTTATCAGAAAAATCTATGGTCATCAGCGGTGCGTCATCTTGTTCAGCATCACGTAAGAGCAATTTACCACCCTCTGCTTCAACCAGCTCAAGGGTCGTCTCTTTTGCAAACCCTGCAAACTGATCGGTACTGTCATTATCTACTTCAATCTCATTATCGATATCGTATGGCATTAATTGTATCCTTATTATCCCGTTTATACCTGTAAAAAACGCGCTGCCTTACTCTTATAAAGCCACAATCTTACAGTCATGCGGGCAAAACTATCTTATTCATACAATGGACGCTTTGGCGCTATAATTCAAGGGCTGTCATATAAGTCTTTTGCACACCCTACGTTCGATGGTCTTAGTTTTATAGAAAATTGATATTCGTTAACGCCAGTAGCGCAATTTTGCTAGGGTAAATAAGAAAGCAACAAACATGCCAAGGTAATACATCAGCTTTAACTCTAATGTCGGATCACGATATTTGAACGGTAATGCTACTGTCGCAGTCGCGGTTGGCAGTATCAATAACATCAGCAGCCAATTTTCAAAGACGTGTAGCCAGCCTTGCAAATCCGTACCATGACGCAGTGAAGACAGCCCTAGCAGCAGACAGGCGATAATCAGGGCGATAAATAAACCATTTGGTAAGTCTTTTGGAAAAATGATATCGGTAATTTTTGGTGATGTTGACATACAAGCGAGTGTCCAGTCGCGCGATAAAGCGGGACTTATTAATGAGCAAAAAGTGACAATTAAAATCTAGTAGGTAGAAAATTTTAAACCAGAAAATACTGACGGCTAAGAAACTAATAATAGTTTAGCGCTATTATCGGTCATATTAACTATACGTACCCATTAACCACAGCATCGATATACAAGAGGTTAAATATCCCAAACTAATGGCGTTCCAGCTTTCTATATGCATGCCTTTAACCTTGTTAAATAGGCGTGAACCGACCCAAAACAAAAAAGGAATACCAAGCATAAATATTGGTACTATCACCGCAGCGTGGCGCAATACCTCTTCTGTGTCATCACCCACCATTAAACGAAAGCCATAACCTGCTAGACTTAGAACAAGGGCGAATACAGCTAAGCCAATGGTGATACCTTTTGGCACTAGGCTACGTGGTTGCGAAGCTTGATTTTGATATTTTGCGTTTTGCATATTCATATCTCACTTTTAGCTGAGGTGTCGCTTAATATAATCAGTCATACAGCAGCTCTCAATAGTATGTAACTTTAATAGTATATAACTTACTATATGGGGCGTTATTCTCTATTTGCCAAGGCAAGCTCTGTACGCATGGCATCGATTGCTGCTTTGTAATCTTCTTGATTAAATATCGCTGAACCGGCGACGAACATATCAGCACCTGCTTCAGCAATGGCGCGGATATTACTGGCTTTAATACCACCATCGACCTCTAACCTGATTTCACGTCCACTAGTAATGATACGCTGACGAACTTGGCGCACCTTTTCCAGAGTACCTTCAATAAATGACTGACCACCGTAGCCCGGATTGACGCTCATCAGTAGGATTTGATCCACTTTATCCATGACATAGTCTAAATAATGTAATGGGGTCGCTGGATTCAATACCAAACCACACTCAGCGCCGCCATCTTTAATCAACTGCAAAGAGCGATCGATATGCGAGCTTGCTTCTGGATGAAAGGTGATAATACTGGCACCGGCCTCCAAAAACTGCTCAATCATGCTATCAACAGGGCTGACCATCAAATGCACATCTATTGGTGCCTCAATGCCATAATCACGCAGCGCCTTACAAATCATGCTACCAAATGTCAAATTAGGCACATAATGGTTGTCCATCACATCAAAATGGATGACATCAGCACCAGACGCCAATACACGTTCTACCTCTTCGCCTAATTTGGCAAAGTCAGCAGATAATATAGAAGGGGCGATTAGATACGGCTTAGAGGGACTGATCATAATTGAGCTACCTAATGGGTATTTGACTAAGGATTTAATAGATGTATAGATAGATATATAGAGGTATACATAGCACGAATAATACGTATGTCTATTATAACGGATAAACAGGATCTATGATGGGTACTGCCTATCAATATTATAGCTGCACTCAGCAGATACAGATACATGCAGCCAACTAGCGAGGTTTATATTGGGTTTTGCAATAAGCACGACCTACCGTAAAACCTCGCATCGCTTCATGTTTGGTAGCGCGATTGCTCACACGTTGACGCCATAGGCGAAAAGAGGACGGTTTTAACGCCTGACGCATAAGTGTAATGACACCGGACTCATTGAGACCATAGCTATGCTCTATCGCCTCAAATGGTGTCCTATCTTCCCACGCCATTTCTATCACCCGCGACACTTGCGACTCATCTAGGGCATGAGTAGCCGTATCATTGCTAGATGCTGCGCTAACTGGCCTTGATTTTACTGCATGAGTTTGGGGATCATTTAAGCTTGCACTAGTATTGATATGGTCTCGCTGTTTATTTTTTAAAGCGGTATCCATATCCGCTTGCATGGTGGCAAGCGTAGATGTAGCAGCAACAGCATTAACATCTGATGATGGAGCATCGGCAGTAACGGTACTTAAATCTTGATAACTTGCCATAGATATGACCCTTTAAACCTGAAACGCTATAACGAATAAACAATATGAGACTAAATTTTAGCTGAGCTGTGCCATGCGCCAGTGATGTTCAATATGCTCATTAATCACGGTTTGGATAAAGTAATAGCTATGATCGTGACCCGCTTGATATCGTAACGTTAATGGCTGCTTAGCATTTGCACACGCTTGTTGTAATTTTGACGTTTGCAATTGACCATCGGCTAAAAACTCATCAGCAGCACCTTGATCAACCAAGATGCTTGAGTACTGCTGACCAACTTGTTCAATGACTTGCGACGCATCTGCTTGCGACCATAAGGCTTTATCATCGCCGAAATACTCTGTATAAGCCGCTTGACCCCATGCTGATTCACTAGCGGCGCACACAGGTGATAAAGCTGAAACACTCACAAACTTACCTGGGAATTTAAAGCCCAATAACAAGGCGCCGTGACCACCCATCGAGTGACCAGTGATACCAATACTATGAATCGGGAACTCTGAACGTAATAAGTCATATAGCTCCTCGACAATATAGCTTTGCATATTAAAGTGCTCAGCCCAAGGTGCTTGCGTCGCATCGACATAGTAGCTTGCGCCTTGACCAACAAAATAGCGTTCATCGTTTGCTACGTCATTACCTTCACTACTTCTAGGAGAGGTATCCGGCGCGATAAATATCATGCCAAGCTCGCTACATTTTTGTTGAAAATGCGCTTTGTGCGTGACATTATCAGCATTACAGGTGAGACCTGATAAGTATAAAATCGCTGGACAACGCTGCCCTGCTAGTGCTTCATCAGGCAAATAAATACTAAAGGTCATCGGTGTCTTAGTAGACGTTGATTGATGGCTGTAATAATGCTGCTCACCATCAAAACAGCGATTGACACTTTTTTTCGTGAGCTGTGTACTGGCTGAGAGACTGTGTTTATAAGAATTGTTCATGAGCAGTATCCTTTTTAGCTAAGATAAAATAATAATAGTTTAAAACAGATGCTTATTTAAAAAAACGTCACATTAAAAATGGGATAAAAATCAGTTCGTCGTGTTTTTATCATTTACAACGGTGTCTGCGCCCGTATCCGGTGAAATATTGATAGTCGTTGTCGCATTCGAATTATCTGTAATGCTAGCAAGCGGCGGTCGTGTTTTATCAAATAACACTTGCTCAAATGCTGGCAATGCCGTTTCCATCAAACTACCGATCACCATTTGCGGCTCTGATGGCTCAAAACCCATAGAGAGCTCACGCTCTTTTACTCGATAAGCGGCGTCTTTAAAGGCGGCAGAAAAACTGGTATTTTCCCGTAAACTTTCAGCAAAAAACGCCTGACCAAAATAGGTCATCTCAGCGCTATTGGTACAGCCAAATGACATCTTGTCCGTTGCCGAAGCGGTAATCACCACTGTAGTGGGAGACGCCAATTCATCAATAAACGAGCCTGAATAACACGCCGATACCACAATGACCCGCCAGCGAATACCTGACGCGTCCAAAGCCTCTCGCAGCCATGTCGCATCCAAATTATCCATCGCAAGTGGCGGGTTGGATAAATGGATAAAGTCCTGATCGCCATGCGAGGATAGCGTCATAAACAGTACGTCTTCATCAGCATTCATCTGCTGACCAATTCTTTTTAAACCGCGCAAAATACTGGTTTTGGTGGCAATCGGCTCATCTAACCAAGTATAGTTATTATTAATCAGTGCCAATGAATGCCCGCTGGTACCAAAACGCACATCAAACAGCTCACGTACTTTATTAATCTCAGAGCGAAAAACGTTTTGATCAGAGAATCCCGCCACACCCATAAAGTACCAATCACTTTTACCCGGTATACTAGGGTCTATACGAGCCAGCGCCTCTTGCAGTAAACGCGGCTGCTCATATAATGCAGCGTCTTCCAATACAGGCTCTACCGGTATCTGCTTAAATATGGGCTGGTCAGCGACGTTACGCT
The DNA here is from genome assembly GCF_000012305.1 of Psychrobacter arcticus 273-4. Classification (NCBI taxonomy): domain Bacteria; kingdom Pseudomonadati; phylum Pseudomonadota; class Gammaproteobacteria; order Moraxellales; family Moraxellaceae; genus Psychrobacter; species Psychrobacter arcticus. The sequence continues at coordinate 2,117,502 of NC_007204.1, forward strand.
GCCAAATCGTCAGCAGTGCCACAGCACCGATGATGACGATAATCCGCTCCCACCATGGTATGCGCAGGCGACGAGAAAATATCCATAATAATGCCAAGGTCTGCCATAAAAACAGCACCAAAAATAGCGTCGGTAAAAACGAATAGCTCCAATCAGGCAGCCAGCTATAGCTGCCTAAAAACTGTACTAAACTTTGCAGTAATGCAGATAAAGTATCAGCAACCAGCCACAGTACCACAGGCACAAAAACCAGTGCTTGATTGCCAGCGCGCCGTGCCAAAATGATGCCACCGAGTAAAATAATCATTGGCCAGATTAGATAACTGACCAATCCTTGCTCATTGAAAATACTGCCGTCTGGAGCGGCTAGCCAAGAAAATAGGACGTTACTACCCAAAGCCAATAACGCAAAAACTGCAAATTGAACAAAGGTAGGTTTGACCCAAGAGAATGCCCGCGTAGACCCCACTAGCATCCACAAAGTTGCAATAATATTGGCAGCGAAATTGAGCGAAAAGCGCTGAAGCGAGACGGTTTTTAACGACGCAAGTGACAAAGACTTAGACCTCTAGCCAGTCGAGAGAAATAACGTAAATTCATACTAAATTTGTTGAAATCAGTGCCGTATATCGAAGTAAAGATATGTATATTTGTAAGGCAAATAGAATTCTATTTTTAGAGTAAACTGACGATAAAATGATTTTAACAAGCAAACAGTATAACTTAATAGTTTAGCTCGCTAATTTATCGCGATTGTAACGGATTGTCGGTCAAGAGCATAAGGCTGAATTGTAAAATTCGCTTAAAAACCCCATTAAAAAAGGAGGTCTTGAACTTAAGACCTCCTTTTTTATCGAATACTAAACATTATTTCATCAATAACTCATTAACACGTCTGAGATAAGCGGCTGGATCTTCTAATTGACCACCATCAGCAAGCAATGCTTGGTCGAAAATTACTTGCGCCAATTTATCAAAATCTTCGGCAGACTGCTCACTACTCTCAAGCTTTTTAATGAGTGGATGATCAGGGTTTACCTCAAGCGTCGGCTTGCTCTCTGGTACATCCTGTCCCATTTGCTTAAGCATTTGGATCATCTGTGGCGATAGCTCACCTTCACCAACGACCAAGCAAGCAGGACTATCGACCAAACGCGTCGATACTTTAACGTCTTTGGCACGATCGCCTAATGCCGCTTTGAGCTTATCAACGACTGGTTTCATGGTTTCTTGCGCCTTTTCAGCCTCAGCTTTTTCGGCTTCATCCTGCAAGTCGCCTAAATCTACCGCACCTTTAGCGATATTTTGCAGTGGTGTCTCATCAAATGAAGTTAAGAAGTTCATTGCCCATTCGTCAACGCGACTGGTCATCAAAATAACTTCAATGCCTTTTTTCTTAAACAGCTCGAGTTGTGGGCTGTTTTTTGCCGCCGCTAGATTGTCAGCCGTTAGATAATAAATGGCTTTTTGACCGTCTTTCATGCGAGCTTTATAGTCTTCAAAGCTGGTCATCTCACCATCTTGGGTACTAGTCGCATAACGAAGCAATTTGGCAATACGCTCTTGATTGCCCATATCTTCGCCAACGCCTTCTTTGATGACATCACCAAATTCAGCATAAAACTGCGCAAATTTTTCTTGCTTATCAGCATCTTCGCTATTGGCAAGGCTTGCTAGCAAGGTCAAAATACGACGAGCATTACCATCACGGATAGATTTGACGTCACGTGATTCTTGTAAGATTTCACGGCTGACATTGAGTGGTAAATCTGCTGAATCAATCACGCCTTTGACAAAACGCAGATACATCGGCAGTAGTTGCTCAGCGTCGTCCATGATAAAGACACGCTTCACATAGAGCTTTAGGCCGTGCTGCTGCTCACGCGTGTATAAATCGACTGGCGCTTTTTTTGGGATATATAATAGTTGTGTATACTGCACGCGACCTTCGACACGGTTGTGCGTCCACGTCAGCGGTGCGTCCATGTCATAGGTGATATTTTTATAAAAATCGACATATTCATCATCTTCAACGTCAGATGCTGTACGTGTCCATAAGGCACTGGCTTTATTAATGGTTTCCCACTCGTCGGTCAATACCATTTGACCATTAGCTGGTGTGTCATCACCCTCTTCAACCTCATCTTCTTGCCAAATCTCTTTACGCATCTGAATTGGCAGACTGATATGGTCAGAGTATTTATTCACCAAACGCTTGATTTTGCTACGGTCAAGATAACCGTCTTCACCTTCAGAGTATTGCTCTTTTAAATGCAAGGTGATACTGCTACCGCGCTCTGTTTTACTAATGTTTTCAACAGTAAAGCTGCCCGTGCCATCAGATACCCAGCGCACACCATTTTCTGCGGCATCACCGGCTTTGCGAGTTTCAACGCTGATGGTGTCAGCGACGATAAAGCCGGAATAAAAACCAACCCCAAATTGACCAATCAGCTGACCGTCTTGTTTTTGCGAGTCGGATAATTTATCCAAAAAGGCTTTGGTGCCAGATTTAGCAATCGTACCTAAATTTTCAATCGCATCAGCTTCATTCATACCAATACCATTATCGGTAAAGGTAATGGTTTTAGCATCTTCATCGACCGCAATACGAATGCGCAGCTCGCCGTCATCTTCATACAAGCTGTCATCATTGGTGGCTTCAAAGCGCAATTTATCACAGGCATCAGAAGCATTTGAGACCAGCTCACGTACGAAAATATCGGAATTAGAATATAGCGAGTGAGTCACCAAATGTAATAATTGGGCTACTTCTGCCTCAAAGGTATGTTTTTTTAATTCTGGGTTTTTGCTATCAGTTGGGTTCTGTTCACTCATAAAAAACTCCTTCCATTTATGTTAAAAACTTATTATAAGATAACGGTAATCAAACGAAACTTACTCAAATGTATATGAGAGAGCTAATTTTTGAACACTGCTAAGCTGTTTATACTAATAGGGGCGCGGAAGAAAATTTCAAGCGTAAAAACTTAATTCAATAAAAAACACCGCCCTAGTTTTCTAAGGCGGTGTCATTGTTTTTCAGAACTATAGTTGAAATACTTTAAAGTCGCTACAGTACTACTGGTGTAAATTTTTTGCAGCCTCTGTCTGCGTAGGCACAGCAAGCAAGAAAAATTTGCACCAGTAGTACGTGTTGTATCGATATTACTTTGCACCGACTATACTTATATTAGTTGACTCATCCAAATGGCTTTAATTCATAGGGCAACTTCCGACAAGATCTACCGACTAAATACATCTTTACATTAGCGCGGCATCGGACGAATGGTCAAGATTTGCTCACTGCGACCAAAAGCTCCTTGCGTATCATGGAGTATTGCACTGCTAATCCCTATACCATCAGCACCGTACTGCTGCACCGCTTCAATGCCAAGCCAGCGACCTTGCGGCGCTCGGTGCATATGAATTTGCAAATCAGTATTCGGAAACATCCATTCCAATTTTGCCATACCTAGTCCAAGCCTTGGTACAACCCCATTGGCGGTATCAGCCATGCCCAACAAATGCACCATGTCATGCGTAGGCATACCTTCTACCATGTCGATATCATTGGTCATCCATACCATACCTTTACCAGGACGACGATCCGGTTCAGCCACCAAACGTACACTTTCGATAAAACCGCCGGGCCAGCCTTTCATACCATCCCAAGCGGGTAACTCTTCAGGTTTATGCTTAGATTTTTGATCCTCAAGCCCTGCAATGACGCTGGTATCTTGAGTAATGAGGCGCCATGCACGCGCAATGATTGCATCACGACCACGACTACTCATCACCGCTTCGATAAGCTCAATGGTTCTACCCGGACGAATACATCGCGTGGTCACGGTAAAATCAGCGAGCGGTATCAGTCCTAAAATATCTAAGCTGATACGAGCAATGCGCATATTTTCTTGTGGTACAAAACTTTGTAACTCAGCAGTGAGTAAGCCAGTTGCTGGCGCCATATGTTGCTCATGCGCATTCCAAGCGCCTTGTGCGTGCTTGGTTGGCTGATAATAAGCAACACTGCTGCCATCTGCTTGCTGCTCACGTTTTATAAAGGTGTAATAAGCTGACATGAATGTCCTTAATATTTATGCAGTCCTCTCATCTACGATCATTCAAGATTTTGAGAGTAAGTTATACAGTAAATTCAACATAGTGAATCAAGTTTAAAAACGACATGGTACTGACATGGTACTGATGATAGATTGTCTTTATATATGAAGTAAGCTGTCTTTATTTATTGTATAAGGGATTGTTTTCGCACCGTCAGCAGCGTGCGGCTTTTAGCCATTATAAATAGCAAAAAAACCATAATGGCAATAAGCGCGCCATATAGCAGACTATAGTCTCTCATAAACTGGGTTGCATTTAACATCAGCATCCCTATCAGGATGACAATCGCAAATGTATTGATTTTTAATTGCTTGTTAATCTCATCAAGACTGGCTTCTGCCAAGACAAATCTTTTTTTCTGCTTTTTCATGTTACGTTACCTATCTGGCGCTATATACAAAGCTCGCTTATTTTATTTACCCACTTGCGTCATTGGAATTCGTAAGGCCTTTGGTAAGCTAAAAGTGACATTTTCTTCAATACCCGACAGCTCACTTGGCAAATCACCACCCCAATCTTGCAGCTGCTGTAGTACCTCTTGAATCAATACCTCAGGCGCTGAAGCACCAGCAGTCACACCCACGCTTTGTATACCATCGAACCAATTGATATCCATTTCAGTGGCATTATCAATCAAATAAGCGCGGCAATTCATACGCTCTGCCAATTCCCGCAAACGATTTGAGTTTGATGAGTTTGGTGAACCAACGACCAAGACCACCTCACAGCGACTGGCTAAATGCTTCACCGCATCCTGACGATTTTGGGTGGCATAACAGATATCGTCTTTACGCGGGCCTTGAATATGCGGGAACTTTTCTCTCAGCGCATCGATAACACGAGCAGTATCATCCATCGATAAGGTCGTTTGAGTCACAAATGCCAAACGCTCGGCATCTTGTACGCTCAAGGCTTCAACGTCGCTCTCGTTTTCGACCAGATGAATCCGTCCGCCATGACGATGGTTAAAGCGTCCCATAGTGCCTTCTACTTCAGGATGTCCCGCATGTCCAATCAATACCGCATCCATACCATCCTGCGCAAATTTAGCGACTTCGATATGTACTTTGGTGACTAAAGGACAAGTGGCATCAAATACCGTCAAATCACGACGCTCTGCTTCATCTTCGACAGCTTTTGAAACCCCGTGAGCTGAAAAAATAACAATAGAGCCGTCTGGTACTTCATGCAATTCTTCGACAAACACAGCGCCACGATTGGCTAAATCGGAGACCACGAACTTGTTGTGTACCACTTCATGACGGACATAGATGGGTGGCTCAAAACGTAACAGTGCTTCGTTGACAATCGCAATCGCGCGATCCACACCAGCACAAAACCCACGTGGATTGGCAAGATAAATTTGCATAAGAAGGCCTATCATTAGATAATTTATATGAAAGCTTAAGTGTAAAGCGACAGATTCCAAATTACAGTGTTAAAACCACAGCACCCAAACTTTATATTTAAATTTTGGGTTCAAAGGCTTTGATGAAAAAGTTGAGATTAAATCAATAGCCTACTTTAGCATAATTTGCTTTTAAAGCAGTTTATAATGAGGCATCGATTAATATTTTTACCACCATACATGATGGTGTTTTTTATTTTTACCAGCCTTTTATATTGATTCGAACACTCTTTAGTTATTTATCAAGACACACTTCACTAGGACACACTTCACTAGGACACACTGTATGACAGGTTCATTATTTATTATCACTGCCGCTTCCGGTACAGGCAAGACCTCCCTGGTTAAGCAGCTACTTGCCACCACCAATGACTTGACGGTCAGTGTCTCACACACCACCCGCGATCCGCGCCCAGGCGAGATTGACGGTCATCATTATCATTTTACTGACGTCGATAATTTTGTAACAGCCATCAGCGAAAGTCAATTTTTAGAACATGCCGAAGTGTTTGGAAATTATTACGGCACTTCAGAGCAAAGCGTACGCGCGCAACTAGACGCCGGCGTCGATGTTATTTTGGAGATTGATTGGCAAGGCGCGCTGCAAGTCAAAAAAATCTTTACTGATGCCATTATGATTTTTATTTTACCGCCAAGCATCGCCACTTTACGTCAGCGCTTATCGACGCGTGGGCAAGATAGTATGGAGGTAATAGAGCAGCGTTTGGCTGGTGCTGTCAATGAGATGGCACAGTACATCAATTTTGACTATGTCATTATTAACGATAATTTTGAGGTTGCTTTAACTGAGCTTAAAGCGATTATTGTTGCTGATAGACAGACACTAAAGCGCCAACAGCAGCGTTATCAGCGCACGATTACTAACCTACTTAGCAACATAGTAGACAAGTAAATGAAGCGTTGATAGGCATTAATGCCTCATCCGGGAAATAGTTATCAGCAGACAAGCAAAAAGCAATTACGCGTAGAGGCAAAAAATGCTATAATGTCTGGCTATCCCCCTTTATATTTTTGATATTATTTTTATTGAGTAGCGCGCCATGTCCGCAACTAGTAAAAACAACCGAGGTAGCTATTTATGGCACGAGTGACGATTGAAGATTGTTTGGATAATGTTGATAATCGCTTTGAGTTGGTTTTGGTCGCAAGCAAGCGCGCACGTCAGTTGGCTAAAGGCATCGCTGAGCCGTTGGTTGATGTTGATAACGACAAGCCAACCGTATTGGCATTACGTGAAATCGCTGCTGGTAAAATTACCCGTGACATTTTAAATCAGCCAGAGCATAACTTTGCTACGAGCTCGTTAGATTTAGCACTGTCAGGCGATCACAGCTTCTAATAAATTACCGTAAAAAGTATAAATTTAGCAAGCATACGAGTATTGACTGACGATAGAGACCACAGCATAGGCTGTGGTTTTTTGGTTGTAATGATAATGCCTTTGCTGTTTTAGTAACCGTTTGGCACTTAAAACCTACCCTTAAGTAAGAATTCTCCATTTTTTACATTATCTACTTGCTTAGCGGTTGACATTGGCAGCGATTTACGATTAATTAGAGGTTAGTCTACCCATTTTTCAGCTGTATTCTTAAGTTCTTTATTAATAGCTCAGCACTTATTCAGCCATTCTTTACCTTGCTAAACCATCATTCAAGCAGGTAAAAGAACATAGGATCGTGACTTTATGATTCAAAACTTGCCCAAACTCAGTCATCCATTAGTTGATGATGCTCAATATAACCTGCTGCGTTCAGTAGGTTATCTCACGGGCGCTGAACGCCGTGATATTGTTGATGCCTGTGAGTTCGGTGATGTTGCGCATATTAAAGACAAGCGCAAGTCAGGGGAGCCTTATATCACGCATCCGATTGCTGTCGCTGAGATACTGGCAGGCTTTCGCTTGGATCGAGATACCATTATTGCTGCAATTTTGCATGATACGGTTGAAGATACGGAAGTAAGCGACGAGCAGATTGAGACGCGTTATGGCAAAGTGGTTTCTAGACTGGTCGATGGTGTCACCAAATTAAAATCATCCACGCATAATAAACAAGAAAATAAAGCAGCGACCTTTCACAAAATCTTGACGGCTACCCTCGCCGATCCGCGGGTATTGATTATCAAGCTGGCTGACCGCTTGCACAATATGTCAACACTAGATGCAGTACGTCCTGAAAAACAACGTGCTACCGCGCAAGAGACATTAGACTTTTATGTGCCCTTTGCACGGCTCATGGGTCTTAACGACATCGCTGATTATATTGAGGTGCTTTGTTATCGCAACCTTGATTCTGAAATGTATAACAAGATCTCTGATAAACTGCTACAACATGGGCTCGGGCGCAATTTTCAGAGAGAAGCCATTCATCGCTACTTAAGTATTGTTCTAAATAATCTAGATCTTGATGGCATGGTTAAAGTCTTAGACAATCGTGTTGTCATCTTTCGGCAATTTTTCCGTAATCGCGGCGAGATTAATGCGCTACTACGCCATTATGCGTTTGAGATTGTGCTGGATAATATCGAAGCTTGCGACAAACTTGCCTACTATCTCATTAAAAAATATCAAATTGCTGACAGTCATATCGCGGATAATATTCGCAGACCCTTGCCTGGCGGCAATCAATCGCTTACCCTTATCTATGAGCGCGACAATGATTTTGTCAAAGTGACGATTTTGACTAAGCAGATGCAAAGTGCGGCAAGGCTTGGGGTCATCGGTGCAGAGCATGCCTCTGATGTCAGTCAATCAGTCATTCAGGCGTCATTGCGCAATATGAAAGATTTGGTCGATGAGGACTGTTTAAGCGAGGGCAACCCTGACTTTGCCACCGCGGTTTCGACCATTAACGAGCTGATGGACTATCTGCATTCCAGCAAAATTATCTGTTACAGCCCGCAAGGTCGTGCTTATGAGTTACCACAAGGAGCGACTGCGCTAGACTTTGCTTATGCCGTTGGTCCGATGGTTGGCAATGTCGCTGTTGGTGCTAATATCGATAAAAAGCCTGCCAAGCTTGGGACTGTAGTCAAAAATGGACAGTTGGTAGAAATCGAGGTTAATAGCCATTCTGAGCCAAAAGCAGAATGGCTTGGGTTTGTGGTTACTAATAAAGCCCGTGTAGAGATTTTGCGGTGGTTCAAAGACTTATCTGTGGCTGATAAGCAGCACCATGGTAGACAAGCACTAGATCGCGCGCTAAAAACTTATCAAAAAAGCTTGGATGACCTAACCGATAGTGACTGGAAGAATCTAACGGAATGGCGTGGACTGACTGAGAAATCAGCGCTATTTGAGCAAATAAGCTCTGGTACGCTATTGCCGCAACTCGTGGTGACGCGTTTGTTTAGCGATGAAGTCTGTGATATCCAATCGCAAGAACGTATCGATGATATGACCCAACCGCAGCAGCTGATTGTCAATGCTTCGGGCGTTGAGCTTGATTTTGCCAATTGTTGTCACCCGATTTATGGTGATCCTATCGTTGGACATTTATCCCGTCATGGTCTGGTCGTGCATCGACATAAGTGCTTTTCACTAGACGATATTCGTAAAGACAATCCCTATCAAGTCATCCAATTACGTTGGCACAATGATAAAGCGATCAAGCAAAGTGACTCAGAAGATCACGGTAATAAAATTCGTTTTCCTGCTTATTTAAAACTGTCTATAGCAATGAGCGATGAGCAAATCAGTAAAGTTATTTATAATCTACGGCAGTTAAATATAGGGGTTGAAAAGGTCGACGTACGTGGCAGCGATACCATCATTCATATTGTGGTTCGTAGCCGCAATCACTTAGCCCAAGGTATTCGTGAACTACGCTCGTTACTTGGTTTCCCCAATATCATGCGTTTATATCAGCTGTAAATACTTTTATAATACTAATTGTTAAAATCTATGCCTCTTAAAGCATATATCATTTCGAGATTTAGAAAATTTTCAATCGTGCTAAACACTTCTATTAATTTTTTAGAAAATAGCTTTAGCACATCAAACATCATAAAAATATGATAAGGATATATTATGACCCGTCAAACCATTCAAACTGATAAAGCACCTGCAGCCGTTGGCACTTACTCGCAAGCGGTAAAAGTTGGCAATACTGTTTATATTTCAGGTCAGTTAGGTTTTGACCCTACAACCATGGAACTAAAAGAGGGTTTTGATGCACAAGCAAAACAAGTATTTAAAAACATCAAAGCTATCTGTGAAGCAGCTGGTGGCAGCTTAAACGATGTGGTGAAATTCAATGTATCGTTAACTGATTTAAATGATTTTGCAGCGTTAAACGAAGTATTCATGGCTAATTTGACTGAACCTTACCCTGCCCGCGCAGCCGTTCAAGTAGCGGCATTGCCTAAAGGTGGTGTGGTCGAGATTGAGTCTATTCTATATATTGAATAAGTTTGATATTCAAGAGTGCTTGAATAATAATATTATATATTGAATCACCATAAGCTTAGCCTCATGCTAAGCTTATTCGTCTTTGCCTCTTTATTCTCATTTCACATTAACCTAATCATATTGCGAAGCCTTTTTATGTTGGTACAAGTTGCTCTGCCCGTGCCCCTTTATCGGGTGTTTGACTATAGCCTACCGGCAGATATGAGTGCTTTGCCAAATACTACTTCAACACAAATACCGCAAATTGGCAGTCGTGTTGAAGTATCATTTGGTCGTCAGACCTTAATTGGTATCGTAGTTACTCATATTGCTCAAGCGGACAGCAGCGTACCACTTCATAAGCTTAAACCCCTTAATAAGTGCTTAGATGCTGAGCCGATTTTAGATGACAGCATGTTGAAACTCGCCTATTGGCTTGCTCGTTATTATCATTATCCGCTTGGTGAGGTATTGGCAGTCATCTTGCCCACGTTGGTTCGTCAAGGTAGACCGCTAGATTTACTCATTACTCATTGGCGAATTTTACCGCATATCACTGACGATGATTTTCGTGCCAACGCCAAAAAACAAAAGCAGCAGTTTGATATGCTAAAGCTATATGGCGAGCGTGGCGCTAGTGAAGATGTACTATTATTAGAAGGTATGGAGCGATCTTTTCTAAAAACGCTGGAAGACAAAGGTCTTATTGAGCGCTATATTCAACCAAAACAAGCAGCCGCTCCTGTCAAATTGGCAAAAATGCCGCTTGATCTCAATGATGAACAACAGATTGCTGTTACAGCGATTGTTGCTGCGCATGAAGCCAAACGCTACACAGGCTTTTTATTAAATGGTATTACGGGTAGTGGCAAGACTGAAGTCTATCTACAAGCTATGCAGGCAGTATTAGAGGCTGGCAAGCAAGTTTTAATTTTAGTGCCTGAGATTGGACTAACACCGCAGACGCGCGCACGTTTTGCCAGTCGCTTTGCTGCGCATATCGTCTTGCTACATTCAGGTATCAATAACACCCACCGCCTACAAGGATGGCAAGATTGTCGTACCGGTCATGCACAAATCATCATCGGTACGCGCTCAGCAGTACTATATCCGTTTGCAGATTTAGGGCTTATCGTCGTTGATGAAGCGCATGATGGCTCCTATAAACAGCAGGATACACTACGTTATCATGCCGCTGATGTCGCACTATATCGCGGACTACAAGCCAAGATACCCGTCGTACTTGGTACGGCTACCCCTTCTCTTGAATATCTAAAATTGGTCGATGAGGGAAAATTAGTAGAGTACCTATTACTGACACGTCCTGGCAATGCTAAGCCTGCGCCCATGCAGCTCATTGATGCACGCCTGCAAAGCACCCATCAGCAAACGCAAGATGATGGCGCGCGCTATGATACTGGACTGACGGATGTATTAATCGGTGCGATACAGCAAACGCTAGAGGCTGGCGATCAGGTATTAATCTTCTTAAACCGTCGCGGCTATGCGCCTGTTTTATTATGCGAGGCTTGTGGTTGGCAAGCAGATTGTCCGCGTTGTGATGCGCATTTAACGGTTCATTATAATAGCCAAGCCCAGCGTAGCAATTATTCAAGCAACTCTTATTTAAAATGCCATCATTGCGACTGGCAAGCCTATATTCCTACTGTGTGCCCTGATTGCGCGAGCCAAAACCTAGATACCAAAGGTATGGGAACAACAAGGCTAAGCGAAAATTTGCATGCTATCTTTGCTAATCCACAAACCAGTAAAGCGCTTTATCCCATTATTCAGATCGATCGTGATACCACAAGGCGTAAAGACAGCTGGGAAAATATCTATCAGCGTATCAATGAAGGCAAACCTGCCATATTGGTCGGTACGCAAATGGTTGCCAAAGGTCATCATTTTCCCAATGTCACGCTCGTGTGCTTACCCAATGCTGATCGCGGTTTTTTGTCCGCAGACTTTCGCTCGCCAGAGCATACCGCGCAACTGATGATTCAAGTAGCAGGGCGTGCAGGACGCGGTGATAAAGCCGGACGGGTATTGATTCAAACGTTACAACCAGACAATTCGTTATTATTAAAATTGGTGAAAGATGGTTACTTGTCATTTGCTCGCGAACTACTGCAAGAGCGTAAAATGATGGGACTGCCGCCGCATAGCCACGCGGCGCTGATACGCTGTGAAGGTAAAACCCTCGCCGCCACTACGCAAGTGCTCAAAGATGCCATTGCTAATTTACCGAATGGACATAATCTGGCCATTCTTGGTCCTATCGATGCACCCATGAGTAAAAAGAACAGCCGCTATCATTCGCAGCTGTTGCTTTTAGCCAAAGATCGACGACAATTGCACCATGTACTCAGCCAGTGGTGGCAACCTGTGCTTGCACTGCCAAGCGCTAAGTATCTAAAACTTACTTTAGACATCGATCCTGTCGGCTGGTAGTTGAAATACTTTAAAGTCGCTACAGTACTACTGGTGTAAATTTTTTGCAGCCTCTGTCTGCGTAGGCACAGCAAGCAAGAAAAATTTGCACCAGTAGTACCTGTTGTATCGATATTACTTTTCACCGACTATACATCAAATACCTTTACCCTTAATAAATTTATGTCACACTGATTTTTATCAATGTAATTGCATGTTAAAAATAATGATAAATTTAGCCTCGCTGTCATATTTTTAATATAAATTCTGTATACTAAAAACTGAAACGCCCAATTTATCACTAATGGATGACCTTCTGCTATGTCTAGACGCTCGGCGCCATTTGTCGCCCCAAGCTATATCGATGACCCGATTTCAAAGGACGGCAAAAAACACGCCAAAGTTTTATTATCGACGCTGCAAGAAGATATTGCTAGCTTTCGAGAGGCGCAGTTTCCGCCTGATATTTTACGTCAAATTCGTGACATGCCTATTTATGAAGGTAACTTAGCAGAAGTCCAAGCCTATCAGCAACGTTGGCACAATTTACTTGAGCGCGCCATGGCTTTTTATCCTGCTGCCAATCTACCGCCTGACTATTTGCCACTGCCTGCCAGCCTTGAGATACCGCAGTTTATCTATCATGTGCAGCGCCTACATCTGACCAAAACCCGCGCCAAAGAATCCAAAAGCTTCGGCTCGGTCGGTGCACTTACGGATAAATGCGGCGATTATAGTGCTGATGACATTGCACGTATGACAGCCGCATTTGATAATGATGAGGACACGCGTTTGGTCGCTCACCGTGAGTTTATTGATTTGCGTGCTTATGTATTTTGCCGAAATAATAAGGGTGAGATGCTGGAGCCTGAACGGATACGATTTTATCGCACTGGTCTCATCGTTCACGCCCTACCCGATTTTAAAATCGTAGACAGTCGGCAGACACCGCGTAAGCGCCGTAACGATGCTTATAACAATCCGCTGGCAGATAATGGCATATGGAAGATTTATCGTAAAAAATAATCATTATGAAATTGTTTTGTATTTTTAATACTGCTGTTGTACTGCCCATTTATTATCATTGCTAAGGATTCCAGATGTTCGCTGCCGCCGCCGGCTCACCAAATTTGATGTTACAAGCGACAATTTTCTTGGGAGCAGCCCTGCTCTTTGTACCCCTTGGTAAACGTTTTGGTATTGCGACGGTTTTAGGTTATCTCATCACAGGATTGATACTGGGTCCAAGTGTGCTGGACGTGGCAGGCGATGCTGAGAGCTTATTGCATTTTTCTGAGTTTGGCGTGGTGATGCTGCTATTCATTATCGGGCTTGAGCTGCAGCCATCAAGGCTCTGGGCACTCAGGCGCTCAATATTCGTCCTTGGCGGTTTGCAAGTTGGTCTGACTGGTGTCTTATTGATGGGGCTGTTACATCAGATTTTTGGCTTGCAGCTCGATACCGCTTTTATCGTTGGCTTCGGTCTTGCGCTCTCATCCACTGCCTTTGTTCTGCAAATCCTGACTGAAAAACAGCAGCTGTCGAGCACTCATGGCCGCGAAGCCTTTACGATTTTATTATTCCAAGACATTGCGGTTATCCCTTTATTAGCGGTCATTCCATTTTTATCAGGGGTGCGTGAACAAAGCTATGATTTGATTTATTTTGGTAAAGTTTTTGCGGTTTTTGCTGGGCTTATTTTTGCCAGTCGCTATGTCGTTCGTCCATTTTTTAAATTTGTCGCCTCAAGTGGCGCGTCCGAATTACTAACGGCAGTGGCGCTATTTATCGTGATGGGCGTGTCGATTTTGATGGGTCAAATCGGTCTTTCAATGGCGTTGGGTGCATTTTTAACCGGCGTATTGTTGGCGGATTCTGAATATCGCCATGAGCTTGAAGCCAGTATTGAGCCTTTTAAAGGGCTACTTTTAGGTCTGTTTTTTATGTCGGTCGGTATGCTGACCGATGTGAATTTGATATTAGCAAAGCCCATCTTTATCATCGGCTGTGCGATGGCATTGATGTTTATCAAGTTCGGGGTAATTACAGCGATTGCAAAACTCTTTGGTAATCGTTGGCCGACCAGTATCAGGTTGGGAGTGACACTGGCCCAAGGTGGTGAGTTTGCTTTTGTCTTGTTCAGTGTGGCAAGCGCCCAAAATGTCTTACAACCTGAACTTGCCAATACGCTAAACCTGATCGTCACCATCTCTATGGCACTCACTCCTTTGGCGTTCTTATTGTTAGAAAAAGTCGGCGAGCCATTATTTGCCAAAAGCAAACCAAGTCGCGAATACGATACGATTCCAGACCACGAGCATCAGGTGATTATTGCTGGCTTTGGGCGAGTCGGTCAGATTATCGGTCGTGTGCTACGTATGCATAATATTGAGTTTACCGCGATTGAACGCTCAGCAAACCGCGTTGACTTTGTCCGTAAATTCGGTAACCAAGTCTATTATGGTGATCCAAAAAACCCTGAAATCCTACGTGCAGCAGGTATCAAAAAAGCACGGATCTTTATCCTTGCCATCGATGATTTAGAACGCTCTATCACCACGGCTCAGTATTTACGTAAAAACTATCCAGATTTGATTATCTTGGCACGGGCACGTGATCGTCAGCATTACTACCGATTACGTGAGGTTGGGGTTCGTCACATTTGGCGTGAGACCTATTTGTCATCGCTAGATATGTCGCGGGAATCGTTACAACTGCTCGGTATCTCAGCAGAAAAAGCACGTGAAACGGTACAAACCTTCCGTGATTACGATGATGATTTGATTGAACGCCAACAAGCCATTTATGATGATGAGGCCAGTATGATTGAATCGGCTCAATCAGCAATGGCAGAGCTTGAAAGCTTATTTGATGAAGATATTGGCAAAGCTCGTAAAATGGACTTGAGCGATTTTTATGAAGTGCTAAAAAGTCAAGCCATACCAGTCGATGATGAAAATAATAGTACGACTGAGTCTAAACATTAATGTATCTATCGTTGAAATACTTTAAAGTCGCTACCGTATTGCTGGTGTAAATTTTTTGCAGCCTCTGTCTGCGTAGGCACAGCAAGCAAGAAAAATTTGCACCAGTAGTAGGTGTTGTATCGATATTACTTTTCACCGACTATATTGTAAAAACCCTGGTCAGAATGAATTCTTAATCCTTGTAGCCACCTAATTAGGGCTACAATTTTCCGGTGCTTGTTTTTTATTGAGTGAGCTTATGCAGTTCCAATCATCACTGTTTGGCAGATGATAAAAGACCAGTGTTTGAGCATTGAGGTAGCGTATAGGGAACTTAACATTTTGAATGGTCGCAATCACTGCGCAATCGGTTTCTGCAACACCAGCTGCGCTACGATCGATCTCAATACGCACTTGTTCAGTGCCGCTATCGACAGGCAGGACCAGCGGACATTGTCCTGTCTGCCGATACGCTAGCGCCACATGGTTTTGCGTGGTTTTGACGGTATCATAAGCATCAAACAGTACCTCATTTTCTTTTGGTTTGGCAATAATGGGTAAAAACTGCACTTTGATTACCATTAATGTAAAGGCAAAAAATGCAAAACCCCACCCCAACCCAAATAAGCTCACCCCACCCTCTTGGCGCAAATGCGTTTGTTGCAAGCGCTCATCTTGTGGATAGTCATTAATCGCGTCGGCAATCTCACGCCGCGCCATCCGGTAGTAATAAGCGTCCGTCCAGCGTGCTACCATAAAAGACCAAAACAACCAAATCAGCGCGGCAATACCAACGCGTATCAGCATCTGATAAGCATGGTCAATATAAGGCATTGCTAAGAATTCAACCGCTACCAAGACCAGCGCGACATTAAGCTGAATAAAAGACCATCCTGCCACGCTGTAGACGAGTGCATCCATATAACGCTTACGATAGAGCAGCCATGGAAAGGTCACAAAAAATGCTGCCCAATGCCATTTTGGCGACAGATAGCCTTGCTCATCAAATTGCTCAAAACGTTTCAGATAGTAGCGCTGGCTACGATGGCCGATAAACCATTTATCCAACTGCGTGCGTCTGGCAGGGCTCAGTTTTTCTTGATAAAAAGGGGGCGGCGAATCCGTCTCAATAAATAACATGATGATGAGCCTTACATGCGATTAAGAAAATATTTAACTTAGCTATCCTGATTATATGATAACGCTAACAGCCCCAAATAGGACAGCGAAACGACATAAAAACTCCACCATTAAACTTATTAACACGCTAGAATTATTAAAAAAGTATTGTTCATTCACAGCCGTATAGATTTCACTTATAATAAGCACACACCACCCATTTATTAAGCCTTGTTAATCCTATGAGTCAACATCCTGATATCAATAGCAGCATCGATGCCAACCACCTTACCGATGATCAAACATCTTTAGATGCCAATGCGGTCATCGACAAGGAAGCTATGCCTGACGACAGTAAGCATATTCGTATCGTTAATACCTTTATGAAACGACGTACACACATGAATAAGAATGCCGAGCTGGCATTGACTGCGCCTGAGTTTGCGCATTATTTGGTCAATAACAGTTTTGGTGATGGCAACCTTGATGGTATTGACGATTTGCGTGCACTATTTGCTGACTTACCAAACGGTAGTGATGCGCCTTTAACCTTGGAGATTGGCTTTGGACTTGGTGACTCGTTCATCGAGATGGCAGCAGCCGAGCCGAGTCGCAATTTTGTTGGTGTTGAAGTCCATGAGCCGGGTATCGGTAAATGCGCTTACATGGCAGGTACTCAAAATTTGAGTAATATCAAAATCATCAATGGCGATGCCATTCAACTGCTAAAACAGTTACCAGAAAACCATATCGACCGTATCCAGCTCTACTTCCCTGACCCATGGCAAAAAAAGCGCCACTACAAACGTCGTTTTGTCAGTGCTGAGCGTATGGCAATCGTTACCCGTAGCCTAAAACAAGGTGGGTGGTTCCATACGGCGACTGACTGGGAACATTATGCCTTTTGGATGGTAGAAGTTTTGGATGGTTTTGCAGGCTTAAGCAACCAAGCAGGTGCTGGCAACTTCACTGACCGCCCTGACTTTCGTCCAATGACTAAGTTTGAGCGCCGCGGTCTAGAGCGTGGACATGGGGTTTGGGATTTAATCTACCTAAAGGACTAATGTCTTTCGCTTTACCTTGATAGCGTATCCTATAGCAGTTAAAGTACTTATAGATTTTTATAAGCACTTTAACTGCTTTTTTATGGCTATGCGATTTCAAGCCCTTAGTTTATAAGGTTTGAGCACTCATAGAACCTGCTCTAGTAACGACTCTGAAGAATTAAAAGCATTTATATCAAAAAATAATTTATTTAGCTTGATGTGAAACATAGGCATTAAAAACCCGATAACCCTTAAATTTAAATTTGCAAAATCAGAAATAGCTAAAATTCTTAGTTTCTAGGGTATCTCTTATCTGCGTAAACCTTGGTACTATAAGGGCTTGGTGAGTTCTCCCCATAAGCTGTGGATAACCCTGTGTATAAGTCGCTACTTGACAAGCATTTCCCTAGATAGCTTAAAGGCTTAGGTAAAATCGTTCATTTTTTGTACAATTTAAAAAATTATTAAAATCAATGCGTTAACTGTAATTTAAAAGCAAAATAATTTATTTTTAATATTTTTAATATTGATTTTATCCCATCTAATGTTTCACACTGGCTAAATAAAATATATTTATTTATTGTGGACAACTCCTGAACCTATTGACAAACAACACCATTCTCAGGTCCGAATAATAAATTAAACGTATTTCACTCTAAACAAACTTCACCTTTATACTAGACGACATTGACTGTCGCCTAGTGTGTAATGATGGTCAATATTGACCTTGGATTTTGTTATAATTACCTTATCTAATAAACAGTGATATAGAGTTTGAAATAAATAGGAAGTGAATGAATGATGCCATAGTCACTATGAGCCTTCTTAAAAATTATGAACTTTTTTTTGCTTTTATTATTATTTGATTTTACTGTATAGTAGCCTGATATGTTCGCTATTACTGTCTACCAACCTTATATTACTATCCATCTCAATCTTGTTTAAAAAGCACTCTTATGTATGATGATATTATCGTTAATAGCCTTTAACAAGCCGTTTTTTATAGCGACAATACCTATTCTTATAAATGAATGATTAATCACAAGGAGTCCTGTATGGACGACAATAAAGCCAAAGCCCTTAAAGCTGCGCTCGCTCAAATCGAAAAGCAATTTGGTAAAAATACCATCATGCATTTGGGTGATGACTCAGCAGCACTTGATGTCGATGTGGTCTCTACTGGCTCATTAGGTTTAGATATTGCTCTAGGGATTGGTGGTCTGCCAAAAGGTCGTATCGTTGAAATTTACGGCCCTGAAAGCTCAGGTAAAACGACGATGACCTTACAGGCGATTGCAGAGTGCCAAAAGCAAGGCGGTGTTTGTGCCTTTATCGATGCTGAGCACGCACTAGATCCAGTATATGCACGCAAGCTTGGCGTCAATACGGATGATTTACTACTCTCACAGCCTGATAATGGAGAGCAAGCGCTTGAAATTACTGATATGTTGGTACGTTCAGGGGCGATCGATATGATCGTTATTGACTCGGTTGCCGCTTTGACACCACGTGCAGAGATTGAAGGCGAGATGGGCGATTCACATATGGGTCTGCAAGCACGTCTGATGAGCCAAGCCTTACGTAAAATTACTGGTAACGCCAAGCGCTCAAACTGTATGGTGTTATTTATTAACCAAATTCGTATGAAAATTGGCGTTATGTTTGGTAGCCCTGAGACCACAACCGGTGGTAATGCGCTTAAATTCTATGCCTCTGTGCGTATGGATATTCGCCGTATTGGTGCGGTGAAGAATGGTGATGAAATCATCGGTAACCAAACTCGCGTTAAAGTCATCAAAAATAAAATGGCACCACCATTTCGTCAAGCTGAGTTTGAGATTACTTACGGTGAAGGTACCAATCACTTAGCCGAAGTGATTGATTTAGGTGTTGAGATTGGTGCGGTTGGTAAAGCGGGTTCTTGGTACAGCTATGGTGATGAAAAAATCGGTCAAGGCAAAGCCAATTCTGTACTGTTCTTAAAAGAGAACCCTGCTATTGCTGAAGAGATAGAAGCCAAAATCCGTGCTGAAAAGCTTGGCGTAAAGGATGATAGCAAAGCAGCGGTCGTGGCTGAGACTAATGAAGAACTAGCCTCTGAACCTGTACAATAACGGTTTATTTTTCAAACCGTTATCAGCAACTATAGTTGAAATACTTTAAAGTCGCTACCGTATTGCTGGTGTAAATTTTTTGCAGCCTCTGTCTGCGTAGGAACAGCAAGCAAGAAAAATTTGCACCAGTAGTACCTGTTGTATCGATATTACTTTTCACCGACTATATGATGTCTTATGAAAATTAAAACGTTGGCTGAAATACTCGCTGAGTCGGATACCGATTCAGCGAGTCATACACATCGCAATCAAAAAACCATCGCTCAGCATTCGCATACCAAGCAGTCATATAAAGACAAGCCTAAAAACACCAGTAAAACTGGTAAGCGCTCTCAGAATTTAAATAAACATGATTTAGATGAGAACCTTTTAGTAGATAATTATACTACTTTTACGGCAGATTCGACTAATGCACCCTTCTCTGCCTTAAATCCTTTGCCCAAATCCAAAAAACGTAAAAAACGCTTTCATCCAGCTGCTACTTTCCACGCTGAGCCTAATAGCGCACCTGCTTATCAGCCACCTGCTGCGCAAAGTATCAAAGAGATGCTGGCTGAAGTTAAACATGCGGTTCATGACAATGAAAAAGATAGTGTCTCTATTAATGAGACTGGCGTTGACTCATGCTTAATAAACTCAGAAGCATTTGAATCGGTAGCTGCTCATGATAGTGAGGCAGACAACCAAAACAGCCAAATCGATAACCTACCAGCCGCTCTAAAAGCTTATTTGCGCACGCCTGAGCAGCGTCAAGCAGAGGTTGATGCCATCAAAGCAGAAAGCCGTTTGCGTTGGTTGGCGTTTTATTATTTATCACGTCGAGAGTATGGCAAGGCTGAGCTGAAGCAAAAATTGTTAGATAAAGAGCAAGAGGCGGAAAAAATTGATGCCTTACTCGACGAATTCGAAGAAAAAGGCTATCAAAGTGATTACCGCACTACCCTGATGCTGATTCGAGAAAATATTAGAAAAGGACGCGGTAAAGGTCGTATCAAGCAAGAATTCTATCGCAAAAAGATGTCTACGCCCGATAATATCGATGAGCTTATCGATATGGCAAACGCCGAGTCTGATGAGTTTAGTGAATTTATTGATGATAGCGCAGATAATTTGGTCGAAGGTATAGACTGGCTCAAGTTAGCAGTGAGCGCGCGTACTAGAAAATACGGCGATAGCGTACCTGTCGAACAAAAAGATAAAGCAAGGCAGCTACGTTTTTTACAGTATCGCGGCTTTAATATCGATATCTGCTTTGCGGCATTAAACTATACATTAGATACTTTAGACGAGCGTTTTTAGAGAATTATAACTTATCAATGTCAACCTATACAGCTCACTATTATATTTTAGATATAAAAAAAACCTAACTATTTTAACGCCCCTAGACGGCTTGATAGCTGACTAATAATTTGATCAATCTCTTCATTGGCTTCTGGTTCGTTATCTAAATTACCGTTTGGCGTCAACTGATTCACCACTTCAGGTAACAATTCAGCCAACCCTTGGCGAACCTCTATCTCATTGGCGCCTGTATGGGCAGCGACTTGCTGAATTTCACTATCATTAAACAAACGATTAATATCATTCGGATCAAGATTATCATTGAGCTCATTATTACTTAACCAAGAGCGCGCTTGCTTTTCATAACCCATATCTGTAATTTTCGATAAAGCCCCACTTAATCCACCATTGCGCTTTATCCAGCTCAGTACCATAGGCATAAGTGCAGCGATAAGCATACCTTTACCACCGAAGCCGCCTCTCGTCGTTTGACCACCAAGTACACTAGCTAAAATATCACCAAGTCCGCCAGTACGACGTGGATTGATACCTTGATTGACTGGGTTACGCTGTGCATCCTCTGGATCCATTGCACTGCGTGCCACTTGACTCACTAAATTCCCTAGTAAACTCATTATCTTATCCTTTTTATTATAATAAAATTCGTCGATACAAACTTTGATATAGCAAAATAATGACTGCCATCTCACTTGTTAAATAGATCGACCTTTAAATATAAATTCCAATATAGCAAATCTATTTGTCTCTCTAGATAGGCATTTTGTTATGAGATGTAGTAGATAATTTAGAATAACAAGATAAAGCAGATAAGCATCTACAATGAAATCAAAGCTCAATTAAACGATTTTGCTAGCAATCATATTTGCCAAGATGGTTAACTCGCGCCATTGCTCAGGGCTGACCTGATCACGAAATATAGCCACAGAAAACCGGCGTTGATAAGGCTCTATGATATTAAAATCAAAACATATGACCCAACGAGATTGGCTGACTGTATTAAGCTTTGCTTGCCATAAGGCATCCCCGCGACTCGTACGTATCAATAGCTGCCAATCTTGATAAAGGCTCTTATCAAGTGGCGGCTGGCTTAGATGCAATAATATGGGTCGTGATAATGCTAAATAGCCAATGACTACAGCGCTGATGATGAGTATAAGGATATACTGCCATAATGCTAATGAAGCAAGCGCCGCCAATACAATCAGGATACTGGCTATAGCGATAGAAAACAGCAGATATAAATAGCTTATAGGTTTGATAGCAGTATCGATACGTAGCGAGGTTAATGCTGTCATAGTGAGCTACCAAGGCATGTGTCTGATTATTAAAGAAGATTCAATACTACTATAACAATCAAAAAATAAAGTTAAGCCATTTAAACAATTAACTCAAACTTTTACTATGACGCCACGTCTTAATCTTATTGACCAGCGCCCACATTGCATCATCTTCTGGACGGCTTTGATTGGTAAAATAATCTAATAAATCAGGGTCTTCATGAGTCAGCATTTGCGCGAAGCTTTCTTGTTCGGCAGCTTCAGCCGTCAAATAAAGCTCTTTAATGTAGGGTTCAAAATAAAAATCCAATTCTTTAAGACCACGGCGTGCTTGATAAATAATGCGGCGCTGCTCATTAGTAGGCTCTGGCTGATTATTAATTGTCATAAAGTTATTCTCATCCGTTTAAAAGGTATCTTAGATTAACACATGAAGTGCAACGCTAAATAAATATCAAAGTGTCGCATTTGTATTGTTAGGAATTATTATCATCGATAAATCTATTTTTGATCATAAGCACTTAATCACAGCCATAACTACAGCGATTAGCGTTTATCATATGCAGATAGCTGGCTCCATAATGCCACGGCTTGCTGCATCATAGCGACATTATGGGTACGAATGATACTTGCCCCCTGCTGCAATGCAAAAAGAGCAGCAGCAGTACCCACGGTATCACGCTCAAGCGGTTGGGTGGTAGCAAGCGCTTGTAGACCTGTTTTGGTCAGCACTTCTGCCAAAAACCGCTTGCGTGAAATACCAAACATCATTGGTAGTCCGAGTGTTTGTAAGCTTTTAAGCTCACTCAATAATGCACAGTGATGCTCATAATTTTTAGCAAAACCAAAACCGGGGTCAATAATGATATTCTCCCGCTTGACGCCGACGCTTATCACTTCATTAATACGTACTTTTAGCTCTGTCATGACTTCACTAATCACATCATCATACTGTGCTAAATTGTTCATCGTCGTTGGCTCACCGCGCATATGCATTAGCATAACAGGAATATTAAGCTGAGCTGCCATCAGCGCAGCGCCCTCACGCTTGAGTGCCCGTACATCATTCCAAATATCCGTTCCTGCTTCAAAAGCTGCCTGTATGACCTCAGGGCTACTGGTATCAATGGATAGCCATATGTCATTACCTAACTGCTGTCTAATCGCTGTCACGACTGGCACGACACGCTGTATCTCATCAGAAGTCGCCACCACTTCAGCGTTTGGACGGGTAGACTCGCCGCCAATATCGATGATGGTGGCACCTGCTGCCATCATCTCCTTACAATGCGATATTGCCTTATCAACTGCATTAAACTGCCCACCATCTGAGAACGAATCTGGAGTAACATTTAAAATACCCATGATATGAGGCTGGGATAAATCTAAAACCTTATCACGACTGGTTATGGTATAAGCAGGTAAAGGTTGGAATAATGACATAACTTATCCATAATAATTTAAATTTATAAAAGTTATTTTAGCACTAATATATAGTGCTTATAATACCAGTAAATCTAATGCCATTCTGAATTGGTAGCAACAAAAAAGCCCTTTATTAAAAGGGCTTTTTTTATTCAAAACTTGATAGCAACTATTACATCGCTGGTAATGGCGGAGGGGTTACTCCGGTTGTTTTTACATCATCCTTTGATAAGTTTACTTCGTGATGCTGATAAACTCTTGGTGGACGAGGCTGTTCACCGGCTAAGATAGCTTGCAATTGATCACGGTCAATAGTTTCCCATTTCATCAAAGCGTCAACCATAGCATGCATTTTTTCTTGATTGCCTTCAATCAATTCACGAGCAATATCATATTGCTCCTCTAGCATACGGCGTACTTCTTCATCCACCTTTTGCTGAGTAGCTTCTGATATGGTACGGCTGCCGCCACCAAAATAACCTTGCGAGCTGTCATCATCTTCATAGACCATGATACCAAGCGCGTCAGACATACCGTATTTAGTCACCATGGCACGCGCCATTTTGGTTGCGCGCTCAAAGTCGTTAGAGGCACCAGTTGATTGCTGATGGATAAATACTTCTTCAGCAATACGGCCACCAAATAAAATCGCAATATCACTCAGCATTTTTGACTTATATAGACTGATTTGATCATGTTCAGGCAACTGCCAAGTGACGCCAAGCGCAAATCCGCGCGGCATAATAGTGACTTTATGGACAGGATCAGTACCCGGTAGCAGTTCAGCGACTAGCGCATGGCCTGCTTCATGATAAGCAGTAGCGCGGCGCTCTTCTTCACGTATGACCATTGATTTACGCTCAGGACCCATATAGAGCTTATCTTTTGCGTCTTCAAAATCATTCATATCAACGCTGCGCTTGTTACGACGAGCAGCAAACAATGCTGCTTCATTAACAAGGTTAGCAAGCTGCGCACCACTAAATCCTGGCGTACCACGAGCTAAGGCATGAGCGTCAACACCAATAGTATTAGGCAGTTTTTTCAAATGCACTTTAAGAATTTGCTCACGACCTTTGATGTCTGGCAAGCCAACTTGAACCTGACGGTCAAAACGACCCGGACGCAATAGTGCTTTATCAAGAACGTCTGCACGGTTGGTGGCAGCAATGACGATGACGCCTTCATTGCCCTCAAAACCATCCATCTCAACCAACAATTGGTTCAATGTTTGCTCACGCTCATCGTTACCGCCGCCCATACCTGAGCCACGATGACGACCGACAGCGTCAATCTCATCGATAAAGATGATACAAGGAGCGCTTTTTTTCGCTTGTTCGAACATATCACGGACACGTGACGCACCAACACCCACAAACATCTCAACAAAATCAGAACCTGAAATTGAGAAGAAAGGTACCTTAGCTTCACCCGCAATGGCTCTAGCCAATAGCGTTTTACCCGTACCCGGAGGACCAACCATCAAAATACCACGTGGAATCGTCGCACCAAGCTTGGTAAATTTATCAGGGTCACGTAAGAACTCGACGACTTCAACCACTTCTTCTTTGGCTTCTTCACAACCGGCAACATCTTCAAAATTTACTTTGATTTGGTCTTCCGTTAGCATTTTGGCTTTTGATTTACCGAAGCTCATCGGTCCGCCGCCTTTGCCGCCAGCACCACCTTGCATGTTACGCATAAAAAATAAAAACAGACCAATAATCAGCAAAATTGGGAAACTGGCTATCAGCAATTGCATCAATACGCTTTGGCGCTTCGGTGCAGTGCCTTGGACTTCAACTTTATTTTCACGTAGCAATGGCATCAGCTCGTCATCCATCACAGCTGGACGAATGGTTTCAAATTCAGAACCATTTTTCTTTTCGCCGGTGATTTGCTCGCCATCGATCTCAACACTGGCTACTTGATTTTCTGACACTGCGGTCACAAATTCAGAGTAGTTAAGGTTATCGGGCTCAGATGATTTATCAAAGCCGCTAAACACCAGCACTAAAACGCCGATTACCACCAGCCACAATAAGGTATTTTTTACCATGTCGCTCACTAGTTATTCCCATCCCATACTTATTGGTGTGTTTACTAAACACGTGACGTCTATATATAAACGTATGTCTCGCTATTCAAGGTTTACTGACGAATTATCATTTCTCATTCCAAATACAGGGTATAAAAAAACCTTATATTTTTGTTGGAGAAATAAGCCGCGCAATAACGATAAATAACTGAGTTTATAAGGCGCTTACTGTCAGACGACTTTGCTAAAAATATCATATAAGCACTTAGAAAAATACTTAAGAATTAATTTCAAACAAAGTTAATATATCATGATATGTGGTATTAACCTGAATAATTCAAGCAGCATTCACATTTATTCAGTTAACGATTGTAGCAGTTTTCATGCAATGATTTTAACTTGCTAATTTTGATGTGAGAATTTTATGTCAGATTACTTAATCGCAATCCAAAACATCTCTTTTGAGCGCGGTCTAGAAGCGCCAGGCTTAATACTACGGATTTTACTAAAATCCGCCTGCATCTGCTTGCGTAATTCTTGTGTACCCTCGCCTTGAAACACTTTCATAATAAGCGCGCCACCTTCTGGTAAGGTTGCCAACGCGAAATCGACTGCAAGCTCACATAAGTACATCATACGCGGCTGGTCAATAGCACTATTACCCGCCGTATTGGGCGCCATATCAGACAGCACCACATCGACTTGTCTATCACCAACCTCAGCCATTATATGGTCAAAAACTTCTGGCTCGCGAAAGTCACCTTGAATAAAAGTAACGTCTGGCAAGGTATCCATTGGCAAAATATCAGAGGCAATCAAAATACCTTTTTCACCGACCAGCTGACCAGCGACTTGAGACCAGCTGCCAGGGGCACTGCCCAAATCGACGACTGTCATGCCTTTTTTTATCAGATTGGTTTTTTCATTTATTTCTAATAATTTATAGGCAGCGCGGGCACGGTAGCCATCTTTTTGGGCCTTTTGCACATAATGATCATCAATATGCTCTTTCATCCAAGCACTACTGCTTTTTGACAACTTTTTGTTTTCAATACGTGTGGCCAAAATTCTTGCTCCTATAACGTGCTTTTCTATACGCGCATATATGTTTATTAAATAACGTCTGAATAGACTTTTTTGCCTTATGTCACCATGCCATCAAAAATACTTTTAGCCATGATTTTTAATATTATTGAGCTATTTATCAACTTCAAAAAGTTAAACCGATAAATTTTCTTAGTGAAAACACTGCTTTATAAGAGCATAGCGTTTATAATGTACCCATAACTGCAGTTTAACATTTTCATCACGTAAAATCGTGAAAAATCCCGCTGATCTCATGCAAGATGATCATAGATTAATTATAATGGTCATTAATTGCTCTCAATCTTATTATCTTTTATTTTTATCAACCCCTAGGAATTCTATGCAACTTGATAACGCAACCATCAAACGCCTAAAAGGCATTGGTCATGATCTTAAACCGATCGTTATGATTGGCAATAAAGGCGTCACGCCAAGCATCACTGAAGAGATTGATCGCGCTTTATCAGATCATGAACTCATCAAAATAAAATTGCCTGCTGGTACCAAGGAAGAGCGTGATGTGATCGGCGCTGAGCTTGCTGCTACTGCGAAGGCAACTTTGATTCACTCAATTGGTCGTATGGCGCTATTGCTACGTAAAAACCCAAATGCCAATCCTAAGCTTTCAAATCTTGCCCGTAATGCGTAATACGTCATTACTTTAATGTCTGTTGAATATAAACTTGCTTAAGATAGCCTGCTGATTTATTTTTAGACAGATGATGACGGTAAATAATAAAAGCCGCGATGCAATTTTTTGCTCGCGGCTTTTATGTCATTTATAGTTCATTATTTAACATGCGATATTCGTTATCAGATATATCATATTTTATGATACTAATGATTTTTGAGGTAATGAGACTATGAGCCAAATTTTTGATTTATACGTAGCGACTGAAACCTTAGCAGATGACGCGCAGCAACTTGGCGTGACGGTAGAAGCTTTACAGGATATTAGTGTACAGGTAAGCGCAACGCTTATAGCGCAGCCGGAAGCTTACTTGCAGCTAGCGTATCGTGTGACGTTACCTCTTAAGTGCCTAGCTACTCAATTAACTTGGCCGAAGTGGCAATCAAATAAGGTCGGCTTTAATGATTATCTGTGGGAGCAAACTTGTCTGGAGTGCTTTTTAGCAGGCCGCTTAATCGGTAAAAACTATTCGATACATAATGACAGTCTGCTAGATCATAATGATAGAACCACCAATAAGACAACGTCCTATATTGAGATCAATGCCAGTCCTGACGGTCAGTATGCGCTTTATGAGTTTGATAGCTATCGCAATCCTGCGACACTACCGCCAAAACCTGTCTTACAAGCTGATAGACAGACACACGCTTTTATTGATTGGAATAATATCTCAAAGCTGCAAACTGCGTCTCAAACGTCAGCTTCTCAGCTTTATCAGTATGAGCGCCGTTTTAGAATACCTTTGAGTCAATGGTATGATGACGCTACTTGTGATTCCGGTTATGACCGCGTTCTCGACTACATACATCCTTGCGTCATTTTGTCATTTGACGCTACGGTTTTATATTTTGCACCCAAACATGCCGCTCCACCCGACTTTCATAATCGTCA
This sequence comes from Psychrobacter arcticus 273-4, assembly GCF_000012305.1. Lineage (NCBI taxonomy): Bacteria > Pseudomonadati > Pseudomonadota > Gammaproteobacteria > Moraxellales > Moraxellaceae > Psychrobacter > Psychrobacter arcticus. The sequence goes on from NC_007204.1 coordinate 2,145,831, forward strand.
GTATTGGACACCATTTGATAGGCTAGCAGCCCTTACCAAGTAAAAATATCAACTGAATAGCTAGCCTTATGTAAGACATAAAAAAACTCAGTAATGTCATAAAGAGCATTACTGAGTCCGGAGAGAGCGCTTAACTGATACTTATTTGTCAGCCATAGCAAGGTAGATGCCACGGTCCGATGCGTCATCAACATATTTGGAATCGCGCCATGTTGTATAAGCATAGACACCACTGTATGGGCTGATGCTGTTTTGACGGAAGTCAGACACCCAATCATTACCATCAAAGATTTGGATATGGCCATGTGGACGGTTTGATGAGCGATCATAGACAATAACATCACCCACTTGAGGCTGCATGTTATTACTGATTTTGGTAAAGCCAGCTTGTGAGAGTGTGCCGCGAGAGGCATACTGATACGCTGAAGGGTTAGGCGTAAACTCGTAGCCCGCCGATTGTAGCGCTTTACGGACATAACGAGCACAGTAGCCTGTGCTACTAGATAAAGCGACTCGTGATGCATTTGCTGCTGCAATAGCAGGAGCCGAATAACGATCTGGCACTGAACTTACTTTCTGCTGACGCTGCTCATAAGACAAACGATTGGTTAGCGAAGCAAGCTGATATTCTTTTTGTTTTGCATGCGCGCTTAGATTGTCGATTGCTTGGCTGATTTCATCATTGCTAGAAACATATGCACCGCTATTGGTGCTGTAAATGTTACGACTAGAACCGTAGTTCGCAGAAGTAGTGATATTTGTAATGGTATGACTCAAGGTATTATTTGATTGAAAGGTTGTTTCGGCAGCACCACTTGTCTGTGCTACGCCCATTCCCAATACTGACAAAATTAATAAAGCTTGTTTCATAAATTTACTACCTATTGTTAAAACGGAATTGCTCGTCATCCGTGACAAAGCATGAATTAGTTTAGAGAATATAATCATGAAATAAACATGATAAAATCTTTAGTACAATCGCTCTTTTACTTCTTAAGTAGATGATGCTGATATCATTAGCAGCGTAATCATCTACTATATAAATCGTTTGCTATGTCATACCTTGCTTTGAAAATGAGCGTTTAGAGTATGTTTATTATGAATATCGATTTTTCACCTGTTAGATGAGTCATTACGATGTCCAAAAAAAACCCTAACCGCCTTGCTACTCTCATCGATCATCAAGCTTTTGCTGGTAGTGCGCTACCTCAAAGCCTATCTGATAGTATGCGTTTATATGTACAAGCGACCACTGAAATAAAAGCGCTTTTAGTAGATTGTCTACCTGAGGAAATCCTCAATAGCTGCTGGGTCGTAGGCTTAACGTCTGAACAACTGACACTCAGTGTCGAGTCGGTAACTGCTGCCAATCATATTCGCTATTTACAGAGCGCGTATTTGCAGGTGTTAACAGAGCAGTCAATTACATTTAAACAACTCAAGCAAATTCGCGTCGTCGTAGCCAAGAAATCTGCCGATAATCATTATTCTAAATCATCATCAGCCTTGTCAGAATCACGCTCAATGTCCGTTAAAGCCCATGAAAATCAGGCTCTTAGCCAAAACACAAAGCGGACTATAGCACAGACAGCAGAGCATGTCACCACTGATGAAAACCTCAAAAAAGCACTCTTGCGCCTCATAAATTCGTAAAAAACCCCTACAAATAATGTAAAGTTATGTAAATTAATCCAGTAAATGACACGGTTCAGGCTAGGTTTTTGTAATTTCAAAAACAAAAAAAATCATCTGTCAGTGTCATTCACATTGTGAACATCACTAACAGATGATTTTGCTATTCGCTACAGCTTTTATCTCATCTACTGTACAGGTAACTAATCATAAAATAAAGAATTATACATCCACTTATACGAATATTATTTCGTCCCACCTATAACCATTTTATGTAATATTGCGTAAATGTTTCGATACTTCGTGTATATTCCTGTATTCATCCTTCGACAGTTATACCATTCAAAGGTAAATATTCGATAGGACATGTTACATTGTCATCAAAAGTTACAATTTCAAAGTTATTGTGGTCGGATAAAATCTCACGCACCAATAAATTATTTAAAGCGTGACCAGATTTATAAGCATTAAAACGACCTAGAATCGGATAGCCAATCAAATATAAATCACCAAGTGCATCTAGAATTTTATGACGGACAAATTCGTCATTAAAACGTAGACCTTCTTCATTCAAAATATTTGCTTCATCGATGACAATCGCATTGTCCATGCTGCCGCCTAATGCCAAATTGTTCTGACGCATGGCTTCAATATCACGTAAAAAACCAAAAGTACGTGCTGAGCTTAATTGTTCAATGAAGTTTTGTGTGGAAAACTGCAATTGGGCATGCTGAAAATCTTTATCAATCGCAGGATGGTCAAAATCAATCTCGAAATTCAGCTCAAATCCACTGTAAGGACGTAGCTCTGCCCATTTATCATCAACTTTGACACGTACAGTACGTACAATTCTAATGAACTTCTTTAAAGCATCTTGTTCACACAAACCTGCTTGTAATAACAATCCTACAAATGGCGCAGCACTGCCATCCATGATAGGTATCTCTGATGCTGATACACGAATTAGTAGATTATCAACACCAAGTCCTGCTATGGCACTGAGCAAATGCTCAACCGTACCGACACGGGTACCACCAAATACCAGATTGGATGACATCATGGTATCTTGTACCAAAAAGGCACTGGCAGGGATGGGTGTGCTGCCAACAATATCAGAACGCTCAAAGACGATTCCAGTATCAATTGGTTGCGGCTGAAACTCTAAATCAACAGGTTGACCACTATGAAGACCAGTACCTGTAACGGCGATTGCTGTTTTTATGGTTCGTTGGTTCATGACTGTCTTCTCACATATTTTGTTACAATTGCTATAGTGTAGCATTACCCGACCCCAGTTCGCTAGCGATAAAAAGCATTGATATACCTATCTCTTTGATTAATAACACTTATCGAAGCATTATTATCGATGACTCTCTAGTCGCAATAGCTGACAGATTGCTATGACATAGTGAGCTTTAAAGTGCTTTGTCTTCTAGAGTCGGTGAAAAGTAATATCGATACAACACGTACTACTGGTGCAAATTTTTCTTGCTTGCTGTGCCTACGCAGACAGAGGCTGCAAAAAATTACACCAGCAATACGGTAGCGACTTTAAAGTATTTCAACTATATACATAGGCCGGTTGGTAAATAGCAGATGTTATCAATAAGCACAAAAAAGCCAGCGTGAACTAACCCCCATAAGTTATGTCCAACTTATGGGAGTCAGTTCAAACGCTGGCTTTTTTAAAGAGCAATATTTAGATGAATGATATCTATTTGTTTTGCTGACGCTTTAGATAGTCTTGAATGCTATTGGTCTTGCTTTTAGTCTGTTCAGGCACCGTATTTGAGCGAATTGGGTTTTCTTGATACTGAGCTTGAGACTGTTTTTGACTGTTTAATGCACTGGTATGCAAGTTTGGGTCAACAGGTTGTGTACTGTTTACAGAAGGCACAGGCTGTTCTACTACTTCAGGCTCTTCACCAGCATTTTCATCCAAGGTTAAACCGGTTGCGATAACTGTAACGTGTAAATCGTCACCCATTTTCTCATCAATCACTGAGCCATAGAAGATATGCGCTTCATCGATATCAGTAATTTCTTCGACGATGACACTGATTTTGCTCATCTCATCTAAAGACAAAGATTCAGACGATATCACGTTGACGAGTAAGCCCTTGGCATTCTCTAGACGCAAATCATCAAGCAGTGGCGATCTAATGGCTTTTTCAGTGGCTTGACGCGCACGATCATCGCCACTGGCACGACCGATACCCATCATAGCATGACCCTTAGCGGTCATTGCTGTACGAATATCGTTAAAGTCAATGTTGATCATACCTTCGCTAGCGATAGTTTCAGCAATACCTTGAACCGCATGCAATAACACATCATCTGCTTTTTTAAAGGCATCTTGCATAGAGATGTTGCCGTAGACACTCATCAGCTTGTCATTTGGAATGGTAATGATAGAGTCAACAAAATTGGTAAGCTGCTCGATACCCGCTTTGGCAGCCTTGATACGTTTGCCGCCTTCAAATTTGAACGGCGTGGTGACTACGGCAACGGTCAATACTTCCATCTCTTTAGCAATACGCGCTACGACTGGTGCAGCACCCGTACCCGTACCACCGCCCATGCCGGCGGTGATAAAGACCATATCTGAATGCTCAAGTAAGGCACGAATCGCTTCTTCATCACTTTCTGCCGCTTCACGACCCACTTCTGGATTCGCCCCTGCGCCAAGCCCACGATTGGTTTTTGCGCCAAGTTGCAATTTATGCGGTGCGGTCAAACGATCAAGCGCCTGTTTGTCCGTATTCGCACAGACAAAAGTTACACCTCTAATCCCTTGCTGTACCATATGTTCAACTGCATTACCGCCGCCGCCGCCTACACCGAATACAGTGAAGCTTGCCTGGCCATTATTTTGAAGCTGATTATCATCAGGCATGGTGTATTTTGACATAAAAAAGTTTCTCCAGTTGCAGATAGCGTGATGGTCGATACGTGGTAACACACGCATATGGCGCGCTATCGACTTACTATATATAAATGTATTTGAATAAAACAGGGCCATGGCTTAAATAGTAATGCTTAACCAAGATATGCCGTCATTATACAGGGTATTGCTATTAATATTGTTGCTTGGTCTTGCTGACAAAACTCTTATCTGATGGTGGTATGTAGATTGTCAGTAGAATTACAGCGCAATTATAATATCTTTTTTAGTACACTGGCAAAACGTTGACCGGCACTTTGAAAAACGCCTGTGACGCGATTTTTTTGAATCGCCTCAGGCTCGCTTTTTTCACTGCGGCGAAACTGCTCGCTTTGACTATATAATAGTGTACCAAATGCCGTTTGATAAGCCCGATCATTAACCTGAAGATTCAGCTGCTTAAAGGATTCATCATTATCAAAATGATTGTAAGTACTAATCGCAGGGTGCGTGTTGGTCAATACCACTGGCATTTTTAGTAATTTTTTGGCAAAGGGTATCATGCCTTTAATAGCACTACCGCCGCCTGTGAGCACAATACCCTTATCAATATAGCCTAATAAGTCCGCTTCATGCAATTGGCGAACCACTTCAGTGAAAATCTGCACGTAACGGGCTTCAATAATACGAGCAAGGTTGTAGATACCAATGTTGATTTCATCACCTGACCCTTGCGGTTTAAACAGGAAAAATGAACTTGGATCTACACTATTGACATCAACTGTACCATGCGATTTTTTCAGCTTTTCAGCCTCTATCATCGAGATACCAACGTCTGCTGAAATATCCATCGTCACTTCATGACTGCCCGTTGCGATACAATGGGTAAAAATCAGCTTGTTTTCTTTATAAACACAAATACTTGTGGTGCTGGCACCTATATCCACTAAGCAAACGCCTTGTTGGCGCTCTTCGCTCATCAAGCTATATTCTGCACTGGTTACCGCATCGAACACAATATGATCAATACCAACATCACAGCTTTGCAATAGTTTTTGGATATTTTGACGACCAGCAACCGGCATCATCATCATGTGATACATCACAGCAATGTTGTGCGCCACCATGTCAATGGCATCATCAACCATAAACTCTTGGTTATCGATATAAATACCTTGCTGACAACAATGCATTAAATAATAATCAGATGACAAATCTTGCGATTTAGCGTTTGAGAGCGCTTGCACCATGTCTTTAGTACGGACGAATTCATCTTCTACTCTAACATCGCCAGCACTATTTTTGCTCAATAGCTCAGGAGTTGCCATCGTAAGCCATACACTATGCACGCGGCAGTTGGCGGTATCTTCCGCTTCTTGAATAGCCTGTTTGATAGCGCCCTGCAAACGTTCGCGATGCTTGATTTGACCTTGATAAAAATCGCTATTTTTAACTTGCCCCACACCCATAATACGGATGTCTTTTGCAGACACAACGCTACCAATAACGACATACACTGCCGTGGCACTTAAATGGACAACAACCAGATTTTCAGTATTTTTCATGGTACCAGACAAATTATCGCTAAACAGGAGAACAAATGATGTCTCCATTAAATCATTAAAATAAGGCTATTATCGTCTGATAATAGCGTATGTATACTCTGTATAAAAAATAAAGCAGACAAGTTTAGCGTGTTGGCTACTTTATATATTACTTATAGAGGTGTTTCGCTTGGGGGTTTTTCGTTTACGGGTGTCTCATTATCTTTTGGCGGCGCTATATTCCATGCAATCGTAAATCCGTTTTTGTAACGAAGATCTACCGACTGCATCTCATCACGGCGGTTTTTTAATTGATTACCCAATAGCTGGCTCAAATTCAGCAGCTTTTGTGCCGTATTTTCATTATCAACGATAATACGTAACCCATTATCAAAACGAATCAGCCACGTCATTCTTGGCGACAAAATGATATCTTCAACTTGTAAGCCAAGCGGCGCATACCAGTCATTGACTTGCTGCATCTGCTGCATAATGACTGGTGCCTGCGTCATATCACCTTGCAAAGTTGCAAAATCCTCTTGCGTTAAATCTCTACTATCAGCAGGGACAAACACATTGCCTGTTGCATCTACTAAACGCTCAGTACCAAAATTTGCCACTGCCTGCTTAGGCAATACCGTGACCACTATACCTCGCTGCCAATCACGACTGATACTGACCTGATCAACCCAAGCCAAACCAGTGGTGATATCTCGCAGCGCCTGCAAATCAGAGGTAAAGAAGTTACTCACACTTTGCTGATTCATGACATGCTGCAGCGCTCGATATTCGGCGACCGTCAATCCTTGATGATTAACATGAATAGCTGCTGGAGGTGCATCACGTAAAGCCTTACCGCCCATTATCAATATTAGTATTAATAACCCGAGCACCAATATTGTAAAAAAATATCTGACCGCAGTGGGTACTTGAAAGTTTGATTTTGGGTGACGGGTTTTATCATTCATCAAGTCAGCGACGTCATTGACAGCTTGAGCCATATTAAACTTCGTCCCTATATTTAATCAATATAATCTGTATATTTTATACATGCGATTTATATTTACGTAAAATCGATGATGTTTTTTTATTTATGTAAAGGCACTTATCACCGTAGCAGGCCACTTAATAGACATGCTATCAATTTGCTACTTTAAAAGGCGATATAAAGTGAGCTTATTTGCATTTAAATGTAACATTTCTCTTATTTAATGAAGGGCTTACCAAAGCGTTACATAAGTATCACTAAGGCAGCTAGATATAGTTGAAATACTTTAAAATCGCTACAGTATTGCTGGTGTAAATTTTTTGCAGCCTCTGTCTGCGTAGGCACAGCAAGCAAGAAAAATTTGCACCAGTAGTACCTGTTGTATCGATATTACTTTTCACCGACTATAGTTACAATATTAACGTATTTTACCTTCAAACAATAGCCTAACCCCTACTACTAATAACGAATTTACACAAGTTTACACGAAGCTGTGGTATAGCAGCTCTAGCGATACATTGTGAGTAATGAGAAGCTGCCATTTAACAGCGGTAAATAGCAACCCATACATCATTCATCTAGATAATCACTATTGTATAACTACTCATAAAAGCTTGTTACACATAGGCAATGACCTATTTAACCCCACTCTCAACTTCGAAAGTGATTGAAAAAAGAAGAGCATCTCACTAATCTATTGTTTTCGACCAAGAATACAACGGAGTCATGAGATGCCCATAGACGAATTTATCATCAATATCTATTTAATGGTAGAGCAATATTACAAAATAGTCGTTACTGAACCCTTGCGAGGTGCAGGTTACGCGCCAAAGCTGAGTGATCCTGAGATCATTTGCATGGAACTGGTCGGTGAATTTTTAAACCTTGATCAAGACAAACAGATTTGGCAATATTTTACCCAGCACTGGCAAGCCTGGTTTCCAGCCATAGGCTCATATCCTAACTTCGCAAAGCATTGCGCGAATCTGTGGCAAGTCAAACAGCGGATACAAGATAACGTCAGTCAACTTGAGGGCCGTGACAACATCCATTTTATGGATGGTTTTCCGATACCCGTCTGTCATTATGGACGCGCTTATCGGCATAAAAACTATCAAGACTTAGCGGCTTTTAGCTACTGTGCGGCTAAGCAAGAGAGGTACTATGGCTTTGAAGGACATTTGCTTGTTAACTTATCGGGCATGATTAAAGGCTTTACCTTTGCTCCTGCCAATGTTGATGAAAGAGCGGTTGCGCCTGATATTACTGACAATATCTATGGTTTGCTCGGCGCTGATAAAGGGTATATCAGCCCTAGTCTCACTCAGTACTACGACGCTCAAGGAGTGGATTTACAAACGCCACTCAGAGCTAACATGAAAGAGGATAGACCCAAACCTGTGGTAAAACGGCTAATGAAAGCCCGCCGTATCGTTGAAACAGTCATTGGTCAGCTATCAGAACGATTTAATATACAAAGGGTACGAGCAAGAGATTTATGGCATTTGTCTCATCGATTGATTCGTAAAATTCTGTCACATAATCTATGCTTTGTACTCAACAAAAAACTTGGTAACCCGCCACTTCAGTTTGAATTGCTTATTTCAAGTTGAGAGTGGGGTCTATTTAATAAAGTGTTATACCGTTTGAGCTAAGATATGCCAGCATAAGCTCTCAAAATCTATTCCACGAGCTTTAGCCGCCATTGGCACTAGGCTATGACTGGTCATACCCGGTACGGTATTAATTTCAAGTAACCAAAAGTTGCCAGCTTCATCTTGCATGGCATCAATACGTCCCCAACCTTTTGCCTCAACAGCACGAAATGCTGATAAGCTCAACGCTTGCAGATGCTTTTCATCAATAGCGCTCAGACCACAAGGAATATAGTAGCTGGTATCGTTACGATTATACTTGGCTTCAAAATCATAAAAATTGGTGATATCAGCAGGCTCTAGGCGAATAACAGGGTAAGCTTCATCATCGATGATAACAATCGTGAATTCGCGACCGGTAATCCAGCGCTCTGCCATCACTACATCTCCACATTGTATGGCTGTTGCATAAGCAGCCGGCAGCTCATCGAGATGACTGACCTTGGTCATACCAATACTTGAGCCTTCATGTACCGGCTTAATAATAAGCGGTAGCCCCAACATGTTGACGATTTGCTGCCAGTCTGTTTCGGCCGTGAGAATGGAGAATGGCGCGGTCGATAAGCCGCAACCTTGCCACAATTGCTTGGTGCGTACTTTGTCCATACCAAGTGCCGATGCCAAAATACCTGAACCGGTCTGAGGAATATCAAACCACTGCAGTACGCCTTGTAGCAGACCATCTTCGCCACCACGACCATGCAATACGTTAAATACACGGTCATACTGGCGTAGCTCAGTAATATCTTGATGCTTAGGATCAAAATGCGTGGCATCAACGCCTTGGTTTTGTAGTGCTTGTAATACAGCAGCACCACTGTCTAAAGACACGCTACGCTCATTACTATTACCACCGTAAATCACAGCAACCTTACCAAACTCACTCGCCTCTTTTACTTTGCTAACTTTTATCGTTGGTAGCGCGTCAGAGCTTTCATGATTGGTCTGTACTTTATCTTGTTCAGCTTGTGCAGCCGCTGCCAATGCTGGTTCTGGATTTAGAATAGCGACGGTCTTATCTTCAGCATTAACTGCGTTTTTATTAAAATTATCGCTGTTTTCTTGATGGTTATTCGTGGTCATAAGTAATATTCCTAATATTTTTTTGAGGCTATTCTTTTAAGACTTATTTGATATATAGATCGTTGGCAGCCAATTCGATAGCTATTTGACCTACATTACCGGCACCTTGGGTAATCAGCATGTCATTTGCTTTTAATAATCGCTGCATTACAGCGGCAATATTTTTTTTATCAACTATCGTTGGCTCGACTGCACCGCGCAAACGTATACTGCGTGCCAAAGCTTTGGTATCCGCACCGGCAATAGGACTTTCACCGGCTGAATAAACATCCAATAATAATAACTCATCAACACTTGAGAGTACTTCGACAAAATCATCAAAGCAATCACGCGTACGACTATAGCGATGTGGCTGAAACAGCATAACCAAACGGCGCTCAGGAAAACTTTGACGCGCCGCTTTGATAGTGGCATCGACTTCTTTAGGATGATGACCGTAATCATCAATTAGTAAAACATCGCCATCATCGATAGTGACAGAGGCATGCTGCTCAAAACGACGACCAACGCCCTCAAATTTTTGTAGCGCACGGGTGATTGCCGCATCGTCGACGCCTTCGTCGGTTGCCATAGTGATGGCTGCAAGCGCATTGTAGACATTGTGCACACCTGGAATATTTAGGGTCAGACGCAATGGCTCATGATCACGGCGTAGTACGGTAAAGTGAGTTTTCGTGCCTTCGGTGACCAAATCAACGGCTTGTACATCGTTAAATGGCTCAAGACCAAAGGTCAATACTGGACGCCCAATGTCATCAATCATCGCGTATAGCTCAGGGTCATCACCGCAGACCACTGCCAGACCATAAAACGGCATATTTTGTAAAAACTGGATATAGGCTGCTTTTAATTTATCAAAGCTATTGCCATAGGTTTCCATATGATCTTGATCGATATTGGTGACAATCGCTGCCATCGGATGCAATGACAAAAATGAGGCGTCAGATTCATCCGCCTCGGCAATCAGAAAACGACTGCTACCAAGGGCGGCATTTTTGCCAGAGGCATTAAGCTTACCGCCAATCACATAAGTAGGATCTAAATTGCCTTCTGCCATCATGGTGGTCAGTAAACTGGTGGTGGTGGTTTTACCATGTGCGCCAGCAATAGCAATACCATGACGATAACGCATCAGCTCACCGAGCATATCTGCACGGCGAACCACAGGAAGACGCGCTTCTAGTGCCGCTTTTACTTCAGGGTTGCTACGGTCAATCGCAGACGATACAACGATGACATCAGCATTGGCGATATTTTTGGAGTCATGCCCAATATTAATATCGATACCAATCTGCTCTAAGCGTTTGGTAACGAGACTCTCAGTAATATCAGAGCCACTCACTTTGTAGCCTTGATTGTTCATTACCTCAGCAATACCGCACATCCCCGAACCGCCAATACCAATAAAATGCAAATGCTGAATACGGCGCATTTCTGGTATTTCAATCAAACGTTTGGTTAAGGCTTTAGCAGAGGTAGACATAGCGTTTTCTCTTTATAGAAGACTGATAAAATGTAAGTAATCAAAAATAGTAAGCGTTTAAATCACTGTTTATAACGCTTGCCAGATAATATCGGCAACGTGTTGGCAAGCTTGACGATTGGCAAGCGCATGGCCTTTTTTTGCCATCTCTAAGCAAGCGGCTCGATCAAGGAGAGCAAGCTCATCACTCAAGCGTTTGGGTGTCAATTCGTTTTGTGGTAATAAAATCGCCGCTTTATGTAGCGTTAAGGTACGCGCATTTGCAGTTTGATGGTCATCAACTGCACTCGGCAGCGGTACAAAAATTGCTGCAATACCAACGTTCTGAATTTCAGTAACAGTCAAAGCACCGGCACGGCAAACCACAATATCCGCCCAATTATAAGCAGCAGCCATATCATCGATAAACGGCTGTACGGTAAACTCATGAGCGCTCAAATCTTCGCTAGCATACGCCGATTGCGTGGTGACTTCGTTATGGCGTCCACATTGATGACGCACCTCAAACGGACGCTCTATTAACGCCAGTGCTTTTGGCACGGTATCATTTAGCACTTGGGCGCCAAGCGAGCCGCCAACGACCAATAATTTTAAAGGTGATTGGTCATTTATATCGTAGCGTATAGTTGGCTCAGCAACGCCGCTAATAGCATTACGTACTGGATTACCAACCGTTTCAAGTTTTGCATCAAGCTGATCATTACCAAAGGTATTTTCAAAAGCTTGCAAGACTTTGGTCGCCATCTTCGCCAAATAACGATTACTCATACCGGCAATGGCATTTTGCTCATGGATAATCAGCGGTGTTTTTGTCAGACGCGCAGCAATGCCGCCTGGTGCACTCACATAACCACCAAAGCCGACGACCATATCAATCTTATTACCGCGAATGATTTTGATAACCGCCATAGTGGCAGAAAGCAAGGTCACTGGCATCTTAAGTAAACGCCCAATCCCTTTGCCACGTAAGCCCTGCATCTCAATGGCATGAAAAGGATAGCCAGTCGGTGCCACCAATCCATTTTCCATGCCATTTGGCGTACCCAACCAATGAATAATGGCACCACGTTTGCTCAACTCTTCACTAACCGCAAGCGCTGGAAACACATGCCCGCCAGTACCAGCAGCCATCATTAGTATATGCGGTGTCTTCATGGAACGCCTCCCTACCTTTTTTGTATTGATATGAAGGACTTATTGTCCTATAGCCATCGAAATCATCGGGTCATAAGAGCTGTTTAAAATCCCGCATAGTATAGTGGAAATTGTGGTCTGACATATAGTCATTTTTGACTGACCAATAATAAAAATCCAAGCCGTGAGTAGTCGCGACTTGGCTTTGGTAAATACTGCTAAATCGTTATAAAAACGCTGATTACCTGACATTTTTAACGATACATGTTAGCACAACTATTTTTACTCTTTGTGCCAATAGATAAGTATTACATTACCCTATTCTTACCGTTTATCTAACTAACAAACTTTAGGAACCTATCAGATTGCCAGTTTTCGCTCGATGGCGATGATAAAGTCAGTGGCAATGTCTGTACCGCACTGATCATCAATCTCACGCACACATGTTGGACTGGTCACGTTAATCTCCGTGATACGACCACCTATTAAGTCTAAACCAACGAACATTAGACCCTTTTCTTTGACAATAGGTGCGACCACTTCTGCTACTTGGCGTTCGATATCGGTCAACGGCATGGCCACACCGCTACCACCGGCGGCAAGATTGCCACGGGTTTCACCTTTTGTTGGAATACGAGCCAAGGTATAGTCAACCACAGTGCCATCAACAATCAATACACGCTTATCGCCCTCTTTAATTTCAGGCAGATAACGCTGCGCCATAATAGGTAGCGTTTCAAGCTCAGTCAACATTTCAAGCGTCACGCCAATGTTTGGGCTGTCAGCAGTCAAACGAAAAATTCCCGTACCACCCATACCATCTAACGGCTTAACGATGACGTCTTGCTGCTCAGTAATAAACTTACGAATGTGTGCCTGTTTACTGGTCACAATCGTAGGGCTCATATAATCGCTAAACCACGTCGCAAATAGTTTCTCATTACAATCACGAATCGCTTGCGGGTCATTGACGACTAGCACACCTGCTGTTTTAGCATGATCAAGCATATAAGTGGCATAAATAAAACGCATGTCAAACGGTGGATCTTTACGCATGAGAATCACATCATAATCGCTGACTGATCCTGTTGTTTTATTACCCAATATATAAAAATCTTTAGGGTCACGCTTGACAGTAACTGACTGCGTATCGACCATCAACTGCCCACGATCAAGCCATAAATCATGAATCTGACAGTAACCCAAACGATGACCACGATCTTGCGCCGACCACATCATGGCAAGGCTAGTATCTTTTTTATAATTAACTTGCTCAATAGGATCCATAATCACAAGTATGTTTAAAGATTTTTTTGGCTGTTGTAAGCTCATAAGAAGACTCATTTACATGATGTTAATACATAGGGTTATTAATAGATAAGATGCACAAGAATTACATGTCAGCACGGTTATCAATATAGGCAAATAAAGATGACAACGATTGCGATTAACTATACGCCATACTGGGCGCGGTAATGCTGCATTTTTGCAAGTTGGGTCGCGTCTTTTTTCGGATGACTGCCCTCTGCTAAATAGCTGATCAAATTATCAATATCTACAAGAGCAAGCACCGGCACGTTTAACGTTGCCCCCAGCTCCTGAATTGCTGAGTGCTCTGCTAAGCCTTTTTCTTTACGGTCAAGCGCCACAATAATACCGGCAACATGTGCCCCTGCTTGTTCTAAAATCTCAACCACTTCACGCATTGCCGTGCCAGCAGTAATCACATCATCCAACACCCAAACTGCCTTGCCATTGACATCAGCACCGACCAAATTACCACCTTCACCATGCGTTTTGGCTTCTTTACGGTTGTAACCCCATTTGGCATTGATACCATGATACAGCCATAAAGCTTGTGCGGTTGCTGCCACAAACGGAATGCCCTTATAAGCGGCACCAAAGATGACCAGCTCTTGCTCACCTTTGCCCTCATTCGTAGCAGCCATCTGTTCAGCTAGAGCATCAGCATAACCACGCGCCAATAACGACAACATCTCACCCGATGCAAGCAGACCTGCATTAAAAAAATAAGGGCTAATACGACCAGATTTTAAGACAAACTCACCAAATTTTAGCACTTGATTGTCTAAAGCCAGCTGAATAAAGGCATGAGATGAAAATGGGACATTGTTAACGTGTTGGGCATGGGGCATTAGAGAATTCCTATGAACAAAAAGAAAGTGTAAAAATGATTATCATGACACGCATTATAGGCGTTGCAGCTTAACTTGACCAACCATTGATATCATAATCTTGCATATTGGGATATCGCGTCAAGAGACCACAACGTGATGAGAGGTCAAAATAACATTGACCATCACTACTCATTTGAATGTTCCAGCCTAAATGATGAGCGGCAACGACAATATGCCCTGCAAAAATGCGAATTTGGCGATAGGCATGACGCTGAGCAGGCTCACAGATACTCTGACTGAGTAAGTAGCTGCGTATATGCTGGCAAATTTGCGTGGCGCTATAGCTATGATTGATACTTTTACGGCTGCTACACTGCTTTAACGCATGGACAGCAACGCTGCACGCCATAATATCAGTGGCCAAACTGCCCTCGCCGGTATCAAACTGCTGCGGCTGCAATATCACATGCCAATCATCCGCATACATACTGCTCAGTAACTCATCAGGATTATAACGTTTGGTCAGGGTACGCAGAGACAGTGCAGCAGATACTTTGGTTTTATCTGCGACTTTCGTCTCACTAGCTTCTTCGCCCTTTAAATCATCTGTACCATCTGCTGGCAAGAACCCATAACGATTGAGCTTTGGATATGCTCGAATAGCTTGCTGAATATCTGACATATCTAGCAAAACCATCTCATTTAAAGAGGATAATAATGGCTGCTCGCTATGATTATGATAAAAACTATCAGGCAGCGCTATCAATTTAGCAGCGCTTAATAGCGATAAATGCTCCGCCAATGGCTCTGAAGAAATAACATCCCATTTTGACAAACCTTCCTTATCAGGCTGATAAAAACGCGCCGCATTACCGTATAAGCGGCGAAGCTGACTATTTAAGCGCCGTACTGGTTCTGGAATATCAGTTAGAGGTCTTGCAGGATCTAGTGGTGATTGTGTTGGGTCAAAATTAGGATGCACAATCGCAGGCTGGTTACTATTGGATAACGCTGCCGATTGCTCCGCATTACTGTCTGTAAACTGAACCTCTGCCACAAGATCAATACTGAAGAAACCATCATCAGAAGCAAAAGGCTGGGTCATGAAATCTTCCTAAGTGAGTACTGTTATAAAACAGCACACGTGAACAATATATTTAAAAAGGTATTTAAGCACTATATAGTAAGCCCAGTATAAAAACGATACAGCGGGACTGGAATGAATTTTTTGCAGCCTCTGTCTGCGCAGGCACAGCACGCCAGAAAAATTTATACCAGTGCCGCGTCAAAACATGATGTATCTACTTTATTTGGAATCGACTATAGTGACGCTATCAATCTTGATGACGCAAAATATCTTGATAACCGATTTGCCAATCAGGATACATCAGCCACGATAATGGAATATTGCTATGCAAGCGTTTTCCGGTCATGACGCTATTTTTATCGTCAAGTACTGGCAGCGCTTCATCCAGTTGCTCAGATAGCCAAGTGGTCAGCGCAAAGGAAGTCACTGGCAGATAATCGGTTGCAATATAAATAGGCTTTGGTGCCTTTATCGTCAGTACCTTGGCGATAATATTGACCAAATCAGAGTCCATGATGCGATTGGTCCATGCACCAGCTGCTATCGGCTGTTTTTGTGGCTCTTTGGCTTTACGCACACGCATTAAGCGCGCGCGCCCATAAATACCACTTGGGCGGATGATAATGGCTCTATCATGAAAAACCTGTTGTAGCGCTTGCTCTGCTTGCAATATCACCTGCGAGGCTTCGCGTTCAGGCAGCATCGGCACGGTATCTTCATCGATCCATTCGCCATTGTCTTGCCCATAGACACCCGTTGAAGAAATAAAAACAACGCGCTGAAGATTGGATAGTTTGTCAGCAAGCAACGCCAAATGCTGATTAATCGCCAAATAGCTGTTGTGATAACCACTGGTCGAATACTCATCAGGGGTGACGATGATCGCAATGTGAGTAAAGTCTTGCAGTTGCTCAGGGCTAAGCGTCAACGCATCTGCTTGCATAAATTTGGCATGATCACTCAATGCATAATTTTGACGTTTACGACGTGCCAGCCCTGTGACATTAACACCGTTCTGCGCAAGCTTATTGGTCACTGGCAATCCAATATCCCCTTGACCGATAATCAGTATATTATGCGTATTCATCATAGCTCCTGCCTGCCTTTTATACGCCGCTTAAGTGCTGTTACTTAAATACTATTAGCCGCTAAAAATAACGTCTATATGAAAGTTGTACATCTTCATTGGCGTCGATACGATCTTGCCATTCATAATTAGCATTGATACGTAATGCTTGTTTTTTATCGATATCATATTGCAAACCTAAGGTCGAGATAGGCTGCCAATAATGACCACGCACATTAGAGTCATCGCTGCTGCCATGATACCAATATGGCAGTTGCAATTCAGCCTGCGCACGTAACTGATTGTTAATTTGATAACGACAACCAGCATTCACGCCTGCACCAACACGAAAGCCTTTATTGATACCGCGTCCCGTTTGTGCCGTTCCTGACAAAAACGTATAGCAAAGCTGCGGCGCTATCTCGCCCGTACCTGTGCTAAGGGTGCCAAATGCCCATGACCATCCTGATTCATAGCCCAAGCTCCCAACCAGATGGTCGGTCCCATCTTGCTGCGAGCCATCGTTTACACGCGTTGCCTCTATACTCGCGCCCCACGTCTTGCCCTTCTTGGCAGAATTGACGGGATTAAAAGAACGCCCTTTAATTAAAGTCAAATTCTGTAAAATCACGCTTTTTGGCTGACTGGGTTTATCATTGTTTGTGTCATATAAACGCAAAGTCGCTGCTGCACCTTCTAAATCAAAAAACTGCGGAAAACCAGACGGACGATCAAGGGTATCGTGATAGCCTGCGCGCACGCCAAGATCAATATAATTATTATCCCCATGCTTATCCCCACGCTGACCGATGCCGATATGTCCCATTTGCAACGGATGTCGATTGAGAGGATTGGTATCTGAGACCGCAATCTGATGATTGAGTAACGTCTGTCCATCGGCTGACATGCTCGAAACCGTATTGAGCGGCGCCGACTTAATCTCATTAAGCGTCTGTTTTGCACTATTGTGATAGCCGAGCTGATCACGCTGCTGTTTGACTTTATTCCATTGCGCTTGGCGTAAGGTACTATCAGCCGGCGTATAGTTGGTGCTGGCAAGAAAACCTTCTTTATTCAGTAGCTGTACCACATCTGATGGAATAACAGCATAAGGCAACTGACTTAATAAATGCTGCTGCGGCCGTACCACATCTATCAAGCGCAAAATCTCAGAGGCACAGTTGTCAGAGGTAAAGTAATAAGGCAATTTTAAATCCTTGGTTTCCCAAACGTGCAATATGATTTGCTGAACTTCCTCTGCCATTAAATCCAATCGATACGTCCATGCATCACGCTCATCGTCTTGTAAATACTTAGCCAGCTTTTCTGGATAAGGGTCAATCTCAATCAGATTGCTATAGCCACCCGTCATAGATTTGGTGGCGTACAGTACAAAGTTATCTTCGGTATCGCCATCGACCGTATCATTTAGCGCATAAGCATGATGAATTTGGCTTGGGTCCACCACACTTGCCTTTGAGTCGATACGCAGTAAGGTATGGGCAAAGGCAGACAGAGGATTATCCAAGTGCTCTTGCGCAAACATAATAGACAGCTGCTCAGGGGCCAGTTTTTGCATCCATGCCGTCAGCTCTGGACAAGTCACCTGCATCGCTGACTTATCAATAGCCAAGGTATCACTTAGCCATTTTGCTCGCGCTGGAAAACGGCATAGTGCAGATTTGCTATTACCAGTTTGAGCAGCATTATTAGCCTTAGGTTTATTTGTCGTATTAGTCATCTCATCAGCAAAGGCAACAAGCATTGCATCCAGCTCAGCTCCTGAATCCTCACGCCCATTTGCGCTTAAAAAGAAACTAGCGTCATCGACCGTGCTGGTATCTTTATTTTTGCCAAAAAACCCTTTTTTCTCATCAGAGAAATATAATAAGCGTCGCCATGTCGTATGTTGGGCAAGATTTTTTGTCTTAGCCTGCTCACGCCATAAAGCCAGCAGCTGTTTTGCACCTGTTTCAGCAGCTGTTCCGGCTTTAGCATTGTTATCCGTATTGGTATCGGTATTAAGCGCAAGCTCACCAGTCGTTACCAATGAGGCAGGCGTTGGTAAAAATGCTTGTGCCTGCGCGGTGAGCAGCAGTCCAACAATCGCCAATGGCAAACGTGCACGCCGGCTGAGCTGTATTGGCATATCATCCAGCAAAATACGATTTGAAACTGATTGTATAGACATAAGTAAAATCTTGCACTGTAAAGGTGATACGCTTATCACGTGACTGATACTCATTAAAAAACTTGAACATTTATTAGTAACAATAGACTTTTGAGCAAAATCTTATTTACGTCTCTCTGGTTTATACTGAAATGACAATATATTTGCTATTTATTTATACAAAATTTATGATAAAACGCATTTTTCTGCTGATTAATAACCATTATAAAAGAGAGTATTATGTCTATAGCATCATCGATGACTATCAGTGAGGGTCAATTATCAGCAGCCACTTGGCTTGCATCCCCGAACGCTAATAAACGACCTCAAAACACAAGCATTGATACGATTGTTATTCATAATATCAGCTTACCGCCTAGTGAATTTGGCGCGTGCGGCGCTGATGGTATACATTACGTCAAAGCTTTGTTCACCAATCAATTAGACTGGGATGCCCATCCTTATTTTCAAACGATAAAAGGCGCTGAAGTTTCCGCGCATTTATTTATCGAGCGTGACGGTACGATGACTCAGTTTGTCAATTTTAACGAACGCGCATGGCATGCCGGTCGCTCGAGCTATCTTGGTCGAGCCGAATGTAATGATTATAGCATTGGCATTGAGCTTGAAGGGTCGGATTTTGTGCCGTTTAGTGCGGCGCAGTATGAGGCATTGGCAAAAGCAATCGTTGCAATCTATGAGGCGTATCCCAAAACCCGTCGGCATCTGACCGGTCATAGCGATATTGCACCCGGTCGCAAAACTGACCCCGGTGATTATTTTGAATGGAAGAAATTGCGTAAGATGGTTGCCTGCTTTCTTGATGACTAAATCTTACTTCAGTGAGGATAAAGTTTCAATGAATAGACGACTACATATCCCACATCCAATGCATTTACCTAGGTTATGAAAGTGCTATAATCTGTCAGTTTTTTTTGACTCTCGTAAATCAGCAAGCAACTTAGCAAAATAGGTTCTCATGGCAAAAAGTCGGTTATTTCGTTCAACCATGGTGGTCAGTAGTATGACCATGCTGTCGCGTATTTTAGGTCTGGTACGCGATATTGTATTATTAGGCGTCTTTGGCGCTGGTGGTCTCATGGACGCCTTTTTAGTCGCCTTTAAGATACCAAATTTTCTGCGACGTCTGTTTGCTGAAGGCGCGTTTAGTCAGGCTTTTGTACCTATTTTATCCGAATATAAAGAAAAGTATAGCTTACGAGAGGTACAGATATTAGTCAGTCGCACCTCAGGTGCTCTGCTGTTAATTTTATCGATGCTCACCGTGGTGGTTATCTTAATGGCACCGTGGGTCGTGACTTTATTTGCACCTGGTTTTGCCGATCAACCTAATAAGTTTGCGATTACCGCTGAGCTGTTGCGACTGACCTTTCCTTACTTATTATTTATCTCAATGACTGCCTTTGCCAGCGGCATCTTACAAAGCTATGGACGTTTTGCAGCACCTGCTTTTGCACCGGTATTGCTCAATCTATCTATGATTGGTGGCGCACTGGTTTTTGCACCCATGTTCGAGACGCCCATTATGGCGCTCGGTTATGCGGTTGCTATTGCAGGCTTATTACAGCTCCTACTGCAGTTGCCACAATTGTCGCAACAAAAATTACTGGTCATGCCCAAAATCGACTTCCAGCATGAAGGCGTCAGGCGCATACTAAAATTAATGCTACCTGCTATCTTTGGAGTATCGGTTACTCAGATTAATCTGTTATTAAACACTATCTTTGCCTCTTTGATGATTGGCGGTTCAGTCTCATGGCTATACGCCGCTGAGCGTATGAGCGAGCTACCACTTGGTTTAATTGGCGTGGCAATTGGTACAGTCATTTTGCCAAGCCTATCAAAAAGTGAAGCCCAAAAAGACGATGTCAGTTTTAAAAAGACTCTCGATTGGGCAGCCCGTTTAATTATATTAGTCGGCGTACCTGCATCGGCAGCACTATTTATACTTTCTGATGTACTGATGCAAGCGCTGTTCTTACGCGGCGAATTTACCTTACGTGATGCGCAAATGAGTTCGCTTGCGCTAAAAAGTATGGCAGGTGGCATCTTGGGCTTTATGTTGATTAAAGTCTTTGCCCCTGCTTTCTTCGCTCGTCAAGATATCCGCACACCCGTCAAAATCGGTATTATTTCCGTTTTTGCTAATATGATTTTTAGTGTCATCTTTATTGGGATATTTTACTTTCTTGAGATTCCACTACATGGCGGGCTCGCACTTGCGACGACTGGCGCATCATTTGTGAATGCAGGCTTATTATATTATTTCTTGCATAAGCGTGATATTTTCCGTTTTGGCAGTCACTGGAAAAAGCTGTTTGCGCAGTTTGCGATCTCTACCAGTGCCATGGTCGCTGTGCTTTATATCATGCTACCGTACTTTCCAACCGATAAGGCACAGTGGCAACGTTTGATTGCGCTACTGATTATGTGTACGGTCGGTGCGCTGGTTTACGGCGGAGTATTATTGGCAACAGGCTTCCGTCCTCGCCATCTGAAACATGGTTAAAAGTGCTAGATAAATTATTGGTTTACCAAACCAGAACAAGCTCAATATGAGAATTGACAATGAATGATGCTGATAATTGCCATAATGGCTTATTGTTAAATCACTCAATACTAAGGTTTTATATGACAATTCAGCAGCTTACAGCTCAACGCCTACCTATGATTTTTGCGACTGGTTTACTCAGTGCTGGACTGTTGATAAGCGGTTGTAGCGATAATGATAATGTGCAGACCAAGCCAGTGGACGAGACGACAGACAGTCCATCTGCCGTAGATACCGCTAAGAGTACGGATGATGTCGAGGCTAATACTGATGTTAATAAGACTGATACTAATAGTATAGACAATAATTCCGCAGCTATACCTGATACTGACATTGTCAGTCAAGATATCAGCCCTATCGCAGCCGCTGTTAAAGAGCCAAGTATCTTAACCAATCGAACCCAAGCAGGTACCCCAGAAAATACCGTAAAACTGGCGCTTGATACCTTATATTATGGCGACGTTAAAAAAGCGGCGTCATATTATAAAGTCGATATGGAGAATTTCGCTGAAGAGTTGAAAAACACCCAGTTTGCCTTTAAGCAGACAGTTGAAGCTGTCACTATTATTGACACTAAGTACAATAGCGATAAAACCAAGGCAACCGTTACAGGTGAGCTGAGACTAAAAGGTCAAAGTGAGCCTGCGCCTTTGGCTTATGAGCTGCAAAAAATCGATGGCGAATGGAAAATATTGGGTTAGAGCTTTTGACTGTCAATCATTGATCTAACCATTTCTGATATCGTCTGTAACATCCTCTGTAGCAAGGCGTTTACCCAGCATCACCACATCAGCGATAAATCCATCCATATCACAGACTTGTGGCATCAAACCCCATTGCTCAAAGCCAAGCTTACGAAATAACCCCAAGCTTGGCTGGTTATGGGCGAAAATAAGCGCAGCGACATTATAAATACCGAGGCTTGGCGCTTGATGCAACATCCAGCGTACTAATAAGCTACCCAGTCCTTGACCATGATAGTCGTTATGAATATAAATACTAATCTCGCTGCTGATATGATAAGCCGGACGCGCATACAAATCGCTAAAGCTACCCCATGCAATGATTGACGAAAGTTGTTTCTCCATCTCGCTTTCCATAGCCATATTTGCCATTCTAACGACATAAATAGGTCGCGTTGCACTATTGATATGTTCTGCAAACCAAACTGCCCGCTCTTCATAAGTCACCGGTTCCAGATTGGCTGTTGCCTGTTTGCCCGCAATACTTTTATTATATATTGCTAAAACTTCTACTAAATCACTTGCCACTGCGAACTGTACAATAAATTTATCGCCAAACTTATTTGTTAATGTAGGCAAGTTAGTACGATCAAAAACAGGTTTAGAATTCGGGTTAGCTGTTATCGCAGACATAGCACCTCTATAATGGGTTATTCATCGTTAATGGTTTGAACATCCTATAAAGCGACCTCTCAGCAATCGAATAAGCTTTAGCCCAGTAAAATAACCATGCTGTAAAACGGATAGCAGCGTTCTGCCATTATCAGCAGACTATAGGATGTTAGTGTGGCTATTTTACTTTATAATGGCTGATTTTAAACACATCGATTTTAAATCCAGATGTGTTTTTCATTTTTTATCTGGTTTCATCTGTCATAGCTGAACATTTATGAACACCTATTTTCTTGAGCAACTGATGGCGTCTTCAGACGCTTCGCCTACCCATACCAACCCAGTAGCTTTAGCACCCTGTGTGCTGACTATTGGCAATTTCGATGGCGTGCATTTGGGTCATCAAGCCATGCTCGCTCAAGTGCGCGAACTTGCAAAGGCTCGTAAACTTAACTCTGCCGTTATGATATTTGAGCCACAGCCAAGAGAGTTCTTTGCGCCAGCGGCTGCTCCTGCCCGCTTAACCAACCTTGCCGAAAAGCAAGCTTTGCTAGCAGAATACGGGGTTGAGACCTTGATTGTGGCAGGTTTTGACAACGAATTTCGCTCATTATCAGCGCAGGCATTTGCAGATATCTTAGCGAGGCGACTGAATGTGCAAGCCTTGGTATTGGGTGATGACTTCAAATTTGGTCATGATCGTACCGGTGACAGTCAGTTTTTGCGTGATTATGGGCTACATGTGACCAATCTGCACACCGTCAATGACGATAGTCATAAAGCGGCGCGCATCAGCTCTACTCGTATCCGTGATTTATTGTTGGCAGGTGACATCAACGCTGCCAACGCTTTATTGGGTCGAGATTATGCCATTACTGGTACGGTCGTTGGCGGTGATAAAATTGGTCGCACCATGGATTTCCCAACCGCCAATATTGACTTAGAGCGCATGAAACCTGCTTTACACGGCATCTTTGCAGTCGATGTCGTCAGCCTTGATCAGGATGGCAATGTTATACCAGACGGTTTATACAAACGTGCAGATAATAACCATAAAGGTATAACAGGTTTGCGAGCACATAGCCTGTTTGGTACTGCCAATATCGGCACCAGACCTTCTGTCGACAAAACCCATGAGTGGCGTTTAGAAGTGCATTTTCCAGAACTGCAAGCCGACTTATATGGTTCAACCTTGCAGGTGCGTTTTTTGCATTACTTGCATGGTGAACGCCATTACGAAAGTTTGGATGCGCTAAAAGAAGGTATTCATCATGATGTACAAGAATTGATTGAATGGCGCGCAAAGCAAACGGACGGTTAAGCCATAAAACGTTTAATGGCTGGTTTATGAGCAGCTTGTTTGTTATTACCTAGCTGACATGATTACCTGGCTGATAGCTTACGCCTATGGATGCAAGCGTACATTCAAATCATCGATGACCTCTACCCACGCCGCATCTTTTTCCCATTCTTCTTGTAAGAACATACGTTGGTTGTCATTCCAAATGCTAGCTTCTGTTAATTTCTCTTCTTTTACCAATTGATTGTTTTTAATAAAGCGATCAATCGCCTCATCAGAGCTATCAAGACCCAGCTGAGCAAATAGCTCATTCATATTATATTCAGGTTTGCCTAACATAAACTTTCTCCTCAAATGACACAAATTTGCTTGTGCTTATTATTTAAATCAACCCGTTTATTGTAGCAAGCTTTATTTGAATAACTGTTTATCTAACGTTATCAATTGTATTAACCTTTAAGAATTAGGTGGAAATAAGCTGCATGATTAAGCTGGCTCTCAATAAAATATAAAGAATGCTGACAGCACGCCAAAATTCAAACAAAAAAAGCCCTCATGATAAATGAGGGCTTTTTACGTCTAGTACTGAATATAAACAGTACTAATCTAAACTTAAGCTAGAAGCTTACGGTAGTAAGTGCGCTACTGCATCACGCTCTTCGCTAAGCTCTTGCTCAGTGGCTGCCATTTTCTCTTTTGAGAATGCTGATGACACATCAACGCCATCAACGATAGACCAGTCACCGTTAGTACAAGTGCATGGGAATGAGTAGATCAAACCTTTGGCAATACCGTATTCGCCGTTTGAATATACACCCATTGATACCCAATCGTTCTCATCAGTACCAAGTACCCAAGTACGCATATGAGCGATAGCAGCATTGGCTGCAGAAGCGGCAGATGATGCACCACGCGCTTTAATAATAGCAGCACCACGTTGTTGTACTTCTGGGATATAAGTACCTTCATACCACGTACGATCAACCAAATCTAACGCAAGCTTACCGTTTACAGTGCTCGCCGTCAAATCAGGATACTGAGTTGATGAATGGTTGCCCCAGATGATCATTTTCTTCACGTCATTAACCGTGCTATCAGTCTTGCCAGCCAACTGTGCCATTGCACGGTTATGGTCTAAGCGAGTCATAGCAGTAAAGTTACGTGGGTCAAGATCTGGTGCGTTACGCTGTGCGATTAGCGCATTAGTGTTCGCAGGGTTACCTACAACCAATACTTTAACATCACGGCTTGCAACATCATTCAATGCTTTACCTTGTGCTGAGAAAATCGCAGCGTTGGCTTCTAGCAAATCTTTACGTTCCATACCAGGACCACGAGGGCGTGAGCCTACAAGTAATGCGTAATCGACATCTTTAAAAGCCACGGTCGCATCATCAGTTTGGACGATTCCAGCCAATAATGGGAATGCACAGTCTTCTAATTCCATGACCACACCCTTTAGGGCGTCGAGTGCTGGAGCGATTTCAAGTAATTGCAGAATCACTGGCTGATCTTTACCTAGCATTTCACCAGAAGCAATACGAAATAACATAGCATAGCTGATATTACCAGCGGCACCAGTCACGGCAACGCGCACAGGCTGTTTCATTGACATTGAATACTCCCTCATTATTGATTAGATAATTCATGATTTAGATAGCGACTTATTCGCTGAATACAGTAGTCATAAACCGGCAGCTAGTGTAGCACTTCAGTCTATTAAGCGTCTAGATAAAACAAGAAACCTATCCCTAACTATATTGTTACATTTTATACGATAAAATATTGGCAGGTTATATATAGTAAGCCCAGTATAAAAACGATACAGCGGAACTGGAATGAATTTTTTGCAGCCTCTGTCTGCGCAGGCACAGCACGCCAGAAAAATTTATACCAGTGCCGCGTCAAAACATGATGTATCTACTTTATTTGGAATCGACTATAGCAGGATGGGAATATGTTACGGACAAGGTTCGTGATATGAAAGGAGAGATAACCAGATAAGATAAAGACGTATTATTTACCGCCTGAAATGACGAATTTACTACCACAATTGTCCACGACATTATGACAATTACCAAACTTACTCCCTTCATAACAGACATGTACATCCGTCAATATCATTTGGCGCTGCGTACCTGCCTGACAAATTAAATCGATATTGGCAGGAGTCATGCCATTATTTAAGCTGGTCATTTGACCGATAAAACGAGACTTTAATACGGTATAACTGTTACCTGTATTAAGCTCATTTGGCAGCTTTAGAGCGCCTGCGTAGTTGATGATTTGGCGGAAATAATTACTGGAGCTTAATGGACTACAAGCGCCATAACGTTGCCACGCTTGAGTGCGTACTGTGGTATCGGGCATGATACGGTTAACGACTTTTAACTGTAGCGGTGTTATGCGCGGTTCACTACCGCGTCCACAGCGTTCTCCATAACCCATGTCCAAACCTGATACAGTCAAAGAATACCCTTCTAGGCACTGACGCATACGCGAACGTGTCGGTTGCAAGCTACATAAGGCAGGTGTCATCTCAATCATTAATACGCGCTGACCAGTTCTACTCGCGTTAGCTGCTTGGGCAGGCAGAGATAGCGTCCCTTGCAGCAATAGCAAGGCAGCGATGCTAATAGCCATACAGCCTTTACTGTTATGCTGTTTACTCATCATATTGTTACTTACGTACTCTGGCATCACTGTTTTTGGCATCAAGCCCACCTGGTTGGAAGAAATAACCGACGCCTAATACGCGACGATATGGGCAGATTGAGGTATTTTTTATTATATGAAAGTAAAGTATTGAGTAATAATAAAAATCAGCTTTTGCAAAATAGCTTCTAGATTCGGATAATATTATTCAAATTGGCTAATCAGGCTCAAAGCATCGATTGATTAACTCAAAAACACCTTATAAAAAAATCACTCATAATGACAGCAATGGTAGCAAAATACCTCTGTTAATCTATAGCAAAAACGTAAACATGCATGATAAATGAATCATCTATAGTTGAAATACTTTAAAGTCGCTACCGTATTGCTGGTGTAAATTTTTTGCAGCCTCTGTCTGCGTAGGCACAGCAAGCAAGAAAAATTTGCACCAGTAGTACGTGTTGTATCGATATTACTTTTCACCGACTATATATTAACCATCTTCATTATTGAAAAAATTTGGTCGTCAAAATACGATTACTAAACTAACAAATTGCAGCTGTAAAAAAACCATTAACCTTTTATCGTTAATGGTTTCTTCCTATTATTCAAATCAAAATGCGGCAGGTACGGTACCCATACGCTGGGTGATTGGCTGACCATTATCCAATAAGCTACTATAGATGGTGGCATTTTCCATCACGTGTTTGACGTAATTTCGTGTTTCAGGAAAGGCAATCGATTCAACATATTGATCCGCTGCCAATGAGCCATAGGTTGGCTGCCAACGCTTGGCGTTGTTTGGACCAGCATTATAGCCCGCCGTTGCCAATACAGACTGACTGTTTAACTTTCCAAAGATATCACCCATATACCACGTACCATAACGAATATTGGTATCACCGCTATTGGCACGACTTGCGCTGTATGTCTCACCCAAATTACGGGCGATATATTTTGCGGTATCTGGCATGACTTGCATCAGTCCACTTGCCCCAACATTTGAGCGCGCAGAGGCTACAAATCGGCTCTCTTGACGCATGATACCATATGCCCAAGCGGGATCGATACCGGCAGACTGACTGTAGCGAACCACAGCATCTTGATGCGGCATCGGATGCGATATCGCAAGGCTGTTTACATTGTCGGTATTATCAATGGCATATATCGCACGGTCAAGCCAGCCCATATCATAAGCTTGACGCGCTGCTGCAATGATTAATTCTTCATCACGGTTATCACGTGCTTTTTTTACCGCCCAGTTCCACTCACGATTGGCATAAGAACGGCTGGCATCAGCGTTATATAGAGAAAATGCGCGGGCAAAATGTGGATTTTGCATGACCCGAGCACGACCCTCGCTACTGACATTAGGTAAGTTACTACCACCCAAACGGCTGGCATCAAAACGTTGACCGACTTTTTCTTTTGCCATCAAACCATAATACTCATTACTTTTGGCAAGATTTTGATACATTTTCTTAGCGGTATTACGCTTGCTGCCATCATTTGATTGCTCATAAGCGCGCGCCAGCCAATATTGCCATTGATTGGCTTTTTGAGTTTCGGCATCCATTCTCGAGATGGCTTCGACCACATCATCCCAACGACTAAAGCGAATCGCTGCCATGGCATAATATTCTGCTTCTTCAAAACTAAAGTCATTATCTAAGCTGTTACGGAACCAGTCGACTGCTTCAACGTTAAAGCCATCATCGGTATTGTGATTCATGCGCTGTACACCAAGAGTACGATAGGCTGCGCGACGGGTATCATCATTTAATAATTTAACTGAGCGCTGATTGTCTTGCTTGATATCAAAATCCAACTGCAACGCCGCCTCACGATAAGACTTTTCAGCGACACGCCCCATGGCATATAAATACAAATATTGATTGGTTTGGCTAGCAGGCTCACGGGCAAAACGGCCAAAGAACGATGATGGGTTGAGCTGAATCTCACTCAGTGACGCATAAGGAATAGAGCTGCCCAAACGCGAAGACAGTGCTATGATATCGCCCGTTTTACCTGTACGCAGCATACGTTTGAGGCGAGAGACTCTCTCTGGATTGCTAATTAGGGCGTTATTATTCATCTCAAGCCCTAGCTGATCACAAAGGGCTGGCTGTTTTTTGGTGGTCAACCAGACATCAGATTTTGCTGCCATAGCACGCATGGTATCGCCGCCATCATTAAACCCAAGCGCAACGGCACAGCGCTCACTATCATCTGCATTGGTAATCAAATTTGCCACTTGTCGCACTGCTGCATAATCATTTGAACCTGCTTTAGTTTCAGCAAAGTCAGCAGCCAGCTTTTCTGCCATGGCCGTATCTGGATATTGGCGAACAAACTGCGACACTGCCGCAGGGCTTTGCGAATTCAAATCTATATTCATCCGCCAGTAAGTAGGATACATGGCAAATAAGCCACCACTCATAGCTTGCTCATAATTATAAAGCGCATTGACATCGCCACGTTCTGCCGCAATGGCTGCTGCGGTGAATGAACCCACACCATTATCTGATTGATAAGCATTGTTTTGTTGCACATTGTTTGGTTGAGAAGTGCTTTGCTGACTGTTTGGTTGACTATTTGGTTGATAACCATCAGGCTGATAGCGCTCTACTTGATATTTGCCTTCTTGCTCAGCACTACCGCCCTCGCCCCATGTCAATTCTGCACAAGCCACTTGCGATAAGCCTAAGGCACCCACTGCCGTTGCCAAGCTCAGTGCGCTTTTTTTAAGCGTCATTTTTTTAGACCTCTTGTGCGTCTCATTTTGATAGGTGTTTTTATCAATCATATCAGGAGCAACCTGCGGCTTTTTCATACTGACTCTCTTTTATAATGTGTCTTAAATAATATTTTAAAAAGGCTTTGAGAAAAGTGACTCTAACAAGGTAATTCTAAAAAAGGTGTGTAGAAAATAGATTTCTAAACAGCTATTTTAGATAGATGTTTTAGACAGATAGATAGAAATCATGATTTATTCAATGACGCTAATAGGGTGGCATTCATCATACTATACTCATTGCACTTTCAACCATAAGCTTTACTTTTCATTAATAAATTGGATAGCACCGCGTAACACGAAGGTGTTATTGCGCACAAATAAGCATCAATCATTACTCATCTTAGTTATAGCTAAATGATTACCGATAAGCAATTGATACTATTATAAATAATCCGATCTACTTATAATAATGAACAGACGCTAACTTTTCACATTAGCGCAGGGTTGTGATAAAATACGCCACCTGTTAATCGGCTACCCCGCTATATTTTTGGTCAATCATGGACTTATCCTTATGAGTGTTACTGTATTTAATCCCCGCATCGATGACGCTGCTGCCTCTGACATTACTGCTGTCACGCCTGCCGTCACCGCACTCAATGAACTAAGTTCAGCACAAGCTCCTGTAAAATCAGCAACCAAGAAGGTATTTGTCACGACCCAAGGCTGCCAGATGAACGTCTATGACTCGGGAAAAATGCTTGATGTGCTTGGCGACTCACATGGCATGGAAGTGACGCATGATATCGACGAAGCCGATGTACTACTAATGAATACTTGCTCCATTCGCGAAAAAGCCCAAGAAAAAGTCTTTTCAGAATTGGGTCGCTGGCGCAAACTCAAAGAGAAACGCCCTGACCTTGTCATCGGTGTTGGCGGGTGCGTGGCTTCACAAGAAGGCGATAACATCCAAAAGCGCGCGCCTTATGTTGATATGGTTTTCGGTCCACAAACCTTGCACCGTTTACCAGAGCTGTATGACCAATCACATCAACAGCGTGAGATTGCGCCAAAAAACCGTATCGGTACAGTGGATGTATCCTTTCCAAGTATTGAAAAGTTTGATTTTTTACCAGAGCCTAGAGTAGAAGGGTTTAAAGCCTTTGTTTCTATCATGGAAGGCTGCTCAAAGTATTGCTCATTTTGCGTGGTACCTTATACACGCGGTGAAGAATTATCACGTCCACTTGACGACGTATTGGCTGAGATTGACAGTTTAGCGGCACAAGGTGTGCGTGAAATCAATTTATTAGGCCAAAACGTCAATGGTTATCGCGGCGAAAAAGATGATGGCAATATTTGCCGTTTTGCTGAGCTATTGCACTATGTGTCACACGTCGATGGCGTTGAGCGTATTCGCTACACTACCAGCCATCCGCTAGAGTTCACCGACGATATCATTGACGCTTATGCGCAATTGCCAGAATTGGTATCACACCTGCATCTACCTGTACAAAGTGGCTCAAATACGATATTGGCAGCAATGAAGCGCAACCATACTATTGATGTTTATATCAATCAGATCAATAAGCTGAAAGCCATACGTCCTGATATTCACTTATCTAGCGACTTTATCATTGGCTTCCCAGGTGAGACCGACCAAGATTTTCAAGATACTTTAACTCTAGCAAAAGAATTAAATTTTGATCACTCATATAGCTTTATTTACTCTAAGCGTCCAGGAACGCCAGCGGCAGAACTGCCTGATGATGTGAGCTTCAAAACTAAGAAAGAGCGCTTGGCGGAATTTCAAAAAGTCATTATCGATTCAACGCTAGCCAAAACTCATGAGATGGTCGGCACCACGACTCGCGTATTGGTTGAACAAGTGGCCAATCGTCATCCTGATTGTCTCATTGGTACAGCAGATAATACCCGTACCGTGATGTTCCCGTATGCAGTAGATAAAATGGACGAGCTGCTCGGTAAAATCGTCAGTGTACGCATTACTGACTTTGTCAGCCCGCATATGGTCAAAGGCGAGATTGAAGCAGTTTTAGCTTAAGCGTTTTTTTAAATAAAACAGCCGAAAAAGCCGTTCACCATTCAATAGCGAGCGGCTTTTTTTCTTATTTAAAAACGGCACAGTACGACTTCTATACCATAAAACTATAGTTGAAATACTTTAAAGTCGCTACAGTATTGCTGGTGTAAATTTTTTGCAGCCTCTGTCTGCGTAGGCACAGCAAGCAAGAAAAATTTGCACCAGTAGTACGTGTTGTATCGATATTACTTTTCACCGACTGCTATACCATAAAACTATTGAACACATCAGCCAATAAAGCGGCGGCAATTAATATAAATATTATCCCGCAACCACGATTGAGCCACGCCAATCTATCACCAACATCTAACCAACCTGCCAGTTTTTTACCGCCTAATGTATATACTATCTGCCAAATCGTCTCACTTAAAAACAGCCCTAAGGTGAGCATAATATATTGCGGCCATAGCGGCGCACTAAAATTGATGAATTTAGGAAAGAAGGCAGCAAAAAATAAAATTGCTTTTGGATTAGAGAGTGAGACCCACATACCGGTGCGAAACAACGTACCATTACTAGGTGCCATCTTGACCGCAGCACTAGCGAGCGAGCACGGCATGGGCTTATCAGAATGGCTACTTGTCACAGTCTGATTGGGCGTTATTGCCAACTCAGCGCTAACCTCTGCACTCATCATATCGGCATCATTCAT
Organism: Psychrobacter arcticus 273-4; assembly: GCF_000012305.1. Classification (NCBI taxonomy): domain Bacteria; kingdom Pseudomonadati; phylum Pseudomonadota; class Gammaproteobacteria; order Moraxellales; family Moraxellaceae; genus Psychrobacter; species Psychrobacter arcticus. The sequence continues at coordinate 2,178,070 of NC_007204.1, forward strand.
TAAACTGCTATTACTACCACTATCACGCCATGAAGCCATACCCAAATAGATAAGATAAATAGCACCAACGGTCTTGATTACACTCAATAACCAAGGTGACTGACGGCTAATGACATCGAGTCCAAGCAGTGTTGCGAGTAACAGGATAAACAGCCCAAGGCTAAGACCTGCCAGCGTCCACAATGTCCGTTTAATCCCATAATTAATGCCATATTGAAAGGCCAGTAGCATATTCGGACCCGGTGTCGCTGAGATAAAAAACGTACTTGCGAAAAATACCAAAAACAGATGCCAAGACATCAACCAACCCCTACCTTTTTATTTTGAACTGAATACACCACTAAAAAAATAAACACCGCCATAAAGACGGGGTATATTATACCAACCACGATCGAAACCTCGCGGTTTATTTATCCGTAGTACAACTTTCTAATAGACGCTGTAAGAAGCTATCACAGCGCTCAATCTCATTTAACTCAACATATTCATCGGCTTTATGAGCCTGCTCAATACTGCCAGGTCCACAGATAATCGTTGGGATGCCGCTATTGGTAAACTGTCCACCCTCGGTTGCATAAGCAACTTTGTGACGTTTACTATCGCCTGTCAGTGCGGCTATGATTGCTTGTAGCTCGCTGCTCTCATTATCAGTCATTGCCGGCACGCTTTCTTCTTGCATCAGCTCAATGCCAGTTTCTGGCGCGCGCGCTTGCATTTGTGCGCTTAACTCTGCAACCTTGGCTTGAATCGGTGCGAGGATATCCTCCTGTGTCATATGTGGCAGATTGCGATAATCAAAGGTGAACTCACATAGATTGGGCACGATATTGGTCGCTGTACCGCCGTTTATGGTGCCAACAGACAATGTTGAATAAGGCACATCAAACAGCGCATCATTATCGTCACGATGACTGATCTCTTCCGCCAAGGTATCAACATAGCCAATCAAACGACTGGCATAACTGATGGCGTTCACACCTGTCGCTGTCAATGACGAATGTGCTGATTTGCCATGCACGCGGCAGCGATAAACGGCAATGCCTTTATGAGCAACGACCATCGCCATATTGGTGGGCTCACCAACGATACAATAATCAGGGGTGATACCACGTGCCTTTAAGTCTGCCAAAATTAAGGGTGCGCCCAAACAGCCAACCTCTTCATCAAATGATAACGCCAAATGTAGCGGACGACGCAACTGACCTCTATTCGATAACTGTACCGCTTTTGGCAATAGTGTCAGCGCACAAGCAATAAAGCCTTTCATATCGCAAGCACCGCGTCCATATAGCTTGTCACCACGAATCGTCGCAGTAAATGGCTCTGATGTCCATTCTTGACCATCAACTGGCACCACATCAGTATGACCAGATAACACCAAACCATGATTGACGATATCAGCATTGTCACCTGCTGGTACTGTGACAAATAAATTGGCTTTGTTTTTGGCATCATTAAAGGTCAAATCTACGGTTAAGCCTAATTGCTCACAATAGCTTTGTACGTCTTCAATCAATGCCAAATTTGAATGACGACTGACCGTATCAAAGACAATCAGCCTTGTGAGCCAGTCAACGCTACTTGATGGATAATCAGTATCCATTATAGCGTGGGGTATGCCATCAGTACGAGTTGATACCGTCATAGAACATCCTTAGTACGATACAAGATAAAAAATCTTAGTCTCTTTGGAATGCGCGTTGTTGCAGCGCTTTTACTTCTGTATCTAATCCGGCAATCGGACCTTCAACTGGCACATGAGCGGCAGCAAGCTCAATAGAGCGGCGTAAATGAATCATAGCTTTGTCAGTTATCATCTCAGTCCCCCTTTTATTAGCTTATTGCAAATCACAGTCCTTATTAGGATTTACATATACTACACCACATCCTATCAAACCGTTTATGACGAATCTGACTTACGATGGATTGTTCTGATTCATCACATCAATGACTGGCGGCATCGGTTTTGTCAGCTTACCTTCTGCTTGTAACTCTTTAGTGGTTTTGGCATCGATAGCCAGTCCTGCAATCAACGCAATGTCTTTAACAGGCTTACGCTGACGAGTGGCAAAGCTCACTGGTACCATACGTGCAAACTCATAAATGTACAAATAAGACTCTTCGCCGCCTTCAAAATCCTCATCATCCTCTAAGCGAATGCCACCAATTTTTGCCAAATCCGTAAGCATCTCATTTTCTTCACTGCTCAGACGACAATCGGTGATACCAAAGCCGGTCATAAACCCATTTGCCCACTGTTTCAATGCCATTACGCGCTCGTATAAGTCATGTTCATCATCTGGCACAAGCGGCGTATAAGAATAAGCGTCATCTTTGTCTTTTAGCTGAAATACCGTGTCTTCGGCTTCTTCGGTCAGCAAGGTCAACGCTTCGTCAGGTAGTGGCGCAAAACTCAGCTCTTCAAATACCTTCGCCCATACCTGCTCATCAGGCGCATCACAAGCAGTCATCAGCCCCGTCATTAGACCATGTACCTCACTGATAGACACATCAGTCCAGTCGTCAAAAGCCTTTAGCCAAGTATTCCAGCCAGAGATATTGTCATTCATAATAGATGTCCTAATAATTTATGGTTAATGATTGATAGTTAATAATTGCTTATAAAATAAAAATAAAAATAAACGCAGCACGATGTTATTGACAAGGCAGCGATTCATAAAAGCAAATAGATCAAGCCCACTGCTGGTAATTACTTTGTTGGTATAGATATTATGCGGTCACCTATGGCATTATTAAACGCAGACAACAACATTCATCCACGCTTATTTGTTAAGGATAAAAACTGACCATGTATGACCAACTTAGAATATTAGAAAAAATGATACTCGACATCAAAAAACAGTATCAGCTTGTCAGTGCTGAACTTAGCAGCCTCAAGCAACAACCCCTTACCGATCCAAAAGAGCTTAGCGCCCTAAAAACCAAACTTGATGGCAGCTATACAGAACGTGATGGCGCCAAAAAACAATTTAATGATCTTGATAAGCGCTACCAAAACTTAGCTGAAGCGCACCACATGATAGGTGAAGAGCAAGATAAATTACACAAGCAGGTTGAGCTGCTAGCACAACAAAATCATGACCTGAAACAGCATAACAATGAATTAAAGCAGCAGTATAGCGATATTAAGCAGCAAAACAGTGACTTAAAAAAGAAGAATGAATTGGCAGCGGAGCGTACACAAGTGGTATTACAACGCTTAACCCGTATTGATCAAACAGAGAGCCAGTAGTCGCTTGTAGTTGAAAATTATCACTATTTTTATTAATGAAGCTCGCAAACGCTCACTATAACAGCATACCTCTTCCACTTTATTGACCAGACATTGTAGGATTTATCATGACCGACAACCATAACAAAATCACAGAAAAACAGCTGCAAAATAGCCCAGTAAAAAAATCTCAAGTAGAAAATAGTCAGGCACAAAAAATTGTATCAAATAATGCAAATATGCAAAGCAGCGCCGCTGCTAAAGTAAATAGCGCACCTGAGCCGCAAATCAAGAAAGTAGATATTGCAATAGCAGGGGTGACCTATCCTATCTATTGCCCAGTACATGAACAAGAAGAGTTACGTTCAGCAGTTTCTTATATCAACGACTATGCACTCAATCTAAAAAGAGACGCACCGAGTCTTAGCCAAGAAAGCTTATTGGTATTATGCTGCTTAAATTTATATGAGAAAATCCAAACTCATGAAAGAAACGAAAAAGATCATGGGCAACAGGATAAGCAGTCTATGGCTTTGCTAAATAAAGTTATTCAAGACGCTCATTCTATTTTATAAGCCAATACTGTTCATGATGCTTATAAATACATCAAACGCTTAGTCACTAAAACTAAGCGTTTTTTAAAACCTATAGTCGGTGAAAAGTAATATCGATACAATACAACACAACACGTACTACTGGTGCAAATTTTTCTTGCTTGCTGTGCCTACGCAGACAGAGGCTGCAAAAAAATGACACCAGCAATACGGTAGCGACTTTAAAGTATTTCAACGATAGATAAGCCTGTTTTTATACTTATGGCTGATAAACCTTACCTGCATGAAAATCTGCTTGGTGTTCATAATTGCAAAAGAACAGCTCGCCAGATGCTGATTTATCAATACTCTCTGACGTTGTATGGGTATCGGCATTAACAGCGCTTTCAAGCACACCACGATACTCAGCCAAGCTATTGCCACAAAAGGCGCATTGACGCGGTGTAATGATATCGCCTTTTTTGGGCATCATACTTTTGGGCGCGCGCGGGTACATAAACTTATAAAACCCCCACATCGAAACCCAGATGATGATAATGATAATGATAACAGCTAACACGGCAGCGCTCCTTCAAATATGGCTGAATACATTCTAAACGCAACACTTCAGAATAATCATATAAAAAACTGGCTACATTGAGCCAGTTTTTTATTTTAGAAATTAAATGAGGTGGCAATTATACTTACGATATTATAACTGCAACTCACTGATATCGGCGACCGTCAAGAATAAAGCACGCACTTGCTTAAGCAGCGCTAAGCGATTGGCTTTAAGTGCTGCATCTTCACTATTCACCATCACATCAGCAAAGAACTGCGTCAATGGCGCATCTAGACTGACCAGGGTCTGCAGTACTTGCGTATAGTTGGCAGTATCAAGTAATGGCATCACATCCAATTGCGCTTGTTGCACCGTCTGATATAGAGACTTTTCAACCTCCTCAGTCAGTAGCGATGCATTAACCTCATTGGCTACCGCGCCTTCAGATTTCGCCAAAATATTCGCAACGCGCTTGTTTGAATCCGCCAACATCGACGCTTGTGGCAATTCGCTAAACGTTTGAACGGCACGAATACGCTGATCAAAATCAAGCGGCATGTGCGGATTAATCGCCTGTACTGCCTGAATGGTATCGACGCTAACGCCTTGCTCAGTATACATCGCCCGATAGCGCGAATTTAAAAACGCCATCACTTGAGTAAAGGTATCACCCATCTTGGCAATCTTGCTACCGTCGCTAGTGCTATAGCCTTTAATCGCTTGTTCGACCAACGCCACTAGATTAATGGGCAACTGCTTTTCAATCAAAATACGCAAAATACCAATTGCTGAACGACGTAAGCTAAACGGGTCTTTTGAGCCAGTCGGCGCTTGACCAATGGCAAAAATACCCACTAGCGTATCTAAGCGATCTGCCAATGCTAAGCAAATCCCAACCGCTGTCTTTGGTAATACATCACCGCTGAACTTAGGCAAATATTGCTCTTCTAAACTTGCTGCCACCGCTTCAGGCTCATTATTCAGACGCGCATAATAAGTACCAGCGATACCTTGCAACTCAGGATACTCACCGACCAATGAGCTTGCCAAATCTGCTTTGGACAAAATGCCTGCACGCACCGTTTCATTGATATCAATCTCTTGCCCTTGCTGCTGCATCAAGGTAGCAATAAAAGCAGCAAGCTTAGCAATACGCTCAGACTTTTCCCAAATCGTACCTAGCTTATCTTGGAACACACGGTTTTTAAGATTTTCAGTCAATACAAATAGCGGCTGCTTTTGATCTTGTAAGAAGAAAAACTCTGCATCAGCCAAACGCGGGCGCACAACTTTCTCATTACCTTCAATAATCTGCTTAGGGTCTTTAGATTCAATATTGGTAATAAAGATAAAGTATGGCTGCAATTTGCCTTCTTTATCCGTTAAGCAAAAATACTTTTGATCTGCTTGCATGGTAGAGATAAGCGCTTCTTGTGGCACTTGTAAAAAGCGCGGCTCAAAGCTGGCACGCAGCGCAATTGGAAAATCAACCAAGGCAGTGACTTCATCTAACAAGCTCTGCGGTACGATAGCGTCAGAGTTGACCTCGTCTGCCAAGGCTTTGACTTGATTTTTAATCAGCATTTGACGCTTATCAAAGTCAGCCACAACTTTTAAGCCGTCAAGTAGTTGCTCATAATCGTTGGCATGCGCAATAGTATGGTAATCAGGACTATGGAAGCGATGACCACGCGTTTGATTTCCAGTCTGATGACCTTGGATAGTGGCATTAATGACAGCATCATCTTGCATCAATACTGCCCACTGTACTGGACGGACGAACTCATTGCGACTCGCGCCTGAACGCATACGCTTAGCAATTGGCAAATTATCAAGCGCGGTCTGAAAAATAGTAGGCAGCAGCTCAGTGGTCGCTTGACCCTGTACAGTTTGTACGTAACCGACGTAATCACCTTTATCGGTGTTAATAGTCGTCAACTCGCTGGCTTCAATACCCAAGCCTTTTGCAAATCCCATCGCCGCACGAGTAGGATTACCCTCAGCATCAAACGCCGCTTTAATCGCAGGTCCACGTTTTTCTTCAGTACGATCCGGCTGCTTAGCGCTAATACCTTTAATCTGAATCGCTAAACGGCGCGGTGCCACAAAGGCTTTGATGCTATCAAAGGTAATGTTAGCTGCGGCTGACTGTATAATGAAGCTTTGCTGCAATGCATCACGTAAAGTTTTTAGGCTTTTTGGAGGTAGCTCTTCACACCCCAGTTCAAATAAAATGGTACTCATGGGATGCTCCTATTTATTGTTATTAGTAGATTGGCTGTTATCGGTAGGTTGATTGCTTTCTATACTCTCAACGGTTTCTTCTTTTGGCAAATACTTATCAAGCGCCGCTTGACGATGCGCCTCGTCTGCCAATGGGAAACCCAGTTTTGCACGCGCTTCAACATAACCAAAGGCAACCTTGCGTGCCAGCGTACGTACGCGCAAAATAAAGCGCTGACGCTCAGTGACTGAAATTGCACCGCGTGCATCAAGTAAATTAAAGGCATGCGAGGCTTTCAGTACCATCTCGTAAGCTGGTAATGGTAAGCCGGCTTCAACCAGCTTATCTGCTTGCTGCTCATAGAAGTCGAACATTTGCCCCATCATCGGCACATCAGCGTGCTCAAAGTTATAGGTAGACTGCTCAACTTCATTTTGATGGAAGACATCGCCATAAGTAACACGACCAAACTCACCATCTGCCCAAACCAAATCATAAACACTATCGACGCCTTGTACATACATCGCTAGACGCTCAAGACCGTACGTAATCTCGCCTGTCACGGGGAAACACTCAATACCGCCCACTTGCTGGAAATATGTAAACTGAGTCACTTCCATACCGTTTAGCCAAATCTCCCAACCAAGTCCCCACGCACCTAGCGTTGGTGACTCCCAATTATCTTCAACAAAACGCACATCATGCACCAATGGATCAATACCAATTGCCTCAAGCGAGCCTAAATATAGCTCTTGGATATTGGGCGGATTGGGCTTGAGCACGACTTGAAACTGATAATAATGTTGCAAACGGTTTGGGTTGTCACCGTAGCGACCATCGGTTGGACGACGTGATGGCTGCACATAAGCAGCATTCCAACGCTCAGGACCTAATGAGCGCAAAAACGTCGCCGTATGAAAGGTGCCTGCGCCAACTTCCATATCATAAGGCTGCAAGATAACGCAGCCCTTATCCGCCCAATAATTCTGTAAGGTTATGATTAAATCTTGAAAGGTCATCGGTTCGGCGTTCTTCGCTTGGGATGTCATAGTTTGAGACGTCATAGTTTGGGTTGTCATAGTAAAGCCACTGTGAATGAGTGTTATAAGATAAATCTTTGATAGCGCTCGTATCGCTTACGCAGCAACGATGCTATTTGCCTGCTCACCTTACTAAAAATTGACGATTTTATCTATATTTACCTGAACTAAATTTATATATCAGGCAGCGATATCAATTTTGGTAAGCAATTAATGACTAAAACCTAGGGCTAAAGACAGTCATTATGATAAACAAAAAAAATACCCAAATGCGCGAGCATCTGGGCAGGAGGAAAGGTATGTCTCGAGCATCCTGATTGATCAGGCTTTTTGTTTTTTTGGGCACGACTATTTCTTATTGGTATTTTTTACTTTATCACTACTATTATAAATCAATTCTTATAAATCAATGCATTACCGATAAGACTGGCTGCTTGCTTTAGGCATAACGATCCATAAAATAATATAGATCAAAATACCAGGTACTGCTGCACTCAAGGTTGAGATAATAAAAAATAGTAATCTCACCCACGTTGGTGACCAACCGACATATTCTGCAATGCCACCCATCACGCCCGCTATCATGCGATTGTTCTGTGAACGATGCAATTTTGCTAACTTAGCCAAATCAAATACCTCTTTTATATTATTTATATTTTTATGAACATTCTATATCTTGGTATCTCTTACTTCTTTTACAAATTATCTCTAAAAACTGAGTTCCTAAAAACATTATAGTTGCTTTTTATTCGTCCGTTTTATTATTTCCTTGAACTTATGAATAAGTATAGCAATCATTCATATTTTCTCTGTTGACTATATAGACGTGCTTTGTGAATTTATGCTACTTAAGCTTACTCTAACCTCTCATTAATACGCGTAAACCACTGATTTTAAATAGTTATTTCAAATTGTTTCAATAACTACTTTGTTTCTCATATATTACATCTTTTGTTACAATCTCATTATTTTCTAATAAGAATTAGCTATTATATTTTATGCCACCAACCTAAAAAATTATCATTGATATACATGGTGGATAGAGAATAACAATTTGAACCGCCCCGACTATAGCGTCTAATAGATAAAATGGCGGATTGCTTAGATTAGTGCTACAACTGGTAGTCGTAAGCCCAGTATAAAAACGATACAGCGGGACTGGAATGAATTTTTTGCAGCCTCTGTCTGCGCAGGCACAGCACGCCAGAAAAATTTATACCAGTGCCGCGTTAAAACATGATGTATCTACTTTATTTGGAATCGACTATAGTCGTAAGCCATTTACTTTATTTATCTACTATCATTCATTTACTAACAAGGAGGTTAGTATGTTTGTTACTCAGCAAAAGCGAATGTCCAAGCGCACTCTTGAGCAGTGGCTCAGTGAGTACTCGGTCAGTCATCAAAATCTTATCAATAAGAAAATCCATTTGCTCTGTGTTCCGGCTATTTTTGTCAGTCTACTCGGGATTGGCATGTCACTATCCGTTTGGTTTACCTTGATAATGAGCGCCTTGGTATTGTTGTTTTACATGCGCTTATCGACGCCGCTATTTATGGCGATGGGTATATTTATTCTAAGCGAGCCAGTGAATGATCAGGTAATATCATACTGACAATTGCTATTATTTTTGGATAACGGTTTGAACGATATTACCTATAATCTTTTAATAAAATAAAGAAGCGCCACCCAACAAACTGTTGAGTGGCGCTTTTTATATCTAGAACACGTCTGATGTAGTCGCTATAAATTCAATACAGTCAACTATTAACCAAATACCTTGAGTCGCTTGTTGAGCGGCTCAAATGCTTTATCGCCTGCTGGCTGCTCAATAGCGCCAAACACCATCTGCGCAACCAATTCCCAATCCCTATCCACATCCCAAGTCTCAGCCACTTTGGCATCAATAACAGGGTTATAGTGCTGTAAGCTTGCACCGATATTTACGCTCGCCAAGGCTGTCCAAATCACATATTGATGCATGGCACTGGTATGCTGCGCCCAAATTGGGAACTTATCTGCATATAAAGGAGCTTTTTCTTGTAGGGCTCTAATAACCTTATGATCTTCAAAGAACAATACCGTACCAGCACCGGCTTTAAAGCTGTCTATTTTTTGTTTGGTTGAGGCAAATTGCTCATCATTATCGACGATACTGCGCAAGGTATCTTCAGTCAGTTGCCAGAGTTTATGATGCTCATCGCCAAACAAGACAATGATTCGGGTTGACTGCGAGTTAAACGATGAAGGCGTATGCAAAATAGCATGCTCGACCAATTTAACCACTTCACTATTTGATACCGGTAACTGACTACTCAAAGCATAAATCGAACGGCGCTGCTCAACAAGTTGCTGCAATTTTTGTAATTCCGACATAATATCTCTCCCAATTAGATAAGTTATTATAAGAAATATCCATTCAAAACAACATTTAATTTTGTAAATAATCTTAATAATAATAAAAAAAGGAAAGATATATTAATAAATAAATCAAACGTCACCCAATCTCTGATTAAGTGCCGTTCCTATCATAAAAGCTATCGTTTATTAATCTAGGGGCTGTAGTAGATAAGGATTAAATATCACACCATTTTCTCAGAGTTTTAAGTTGATTAGATGGTGACCCATAGTTAAATCTAAACTCACACTCTTTTAAAAATAAATGGAAATACTTCTTATCAATGCCATTGATGTGATTGTTTTTACCGCAAGTAAACTCTTTAGAGTGATTGACTCTGAAATGTTTAAAGTCGCTCACATCTAATGCATTGTAACTTCGGTAGCTATCAGTATAAACAAAGCTGTCAGGCTTGATAACGGGCCTTAGCGTACTTTGTTTGGTGTCTGGGTAATCATCCCAACGATAAGATGCTAATCAAATAGAATTAAGCTGCCTGATGTAGTTTCTGTATCGGTGTAAAACCGCCATTACCCATATTAGGGCGCTCGTTATTGTAGTGATATAACCAGTCCTCTGCTTGCTGACGGACTTGATCCAAATCAGTAAACAGCTCTTGGTTTAACCAATCATAACGCATCGTTCTATTATAGCGCTCAACATAAGCGTTTTGTTGTGGATTGCCAGGCTCAATATATCTTATCGTAATACCTTGATTTACCGCCCAGTCTTTGAGCGCATTGCTAATGTACTCGGCACCATTATCACATCTTACTTGAACCGGTTTACCTCGGTATTCAATTAACTGATTTAAGCTGCGTATAACCCTTTGGGCGGGCAGTGAGAAGTCAATCTCAACCGTTAAGGCTTCACGGTTGTAATCATCAATGACATTAAACAGTCTAAATGCCCTGCCATCGGTTAAAGCATCATGCATGAAGTCCATGCTCCAGCTTTGATTCGGTTCTACAGGTACGGCAAGTGGTACGGGTTTAACGCGTTTAATACGGCGCTTAGGTTTGATTCTAAGGTTTAATTCAAGCTCGCAGTAGATGCGATACACACGCTTATGGTTGTATGGCAGTCCCAACACGTTACGCAGACTTAAAAAGCACAACCCAAAGCCCCAGTTCTTATTCTGGGTAGTCAGTTCTACAAGCAAGTCAGCTATCTGCTTATTCTCGTCAGAAGCCGCAGACTTATGATAATAGCAGGTCACGCTGATATTAAAGATCAAGCAAGCCCTACGGATGCTGATCCTACGCTCTTTGATGTAGTGACAAGCCCAAGCGGCGCTACCACTTTTTTGACATGGCATCCTGTAGTATGTCTGATTTAAGACATTCATCAGCATACATCTTCTTTAATCGAGCATTCTCAACTTCAAGCTCTTTTAAGCGACTGATAAGCGCGGCATCCATACCACCATATTTAGAACGCCAGTTGTAGAACGTGCTTTGGCCGATATTATGCTCACGGCATAAATCAGCGATAGGCACACCCTGTTCTGCTTGTTTGAGGATGTTGACGATTTGGTTGTCAGTAAAGCGTATCTTTTTCATAGGATTCTCCTGCTGGTATATTTTAGCAGTTAATCTCTATTTCTAAGTGTTCTTATTTATTGGGGGGGGGATTACCTTTAATAAAACCCGTTTGCATAGCACGATTGGTTATGTGTCACCTTTTGAGTTTGAAAGACGGTATTATGATAATTTAACCCTGTCAGGCATTGCAGCCTGACTCAAGTAAATCTGCCTCCGATATACTCGGGGCGGTTCACTATATGATCCAAACACTTCTTGTATAGAACGCGTATCGGGTAACACATATACGACGCCATTTGTTCCAGTGAATGCTGGACTTACCACCTGGTCATAAAAATTGACAGGAACGTTAATACATCCGTACGAAATTCGACGTTCTAAAAGATTTTGGGATTCTAAGCGTTGCAAGCGCCGTTCTTTGGGAGATGACGTAACAACGCGATGCAGTGAGATTGCCGCATCATAATCTATCCATAAAACTTCTTTATTATGTATGTTTTTACCTAAGGCTACGACGAATCGACCAGCAGGCGTAGTACGTTGTTCTGGTTTAATACTGGCTAAAGCCATATTGCCAATATTAGGGATTGAATCGTCGCCCACTGCCAAGCCAAGTAGTGCGGGTGCTGCGCCAGTTAATTGCCCGAGTGCATCAAACACATAAACCTTGGCTGCCTTTTTATCAACAATTGCAAAAGGCATCTGTTGGTTGTCACCTGAATCAAGCACCCAATCTGCTAAATATACAGAATCTTGAGTGGTAGTTTCCTGTTTAAAGTTGGCGCGTTTGGTACTGAGTTTGGGTACCAGTGAGTGAACAGGCGTTACATGAATCTGGGTTTTATTATAATTAGTGGCTAACACTGAACTGATAGGTACTACAGATTGCTTAGGCTCGGCAGCTAATGCCTGATTAGTAATAAAGCCAGTCAATATAATTCCAAGGCAAAGCCGCTGACTTATCATAACAACTGCTGATTGCGTTAGGTTGCTAAATTTAGCCTCTGACAACAATTTTTCAGCCACTACTACACTTGTGTGTCCAGAAATTTTCATTGAATGACCTTATTACTAAAAAAGCAATTCCTGTCTATCAGACTATATCGACAGGCTTTGTTTGGTGCTTCGCTACGAGCTAATGTCATGCCGATCAAGAATAACCTAAGATTAAGTTTAAAAATCTTTTAGTTGCGATCCTGCTTAGGTGGGTAAACGGGCGGCACGTAGATTACCGGCGGTTGCGGGATGACTACGGGTTTGGGTGGAACAACGACCACAGGAGGTACATATACTTCTACAGGTGGCAATTCAGCTGGTGGCAACACGGTAAGTAATGGAGGTACCACGAGGAGTGGTGGCAATTTTCCTGGTGGAGTCGATTGAATGATTGGCGTCACAACCACAGATGGAGTTCCACCAGTAGTTGGAGTTCCACCAGTAGGTGCAGCCGATATCGTTCCAGTGGTTGTGAGTACACCGGTACAACAATCAGCAGCCAAGGCAAAATTACCCGCATTATCACCAGCAAGGCTATAGCCAGCAAAGGTGATGGTTTTGTCTGTTCCTACTGCAGCATTATCAAAGGTAGCTGTGCTGTTTGGGCCTGCCACTAAGCTTACGCCTGAAGGGCCATCTATGAGGCTTGAAAGAGTTGTTGTGGCTAAACCATCAAATGTTTTATCACCACCGGTTGCATACACCAGCATATGCTGTGTCAGTGTGGAGTCAGTTAATACGAAGTTCGTAGAGTAATCGGTGGGCGCTGTATATGAGACTGGATTATAATTAATGGTAACAGGGGCATTTGGACCTGTCACGGTGATCGGTGGCGCAAGTGGTGCAAAAATCACTGTGCCACCCTCAATACCCGGTTTTGTAGCCCCATAACCCGCGCTAAGCACTAAGCCCAAAGGAAGGCCAAGGCTTTGACCCGGGATGGTTGTCCCTCTGGTTAGCGTCATTTTTGCATTTATATTAATATCTTCGTCTGCGCAGAAGGTGATGTTGCCATCAGTAGTCGTAATCGCTGCTTTCATATTTATATCACGACCAGCAGCCAGTGAAATACTGCCATTAACTGTGGTAATAGGCGCATTGACGTTGATGTCGCGTCCACAGCACACTTCAAAGTTACCATTGGTTGCCGTAACGGCTTGGTTAATATTGACGTCGCGGTCAGCAAGTAATGTCAGTGTGGTAGGGTTTGAACTGGCTGACCACGTCACTGCTTGCTTGATGTTGATGTCACCATTACCCGATATGTCAGTATTAAGATTCGTCACCGGTGGCGTACCAGCAGAGGTAGAATCCGGGCCAGGTAAGGTACTAATAATGACACTATTGGTCACCAGTAAAGCTGACAAGGTTGCCCCTGAGATATTATCTGTTGAATCACCGCCGACATTGAAATCTTGCGGGTCGATTAACCAAGTGCCAGTCTGGCCTAAAGGTGCCAAGGTGGTAATCTTGGCAGTATCGCTAATGCGCACTGTTGCCGCTGAAGTTTCGATGAAACCACCATCTCCGCCATTTGGAGCACTCGCGTCAATGGTTCCTGCAACGAGCATGCTACCATTTTGCATGCCTGCCAGCAGTTTAATCGTGCCTTTAACATTTTGAATGGTTTGTGCTTGAATCACCCCAGTATTGTTGACTGCATTGGCGAGTAGGCCTCCTGCTGTTTGACTGGTCATTAATACTTGACCGCCATCGGCTTGAATGAGCCCACCATTTTCAACCAGAGCATTGACCACGTCTTGGTTGACAACCACATTCAATAACTTGTCGCCTGCCACATCCAGCGTCATGGCTTTGCCTGCTGCCAGAGCAACGGTGCCAAGTTTGGCGGCAATAACGCCTTGGTTACTCACGTTGGCGCCTAATAATGCGACAAAGCCACCATCTGCAGCATTAATAGCACCCTGATTGAGTACCGTACCCGTTTCTGTGCCAGAAAATTTATAGTTATCTGCCATAAAATCAGCATCGGTGATATTGAGCGTAGACGCCACAAGTCCACCAACATTGACGGTTGCGTCCTTGCCAAATAAAACACCATTTGGATTGACCAGAAATACTTTACCGTTCGCTGATAGGTTACCCATAATACTGGATGGATCTGAGCCCAAAACGCGGTTAAGTGCGACCGAGCTGCTATTGGGTTGCACAAAATTAACAGACTCGCCACTCTGTATGTTGAAGCTTTGCCAGTTGATCGCCACATTCTGTGAGGTTTGGTTGATGGTCATACTGCCCGGCATACTGCTAATGTTAGCGTTTCCTGCCGATACCACACCACCCACGGGTTGTGCATACACTAGACTGCTACCGCATGCCACCAATAGTGACGCGGCCAAGGTTTTTAATGCAAAATGGGCACCACTGGTGCTCATCGTGTTACCTAACGATGACTTTTTGCCTGCGCTACGAGCATTCTCGGACACGGCTATAAATGTACCTGTCCTTAGGTTACAAATCGATCTATATATGCGATTCATGCTGTCGTTCCTCTATTTTTTAATTGGTTCATTCAATTCCATTTGTTTTTTTTCTTAGCAAAAACTTAAAAGTACTTAACCAGCTGAACCCAGAATTGATCGCTTTTATCAGGCTCTGACGTTGCCTTTTCACTGCCTAATTTGTGCGCATAAGCAAGTCTCATCGCAAAGTTGTTGTAGTCCATCCAATTTATTCCAACGCCTGCGCCACTCAGAGTTCTGGTGTTATCCTCAGTGGTCCAAGCCGTCTTATTAAGATTTACGCGGCCAGTATCAATAAAGCCAACCAATTGCATTTGACCGGGTATTCGCTTAGAAAATTTGGGTAAATCTTTTCTGGCTTCCAATGTCAGCACATAGCCTTCATCACCATAGGCTTCACCTTCAGGATAGGCACGTACGGCATTCATGCCACCGAGTTCCATTGTCTCTGAGCTATCAAGGTTCTTTGATGCCAATTGGCCATTAAATCCAGCATAGAGAGAAACAGAGTCAGTCACACGTTGGAGACGATTGGCGCTGAGTGCCAATTTACTATAATTGCCATCACTACGCGCCGTGCGTGCGTCAAAGTCATAAGCAGCAGGGGTTTGGATGTTTAGATCACCAACGGTTGCGGCCAATGAATAGCTATTTAAGCCACCACCACCCAGATTATCGATATGGTCACCACGTAATGCAGCAGTGAGGGCGTTCACCTTTTTATCGGTAACATCAGATGTTGCGTCGATTCGATCTTGTAGTGTTTTATTTTCATACAAAATATCAGTGTACAAATTATTGTTGCGTGAACGAATCAACGGATAACTGCCATATACGCTGGCAATTTTTGCATCACCCTTAGCGTCTAAAGCTTTAAACTCTTCACCCAGCTCGTACTCTAGCCAGCTATAAGCAACACCAGCGGTGGCTTTAGCAAACTGCATTTGATAGGCGGCTTTGGCATAATTTAAGCCCTTACCAGATGTGAGCACACGCAGCGAAGCAACATCGCCGTGGCCCGCTACATTGTTCACGTTAACTGTCGCGCCAATGCGATTTTCACCAGTGTAACGATTGCCTGCATTGTCAGCATCAATACTGCCAGTGATACGTTGTGCAGGATTCACATCAACAATTAAATCCGAAGTCCCTGCCGTTGCACCCGGTGCTAATGTCGATGTGACATTTACCCCAGCAATATCAGAAAGCAGCAGCAGCCGACTTTCAAGCGGTGCACTACTGATCACATCACCGCTATTGATGCCCTTAAGCTGACTGGCCACTAAGCCATTGGATAGGTTGGTCTGATTACGCACAATAACTTTGCCGTATTCGCCTTCGATGACTGCCAGAGTTACGACACCATTTTCAATGTCTTGAGCGGGTAAATAGGCTTGCGCTACAAAATAACCATTTTTTTGGTAGTGGTTCGCAATGGTTGCTGCCATTGCGCGCAGATCTGACAGGCTGAGTTCGCTATTGGGTTTAAAGTTGGTTAATTTTACCAATTCAGCTTCAGAGTAAGCATGCATTCCGGTGATTTTAAGGCTTTTAACATTAATTTTGACAGTGTCATATTGTGGCGCTACGGCGGTGTCACTTGGTACAAGGCTAATTATGGGTTGTTGTTTTTCTGGAATAGGCGAGGATGGAATTTGTTGCAATTGGCTACCAGCACTTGGTGGCTGAGCAGCTAACACACTTTGACTGAATGCCAGTATTACTAGCGGCCATACTTTTTGATTCAATGTAATTCCCCTAAATAAATTAGCCAACGTAGCTAATTTTCTTAAAAAGCGTTGAGCTTAAAAGAGTTTTAAGCCTAAGTAATCCTATCTTAAATTTTTTGATGAAATTTGTGTGGTACAGCATATAGTAGATGAGTTACAAGTTATTGAAAATGCAGAGATTCTTAATCCCTTACGAATTAGAGGGTGTTTTATATTATCGATTATAGTCTAATAAATATTCATCAGTACAATATATTATGTAACTTTTTGAGCGTCATATATTGACTGTCTTTTGACCATAAAAATACGATGGTGGTCATCTAGGTCACACTGATGGTGTACAGAAAATCATTAGCTAAAGTTCAATATTTCTCAACAAAAATAGGGGTTGTCTTTTTTTTGCATAAGGTTGTTTCAAGATTTAGATTATTAGGGCGTGTCCTCATTTAAAAAATGGAGATAAAAATGAGATAAATTGCAGTCAAACAAGGAAAATAGCGCTGTTAATATCGGGATATTACCCAGCTATTTGACAAAATTTAGCCATTTTTAGCCCACTTAGATGTCCATCGATTGAATTGAGGACACGCCCTAGGATTCAAAAGAGTTTAGGCTATAGATCGCCAAGGCAGATGTGGTTTGATTTTTATCATCAGGCTGCGTAATTGAAATATCCCAAGTTTAGTTGTATGGATTTGACGGCAGGGGTCAATAGTCGCTTGATGCTTCAATCAGCATGCGAATGGCGCGTTCTTTAATCTCGGGAGTGTAGGTTTGTCTTTTCATTGTCGTATTCTCTCAGAATGTTGAGTCTCCGACAATTCCGGGGCGGTTCAGTTATAGAATCGGTGTTTATAGCGTGGGCACGAAATGGTCACGGTGCTTATTTTTGGACTTCTAACATATTAGATAAAGTTAATGATTAAACTGATTAGCTAACACTAAAAATCGCTACAAGCCTCGAAAATTAGACAAAAAAAAGCCTCACTCCTTATAATAAGAAGTGAGGCTTTAGTGCTTTTGCAAGCCATATTTGGAGCGGGAAAAGAGATTCGAACTCTCGACCCCAACCTTGGCAAGGTTATGCTCTACCACTGAGCTATTCCCGCTGAATCAATTGGTAAGTTGTTAACTAGTACGTCTTGATAGGCTGGCTATTTTAGCAAATATTCTGAGCCTGTCAACAGGTTTTTTTTACTTGCTCATGGCTATTGCTGCTTTTAAGCTTTTATTAGGACAATAATTCTCGTATATAATTGATTTTATGGTTTATTTTTTTAACCGTCAATATACAATTATTTTTATAAATAATTACTCTACTGCTCTCTTTAACGTCTTTCATGGTTATTCAAGCAAGCTTATCAGCGATTTATGCATGGATGTCACTTACAATCCTACCTTGTATTGTTACTTTTGCTCTATTGGTTTTCAACAGTTAACATTATTATACTTATGCACAAGAACAATTGAGGTAGAATTCTACTGTTTTGGTGGATTGGGAGCAGGAAGTAGAACGTCAATAATAAGCTTCCCTTGCCTCTACTGTATCAATATTTCTTTTATTTACTTTTATTTTCCTACTTATAGCGAGGACGTTTACTATGAAAAAACTACTTACCACAACTGTCATGGCAGCTTCATTGTCGGCATTAACTTTAACAGGTTGTACTAGCACGACCAGTACGGGCGCCGTTGGCGTTGATCGTCAGCAGCTGCTAATTGTTTCAAGTGAACAGGTCTTGCAATTGTCAGCGCAGAGTTATAATAAGACAGTACAAGAGGCAAGAGCGCGCGGTTTGTTAGATACCAACACAGCTCAGCTAAATCGCTTGAAGAATATCTCTAACCGTTTGGTCGGTCAAGTTGGCGTCTATCGCCCTGATGCGGCAAAATGGCCATGGGAAGTACATACGATTAAATCTAACGACTTGAATGCTTTTGTACTTCCAGGTGGTAAAATCATGTTTTACACAGGCATTATCGATCGTCTGAATTTAACTGATGATGAAATCGCGGCGATTATGGGTCATGAGATGTCTCATGCCTTACGTGAGCATTCACGTGAGCGCCTATCGCGTCAATATGCAACTCAAACTGGTATCGGTGTCGCAGCCAGTATTTTTGGTCTATCACAAGGACAAGCTCAGCTTGCAAACGTTGCCGGAGACTTAGGTCTAAGCCGTCCGCATAGTCGCACCCAAGAAGCTGAGGCGGATCAAATTGGTCTTGAGCTAATGGCACGTGCAGGCTACAACCCACAAGCCGCGATTACCTTGTGGCAAAAAATGCAGCGCGCCAGCCAAGGCGAGCCACCACAATTCTTAAGCACTCACCCATCTAGTAGCAATCGTATCGCTGAGTTGCAGTCATTGATGCCAAAAGTAATGCCGCTCTATCAAAGAGCACGTCGTTAATAGCGTTTTTTAGGCAGAATTTTTGAAGTAGATAATCATAAATCATGACAAGCAGAGCCCATATCATCATGTGGCGCTCTGCTTTTTTATACCTGTCACTGATAGAATGTAGTCCCTTAATACCATGCAGACTCGATATCGGCGTCTGCTATAATGGTGACAATATATTATCTAACGATGATGAAGCTCAATAGAATAAAGGATTGTTATGACTACCATTACACCTACCGCCAATATCACCCCTACTGCCGATGCACTTAGTCAGCAGCTGCAAGAATTGCAACCACTGCATATACAACTGGTTAATGAATCAATGAATCATGCCGGTTACTTTGACGGTAAAGAGAGTCATTTTAAACTTATCATGGTCAGCGAAGCCTTTACAGGCAAGCGCTTGGTTGCACGTCACCAAATGGTTTATCATTTGGCAGATGCTTTATTGACCTCACAAGGCGGTCAAATCCATGCGTTGGCTATCCATGCCTATACACCTACAGAGTGGCAAGGTCAAAACCCTGACAGCCCGTTATGTGCTGGACAAAATAAAGGCTAAATGGTGCTTATTTTTAATAAATCATTAGACGCTATAGATAACAAAATGCAATTTTAAAGGAAACTACATTTAATGAAACACTTACATATGCTCATGGCTGTACTTTTAATTGTGCTGTTTTTATATCAAAGCTATCTGGTATTAAGCTCAAATAAACAAGCACCGCGCGTGGTCAAGATATCTTCGCATATCCTCTACGCCGTTATCATTCTTTCGGGCGTTGGAATGCTGATGCAATTGATGAGTGCCAATGCACCGATACAGTGGGTATTTGCCAAAATCATCTTACTCGTTGCTGCTATCAGTGCCAGTATCAAAGCCTTTAATAGCAATGCAACACCGAGTCAAAGAAAAACTGGTATTCTTATTGCTGGGGCGGCATATGTAGGTATTGTGATACTTGCCTTTACCAAACCGGGTAACTTGTTTTAATGAGTGCTTAGATTTAATGAGTGCTTAGATAAGCAAAAATATTTCTGCAATAAAGATGACAAAATATTCTATGTATTTTCAATATCTTAATCAGATTATTTTTGCTATCTTAAATGAATAAAAACGCAATATTAGCCTGCTGGAGCCGCTATGAAAACTTTTACTGTCGCAACACTACTGGTTTTTGCTCTCTCAGGCTGTGCTTCTACGGGTAATATTACGCCGCAATATATCCCGCCAAGCACCTATCAGAGCTATGATTGCCAAGCATTGAATCAAGAGTATGTCCGTATTAATAGCTACGTAAACGCTACCCGTAACGAGCAATCAACCTTATCAGCGTCAGGTGTGGGTGTTGGGATATCTGCAGGGCGCTGGGGCATCTCCCCTAACATCAGCTTTGGGGTTGGACAAAGCAACAATACCAAAGCTCGTGATGCCAAATTATCGCGCCTGTACGGGGAACGTGATGCGATTATTCAATCAGCGCGTATTCAGCGTTGTAGCTTTGCCAATGGTATTAAGATTTATGGTGAATAGGCTAAAATTAATTTAATTCATCAAGCATAATGAAAAAGCCAATACGTGGTAATGAACTGACCCCCATAAGTTGGACACAACTTATGGGGTATTTTTATGCGTTACAATCTAGACTTTAAGATCAAAATCATCGCATACTACAAGCAAGGACATACCGGACTTGCTACAGGTGAAAAGTTTGCAGTAAACCCCCAATTTGTACGCAAATGGGTAAAGCAATACCAAAGCGGTGGTATAGAAGCGATCAGACCTAAAACCAGTAAAGCTGTCTACAGTGCTGACTTTAAACACCAAGTACTAACGACCCTGTTAAAGCAAGGTTTAAGTCAACCTGAGACGGCACTAAAGTTCAACATCAGCGCACCCGCTCTTATCAGCCATTGGCATAAAGCGTATCGACAGTATGGTATGTCTGGACTCACTCCCAAACGACAAGGTAGAGGCGCCATGACCAAGCCCGTGATCACAAACAAACCAGATGACGACAAAACACCTGCTGAATTAAAGCGTGAACTGGCATACCTGCGTGCGGAGAACGCCTACCTAAAAAAGCTCGATGCCTTGCTCAGGGAAAGGGAACAGGCTGCGACAAAGCAAGGCTCATCGAAGGATTAAGACAGCAGCATCTTTTATCCAACTTACTAAAAGTAGCAGACATGCCGAAAAGCAGTTTCTACTACCATAGAACCATGCTAGGGGATAAAGATAAATACGCTGACTTAAAACAGCGTATCACGGCGCTATACCACAAGCATAAAGGCAGATATGGCTATCGCAGAATGACTGTCGCATTAAAGCATTTAGGTGTCCATCATAATCATAAGCTTATTGCCAAGCTCATGAAACAGTTGACACTCAGTGCAAAGATAAGAAGACAAAAGTACCGCTCCTATAAAGGACAGCAGGGTAAAATAGCAAAGAATTATTTAAAGCGTCGGTTTAAAGCAAGCAAACCACATAAGCGGTGGCTCACTGATATTACTGAGTTTAAGGTAGGTGACCATAAGTTATATTTATCGCCAATACTCGATTGTTATAACAATGAGATAGTCAGTTATACGCTCTCAAGAAGGCCAACCTATGATTTGGTAAGCCAAATGCTTGATAAGGCGTTGGACCAGACTGGAAAACATCGTCATAAGACGTTAATGCTACATTCTGATCAGGGATGGCATTATCAAATGAAGCCGTTTAGGGAGATGCTTAAAAAGCATCAGATAAAACAGAGTATGAGCAGGAAAGGCAACTGCTTGGATAATGCGTTAATGGAGGGGTTCTTCGGTACGCTAAAGTGTGAGACTATCTATATTGAGAAGCCTAAAACGATTGAAGCTTTAGAGAGACAGATTCATGAGTATATTCATTACTACAATCATGAACGTATTCAGCTTAAATTAAAAGGACTGAGTCCTGTACAGTACAGAACTCAGTCTTTGAAATAAACGTAAACCGTCCAAGATTTGGGGGTCAGTTCAGGTAAACGTATTGGCTTTTTGTTGGGTTCAATAAAGTCAGACTTATCAAAGAGCATGTACCTCAACCGCAACTACTTTAGGCTTTGTACCCATTGAACAATTTGATGGCTTGGTAGCGCACCTGACTGTCGCGCAATTTCCTTACCATTCTTAAACGCCACCATGGTCGGTAGGCTACGAATATTATAAGGTGCTGCCGCTTGCTCATATTTGTCAGTTTGTATCTTTGCAAAAACGACTTGTGGCAACTGGCTGGCAGCTGTCTTGAACTCTGGCGCCATCATAAGACAAGGTTGGCACCAGCTTGCCCAGAAGTCCACGACCGTCAGTACTTCGTTTTTTTGAATGATATTACTCAGCGTTTTTGCATTCAATTCATGCGGCGTTGCAGTCAGTAAAGGTTTCGCACATTTACCGCAGTTTGGCGCAGCACTAAGCCGTGCATCTGGTACGCGATTGGTTGCATAGCAATGTGGGCATACTATATGAGAGTTTTGTTCACTCATAATAAGGCTCCGTTAAATTATAATAAATATGAAGTGAGAATAATTTTAAACTATCATACTTTAGATATTCATAGTCAAAAATGCACACTCAAAACTCATATAATTCGTTCAATAGATACATCAACTCGCCATAAAAAACGGCAAGAATTAGATAGCACTGTACTAAAACGTGGCTTATTCCCCAAGGAGATTGATAGGTACTTTTAGATAACGTGTACCATTATCCTCAGGTTTCGGGAAATGACCGGCATCGATATTGACTTGTACTGCGGGAATAATGAGCCTTGGCATCTCAAGATTGGCATCACGGCGCTCACGCATCTCTACAAACTCTGCTTCATTTATACCATCTTTTACATGAATATTGCCTAATTTTTGCGCGGCAACCGTCGTGGTTGGACAATACTTACGCCCTTTACTTGGATAGTCATGACACAGATACATCATAGTATCTTCGGGCAACTCCAGCAGTTTGGCAATCGACTGGTATAGAGTTTTGGCATCCCCGCCTGGAAAATCACAGCGCGCCGTACCCACATCTGGAGCAAACAAGGTATCACCGACAAACACCACGGTTTTTTCATCGTCAGTGGCAAGATAAGCCATATCAGCACGCGTATGACCTGGCACATACATAGCGGTAATAGTAATGCCGCCAAGTGCTAAAGTGTCGCCATCATCGGTCAAAATATCAAACTGACTGGCATCGGTGCGAAAACTGGTATCAAAGTTAAAAATCTGCTTAAATATTTTTTGTACTTCAGTGATGTGTTGACCGATCACTAACTGCCCGCCAAGCGTCTCTTTGACATGAATAGCTGCCGATATGTGGTCAGCATGGGCGTGCGTCTCGATAATATAGACCAGCTCCCATCCATGATCTTTGACAAATTCAACCACTTCATCGACGCTCGTCGTGCGAGTGCGTCCTGACTTGGCATCAAAATCCAGTACGGGATCAATAATCGCACACACTTGCTGCTTAACGTCGGCGAGCACATGAGTATAGGTTTCTGTATCGCTATGTAAGAATGAATGAACTTGCATGGCTACTCTCCATTTTTATAGGAATGTTTTAATTTTTGATAATAGGAATGTTTTAATTTTTGATAAATTGTTACGTATAATAGGACGATATCTATCGTATTTAAAATAAGTCTGTTAATTGGTTATTTACGTCAATATAGCAATTATTTTATAATATATCAATTTATATAATGTAAATAATGATAACTTGCTATAAATGATAATATCATTGATAATTAACCCTATACGGTTATCTATAAGTTTTCTATTTATGTTTTTTATATCTTATCTAAGGAGCTCGCTCTGATTACTTCTACTTCAGTATTGAGCACAACTGATACAAATAATGAAGGTTTTGCGCCAAAAGATATTGCTGAAAAAATGCAACAAGCATCGCTGAAGGCCAGCCAACTGCTAAAGTCGCTATCACATCCTGATCGCTTATTACTCCTCTGTCAGCTAACCCAAGGAGAGTATTGCGTCAGTGAGCTTGAAAGCTTAGTGGGCGTTGGTCAGCCAAGTTTATCGCAGCAACTTGGTATTTTACGTAAAGATGAGCTGGTGACGACACGCCGCGAAGGCAAGCAAATTTATTATAGTATCGCTAGTGATGATACAAAAGCCGTACTAGAGCTTTTGTATCAACGCTTTTGTGCCACTGCCGAGGTATAGCTAGTTGGCTAAACCTCGTTGACTAAACTTTGGTTTTCATGAACATTTTTTATTGTGAGGACGTACTGCTATGCCCTCTATCGCCTCTCGACTGATTCCTGTTTGGTTACGTCAATACCAGCTGTCCGCCTTGCCAACCGATATCATTGCAGGGATAGTGGTTGGTGTGCTCGTTATTCCGCAAAGCTTGGGCTACGCGGTATTGGCAGGGCTGCCGCCAGTGTATGGCTTATACGCTGCTATCGTGCCTGTGGCGGTATATTCCTGGCTAGGCTCTAGTAATGTACAGGCTGTTGGACCCGCCGCTGTGACCGCCATTATGACCGCAAGCGTGCTGCATCCTTATGCGGATAAAGGTGTTGAGCAGTACGTATTGATGGCAGCTTTGCTAGCACTTATGATGGGTGCTATTTTGTGGCTTGCAGGACAGCTGAAGTTGGGCTGGATTATGCAATTTATTAGCCGCGGCGTCTCTGCTGGATTTATCAGTGGCGCAGCAGTACTCATTTTTATAAGCCAGCTTAAGTATTTGACCGGTATACCAATCGCTGGAAATGGCTTAATTGGTTATCTATCAAGTATGCAGATGTATGCCAGCCAGCTGCATCCGTTGACGCTCATAATTGGCATGAGCGCCCTTATACTCATGGTGCTAAATCGCTATGGCAAAAAATGGGTCTGGCAATCTTGGTTATCCCCATCCTATGCGAAATGGGCAGAGCGACTATTTCCACTGATTCTGCTCACTATCGCCATCGTTTTGAGTGTCGTTTTACATTGGACGACAAGCGGCGTAGCAACTATTGGTAATGTGCCGCAAGGTCTGCCAAATTTCACAGCGCCGTATCTGCCAGACTTTCATGAAGCGCTCAACTTATTACCGACTGCAGGACTGATGGCGCTGATTGCGTTTGTATCTAGTAGCTCGGTCGCTAGTACTTATGCGCGTTTACGTGGTGAGTTATTTGATGCTAATCGTGAGCTTACAGGGCTTGGACTTGCTAATGTGGCTGGTAGCTTTTTTCAAAGCTTCCCCATCGCTGGCGGATTTTCGCGTACCGCTATCAATGTTGATTCAGGTGCCAAGACACCTTTAGCCAGCTTAGTCACGGTATTGGTTATGATTGCCGCTTTGATCGCATTTGGCTATATGCTTGCTCCGCTGCCCTATGCTATTTTAGGCGCGACCATCATGGCAGCTATCATCGGTCTTATTGACATGGCGACGTTGAAGTCAGCATGGCACCGCGACCGCTTAGATGCAGCGAGCTTTATCGCCGCTTTTGCCGGTGTGCTCATATTTGGATTGAATACAGGATTGGTGATTGGACTTATGGTGTCGTTTGCGAGTCTAATTTGGCAGTCAAGCAAACCGCACGTCGCTATTGTTGGTCAGCTGGCAGGGACAGGTCATTTTCGTAATATCAATCGTCATGACGTGGTGACTTTTCATAATCTGTTGATGCTGCGCATTGATGAGAGTTTGTTTTTTGGCAACAGTGAATCAGTACATCGCCACGTGGTACAAGCTACGCGTCAATATCCAGAGGCGCATGAGATTATTCTGATTATGTCGGCAGTCAATCATATCGATTTGACCGGACAAGAGATGCTGATTAGCCTAAACCAAGAGCTGCTGAACCAAAGAAAGCATTTAAGTTTTAGTTTTATTAAGGGACCTGTCATGGATATCATTGAGCACACACCAGTGATTACTGATTTATCAGGGCGCGTGTATCTAAGTACCATGGATGCAGTTAATGGCTTAACAGACACTCATTAACGTCATTTGCGCTATTTATGAGGCTAAGAATAATTATTGGCTATAACATATAGATATGATAAAAGCTGTGTTATGCTAAATTATTAAGGCTACTAAAAAATAACTACTAGCCTGCAGCGCTCTTTTTTGAACTGATTATAGCCTTTACTCTCTTTCATAACCTTTATTGACATTACTTATGACTGATGACTTAACCATTTATAAGCAAATTTATCCAAGCCAATGTATCAAAATTGCAGAGCTTGGGTATTGTTCTGTGCTTAATATTCGCCCTGATGCCGAAACCGAAACGCAGCCTAATAGCTGTGATTTAGCGCATGCGACTGCCAAAGCCAATTTGACCTATCATCATTTGCCATTTGACGATGAACGTCTAAGTATGGCAACTGTCGAGCAGTTTGCTGCTTTTTATCGTACGATGCCCAAACCCATATTGATGTTTTGTGGTACCGGCGCGCGTGCCAAGCTGCTGTATCAAAGTGCGTTGATGCAAGGTCTGCTATAAGTATTGACTTAAAAGCGTTGATATAAAAATGCAATACAGCTTACATACTTTATCTTTAAAAAGTTGTCCATTGCGCTTAGGCTTTGTATTCTCGTACCCTCTATTTCATTTTAACATAAAAAATAAAAGGAGCTCTTATGAGCCATCAAGTGAGTATTACCGGACAAATTACCCCTGACCAAGTACCGATGATCGCCGAAAATGGTTTTAAAACCATTATTAATAACCGTCCAGATGGTGAAGAACCGAACCAGCCAACCAGTGCTGAGATTGCTGCTGCCGCTGAAAAAGCAGGACTTGCTTATAAAGAAGTGTCTTTTGCTGGCAGTGAGCTCAATCAAACTCATGTCGAAGAGTTTGCTGACTTTTTTAATCAAGCTGCGCAACCAATATTGATATTCTGCCGTACGGGCAGTCGCTCGACCGGTATTTATGAAGCCGCTAAGCGTATGGACTTATTGGACGACTGATATCATCATCAATAACTTAAAGCAATAAACCGAGAAGCCCATATAAATATATGGGCTTTTATAATATTTAAGACTATAGTTGCAATACTTTACAGTCGCTACCGTATTGCTGGTGTCATTTTTTTGCAGCCTCTGTCTGCGTAGGCACAGCAAGCAAGAAAAATTTGCACCAGTAATACGTGTTGTATCGATATTACTTTTCACCGACTATATGTAATCGCGCTGCCCATTATTTTTCTTATTAGAAATAAGAATTGAGTAAGTAAGCATAAAAAAACCCTCTCAACTATTAGATAGCTGAGAGGGTTTTTTATTACTGACTATTTTTTTTAAATTTACTGCATGACCAAATATTCAAACGCTGATAATGCCGCTTTTGAACCTTCACCCATCGCAATATTAATCTGCTTAAAGGGTACAGTCGTTACATCACCACAAGCAAAGATACCTTTGCGATCTGTGCGGCAGCGCTCATCAATCTCAATCTCACCAAAGCGGTTTAAATCGATGAAGCCTTTGACGAACTCAGTATTGGGTATCAAACCAATCTGTACAAACACCCCTGCAACATCAAGCTCTTTATTGTCGTTGCTATTGCGATCTTGATAAACGAGAGACGATACTTTACCATCAGTCGCTTTAATTTCTTGGGTTGCTGCACTGGTAATGATATCGATATTTGACTTTTCTTTGGCTTTATTAATCAATACCTGATCCGCTTTCAAATCATCAGCAAACTCAAGCACGGTCACATGCTTCACGATACCAGCAAGATCTAATGCCGCTTCGATACCAGAGTTACCGCCACCGACGACGGCAATATCTTTACCTTTAAAGAATGGACCGTCACAGTGCGCACAAAAAGCCACGCCTTTACCGATGTTTTCTTCTTCGCCAGCGACACCTAGCTTACGCCACTGAGCACCAGTTGCTAAGATAATACTGCGCGTCTCAAACGTCTCACCGGTATTTAGATGGATGCTGTAGTTTTCATCAGCAGTCTCACTAATCTCTTTGACACTGACATGCTCTTTAAGCGTGATGTTGTATTCGCGCAAATGCTTTTCAAAATTGGCAGATAACTCACTACCCGTCGTTAAAGGCACCGAGATTAAATTCTCAATATCTTGCGTATCTTTCACCTGCCCACCGATACGGTCAGCAACCATCGTCACTTTTAGACCTTTACGCGCGGTATAAATCGCCGCAGCAACCCCAGCAGGACCAGCACCGATAATCGTCACATCTTGCTGCTCTAACTGCTCAGCATCATCATCAGCTTCTGCTAACAAGTCAGGAAATTGCTCTTGCAACTTCTCAATCAATTTAGCCGTGTCAATCAGACCATTAGCAAAAGGTTTACCATTCAAAAATACTGCTGGCACACCTTGAATATTATTGGCTTCTACTTGCTCTTGGAACAATGCACCGTCAATCATCTCATTACTGATGTCATCGTTTAGCAGCGCAAATTGGTTCAGCGCTTGCACAACTTCTGGGCAACTGTGGCAAGATAATGAGACATAAGTCTGAAACTGTAACGGCTTATTAAAGCGTTTAATGAGCTTTTGAATGCCTTCGTCCAGCTTTAACGTATGACCACCGGCTTGCAAAATTGCCAATATCAATGAAGTAAATTCATGTCCGCCTGGAATACCACTAAAGACAATACCCGTATCCATCAAAGCGCCATCGATATGATTGATTACTTTAAAGCTGATTGGGCTTGGTAAAGTGTCATCGTTAGCTTGTGCATCAAAATTAATCTTATCGGTCGTACCAGCGATTTTGGTCAAAAAGTCAACCAGCTCAGCACGCTTGCTATGCTCGCCGCTACCCAATACAAAGCTGATTGGGCGGGTCATGTTTGCGCTATAGCTCTTTACTGCATCTAATAAGCTTTGGTCTATCATAATTGTTCCTCATTATTATCGAATATGTAACGTCAGCATCAAGGCTACACGTTTAATTAGGTAAGAGTCATATGCCAATGCTGCTATTTATGTGCGGAATATAACCTTTGATACGTCTATTATCAAAGGTTTGAGGGTTTTGAGCAAGCGGATAAACCCAAACCTTATGTTTTATAAAACCTATCGTAAACCATTATTTTTATTTAATTTCTAAATTACTTCTAAACGATAATCAATACTAACTATGGTATCTAGGTATTTTTTTCGCTACAATCGAATGAAGCAGGTAGAAGAATTCTATGCGTGTTATGACAGATTTACTTTTATAAGTACTTGATAAACCTGTTTATTAAACGTACTTTTTAAAAGTATATTCGCTGGTATTAAGCCTGACCGCTATAGTAAGCCCAGTATAAAAATGATACAGCGGGACTGGAATGAATTTTTTGCAGCCTCTGTCTGCGCAGGCACAGCACGCCAGAAAAATTTATACCAGTCCCGCGTCAAAACATGATGTATCTACTTTATTTGGAATCGACTATATTGAGTTAAATAACGGTTTGGTTCCATAAAACCTAAGTCTCATAATCATAGTAATTCATCACAGCAATCTTAACGAACATGCGCGGATGCTTATGCAGGCTTGCGCTTCATAACAAGGATGACAAGATGAGAAAGACAGACACATGGCAAGATAACAAAGATATTATTGCTGAGCTTAAGCAAAAAGACAGTCACTTTGCGACTATTTTTGATGAACATGCCCAGCTAGACCAGCAAATCAATCAGCTTGATAAAGATATGGTCACGCACGCAAGCCGTGAAGAAGAAATCGAGCAGATGAAACGGCGCAAGCTGCATCTAAAAGATGAGATCTATAAAATAATCGATAAAAATAAATTAGGGTCTCATGCCTAATTAGTGGCTGTTTTAGACAGTTATAGTCGGTGAAAAGTAATATCGATACAACACGTACTACTGGTGCAAATTTTTCTGGCGTGCTGTGCCTACGCAGACAGAGGCTACAAAAAATTTAGATAAGGAAAAACCCCATTAGCATAAGTTAATGGGGTCTTTTTTTTACACTTGATTTAGCATCATAAATGAGCAAATACTGCTTTTCATCATGCTCATATCTTTATCTAATCAATAACTGCTTAGATTTTACCTACTAGATCAAGACTTGGTTTTAAAGTCTCTTGACCAGCTTCCCAAGCGGCTGGGCAAACTTCGCCGTCGTTTTCACGAACATACTGTGCCGCTTTTACTTTACGCAGCATATCTTTTGCACTACGGCCAATACCGCCAGCATGAATCTCAGCAACTTGAATCAAGCCATCAGGATCTACTAAGAATGTACCGCGCTCAGCAAGACCAGCTTCTTCAATCATAACGTTAAAGCCACGCGTGATACGACCAGTAGGATCACCAATCATTGGGTAAGTAACTTTACCGATTGCTTCTGAAGAATCATGCCATGCTTTATGGGTGAAATGCGTATCCGTTGATACTGAGTACACTTCTACGCCTAAGCCTTTTAGCTCTTCGTAATGAGCTGCCATGTCTTCAAGTTCAGTTGGGCAAACAAAGGTAAAGTCGGCTGGGTAAAATAGGAAAATCGCCCAGCTGCCTTTTACGTCTTCAGAGGTGATGGTTTTGAATTCACCGTTTACAAACGCTTGTGCTGAAAATTCTGGGATTTCTTGATTGATGATAGACGCCATGATTGGCTCCTTTATAGTTAAGTTGATTGAAAATTATTTATAGGTTTGTTTCCATTAACCCTTTTACTATCTGGGCTACCTGACAAACTATACGCGAATTCTATGGTTAATCCAGTTAAAAGTTTTTAATGTGATGTTTTGTTTTATTAAACTTGTTAAACTATTATATCTGCTTTTTTATCTGTGTATCAGCGATAATGGATAGTGTACACAAGACAAACAAGTAAAACAAATTGCATGAAAAACCCATTAATAGAGAGGTTTTATGATTACTTTACGTCAACTTGAGTTTGCCTTGGCGGTCGCTAAACACCGTCATTTTAAGCGCGCAGCAGAAGATTGTAATATCTCACAGTCTGCATTGAGCCTCGGTATCGCAGAGTTAGAAAAGCAGCTCGACACCCAGATTTTTGAGCGCAATAATAAGCAAGTATTAATCACCCCTATTGGTGAAGATATTTTAGTGCGGGCGCAACGGGTATTTTCAGAAGTAAATGATTTGACCACGCGCGCGCATAGCCATCAATCGCCACTTGCTTACCCTATGACCGTGGGTATCATTCCAACGATTGCCCCTTATCTGCTACCAAAAGTATTGCCTGCGCTGCGTGAGCACTATCCAGAATTTCGCATGACCATCGTCGAGCAACAAACCGAACGCTTACTTGAACAAGTGCGTTACGGTCATATTGATACCGCTATTATTGCCCTACCTTATGCGGTAGATGGCTTACATAGTTTTGAGTTTTGGAGCGAAGACTTCTTTGCCGTCTTTCCAAAAAATGATGTACATGCCAAGCTTGATACCATCAACGCTGATGAGCTGGCAACGGCAAACCTTATGTTACTTGGCGAAGGGCATTGCTTGACTGACCAAACGCTATCTGTCTGTCATTTTGACCGTGCGCTGATGAAATCCAGCTTTTCAGATGCCAGCTTAAACACCCTTATTCAAATGGCACTTGCCAATATGGGTACGACGTTGGTGCCAGAGATGGCGCTCGATCAATTGCATTTGCAAAACCAAAACGCCGTTGCAGTACCACTGGCAGAAAAAGGTCCGCACCGTCATATTGCCTTTGTCACCCGTCTGAATTATGCCCGTGTCGATGATGTCAATTTGCTTGGCAAAGTGTTTAAGCAGGCGTTTGAAGATAATGCTAACAAAGACTAAGACCTCGATGATAGAAAATCAAAAGCATCATGAATAATGATTGTTTATAAGTAGATAAGTTAACTATGGCGAATTATCTCTTGGATATGGATTTAAGTATTTTAGGTGCGCCTTGGTCTGAATATCATTTGACAGAGCATTATTATGCACGTTTAGAAGAGCAAACTCGAGACAATATCAAGCATGAAATCAGTCTTTTACGCGCATCTTAATAAACAGCTCGCTGCCCTGCCGTGCTGGGTGTGAGTTATAGCTCTGCTCCATGATTTCAGTGTCAAAATGAGTCGAGAAACGCTGTTGATACTCCTCTTTCGTACCACCAAAAGGCGGCTCGTTTCGCCCAAAGTCTTTGTCGAATAGCAATCCAACGAGCTGACCCTTAGGTTTAAGCAATCGTGCCATCTGCTGCACATACTCATCTCGACGAGCAGGGTTGATCGCACAAAAAAACGTCTGCTCAAGCACCCAATCAAACTGATGTTGCTTAGGTAATAAATCAAAAAAATCCGCGCAGATTAGCTTATCAGCTGGAAAATCAGGGTAACGCTCAGCAAAGTCTTTAATTGGTGCTGGCGCAAAATCAACCAAAGTAATATTGGTAAAACCTTGCTCATACAAGTAGCCGACTTCATAAGCATTGCCTGCACCTGGCACTAAAACAGCCTGTTCTTTAGCCGCTTCAGGCAGCTGATCGATATAAACTTTTAGTGGCGGCGATACCTGCCCCATATCCCAACCGATACTATCTTGCTCATAACGCTGTTGCCAGAACTCAGCTTGATTGACATTTCCCATATGGCATCCTTATCTCTCTAATTGTCTTACTTAACGCCGTTTATATAATATAATTATTAAACGACATAATTTGTATCATTATTACCAATCATATCAGGCTTATTGACGTTATTGAGACTATTTATGCACCATGTTCAATCGAGCTGACCATCTTTACCTGCCAGCAGATTATGCCAATACTGATAGTCAGGCATCGCTGTCGCCACCGTCTGCCAGAACGCGGCACTGTGATTAGGATGATGTAGATGACAAAGCTCATGAACGATGACGTATTCGGTGCACTCAATCGGATAAGCAGGCAAATAGACAGACAGCCAAATACGGCGCGCGCGAGTATTACAACTGCCCCAACGCGTGTGCATCTTTTTTAGGCGTATTTCATTGGCTCTAGCACCGACAATCGGTTGCCACTTATCAAACAAAGAAGGTATGACTTTAGAAAGCTCTTGTCGATAGTAAGCTAGTTTCTTATCATCGCTTAAGCTGAAGGATTGCGATATGCCCCACAATAAAATAGGGCTGTCAGCAACTGAAGAATCGGACGAGGTGCTTTGTTTACGTTGGTATTGCTCTAAAACTTGTGCATGATTTTGTATCGCCCACGGCACCCGCTTAGCAATAGACTCTGCCATTTGTGCAGGGCTAATAAATGTAGGAACTGATACCATCAGTAGATGAGGCTTTAAGCGAAAATTGATATTTTTGACGCGCTTTTTTCTCACCTGTAGTTCAATGCTTGCCTCTGACAAACAGTGCATCGTACTTTGCAATAAAGGGCTATGGTATTCAGGTGGCACATTCATATCACAGTGCTTGCAGATGATTATCAAAAGACATCATATGGCATTTGATGTCTGTGCCGATAGTGTTATTTTTGGCGATAGCGTCTGAGTTTAGTTCTGAATCTAGTATGGTTAAATCATTGACACTCAATCGGGTCAGTTGGCCTTGTCCATCACTAACAATAAAGCCTGATTTTTGCTCTGCATCAACACTACCTTTGCCACTACCTGTCTTGCGACTATAAATGGAGGCGCCTGCACAATCTGGCAGACTGACAGAGTTGATTAATGCTCGAGTAGTCAAATCAAATATTGCCGCACAGCCACCGATTGGTGTCGTCACACACAGCAGGTTGCATTTACTATCAACCGCCACACTAGCGATATATTGATGAAAGCGTTGCCACTGATTATTGGGCATCGTCAAAGGCGTAAGCTTGATGTCGCCACGCTTATGGGTCAAGACCAACGGCACATTAATATGCTTCTCACCTTGAAACTGAATACCAATCATCACCGTGCCATCATCGTGCATGGCCAAATGACGTACACTCATCTGATTGTGCTCAGGGGTAATCTGCTCAAGCAATGACCCATCATGGCGGTTTAAATACACCAGTGAGGGGTGCATGGTATCAAGGTTCAGCTCCTCTCGAGAGGCTTGTTCGGTTTTGATACCGCCATTAGCGATTATTAAAGTCTCACCATCTGGATGCATAATCAGCTCATGTGGACCAATACCATACGAGTCAAACTCTGCTATTTTTTGATAACCTTTATCAACAGCATAAGCACCGATTTTGCCATCTAAACTTAGCGTGTCATTTTCAGTCACATATAACTTTGAACCATCTAAGCTATAGCAAGCATGACCATAAAAATGACGATTGGTTGCAGCATTAATCGCAAATCTTACTTGTCCTGTCGCAGTATCAAGCACCCAGAATTTTTCACTAGGGCGACGACCCATCACTACAACGTCACGACTTTGACGATGATTGAGATGATTGCTGACCGTATTATCTTCATACCTAAACACAGGTTGCACCACAATATCATGGACGCGCTCAGGCATGGTGGTTTGCCACACTACCTCTCTATCGGCATCGATACCGACCACACCAAAATCGTTTTCATTATCCTCATTTATCAGTGAGATATCTTTTGGCATAGAAGCCACACCACTGACCCAGCACACAGGACGAGCAAGCATAGTAGTCGTATGCATTGCACTAAAATTATTGGTCGCCAAACCACTGCTATTAGACTGCTTATCATTCATTGGCAGGCGATACGCTTGTTGCCACGTCGACGCTGCCTGCTGGCAAGAATAGCGAAAATGCCTGAGCATTGACCTTGAATGACTGGCTGACTGTAAGGCATTCATTTGAGAATAAATGCCGCGCACATAATCTTGCACACGGGCATCAGCTAAGTGCTGCTTACGATAGCGATGATGGATACCGACAAAGGCTGCTGTGCCAAGCATTGTCAGTATTGAGGTCGTCAGCAACTCATGGCTAAATGGTTTTGCTTTTAGCTGAGGCAACTGCTGATCAATGTCCGTAGTTAACTCAGCTACGGACGCTGCGGTACTCGCTTTGATAATCGCCATTATTTAATCGCCATCGGTACTATTAAAACCCACACGGATACCGAGCGTTGGAATCAATTGGCTTTTAATCAAGCGCGTGATGTTGGTGAGATGATCATACAGCTCTTGCTGCGTGGCTTTATCAGCAGTAGCCAAATCTTCTGGCATTTGTGCCAATAGCGCCGTGGTATCAGCAAGGGCGGTTGATAGCGTATCTGCTACGGTATTTTCATTATTGCTGCCCAAGATAGCAGTCAATACCGGATCGGTCATGGCTTTATTTAAGGTCGCTAATTTTGCATTGATAATCGCGCGACTTTGCCCTGCAGTCGCAGCAGGTAGATGACCTTTGGCTTTACCGCTCAAGCCTAATGGCTGCTCAATGGCGTTAGACTTCATCGTCTCTACCAATGAAAGCAGAGAGTTAAACCATTGGTTCAAGCCTTGATCGCTTTCGGCGGTTTTATCAATAGCCAACAGCTTAATGGCGTTTTGCTGCCAGTTTTTCTCAATATCCTTTAGACGTGTACCCAGCGCACTACTGGCACTCATAACATAAGCACACTGACCGGCGTCCAAGCTGTCATTAGCATAGAGTGCTTCCTCTAGACCGGGGATGCCTTGGACAACGGCGCTTTCATTAGCAAGTTGCTCAGCCGTCAGTGCTGGATTGGCAGTGATAAGATCAGCGACGCCGCCATGTACCAAACCGCGCTCATCAGGATAATAGTTGATATATAGATTGCTCATACTGGCAGTCGCAGGACCGAAGTTAACCATCTCAGCACTTGCCCATGCTTGTGCTAATACCAGCCACTGATCACGCAGTGCTTGTAATTCATCACCGCTGACTGGCGCTTTTTGACAATGCTTTTGTGCCAAATCATGCAATAAATCACTTTGTTTCGCCGCATCAGCATATGCTGGAATGACCATATCATTAGCCACATGGGTTAAATAGGTTTTTTCTGTCTCAGCACTGATATCAACAGCGACTATTTTTTCAGCATTTTTATTCGTACTGCTGCTATCACCAGCCGCAGCATTTTCGCCAGTTTTAGGCTCAGCACTGTCCTGTGCAACTTGTCTGTCTACCTCTGCTGCGTTATTGTCATCAGCAGGTTTGACGCAACTAATGAGTATTCCCGCACTTAATGCCGACAGTGCCATTGCTAACACATGGTTTATTTTCATAGGTTTCTCAGTAATGTTATCAATAATTATTTAGTACGTTATGTCTATCATCTGATAAGGCAGATAACCTTACCAACCTGTTACTCAGTCATTAAAAATAAGGAATAAAATTATTATAATGACTGTAAAAATGCACTCAATTCAGCACGCCCTTGTTTATCAAGCATCAGCACTTTTTGCTGCTGTTTTTTTGCTTCACCGCCATGCCACAGTACCGCTTCCATCAGCGTACGGGCACGTCCATCATGTAAAAACGTCGCTTGTGGATCAACGGTTTGGGCAAGTCCAATCCCCCATAAAGCGGGGGTACGCCACTCATAAGAGTTGGCTAAAAACTCAACCTGCAAGTTTTTTGGTGGCAGTTTGCCAGCGATGGTGCGATCCGCAAGGTCATCACCCATGTCATGCAACAATAAATCGGTATAAGGATAAATTACTTGTCCATGCTGCTCAAGATGGTCATCAGCCGTTTTTGGTAGCTGATATCTTGGCGTATGGCAGCTTTGGCAGCCCATATCGTAAAAACGTTTTTTGCCTGCTAATACCAATTTATCATCAGCATTACGGCGATGCGGTACTGCCAAATTGCGCGTATAAAACTCTACAAATTTTGCCACTTCATCATTGACTTCAACCGCAGGCTTACCATTACCTTGCTCATCAGCGCCTGTTATCGCATTGACACAAGCGGTTTGTGTTGGCATACATGATTCATGTGGACGAATATTTGAGGTTAAACCCATATCTTCATTAAAGGCACTCTGATTTTGGGCAATCAGTTTTGTTTGCCCTGCTTTCCAGCCAAAGCGACCTAATCCTACCTTTCCGGTTTTCGGATCCATGACCCAATTGAATTTACCTTTGATATCATTGCTATTTTTATGATTGCTAGCCGCTTGTTTTTTAATATCAGCATCAGGTATTTGTTCGAGCAGCCCAAGCCCAATCATAGGTAAAGCAACACGTGGCGATACCATGAGCTCCTCATCAAACGCACCATAACCTGGATTGGTTAAGTTAAAGGTCGGCGCGCGCAAGGTTTCGATATGCCCATCAGCAAAGCTAATCGGCTTGTCTGTCCACTGCACGGCTATCCTTGCTTCTGCCGGCACGCCTTGAATACCACGGTCTTGCAATTGACCACCGTACATAGGATGAGCAACCTTCTCAATGAGTGAGTCCTTTAACTGCTGACGCTGCCCATCAGTAGTCGCTGGCATCGCCAAACGAATGAGCAAACTGTCGGCATCGTCATCAGCGTTCATCGGAGCATGACCACGACCATCTTTTACATGACATGACTGGCAGGCGGCAACGTTAAATAACGCCCCAAGACCATCACGGCTATCGGTACTCGCCGGAGCAATCACCCACGGCTGACGGAAAAATGCATTACCAATAAAGAATGAGCCTTTACGAGATGCGGTGATATTTGATGAAGGTTTAGAGTAGCTCTCACTACTGGTAATGCTGATACCCGTATCACCGCCTTGCTTGATTTCCTGCGGATCAAAACTTACAAGCTGCTGCATAGGTACGCCTGCTAGGGCTTCAATCGTCTGAACGCGCTCAGGAGTCAATACCTGAGATTGTGAGTGTTCTTTAATTTTGCTGTTATTTTCAGCAGCATTATCAGTCACGTCTTTGGTTGGCTTACAGGCAATGATTGACAGGGCACATACGAGCGCTAGCGATAGTTTTAATGGCGCAGATATGGTTGTAGACGTTGTTATAGACTTGGATATAAAAGAAGAACAAAACGCGGGAAGTGACTTGGCTTTAAAAACTTTCTGAATGTGCATAGAGTACCTTAGTTCCATTATAGAACCATTAAAATCGCGTGCTATAGTCGGTGAAAAATAATATCGATACAACACGTACTACTGGTGCAAATTTTTCTTGCTTGCTGTGCCTACGCAGACAGAGGCTGCAAAAAATTTACACCAGCAATACGGTAGCGACTTTAAAGTATTTCAACTATATAATTTTTTTATTGCTAGTCGATAAGTCGCAGCGGCACACTGACTTATCTGGCTATTTTAATACGCTATAAAAAAACACGGTGCCAAGCAAAATTGACAACATATTTATTATACCTACATTATTTTCTTATGAAAATAATTCTCATTCACTGTTAGCGACTCATCAGGCATTATCGATCAACGTCATGCTCGCTGTTAAGCCAGTCATCTCATAACAAGTTAAAACTGCGAACCTGCATCTAAATTGTCAATACCGACGGCTTTTGCGGCATTTTCAATACCAGCTGTCAGCTCTTGCAGACTTGTGATACTGGTTTCAATCCAGCCGCGACGCTTGTTTTGCTCTTCAGCAGTCACACCTTGTTTGATCCCCTGACCCACAGTTGCAATCATTTGATCAATTTTGATATTTTCTTTTTCGCCTTTTTCAACAATCACATTAAAGGCAGCTTCTACTTTTGCAAAATCAGCAGCCAATTTATCAGCCGCTTCTGTATTGCCCGTATCGACAAGGTAATTCTTCAGCCCATAACCGCCTATTGTTTTGCCCGCGACTGTTTTGTAATCACCATTAAAGACATTCTGGATACCGCGAGCGTTATTGGCGTAGCTTAAGTGCGTCAAGTCACTAAAGCACTCATGTTCATCTTCGGTAGAACCGGTGACAAATGCCACTTGTATACGATCAGAGGCAAGCTCTCCAAGCGCTAAGCTACCCATTTGATACATGATTTGGTGCAGGCTATTTTTGTCCTTACGGGCCATTATGTCACTACGCAAGGTGTTTTCACTGTCAGGCTGCCATTCTGCTTCCATTGCAGTCAAATCATCAACCAACAGCTGAGTTGCCGCTTTTAAGTACTGACCTCGGCGCTCACAAACGCTAGCCTCAGGATTTTTGCTCTCACCACTGGTGCATTGACCATCTGTCGTGAGGTAATCACTGAATGGACGATTACCGGCACCTTCGGCAACGCCGTTGGTATCTTGACCCCATAACATAAACTCAATCGCATGGTAGCCTGTGGTCACATTGGCTTCACTACCACCTATCTCAGTCATCTCTGCGAGCAGCTCAGGCGTGATGGTGCTAGTATCTTGCTTGATACTACCAACCGTAATGCTATCGCTGTTGATGATATTGTCTTGGCTGTTATATTTACCTTCATAATTCGTGCTGACGTAATCGATCAAGGCTTCATCTAATGGCCAAGCATTTACCTGCCCTTCCCAGCTGTCAGTGCTAGCAATTTTACGTTGCTCATTGGCAGTCACAAAACCTTCATCAAATCTAAATACTTCAGTCTGTGAGTAGGGTTGGCGCGCTGCTTTATAAGCGGCTTTTGCGGCATCCAAATTTGCTTGCGTCGGAGTTTCTACATAAGTATTGACTGCTGTCTGTAAAATTTTTGCCGTTTCTAAAGCATCCTTATAAGCGGCATGCGCCATATCGGCATAACTAATCAGCAAGCGATCCATATGAGCTTGACCAGCTGCTGACGAGGTTTTGCTACCTGTTTTTTCAGCGGTTTCAACTGGCGTATCTGCGGTCGCTTTTTCATCAGACTGTTTGCTACAACCTGACACCATCAATATCCCTGCCAGTGCAGCAGCTAAAGTAGTCGGTAAAATTTTACGGCTTGTCACTGTCGTGATATTCATAGGTGTCCTTGATGGGCTACAACAAAATAAAGAAGAGATAAGATAAATCTTTCACATCGGTACTATAGTCGGTAGTCGGTAGTCGGTGAAAAGTAATATCGATACAACACAACACAACACGTACTACTGGTGCAAATTTTTCTTGCTTGCTGTGCCTACGCAGACAGAGGCTGCAAAAAATTTACACCAGCAATACGGTAGCGACTTTAAAGTATTTCAAATATAGCTTGATTATAGATACTAGCAATTATCAGTTTGCTATTAAAAACTGGAAA
Organism: Psychrobacter arcticus 273-4; assembly: GCF_000012305.1. Classification (NCBI taxonomy): domain Bacteria; kingdom Pseudomonadati; phylum Pseudomonadota; class Gammaproteobacteria; order Moraxellales; family Moraxellaceae; genus Psychrobacter; species Psychrobacter arcticus. Next base: position 2,218,284 of record NC_007204.1, read on the forward strand.
AAATAGATATCCGCAAAATAAATGCATGGGAATTATAATGTTATTGATAACTATTATCAAATATAACTTCTTAATAAAAGACAGAATTTATGCGAAAAAAAAGGCCAGCTTTATGCTGACCCTTTTTTTGATATTGATTATTAGCTAATCATTTAAAATTAACGAACGCTTTGTGGTGCGTTAACTGTTAACTCAACACGGCGGTTTTGTTGACGACCATATTCAGAGTTGTTATCTGCTACAGGGCGAGATTCACCATAAGCAACTACATTGATACGGTTAGAAGCTACGCCACGTGCACTTAAGTAGTTCGCTACTGCATAAGCACGGTCACGTGATAACTTCATGTTATAAGCATCAGTACCCTTGCTGTCTGTATGACCAGCAATAGTGATGGTGTTTTGGTTGTACTCATTCATCGTCGCGGCAAGTTTATCAAGCGTCGGCTTAAATGAGTTGTTCAAAGTCGCGTCATCAAACGAGAACGTGATGCTTCCTGGCATAACTAGGTCAATGTTACCATTGGCATTTGGTGTAACCGTTACACCAGTACCAGCCATTTGCTGCTCAAGTTGTTTTGCTTGACGCTCCATGTAGTAACCAACGCCAGCGCCAATAGCAGCACCAATAGCAGCATCACGACCAGTTTTTTCACCACCAGTGGCTTTTGAGATAGTCGCGCCACCAGCTGCACCAGCTAAAGCGCCGATAGCAGTTTTGTTAAGACGTTGTTGTCCAGTGCTAGGATCAGTCACACAGCCAGTAAGAACCAAGCCTGAAGCGATTGCTGCAACCATTAATGTATTACGCATAATATGTCCTCTTATTAAGTTAAAAAAATAATTGTACTTTTATGATAGACGCTAATGACAAATTAGCCATTAACCATATTGTTTGGGTGTTCTTTGGGTACTCATAGACACTGAAAGTATTATGGCAATCTCATGCTAATTCTGTGTAATATTTTGTCATATCTATGTATGAGAAGTGCATAAGTGTTTATAAATTGCGCTTTGTTACATTCATAATTTTCTATCGCAAGTCACGTTTATAGCCGTACACTCTATTCTTTTCTGCTAAAATCATTCAGCAATATTACAACAATAAAAGTAAGTACTCTATGACTCAAACGCTGTTTTGTTGGCAGGCAGTGCGAAAGTCCAAAAAGGGAATAACCCTGCATTAAAAGGCAAAAATATCGAAGAAGCAAAGCGTGCTTGTGCGCTATAGTCGGTGAAAAGTAACATCGATACAACAGGTACTACTGGTGCAAATTGTTACGATTGACTGGGCTAAAAGCGCCAGCCTACGATAGCCCATATTAAGTTGAGAGTCGCGTTTCAACTATATCTTGATATACCTGATGATTTATTTTTTGGCATTAAAGAAGCTGGCTACGAAAACGATGAGGCGATTAAAGCACAAATGTTTGATTGGGTAGCGCACATTTGGCAACAAAAAGAGCAGCGTATCAGCACCATGTTGGCTGAGTTTGAAACCAATCCCAAATCTGACTATCAGAGCAATTGAAACGACAGAATTTTGTCAAAAAAGATAAACGGCAAAATACCAAATTATAATGGTTGATGGCTTGTTTTTTGGCGTTATTCATTGATAATGTGGATAAGCATTAGAACGCTTTGTTGATTTAGTCGTGATTGGTGTAACACCACTTATGACTGCTGCCATTTATTACTTATAAGGACTGACTGTGCCCGCCTCTTCTTCTACTCGCCCGCCTATAGAGTCAACGTCCACGCTCAATCAGTCCTCAGCAGGCTTCGAACGACCAACAGGGTTACCAGAGTCTCCGCCTGTAAGACCGAAGCGTCCTAAGCCAAATCGTTTAAAGCTCACTTATGATATCGTGATGATCATAGCCATCAGTATTGATTTATTGCTAATCAGTACTGATGCTATTTTGATGAGTACTTTTAGTAGCGACGCGGCAAATTGGCTTGGAATTTCTAATCAGCTGCACTGGTACCAAAGTAACATCCATGATTCATTACGTACCGTGGGTGGCTTTTTTACCTTGTTTTTGATTGCAGAGCTGCTATTACGCTGGGCAATTGCCATCAAAGAAAAAATCTATTACCGTTGGTTCTTTTTCCCTTTTGTACACTGGTATGAGGTATTGGGCTGTTTTCCGCAATTGCGTGCGCTGCGATTATTTCGCGTTGTGATTATTGGACGACGCCTATATCAGCTGGGTTATCAAGTATTGCCGCAGCCATGGATCAATAGAATCAACTTCTATATCGATGTAGTATTGGAAGAGTTGTCTGACCGTGTCATTTTAACGACCATTCAGACCTTTCGGCAGGAGCTTACAGACCCTAAGAGACAAAAATCGTTTATCGACTCCACCATCTCGCGCAATCGTACTGAGATTGAAGCCGCCATACTGTCATTACTGCGTAAAGAGCTAACGCCAAAGCTACAAGCACTGACCAAGTCAGCAGGTGGCGGCGCTATCATCGCTAGTGAAGTGGGCAGTGCGATCCAAGAAGGGCTTGCCAACACGCCGGAATTGCGCCGCTATCTGCGCATGATACCTATTGCGGGTAGCTTGATTGAATCACAGTTACAACATGTGGGTCATAATATTGGTGAAAACGTGGTTTATGCGCTCAACGAGCGGCTACTTGATGCTGAACGTCTTGATGCATTGATGGTCGCTATCGCCAGTGGTATCGCTCAAATCAATACAGACAATCCGGCATTGGACCATCTCATTGCTAGCATTATCGATGATGGTCTGACAGAATTTGAAGCGCAAATAAAAGTTCAACAGTGGAAGCATCAAGATTTACTTAAATTATAAAGCTTTAAAATAATGATTTAATAAGAAAAACATCGCCACGAATACAGCATCATGACCAATTTTTGAGGATTTAGATTATGACCATTGCAGACAATAACAACCATATCGACACGGCGTCAGCCACGCCTGCTTTAGCCTTTTATGGCAAAATGCTGACCTTTTCACGGGTGCAGTTTAATACAGATGATTTCGTGGCGATTGCTGCTCAATTGCAAAGCACGCTGAGTAATAAGAGCAGTCATATTCCTGTGTTGATTGATAGCGAGGTTGAACAGGATCTATCAAAATTAGTAGAGCTGCTGTGGTCTTGGGGTTTGCAGCCTATCGGCGTGGTGACAGGTCTACTTGACGCGCAAGCACGCGACTTACGCTTGGCAATATTCCCAGCAGACGGCAAACGTATTGAGCGCATTTTACCCAGTAAAAAAGTGGTAACGCAGCTAAGCCAAGTCGCTACCTCTACAACGGCTGCTACTGATAATTGCAAGCCTAAAACGGATAACATGGACGCTCATCAAGCGCTACAAACAAGCGCAGATACCGAAGCCGATTTGTCTGTAGAAACTGCAGAGACCCTCATCAGTGCTGAGCATATTACCAGCCTTATCTATGATCAAATGCTGCGTTCAGGACAAAGCCTCAATCATGTCGGTGGCGATTTGATTTTGACCAACAGTGTCAATAGTGGCGCTGAAGCCATCACGGATAATAATTTGCACGTTTATGGTCGTGCTCAAGGGCGCTTGGTCGCAGGTGCTACTGGCGATAAAGACGCACGCATTTTTTGCCAAATCTTTAACCCCTCCCTTGTGTCAGTCGCCGGTACCTATTGTTTACGCGACAATCTGCCTGAGCATGTGATTGATAAATCGGTAGAGGTGCGATTTTTAGAAAGTCAGGGCTTGGTGTTCACCTTGATGGATGAGTCTCAAATCAATAAAGGCGTCAAAGCATAACTATTTATCTATAGTCAAAATACCCTAAAAACGCCACGGTACTGCTGGTATAAATTTTTTGCTGCCTCTGTCTGCGTAGGCACAGCAAGCAAGAAAAATTAATACCAGTAGTACATAATGTATCGATATGACTTTTTACTGACCATAGATATTGTTACGTTTAAAAGGTAAATGTATCAAAAACTGTTCTAATTTATATTGTAGTAAGTTTATTTAACAAAACTGCGCTATGATGAATTTGTAGCTCTGCCACTATCTACCACACCTGTGCGCGTATATAGTTGCAATACTTTAAAGTCGCTACCGTATTGCTGGTGTAAATTTTTTGCCGCCTCTGTCTGCGTAGGCACAGCAAGCAAGAAAAATTTGCACCAGTAGTACCTGTTGTATCGATATTACTTTGCACCGACTATATATCAGTCAGCTAATCGCTTAATTTTATATCTTAGCCGTTTGTATGCTTTAATAGAGACTTGCTATAAGTTCTGCTATATTTATGCTAGGCTTACGCTCGCAAAGCGTATATATACGGTGTATGGACGACCAGAAAATATACTTTTTTATAATATATATGCGGTTTTATATAATAAATATCTCATCAATTCATAGGAGTGTGCCATTGTGGCGAAGATTGTTGTAATCACTTCGGGTAAAGGCGGTGTGGGTAAAACCACGACCAGTGCTTCTTTTGCCGCCGGTTTAGCATTACGTGGCTATAAGACAGTTGTTATCGATTTTGATGTAGGCTTGCGTAATCTAGACTTGATTATGGGCTGCGAAAATCGGATTGTTTATGACTTTGTCGATGTTATCAATGGTAACGCACGCCTATCACAAGCGCTTGTCAAAGATAAGCAATTGGAAAATCTCTACATCCTGCCTGCCAGTCAAACGCGTGATAAAGATGCGTTAACAGACGAAGGTGTGGCAGAGATTATGGAAGAGCTTTCCAAGCAATTCGATTACATTATTTGCGACTCACCTGCAGGTATCGAACGCGGCGCGCAGCTGGCCATGTATCATGCGGATGAAGCCATCATCGTCACCAACCCTGAAATCTCATCAGTACGTGACTCAGATCGTATCATTGGTATCTTGCAAAGCCAGACCAAAAAGGTGGCTGAAAACCAAGGTTCTGTACGTGAGCATCTGATTATCACACGCTACAATGCAGAGCGCGCAGCGGCTAATGAGATGATGGATATTGAAACCATCTCAAATGACATCTTAAAAGTACCATTACTTGGCGTTGTTCCTGAAAGCCATTCCGTGCTGGAAGCCTCTAACCACGGTGAGCCCGTGATTCACTATACCGACTCTATAGCTGGTCAATGTTATGATGATATTGTCGCTCGATTCTTAGGTGAAGAGCGTCCGTTACGTCATATTGATGTGAAGAAAAAGAGTCTATTACAGCGCTGGTTTGGGGGTTAATAATGAGTAAGAAAAAAGGATTTTGGAGCAGCTTATTCGGCACGGATGACAATAGCAACACCGGCAGCGCCAATATGGCCACTGAGCGTTTAAAAGTTATTGTTGCAAGCGAAAATCGCTTGAGCAATCGCTTGACTGCCGACCGTATCGAAAAAATGAAACGTGAAATACTGGAAGTGGTCAATAAGTATGTCAACGGCGTGCAGATTGATGATGTCAATATCAATCATCGTTCTGAGGACAGCTTAGACGTGCTTGAGATGAATATTAACTTACCTGAGCATAAAAAGTAGATTTATTGACACCCTAACATCTATTTTGAACACCAAAAAAAGCCCTGTGTATAACACATAGGGCTTTTTTACGGGTGTATTTTACACTATTGAAACTATAGTCGGTGAAAAGTAATATCGATACAACACGTACTGCTGGTGCAAATTTTTCTTGCTTGCTGTGCCTACGCAGACAGAGGCTGCAAAAAATTTACACCAGCAATACGGTAGCGACTTTAAAGTATTTTAACTATATCTTCACACAAAAGTACTGTTGGCATCAATTTTGACGTGTCGTAACGACATGAAAAGTCTATTACTTGATACGGGCTATGAGGTTGTCTTTCTTTACAAACTGATGATACAAAGCTGCAGCGATATGAAGCACAGTAAAAGCAATAATCATCGACCAGATGATACCTGTATGCCAGTCATTAAAGAGTCGAGCCAACCCTCTATCTGGAGTTACAAATACAGGTATCTGAAATACACCAAACATATCAACCGGACGACCACCATACAAGGACATCAGTAGTCCTGCTATTGGCATGGCAATCAGCAGAGCATAGAGTGCAAAATGCGACAGTTGTGATAATAACATTTGCCATTTCGGCATCACTACCGCTGGTGGTGCTTTGGTAAAGATACGGTTAATGACTCGCGCTATCATCCAAAACAACAAGCTAACCCCAAAGGCTTTATGTAGACCAATATAGAGATTACTATCTAGGTTGTCATATAAAAAGATCATGGTCCACGTAATCAGCAATAAAATCGCGCTAATCCAGTGAAAAAATCGACTAGCAAAGGACCATTTTGTCAGGTTGGAATGGGTATTATTCATAAATTTATTGTGTCACCTCTGTCGCGACTGATTGATTAATAACTACTTAGGCATAGATATAAACAGCGAATATAGTCGGTGAAAAGTAATATCGATACAACAGGTACTACTGGTGCAAATTTTTCTTGCTTGCTGTGCCTACGCAGACAGAGGCTGCAAAAAATTTACACCAGCAATACGGTAGCGACTTTAAAGTATTTCAACTATACATCCATCAATTGATGCGCGATTTTATCAAAATCCGGCACCAAATACAGGGTATTATCAATCATCACCGTCTGAAAAAGATAGGATAGCACAACCTCTTCTTGCACACGTTCATGAACCGTATTGATATTGCTATTTGGTTTGATAAAATGCTCAGGTAGCTCAACATCTTTCATATCAGAGATACGCACCTGTCGTTGGTGCAGCTCACCTGAAGTCTGCAAAGCAATACGATGGGCTGATGTATTGCCTTCCAATACAACCATCTTATCTGGCATTTGATCACTCGGTAACATATGGAATACAGCCATTTTTTGCTGTTGCCACTCATAAAATGGCGTGTATTCGCTGTACTCATCTACACTCAAAATCAAACTGCTGGGAACAATCCAATCAGGCTGATCAAGCGCTGGAATGATCGTCACATCGAGCATACCATGAGTGGTGCTCAGTAAGCTTACTGCCTCAAATGAATGTTTCAACATCTGTCTCATAAGTCGCTCACAATAAATGAATGTGGAGTGTTGCTCTTCGCTTTATCAGCAATATAGACGGACCTTTTCATCCAATAAGCTTTGAATTTTATCAAGCAGCTGATTTTCTTGGAAAGGTTTGCCGATATAGTCGTTTACCCCAATCTTAAGAGCACGCTCACGATGTCTTTCGCCCGTCCGTGACGTAATCATAATAATAGGCAGATGCTGCAAGCACCCATTAAGTCTGACTTGAGTGGCAACTTCAAAACCGTCCATGCGCGGCATTTCAATATCGAGTAGCATTAAGTCGGGCGTCATCTCTTGTAGTATTTCAAGCGCATCGATACCATCTTTGGCAAGCACAACATTGAACCCGTGACGCTCTAAGAATCGTGACGTTACTTTTCTGACGGTAACTGAATCATCAACGACCAAAATAGTGGTATTAGATTTCACGTTTCTTGGTTGAGCAACTTTAGAATGTGTGACGTCTTTGATCAAAGCAGTATTACGCATCAAGACTATCAAATCTAGAATAAGCATCACCGAGCCGTCGCCTCTAATGGTGGCGGCTGAGATACCGGATAAACTTGAGAACTGTTGTCCCAAAGGCTTTACCACCACTTCGATACGTGAACCTTCTATTTGATCGACTTGTAGAGCCATATTCTGACCACTGCGCTTTTTGATGATAATAAGCGGAACGCTGGTATTGGTATTAACGACCAGCTCATTGAGCTTATTACCGGATAAAATCTCATTTAAATAGCGTACACGATAATCAGTGTCTTCAAAATTGAGGGTTGCCTCGCCCGATTGATAATAGTCGTAAACTTTTTCTGAATTAACGCGCACTACACGCTCAATTTGCACCAAAGGTATGGCGTAGTAACGGTCAGCTGCTCGAACTACCAAAGCATCAGACACAGCTACCGTTAATGGCACACGTATGGTAAATCTCGCTCCTTTGCCAAAATCTGAAACCACTGATACGGTACCGCCTAGCTGACGAATCTCACTGATAACAACGTCCATACCGACGCCGCGCCCCGATATCTGCGTTACTTGTTTGCTGGTACTAAGACCGGCAGTAAAGATATATTGCATGATATCAAAGTCGCTAATATTCCTATCTTTAGCGTCAATCAAACCTTGAGAGATGGCTTGTTCACGTACGGCTTCTACGTCAATACCTTGCCCATCATCATTTAGCAAAATGACAATTTCATCCCCTTCACGTAGTACTTCAAGTGTGATTTGACCGCGGCGCTCTTTACCTGCTGCAAGCCTTTCTGCCACACTTTCGATGCCATGATCGACCGCGTTGCGTAATATGTGCTCAAGCGGTGAGGTAATGCGTTCTAGGAGGATTCTGTCCATCTCATCATCAGCGTTAATAATTTTGAGCTCAACCGACTTATTAAGCTCATTAGCCGTTTGGCGCACGATACGCTCAAGCCTTGGTGTTATTCGCGTGAAAGGCACCATACGTGAGTTCATCAAGCCATCTTGTATTTCAGTCTGCGTCCGCGATAGCTGCAGCAATAGACTTTCACCGTCACGCGTTTTTTCTAGTAAAGTATGGTTGATATCCACTAAATCCGATGCCGACTCTGACAAAGATTTTGACAGCTGATTAAAAGAAGAGTACTGATCCATCTCTAGCGGATCAAAGCTTTCATGATTGACCACATCTTCATCAATCTGCGATAAAATCTGCATCTCAAACTCAATCTCCATACGGCGTAATTGACCCACTAGACGCTGTATGGTAGTACCCATCTCTTCAATACTCTGGGTCAAGCTACTGATACCCATATCGATACGACCACGGTTAATCGCTGATTCACCTGACAGATTAATCATATGCTCAATAAGATCGCCTGAGATACGAATCATCTCATTCTTATTGGTATTTTTCTCATCTTCAATCACATCATTAGCCATCAGCGGCATGGCGCTAATATCTTTTTGGATAGAGGTGGTCTCTTGCTTTTCTTTAGCAGTTAAAATCGCTTCACGCTGAGCTTGCAGGGTTTCTGTTGGTATCTGCTCTAAGCTATCAGGGTTTTTACTAAATTGCTGCAATGCCTCAATCAGTAAACTAGGTGTTGGCGGATTGACTTGCTGTGAGAGAATAAACAGAGCATCTGCCAGCCAGTCATGACAAGCCGTCAATAGCTCTAATACCTTTTTGGTCACAGGGCGGCGGTGAGCAACAAAGTCTTGATAAACGGACTCCATTTCATGAGCGAGGTCAGCGATACCCGTAGCAGTGATCATGCGAGCCCCACCTTTTAGGGTATAAAGGTCACGCTGTAGTGCTTGCAGTGCCACCATATCACCAGCATCACTGAAGAATAACTGTAGATATTCATTACGATTGGTGAGCGCCGCTGCTTCTTCTAAGAACACTTCTAAAATATCAGGGTCAGGTAAGCCATGTGCCCACGATTGCTGGATGATTCTATACAAACTTAACGTATCGGCCGCATTTGCTACAGGTTGAGCATCTTGACTGGCAAAGATTTGAGGCTCAGCTGCCACATGGTTATGTGGCATAGGTACAATAAGCTGAACGGTTTCTGGCAATGCTTGTGCTTTTAAAAACTGCTGTAATTGCGCTATCAGCTCAGGAGCAAAAAACGATTTTTTATAGCGTACACTGTATGCCACCTGCAGCGATAAGGTATCTTGAACCACTTGCATAATCTGAAGCCACTGCGCGGTTGGCTTGCGTTTAGATTCTACAAACGCCTCATAAACACTTTCTGCTTCATGGGTCAAGTCGCCAATACTGCGGATACCTGCCATACGCGCACCACCTTTGATGGTATGCAGATGGCGTTGGAGTACCTTTAGGGTATTGATATGGGTGATGTCTGCACGCCACTTACTAAAACTATCGACCAGTGCATCATCAAGCTCTTGCGCTTCTTCTAAGAAGATTTCTAGTAGCTCAATGTCAGTATCGATGGTTTCAAACGCTAGCTCAGGTGCGGCAATACTTTGCACGGCAGCCTGTTCTTCTTTGGCTATATTTTCATCACTTTGATTATTGTCTTGCTTAATACTCTGTAACTGCTCAAGCACTTGCTCATCAATTTTTAATGAAGTACTGCCTGCTAAGGCATCAAATAAACCGACTAACTGCGCATGACCCGCAAGTAGAATTTCTTGGATATCAATATCTACCGCTTCGTTAGGATACTGGCTCAAATAACAATAAGCATATTGTAAGGCGTTAAGAATAGAGACGAATTTTGGAAAGGCTTGTGCTTTATCAGTCAGATATTTAATTTGTAAGATTTGCTCAGCGATATATGCTTGGATTTGATTCATATCAGTGCTGTTAAGCGCTTCATTTAATTGCCACTCTGCATCTAATAACTCATCAATATTTCCATCCAGCAAGTCACTAATCGTTGGTTTATCCTCAGTGCTCGCCTCACCATCATCATCTTGCTCTTCAAGCATCGCCTGTAACGATGCAATATCCTGCTCGCTTTGCATATGCTCTGCCGATATATCCTGCTGCTGTGCATGTTGTTTATAGTTATAAAGATAACCATCAATAAGCGTTACAGATTGAGCCAATGCGGTTAAATGACTTGCATTCATCGGTATATCATGCTGCTGTAGAAGCTCTAAGCTTTGCTCTATCGTCGCACTCACGTCGCTAATGGCAGTCAATGCACTAGAGCCAGAAGCTGCTCGCAAGGTATGGAATGCGCGCACAATTTCGTCACTTACCTCGACATGTGGCTCATTTTGATGATGATGTACAAAGTCATTGATGCCTTCTAACAACTCTTCTGCCTCTTCAATAAAGATATCAAAGAACGCCTGCTCTTCTTCACTTTGAGGCATCAAAATAACTGGTGCTTCTGCCATCTTTTCATTGACTGAATGAATCGTCTGCAAAGTGCAATCAATTGCTTCATTATTCTCCACATCTTCAATACAACTGCCTAAACCAGAGTAGAGTGTCGCCTGCTCAAAATGCTGTGACCATTGACTGTATAATGCACGGTAGCTGAATTCATCACCTAACTGCTTGCAGTAAGCATTGGCACAGGCAACCCACAATGGCACCATAGCAGGATAGTCTTGGCTTTCATGCTCAAAGGTCATCAATAACTCAGGATACACAGCCAAAACATCACCAATAAGTTGCTGTATATCTGCTGAGGCAGTAATACTCCTATCTAAAACACGGTTTAGCATGTTTTCTATAGACCATGCTAGCTCAGCGCTATAGTGAGCGCCGACCATACGACCAGAGCCCTTTAGGGTATGAAAGCCACGGCGTATGTCTGTCAGTTCAGTCAAATCACTAGGTAAAATCTGCCAATGTTCATATAAAGGGATGATTTCGTCCAAGACTTCATTGGCCTCTTCTATAAATATCTCTTTGATATCAGGATCAGCGGCGTTTGCATCTGCGGCTAGCGACTCTGCTTCCAGGATAAATGGCTGCAATACTAAAGGTAGCTCTAAACCTGCCAATGCACACAAAGTATCTGTTGGCTCAGCGACTGAGCTTATGGCTTGCGAGTGTAAATCATGCTCAAGTATATAATGATCTGATACATAGTCCGATTCTTCAATATCAGCTGTTGATGATGGAGGCGCAGCAGCTGCCAAACCCGCATTCAGCGGTTGCTGAGTCATCAAGTTGTGGCTTTTCAAAAGAGTGATAGCAGGATCAAAGCTTGGTGGCTGCTGTGCTGCAAAGTCGATTAGCATCGCTGGTAGGCGTTTGGTGGTTTCTGTTATTAAGGTCACCACATCGTCCGTTACCGGTAGCGTGTTATCCAACAAACGATTGAGCAGATTTTCGATAGACCATGCCATCTCGCTGATGCTAACAGCACCAACCATACGCCCTGAGCCCTTTAAGGTATAGAAACCACGACGTAGCTCAGTTAATGGCGTTAAATCTTGCGCATCTTCCTGCCATATTGGTAAAAAGTCTTCTAAATCAGCAATCACCTCTTCAACTTCTGCAATGAATATTTCTCGAATGTCTTCATCGATATCGAAGTTATCAGGCTTGAGCTGTTGACGCATCTGCAATAAAGCTGCACTATCTTCTATATTTATCACATTTTTATTATTTACTGTTGAATCAGTCAACGTCTCAGTACTAAAAGAGGGCTCAATAATAGGCACAATCTCACCGCTGTCGTCATAGCGCAGTACATCGGTGGCTGCTATTTTTTTTGTGAGGAAAGTATCGTTAATCGTTTCAGGCGCATGGATATACGCATTAAGTAGCTTGGCTGCCGTATCAGTATAAGTATTTGCTTTTTTTAGTAGTGCTTGATCAAAAAACTGCTGCGCAAGATAATCCAGTAATAGCTCAACGGCGGTCAAGCTCTCTGCCAGCGCTTGGGTAACATCCCAGCTCAATATTGCAATTTTATGAGTATGTATCTGTACAAATATATCGGCTATCTTATCGGTTACTTCACCAATCGATGGCAGTCCCATGCTATTAAAAGCATGGCTCATGCTCGTAAAATTTGTCTGCTCTGGTAATAACTCTAACTGTTGGCGCTGTATATAGTTATGAAAATCTTGCTTAACTTCTTCAACAGCAATACGCAACTCGCGTAACTCTGCATTATCAGAACCAACATACAGGCTGTTTTCTGGTTGTAAGTCATTATCAATGCCAGAAAAAATAGTGAATGCAGCTCCATCACCAATCTTGATAGCAATCATTTGCTCTGTATTATAAACAGCGCTATACAACTCTTGTAGCTGACGCTCAATTTGCCATTGTTCTTGAGAAAAATATTGGTCTGATGAGAGGCTATGCTCTATATCAGTCGCAATAGAAGCAATTTGTGAGGCAAACAATGTCCAACCACGACCTTCAAGCTGCTTACTTATTTGTGCTAAAGGCTTTAACAAAGTATGAGGCTTATCAAGCGCAAAAATAATCGTCTCAATCTCACTCAATATACGGGGTAAGAGACGTACTTCAGCGTCTGTCTGCACACCACCATTCAATAAAGATTGAGCATTATCACTGTTATTGATAAGACTACTTAATGCGCTATAAATATGACTGATGAGACTTTGAATCTCGCTTATAGATGGCTCAATCTGATGTTGACGATTATCTATCAATTGATCCAGCTGACTTAATATCCCTGCATAATGCTTAGGTAGCGGTAGTTCATTTTGCCCAAGATCTTGTAGCCACAGCTCAGCCAGATACCACAGACGCTGTAAATCAGCTTCTTGCGCCGTTTGCCATAGATAGTGGCTGACCTTTTCTAGCACAGTCAAGATAGCGGGCTTATTCATATTAGCAGCCAGCAGTTTTTGCGTCTGTTGGCGCCAGACTAACAGTAATTGCTGATGCTGTTGGCTATCTAAATCTGACACTGCCATACTCACGGGTATGGTTATGTCAATATCATCATAATCCGATAAGCCAGCCAAATTACTGACTGTAGTAAATGACGGCGTATCTGCAAGCTGCTCCGTTACTATGTCAAACTGCGATAAGACTTGAGCGAGATCATTCCGTGTTTTATTCATTAAAACACTATGATATCTACCTGTGCGCACATAATGTTCCAGCTCACGCTGTAATACTCTATGAGCAATCTGCCCTATTCTAACTCTCTCAGCAGCCAGATTGGTGCCTAAGCTGTTATTATTCAAACCATCAAAAACAGCGGCTCCTGATAATAGGCTGAGCTTATTCGCTAAACTTGCCAGAACAGGCAAATTAATCATGATCAGCGCACCAGCAATCTCATGATAGCACTGTGCCATTTGCTCATCATTAGCGTGCGCTACCCCCAATTGCCAGCCATCAGCCACCTGTGATAATTGCTGATTAAACAGTGGCAATAACCACTCGAGCGTCACCATATCATGGGGCTGTTTTTTCATAGATTCATCCTGACTCTTTTAGGCGCTAATTTAGGTACTGATTTTTTGCCATGCATTGATCTGTGGGTGCGCAATACGGCGCATATTTGAAGGACGCCAAAATAACGCCTCGCCTGGAGCCAATATAATATAACCACCTAAGGCGCATTGCTTTGATAATCGAGCCAAAATATCACGCTGGTCAAACTTGCGAAAATATAACAGTACGTTTTGACAAACAATCACTTGTTGTAAATGCGCGGTAGGCGGTTTTTCATCCATAATATTGTGTAAAGCAAAGCGAACCTGCGATTTTAACGTGGCTGTGATCTGCCAGTAAGCATAGCTACTACTTACATTGGTTCTGCTTACGTTGATTCTGCTTAGATACGCGTTACCAACACTCGCTTCGTCATCTATGATTGCTGGTTGTAATGGTTGCACAAACTGCTGACAATATGGTGGGATTAATGATTGCTGTTCGTCGTCATATTGACCCAAGCGCGCCTTTGCTAGTACTTGTTGACTCACATCAGTACCCAAGATCGTATAATTGCTCAACTGCTTTGCGGCCAAACTCATTGCCAGTGACCACGTCTCTTCTCCACTCGCGCAGCCCACACTCCATATGCGAAACATCTCACTAGTATCATCAGTTGTAAGCTTACGCCGCTGATGCTGCTCTGCACATTCTGTGACAAAATCTATAGAAGGCAAGTGACGAAAAAATCGGCTTTCATGAATCAATGCTTTATCAAGCAAACGCTGGCGTAGCTCATCATGAAACGGCAACTGCTGCCACAACTGGACGCTAGTCAATCCATAAGACAATGCCGTCTGAATGACCGCGTTTTCCAACCAATTGTATTGAATGTTGGGTAAAATAAAACCAGTCTCACACTCTATATAGCGTTGCCATTGCCTGGCATCAAAATCATGGTCATACCGTATCATTTTTACCTTATCTTGCATGAAGCTTTCTATTGCTGCAGCTTCAATTATATGAATAATATTACTGTCTTTTTGAATATGATGCTTCATGTGACCTGCTATTAATGTTTCTGCTCCAATAATGTTGCTGCTGCAAACTTTATAATATCTGTTTAGAGCAGCAATTTGCTTAACATTCTTATAGAACAAATCATAAATGCTATCGACAATTATTACATACTGTCTGAGACTCTCTCATCTATATCAAGATATTCATGGTCCATGCTTTCATGATCCAACTGCTCGTCATCGCTAGATACCTTAAAGCCGGCGACCGACTCCTGTAGTGCAATGGCTACTCCATTAAGATTACCAATAGAGCGTGCTGTCTCCATCGTGCCAGAAGACGTTTGAGAGGTAATATCTTGAATGATATTCATGGTATGAGAGATATGACCTGCCGATTCTGCCTGTTGCAGGGCGGCATTTGAAATATTTTGAATCAGATCAGCCAGTGTATTAGAAACGGTTTGCACCTCTTCTAGTGCTTTACCCGCATCTTTTGCCAAACGCGCACCACGTACGACTTCAGAAGTCGTTGATTCCATCGACATAACCGCTTCACTGGTATCTGTCTGAATGGTTTTTACCAGCGTTTCAATCTGCTTGGTTGCATTTGCTGAACGCTCAGCAAGACGCTGAACCTCATCAGCAACAACCGCAAAGCCTCGTCCTGCTGCACCTGCCATTGATGCCTGAATTGCCGCGTTCAATGCTAGGACATTGGTCTGGTCAGCAATATCGTTAATCAAACCAACGATATCACCAATCTCTTGCGAAGACTCACCAAGGCGTTTGATGCGCTTTGATGTCTCTTGAATCTGGTCACGGATAACGTTCATACCTTCGATAGAGCGCTGTACAACTTCTGCCCCATTATAAGCGATGACAACCGAACGCTGAGCAACCGTTGCAGATTCTGCCGCGTTATGAGAAACTTGGTCAATCGATACCGTCATCTCATTAATAGCCGCAGATACACCAGCGATTTCTTGTGCTTGATGCTCAGAAGCTGCCGCCAGCTCAACTGCAGCCATCTGTGTTTTCTGTGATGACTGCGAAACGCGATCAGCGGTACTATTAACAACCAATACTAATTGGCGTAAGTGGTCAATGGCAAAGTTAACAGAGTCGGCAATCGCACCCGTAAAATCTTCTGATACCGTCGCATTGACCGTCAAATCACCGTCTGCCAAATCACCCAACTCATCAAGTAGGCGCAAAATAGCAATCTGGTTACGTGAGTTTTCTTCTTGAATTTTCCGCGCACGTTCAGACTCGGCTTGCACTTCTTGGCAACGACGCAATGTCTCTTTTTCGAGCAGTAAACGCTCTGAGGCAGCGCGCTGCTGTAGTATTTGGTATAAGGCAAATAAAATACCCAATATACTCAGTACAAAGACAAGCACTGGCACTACGATTAATTGGCTGAACTCATTTATATAGTGATCGTGATCGATTACTGATAAGGATCTAATCAGCCAAAAAAGACAAAGGACATTTACCAGCACACAAAGCTCTAGTAAGAGCTTCCATTTACGACTCTCCTCAGTCGTGGTTTTATTTGCACCAGCGACAAGATTTTTTATAACATCACTCATCGTACTTATTCCTTTCAAACAATCGTCAAAGTCTTATTGTGATTGACTCTGAAATCATAGTGTTATCAAAAACAACAGTGATGGACAAAGCCTGTATGAATGCTGACACACCACCGGATCATCTCAGCTATAATTCTTCTGACATCATTTTAATGAACACCTAATGATCAAACATGACGGGTCATTAAAAACAGTTATATTGCAGCATCGGTATACTGTAAATCCTGTGTCAGCAAGCTTGGCATAAACACATACCAATCTTGTTCATCTTTGAAAAACTTGCCATGGTTATAAGGCGCAAATGGCGAATTCGGCTCCATTGCTTCTGGACGATATTGGTCTTGAGTAAACTGTTCGATACCGAGCACTTGATCAACAAGCAACCCTGAAAATACATTATTATGGTCGATGACCATGACTTTGCACTGGCTCATTTGCGATAACCGACTGGGCACTTGTAAAAATCGAGACAAATCGGTCAACGGCAGTAAACGCCCGCGAATATTGGCGATACCAAGCATCCAAGGCTTTACTAAGGGCACGCTGGTATACTCTGGCATGGATAATACTTCTGCTACTTGACCCATTGGCGCAACCAAGCGTTGACCGCCAATCTCAAATACTATTCCTTGCCAGTCAAATTTTTGTCCACCGCGGGATCCACTTTTACGCGAACGTGCCATATCTGCTATACGCAGAAGCTCAACAAATCCTCTCGATGCCACAAGCTACTCCATTACTTTACAAATTGTCTGGACCAGATCGCTTTCATTAACAGGCTTGGTAAGATACTCTTTTGCGCCTTGACGCTTGCCCCATACACGATCGGTTTCTTGATTTTTAGTACTGATCATAATGATAGGAATATGTGCTGTTACCTCGTCACGAGTAATTTTACGAGTTGCCTGAAAACCATTCATTTCAGGCATGACCACATCCATCAAAATGACGTCTGGCAGATGAGCAATGGCCATCTGGCAACCTTGTTTACCATTGGTTGCTTCCAATACTTGATAGTTATTTTTAGAAAGCATGTCACGAAATTTCGCCATCTCTGATAATGAATCCTCAATGACTAATACAGTAATCATGGTTATTTCCTTTATTTTCAATGATATCTGTTTGAATATAGTGTTAAAACAAACTGATTGAAGTAATATTTTTATGCGGAACTAAATGTATATTGCTAATTGTGACAAAAATACTTTATCGTTAAATGTATCGCTATATGAAAAATTCTTGACCAATTTTTATGATTATTTCAAAGATTAACGATACTTATTAATCGCCTCAAAAAGCTCATCCTTACTAAACGGTTTGGTCAGATACTCATCAGAACCCACAATGCGTCCACGTGCTTTATCAAATAAACCATCTTTAGATGACAACATAATGACAGGCTTGCTGGCATAGTCAGGATTATTCTTAATCAAAGCACACGTCTGATAACCATCCAAACGCGGCATCATGATATCCACAAAAATAATATCTGGATTATGATCGACAATTTTAGCCAAGGCATCAAACCCATCAATGGCAGTTACAACTTCGCAGCCAGCTTTTTGCAGCAAGGTTTCTGCGGTACGGCGAATGGTTTTTGAATCATCAATAACCATCACTTTTAAACCATCAAAATTATTTTGCATTCTCATTGTCCTCTTAACGACTATTTATTCACCATGCGGTATGTTCACAATGCTATTTATGCGTATTATGCGTAGTGCTGTTTACTCATAATGCTCTGTCAATAAACGAGCATCTCTTACTCAATATCGCTTGCTATAAAAACAGTTAAATATTTAGTCTCATCAAAAAACCCATTATACTGAAAACCGATAAAATAAACCAAGTCGCAAATACATAGCATCGTTAGTAAATGTCGTCTATTCAATCGTAGCCACTATACAGAACCAGCTATCATCTTACCGAATAATTTACCTTTGTGATAAAAATATATCAATATATTTTTATCTATTTGTTTTAGCACAGTTGCCAACCATTAATTAGTAGTTAGTAGTTAGTAGTTAGTAGTTAGTAGTTAGTAGTTAGTAGTTAGTAGTTAGTAGTTAGTAGTTAGTAGTTAGTAGTTAGTAGTTAGTAGTTAGTAGTTAGTAGTTAGTAGTTAGTAGTTAGTAGTTAGTAGTTAGTAGTTAGTAGTTAGTAGTTAGTAGTTAGTAGTTAGTAGTTAGTAGTTAGTAGTTAGTAAAATTATGTTCAAATTAATTTTGTAAATTCAGGCGCTTAACGAATATTATCTATATAAGAGCGGCATTATAAATGCAGCCCCTCTATAGTTGAAATACTTTAAAGTCGCTACCGTATTGCTGGTGTAAATTTTTTGCAGCCTCTGTCTGCGTAGGCACAGCAAGCAAGAAAAATTTGCACCAGTAGTACGTGTTGTATCGATATTACTTTTCACCGACTATAGCACTTATAAAAAGCCAGTTAAATACAATACAGTGTAGCCATTTCCCATACCCGTAATTCACTATATAATAAAAAGACGTTTATGATGGTGATTGGTATGATATTTTCTATGAGCTCGCTGCATGACATGCGTTTTATATGCTTACGGACTGCGCCGTTAAAAAATAGCGCCTATTTATTGAGCGCCCTACTTATTATTGCCTGCCAGCCAACGTCTCCCACTGAAGCCTTAACTAGCGAAAATAATGAGATGGTTGATATGCCGCTTATTAGCGCGGATAGTGTCACCATCACACCTGATCATATTTTAAGTATAAAGCCAACCCGTTATCAGCCAAGCCTTGGCTTACAAGGTCGTATCGATTCTATCAAACAAATCAACCTTGTGGCTGGGCAGCCGCTGACGGTAGAGCAAGTATTGGTAAGTGAAAACCAATGGGTGAAAAAAGGTACGCCGCTACTCACGGTTCGACGTCAGGAAATTTTCAACAAACCGACAATGTCAGATGACCCCGCAACTGATGTGGATGCCAGTTTAAATACAACCGCCAGCAATATCGATAGGGCTAGCGCTTCGGACAATACCAGCCAGACCTCTGACTTGATAACATTACGTGCCCGTTTTTCAGGGCGCGTAGAGAATCTGTCGGTGCAAGCCGGACAAAAGATAGAGGCTCAAACAGCGTTATTGAAGCTAAGTGATGCAACTGAATTGCATTTCATCTCGACCTTACCGATTGAAGCCGAATCGCAAATCTCTGTCGGTCAAACCGTCAACTTCACCGCCGAAGATAGAGTGGATAAGTTTACTGGTCAGGTCAGTAAAGTACAGGCGCTAAAACAACCAATACAACTTTTGGTTTATGTGAATGTAATCAACAATGAAGTCAGTCGCAATCAGCTAGCGCCTGGTATGCAAGTCACCGGTCGGGTTGACTATGGGCAGATAGAAGTGGGTACTATCGTGCCTAAAAATGCCCTGCATAATGTCGATTTGACACAAATACAGGTGCCGCCTTATAAACCGCTGCGTTCTTTGACTGCCAATATTTGGATTATAGGACAAGATCAGCGCTTAACCCGCCAGCCTATTGAAGTTATTGAATACGATCCACTGACCAAACAATATTTAATCGCTGGCATCAGTAGTGACAGTTTGATTTGTTTGGCAAACTTACCCATTGAATCTAAAGGCAAAAAAGTGGTGGTATCTTAAGCACAAAGTCACGCAGTTACATTGTGTAGAAACATTAACAAAGCACGCCTTGTTTAATAACATCCTGCTTAGGCAATATAGCGTATTATGGACAGTACGAATTGCATTCTTTTATTAAATAACAGTAAAGCATGGCTTCTATCTTAGATCGCTGTAAATGGCTTGTATCTTAGATGGTTGTAATATAAGCATTTGGGATAATTGAAAACTAAGGGCAGACGCCACTTTTGTAAATTTAGAAAGTGCATTAAGACAAACTATAACAACAACTAGAGGAAACATTATGAGTAAGCAGATTTTATTAATTGAAGATGATCCAGATTTAGCAGAGTTAATCAGTGATTATCTGACCATGAATTATTATGATGTACATCATGCAGGTCTTGGTCAAGAAGGTCTGGATTTATTGAACACTAAAGAGCGTGATATTGACTTGGTAGTACTCGACCTTATGCTACCCGATATGGATGGTATGCAGGTTTGCCAAAAAATACGTGGCAATAAAAACAATATGACCAATAAAGTGCCGATTATTATGTTGACGGCAAAAGGCGATACTACAGACCGTGTATTAGGTCTTGAGATGGGCGCTGATGACTATATTGCCAAACCGTTTGAACCGCGTGAATTGTTAGCCCGTATTCGTGCGGTTATTCGTCGCCATGAGCAGCCGAATCAAGCTGACAGTCAATCAGACAGCTTAACTTTCGGTAGATTGAGCGTGTTCCCTGACAGTCATGAAGTGACTATCGATGATTTGCCCGTACGCTTGACAACACATCAGTTCCAATTGTTGCATTATTTTGCCACTCATTCTGGCAAAGTACTAAATCGCGAGCAATTGTGGCAAGCCATGCCAAATGATGACAGCTCAGACAATATCGATCGCGCAATTGATGTGCACATTTCACGTCTGCGTGCTTTAATTGAAGATAATCCACGTCAGCCAAAGCGTATTATTACAGTGCGCGGCGTTGGTTATCAGTTTGCCACTGACCAAGTGTAGTCAGTTGCAAACTGTTGGTAAATAAACCGTCAAAATGCTTTAAAACGGTTCATTAAAAGGGGTATCATACGTATGATAACCCCTTTTATGTTTGACCATATAAAGTGGCATAAGCATTTGATAATAGAGATAATTTGATGCAGCAATTGGGTTTTCGTTCCGTATTTTCCAAGCTATTTGCCAGTGTCATGCTGGCACTTATCTTGTTTGCTGTTGCGATGGTATTATTGACGCAGCTTGTACATGATAAGGATGCGGGCATTCGCTCAGAGGTATTAGCAACGCAAATTTTAGGACAAATCGATCCTTTTTTGCATGAGCTAAATATCACGGTTAGCAAGGAAAACCGCTTACAATCACGCTTTATGTTGGCTGTGATCAGAAAGAGCTTTGAAATTTTTGATGAGTCATTGCAGGCAAAGATGGGCTTATATGACAGCGAAGGTCATCTGCTGATGCAAACGGATAATAGCGATTTGCCGCTAGAGCTTCCTGCCCCGCCTTCTCTATTTTCGCGTGTTTTCCCGTCTTTTGCAGAAACGTCGCCAACCAAGCAAGTACAAGTCTATAGTAGTACCGGCTATACGCTATTGTATGAATCACGCTTACCACCCAAAAAACCGGTACTCTCTGCAGCGCTTAATTTATTTACCGGTACGCTTTTATTGCTACTCATTATGGCGGGCGTCCTCTGGTGGATTGCTCGTACTATTACTTGGCGTATCAATCAGATGAGTCTACAGATGACTCAGCTCGGCGATGGTGACTTTACAGTACGGGTGAATGCGCGTGGCAATGATGAAATCGCCTCACTGGCACGTGGATTCAACCAAGCGGCACAAAAGATTGAGCACCTTATTGATGCCAATAATTTATTACTTGCACATGCCTCTCATGAGCTGCGTACGCCCATCACACGTATCCGCTTACAGATTGAGATGATGGACATGCTGACAGGCCCACTGCCAAGTGACAACAAAGCCAAGTTTGATAAGCGCGCTCAAGCCATCAATCGTGACCTCTCAGGGCTCAATGATTTGGTCGAAAGTATTTTACTAGTGAGCCGCTTGGATGCTGGTCATGCGTTACAGCAAGTTGAACATTTAGACTTATACGATTTGGTGAATCAAGAACGCCAACATTATCCTGAAGCAACGTTGATTGGCGAGCATATCGTGATTGACGGTCAATCATCGATGCTCACCCATTTAATTCGCAACCTATTAACCAATGCTATGCTGCATGGGAAACCACCGGTAACTGTATTGCTATATGGCGTGCAAACCCTTGAAGAAGCTGAAGATATTCCTGATTTTTTATTGCAGACAGTTTTATGCAGTAGCTTTGTAGACTATAACAGCTCAGACTTTTATTCTAATGAAGCATCTCAGCGCTTAAATCAGCTTGATCATAAGCAAGATACGGTATCACAGCTAAATGATGCTATTAGCGCAGCGCCTCCAAAGCCAAAAGCAGCAAATAGTGATTCTGTATTTACATTACCGGCACCGCCTATTTATCAAAATGGTGAAAATGTGGTGGTTGATGCTGAGCTTAGCCCTGATAATGACTCTGACAATATTGTAAATCAAGAGAGCAATAGCGCCACTTTAGACCAAGTAGAGCCTATCAATACGAGCGAAACACTTGAAAAGGTTAGTAATTCCGCATTATTTGCTAACTATCATAGTTTTACATCAGATTTAACCGATAAGCTGAAGAAGGTCATGTGGCGAGCTGTGCCTGAGAAGCAACAGTCCTCTGAAACTTCCGACTATACTCCTGAAGACACTCTTGATAACAACGCTATAAATAGTAATAAAGAGGATGCCAATAAAGTTAATAAAAATAGTGATGTTGCGATAAAAGAAAGCGATAAAGCAATCAATAAAGAAATCAATAAAGAAAGTCCTGAAACTTCGAATACTACCCGTAAAGAAAGCCTATTTAGCAAACATATCAAAAAATCTAAACCAGAGCCAACACGTCCGCTTCCGAAGTATGTGGTATTGGTAGTAATTGATGAGGGTGATGGCATCCCTGAAAATAAACGTGAAGCAGTTTTCAGCCCCTTTGTACGCTTACAGCAAAAAAATAAAGGCTCAGGTCTTGGTTTGTCCTTGGTTTCACAAATCGTCACCGCCCATCAAGGAAGAATCACCACTGACACTATTAATGGTCATACGCGATTTTTGGTGGTGTTACCTGTCAAACTTGATCCTCACTATAATCATCATGACAACTTGTAACTAATATTGGTATATTATAGCGAAGAGTAGCGAATAACCTTTTATACGCTATTTTTAAATAGTATCCCTGCAAAGCGCATGCTAGTGTTAACAATTTAAGCCTTATCCATTTTCATTCTGCACATCTTAATATCGACTGAACTGAGTTGTCAGTCAATCACGGATGACCATATCCAAAATCTTGCATAATATGCTATATTAACGCCCCTTATTATGGGGTTATTGAATGTTGTTTTTAACTCAGCTGTTAAGCAGCCAGAGAGACGACGACCACTTCATAACCACTAAAACATTTATTAAATTTTGAGCCTTCCATGAGTGACATGATTGTCTTAAACGATGTGACCAAAAGTTTTTTAAGTGACCGGTCTATAAAAGATAAAGACGGCAAGCCACATTGGTTTACTGCTGTCGAGCCGACGTCACTAACTGTCCAGCAAGGTGAGATTTTTGGCTTGATGGGCTATTCAGGTGCGGGTAAGTCAACGCTTTTACGCTTGATTAATTTGCTTGAGCGTCCTGATTCAGGTCAAGTGATTATCGATGGTACAGACCTGACTTCTCTGTCTGCCAGTGACTTGCGTATTGCGCGTCACAATATCGGTATGATTTTTCAGCAATTTAATCTGATGTCTAACCGTACCGTCTTTGATAATGTTGCCTTTAATTTAACGGTTGCAGGCTACCCTCGCGCTGATATTCATAAGCGCGTCATGGATTGTCTAGAAATCGTTGACTTAACTGACCGCGCCGGTCACTATCCTGCGCAGTTGTCAGGCGGACAAAAACAGCGCGTTGGTATCGCCCGTGCAATCGCACCAAGTCCCAAAGTGCTCCTTGCTGATGAGCCGACCAGTGCGCTTGACCCTGCAACTACACGCAGTTTATTAACCTGTTTACGTGAAATTAATGAGCAGCTTGGCGTCACTATCGTCATTGTGACGCATGAGATGAGCGTCATTCGCAGACTATGTGACCGCGCTGCATTGTTACATCAAGGACAATTGCTCGAGGTCGCAGACATCCGCGACGGTCTCATTCAGGCCACCACCCCAATTGGCAAAGGCTTAGTCCACGAAGACTAATGAGGCAGGAGAAATAGACATGATAACCGGTGCAGAATTATCCGCCTCGATAGACAAGCTACTCGTGCTGCGTAAAGAGATTTGGCAGGCGTTTTTAGATACTTTTATTATGCTTGGTATTTCAACGACAGTTGCCATCCTGATCGGTGGTCTGTTTGGCATCTTCTTATTTTTATCCAGTGATCGGCAGTTTTTGCAAAATAAAACGCTCTATGCTGTACTTGGTGGCATCACGAACTTTATGCGTGCTTTCCCATTCGTGATTTTGATGATTGCCATGAGTCCCTTTACCAAAGCTATCGTCGGTACTGGTATTGGTCCTATTGCAGCCTCATTGGTGCTTGCGATTGCTGGCTCGTTTTACTTTGCGCGCTTGGTTGAACAAAACTTGCGTGAAGTGCCTCGCGGTATTATTGAAGCGACCGAATCGATGGGTGCAAGACCCTTTACCATCATCAAAGTACTGCTCAATGAAGCACGATCTGGCTTGGTCTTGTCTGTGACCATCCTTTGTATCAGCTTGCTCTCTTTTTCAGCAGCAGCTGGCATGATCGGTGGTGGCGGTTTAGGCGATTTGGCGATTCGTTATGGCTATTACCGTTATCAGACTGAGGTAATGGTATTCATCGTCATTATGCTATCAATCATGGTCATCGGTATTCAAGCCCTAGGCAATTGGGTAGCGACTCGATTGGATAAGCGTTAAAAAAACCGCGATCACTTGGCTCATTGAAATGAGATATTGATGATTGAATAATGCTTGATATGAATAATGCTCAGGGTCTAATGCTTATTCACCCCAAGCAAATGCTTGACTTTGTAACTGATTCCCGTTAATTTTGATACTATCTTAACACTCGTTAACTTAGCAGCATTACTATTCATAATGTTGCTTTTTTAATGCAGTTTTTTTAATCCTGTTTTTAGTCTCAGTATTTTATCCTTTGATCCCTACCCTTATTAAGGAAATTCCATGAAATTAACAGATATCAGCCGTCAAGTAGCGACTGCCTTTGCTGCTGTTGGCGTATCAGGTCTCGTATTGGTCGGTTGCAACAATTCATCAGCACCAGAAGCCACTAAAGAGCCAGTCACTGAAGGCGCAACCGAAACTACGAATACAGAAGCTACTGCGACCAGTGACATTGATCCTGAACACAGCAAAATCGTCATCGGTACGACCGAAGGTGACTTTGCCGATATGGTTCGCAATCAAGTAAAAGGTTCGTTAGAAGCACAAGGCTACGAAGTTGAGCTGGTAACCTTTACTGATTACGTGCGTCCAAACGTTGCTTTGGCAGATGGCGACTTAGACATCAACATCTTCCAACATAAGCCATATCTAGATACCTTCAAAAAAGAAAACAACCTTGATTTGGTAGAAGTCTTTCAAGTACCTACTGCCCCATTAGGTGTTTACGCAGGTAAAAAAACCAAAATCGAAGAAGTCTATAAAGGCATGAGCGTCTCTGCACCTAATGATCCAAGTAACTTTGCTCGCGCATTAGTAATGATGAATGAGCTTGGCTGGATTACACTAAAAGACAATATCGATCCATTGACCGCTTCAAAAACTGACATTGCTGATAACAGCAAATACGACATCAAAATTGTTGAACTAGAAGCGGCGCAGTTACCGCGTGCTCGTGATGAAGTAGATTTTGCCATTATCAATGGTAACTACGCTACAGACTCTGGCATCAAACTGACTGAAGCACTATTCCAAGAGCCAAGCTTTGCTTATGTGAATTGGTCAGCCATCAAGACTGCTGATAAAGACAAAAAATGGGTGAAAGACGTGACCAACGCTTATAACTCAGATGCCTTTAAAAAGTATGCTCATGACAGCTTCCCAGGTTACAAATATCCAAAAATTTGGGGTACTGATGCTGCAAATACGACACCTGCAGAAGCGCCTGCTAAGTAGTAAAAACAATCATTACTAGTTGATAGCTTTAATACGATTCATTTATTTAAATGAATCTTTTTGAGTGAGAAGAAAAAGCCCATTATTGTTAAATAATGGGCTTTTTTTGGTCTGTATTTTAGTAATTGTCCCGTCCTGAAATATAACAATCCTTACTGCTGCAAAGTTTTAGTCTCATGAAGCTTTTCAGCTGGATTATATTGTTCAGAAGACGGTACTGCGCCACTGCGATTGTTCTCTTTCATCGATTTTGCAACCTCTGGTGGCATATAATTTTCATCATGCTTTGCTAATACCTCACCTGCGACAAAAATATCACCTTGCATTTTACCTGTCGCCACTACCCCTGAGTTTTCAGCGAATAAGTCTGGCAAGATACCTTGATAAGTGACCGGCACGGTCGATTGAAAGTCTGTGATGGCAAATTCAACGCTCAACGGGTCGTTTGGCGCGCGCTGTACACTGCCTGCTACCACCATGCCACCAGCACGAATACGTTTGTCTTGTGGTGCTTCACCTTGCGCTATGGCGGTCGCGTCAAAATAGTAATCGGTTTGTTTCCCAATAGCATAAATAACCAACGCCACAGCTATCACTGCTCCTGCAAGGGTAAACATAACCCACATTAGTTTTTTGCGACGAACTGCGTTCATACTACTACCTCATTGATGAGTCGCTGTTTTACATCCTATCTATCTGTAAAACAGAAAATATTAAAGAAACTACCATTAGAAAAACGTCCTAAAAATGTCTTTCTAATCGTACTCTTCTAATAGCTATATGGTAGCATTTTTCATATAACTCAATACGGCCAAAACCTTTTATCGGCTCAATTATGTCTCAGTGACATATGACGAATTTAGACACTAAAGATCTAATATATAAATAATTTTTAATGAGTATCTTTGGTCACAGGTGTTGGAATTTTGGTCGTGCGCTGTGCCTGACGAGCTTGCTGAATCGCCAGTTGCTTGATAAGCGCTTGTCGCTGCCGGCGGCTATAGAGGACAAAAATCAGCATCATGCCAACGGTAATTGCCCAGCATGACCAGACAAACACCCCATGCTTACCCATGGCGATAAACTCAGAAAAACTATAGAAGTAAGGCTGCATCATATTTTCCTAGTCGTTATTTGGTTTGACGACGTTCATTTGGCTTGTCCGCGAATGTATTCTTTCACCCACGCTTTACCTTGGTCACGATGCAAAATCAGGGTATTAGTACGGTAAATCGCTAAAGTCGCAACCAGTAGATAACTACCGATAATCATCAATAATAATGGCAGCCACATATCTGCTGACATCTTAGGTGCAGCAGTCAAGGTAAAGGTCGAGCCTTGATGCAAGGTATTCCACCACTGTACTGAATATTTGATAATCGGTAGATTCACCGCACCAACGATAGATAAAATAGCCGCCGCTTTACCGCGATTTGCCGTGTGTTCAAAGGCTGCAAATAACGCCATCACGCCTGCATATAAAAACGCCAAAATCAGCATCGATGTCAGGCGTGCATCCCAAACCCAGTAGGTGCCCCACGTGGGTTTTGCCCAAATAGAGCCAGTCAATAAACTAATCACGCATAATAAAAACCCTAGAGGGGCAAGTGCCTGCGCCACAAGGCTTGCTGTCTTAATTTTCCAGACCAAATAAATCACTCCGAGCACCGCTAAGGAAAAATAGATGGAAATAGCAAGGCTGGCCGCTGGTACATGGATAAAGATAATACGGTAACTATTGCCTTGCAAGTAATCAGGCGGCGCAAAAGCAAGACCCCAAATACTGCCGATCAGCAGGCAAAGGCTTGCTAGTATCGCAAGCCACTTGACCCAAGGCGAGAAGATGCGAAAGAACTCCTTGGTACCTACCGTGGTCAAGAAAATTTGCCAAATGCGTTGCCACAGGCTAGGAGATGAGACATTATTTAGGTTGGGCATGGACATAAACCTATTACGCAGCTGGTGATTATCGAGTAAAACGCATGATTCATACAATTACCCGCTAACCTGCTGGCGTTAAACGCTGGATAGAATCTACACGTGAGTGTTTGTTTGATAGACTATTATAGCAAAGTTGCCCGTTTTCATCATGTTGTTAATATAAAGCGCTTTAATTGTTAATATAAAACGCTTTAATAACAGAAGGAACAACCTGCCAGTATCAGTTTTTAATTTAGCCACGACATTTTCAACGTCATGGCAATCACCCATGGCATCACCAACACTGAAATAATACTACCTGCCAGCAATAGCGCCAAAATAGGCAACCCGTTCAGACCGGTGGCAAATAAATCAACCGCACCGGTGGCAAAAATCAATACCGGCAACTGCATCGGCAAAGCGATTAAAGGCACCAGTACAGCGCCATTTTTGAGCGATAGCGTCAAACTGCTAGCAACCGCTGATAGCATGAGCAGCATCGGACTACCAGTGACAATAGACGCCATCAATATCCAAGCCTCAAACCAACTTAGCTGAAATAAAGGCACAGCAAGCAAACTTAATGCCGCCACAATACCACTACTAAAAATCCAGTGAATCACCAAACGAATCAGCACCCATAGCGGTAGCGAGGCATTGGCGACGACCAATTGTGCTAAGGTGCCATTATCAAGGGCAGGTTTAAATAAACCATCGACGCCCATCACCAGTGATAATAAAGCTGCAATCCATACCGCTGATACGCCAAGGCGTTGTAATAATGCAGGCTCACTCCCAACTGCTAGCGGAAACAAGGTAATAATCACCAAAAACAGCACCAGCGGATACAACCACTGCACAGCCCCTTGCTGCTTAACCTGCCATTCACGGCGCCACAGCTGCATAAAGCTGATACCGCGCACAGCAGAGGCATTAGCATTTGAGCGTGTATTCACTGCTTGTACTGGACTGTTGGTGTCTATCATTTATTTGCTCTTCACCTGATGCTTATCGTACTTAAATCGATGCTTATCGCACTTAAATCGATGCTATTTATACCATATAATCAGATAAATCGAGCACCTGATTGGCAACCTCAACGGCTTGATGACTGGTCATTAATATCGCACCGCCCTCATTGGCAAAATCGCGCAATCTGTCTTCCATTCGCGCTACCATATCGACATCGAGCGCGGTAAATGGCTCATCAAGTAGCCATAATGGCGTTACTTCAGGCGTCAATAAATATAATCGTGCAAGAGTGATACGGCGGGTTTGCCCAGCGGATAAATGGCTTGAGCTTATGGTCTCAAATCCTTGTAATCCTACCCAAGCAAGGGCGTCATCAATATCAGCAGTGCTTGGTGTGATACCATATAAATTAAGCAAAAAAGTGAGGTTTTGAGCGACAGTGAGATTGGGATGAATGCCCAATTGATGCGAGACATACAAAGGCTGCATCGGTAAACTGACTACCCCTTGATAATAAACCTCACCTGTTAGCACTGGTAATAATCCAGCCAGCTGCATGAGTAACGTCGTCTTGCCAGTACCATTTGCACCTATCAAATGGCAAATGCTACCTTCAGACAAATTGAGCGCAAGCCCTTCACATAAAGGAGTTTCACCACGCTGAACCGTCAGCTCATCAAGCGTAAGTAAGGCGATATTCAAAGCCGTCATTACAACCTCTCATTATTTATTGAGCAGCAGTCAATATTCATCACAAACAAAGACGATGTTCGTGGCATAATACTTTATGCCCCATAACCACACAGTATAACAAATTGTCGATTACTATGACCTCAAAACTTATGCAGACTCCAAAAGATATTCAAAACCTAGACACGCCCATGCTAACGATAGATAGCTTAATTGAGGCACAAGTCACGTTTGTGCAGCACTGGTTACGTAAGCAAGCTGAACCGCTCAGCATGGAGGCTTGGCAATGGCTTGGTGCGCAGCCATTGTCTAAATATATCAGTAGCAATGATTTGCAACGCCTGCTTAACGATTGGCTACTAGACCATCCACTCAGCGAGGTAATGCGTGCCGATATCCGCGATATCTTGCATAGCCTTATCTATCACCCAGCCAATGACAATGTGCCGTTATCAGAGCTTGTCGATGATACGCAAGTTGCAACGCTAGCGGACTATGTCGGCAGCCATGAGCAGCAGCGCAATATATTGATTCATACATTGGTTGGCAACGAGACATTTGCAGATTTGTTGACCCAGACGCTATATCACGCCATCAACGATTTTATGGAAAATACGCTAGACAAAGCAGGTGGTGTTGGCAAACTGATGAAGCTTGGACGCAGCTCATTTGAAAAAGCAACGAACAGAAACCTTGATGAAAAATTGCAGACGTACTTGCATCGCAATATTAAAGATTTGGCGCGTCGAGCCGAAGCTAATGCGCAAGAGCATTTATCCAATGAAGAGGTCGCGCGATTATTGGTCACCGGTTGGGCACGGATTAAAGAACAACCGATTAGCCATATCCAAACCTATCTACGTGATGAGCCTGACAATAGCAGTATCGATCATATCGAAGCCAGTATTCAACAAAGCTATAACCGCTTGCGCATGTCCCCTTATTTGCACAGTCTCGTGGCAGCAGGCGTCGATACCTGGTATCGCAATCATCAGTCCGATACCATAGCAAGTGTGGCAGCAAGCTTACATATCGACGAGCAAGCAATGGCGCAATTGAATCAGGCTCTCTTGCCTGTCATTAATGATGCACTTGATAGCACTTGGTTGACGGCACATATCCGTGAGATGCTACAGGCGTTTTATAGCCAGCCCAATATCACAGACAATTTGGGTTTTAACAACCATTAATTTACTATAGTCGATTCCAAATAAAGTAGATACATCATGTTTTGACGCGGCACTGGTGTAAATTTTTCTGGCGTGCTGTGCCTGCGCAGACAGAGGCTGCAAAAAATTTACACCAGCAATACTGTAGCGACTTTAAAATATTTCAACTATATTACTAAATCGCGGACAAGCGCAAAGAATTTTGTTTGTTGATTTGGATGTCCATCAAGGCAATGGCAATGCCAGTATCATGGCGGATGAGCCACGCGTTTTTGTGTTTAGTATGCATGGTGCAAAGAACCATCCGTTTCGTAAGCAAGTATCAGATTTGGACATTGAACTGGATAACGATACTGGTGATGAGCAATATTTACAGATTTTAGCGCAGACCTTGCCAAGACTGATAATGGATTTTGCACCTGATATGATTTTTTATCAGTCGGCGGTTGATGTACTAGCAACGGATAAATTAGGTAAGTTTGGATTAACAATAGAAGGCTGCAAGGCGCGTGATGAATACGTCCTACTCTCGCTACTACTAAGCCATAAACGACATAATTCCCTGCCAGCCCACACGTATACCAAGTACCGTGAGAATCACTAAAATAAGCTGACGAAAGCGTGCTTGCGGTAAATAACGACGCAAGCGGATGCCAATTAAAAGCGCGGCGATTGACATGACACTCAGTAAAGTAATCAACTCCCATTCACCACTGTTCAGTGCCATGATAGGCTCACGCAATACAATGATTTGAGCGATTTTACCCAAGAAATAGCACATATTGCCGACTTTAGCGATGGTGTGCTTATCGTCGCTCGCAGACAATAAGTACATCATTAATATAGTCGACATAGCATTGGTCGCGCCGCCAATAACTCCTGCACTAAATCCAACGATAATCAGTATAGGCTTAGTAGCAGGTAGTCGAATTTGCTTACCAAGCAAGCTACTGATGACGTAAAAGCCGATGACAGCTGCCAATACCAATAAAATATAAGCACTATCCACCCATAACAATAGCTTGGCGCCTAAAATGCTACCGAGTAGACTGGTTAACGCTAGCAGCCAATAGTGTCTGCCATAATAGATGAAATTTTGCCAAATCGTGCGACCGCCACCTGCCAGCCAAGTCATCGCATTGAGCACTAACGATGGAAAAATGACTAATACGATGGCATGTGGCAAAGGATACATACTGGCAAGCGCGGTAGTAGTCACCAAGGTGATACCTAGGCCACTAATACCGTGTAGCAAGGATGCCAGCGCAAAAATCGCAATGAGTAATAACGTCTGGGTGCTATCGCTATCCATTATTTCAGCCCTATGTCAGCCCTGCCAAGCAAGACTTAATATCTTTTTCGATATCTATTATGCTTATGTAACAAGCCATCGTACTAATAATTGTAATCGTCACTACAATCCGCACTGTAATGAGCAGCACTGAACTGAGCACTATCGTTGAAATACTTTAAAGTCGCTACCGTATTGCTGGTGCAAATTTTTTGCAGCCTCTGTCTGCGTAGGCACAGCAAGCAAGAAAAATTTGCACCAGCAATACGTGTTGTATCGATATTACTTTTCACCGACTATACTAAACATTGTGACGTTGCCAAATCGCCTCACCAATAATCGTCGTCAGCTGCTCAGCAATTTTATCTTTACTCGCTTTATCAAGCGTGATGCTATCGTGCTCATAATGTGTTGAGAAAAAAACCTCCATCGCATTGTCATCACTGGCAAAGCCAATATCAGCACGTGAGACGTCATTGCAAGCAATCAAATCTAAATCTTTAGAGAGCAGTTTACCGCGAGCATAACGCTCAACATCTTGCGTTTCTGCCGCAAAACCAACGACAAATAACTCGGGGTGAGCAAGCGAAATCGTCGCCAAGATATCAGGATTTTTCACCAAGCTCAGCGTCATCGCTTCTTGGGTTTTTTTAATTTTTTGCGGCGCCGCTTCTTCAGTACGATAATCAGCAACAGCAGCAGTGGCAATAAAGATATCAGCGACTTTTAAGCTGCCATCGATGATAATCTCTTCATGATCTTCACCGCAATCACAGTCGCCCTGCTGATGAGCATGTTCATGGCTGTGATCGTGAGAATGATCATGGCTGTGATCGTGAGAATGATCATGTTCCTCTTCAAGCATATACTGCAGGGCACTATGCGTGCCTGTCACACACTGCTGCGCGACCATCAGCATCTCTTCAGCTGACAATACATCAATACGCGTCACATTAAGCGGCGTTGGCAAAGCAATTTTACCACCAGCAATCAAGATAACGTCTGCCCCAGCAGCCACACAGGCACGCGCCAAAGCAAAACCCATTTTGCCAGTAGAATGATTGGACAAATAACGCACCGGATCAATGGCTTCAACCGTTGGTCCTGCGGTAATCACCACTCTTTTACCTGCCAATAACTGAGGTGTCGTTTGCATTGCTTGAAACAGCAAAATTTCTTCTAATAGCTGTTCAGGCTCAGGCAAACGCCCTGCACCCACATCGCCGCAAGCTTGCTCACCGCTAGCAGGCGCAATGATTTGATAATTCATATCACGCAAGGTTTGCACATTTAGATTGACCGCTGGATGCGCCCACATTTGCTGATTCATCGCCGGTGCAATGATGACTGGAGCCGGCGTTGCAAGACATACGGTCGTCAATAAATCATCTGCCATGCCCATGGCAAGGCGCGCCAAGGTATTAGCGGATGCCGGTGCTATGACTACAAGGTCTGCCCACTTAGCAAGCTCGATATGACCCATGCCCGCTTCCGCTTTTTCATCGAGTAATGAGATGTGTACCTCATTGCCAGTCAAAGCTTGTAGGGTCAACGGAGTAATAAAAGCTTGAGCGCCCGAGGTCATAATAACGCGAACCTCAAAGCCGGCTTTGATTAATAGCCGGGCAAATACAGCAGATTTATAAGCGGCAATACCGCCAGTGATAGCAAGCAGAATATTTGACATAAGCGTGGCATCAGCAAAAAGTTGAAAGATAAAATTGCGCTTATAGTAACAATTATGCGATAAGTTAGGGAGAGTTTTCTGAATTTATCTCGTCGCAATGACATCTCAAGGAGTGACCATGGCAATCAAAGACTGGCATGAGGATGATAGACCACGTGAGAAACTGCTAAAATTTGGCGCAGCACACTTATCTGACGCTGAAATATTAGCGATATTTTTGCGCACAGGTACACAGTCGCAGTCAGCCATCGATCTGGCTCGTCATCTGATTGAGCAATTTGGTAGCCTTGCAGAGCTTTTAGCGGCGCCGCAAGAGACTGTCCTTGCTTGTCACGGTATCGGTCCTGCCAAATACGCGCAGATACTTGCGTCACTTGAGATAGGCAGACGCTATTTGGACAGTCAGCTGAAAACTGGTCAAGGACTTGGGCGCTCGCAAATGGTTAAGGATTATATCAGCACTCATTTGCGCGGTGAGCCGCGAGAAGTGTTTGCCGTCCTTTGCTTGGACAATGCCTTAAACTTAATAAATTTTGAGATATTGTTTACGGGCGGCATCTCCTCTTGCTCCGTTTGTATTAAGCACGTTTTGCGTCATGCGTTAAGCCATGCCACAAGCCAGCTCATTATTGCTCACAATCATCCGCATACCGATGCTACACCATCAACGGCGGATAACCTTTTGACGTATGAGCTCAAAAAGGCTTGTGACCTCATAGATTTATCTTTGATTGACCATGTCATCGTTGGACGTAATGAGACTTTATCTTATGCTGAAAACTGTTTAGCACCTTTCGGCTGAAAATTAGGGCCTGTTGAACATTGAGTTATATCAACAAATCTTGATACATATTATCGACACAGCGTAGCGTTTTCGCTCTTGATAGTTATAAACAACTGTTTCATATTAGTAGTTAACTTTATTTTTGGGAAAGCCTTTATTCTCAAAATAAAGTTTTAATTTTAGAGCAGCGACAGCTGAAATCACCCATTTCAAAAAATAAAAACTATTATCTACTATAAAAAAGAACGGCTGGAATACACAACAACAATCATATTTATTTCAAACTTTCTTATTCACTTATATTTTTACGCTTTTTTATTGAGCGTTGCAAAGGAGACAGTTATGGCCATTGGCTTATTTATTTTGGCAGTCATCATTCAATTAGCCATGGTCTTGGCCATCTTTTTGTTGTCGTTATCGCGTGTCACAGGCAGCGTCGTTGCCTTAATTACTGTCCTCGTTACTGCTTTTATCAGTCCATGGTCACTTATCTTAGGTCTACCCATTGCGCTACTTTGCCTAGTGCTGCTTATCACCCCTATCCGTCAAAGCTTGATTACCAAGCCTGTCTATAAAGCATTGGGCGGCGCGATGCCAAGTATGAGTGACACAGAGCGTGAAGCGCTTGATGCAGGCACCAGCTGGTGGGAAAAAGAGCTGTTTATGGGTGCGCCTGATTGGGATACCTTTGCAAAATACCCCTATCCAGAATTATCAAAAGAAGAACAGAGCTTTATAGACAACGAAGTAGAAGTACTTTGCGCAATGCTTGATGAGTGGCAAATTCATCATGAAGATAAAGAATTGTCACCAGAGGCGTGGCGATTTATCAAAGCTAATGGCTTTTTGGGTTTAATTATTCCCAAAGAATATGGTGGATTGGAATTTAGCTCGTATGCCCAAAGTCGGGTGATGAGTAAAATTGCATCTCGCTCGCCGACTGCCGCAGTGACTTGTATGGTACCAAACTCACTCGGTCCTGGTGAGCTATTGATGCATTACGGTACCGATGAGCAAAAGCAACGCTGGCTACCTGGTCTGGCTAAAGGTGAAGAAGTTCCGTGCTTTGGTTTGACAGGTCCAGAAGCTGGATCTGATGCCGGTGCTATTCCTGATACCGGTGTGGTTTGTTATGGGCTACATGAAGGCGAGCAAGCGCTTGGTCTGCGGATGAATTTTTCTAAGCGCTGGATTACTTTAGCGCCTATCGCTACAGTGGTAGGTTTGGCGTTTAAACTGCATGACCCTGAAGGCCTGCTTGGTGATGCTGAAAAAACCGATTATGGTATTACTTGTGCGCTGGTGCCAGCCAGCCATCAAGGGGTCATTATTGGTCCACGGCACAATCCAATCGGTTCGCCATTTATGAATGGGACAGTCGATGGTCAAGATGTCTTTATACCACTAGATTATATTATCGGTGGGGTTGAAAATGCAGGACGCGGTTGGCGGATGCTGATGGAGTGCTTGGGTGTCGGTCGCGGAATCTCATTGCCTGCCCTATCAACTTCAGCCAGTGAAATGAGCTATTTGTCTGTTAGTGCCTTTGCAAAGGTTCGTGAGCAGTTTAAAATCTCCGTCGGTAAATTTGAAGGCGTGCAAGATGCCACCAGCCGCATTGCCAGTAATACTTATATGTTAGAAGCCTTTCGGCATATGGTCACTTGTGGTCTAAATCAAGGTGGTACACCATCAGTAATGACAGCAATGGCAAAATACTATGCCACCGAGACCATGCGTTCAGTGATTAATGATGGTATGGATGTCGTTGGTGGTCGCGCTGTACAAATGGGACCACGTAATTTTTTAGCGATTCCTTATCAAGCCATTCCTGTATCGATTACCGTTGAAGGTGCCAATATATTGACACGCTCATTGATGATTTTTGGTCAAGGTGCCATGCGATGCCACCCTTATCTATTCGATGAGCTACAACTGTTGCAAAGCGAAGATAAAGAAGGCGCGCTTAAGCAGTTCGATAACTTATTCTTTAAGCATTTAGGTTATACCTTTAATCGCGGTGCCAAAGCATTTGTCGCAGGCTACGTCGGTGGCAGCAATGATGCGCCAAGCTTTTCGGACAATTTTACCCGTCCTTATTATAAGGACATCAACCGCTTAAGCGCAGGCTTTGCTTTAACCGCTGACATGTCTTTAGGGTTGCTTGCTGGTGATTTAAAACGTAAAGAGATGCTCTCTGGACGCTTAGCAGACATCCACTCTCATCTGTTTATCTGTACAGCAATTTTACAATTTTATGAATATGGCAGTAAATCAGTCGCTGAACGCTTACATGCTGAAGTGGCGCTAAAAAATAGCCTTTACACTATTCAAGAAGCATTCCTCTCTTTATTTGCCAACTTCCCAAATCGTATGGCAGCCAATTTGGTGAGCTTTGTTACTTTCCCAAGTGGTCGTATCTTTGCGCCAGTGAGCGATGCGCTAAAACGCCAATTGGGCGATACCTTTATGGATGATTTTGAAGCCAATCCTTTTCGCGATTACCTTAAAACCATGGTGTATTATAATACTGAGCCCGATGATGTCACGGGGCGTATGGAGCATGCCTATCAAATACTGCTCGAAGTCGAACCTCTATGGCAAAAATTTAAGAAAGCGGAACATAAAGACAGCTTTGAAGGTTTGACCTTTGAAGACCATGTGGTTTATGCCAGTCAAAATGGTGATATTACTGAAGAAGAAGCTGAGCAGCTGATAACCTATAATGCGATACGCTATGATTCATTATTGACCGATGTATTTGATAAACATTTATCCAAAGTGCAAGAACGTGAAAACCCGCACAGTCTAGAGAATGCCGTACATAGGCTAACTGACTATGCTGAGTTAAAGAGTCATGCTGAGTTAAAGAGTCATGCTGAGTTAAAGAGTCATGCTGAGTTAAAGAGTCATGCTGAGTTAAAGAGTCATGCTCAGTTAAACCAGGCATTAAGCGCTGATAACTTGCAGCAGACCTCTGCAAATATGGCATCAATGCCAGATAGTAACCAACCAACAGGAGATGCTAACCCTGATCATGGCTATGAGAGTGATGGCGATGTAAAAATGGTGAATGAGCAAGATACTGCCAAGGAAATTAATGCACAGACTGATTTTCAGGACTCACATCCTGAAATAGAAGCCCTTGGCTCGCGTCACCGTGATGCAGCATCACACTTGAATGAACGTATGAGTTACAACCATCGCCTGAAC
Organism: Psychrobacter arcticus 273-4; assembly: GCF_000012305.1. NCBI lineage: Bacteria > Pseudomonadati > Pseudomonadota > Gammaproteobacteria > Moraxellales > Moraxellaceae > Psychrobacter > Psychrobacter arcticus. Next base: position 2,256,424 of record NC_007204.1, read on the forward strand.
AAAGATAAATTTGTTAGCCCAGATAGTGGGCAAGCCGATCACGCGCAGCAAACAGAAAGTAGTGACCCTACATGGAAAGATGGTTTGCGCCGTGATGAAAACGACAATGTATAATTAGGATTAGTCTACCTATCGTTATCTATCTATATTGATTGCAGTAAGCGAGGTGGCATCAGAGTCATCTCGCTTTTTTATTTGAACCGCTCATATTACTTTTCTCCGTTTCTTTAACAGTGCTTCGTTCAGTCAAATTTATATAAATTATTGACGGATAAAAAACCTCAAACATACTAATCTTGTAAAGTCACGCCAATTAAATCATAAAAAAATCTTGCAGTATCCCTAACTATTCTTTTATATTGTCCCCCAAAATCTGACTTGATTGTCAGGTCATATATTTATAGACGTCACAACAACAGTAATGACAGAAATATTGCACTCATATTGAGCGCGCTATTGTGTCTATTGTTGTGCGTAACGGACACCAAGGATAGCGTTTATGTGGAAAAATATGGGTTTGACGGGCAAGATTATTGTTGCCATGGTGCTCGGTATTATACTGGGTCTATTTATAAACTATTCTGGCTTGAACACGGAAGGCAGCTTCGTTAATAATTATGTCACCAATGGTTTTCTTGCCATTGTCGGTAAGCTGTTTGTTAACTCGCTCAAAATGCTCGTCGTACCGCTGGTCTTGATTTCACTTATCTGCGGCGTGTGCGGTATTGGTGACATACGTCTGCTTGGACGCATTGGCACCAAAACCTTTTTCATCTATATGGTGACGACGGCGCTAGCGATTGCAACTGCTATCGGGCTTGGCGTGCTATTCGGTATTGGCAAAGGCATGAATATAGAAACAGAGGCGGCGTTTGAGTCTGAGAAAGCGCCACCACTACTCGATGTGTTTTCTAATATTATTCCATCTAACCCCATCAGTGCGATGGCAAATGGCGACATGCTATCGATTATTTTCTTTGCCGTTTTGATTGGTATTAGTATTTTGATGGTAGGAAAACCAGCTAAAGGCTTGGTTCAAAGTTTAGAGTTAATCAATGAAGTCATCTTAAAAATGGTGACCATCATTATGAATTTAGCGCCGTATGGTGTTTTTGCGCTGTTGACCAAAGCAATGGCTGAGCTTGGCTTAGACCTTATTTGGTCATTACTTGGTTATGTTGCGGTACTGATTGGCTCACTGGCATTCCATTTCTTTGTGACCATGATGATTGTCTTCAAGCTATCTTCAGGCTTATCAGTCAGAACGTTTTTAGCAAAAATGCGTGAAGTACAGATTTTTGCTTTTAGTACCTCAAGCTCAAATGCAACGATTCCAATCACCTTGCGTACGGTCACCAAGCGCATGGGTGTTAATAACTCGGTTGCTTCGTTTACCATCCCTTTTGGTGCGACCATCAACATGGATGGTACGGCTATCATGCAAGGGACAGCGACCATTTTTATTGCCAATATTTATGGTATTGACTTGGGTGTAACCGAGTATTTGACCGTTATCTTGATGTCGGTGCTCGCCTCTGTCGGTACGGCAGGTGTTCCAGGTGTTGGTCTTATTATGCTTTCAATGGTATTTGCCCAAGTGGGTCTGCCGATTGAAGGCATTGGTCTTATCTTAGGTGTGGACCGTATTCTTGATATGTTACGTACAGCGGTCAACGTCGGTGGCGATGCTGCAGTGACCGCTATCGTTGCAAAATCAGAAGGTAAAATGGATTTAGCAATTTATAATGATCCTGATGCTGGTTCAAAAGACGTATTTGACGGTCATATCGATGAGAACAGCGAACGCGAATTCTCTGAAGTCTTTAGCGATGGCATTATGGGCAGCGAGTATGACGATGTTAAGCGCGGCTAATCGTAATTAGTAATCGCCTATAAATCATTAATAAAAAAACCACCGCCGTTGAACTGACCCCCATAAGCTGGACACAACTTATGGGGTATTTTTATGCAGAAAATATATTTTTAGATCAAGAGATGCTTTATTTTCAGTTAATATACTGTCCATCAACCAAGTACATATTTGGTCACCATCACGAGACAGACCAACACAATCATCGGACGAATGAGTCTACTTCCGCCTTTTACCACCATATGCGAGCCAAAATACGCCCCTATGATTTGCCCGACCATCATCGCTAGCCCCACTGTCCACAAGACATTACCGCCCAATATAAAGAATATTAATGAGCCAATATTGGTAGACAGATTCAGTACCTTTGCCGCACCAGTTGCTTCGATGATTTTTCGACCACGTAGCGCCACATTGCCGAGCGCAAAAAACATACCCGTCCCAGGTCCCATATAACCATCATAAAAACCAATTAAAGGAGCGGCAATTTTTTGCCAAGCGCCCTCTGATATACGTGGGGCAGCTTCTACCTCACCAAGTTTGGGTGCAAACAAGGTATAGATACCAATTGCCGCAATCAAAAATGGAATCAGCTTTTCTAATAGATCGGGCGGCGACAACTGCACAGCAATTGAACCAAAGATGGAGCCGATAAAAGCAGCAATAATCGCCGTTTTAATGTTTTTGGGTTTGACGATGCCCTTTTTAATCATCGTAATAGACGCTGCTAGTGCCCCTGAAGCGGCTTGTAGCTTGTTGGTGCCCAATGTCAGTACAGGCGGAATATTGGCGAGCAGCATAGCAGGAATGGTCAACAGACCACCGCCACCGGCAATGGCATCAATGAAACCTGCCAGTGCGGCTACAGCCGTCAACATTAAAATAACTTCAATAGAAAGGGATACGTCCATGGCACTGACCTGCAAAATTTATGATATAAGAGACACAAGCCTTGGAAAATTCAACCAATCCTACTTTTTAGCAGCATTTTTTAGCAATACGTTTTGATCACATTTATTTAAAAGCGCTCATTCAAAAGTAGTTGAGTGAATATCAGGCAAAAAAACATAGGGATAGATAATGTACATATTATTTTGATAACAGCTAATTTTATAACAGCAAAGTCTGATGCTAGCCATTGCGTAAAGCGGCTTATTATAAAGATAAAACCGCAAAAAAAGCCAAAAACCTAGAAAAGTCTGCTAGATTTATCGCACAAGATGCTTTAAAAACAGCTTTTATCTTCATCAAGCCTTCAAGTAAGAGGGAAAAACCGGTAACCTATTTCATTTGTTTATATGAATAAAAATATGAGAAACTAGCGATATACATCTATGACACTGGTAATATAAACATCAGCGCTAACAAAGACTTGTTCCCATATAAGGTATCGCACTTAAGGCGAAGCCATTACAGATATATGAAAAACACTTGAGCTTTTGAATACTTTCGCACGTTTTATTTGGTTAATGAGGATAATATGGCAATACATAAAATCAGAGCGTTTTTTAATCTCGAGGCGTCGGGCGGTATTGTCTTAGCGCTGGCAGCTATCGCAGCCATGATTATTGCTAATACTTCTCTAAATACTTGGTACGAATCCTTTATTCACGCACCTGTTGCTATTCAAATTGGCAGCTTTTCAATCGCTAAAGATGCGCATCATTGGATTAATGATGGCTTGATGGCGGTATTCTTCTTTTTAGTGGGTCTTGAGCTTAAGCGTGAAGTGTTAATTGGCGAGCTGTCCAATGTAAAGCAAATTATCTTGCCAGCAGGGGCAGCACTTGGCGGTATGGTTATGCCAGCCATTGTCTATCTGTTTTTTAACTATAATGAGCCTGAATTTTGGCGAGGTTGGGCGATTCCTACAGCGACTGATATTGCCTTTGCCCTTGGTATTTTGAGCCTACTTGGCAATCGCGTACCCAACTCATTAAAAGTATTCTTAGTCTCTATTGCTATTTTTGATGATATTGGCGCGATCATCATTATTGCTTTATTTTATACCAATGACTTATCACTCGGTTCACTCGCTATCGCAGGCTTATGTCTGCCGTTCTTATATATGCTCAATCGTCGTAATGTGACCAGTATCACCCCCTATTTGCTAATTGGCGTTATCATGTGGATTGCGGTACTCAAATCCGGTATCCATGCAACGTTAGCAGGGGTCGTATTGGCGCTATTTATTCCTTTATTTGACCGCACTGACCCTGAGCACTCCCCGCTTGAAGAGCTTGAGCACGATCTACAAAACACGGTTTCCTATGGCATTTTACCCCTATTTGCTTTTGCCAATGCAGGCATTTCGCTCAAGGGCGCAGGGTTTGGTGAGCTGTTTCATTCTGTGCCGCTTGGTATTGCCGCTGGACTGTTCATCGGTAAACAAGTAGGCGTCATGCTGATGTGCTGGTTAATCTTTAAGCTGGGTATTTCTACCATGCCAAAAGGCATGAATTTTAAGCAAATTTATGGCGCAGCATTGCTATGCGGTGTCGGCTTTACCATGAGTTTGTTTATCGGTGGGCTTGCATTTGCCGGTGAGACTCCATTATTTGATGAGCGTTTAGGTATCATTATGGGTTCAATCGTCTCTGGTATCGCCGGTTACATGATGTTAAAAACTACCTTAAAAGATGAGGTTAATGTGACATCTGTAGACTTAACACGTCATTCTTAATTGTATTTTTCATCGTCAAATTATTTATAAGCTTTAAGAGATTATTTGTCGGCGCTTTATTAGATTAAAGGCTTTTATAACATTTGTTGTCGAAAGCCTTTAGTAAACACCTTGTCAAAGCTGTCGATACAAAAGGGGCTTGGTAAATATAGTCGGTGAAAAGTAATATCGATACAACACGTACTACTGGTGCAAATTTTTCTTGCTTGCTGTGCCTACGCAGACAGAGGCTGCAAAAAATTTACACCAGCAATACGGTAGCGACTTTAAAGTATTTCAACTATAGTGCTCGATATAAGACTTGATACAAGGCCTGATAAAAAAGTATTGGATAACAATGGATTCAATCGATAGAGATAAAATAGTTCATTCGAGTGCCTTAGATAAGCACGCTCATAAAAACGCGATAAACCATCAGCGTCATGGACGCACCACTGCCATTGATGACCACAGCGATTTGCAAGTTTTAAAACGTATTAAGCGCTATTTATTGCCAAAAGACTTTGTCATTTCGCAAGATTTGTTAAATGAGATGGTTGCTGGTTATGATATTGGTGATCCACTAGCAGATGATCTAGCCACTGACGGCATTCGTTTTGCCAAACAGTTACAGCAGTTTATTATTGATGATAAAACAAACCTTCGCTTTGAAGACAATACTCTTATAAACCACCCTTCATTTAATGCTTTAACCGAACAATTTAGCCGCCATCCCGATTGGTTTGACCCCAAGCTTGCACACATTGGCGCGATTGCCTATCGGCGTTATCCGCTGATGCTGATCTGGCTATTACGTAACGTGGCACTCATGGCAGGCTACAGCATCCCTGCCTTATCGCTACCTCTGATTCAAACCGGTGCATTGATGCACGATGCCTTGCCACGATTGATGCGTACCTACGCCTATATCCTAGCAGTCTCTGAGCACCCTCAGTTGCACTCAGCCTCGCAGCATGGCAAACCTGCTATTGAGCGAATATTAGCTATCGGCTCTGAAGGCTGGCAGCAATCTATAAAAGTACGTCAAATCCATACCTTAGTACGTCAAAACTTACTTAAAGGTAAAGCCAAGGCAGCGAATGGTGTCATATCGAATGCCGACCAGCACCATTTGCCTGATGGTAGCTGGAACGCCGCTTATTGGGGCGTGCCGATCAACCAAACTGATATGATTGCCACCCATTTACAGTTTTCATTATTGATTATGCGCGGATTAAGATTGCTTGGCGCTCGTATTAGTACTGAAGAAGCTGAAGGTATTTTGCATTTGTGGAATCTTGCCAGCTATTGGATGGGCGTTGATTTGCAACGCTTACCTAAAGATGAGACTGCCTGTTGGAAATGGCTATATACCTATTTATCCATTCAACAGCTTGATTTTAAAATGGGACAACCACTGGCAAAAGCATTACATGATTTACCGCGTCAGCTAATGGGTGAGGATAATCGCCGTGGGCGCTTTGTTGAGATGGTCAATGCCAGCGTGACCCGTACCTTGGTCGGTGATGATATTGGCGATGGACTAAACCTACCAAAATCAAAAATACGGTTTGGGGTGTTGTCTTCCGTGCCGATTCTATTTGCCCTTGATACCGCACGCCAGCATAATAGTACAGTCGCCCATAAGTTGGAGGCATTTCGTGCCAAGCGCCAAGACAATATGAACTGGTGGCTCAAGAAAAACGATGATTATTATAAATAGAATGCTCTCATCAATACTATAGTCGGTGAAAAGTAATATCGATACAACAGGTACTACTGGTGCAAATTTTTCTTGCTTGCTGTGCCTACGCAGACAGAGGCTGCAAAAAATTTACACCAGCAATACGGTAGCGACTGTAAAGTATTTCAACTATATTACTCAGTAGAAGATACTCAGCCATTAGCACACTAACGTCTATAGTAACTATTATCCTTCCATAAAAACGTATTTTTTGATGAGTGTTTATTACCTCTATAATCGGGTATCTTGTATACGATAATACCACTCTAGCTGCCGATCAAAGCCTGTCTCCAATAAACTGGCAATGACTCGTCCTGTCAGACCCCATACCGTCTCTCCATCCACTTGCCAGCTCGGTGTGAGGAGCGTTGCTGACTGATCCTGCAACATATATTCTATGGAATATTCAACGGTCGGCTGAGTCAATAATGTCTCAAAATCTGCCCAAAAAATCCGTGATATCTCACCAAGCTCCGGTACTAACAGCAGATCTGGCGCAATCAGCGCCACAATAGGACGCACGCTCATCCCACTTTTAGAGGTTTGGATGGGTAATTGACCAAGCAGCTGAACTTTATTGGGCGGTAGCGCGGTTTCCTCACAGGCTTCACGTAGGGCGGTGACGACATTATTACCATCACCTGCTTCATGTTTGCCGCCAGCACAGGACACTTCGCCAGCATGACTGTTCATATGAGCAGCGCGGCGAGTCAGCAGCAGCTTAGGATGGCGCTCATGGGTGATAGCAACCAAAATAGAGGCATCGGCGATAGGGGTTTGATAAAGAGTGTTTAAGATACGGGCACTGCGCGAATGGTCATGAGAATCATAAAGCGCCGGACTAGCAATAGCCTTTAAGGTCTCATGCTGCACCCGTTCAGCCAACTTTCTGATAGTCGGATAACGTATAAAATCTGGTACAGCGACGGTCAGTTCATCAAAACGTACGGACTGTGAGGGATTTAGCATTATAATTGCCCTGTGTTTTTATCAGTATTAGCCATCAAAACATTGAATAGTCGCAGCAAGTGGATCGGCGACAAGCGTAAGACAGACACGGTCTTTTATCATTGTACGACTGCGATTGATCCTCATGGATCAAGGGTATCATTCCTATATTATTTAGGAAATGCTCGTGGATAAGATTTTTTCATGACATAAAATGCAGGGCAAAACTGATGATTGCCCGCAAAGATTGTCATTAGTCATCATTGCCATTGCTTGGGCTGGCGGAACATTTGCCACTGCTGTACTGGCATTATTGGCATTACTGGGAAATTGGCAAAATATAGCGATGATTTTGGGCTCATTTGGTGCCAGCTGTCTGCTTATTTTGCTTATCCAGAAAGCCCTTTTGCTCAGCCAAGAAACATCGTCGGCGGTCATCTTATTACTATCTTTGTTATGATTATCACTGCCAGTGCGATGAAAATTTGTGCTATCTTAGGATAAAAGGTTATTATCAGACCAAACACCTGATGGCTGTGATATTTGATATTTGATAGTCCTACTATCTTATATAACGACTATTTCATAGAACAACTATTATTATCATTAGAAAAGTATCACTCTTAAAATAAGCCTACTTCTCTTTCGTCCTATTTTTACTATATAAGGCAGTCGATATGCGCTATTGTCTACAATGCGGTTGTGAAGCTGAACGCAAAATACCAGCCACGGATAATATACCGCGTTTGGTGTGCCCAAACTGTCATTATATTCATTACGAAAATCCCAAAGTAATTTGTGGCTCACTGGTCGTCCATAAACATCGGGTGCTGCTCTGTCGACGCGCAATCGAGCCGCAGTATGGATTATGGACGCTACCCGCAGGCTTTATGGAAAATGGCGAAACCATGGCCGAAGGTGCGGCGCGTGAGAGCTTTGAAGAGGCTGACGCGGTCGTTATCAATCCACATTTATACTGCTTGTATGACATTCCAGATATTGCTCAAATCTATAGTATATATATCACCGAACTAAAAGATGGCGCTTACGGTATCGGCTCTGAAAGTCTTGATTGTGCATTATTCACAGAAGAAGACATTCCGTGGGATAATCTTGCCTTTGAAGCGGTACGTCGTACCTTAAAAAGCTATTTTTCAGACCGTCAACACTACGACAGTTATAATCAATTTCCGATTCATCAAGAGATCATTGGCAAAGACCAAGCCATTAAGCGCTATTAATAACAACGCCAGCCAAAGCCACTGACTTACAAAAGCAAGTATAGCCAATCTTTTATAAAAAAAATACAATGCTTTTAAAACAGATACAATGCTTTTAAAACAGATAGAAAGATATTAATAACTATAGTCGGTGAAAAGTAATATCGATACAACAGGTACTACTGGTGCAAATTTTTCTTGCTTGCTGTGCCTACGCAGACAGAGGCTGCAAAAAATTTACACCAGCAATACGGTAGCGACTTTAAAGTATTTCAACTATAAGTAATAAAAAAACCGCCGCTTTCATTTTTAGTGGAAGCGGCGGTTTTTTTGTATGGCTATTAAACGCTACTAGCTTTTAATTTTACAAACATTAAAGCCTAACTCTTTTACAGCAGCTTCTTTATCATAGGGCGCTAATACCGCACGCACGTGTTTTTGCCCTTGCAGATATTGTTTCGCTACGCGCTGTAAATCAGTAACCGTAACCGCTAAGATGGCGGCACGCATTTTGCGCTGCCAGTCTATGCCGCGATGATGTAAGTCAGCAAAGCAGGCTTTGATTGCTTCGCCTGCTGGAGAGCCGGGCTTATCCATACCTGAGATAATCCCTAAAATGGCTTCTTCCAACTGCTCATCCGTTTGTGGCTCATTCAACAACCATTCGATACTGGCATCGAAATGCGCAAAAGTTTCAGCACACTGCGGATCGCGGTAGCTAAAGAATTTAAAAGCACAAGCATTGGCATCGTAACCTGCACCGCCGCCATAAGCACCACCGCGCTCACGAATGGCACTATGCAGGTAGCCATTACGCAGATACGGCGCTAATACCATCAGGGCTGCCGTGTCAGGATGATCAGCCGCTGGTACGGTATAAGCACTGGCATTATGATAGACGTTAGTCGGAACCAACCATGCCAAATCTTCAACTTCTACCTCTTCTATTGCAGCCGTATTTTCACCACTTAATGCGGCATTCAGCGGTAACTCTGTAAACTCACTTGGAATATTTGCTTCAATATCTGTCGTAGAATTACTGAGTTTTTCAGCCATTTTCGACGCTTGACTGTCCTTCCAGCTATCGACAATCAAATTGCTTAAGCGTTCGGTTTGCTCCGCTTCGCAAATAATGACTGCGTGCTTAGGCAAACCAATCAAACGTTGATGTAAATCCATCAAGCTTGTTGCCAATTTATCCCACTGTGCATTATCGGTATTCGCATGCGTTAGGAAGTCTTTTAGTGCATTTAATGCCGGTAGACCGCTGCGTACATACTCTAGCTGCGCTTGACGACTCATGCCACGACTGGCAGTTTGCATCGCATAGGAGTGCCCTGAACCGGCAAGATTTGATTGCCAGCCTGCTTGACGCTGCTGTAAGATTTCTTTGATGCGGTCATGCTCACTAAAGATGCTGTGCTCCATCACCTCTTTGAGCAAATCAATTGCTTCAGGCTTGCGGTTTAGCGCACGCGTTGCCACCACAAAATAGCTACTAATCGCTTGACTGTCATCGAGATTGGTACGTTGGCTGATACGGGCGGTCACGCCAGATGAATGCGCCGCTTGCTTGGCTTGCATTTCATGGGCGCTGAGCGAATCCGTACCCAGCTCTGACAATAAGCTCAAATAAATTGGCAATAATGGATGATTGATCACCTCATTGACTGGCAGCTCTTCATTGCCATTATTAACGAGGTTCTGACCAATCTCATCGGTTAACGGTACGATTATTTGATAATAATACAAGCCGTTAGTGCCCGCTTCATATTCAAACAACGTGCTTTCTTTTCCGCTTAGATTAACCTGCTTTTGCGTGCCTTGTTTAAAGCTAATATCGGTCGGTACATCTTCTAGACCCACTTTTGGTAATAAGCTTAAATCATCAGGCGCTGCTTGGCGTGCTGCTAAGTCTAATGCTTGCTGCTTTAAGATATCTTTATCATCAGCGGTCAAACCCATCTCGATGGTATCAAGACGTGTTTGTTCAGCTGCCGCAAGACGGGCTGTTTTTTCGCTATCTGGCGTCATTGTGACGCGCACACGATGCTGATTGTCTAACAGATGCATTTTTATTAAATTTGGTAGCCACTGCTCATCTTTTACTTGCTCACGTAGCCATTGTAGATGCTCATCAACTTCCCAGACATCAATAGGATTGCCATCATGAATCGCCGTACTAAAGCCCTCTAACATTAAATTTAGACCATACGGCATGCTATCACCACCGATATGACGCTGATCTATCTCAATTTGATGCAAAATGGTTTCAATAGTCTCATCATCGACTGGCGAGCTTGCAACTTCGGTTAGCAAATCAATAATGCCCTGCTCTACCGCTTCAGCATGCTCAGGGTTTGAGCCGCGCAGACCCGTATAAAAGACCATTTCATAATGACTGTCATCAAGCCCCAATAACGGACTTGGCGCTTTGCCTAGCGGATGGCTGTCCAGATACGCACGTAGCGGCGAGCCAGCATGTTCAATCAATACGCCTTCTAATAAACGCAGTGCTAAACGCTGCTTCGAATCAGTAATCGATGGTAATAACCAGGCAAGTACGTGATGTGTTTGATCAGGACCGGCTTCGTCAGCGGTATAAGTATCAGTGGCACTAATCGGCGCAGACAAACGCTGCTCTGGACGCGATACGTGTTTTTTACCGGCTTCAAACTCAATCAAGGCATCGTCATGAATTTTTGCTTGTGTCTCAGCGACCGGAATATTACCAAAGCTCATAATCACGCTATTCGACGGATGATAATGGCTCTGATGGAATTCAACCAGCTCATGATGAGTCAGGTCTGGGATATCAGCAGGATCACCGCCTGAATTATAATGATAGGTCGTCGTTGGGAACAAATGATGGGCGACCGTATGATATAGCTGATCAATCTCACCACTCATCGCGCCTTTCATCTCATTAAAGACGATACCTTTAAATTGCGGCTTATCACTTTCGTCTAATTCAACACGGATGCCTTCTTGGGCAAAATCGAGCGGATGAATATTTGGGAAAAATGACGCGTCAAGATAAACGGCAAGCAAATTAAAATAATCATTTTTATTTTGCGTGGCATACGGATACGCCGTCCAGTCAGCAGCCGTCATCGCATTCATAAAAGTATTTAATGAGCGCTTAATCATTGAAAAGAACGGATCACGAACGGGGAATTTCTTCGAGCCACATAATGCTACGTGCTCTAAAATATGCGCTTCACCCTTTGAATCCATCGGCTGGGTACGAAAGCCGACCAAAAACGCATTTTCATCACTTGGATGCGCCAAATGATAGTGCATCGCTCCTGTTTTTACGTGCTGACTGATCAACACATCCATCGATAATGCATCGATATGGCGGTGCTCAAGCAGCTCAAAGGCAGGATGCAGGGTTAAATCAGCAGTAAACGGCGTGTCAGTCATAGTTGTCCTCATACATTACTTTGATATCATCGTCATTAATGGATGACATCATCATAAATAATAGAAAATAGTGAAGTTTATAGTTATAAAATTTGTCTTTATAAAACTGTATTTATAAAAACCTTATAGGTAATCTTCGAATTTGATGGCATTTATCAGCTAAAAAGAATTTGCCTAACGACAGTAGATGGGGCTAATACGCTGATAAGTCAAGACAGTACATGGAGAAAGATAACCTGTATTTTACAAAGCTTACTTAACAGCGGTCATTAGTAGTGCTATAGTTAAAATCATCTGTCATAAGGAAGGAGCCGCTCATGAGTTACCAACATATTTTATTGGTCACCGACTTACTATCCGATGCTGACTTGGTTGCTCAAAAAGCCAAACGTATCGTTGATAATCGTCCTGACTCCAAATTATCGGTATTGCATATTGTCAAAGATACCATGGTGGGCTTTGGCTATGAGCTGGTGCCTGCCTCAAGCTTATATGATGAGATTGATGATGAGCGTTGCCAAGAAGCGCGTGCAAAACTGGCGCAGTTTTTGGATCGTAACGACTTACATGTCGTCAATTCTGAGGTGACGACCGCCATCTCAAATAGTGAAGGTATCGTCAACTATTGCCATAAGCATGATGTTGATTTATTGGTCATTGGTCGTCATGAACGTCATGGTATAGCGGCTTGGTTAAGCGGCGCAACGGCAGATAACATCTTGCCAAACGTACCCTGTGATAGCTTAGTTGTGAGACTTGATAAGCCGGTCAATAAATAGGCAAAACTCTACGTTATCATTGTTAATAATGAAAAATATCCGTAAAGTGCCATCGATAAAGTGCGATCGATAAAGTGATAAAGTCAAATCCAAGAAAACCATCAAGTGCAGCGTAGTTCATATTCTACGCTGCACTTTTTTATGCTTCCTTTAACGTCAAATCTTTAAAATTTTCAGACTTAAACCTCAGTAATAACATCAATAAAGGTCTGCCAAATTGGGCTTTGGTGGCGCGCCTTGTGCCAGACCAGCCACCATGTTCGTGACAGATCAATCCCTGCAACCTGCACTTGTACCAGCTTCCCTGTTGCAAGTTCTGCTTCAATGACGTGCTGTGACAGACAACCAAGTCCAATATCAGCGCTGACCATATACTTAATCGCCTCCGACTGCTGTATCGCCATAATCACCTCGGCATTAGGCAGATGTTGCAATAACTGCTCATCGATAATCTGCCGCGTACCCGACCCCGCTTCCCTTACCAATAGTGGCAGCGTTGATAATTGCTCAATGCTCAACTCATAACAATGATTGGCATCGTTATAGCTAGCCACATTCTTAAGCCATTTGCTGTCACGCTTAGCAAAAATCATCAAGGTATCAGTACGCCACTTGCGTTGCTCGATGACTTTCATATCTACTGGGCGCGGCATACCTTCGACCAAAGCAATATCAATATTCAACTGCTCAATCTCTGCTACTACCTCTTGAGTATTGGCAATATACATATCAATATCCGCATCTGGCAGCGCCTCGTATAGCTTGGCAAGCAGCGGCGGCAGTACATAATTGCCAATGGTGGTACTCGCACCAATGTGAATCTGCCCTACTTGAGATTTATGATAATTCTCAAGCGTCAACGACTGCCCTAAGATTGATTGCGCCTGTATATAAATAGGATGGGCATTGGGATGCTGATTTAGTCTGCGCCCGACGCGCTCAAACAATGGCATCTGTAACCTTGACTCCAGTTCTGTCAGCGCACTACTGACCGCTGATTGTGACAAATGCAGTGCTTCACTAGCACGGCTGGTGCTACCTGTCTGATAGATACTGACAAAGACTGCCAGTTGCCGCAGGGTAATCTTCGGTACAGTCTGTACAGCTTTTTTCATGAGGACATCTATCCCTTATGTCTGTTTTTAATAGTCTTTTCATTCTCAATTTAAAAAAAGACTGAAATTAATTTATCAACCTATAAAATCGATAATTTATATCTTATTAATCTGTTTTTATTATAGATAGTGCTGCATTATAATGTCTAGTCATAAGCTTATGCTATTTGTGATTAACGGGAGTAGCCAGTCTTATAAAGATTAGCAGTACTACCCAAAACCTATCAATAGGACAGTCCGTCATGAACGCTTTAATGCAGTCAGTAAATAGCTATCTTCCACGCAGACGCCATCTCGCAGGGCTTATCGTCGTGCTAATTGGCAGCTTATTTTGTTTGTGGCTGAATAGCAGCTTGAACGTCTGGACGAACGGGCGCATCGTGGGACTGTCATCGCTCACACTAGCAATTTTAATCGGTATGATACTTGGTAATACGGTCTACACCAATTTTTCTGAGCGTTTGAATGAAGGGGTCTGCTTTGCTAAAGGGCAGATTTTAAGACTCGCTATTATGTTCTATGGTTTTAAATTGACCCTAACTCAAGTATCAAGTGTCGGTCTGCCGGCAGTGATGAGCGATGCGTTGGTGCTCATATCAACCTTCTTATTGACCTATTGGATAGGTACCAAATTATTAAAAGTCGAGAGAGAAACTACGATATTGATAGGTTCAGGTGCCAGTATTTGCGGGGCCGCAGCTGTTATCGCCACCGATCCAATCGTCAAAGCAGAAACGCATAAAGTCACTATCGCGGTCGCAACGGTCGTCGTATTTGGCACCATCGCGATGGTACTGTATCCTTTCCTTTACCATCTCGGTTGGTTACAACCTTGGCTGAGTGCCGAACAGTATGGGATCTATACTGGCTCAACCATTCATGAAGTGGCGCAAGTGGTCGTCGCTGGTAATACTGTCAGTCCAGAAGTTGGCGACACAGCAGTCGTCACCAAAATGGTTCGTGTCATGATGCTCGCCCCGTTCTTACTGGTATTGTCTTTTGCGCTGACCAAAGGCTGTAGCGAAAATGGTGAAACCGCTTCATTTATGAGCCGTATTAAAGAAGTCAAAGTACCTTGGTTCGCCTTTATTTTTATCTTAATCGTATTGCTCCACACTTGGCTAAATATGTCTAAGAGCTTTGAGCATAGTATGGTTTTGTTTGATGACACCCTACTTACGATGGCAATGTTTGCCCTTGGTCTAACCACTCATATTAGCGCTATCAAACAAGCGGGCGTTAAACCTCTGATACTCGGCGCAATTATGTTTGTCTGGTTAATCGTTGGTGGGGGTCTTATCAATATCGGTATTAGCTTTTTATAAGACGTTAACGCCTATGATATAGTCGGTGAAAAGTAATATCGATACAACACGTACTACTGGTGCAAATTTTTCTTGCTTGCTGTGCCTACGCAGACAGAGGCTGCAAAAAATTTACACCAGCAATACGGTAGCGACTTTAAAGTATTTCAACTATACCATAGTGCGTAAGCGTTTTTTATAGACAGTTCTCATCAAATATCAGACAAAAAAAAACGAACCCGAAGGTTCGTTTTTTATTCATCTTGCTCTAATTGTCTATAAAAGACAAATTAGATAGCAACGATGTTATGAGCTTGTGGACCTTTTTGACCTTGAGTTACAGTGAACTCAACTTCTTGGCCTTCAGCTAAAGTTTTGAAGCCTGAACCAGTGATTTCGCTGTAATGAGCAAAAACGTCTGCGCCAGTTTCTGGAGCGATAAAACCAAAGCCTTTAGCTTCGTTGAACCACTTAACTGTACCTTTTTGAGTATCTGACATATCGATAATCCTACTTTTTAATTTATTAATGGCCTAGTGACCGGTAACGCTTGCAAATAGCTACTGAACGATAAATATTAAAACGAAGGATTATAACTAATACTACGAGGTAATGATTTGGTGCAGAACTGCTCTTAAGCTTGGAGGTATTATAAAGGCAAGATCCCATTATCGCAAGTCTTATCTTAGGTTTCGTGTAACCAAAGCCCATTTTTCACGGTTTTTGACCCTAAAATCAACGCATTTTAGGCATTTGGTAAACGGAACAAATAGACCGCTACCCCAGTACATACCGCGCCTACCAGCCATGCCACCCATATCATATCGGCGGGAATATTAAAAAATAACATAGTGGTTGAAATTGCCATCATTATCGTCGCCAGCCACTTGGCATAGAGTGGCACCGCATGATTATTCTCCCAATCACGTACAAAACTCCCAAAATAACGATGATTGATCAGCCAAAAATGAAAACGCCGAGAGCTACGTGCCCAGCAACCCGCTGCCAATAATATAAAAGGTGCAGTCGGCATGACAGGTAGTAATATTCCGATGATACCCAAGGCGAAAAACAGCCAGCCAAATACCAAAAACATCCAGCGTACGGTAGGGCTGGTATGTTGATTGGTCTTGGGTCGATAATAAAAGGCTTTTTTTGATTGAGTCATGGGAGTTTTATCAGTCAGTGTTAGACGTTAGGTCATTAGGTATGGACTACTTATATAAGCTATCAAAGATAAAGAAATTGATAACTTAGTTCAAGACTGATTTTGCATGGTTTTGCTACGGATAGGTAGCTTGTTTAGCAGTTAGGTAAATGTAGGTCGATATTCACTATGATTTGGCAGGATAGCTTTCCCAGTAGTCTGCGATTGCCTTTGGAAAGCAGTATTTTTTTGGCATCACGGTAATGGCGATGGGTACTAATATGGATTTGGTCACGCCGCCGATATTCTCACAAGTGGCATCAGTAGGCACGTCATAATAAATCACGCGCAAGGTATTTTGTGGACAGAGGTCTGAGCACTGGAATGATTTGACCACTTCGATACCGTTATGCACACCAATGACCCACTGCTGTGCGCCTTCGGTTGGTGCTGACTCTTTTTGCTGGGCAGCTCGAATGAGATCGGCATCTGTTAAAGTATTTTCATTGGTCGGCAGTGAGACGCAAGCGTTTAGGCTTAACAACAAGGCGCTTAGGGTGAGAGCTTTGACGAGTGAATTTAAGCGTTATTGGCACGGTGTCGTCAATAGCAAGGTTGCTTAAAGGCGCGCGTTGTCCGACGGTGAGAGGGTTCATGGTGTTCCTTAACGTTGAGTATGTCGTTTAACAGCTACGACAACTTGCCAAATTAGTATGCCAAACCAAATATAAAATAGTAAGCTGATAAATTCAATACCACTCTTTTTCTCTAAAAACTTACTAAAAGGCAATAAGTTCATTGCCATATTATTTAAGAATATCCAAAACCACTCTACACCACTCCAAATAAAATAATCAAAATAATCAAAATATAAACCGTGTATATATAAAACTAAAGTATAAATTATCAAAGAAAATATCAACCAAAACGTAGGTTTTATATAACTCTCTCCAAATCCAGATATATAATAATTAGCATTAATTATAAATTTTCTATAAAAATTTTCATTAGTAAATTTATTAAATATTTTTTTTAATATTATCAACACCTTATCTATGAAAATATATTTATTACTGTTTCTACTATTTTTATTAACCTCTTCTCTATAAGCCTTCATTTCTTCAATAAAAAACTTGTTTGCTTCAATATTGTTCCCTGTATCATCAAAAGAGTTCTTAATAATCCTAAATGTCTCTCGATTAGTATTTACTCGGCTAATTTCCACATTTAGAAAGTTAGGCTTGTCTTTTAGATTTGTTTTTGAGAAATCCAAACCCGACCTAAAATTAGCCCCCCTAAAACTTGAGAAGTCTAGAAACGTCACATGTTCAAATACAGTTAGAAACTGTATATCATTTTTATTATCTATTACACCAAATTCAACTTCTTCAAAGCCAGCGAAATCATTGAAAATACTCTTGCTGAATTTTGCTTGTACAAACTTACTTTGAAATGTATCAAAGACTTTATCTACATTAGAATTAGTAAATTTTAAATTATCGATATTTCTATATTTAATTTCAACTTTAGCTTTGAATTTGGTATCTATAGTATCTAGATTACTTATGTGTAAAATATCATTGTCAATTTCGTATCCTGCATTCTCAATTCTTTGACAGTACTCTTTACTAATTCCATTTAATTTAAAATCAGATTCAAAACTACAGTCAATAATCGACAATTTTTTTATTTTATAACAATACTTAATTCTGTCAAATTCTTTCTTGCTACTGAAATTGACATCAATGGCCTCTTTATTTTTTATGACCTGTAAAATATCAGGGAATTTGAATAATGTCTTTTTGAATTTTAAATTACTTATTAATATATTACTCTTAAAAAAGCAATGATAGAACATGTTGCAATGTATCTCATCAGTGAAAATAGATGGGGTTAAAGCAATATTTCCCTCAAAGATACAGTCTACATATCTATACTCAATACTTCCCTTGTTATCTTTAGTTCTCACTTGTGGAGATGGATGTATTTCTATACCTTCACTAAAAGTGCAATATTTATGGTAATAATTTTTAATCCCATTAAAATATAGATGACCGAATCTACAATTTTTAAAATCAACCTTTCCTAAATAATTTATAACTGTTCTAGCATTTAAAATAAAGTTATCTAGATTACTACTTTTCGGGAAAAGTATATTTTCAATTACAATATTCATTGTGCTTAGTTTTTCAGTTAAAAGCTTATTATCTATTATATTTTCATACTTAAATTCATTAATTTCGTAATCAGGTGTAATCTCCCTATTTTTCCCTACTTTATAAAATTTATTATTTAAAATATTTTCATATAAATAGTTCATAAATACTTTAGAAAACTCCTGCAAGTAATCATCCATATCTTTACTTTCAATTTCTCCATCTGAGCAATGCAGCGCACAGTACTTAAGCTTTCCATAAACATCATTTTTGCAGCCACTTGATAGTTCACATACCATTTCATTACTTCCCAATAGAATCAAATACTTATATTTTACTTGCCCTGAATATTTTCATTCATATCTTAGATTTAAGTTCATACAATAGCACACAAATATTCAGTTATATAATTGACCAAGAGTTAGTCAGAGAACTAAGCAGTAGACAATAAAAAACGCCATCATAAATATGACAGCGCTCTTCGTTAATACAGATATCTACGTTTCAATTATAAGTTTTTCAACTCCTCCATCTGCGCTGTCATCGCGGTCAACTGCCCTTCTAACTCAGCCAACTTCGCTTTCTCAGCATCGACTACTTCTACAGGCGCTTTACTGACAAAGCCTTCATTACCTAACTTGCGCGCAATACCTTCAGATTGACCTTTCAACTTATCATATGACTTACCTAAACGAGCCAGCTCAGCCGTTGGGTCAATCAGCCCTTTCATCGGGACAAGGACGCGCAACTGCCCAACCATACTTGATGATGATAATGGTACTTCATCGCCTTCTTTTAGAATGGTTAAGCTTTCCACTTTAGCAAGCGCCTTAAACTGATTGGCGATACGCGATAGACGTGTGTCTTCCGCTGCCGAGATATTTTGTAGCAGCACTGGCAGACGTACCGCGTTGCCCAATTTCATCTCACCACGGATATTACGTACGCTCGCGATCAGCTCCTGTAGCCACGCCATATCCGCCTCAGTTTGCTCACTGATTTGGCTGTTATCGGTTTGTGGATAGGCGGCAATCACGATGCTATCGGTCTCTTTACGATTTAATAGCGGCGCGATGGTCTGCCAAATTTGCTCAGTCAGATACGGCATGATGGGATGGCTAAAGCGTAGCGCCGTCTCAAGCACATGCAGCAGCACGTAACGGATTTGCGCTTTGCGCTCGTCTGATACCGAGTCATCATTGAGGCTGGCTTTGGCAAGCTCAACATACCAATCACAGTATTCATTCCAGATAAATTCATAAATATCATGGCTGACCATATCAAGACGATACTGGTCAAAATGCTGATGGATATTGGTAATGGTCGAGTTCAGACGACTCATGATCCATTTTTCTGGCAATTCCCAAACGTCAGCATTGGCGGTTTGGTCGATGGCTTGGGCATTGCCCTCTTTATCGACACAGTTCATCAATACAAAGCGGCTGGCATTCCAGATTTTATTACAGAAGTTACGATAGCCTTCGACACGTTTCAAATCAAAGTTGATATCGCGACCGGTACTGGCAAGGGAGGTAAAGGTAAAACGTAGCGCGTCCGTACCAAATGCTGG
This sequence comes from Psychrobacter arcticus 273-4, assembly GCF_000012305.1. NCBI lineage: Bacteria > Pseudomonadati > Pseudomonadota > Gammaproteobacteria > Moraxellales > Moraxellaceae > Psychrobacter > Psychrobacter arcticus. The sequence goes on from NC_007204.1 coordinate 2,276,365, forward strand.
GATACCTTCAGGGAACTCTTTACGCGTTTGCTTTTCAATTTTTGCCGCGTCTTTAGGGTTCATCATATTGCTGGTGCGTTTTTCTACCAACGCCTCTAACTCGATACCGTCGATGATGTCAATAGGATCAAGGACATTACCCTTTGACTTAGACATTTTTTGTCCATTGCCATCACGCACTAAGCCATGCACATAAACGGTCTTAAATGGAATTTGTGGCGTACCATCTTCATTTTTAACGAAGTGCATGGTCATCATGATCATGCGCGCCACCCAAAAGAAAATAATATCAAAGCCAGTGACCAAGACGCTAGTTGGATGGAAAGTTTCCATCACGCGTGGATCGGCATTAACATCTGCCCAATCAAGGGTACTAAACGTCCATAAGCCAGAGCTAAACCACGTATCAAGGACGTCATCATCTTGGCGCAATTTCACATCAGCAGCTAGATTATATTTACTGCGTACTTCCGCCTCATCACGCGCGACATAGATGCTACCTTCCTCGTCATACCATGCTGGGATACGGTGTCCCCACCACAGCTGACGGCTGATGCACCAGTCTTGAATACCATTCATCCATGCCATATACATGTTTTTATACTGCGCTGGGACAAATTCAATTTGACCGTCTTCTACGGCGGCAATCGCAGGTTGAGCCAGCTCTTTAACTGCCACATACCATTGATCGGTTAACCACGGCTCAACGATTGCGCCGCCACGTTCCGCGCGCGGTGCTTTTAGCGCGTAGTCTTCGATTTTCTCTAACCAGCCTTGCTCGCCAGCTTGCTCCACTAAGAGTTTGCGCGCGGCAAAACGCTCAAGTCCTGCATAGTCAGCGGGCGTGGTTTCTAGCGTTGGCTCACGCGTTTGCAAGTCTGGATAGACTTCCATTGCTGGCAAAATATGGGCATGAGCATCCAAAATATTAATCAGTGGCAACTCATGACGACGACCAAGCTCATAGTCATTAAAATCATGGGCTGGGGTGATTTTTACGCAACCCGTACCAAATTCGATATCAACATAATCATCGGCAACGATAGGCACGATACGACCGGTAATCGGTAAGGTGATAGTTTTGCCAATCAGGTGCGCGTAACGCTCATCTTTTGGATTAACCGCCACTGCCGTATCACCCAGTGAGGTTTCAGGACGTGTAGTGGCAACGACTAAGTAGTTTTTGCCGTCTTGAGTGGTGATATCTGTATCAGTGAAATGGTAGCGGAAATGCCACAAGCTGCCTTTTTCATCAACGTTTTCGACTTCTAAATCAGAAAGCGCCGTTTGAAATTTTGGATCCCAGTTGACTAAACGCTTACCACGATAAATCAAACCATCATCAAACAGGCGCACGAACACTTCTTTTACTGCATTGGACAAACCATCATCCATGGTAAAGCGCTCACGCGACCAGTCGACTGAGCTGCCCAAACGGCGAATTTGACGGGTGATATTGCCGCCCGACTCTTCTTTCCATTCCCAGACTTTATCGATAAAGTCTTCGCGGCTCATATCACGGCGCTTGATACCTTCAGCTTCTAAACGACGCTCAACCACCATTTGGGTAGCAATACCCGCATGATCGGTACCCGGCTGCCACAGTGTATTGTCACCATCCATGCGGTGATAACGGGTCAGTGCATCCATAATCGCATTGTTAAAACCATGCCCCATATGCAGTGAACCAGTGACGTTTGGCGGTGGCAAGGCGATAGAAAATGACTCGTCTTTATCAAAGGTTGGCTGAAAATAACCGCTGTCTTCCCAACCTTGATACATGCCTGCTTCAACCTCGCTTGGGTTGTAGGCGTTCTCCAGTTGGCTAAGTGCCGCTTGGATAGAAGTGGTTAGATTGGTTTTGCTGCTTTCAATGTTATTGGGATTACTCATAATGAAATGGTCTTTTGTTAATAATGAATGTAGGCAAACACATAAGTGGATAAATGAGGAAAATGATTAGTAGAGTGATTTTAACGCAGATGGCCAGATTTTGTTAGATGCTAAGGTAATTTATCAGGCTTGCAGGGTATCATTGCGACACTAATAACTGTAAACACCAATAAACAACGCCAATCGGCTGAACTTCCAACAAAACAGATCCTTGTCGTGTTATAAAATATAGGTCATGCGATAACTTATATAGCCATCGCATAGCATAATAAATGGTGTTTTTATCCTAAAATCACTATCTGATAAACAGCGAGCCGACTGTGTCCCAAGATACCGAGCATAAAAGTAATTTTGAAGCCGATAAGATGGACGATAGACGCTTGACTGATGTTAGCGCTAATCCTCAGTATGACGCTAGCAAACAGAATATTGCAAAACTGGACGCTGAAGATAAAAATGCCGATATGCCAGACGGCACTGAAGTTAGAGAAAGTTTAGAGGACAAAGATTTCTCTGAGGATATTAGCGAAGAAGACAAAGAAACTATCAAAAAAGTCGCTAATGATGATAATTTAAGTCAAGCAAAAAGCTATGCCAGCATATTAGTTGAGCAGGTTATGGATGCCAGAGAAACTTTTGAGCGCTCACTTGGGTCGTTATTTACCAGTGCTTTTACCGCTGGTCTTGAGATTGGCATCAGCTTCTTTATGATTTTATCGGCTTTTGCACTTCTAAGTGGCGTACTACCGAGCCATTACGCCGTTGTGCTCGCCTCTTTACTTTATCCAATTGGTTTTATCATCGTCATCATTGGTCAATCATTATTATTTACTGAGCAGACCTCCCTTTTAAGCCTACCTGTTCTCAATAAAATCGAACCGCTTAATAAGCTGCTACGCCTTTGGGGCATCGTCATTGCGGGTAACATCGTTGGTGGCTGTTTATTTGCGGCGTTAATGATAGGCTTGGGTTTAAATATGCAGCTATTTAGCGTCAGCGATATTGATACTTATGCCGAGCATATTTTAGGGTTTAGATGGTGGGTGATATTTGGCAGTGCCATATTGGCAGGCTGGATGATGGGCGTCACCGCATGGCTTGTAACCTCAGCACGCGACACACTGAGCCGTATTGTGTTGGTCAGCCTGATTACAGGTAGTATCGGATTTTTGGGTTTGCACCATAGTATCGTTGGCAATATCGAGGTTTTTTCTGCCCTGCTCTATGGAAATACAGTTAGCTTGGGGCGTTATTTGCTATTTTTGGCTGTGGTGTTGGTAGGCAATACCATCGGCGGCGTGGTATTTGTCGCAGTCCTCAAAAACCGTACTTTCTTATTCCAAATCGAAAAAGTAAAAGAACAAGCAGCCGACGCTAAAGCAAGAACAGATGCACGTCGATCTTAATGCGGCTTGCGATTCTCAGTACTCATAACCGCTGTACCGTAAGCAATGGCTTCGACCATACTCCCTTGTTGATTAATATTACTAACCTCAAGACGCAGACCATAAATATGGTTATAGCCTTTCATCTGCGCTTGAGTGCGCATACGTACTAATGCTTCACGACGAGCGCGATCCAGCAAAGTTTCATAAGTGGTAAGATTTTTACCAAAAAGACTCAGCACTTTGGCAATCACCATTTTAAAATAATCTTGCGCGATAACGACACTACCAAGCACCAATTCACCTTCAGAATGATTAACCATCTTTGGTACATAAAAACGCTCACTTGAGACAATAATATGGCTTAACTCAGCTTCAGCAATAGTCAATCTTGCCAAATGCTGACGCTCATGGCGCGCACCAAAAAACCAGCCAACTATGAATAAAACAAGCAGCGGTGCATAGTTCATCAGCATTTGGGTGAACGATTGATTCATGGAACGTCTCTTATCATCAAAAAGGCTACCAGTCAGTATTTGAGCGTAGTCTTATTCACCAAAAGGGTTAAAGCGTGGCAAGTCATCATTTGCTTGTGCCGTTGTTGACGGCTGGGCAGCTGATGGTACAGGCTCCTCATATTGAGAGTGGCCTGAATGATGACTAGGTGGCTGATTCGATGACTGATAAATAGGTTGCTGCTGCATGGGTACGGCTTTGACCGCTGTCCCATAAACAAACAGCTCAGAGGCACCTTGCGCAATGCTAGAGGTCGAAAAACGCAGTCCAACCACTGCATCAGCACCCAATGCCTCCGCTTTGACGATCATACGATCAATCGCCTCTTGACGCGATTCTTCTAACAGCTCGGTATAGGCAGTGAGCTCACCGCCTACGATGTTTTTTAGACCCGCAAATAAGTCTTTACCAACATGCTTTGAGCGCACGGTACTGCCGTATACCACATCCAAGCGCTCAGTAATCTGATAGTTAGGCAAGTGCTCAAGATTGGAGAGTTGCACAGTCATAGTACGGCCTTATTAGTGACTTAAAGAATGAGTGACTTAAAGAATTAGCGACTTAAAGAATGAGCGACGTATAGAATGATAAAAAACGTATCGTCCGTTCAAGATAAAAGCACGATGCCTTAAAAAGCACATTGCTCAAATAACTTTTATTGAGCAAACTCTTTAGTCATTGGTATGAAACAACAAAAACAGCTCAGTTAAGTTGCCTTCGATGCTGTTTACCATTTGTACCATTTTATCTTGATCTTTACGCATCTCAGCAAGCTCAGGGTCTTCATCATCGATACCGCTCAGCACAATCATCGGCAAGGTCAAGACTGCTACATCTTCTGCGGTCTCTTCGTTTTCCATCCAATCACTGGCTTCATCACCATACATTGCATCGACAAAGCCAATCGACCAAGCAACGATATCTGAATCATCAGAAAAATCGACCGCCACTTCTTCATTGCCCGCATCTTCACCAAACGGTAGCTCAATAGGCGTCTCGTTTTTTAGCTCAGCGATGATCGACTCGCGCCAGCGCTGAATGCCATCAATCACGTTTTCTGGAATATCACTCACATGATCTTCAAACAGTGCCTCTAACCAATTAGGTAACGGACGTCCAATAACAGTCGCGGTCAAAAAACCATGAGTGGCAACACTATCGAGCACAAATGCGCTTTCTTCGTTGTCTAAATAATCGAGTAGTTCATCAAAACTTAGTTGGCTGGTCATGGTGTGGTTGTCCTTGAAAGATGGATTGCGTCAGGCGCAATAAATAAGGGTTATATAAAATGACGAGAGGTATAAAGACGACGGTGATCTGAACTAAGGCAATCTGTCCAAAGCATTTTTTACATTGAACATGGCTAAAATAAAGCGGTGGAAAATAGCTGGTTAAATAGGTATTGTTAATTATAGGTACTGTTAATAATTATAGGTACTGTTAAGTACCATTAAAAGCAGAATCCAACCAGCTTAGCACAGCACGCTTAGGATAATTAGTTAACGATGGTTAGCTAATAGCCATGAGAACGCAAATCAAAACTTAAAAATTATTAGCAAAATATTTGCGTGACAACCTCATTGTAGCGACGACGAATTAGAGTTCGTCATCATCCCAATCATCGCCATCTTCATCGAAATTATCGATATCATCAAGGTCATCTTTTAGCTCTTTAGCCAAACGTTTCTCTTCTAGCAAATTATCAATTAGACGACGCTTCTCAAGGCTACTTAAGCGTGTACGTACACTCGTCTCTGCTTCTTCAACCATCTTTGCATCATCATCATCAACGAAATCATCATCAAAATCGTCATCAATATCAGCATCACTCATGACCAACTCCTATCTTTTTTTGGCAAAATTACTGAAAAGTTATCAATATATATATGCCTTATAAAGTCTCTATTAAGCCTTGTCAATGCTTTTTATTACCATGACGCATTTACAAGTCAACAACAAGACACTACTGGTCATTATCGCGCAGGCAATTGTAGAGAATTCCTGTCAGTTAAACAGACCATCTAAGCCTACTCTTCTGAGTCGTCAATCATCAATACCGCATTACGCACATCTGCTAAACGCTGAATCATAGCATCATTGCCACCATCGAATATTGCGCACTCACGCTCATAAACCGTCGTTGGACGCATGACGCTTTGTACTTGTACGTGATGACTGATTTGTTTAAGACCATCATTCGGCAATAAAATCAGCATCTGCTCTTTTTTACCGACACTGGCGAGCAGATGCGTCATGGCATCGACTTGGGCATTATCACTGACGCCAGCTTTTGCTGGCAAGGCGAATCGTGACAGCTCAATATGCTTATCATGAATAATTTTATTCAGCATCAGGTATAGCTTGGCTAGCATCACGCCTGCCAATGCAACTTTTGCATGGCTATTTTCTGCTTTAAGCATCACATAAGCACCACTTTCATCAAAGTGTGGTTCATTGAGTGCGCTCACACCCAACAGCAATGGCTGTTTCAGTAACTCAGTCACCGCCTGATTTAGTAGCTGCGTACACAATGCCAAATACGGCAGACGTTGAGACGGTGCCAAGCGCTCAAGCATATTAAACTCGTCATGAAAGACAATCTGGATGCTGACACTATCAAATGCTCTGGTAGCAGACAATCGAGAGGCATGATTGTTAGCGTGGTTATTAGCCTGCTGACTACTGTCTACAGCTTGATGAGCAGTATGGTCTTTGAGAGGACTGTCTGTCATATTACTGGCAGCATCAGTATCATCAATTGTACCATTAGTATTACCATCGAGTGGCGTGTCTTGATTTTGCTGAGTTCGAACATACTGATTGACAGCACTATGAATATCTAATTTACGCGTATTGATTTGCTGCTTATACGCTGCATCGGCAGCTACTTGAGAGTTAGACTGGCCATCTAAAAGGGTATGATTATCAGTTACCAGGCCGCTATTCTGATTAGTAACACTCTCACCATCAGCAGTAGGCATTGATTGACGACGTTCTCGCTCACGATCATAGCCGCGCTGGTCTTGCTGCGTATATTGCTCACGATGCAAATCTTGAACATCTCGGCTGATGGCGTTGATTTGCTCTCTGGTTGGACGGGCGATATAACTATAAATCAGCCACAGCAGCAGATGCAGCACCATCGAGCCAATCACAAACAGCCATTGCATGGCGATGATTTCACCCTTGCTAATGTCTTTTAGAGTCAATACCACACTACCGATGACCGCATCGTCTTTGGTTGCAATTTGGCTAATGATATCACCCTGCTGCATCGGCGCATTGCCGACGGGCACTAGAATATCGCCATTATTGTCTTTAATCAAGATGCGAGTCACATCCTGCTCGCTGGTATAACGATTGGCAATGACGCTTAAGCTGACACGATCTTTGTTTTCTAAAGACAGGCGTGCTTCATCGATGAGCTGGGCGACCATCTGCTCGCCTTTTTGCGCACGACTGTTGCTCAGCTGTTGGTCGGTACTGATGACCAATAATAGCGTCTGCAAACAAAAACTAACCAGAAGAATGATGGCAAACAACCCTTGCCGCGGCGCTAAATAGGTCATGATATGGTAAACTTTTTTTGGATAAATGGAGTTAAAAAATGAGGCTATTGCTCATTCGCTCATTTTTGCAAGAGTATGCAGCTATATTTGTTCAATTCAATACCGCATTGTCTAAATAACGTTTTTTTTGCGTAAAGAGACTGATTATTAGACGCTGCCATCGTACAGTAGTTATGTTGTGCAATTGTGTGTAGGTAAAAACATTTAACCAGTATTTATTATTCGCTCACCCACTCATTGACATCTACTATATCACCATAGTAAGGGTTATGGCGTTAGCGAGTATCATAATTTTTTTGTAATGATTCATTTTAATTTTACTTAGCTTTTTTTGCTACGGTAGCCGTTTTATTTGCCGTTGATACTTTGCGTCTCATCTATAGGCGCTGCTCAGTAAAGCTGTTATTATTCCTAATCTTATATCAGCATACAAGGGACAATTGAGCGATGCCAAACAATACATCTTACTCGTTACCAAAAGACAGCAAAGCATGGCAACAGGCGGTTGATTCCGTGGCCTCCCTGTTACCAGAGGGTACCAACTTACAGGATGTTGATGCACTACAATCCTTGCCTATTTTTGCTTTAATTGTGGTATTGCCGACGCATGTATCCTCGCTCGATATCCACCAATATGTGCAATCATGGGTTGATGAGCAGCCAAATTGGCATCTGGTCACAGTCGCAGAAGACGCCGATGCCAATTTTGTAGATATTGAGATTGCTGATATAGACATGACGCAACCCTTTGCCAAACACTCATTGATCGATGTGCAAGTGTTCCGTTATTTATTGGTGCCAATGACTGATACCCTGATGCATCCTGCCAAAAAAACCGCAGCCGCACACATCATTGATGACCAATTGACCACGCGTTTGCGTCACGACTTGACTGAAGCTTATAACAACGCTCAAAGCACAGTCGTAAGCGATCATTCGGATGTCGTTGATTGTCATATCTTATCGGTTGGTCATATGCTGCGTACCCATAAGCTTGCTTGCTTTGATATGGACTCTACGTTGATTGAACAAGAAGTCATCGTTGAGCTGGCAAAAACGGCAGGTATTGGCGAGCAAGTAGAAGCTATCACTGAAGCAGCAATGCGCGGCGAAATGGATTTTAATGAATCTTTTGCGCAGCGCGTGGCACTATTACAAGGCATTCCAATCAGCGTACTTGATGAGATTTGCAGTCGCTTAATATTATCGACAGGCGCTCGTGCTACCATCAGCGCCCTAAAAGCTTTGGGCTATCATACGGTACTGGTATCCGGTGGCTTTACCTATTTTGCGCGCTATATCGCTGAGCAATTGGGTATTGATGAAGTGCACGCCAACCCATTAGATATCGAAGAAGGTGAAGTCACCGGTCATATACAGCTGCCTATCGTTAATGGTGCTAAAAAAGCAGCTATCGTTGCCCATACGGCTGAGCGCCTAGGGATTACCATGTCTCAAGTGGTTTGTGTCGGTGATGGTGCCAATGACTTACCGATGATGGCCCTGGCTGATTTGGGCGTGGCTTTTAATGCCAAACCCATCGTACAAGCGCGCGCCGATGCAGCTGTCAATGTCACAGGGCTTGAAGGGGTACTATATGCCCTAGGCTATCCGGCATTTGCACATAGCAATGAACGTAGCAAAACTTAGTTACTTACCATCTACATCGATCCAAAAGCTGGGCTAATATATTTTGATTGGTCCAGCTTTTATGGTTTACTCTCTGCTTTACAGTATTTTTTGGCGCTATAGTTGAAATACTTTAAAGTCGCTACCGTATTGCTGGTGTAAATTTTTTGCAGCCTCTGTCTGCGTAGGCACAGCAAGCAAGAAAAATTTGCACCAGTAGTACGTGTTGTATCGATATTACTTTTCACCGACTATACTATACTGCCATTCGTTATTGTCACTTTTATCTTGTCCAGTAACTTTATCTTGTTCAATAAGAAGGAACGTCCATGACGGCATCACAATCACCACGGCCAGATGCCCAGTCATCTTCCACCCCGTCATCTTCCACCCAGTTAGATAACCAACCTGTGGCTGACGAAAGCAGCCCGATTTATAAAAATAGTCCCAAGCAATTGCTAGGTGTCTATGTTCGAGGCTTGGCAATGGGCGCTGCTGACATTGTACCGGGTGTCTCTGGTGGTACAATCGCACTGATTGCTGGTATTTATGAGCGCTTAATTAACGCTTTGAGCAGTGTTGGTCCCAATCTTTGGCAAGTCTTTCGTCAAGAGGGTGGTATCAAAGGTTTAATAGCGGTATGGCGACAAGTCGATGCCACTTTTTTATTGTTCCTGTTGATGGGTGTTGCCACTAGCCTTGCAACGCTTGCCAGTGTTATTAAGCATTTATTAGATAATCAGCCTTTGATGATTTGGTCATTCTTTTTTGGTTTGGTCATCGCAACTGTTTTTCTTTTATTAAGTGAGATTAAACGCTGGAATATCGGGCGGGCGTTATTGTTCCTGCTTGGAGTAGCCAGCGCCGTTATTATTAGCAGCTTGCCTCTGATGAACACCACACCAAGCTTGCCCTATCTTTTTGTTGCCGGCGCTATCGCTATTTGTGCGATGATCCTACCTGGCATATCAGGATCCTTTATTTTATTGTTGATGGGTGCTTATGATACGGTGCTCGAAGCCGTTCATACCTTAAACTTTGTCATTATCTTTACATTGGTGGCTGGTATGGCAACGGGATTATTGCTCTTTACCCGTATGCTAAAATGGTTATTATCCCGTTATTATCAAGCGACTCTGGCCTTGCTGATCGGCTTTATTGCAGGCTCGTTGGTCAAAGTCTGGCCATGGAAAACCGATGCGTTAGGGACATTAAATAGTGAAGCCATCCATAACGTCATGCCATGGCATTACCCTACCGGTGCTCAATGGTTAACCACCTTAAGCTTGATGCTATTGGGTGCCATTCTTGTGACTGCTTTATCGCTTTGGGGTCGTCGTAGCCCTAGCCCTTAATACATATAGTCGGTGAAAAGTAATATCGATACAACAGGTATTACTGGTGCAAATTTTTCTTGCTTGCTGTGCCTACGCAGACAGAGGCTGCAAAAAATTTACACCAGCAATACGGTAGCGACTGTAAAGTATTTCAACTATATCTACTCTTGCTATCAAACCTTACTATCAAACCTTACTATCAAACCTTACCATCAAAAAAAATCGCCCATATCATGGCGATTTTTTTGATGTCTACGACAGCAAAATTTGTCGTTTATTTTGCTAAATACTTTTAAAAAACCAAACGTCAGCTGTTGTCGCAAAGGCACCTTCAGACTCTTTAGCTTTGTGCTGTAAACTTCCATAATAGTCTTGTTGGAATTCACCTTATGAAGAGCGAGATGAATAATGTTATTAACAATATTTTCTACGTTTGGTAGCGAGTCGTTGAGCACAAGCACCATAATTGGCTATGGTTTGTTTTTAAGCACAGTTGTCGCCATTGCTATGTCATCACAGCGCTGGTTGCTTTGGTACTTGTTTGGTGGCATGGGCTACTGGTTAGCGGTAGAAGTGATTCATCGTTTAGTGACCCATTGGTTTCTATGGTCAGAATGGCACAATTACGTGGTTGCCATGGGTGTCAGTTGGTTGCCTTTAGGCGCATGGGTCTTGTATCGAGCGCTACGCTATGAGGATGTCAGTCGCAGCATGATACAAGAGCGGGAGCTGCATACGGCGCGCTATATTGAGCACACACCCGTCTATGATGACGACTATCAGCCGCGCTTTTATTAAACCCTGCGTTATCATATTGCTGTTATCGAATGTTACAAGATACTTAAGGCTCTCTACGTAACTCCTAAAGAATTGATACCTAGCAATCGTTTATAATCTAGGTACTTATATATTTGTCACAAAAATTGTTATAAAGTACGCATTATTTTGCGTCTCATTTTTTAGGAGTTTGTTTATGTTTACTGTACCGGTTTTGGAGATTAAGTCTGACCCATTAGATGTTTTATTGGCGGTGATTGGTTATCGCTTGTCTATGCTTGCTGATAGCGACAATGAAGACGTCAAAGCGTTATTAGCGGATCGTAAGGTTACGATTGAACTTGCCAGCACTGAAGCGGATGTGGCGCGTTATTATAGCTTTGATAATGGTGAATTTAGCCAACATAGTGGTCATGCCAAAGAAGCAGATCTGACTATTAATTTTAAAGATTCAATGACAGGCGTCAAACTTTTGACCAAAGGCAGCTTGCCTGCCTTTATGACTGCCGTGCAAGAAGGCAATTTAAGCATAGAAGGCGATTACAGCCTAATGATGTGGTTCAATAAGCTTGCCAAGCATATCGTGCCAACTATTCCAGAAGAGTGTAAGCCTTATATCCAAAAAGCCAAGCCGTATGCTTATAAAGCCCAAAAACTTGCCAACCATTGGGTCGGTGTTGCTAAGCACAAGTTGGGTAAATAATCGAATAATCAGAAGCAATGGATAGATAGCTGCTACTGGTAGCTGCGTAACTATTTCGTTAGGTTCTGATTTTCTAAAAAGGTTGCGCTATACTATAGCGCAACCTTTTTTTATTGTAGATCGTACGTCTAAAAATTAAAACAGATGAGCGACATCTGATGTTTATCTTCTATGACCCTGCTTAATATCTTTATAAAAGGATTTAGATTATGTCAGCACTACTTAATATCACAGAGCCAAATAACAACACTAATACCAAGAACGATCATTTTTTAGCGTCATTAACGACTGATGCCACACAATCTACTGCCAGTAAATACAGTCGCGAGCAAATTGCTCAATTATTCGATTTGCCATTGATGGACTTGTTATTACAAGCACAAACCATACATCGTCAGAACTTTACTGCCAATGAAGTACAAATCAGTACCTTGTTGTCCATCAAGACTGGCAACTGCCCTGAAGATTGCGGCTACTGCTCACAATCTGGTCACCACCGCGATAAAACTGAGCTAGTTGCTGAAAAACGCATAGAGGTGAGTAAAGTGATTGCCGCTGCCAAACGCGCAAAAGCCACTGGTTCATCGCGATTTTGTATGGGCGCTGCATGGAAGCACCCCAGCGCGAAAGACATGCCTTATGTGGTGGAACTGGTCAAAGAAGTCAAAGCCTTAGGACTTGAGACCTGCATGACCCTAGGTATGCTAGATACTGATCAAGCCGCGCAGTTGGCAAATGCTGGACTGGATTACTACAATCATAATTTGGATACTTCTAGAAGTTACTACGAGCAAGTAGTCAGTACGCGCAGCTATGATGAGCGTCTAGATACCATTGCAAACGTACGCAACTCAGGTATCAATGTCTGTAGCGGTAATATCGTTGGTATGGGTGAAAGCCGTGACGACCGCATCGACTGGGTACATGAGCTGCTAAAAATGCCTAAAGCACCAGAGTCAATTCCAGTCAACTTACTGGTGCCGATTCAAGGAACTCCAATCGGTGATAAGGTCTTGGCAGAAGGTCAATTGTCAGTCCTTGAGTGGATTCGCACCATTGCTGTGACGCGTATTTGCTGTCCAAGTAGCTATGTACGTCTATCTGCTGGGCGCGAAAGCTTATCCGACGCTGAGCAAGCATTAGCATTTATGGCGGGTGCCAATTCATTCTTTTATGGTGATAAACTTCTGACAACTGGCAATGCCAGTCAATCAGGTGATGATAGATTGATGCGTGAGCTTGGTTTAACCAAGCAGTTTTCTGCCCCTCGTCTACCAAAGCAAGTGCCCGTTCTGGATGCTATGAGCGGTCATCAATCACAAGTCATTTTGGCTAGTTTGAGCTGAGTAGTTTGGGTATAACGCTACCATTATGGGATAATCTGCGCTAAGCTTGCCCGCATTTATCATTGTTTAAAATAACCAAAGAGACTCTAGCATGGCAGATTATTTTAATTGGATTAAAGCGGCACATATTATCTCTGTAGTGTGCTGGTTTGCGGCAATTTTCTACTTGCCGCGCCTATTTGTCTATCATGCAATGAGCGATGACAAAATCAGTCAAGAGCGTTTTATTATAATGGAGCGCAAGCTATATCGCGGTATCATGACGCCAGCTATGATAGCGACCTGGGCTTTTGGTTTATGGATGGTGTTTTTAGGTTGGGACGTCTACAAAACCCAAGGCTGGCTACACGTAAAGATCTTCTTAGTTATTCTATTGTCCGCTTATCATGGTGCCTGCGGTTTTTATCGTAAAAAGCTGGTGGATAGCCCGCAATATAAGTCGCATGTTTTTTGGCGATGGTTTAATGAAGTACCCGTCTTTGCTTTAGTGATTATTATTATTTTGGTCGTTGTTAAACCATTCTAAAATTGGCTTTAATACAGGCAATGCTTAATAAAAAAGCGTCCGTCACTTTAACTTTAGTAAGTGACGGACGCTTTTTTATGTCTGAATTAAATATATTAAAAAAATCCACATTACACGTTCGGGCGCATGACTTGATAGACGTTGCTCAAATCATAAACACGATAGCGCGCAGGCTCACGGCGGCTTTCGCCAGCATAGCTTAGTATCAGCGCTTGCTTAGCTTGCTCATCAACCCAGCCTACAAACAAGCCACTGTGCTCGACACCATTATAGCCATGATTGATATAGTAGAGCCAGTCACCCACTTCGATCTCGCCACTATTGACATAAGGACCTTGACTGTAAGTACCTTTATGTATGGTGTCGCGCGTCACCCCTGCTCGTTTAAACACTGCATTTAGATAATCCCAGCAGCTACCTTGAATAATCGTACGCTCGTTTAGCGCCATTTTACGGGCGGTGCTAATCACTTCACGGGCGGCCAGACTACTTTGCGTCTCAGCATTATTGAGTAGCGGTAGATACTCGCTATCGACATTGTCATAATTGCCTGATAAAAATGCGGGCAAAACTGATGATGCTTGGCGTTGTACTTCAGGATAACGATAATTAGTTTGGGTGTTACCGACATAAGCATTTTGGTTAAAGTCGCTTTTATTGGCATAGCTGCTATTAGAATAAATTGGTTGCGTATTGCTTGTATTTGAACGATAACTATTAAAGGTACCAGCACGTTGGATAGTGGATCGCGTACTAATTTTAGCAGCAGGAACAGCGGGGTACGATGGTGTATAGCGGGCGCTATAATCAGGTTGAGAAGACTTTTGAGCAATTAAGCTGCTCATACTATCGGCGTGAACTTGACCGACGGCACCCAGAGTAAGTAATAATGCACTGCACGACGTTGTGATTGACCAAATGGGCAAACGCGACATGACTAGCTCCTTGTCAATATAGTATCAATAACCGTAGTAGCGATAACCGTATCAATTATAAGTATGGTGAGATTTTTCAATCTTATTTATAAACCATTTGGACAGGATTGTGCAAGCCTTATCACGCTTAAATGAGCGATAAAAAAATGAGCAGGTTAAAAAACCTTTAATAATAAAGGCCTTAATCATTGCTCATTTTGATAGTGACATGACGTTTGGTCAGTGCTTGACCTTGTAAGATAGCTTTGGCAGCAGTGGCTTCTTGGATATTATCAAAGCCGCTAATGTGATATTTACGTCTAGCATCACCATCAGCGATCTCTAATTGCTCGCCCACTAGACTTATCGTATCGCTCTCAGCCAGCTGGATAGGCGTACGCTTTCCTTGATTGTCATGTACCAGTTCACCAGCACGCACCCATAATATGCCGCTATTAATATTACCTACCATAGCCTTTTTATGCTGTTGGCGTTGCCGATTAAAAAAGAAGCTACCGATAATCAGTAATGCTAGCGCACCAATGGACCATCGTACCGGCAACAAACTCATCGCCAGCGCTACGGCCACTGCGCCTACCAATAACGCCGCACCAAACCAAAACAGCCCATTGTCTAATGCTTGGGGCTGTCCTTGTAAAGTGATTTTGGCGCCGTCATCAGTCAGCTTAAGCATGGGTTACTACCTATTAATTGGCAATTATAGTCGGTGAAAAGTAATATCGATACAACAGGTATTACTGGTGCAAATTTTTCTTGCTTGCTGTGCCTACGCAGACAGAGGCTGCAAAAAATTTACACCAGCAATACGGTAGCGACAGTAAAGTATTTCAACTATAGAGAGCATTAGCAACAAAATTACCAACCGAGCGCGGTTTTTTGCATGGCAATAAGCTCAGCGATACCTTTTTCGGCAAGAACAAGCATATCATCAGCTTGTGCGCGAGTGAATGGCTTTTCTTCTGCCGTCCCTTGCAGCTCAATGAATTCGCCTTTTTGTGTCATTACCACATTGAGGTCTGTATCACAGCTGGCATCTTCTTCGTAGTTCAAATCCAAATACGCTTCACCATCTTTCATACCGACAGAAACGGCAGCAACCAAACCAATCAATGGATCCGCTTTCAATTTTTTGGTTTTTTGGATGCTCTCTAAGGCATCAATAAGGGCAATCGCAGCACCGGTCACACTAGCGGTACGAGTACCGCCATCGGCTTGTAAGACATCACAATCAAGGTAGATGGTGTTTTCACCGAGCTTACTCAAATCAATCATGGCACGTAAGCTACGACCAATTAAACGCTGTATTTCTTGGGTACGACCTGACTGCTTACCACGTGCCGCTTCACGCTGATTACGGGTATTGGTCGCGCGTGGTAGCATGCCATATTCGGCCGTGATCCAGCCTTTGCCTTTACCCTTTAACCAGCGCGGTACGCCAGATTCAACACTAGCGGTACACAATACTTTGGTGTCGCCAAAGCTGACCAATACTGACCCTTCGGCATGCTTAGTATAATGGCGCTCAAAGCTGATTGAACGAAGTTGATTAAGCTCACGGTTGTCAATACGCATAAAATTCCCTAGTACGAGGTTGTAAAAGCAAGGTTATAAAATAAAAGGTTTATCGTTATTTGGTTAGCCAGTCAGTATTTACAAAAAATTCATATAGTCGGTGCAAAGTAATATCGATACAACACCTACTACTGGTGCAAATTTTTCTTGCTTGCTGTGCCTACGCAGACAGAGGCTGCAAAAAATTTACACCAGCAATACGGTAGCGACTTTAAAGTATTTCAACTATATATTAAAATAAATGACAGCTGAATGCCCTAACAGGGCTAAACGTTAGGTTATCCTAACGTGACAACGGTGCAATAGCAAGATTCACACAAGCTATCACACCGCTGTTTTGGATGAAAATAGCTGTAAAAGTTATTCTAAACCTTCCATCTTACGCAATTCTTTACGCAGGATTTTGCCCACGTTTGATTTTGGTAATTCATCCACAAATTGAATATGACGCGGACGTTTATAGCCGGTCAATTGTTTTTTGCCAAAATCAAGCAGCTCTTGCTCGGTAACGTTACCTTTTTTGACCACATACAGCTTTGGATCTTCACCGCGATCATCATTTGGAATACCAATCGCGCCGCACTCTACTATGCCTGGATGCTCGCTCATCGCTTCTTCGATCTCATTCGGATAAACGTTAAAACCAGAAACTAAAATCATGTCTTTTTTGCGATCAACAATTTTGATAAAGCCTTTTTCATCTATGATACCGATGTCGCCTGTTTTAAGATGACCACTGGCAGTGAAGCTTTCAGCCGTTTCTTCAGGGCAGTTTTGGTAGCCAATCATGACTTGTGGACCTTTGACACAGATTTCACCGCGCTCACCAATAGCCACTTTGTTTTCATCATCGTCAATCAAAATAACATCGGTACTAGGGGCAGGGATACCAATCTTCCCGGTGAATTCAGCAATGGTCATCGGGTTAAAGGCAACCACTGGTGAGGTTTCAGACAAACCATAGCCTTCAACGATAGGCAGACCCGTGATTTTATGCCACTTTTTTGCCACGCTTGGTAATACCGACATACCGCCACCAATAGAGGATTTTAAACTAGAGAAATCTAAATCTGCAAAACCTTCTTTATGTACCAGTCCGTTAAACAAAGTATTTACCGCAGGGATAAAGGCTGGTTTGTATTTGCCCATCTCTTTGATCAAACCATCAAGATCACGCGGATTTGGAATAAGCAAACCAGCACAACCTTGGTACATGCTATACATCCCGCAAACCATAAACGAAAACACATGGTATAGCGGTAGCGCGGTCAAAAGAACATCAGTAGCGTCGACATCCTCTTCAAAAGCGCTGTTCATCAAGGCGCTAATCTGTAGCATATTAGCGATTAAGTTACCATGAGAGAGCATCGCACCCTTAGCCACACCAGTCGTACCACCAGTATATTGCAATAATGCCACATCGCTTAAATTCAAATCAGGACGCTTATACTTGCTGGCTGATACGGCATTTAGTGCATGCTTAAAGCTGAGGCTCTCTGGCAAACTATAAGCGGGAATCATTTTTTTGACATGGCGCGCGACAAGGTTGACCACAGGCCCTTTGATCGTGCCTAGCATGTCGCCAATTTTACAGACGATGATATGCTTAACTTGACCCTTATCCTGTGCATCTTGATAAGTTTTTGCAAAGTTCTCGACGATGAATAATGCTTTGGTACCACTGTCATGCAGCTGATGCGATAACTCTCGGCTGGTATACAAAGGATTGACATTCACTAGCACCATACCTGCACGGATGATACCCAAAGCCACCACGGGATACTGCAAAATATTGGGCATCATAACACCGACTTTATCACCTTTGACCAGTCCTAATGACTGTAAATAACTGGCAATTTGACGACTGTATAAATCCAATTGCTTAAAGGTAATAGAGGCGCCCATGCAGATGTAGGCAGTTTTTTGTCCATAACGGCTAAAGTTACGCTCGAACACATCAAGTAAAGAGGTACTGTCATCTGGCATCTCAATAGTAGGATTAATGCCATAGCGCTCATAAGCGCTTAACCATGGACTGTCACTTGCTATCGTCGGCATAGTAGGAAACACGTTAGTTGCAGCCATTGATTGAGTGTTATTCACAGCTTTATGGTCTGTCATCTCTTTATTGATATTGTCAGTCATAATTTTCCTTAAATGTTGCCGTTAAAATATAGAATATTTCTAATTAAATCACCGTGGTCGTTAGTCACCCATTTACAAAACCAAAAACTTGTGAATAAAAAGTCTTTTCGCTCATAAGCAAACAAATCTTTTCATTCACAAATCTTTTAAATCAAAAATTATCACCTTCACACTCAACTCTATTATTTACTATAAAACCGTTAAAAAGAACACGGCTGCAGCGCTTTATATAATTGAAATACTTTAAAGTCGCTACCGTATTGCTGGTGTAAATTTTTTGCAGCCTCTGTCTGCGTAGGCACAGCAAGCAAGAAAAATTTGCACCAGCAATACGTGTTGTGTTGTGTTGTATCGATATTACTTTTCACCGACTATAGTGATCATTCTGTGAAAGCTTTGGACGATAAAAGTCTGAAAACCATACACTTTTATCGTTAAGCACAAAAAATATCGATACGGACTATATCAGTTTTACGGAGAATTCTCTATGCATACCACCAAATCATAATAGGAAAACAAAAAAATGATAAGGTCCTATATAAGCGACCTTATCATCATTGACAATCATCTTTTACAACGATATTTACTAGCCATTTCTACTAGCTAGCACATCAACTATTAAACGGTTTGCATCCCTGCTTCTCACTGATAGATAAAGATAAAAGCGGATAAAAAGCGCTCTGAACTTGATGGTAGATAAACAATCTAACCGTGGTTCTTTTCTTCAAGCAGGCGCAGATCTTTATGTAAAATCTTACCGACGTTCGATTTTGGCAACTCATCAATAAATTCAACATAACGTGGGCGCTTATAGCCGGTTAGGTTTTCTTTGCTATAGGCAAGCACTTCTTCTTTAGTCAAGCTGTCGTCACTACGTACCACATAAATCTTCGGTACTTCGCCACTCTTTTCATCTTCGACACCGATGACACCACATTCCAAAATCTTTGGATGGGCTGACATCACATCTTCTACTTCGTTTGGATAAACATTAAAGCCTGATACCAAAATCATGTTTTTCTTACGATCAACAATTTTAAAGTAGCCTTCTTCATCCATCACGCCGATATCACCCGTACGGAAATAACCGTCAGCAGTCATGACTTCAGCCGTGGCATCATCACGTTTCCAGTAGCCTTTCATCACTTGCGGACCACGAACACAAATCTCACCGCGCTCACCAAGTGCCACCTCATTGCCTTCTTCATCCAAGATAGCCATGTCAGTCGCTGGCATCGGCAGACCGATATTACCTGAGAATTCCCCATTACCTTGTGGGTTTGCAGAAGCAACCGGAGAGGTCTCTGACAGACCATAGCCTTGTACGATCACATTACCCGTAATTTTTTGCCATTTTTCAGCGGTATCTTTTAGAACTGCCATGCCGCCGCCCATAGACAGCTGAAGCTTGCTATGATCTAAGGCTTTAAATACCTCACTATTCGCCAACGCATTGAATAATGTATTTACTGCTGGAAAAAACGCGGGTGGGTAATCTTTATAAGCTTTGATTAAGCTTGCAGCATCACGTGGGTTTGGCACCAATAAACCGATACAGCCGCGATATAAGCCGAACATGCCACAAACGGTAAATGAGAAGATATGATATAGCGGCAATGCAGTCATAATGACAGGCTGCTCAGACATACCTTCAAACTTATCAAAAGTATCACCAAGATACGTATCACACTGAATCAGGTTGGCGACTAAGTTGCCATGCGTGAGCATCGCACCTTTGGCGACGCCTGTGGTACCACCGGTATACTGCAGAACAGCAACATCATCAAGGCAGATATTATCTGGACGTTTGTAATTTTTCGCCGGAAAGCGATTCAGTGCCGTTTTAAAGTTTGTACTGCTTTTAAGATTATAATCAGGTACCAACTTCTTCACATGGCGCACAACCATATTGACAATAAAGCCTTTCAATGGACTCATCAGGTCGCCCATCGATGTTACGACGACATGGTCAACCAAGTCTTTGCCAATCTCTTCATAAGTTTTGGCAAAGTTCTCTAAAATAAATAATGCTTTGGTGTCAGAGTCTGTTAGCTGATGCTCAAGCTCTTTTGAGGTGTAAAGCGGGTTGACGTTAACCAAGGTCATGCCAGCACGCAGCACGCCCAATACTGCAACGGGTAGCTGCAAGATATTTGGCATCATAACGCCGACTTTATCGCCTTTTTTCAGTCCAAGTGACTGCAAGTAGGCAGCAATTTGTTTACTATAGCGATCTAAATCTTCGTAAGCGAGTTTTGCATCCATACAGACAAAAGCTGTTTTACCAGCATGTTTAACAAAATTTTGCTCAAATATATCGATTAAAGAAGTATTAGCGGCTGGCATATCAATATCATATTGAATACCAAGCTTTTCGTAAGTTTTCACCCATACTTTATCGTTACGACGGATTTGGTTACCTTGATTTTCCATAATCTTACTTCTCCTAGTAAATAGTGCGCTACTGTAAACCCATCATCACAACAATGTCATAAACGTACAAAGACTCGGTGCACCAGCTAACCATGGTGATGGCAAGCAAGGCTGGCGGGACAAAGATATGGCGATATGGCGATGTGTCAACAATTTAGCGGTAAATAGCCCTTTATTGTTTAACATACACACTTTATACAAACTACTCAATACAAAAAAGTGCTACTTGAGTTCGCAAAATGGCTTGACGATCCATATTTCCATTTATATCAGGGAGCTATAGTTGAAATACTTTAAAGTCGCTATAGTAAGCCCAGTATAAAAACGATACAGCGGGACTGGAATGAATTTTTTGCAGCCTCTGTCTGCGCAGGCACAGCAAGCAAGAAAAATTTGCACCAGTAGTACGGGTTGTATCGATATTACTTTTCACCGACTATAATTGCGATTACAGCCAAATAACTCACCTTTTATTGATAAGTAAGATGATAAAAACAAGTGAGATTAACGATACTCATCTTATTTTCTAAAAGCTATCGACCAACATATTATAGGATCATCATGTTCAATAAGACCATCACGTTAAGCACGTCATGCACTGTCGTTTATACTGAGTTGTGGCTTTTTAATTGCGCCAATATCCTTTAGGATAGCACCATCCTATTTGCACGATTGCACCGATTTTTTATACCTATTAAAACTGATAAGTGAACCCTATTTTATGTCCGATGTTATCGATCACACGCTTGACCCAATCCTTGCAAACGAACCAATGGATACGCGCTCAGTGGCGGAGTTCGCTGAGCAAGCGTATCTTAATTATGCCATGTACGTCATCATGGATCGGGCGCTGCCAAATATCGCTGATGGTCTAAAGCCTGTCCAGCGCCGTATCGTTTATGCAATGAGCGAACTTGGGCTGAAATCAACGGCTAAAGCGAAAAAATCTGCGCGTACAGTCGGTGACGTATTGGGTAAATATCATCCGCATGGCGATAGTGCCTGTTATGAAGCGATGGTACTCATGGCACAGCCGTTTAGTTATCGCTATCCGCTGATTACCGGTCAAGGTAACTGGGGTAGCCCTGATGATCCAAAATCTTTTGCCGCCATGCGTTATACCGAAGCGAAAATGTCTGCTTATGCCAATACCTTACTCGCGGAATTGGGTCAAGGTACGGTTGATTGGCAGGATAACTTCGATGGCACCATGCAAGAGCCGACTACTCTGCCCGCTCGCCTGCCCAATATTTTATTGAATGGTACGACCGGTATTGCCGTTGGTATGGCAACGGATATTCCGCCGCATAATCTCATTGAAGTGGTTCGTGCTGCTATTCGTCTGCTGAAAAATCCTGAGCTATCGGTTAAACAACTCACCCAGTCAATACCAGCGCCTGATTTGCCAACGCCAGCTGAAATCATCACCAGCAAAAAAGATCTGCAAGCCATGTATGAGACTGGACGTGGCAGCTATAAAATGCGTGCAACTTTTCATATTGACCCTAAAGAAAAAAACCTCGTCATCATCGATGCGCTCCCGTATCAAGTCTCAGGCAATAAAATCCAAGAGCAAATTGCCAAGCTGATGACCGATAAAAAGCTGCCTTGGATTACGGATATTCATGATGAATCAGACCACGAAAACGCTTGCCGTATCGTGCTCGAGTTACGCTCAACGCGGGTCGATGTCGATCGCGTCATGAGTCATCTGTTTGCTAGTACTGACTTAGAAAGCAATTACCGCGTAAATATGAATATGATTGGCTTAAATGGTAAGCCACAAGTTAAAAACCTTAAAGAAATCTTAGAAGAATGGCTGGTTTGCCGCCGCTCAGTGGTCACCCGCCGTTTGCAGTATCGCCTCGATAAAATTGATAAGCGCTTGCATATCCTTGCAGGTCTGCTGATTGCTTATCTAAATATTGATGAAGTCATTCGCATTATTCGTGAAGAGGACGATCCAAAATTATCGTTAATGCAAGATTATGATCTCACCGATATTCAAGCCAATGCCATCTTGGACATTCGTTTGCGTCAACTAGCAAAATTAGAAGAGATTGAGCTGCGCCGCGAGCAAGATGAGCTGGCAGCAGAACGGGCAATCATTCAAGAGTATTTGGATAATCCAGACAGTCTAACCACTCTGATGATTGATGAGCTCACTGCCGATATGAAAGAACATGGCAACGAGCGTGTGTCACCACTGGCTGAACGCGAAGAAGCGCAGGCATTAAAAGAATCTGACCTCGTACCAAGCGAGCCGATTACCGCTGTGTTATCAAAAGCCGGTTGGATTCGTGCTGCCAAAGGACACGATGTCGATGCCGCTGGTATGAGCTATCGCTCAGGCGATGCCTATCAAGCGCACGTGCGCGGTAAATCGAATGAGAAAATCTACGTCCTTGATAGTACAGGTCGCAGCTATAGCATTGATGCGCATAGTTTAGCTTCCGCTCGTGGTCAAGGTGATCCGCTCACCAGTGTCTTAAAACCGCCAGCAGGTGCAACTTTTGAGCAGCTATTAACCGGTGCAGATGATCAGCGCATTATCCTCGCCAGCTCGCAAGGTTATGGTTTTATCAATACCATTGGCAATCTTGATAGCAATCAAAAAGCGGGGAAAAACATCATTAATCTAGCCGCTAATAGCCGATTGTTACCTATTGCGTGTATCGATACTCAAGCTGATTTGCTGGTAAGCGCT
The DNA here is from genome assembly GCF_000012305.1 of Psychrobacter arcticus 273-4. NCBI lineage: Bacteria > Pseudomonadati > Pseudomonadota > Gammaproteobacteria > Moraxellales > Moraxellaceae > Psychrobacter > Psychrobacter arcticus. Next base: position 2,299,838 of record NC_007204.1, read on the forward strand.
GAGAATAATGGCATATCTGATACTGAAAATAGCTCTACGCCTGACCATATCGCTGTCGTGACCAATGCTGGCTATTTATTGATATTTGCGCTTGATGATTTGCCTGAACAGGCTCGCGGCAAGGGTAATAAGATGATTACTCTAAAAGGTGATGAAGAAGTGCTTACCATCACGCCACTCAGTAAACAAGACAGCTTAATCATTACTGCTGGCAAGCGACATGTGACCTTAAAGCCGATGGATTTAGCCAACTATACCTCCAAACGCGGTAGCCGTGGTGGTCAGTTGCCAAGAGGCTTTCAGAATGTGACGAGTGTTGAGGTTATACAATGAAAAAATTTGCTGTTTTAATTGACGCTGATAACTCATCACACCGTAGTATAGAGCCTATCTTAGAAGAAATTGCGAAATATGGTATTGCTAGTATCAAACGTATTTATGGTGATTGGAGTATAGAAGCGCTGCAATCATGGCGAGATAAGTTGCTACCTAATGCAATTACACCAGTACAACAGTTTGCTTATGTTAGTCAAAAAGATGCTACTGATATGAAGTTAGTGATAGATGCTATGGACATACTATATGCAGGGGATGTCGATGGCTTTTGTATTGTTTCCAGTGATAGTGACTTCACGCCATTAGCATCTCGTATTCGTGAAAGTGGATTACTTGTCTATGGATTTGGAAAAAAGAGTACGGTTAAGTCGTTCGTAAATGCCTGTGATAAATTTGTTTATGTTGAAAACCTTTTGCCTGAGCATGAAAACAAAATTTTAATAGCGAGAAATTCAAGCGCTCACATTAGCTCTAGTACCGTTAAAGTTGACAGTAAAGCGGTGAGTTTACAGACAAATCCAACACATATTAAAAATATTGAAGTAGACATACCTACTCTCAACCTTATTTATAAAGCTATTAAAGATAACTCTGATGATGAAGGTTGGGCAAGCTTAGCGGAGATAGGTAATTATATTAATAACGTAAGACCAGACTTTGATACACGTACATACGGGCGCGCAAAACTGTCAGGATTGTTAAAAAAACTATTAAAGTTTGAATGTAAAATTGAAGACAGCCATATGCTCGTTAGAAAGTTTAACTTCCCACTCTTTATTGAGATGATTCGTACCACGGTTATTGAAATGACTAAGGAAGATGCTAATAGTAATGGTTGGGTTTTTTTATCCAATCTTATTGAGAATCTAAAATCTCAAGTTAGAAATCATCCAATATTAACTCACCTTTCAGAACACGAGATTGAACAAAAGATTTTAATTATTGATCCAAAATATGTAAATTTTAATGATGATAAAAGTCTTATTCGGATTACTACCTAATTAAAACTGATTAATAAATTAATATTAAGGAAGTAGTAAAGCCTAATATTTTTATATTATTTAGAATTTTATGGGTCTCATTACTTACTATAAACAGGACTGCCAAAGCCACTATGAATAATAAAACACCCACTCCCAAAATCATCTTTTTTGACATCGATGACACCTTAAGCCGCAACGGTATTATAGCCGCTCACAACCAAGCAACGCTTGAAGCGCTCGCCCAAACTGATATTAAACTGGTGATTTCAACCGGACGTTCCAAAGCCATATTGCCTGCGGATATACTAGCCTTATTTGAGGCTGATGTATTCGACGCCATTATCTGTATGAATGGACAATATAGCTTTAATAAAGATGGCATGATTAGTCATTATCCATTAACAGCTACGCAGACTAACAAGATTGTCATGCTATGCCAAAAAAGTGAACTCATTCACAAATTTGACTCAGCGACTCATATTGCATGGTCACATGAGAATGAGCGACTGCGTGAATACAATGCAATCACGCCAAACTCTATTCTTGACCCAGACTATCATAAGGCAAATACGGTTTATCAATGTTCTGTATTCTTTAACAATCAAGAAGAGAAAATGCAGGATGTCGATTTTACTCAGGATGATTTAAAACTGGTACATTGGCATCATATTGGCGCAGATATATTACCAGCAGAAGCATCCAAAGCACGCGGTATCATAGATTTATGCCTGCATTACAATATTGATGCGAAGGATTGTATGGCGTTTGGTGACGGGTTGAATGATTTAGAAATGTTTGATTTGGTCGGCTATGCGGTGGCAATGGGCGATGCAAAACCCGAGCTGATCGCGCGTGCGGATTTTGTCACCGGTACGATTGAAGAGCATGGTATTCAAGCGGTTGTTAAGCACTTACATATGGACCAATAGGATTAAAAAATCTATTAAATGACATGGTCAAAAATGTAAGGCCTCAACGTTATTTAGCCTCTTCCAGCTACCAATCCATCAACCCAACTACCAAGATTATAAAGTGCAACAGCGATCAAAATAAATATCAATGCCGCGATAAAATAAGCCAAAAATGTGGGCATACCGGTCAACCAGCCAATATAGTCGGTGAAAAGTAATATCGATACAACACCTACTACTGGTGCAAATTTTTCTTGCTTGCTGTGCCTACGCAGACAGAGGCTGCAAAAAATTTACACCAGCAATACGGTAGCGACCGTAAAGTATTTTAACTATAGTGAATGCCACGCCAAGATAGGCTTCTAATGGCCAGCTTAAGAGGGGCGTGTCCATACCAGCATTGAAAAAAGCAATGATTGCGCACAGACCTAGCACAGCAGCAATAAGTCCAGCGATTTTACGATTCGTTATATCGTCTCTGTTGTACAATCAAATCAATTTAGTTACTCAATAGTGTAATCATTAAGGCATCGTCAGACCGCCATCAACGGCAATAGATTGACCCGTGATGGCTAAGCTTAAGTCAGATGCCATCAGCAATACTGAATTGGCAAAGTCGGCAACTGAGGTCGCTTGGCGCAGTGGCGTCGTCGTGGCGATATAATCAAAGACTTCTTCGGTCGTTAATTTACTAGCGTCAGTCGTTTTGAGTAGTCCACCTGCCAATAAGTTCACCCGAATACCATATTGCCCCAGCTCCGCCGCTAAATTGCGTGTCAGACCAATGAGTGCAGATTTTGCGGTAGTATAGTCATAATAAGTGACCACCGGATTATAAACCAGATTGGTTGAAATATTGATAATCTTACCCATCTGCTGAGTTTTCATTTGTGGCAATACCGCTTGTACCGTATTGACTGCGCCTTGAACAATGCCGTCAATTTGCTGGGAAAAATGTGCCCATTTAACGGTCTCAATACTGGTGTAATCAGCGCTCGGATTAAATTGATAGCTCGGTAAAGCATTGTTAACCAATATATCGATACGTCCGAAACGCTCTATAACTGCTGCTGCCATTGCTTGCATTTGCGCTAAATCAGTCACATCCCCTTGATAGGCAAACGCTTGCCCACCTGCTGCTTTGATATCAGCAACCACTTTTTCAGCCGCCTCTTTACTATTCAAATAATTAACGCAAACGCTCGCACCTGCTGCTGCCAGCTGTGCAGCAATTTTCGCGCCGAGACCACGACTTGCGCCTGTGACAATGGCGACTTTATCAGTAAGAAGTGCCGGAATAACAGTTTGAGCCATGATGTTGCATCCTTTATTATTATGTTATGGTTAGAGTATGACTATACTTATAGAGCGCTGACTAAAGACCAAATCACATTCATCATAGCATGATTGATTGATCGATATTATTGCGTAAGCAGTACTCCTAGCATTGGCTAGCGCCGAACCCATTGAAGCCACCGCCCTTTGAATTATTGCCCTTTGAATTATTGCGCATACCAATACCAAGGTTGACCCAGAGAACAAATACTCGATTCCCTATATGGGGGGCAGTTCAAATGTTCAGCGTTTTTTTGTGCATTATATTTGGTGTTTATAAATGCAAATCGGTTTCGCTACCTTTGTGTTCAATTCGGCGTTGTTCACGGCGCTGGTAGCGCAGACCAGAAGCAGCAAACCATTGCAGCTTAGTCTCTTGTAGTAAGTCACTGAGCCCCTGCAACTGTACTTGTAAGGTTTGGGTCAACCAAAAGTAGCCTTGCCACTCAAAGCCTAAATTTTCCACACTTGGATATTCTGATACCGTGATTCGGGTAATGGGACGAAAAACCTCGTCATTTGGGCTACGCAATACCGCCGCCATATGTTGCATCGCTTGAGTCAATTCATGTTGATAATGTATAAGTAGGATATGATTTTCATCGTCAATTTCAATATTAGCCAAGCGCGGCGCAGCACTTAATAATAAATCAATAGTACCAATAATATTACGATGCGTGCGCTGAATCGTCTCTAACGTCTCTTTGTCGATTCCGGATTCGCTGGCAGTCGCAGCGATATGCGGGCGTACAGCTAACAAGCGCTTATTAATTTTTTGTAATGCTTTAACCAAAGATTTATTAACTGGTGTATCAGGTACAGATCGGCTCGCAGGATAAGTCAAACTTGATAAGCTAGTAGCCTTGCTAAATTTAAACGGCTTAGGCACCAACACCTCAGCATCAATATGATTTCCAACCCCTGCATACAGATTGCTGCATGTTTCAAGATTGCTTGCCAATAAAAACCGCCACATCAAGGTGGATTTTAGCGGTAAAATCAAGGTTGCCGCGACTGCCACGCCAGCACCAAGCAAGATATTAAAGGCGCGATAGAGACCATCTTGGGCGATATTGGTGTGATCAGGGCTTGAGACAATCATCAACATCGTAATACCCGTTAGCAGACCTATATAGCCCAACTGCTTGACTGCCACATAACCGATGATGCCGCTAATAATACCAATCAGCGCATAATACAACCACAACCAGCCACCGATATCTTGAATCAGCCATAAAAAACTCAGTCCGACACCTACACCGAGTATGGTACCCAAAATCCGCTCTTTTGCCTTGGTATAAATCGCCCCTTGATACTGCAACAAGCCCAATATCACAAACACAGTAATGGTTGTCCACTCACCATGTGGCAGGTTCGTAAACTCATTCACCACTAGTGCAATGAGAACGGCGCTACCCAAACGTATCGCATGCAGTACGTCAGCATGCTGATAGCGTGCGTAAGGCTCAATAAGCGGTGCGGTAAATCGTTGCCAAATAGTCGGTTTCACGCAGCACGCCTCTTATGATTAAGAGCAATTGGAATTAAAAAGGGTATAAAAATAACGCCTTTTACCTATTAAAAGATAAAAGACGTTAAGTGTCAAAGCATGCTAGCATATCACCAGAAAAAAGCACGATTATAGTCGGTGAAAAGTAATATCGATACAACACGTACTGCTGGTGCAAATTTTTCTTGCTTGCTGTGCCTACGCAGACAGAGGCTGCAAAAAATTTACACCAGCAATACGGTAGCGACTTTAAAGTATTTCAACTATAAGCGAGCATTTGGCTGGTAATCAGACTGATTACTATACTTCTAAATAATCTAAAATTCCTTCAGCTGCTTCACGACCTTCCCAGATGGCAGTAACTACCAAATCAGAGCCGCGAACCATATCGCCACCGGCAAATATTTTGGGATTATTAGTTTGAAATTTAAAGGTTTGTTTTTCTGCTGCCAATACCCGACCAGATTTGTCCATAGAAATCTGCTGCGATTCAAACCAATCAGCAGGGCTTGGACTAAAACCAAACGCCATAATCACCGCATCACAGGGGATAATCTCCTCTGAATTGGCAATCGGCTCAGGATACTGACGACCGTTTTCGTCTGGTGCACCCAATTGGGTAGTGACGACCTTGACCGCATTGACCTTACCATTGAGACCGATAATTTCAGTGGGCTGACGATTAAATAAAAACTCAACCCCCTCCTCGCGCGCATTGACCACTTCACGACGTGAGCCTGGCATATTTTCTTCATCACGGCGATAAGCACAGACCACTTGATGTGCGCCTTGGCGAATGCTAGTACGATTGCAGTCCATTGCAGTATCACCGCCGCCAAGTACCACCACTTTTTTACCTTTCAAATCGATATACTCTGCTGGGTCTTTTTCCCAATCATTACAGCGATTGACATTGGCAATCAAGTAATCTAAGGCGTCATAAACACCCTCTAATTCTTCACCAGCAAAACCGCCACGCATATAGGTATAAGTACCCATACCCATAAACACAGCGTCATATTCGCCTAACAGCTCATCAATACTGACATCAGTACCAATTTCTGTCTCAAGGCGAAATTCCATACCCATGCCTTCAAAGATGACACGGCGGTTACGCATGACGTCTTTTTCCATTTTAAACTCTGGAATACCAAAGGTTAATAAACCACCAATCTCTGGGCGTTTATCAAAGATAACGGGTTTAACACCATTTCTAACCAAGATATCAGCGCAGCCAAGTCCTGCAGGTCCTGCACCGATGATGGCAACTTTTTTATCTGTCCAAATTACCTCAGACATATCAGGACGCCAGCCGAGTGCAAAAGCGGTGTCATTGATATACTTCTCAACATTGCCAATCGTCACGGCACCAAAGCCGTCATTAAGCGTACAAGAGCCTTCACACAATCGGTCTTGCGGGCAAACACGCCCGCAGACTTCAGGCAAGGTATTGGTTTGATGACACAATTCTGCAGCTTGGAAGATTTGACCTTCAGCTGCCAGTTTTAGCCAGTTAGGAATATAATTATGTACTGGGCACTTCCATTCGCAGTACGGATTGCCACATTCTAAACAGCGATGCGATTGCTGAGCGACTGATTCACTTTCAAACGGTTGATAAATTTCAACAAATTCCGTTGAACGCGTGGCGATGTCTTTTTTGATCGGCTCAAGCCGTGGCACATCTAAAAACTGAAAACTATTTTCTAAGCGTTTTGCCATGGTAAAACTCTCTTTTATAGTGGATGACGACAGTCAGTATAGGTAGCCTCCATGAGGCAAATTTACTTATACGCGCTGTCATTTACCTGCTCAAAACATCTATAAATTCATCTTGAAAATAACATTGTGTATCTCTAACATCTATAGATTATGCTACACAATGCTATCCATAAATCAGATCAATTATTGCGGATCAGCGGTCGTGGTCTTAAGCAAAGTAGCAACGTTTGCTGCTTTTGGCTTAACCAAGTAGAACTTACGCGCATAATGCTCAAAGTCCACCAATATTGCCTGCCCCCATGCGCTACCCGTTTTATCGACATGTCTTTCGATGACTTGCTGTAAGTAGATACGGTGGCTTTCCATCTGCTCGCTTGAGATACGATTTAAATCAATCAGCTCATGATTGCAGCGATCAAAGAAATCACCTTCCATATCGAGCACATAGGCAAATCCGCCCGTCATACCTGCGCCAAAGTTGAGACCGGTACGTCCAAGTATTGTGATGATACCGCCAGTCATATACTCGCAGCAATGATCCCCTGTGCCTTCAATGACCGCATGAGCACCTGAGTTACGAACACCAAAACGCTCCCCTGCCGTACCCGCAGCATATAGCTTGCCACCTGTTGCGCCATATAAGCAAGTATTACCAATAATGGCTGTATCCTGCGTCACAAAGCTTGAGTCTTTTGGTGGATAAATCACAATCTCGCCGCCCGCCATGCCTTTACCGACATAATCATTGGCGTCGCCTTCTAGCTCAATGTGCAGGCCGCCAGCATTCCAAACGCCTAAGCTTTGCCCTGCTGTTCCGGTCAAGTGCAGCTTAATGGGTTTGTCACTCATGCCAAGATTGCCCCATACTTGTGCAATCTCACCTGAGATACGCGCCCCAATCGAGCGATCACAGTTGCCAACGTAATAACTGTAGTCACCACCATTGCCTTGACGAATATTAAGCAGCATATCGCTAATCATTTGTTCAGCAAGCAAGCCTTTGTCAAATGGCTCATTGCGCTCAACCTGACAGGTTTGTGCTTTGCCGCTACTAGCAGGATGGCTAAACAGTAAAGGCGATAAATCAAGATGCTGCTGCTTAGCCGTGTTGCCTTCTAATATATCAAGTAAGTCAGTACGTCCAACCAACTCTTCCATCGTGCGCACGCCAAGCTTTGCAAGCCATTCGCGCGTCTCGGTTGCGACAAACTTAAAGAAGTTAATCAGCATTTCAGCTTCACCGATAAAGTGATCATCGCGCAGTTGGGCTTTTTGAGTGGCAACACCCGTTGGGCAGTTATTTAAATGGCAAATGCGTAGATATTTACAACCAACGGCTATCATCGGCGTGGTACCAAAACCGAAGCTTTCAGCACCAAGAATGGCGGCTTTGACCACATCAAGTCCTGTCTTTAGACCGCCATCGGTTTGAATACGAACTTTATGACGCAAGCCATTCACTCGTAATGATTGATGGGTTTCGGCAAGACCCAGCTCCCAAGGCGAGCCAGCATGATGGATAGACGACAGTGGCGATGCTGCCGTACCGCCGTCATAACCTGAGATAGTAATCAAGTCAGCATAGGCTTTTGCCACACCAGTTGCAATCGTGCCAACACCCGGGCGCGAGACCAACTTGACCGACACCAGCGCATCTGGATTGACTTGCTTAAGATCAAAAATAAGCTGCGCCAAATCTTCAATCGAGTAAATATCATGATGCGGCGGCGGTGAAATCAACGTCACTCCAGGCACCGAATAACGCAGGCGTGCAATCAAGGCATTTACCTTGCCACCTGGCAGCTGACCACCTTCACCAGGTTTTGCCCCTTGAGCGACTTTGATTTGCATGACTTCTGCTGAGCGTAGATACGCGGGCGTCACACCAAAACGACCAGAGGCAATTTGCTTAATTTTTGAGTTACGTAAGGTACCGTAACGTACAGGGTCTTCACCGCCCTCACCTGAGTTTGAGCGACCACCAATGGTATTCATAGCGATAGCAATGGCTTCATGCGCTTCTGGCGACAATGCGCCTAGCGACATGCCAGCGGAGTCAAAACGCGACAAAATGGCTGAGATATCTTCAACCTCATCTACTTCAAGAGGATTATCCGTTTTAAGCTGTAATAAATCACGTAAAGTAGCGACCGGACGGCTATTAACGATTTCTGCATACTGACGATAATTGTCATAATTACCAGTTCGTACCGCCAGATGTAGACTATTAATCACATCAGGATTAAAAGCATGATACTCTTTATTAAAGACAAACTTTAATAAGCCGCCTTGATCAAGTGGTGCACGACGCTTAAAGGCATTTGCCGCGAGCTGCGCTTGATCTACTGCCAAATCAGCAAAGGTTGCGCCTTTAATACGACTTTGCACGCCTTTAAAGCACAGGTTAACGACTTCTTCAGAGAGACCCACCGCTTCAAATAACTGCGCACCGCGATACGAAACAATGGTAGAGATACCCATTTTTGATAAGATTTTCAGCAAACCTTTGTCTAAGCCTTTACGGAAATTCATCCGCGCCTGAATCGGATCACCAAGCAGCTCGCCAGTCGCAACCAAATCATCAATCACGTCATAAGCCAGATAAGGATATACGCAGGTCGCGCCAAATCCAATCAAGACCGCTACTTGATGCGAGTCACGAGCAAGACCAGTCTCGATAATTAAATTGGCATCGGTACGAATACCTTGAGCGATCAGATAATGATGTACTGCGCCTGTGACCATCATGGCATTGGCAGGGACTTTATCTACCGCAATGTCTTTATCAGATAAGACAATCAAGGTATGACCTGCGCGAATGCTGCTGGCAACTTGCTCACAGATAGCAACAATAGCTGCGGAAAGCTCTAGCGTACCCTCATAATTTAAGTCGATACGTGCCAGCTTAAAGGCAGGATCATCCAAGGTTTCAAGTTGCTGCATCTTACTTGCCGACAACACCGGCGACGATAAGATAAGGCGATGCGCGTCGCGTGCTGATGGTGCAAACACATTGGTTTCAGCACCAAGACAGGTCTGTAGTGACATTACGATAGATTCACGTAGCGGATCAATAGGTGGATTGGTCACCTGTGCAAACTGCTGGCGGAAGAAATCACCAACATGACGAATCTGCTGCGATAGCACTGCCATTGGCGTATCATCACCCATCGAACCAACTGGCTCTTGCGCATTTTCGGCATTAGGACGAATGATTTCTGTGCGTTCTTCCTTGGTAATGTGATACATTTTTTGCAATGCTTTTAGTGGCTCGCCGCGACATGCCTGCGCGGCTAGCTCTTCTTCCAAGCGCTCATCATCACGAATACGGGTCGCCTCGTCACGTAACCATTTACGATATGGATGTGCCTTTTTAAGCAAGGTCGCAATCGCCTTAGTATCCATGATTTGACCGGTTTGCGTATCGATGACCAGCATCTGACCCGGTCCGACACGACCTTTAGCGAGCACGTCTTTTGGCTTATAGTCCCAAACGCCTACTTCTGATGCAACTGTAATATAACCATTCTTCGTCGTCACCCAGCGTGATGGACGCAGACCGTTTCGATCCAGCATACAGACCGCATAGCGACCATCTTGAATAACAAGACCTGCCGGACCATCCCATGCTTCCATATGCTGTGAGTAAAACTCATAAAATGCCCGCAAATCCATATCCATGCTGTCGACATTTTGCCAAGCTGGTGGCACCAGAATCGACATCGAATGAAACAAGCTCATACCACCTGACATCAGAACTTCCAGCATATTGTCTAAGCTAGATGAATCTGAGCCACTGCTATTTACCAATGGCGTTAATTCGTTCAAATTGGGCAGTTTTTCTGATTTTAACTTTGGCGTACGCGCCTCAGACCAGCTGCGGTTACCCGTGATAGTGTTCAGCTCACCATTATGTGCCAAATAGCGAAAAGGCTGTGCCAATGGCCAGCGCGGCAGCGTATTGGTTGAAAAACGTTGATGGAATACCACAATATGCGATGCCAAACGCTCATCTTGCAAATCTAAGAAGAAAGCCGGCAGATCTGATGGCATCACCAGACCTTTATAAATAATAGTCTGACAACTCAATGAGCACACATAAAACAGCTCGTCATTATCTAAGCGCTGCTCGGCTTTTTTACGCGCCACAAACAGCTTACGGTTAAAGTCATCTGCAGCCAGATTATCAGGCGCATTGACAAATACCTGCTTAAAATCCGGTAATGTCTGACGCCCAATTTCACCAACAATGCTTAAATCAAGCGGCACATCGCGCCAGCCAGCTACCTCTAGTCCTTGCGCGATAATCTCGTCACTTAGTACTTGCTGGCTATGCTGTGCTTGGGTTTTATCATCATTAACGAACACCATGCCAACGGCAAAGTTGTCTGTTAACTTAAACTGCTGATCTGCCGCAATGTCTTTAAAAAAAGCAACAGGTGTTGCTAATAATAAACCACAACCATCACCAGTTTTACCATCAGCCGCAACGCCGCCACGATGGGTCATACAACTTAAACTATGAATGGCTTTTTTTACCAAGTCATGACTGGCCTGACCCTCAATATGAGCAATCAAACCAAAGCCGCAATTGTCAGAAAAATCATCTGGCGAGGCCAAATGCGTATGGGAGGAGATCATTGACATAGCTTGTCCTTTTAAGTGAGCGGCAGTATATGCAACCAATGTGATGCACAAACCGTTCTCCGCAAGCAGAACGGGCTGTATTATATTCATATATCCGGATTAATAAAGCGTGAGCAGAAAAATTATTGCCACTGCATGGGGGTTGATAAAAATACTTATCATAATCCCATGTATGCTAGCATCATTTAAGCCATCAATTTAACGCGGACGGATAAGATAACTTTGATAAAGCATTCAATATCAATCGTCGCAAACCAAATTATTAAACACTTCAGCGTGATTACTCGTCTATTTTTTATCAGCCATAGGATTCAATACGAGTCTTATAACCTTGAATGAACAAAATAGTAAGTAGCTGAAAAAACGCAGTTTATCCATCAAACATGAACATAAGACGCCTATATTCAAGCGCCTTAACAATCCTAATAAGGATGATAATAAGAGAAGTTGCGCCACTTGCGATATGCTGACTATAATGGATAATTAATAGCCGGTTGGCAAGTAGCAGCGCTTGAGATACGATGTTTTCTGTTAATCGTTTATTCTAGATTTAATAAAAGCTCATCAGATAATCGGCTAATACATTACCATTTACGATAACTATACAGAACGTCGCCCATGCTTATATTAGTGAATGATGGACAAAAAATCTAGTCTTTTCTGCCGAACCCATCAATAAATTATTCATAAAAAAAGCCCGCTATATTTTTGACTGGGCTTTTTAACGCAGATTTATGCTTAGAATCAATCTTTCTTTTCTTCGATGAGCTCTTTTATACTGTCGTTTTTGGTGCTGCTGCATTATTAGAACTAATATTAGCATTTTTATTTGCCGAGCCTGCATTTAAATTTTTATTATCCGAATTTACACTATTGGAATTAGCATTGCTATTCGGCGCTTTAGGTGTGGCAACCACTGGCGGTTTTTTCGGTGTATAGTTGAAATACTTTAAAGTCGCTACAGTACTACTGGTGTAAATTTTTTGCAGCCTCTGTCTGCGTAGGCACAGCAAGCAAGAAAAATTTGCACCAGTCGTACCTGTTGTATCGATATTACTTTTCACCGACTATATTAGTATCAGCGCTAGGCGCAACGGGCTTTTTGCTTTCTTGCTCAGGCTTACGGTTGTTATCAGTATTCTTAGGTTCTGAGGTAGTAGGGGCTTGCTCCTCTATACCGAAAATACGCTCTTCATTGACTGTTAAGGTGTCAGAGGCATCAACGGATTGACGAATGCTTTCAGTCGCACTGCTATTGGCCGATTCTTGAGGATTACGATTGGTCGCACTGCTTGCGGTTTGCTCGCTGTTATTCACTGTTGGTGTTTTTTGACGCAGCGGCACTTCACGCTTGGTTGGTCGCAGATTGACTGAATGTGTGCGTTTGGTGCTCAGATCTTTTACAGGATCAGCGCGCTCATAATTGTCGATGATACTGACATAGCGATTGATCTCTTCAGGCAATACTCGCACATTGGCAGGCAGCTTAAAATCTATCAACTTAGCCGCACCGACCGCTTCTTGTGGACTACTCATCAAGCCATAAGTCAGCATATAACGCACTTGTTCGTTTTCATCAAGGTGGCGGAAATAGGCAAATTTACTACGGTCTTCACGCCCCTCTAAATAACTGACAATCACATCATTTTCAGCGACATTCATAACTTGTACCGTCCACCTGCCTTTATTAGCAAGCAGATAACGCTTGTCTTTAAATTCATCAGGATAACTGCGCAAATCGCGGACGGTTTCATCAAAACTGATAGGCTGCACACCGGTATCAAGCTCATGCAGCGATTCAATTTTTAATGGCTGTTCAAGCTCCGCCCTCAGTATTTTCGGCGCTGCTATGGGCGCGTTTTCTATCTTGGCACCCATCGCTGGCATTTGACTAAACATCCATACCAAAGCAGTAAGTACGCCGAGCAGCAGGGTCGCTATCAGCCAAATCAGAGCTTGGCGGCGATAGGATTGGCTCGCGGTGCGAGTCGTCGAGCGAGATGCTGCCATGGGGATGTCCTTGGTAAGGATATACTTAAAATAAGGGCGTAAAAATATAAAAAACTAGCAACTAAAGATAAAACCAAGCAATCTATTTAAATATATCAATACTCATGCTATTTATAACACGGTTGCCGTTGTCGCTTGCGCGTCATCTTTAGCATGAATAGCATGTTGTGACAGCACATCAGTGAGCAAATCTGGGTCAAAATCATTGGTTAATACCGCTTCACCCAATGATTTTAACAAAATAAGACGGATTTGTCCGTGTTTCACTTTTTTATCATGACCCATTAGGTTCAAAGCCGTTTGCACGGCAATAGGTGGCGGTGTAATGGGTAAATTGGCTAACAATAATACGCGCTTGACGCGGGCGACTTCATCACTCGTTAACCAGCCGATTTTTTGCGACAGCTCAGCCGCTTGTACCATACCTGCCGCGACCGCTTCACCATGCAACCAATTACCGTAACCTTCATGGGTTTCAATCACGTGACCAAAGGTGTGACCAAAGTTCAATAGTGCGCGTACGCCCGACTCTCTTTCATCTTGAGCGACGATATCCGCTTTGTATTCACAGCAGCGCTTGACTGCTTCACCAAGTATCACCAAGTTCAATGCCATCATCGCAGGCAGATTGTGCTCAAGCCAAGTTAAAAAATCCGCATCCATAATCAGCGCATATTTGATGACTTCAGCAAGTCCTGCTGATAGCTCGCGAGCTGGCAAAGTTTTGAGCGTACTCATATCCGCCAATACCATTTGCGGCTGCCAAAATGCCCCAATCATGTTTTTGCCTTGTGGATGATTGATGCCAGTTTTGCCGCCAACACTTGAATCCACTTGCGACAGCAAGGTGGTTGGTATTTGGATAAAATTGACGCCGCGCATAAAGCTTGCCGCCGAAAATCCTGTCATATCACCAATTACACCACCGCCAAGCGCAATCAGGGTCACATCACGATTAAAATGCGCTGCCATCAATACATCATAAATCTGATTGATACTGGACTGGTTTTTATATTGCTCACCATCTGGCAGCACACAAACCTGCACGGTGAATTGGACTTCTAATGGCTGTTTTAGGGCTTTTAAATAAAGCGGCGCAATGGTCTCATTGGTAACTATCAATACCTGCTGGCCGGCAATATAAGGGGCAACTTGGCTAGCCATGCTACTCTCTTCTGCTATTGCATTTTCAGTAGCTGTATTTTCAGTAATGACGATTGGATAGTCATGACTTTGTGTATGTACTGTCAAGTCAGCATGAAACAGTGGCGTTGCCATGAAAATCTCCTTAAGCCTTACGAGTAAAAGTTAACTATAGTTGAAATACTTTAAAGTCGCTACAGTACTGCTGGTGTATTTTTTTTGCAGCCTCTGTCTGCGTAGGCACAGCAAGCAAGAAAAATTTGCACCAGCAATACGTGTTGTATCGATATTACTTTTTACCGACTATATATAAATAGGTGTTCGATAATCTTTGTCACATCAACCATTTTTTGACATCAGTCTTTTTCAGGTTCTGAAACGACAGACGTAGAGGCGCAAAATGAGTTAAGCTGCTGTAATAACTGATTGACCATGTGCCGTGGATACGTATGCCCTGTTGGCATAATAATATGCGCCACTTGACGATATAAAGGATCACGCGCGCTGTATAAACCTTGCAGTATTTTTCTAGGGTTAGGCTGTTGTAATAAAGGACGCGATTTGTCTTTAGCGGTACGAGCCATTTGCACATCGACAGGCGCATTGAGATAAATGACGATACCGCGCTGCTTTAAAAATTCACGATTTTCAGCTGCCATCACAGCGCCGCCGCCTGTCGCTAAGACAATTTGCGGTTGCTGCGTCAGCTCATCTATCGCGCGCGTTTCACGTTCGCGAAAGCCCGCTTCACCTTCTTTGTCGAATATCCAAGCAATATCAGCGCCGGTCTGCGACTCAACATACCAATCACTGTCTACAAACGTCCGCCCGAGCTGCTTTGCCAGTAATCTGCCGATTGTGGTCTTCCCTGCTCCCATCGGCCCTACCAAAAATACCGACGGTAATTCCTCAACCATAGTACTCACTCAGCTAAATTAGGTATGATACAACGTCATTGATATTCTGGCTAGTAATGAGCTGTGATTATTGTTAGTAAAATCCTTGCCAGCGTAAAAACCAGCCATTAAAAAAGCAAGCACTAAGGCTTGCTTTTTTAATGACTAACAACCAATTGAAACCTGACTAATCTAAGCGACTAATACCATCATTGATCAGTTTTGGTGTGATAAATATCAGCAGCTCTTCTTTGGTATTGCTGCGCACATCTTTACGGAAGGCGCGACCGATATAAGGTAAGTCACCTAAGAAAGGCACTTTATCAACCCCATTATTAGTACGATTCTTAAAGACGCCACCCAGTACAATGGTTTGACCGTCTTCAACAATAACGTTAGTTGAAATAGAGTCTTCAGCGATGGCAACCTGATTGTTGATAATGGTCGGTGTGCCATTGGTGATTAACAGCTGCAAACCAATCTTACCATCTGGGGTAATGTTCGGCGTGGCCTCTAAACTTAAGGCAGCTTCTTTAAAGCTGGTGGTGGTCGCGCCACTGGCTGATGCTTCTTGATAAGGAATCTGCGTACCAGAGGATATTTTTGCCGTTTGTTTATCCGAGGTCAGAATCTTTGGCGTAGAAATCACTTCACCGCGGTTGTCTGCTTGCATAGCCAACAGCTCAAGATCAAGCATCACATCTGATACCTTCAAGATACCAAAAGCAACACTTGCAGGGTTTGAAATACCCAAATCAACGTTCAAGCCACTAGATGTCAGACGGTTATCATCGGGTTTGCCATCAAACAAAATACCCCAACGTACCCCAAGCTCCTTACTAAAGCTATCGCTGGCGCTAACGATACGTGCCTCAATCATGACTTGACGAACAGGAATATCGATTTTGCCAATGAGTTTATGGATGTTTTCGATACTGGCTGCCACATCTTTGACAATCAAAGTGTTGGTACGCTCATCGACTGTTACCGTACCACGATTAGACAGCAAGCTATTACTATCGGTCGGATTGGTATTAGCTGTGCCGGTAGTGCTACCGCCAGAGGCGCCGCCACTACCTTGAGAGATAAGGGTTAAGACATCTGCCGCTTTTGCGTAGCTTAGACGGATATATTCAGTACGTAACGGCGCGTAAGACTCGACCGCTTGTTGTGCTGCAAGCTCACTTGCTTCTTGTTCCGCAAGCTCAGTTGAGGGCGCAACCAAAATCACGTTACCGTTTTCACGCTTGCCAAGATTTTTACTTTTAAGAATGATATCGAGCGCTTGATCCCAAGGTACATTAATCAGGCGTAAGGTGATATTGCCGGCGACCGAATCACTCGCAACGATATTCATCTCTGTAAACTGCGCTAAAATATCTAGGACGCTACGAATCTCAACGTCTTGAAACTCCATAGATAATGCTGCACCGGTATATACTTTTTCTTCAAGCGTCGGCTCACGTAGCAGCTCGGGTCTTCTGATACCGATGTTTAGCTGATTCCCTGATTGATAGGCTTGGTATTCAAAATCCTCTTTCATATTGATGGTAATAACACCATTTTGACTTTGATTTTTGGTATCAATACTGTCTACCAAACCGCTATTAACATTCAAGCGGCGCAGCAAATTTCTAGGTACCGTGCTGCCAGTCAAACGCACAACCAGCTTATTACCTTGACGTTGAACGTCTACTGGAATGGCTTCATTGGCAAGTGAGATACTGACATTGCCACCGCCATCATTCCCCGCTGAAAAATTCACAGCGCTTAAACCATCATAGCTATACTGTTTACTGACTTGTGCTGAGGCAAGTTGCGGGCTTAATAAAGGATTGACGCGTACGACCATAGTATCAGCAGGCACCTGGGTTTTTGTGACTGTGGTTCTAATCGGAGCAACAGCGACACTACTGCTTTCGACAATTGGCGTGACCACAGCGGTGGTAGTAATAGCAGCATTGCCATTTAACACATCTTGTACAGGATCATTGGTAATCACTTTAGTGACCACCGGAGAAATCACCGGACGCTTAGGATCTGTAATGGTCAGCAACAACTCATTGCCGTCAATTGCAGTAGTATAGTTACCCGTTTTTTTTAACCCGACAATAAGACGGGTGGTATTGTCGCTGTTTAAGGTCGTAACTTCATTGACCATACCGATATTATATTCTTTAAAACGACTGGCAAGCCCGTTTTGCACCTGTTCAAAGTCCAGTACCAAACGGCTAGGATTGTCAAGCTGATAAGCGGCTGGTAATACTGGCGCACCTGAAAATCCCAAACGCATTTGGGTTACGGCTGGCGCAGTCTGAATCACAGAGACATTGTTGATGCGCTGCTCGGCATAGGCACTGCTACTTACGGCTACCATACTCATTGCCAATGCCGAGATGGCAAAAGCAGAAGATACGCGGTTGCTCATCATCATTACCTTGTTATTGCGTACTGTCATTATTTATTCCTCAAAAAATCTGCCGACTTAGCTTATAGGAGACACCAGTGATTGGGGTTTTTCAACAAACCCAGCACGACTGTCTGGCACAATTTCAATCAAATTAATCTGCGTCGGCGTGATTTCAACAATACGACCGTCATTCAATCCAAGATAACTACCCACTCTAACACTGGCAACCGAACCATCCGGACGCTGTACTAAAGCATACTGTTGACCTTCAGGTGAGATAACCACACCGCGAAAGACCAGTTGCGTCAGCTCGTACTGTTCAAGTGGCTCTTTGACTCGAGTTATATCAGGGCGTACCCCATCAATAAAGGTGGTCGGACCTTGTACGTTAACTAAACTCGGTGGCAAAAATGGACTACGCTGCGCACTGGCGCTATAGACAAAATCTTCTATCAGCTCAGCCTTAGGCGGTGGCTCAATCGGCTGCGCAGGCTGGTTACGGATATCAGCCATTGCTTGTTCTGCTAAGCCGATACGATCCGTACAACCCGTCATAAATAAAACAGCAGCACTTAATAGCAATAACCTTAACTTAGGCAGTTTTTGGCTAGTCATCAGTTGCCTCCTGCAGCAGCAGTGGGCGCAGCTTCAGCAGCCGCTGCATCACCTTCAGGGTCTGCTTCTTTTGAGCGATAGGTTTTAGTTTGCAACACCAAATTCAGCTCGGGTAAAACATCTAAGGTTGGCTGCGGATTACTGACTTCAAAATCGTGCATGGTGATAATCCTTGGTAAAGCCGCCAAACCACTGATAAAGCTACCAAACTGATGATAGTCGCCCAACGCTGCGATACGAATAGGCTGCTCAATAAAGAATTCGTTTTCAATTTCAGGCTCAACGGATATGTCCTGAAAACGTATATTACTGCCCACGCCCGTCATATTGATACCCTCAACCAATTCTGATACGCGCGTATCTTTTGGTAGCTGGTCAAGTAAAGCCTTAAACTCCGCTTCCATTTGGAGCACTTGTGCTTGATAAGCTTGTAGATGGCGCGCGCGTGATTCTTTTTCACGGTAGCTATCAAGCAACGTTTGTTGTTGGCTTTCTGCTGCTGTAATTTCATCGATTTTACTACTAATCGGTAGCGCCCAGGACAACACTGCAATCATCGCAATAATGAATCCAATGATGGTTACTTTTACAGGAAGCGGCCAACTGCCGTAGTTTTCAGAATCCAATGACTCAAAACTGCGGCGAAATTCATTTAAATCAAACTGTTTTTTTGGCTTTATCGCCGTCTTTTTAATTTTAATGCGGGTTTTTTTACGGGTCAGTTTCATAACTCACCTCCAAGTCCAACAGCGCCATCAACACCTTCTACAGGAACGGCCGTTGCAGACTGTACTTTGGTCGTGATCACAAACTGTACATAGCTGTCTTCAGGATAAATAGGACGCTGCTGTTCACCAGGCGTAGTGACCGTATTTTCTAAGACCGGCGCGGCTTGATAAGCCGTAATGTTTTGCTGAATATTACTAACGGCTGAGTTGCCCATCCATTTACTGTTATCAAGATTACGAATCAAGCTCGATACAACGTTTGGATTGTCAGCAAGACCTGTCAACGTCAGCACATCCCCTTCACGCTTTAAGTTATTTAAATAAAGCGCTGGCGGAATGGCTTTAGCAAGATCATCCCATAAACGTACAGGTACAGGACGTCGACCTTGCAGGTCTTGAATAACCTGCATACGTGAGATAATATCTTCACGGCGCTGCTCTAAGCTATCAATCTCGACCAACGCCTTATCTAAGCGAGCGTTTTCTTGTTCTATTAGCGCATTGGCAGCTAATTGCTCATCAAGTTCATTATTAAAATAACTCCAAGTCGCAAATGCCACCAGCAGAGACAGCAGCGTCACTGCCACCACCAAGGTGATAAACTCTTTATTACGGCGGGCACGCTCTTCTTGCCGCCAAGGCAGTAGGTTAATACGAGCCATTAGTCAAAGCTCCTTAACGCCAGACCGCAAGCGGCCATTAAACTGGGTGCATCAATCGCTAGTTGCTCATGATCGATATGCGGAGCGATGGTCATATTAATGAACGGATTTGCAATACTCACAGGCACGCCCAATCTTTGCTGCGCCATACCAGCAAGACCTGCTATGGCGCTGCTACCACCAGCAAGGACCACATGGTCGATACTACTATATTGACTTGAAGAAAAATAAAACTGTAAAGAGCGAGTGATTTGTTGAATGGTATTTTCTATAAATGGCGTTAAGACATCGGGATAGTAATCTTCAGGTAAGGCATGCTCGCGCTGACTAATAGAAGCTTCTTCAGCAGACAAACCATAGCGGTTTTGGATGGCTTCCGTCAGCTGGCTACCACCAAATAGCTGCTCACGGCTATAGATGAATTCGCCATTTTTGGCGACATATAAAGTTGTTTGATTGTGTCCGATATCGACCAACGCCACCAACTCTGGCAAGTTTGGCAGACTGTCTACCATCAAGCCAAAAGCACGCTCAATGGCATGAGACTCAATATCCATCACTTTGGTTTGCAGACCACCGAATGTCAAGGCATCAACCCTTTGATCGACGTTTTCTGAGCGAGAGGCAGCAAGTAACACTTGCACCATATCGTCATTTATAAGCGACGGACCCAATACCTCAAAGTCCAAATTGACATCATCTAGCGGATAAGGTATGTATTGGTCCGCATCCAAGCGAATCTGAGCTTCACGCTCCACGTCATTTAGCACCATATCCATATCGATGATTTTGGTAATCACCGCGGACCCTGAGACTGCAGTGGCAGCACTACTGCCCACCGCTTGGCAACGTCGAGCCAAGCCTGCTATAGTATTACCTACCGCTTCAGTGTCTACAATGAGTTTATCAATGACTATGCCTTCAGATAATATTTCAGTACCATAAGATCTTAGGTGGAAAACGCCTTGTTGGCGCTGTATGTCAACCAGCTTGACTGAGGTGGTACCAATATCCACGCCAATCAAATATCGACTCTTAGAAGTAAATAGCCTCACAAACTCTATACCTTATATTAAATGTACAATATGATAGTTATTTGTAATAATTTAGTACGATACTTTACTTAATAGATAGATTCAAGCATTTAAATGTGCAGTAAAGACTAACTTACACATTTATTATTACTTGGCTATTTTGTTCAAGGTATAATGTTTTTTATCTGTTGCAAACCTTAATCGATAAGTCTGACTATGACCAAAAAAAATGCTACCGTTCGTCTCATTCACTTTTTGGTGGGGCTTTTCATTGCCTGTCTAGCATTGGCGGTCGTATTGGCGCTTGCTGTCCCTATTGGGTTCTATGGTATGGCGATGTATTTATCGCCAACGTTGCCAAGTACGCAAGAGATTAAGACGGCAAATTTAGAGATGCCATTACAGATATATAGTAGTGATGACAAATTGATTGGGCAATATGGGAACCGTTTATCATTACCTATTACCTTTGAAGAAATACCAGAAGATTTGACCCATGCTTTTTTAGCAGCAGAAGACTCTTCGTTTTTTCAGCACAGTGGTATTAGTATTAAAGGATTAGGGCGCGCGGTTACCGAAGTGGTGACGGATGATGAAAGCCAAACAGGTGGTTCAACCATCACCATGCAGGTCGCCAAAAACTATTTTTTAAGCTCAGATCGCACATTAAACCGTAAACTAACGGAATTGTTTTTAGCCCGTAAAATTGAAGACGAGCTGAGTAAAAACGACATCCTTACCCTTTATGTCAATAAAATATACTTAGGCGAAGGTGCTTATGGTATTCGCGCTGCTGCCAAAAAATACTACAGTAAATCACTAGAGAATCTCACCATTGCAGAGATGGCAATGCTGGCAGGTTTGCCTAAAGCCCCTTCTAAATACAATCCTGTTGCCAATCCAAGTCGTGCGCTCACGCGCCGTAACTGGATCATTGGTCGCATGCACGAATTGGGCTATATCGATAAAGCCCAACATGACGAAGCTATTAACGCGCCCATTGGTGTCCAGCTTTATCAAGAAAAGCTGGATGTTAATATGCCGTATTTAGCGGAAATGACGCGCGCGGCTTTGGTTGAGCGCTATGGTGAGCAAGTCATGCATGGCGGCTGGCGTGTACACTTGACGGTTGATAGTCAAGCACAAATAGATGCAGAAAAGGCAGTGTCATCTGGCTTGGTCGCTTACGAGCATCGCCATGGCTGGCGCGGCGCCGAAGCAAATGACGAACCGCTAGAGAATTTCAGGCGCTACAGCAATATGTCGCCTGCCAAAGTGACTAAAGTGAATACCAGTAGTTTTGAGGCAACTATGCTTTCAGGAAAAAGCGTGACCGTCAATTGGTCTGGCATGCGCTGGGCACGCAAATATATCTCTGCTGATCGTATCGGTTATTTTCCAAGTAATGCCAGCCAAATAGTGAGTAAGAACGATATTATTCGCCTGATACCTACTGCTAGTGGTGGTTGGCAGCTTGGTCAAATACCTGAAGTACAAGGTAGTTTGGTTTCTCTAAATCCTGATACCGGCGGCGTTCGCGCCTTGGTCGGTGGCTTTGATTTTAATCATAGTAAATTCAACCGTGCTCTGCAGGGCTGGCGTCAAACGGGATCCACCATTAAACCTCTTGTCTATACCGCCGCTTTAGAAAAAGGCTATCGTCCAGACAGTATAGTCTCCGATCGCCCCCTTCAAGTAGGTGACTGGAAGCCGAAAAATTCCGATGGTCGCTTCTTAGGTGATATTACGTTAAGCCGCGGACTTTATTTATCACGTAACTTAGTGTCTATTCGCTTGCTGCAAGCAATTGGTGTCTCTGATGCTCGCAACTTATTAGATGAATTTGGTCTTGATAAAGAAAAACTGCCAACTACTTTGTCTTTAGCATTGGGCACAGGTCAAGCAACCCCATTACAAATGGCAACCGCTTACGCCACCTTTGCCAATGGTGGGCATCGCATTCAGCCTTATTTTATCGAACAAATTTATAATTATAATAACAAGCTTTTATTTCAAGCCAATCCTCAGCAAGCTTGTGCCCTATGTTTCAATGAGCAGCTCAACGATGTCAATAAAAAACTGACCGAAGAGTATGATGCAAAAATAGAGGCTGATAAGGTAGACAGCACCACTACCAAAGACAGTAAAAAGACAGACTTGAGCATCTATGATGCCAGCCCAGAATCGGATCGTTTAAAAGCACCGGTCGTACAGTACGTGCGCGCCGAACAAGCACCACGTATTTTAACGCCTAAAGTAGCTTATGAGATGGCAGATATTTTACGTGATGTGATACAGCGTGGAACTGCGGTAAAAGCCAGATCTTTGGGACGTGATGATATTGGCGGCAAGACAGGGACCACCAATGAAGCAAAAGATGCTTGGTTTGCAGGCTTCCACCCTACCAATGCTACCGTCGTCTGGATGGGGTTTGACCAACCATCAACCATGGGTCGTCGCGAATATGGTGGTGTGGCAGCATTACCTGTTTGGATGGATTTTATGAAAGCCCAGCTCAAAGACACGCCTAGCCAATGGGTCTCTATTAATAACCGTGCCAAATCCAAAAAGCAAAGCATTATAGAGATGATGGATAAAGGGGTCACTGAACTTGATGGCGAAGATACTGATGTAGGCAAATCGGAAAAACCGGTCAAGACATCTATTCAAAAGCGCCAGCCACCTACTCCAAAACCTGTTGAAACGCCGGAAGGTACGACCGTAGCTAAACCTACTAATAACGGTATTATTAATAGCCCAGCGCAGCAACCAAAACCATTAGTAGTCAAGCCTGTAGAGCGTATGCCAGCGATGCCTGAGTAATAGACTGTTTATAGCGGCTGCTTAATATATTGATACGTTTAAAAAAAGGCTGGTTCAGTAAACACTGAGCCAGCCTTTTTTATGGGACATATTTCAGTTGCATGTAATCTTATACCTTGCTCAGCTTAAGGGCAGCAGTTAATCATAAAATCACTAGACATTCATAATGAAGCTTTGAAAATAATACATATAGTCGGTGAAAAGTAATATCGATACAACACGTACTACTGGTGCAAATTTTTCTTGCTTGCTGTGCCTACGCAGACAGAGGCTGCAAAAAATTTACACCTGCAGTACCGTAGCGTTTTTAGAGTATTTCAACTATATCTAAGCCATCAGGACTAAAACTCTACCATACCAGCACGTAGCTGTTCAATCAGCTCCAAAAACTGCTGGCGCCATTCACGTATAGTCGCATCATCTGGCAACCATTGATTCGACAGTGTCACGACATTTACAATCAAGTCGGGCAACTCTACTGTTCCTTCCGTCTTGTCATTTGATGCTGTTTTATCAACTATATGATCAGATACCACGGCATATAAACAACGGTGATATGCATGTTCTATATCTGCTAAAAACCCCTGCTGTTGTAACTGCTGTAATCGCTGTATTTCAGGTGATACTTGCGTACGCTCGCTGAGTGCCTCTTCAATATCTAGCAACGTCGGCGTCGTCAGCGTTATATTATAAAAATGACCCAGCTCTTGTAAAAAAGCTAAAAACGTACCGTATAAATGAAAAATAGCGGTCTCACAATGCGCTTGATATAGCTGTTTGTCAGTTGTATTTGCAGCGGCTTGACAGGCAAGGCGACAAAAATATAGCTTTTGATTGGTACGGTCAGCTTGGTATTTGGCAACGCGAGTTTTATCTGCCATGTGCCTATCCTTTTTGGTTAATATTAATGATAACAATAAATTATGAAGGCTTCACCCGAAAGCTGTACCTGTTTAAGTAAAGGCTATTATGGCAGTGTACTATAGTTGAAATACTTTAAAGTCGCTACCGTATTGCTGGTGTAAATTTTTTGCAGCCTCTGTCTGCGTAGGCACAGCAAGCAAGAAAAATTTGCACCAGTAGTACGTGTTGTATCGATATTACTTTTCACCGACTATATTTTATACTGTCATATCCCAAGAAAACAATGCTTTATCTTTAACTTTTTTAAGACCAAAAAAAGCCAGCAACATGGCTGGCTTTTTTGTTTATGCAAATAACTGAACGTTATTTAAATTAATGATTACCTTGATTCAGCTCTTGAGCAAACGCTTCATCGAAACTTGCAAAGTCTTTACTGTCAGTAGTCGCTGACATATCAAACGCTGCATTTAAGTCTTTATCCTGCAGTTTTTGCTCCGCTTTTTCTTTACGAGCTTTATGATAAGCAAGACCCGTACCAGCAGGGATTAAGCGACCAACCACCACGTTTTCTTTCAGACCACGTAGCTCATCCACTTTACCAGTAACCGCAGCAGCCGTTAGGACACGTGTGGTTTCCTGGAACGATGCGGCTGAGATGAAGCTTTCCGTTGCCAAGCTTGCTTTGGTGATACCAAGTAATTGACGCTCAAACTGAACTGGGAATTTATCTTCCGCTTCCAGCTTAGCATTCAATGCTTTGATATCAGCATATTCTACCTGATCGCCTTTAAAGTGATTTGAATCACCGCCATCCGTAATCTCAACTTTACGCAACATCTGACGAATAATGACTTCGATGTGCTTATCGTTGATTTTTACGCCCTGCAGACGATAAACGTCCTGTACTTCGTTGACGATATAATCAGCAAGCGCGGTTTGTCCTTTTAGACGTAAGATATCATGCGGATTTTGTGGACCATCAGCAATAACCTCACCACGGGCAACTGTCTCGTTTTCAAAGACGTTAATTTGACGCCATTTCGGGATCAGCTCTTCATGAATCTCGCCATCTTCATTAGTAATGATAAAGCGGTTTTTACCTTTGGTTTCTTTACCAAAGCTAACGACACCGCTCATTTCTGCCATGATAGCGTGATCTTTTGGACGACGAGCTTCGAATAAATCGGCTACACGTGGCAGACCACCGGTAATATCTTTGGTACCTGAAGATGCTTGTGGTACACGACCTAGAATCGAACCGGCTGCTACTTTTTCACCGTCGCTGACGCGAATGATGGTTTCAGCGGGTAAGAAGTAAATCACTTCTTTACCTTCGTCGGTGTTCAAGATAATCGCAGGACGCAAGTCTTTTGCTGAGCTTGAACGGTCACGAGTCGCTAGAATCTCAAACGAGCTCATACCAGTCGCGTCATCAACTTTTACTGTAGCAGTTAAGCCATCAGTGATTTCACTGAAACGTGCTGTACCCGCGAATTCTGTGATAATAGGATGCGTGTGTGGATCCCACTTAGCGATGGTTTGACCGCCTTCAACCTGCTCTTCGTCTTTTATGAGGACGCTTGAACCATAAGGTACTTTATAACGCTCACGCTCACGACCAAGTTCATCGGTCAAGGCGATTTCAGCTGAACGTGATACGATAACCAAGTGACCATCAGTGTGCTGTACAGTTTTCATGTTTTCAAAATGCGCTTGACCAGCACTACGAACTGAAATGCTGTTGTCCACAGAAGCAGAACTTGCTGCGCCACCAACGTGGAAAGTACGCATGGTCAACTGAGTACCAGGCTCACCGATAGACTGCGCTGCCATAACACCGACTGACTCGCCGATATTCACTTTATGACCACGAGCAAGGTCACGACCATAACACTGTGAACAAACACCATGTTCGATCTCACAGGTAATCACTGAACGTGCCCAAATATCATCGATTGCGTTATTGTCTAGCACCTTAACCCAATGCTCATCGATTAAAGTACCAGCTGGAATCAAGATTTTTTCAGCATCATCGTTATAAGTAACATCACGTGCCGTTACACGACCTAGTACTAGCTCGCCCAACTTCTCAATGATTTCACCGCCTTGAATATGTGGCTTCATGAGCAAGCCTTGCTCAGTACCACAATCATCACTGGTAATAACCAAATCTTGTGCCACGTCAACCAAACGACGCGTCAAGTAACCTGAGTTAGCGGTTTTTAGTGCCGTATCCGCAAGACCTTTACGCGCACCATGCGTTGAGATAAAGTACTGCAGTACGGTCAAACCTTCACGGAAGTTAGCCTTAATCGGTGTCTCAATGATTGAGCCATCTGGCTTAGCCATCAAACCACGCATACCAGCGAGCTGACGAATCTGTGCGGCACTACCACGAGCACCAGAATCTGACATGATAAAGATAGAGTTAAATGACTTCTGCTCTTCTTCTTCACCCTTAGCGTTGATAATTTTATCAGTCGCTAAGTTGTCCATCATCGCTTTGGCGACTTTGTCATTGGTACGTGACCAGATATCAACCACTTTATTATAACGCTCACCAGCCGTTACAAAGCCTTGCTCAAATTGATCTTCAATCTCGCGCACTTCTGCTTCTGCCACTTCGATGATTTGCTTTTTCAGTGGTGGAATGACCATGTCATCGATACCGATAGACACACCAGACAGTGTTGCTTGTGCAAAACCAAGATACATCAATTGGTCAGCAAACATAACACTTTCTTTAACACCCACTTTACGGTAGCAAGAGTTGATCAATTTAGAGATATTCTTCTTCGTCATCTCTTCATTACATTCATCAAACGACATACCAACAGGCATGATGTTCCAGATTAACAAGCGACCAGCAACGGTATCTTTGATACTCGTCTCTTTAGTACGATTGCCGTCATCATCAATATGCGTTTCAGTCACACGCACTTTAATCTTGGCGTTAACATGTAAATCGTTTGAACCAATCGCACGCAATGCTTCATTAACGGTGGCAAAAATCATGCCCTCGCCTTTGGCATTCACTGACGAGCGGCTGATGTAATACAAGCCCAATACCACATCTTGTGATGGTACGATGATTGGCTCACCGTTAGCAGGAGACAAGATATTGTTGGTCGACATCATAAGTGCACGTGATTCAAGCTGTGCTTCTAGTGTCAATGGCACGTGTACCGCCATTTGGTCACCATCAAAGTCAGCGTTGAATGCGGTACAAACTAGAGGGTGAAGCTGAATCGCTTTACCTTCGATTAGTACTGGCTCAAATGCTTGTAGACCCAAACGGTGAAGCGTTGGCGCACGGTTAAGCAGCACTGGATGCTCACGGATAACCATGGCCAGCATATCCCACACTTGTGGCTCTTCACGCTCTACCATTTTTTTGGCAGCTTTAATCGTCGTCGCCAAGCCATGAGACAATAATTTGTTATATGTAAATGGCTTGAACAATTCAAGTGCCATTTTCTTCGGTAGACCACACTGATGTAGACGTAAGGTTGGACCAACAACGATCACCGAACGACCAGAATAATCAACACGTTTACCTAGTAAGTTTTGACGGAAACGACCTTGCTTACCTTTGATCATATCAGCCAAAGATTTCAATGGACGCTTGTTACTACCAGTAATCGCACGACCGCGGCGACCGTTGTCTAACAATGCATCTACTGATTCTTGCAACATACGTTTTTCGTTACGTACGATGATATCAGGAGCGCTTAGCTCAAGCAGACGCTTTAGACGATTATTACGGTTAATAACGCGGCGATATAAATCGTTAAGATCTGATGTCGCAAAACGACCGCCTTCAAGTGGTACTAGAGGACGCAAATCTGGTGGTAGTACTGGTAAGATATTCATTACCATCCACTCAGGCTTATTATTAGAATTACGGAAAGCTTCTAATAATTTAAGACGCTTAGACATCTTTTTAAGCTTGGTTTCAGAACCAGTTTGCGGAATCGCTTCACGTAACTCATCAATCTCTAAATCTAAGTCGATATCTTTTAAAAGGTCTTGAACCGCTTCAGCACCCATCTTGGCCGTGAATTCATCACCGAATTCTTCAAGCGCTTTATAATAATCTTCATCATCAAGCAGTTGATACTTCTCTAAAGAAGTCAACCCTGGCTCAGTCACGATATAGCTTTCAAAATACAATACGCGTTCGATATCACGAAGCGTCATATCTAGCAATAGACCGATGCGGCTTGGTAATGATTTTAAGAACCAAATATGCGCAACAGGGCTCGCTAGGTCAATATGACCCATGCGATCGCGGCGAACTTTAGCCGTGGTAACTTCAACGCCACATTTTTCGCATATAACGCCTTGGAATTTACGGCGCTTATATTTACCACATAAACATTCAAAATCTTTTACTGGACCAAAAATTTTGGCACAAAAAAGACCATCACGTTCAGGTTTGAACGTACGATAGTTAATGGTTTCAGGTTTTTTTACTTCACCATGCGACCACGACTTAATAACGTCAGGCGATGCCAAGGTAATTTGGATGCTATCAAACTCATGGTTACCATTGCTGGTAGGGCTTTGCATGATATCGAGTAAATCTTTCAAGTTGCTTCTCCGTTATCTTTATAATCATCTGACAGCGTATTATGAGCGCGGCCACGATGAATGAAGGCAATGAATAGGGTTGAGACAAATCACTAAAAGCAGCAGCAATGAGCATACTGCCTTTAGGTTGACCATTAAGGATAATAATTAACTGAAACTGGGTTAAAAGCAGCTTCAGTCAGCGATGCTTAATGGGTTTGTTTTAACTCAATATTAATACCCAGTGATTTGATTTCTTTGGTCAACACGTTAAACGATTCAGGCATACCTGGATCCATATATTGCTCACCATCGACGATGTTTTTGTACATACGCGTACGGCCTTCAACGTCATCCGACTTCACAGTCAGCATCTCTTGCAAGGTATAAGTCGCGCCATAAGCTTCTAGTGCCCATACTTCCATCTCACCAAAGCGCTGACCACCAAACTGAGCTTTACCACCTAGAGGCTGCTGCGTCACTAGTGAGTATGAACCAGTTGAACGCGCATGCATTTTGTCATCGACTAAATGGTTCAATTTCAGCATATACATGTAGCCAACCGTCACTTTACGGTCAAACTTCTGACCCGTACGACCATCATATAACGTCTGCTGACCATCACGATCCATACCAGCAAGCTCTAGCAAATCTTTAACTTGGCTTTCTTTTGCACCATCGAATACTGCCGTACCCATTGGCACACCAGCACGCAAGTTATCTGCTAGCGCCATGATGTCATCATCAGTTAAGCTATCAAGATCGACTTGCTCGCCGCCCACTTGGTTATAGATTTTATCTAAGAACTCACGCAAATCTTTGATTGCTGCTTGCGATTTGAGCATGCCATCAATTTTTTCGCCCAAGCCTTTTGCTGCCATACCCAAATGCGTCTCAAGAACCTGACCAATGTTCATACGTGATGGAACACCAAGCGGGTTCAATACGATGTCGACAGTATTGCCATGCTCATCATACGGCATGTCTTCAACTGGCATAATACGTGATACCACACCTTTGTTACCATGACGACCCGCCATTTTATCACCAGGCTGGATACGACGCTTAACCGCTAGATAGACCTTAACGATTTTTTGTACGCCATGTTGTAAATCATCACCTGCCGTCAGTTTGCGTTTTTTCTCAGCAAACTTCACATCGATATCTTTTTGCTTATCAACTAAGTACTCTGCGATTTGCGTTAGACGCTCAGAGATTTCTTCTTCAACTGGCTGGATATCAAGCAAAGTCTCAAGGCTCATATCTTTCATATCAGCCAATGCCATGATTGTACCGGCTTTTAGACCAGAACCACCACTGACTTTTTGACCATCTAAAAGATTACCAATACGACCACGAGCTGCTTCTTCAAAGATGCGGAGCTCTTCTTTTAAATCTTTACGATAGCTATCAAGCTGTGATTTTTCAATCGCTCTTGCACGCGCATCTTTTTCAACACCGTCACGGGTAAAGACTTGTACGTCAATAACCGTACCTTTGCTTGATGTTGGAACACGTAACGACGTGTCTTTCACATCAGCGGCTTTTTCACCAAAGATAGCCCGGAGCAATTTCTCTTCTGGCGTTAGTTGCGTCTCACCTTTTGGTGTCACTTTACCAACTAGGATATCACCAGCGTCAACTTCAGCACCAATATAAACAATACCGGCTTCATCAAGACTTGATAGAGCTGCTTCACCAACGTTTGGAATATCAGCAGTGATCTCTTCAGTACCTAGCTTGGTATCACGCGCCACA
Source organism: Psychrobacter arcticus 273-4 (assembly GCF_000012305.1). Classification (NCBI taxonomy): domain Bacteria; kingdom Pseudomonadati; phylum Pseudomonadota; class Gammaproteobacteria; order Moraxellales; family Moraxellaceae; genus Psychrobacter; species Psychrobacter arcticus. The sequence continues at coordinate 2,330,797 of NC_007204.1, forward strand.
CAGGTCAATTCTTGAATATGAATGGTCGTGAAACGATCTTCTTTCACGACTTTTTCAGATAACAAGATTGAATCTTCGAAGTTGTAACCATTCCACGGCATAAATGCGATGCGGATGTTCTGACCTAATGCTAACTCACCAAGATCCGTTGATGGACCATCAGCCAAGATATCACCGAAAGCAATTTCATCGCCTTGGTTAACGATAATACGTTGGTTGATACAAGTGTTTTGGTTCGAACGTGTGTATTTAACTAAGTTATAGATATCAATACCGGCTTCACCAGCAATCATCTCTGCTTCATTAACACGAACGACAATACGCGACGCATCAACATCTTCGATCACGCCGCCACGCTTAGCGATCACACAAACACCTGAGTCACGCGCAACGTGACGTTCCATACCCGTACCTACTAACGGCTTATCAGCACGTAGCGTAGGAACCGCCTGACGCTGCATGTTCGAGCCCATCAAGGCACGGTTAGCATCATCATGCTCTAGGAATGGAATCAAACCAGCTGCGACCGATACTACCTGACTTGGCGACACATCCATATGTGTCACTTTTTCTGGCGGCATGCGGACGAATTCACCATAACTACGCACACTGACCATCTCATCAGATAACGCGCCATCGGCGGTCACTGGTGAATCAGCCTGTGCAATGACCGTACCTACTTCTTCAATTGCTGATAGATATTCAATAACATCCGTGACTTTACCATCTACCACACGACGATAAGGCGTCTCTAAGAAGCCGAAGCTATTAGTTTTAGCAAAAGTTGCTAATGAGTTAATCAAACCAATGTTTGGACCTTCAGGAGTTTCAATCGGACATACGCGACCATAATGCGTATCATGTACGTCACGTACTTCAAAGCCTGCACGTTCACGGGTCAGACCACCGGGTCCTAACGCTGAAACACGACGTTTATGCGTCACTTCAGACAATGGATTATTCTGATCCATAAACTGTGATAACTGGCTTGAGCCAAAGAATTCTTTAACCGCTGCCGCAACAGGTTTTGAATTAATCAAATCTTGTGGCGATAAATTATCAGATTCTGCTGAGCTTAAACGCTCTTTAACCGCACGCTCAACACGTACTAGACCGACACGGAATTGGTTTTCTGCCATCTCGCCGACCGAACGAATACGGCGGTTACCTAAATGGTCAATATCATCAACTTCACCGCGACCATTACGAATCTCGATCAGCTCTTTTAATACGTTAACGATGTCGGCATTGGTCAATACGCTACGTTCACGCTGAATATCAGCGTCATCCGTATCTACAAAATCAAGACCTAAACGACGGTTAAACTTCATACGACCGACATTCGATAAGTCATAACGATCCGCGTTAAAGAACATGCTGTCAAAAAGTTTCTCAGCAGTCTCAACCGTTGGTGGCTCACCTGGGCGCATGACTTTATAAATCTCAATCAAAGCTTCTTCACGGCTTGACGTGCTATCTGCACGTAGCGTATCAGCAATATAACTGCCCTGATCGATATCATTAGTGAACAGAATACTGAATTCTTTAATAGATTCACTGGCTTCAAATGCACTTAGTTTAACCAATAATTCATGGTCAATCAGCGTGTTAGCACGAGCGATAACTTCATCATTAACGATGATGTCTTCTGCTAAAATACGCTCATATAAGTATTCATCAGGAATCGAGATTTTCGTCATACCCGCTTCTTCAAGCTGACGGATACGGCGAGCATTAATACGTTTTCCCTGCTCAACAACTACGTCGCCTTCAGGAGTAACGATATCGAACTGTGCCATCTCACCACGTAAGCGATCAGCAACCAGATCAATCTCGAACTGCTCTTCACCTTTATAAACCTTCACTTTATCAAAGAATAAATCTAAGATCTCAGAAGTGCTTAAGCCTAAAGCGCGCAGAATAATAGATGCCAATAGCTTACGACGACGATCAATACGAGCAAAAACTAAGTCTTTAGCATCGAATTCAAAGTCAAGCCATGAACCACGGTAAGGAATGATACGAGCGTTATATAGAACTTTACCACTTGAGTGCGACTTACCTTTATCATGGTCAAAGAACACACCAGGTGAACGATGAAGCTGAGAGACGATAACACGCTCAGTACCATTGATAATAAAGGTACCGTTAGCGGTCATAAGTGGCATCTCGCCCATATAAACGCTTTGCTCACGGATATCTTTAATAGCCGCTTTGCTGTCTTTATCTTTGCTATCTTTGTCTTTGATGATTAAGCGAATTTTGACACGCATAGGCGCAGCAAACGTCGAACCACGTAAGATACACTCACGCTCATCAAATTCAGGCGTACCTAAATAGTATTCAACGAATTGTAGCTCTGCATTACCAGAGTGACTCTCAATTGGAAAAATAGAAGAGTATGCAGCTTGCAAGCCAGTATTCTCACGAGCTTTTGGCTTTTTATGCTCTTGCAAAAATTGCTCATAAGAATCTACTTGGATAGACAACAAATAGGGAATGTCCATCACAGTAGGCAATTCAGCAAAACTTTTGCGAATACGCTTTTTTTCAGTATAAGAATATGCCATCGAGAGTCCTTACAGTAAACGTGGAAACAAATGAAAATCGTGGCTGGTGTGCATAAATACTATGCAAACTAAGCGACGTAAACGATAATATAAAACGGGTATTCAAGGTTTAATCTTTATATCAATAACTGCTTTGCTAATCAGTGCTTGCTAATCAGTGCCTGCTTAGCACCTATCATTTAATTCAATCTTGTTATCGTGATTTAAGTCAGCCTATATGACTGCCTAGAGCGAAAAATTCAATCTTAAAGTGTTGGCAATATGTCACTCTTAACGCTTAAACGACAGTTATCTTGCCTAAATATAAATACTATTAGCATGGTCTATAAACGATTTAACATCCAAACTGGCTGCTACCAAAATCAATATCGTCACTGATATCTACCGTCTACGAGCCTATATACTGACAGTAACGCCACGCTAGAGAGCTTATTCAACAGTTTTTGATTAGTAATAAATAGGACAACTATAAATCTTAGAAATAATAATATTTAAAGTCATTATAAGCGATAGAGTTAATAGAAAAACGTGCAGACACAAAAAAATGCCAAACATCTACTGACGTTTAGCCATATTATCTGGTTTCAATAACTACTAAGTGTGCTTGCATGTATATCGTCTGTCCTTTTGATGGGTATCCACCGTGTTGTTGCTTACGACTGTTGGCAGACACAAAAGGTCAAGCTAGTAATTATAGTAAAAAAAAGCCGGCAATGCAAGGCATTACCAGCTTTTTTTTCGTACTACCGTTAAACTATTTTAGTTCAACAGTTGCACCAGCTTCTTCAAGTTTCTTTTTCAACTCTTCAGCTTCAGCTTTGTTAACGCCTTCTTTGATTGAAGCTGGAGCGCTTTCAACCAAATCTTTCGCTTCTTTCAGGCCAAGACCAGTAGCTTCACGTACGGCTTTAATTACGCCAACTTTCTTCTCGCCAAAGCTGGCAAGAACTACGTCAAACTCGTCTTTTTCTTCAGCAGCAGCAGCAGCAGGACCAGCAGCAGCAGGTGCAGCAGCAACAGCAGCTGTTACGCCGAATTTTTCTTCCATAGCGCTGATTAATTCAACGATATCCATTACTGACATTTCAGCGATTGCGTTTAACACGTCATCTTTAGATAGTGCCATGAGAACTCTCCGTTATCTGATAAAAATTAATTGATTTTAATATCGCTTGGATTGCTTGCCAAATGTTCAAATAGTGTTGACAATAAAGTGCAATCGGCGATGTCAAAGTTACGTTAAAACAAGCAATTAAGCAGCTTCTTTTGCGTCTTTGATTGCTGCAACAGTGCGAACTAACTTGCCAGGAACTGCGTTCATAGTCTGGACAAGCTTGGTCACTGGTGCATTCATAGTAGCCATCAAGATAGAGATTGCTTCGTCGCGAGTTGGTAGCTTCGATACGCGCTCTAGCTCTTCTGGACCATAAACAACACCACCAACTGATACCAATTTGGTCTCTAAAGCTTTGTTATCTTTACTGAAGTCGAAAACGACTCGAGCAGCAGATCCCAAATCTTCCATAGAGAAAGCCAAAAGTAATGGACCAGTCATACGGTCTGACATGCTCTCAAACTTAGTGCCTTCAAACGCACGTTTTGCTAGGGTATTTTTTACCACTTTCAAAACGACGCCTTTTTCACGGGCTTGTTCGCGCAGCTTAGTAAGCTTTGCAACACCAATACCATGATATTCGGCAGCTACTGCTGAGTAAGCATTAGCAGCAACTTCAGACACTTCAGCCACAACTTGTTGTTTTTGCTCTAGCGTTAATGCCATAAGTTGACTCCTTTAATCTTATCAATCAGCTGAGCATTTAATCATTTAAAACCTAAGCTTTTAAGCCTCAGTTATCAATAATTAAAACACTCGCTTAGACTGACTTGATACGACACGTTATCAGCAAATTTAATTTACTTATAACGACTGATTACGGCACCGTTATCAGAATGACATCAAGTGATAGGTTGCCCTATCGGCTCTTATCAACAACTGGGTGGGCCACCGTCTGCGTAGGACAATTAAGATTTTCATCTGTCATCGATTAACAACAGCAGCTCAATGTGATAAATCATGATCTACAAGAGTCATCATCCATTCCATTAAACCGCTCTCTACCTACGGTCTTAGACAGCATAGCGTTTGCTACGCTGACCTAATTCTTTAAAATATTTTGTCCTGTTATTCAAAATCGTTGAATAACAGGTGGTATTTAATTATTTCGCTGTGCGATATGGAACTGGATCAATACTTAGACCAGGACCCATGGTGCTAGACAAGGTAATTTTCTTGATGAAAGTACCTTTAGAAGTAGCAGGCTTAGCACGTCTCAAATCTGAAATCAGTGCTTCAGCATTCTGGATTACTTGCTCAGCAGTAAAACCAACTTGACCGATAGTCGTGTGGATAATACCTGCTTTGTCTACACGATACTGTGCTTGACCGGCTTTAGCGTTAAGAACCGCTTCAGCAACGTTAGGCGTAACCGTACCGACTTTAGGGTTAGGCATTAGACCACGTGGGCCTAGGATAGTACCTAGTTGACCAACAACACGCATTGCATCAGGAGCAGCAATAACGACATCAAAGTCCATGTTACCGGCTTTGATTGATTCTGCTAGGTCTTCAAAACCAACGATGTCAGCACCAGCTTCTTTAGCGGCTTCAGCAGCAGCGCCTTGAGCGAATACAGCAACGCGTTTGGTTTTACCAGTACCCGCAGGTAAGTTGGTTGCGCCACGTACGACTTGATCAGATTTACGTGGGTCAACGCCCAAGTTTACTGCGATATCAATAGACTCTTTGAATTTAAGAGGTGGTAAATCGTTTAAGATTTGAACCGCTTCTTCGATCGTGTATTGTTTTTCGTGCTCAATACGGCTATTGATTTCTTTTTGACGTTTGGTTAGCTTAGACATTATACACCCTCCACGGTAATACCCATTGAACGTGCAGTACCAGCGATGGTACGGATAGCAGCGTCAAGATCAGCTGCAGTCAAATCTGCATCTTTAGTCTTAACGATTTCTTCTAGTTGCGCACGGTCAACTTTACCGACTTTAGCGGTATTAGGTGTACCAGAACCTTTAGCAATGCCAGCAGCCTTACGTAGTAGATACGCAGCTGGTGGTGACTTCATGATGAAGGTAAAAGACTTATCGCTGTATACAGTGATCTCAGTAGGAATCGGTAGACCCGGCTCTTGGTTTGAGGTTGCAGCGTTAAATTCTTTACAGAACGCCATGATGTTCACGCCTTTTTGACCCAATGCTGGACCAATCGGTGGTGAAGGATTTGCTTTGCCTGCAGGCACTTGCAGTTTGATGTAACCATCAATCTTCTTAGCCATGATTCTCTCCTAAATGGGTAATAGCGCCAAATCAATATACATAGGCAATTGACTAATAGCTCCCCGGTTGATGAACTTTTTTGCTGGTTTAGTCTAGCTTCTCAACTTTACTAAACTCAAGCTCAACCTGAGTCGGTCGATTAAATACGTTTACCGTTAAATGTAATTTAGACTTCTCATAATCCACTTTTTCAACCAACCCTTTAAAGTCAGTGAATGGACCATCGATAACCAACAACTCTTCGCCCGGCTCAAATAGAGTCTTAGGACGTGGGTCAGTTTCAGTCTGATTCAAACGGTTTAAAATACGGTCAGCTTCTACTTCCGTAATCGGCGCTGGCGTTTCTGGTGTACCACCAATAAAGCCCATAATACGTGGGCAATCTTTTACGATGTGCCAAGTATTGTCGTTCATTTCCATCTGGATCAATACATAACCCGGAAAAAACTTACGCTCGCTTTTACGTTTTTTGCCGTCTTTCATTTCGACGACTTCTTCAGTAGGCACCAATACATCACCGAAAAACTCAGCGAATTCACTACGGTTAATACGATCAGTTAATGAACGCTGTACTTGCTTTTCATATCCTGAAAATGCTTGGACAATATACCAACGCATATCACGCTCCTGATCAGTGTAAGTAAGTCGTTATCAATAAATTTCGGGTAAACAGTCGCTAATACGCGCCATCAACCAATAAATATACCAACGAACCAATTAAAAAAGTTATCTAATAGCCAAACTAATAAACCAACAACCGCAATCATAACAATTGTTTGCCATGTGTATTGGAAAGTTTCGTCTTTGCCAGGCCAAGTAACGCGGCGTAGTTCTACAGCAGCGTCTTTCAATAAAGTTTTAAATGCACGGCCCTGATTAGTCAATGCAAGACATAACAGCGCAAATACAAAAAGAGCAACGATAATACCAATACGTACCCAAAGATCATTAGCAGGTTGCCAATAGCCGGGTAGATATTGATTAACTAACGTTGCACCAATTAAAACAGCTGCAGCTAATAGCCACAAAATCACATCTTTTACTGAACCCGTCTTAGCAATTTCAACAGCAGTCGTTTGATTGCCCGCTGAAACATGCTTATCTTTAGACAGCATTCCACCAGCAACTGCCTTGGCATCAGATAACTTAGTCTCGAGGTTATCTTGATTATTGCTCATAAAGAACTCACTTCGGAGATGATGGGGTATGACAAAGATGTGATAAGAAGATGGCAGGCGATGTAGGACTCGAACCTACAACCCTCGGTTTTGGAGACCGATGCTCTACCAATTGAGCCAATCGCCTAGGGGTGTTAAGGCTGATAATTATACAAGGTTTTAATGATAATGCAAGTTTTAAGACGATATTTCGTTATATTAATCTATCTAGATACGTTAATTAATATAAAAATAGTAAAAGTATATTAAATCTGACAAGAGATATAGTTGAAATACTTTAAAGTCGCTACCGTATTGCTGGTGTAAATTTTTTGCAGCCTCTGTCTGCGTAGGCACAGCAAGCAAGAAAAATTTGCACCAGTAATACGTGTTGTATCGATATTACTTTTCACCGACTATATCATATTTGCGACGTTCATTTTGATGGCTTTTTTATGAGCGGTCGTCATCAATATCTACACCCACAAAAAAGCCGCCCTCAGTTAAGAGAGCGGCTTTTGACTAACCGTTTACCTTAATATTACAGATTGCTCTGTAAGCTAAGACTTAAACGTGAACGTTAGCAACAACACCAGCGCCTACAGTACGGCCGCCTTCACGAATTGCAAAGCGAAGACCTTTGTCCATAGCGATTGGGTGGATAAGCTCTACGCCCATCTCAACGTTATCACCAGGCATCACCATTTCAGTACCGTCTTGTAATTGGATTGCGCCAGTTACGTCAGTAGTACGGAAGTAGAACTGTGGACGATAGCCGTTTAGGAATGGTGTGTGACGACCACCCTCTTCTTTTGACAATACATATACTTCAGCGTCAAACTTGGTATGAGGAGTGATAGAACCTGGCTTAGCAAGTACTTGGCCACGTTGTACGTCTTCACGCTTAGTACCACGTAGTAGTACGCCACAGTTTTCGCCTGCACGACCTTCGTCAAGCAGTTTACGGAACATCTCTACACCAGTACAGGTGGTTTTTTGAGTGTCACGGATACCGACGATTTCGATTTCTTCGCCAACGCGTACGATACCTGATTCAACACGGCCAGTTACGACAGTACCACGACCTGAGATTGAGAATACGTCTTCGATTGGCATTAGGAATGCTTTGTCGATGTCACGCTCTGGCTCTGGGATGTAGGTGTCAAGAACGTTTAATAGTTCTACAACAGCTGGTTGGCCATATTTTTCTTGTGAGCCTTTTAGGGCTTCAGTCGCTGAACCATGGATGATTGGAGTGTCATCACCTGGGAAGTCATAGTCGCTCAATAATTCACGAACTTCCATTTCTACTAGCTCTAACAATTCTTCGTCATCAACAACATCACATTTGTTCATGAATACAACGATGTACGGTACGCCAACCTGACGTGAAAGCAGGATGTGCTCACGAGTTTGTGGCATAGGGCCGTCAGTTGCAGATACGACTAGGATTGCGCCGTCCATCTGTGCCGCACCGGTAATCATGTTTTTAACATAATCGGCGTGACCTGGGCAGTCAACGTGAGCATAGTGACGTGATGGTGTGTCATATTCTACGTGTGAGGTGTTGATGGTGATGCCACGTGCTTTTTCTTCTGGTGCTGAGTCAATAGACGCGTAGTCTTTGGCTTCGCCACCAGAGGTGATAGCAGCTACCGTTGCGATAGCAGCGGTAAGGGTTGTTTTACCGTGGTCAACGTGTCCGATGGTACCGACGTTAACATGTGGTTTTAGACGTTCAAACTTGGCCTTTGCCATGGGTATTTCCTCTTTTTTTAGGGTCAACTGCTTAATTTATATAAAGTAATTAAGTGAATACTGACCACATTAAGATAACTGTTAAAAGGGTGCACATACTAATGTGCAGATATTATAAGAAAATCACGAGCAATAACAAGTCTTTTAACCAATTATTGCTCGATTATCTACTGACAATATAAAGATATGCCCTATATTGCCATTATCGATAGATTTTTGCTTACTCGTCATCATCTTTATTGTTGAATTTAGAGATGATAGCTTCTGCAACTGATTTTGGAATTTCAGCGTACTTTTGGAATTCCATAGAGTAAGTTGCACGGCCCTGTGACATTGAACGCATTTGTGTGGCATAGCCAAACATTTCCGCTAATGGTACTTCAGCACGAATCTGCTTAGTGCCGCCAGGTAAATCTTCCATACCTTGAACCATACCACGACGACGGCTAAGATCGCCCATGATATCGCCCATGTAATCTTCAGGCGTTTCAACTTCTACTTTCATTACTGGCTCAAGTAGTGTTGGGTTTGCAGCCATGAAGCCTTTACGGAAAGCGATAGAACCAGCCATTTTAAATGATAACTCATCCGAGTCAACATCATGGTAAGAACCATCATACAAGGTCGCTTTTACGCCAACGATTGGGTAACCAGCAAGTACGCCATTTTTCATGCGCTCTTGAATACCTTTATCAACCGCACCATGGAATTCTTTTGGTACCGTACCACCAACAACTTCTTCTTTAAATTCATAAAGAACATCGCCAGCTGGATCCATAGGCTCAAGACGTAACCAAACGTGACCGAATTTACCACGACCACCAGTCTGACGTACGAATTTGCCTTCTTGCTCAACGGTGTTACGAATCGTTTCACGATAAGCAACCTGTGGTGCACCGATGTTGGCTTCTACACCAAACTCACGCTTCATACGGTCAACAAGAATCTCAAGATGCAGCTCACCCATACCACTGATGATAGTCTGACCAGACTCTTCGTCAGTATGTACACGGAACGATGGATCTTCTTTCGCCAAACGACCTAAAGCGATTGACATTTTTTCTTGGTCAGCTTTAGTCTTAGGTTCAACCGCTAGGCTGATAACTGGATCTGGAAATTCCATACGCTCAAGCGTGATAACATTTTGCTCGTCACATAGCGTATCACCAGTGGTCACATCTTTCATGCCGACCAATGCAGCGATATCACCAGTACGGATTTCTTGCAACTCTTCTTGAGAGTTCGCCATCATCTGTACGATACGACCAACGCGCTCACGTTTCATTTTAACTGGATTATAAACACTGCTGCCTTGCGTCAAAACACCTGAATAGACACGAACGAAGGTTAAGTTACCAACGAATTTGTCATTCATGATTTTGAATGCTAAAGCTGAGAATGGCGCTTCGTCTGACGCTTCACGAGTGCCTTCAGATTCATCTTTGTCATCAAGGATACCTTTAATAGCAGGTACATCCATTGGTGCAGGAAGATACTGAATAACGGCGTCCAACATCTTCTGTACACCTTTGTTTTTAAAGGCAGTACCACAAAGAAGCGGGATGATTTCGTTATTAATAGTCAATTGACGAATAGCAGAGTTGATCTGATCAACAGTTAATTCACCGTTTTCAAGATACTCATTCATCAATTCTTCAGTCGCTTCAGCAGCGTTTTCTACTAGATACTCGCGATACTCTTCCGCTTTTTCTTGTAGTTCTGCTGGGATTTCGCGCTCATCATATTCCATACCTTGAGACGCTTCGTCCCAATAGATGGCTTTCATCGTTATTAGATCTACAACGCCTTCAAAGTCATCCTCTTTACCAATTGGAATAACCAATGGTACTGGCTTGCCGCCTAGACGAGTTTTGATCTGTTCTACTACACGGTAGAAATCAGCGCCAACGCGATCCATTTTGTTAATGAATGCAAGACGTGGGACTTTATATTTGTTTGCCTGACGCCATACGGTCTCAGACTGTGGCTGAACGCCGCCTACTGCACAGTAAACCATGCAAGCGCCATCAAGTACACGCATAGAACGTTCAACTTCAATCGTGAAGTCAACGTGACCTGGGGTGTCAATGATATTGATACGGTGTTCGTCAAACTGTTTTGCCATACCTGACCAAAAACAAGTTGTCGCCGCTGAGGTGATAGTAATACCACGCTCTTGTTCTTGCTCCATCCAGTCCATAGTGGCTGCGCCATCATGTACTTCGCCAATCTTGTGGCTAACACCGGTATAGAACAAAACACGTTCAGTAGTGGTCGTTTTACCAGCATCAATGTGCGCAGAGATACCAATATTGCGATAGCGCTTTAGGGGAGTTTTACGAGCCATAGTGTTTTCCTAGGGAAATTCGTGTATATATTAATGTGTTGTGTCTCTACCTCTACTCTATGACAAAGCCATTTTGCTTTGCAATATTACTAATCATTGGACCTAATACGGGCAAAAAAGAGTAAATACTAAGAATAGTGCGGCATCAAACTCAGGAGACTTTTTTACAGAACAGCATCTTGACAGATGTCCGCCATCTAAAATGAGTATCTCTATCATTATCTTTCGATAAATACAGGCAAATCATTTATTAACAATGGCGACAATCAATAGAATAAATCAACAATATAAGGATTGACTGACCTAAGCCAGTCATCCAAAAATTTTCATAAACAAACGGCTATTAACAATAATGATTGATAACAAGCCACTTAAATAAAAATAGCTTAGAAACGGTAGTGAGAAAATGCTTTGTTTGCATCTGCCATGCGGTGAACTTCGTCACGCTTCTTCATAGCATTACCTTTACCATCAGCGGCGTCATTCAATTCGCCTGCTAAACGCAAAGCCATTGATTTCTCAGAACGCTTTGCAGCAGCTTCAGCTAACCAACGCATAGCCAAGGCGGTACGACGGGAGGGGCGTACTTCCATTGGTACTTGGTAGGTTGCACCACCAACGCGGCGAGCTTTTACTTCAACCATTGGGCGAACATTTTCCAATACATCTTCAAAGAAAGAAACTGGATCTTCGATGTTACGCTTTTGGCTTACTGTCTCAAGTGCACCGTAAACGATACGCTCAGCAGTCGATTTTTTACCATGACTCATTACATGGTTGATGAATTTTGCAACAGTTTGGCTACCAAACTTAGGATCCGGTAGGATCTCACGGGTAGCAACGACGCGACGTCTTGGCATAATAAATATCCTTTTCTTCAGGAGTGTCTGACATTCACAATCTCGCACCAATTAATATTGGATGGCGTTATATCGAGTTGTCAGTCAGCCTTACTGCATGGCGGTATGTGATAAGGGTTAATGACTCATTTGGTCAAAAATTACTCACATCAGACCCATGCACAGTTAATGGGTGATACAAAAAAGCTTATCTAATAACGTTTAATTATTAAACTTTAGGCTTCTTAGCACCATATTTAGAGCGACCTTGCTTACGGTCTTTAACGCCTGCGCAATCTAGTGCACCACGAACGGTGTGATAACGTACACCTGGTAGATCTTTTACACGACCACCACGGATAAGAACAACACTGTGCTCTTGTAGGTTATGACCTTCGCCGCCGATGTAGCTTGATACTTCATAGCCTGAAGTCAAACGTACACGACATACTTTACGCATGGCTGAGTTAGGTTTTTTAGGGGTAGTAGTATATACGCGAGTACATACACCACGGCGTTGTGGGCACGCTTCCAACGCAGGAACTTTTGACTTTTCCTTGATGGTTTTGCGACCTTTACGAATCAATTGGTTAGTTGTTGCCATAAGGCATCCTTCTCCCGTTTGGTATAAAACAAAAAAATAGGGAAACGCACCATCCATCTGACTTTAACGACAGATTTTGGCACACCCATTTTTAGGACAGTGTATTATAAAGACTTGTTGCTGCTATTTCAACCACTTATGAGTAGTTGGACTTTACAGCAGCAGATAGATATGTATTCAGTCTACCACTATACCACTTTATCTGTTTTTGACAGCATAAGCCAAAAAAACAGCGGACTAAATTTGATATCAAAAGCAGACATATACATAATTTAGATAAGATATTTAGAGCTAAAAACGTCGTTTATCTTAGCTATCGTTGAAATACTTTAAAGTCGCTACAGTACTGCTGGTGTAAATTTTTTGCAGCCTCTGTCTGCGTAGGCACAGCAAGCAAGAAAAATTTGCACCAGTAGTACGTGTTGTCGTGTTGTATCGATATTACTTTTCACCGACGATATCGCCAATATTAAAGCCAAACAGTAAAAGCATAGAATATCAGTTTGCTAAAAAAATAATCAGCAAACCTTGATGACTTGTTATTTGCTCGACTTAGTAGCCGTTTTATCTTCTTTCTGCTCATTGCCACCCGTTGCCTGACTGACCTTAACTTCACTACTACTATCATCAGTAATAGCACGATTGGCAAGCTTAGCTTCTGGCGCAAAGGTTGCTTGAGCAACGCCAATGACCTCATCAATCAGCTGGCTATTATAGCGCATACCAACGATAACAGCGGTGGCTGGCAAGAATCGACGTATCCATGTTAAGTTGATTTTATCCAAATCAATACCAACCTGACTGGCAATGCTGTCCACTTGTTCAGCGTAAAAATTAACCTTTTTATTCTGTAAGCCTAAGTTTTTGAGCTCATTGTGCAAACCACTGCTTTGGGCACTATCAAGTAAACTTTTACCAATACCAATACCTGCCAGCAATGCTTGCTTCTCTTGCATTTTGCTTAGGTCTGCATTGGCTAGTAATTCATACGCCATTTTGACACCTTGCTTACCAGTCAATGGCTTGTTGTATAAGGCGCCCAACTGATAAATCGTACGCAAAGAAACCAACAATAACCATAGTGTATCCGCAAGCAAACCCGGTAAGCCTGCAAGACCTGTAATACCGCCAAGCGTGGCTAGTGCACGGTTTTGATTGGCGATATCGGTCGCTAATGCGTAACGCTGCTCATCATCTAGGCTAGCAATGTTGGCAAAGCGATGCTGGTTAGGTAAATCGATTTGACTCCAATTGTCGGCAAGCTTAGCAATTTGAGAAAAAGCGCCATCAACGGTCGACTCAAAAAAACTGTTTGGCACGACTTTTTTAGCATATTTACCATAAACAGCAAAGCGTGTGCCAAGTAACTGCTGAGTTGCTTTTAAGGTTTGCTCACGAAACAAATCTTGTTGGTAGTCCTCATCACCTAAGTTCACCGCTTTAAATTGACGCGGTTTACCAGTTTTTGCATTGGCGCTATCAATCATGGCACCCATACGCTCTAGATTGCCACGAGTAAAAGAGCCAACCGTACTGATACCTTTAGATAAAGTGCTACGCTTTCCCATCTTAATATCCTTAATATGATGTTTGTTATAAAGTAACTGTGGTTAAAGTACTGGGTGTTAAAGCGCCATTGATTAAAGTGCTACTATATAAGACCCTTTTTATAATCATACGCTGTTTGCCATTCTAGCGAACCCCTATCGTGAGTGTCAGTGCGAACAATGTTATCACTGCCATCAGGTTTTGTATCTAAGTGTCGTTTACTGATGACAGCTTAATCATAATAGTCTATCTATTAAATATATTTATATTAGAGAAGTTTGCACTATGACGTGCATAGCGCTCATCAACTCTCTCTTAATCATAAAATGCAGAAAATTATAGAATAACTACGATTGTTAATCAGCCATGTTTTATTATTATTTTGCATTTACTCAAACATTTTGCCACCTCGATACGGTATCATATGCCATAATTCAAAGTACACTTGTACCATTATTTAGCTGCACTCTTTATCTATAATGTCTATGAATCCGATGATAGCGCTAGAGTCAGCTTCTAGCACTTAGACGCCTTGATATAACAACACGTTTATTATCAAAGACAGAAAGATATGACCTAATATGGTAAAAGTAGATATTTGAAAACGATGATTAAAAGTAATTATCAAAAAATCGTTACTAAAATTATCAAAAAATCGTTACTAATAAGGAATATTATATGCGCCGCGTTGTTATCACTGGAGCGGGGATTGTCTCTTGTATCGGACATGATTTAGCTACTGTTACAGAAGCTCTTAAACAAGGGCGCTCTGGCATCACATTCAACGAATCTTATGCTGAGCACAATTTTAAATCACATGTAAGCGGCAGTATTGATCAATCAGAGCTTGATACCTCAGCTATTGACCGCAAACTAAAACGGTTTTTTAGTGACGCAAGCCTTTATGCTTATGTCAGTGCGTTAAGTGCAATTGAGCACGCTGGACTCTCTTTGGAAACCATCAATAACAACCCGCGTGTGGGTGTGGTTGCCAGCTCAGGCGGCGCTTCAACAGAAAATATCGCCAATGCAATAGACGCCATGCGAGAAAAAGGGTTGCGCGGCGTTGGCGCGATGGCAGTACCAAAAACTATGGGCAGCTCAGTATCAGCGGCGCTTGCTACCGGTCTAAAAATCCAAGGTATCTCCTATTCATTAGCCTCGGCTTGTGCAACGTCGACGCATTGTATCGGTCATGCCGCCGAGCTTATTCAGTTGGGTAAAGCAGATGTGATACTCGCTGGTGGTAGTGAAGCAGAACACTGGACACAGTCTTGTATGTTTGATGCCATGGGCGCAGTCAGTACTCAATATAATGATACTCCAGAGCTTGCCTCAAGAGCTTATGACAAAGACCGTGATGGTTTTGTCATTGCTGCGGGCGGCGCGATGGTGGTCGTTGAAAGCTTAGAGCATGCCCAAGCTCGTGGTGCCAATATTTTGGCTGAAATCGTCGGTTATGGTGCCAGCTCTGATGGCGCAGAGATGGTCGCGCCAAGCGGTGAAGGCGCAGTACGCTGTATGAAGCTGGCACTTGCTGAAGCCGGTTTAGAAAGTGTAGATTATATCAATAGTCACGGTACCAGTACGCCACTTGGTGACATCACTGAACTAAAAGCAATAGCCAAAGTATTTGATAACGACATCAGTAGAGTCCCTGCCATTAGCTCAACCAAGTCTATGACAGGTCATAGCTTAGGTGCGGTCGGTGCGCAAGAGCTGATTTATTGCCTACTGATGCTACAAGATGGCTTTATTGCACCTAGTATCAATATTACAGCATTAGATCCAGCCGCTAAAGGCTTTGATATCGTCACTGAAAAACGCGATGTTAAGCTTGAAACCCTTATGAGCAATAGCTTTGGCTTTGGCGGTACCAACGCGACATTAATCATCAAAAAGTTTGACGCCTAGACTATGGTTGTACTACCTTCTGATAGCATTGCACAGACAGATTCTGCCCTACCGCCAGCTAGCAAAACTAGCTGGCGTTTTGGTAGATTATCTGCCGCAGAATTGATGCCACAACTCCAGAGACATTTGCAAGAGCAGGATAATACGGCAAATTGGCAATTAATTTGGCTCAATAATGACGGGCAACCAGTCATTTGCTTATTGCCAAAAATGAGCTGGTGCGTTTATCCTGTAGCTAATGACACGCAGCATTCTGCTAAGCAGGCAAGCCTTTATAAAGTCGAGAAGACATGCCGTGCGAATGTTGTCCCTTATAGCAATACCAATACCAATACCAATACCAGTGATAGCACCGCTGCTACAAGATATATGAGTTATTACGACTGGCAAGAGGAATTGATTGCTTATAGCCAAGCTTATGAGAACAACAACGATAGCTTACTCTCAACAAGTCAGGATAATCAGCCGCCGCATTATCATCATGGATTGATAGGCTTCATCGGTTATGATATTGCCGCTCATGAGCTAAGTCCGACCGCCAATATTGAGCTGGCAGAACAGCCCTGTGCGCTATTGGGACATTATGATATTTACCTAACCGCTGATGCAGACAATCAAAACAATTGGCAGCTAAAGGTAAATATAGATAATAATAATCCTGATAACAGCTCAGTTCAGCAGGATACAAATGCACTGCTCATAGCACTGATATCTTATTTGGATAGTTTGGATAATAACCTATCCAATGAGAATACAAATAAAAAACAACTCTGTAAAACTTTACCTTTATTACTAAAAGCTCAATGGAGTCAGCAGCATTATCAGCAGGCATTTAATCAAACGCAACATTATTTGCAGCAGGGCGACTGCTATCAGATAAATCTGACTCAAATATGGACTGAAAGCGCTGCAGGCCATCACAACAAAGATCAAACCGTAACAAACCTCATTGATTTCTTGCCTACCCTACATGCCAACACTCAAGCGCCCTTTGCAGGGTATGTAGCACTTGATACTTTTAATAATGACCAAGCAAATACGGCAAACCGTCAGTTTGAGTTATTAAGCTGCTCGCCTGAACTGTTTTTTACCTTTATCAAAGACGTTAAGACAGGCAAGTATCATATACGTACCAAACCTATTAAAGGGACGATGCCACGCGGTATTAATGCCAAACAAGATAATGACTACAAGCAGCAGTTAATCGATAGCGAAAAAGACCGTGCTGAAAACGTCATGATTGTGGACTTGTTGCGTAATGACTTGGGTAAATATGCCAAAATCGGTAGCGTAAAGGTACCCCAGCTATTTGCGATTGAAAGCTTTAGTAATGTGCATCATATGGTCAGCACTATTACTGCCGAACTCAAGACTGATACTCATCCGTTAAGCGTCTTATTTGGCAGTTTACCTGCAGGTTCTATTACTGGTACGCCAAAGAAACGCGCAGTGGAGGTTATCGCAGAATTAGAAGCCGCGCCGCGCGGAGCTTACTGCGGTACTATGGGTTATATGAACTTTGACGGTAGCGGTCAATGGAATGTACTGATTCGCACACTACAAGCAACGACCAAATCCGATAACACAAAACAAGTCAGTTTATGGGCAGGCGGCGGCATCACTGTCGCCTCAGACTGCGATGCTGAATATCAAGAATGCCTCGATAAAGTCGGTAATCTACTATCTGTCCTTGCTAACACAGCTCACCACTGAGCTTTATATAGTCGGTGAAAAGTAATATCGATACAACACGTACTGCTGGTGCAAATTTTTCTTGCTTGCTGTGCCTACGCAGACAGAGGCTGCAAAAAATTTACACCAGCAATACTGTAGCGACTTTAAAGTATTTCAACTATATTAAAAGACAACTTAAAGCGGCATAAAATAGCCTGCTAACATGATGTTAGCAGGCTATTTTTATGACTTATAAAACATTTTCTTCAGTATTACAGTCGAGCTAATGATTAACTGGCCTCGACATCCGCCACTGCTTGCAGCGCTTTTAATGCGTTAATTAAACGCTCGTGCTGTGAAGGAGTACCAATCGTAATGCGCAGATACTCATTAATACGTGGCTTATCAAAATGACGAACGATGATACCTTGCTCACGTAATACTTCTGCTACTTGACTGGCAGCGCCATCGTGCGGACGCGCAAAGACAAAGTTGGCATGTGATGGCAGTACGTCATAACCCAATGCTGTCAACTCTGCCGTTAACGATGTGCGCAAATCGATCACTTGCTGACAAGTTTGCTCAAAGTATTCCACATCTAAGACGCTAGCCGTTGCGCCAGCTTGTGCCAACTTATCAAGCGGGTAGCTGTTAAAGCTATTCTTCATACGCGTTAATGCTTCTATCAATGAGGCATTACCGAATGCCATACCGACGCGCAATCCTGCAAGCGAGCGTGATTTTGAAAAAGTCTGCGTCACCAGCAAGTTATCAAACTCATTGATAAGGCTAATAGCTGACATCTGAGATTCTGCACTTGCCTCTTCTAACTGAGCAAAATCAATATACGCCTCATCAATCACAATCACAGAGTCTGAATGCTCGCCTGCAAGCTTACGGATATCGGCAAGCGACAACAATAAACCAGTTGGCGCATTCGGATTAGCAATAATGATACCGCTACAAGGTCGACGATAGGCATCAGGACTGATACTAAAATCTGCTTCTAGTGGTATCTGCACCAGCTCTATCCCAAAGGTATTGGCATAAACCGGATAAAAGCTATAGCTGATATCCGGCGCTAAAACTGGACGATTTTTTAAGAAAAAGCTGGCAAACACTAGCGCCAATACTTCATCTGAGCCATTACCAACGAACACTTGATTGATATCAAGATTATAAAGCGCAGCCAATGCGCCGCGCAATTCTTCAGACTCAGGTGCAGGATACAAACGCAAATCATCCGCTTGCTGCGCTAAAACTTTGGTAATCGCCTCACCGACTTTTGGTGAAGGTGGAAATGGATTTTCATTGGTGTTTAACTTGCATAAATCGTCATGCTGGGGCTGCTCGCCAGGGACATATGGCGATAAATTACGCGCTTTAGATGACCAAAGTCTGTTATCTATCTTTGACTCACTCATAAGTTATCCTACTATTAATCACAGAGACGGTTATTTCTATAAGCTGTTATTCTAAAAATCTATTACTGATAGCGATAACGGGCTGAACGTGCATGGGCTTCTAAGTCCTCATGTTGCGCTAAAATATCAGCCGTCTGCGCCAGAGGCTTACTGCCAGACTCAGAACAATAAATAATAGAGGATTTCTTCTGGAAGTCATAAACCCCAAGTGGTGATGAAAAACGTGCGGTGCCCGATGTTGGTAGCACATGGTTGGGTCCTGCACAATAATCACCGATTGCCTCTGGCGTATGACGACCCATAAAGATAGCGCCTGCGTGACGAATACTATTAAGCAGCGCATCAGGGTGATCAACAGACAACTCCAAATGCTCAGGCGCAACACGATTGATCACTGCCATGCCCTCTTCGCGGTCTCTTACTAAGATAAGCACGCCACGATTTTTTAGCGAATCACGAGCAATATCCGCCTTAGGCAATTCAGCCAATGCTTTTTCAATTTCAATGGCGACCTCTTTAAGCTGCTGTGCACTTGTGGTCACAAAAATAGCTTGAGCAATGCGATCATGCTCTGCCTGTGACAATAAATCCATCGCCAGCCAATCAGCACGGTCTTGTGCCTCGCCTTCTGCATATACTAGCACTTCAGATGGTCCGGCAATCATATCGATACCGACTTGACCAAATACTGCGCGCTTGGCTGCTGCAACATATTTATTACCCGGTCCAGTGATTTTATCTACTGCCGGAATCGTCTCAGTGCCATATGCCAATGCGGCAACCGCTTGGGCACCGCCAATGGTAAAGACGCGATCAACTTTTGCTAAATGAGCAGCTGCCAGTACCAAAGGATTGAGTACACCTTTTGGGGCGGGCACAACCATGATGACCTCTTTGACGCCAGCAACTTTGGCAGGAATGGCGTTCATTAATACTGAAGAAGGATAAGATGCTAAACCGCCCGGCACATAAATCCCAACGCGATCAAGCGCTGTGACCTTTTGACCTAAGCGATTACCGAGCTCATCTTCATATTGCCATGTCTCTTGCACTTGGCGCTCATGAAAAGTCTTTACCCGAGTTGCCGCTGTGATTAGGGCGCTTTTCACAACATCATCAAGATTGGCGAATGCTTCAGCAAGCGCCTCTTTGGATAATTCCAATGCTTGCGTCGTCGTTGCTGGATGTTGATCAAACTGTTGCGTCAATTCTAGTACAACACTATCGCCACCATGACGCACTCTAGCAATGATGTCATCTACCGTTGTGAGTAACGTTGCATCATTAACGGTTTCAAAAGCAAGCAGCTCTGTCAACTGACTGTCAAAATCGGCGTCTTGCGTACTTAATTGGCGCATGGCTTTGTCCTATATTTGAGCATGGATACGGCGATAAAAAGAAAGATGTGAGGGCTTATATATCAACTTATCAACTTATCAACATTTATCTTATTCAGATTATACGGCACTTTATTCGCTGGCAAGCAAATACAGCAAAACCAGTTTAGCACGCTATGTTCTCCGTAGAGCGCTAAACTGGTTTGGAATTTTGTATAACAATACTTGATATTATCAATCTACGATACGCTTCTATCATGCACTGATTTATGAAGTGCTGTTGATGCTGTTTTTAAAGCTATCCAAGATAGGCTCAAGCAGTGCAAACTTGCGCTTATAGCTGACTTGATTGACGATAAGACGGGATGAGACATCACAGATATGATCGCGTGCTTCAAGTCCATTGGCGCGTAAGGTATTACCCGTATCAACGACATCGACTATCAAATCACCCAAACCAACCAAGGGTGCAAGCTCCATCGAGCCGTACAGCTTAATAACATCGACCTGCTGACCTTGGCTGGCAAAATAAGCACGGGCGACATTGACGTATTTGGTGGCGATACGAAGGCGGCGATTTGGTAGTGGCGCATCTTTTACACCAGCAGTCATGAGCTTACACTGAGCAATTTTTAAATCCAGTAGTTCATAAACATGATTGGCACCATGCTCAAGCAACACATCTTTACCCGCCACGCCAAAATCCGCTGCACCGTGTTCAACGTACGTCGGCACATCGCTTGCGCGTAAAATCAATACGCGGACATTAGGATTTGATGTTGGGAAAATAAGTTTGCGTGAGGCTTCAGGATCTTCCAATAATTCAACACCAGCGGCACGCAAAAGTGGCATCGTTTCTTCTAAGATACGACCCTTCGATAACGCAAGTGTTAAGCCTAAAAACTCATCATTTGCTTCATTTAATAAACCACTGGTTGGTAAGCTGTTGGTTACTTCAGTCATAGTGACGCTGGTCCGTGTGCTGATGGTGCTAAAAGTTGTCGCCGTCAAAGGGCATTTTTAATAATATCACGCTAAGCTGCAAAATTATTTTTAAAATATAACGCCAGTATTATTACTGACTGACGTTATAAGTTTTTGGAAGCTATATTAATCATTGCTATTGATACGCTCGATATTCACGCCAAGTGCACGCAGTTTTTTTTCAACATGCTCGTAGCCACGGTCGATATGGTAAATGCGGTCAATTAAACTCTCGCCTTCCGCCGCTGCAGCTGCCATCACTAGTGACATCGAAGCGCGCAAATCAGTTGCCATTACAGGCGCGGCGGTAAAGCACTCAACCCCTTTCACGACAGCAGTATGACCATCTACTTGGATAGAGGCACCTAAGCGGTTAAGCTCAGGGACGTGCATATAGCGATTTTCAAAGATATTTTCGATAAAGGTGCTGGTGCCATCAGCAAGACAGGCAATCGCCATAACCTGTGCTTGCATATCCGTTGGAAAGCCTGGATGTGGCTGGGTGCGGATATCGACAGCTTTTGGTCGACCCTTCATTTGTGCGCGAATCCAATCATCACCGCTAGTAATGATCGCACCCATGTCTTCAAATTTTTCTAGCACGGGGGTTAATAGTAGTGCTGAGGTGTTTTTGGTCAATACATCACCACCTGTCATCAAAGCGCCAGCAAGATAAGAGCCTGTTTCGATACGATCTGGCACGACTGCATACTCACAACCATGCAAACGCTCAACGCCTTCAATAGTCATGATTGCTGTACCAATACCACTGATCTTAGCACCCATGGCGACCAGCATATTGGCCAAATCTACCACTTCTGGCTCAAGCGCACAGTTACCCAAAACAGTTGTGCCTTTGGCAAGTGCTGCTGCCATGATAACGTTTTCAGTACCGCCTACCGTCACCATGTCAAATGAGAACTTACACCCTAACAGCTTGCCGCCTTTTGGCGCTTGCGCGATCACATAGCCGTTTTCTACCGTAATACTAGCACCCATCGCTTCAAAGGCTTTCAGATGCTGATCAACAGGGCGCGAACCAATCGCACAGCCACCTGGCAAGGACACTTCTGCCTCACCAAAACGTGCCAGCAATGGACCCAGTACTAAGATTGACGCGCGCATTGTTTTGACCAAATCATAGGGCGCATAAAAATTATCGATACTTTTGGTATCACAAGTGACGGTATCACCTTGCTTTTGGATTTTGATACCCATGCCACCGATCAACTCAATCAACGTGCGCACATCTTGTAACGATGGCACATTATGCAATGTCGTTGGCGTCTCAGCCAATATCATTGCCGCAAGTAATGGCAAGGCGGCATTTTTGGCGCCTGAGATGGTGACTTCCCCTGCGATACGACTACTACCAGTGATTAAAAATTGATCCATAAAGGTGACAACCTAACGATAAGTATAAAAATAATGAAAAACCGAATCGGTTATCAGTGGCAAAATACTTGCTCATGATAAACAACCCAGTCGTAAATAAGAATCTTAACTCAATCTAGCCTTGTGATTGAACATCCCACTCAGCAGGCGTTAACGCTTGAATATTGAGCGCATGAATATCGCCACTGGCGATTTTATCATTGACCAAAGCATAAACTGTTTGCTGACGCTGCACGGCACGTTTGCCCTCAAAACTGGCATCAACCACACGCACATCAAACTTAGTTCCTTGATTGGCAGCTTGAATAAAAGCATCTGGAAAATGCGTTTGTAAAAATGCAATTAAATCGTCAGCGTTCATGCTCATAGAATATTCTGCCTTAAGGTTTTAGATAGGGTATAGAGGTAAAGTGACGACATTATAACAAGAGTTTGACCATCTTACAGTACTGTCTTACACAACGATGCGTAACCATTACTAGCCTTAAATAAAATCAACACCCATGTCAAACCTGTTAATTAAAACCCTTATTTAAGGGTTTTGTCCAAATAATTTAATACTTGCGCGCGTACATCATTGACCCAGCGCAGTGGTGGTGCCATCGCGCCAATACTGGTGGCATGACTGGCGCCTGCAATCTCACTTGTCTGCACGGTAACGCCGGCAGCTTTTAATGCCTGTGTCATTTTGATGGTATTGGTCGCATAGACGACTTTATCTTTTTCAGCAGTCAATAATAAATACGGCGGCTGCGGCCCTTTAATCTGACGATCTGGCATCACCTCATCGGGTGTCGCATCGGCAGCAAAAGCTGTGACGCTATCAAAGTTACGAAAATCATAGCTATAAGGACCTGCAATACCAATCACTGCACTGATATCTTTTGGCTTGATGCCATAAGGTTTTAAGAAATCCTCATTGACGACTGCAGCAACGGCGTTAAACGCGCCTGCAGAATGGCCAACGACTGCGAAGCGTTCTGGATTGGCATGAAAGCGCTTGGCATTATTATAGCTCCACGCAATAGCTTGCGCCGTATCTTCGACATAATCAGGATAGACATACTCAGGGGCTTTACGATAATTAATAACTGCCGTCACGTAACCTGCTTGCGCCAAGCTCTTACCAACAAAGGCATATTCCTCTTTACTACCACTCTCCCAAGAGCCACCATGGACGAATACCACCATTGGATAATCTTGTTTGATGGTGGTATTCGTTTTCATAGCCTGCGCTAAGGGTTTGGGATAGTAAATATCCAAATCTTGTAACGGCTCGTCACCATACAGAATGTCTTTACTGACCTCAATACCACCATTTGAAGTAATGCCATTAACGATAGCAAGCGCTGATAACGCCTGTGCTTGCTGCGTCGCTAGCGCAATACTGCCCACTGCCAATGCAGCAGTAACCCCTACGCGTATGAGTTTGGGCATGCCTACTTTAGGTCGCTGTACATCATTATTTAAAGCCTTCATAGCAGTATCCCTGTTATATGTCAGTCAGTTATAGATTGATAATCTTACCTGCACTGCATTAACTATATTTAATATTAATATTTTTTGACTGTATATAGTCGATTCTAAATAAAGTAGATACATCATGTTTTAACGCGGCACTGGTATAAATTTTTCTGGCGTGCTGTGCCTGCGCAGACAGAGGCTGCAAAAAATTCATTCCAGTCCCGCTGTATCGTTTTTATACTGGGCTTACTATATATTTTACGGAGTAACGGCGGATTTATCCTCATACATTATGTCATCGTTACCTAGCTTTACGCCTCGATCGTCGACGACAGTAGTTAGTAACACCAATTCTGTAATACCGACCGTGCTATTGGCAATATCAATCAGGTGGCTTTGCTGCGTCGGTGTCATACGACCCATTATATAAACCACGCCATTATTAGTCACTGCTCTGATTTGTGACGCTTTTACGCCATTAGCAGCGGCTGTTTTTGCCATCAGCTTTGATGTGATATAACCATCATGGACAGTTGCGCTATAGCCTTTTGAGGCACCAACTGTCAGCTCGTTGTAGACTTGACGAACGTCTGGCATAGAGCCTACGACTTTACTGACTTCTGCTTTGATTGCCTCAGTTGGTACTTCACCCGTCAATAATACCGCGCTATTAAAGCTATCAATACTCATGCGACTGGTTTGCTGTAAATTTTCCTGCAAACCATAAACGTTAATCTTGACGGTATGCTCAATACTACGATCAAGCAGACGCTGCGGAATGGTGCGCTCAGTCATGGGCACGCCATAAGTACCTTCTGTACTATTGGTCAAATAGTTGGTGCTACAGCCCGTCGTGACAATGCTCGACATTAATATAACGCCTATCGCGGTACGGCGCGGTGAGCCAAAAATAGCAGTGCGCAGATGCATCTGTGTCATGATTTACCTCTTAGTACATGAGTAGTCATAATAAATAATAGTGACAATTAATGGTTTTAATTTTCAAAAAACTCGACATAGGCTTGATTCAATAAAGCCCTATTAATGCCGCTACTTTACTGAATTTTTAGCGCTTACGGTTAGGCTTTTGGTAACGATAACTTCATGTGATTCTCTTTATCGTTATAAAGTTAGCCATGCTTAAATCAATCACAAAAAAGCTTTATTACCAAGCTGACGCTATAAATGCGCCTTGTAACCATTCAGGTTGATCTTTTTCTAAGGGTTGATTTAGTTGATTGTCCAACCTAATATCTGTCTCATTTTCACTATTCTTGTTATTCGACGTATTATAAGCAATCACATCAAACCGACATTCGTAATCACTGTATTTTTGATGTTGATGCAAAAAGTAGCGTGCTACTTTAATGATTTTACGCTGCTTGCCTGCTGTCACACTGAGCGCCGCATCGCCAAAATGTGAGCGATTTCTTTGCCGCACTTCAATAAATACCAGTGTCGACCACGCTTGTCCTTTTTCTAACATCACTAAATCAAGCTCGCCAACTTTGGGCCGCTGCCAGTTTTTTGCAATCAAAATCAGCCCTTGCTCTTGCAAAAACTCACATGCCAGCTGCTCAAAATAACCGCCCTGTCGCTGTTTTGGAGAGGTTAGCATTAAAGGTTTATCATTTGCCATGACGTCTATCTGTCTGCTCAACATTTCAGAATTATCATAGCACATCATGCTAAACTAACCACTTTCGCGTGCAGATGCTGGTGTAGTTTTTTATGCTTTGCTTAAGCCTTATTTGATGAGGCACTTTTGCCTTTGGTGTTATTAGCCAGTTTTATCAGTCAGCACGCCATATTCCTTTATTTATTATCTTAATGACCCGAGGTTTTCATGTCTAGCCCTACCGCGATGCCAGCTTGTTTATATATCGTTGCCACGCCGATTGGCAATCTTAGCGACATGACACCGCATGCGATTGATGTCTTAAAGCAAGTTGCTATCATTGCCTGTGAAGATACGCGAACCTCAGGTAAGCTGTTGTCACACTTTGGCATTGATACCAAAGGCAGTAAGGATGACGATAGCAAAGAAGTCGCGGTGCACAATAATAAAAATGCTGCCGATAGCGATTCTGATACAGCCGTTAAGCAAAAGGGGCACAATAAGCTTTGGGCTTATCATGAGCACAACAGCGCCATTCAAACGCCAAAAATCATTGAGATGATCGAGCAAGGTCATTCAGTTGCTCTTATTAGTGATGCCGGTACGCCGCTGATTAGTGATCCAGGCTATCAATTGGTACAAGCAGCACATGCAGCTGGCGTTCGCGTATCCCCTATTATTGGTGCCTCTGCTGCCATTGCTGCGTTATCAGTCGCAGGATTGCCATCAGACCGTTTTAGCTTTATTGGTTTTTTACCAGCAAAAACGCATGGTCGCCAAAAACAACTCGCGGCATTGCACTCTCGTACTGAAACGTTAATATTTTATGAAGCGCCGCATCGCATTATTTCTAGTTTAGAAGATATGGCAACTATATTTGGTGCTGAGCGCGAAGTGACGTTTTGCCGTGAATTAACCAAAACCTTTGAGACCGTAAATAAAAGTACGCTTGGCGCTTTGGTCGAATTCGTCAAAGCAGATGACAATCAGCAGCGCGGTGAAATAGTGGTGGTGGTCGCCGGAGCCAATGTTGCTCAAGATGATGATGACATCAGCATTCATGATAAATTATTACAACGGCTGCTAGAGGATTTATCGGTGAAAAAAGCCGCTGCCTTAGGCGCTGATATTACCGGTATAAAAAAGAATGCGCTCTATCAGCGCTTACTTGAGCTACAAGCACAATAATTTTTGGACATTATAACCAAATAGACGCAGTTATAAATTCTTTGAGGAGAGATAAGTAATGTACGATGTGATGGCGATAGGTAATGCCTTGGTTGACCACGAGTATCTGTTATCAGATGCCGCCTTAGAAGAAACTGACCTGACTAAAGGTCATATGACGCTGGCAGGCATTGAAGAGCAACAGCAATTATTGGCGTATTTTAAGCTTGCAGAGATTGAGCCATCAAAACAAGCGGGCGGCGGCTCAGCTGCCAATGCCATGGTCGCATTTTCAAGTTTGGGCGGCAAACCTTTTTATGCCTGCCGCGTGGGTGATGATAAGCAAGGTGAGTTTTATCTAAAAGACTTGCATGAAGCAGGTGTTACCACCTCACCTCAGTCCATTCATGCAGGCGGTGTAACAGGTTCGTGCGTGGTTGCGGTCACTGAAGATGGCGAGCGTACCATGCAGACGTTCCTAGGTACTTCAAGCGATATCACCGCTGATAACGTTGACTTTAACGCGTTAACTCAAGCTGAGTGGTTGTATTTAGAAGGCTATCTTGCAATGTCCGCAGGCATTCAGCCAGCGATGGATCAATTGCGTCAGCAAGCTGGTGTAAATGGTGCCAAGATTGCCGTCAGCTTCGCTGATCCAGCCGTTGTAAAATTTGCCAAAGATGGTTTGCTTAATATGCTCGGCAACAAGGTGGCAATGATATTTTGTAATAGTGAAGAGGCGCGTTTATTCACGGATGAAACACAGTATAAGTCAGCGGCGCGTGCGCTACTTCAACATTGTCAAACTGCGGTCGTTACTGATGGTGCAAATGGGGCTGTGATTGCCCATCAGCCAAATGATGAGTCCGACATTGAGATTTACGATATCCCTACGCCAGCAGTCGATAATGTTATTGACACCAATGGTGCCGGTGATAACTATGCAGGCGCATTTCTATATGCTTTATCGCAGCAATATAGCTTGCCAGAATGTGGTCATCTTGCCAGTGCAGTAGCCGCGCAAGTGATTCAACAGTTCGGTCCACGTTTAGCGTCAAAAGATTATCAAGATATCGCAAAGCGTGTGCTGTCTGCTTAAAAAATAAAGAAAAGCCCATATCGATTTGATATGGGCTTTTCTTTTATGCATGTCCCGTCCTGAAATAAGTGAACTTAAGCAGCTAATCGATGAATCTGTTTGTATTTATAATTACCGATTAGCTTTTATTAATAAAAGCATCATTTATAACTACATTTTTATTTATAGTAGGCGTTTTCGGTACGGGTATGATCGGTCTCATCAATTACCTGTGTTAACTCTGGTATTTGCTGCTTAAGCTGCACCTCAACACCTTGACGCAAGGTCATATCAACTGCCGAACACCCTTGGCAACCGCCACCAAATTTCAATACCGCAGTCAAGCCAATACCTTCTTCGTCAATCAGTTCAAGCAACTGCACATCACCACCATGTGCCGCTAAGCTTGGATTAATCTCAGACTGCAATACATAGTTGATGCGCTCTTCCACACTGGCATCAGCGCCGACTTTTGGCACTTTAGAGTTTGGTGCTCGGAAGGTCAGCTGACCACCGAAACGGTCTTTATTATAATCAATTACTGCATCTTCTAAATAAGGTACTGAGGCCGCTTCAATAAAAGCAGAGAAGTTATCGTAGCTGAATTTTAAGTCAGCGCTGTCTTCTTCGCCCGGCTGATTGTAAGCCATGCAACACTCAGCACGCGGTGTACCCGGATGTTCAACAAAAATACGTACGCCAATACCATCCGTGTCTTGCTTAGATAGCAAATCTGCTAAGTAACCTTGCGCCGCTTCCGTGATGGTGATATTACTTTTAGCCTCAGTTTGCTCAGTATCGAGCGCTGATTCATAGTCTACAGACTGGTCTAATTGGTTATCAGCTTGGTTTTGCTCACTCATAATGTTTCCTATGCGTTATGACACAAACGCTATATCTATTATGGCTACTGTGTCGTGAATTTGGATGTTTTGAAATTTTTGAAAGCTATGTGGCTTATATAAGTTATATGGGCTATCAATGTTTGAGGTTTATTATTGTATTGCTCTGACCATAATGATTATAAAAGTTAATGCGTTTATAACGGCTATTATACCTTACTCAAGCCATAATTCCGACCGCGCTACTGTGAATTAAACCAAAATGGCGACAAATGACTGCTATCAGTTTTATTAATAATGACGGAGTAGAGACAATAAATACCGCTTATCCAATGATTGATACATCACCTGCTATATAAAGACGGCTAACGTGATTATCAAGTTATTTAAACACCTAACCAAAAGAGCATCTTGATTTAATATTTTATTCTATATACTATAATTAAATATAATAAATTTTTGGTTTTTTAGAAACCAATATGCCTTTTCACAACTGTCGTCCCTTTATTCTTCCTTATTAAGAGCAATCCATGAGTAAATCATTTGACGATATCACCAAGCACGTTTCAACCAATATGGCTAAACTACATAAGCACATTCCCGAAACCACCAAAGCGTTTTCTCAACTTGGTGCAGCGGCAACGGCTGATGGTGTGTTAGATAAAAAAACCAAAGAGCTGATTGCGCTAGCATTAGCGGTTGGCGCTCGCTGTGATGCTTGCATTGGTTTCCATACCAAAACATTAGTAAAGCTTGGCGCGACTGAACAGGAAGTGGCTGAAACATTGGGCTTGTGTGTTTATATGGGCGGTGGGCCATCTATGATGTACGCGGCTGAAGCGATAGCAGCATTCAATGAGTTTAGTAAAGAAAGCTAGACCTTACTTTTAATTAGCTTTGTCTTAAATACATCTGCCAGTGATTGAATACATTGCTGGCAGTTTTTTTGTGCTTATAATAAAGCTCACATCAGAGATTAATCAGCTATGGTATAACTTAGCAATCGCATCATGATCAGTCGCAATGCTGCCACAGAGATTTGGCCAACAGTAACTGCATGGATAGAGAAGCATACAAGTTAAAACTGTGACAGTATTATATAACCTCTCATTATGAATGACTAGGCTATGAGATTGGCCCCTTTGGCAAGAAGACAGCCATGAACATCTTTACACTTGTCAGAAAGTCACAGGCTGTGTCAGTATTAGTGTCATCAATTTTTAACCAATAAAAATAAGTCGTAGGAAATTGGCGTCTATGAGTGAACTATCAGAGCAACATTCAGATAAACAACACCCCGACCAGAAAAGCAGTACACACTATCGCTATTTGGTGTTTATTGGGCGTTTCCAGCCCTTTCATTGTGGTCATAAAGCGGTCATTGATGAGGCGCTAAAGCGTGCTAACAATGTCATTATGCTGATCGGTTCTGCCAACCTACCGCGCAGTTTGCGCAATCCATTTAGTGTTGCTGAACGCGCTGCGATGATTAAGGGCGCGTATTCAGCAGAGGAAGCGGCGCGTATCCACTGCGTCGGACTCGACGATGCACTCTACAACGACACGCGCTGGCTTCAATATGTACAAGCCGGTGTGAAGTCTGTCACCGGCGACTTACAGACTGATATCGGTCTGATTGGTCATTCAAAAGACAGCTCATCGTATTATCTATCACTATTCCCCAACTGGGCATCCGTCTCCGTACCCAATTATCACAATTTATCCGCTACGCCCATACGCGACAGCTATCTGATGGGTGCCACACCAACGCCTGAGCGCACCCCTGAATCCACACGCAGCGTATTGGATGAATTCAAACAAACAAGCGAATACCAACAGCTGCACGATGA
Source organism: Psychrobacter arcticus 273-4 (assembly GCF_000012305.1). Taxonomy (NCBI): domain Bacteria; kingdom Pseudomonadati; phylum Pseudomonadota; class Gammaproteobacteria; order Moraxellales; family Moraxellaceae; genus Psychrobacter; species Psychrobacter arcticus. Next base: position 2,361,718 of record NC_007204.1, read on the forward strand.
AGCAGATTTTGTTGATAAGTATAAAAGACAATGGGAATCCGCCCCTTATCCACCGACCTTTATGACCGCTGATGCCTTGGTCGTACAATCAGGGCATATCTTGCTGGTTGAGCGCCGTAGTATGCCGGGGCAAGGATTGTGGGCACTGCCGGGTGGTTTTTTGAACCCAAAAGAGACCCTATTCGACGCCTGTATCCGTGAGCTCCGTGAGGAAACTCGCCTTAAAGTCCCCGAGCCCGTCTTGCGCGGCTGTTGTCATAGCCAACATACCTTTGACGACCCTTATCGCTCGGCGCGTGGGCGTACGATCACCCAAGCATTTTACTTTCAGCTCAAAAATGACCCAAAAGGATTGCCAAAAGTAAAAGGTGGTGATGATGCAGCCACGGCTTTTTGGTTACCACTCGCTGAGCTTGATGCCACCATGATGTTTGAAGACCACTATGCCATTATTACCAAAATGGTCGGCTTGTAGGATTTAATCAGACGACTATTCAATTTTTTATTAACCATTTTTCACGCCCAAACCGATAGACAGTAAAGGCTTCGCGCCGCCATCGTTGCGGCATCTCGAAGCAGAGGAGTTCTGTGATGTATACCAGTAATTTAAATAATTTAATCCTAAATAGCGACAGCTATAAAACCTCACATTGGGTTCAATATCCAAGTGGTAGCGAGTACCTATCCAGCTATATCGAGGCGCGTAAAGGTGACTATGATGTGGTATTTTTTGGTCTACAAGCATTTATCAAAGAATACTTGAGTACCCCAATCACCCATCAAGATATTGATGAAGCTGAAATGGTGATTCAAGCGCATGGCCTGACTTTTAACCGTGCTGGCTGGGAACGGTTGGTTGATAAGCATGGTGGTTATTTGCCATTACGTATCGAAGCCATACCCGAAGGCAGCATCGTGCCTGTATCCAATGTCGTCTGCCAAGTCATCAATACTGACCCTGAGTTTTACTGGCTGCCAAGCTATATCGAAACAGCGCTACTCCGTGCGATTTGGTATCCGTCAACCGTCGCTAGTGTCTCGCACTATTGTAAAAGCATCATTCGTCAAGCGCTAGAGAAATCTGCGGACAATACAGAATCGCTAATCTTTCGTTTACATGATTTTGGCTCGCGCGGTGCCTCTAGCCAAGAGTCTGTTGCCCTCGGTAGTCTTGCGCATTTGGTGAATTTTGCCGGTACGGATTCGATGACGGCGTTGGTAGCTGCCAGTCGTTGGTATCAAATGGATAAAGACATGCCAGCCTTTTCTATTCCTGCCGCTGAGCATAGCACTATGACGGCATGGGGACGCGATGGTGAAACCGCCGCCTTTGCCAATATGATTGAGCAGTTTGGCGGCGAAGGTAAAAGTTTTTCTGTCGTCTCTGACAGCTACGATTTATGGAATGCCATTGACAATATTTGGGGTGGCAGCCTAAAAGACGATGTTAAAAATATGGGTGGCACCTTGGTAATCAGGCCAGACAGTGGCGATCCCGCTAAAGTGGTGCGCGAAGCATTAGAGCGTTTGGCAGTAAAATTCGGTACGACGGTCAATCGTAAGGGTTATAAAGTCCTGCCCGATTATGTACGTATTATTCAAGGTGATGGCATCAGTCCACAAAGCTTGAGTAAGACTATCGATGTGGTCATGAAAGCCGGATTTAGCGCCGAAAATGTGACCTTTGGTATGGGCGGCGGGCTACTGCAACAAGTTAACCGCGATACCATGAGCTGGGCGATGAAAGCCAGTGCCATCTCTATCAATGGTATATGGAAAGATATCTATAAAGACCCGATTACCAGCCGCTCAAAACGTTCCAAAAAAGGACGTTTAGCTTTGGTTAAAAATAAAAGCAAACAGCTAAAAACGATTAAATTTGATGATTTGCCCGCCGATGCAAACAACCTACTACGTGAGGTTTATGTCGATGGAAAATTATTCATAGACGACAGTCTGACTATTATTAGAGAGCGTGCAGGATGGTAGCTACTAGCAAAATACAGAATAAAATAGCCGTTGTTGTAAAGGATGTATTTCTTGCTCCTGTGTACCTTTATCAAGGTCGAAAAATCAAACGAGATACCGTCCGTTTGCCTGAGCCAAATGGAGAAAGACACGGCTCTGTGCAGTTAGGGAAAGAAAATAGCGAGTCATCATCTCAGAATAAGCCCACACTAAATATTATGATTGTTGGTGATTCGGCAGCTGCTGGCGTTGGTAGTGAGACTCAGCAAGAAGCACTCGTTGGCAAGCTAATCCCTATCTTGCAAAAGCAGCCTGCTATTTCTGATCAATTTAAAACATTGTACTGGTCACTACAGGCGACAACAGGACATACCAGTTTTGATATTTTACGCCGTTTATATATTATGCCAACGCCAAGCGAGCCTATCGATATCATGGTATTAAGTGTCGGTGTCAATGATACAACAAGCCGTGTGTCTGTAGACAGATGGCAACAGCAAATCAAAGATATTATTATCATCGCTCAGCGCAAGTTTGGCGTCCGAGAATTGGTTTTTTTAAGTCTACCGCCAATGGCAAAAATGCCTGCCATATCTGCTCCGCTCAATAACTTTGTTGGCGCAAAAGCTTCTATCCTTGATGGAACATTGCAGCAAACCTGCATGACTCATGATAACGTCACTTATATGGCAACGGACTTTACACGCATGATAGCTGAGCATTCTAACGGTAGGCCCATAGACATCAAGGTGATGTTTGCTAGTGACGGTTTTCATCCAAGCAGCCTAATGTATGGTTATTGGGCGCAGCAACTATCAGAGCTCATTGTAGAGTTACTCGATTCATCAACCCATTAGCCAAAAGCTACAACAAAAAAAACCGCTGAATCGTCAGCGGTTTTTTTATATTCTTAATACTATCACAGTGCATGCTTGAAAAAACGCATACTCAAAATAATATCACGCAATACGGGTGAATTATTCTGCAGCGTCAGTATCAGCAGCTTTCTTACGGCCACCAAACGCACCAAAGCGTTTGTTGAAGCTTGCAACACGGCCTTCAGTAGAAGTTTTACGTTGCTCGCCAGTATAGAATGGATGCGACGCACTTGAGATATCAAGTGGGTAGTATGGATATTCTGAACCTTCGTATTCACGAGTGGTTTTGGTTTTAACAGTTGAACGAGTCAAGAAGAACACGTCAGCGTTAGTGTCGTGAAACAAAACTTCTTGGTAATTAGGATGGATATCTTTACGCATAATAAACTCTCTATGTCCGATGTATGTATAACGCCTTTGCAAAACAGCATTTTTAACGATGCGTTCAGCAAACGATGACATACGTAACTGAGGCACTAAGGACATTCTCAGTCTGGCAACTGTGTCACTGGCTTATTCCAGCACCCAATACCACACCTCTGCTCGCTTAGCCTTTCCCCAGCGGGAAAATCAAACCGCAATTTTACCGGTTTTTGGGGTTTGATGCAAGCAGCAATTATGAGGGTTATTAGTGCTAATTTGTCACTGCAGCATAGATAGTATTGAGGCCTACATACAAGCTGCGTATAATAATGCGTTAGATAATATAATCAATAACTATTGATTTTTTAGATTAATTTAATAATACTATTTAATCAGTATTGGTGATTTACTTATCAATACTGATTAAGTACTAACATTTAATAAGGATAAGATAATGAAAAATACGATAACGAAAAACAGTATCAAAGCTGTTCTATTTGGCTCAGTAGTTGCTATGACAACGCTAGCAAGTGCGGCTCTGCCAACTCAATGGCAGCTAGATGACTCCCATACCCGTGTCGGATTTTCGGTCAATCATTTAGGGTTTTCGACCACCATGGGTCACTTTAATGATGTCAAAGGTATGGTCAATTACGATATTAAAGCACCCAATAAAGCCAATATGAATTTCACCATTGCAACCGATAGCATCGATACCAATTGGGATGCTCGCGATGCTCATTTAAAAAAAGATGAATTTTTTAATGTGGCAAAATATCCCACCATGACTTTTAAATCGACTAACGTCACATTTAAAAATCCACAACAAGCCACAGTCACAGGTGACTTCACTCTACTGGGTCAAACCAAACCACTGACCCTAGATGTGACTTTGAATAAAATAGCCAATAGCCCGATGACCAAAGAGCCAGTTATTGGTTTTCGTGCAACCGGTGTGATTGACCGTGCCGCTTATGGCATGACGGCTTTTGCAAGTGGTATTACAACTGAAGTACCGATTCAAATAGACGGTGAACTGATTGAGAAAAAAGCCGCTACGAAGAATAAAGAAAAATAGCTTAAAAGTTACTTAAAAAACAACTGTGTCATATGGTCATTTAAATCTTTGATATCTTATGTAAAGAGAAACCTGCTATTAGAAACAGCAGCAAAAAAGCAGCCGATAAATGGCTGCTTTTTGATGAGAAAAATTAAGATTTATGTTTAGGCTTTACTTGGTTCTAACGATATGCCAAACGCCGAGTTTATTGTCGCCATCTTTATCCCCAACATTGGTGTCATTAGCATAAAAATACAGCGGCTTTCCATTCATCGCCCACTGATACTTGCCATCTTCACGTTGGAAGGCAGCAAACTGCCCTGAGGCTTTAGCATTGCTAGGTGCCATAAATGCCGGCCAAACTAGCATACAAGCACTGCCGCACTCTGATCTATTCATCGAATCTTTATCAAAAGTATATAAGGTCATATGGTTACTAGCATCAACCAACATGCCGTTTTTACTCATGACGGGTGCAGTGTTTTTATTGGTAGCTTGTACGTCATGCATACCAGAGTCGTCATTGCCGACCATATTATTTAGCGTCGAACAACCACTAAGCGCTAACACGCCACTGAGAGCGGATAAAACCAAAATATGTTGCATAATAACTTCCTTTTCATTGTCATCATAGATTGTTAATTGTTATTAGTTCGTCCTCATCACTCTAGGATTTAAGCCATAATAAAATGCAAGCAAATGTCTTAAACCCATTATTGAGATTTTAAATATATCATAGGATTTATAGCCGTTCTTTTGATCCTTCTATAAGTTTACAAAAGCCTATAAGCATTACAATTTAGCCATACAAAAATACTTAATACCATCAATATATAGTTGTTTTAAGATGAATAAAACCTGCTTGTTCTTATGGTAATAGCATGTATCCACTTACCAATTTGCCATCCTATTCACTAACGTTTTTTGTAGAATAGCGCTATAGAAATTAAGCACGACTACACAATGGCGAATGTGACCATTGCGGTTTATTATCACTATTGAACTTGACTGCCTCTGCACGCATATCAATATCCATAAGCCACCTCATGACTATGCCAAGTACTACTTTAATTACGGATTTAAGTACCACTTGATGCAAATGCTATTAAGGATATAACCTCGACAATGACTCACTCTCTTATGAACAATCAAGTACTTGCTACTCAACGTGTCGGCATCCTTGGTGGTGGTACGGCAGGGGCAACCATTGCCATTCGATTGGCAGCATTAGGGCTTGAAACTTATGTGTTCGAAAAAAACAAATCGCTGATTGATGGTCCGCCTATGTGCCATTTGCATGCCGGTGGCAATCTCTATCGCGAAATCCCTGATGAAGATTGCGTCGCCCTTCTCAAACAGTGCATCGATATTTTACGTCTTTATCCTTATACCATTGATGTACGCCCAACGGTATTTGCGGTGCCGACTCGCGATGAGGGGTTGCCCGAAGACTTGCTACCGCGTCTTGATATATTGACCGATGCGTATCGTCAGCTGATTGCTCAAGATGCCAATAACAAAGTACTGGGCGAACCTGAAGATTATTATCAGCTATACAGTCATGAGCAATTGATTGCATTGTCTGAGCGTGAGCAAGTTGCGGTACCTAGTACCGTCGACGAATGGATGATACCGGTTGCAAAATATTTGGATTTAAATAAAGTCAAATTTCCGTTGATCGTAGTACAAGAATATGGCTGGAACATCTTTCGCTTGGCAGCATCAGCACAATTGGCGTTGGAAGGCTATGAGCATGCGCATGTGTTTACTGACACTCAAGTAAAGCAGGTCATGCCCGTCGATTGTGAAAACTGCTCAAACGCTGAGCATCATGTCACCAAATGGCGTATTGATTATCAGCAATGCGATAGTCTAGACCCTGAAGCGCACTCTAACGGCAAAACCGAGTCCATCGAAGTCGATTATCTCGTCAATGCTTGTGGTTTTCGTACAGGGGTTATTGATGATATGGTCGGCGTCAAAGTCACACGTATGGTAGAGTTTAAATCCTCTTATATCACTCACTGGGAAGATACCGGCGGACAGATACCAGAGATTATCATCTATGGCAATCGTGGTACGCCAGAAGGGATGGCACAACTAACGCCTTATCCGGGTGGCTATTTTCAGATACATGGCATGAGTAAATTTATCACGTTATTCGATGATGGCTTGGTGGCTTCAAGCAAAGACAGCGCCCAACCAAAGCTACCGCCACAATACGTGCACTATATCGAAGACGGTTGGGACAAAGCGCCGCTACAAGCGCGTAGCCAGCAAGCCATTGATTATGTGACTGGGTTTGTACCGACCTTTCATAGTGCTCGTACTGTCGGCAATGCTTTATACGGTGGGCAGCAAATCCCTGGTGAGGACGACACGCTGCGGGTCGCTGATGTGAGTTTGTATTCTAATATTCGCTATGCCCGTGCTGAAAACGTCAAAGCCTCTTCGACCTTGATTGCGGCAGATCAAATCGTTGACGAATTGAGCGAGCTTGGTTTGATTGAACTTGATACGCCCGTGAACCGCAATCGCTATGCCCATGAGTGGGCGTATCTGGCGCACAACGATAGTATGGCTATCGATGCGGTCGCCCGTGATTTGGCAAAACAGCGTGGTTTTCCACTGGCAATGGCAGGCGTCAATCGTGGTATTCGCGAGGAGGCGTTAAATAATTTAAATACAAATAATAATTAAAGTAATACTGGCACTTAAAAACAGCGCTTCTAATTATTGAGCAAAAAAAAGGGAGAGAATGGCTCGTTTTTGCCCTTCTCTCCCTTTTTATATATTCGCTTTTAGTTGCCAGCCATCTTTTCCGTATTGACAGCGGCATCTATTTTGACCATGGTCTGTAGTAAATCAATGGCATCATTAATAGTATTACACACTACCAAGCGCTCAAGATCTTCTTGCTTCATAAAGCCTTGCTCAGTGGTATATTTTAAATGCTCAATCATACGATCATAAAAACCATTGATATTCAAAATAATCATTGGTTTTTCATGTTGATACAGCTGGCGCCAAGTGGCAATTTCCATGATTTCTTCTAAGGTGCCAAGCCCGCCCGGTAAGGTAATAAACGCATCAGCATATTCTGCCATCACCGTTTTGCGTGTGTGCATCGTATCGGTTAAATGTAGACGGGTCAGCTGCTCATGAGCAATTTCGTGCTTGAGCATAAAAGTTGGAATCACACCGACTGCTTCTGCGCCGCCTCGAATCACCTCATCGGCGACTGCGCCCATCAGCCCGATACTCGCGCCGCCATATACCAAGCCCATGCCATTGTCTGCTAGCGCCATACCCAGCTCGCGCGCGGCTTGCTCATATACGACATCATTACCCAAACGCGACCCACAATAGACTGCCACTAGCGGCATGGTTAACGCTGATTTATCCACTGCTTTTTCAATATTGGTAATGTCTTGACTGGTAATCACTTCATACATGTCATTATTAATTTTCATTTGCATATAGCTTCCTTAATTTTTATATCAATTGTTTTTATTAAGAACCTGTTTATTAAAGCCTCTTTATCCGTGCATGTTGAATATTTAAAATAGCAATTCGGTCCAGTCTTGATGGATCATATCATGCAAGATAAATTGAGATAGAACTTAGAAGTCATATTTAAGCGCCTTCCCTACTGAGATTTATTTTAACATAAGCAATGCTATCACGCGGTCGCAACGATTTATCACTACGCAATTACTACGTTTTTAAGGTCACCTGCTCCACAATATCCGTATCAAAAATATGGATAAAAGCGATAACAAGAAAAAGAGATTTTAATGCGACCAGATAGCAATCACGAACAACCAAAGCCTACGTTTATTAGCCGAGCAATTAGCGTATTTATCAAGGCTGCGGCATTGCTGATGCTGTTATTCGTATTTGACAGATTACTGCCAAGTATCAGCCAACAAACCCAATCATTTTTCATAGCAAAATGGCAGCAGCTTAGTTTGCTACAACAACCATTACCAGCAGAAAACAGCCTACTAAGCCCCTTGCCCAAGCAGCCTCTAACAGATACGTGGGGCGCTGCTCGTAGTCAAGGTCGCTCACATGAAGGGATTGATATTTTTGCAGCGCGCGGCACGCCAATACAAGCTACAACGCAAGGCATTGTTAGCAAAGTAGGCGAAGATGCTTTAGGGGGTCGCGTCGTCATGATAGTGGGACCTGGCGGCGCCGGACACTATTATGCCCATTTGGAAGACTATGCTGACATCTCTCACAATGACTGGGTAAATGCGGGCGACATCATCGGTTATGTGGGTGACAGTGGCAACGCTAAAGGTACACCGCCACATGTCCATTATGGGATTTATATTAATGGTAGTGCGGTGAACCCTTATCCGCTTTTACAAAAGAATTAGGGTGTATAAGCATTAATTTATTACGGCAGATCGTATATAGTTGTTTGGGAACACCGCACTAAATGTCGAACCTACCCCTTCTATAGACTCAATTTGCAAGTGTGCTTCATGCTGATATAAAACATGTTTTACAATCGCCAGCCCAAGTCCCGTCCCACCTGTTTCTCGGCTGCGCCCACTGTCAACGCGATAAAAACGCTCAGTCAAACGCGTAAGATGCTGCGGCGCGATACCAATACCATTATCTTCAACCGCAAATCGGCAGCCCTCAAGCGTCTTAGTCCAGCTAATAGAGATATTACCGCCTTTTGGTGTGTATTTGATGGCATTAATTACCAGATTGGACAGTGCGCTATTCAAGTACATCTCTGAGCCATATAGCCCGTCATAAGTATCAATATGCAAGTGAATGGTATGCTTATATTCTTGATTGTATGCCTGCGCATCATCATAGACATGGGTCAGTAGCTTGGTCATATCGATTTCATTAAACTCATGCGTCTCTTCGATTTCAATGCGAGATAGCAGCAATAAGTCATTAACCACTCTATTCATGCGAGCCGTCTGCTGGGTCATCAACTCAAAGCCGCGCCGCCAATGCGCAGGCATATCGGGTTGATCAGAGAAATTTTCTAGATAGCCCATCAGTACTGTCAATGGTGTACCTAGCTCATGCGATACATTTGCCACAAAGTCGCGGCGCATCCCCTCCAAATGCTGCAAGCGGGTCACATCATAAATAATCAGCAGTTTTTCATCACCAAAGGGCTTCAGCTCACACTTTAGATAACGATTTGGGTCTTGCCACGAGATAATATGCACACCCTCATGGGCATCCATATTAAGCGTCGTTGCCTCTTGATAATATTTAAGAAACTCAGGGACCTGAATGAAGTCAAAGATACAGGTGCCTTTATCTGTGGATTGCAACAACAACAAGTCCTGCGCCGCTTGATTCCACCATTCAAGCCCATCATCGTCATTAAGCAAAATCACGGCATCTCGCAGCGATTGTAAGGCACTTCTGATTTTTTTAAGTTGATTCGTGTCATCCTGCTCAGAGACTAACTCTGATTGACCTTGCTCATTATCTTGGATAGGCATTTTTATTTATCCGTTATTTTTACTGTTTCTCTACTATTGGTCGCTTCCGATGAGAGGCGACACTCTACGATACTCATATTGCTCGCTATTAACTATTTTCAATACGGCTAGAAAATCGATAGCCCGTACCGCGTACCGTCTGTATCAACGTATCGCAATCATAGGGACGCAGTAATGTACGCAAACGCTTTACGTGAACATCAATGGTTCTATCTTCGATATAAACATTGCCACCCCATACTTGGTCGAGCAACTGGGCACGGGTATAAGCGCGCTCTGGATGACTCATGAAAAACGCCAACAAGCGGTATTCTGTCGGACCCATATCGATGATGTTATCACCCACCATAAAGCGCTGGCTTTTAGCATCTAAAGTTAGCTTGCCTATATTGATAGGTTTGTCACCGCTGAGCGCGCTACTACGGCGCAATACTGCTTTGATTCTTGAGATTAATTCACGGGTAGAAAACGGCTTGGTCATATAATCATCAGCGCCTGCATCAAGACCATGCACCTTACTGTCCTCTTCACTTTTGGCGGTCAACATAATGACTGGTATTTCAGAGAGCAGCGCATCGTTTTTTAGCATACGGCAAAAATCAATACCACTTTTATCACCTGGCAACATCCAGTCCAATAAAATCAGCGCTGGACGGTGATCTACCACCTGTTGATGCGCCTCTGACACATCAGCTGCCTGCAAACTATCAAAGCCTGCCATCTCTAGGGTCATGACAACCATTTCACGAATAGCAGCTTCATCTTCAACAATCAAAATTTGCTCTTTAGACATAGTGCATTCTTAATATTAGAGAACAAAATAGAGCTTATAAAAGCAGATAAGCGTTTCTTTATTAAAGAACTTAATTATGACAGTATGATGACATTTACCTTTAAAAGTCTCAAGATTATTATGAGCACCTCTTATTAATACTTAGTAATAAGTACATTTACTCAAGGCACTTCTAATAGAAAATTAAGCGGTCCATCATTGACACTCAACACTTGCATATCTGCGCCAAATTGACCTGTTGCCACGTCAACATGCTGGGTTTTGGCATAAGCAATCAGTTGTGCAAACAAATCTTGCGCCGCATCAGGTGCCATCGCGCCGCCAAAGTCAGGGCGGCGACCTTTATCCGTCTTTGCCATCAAGGTAAATTGCGAGACCAGTAATAGCCCACCATCCACTTGCTGGACATTTTTATCCAGTTTACCGTATTTGGCTGGATCATCATCATTTTCAAAGATACGATAAGTCAGAATTTTATCGACCATCCGCTGTGCACTTTGTAAGTTATCATCGTGTCCCAAGCCAATATACGCCAATACTCCATGTTCAATAGCACCGACATCATGTCCATCAACACTGACACTGGCATGTTTAACGCGCTGGATAAGAGCTCTCATTGCTTACTTCCTTTAACGATTATGGTCATACAGTCTGGTGCTGCCCATGATAAAATGTAGTTATCTATAAATTTAGTTATGAATGAATCTGGCGATAAAGCTACCTACCTATGATTTCTAGTACGACTTTCTATTTTAATAACTGTTTTTTTTAATCCCTACTTTGGTCATCTATTATGAATGTATTTACTACCTTACAGCAATTTGTGCCGCAGCAAAAAATCAGCAAAGTCGCTGGGCGCTTAGCCGCCAGTCGCCATCCTTGGGTCAAGCGTACTTTTATTCGCAGTTTTGCCAAAGCGTATGATGTTAGCTTAGATGAATATGAGCGTCAAAGCCTAAACGCTTATGAGAGCTTTAATGATTTCTTTACTCGTGAGCTCCAAGACAATGCCCGTATTATCGATGCCAGTATCAACGGTATTGTCAGTCCTGCGGATGGGATGATATCTCAGCTTGGACAAATCCATGACCATAAGCTACTGCAAGCAAAAGGTCGTGACTATGATATCGGTCAGTTATTGGCTGACAGTGCCGACGGAGATTATTTTGCTGATGGTAGTTTTGCCACGGTCTATCTTGCTCCAAGCAACTATCACCGTGTTCATATGCCATTTGACGGTACCCTGATTAAAACCCGTTACGTACCAGGTACGCTGTTTTCGGTCAATAATACCACGGCTGCTAATGTACCTGATTTGTTTGCTCGCAACGAACGCCTAGTTTGTCTGTTTGATACCGCTTACGGCAAAGCGGCTGTGGTCATGGTCGGTGCGATGATTGTCGCTGGGATTGAAACGGTTGCGACGGGTAAAATTAGCCGTACCGATGACATTCAAGAAGCGGATCATGATATGAGCTTTAAGAAAGGCGATGAGCTTGGTCGTTTTTATCTGGGCTCAACGGCGATTGTGGTGCTACCAAAAGCGGCAAAAACTGAGTGGCAAGCCACCATGCAGCACGGCTCAACAGTGCAAATGGGTCAACTATTAGCCAACGCTAAAATCTAATCTGTTTTAAGTGACCAAAACGCTTTTAATGAGCGACATTGGCAAACATGAGCATAGGCAGTCGTAATATCACTGTTTATGCTCATGTTTGGTCTTATATAGTGAAACTTTTTTAAAAACAATCGCTTAACCCTTTCTCTACTATCCTATCTATAAACGCCTCTTTTTGTAAGCCGCCAGTCTATTATGTAAGCCGCCACTCTTTATGTCATTAAACTGTCATATTCATTTGGCACAATATATTTGTTAACTGCAGAACATCATTTTAGCAAACCATTGTCATGGTTGTTTATAAATGCTTGATACTCAAAATTGATTAATTTTAGGAGAAATAATGCGTTATTCATTCATGGCAGTAGCAATCGCTAGCACTTTGGTATTAGCCGCTTGTAACCAAACGACCAGCAACAACGAGAGCGATAAAACCAACGAGCCTGCTACAGCAGCGCCAGCAAATGCCGCTGCTAGTGGCGACGCTAGTGCTAGCTCAGCTGAAAGTGCATCGATGAACATTACTGGTGCTGGTGCCTCTTTTCCGCAGCCTATCTATGCTAAATGGTCAGATGCTTACAATAAAGCCACCGGTGGTCAGGTGAACTATCAGTCCATTGGCTCATCTGGCGGTATCAAACAAATCGTTGCGAAGACCGTGGATTTTGGAGCATCTGATGCGCCTATGACACCAGAAGAGTTAAACGAAGCTGGTCTGATTCAGTTCCCAACTGTCATTGGTGGCGTAGTGCCTATCGTCAATATCGATGGCATCAAGGCTGGTCAGTTAAAGCTCGATGGCAAAATGCTTGCCGATATTTATTTGGGCAAAATCAGTAAATGGAACGACCCTGCCATCGCGGCTATGAATCCAGAACTTAAATTACCAGACGCTGCCATTACCACGGTATTTCGCTCGGATGGTTCTGGTACGACTTTTAACTTCACTGACTATCTAGCAAAAGTTTCAAGCGATTGGAATGACAGTGTGGGTGTCGATAAAACAGTCAAATGGCCAACATCGGCTACCGGTGCTGGTGGTAAAGGCAACGAGGGTGTGTCGAGCTACGTCACACGCATGAAAAACTCTATCGGCTATGTTGAATATGCTTACGCTAAGCAAAACGGTATGGCACACGTCGCCCTTAAAAACGCTGCAGGCAATATCGTACAACCTTCTGCCCAAACTTTTGCAGCGGCAGGCGACATTGACTGGTCAAAGCAAGAAGGCTTCTATAAAGTTATTACCAACTCTGAAACAGCGCAAGCTTGGCCAATCGCCGCGGCGACTTTTATCTTAGTACATAAGCAGCCACAAGATGCCAAGCAAGTCGCCGGCGTATTAAAGTTCTTTGACTGGGCTTATACTCAAGGTGATGACGATGCAATGGCGCTTGATTACGTGCCGTTTTCTGATACTGCCGTTGCTTTGTTTAAAGCAAAATGGAATGAGGTAAAAGGCAGCGACGGCCAACCTGTCTATAAGCCTGCACAATAACCTGTTTATCCTAGTGATTGCATAATCACTGTCGAGCCAACCTCTCAAACCACTATTCTTCGGTAGGGGTTTGAGAGGTTTTATCACAACAAATTTAAAGGTTTTTTTAAGTTTGTTGTGATAAAATCTCATTGACTCTTTTACTATTTTGACTTGATTCTATTCCCCCAATCCAAGAACAAGCGTTCTTGGATTATTGAGGCTTTTATGGCAGATCTAAAACACCAACTGGCAAAACAAAAACGCTACGATGCTATCTTTGTCAATGCGACCAAAGCCTTTGCAATCTTGGTGCTGTTGTCGCTTGGTGGCATCCTCCTCTCATTAATCGTGGGCGCTTGGCCAAGTATCACTGAGTTTGGTCTGGGGTTTTATACCAGTAATAATTGGGATACGGTCAACGATCAATACGGGGCGCTTGCGCCCATTTACGGGACGATTGTCACCTCCCTTATTGCGATCGCTATTGCTGTGCCAGTGAGTTTTGGTATTGCTATCTTTTTGACCGAACTGTGCCCCAATTTCCTAAAAAAGCCATTGGGTATTGCTATTGAGCTGTTGGCAGGTATCCCTTCTATTATTTATGGCATGTGGGGCTTGTTCGTGTTTGCGCCTTACTTTAGCGAACACATTCAGCCATGGTTGATTGACAATATTGGTCCTCTGCCTATTATCGGGAAAGTATTCACCGGTGCACCAATGGGGCTTGGCATGTTTACCGCCTCCTTAGTACTGGCGATTATGATTATTCCTTTTATTGCAGCCACCATGCGTGATGTCTTTTCTGTGGTGCCTGATTTATTAAAAGAATCCGCGTATGGCATGGGTGCGACGACGTGGGAAGTCATGTTCAAAATCATCTTACCTTACACCAAAGCTGGCGTAGTCGGTGGCGTGATATTGGGGCTTGGTCGTGCATTGGGTGAGACGATGGCGGTGACCTTTTTAATCGGTAATGCCTTTAATATCAGCCCAAGTCTGTTTACCTCTGGGGTGACGATTACCTCTGCGCTCGCCAATGAATTTGCCGAAGCGTCAAGTGAATTGCATTTAGCGTCGCTACTGCATCTAGGCTTAATCCTGTTTGTCATTACCTTTATTGTATTGTCCATCTCTAAGCTGATGCTTATGCGCATTGATCAAAAAGCGGGTCATTAAGCACCGTTAACGTCCCATTATGAAGCAATAATTTTAACCAACCAATTGACCTATCTTTCGACCAACAAAGGACAAACGCCTAATGACTTTAGCGACTGTCACCACTGATATTGACCAAAGCAGCCAGCCGGCTTTGCGCTTTGAAGACCGCTATAACAAACGTTTATATCATAAGCGTCGCCTGATCAATAGATTGGGGCTTGGTTTTGCTATCTCAGCTATTGCTTTTGGTTTGTTTTGGCTGACGTGGATTTTGATGACGCTTTTTGTTGAGGGTTTTCAAGGGTTGATCGAGATGCCGGTATTTATGGCAGATACACCGCCGCCCATGGGTGACGGTGGTTTACGTAATGCCATTATTGGTTCAGTGATGATTGCCTTGTTAGGTCTTGCGATTGGTACACCGATCGGAATGATGGCAGGTATCTATTTAGCGGAATTCTCACAAGGCAGTCTGTTGGGCAAAGTCACCCGTTTTCTAAACGATATTTTGCTGTCAGCGCCCTCTATCGTTATTGGTCTGTTCGTCTATGCTCTGATGGTAAAAGGTCAAAGCTTCTCCGGCTGGTCGGGTGCGGTTGCGCTTGCCTTGATTGTCATTCCGATCGTCGTGCGCACCACTGAGAATATGCTAAATCTTGTACCAAATACTTTGCGTGAAGCGGCGTATGCATTGGGTACGCCAAAGTGGAAGCTGATAAGCACAGTCACGCTTAAAGCGGCTAAAGCAGGTCTAACTACAGGGGTGCTGCTGGCATTTGCCCGTATCACTGGCGAGACTGCGCCGTTGCTATTTACCGCATTAAACAATCAGTACTTCAGTACCGATATGAGCCAACCGATGGCAAATTTACCAAATACTATTTATCAGTTTGCCATGAGCCCTTATGACAACTGGCATGCACTTGCATGGGCAGCAGCATTACTGATTACCGCAACGGTATTGATAGTCAATATTCTCGCGCGCTTTATTGGCGGTAAAGATCATACAAGATAGCTTGTTATGTAAAAATTGCTTAAAAAAACGACTAAGCAGCCAATTTTATAGCGCACGTTTAGCATCTATATTGACAACATTCTAAAATAATTGGATACGATGATGACAGACTTACTAGAAAGAAATGCCGTTAAGCAAAACGTCAGCCAACGTGGTTTATTTGGTCAATCATTTTCTAATGACGCTCAGAGACAGCAGGGGCAGCAGCCAGACAGTGCTTTTTTAACTCAGCAAACAGTAGCAGATATTCCTGAACATATGCCGCCTGCCAAAATTAGTATTCGGGATCTCAATTTCTATTATGGTGATTTTAAAGCGTTAAAAAACATCAATATCGACATACCAGAAAAAAAGGTCACTGCTTTTATCGGTCCATCGGGCTGTGGCAAGTCCACACTGCTACGTACCTTTAACCGCATGTACGATTTGTATCCGAGTATGCATGCCGAAGGTCAAATCATCCTTGATGGCAGCAATATTTTGGCAAAAGACATGGATGTCAATTTGTTGCGTGCGCGTGTAGGTATGGTCTTTCAAAAACCGACACCGTTTCCGATGTCGATATATGACAACGTGGCATTTGGCGTACGCCTCTACGAGAAACTGAGCAAAGCTGAGATGGATAATCGTGTCGAATGGGCACTCAAAAAGGCAGCATTATGGCTTGAGGTAAAAGACAAACTTCGTGCATCAGGCTTGTCGTTATCCGGTGGTCAGCAACAACGGCTTTGTATCGCTCGCGGTGTGGCGACAAAACCTGAAGTACTGCTCCTAGATGAGCCAACCTCAGCGCTCGACCCTATCTCGACAGGGGCGATTGAAGAGCTCATCACAGATTTAAAAAATGACTATACGATTGCTATCGTTACCCACAATATGCAGCAAGCGGCACGCGTCTCTGACTACACTGCCTATATGTATCTGGGTGATATGGTAGAGATGGGTGAGACGGATCAGATATTTACCAACCCAGCACAAAAGGCGACCGAAGACTATATTACTGGTCGTTATGGTTAAAAAGATCTTTAGTAACAGACTCATTTTGTGATATCTTTTCTATGCTTGCACCCCTATTCAAACCTATAATATTGAGGAAGCCGCCATGCTAATAACCCAAAAGCATTTATCAAAGAGTTTTGATAATGAATTACATGAAGTGCTTGATTTGTTTATGCAAATGGGACACATGGCAGCAGAACAAATCCTGATTGCAACCCGTGCGTTATTAGCGGCCGATGAAGCGACCGCGAAAAAAGTGATTGCAGACGACCAGCTGATTAATCAGCTAGATATTAAAATCGATGAGCAAATAATTTTGTTAGTCACCAAGCGCCAACCCGCAGCAAATGACTTGCGTTTAGTGATGGCGGTTAGCAAAGGTATTGTTGACTTTGAACGTGTGGGCGATGAAGCAGAAAAAATCGCTCGTATGGCCTGCAAATTAATTAAAGACGGCGCTTCTCCAAGAGGATATTCAGAGGTTCAGCATTTATCCAATAAGGTGCACGTGATGCTACTTGATGCGATTGACGCCTTCTCGCATATGAATCCTCAGCAGGCATTTTCGGTATTGCAAAGTGATGCGGCGGTCAATGAAGAGTATCGATCTGCCACTCGAGCCTTGATGACCTATATTATGGAAGACAGCCGCCACGTGTCCAGAGTGATGAATATACTTTGGGTATTGCGCGCCCTAGAACGTGTGGGCGATCATGCTAAAAACATTGCTGAGCTGGTTATTTTTTGCACCAGCGGCAAAGATGTGCGGCATACAAATTTTATGCAAGTAGAAAAAATCGTCCAGCAAACCACGGATGCTGGTAGTAATAAATAGCATTTTCTTTATCGCACACGATGGTCCGTTTAGAACATAATCCGTTCAAAATAAAAAAGACACACTTTTAGTATCGTACTAACTATACATTTACGTATCAATTAGCCATCCTTGTTGGGTGGCAAACTCAATCTGTGCTGCTAGCCAGTCATGGATACTCGGAAAACTGTCTTTAATAAAGGCATGCGCCTCGCTCACTTGCGAACGTGTAACGCTAAGCTCAATCCAAGTTTTGCCATTGGTATTTAAATTGAGTAAAAATGGCAATAGACGATCAACTACTTTCAGCAGCTGGGTTTCTGTGCTACTGCCAGTTTCCTGCTCTTCCCAAATCTCATTCAAGTTACTAATGCCATTACCGCGCTCGCCTTGTAATCGAGCGATGCCGGCACGCTCTTCGAGATGCGCATCACCGCGTGTATCGGCATATAAAAAAGTATCGCCAGCATCAATCTCACCCAAATCATGTACCAGTGCCATTTTTAGCAATTTTTCCTGATTCACATCCAACTCGAACAATTCAGCGATTGACCAACATGCCATCGCTAAATGCCACGAATGCTCAGCAGAGTTTTCTAGACGATTAGCACCTGTCACATAACTGCGCCGATTCACCCGTTTAAGAGCATCTAATTCTAATAAAAAATGCGTAACGTCATGTATGTCGATATTGGAAGCGAGCGCTGAATGGGTCAATTGGCGGGATTTGATTGATGACATGATTATCTCTAGCATTTGGCAGGGAAATTTATAGCGCTCAAAGCTACCTTTGGGCACCGATATACATTATACCTTTTATGAGCGCTATAAAAGAGGATGCTAGTCTGTCGTTAATGATCGTTACCATTATAAAAAAATAGCGCTTATGTTAGTAAGCGCTATCTGTTCTACATCGAATGACAATAGCTATTTAATCAAATTACTGATGGTTTTAAAAGCAGGGTCTTTACTACTACGACATAGCTCAAACAGAATGGTTTCGACCGTAGTAATCACACCACCAGCACGGCGAATACGGCGAATCGCTTGCTTTTTATCATACGGAAAACGTGAGCCTACCGCATCACCAATAATGACCGGCTGCATACCGTTATCCAGCAAATCAAGCGCGGTTTGTAGTACGCAGACATGTGTCTCTACACCAAATAATAAAACAATGCTTCGATTTTGCTGGGCAAGATGATTCCATGAATCGTCATTGTCGCAGGCACTAAACGTGACTTTTTCAAAGCCCTTGGCATTATCGCCTTCTAATAATTCATAAATTTCAGGTAAGGTTTCGCCCAAGCCTTTTTTATATTGCTCATTAAGCATAATGGGAACATCAAGTGCTTGCAGACCTTTAATCAAAGTGGTTATTTTTTTGAGAATATTTTCGTGGTCATAGATATGCGGGGTCAGACGTTCTTGAACGTCAATTATCATCGCTTGGGTGTTTTCACGGTCAATACGGTAAGTACGATCAGTAATCATGGTGGACATAGTACACTCCTTGTACGGCTGAAGCTGAGGGCTCTCAACTGATTTAAAATTAGTATGAGGCTGAAAAATATAATTATTAATTACTTTCTCATTTAGTCATAGTTTGCTGATTTCGTCAATGGAGATAATCTATGGTAACAACTTATGAGCTTTTCATTCTAAACAACCACTATAGTCGATGAAAAGTAATATCGATACAACACGTATTGCTGGTGCAAATTTTTCTTGCTTGCTGTGCCTACGCAGACAGAGGCTGCAAAAAATTTACACCAGCAATACGGTAGCGACTTTAAAGTATTTCAACTATATAATCCATACATGCAAAAACCCCTAGTTATGATGACTAGGGGTTTTTATTATAGCGCTTAACTATTTTAAAATCCTTACAATACTACAGGCTTAAACACGCTCAATAATAGTCGAGATACCTTGACCAAGACCGATACACATCGTCGCTAGACCGATTTCAGTATCTGACTGCTCCATGGCGTTAAGCAATGTCACGGTGATACGAGCACCTGAACAGCCTAGTGGATGACCTAGCGCAATCGCACCACCGTTGATGTTGACGATGTCTTGCTTGTCAGTCAGGTTCAAAGCTTTAAGTACCGACAAACCTTGCGCGGCGAACGCTTCATTTAGCTCGATCGTTTGCATATCTTCGATGCTCATGCCAGCACGTTTAAGCGCTTTTTGCGTGGCAGGTACAGGACCGTAACCCATGATAGCCGCATCACAACCAGCGACTGCCATACTACGAATACGAGCACGTGGCTTTAGACCTAACTCTTTGGCTTTTTGCGCGCTCATGATGAGCATCGCTGACGCACCATCAGATAATGCAGATGAGGTAGCTGCAGTCACCGTACCACTTACTGGATCAAAGGCTGGACGTAGCTTTTGCATTTGCTCCATCGTCGCATCTGGACGAATCACTTCATCAACGGTACACAGTTGCAAGCGACCAGCCGCATCATGACCTTCGATACCGATGATTTCATTGTCAAAACGACCTTCAGTAGTCGCAGCCCACGCACGGCGATGTGACTCAAGACCAAAAGCATCCTGCTCTTCACGGGTAATGTTATTCATACGACCCAGCATTTCAGCGGTCAAGCCCATCATGTTTGAGGCTTTTGCGTAGTGCTTTGACGCTTCAGGGTTGAGATCAATGCCATGCATCATGCCGACGTGACCCATATGCTCAACACCACCGATGATGAACACATCACCTTGGCCTGTCATAATTTGGGCAGCAGCAGTGTGTAGCGCCTGCATAGAAGAACCACATAGACGATTAACGGTCTGACCGCCCGCTGTCTTTGGGATACCAGCCAGCAGACCGATGTTACGACCGATGTTTAAACCTTGCTCTAGCGTCTGGTTAACACAGCCCCAGATAATGTCTTCAACGTCACGTGGATCAAAGTCATTACGTTCAACCAATGCACGTACCAATTCAGCAGACATGCTATCAGCGCGGACATGACGGAACATACCGTTTTTGGTTTTACCCATTGCTGAGCGTACGCCATCTACGATGACCACGTCTTTTGGACTTAAAATTGTCATACTATCTTCCTTTTCAATTTTTATTGTCAGTGGCAGTACCGCAATACTCGCCTATCTAATTTAGAAGGTTATTGATAATGAATAAATTACCAGTAATCTTATCGAGCACGGGTACTGCACTTCAACCTAGTAATGACTGACCATTACGCGGTTGCGTAAAAGGTCTCGCCTGCTGCTGCCATGTCGCGAATCTTTTGCGGGGCTTCATAGGCTTTGCCAAGGTGCGCATATTTTTCACATAGTGCCAAGTAGTTATCTAAACCCATTTGGTCGATATAACGGCAAGGGCCACCGCGGAATGGTGGAAAACCAACACCCATGATCATCGCCATATCCGCTTCTGACGGCGTGCTGACGATGTTGTCTTCTAGGCAGCGTACGGTTTCATTACAGAAAGCCAGCATGGTACGGTCGATGATTGCTTGATCATCAAAGGTCTGTTTTTCGCTATCAGTCGTCGTTTTTAATAGCTCATAAGTGGCTTCATCAGCAACTTTCTTTGGCTTGCCACGTTTGTCCATTTCATACTTATAGAAACCAACACCATTTTTCTGACCTAGGCGTTTGTTTTCATATAAAAGCTCGATGGCACCTTTATAATCAGGCTTCATGCGGTCAGGGAAACCTTCTGCCATGACTTCTGCGCCATGAACACCCGTATCTAAACCAACAACGTCGATTAGATATGCAGGACCCATAGGC
Source organism: Psychrobacter arcticus 273-4 (assembly GCF_000012305.1). Taxonomy (NCBI): domain Bacteria; kingdom Pseudomonadati; phylum Pseudomonadota; class Gammaproteobacteria; order Moraxellales; family Moraxellaceae; genus Psychrobacter; species Psychrobacter arcticus. The sequence goes on from NC_007204.1 coordinate 2,383,133, forward strand.
CAGCCGAATTTTTCCATGACTTTATCGACATGAGCAAAATCAGCACCTTGCTTAAGTAATAAATCAAAGGCGCCAAAGTATGGGAACAATACGCGGTTGACTAAGAAACCTGGGCAGTCATTAACGACAACAGGTACTTTACCCATTTTAGAGGCTAGTGCAACCGTGGTCGCAATCGCTTCTTCAGATGATTTCTCACCGCGGATAACTTCGACCAATGGCATACGGTGTACTGGGTTAAAGAAATGCATACCGACGAAGTTTTCTGGACGCTCAAGTGCTTCAGCCAAGAAAGTAATAGAGATAGTCGAAGTGTTTGAGGCTAGGATACAATCGTCTTTTACCAAGCCTTCAACTTCTTTTAATACCGCACGCTTCACATTTGGATTTTCTACCACTGCTTCGATAACGATGTCCGTTTCAGCAAAATCGCCATAATTCAAAGTAGGACGGATACGGCTTAAGGTTTCGCCCATTTTGGCGGGGGTCATCTTACCGCGATCAACCATTTTGCCCAATAACTTGCTGGCTTCGCCCATACCAAGGTCTAATTGCTCAGACTTGATGTCTTTCATGATGATTGGCAAGCCTTTGCTGGCTGCCTGATAAGCGATACCGCCGCCCATGATACCAGCACCCAATACTGCCGCTTCATTAATTTCATGTGCTTTTTTGCTGTGTTGCTTGGCTAATTTTTTAACCAACTGATCGCTTAAGAACAGACCAACCAAGCTTTCTGCTTGTGGGGTTTTCGCAGCTTTTGCAAAACCTGCCGCTTCTACTTCGATTGCTTTATCACGTGGTAAGTTAACGTGTTTTTCGATAGCAGCGATAGCAAGTGCTGGCGCAGGGTATTGCTTAGGATTGGCTTTGGCAAAAATCATACCTTTTGCACTGTTAAACGCCATCGCTTGTTCAAGCTGATTTAATTTAACAGCAACCAGCTTCTCTTCACGCTTCGCTTTCCAATCAAGCTCACCTGAGATACATTTTTTGACCAGATCAATGGCAGCATCTTGCAAATCATCAGCAGCAACGGTCGCATCAACCAAGCCTAGTTTTAGGGCATCAAGTGCTTTTTTAGGTGCACCCGTTGCAATCAGCTCAAGCGCATTATCGATACCAATGACACGCGTACTACGCACGGTACCACCAAAACCTGGGAAAATACCGAGTTGAGTTTCTGGTAGACCGATGATCGCTTTGTCACTCATGACACGATATTCGCAAACTAAAGTCATCTCACAACCACCGCCAAGCGCGGCGCCATTGATGGCAGCTACTTTCGGGAATGGTAGGTCTTCAAAGCGATTAAAGGCGTCATTAATATTAATAACCCAATCTTTGATTTCTTCTTCTGATTGCTTAAAAGAGGCCACAAATTCCGTGATGTCCGCACCAGCGATAAAGACGCCTTTGCTTGAAGTGACAATTAAGCCCTTAACGTCATCCGCTTTTTCTAACGCATTAACGACTTCAGCAAACTGCTTATTAGTCTCAGTATCAAACTTGTTCACGCTCTCATTTTCGGCGTTGTACTGCATGTTGGCGATGCCATCCTCTAGCATTGTCACCGTAATGCGATTTCCTTGGTATACCATGTGGAACTCCTTGCTATGTAATAAAGGCTGTGTAATAAAAGCTGTGTGATAAAATTTACAACTGAAAAGCTAGGTTTAAAAGATATAGCTGGTTATTGTTAGTAAAATGGATAATAGCCCTGCCAATCTGCACGCTTATAATGATAAATAGCATAACCATCATAAACATATGGATAGATTAAGCAGTAAATAGGTCTTTATGATTCAGCGCTTATCGTTAGGTACTCATTACTAAAATTGCAATAATGGATACCAATCAAGCATGGGTTTTATCAGCGCCTTTTGTGTAGAGAAGCGATAAAAAAACCCCTATCTCAAGCATCAGACTATGTGCACGCCAATTAGTGTAGGGGATTATGCCCCCGACTGTCACAAGCTAATACCATACTCACAAGTCACTCTTAAATCGTCAGTAGCCCTTTACCTGACTACCAATGTCGCTTAAGTGATTGTTTTTATATTGGAAGTAGACCGTGGTGATTGCTCTCTAAATGTAGCCTCTTATCAAAACATATTCAACCGCTACGTTAAATCGCCAATACGTAACGAGGGCTTGTTGTATTATTTCATGGCGCCTTTCATATTAAGCTTTCTGTTTTTGACACCAAACCTTCTATTTTTAATATGCAACTTTAAAAAATACGTTAGGGATGATACGCGTGCCATCAGGAATATAATCTATCATGTTACACTAACGATATTCTTATTATTCACCTGATAAAAGGTTGGGTTATGTCTGTTTCTTCTACGCCGAGCATTGTGCCTGTTAGCTTTATACCTTTTGATAGTACCGAGAAATTCCATCATGATGTGCGCACGCAATTAGCAAAAGATATCGAAGTGCTGTTTTCTTATGCTGAGTTGCCAAGTCCGCTGCTCGACGCTTGCCGTTATGTAATGACAGGTACCGGTAAATTGGTACGCCCGCTACTGGTTGCTAGCGCTTTTGCCAGCACTTATAGCCATAATGACACAATCGCCGATAAAGACAATGCATTGGCAACTTTGTTAGAAAACGACTCAGATTATGATATGTCGCGCCGTGCGGCGTTGGCGGTGGAGCTGCTGCATACTTATTCGTTGGTACATGATGACCTGCCTTGTATGGATGATGACGAGCTACGCCGTGGGCAGCCGACGGCTCATATTGTCTTTGCAGAAGCGACCGCACTGCTGGCAGGTGACGTATTACAGACATTAGCCTTTGAAGTGCTGACTGCTGAAATGCCCACCTTTGCGCCTTTTGATTCAGACATTGCTAGCCAGCTATTCGCCATATTTGCCCCACGTGCACGGCGTATGGTGTCGGGTCAAATGCTTGACCTGAATGCCGAAGCCACTACTGGCATTTCACAAAGCGATTTAGAAGCTATTCACCGTGATAAAACGGGTGCGTTAATTGAAGCGGCGATGCTAATGGGTGGCATCTGTGCTGGCGCTACTGCCACTCAAAGGATGGCATTGCAAGAGTGTGCGCAGCATATTGGTCTCGCCTTTCAAGTACAAGACGATATTCTGGATGTCACTACAAGTACTGATATGCTAGGCAAACCTGCCGGCAGTGATGAAAAACTAGACAAATCCACCTATGTAAAATTGATGGGTGTCGATAAGGCGACCAGCTATGCGCAATCGCTATTTGATGACGGACGCGCAGCACTTAATCGCGAGCTTAGCGGTAATAAAGACACTGATGCGCTGATGGCACTAATTGAATGGCTTTGGGCACGTAAAAAGTAGCCAAAAATTTAATCAGCAAAAACAGCAAAGGGTGGTCAACATGGATAGTGCCCCTACTCCGCGTATTTATCTTGGTACTGGCGGCTATAGCGATACCGACCTACTGGGTACGCTATATCCAACTGGCACCAAAAAGACGGACTTCTTACGGGAGTATGCCAAGCAATATGGCGCGGTCGAAATTAATAGCACTTTTTACGCGCCTATCGGACAAAAAGCATTTGCAGGCATGGTCAATAAAGCCTATACCGAATCAAATAGTGAATTGATATTCGCCGTCAAACTCCATCAAGACTTTACTCATGCACGCAAAGGCACTGCTGAACACGCCCAAGCTTTCCTTACTGCTCTCACGCCACTTATCGAAGCTGACTGTCTAGCGCCACTATTACTCCAATTCCCACATGGCTTTGACCGTACTCGTGATCATCGGCTATATCTCGCCAACCTTGTGAGCTGGTTTAAGGATTATCCATTAGCTATCGAGTTTCGTCATAATGGCTGGCATACGCCACAAGTGGTCGATAGCTTTATCGAGCAAGGTCTGATTTGGTGTAGCGTTGATTATCCCAAAGTCAGCGGACTACCACCGTCACGGCTGATATTCACTCAGCGTACTGGCTACCTACGGATGCATGGCAACAATCTAAACTGGTGGGATGCGATGAGTGCAGCTGATCGTCATGATTATCGCTATAGTAAAGCAGAGATGAACGACTGGGCGCAAGCGATTGCCAATCAACGTCAGCATTTTGATACGCTCTATATCTTCTTTCAAAATACCGTCAATGCCCATGCTTATTATAATATTGCGATGCTTAGGGAGGCGTTAGGTAAGTTTGGGTTTGAAGTATTGTGAAATTATATTTTCATATGGAATAAAATTGAGAATAATATAATAAAACTTTAGTTTGCTATCTTACTTAATAAGGATCGTTTATGAAAGACGTACGACACTCAATATCAATGAAGTTAACAGCTGATGTGTTTAAAACAATAAACACGGGAAACTCTGCTAAAAACATAATCGAAAAAAACAAAAGTATGCCTGATCCAATATTAAATATGGCAGGTCGACATGTGGGTATAAAGGAAGAACACTTGCCTATATATCGACAATTAGTACATGGTGAAAATAATGAGTTTCTTGAAAAACTGAAAGGTTTTAAGCATCAATTACAACCCGGCGACTTAATTCTTGTTACTGGTACTGGTACATCTTCCAAGACATTAGTTAAGTTGCAAAAAAGTTTCTATGAGAAAGCTAGGTCAAGTCATATTGCAGTAGTTCATTCCGAGTTTGTATGTGTTGATGCCATACCAAAAACAGGGGTCTCCTTAAGATTGGTTCCAGAAATACTTAGAAACGTTGAAAATAACTGGCGTGTCATTCGCCTAAAAAATATACCAGAATCAAGTCTTGAAAATATTAGCAAATCATGTATTTATTATACTGAACAACCATATTTAATATTTCTAAAACGTAAACCAGCTAAAAATTATTCTTACTGCTCTGAACTTGCTCGTAAGATATATATCAGTAGTGACATTAAAGAATGTGGTATCCCAAAAAAATCTATCATAAAACCTTGCGATTTTGACAACCTCGCCGATAGGAACAGTGAATGGGAAGATATAACTGAATCGGTTAGAAGCTATATCGATTTCTGTGTAGAGTATGAAGGTTTTTTGATGTTTATGAGTAAATTACTGCTAAACGGAATAAACCTTAATCGCCAAAGATTTGATGAGCGTACAGAAATTAAACGCAGTATAAGCAGGATGGTAAAGAAAGGTGAAATCACATCTCAAACTGCATCCAGAGTTAATGAAAATATAAAAACACGCGAAGACTCATTGAACTATAAATTTTGGAATAAATAGTTGAAATAGCAGTCTTATTTAACAAGAATAAGAGCAAAAAAAAGGACGCCTCTCAGCGTCCTTTTTTATCAATCAAAACCTTAAGTCTTAAAGCTTACGCTTCAACACCAGCATCTTGACCTTTATATTTTGCGTTTGCGTAGTCCCAGTTCACTAGCTTGTCTAGGAAGGTGTCAACATACTCAGGACGACGGTTACGATAATCGACGTAATAAGCATGTTCCCACACATCACAAGTCAATACCGCGATTTGGTCATGTGCAAGTGGCGTGTCAGCGTTAGCCGTTTTAGCGATTGACAATTTGCCACCGACTTTATCAGCGACTAGCCATGCCCAACCTGAACCGAATTGAGTCAATGCTGCGTTTTTGAACTCTTCACGGAATTTGTCATAGCTACCGAAATCTTCTTCGATTTTAGCTTTTAGATCGCCAGTAGGTTCACCGCCGCCGTTGTCTGGCGTCATGCAGTTCCAATAGAACGTGTGGTTCCATACTTGAGCTGCTTGGTTAAACATACCTTGTTTGCTGTCATCTTTGGCCGTTGCTACGATGATTTCTGACAAGGTTTTATCTTCTAGACCAGAACCCGGTAGCAATTCGTTCAACTTATTCACATAAGCAGCATGATGCTTATCATGATGAAACTCTAAAGTTTCAGCACTGATATGTGGCTCAAGTGCATCTTTTGCATATGGTAGTTCTGGTAAGGTAATCTTTGACATAATTATTTTATCCTTGCTGTTTAGCCGTTAATTTATAGAAACTGAGTATAGATATTGTATTTTACGCTATTTTTACCACGCAAAAAACCCTATAAAATAGATGGCTAAATTGGCTGAGTTTATTGTTTGAAATGAATGTTATCGTTTACTACGGGTTATTTCTTAACACAATATCACGTATTATTATGAATCCAAAATGAACTTAACTATTATTCTTTTCTTACTATGCATTCAAAAGCCAAATACTTGACTTTATAAGCATTTATTAACTTAATATTCACAAGCTATAAGATATAATCCACAATAGCTTGGCAGCTATTATAGCAATAGTAGCCATAAATCTCAGTTAACAAATGTTATAGACCATACAATCAATATAGCCATTGATTATTGGTAGCATGAGAAACCTACCTATCTTGGCGCTTTACACACTAGACGCTAGCATGATTATGAAGGCTAATAAGTACAAACTTTAAAAGATAGCCAAAAATTAACAGCCGATCAATCGAAATCTAAAAACCATATGACGGAATAATATTATGAGCGCTACCCACACATCACGACCATCTATCCCATCGACACTCACTAACCACTGGGTACTCGCCAGCAATAATAAAGGCAAGCTGGCTGAGTTTAAAAGGTTGTTCGCCGAAGCAAATTTGGATGTAACGGTAATACCGCAAGGACAGCTTGATATCGAAGATGCGATTGAAGATGGCTTGAGTTTTATCGAAAACGCCCTTATAAAAGCCCGTCATGCCAGTCGTATTAGTGGTTTACCTGCGATTGCTGATGATTCTGGCTTATGTGTACCAGTATTGGGCAACGCACCGGGAATTTATTCGGCGCGCTATGCAGGAGAGCACGGCAACGACAGTAAGAATAACGCCAAGCTCGTCACTGAGTTGCAACCTATTCGCAATGAGCAAGCTAACGAGCCTATTAAAGGGTTATTCGTTTGTGTACTGGCGATGGTGCGTCATGCTAATGATCCGCTACCGATTATCGCGCAAGGTTTATGGCAAGGTGAGATTTTAGCGACGCCGCATGGTGATGGTGGCTTTGGTTATGATCCGCTATTTTGGTTGCCAGAGCTACAGACGACGGCAGCAAGCTTAAGCGCTACGGATAAAAACAGCATCAGTCATCGTGGTCAAGCCATTCAGCAATTATTGGCGCAATTACCTTTATAAACCGCTCATCTCTTGTAGTTAGCCGATTCGATGCCATTTAATCCTCAGACCAGTAAATCAAGCGCAGAAATACAAAACGTATTTTAAATGAGATCAGCGATATATAGTTGAAATACTTTAAAGTCGCTACCGTATTGCTGGTATAAATTTTTTGCAGCCTCTGTCTGCGTAGGCACAGCAAGCAAGAAAAATTTGCACCAGTAGTACGTGTTGTATCGATATTACTTTTCACCGACTATAGCAGATTTGCCATATATAGAGGACAAAACAGATAATTTTTACTTTAATAAACAGATAGATTATACTGTTCTACTTTTAAAATTTTGTTGAAAGCCGTTAATTGTCTGCATAATTCACCAAAAAGCGTTATTATGCGACCTATTGACGGTGTATTATTGATATTTGATAGCGTCGACTAAGATAAAACATGTCGTATTTCAGAGCCAGCAGCGATTGCTAAAAGCATTGATTTCAGAACGACTCGCTATCACTATTCCCTATTTATTCCAACGGCAACCAGTCATACACGCCCATATTTTGAGGCATGGTTGTCTATTATTTAATCCTAAAGGTGTAATGATCATGGCTACAGATTTACAAGTCACAACCAACAAGTTATCTAACAAAGAAACGCAACTAACGGTTAAAGTACCCGTTGAAAAGATTCAAAACAAAGTGGAAGGCCGTATTCGCCAAGTAGCGAAAACTGCCAAAATTGACGGTTTCCGTAAAGGTAACGTCCCTATGTCGCATATCCGCTCTCAATACGGTGCTGGCATTCAACAAGAAGTGATCAACGATGTCATCCGTGATACCGTTTTTGAAGCGATCAAATCTGAAGACATCCGCGCCGTTGGCATGCCAAACATCGACGACGTAAAACTTGAAGATGATTTCTTGGTTTATCAAGCGACCGTTGAAATTTTCCCAGAAATTGATATTCAAGGTATCGATGAAATCGAAGTTGAGCGTCACACAGCGACGGTTAACGAAGAAGACGTTGACACCATGATCGAAAACCTACAAAAACAACGTGAAGAATTCGTTGAGAAAAAAGGTAAAGCAGACAAAGGCAATCAAGTCACTTTTGACTTTGAAGGCTCTATCGATGGCGAAAAATTCGAAGGCGGTTCTGCTGAAGACTTCAAACTGGTTATCGGTAGCAACCAGATGATTCCTGGTTTTGAAGCAGGCATCAAAGGCATGAAAGCTGGCGAAGAAAAAACCATCGACGTGACTTTCCCAGAAGATTATCAAGCTGAAAACTTGGCTGGTAAAGAAGCTCAGTTCAAAATCAATGTAAAATTGGTTGAAAAATCTAAGCTACCTGAAATGGATGATGCGTTCCTTGAGCTGTTCGGTGTTAAAGAAGGCGGCGTTGAGAAGTTAAAAGATGACGTTCGCAAAAACATGGAACGCGAAATCAAAAATGCTGCGCGTAGCCAAGTGAAACAAGCGACTTTTGATGCGTTGCTAGAAAAGAACGAGTTTGACGTACCAAACGCCATGCTAGAGCAAGAAATCGAGCGTCAACGCAACATGATGATGCAACGTTTTTCTCAACAGTTCGGTGCTAATGCTGATAGCTTCGATAAAGACATGTTACCAAATGAGCTATTCGAAGAGCAAGCGCTACGTGCTGCCCGTCTTGGCATCATCGTTGCTCGCGTTATCGATACCAAAGGCTTAGAAGTTGACCAAGCTCGCGTTGAGACTTTCATCAAAGAAGCGGCTGAAAACTACGAAGATCCAGCAGAAGTGATTGAGTACTACACAACTGATAAGCAACAGCGCGCTAACATTGAGTCTGTGGTACTAGAAGACCAAGTAGTCGATTATTTGATTGGTCAGGGCAAAGTAACTGACAAAGAAGTGAGCTACCAAGACCTATTAGCTGCTCAGCAACAACAGCAGCAAGCGATGTAATCTAGCTAGCCCTTTGCCATTCATTGGCACTGATTGCTAAGATTGCTCCAAAAATGCCCTAACACAGTGCCCTGACAAATTTGTTAGGGCATTTTTATTGGTGGCTTATATGCTATCTTTATGAATAGTTTATAGACAGCGCACTTGATAAATGCGCACAAACGCCTTATTAATAGGGAGTCATTTATTATTTTTCACATTAAAAAGTTACTATTAACACGATAAAAAAGTTACCATTAGCTCAATTATTTTTAGCGGCTAGCCTTTATCACCACTATTTATCAGCTATTGACGCGATACACGTTTCATTTAGCTTAATAGGTTTTATTATAAACCGACAATGTTTACAATGATAAACACCAATAAAAACTTAACCATTTTCTAGCTTCTACCTTTTAGCTTCTATCTTTATAAATAGGATATTTTTATGACAGATTATGATCGCATCACTGCCAACCCGCATTTTGATATGCTGATGAGTGCACACAACCATGTGCAGAGCACCACTCAAAGCGCCTTGGTTCCTATGGTGGTTGAGCAATCAGCTCGTGGTGAACGCTCGTTTGATATTTTCTCGCGTCTACTGCGTGAGCGCGTTATCTTTTTGACCGGTCAAGTCGAAGACCATATGGCCAATCTAATCGTCGCGCAGCTGCTATTTTTGGAAGCTGAAAACCCTGATAAAGACATTCATTTATATATCAACTCACCAGGCGGCTCGGTCAGTGCTGGTTTGGCCATTTTTGATACGATGAACTTTATCAAACCTGAAGTATCAACCATCTGTATGGGCGGTGCGTATAGCATGGGCTCATTCTTGCTGGCCGCTGGTCAAAAAGGCAAACGTTATGCATTGGCTAACGCTCGCGTCATGATTCACCAGCCTTCAGGCGGTGCGCAAGGTCAAGCAACGGATATCGAAATTAATGCGCGTGAAATCCTGAAAACTCGTGCTCGTTTAAACGAGATTTTGGCTGAGCGTACGGGTCAATCGGTAGAGAAAATTGAAAAAGACGTCGAGCGTGATTATTGGCTAGATGCTAAAGAAGCCAAAGAGTATGGTCTGATTGATGAAGTGTTAGAGCGTCGCCCTGCTTCTTTATAATAGCTACTCTTTAGCAGCCGTATCCATGTAGCTAGTAGCCTGCCCTCATGCTTAAGTACTACATATTAGGCACTTAAGCGGTGATGCAAACATCAGAATATTTATAAGCATTGAATTTTAGGAGCGCCTTTTATGGCAGAAGATAACACCCCGCTGTGCTCGTTTTGCGGCAAAGAAAAAAGTGAAGTGAAGCAGCTGATTGCTGCTGACGATGCCAATATTTGTAATGAATGTATTGAGCTATGTACTGACCTTATCGCCGACAGTGATGAAAATACTGATGACGATAGCGACATTGATACCTCTTGGGTTAATAAAAAACTACCAACACCAAAAGAGCTACGCGCCAAGCTTGATGAGTACGTTATCGGACAGGACGCTGCCAAAAAAGCGTTGGCAGTTGCGGTTTATAACCATTATAAACGCCTAAAAGTGAGCCAAACCTTAGCCAATGACAGTAAAAAAGCTAAAATCGGTGCTGCTGATGCGATGGTTGAACTGGCAAAGAGTAATATCTTGCTGATTGGTCCGACAGGTTCTGGTAAGACATTACTTGCGCAAACTTTAGCACGCCTACTTGATGTGCCTTTTGCGATGGCAGATGCGACGACTTTAACCGAAGCAGGCTATGTCGGCGAAGACGTTGAAAACATCGTACAAAAGCTACTACAAGCATCAGATTATGATGTCAGTAAAGCTGAGCAAGGCATTATCTATATTGATGAGATTGATAAAATCAGCAAAAAGGGTGACAACCCTTCTATCACGCGTGATGTGTCGGGCGAAGGCGTTCAACAAGCTCTGCTAAAGCTTATTGAAGGTACGGTCGCTGCTATTCCGCCACACGGTGGTCGCAAGCATCCACAGCAAGAGCTGATCCAAGTCGATACCAGTAATATCTTGATTATCGTTGGTGGCGCGTTTGCCGGTCTTGATAAAGTTATTCAGCAGCGTACTGAAAAAACAGGTATTGGCTTCAATGCCGATGTCAGCTCAAAAGATGATAGCCGTCGTAGCTCAGAGCTGCTTCAACAAGTAGAGCCTGAAGATTTGATCAAGTTTGGACTTATCCCAGAGCTCATCGGTCGTCTTCCTGTACTTGCTGCGCTTACGGAGCTGGACGAAGATGCGTTGGTTCAAATATTGACGGAACCTAAGAATGCATTGGTTAAGCAGTATAAGTATCTGTTTGATATGGAAGGCGCTGATATTACGTTTACCAAAGAAGCACTTGATGCGATTGCTAAAAAAGCCATGGCACGCAAAACTGGTGCTCGTGGACTGCGCTCTATCGTTGAAAACGCCCTGTTAGAGACGATGTATGAGCTGCCTTCTATGAAAAATGCCAAGACAGTACTCGTCGACGAGCAAGTGATTAACGAAGGCAAGACTCCTGAGATTGCTTAGCTGCTTAGCAATTGTAGGTTTACTAACAGCCTTAGTCGATCGTTTTTATTAGCAAGCAGTGATGTTAAAATTTTAAAAAAAAGCGCTCAAACACAATCTATGTTTGAGCGCTTTTTTTATGATGCATACAAGCACTTCAATTTAAAAGAAGCAAAGATATAATATAGTCGGTGAAAAGTAATATCGATACAACACGTATTGCTGGTGCAAATTTTTCTTGCTTGCTGTGCCTACGCAGACAGAGGCGGCAAAAAATTTACACCAGCAATACGGTAGCGACTTTAAAGTATTTCAACTATAGTGCTTTTGCTTTCAATTTTAAAACACTTTACATATTTGTATTTGATACAATAATGTTACTAGCAACTTACCGATTAATTATTTGCTATGTTTTGATAACTGTTTTTTTAATAACTAGGCTTAGGCTGCTGAGCGGCGAATACTGTATTAAAGAACTGAGACTACCTGTTGGTTCTATAACATTTAAAGATTACTCTTATTTTCTCTGCTCTTAGCCTGCTATTTATCAAAAAATATAGTTCTGCCATTATGACAACTAAACTACCCTATAAATCGAAATTTCTATATAGTTTTCTAGAATAAGGATATTCCCATGAAAATAATTCCATATCGTAAGCGCTCCGTTTTGATAGCCACAATTTTTGCCATTAGTGCTGTCGGCATTACCGGTTGTAGTGATAACACTGAAACTAAAGCCGTTGAGCGTGTTGAAGAAGCGGCAGCATTGGCACGGGTAAAAGACCTTGAAGCACGTGCTGAGGCGCTTAAAAGCAACATGCCAGCTGCCAATGACATGACTGCGACCGCAGGCGGCACCGATACAGCAAGTGGCAAGCCTACTATCAAGATGCCAGATGAATCTACGATTCCAGATGATGAGTTTGGTGCTGCTGTTCGTCGCGGCCTACAAATCTCCAATCACACTTATAAAGAGTTGCCAAACAATGTCGGTAATCAGCTGAACTGTACCAGTTGCCACCTTGGTAATGGTTCAGAGGCTTATGCTGCGCCTTGGAACAATACGCCCAGTGTTTATCCTAACTATAGTAAGCGCACAGGGCGCATCAATACGATACAAGAGCGCATTAACGGCTGTTTTGAGCGTTCTCTGAATGGTAAAGCACTGGATCTTAATTCAGATGATATGAATGCAATGGTCTCTTATATGAGCTGGTTGTCACAAGACATGCCATTTGGCGTATCGCCTGAAGGTAGCGGTTTTGTCAAAGTTGATAAAACCCTCGAGCCAAATACTGACAATGGCAAAAAACTATTTGCAGAGAAGTGTAGCGTTTGTCACGGTGCAACTGGCGAAGGTCAATATAATGATGACGGCACTTATGTCTACCCTGCTATCGCTGGCGACAAGTCATTCAATGATGGCGCAGGCATGGCACGAACTTACACAGCAGCTAGCTTTATAAAAGGCAAAATGCCTTTTGGTCAAGGTGGCTCGCTTAGTGACCAAGAAGCAGTCGATATTGCGAGTTATTTCACCCATTTGCCACGCCCTATCAAAGCCAATAAAGACAAAGACTGGCCCAATGGTGATGCGCCTAAAGATGTACGTCGTTAATTTAAAAACGTTATAAATGCTATAGTTGAAATACTTTAAAGTCTCTACCGTATTGCTGGTGTAAATTTTTTGCAGCCTCTGTCTGCGTAGGCACAGCAAGCAAGAAAAATTTGCACCAGTAGTACCTGTTGTATCGATATTACTTTTCACCGACTATAGAAAACCGAAAAGCCCAGTTATTTAAATAACTGGGCTTTTTGATTTTCTAGCATTTTTCATTGAATCTTATTTTTTTAATGAACGCTTCTTATTTTTTAATGAATGTTAAGGCAGTTTCATATCCCCATCCACCAACCAACCAAATCGACGCATCATATAAGCCACAACGCCAGCAATCACAGCCGGTAATACAAACATTAATAAAATAATCGCGGTCCATAATTGACTGGTACTCATAATCTCTTGTGACGCTTCAATCACGCCAAACACACCAACCAGTCCTGCAGTTCCCATACCTGCTCCTGTAGCCGTACATGCTAGCTCAAAGCCGACGGTCGCTATCGGACCGACGATGGCGCTTGCGATGACAGCAGGTAATAAAATGATGGGTTTTCTGAGTACATTAGGGATTTGCAGCATACTGGTGCCCAGACCCTGAGACACAACCCCACTGATGCCATTGTCTTTAAAACTGGCGACGGCAAAGCCAATCATATGTGCCGCACAGCCGACTACTGCAGCCCCACCTGCTACACCACCAAGTCCAATTGCAATACAAATAGCAGCACTAGAGGTCGGCATCGTCAGTAATATACCGACTACTACAGCAATGACGATACCCATTAATAATGGCTGTAAAGTAGTTGCTGCTTGAATGCCTTGACCAATGGCATTGACCACGGCAACGACAGGAGGGTTTAGTAGTGCACATACGGCTAATGCCACGGCGCATACCAATAAAGGCACCAGTAAAATATCAAGCTTGGTCTTGCCTGCGACCCATGTACCAGCACGATAGGCAAAAACTGACGCCAAATACGCACCAATAGGATTACCCGGTAGCGCGGCAAAGGTGGCAGGACCTGCTTCTTGCGCAATAAATAGATTGCCTGCCATCAAAGCTTCAGAGTGAGCGCCCAACATACCAGCAACCAAGCAGCTAAGCATCACCAAAGTTGGCGCTTTTAGATAATAAGCAATGCCGACGCCGATACCCGCGCCCATTAGCACGGATGCCAATTTTCCGACGGCAATCAGTGCCGGCAGATTTAGCCAGCCCCCAATTTGCGAGATGATGAGACCCGCTATTAAGGTGACAAAAAGCCCCAATGCCATACCAGTAAAAGCATCAATAAAGTATTTTTGAAAAAACACTTTAAAGGGACTTGGCGTGGTTACTGCTGAATTAGATACCGTCATAGCGACACTCTTGGTTAGTGTTTCAATAAGAATGAGATTACAAACGCCGGATATATAGTTGAAATACTTTAAAGTCGCTACAGTACTATCAGCAAAAAAACGTATAAAAAAGCATCATAGTGACGATTTTTATACGAAATTTAATAAATCTAACGACGCTGTTCGACAATAATAGAATCAATACCCTTATTTTGTAGGCGCTGCTGAGCAGTGGCAACCGCTTGGCGACTGCTCATCGGGCGTGAGATCACCTGATAAATAGGCAAGCCATTATCGGTAGTATTTTTGACGACTTTCGCATCGACACCTGCCATCAGTACTTGCGCACGGCGACGATCGGCTTCATCAGCATCACCAAAGCTGTTAATTTGCAAAATATACGTGGCAGCAGGCTTAGCAGCTTGAATACTTGCGTTACCAGCATTAGTACCCGTATTACTTGTCGCTGGTGTACCATCATAGGTTGCTTCTTCTTCAATAATAATAATATCATCATTACTACTATTGCTAGTGCCAGCATTTGGCGCACTGCTCGTGCCTTCAGAGATATTACCCGTACCATCATTAGCACTAGGCACAGTACTATCAGTTTGATTGACAATCACATCCGGTTCAAAATCTATGATTTCACCCAATTGATCACTGTCGGTCTCGTCAAATTCTTCATCAGGGACGGTTGCCATCTCTTGATTGGGTAAAATATCATAGAACTCATAATCACCATTATCGGCATCCGTCTCCACTCTTTGCTGTATTTGCTTATTAGGATCTCCAGCACTATCAGCGGGACTAAAATTAAACCATGGTGATAGGTATAAGAACACCCCAATCATTAGTGTCAACACTGCGCCAATAAACATCCATAATAAGCCTGACGCACTACTTGTTTTGCGCTTTTCAGTGGCACCTCTTGGTTTTTTGGCTAACATGGATCGCATTCTCCCTACTGAATCTATCTGTCATTATCGAATTATTACTATCAGTTACCAGTTTTATATTACATGCTAGACGGTGCAGACAGCCCTAATAAACCAAGCCCGTTACTAATGACTAGACGTACTGCTTTAGATAAGCGTAAACGAGCTTGCATCATAGCCATCTCATCTGCGCTTGGTGTCTCACCTGAAGTCAGACTCACAGGTAGGATACGATTGCTGTCGTACCACCCATGAAATAACGCTGCCAACTCTTTTAAGTAATTAGTTAAGATATGCGGCTCATAACCTGTCGCTGAGCGCAACAAGGTAGCAGGATAAGCGGCAAGCAGTTTAATGAGCTCCTCTTCGCTGGATGCAACAAGTAACTCTTGCTGCTCCGCCCCCATCGCATCATTAACACTCAAACCACTGGCTTCTAGTTTTTCTAACACACGGCAAACGCGCGCATGTGCATATTGAATGTAGTAAACCAAGTTGTCTTTACTTTGCGATTTGGCAAGCTCTAAGTCAAAATCAACGTGCACTTCAGGCTTACGCGCCACATAATAAAAACGTGCTGCATCGTTGCCAACTTCGTGACGTAGCTCACGTAAAGTGACAAATTTGCCAGAGCGTGACGACATTTGTACTTTTTCGTCACCGCGCCATAATGCCACAAACTGCACTAACACCACATCCAAACGGTCGGCATCGATACCAAGCGCCAATAAGGCAGCTTTTACGCGCGGCACATAGCCATGATGGTCTGCACCCCAAACGTTAACGACTTTATCAAAACCACGATCAAATTTATTTTTATGATAGGCGATATCAGACGCAAAATAGGTGCTTTGCCCATTGGCGCGGCGTACTACACGGTCTTTTTCATCGCCAAAGTCCGTCGATTTAAACCAAATATTGCCATCTTTTTCGTAGAGATAGCCTTTGTCTTCTAAAATCTGTAAGACTGGCTCAATCTCACTATCAATTGATCTTTCGCTAAACCAGCATTCATAGCTCACACCGAAGTCATTTAGATCATCTTTGATATCAGCCAAGATACTGCTTAACGCTGCATTTAGGAACAGCTCATAACCACTGCCAAGCAAAGCTTTACTATTGGCAATTAGCCCATCAATATGCGCTTCTTTATCACCTGATAGCAGTACTTTTTCGCCATCGGCATTTATTTCAAACTGCGCATCTTCTGGTACGTCCTTGGCAATTTCTGCAAAACGATGTACATAGGTATCAGCGTGCTGTGTTTTTAGTGTCTGAGCAATATCACTGACATAGTCGCCTTGATAGCCGTTGACCGGGAAAGTGACTGGCTCACCATTAGTTTCTAGATAGCGCAAATAAGTACTGGTCGCTAAGATATCCATCTGTCGACCAGCGTCATTGACATAATACTCGCGAGTAACGTCATAGCCAATCGCTTCAAGCAAGTTTGAAACGCTCATACCAAATGCGGCGCCGCGTCCATGACCGACGTGCAAGCTAGAGGTTGGGTTGGCAGAGACAAATTCAACTTGTACTTTTTGCCCATCAAACTGCTTGCTTAAACCAAAGCCAGCTTGCAAATTAAAGATATCATCTAACACAGCAAACTTAGCTTCAGTATTCAAAAATACATTGATGAAACCTGGACCTGCGATTTCTATTTGGCGAATATCTTGGTTTTCAGGCAATGCATTGACAATTTTTTCAGCCACTTGGCGTGGATTGGCTTTAGCGGCTTTGGCGGCAGTTAGGGCAATATTGCTGGCAAAGTCACCATGACTGGCATCTTTAGTACGCGTAATTTGGCTGTTATTTTGCCAATCAGCCGGTAATTCGCCGTCATTTTTGAGGACTGCAATCGCACTGTCAAACAGTGAGGCGAGCGTATTGATTTGGGCTTGTGACATAGGACTATAAACTCAGATAAATAAACAATAAAAATGGTGGGATATAAACTCATACTAAAAGATTAAGTAACCTATAAATATAACAACCTTTACGTGCTATTGCACTATTTGAACCAAAAATAGCGATAAAATCCTATTTATAGCAAGGTGCGAGGTCTTATCTAAGGTGTATTTGGCGTTTGAGGACTATTATAATTGGCAGATAGCTTACAACTCAGAGTTATTGTAGCGTTCCTGTTTCCTAAGGTTAGTGATATATTCATCCCTAGCCTATTCCGCGTTATAATAACGCCATTTATTGGCTACTTTCTCTAGATATCGTGACGCTGAAATACTTATTCAACTATTTATAAGTATTTCATTAAAAAGCCATAAAAATAGCGAACAGAGAATGTGCTCATTTACTATTTTATATACAGGATAAAATTATGTTTGCTATTGCTGCCAGTACCGTTACCAATTGGGGGCTTTACATCTTATTACCCATTTTTATTGCCTTTTTATTCTTTATCATTTGGGACTTATCAAAACAGTCTGGTGCTGGTCGCGCTGGTACGTTTTGGATGTTTTTGGCACTTGGTGCTGGTTTTATCGGTTTTATCTTAAAAATATTGTTAGAAATGGCATTTACACGGTGGTTTATCTAAACACTATTGATGACTTATCACTTTACTAATCATTTTTTGGCAATCAGAGTGGCACGCATCGGCGCAGGATAGCCTTCAATAGTCTTTGTTGGATCATTAGGATCTAAGAAATCTGCTAACGAATGATAATTCATCCACTCAGTTTTGCGCTGCTCATCGGTTGAGGTCACTGCCACATCGACACAGCGCACTTCTGTAAATCCTGCTTTTTCAAGCCAGCCAATTAATGCTGCCACCGACGGTAGAAAATACACGTTATTCATTTGAGCATAACGGTCATGCGGTACCAGTACGGTATTGGCATCGCCTTCTATCACCAAAGTTTCAAGTACCAGCTCACCACCTTTTACCAGTTGACCTTTTAGCTGCTGTAAATGCTCAAAGGGCGACTGACGATGATAGAGCACTCCCATACTAAATACGGTATCAAACAGCTGGCTATTATCCGGTAATGCTTCAAGCGGCACTGGAATATAGTGGGTACGATAACGACCTATGTCATGAGCATCGGCGCTACCGACAAAATGACGAATTGCCATAAACTGATGATAAAACAAGCACGATGGGTCAATAATAATAACCGTATCAGCACCTGCCCCTGCCATACGCCAGCCATGATAGCCAGAGCCACCGCCCACATCTAATACACGACGCCCTTTTAAATTACCCAAATGCGGTGCGACTCGTTGCCACTTCCAATCACTGTGCCATTCTGTATCGATAAAAATTGGCTCGGCTTGCTCCCCTTCATTTTGGCTACTGCCAATTTTAAAAGGTCCTTTGCGCCACGGCATCAGCTGCTTTAACAAGGCAGTTGCTTGTTTACGCTCAGAATCACTTAATTGTGCATCGATCGTCAATATATCGCTATTTAACTGAACATTATCGACGGTCAATGTGGGCAAGCGCGCAACCGAAGCTTGATAAGCTGGCGCATGAGCGTAATTGGCTTTATCTTTTATATCGTTTAACCATGTAGGCAGTTGCGTGAGCCACTCATAAGCGTTCGGCTGCTGCTGTGCCCATGCTAGCAAGGTTAAATACAGTTCGCGTTCTGCGTGGAGAATAGTGTTGTTAAGCATAAAAACGGATTACTCTGTTGATCAAAAAATAGGATGACATTTATTTTTAAGGATTTAGCCGTTATTTAAACGCCACAATAGAGACGAAGTTTAAAAATTGAAACCAAGTCAGATGGCGCTGAAAACCTACTTGCGCTAACCTCGTATGATGCTCATCTAAAGTATCCGTAATAAGGACGTTTTCTAGCGCATTACGTTTGCCACTGATTTCCATTTCGGTATAGCCATTGGCGCGTTTAAAATCGTAATAACGTTCAACCAACCACGCATCATACTGCTCATCAAAAGCATGGGTCTTTTCAGTCAATACCAATATACCGCCTTCGCTGAGTGCGGCATAAATTTTTTCAAGTACCGCGACTCTGTCGGCAGCTGGTAAAAATTGTAAGGTTAAATTCAAAATCACCATATCACATGGCTCAAACTCAATATCACGAATATCAGCGGTGATGACCTCTATATCATGCTCAGGATAATTGTCACTTAGCAAGGTGGTCGCTTCAGTGGTCATCGCTGGTGAAATATCAATTGCTTTAATTTGCAGATCTTGTGACTCAAACTCACCAGCCAACGTCATACTTGCAGCACCAAGCGAGCAGCCCAAATCATAAATGCGGCTGACACGCTGACCGTTATCGCCTTGCTGACGATATTTACAATGACGACGGGCAAATATAGGTAACATCGCCAATACCTGACCATAACCTGGGACACTACGACGAATCATATCCGGAAAACAAGCCACCACTTGCTCATCAAATGAAAAACGCGCCGCTTTATCTAGTGGCGTGGTGAATAGGGTGTCATGTTTGACAGTGGCAGGCTGAGATTGGCTCATAGGATGACTCATTCTTTGGTAATAAAACTAAACTTTACAGTGTGTAATCATTTTGACTGAGGCTATTAATAATAATAAGCTGATAATAACGAGCTTCTTAGCGTAGCAAAAGCCCATTATAACATTACTGTTTGTTACTTATCGCGGTCAACTGCGCTGTTAAGCTAAATGTATATCGCTGAGCAGATAGTACATGGTGCATGGCGCATAGCTATAAAAATATGGCGACAAAAAATAGGAATTATTATGCAAACGATTATATTAGGCGGTGGCTGCTTTTGGTGCACAGAATCAGTATTTTTATCAGTAAAAGGCGTGGAGTCTGTAATATCAGGTTATATGGGTGGCAATGCGGTATCAGCTAATTATGAAGCAGTCTGCGGCGGAGATACCGGTCACATCGAAGTGATTAAAGTGAAATTTAATGAATCGACTGTCCCATTAGAAGTGATACTTGATGTCTTTTTTGCCACTCACGATCCTACTACTATGGACCGTCAAGCCAATGATGTTGGCAGCCAATATCGTAGCGTAGTGTTTTATACAGACGAAACACAAAAACCAACCGTCGATCGTACCATTAATAAGCTACGTGATATGGGCATTAATATCGTCACCGAAGTACATCCTGCGGTTGAATTTTATCAAGCAGAAGACACGCATCAAGACTTTTTTAATCGTAATCCAGGACAGGCTTATTGCAACTTTGCTATACCGCCAAAGCTCGCCAAATTGCGTAAAGAATTCAGTCAGTACATGGTGAGCTAAACGTCAGATTAACTAGAGATTTATTCGTTTAAAAGAAGTTCTTATTTTAAACGAATAAATGCTATCGAGGACAGTTATCAGGGCGAACCATCAGTGTTAAATGCAGCACCTGAGATGGCAGTGACAGAGCATGTTTGGTTGTTAAATAAACGATAAACGAGAAATCTAATCAAAATTCGATCTCCTAGATTCAACCAGACAAACCATTGATAATTTAGGCTGGGAGCTGATCAGCGTTGATACTGATAAAGGCATCATTGAAGCGACCGATACGACCATGTGGTTTGGTTTCAAGGATGATATCGTCATACGTATCAATGATAATGGTAGCGAGGATAATGGTAGCGAGCATCTGGTCGATATCCGCAGTAAATCACGGGTTGGTAGTCGTGATTTGGGTAAAAATGCAGAGCGTATTCATGATTTTATTGATGAGTTGAAGAGCATTTTGGCGAAGTAGTTTTACAAAACGGCCGTAAAATCACTCATATTAAAATCAGAGACGAGCCTTTCCTAAAATCAGGTAATGCCATATTTTTCAAAAACCCTCTCCTAACCTCACGCCACCGTCCATTTATAGTAACTGAGTACCTCGAGACCTTTTCTTTACTATTTAGATTGGTTACTCTAAGTAGCATCTGCTTTTACTTTACTTGCGCCACTTTCTACTGACTATTTCGATATTTATAGGATATTTTTATGCGTTTGTCTCATTTGTCCACCTTGTCTTTATTGACTGCAGCTATTGGTTTAAGCCTTGCCAGCACCGCCCAAGCTGCCAAATCAGACGCACCAAACTTGTCTAATACTCAATTTCAACAGTGCTTGGATGATCTAAAAAACTCTAGCAAATTTCGTGGTGTCGATAGCTATACTTTTAATAACTATCGCCCATCTCAGCCTGATCCAAGTGTGATTCAATCGCTCAACTATCAGCCTGAATTTCAGAAAGATGTCTGGGATTATTTATCTTCGCTCGTTGACACCGAACGAGTAGCAGATGGTATCCAAGCCAAACGTCAATGGGCAGATACTTTGCGTAAAATTGAATCGCGTTATGGCGTCAAAGCCGAGCACGTATTAGGCGTTTGGGGCGTGGAGTCTAACTTTGGGCAGACATTGGGCAAAAAACCTTTATTTGAATCTTTAGCGACCTTGTCTTGCTTTGATCGTCGTCAAAGCTATTTTCAAGGCGAATATGCCAATGCCTTAAAAATCGTACAAAACGGTGATATTGCGCCAAGCGATATGACGGGCTCATGGGCAGGCGCTTTTGGGCAAACGCAATTTATGCCAAGCACATTTCTAGAATTGGCGGTTGATTTCGATGGTGATGGTCGTCGCGACTTGGTCAATAGTGTTCCTGATGCACTCGCCTCTACCGCTAACTTTTTAGATAAGCGCGGCTATCGTTCAGGCGAAGCATGGGGTTATGAAGTTAAACTGCCAAGTGGGTTTTGGGCAGCTTCTAATCGTAAAGATAAAAAATCGATGAGTCACTGGCGTAATCAAGGCTTAACCCTTGCTAATGGTAGCCCGTTGCCTTCCGACTTGAGTAGTGCTGGATTATTATTACCTGCTGGTAAAGACGGTCCTGCATTTTTAGTTGGTAAAAATTTCGATACTTTTTATTCCTACAATGCATCAGAAAGCTATGCACTGGCGATTGCTCATTTATCGGATTTGATTACTCGCGAAGATAGCAGTAAAACTGACTTTATCACAGCTTGGCCAACTGATGACCCTGGTATTGGTCGCCAAGAATCCAGAGCGATTCAGCAAGCATTATTGAACGCAGGCTATGACATTGGCGCAGTCGATGGCATTATCGGTGATAATACTCGTACTGCCATTCAGCAATACCAGTCTAGTCGTGGTATTTTTCCGGCTGATGGACGCGCAGGGCAGAAATTTTATCGTGCCATCGTGGGTAATGCGGCGCCTAACAATTCACAATATGGTAATTCATATGGACAGCCAACAAACAGTCGTCCTTTAAAACCAGCGTCTGCTGATCGTATGGGACAATTGATTCAACAGCAAAATACCACGCCTAATAGCTACTCGCAGCCTACAGCGATTACTCCATCAAACTCAGGCACAACGCGATATCGTCGCGTCACAGGCGCCGATGGTGTCATCACACTGGTACGTATTGATGAAGGCTTATTATAGTCGGTGAAAAGTAATATCGATACAAGAGGTACTGCTGGTGCAAATTTTTCTTGCTTGCTGTGCCTACGCAGACAGAGGCTGCAAAAAATTTACACCAGCAATACGGTAGCGACTTTAAAGTATTTCAACTATAGTCTTTGTATTTGCAGCCATTAACACTATAAAAAATCACCCCATAAATTGTGTCCAACTTATGGGGGTCAGTTCATCATTAGCGTGGCATTTTTTGTTATATAAAGCATATCGTTCTATCATTTTTTATCACTTAGTACAGTCTATGTGATAATACTAAATTTTAAACGATAGGCGGCGGATTAGGTTTACCATTGTCACCATCCCAATTTTCACGGGCTTTATCATCTAAATTTGCCGGCGTCTTAGGCGCCCACTTGCCATTTTCTTTCCACGTAGTATCACCCCAATCGGCATCCTCTTCTTGTCCATCCAAATCCTTATAGGCTTTGGTAGGATCAATGCCGCGGCGCTTCATATCCGCTACTTGCTCTTCTAACGTATGAAACTGACTTGCCTCATGCATGGTTTGCTCTAAGCTGTCTAATGCACTTTTTAACGCATCATTTTTAGCATTACTCATCGTCTGCTCTCCTTAATTGCTCGGTATTATTATGTGTTTATCCTGATCATTATTACGAGTATCAAAGGGATTCACAACCAGTGCGACGTATACTTTGTATTACAAAACGTAGCCATAGACAAGAAACGTGTTAGTGAACCATGATTTTTATGAGGTTGTACGAGTGGTAGCTAAGATAATGAAAATTATAGCAAATGCGATAATTTAGCGAGTAGCGGTTGGTGGGGCGACAGTATTCTGTTGTCTTGTAATTTTATTATTTGTCAAAGTAGCCGCTAGAGTCTCAGATGCCGAAGGTTTGGGTAGCTTAACTAGAGACATCATATAGTCGGTGAAAAGTAATATCGATACAACACGTACTACTGGTGCAAATTTTTCTTGCTTGCTGTGCCTACGCAGACAAAGGCTGCAAAAAATTTACACCAGTAGTACTGTAGCGACTTTAAAGTATTTCAACGATAGTATAGTAAATGCGTTTGTTCGCCAAGTAAGCATGATAACAGCAAATCCATATCTTTATGGTATTTGGTCGCATAAAATGTCAATGGTGGCTTAATCTGGTTACCGCTCAAACCAACGTCCACAACACTCTTTTCACCCAACCCATCTATAGGTAATGCTGATAGCTTATTGGTTATCAATAATTGCTTAACGCGCTCCGCAATTGCCTGCCCTGAATCAACCACTTGCATCGATAGTTTTTGCTCTTCAATCTCTTGCATCAAAAAATCTTTAAAGAACGGATAATGTGTGCAGCCTAATACCAGCTGGTCTATCCCATCTTTTGCAAATACTTGCAATTGCTGACGCAGATTTTGCGCTGTTTTACTGTTTTCTGGCATGCCTGATTCTACCCAAGGCACCAGTTGCGGGTCAAAATATTTGGTCACTCTGGTTGCACTCGGACTGGCTATCTTAGTAATGACATCGTTCAGGAGCGTACCGTTTAGAGTCGCTTTGGTTGCCAGTACCGCCACATGACCACTTTTACTAGCCAATACCGCAGGTTTCAATGCGGGTACCAAACCCACAATCGGCAGCTGCGGATAATGATGTCTTGCTGTCTCTAACGCATAGGCAGAAGCACTATTACACGCAATGACAATAAGCTTGCAGCCTTGCTGATGTAGCCACTTTACTGCCGTTAATGTCAATGCTTTAATATCTTCACTATCGCGATTGCCATACGGCACGTGCAGGGTATCTGCATAATAAATATAGCGTTCATTGGGTAGTTGGTGGGCTAAATGTAGATAAACAGACAGCCCACCGATCCCAGAATCAAATAAACCAATGGGCGCGCTACGGTCTGCCTTTATCCCTTTAGTATCTATCTCCTGACTATGTATCACACTATTAGCCATCGCTTCTTTAGAGGTATGGTTATCAGAAATCATTGAGTAAGTATTAACCGGGTTAGCAACGTCACTTGCGGCAACTTTCATATTATTTTACCGCCGTTTTGATAAAAATACTGTCATACCGACCTTACTGATAAAGTTAACTAACATTATTCCTAACAATTAGCTCATAAATAAAAAGGTCTATAATATAGATAACAAGTTTTGCCCAAAATTAATAGCAATGACTGGCTAATTATAGCTCATTATTAACCGTTAAATAGATGGCATCGATAATGTATAAGCGTTACCGCCACTTTGCAGGGTTAGTGTGGTCTTACCATCTTGCTCTGTCAATTCGCCAATCTCGGTTAAATGATAAAATACATTGCGACCAATAAGCGCCGTCAACCCATTTCGAACCATCATATAAGGGCGTATTTGTACCTCGGATGCTGATTGTTGGTTTTCTTCACCGTGGCTATTATGAGCAGCATCTGTATCACTAGAGCGATCATTTTCGTCACCATTGTCATTAATAGAGTTATTAACAGAGTCATAAGCACGTAAAACGATAGGATGCTCATCATCTAAGCGAACGACATCACCCGTTGTCGTGGTAAATTCTAGCCAACTATTAATGTCTTCATTGACGATACCGACATCATTAATCAATAGTGGTGCATCTTCCACTTGGATACGCAGTTTTTGTACGGGCGTCTTTAAAAAATACTCAGTCACGCCCTTTTTCTCTTCTTTCCATAAAATTGTGGCAAACAAACTGACTAATGACTCTCGGGTCATGTGTCCGCCTTCATGCCACCATTCACCATTGGCTTTAATAACCAAATCCATATCATCCATTTGCTCAGGATGCCAATTTTCTAGTGGCGGTATGGCACGTCCTTCACGAGTCCCTGCCGTAGACTTTAAATATTGGCTCAAGTTGTCTATATTATTTAGCTCAGATAGCTTGCCATTAGAGCCTTTAGCATCTTTTGCAGTCGTGGCATCGATGTCTTTATTGTTATCTGTCATCGTAAAATCCTTTATGTATAGTCGGTGAAAAGTAATATCGATACAACAGGTACTACTGGTGCAAATTTTTCTTGCTTGCTGTGCCTATGCAGACAGAGGCTGCAAAAAATTTACACCAGCAATACGGTAGCGACTTTAAAGTATTTCAACTATAGTAATCAAAGTTTGGCAAATCTGTTATTACTATAAATTTTAGTTTCGGGTATGATGAAACAATATCGTCATTGTACCCCCACCGTCTTAATTTTACCTTAACACTGATGTTGTGAAATGCGTATCGTGTTTGTGGGACTTTTCTTTTATAATAAATAACGATTTTTTATTTGAAATAGTCTGGTGGGTGCTGTATTAACGACACATTTTACGTTATGTATTGAACCTTTTTAACAAAATGCTTTCATCGTAACGTCGTCAACTGATACCGTAAAGACCCTTTTTATCGGGCAACCATATGTCTAAGTAAAGTTAGCGCCACAAGCCTTATTATTCAATTGTTAAGCTAATGATGCCCTGAGATAAGCCACTACAAGTTTAGGAGTAGGTATGCAAGAGCAAGACAATCAAACGCCAGTTATTGATGGTGATACTGTGAATATTGACACACCAATCGTGACAGACACGGCAAATCCAGAGCCAGCAGTGATAACACCAGTCGTTGAGCCAGTTGCTGAAATGGTCGTCGTCGACAAAGCACTAGAACCTGCTGTCGCAGCAGAGCCTGAAGTTGAACGTGAATCAATGGAATTTGATGTCATCATCGTTGGTGGTGGACCTGCCGGTCTTTCAGCTGCCATCCGTCTACGCCAGCTTGCCATCGCAGCAGGTAACGATGAGTTTATGGTTTGTGTGGTCGAAAAAGGCTCGGAGTTTGGCGCTCATACCCTATCTGGTGCGGTCATGGAAACACGTGCTTTGGATGAATTGATTCCAGATTGGAAAGAAAAAGGCGCGCCGCTGAACGTCCCTGCGATTGAAGACCGCGTTTATATGTTGGGTTCGGCAACCAAATCTACCAAACTAATGGATTCAATTATTCCTGCCAGCATGCATAACGAAGGCAACTATATTGTCTCATTAGGCAACGTCGTTCGTTGGTTGGCTGCGCAAGCAGAAGAGCTGGAAGTCATGATGTTCCCAGGCTTCTCTGCTGATGAAATCCTATATAATGATGATGGTTCGGTCAAAGGCGTCCTCACAGGCGACATGGGTGTGGCTGCCAGTGGCGAAGCGAAACATAGCTTCGAGCCAGGTTATGAGCTACTTGGTAAATACACCATTTTTTCCGAAGGTTGCCGTGGTCATTTGGGCAAGCGCCTAATCAGCCGTTTTGATCTGGATAAAGACTCCGATCCGCAGCATTATGGTATTGGTCTAAAAGAGCTATGGGAAGTGACGCCTGAAAAGCATGAAGAAGGCGTAGTGATGCATGGTTCAGGCTGGCCATTGACTGATACTGGCTCATCTGGCGGTTGGTGGTTGTACTTTGATGAAAACAACCAAGTGAGCTTTGGTATGGTCATCGATTTATCATACTCAAATCCATATATGTCGCCATTTGATGAGATGCAGCGTCTAAAACTACATCCGCTTATTCGTAACGTCTTGGAAGGTGGTAAGCGTTTGTCTTACGGCGCTCGTGCGTTGACCAAAGGCGGTTTAAACTCGTTACCAAAATTCACTTTCCCAGGAGGTGTATTGGCGGGTGATGATGCAGGCTTCTTAAACCCTGCCAAAATCAAAGGCACACATACCTCAATGAAGTCAGGCATGCTAGCTGCTGAAGCGATTTTTGAGGCGGTGCAAGCTGGTCGCCAACATGATGACGTAGAAGCATATAGCACCATGTATAAAGAGTCGTGGTTGTATCAAGACAACTATGAAGCGCGCAACTTTGCTCCAGCTATGCACCGTATGGGTCAATGGATGGGTGGCGCCTTTACCTTTATCGAGCAAAATCTGATGGGTGGCAAAATGCCTTTGACCATTCATGACAATCAAAAAGATTATGATCAGCTTGAGCGTGCGGCTCATGCCTATCAGCCAACCTATGCAAAACCGGATGGCAAATTGGTCTTTGATAAATTATCATCTGTTTTTATCTCAAACACCAACCATGCTGAAGATCAGCCAGTACATCTGAAATTAACTGATCCAACGGTGCCTGTCACTATCAACTTGCCACTATATGCTGAGCCAGCGCGTCTGTACTGCCCAGCTGGGGTTTATGAAATAGTTAAAGATGCCGAAGGCGCTAAATTTGTTATCAATGCGCAAAACTGTGTCCATTGCAAAACTTGTGATATCAAAGACCCTTCACAGAATATCACTTGGGTAACGCCAGAAGGTGGCGGCGGTCCTAACTATCCAAACATGTAAACCATGATTTAGACAGTCATATTCGAAAATAAGCGCCAATAAAAAATCGCCCTCAAAAGGGCGATTTTTTATTGGCGCTCATAGTCACGTAATATTCTGAGTGCTACTGGCAACAGGATTATAATAGCCACTAAGTTGACCAATGCCATCAGACCCATAGATAAATCAGCAAAGTTCCAAATAGCAGGCAGGCTTGCAACAGCACCAACAAATACCATGCCCAAGACCATAAAGTGCAATATCATAATCATAACTTTGGCATTTTTCTCACCAGAGATAAACTCAAGATTTGACTCACCATAGCTGTAGTTTGCAATGATAGAAGTAAATGAGAAAAAGAAAATGGCAATCGCCACAAAAATAACACCTATATCACCTTGAATGCTGCCTGATCAGATGGGAACACCTTACGCTTATTCACCGCCGTACGAATCACGCTGTTCAGTGATTCAATAGCATTGGTGGTATAAATCGCTTTTCTGATGTCTTTAGGATAATTAAAGAACACCGTGAGTCCCTCCCAGTTATTACCCCAAATTATACTTACACCATAGTTTACGATGCTATTAGGGCGTATTGAACATTTATAATTTCAACCAAAGATAAGCACAAGCAAGGGCCACCGTATGCTCATAACTCTGCTTGAGCTTATCAAATATTGTGACAACTGCTCTGTCATTTTTGAGCATTGTGCAAAGCATAGCGAACGAGGTCTTTTGCTGTGAGAACTTAAAGATGACGGCTTCGCTATTTTTTTGCCAATATTTTATACTCAATGTTCAACACGCCCTAATATCTTTATAAGTAACTTTTAAGACTTATTCATAGTAATAAAATTAGGGTTATATTTATATAAATGCTAGTGGCTATTAAAATCCTTATTGGCATAACTTTTATTTATTGGTTTATCATTCTTATTTCCAAAATAAATGCCATTTATTACTCATAGCCATCAATATATCAGTTAAACTAAATTCTTAATATAAATAAGGCTTTAGAGTAAGATGTTGCTGTAAACGAGGACTGTATTCACTATAGCTAACATAAGTTAACTATAGTTTCTACAAGACACATATTTAGTTACATAAAGTAAATAAAATTTATTTATTGTTAAATAAATCAATATTGTATATATTCCTAATAAGTTTATAAAAACCGCTTGCAATACTTATCAGTATGAATGTATTTTTAAATGTTAAAATGATGTCATCGGGAAGATGATACCAATAAATAATAAGACAGAGGATTGTCAGCCAGTACCGACCCCTCCTCTTTAAACATCATTATTCGCATATAATAAATTTAATCAACTGTCTCAATATCTATTGTTAAATAATTATATTTTAAGCGATTAACATCGACTTTTAGCTTTTATAGCATTCATACTGAATAATTTAGCCTCAGTGTCTATATCATTTACACTGAAAAAAATTGGTTCATATTTTGATGATGTTGGGTTACTGATATTGATTGATTGATCGCTCTGCTTTAGTCGTTCATCTACCATTTTTATGGTTGTAAGATAGACTGAATATCACACTGTTTTCACAGTAGGAAAAACACTAAAGCACAGGGACTTGTCAGACTCAAATCAGTGACCTTGTTTTTATGTTAGGCAAAAGGAGTTGTTCTATGGAGAACCACAACGATTCATCAGGTTATTGGCGCGCCAATCTCCGTCTCATTAAAGTTAGCCTCGTCATTTGGGCTTTATGCTCTTATGGTTTTGGCATCCTACTACGTCCATTATTGTCAGGTATTAGAATAGGTGGTACTGATATCAGCTTTTGGTTTGCACAACAAGGTGCTCTTATTATCTTTATCGCCCTAATCTTTTTCTATGCATGGCGCATGAATAAACTCGATAAACAATATGGCGTAGACGAGGAATAGCCCTATGAGTCAATTTACGATTAATATCATTTTTGTAGGTCTGTCCTTCGCTTTATACTTCGGTATTGCTTGGTGGGCACGTGCAGGTTCGACCAGTGAATTCTATGTTGCTGGCGGCGGTGTACATCCTGTTGTTAACGGTATGGCAACCGCGGCTGACTGGATGAGTGCAGCATCATTCATCTCGATGGCTGGTATTATCGCCACTGGCGGTTATGCTGCATCAACTTACTTAATGGGCTGGACCGGCGGTTACGTTCTACTCGCTATGCTCCTAGCGCCTTACCTACGTAAATTTGGTAAGTTCACGGTTCCTGATTTTATTGGTGACCGCTTTTATTCTAAAACCGCTGCTATGATTGCCGTTGTTTGTTTGATTATTGCATCAACCACTTATGTTATCGGTCAGATGACAGGTGCTGGTGTGGCATTCTCACGCTTCTTAGAAGTTGACAGTACCACTGGTCTGATTATTGCGGCTGTTGTTGTATTCTTCTACGCCGTACTTGGTGGTATGAAAGGGATTACCTACACGCAGGTTGCGCAGTATGTGGTTCTTATGATTGCCTATACGATTCCTGCAGTGTTTATCTCACTTGAGTTGACGGGTAACCCAATTCCAGGTCTTGGTTTGTTCTCAAACCATGTTGAATCAGGCATTCCTATCCTAACCAAGCTTGACCAAATCGTCGTCGACTTAGGCTTTACCGCTTATACCGCTGATGTGCCAAACAAGCTAAATATGGTGCTATTTACGTTATCACTGATGATTGGTACCGCGGGTCTACCTCACGTTATTATTCGCTTTTTCACGGTTCCTAAAGTTGCGGATGCCCGTTGGACAGCTGGTTGGACGTTGGTATTTATCGCGCTACTATACTTCACTGCGCCAGCAGTAGGTGCAATGGCGCGTCTAAATCTAATCGATACTGTTTATCCACAAGGTGTTGACGCTCCTGCTATCGAATATGATCAACGTCCAGATTGGATGAAAACATGGGAAGAAACCGGTCTTATTAAATATAACGACCTAAATAACGACGGTCGCATCCAGTTATATAATGATAATGGACTTGGCGCAGCAGAGCTAGCATTGGCTGCAGCAACGACTGACGGCGGTGATGTTGCAGCAGCAACGACGACCGTTGAAAAAGCAAAAGCTGCGCATGCTTTAGGGCGTGATGGTGTGTTTGTTGATAGAGGTTGGGCAGGTAACGAGCTTGACGTCAACGCTGACATCTTAGTATTGGCTAACCCAGAAATCGCACAGCTACCAGGTTGGGTTATTGGTCTTATCGCCGCAGGTGGTTTGGCAGCAGCCCTATCTACAGCAGCTGGTCTACTACTCGCAATCTCATCAGCGATCAGTCATGACTTGATTAAGCGTAACCTTAATCCTAACATTTCTGATGCAGGCGAGCTAAAAGTCGCACGTATCACGATGGCTATTGCGCTTGTGATTGCTACCTACTTAGGTATTAATCCACCAGGATTTGCTGCACAGGTCGTTGCATTGGCCTTTGGTATTGCCGGTGCCTCACTGTTCCCTGCATTGATGATGGGTATTTTCTCTAAACGTATTAACAACCTTGGCGCCATCGCTGGTATGCTCACAGGTTTGATTAGTATCTTAGTTTATATCTTCATCTTTAAAGGCTGGTTCTTCATCACAGGTACAGCAAGCTTCCCTGATACTGAAGAGTACTGGTTGTTTGGTATCTCACCATTATCATTTGGTGTGATTGGTGCATTGCTTAACTTTATCGTAGCATTCGCAGTTTCTTATGCGACTGCGCCACCACCAGCACATATCCAAGAATTGGTTGAAAGTGTACGTTCTCCACGTGGTGCTGGTGCTGCAATCGATCACTAAGCCACCAAGTAAAGTGCAAATGACGTATGCTTTTTTACGATGATATATCACTCACAGGCAGCAACTGCTTGTGAGTGATTTTTTTATCTCAATCTGATGATAGAGTATTTTTAAACACCCTTTGTAAAATCATGATGGTTTTATTCACCCTTCTTCAGAGTAAGAATAATGAGAAAGGTGAGTATAAACACCATAATAAATGTGTTTAAGAGAATTAAAAACATCGGTTTATTTTTAATAATTGGTATGAAATGCGCTGATTGCGTTAAGGAAAAGTCTTATGCTTTTTGAGTTTATCGCTACCATAGCGGCTGGATTTGGTTTAGCTGGGATAGCATTGGTCATAACTCACCTCAGCAAACTCGCAGGTAAGAAAGCGCCAAAATGGCTTATTCCCTTGTTTGGTGCTATCGGTATTTTTGGCTTTCAAATAAGCCAAGAATATAGCTGGTTCGATCAACAGGTTACACAGCTTCCTAAAGGTCTTTATGTCGTTAAGAAAGTTGAAGAAGGTACGTGGTTTCGTCCTTGGTCATACGTTAAACCACAGACTTTACGATTTATAGCAGCTGATAGCGGACACGCTCGTGCTAACGCCGATAACCCAGATGTTTATTTGGTCAATTTATATTTGTTTGAAAGACGTAGAAGTGTGCAGCAAGTACCGCAAGTTATTGACTGTGCTGCCCCTGCCCGTGCAGATTATGTGCTACAAGAAAAAGGCAGTAAGCTTAGCATCGATGAGCATGTGAAAAAGACCACCAAATGGCGATCTTTAGAAAAAAATGACCCACTATATATCAATGTTTGTATCAATAAAAAATAACTCAGTCATTGAGCCCTCTACACAATAATTTATGAATCACTCTATATCTTATTGAACAGGCTTTCTTAATATATTTGCCTAAAAATAAAGTTAATGACGATTACTTACTTTTATATAGGCGTGCTTTGAGTTAGCCCCCAATAATAAGCCGGCGCATAGACCACCAAAATGCGCTGCAAATGAGATACCCTGCTGTGGTATCAAGCCTTGCTAGATCGTCAACCAATAACCCGTACCCATGATGATACAAGCAAGCAAATAGCCCCAACGCCTAGCAAATACTTGTTTGATGCGTACGATTACAAGTGTCGTCAATTGCTGCCACTTCATCTATTGTTATATCCTTTTTATTTTATTAAACGCGTGTTAGTGACTGGTAGACGTTCTTGCATTTTTGACAGCTTGATCAATAACTCTGCATACGGACCTTTTTCTATCGATAAGTCTCGCATTTTGGCTTCGTGGTCGTGAAAAGCTTGCAGACCTTTCTGCTTATAAAGCAGCTCGCCTGAATCATCAAATAGCACTGCATCACCATCAAACGCAATATGCAACTGCTTAGTATCCAGCTCGCAAGTATTGACTGGCGTTGCATCCAATATCACACAGGCACAGGCACAGATATCAGCATCAGCATCCTGCTGCGCATCTTCAAGATTGGTCGTCAAAAACAAATCTACATTAAAATCTTTGATATAAGGTGCAATAGGACTACCGAATATAAAGGCTGATCCTGAAATGGTTAACCCATGCTCACGAATCGCATTAAGTACTTGAATACCCGTATCAGGGCTACTCTTTGAAACAATAACCACTTCAACCAAAGGCGCATCGACACCGTTATCCTTATTATCACAATCATGACAATAATTATTTCAATTCAATAATGCTTTAATCAACGGATAACCTGCGCCTATGGTCAACGGATCATTTTCATGCTCAGCCATATCATGCTCAGCCATATATAGTCGGTGAAAAGTAATATCGATACAACACGTACTACTGGTGTAGCGACTTTAAAGTATTTCAACTATATATAGATTTTTCTTGCTGGCTGCCGTCTAAGTTATAGAGGATAAAAAATCCATAGCAATAGCACCAAGCATTTTTAAATTGAATCTCCTATAACAACCTTAAAACATTAAATCATAAAAAAAGCCATATTATCATCATGACAATATGGCTATAAAATCAAACTGCTATTTTTATTTTCTGACTCAGACAAACCTAACGTAAATATTTTATCCATGATTTCTCTAAGCTGTCACTAACTTAACAACACCAGTGATATCGCCGGGAACGCTACCAAAATGACCAGACGAACCAAATCTGAGACAATAAAGGGCATCACCCCCTTGAACATATCGGACAGCTTAATATGCGGCGCCATCGCCTTAATCACAAAGATATTCATCCCCATAGGCGGCGTAATGAGTCCAAGCTCTACCGTCAATACAGCAATGATACCGAACCAGATTGGATCAAACCCTAACGCTAGGATAATAGGAAACACCACCGGAATGGTAATCACCAGCATCGCTAAGGCATCCATGAACAGGCCTAACAGAAAGTACATAATCAAAATGCAGATCAATACTATCATTGGGCTGACCGCCAGTGTACCAATCCAACTCGCTAACGTATAAGACATTCTAGAGACTGAGATAAAATAGCCCAAGGCTTCTGCACCCAGCAACATAAAGAAGACCACTGCTGATAATGCCAGTGTTTCTATAAGCGATTGCTTCAGCCCTTTCATGCGCATACCTTTGGCAAAGGCATAAGCCCATGATACAAATGCACCAACTGCAGCGCCTTCTGTTGGCGTAAATAACCCCAAGAAAATACCCGCAATAATCACGATAAAGATAAAGCTAAAGGGAATAAGACCTGTCAAAGAGATTAACTTTTGTTTCCAAGAAGTAGGCTCCCCGCGTTGTGCTAAATGCGGCTTCCAACGCACCATGATCATCACAGTGATTGAATACATCACCATGCCAAGCATGCCCGGTAAGAAACCAGCGATAAACATATCACCGACTGACTGCTGGGTTAAGATGGCATAGACCAGTAGCGCAATACTGGGCGGAATCATGATCCCCAAAGTACCACCAGCGGCTAAAATACCGCAGGCAAAGCCTGGTTGATATCCATACTTCTCCATTTGTGGCAGCGCTACTTTAGTCATGGTAGAAGCAGTCGCCAATGACGACCCTGAAATGGATGCAAAGATACCAGATGAGCCGATACCGGCAATACCTAGACTGCCTCTTACGCCGCCAAAGATAGTTCGGGTGGCCTCAAATAACTTTCCTGCCATACCAGAATGAGAGGCGAAGACGCCCATAAGTATGAACAACGGAATGGCACTAAAATCATATTTCGCTAAGACATCGACCGGTAAGTCTTTTAGCATATGTAAAGCACCAATAGGCGCTGTCACGGCACCAAAGCCAACCAGACCCACACCTAACATGGCAAGTGCAACAGGAACACGCAGCATGACCATCGCAATCATACATAACAAACCAATGGCACCAATAATTTCTGGACTCATGCGCCTGTCTCCTCAGCGTCAAAGAACTCGCCTGTTTTAAAAATATTGATGGATTCGATCAATGACCGAATGGCAAGTAAAATACTTAAGAAGGCACTGATAGCATAAATTGGCATCATAGATATTCGAAGGTCTTGAGTGACTTTGCCATACTCTATCGCATCAAAAGCGCTTTCATATAGACCCCAAGCAAATACGATACCAATTATAAAGAACCCCATCATAAAGGTGCCCATCATGTAACCTTTAACGGCTTTCGACATCTTTTGAGTGAATACATCGACGATGATTTGTGAGCGCTCAACAAAAGCAGCAAAGGCACCAAGTAAAGCAAAGAGCATAAAGTAAGAGACAATCTCAACGCTACCTTTGACCGTAAATCCAAACTCACCACCGGTGAGCTTGAAGATATAGCGAGCAAGAACATCTAACATAGTGGTCAGCACAATGATGATAAGACTAATACCACCAAGAAACTGACATAACCTGGAGATAAGGGTGCTCAGTTTGACTAAAAATGCCATTTGGCAACTACTCCTTTAGGTTAGACTTTACAGGCGGCACTGGCGACTTTAGCTTTGGCATAAACACCATCTGCATCTAACCCTAAGGCACTGACATCAGCAAGATATTTGTTGGTTCCTTTTTCAAGAGGTCCTTTCCAGTCTGGATCGTTTAACGGATCAGGAATCTCGACAATTTCATCACCTTTATCTTTAGCAGCTTGAATCGCCATTTGGTCATGTTTATCAAATACTTCACCAACCTTATTGGCAAGCGCCATACCTGAGTTTTTATCCAGCACCTTTTTTAGATCATCAGGTAAGCTTTCATATTTCTCTTTATTCATAGTGACCATAAGCGCCGAACTATAAAAAGGAATACTGGTATGGTATTTGGTGATTTCATCAATTTTAAAGGCAGTTACAGCTTCCCAAGGAAAACTCAAACCATCAACGACCCCACGCTGTAAAGAGGTATACATGTCATTGGCAGGCAAACCTACTGGTGAAGCACCAGCACTTTCAATAATGTCACCGGCGACCGCAGAAGGACGGCGAATACGCATACCCTTCATATCTTCAGGCGTGCGAATTAATTTGTTAGTTGTATGCAGTGAGCCAGGTCCAGCGCCATACATAAACAACAAATGTGAATCTTCATATTCACTAGCTAAAGTGCCATCTTCATACAGAGTTTGGAGCATACAACCCATCTGAGTGGCTGAGTTTGATAAGCCTGGAAGCTCAGTAATCTGAGTTAAAGGAAAGCGACCATTAGTATAGCCGTGTGCTTGTGATCCAATATCTATCGTGCCTTTGGCAGCAGATTCATAAGTAACGTCTGCTTTAGCAAGACCAGCTGAAGGATATAGTTCTACTTTTAGTCGACCATTAGAGTCCGCTTCTATTTGCTTGGCCCAAGGTTCAAAGACCTCTGTGCTAATAGATGACGTTGCTGGCCAAAAATGAGAAAAGCGTAATGTTGTTGTTTCTTGAGAAGTTGCTGCGGAAGCATCAGTACTGTCAGAGGCTTGATTGGAACAACCTAGAAGGCTAATAGCTGCTAAGGCACCTATTGAAAAAAGAGGAGCTAACTTCATCATCAATTCCTTTTGATAATTATGGATAGGGTGTGAATTTATACTAAAAAATTGAATGTAGCGTCAAATTCCGTATAAACTCTACGTATATTTTTAATTAATTAACATTAAAACACCATCCAAAATTAGCAGCTATAACGATATAAGTCAAATCATTTTAGATGAATAAGAAAGAATATATTTAATATAAGAAATAGCATTTTTTATAGCAAGAAAATAGCTTATTAGCTCCTTTCATTTGTAAAACCACCAAACCGCGAGCAAAGAAAAACCCCCTTCGACTTATGTCGAAGGGGGTTTTTCAGGAATAGAGAGCTGACGATGACCTACTCTCACATGGGCGAACCACACTACCATTGGCGCGACGATGTTTCACTTCTGAGTTCGGTAAGGGATCAGGTGGGGCCATCGTGCTATTGTCGTCAGCAAAGGGGGTTAGATATGAGTCTGTTATTATTGTTTTGACGTCAAGATATTATCTATTGGTCGACCAACTTGTAACCTAACTGAATCAAGGTTAAAGGTGATATCGAAATATATATATTCTATAAGCAATGCTTATACAAGATAGATTAATTAGAGCTTTCATACAAACCACTTGGGTGTTGTATGGTCAAGCCAAACGAGCAATTAGTACAGGTTAGCTACATGCATCGCTGCACTTCCACACCCTGCCTATCAACGTCGTAGTCTTCAACGGCTCTTTAGGGAAATCTTATCTTGAGGTGGGCTTCTCGCTTAGATGCTTTCAGCGATTATCCCATCCGAACGTAGCTACCGGGCAATGCCACTGGCGTGACAACCCGAACACCAGAGGTTCGTCCACTCTGGTCCTCTCGTACTAGGAGCAGATCCTCTCAAATTTCCAACGCCCACGGTAGATAGGGACCGAACTGTCTCACGACGTTCTAAACCCAGCTCGCGTACCTCTTTAAATGGCGAACAGCCATACCCTTAGGACCTGCTTCAGCCCTAGGATGAGATGAGCCGACATCGAGGTGCCAAACACCGCCGTCGATATGAACTCTTGGGCGGTATCAGCCTGTTATCCCCAGAGTACCTTTTATCCGTTGAGCGATGGCCCTTCCATACAGAACCACCGGATCACTAAGACCTACTTTCGTACCTGCTCGACTTGTGGGTCTCGCAGTTAAGCGCGCTTTTGCCTTTATACTCTACGACCGATTTCCGACCGGTCTGAGCGCACCTTCGTACTCCTCCGTTACTCTTTAGGAGGAGACCGCCCCAGTCAAACTACCCACCATACATTGTCCTCGGTATTGTTATACCTGAGTTAGAACCCCAACATGACCAGGGTGGTATTTCAAGATTGGCTCCACAAACACTAGCGTGTCTGCTTCAAAGCCTCCCACCTATCCTGCACAAGTCAGGTCAAAGTTCAATGTAAAGCTGTAGTAAAGGTTCACGGGGTCTTTCCGTCTAGCCGCGGGTACACAGCATCTTCACTGCGATTTCGATTTCACTGAGTCTCTGCTGGAGACAGCGCTGCCATCATTATGTCATTCGTGCAGGTCGGAACTTACCCGACAAGGAATTTCGCTACCTTAGGACCGTTATAGTTACGGCCGCCGTTTACTGGGGCTTCGATCAAGAGCTTCGCTTACGCTAACCCCATCAATTAACCTTCCAGCACCGGGCAGACATCACACCCTATACGTCCACTTTCGTGTTTGCAGAGTGCTGTGTTTTTAATAAACAGTTGCAGCAGCCTGGTATCTGCGACTGCCAATAGCTTACACCGCAAGGGTTTCACCATCGGCAGCGTACCTTCTCCCGAAGTTACGGTACCATTTTGCCTAGTTCCTTCAGCAGAGTTCTCTCAAGCGCCTTGGTATTCTCTACCTGATCACCTGTGTCGGTTTAGGGTACGATTCGTTTATAACTATTGCTTAGAAGCTTTTCCTGGAAGCATGGTATTTGCCACTTCGCTGTACAAGTACAGCTTGCTATCAGATCTCAGCATAGTGACAGTCCGGATTTGCCTAAACTGTCTGCCTACATCCTTCCACCTGGACAACCAACGCCAGGCTGGCATAACCTACTCCGTCCCTCCATCGCATTATAAACAAGTATTGGAATATTAACCAATTTCCCATCGACTACGCCTTTCGGCCTCGCCTTAGGGGTCGACTCACCCAGCCCCGATTAACGTTGGACTGGAACCCTTGATCTTCCGGCGTGCGAGCTTTTCACTCGCATTATCGTTACTCACGTCAGCATTCGCTCTTGTGATACCTCCAGCATGCCTTACGACACACCTTCACAGGCTTACACAACGCTCCCCTACCACTTGAAAACAAATTCAAATCCGCAGCTTCGGCTCCTAGTTTGAGCCCCGTTACATCTTCCGCGCGGGCCGACTCGACTAGTGAGCTATTACGCTTTCTTTAAAGGATGGCTGCTTCTAAGCCAACCTCCTAGCTGTCTATGCCTTCCCACCTCGTTTCCCACTTAACTAGGAATTTGGGGCCTTAGCTGGCGGTCTGGGTTGTTTCCCTCTCCACAATGGACGTTAGCACCCACTGTGTGTCTCCCGGATATCACTCATCGGTATTCGGAGTTTGCATCGGTTTGGTAAGTCGGTATGACCCCCTAGCCGAAACAGTGCTCTACCCCCAATGGTGTTCGTCCGAGGCGCTACCTAAATAGCTTTCGGGGAGAACCAGCTATCACCGAGTTTGATTAGCCTTTCACCCCTATCCACAAGTCATCCCCTAGCTTTTCAACGATAGTGGGTTCGGTCCTCCGGTGCCTGTTACGGCACTTTCAACCTGCTCATGGATAGATCACTCGGTTTCGGGTCTATGCCCTGCAACTAAACGCCCTATTAAGACTCGGTTTCCCTACGGCTCCCCTAAACGGTTAACCTTGCTACAGAACATAAGTCGCTGACCCATTATACAAAAGGTACGCGGTCACCCTAATAAATTAAGGCTCCCACTGCTTGTACGCACACGGTTTCAGGTTCTATTTCACTCCCCTCACAGGGGTTCTTTTCGCCTTTCCCTCACGGTACTGGTTCACTATCGGTCAGTCAGGAGTATTTAGCCTTGGAGGATGGTCCCCCCATCTTCAAACAGGATTTCTCGTGTCCCGCCCTACTTAATATGTTAACTCTAATGTTTCGAATACAGGACTATCACCTACTACGGTCAGCTTTCCCACGCTGTTCTTCTACATTAGAATTAATCGGCTTCTCCCCGTTCGCTCGCCGCTACTTGGGGAATCTCATTTGATGTCTTTTCCTAAGGGTACTGAGATGTTTCACTTCCCCTCGTTTGCCTCTTGTACAAGTACAAGATACCTACCTTATGGTAGGTGGGTTTCCCCATTCAGAAATCTCCGGATCACAGGATATTGCCGCCTCCCCGAAGCTTATCGCAGGCTGTCACGTCTTTCATCGCCTCTGACTGCCAAGGCATCCACCATGTGCGCTTCATTACTTGACCATACAACCCCAAGTAGTCTTTCGACTGCTAAGTGCTATATAAGTCTAATTATGATAACGATATCACCTAATTTTATACGCTTGATTCAGTTCTCTTTACTTTTTTAGTAATCAACTCCTGGGATAACAACTGATGTCGTTAAGGAGCTGATTACTAAGGTTAGAACAACACGTGAACATGTTGTTCTAACCCAGACTCATATCTATGTTTTTAAATAGTCTCTATGCTCTCGTCGAGTCACAGATTCTGTATAAAACAGAAAGAAGTAATCTTGCCAATGTCTCGGCGAATCACTTGTTTCTATTTGATACCTATTTATTTATTAGCATCTAAAGAAAGTTTATTATGTGGTGGAGCCAAACGGAGTCGAACCGTTGACCTCCTGCGTGCAAGGCAGGCGCTCTACCAACTGAGCTATGGCCCCTAATAATGGTAGGCCTGGGCAGACTTGAACTGCCGACCCCCGCGTTATCAACACGGTGCTCTAACCAGCTGAGCTACAGGCCTGTACGAGGCATATACCTCTAGCTAATAAACTAGCTTAAACTAAAGAACAACTTGTTGTGAATTCTTGCTGACCGAATGCCATCTATAAGGAGGTGATCCAGCCGCAGGTTCCCCTACGGCTACCTTGTTACGACTTCACCCCAGTCATCAACCACACCGTGGTGAACGCCTTCCCGAAGGTTAAGCTATCCACTTCTGGTGCAATCAACTCCCATGGTGTGACGGGCGGTGTGTACAAGGCCCGGGAACGTATTCACCGCGGCATTCTGATCCGCGATTACTAGCGATTCCTACTTCATGGAGTCGAGTTGCAGACTCCAATCTGGACTACGATAGGCTTTTTGAGATTCGCATCACATCGCTGTGTAGCTGCCCTCTGTACCTACCATTGTAGCACGTGTGTAGCCCTGGTCGTAAGGGCCATGATGACTTGACGTCGTCCCCGCCTTCCTCCAGTTTGTCACTGGCAGTATCCTTAGAGTTCCCGGCTTAACCCGCTGGTAACTAAGGACAAGGGTTGCGCTCGTTGCGGGACTTAACCCAACATCTCACGACACGAGCTGACGACAGCCATGCAGCACCTGTATTCTAATTCCCGAAGGCACTCCCGCATCTCTGCAGGATTCTAGATATGTCAAGACCAGGTAAGGTTCTTCGCGTTGCATCGAATTAAACCACATGCTCCACCGCTTGTGCGGGCCCCCGTCAATTCATTTGAGTTTTAACCTTGCGGCCGTACTCCCCAGGCGGTCTACTTATTGCGTTAGCTGCGTCACTAAGTCCTCAAGGGACCCAACGACTAGTAGACATCGTTTACGGCGTGGACTACCAGGGTATCTAATCCTGTTTGCTACCCACGCTTTCGAGCCTCAGTGTCAGTATTATGCCAGAAGGCTGCCTTCGCCATCGGTATTCCTCCAGATCTCTACGCATTTCACCGCTACACCTGGAATTCTACCTTCCTCTCACATACTCTAGCTCAACAGTATCAGATGCAGTTCCCAGGTTGAGCCCGGGGATTTCACATCTGACTTATCGAGCCACCTACGCTCCCTTTACGCCCAGTAATTCCGATTAACGCTTGCACCCTCTGTATTACCGCGGCTGCTGGCACAGAGTTAGCCGGTGCTTATTCTGCAGCTAATGTCATCGTCCATGGGTATTAACCATGGAGTCTTCTTCACTGCTTAAAGTGCTTTACAACCAAAAGGCCTTCTTCACACACGCGGCATGGCTGGATCAGGGTTTCCCCCATTGTCCAATATTCCCCACTGCTGCCTCCCGTAGGAGTCCGGGCCGTGTCTCAGTCCCGGTGTGGCTGATCATCCTCTCAGACCAGCTACAGATCGTCGCCATGGTAGGCCTTTACCCCACCATCTAGCTAATCCGACTTAGGCTCATCTAATAGCGAGAGCAGTAAACTGCCCCCTTTCTCCCGTAGGTCGTATGCGGTATTAATACGAGTTTCCCCGTGCTATCCCCCACTACTAGGTAGATTCCTAAGTATTACTCACCCGTCCGCCGCTCGACGCCTGGTAGCAAGCTACCATCGTTTCCGCTCGACTTGCATGTGTTAAGCCTGCCGCCAGCGTTCAATCTGAGCCATGATCAAACTCTTCAGTTTAATCTTGCTATGTAACCCTTTAAAGAGGCTACTAAACTTGGCTCATTTAATCTGGCAAATCGCTCTAAATTATGTTCGTAATGAATTAACTTTGAGTTTTTTTACTGTCTTAAATGATAATTTTTATAGTTAGTATTCTCTCGAAAAGAGAGTCAACCAACTTTATTTTTTAGCATTCTGAATCAGCAAAAATCCACACAAGTTGTTCTTTAGTTATGCTTTTAAATAATGTCTCACCACTGTCGTCCAGTAGGAGTATTCAACTAAATATCCTAAACCAATTTGGTTTATCCTATTTAGCGAGCTGACCATCATATCATGTTTTAATAGTCTGTCAACTTCTTTCTTTAATTTGTTTCGTTAAGTTAACTGGTTAGTTATTGTGTAATCACACCCTAACTGCTTCCAGTTCGTCTTAATGAGGTGCGTATTATATAGAGTTTTAGATGGGTGTCAATAGGGTTTCGAAAGGTTTTTAAACTAATTTCGCTAGGTTTTAAATAGTCGATAGTTTTCAATGGGTTAGAAGAAA
Source organism: Psychrobacter arcticus 273-4 (assembly GCF_000012305.1). Lineage (NCBI taxonomy): Bacteria > Pseudomonadati > Pseudomonadota > Gammaproteobacteria > Moraxellales > Moraxellaceae > Psychrobacter > Psychrobacter arcticus. The sequence continues at coordinate 2,426,240 of NC_007204.1, forward strand.
TGCTTTTACTCTATATAAACTATTGTTTATCTATTATGTTTCATCCCATTTGCTTACTACTTCTGCCTAACAATCTTAGGTATTTGACCTATAGCTTACCAACCTTCTTAAAGAAGTCTTTATAAGCAGCGATTTTTTTATCTAAGGCTAAAGGATATGCACGTGAAGTTGAAAGCATTCTATATAAGGTTAGATTATTAACATCCGCTTTTTTATTATTTGCATCCTGCCATTGGTAAGGATAGTCCATACTTTGATTAGTCTTAGGGTACTTAGATTTGGCAGGTGGCTCAGCTAATAAGTTGAGTAATATTTCGGTTGCCTTACCGCCCGTTGTAAATAACGTTTTAACCTTTGGCACTTGTGGCAAGATATTATCTAGGTCAACTGGCGTGACGACAGTTAAATTTTTATCTGAGGCATTACCCGTTTCACGAATGGCTTGCTTTACGGTCGGACAAGAAGCAATACCTCGCTCGAACATAAAATTGCGAATGCGCTCAGGATCGAAGCGTTTTTCTTCACCTACTTTAAAATAATCAACATCGTCAAAAAACACGCTTCCATAAATACGCCACATATCATTATAGAAGTTCGGATAATGAAAATGCATTGCCCATTTATCAGCAGTCGGTGGAAAGGTCCCCATCATCATCACAGTAGCATCAGGCGGTAAAACCGGATCGAACGGATGGGTTTCTATATTTCCAGTATCGTTCTTTATTTTCTGCGTCCACACAAAGTCGTTAGCAGCTTTTGCTAGATGAGTGGGATTATTCGGTGAGGATTTGGTCATAAGATTCTTCATTAGAAAAGCGGTTTTTTTGGTATCATAGCAAGGTTAAACATTACTGCATTTGTCATAGTGCTATTATAGTCAAACATAGTCGGCGTAAATAAGAGTTAGCTCAAATAAAAGCAGCCCAATTATTAATGGGGTCAATTCGTATGACTCGTTTTATGACTAACACGTTAAGCTTACTATTTATGGGCTAAATGTAGGGTTGAAATGCGGTAAGTGTTTGTATCTTTTATACCAATAGCAACCGCAGTCACTGCGCAAGCATCGGACCAAAAACCAAGAGAGTACTTATGAGCGACTTAAAAATTACCGTAATCGATCATCCACTAGTTCGTCATAAACTCAGCCTCATGCGCGAAAAAGATTGTAGTACTTATAAGTTTCGTACATTAACCAAAGAGCTTGCCCGCTTGATGGCATATGAAGCGAGCCGTGATTTTGAAATCGAAACCTTTCCGATGGAAGGCTGGTGTGGTGAAATTATCGGTGAGCAAATTATCGGTAAGACGGCAACGATTGTACCGATTTTACGTGCAGGTATTGGCATGTTGGACGGGGTGCTCGATTTGATTCCTACGGCAAAAATCTCTGTTGTGGGTCTACAACGTGATGAAGAAACTTTGCAGCCGGTGCCTTTCTTTGAAAAGTTCGTCAGCCACATGGATAAACGCCCTGCCCTTATCATTGATCCAATGCTAGCAACGGGTGGCTCAATGGTTGCAACTATCGAAATGCTGAAGAAAAACGGCTGTACTAATATTAAAGCATTAGTATTAGTTGCTGCACCTGAAGGTGTGCGTGTGGTCAATGAAGCACATCCTGACGTGACCATTTATACCGCCGCGCTTGACAGCCATTTGGATGAGCATGGTTATATCATTCCAGGTCTGGGTGATGCGGGTGATAAGATATTTGGTAAGCAATTATTTAATAAATAAGCCAAAGCAAATAAACCAAGACAAACCGTCTTCATAAAAATCATGACACAAGCATACGGTATCAATGATAAGGATATAAAATGAACGTATTGATTACAGGGGCAAGTGCCGGTTTTGGTAAAGCACTAGCTGAGCGTTTGGTTGCCAACGGTCATCGTGTGATTGGCTGTGCTAGACGCCTTGATAAGCTTAATGCCTTGGCAGACACTTTGGGTGAGGCGTTTTTACCTGTGGTCATGGATGTCAGTGATACCGCTTCTATTCCGCAAATCATTGCTAATTTGCCTAATCATTTTAAGCAAATCGATGTCTTGGTGAATAATGCTGGGCTTGCGCTTGGTACAGAGCCTGCGCACAATGCTAGTCTTGATGATTGGATGCGTATGACTGATACCAATATTAAAGGTTTGATGGCGCTGACCCACGCGGTCTTGCCAGCCATGGTTGCACGAGATAGCGGTTATATCATTAATGTCGGCTCTATTGCCGGAAGCTGGCCTTACTTTGGCGGTAACGTTTATGGTGCAACAAAAGCCTTTGTAAAACAGTTTAGTTTAAACTTACGAGCTGACTTAATTGGTACGCAAGTGCGCGTGACCAACCTTGAACCCGGTAATGTCGCAGGCACTGAGTTTTCAAACGTGCGCTATCATGGTGATGATGACAAGGCTGCTCAAGTTTATGATGGCTTTAAAACCATGACGGGCGATGATATTGGCGATATCTTATTATGGCTGATTGAATCGCCTGCACATATTAATGTCAATCGTTTAGAAGTGATGCCAGTGGCACAAACCTATAATGGTCTGACGATTGCTAAGCAAGATTCTTAACATTTTAGCCGACCGTTTGGCTCATTAACGTAACTCATAAGACCGAAGCAATATAGAGTCATCTATATTGCTTATTTTTTTGATTTTGACATTCATCTCATTTACTAAAGGTAACGTCCAAGTACCCTGCTATTAATCCAGTCTTGATAAGTGTTAAGAGTTTTGAATCATCAATCAGCTAACGCTTTAATTAATTCAAAGCGCGGAATTTCTTTACCTTCAATCATGATCGTTTCAGAAAACATAGCTAAAGGACGGACCCATACATCATATTCACCATAAAGACAGCGATAGACGACGAAAGATTCTTCCGTTTCAGAATGCTGTGCCGTATGCAAAACTTGATAAAGGCTGCCTTTATAATGGCGATAGATACCTTGGAGAATGATTTGGGTCATAAAAACTCTCTACTTTTTAATAAATAGTCGCTAATAGGTAGTGACTGATACAAATAAATAGGTCGACCATGAATGCCGACCTTATTTTTATTTATCTACTGATTTACTGACTCGAGCCTACTTAATCAACCGTTACTTTCGCATAGGCTTTTTTGCCTGCTTGGATAACGACCGTTTGCCCAGCAGTTAAGCTAAAACCAGCGTCGACCACTTCGCCATCTACTTTTACCGCGCCACGCTTGATCATATCTTTAGCCGATGAGCTGTTTTTGGCAAGCGCCGCTTGGTTTAGGATTTGGGTGATAAATAATGCGTCCTGTCCTTCCAACTCTAATGTCACTTCTGGTAAATCAACTGGCAATTCGCCATCAGCCAAAACATTACCCGCTGACTTATGAGCATTGGCAGCAGCGTCGGCATCATGGAAGCGTTCAATCAACTCTTCAGCAAGGATACGTTTGATTTCTTGTGGATTGCGTCCATCTTCCATCTCTGCCATTAAATTTTCCACTTCTTCCATTGGCTTAAAGCTTAAAAACTCAAAGTAGCGACGGATTAAAGTGTCTGGCATAGACAGTAGTTTTTGGTACATGGTACCAGGTGCATCATAAATGCCAACATAATTATTCAGGGACTTAGACATTTTATTGACGCCATCAAGCCCTTCTAAAATCGGTACGGTGATGCAGACTTGCTGTTCTTGACCATAACGACCTTGTAAGGTGCGACCCATTAATAAGTTGAAGGTTTGATCGGTACCGCCAAGCTCGACATCTGCTTTGAGCGCGATAGAATCATAGCCTTGTACCAGTGGGTATAAGAATTCATGGATCGCAATTGGGGTTTGCGACGCGTAGCGTTTGGAGAAGTCGTCACGCTCTAACATGCGCGAAACGGTTTGGTGACTGGCAAGCTGAATCATATCTGCCGCTGACATGTCGTTAAACCATTCTGAGTTAAAGACCACGCGGGTTTTTTCTTTATCCAAAATCTTGAATACTTGCTCAGCATAAGTTTCAGCGTTGGCTTTGATTTGCTCATCGGTTAATGGCGGACGGGTGGAGTTTTTGCCAGAAGGATCACCAATTTTGGCAGTATAATCACCAATTAAAAAATAAATCTCATGACCCAAATCTTGGAAATGCTTAAGCTTATTAATCAATACCGTATGACCTAAATGTAGGTCAGGCGCGGTAGGATCAAAACCTGCTTTAATACGTAGCGGACGATTTAGTTTCAGCTTTTTAACCAAATCCTCTTCAGATAAGATTTCTTGAGCACCGCGCTGGATAAGGGCAAGCTGTTCTTCTAGAGTGTAGGTTTTCTCGGTCATGATGATCTCTTTATTGTCTTCATTGAAAGGTTAAAGCATTTGGGCTATTTAGAATCTCGTAGCCATCAAAAAATGTTAGAATTTGGCAGATATACTAGCGTTTTTTAAGGTAAATTGCCATGACCAACCCCGCATCGATTACTGATAGTCAGCATAATAATTTTTCAGATATGAGTTTAGATAATGATTTTAATAGCCGTCTAGATAATATGGACGATTTAAACTATGCCACTCTGACTGAAGCACTTGAACAAACGGTTTTCGAAAACTTCGATGATGGCTTATATATCGGCATGATGTCGGGCACTAGCTTAGATGGTATGGATGCGATTCTTTGTCAATTTAGTAATCATACTAATAGTTCAAATATTAGTAATGAAGACAATACACAGCAGCCAATGCACTTGCTAGCGACATATAGCCAAGATTTTCCGCCACGTTTACGTGAGGTGTTATTGGCCTTGTGTCAGCCTAATGGCATCAATCAATTAACACCAACGGCGGGTGAACCAGATAGTGAATTAGAATGGTTCGGTTGGGCAAGTAAAGCATATGCTGAGTTTGCAAGCGACGTGGTCAATACGTTATTGCAGCAATCAAATACCGATATAGAGTCTGTATTGGCGATTGGCTGTCATGGTCAAACGGTACGCCATCGTCCGCAGATGGGCTTTAGCTTGCAATTGGTCGATGCCAACATCATCGCCGAGCGTACTGGCATTAGCGTCGTCAGTGATTTTCGACGCCGAGATATGGCAGTCGGCGGTCAAGGTGCGCCTCTAGTTCCTGCTTTTCACCAAGCCTTATTTGCTGTGCCTGATAGCACTCGCATATTACTCAATCTGGGTGGTATTGCTAATATCGCTGTCTTGCCAGCGATTTCTGATGACCTCTCGGATTTTAATGAACACTCAGACAATCAGCCATCTGATAGCGTGGTTGGTTATGATACGGGTCCTGCCAATCTACTATTAGATGCATGGACAGCACTGCATACTGACAAGGATTATGATGCTGGCGGTACATGGGCGCAGTCAGGTCAAGTCGTTGAGCCGCTACTCAATCAACTATTAGAGCATCCATTTTTTGTTAAAGCTTATCCAAAAAGCACAGGGCGCGAAGATTTTAACTTAGCATGGCTGCAAGATGAGTTACAAAAATTCGATCAAGCTGCTGCTGATATTCGCTACTCATCAGCCGATGTACAAGCAACGCTCACTGAGCTGACCGCCATCAGTGCCAGTGCACAAATCAATATATTTATCAATGCTAGTAGCAATAATGCCGTCTATGTCTGCGGCGGCGGTGCACTGAACGATTATCTCATGATGCGGTTACAAGCACATCTACCGCGCTGCAAAGTAGAAACCACAGCCAGTTTGGGACTTGAGCCAACTTGGGTGGAAGCCGTCGCCTTTGCATGGTTGGCAAGACAAACACTCATGGGTGAAACGGGTAACTTACCTGCCGTAACGGGTGCAAGTAAAGGCGTGGTATTAGGACAAGTATGTTTTGCTTGATTGATCGAATTTTAGTTTACATGCGTACACCTATGTGTTTTATAATGGCTGTAGAAATACCCTCCTCTTAGGATTTGTAAGTATAGGATATAGAGCATGAGCCAGCACAGCAGTTTACCCAACGACTCACTTATCGACCAAGCTATGAATAGTACTATTAATAGCCCTACTGCCAATACTCCTGCCACCGCTCAGACAAAAAAACGTCATAAGCCGCCACATTTCGAGCGCACTGATGATATGCGTGTCGTAGTGACTGGCATGGGTGCCGTTACGCCATTGGGATTAGATGTCGAAAGCTCATGGGCGAAGCTCCTTAAAGGTGAAAGCGGTATCACAGCTATCAGTCATTTTGATGCGTCTGGTTATCGCGCGCAAATCGCAGGCGTGGTCAAAGACTTTGATGCCAAGCAATACATGAACGCCAAAGACGCGCGCCGTTATGATGAGTTTATACATTATGCGGTTGCTGCCTCTTCTATGGCGCTACATCAAGCAGGTTTTATCGAGGAAGTGAGCGCTGCTGACGCTCCGGTACAAGGGGTTGATCAAGAGCGCTTTGGGGTGATTATAGGTTCAGGGATTGGTGGTATTCAAAACATCGAAAACAGCCGTGATACCTTACGTGAAAAAGGCTCAAGCAAAGTCTCCCCCTTTATTATTCCAGGCTCTATTGTTAATATGGCAGCGGGCTTAGTAGCTATTAAACACTGTTTGAAAGGTCCCAATCTTGCAACCTCAACTGCCTGTACCACAGCGACTCATGCGATTGGTCTAGCAGCGCGGTTGATTGCTTATGGTGACGCCGATGTGATACTGGCAGGCGGTAGTGAAAAAGGCTCAAGCCCGCTTGGTATCTCAGGTTTTGGTGCTATGCATGCCCTCTCAACCCGCAATGATGAGCCAACTCGCGCTTCACGCCCGTTTGATAAAGATCGCGATGGTTTTGTACTTGGTGATGGTGCTGGCGTAATGATACTAGAAAGCCTTGCTCATGCAAAAGCACGCGGTGCGACGATATTGGCTGAATTGGTTGGCTTTGGTATGAGTGACGATGCCAGTCATATCACCGCGCCTCCAGAAGATGGTAGCGGTGCGGCACGAGCGATGCGTAATGCCTTAAATGATGCGGGTATTGAGCCGTCAGTCGTGGGCTATGTCAATGCCCATGGCACCAGCACGCCTGCCGGTGATGTCGCGGAATCTATCGCCATTGAAACGGTATTTTCGCCTGTGAAAGACACCATTTTGGTCAGCTCAACCAAATCGATGACCGGTCATCTGCTTGGCGCTGCGGGTGGTGTTGAAGCTATTTTTACTGTACTTGCTCTGCAACATCAGCAAGTACCGCCAACGATTAATTTGGACAATATTGAAGACAACTGTAATTTGGATTATGTCGCCAATCAATCGCGTCAAGTAGATAATTTGCAGTACGCGGTATCCAATAGCTTTGGTTTTGGCGGCACCAACGGCTCACTAATATTTGCACGTTGGCCTGTCAATCAGTAACACCAAAAAGCCTATATTCTAGCCGTTGTAACCTTGGTGTCAGATTTGCTACGTTTGTCCACTTGCAGCCCCTTATCATCCTTGCGTATGATAAGGGGTAATTTTTGAAACATTTATGGACGATACCATGTCAAGCTACTCATTTTCTCATCAGTTTTATCAGCGCTGGACGTGTGCGCCAGACCCTATACGCACCTCAATCATCCAAGAGCTCACCGATATCACGACGTTGCTAAAAGCCGAAACGCCATTTGAAACTTTTGTATTTAGCACGCATGACTTAGATGCACACCTTGATGATCTTTATGAGAATCACGAAGCTGAGCAAGCTATCGCCAAGGCAATCACGGATAAACAAGCGGCAGAACAGGTGATTGCTGAACAACAGCGTCTAGAAGAAGAACAAAAAACACAAGCAGCAGAAGATACTAAGCGTAAAGAAGAGGCTAAATTAAGAGAAGCCGCTTTTAAAGAAGAAAATGAGCTAAAAGAAGCAGCAAAAAAACACGAAGCAGATAAGAATGCTCAAACAGAAACTGAAAAAAATATACTGTTGGCGGCTATAAAACCAGAGACAGTTGTTACTGATAAAATAAACACTGACAATAGTGTTCATGCCATTATCAATGACGATTTTGATACTGAGAAAAATGCTGTTGGCAGCAAAACTATTAGCGAACATGCCAATGCTATTGATGACGAAAGCATTAACAACAATAAAACTATTAAGAACGATAGCAGTATCAATGCCATCAACAATAAAGCCAGTGCTGCGATCAGCCTAGCCGTCAAAGATGCCAAACTAAGTGTCACTCATAAAGAGCTGATTCATGAGCTTGAAGTGCAAATTGATGATTATCTGAGTGACCAGATGATGCTAATGTCTGAGAATCTAAAATCTTGGCTGCGTGCTGAGATGACTCAGCATTTAAGCGAGCAAGACAAACCTGCTTCTAACGGTAATCTTCCAAAAAATTAAACACAGTGTCTGAACAGTAGAAGGCCCCATAAATATTTTACGGGGCTTTTTTATATCTAAGCGGCTACAAACTGAGCAAATTTACGTTATATAGTCGGTGAAAAGTAATATCGATACAACACGTACTACTGGTGCAAATTTTTCTTGCTTGCTGTGCCTACGCAGACAGAGGCTGCAAAAAATTTACACCAGCAATACGGTAGCGACTTTAAAGTATTTTAACTATATCGCTTGTGTGCGTTCTGTCAGCCATTCAAGTGCTGCGCCATCGACACGGTCTTTTAGCTCAGCATACACTTGGCGATGGTAGTCATTCAGCCAATCACTCTCTACTTGATCCAATAATGATGGCTCAATCAAACGCGTATCAATTGGGCAATAAGTGATGGTTTCGAAGTTTAAGAAATCGCCAAACTCTGACTCAGTAGGATTGACAACTTGCATATTGACCACCAAGTTTTCGATACGGATGCCCCACTTCCCTTCGCGATATAGACCGGGCTCGTTACTGGAAATCATACCCTCCTTCATCGCGCGCTCTTTTGGCGTGCTGGCGCTATAAGCAATGACCTGTGGACCTTCATGAACGTTGAGGAAATAACCAACGCCATGACCCGTACCATGGCCATAATCCATCTGAGCTTGCCATAATGGCGCACGGCAAATCGCATCGATTAATGGTGAAGCAATACCATCAGGGAAATGCGCACGCGCTAGCGCAATATGGGCTTTGAGTACCGTTGTAAAGTCGCGTTTGTGCTCGCTGCTGACTTGCCCAATACCGACCACACGAGTGATATCTGTCGTGCCATTTTGATATTGAGCGCCTGAATCAATCAGTAACAAGCCGCCTTCACCTTCAGTCACATCTAAATAGCTGAATTTTTCTGGTGTTGCGCGGTAATGCGGTAGCGCACCATTTTCATTAAAACCTGCGATAGTCGGGAAACTTGGTGAGACATAATGTGGCTGCTGACTACGCACATCAATCAACATACTATCGATATCAAGCTCACTTAAACGCTCGCCTGCTTTTAGACGCTGCTCAAATATCGCAAAAAACTCACACAATGCTGCGCCATCTTGACGCATGGCTTCACGTACATGATCAATATCTGCATTGGATTTCACTGATTTTAGTAAAGTGCTTGGCGCCATTTGCTCAATAAATCCCACGCCGTCGCCCATTTTGGATAATGTCCCAACAGCGATTTTACTTGGGTCTAGTAATAATAAATTATCTGCTGTCAGAGTTCCCAATGCGTCTTGCACTGCCTCATAATCAGCCAGTGTAATACCGCTATCTTTCAAGCTTTGCGCAATATCAGCACTGACTTTATTATTATCAATAAACAATGTTGCTTTATCAGCATCGATAAGCATATGCGCCAAAAACACAGGGTTGTAATCGACATCAGAGCCGCGTAGATTGGTTAACCAAGCAATATCATCCAAGCTCGAAAGCAAGTGATGCGTTGCACCTGTCTCTGCCATACCAGCACGGACAGCGGTAAGTTTGGCAGTCGCTGACTGCGCTAAAAACTGTGCATTGTGTGCATATAAACTGGCTGATGGCAGCGCTGGACGGTCAGTCCATACTTCTGTCAATACATCACGCTCGGTAATTAAAGTAATGTCATTGGCATCAAAGGCATCGAGCAAGCGATCTTGCTCAGCGATAGACAGCACGTTGCCATCGACCGCCACGCTATCGCCCTCCGCCAAATGTGCAGCCAACCAGTCGATATGATTTGGCTGACCAGGCGCTAGCTTCTCTAAACTAATACCCGTACCATCCAACTGTTCTGCTGCATGTACCCAATAGCGGCTGTCTGTCCACAGACCAGCAAAATCAGCGGTAACGACTAGCGTACCGACCGAACCGCTAAACCCTGACAACCACAGTCTTGCCTGCCAATATTCTGGTAAATATTCAGACAGATGCGGATCAGCAGAAGGTACAATAATTGCGGTAAGGTCTTGCGCCGCCAGCGTCTGACGTAAGTGGTCGATACGATCGTGAATAGCTTGTTTATTCATTAGGTAGTTCCTTATGAGTGTTTAAAAAAATAGCGTGAGGCGACTATCGATAGCCGTCTTATTTGAGAAATCGCTTAAATCCATTTTATCAATTAAGTCTGCTCCACTGTTCATCTTTGAGCATTGTGCGAGGCATCGCGCACGAGGTCTTTTGCTGTGAGAACTTAAAGATGACTGCTTCACTATTTTTTTGCCAATATTTTATACTCAATGTTCAACACGCCCTAGTAAGCACAACCATAAAAAACCCGTTCTCAGTGATTGAGAACGGGTTTTTTATGGTTGTGCTGAGTAGTAATCATAGCAACAATAGCAATGTCTCTAAGTATAGACCGAACCCTACATTTAGAGACTTAATTATAGACATTCGATTGACAGCTTGCTCAGTGCTACACTTATATCAAAACGTATGAAACAGAAAAATTACTGTGCAGCCACTGCTTTTTCAGTAGTGCCAGCATTTAGGTCGCCATCAGCTTGCTCGGCTGTTAAATCAGCATCGGCAACTGCCGCTTGATTGACTGTCCCTTCAGCAGTAGCAGTACCCGCTTCTGCGGTAACAACTGCGCTATCAACTTCAGCTGCTGGTGTCACTGTCGCATCTGCTGGAATAGCAGTCATCGCTACTGCCGACTCTGCTGCTGGCGCAGTGGCATCAGTGGCAGGCGCTTCGGCTTCAACGGCTGGCGTGGTTTCGGCAGTAATATGCTCACCCGCTGGACGCAAGAAACCAGAAATACCAATCAATAAGACGATACCTAAAAATAAGGCAACACCGCCTAAAGTAAATAATAACTCTTTTTTAGGGTTGTTTTCGACAATATGTTCTGACATACCTTATCCACCTTGCACAAAATATTTAAAATATTGGGCTATTATATCGCAATTTAGGTCGATTTGTTAAAACCCTCAACTATTTAAAGGTTTTATTATCGAAAAACGTTGAAAAACATAATTACTACCGTACATTTTCAGTGTAATTAGTCAATTACACGTGTTCGAGGCGTTGCTCGTTTGCCAAGATAACTCAATAACAGCAGCAGAGCAATCACCATTAGAATAGGATAATTACCAAAGCGCATAAAAGGTGTATTACCGACACGTGCCTGAATATCACCGCGTAATACGGTGCGCTCAAACTGTGGTGCACGTTTTACGATACGTCCTTTGTGATCAATAATGGCGGTCACACCCGTATTGGTTGCGCGCATAAACCAGCGTCCGTTTTCAAGCGCGCGCATCTGTACCATTTGTAAATGTTGTAGCGGACCAGCTGAAGTGCCAAACCATGCATCGTTTGAGATGGTCAATAAAAAATCAGTATTGATGGCATTTTTTCGTGTGGTATCAGGATAAGCCACTTCATAACACACTGCCGCGCCCAGATTATGCCCACGTACTCGCAGCGGTGATTGGCTATCACTACCGCGGCTATAGCTCATGATGTCTTGGCTACCGGCAAGATTTGGCAAGATATCTAACATGCCCTCGAAGGGAATATATTCGCCAAAGGGTACCAAACGCTGCTTTTTATACATCCCTTCAGCATCGCTACCAAGCGCAATCACACTATTATAAAACGGTGGATACTTATCCATTTTTGGATCAAAGTCTGCTTGATCTCGATAAGGAATGCCTGTGACCCATGTGGTATCGGTTTCTTTGGCCATTTTCACCATTTCATTGATAAAGCCAACTGCTTCATCTTGAAACATGGGAATAGAAGATTCCGGCCATAAGACAATATCACGCCCCCACTCTGTACTTGTCAAAGTCGCATAAATTTTTAGCGTCTCTATCTGGTACTCAGTCAGCCATTTTAAGTCTTGTGGAATATTGCCCTGAATTAACGACACCGATAAATCAGGCGTGCCCTTTGGCTTCGTCCATTGCGGATTGATGAGCCATAAAGAAGTACTAATGATTAACAGCGCAAACGTGGCAATCAGATAGCCACCGCGACGGCGCAAAAGCTCCACAATACTGGCCGCCAATAACACTGCTACAAAAGAGACGGCAAACACGCCCGCAACAGGTGCCAATGACGACAGCCAATACTGCTCAGTAAATGCATAACCGACAAACAGCCATGGAAAACCGGTAAACAGCCAAGTCTTCATCCACTCTTGCAATATCCATAGCGCGGCAAATGACAAGGGCTGCTTACCAACCAGTCGATTAAAAGTCAGTGCCAAAAAGCCATGGAATAATCCCATGCAAAGACCCATCAGCGCAATCATAATCAGTGCAAGCCATACTGGCGTATCACCATACACATGAATAGAGGTATATAACCAAAACGCTCCCACACACCAAAGCCCTGTCCCATAAGCCTGACCAATAAAAAACGCCCGCTTACCACTCATCTGTGGCAGTAATAAAGCGTATAAAATCGCCGGAGAGACCAGAGCCACTGGCCAAAAGCCATAAGGCGCGAGTGCAAAGATAAATATTGCGCCTGCCAGCCACGCAATCAATATCGTCAGCACCAGAGGTAAACCCTTTGGCTTCTCAGGGTTTAGACGTTTTTGCAAATCAACAGTAGACAGACGCATAGCAGTTATCCAAAACTTTATTATTCAGTAATTTTAAATCTTGATGATTCAATCGACGTTTAAGATAAAGACAGGCATATTATGATCAATGCAGCAGTCAAAAATCAAACTCGCTCATAATACCAGTCTGTCCAAAGTAATGGGTAACATTGCGTATTTTATCGGCTAAAGAGTGATCACAAACGCTAGAAAGCAAAAAACACGATCGCAATCGTGTTTTTTGTATGGTTGTTACCCTTGTTAAGCCTATCTTTAATAGTTGCAATCAATAGGCTTAACTCATTCAATGAAGTGTCTAATGACTACCAATCAAGATTTGCTGACCCGGCTTGATTTTGGTCAGCTCAAGATTTTGAATAAAGCGCCCTTCGACATCAGTAATGGTGATTTGCCAATCGTCTATGACCACGCTCTCACCTTCTAAATCTCCGACATGACCAAGGGTCTGCATGACCAAGCCACCCATAGTATCAACGTCGGTATCATCAAAATGACAGCCAAGCTCATCGTTACAATCTTCAATCACAGTAGAGGCTTGGACACGCCAAGTATTGGGCTTTTCAGGGTCAGCAACGATATTGTTAATATCACTGTCTGCATCAAAGTCATCATGCTCATCGACGATGTCACCGACGATCTCCTCAAGCAAATCCTCCATCGTGACCACGCCACCAAAATTGCCAAATTCATCGACGACAATCGCCATATGGACTTGGGTACGCTGCAAGGAGCGCAGCAAGGTATCAGAGCGTGCACTTTCACTAATATAAAGTGGTTGGCGCACCAAATCTCTTAAGCGCTTGCTACTGATCTTATCTTCTTGATCGCGCACCATATGCACCAATAAAGGAATCAAATCTTTTGCCAATAGGATACCGATGACCGCATCGTCATCTTGGCTATCAAAAACCGGATAGCGCGAGTGGGTGGTCTCAAGGATGATGTCCATCACTTCAGCAAGGCTGGCGCTTTCATGTAGCCCAACCACCTGCGGGCGCGGAGTCATGATTTCACGCACTTGTGTTGCCGGCAGATCAAGCACGCCTTCTAACATATCAACGGTGTCAGGTTCTAGGAATTGGCGCGAGTCTTGTACCAAACGTATCAGTTCATCTCGGGTTTCGGGGGCGGTCGATAGCCAGCGTTTTAAGCCGCGCATCGACCAACTACTCGGGCTTGGAGCATCTTCAGACATGATGGTGTGAGTTAACCTCTTTAATTAATGGCAATTAGAATCATAAAAATGATAGATGGGGATAAAAAGGCTAAATAAAACAGTCAGCTTATCACTAACAGCATATTAAAGCATAAATCATCCACCTTAATCAGATTTACTTTATCGCAAGGCTTGGCGATATTCAACGTCAAATTCACTCAAATTGTATTGTCAGTGTGCTGCAATTTTTGCTATGGTCAAAGCCTGTATCTTATTACATAAATGCTAAAACAAAGGCAAAAATAAATCTTATGTCGCTACCTGCCTTTTTTTCTCGCCTTTTTTCGTCTCACTCAACTGGCCATCGTTCAGATAACGGCTTAGACACTCATCAGTTAAATAATGACAAGGCAAATAGAGCATTGACTAAACTATCAAATCGTAAGCCTCTAAAACCTAAGCCAACGAAACCCAAGTGGCGATATTATTTACTGCAATTTTTTATTACGCTAACGCTGATACTGTCAGCGGTTTGGTTGCTGATGGCAATCTGGTATCAATTTGGCGGGCACTCAGTTCTAACATGGCTCATAACACTTACTGTTATTGGGTTACTGGCAGCACTGCTTGCGATGCGCTTGTGGTCGAGCATGACTGAAAAACTGATCTGCAGGCTCGCTGGCTCAAGAAAAATTAATAGTAAAAAAATCTCTCTAAAAACTGTCTCTAAAATCCTTATAGCCACCTATACGGCACTTTGGCTAATCGGTCTTGGTTGGTTTTTCTCTATTGAAGCGCAACAAGAGCGCGACTGGATGCCAGAGGTAGCTGAAAGAGTTACTTATACCCGCGATGCAAGCAATCCTGATTTGATTACACTAACCAACGTACGCAACTTTGATTGGCATACCGACACAGAAGCGACAGAGCGCTGGGAGACGCGCACGATTGATATGTCAAAGTTATCTGGCGTCGATATTACCAATTCGTATTGGATGGGGCCACTGATTGCCCATACGCTAGTGAGCTTTCGTTTTGAAGAGGAGCGCCCGCTTGCCTTCTCATTTGAGATTCGTAAAGAGAATGGCGAATCGTTTTCGGCATTGGCAGGGTTTTTTAGACGTTTTGAATTGAGCTTGATTGCCGCAGAAGAGCGAGATATTATCTACACACGCAGTAACGCGCGCGGCGAGCAGGTGTATCTGTTTCCCATTAGCAATTTACAGCAGCATGAAGTTAGAGCATTGTTTGAGTCATATTTGACTGCTGCTGATGAGCTAAATGCCAAGCCTGCTTGGTACAATACCTTGACCAGCAACTGTACCAATATTATCTTTTATATGGCGCGTCTCGTCAGCGATGATCGTCTGCCATGGGACTACCGGATTTGGGTCTCTGGTTGGTTGCCCAATTATCTTCATGATGCCGGTATGTTAGACACCAATCCAGACAAGAGCGGACAGCCTTGGTCGATGGATACCTGGTATGAGCGCACCCATATCAACCCAAAGGTTAATGGGTTTGATCCTAAATTTCCGAAAGATAACCCTGTTGCCGATAACGACAACGCCATTCATAACAGCGATTTTTCGATGCAGATTCGCCAAGGCATTCCTATTCCGCCGCTTGACGATGCTAAAAAATAGGCGCTAACCCTATTAAACAATTAATTATTGAGCTAAGGCTTCACCCAATTGACCACTCGCGTTTCCATCTCTTCATCATCCATACCGATTTCAGTCACGCAGCGTCCCGCCACACCCACATTGGCGGCGCGCATTTTTTTCTGGGTTGCCAGCACATCTTCAGTCAATAATAAATGCCAACTTGGTAGGTTTTGCCCTTTATATAAACGCTTATAGGCACAGTGCGACGGTAGCCACATCATATTTGGTAGATTTTCAATCGTCAGCTGAATACAATCTGGCACATGCTCTTGGCGTGTCGCATAATGCGTACAATAGCCGGTCGCACAGTCCATTAGCTGGCAAGTCACATCGGTATATTCCACCAAATCTTCATCAACATTGCCCTGCTCGTCCTCATCGATATATTTAATCAAGCAGCAACTGCCGCAGCCATCGCACAGTGCTTCCCATTCGCTAAGGTTTAATTCTGCTAGCGTAAAGCGTGACCAAAATTGCGGGCGCAGTGATTCAGTCGAGCCACCTTCAAATAATAAAGGCGTGTCCGTATCGGCATTTAAGCTGGATTTATCGTTATTTAACAAATTTAGGGTCATAAAACTGCCGTATCATTTTGACAAAGAGCGTTACAGTATTATAGCTGTTTTTGACTAGGTTGGGCGTTATGGTAGTCAAGGTCAGCAAATTGATCAATCAAAAAATACGGATATCCGATACTCATCACATAAATTTCATTACCTAAAAAAGGACAATACTATGTCAATTAAGACGTTTGAATTAATCAGTACTACAGAAAATGGTATTCAATTGATCAGCTATGTCGCGCTGCCAGAAGCGGCGTCCGATGACAATCCCGTAGCCGGTATTTTGGTCGCACCAGAATGGTGGGGCGTGGTCGAGCATCCAAAGAACGTCACTGAACGCTTAGCAAAAGCAGGCTACGCTGCGGTCGCTATGGATGTATACGGTGAAGGCAAGCTAACTTCAGATGCCGCACAAGCAAATATGTGGATGGAACAAGTGTTAGCCGATCAAGACATGCTCATGGCACGCTGCCGTTTGATTCTTAATGACTTTAGCGATCAGCTAGCCGTTGATAGCGATAACTTGGGTGCGATTGGCTATTGCTTTGGTGGCAAAATCGTCCTTGATATGGCGCGAGAAGGTATGCCCTTAAAAGCAGTGGCTACCTTCCACGGCAACCCATCACCTAAGCAGCCTGCCGATAAGCAGTTCAGCGCTAAAGTATTGGTCGCTCATGGTCGCGATGATTCTATGGTATCGATGGACGCCATAGAAGGTCTCAAAGCAGAATTGGACGGCGCAGATATTGATTACACCATTGATGTTTATGATGGCGCTAAGCACGGATTTACCAATCCAAATGCTGACGAGCGCGCTGCCAAAAATGGCGTAGACTTGGGCTATAACGAAACGGCTGCTAAACAGAGCTGGGACAATATGTTGGAGTTTATGAAAGATAATTTGGCGTAATAGCTTTTTATCATCGTTTGGCATTAAATTATATTTATAGAATATTTAAGCGCTTTAACTCTCGTTTAATAAGCTGATATATGGCGTGTTAGGCGCGTCACTCTTGTGCTTATAATCAAATAGCGTCATTATCACTCAATGGACAGACAGATTGAGTGGGAATGACGCTATATTTTTTGATTCATGGCTTTGATTCCTTGCAAATATAGACAGTATATAGCTTTAGCTCATGCACCAGCATGAATTTTGTCCATTACACCAGATTCGACAATACTATTGGGGATTGACTGAAACCTTAACAGCAACGATTGATAATCAACGCTGGGCATTGGTGTTACTCGTCGCGCTACATGTACTGCTGTATTTATTCGTCGTGATTCACTATGCGCAGCAAATCATTGCTTATAACGATACTATTTCTTATAACGATAATGACACCACTACCGTTACTGCTATAGTAGATTCACTGTAAAACCGATACAGTGCGACTGCGATGAATTTTTCGTAGCCTCCGTGATAGCAGCAAGCAAGAGACGTTTATAGCAGTCGCACCTCTTTAATAACGTATCGATATTACTTTTCACCGACTATAGTGCTAAGATTTTCGTGCCCATGACATTGTGCTGGGTCATTTTTACCAATTTCACCTATGATGGCGTGATTTGGCACCTTTACCGCCAGCGCGCGCTGAGACTGCAAAACAGGTCGAATAATAATCTCTCATTAGAACGAATGGAAATTATAGCATGAGCACTTTTTAGCATCATTACTTTGCTTATGTAGTAAACTGAACACCATGAAAAGTGAATGACGATCGTCTTACTTTGAGCATTTTTTATAAAAGGTTATGAAAGCAGATGGATAAGAGAGTAAGTATTCAGTGGTTCCCTGGGCATATGAACAAAGCCCGCAATGAAATTAAAGAAATCATGCCGCAGATGGATGTGGTTATCGAAGTGATTGATGCGCGTATTCCTTATAGCAGCGAAAACCCAATGGTCGCAGCGTTGCGTGGCGAAAAACCTGTCATCAAAATCCTTAACAAAGCTGACCTTGCGGATCCTGAATTGACCCAAGCGTGGATGGACTATCTTGAGCAGCAAAACGGTGTTAAAGCCATTGCTTGTGATACTGATAAAGCCAATGATGTCAAACGTATCATCGCAATCTGTAAACAACTCGTCCCCAATAAAGTCGGAACCGGTCGCCAAATCAAAGCCATGATTATGGGAATTCCAAACGTCGGTAAATCGACTTTGATTAATACTTTGGCTGGACGCGCCGTGGCAAGAACTGGCGACGAACCAGCGGTCACCAAGTCACAGCAGCTTATCAAGCTTGACGATGACATCATGCTCTATGATACGCCCGGTATGCTGTGGCCAAAAGTTGAAAACGAAAATTCTGGCTATCGCTTGGCAGCGACAGGCGGCATTCGCGACACGGCGTTTGACTTTGCAGATGTTGCCAGTTATACCGCTGAGTATTTGTTAACCGCCTATCCTGAGCTACTAAAAACTCGCTATAAAATTGAAGAACTGCCTAAGACCGATTGGGAGTTTTTTGAAATAGCTGGTCGCAATCGCGGCTGCGTACGCGCGGGCAATAAAGTCGATACCTACCGGATGTCAGAAATCCTAGTCAATGAGCTGCGTAGCGGTAAGATTGGACGTATCACTTTAGAGAAGCCTGCTATGACTGAGGCTGAAGAAGTCATCGTCGCTGAGCAACGTATCGCGTCAGAAGAAAAAAGAATCGCTAAAGAAGAAGAGAAACGCTTGCGTCGCTTGAAAACGCGGAAGAATCGGAAGTAAATGCTCACTAACATAGCTCGTAGGGTGCGCCTAGCGCGAGCCTTTCCCAAACTCTGTGTAACTGCTTATAATCCACCAACCGGAGAATAAGCAATGACTACTCAATCTGACATTAAAAAACTGGCCGAGCAAATGGCTAGTAGCATGAACAGCTTCGATGACATCAAAGACTTCCAAAAGCAGCTCATGCAATCCTTTATCGATACTGCCTTAGAAGCTGAGATGGAAGATCATCTAGGCTATCCTAAGCATGAGAAGGCAGACAAGCCTAATAAGCGTAATGGGCACACTAAAAAGACAGTCCGTAGCGACACAGGCGATCTTGAGATCTCCACCCCAAGAGACCGTGACAGCAGCTTTGAACCTGCATTAGTGCGTAAGCATCAAACCCGTGTCAGTGGACTTGATGACAAAATCATATTCTTTTATGCCAAAGGTCAAACGACGACTGAGATCGTTGATACCATCAAAGAGCTCTACGACGTAGATATCTCAAGTAGCTTGGTTTCAAGAGTCACCGACAATATATTAGATGACATCACCGCTTGGCAAAACCGTCCATTGAGTAGTGTTTATCCTATCGTCTATTTGGACTGCATTGTCGTTAAGGTACGTCAAGACAAGCAGATCATCAACAAAGCCATTTATTTAGCCTTAGGCGTTAACCTTAACGGTAAAAAAGAGCTGCTTGGTATGTGGCTATCAGAGAACGAGGGCGCTAAGTTCTGGCTAGGCGTACTCACTGAACTACAAAACCGCGGGGTTCAAGATATCTTGATCGCCTGTGTTGATGGTTTAAAGGGTTTCCCTGATGCCATTAACACCGTCTACCCTAAAGCTCAGGTTCAGCTGTGTATCGTGCATATGGTGCGGTATTCAATGAAGTTTGTGCCGTGGATAGATAAAAAGAATGTGGCGGCTGATCTAAAAGCCATCTATGGCGCTGATACCATAGAGCTTGCACAAGCCAACCTTGAGCACTTTGATGAGACTTGGGGCAAGAATTACCCACATGTGGTCAAGTCTTGGCGCAATAACTGGGAGGGCTTAACGGTGTTCTTTAATTATCCTAAAGACATCAGAAAAGCGATTTATACCACTAATGCTATTGAGTCTTTAAACAGTGTTATCCGTACGGCGGTGAATAAGCGTAAGGTATTCCCATCAGATCAGGCAGCATTCAAGGTGGTGTACTTAGCAACCCAGCAGGCATCCAAAAAGTGGTCGATGCCCATTCGTAACTGGACGTCTGCTTTAAATCGCTTTATGATTATGTTTGATGACCGTATTAGTAAGCATTTAATCTAAACGGCAGTTACACAGAATCTGGGATGGTCTCGCTAGCGCACCTGTTTGATCTTTATTATTTATCTTCAACTTATCTTAAAATGCTCACAAACTTTACTTGGCAAATAATACAGTCAATTGTCATTTTATCCAATGATGCTCACAACTAAGCTCATCTACTGTTGTCTTGTATCAATCGTATTACACCCCATAAATAACCTTAATCCCAAACCTTATATATCCCTGTTCAATTTACAAGGAATACTCTTGCCTACTCAATTTTCTCACTCATTAACTTCTTTAGACGCATTCGCCCCACGACTCCTTGCTTGGTTTGAAATCAACGGTCGTCATGATTTACCTTGGCAACAACACCAAACTGATACGCCCAATCCATATATCGTTTGGTTATCAGAAGTTATGCTCCAGCAAACACAGGTAACCACTGTACTGCCCTATTTTGCACGCTTTATGGCATCGTTTCCGACGGTGCAGGATTTGGCAGCAGCAGAATGGGATACCGTGGCAGAGCATTGGGCAGGGCTTGGTTACTATGCGCGTGCACGTAATTTGCATAAGGGTGCTAAACAGTTGGTTGAAGTCATCGATGAGACTGGTGAATACCCAACGACACTAGCAGGTTGGGAAGCGATATCAGGTGTTGGTCCTTCGACCGCTGGGGCAATTATGGCGATGGGCTTGCATCGTTATGGCGTGATTTGTGATGGCAACGTCAAACGGGTACTGACACGCTGGGCAGCAATTGATGGCGACATCACTAAGTCCGCTACGACCAAAGAGCTGTGGGCATTGGCAGAGCGTCTAACACCTAAAGAGAATTCAGGATTATTCGCCCAAGCGATGATGGATATGGGTGCAACCTTATGCACGCGTAGCAAGCCTGCTTGTCTATTATGCCCACTACAAGATGATTGCTTGGCTCATGCTCAAGGTCGTGAGACGGACTATCCAGTGAAAGCTAAAAAACAGCCTAAACCGAGTAAATTTAGCAATGCACTGCTTATTGAAAACGAAAATGGTGAGATACTGTGGCTACAGCGTCCTGACAATGGCATTTGGGGTGGACTGTGGAGTTTGCCGCTAGCATTTATAGAAAAAATTAGCGGAAAAGTTGCCGTGAAGGATGCTGACAAGAATAAAAATAAGGAACTAATTGCAGCGAATGATAATC
This sequence comes from Psychrobacter arcticus 273-4, assembly GCF_000012305.1. Lineage (NCBI taxonomy): Bacteria > Pseudomonadati > Pseudomonadota > Gammaproteobacteria > Moraxellales > Moraxellaceae > Psychrobacter > Psychrobacter arcticus. The sequence continues at coordinate 2,447,739 of NC_007204.1, forward strand.
AGCTTTTAGAAGTGGCTAGTAATGAGAAAGTATACGAGACAGAATTTACCACTGCTGAGCAAATTATTAATGAGTGGATAAATAAGAATGAATTGGTCGCAAAATCGGTCAACGACACATTACTGGATGATTCGCCTATTAAACATTCATTGACCCATTTTCATTGGTATTTGACACCACAAACAGTCAATTTAAATACTAAGCAAGCGCAAGAAATAACCGAAGCATTGCAAGCTGGCGAAATTAATATTAATTGGTTAAATGCGGATGATGCACAAGCAACGCTAGGATTACCAAAAGCGATGGTTAAGATTTTAGAATAATAAATGTCCCATTTATATATAGTTGAAATACTTTAAAGTCGCTACCGTATTGCTGGTGTAAATTTTTTGCAGCCTCTGTCTGCGTAGGCACAGCAAGCAAGAAAAATTTGCACCAGCAGTACCTGTTGTATCGATATTACTTTTCACCGACTATAAACTAATTTCCTAAAAGCACTTCATAAGCCATAAAAAAAGCGACTCAGCATAATCCTAAGTCGCTTTTTTTTGTTTATAGAAAGATAAAAACTTAAGACTTCGGTACACGCAAACGCATCAAACCTTCTTGCTGTACGGTCGCCACTAGCTTGCCATCTTGCCAAAACTGACCGTGATTGAGTCCCATCGCATTGGAGGTGGTATCACTCCACATGTCGTATAACAGCCAATCATTCAAGTCAAAATGACGATGAAAATGCATCGAATGGTCGATACTAGCAGCTTGCAAGCCACTGGTCATAAAGCTAATACCATGTGACATCAGCCCGGTACCAACCAGATAAAAATCAGAGGAAAATGCCAATAATGCTTGCTGAATCGCGACGGGTTGATTGCCAAGCTCGCGGATACGCAGCCAGTTCGCTTGCTTAGGCTTCATCGGTGCTGGGTGAATCGGATCACGTGGCTTAACCGGTTTAATCTCGACATGACGACGGCGCATAAAGCGAGATTTTAATGCCTCTGGGACTTTACCGACATAGTCTTCTTTTAAATCCTGCTCAGCGAGTAAATCTTCAGGCGGCGGATAAACAGGCATATCTTCTTGATACTCTAAGCCTTCTTCCATCGGTGAAAAAGACGCAATCATCGAAAATATCACTTGCTCAACCGGCGGCTTACCACGCACTTGCTTATATTGAATCGCCGTCACTTCACGCGCGGACAGGCTACGCCCATCACGTAAGCGCCGTACTTGATAAATCACCGGCTGGTTGATATCACCGCCGCGCAAAAAATACCCATGCAATGAATGACAAGGCTTATCTTCATCAAGCGTATGCGCTGCCGCCATGATCGCTTGTGCGAGCACTTGCCCACCAAAAATACGGGCACCGACATAGTCATGGCTTTTACCTTCAAATACATCAGGGCTGACTTCGATGAGCGCGACGGTAGCTAGTAGCTCACCTATCAGTTGTGAATAATCAGACATGACGATTACTTTCCTTATTTTTATCAATAACGCGATGTACCAAAGAATATCAAGACGATATGGCTTGAGACAATATGGCGTTTTAATTTAAATAATACGAAATCAATTGCAGTAATATACAAGATAAATCTTTAGATGAGCAATAACCTGGAACGAGTAATAAACATTATTACTACTATGATGAGCAATAACTTGATTATTGAAAACTCATGATAAAAGGTCATAAATAAAAACGAGATGTTTAAGCACACCTCGTTTTTACCATTGTATTAAATTTAGGGCTTTACTGCCACCAATACACGAATAGAATCTGGGACCAATGACAAGCTCGCCAATGCTTGCTCGCCTTGCGATTTTAACTGCTCTAAGCGCTCAATCTCTGCTGGACGCACGTTCGGATTGATGGTTTGCAGATGCTTAAGACGTTTGATCTCACGCGACCACTGCTGACTAAAGCGGGCGCTTGCTTGCTCACCAATTTCAGCCAACTGCTGACGGGCAATGTCTTCAGCTTCATAATAACGTTGCTCAATCACATCGCCGCGTACTTTAATCACTTGGCGCGCGCGGTTTTTATCCAAACGCTCAATGTGCGGCATGATCATATCGGCACTGATACGTGCTGACAAATCGCTACCCTGCTCACTTATAAAGACGCGGATATTTTGTGTGCTCAAAGTCGCAGGCAAGTTGAGCACTTTTGGTGCAATGGCTTCCACACGGAAATTTACCTCTAACATCACCATGCCTTGTGGTACTGCAGCACTTTTTAACATCGCAACCGTGGTATTGCCAAAGGTGCTGGTACTTGCCAGCTCATAAATCGCCTGCATCAGCGGATGTTCATGCGTGATAAAAGCAATATCTTCACGTTGTAGCGCTTGCTCACGCTCAAAAGTCAACGTCAAACCGTCTTCATCACCAAGTGGCAGACCGTCGATATAATCGCTAATCTCAGTGCTGTCAATCGGTGCAATCACCCACGAGCCATCACGTTGGATATTATGCTCGATATTGGCTGAGGCAAAAAAGCGCTCGATAAATTGCGGCAATAGATTGTGACCATCAAAATCACGCATGGCATCAGCGATACGCCCAGCAACGCGCGGACGGCATGAGTTGTATTCTAATAGACGATCACGACCAGCTTGCAATTGTGCCTCTAGTGCTAATCGTGTCTGTGCTGCGTCTGCAATAACCTCTTTTAGTATTACACGGTTCTCGTCAGTATCTGCACCTTCAAGCAGGGGCTTTAGATCTTGGATATACTGCTCTTGTACGCTTTGCGCTGTCGGTGAAATCTGATTGAACATATTCAGCGCGTTGTTATACCACTGATAGAGACGCTCTTGTGCGGTACCTTGTACATAGGGCACATGCAGCATGATTTGCTGCGTCTGCCCGATACGATCTAGACGACCGATACGCTGCTCTAAAGTATCTGGGTTGGCGGGCAAATCCCACAATATCAACTGACTGGCAAACTGGAAGTTACGTCCTTCAGAACCAATCTCTGAGCATAATAATATCTGTGCGCCTTCACTATCGGCAAAGAACGCCGCCGCTTGGTCACGCTCAAGCAAGGTCATCTGCTCAGTAAAGATGGCGGTTTTAATGCCCGCATGTAAGCGTAATACCGCCTCTAAACTCTCAACGGTCGCGCCACTACGTGCAATCAATAGTACCTTTTTATGCTTAAGCTCACCCTTTAAGATATCAATCAACCAAGGTACGCGCGGGTCATCTTCTAACCAGCCACCGTCAGGTTGGTTTTCTTCGCCCCATAGCTGTTCACGCAATTTACCATTGGTTTGGTAGCTGTCGACCCATGCTTCAGGTAATGACAATGGATACGGCTGACTGCTACGACCATAAAATCCTTTCACACTTTCACGGGTATTACGGAACAATATACGTCCGGTACCATGGCGATCTAGCAGCTCATTCAGCGCATAAGTGCGCAGCTTCTCATCTTCATTGATCGTCGCTAATTCATCGACACTAATCGTCAGCAAGCTGCTTAACGCGGCGATTTGCCCATCACTTAATGGCTTATCTTCTATTAATAGGCTGGCGACGGCTGCCGTTTCTGCAAAGGCTTCTTGACCATCAATAAACTCATCCAAATCATCAAAACGATCAGGGTCTAATAGACGCAAGCGGGCAAAGTGACTCTGCGCACCAAGCTGCTCAGGCGTGGCTGTTAATAGCATCACCCCTGCGGTTTCTTCAGCGAAATCTGCAATCAAATCGTACTTATCATTGCCGCCTTGCGCTTCATCCCAATGCAGGTGATGCGCCTCATCAACGACCAGTAAATCAAATCCTGCTTCCATCGCTTGGTCATACAAGTCAGGGTGGTCAAGGAGTAAGTCCATACCAGCGATGATACATTGCTCAGTCGCAAAGACGTTTTGCTCAGGGTCATGCTCTTTAATCGCCGCCGTTCGTACCAAGTCAAATAAGGCAAAGTTCAGATTAAAGCGGCGGCGCAGCTCAATCATCCACTGATATTGCAGACTGTCTGGCACGAGAATCAATACACGCTCAGCTTTACCCGTCAGCAGCTGCTGATGAATAATCAAGCCCGCCTCAATAGTTTTACCCAAACCAACTTCATCAGCAAGCAACACACGCGGTGCAATACGTTTGCCAACTTCATGAGCGATATAAAGCTGATGCTCAATGATGTCGACGCGCGCGCCCATTAAGCCTTTGAGCGGATGACCGGCAAGCGCTGACTGCATACGCAAAATATCTTGACGCAAGTCGTACCAATCGCTGCGCTCAATACGACCTGCCAGCAGACGCTCAAGTGGTTTCGCCAATGTAATATTGGCGGCAAGACGGGTTTCCATGATTGCTTTCTCATGCTCATTCACACTATATTTGAGCACGCCCATCACTTCTTCAACTGCGCTTACCGTATAGCTCTTACCCGCCTGATCAGAGATGCTATCGCCGACTTTAAACACCACACGCGATAACGGCGCAGAGTTTTTTGCATAAACGCGAGTCTCTTCACTTTGCGGAAATAAAATGTGCACACATCGGTCGTCTACATCGATGACCACACCTAAGCCCAGCTCGGACTCCGTATCAGATAAATAGCGTTGACCAACGGCGAATTCGGTGCTGTGCAATGAAGCGATAGAGATAGTCATAGGGCGATGTCTTTTTGTACTCAGATGATAAGAAAATAGGTAGCTTACGATGCAAGCCATGCTTGCTGGCTCAGTAACATGGATAAACTGATAATTATTGGATATACGTTCATTCAATATACATTCATTCAATATATAGTCATGAGATATATCGGTAACATCAGCTTGTGAGCTAGATCAATCGATAAAACAGACCATTATATAACGTTAGCGCCTAGATAAGTGCGTTAAGTTAACTTTTCAAGAGCAGATTTATGCTAGATAATGCCAAAGCTAAGCATAAGTTGGGCTTATAAACCAATAAGATAACGACTCGCAAGTAAAGAAAAAATATTACCCTTATAGAATTGTGACTATTCCGTTAAATCATTATAAAAAAGCTATATCAGTGTTATTCATCATAAGTCAGTGGCGAAAATATTGCGCCGATTATCTTTACCTTAAAACAAGATGCGCCGCATTTATTGCTATTGGTACAGACCGAATGCCAAGATGCTGGATTGCTGATTGACTTGATTAATAAGGATGTGCGCATTGATTTGAGCAGTCGCGTACGTAGTCTTATTAGACACAACTTATGGGGGTCAGTTCATTTCAACATTAAAGTAGAGGTTTTTTGCTTTGTACTTTTTGTACTATAGTTGAAATACTTTAAAGTCGCTACAGTATTGCTGGTGTAAATTTTTTGCAGCCTCTGTCTGCGTAGGCACAGCAAGCAAGAAAAATTTGCACCAGCAGTACGTGTTGTATCGATATTACTTTTCACCGACTATAAATACTGCAACGTGCTACATTAAGCCGATAAGAACCAAAACCCATTTACGATAACAACGAGATAAGGAATCACCATGCGTGCGGTTTTTTTAGATAAAGGCACTTTTTCTGATAACGTCGACTTGCCAGCGCCGGCTGGTGTCACTGACTATATTACTTACGATGAGACGCCTCAAGAACTGATTATTGAGCGCTGTCAAAATGCCGATATTATTTTTACCAATAAAGTGCAAATCAATGCCGAAGTGATTGCTAAGCTACCGAAGCTAAAACTCATTCAATTAACTGCTACTGGGATGAATAACGTTGATCAAGACGCTTGTACAGCACGTAATATCTCGCTTTATAACGTCGCCGGTTACGCCGTTAAAAGTGTGCCCGAACATACCTTTATGCTGATGCTCAACGCTATGCGTGCCGGTATTTATTATCATAATAAAGTCACCGATGGCACATGGGCAGATAATGGTAATTTTTGCCTGCTTGATATCCCACTCATCGACTTAGAAGACAAAACGCTTGGTATTATTGGCATTGGTACCATCGGCAAACGCGTCACCGAAATCGCTCGTGCCTTTGGCATGACGGTACTGTGGGCAGAGCGCCAAGGGTGTGCGCCGCGTAATGATGATTACACTGCCTTTGATGGCGTGCTCGCTCGTTCTGATGTGATTAGCTTACATTGTCCCTTAAATGATGCTACCCAGCATTTGATTAACGCAGATACCTTGGCAAAAATGACCAAGAAGCCGCTGATTATTAACGTCGCTCGCGGCGGTATCGTCGATAGCCAAGCGCTTGCTGATGCTATTAACAATGAGCAGGTTTTAGGCTATGGCAGCGATGTTTTTGAGCAAGAGCCAATCGCTGCCAACGATCCTTTACTTGCTCTTGGTGAGCATCCGCGCGTGATATTTAGTCCGCACAATGCTTGGGGTAGTAAAAGCGCGCAAGAAACCTTGTGGCAGATGCTCAGCAAACAAGTCACCGACTTTATTAATCAGGCCAATAAAATCATCAATAATGGATTTTAGTTGACCATTAAATCACGAAAAATGCTAAAAAGGTGTTGGGCTTTCCCAATCCATCCAAGCCCCAAGCGTCGGATGCTTAAGGCGCAGTTGCTGTGCATGTAGATTCAGCCTTGGCGCAATATCTAATGCCTGCCCTTCTGCATAAATTGGGTCACCAATCATCACATGCCCGACATGTACCATATGCACGCGCAGCTGATGGCTGCGACCAGTGACAGGCTTTAGCAGTACCCGCGTGACTGTCTGACCATTGCATTCTTCATGCGCCAATACTTCATATAAAGTCAGCGCATGCTTTGACCAGTCATGATCAACGATATGTCGCGGCTTGGTGGTTGGCTCATAGCGTACAGGTACCGATATCTTTCCAGTAGCGCCAGCGCTTTCCCATTGACCAAAAACCCGTGCCTGATAGCTTTTTTGCGGTAGTCGGTCAATAAATTGCTTACTAATATTGGTCTGTGCCGCTGCATTTTTGGCAAAAATAAGCAGCCCAGAGGTGTCCATATCGAGTCGATGAATCAGTTTGACTGCAGGATTGGCGCGCTCAAGGCGGGCGAGCAAACTGACCTTTAGTGTCTTACCGTCGACACTTAATAGTCCTGCGGGCTTGTCAACCACCCAGATATCATCGTCTTCATAGACTGTAATCTGTTTTGCAAACACTTGAAAAAACTCAGGTGGACGAGTATTTTCTTCAGCATTAAGGGCGTCAATTTTTTTATCAGTGAAGGGCATAAATGTGAGCTACTTATATCAATGGATTGAGTAATGAATGGCTATTAATAAATTGAAAGGTATAAAACTTAATAAAAATAACAAAATTTTTAAAGATATAGTTGAAATACTTTAAAGCAGATAAGTACTACTGGTATTAGCGTCTCTTTTTTAAATGCAGTAAACGAGAGCCATTCATGCTTAATAAAAGGTAACGACCGTTAAAGCAAGTAACGGATAGAATATAAGCTGTATTGTTGTGTGTCGATTTATTGTGCTAATCGTAATTGTTAAACAATTTAACCAGCCTATGTCTGTCAACTTTGGGCAAACATGTTAATATAATGGCAGATTTCTACCCCTTCTTAACATTCTTTAGCCATCCATCCGTTTAATATGAAACCCATATTTATTGATGGTTAGTGATAGAAATAATAAAACAAGAGAGAAAAATTATGTCAGACCTTATTATTAATACCACCGATGCCAACTTTGACCAAGACGTCCTGCAATCTGACGTGCCAGTCTTAGTAGATTTTTGGGCAACGTGGTGTGGTCCTTGTAAAGCCATCGCACCTATTTTAGAAGATTTAGCAACTGAGTACCAAGGTAAAGTTAAAATCGTTAAAGTTGACGTTGATAACAACCCACAAGCAGCAAGTCGTTTTGGTATCCGTAACATTCCTACCCTATTTGTCTTTAAAGGTGGTGAAAAAGTAGATTCAGTAATGGGCCTACAGCCAAAAGCTGAATTGGCAAAAGTGTTAGATAAGCATTTGTAACTTAACACTTGCTTGCTTTGATCGCTCTTAGTAAATACGTTAGAAATACCATAAATACTAAAGCCATTATCTGATACAGATAATGGCTTTTTTGTTGATTTTATGAGCAAAAAACGGAATTACATGACTTTTTTGGCAAAAATTATTGACAATACTATCTTTAAGCCCGTATAGTCTTCTGATAAGAGAAAACTAATGGTTTTCCTAAATATCTTGTCGCTATTCTCCTCGTGTTTATCAACAAAAACACCATCGTCATTATTAAATACCACTACTGACCGAATGACTAAACACAATGACTGATATTGAGTTTTTGACGCAGACTCTTATGTAGACTTCTTTATCTTCACCTTTTATAACTTGTCTGACTCTCTTGCGACAAGCTCGTAAATTGACACATAAAATCAAACCTACATAAATCTTAACTCTGTATATATACCCTCTATCGCCCTAATACCATTGTTTTAATCACTGTCGTGATTTGTGAATAATGGCATCTCTCATCTTATCAACTGCTAACGACCTATCTATGAATCTTACTGAATTAAAGAAAAAATCAATCGCTGAGCTACTGGCCATCGCCAAAGAGATGGGTCTTGATAATATGGCACGTAGCCGTAAACAAGATATTATCTTTGCTATTTTAAAAACCCATGCCCGTAACGGCGAGGCCATCTATGGTGATGGTGTGCTTGAAGTGCTCCCTGATGGTTTTGGCTTTTTGCGCTCATCAGAAGGCTCTTATTTAGCAGGTCCTGACGATATCTATGTCAGCCCAAGCCAAATTCGCCGCTTTAGTCTAAAAACCGGTGACAGTATCGCAGGCACAATTCGTCCACCAAAAGATTCTGAGCGTTATTTTGCCCTACTCAAAGTCGGCGAAATTAACTTTGATACGCCAGACCGCTCGCGTCATAAGCTTATCTTTGAAAACTTAACCCCATTATTTCCAACTGAGCAATTGAAGCTTGAGCTCGGTAATGGCACGACTGAGGACTTAACTGGTCGTATTATTGATCTGATTGCACCGATTGGTAAAGGGCAGCGCTCTATTATTGTTGCACCGCCTAAAGCCGGTAAAACGATGCTGCTACAGTCGATAGCACAATCAATTACCCGTAATAATCCTGAATGCTACCTTATTGTACTGCTAATTGATGAGCGTCCAGAAGAAGTTACTGAAATGGAGCGTACGGTACGTGGTGAAGTGGTTGCCTCGACCTTTGATGAACCGCCACAGCGCCATGTACAGGTTGCAGAAATGGTCATCGAAAAAGCCAAGCGCTTGGTTGAGCACAAACAAGATGTGGTCATTTTGCTTGATTCGATTACCCGCCTAGCCCGTGCCTATAACACGGTAATTCCTTCATCAGGTAAAGTATTGACCGGTGGTTTGGATGCCAATGCCCTTGAGCGTCCAAAACGTTTCTTTGGCGCTGCTCGTAATATTGAAGAAGGCGGCAGCTTGACCATTATTGCCAGTGCCCTTATCGATACTGGTAGTAAGATGGACAGCGTTATCTTTGAGGAATTTAAAGGTACCGGCAACCAAGAGATTACCCTTGAACGTGATTTGGCTGAAAAACGCGTCTTCCCAGCGATTAATATCAAAAAGTCGGGGACACGCCGTGAAGAACGTCTGCTTGATGAAGATAAACTGCGTAAAGTTTGGATCCTGCGTAAATTACTACAGCCGATGGATGGTGTACAAGCCACTGAATTCTTATTGGATCGTTTAAAAGAAGCCAAAACCAATGATGAATTCTTTGAGCAGATGAAGCGTAAATCACAGAATTAGTTTTAAATCTTTTACTACAATAAATTTTCATGAATGATGAATGTTTCACTCATAAAGGCTGCCTAAAAGGCAGTCTTTTTATTTTTATTTTTATTACTATTGGCTATGTTATTAGGCATAATCCAAATCAAAAACAGTTAGCTTACTATCAGTATAAATACAATAACCCTAAGCAAAGGCACTACCAATGACACAGTGAGGCAACATAGTTTACAGCTTACTTGCAAAGCTTAGCGTTTCTACTACGACCAGATGCACACATAAGGGCTACTATAAGCGTTAAGAACATACTGAAATATATACCGTATACTTAGTATTTTAAACTTGATTATTTAATAGGTGATATTATGAAACTTGCTAAAACTATCGCAATGACGGCTCTTACTAGCTCTGCTCTTATTATGGGTGGCTGTGCTACTAACGGATACAACAGTGGTTTGAGCAATACTGCAAAAGGCGCCACTGCTGGCGCTGTTGCTGGTGCGCTTATCAAAAGTAAAGGCGACAGCAAAGACATCGCTCGTGGCGCAATCGCTGGTGCTGCTCTTGGCGGCGCTGGTGGTTATATCTATGACCACACTAGATAATAAGTTTTAAGCAGTTATTTTGGCAAATATGTTTTAATTAAAGATATTACCTAGCCAAATAGCTGACAAAAAGCCTGCAATTAAATTGCAGGCTTTTTTGTGTGTAACGATTATTATATTAACTGTTGTTATACCCATCAATATAGCTATAGTTGAAATACTTTAAAGTCGCTACCGTATTGCTGGTGTAAATTTTTTGCAGCCTCTGTCTGCGTAGGCACAGCAAGCAAGAAAAATTTGCACCAGTAGTACGTGTTGTATCGATATTACTTTTCACCGACTATATTTTTATAATAGGCAGTTTTATAAAGCACCGCTAAACGTATCACAAGTTTGCACATTACCACTCTCTAGACCACGCGTAAACCACTCTACACGCTGTTGGCTGGTACCATGAGTAAAGTTATCAGGTACTACTGCCCCGCCGCCTGCACGTGCCAAGCGGTCATCACCAATTTGACCAGCCGCATTGATGGCTTCATCGATATCACCTGCCTCTAAAAACTGTACACGCTCTTGATTGCGCTGCGCCCAAACACCAGCAAAGCAATCGGCTTGTAGCTCTTGCAGTACAGACAATTTATTTGCTTGTGCACGAGTCACTTGACGGCTAGCTTCATTTACTTGCTGAGTAATACCAAGCAGTGTCTGCACATGGTGACCTACTTCATGGGAGATAACATAAGCTTGGGCAAAATCGCCAGCTTTGTTTTGATTTTCACTATCCCCTGAGTTTTGAATATCACCAGAGATACCAAGCTTTTGGCGCATTTCTACAAAAAACGACGTGTCCAAATAGACCGTCTGATCACCTGGGCAATAAAAAGGACCCGTCGCTGAGCTGGCACTACCACAGGCAGAACTGACTTGCCCATTAAATAAAATCAGTGACGGCTCTTTATACGTACTACCGCCCTCATTGAATATCTGATGCCAAACCTCTTCAGTATCCGCTAATACCACTTTGACAAACTGTGTATCGCGATCGTCACTAGTGGCCGGTTCAGTAGACGTGTTACCACCGCCTGCAACCTCTTGACCTGTCTGCAATGCGGTCATGGGATTTACCCCAAATACCAGCCATAAAATACCAGCAATAATGATACCACCGATACCGCCACCCATTATCTTACCGCCACCACTACTGGTGCGCACGTTAGTACTGCCGCGTCTGCCTTGCCATTTCATAATCTTACTCCCAAAAAATATGATATCTTATGCTGCTCATATCGATTATTATTCATGTTATATATTTTTTAGCTCAATCCTTTGATTTCATATCTTGATAGGCTTTGCTAATTTTATCTGCCACAGACTACAAACTGCTTTAAAACACTTAGCGCTTTTTTGTCTTTACAGACTGCTATCATGACTATTATTTGGCATCACTTATTAATCCGCTATTTTCTTTATTATTATGCTGTCATAAATAGTGCAAACAGATACAAAGTACCAGACATAAGAAATTTATCTGCAATAAGCAGATGTCGTTGATTATACGTCGATTAATTTAACTTTTTGTATGGATAATTATGTTAGATAAGTAAAATAAAACCCTGTTTACAATTTTATTGTAACTTAATTGTACAACCTCTTTCTATGCAGAAAGAAATCATATAGAATGCTTGCAAGCTGAGTAGCTGCGACTAAGACCAGTTGAATATCTGAGAAATCTTGGATGTTCAACCTTTTTTGCTGCTACTGCTCATTTAATTATCCCGGAGAAAACCTTATGAACTTAAAATTACTTGCTCTAGCTGGTATCATGACTGCAACTATGGGCTTAACTGCCTGTGATAGCAACAAAGAAAACGCTGCTGAAGATTTATCTGACGCGAAAGAAGAAGTAACTGACGCTTCTGAGCAATTAGACGAAGCTGTTCCTGCTGAAGCAGAAGCTGCTGTTGCCGGTGCTGAAGCTGATATCGCTGATGCACAACTTGCTACTGCTACTAACGAAATCGATGCTGAAGTACCTGTAGATGGTACTACTACTAGCGTTGACGTAGCTAGCGAAACTCCAGCTGTAGACGCAGCTGATGCAGTTGTAGTTGAAGAAGCAGCTAAGTAATTTTTATTTTTATAAATAAAAATACTGTACTGAAAAAAAGAGAGCCTATGCTCTCTTTTTTTATGCCTGTAATTTATGTTTTGTATATAGTTGAAATACTTTAAAGTCGCTACAGTATTGCTGGTGTAAATTTTTTGCAGCCTCTGTCTGCGTAGGCACAGCAAGCAAGAAAAATTTGCACCAGTAGTACCTGTTGTATCGATATTACTTTTCACCGACTATAACTAAAACAATGTCGCATAAAAAAGTGATGGCTATGACAGTCGATTTAACAGACAACTGCGAACCATCACTTTTCAATCCTACTCACTACTATTATTGATCAAATAGGCGCTCATCGACCTGTTGACGGAATTTCTGTCCTGTTTTAAAGGTCACAACGCGGCGTGCTGATACCGCAACGGGCTCCCCTGTCTTAGGATTACGACCTGGGCGGCTATTTTTGTCTTTTAGCTCAAAGTTGCCAAAGCCTGAAAGCTTGACCTCTTTGCCATCAATCAAACTCTCTGACAATTCGTCAAAAAAATTCTCCACCAAACAGCGACCCTCTTGGCGTGTTAGGTTTAGGTGACTCATCAAATGCTCAATCATGTCAGATTTGGTTAAGGTGCTCACAGTACGACTCCTATGCTATGTCGTGATGTCGAATATCATGGTTTAGCGGTATGAGAATTAATGTTAGCTATTATAAAGGTTTTTGTACGTCTTTTTAATAAAGCCTGCATTAAAATCCTTTATTAATAACCACTTAACTTACTCTATGAATAAAATCTTCTATCAGGTAATAATTTTTATAAATAGCAAAAATCCATAGCCTCCTTTATATTGAGGCTATAGAGTATCTGTCTATTATGATTAGAGGTTAGCTGTCGCGCAGCTGTGCTGAATGCTCAACCGTTAATGCTTGTACCACTTTATCAGTGGCAGTTTTTACAGCATCATCCGATAAGGTTTGCGTTTTATCTTGCCATATTAATGCAAAGGCTAATGAACGTTGACCTGCTGGCACTTTTTCGCCTTGATATACATCAAACAACCAAAGATCAGTCAAGAGTGTACCTGATGCCTTGCGTATGGTTGACTCTAGCGTTTGAAGGCTGATGTCGCTGTCTACTAATATAGCAATATCGCGGCGCACTTGCGGGAACTTACTTGGGGTGGTGATGGCATGCTGTTCACGAGCAAGCGTCAGCAATGGTGCCAGTGACAACTGTGCAACCCAAGTGGTTGTCAGATCTAACTGTTTGGCAGTATTCGGATGTAATTGTCCAAGCCAGCCGACATACTGATCATCGATATATAGCTTAGCGCTTTGTCCAGGGTGCAAGAAAGCAAGCTGACTACGCTCATAGCGGATACGCGCATTATCGATTTTCGCTGGTAATAACTGCTCAATATCATGCTTGAGATCATAAAAGTCTAACGCACGGTTTTGATAAGCTTGCTCATCCCAAACGTCACCAACTGCTACTATAGCAATACTTGGCGTTTGTACTAAATCACTCACACTATGACCGACAAAACTTAAACCGGTCTCAAAAAAACGCACGCGTGATTGCTGGCGATTTAAGTTGTATTGTACGCAAGGCAATAAGCTTGATAATAATGTACGGCGCATCACCGCCAAGTCGCTAGAGATAGGATTGGCTAATGCTAATACCTCACCTAATGCTTTATCATCAAGCAAGGCTTCTAATTTGGCATCACTAAAACTAAAGCTAATCGCTTCCATATAGCCGTTATCAACCAAAGCAAGCTTCATCTCATGCGTCAAATCTGCGGTATCGTCATAGTCCATGCTGACTTGCAAATGTGGCAATATGCTTGGGATGTTGTCATAGCCATAGATACGAGCAATCTCTTCGATGAGGTCTTCTTTAATACTCATGTCGAAGCGATACGATGGCGGCGTGCAAATAAGGCTATCTGCTTGCTGCTCTACTTTAAACCCTAATTGGGTCAAAATACGCACCATAACTACTGGCTCAATTTCAATACCAATGACGTCACGAACCTTTGTAATCGGCAATGTAATAGGCGCACGAGCAGGTAAATGATCGCTATTCTCCATTGCGACGATTTGTCCCGCTTGGCTACCTGTGACGCTAGTAATCAAATCAACTGCACGCGCTAAAGCAAGCGCTGGCAACTCAAAATCAACACCTCTCTCAAAACGTTGTGAGGCATCGGTATGCAAACCAAAACGGCGTGCGCGCGCAGCAATTGCTAATGGATTAAAAAAAGCACTCTCCAACACAATATTGGTCGTGCTATCAGTCACACTGCTACGCTGACCACCCATGATACCCGCTAGAGCAAGTGCGCCTTTATCATCAGCAATCACCAATTCATCACCCGTTAAGCTGATGGTTTGCTCATTCAGTAAAGTAATGGTTTCTTCAGGCTGTGCCAAACGCACCACGATATCCCCGACGATAGTATCGGCATCAAACGCATGTAACGGTTGACCCAATTCCATCAAGACATAGTTGGTCACATCAACCAAAAAGTTGTGCGAACGTAGTCCTGACTGCACTAGTGCATCTTGCATCCATTTTGGCGTATCGATAGTACGATCAATATTGCTTATCGACTGTAAAAAGTAGCGTGGACAAGCTTCAACCGCACTGACGGTCACAGCTGGCATCGCTTCGTTGTGAATAACTTGATTGTTGTCAGGGATATTTGGCATTTGTAACGGCAAATCATTAATCACTGATATCTCGCGCGCAATACCACGTACGCTAAAGCAATCACCGCGATTTGGGGTGATGGAGATATCCAATATTTGATTGTCTAAACCCAAATATTCACGGATATCGGTACCAATCGGTGCATCAGTAGGTAGCTCAAGCAGACCATCAATGTTATCGGTTAAATCAATTTCAGATGCGCCGCAGAGCATACCGTTAGAGTCGACACCGCGTAGGTTACCATTTTTAATTTTAAAGCCCGTACCATCATCAGAAGGTAAAACGGCACCAACGGTAGCAACAGGTACTTTCATACCAACAGTAACGTTGGGCGCGCCGCAAACGATTTGTAATGGCTCAACTGCACCAATATTGACCTGCGTCACGCGCAATTTATCCGCATCTGGATGCTGCTCGACGCTAATTACTTCGCCGACGACCACACCGCTAAAGGCACGGGCAACCGCAAAGCGATCGTCGATCTCAAGCCCTGCCATCGTTAGTTGGTCTGCCAATTGTTCACTGCTATTGTTGGGATTTACCCATTGACGTAGCCACTGTTCGCTAATTTTCATAAATATCTCGGATCAAAATTTTGGAGTAAAGGTAGACGTATTATTATTAAAAATAAAATCTAGCCAAACTGTTTTAAGAAGCGTACGTCATTTTGGAAAAACAGGCGCAAATCATCGATACCGTAATATAGCATCGCAAAACGCTCAATCCCCATTCCAAAGGCGAAGCCGGTATATTTTTCGGCATCAATACCGCAGTTGGTAAGCACCTGTGGATGCACCATACCGCAGCCCATGACCTCAAGCCATTTGCCATTATCATCTAAGATATCTACTTCGGCTGATGGCTCAGTGAATGGGAAGAATGATGGACGGAAACGAACGGTCAGCTCTTTGGCAAAAAACGCTTCCAAAAACTCACTAATCAGACCTTTTAGCTCAGCAAAGGTACTCGATTCTGTGACCATAAGCCCTTCTAACTGATGGAACATCGGCGAATGGGTTTGGTCAGAGTCATTACGATAAACGCGACCAGGGCAAATAATACGAATCGGTGGCTCATTTTTTTCCATGGTACGAATCTGTACCGGACTGGTGTGCGTACGCAGTAAATAATGCGCATCAAAGTAGAAAGTATCGTGCATCGCGCGTGCTGGGTGATGTGAAGGAATATTCAGCGCTTCAAAGTTATAATAGTCGCTCTCAACTTCAGGACCGGTTGCGACATTAAAACCCGCTTGTATAAAATACTGCTGCATACGCTGGGTAATCATCGTTACCGGATGCAAATGACCTTTTTGACCACCGCGAGCAGGCAAAGTGATATCAATGCTCTCGCTTGCAAGTTTGGCATTTAATGCCACCACTTCTAGCTGCTGCTGCTGTGCTGTCAATGCGTCTTGAATACGGCTACGCACTTCATGCAGCCAGCCGCCGTAGGTTTTTTTATCGTCGTTACTAAGTTTACCCATCTGCTTTGACCAGCCAGTTAAGGGGCTCTTTTTGCCGGTCAGTTGCACACGCAAATCTTGCAATAGACGCACATCGCTCACTTGTAAGATTAAAGCTTCGGCAGCACTAGTAAACTCAATCAGCTGAGCTTCATTAAGTTCGTTGAGCTCTGAGGATAAGGTCGGTAGCGCCGACAAATCGGTGGTAGCAGCAGGGGTAGTCATAAGACGCATTCTTCCTGATTTAAGCGGACTATTAATTGTAGGGATTTGACCAAATATTGCAAACCATTTACCCAATCATTTAAAAATAACGTTAGTTACATGAATGGCTTGAATATTTAGACGATGATAAAGGCTGTTTTATAAAAACGTATTGTGCTCTGGCGCTAAAAATAGGCAGTAAGATAATATGATATAAAAAAAGCCACCGACCAGCGGTAGCTTTTATTAATATCGTACTATTAATCAATATTATTCCTATCCATGTAGATAACTACTTATCAATAATGACTCAACAAGCAGTATATCTAGAGGATGGCTAATATTTATGCCAGTTCCGCTTTAGCTTTTTCGACCAACGCTGTGAAAGTCGCTGCATCATGCATAGCGATGTCAGCAAGTACGCGACGATCGATTGCAATGTTAGCTTTTTTCATGCCATTGATAAAGCGGCTATAGCTTAAGCCGTTTAAGCGTGCACCAGCATTGATACGTGCAATCCAAAGACGACGGAAAGTACGTTTTTTGTTGCGACGGTCACGATAAGCATATTGACCAGCTTTGGTCACTGCTTGTACCGCTACACGATAAACACGTGAACGGGCACCGTAGTAGCCTTTTGCGCGTTTTAGGATTTTTTTGTGACGACGATTCGCCTGTACACCACGTTTTACACGGGCCATAAATTACTCCAAGATTTCTTTAATGACTGTTAAGCGAGTAACGATGTTATTAACACATAAACATCGTTGTCAGATTGCAACGTCAAATCTGTTTAATCACAATATTTTTGATTAAACCCAAATGACAATAGGCTATTAGATGTATGGGCACATACGACGAACTGCTGCTTCGTCAGACTTGTCCACCATCTTAAGACCGCGCAACTGGCGAATACGCTTGGCTGATTTCTTGGTCAAGATATGGCTTTTGAATGCTTGCTTGCGCTTGAAGCCGTTCGCTGTTTTTTTGAAGCGTTTAGCGGCACCGCTTCTGGTTTTCATCTTAACTTTCATGATGATTTGCCTCTTTGTCTTTGATAGAACCTGGTCGTCAAATAGTGAAAACAGAATAGTCGCTGTAAAAACAAGTACTAAACCTCTATTTGCCTCGAGGTGGGAGGCGCTATTTTAGCAGATAGGTCACTGTTTTGCCAAGGAAAGTTTTGACTTCCTACTCTCACTGACAATTCTTAGTAAAAACTAATAACCTTTAACCCATATTTATCTTCAAAGGTTTCATAAATAAAAATCTAAAAGTAAAATATGAGTGTTCACAAATCTGTTGTGACTAATTAACAATTATTGGTCTATCAAAATGCAGCTCAGGTATAATTGTCACTTATTTACTGTCATTAAAATATTGAATATCAGTCTAAGCTATGTTTAAGTAGTGATTGCGTCTTAATAAAGCTTTAACATAGCGCATCCTGAATCCTGTTATTTAACAAACACCTTACTTCTTTCCAATTATAAGACGACAGATAAATGATGACTTTACCTGCTTGGCTGACTGCCGTAAATTTTAATGCTGATGGTTTGATTCCTGCAATTGCGCAAGATCATGAGTCAGGACGTATTTTGATGATGGCTTGGATGAATGCTGAGTCGCTACAATTGACTGCCGATACACAGACCGCAGTTTATTTTTCGCGTTCACGTGCCAAGTTATGGCATAAGGGCGAGTCGTCAGGGCATACGCAACGTGTGCATGATATTCGTCTAGATTGTGACGCCGATGTGATTGTGCTGAGTGTGACTCAAGCAGGTGGTATCGCTTGTCATACTGGTCGCGAATCTTGTTTTTATCAGCGTTTGGATTTATCAGGGCAAACGCCTGAGTGGCAAACGGTCGATAAAGTAATAAAAGATCCAGCAGAGATTTATCATTCGAATGAAGTGGCCAATCCTCCACCAACCAACGATGCGACAGCTCATAACTCAGTCAGTTTTGATGCTGATGCTAATCAAGCCAAAGCAGATAAGACCTCAATTTTACAGCAACTGGATCGAGTGTTAGCAGAACGTAAACAAGCCGACGCTGATAGTTCTTATGTGGCGAGTCTATATGACAAAGGTCTCAATAAAATATTAGAAAAAGTCGGTGAAGAAAGTACTGAGAGTATCATCGCTGCCAAAGACTTTGCTAATTGCGACGAAAACATAGATAAATCGCAATATGATGAGGCACGTTCTGAGCTCATCTATGAAGTGGCAGATGTCTGGTTTCATACTTTAGTTGGGCTGGCATGGTTCGGTATCGAATCAGATGCGGTATTAAACGAGTTAGGACGACGCTTTGGTCTATCAGGTATTGATGAAAAGGCGGCGCGATAGTTTTGATAAGCTAAGGCGCTGCCCTGTTTGATTATTGTTACTTTCACCTTTTTGTCACAAGTGCAGGTTATAATATAGCTCTGTTTCATTTCGCATGGTATGTCGAGAATTTTTATTGAATATATCGATATTTGATAAACTCAAAGTAGGCATACAAAGACTGAAAACCAAGATACAAGGATACCTTTATGGGTAGTTTTTCTATTACGCATTGGCTGATATTATTGGTGGTGGTGGTGGTGGTATTTGGCACCTCTAAGCTAAGAAATGCTGGTAAAGATTTGGGCGGCGCAGTCAAAGGGTTTAAAGAAGCGGTCAAAGATGAAAATACTGAGCACGCTAAAAAACATGTGGTGCTTGATCATGATGCTGGCACAAATCCACCAAACATAACAGGCACTCAGTCTGATACGACTTCAGCCAATAAAGTTGATGACACACACAATGTATAATACGTACGGTATATAGACGGTGATACTGAACCATTATGTTTGATATTGGGTTTTCTGAATTACTGCTTTTTGGCGTCATCGCCTTAATTGTCTTGGGTCCTGAAAAGCTGCCGCAAGCAGCCCGTACGGCTGGGCAATGGTATGCCAAAATTCGTCGTACCGTTTCCACCTTGCAGTCTGAAATTGAAGCGGAACTTGACTTGGCTGAAACTCGTCAACTGATGCAAAAAGAGCTTGCTAAAATTCGCCAAACTGAAGCAGAAATGCGGCGTGAAATGGCAGAGATGCGCGGTAGTATAAAAGAGTTTGAACATTCACAAAGTCAGAACCTTAAAACCTCCGACAAGGCCGCCTCACCTGCCAATCAAGCAAATAATGATAGTGCTATACAAAATAATAATGAGCCAGCGACGTTTTCTTATGCTTATGGGCAAAGTAACAACCTAACCGACAGTCAACAGTTATCAAATCAGGATATAACCAGCATTAATAGTGATGCAGTAACAGACTCTTCTACTATTAAGCAGCCTGCTCAGCCTTTGATCACTAAGCCGTGGGAAAACATGTGGTTCCGCCTTGGCGCTTATGATAAAGCGCGTCGCTTACCTGCCGTGCCCTACTTACCCAACTATAAAGCCGATATTTTATTAAACAGCTCTTTTGATAGCTCTTTTGATAGCCCTTTAAATACACAGGCTTCTGTAAATCAGCAGGAGAGTGAGTAATGGATTTATTTAAACGGCAAAAAATCCGCCTAGAAAAAGTAACGGACTCCGCGATTGAAGGCGAGACAGAGACGACAAAAAATGATGATTCGGGCGACATATTAAGTCCGTTGGCTGACATGCCTATTACTGAGCATCTCATTGAGCTGCGTCGACATCTGATTAAGATATGCGTTGCCGTACTGGTGATATTTTTAGCGTTGGTCGGTTTTTCACGCGAATTGTATGATTTTTTATCCAACCCATTGGTTGCCCAGTTGCCCGCCAACTCAACGATGATTGCCACAGATATCACCTCAAACTTTATGGCACCGATACGCTTAACGATATTCGTCGCCGCATTTTTTGCAATGCCTTATATCTTGTATCAAATATGGTCTTTTGTGGCACCAGGCTTATATAAAAAAGAGAAGAAAGTCGCTATTCCAGTGCTGCTATCCTCTATATTTTTATTTTATTCTGGGGTGGCTTTTGCCTATTTTATTGTACTCAAAGGGGTACTGAAATTCTTTATCATGTTCGCGCCGCAGAATGTCTTGCCGATGACAGATATCGACAGTTATCTGAGTTTTGCGCTTAAGCTGTTTATGGTATTTGGGCTGACATTTGAGATTCCAGTCGTCACTTTGCTGTTGATATTGGTCGGCATCGTCTCCATTCAGAGCTTACAAGATAAACGCCGTTATATTATTGTCGGCTGTTTTGCAGTCGCCGCAGTTGTCACACCGCCCGATGGGGTATCGATGTTGATGCTTGCCATTCCGATGTGGTTATTGTTTGAGCTGGGGTTGTTTTTGGCAAAAATATTAATTAAAGAAGATCGTAACCTTGCTTAAGCCGTAAATAAATACGGAATAACATATTGTTATTCTTGTTAGCGATATATGCACAAAAAAAGCCATTGTCTATGCAGTGGCTTTTTTTACCCCTCTTATTTTTTATCCTCTTTTAGTCTTTTAGGTAGCTTTGCTATGTCCGCATCTATGCCAGCTTATATGAGCGATCCCACTGACGAGCAGCTCAGCGCCCTCAATATGGCGATGGATCACAAGTCTTTTAAAGTGGTCGCCTATGCCGGTGCCGGTAAAACAACAACGCTAAAATTGATTGGTGAGCGTTTGCGTGGACGCGGCTTGTATCTAGCCTTTAATAAAGCCATTGCCAATGACGCCCGCGCAAAATTTCCGTCACATGTAGAGTGCCGTACCTTTCACTCACTGGCCTACCGTCATGTTGCCCGTGATATCACCGCAAAGCTGTCGTTACCTCGATTTTCACCCAAGCGTTTGGGTGATGATTTGGGTTTGCAACCAGTACAAGTACGCAGACAGATGGACGGCGTTAATAAATACATTACGCTCACGCCAGCACGATTATCACGCTTCGTCAGCGATGCTATCAGCAATTTTTGTAGTACGCATGCCAGCTATCCTGCGCCAAGGCACATACTATTTCCGAGCTGGCTCGATGGCTCAGATGCTGAACAGCTGCGCGAGATGCTCTACCCTGCTGTTGAGCAGCGTTGGCTACAATCAATTGATGCGCGCCACCCTGCTGGTATCGGTCATGATATTTATCTAAAACTTTGGGCATTATCTAAGCCAAGCATCCCAGCGGATTTTATTTTATTCGATGAAGCGCAGGATGCTGACCCGCTTATGATGGGTATTTTGACCCAGCAGCCTCGCCAAGTTATCTATGTGGGCGACGCTCATCAGCAGATTTATGAATGGCGCGGTGCGGTGAATGCAATGAAAAGACTGCCATTGCCGCAAACATTATTGACCCAGTCTTTCCGCTTTGGTGAGCCGATTGCTGAGATTGCCAACACGCTATTAAAGGCACTTCAAGAAGACGTACCGCTTAAAGGCAATCCTAACAAGCAGTCTTCTACGGATAAAGGCATGGTGCACAGTAAAAAAGACGCCATTCTTTGCCGTACGAATGCCGCGGCAATGTCACAGCTGTTAACTGGTCTAAAGCTTGGGCATAAAGTGGCACTACAAGCCGATACTGACCGCATGCTTAAATTCTGTCAAGCAGCCGAAAATTTAAAAAACGGTAAATCGGCGTACGGCGTACCCGAGCTAGCATATTTTTATAATTGGGGTGATGTACAAGAATATTCTGAGACCAATGAAGGTAGCGACCTAAAAACACTGGTGAAGCTAGTCGATGATCATGGTACCAATGTCTTAAGCCAAGCGGTCAATAGCTTATCAAGTATCGAGAATGCCGACTACGTCATCTCAACGGCGCATAAAGCCAAAGGGCTTGAGTGGGGAAAAGTGCAGTTGGACGATGATTTTTATTATGATGTGACCACCAATGCGGTAAAGATAAGCCCAGAAGAGTTGCGCTTGCTCTACGTTGCTTGCACACGTGCCCAAAGTAACTTAGACATTCATAATATTAAAGACTTAATATCAGGGTTACAGACAGGGAAAAAAGTTGTTTTTGGTAATTCTTAACCTTTTTATCAGCCACTAGACTTGTCCCACGATGCCAATTTATAACGTCTTTATATTAATAAGTAATAAGCCATGAATAACCAACAACCTGATATCTTGCCTCACTCTTTATCGCAAGCAATGCAAGAACGTCAAACGACCATAAAGCAATTATTTGCCAATCCAGTTCGTCTCCTCGCTCCTATGGAAGGTCTGACCGATCCATTAATGCGACAAATTCTGACCCAGATTGCAGCTGATTTAGGTCGTCCTTATGATTGGTCGGTGAGTGAGTTTATTCGGGTCACTCAGCATGTGTTGCCAGCCCATGTGTTTTATAAATATGTGCCCGAGCTACATCATGATGCAAAGACTGCATCCGGTACGTCGATTCATATTCAGCTACTTGGTAGTGAAGCACAATTGATGGCAGAAAATGCGGCCCATGCTTGTGAGTTAGGTGCGCCTGCGATTGATATTAACTTTGGGTGCCCTGCCAAGACCGTCAATAGTCATCGGGGTGGCTCGGTGTTGCTTGATGAGCCTGAAGTGATGTACGACATTATCAGTGCCGTACGCCAAGCCGTGCCTGCCAACATACCTGTATCAGCGAAGATTCGCTTGGGATATACCGATACCAGTCGCATGGATGATATACGCGGAGCGATTGCTGCGAGCGGTGCTGATTGGCTAACCATTCATGCACGCACGAAAACCCAAGGTTATAAACCGCCTGCTTACTGGGATAAAATTCAAGCGTTCAACAGCCTAAAGATACCGGTGATTGCTAATGGTGAGATTTGGAATAGTGAGCACGCACAAAACTGCATGGCGCAGTCAGGAACAACGCATTTAATGCTGGGACGCGGGGCTGTGACCCGTCCTGATTTGATTGCGCAGGTTGATTGTGGTTTAGATAGCGAGATGTCCAATACCCCAACCTTGTTATGGCAAGACCTGATTGCTCATCAGATTAGATTTTTGCAAGGCGCGGCAAAAAGCGATATCGTATTGGTCGGTCGTTATAAGCAGTGGCTAGCGATGCTCACCAAGGGCTATAGCGAGGCAAAGATATTATGGGATAGTATTAAAAGGGAAAAAAATAAGACAGCTATCATTAGCGCACTACAAATGAGTGGACGATAACGTTAGCTGCCTTTATCTTAGAATAAACGTCATTCTTACTCAAACACCGCTACATACTAATCCGAATCGATAAGTAAAAGAGCATGAGACAGCAGGCAATAGAAAGCCCCCAAAGAATGGAGCGAAACATGGCTAAATTGGTAATATAGGCGACGCAAAAACCGATGCGAATGAGCACGTATAGCCAAGCCAATGTATTCACAATCATCTGTGGCACAAAAAACAGCATCGCTGCCAAGACTGCGGCTAAGAATACTGGCAAAGTCTCATAACTATTCTGCTGCGCGGCATTAGCACGTGCCGCAGCGCCTGTCGTGCCTTGTAAAAACTCTCGCGGATGGGCATTATCAGCCAAATTAAAACCGCCGAGCATTTTTGCAGTCAATGCCATTGTTAATGGCAACAGACTTGCTACCACCATTGCCCAAATGGCTGATGCTGCGGTATCAGAGACCAATCCTAAGAATAAATTCATCAATATACTCGCCTTTATCCTGCGATAACTTCAAAGTCATGCGTCACATTGACTCCGCCTTGTACCAGCATTCGGCTGGCTGAGCAGTATTTTTCTGCGGATAATTTGATGGCTTTTTCTACTTGGCTGTCTTTGACATCTTGTCCCGTCACCACAAAATGCATATGGATATCAGTATAGACAGCCGGTACGGTTTCAGCACGTTGAGCAGTCAATTCACAACGTACGTCAGTCACTTCTTGACGTGATTTCTGTAGAATTGCCACTACATCATAGCTGGCACAACCACCCAATCCCAATAAGATAAGCTCCATAGGGCTTGCGCCTTTTTCTTTATCGGCATCGATTTGCACATTGTGACCTGATGGCGATACACCCATAAAAGCTTTGTTTTCTTGCCATGTAACGCTTGCTTTAGATTCTGACATGTTTGATGACCCTTGTTTTATTTGATAATAAATTTTTATTGATGCAATATCTGAGAGTATTTTGATCAATCTGATATTTTATTGTTGATTTAGATAAGCAGAATATGACTAGTGTAGCATAAGCTAAAACGAGATTTTATGAATCAAAAACTTGTGTCATTGCTTGGATTACCAAGTTATAGTTGAAATACTTTAAAGTCGCTACAGTACTACTGGTGTAAATTTTTTGCAGCCTCTGTCTGCGTAGGCACAGCAAGCAAGAAAAATTTGCACCAGTAGTACGTGTTGTATCGATATTACTTTTCACCGACTATAGTGCTAAAAGTCATTACCCCCTAAAGCATCAGCATTGATAACGATACAGCCTTGCTGGAAACATACAAAAGTCTGCTTAAAAAGACCTATATAACCTCTTGATCTTAAATCATTAAAGCTGTGAAACATTTTATAGCAAAATACTGTTACACATTTTGCTTGTTTCTTGGTTTAATAACGGTAATGAATCTTATTTTGTCAAAGTATCGATAACAGTTACCCTATAATAATTACGATTGCTGTTACTGTACATTGTTGAAATAAGCTATTTTTGAACATTTTAAAAGGTTAAGTCATGATAGATGCAGACGGCTTTCGTGCCAATGTCGGCATCATCTTGGCAAATACACAAGGGCAAGTCCTGTGGGCAAAACGTATTGGTCACAACGCTTGGCAGTTCCCTCAAGGCGGTATCGACCGTGGGGAGACGCCGATGGATGCGATGTATCGCGAGCTCTGGGAAGAGGTCGGTCTACATCCACGCCATGTCGATCTGTTGGCGGTCACGCAAGATTGGTTGCGCTATCGTCTGCCAAAACGCTACGTGCGTCATGGGCAGTACCCTTTGTGTATTGGGCAAAAACAAAAATGGTTTTTGCTACGCTTAGATGAGCCGAATACTCAACATATCCGCTTTGATGAGGGGAAAGCAGAGTTTGATAACTGGCAATGGGTCAGCTACTGGTATCCACTTGGACAAGTGATTCACTTTAAACGCGGAGTATATCGTCGCGCCTTGCAAGAATTGGTACCTGAACTACCGCTCCAACAAGGACTTATTATTCCAGAACAAAACAATCATTTGCTCCAATTCTGATTTTTAAAACACGCGGATGCTTTTATTTTCTAGCATACAATACGAGAAAGCCTGTATCACTGGATACAGGCTTTCTCGTATTGACGATTGCTAAAATTATGGCTTAATAGCAATTTTCAATACGCCATCACGCTGATGCATAAATAAGTCATAGGCTTCTACAATGTCGTCTAGGGCGTAAGTATGAGTCACCATTTCAGAGAAATCGACACGACCTGATTCTACTACATTCAGGAGACGACGCATACGCTCTTTACCCCCTGGACACAAGGCTGTGCGGATAGTGTGGTCACCAAGACCAGAAGCAAAGTATGCCATCGGGATTTTTAAGTCTGCGGAGTAAACGCCGAGGCTTGATAAGGTACCGCCTGGCTTTAATACCTTAATCCCTTGCTCAAACGTGGATTGTAAGCCCAGTGCTTCAATACTGCTATCAACACCACGGCCACCAGTGATTTTCATAATCTCGTCAACAACATCAACTTCTTTAAAGTTGAGGGTAATATCTGCCCCCAGTTTTTTAGACATGGCTAAGCGCTCATTGTTACCATCAATGGCGATGATGGTCGAGGCGCCTCTCAGTTTTGCGCCAGCGGTCGCGCACAAGCCGATTGGCCCTTGCGCGAATATAGCAACGATATCGCCAATTTTGATATTGGCGTTTTCTGCGCCCTTAAAGCCAGTTGACATGATGTCTGGACACATCAGTACCTGCTCATCGGTCAGACCATCAGGTACAGGCGCTAAGTTAGCCTGCGCATCGGGCACTAAAACGTATTCTGCTTGTGTGCCATCAATGATGTTGCCAAAGCGCCAACCGCCAGTTGCTTTATAGCCGTGGCAAGCACACGTGCCATCTGGCTGAATGTAACCGCCATCTTGTGAAGGGAATCCATCTTGGCTGGCATAAGAGGTAAAACTTGGGCAAATTGCACCAGCGATGACGCGCTGACCTTCTTGATAACCCATTACCGCACTACCGAGCTTTTCGATAATACCGACTGGCTCATGACCAATGGTTAGTCCTTTGGCAACAGGATACTCACCCTTAAAAATATGAATATCTGTACCACAAATAGTGGTTGTGGTGATCTTTATTAGTGCATCATTTGGACCCACATCGGGGATTTTTTTCTCAGCAACTTCAATTTTACCTGGCTCAATAAATATTAGTGACTTCATCATACTCATGTCATACTCCTTGTTTTAACACTTATTTAGTCCGTACTGGTTATCAATCATTACGTTAGAGATTAGTAGCAAATTTTAGCAATCTACTCATTTAGTCTATGCTATAAAAATGGCAATTTAAAGTAAAAATCCACAATTTTTTTAAGGAATTTACGCTTACCTGTTGTTTTAATGTTAAATTAAAATTGAGTGTCACTAAAAGTAAATGAAATTTTTTATTTACTGGTTACTGATGTGATGTCGATATGCCCGACTGTTTAGTCGAGCCGTATAATTGGCTTGCGAGCTGGTAGA
This sequence comes from Psychrobacter arcticus 273-4, assembly GCF_000012305.1. Classification (NCBI taxonomy): domain Bacteria; kingdom Pseudomonadati; phylum Pseudomonadota; class Gammaproteobacteria; order Moraxellales; family Moraxellaceae; genus Psychrobacter; species Psychrobacter arcticus. Next base: position 2,475,148 of record NC_007204.1, read on the forward strand.
CTGCGCATCATGACTTACCGTTAAAATACTTTGAGTACGTGTGCCGTAAATTGGCATCGTCACCTTAAGCCCTGTTAAAGCCACAGGCTCAATATAAATAGCGGATAATGCATGCTCAAGGTCAATATCGACTCCGGTATCGGGCAGCTCATCTGTTGGCGCTGGAGTAGTATCAGACAGTACAGCAAAGGCCGCGTCTTGCCAATACTCAGGTATCCCGTCCTCGCTAATCAGTGGCAGCACTTCTTGACGAAATCTGGCACGTAATCGCTCTGTTTTAAACCAAGCCTCTTCCGGCTGTCCATTAGAGAATACGTGTAGCCCTGCATATAGTGGCGTGGGCGCATGACCGCGATTATTGACGATTACGGCCTGCTTGGCATCACCAACAATCAAATTAAAGCCAGCATAATCTTGTAGGTTAATTTGCCGTGCAAACGCTATTGGACTCAGGGTGCTGGTCAAAAAATCAGTCACTAGCACCCCCCGTGAGCGCTCATTCGTACTTGCCTGCACACCATCGCGAAAATTCAGTACTGCCGCCCAGCGTCCATTTTGGTGATAGCATTCATGTTGGCTATTGTTTGCGTTATCATTTTGACTGTCAGTCGTTTGTCGCGATGGAGACATCGGTTGCTGATGAATACCCAACCATGTGCCGCCGCCTTGACTGTCGCGCCCGGCATAAATGGGTTTATCAAGCCACTGATGTAATGCTTCGGTTGGACGCTGCAAAAACTCATCGCGATTAGACAATAGTACCAGTGGCAACTCATCAAACAATTGCCAAGCGATGGCGACAATACACATAACATTTCCTAAATTATAATTATGTCAATGACGGTTATTTCAATGACGGTTATAGTTGAAATACTTTGAAGTCGCTACCGTATTGCTGGTGTAAATTTTTTGCAGCCTCTGTCTGCGTAGGCACAGCAAGCAAGAAAAATTTGCACCAGCAGTACGTGTTGTATCGATATTACTTGTCACCGACTATAGTTAAGTTATTACCCATTATTTAAGCCTTAACTATAGCATAGCTTTATGCTGCCTTATCCGCTCTCTATCCACACTGAATCAATACTGATTGGTTAAACTTATCAGTCAGACATGGCTTATTATTTATATGAATTTTTGCTATGATACACGGAGAAAATATGTGTATTTTGCGCTCCGATTTATTTATTAACTTGCTGATTCATAGTGATTAATAGTATTATTTTTTATCCCGATTACCTCACACTGCACGCGTGCACGCGTCAATAAGTAACTATTATGATGATTCATCCTCAGTATGATCCTGTAGCATTAGCACTTGGACCTATCGAAATCCATTGGTATGGGCTGATGTATTTGCTGGCATTTGCTACCGCTTACGGTCTGGCTTGGTATCGTAGCAGTAAACGCGACAATTGGACCACCGATATGGTGTCTGATTTGGTATTTTATGGTGCGCTTGGTGTGATCTTAGGCGGTCGTATTGGCTATGTGCTGTTTTATCAGTTCGGTGAGCTGGTACAAAACCCTGCTTATCTATTAAAAGTTTGGGAAGGCGGCATGTCTTTCCACGGCGGTTTTATCGGTGTCATGTTGGGCATGTGGTTCTTTGCTCGTAAATATAAGAAAACTGCCTTCCAAGTATTCGATTTTATCGTGCCTTGTGTACCAACAGGCTTACTGTTTGGTCGCATCGGCAACTATATTAATGGCGAGCTATGGGGGCGCGTATCAGACGGTGGCTATAACTGGCTGACCTACTTTCCGCAAGCTGCTGCCTTTGATATGGAGCAATTACAGAGTAATCCACAATTGCAAGAGTTGATAATTGAGGTTAATGGTCAATATGTGTTGCCTCGTCACCCATCTCAGCTATACGAAGCTTTTGCTGAAGGTCTGCTGCTATTTATCTTCTTATGGTGGTATTCATCAAAACCACGTCCACGTATGGCCGCCTCTGCTGTATTCTTGCTAGGTTACGGCATCAGCCGCTTCATCATCGAATTCTTCCGCCAGCCCGATGTTGACCAAGGATTCATTTTATTAGGCTGGATGACCAAAGGGCAGCTATTGAGCGCACCAATGATCATTGCTGGCTTAATCATGCTGATTTATGCTTACAAACGCGGTATCTATGATTGGGGTAAGCAGGCGGCTTATTAAGCCTTATTTTTAGCAAATAGCTGTTAAACATTATATTGATGATGCGTTTTAAAGTGCGTGAAGAGTAATTTTATGACCATGAGCAATTCTATTATTAAAAATGACCCTAGTAAAAATAAGCCGATTAAAAACGAGCAAGCCTATTTAGACCTGTTACGTCTTGTCCTAAGTGAAGGCACTGAAAAAGGTGACCGCACTGGAACCGGTACGGTCAGTCATTTTGGCGCGCAGCTACGTTTTGACCTAGCCGATGGTTTTCCTTTATTAACCACCAAAAAAGTCCACTTTAAATCCATCATCTATGAACTATTATGGTTTTTAAGTGGTAGTACCCACGTTGATTATCTACAACAAAACGGTGTGCGCATCTGGAACGAATGGGCAACCGCAGAGCAGACCGCACGCTTTAAGCGTCTTGCTGGCGACTTAGGTCCTATTTATGGTCACCAATGGCGTAATTATGGTGCCACTAAAGTTGAGGACGGCAGCTATGATAACGATGGCTTCGATCAAATCAGTCAAGTTATCGAGCAAATAAAGACCAATCCCAATTCACGACGTTTAATTGTGTCTGGTTGGAATCCCGGTGAAGCAGAGCAAGTTGCTTTGCCACCTTGTCATACGATGTTTCAGTTTTTTGTCGCGGACAACAAACTGTCGTGCCAACTTTATCAGCGCTCAGCGGATTTATTCCTAGGTGTGCCGTTTAATATCGCGAGCTACGCGCTCTTGACCCATATGGTAGCGCAAGTTTGCGACTTAGAAGTCGGTGAATTTATTTGGACCGGTGGCGATTGCCATATTTATCAAAACCATCGCGAGCAAGTTGAATTACAGCTAACGCGTGAGCTTTATACGCTGCCAACCTTGACTCTTAACCCTGATGTGCAAGATATTTTTGCTTTTAACTACGACGATATCAGCGTCAATGGCTATGAGTCACATCCAGCGATTAAAGCACAAGTTGCAGTATAGCGTCTGTTTCAAACCTTATTTAAAAATTAGCAAAGGATAATTTATGAGCTATGCCAACACCGAAGTTGCCCAAATCGTGGCTATCAGTAGCAACCGCTGTATCGGTAAAGATAATGAGCTACCGTGGCATATCTCAGCAGACTTGCAGCATTTCAAAAGCATGACAACCAAACCAAATGATGGCGCGATTCAAGGCATCGTCATTATGGGTCGCAAGACTTTTGAATCGATGGGTAGCAAGCCGCTGCCAAAACGTGTGAGCTTTATCATTAGTACTCAGGTAGATTATGCTGAGCAAAAAGGCTTAGTAGGTAGTGAAAAAGCCTATGTCATGCATAATTTAGACGACGCCCTGACTCAAGCAGCAAGCCTTGCGCATGGTGCACATCTTGATACGATTTGGGTGATTGGCGGTGAGCGCGTCTTTAGCGACGCTTTAATGTATACCGACCGCATTGAACTGACCCATGTAGACACTGAAATTACTGATGGCGATGCGTTTTATCCTGAGCTACCAAGCGAATTTGAAATCGCTGAAGAATCTGAGCAGATGCATGATGACAAAAGTGCATTAGATTTTAGATTTGTAACTTATAAAGTAGAAGCCTAACGTCGTTTAGTCTTCTATTCAACTTTAATAAGATATAACTTAAGAGGAGAAGCCAAATATGGAAAATTAAAAAAGCTCAGCAAGATTAATTGCTGAGCTCAAAAAACTTTTAGATAAGACAACTATGGAGCTAGACTCCATTGTTAGCTGAAGCATAAAGTTTATTTACCTTGGGAGGGTTCATATATTTTATAGCAAATGCTAATAAACGTCTACGTCTCCATTGTTGCGATATTTTCATCATAACTATGGAGGTCATTATGACTATTCAATGCGGTTACCCTAAAGCTGTGCACGTCCGTTGGTACTGGAGATATAGATTTAATCGTTGGGAACACGTTTGCGAGCATTGCCGCAGTTATCCAAATCAACAGTTGAGTTTTGATTTTTAATAATTAAAATTTTCTAATACTAAAAAGACAACAGCCTAATGGTTGTTGTCTTTTTTTATGTTAAAAATCAAGCTACTCGTGCAATACTTTGTAAACAGTTTTAGCTAAAATTGGACCAATCCCCTGCACGCCTGCTAGCTCTTGCTGCGATGCTCCGAGCAATTGCTGTAGTCCACCAAAGTGATTGAGCAAATCACGGCGGCGCTTTTCACCCAATCCTGGTATGACCTCTAGCACTGACGATGAACGACGCTTATCGCGTTTCTTACGGTGCGCTGTGATGGCAAAACGATGGGCTTCATCGCGAATGTGCATCAATAAATGCAGCGCCTTGCTATCCATAGGCAAATCAAGCGGCTCGTGATCAATAAAATGCAGTACTTCAAGCCCAGCCTTACGCCCTTCACCTTTTGCCACACCAATAAGCAAAGTATCACCAAGCATACCCAACTCGGTCAATACTTCTTTGGCGATTCCAAGCTGACCTTTACCGCCATCGATAAGCAGCAAATCAGGCAGTGGTTGCTTTTTATAACGGCGTGTCAGCACTTGTTTCATCGCGGCATAGTCATCGCCACCGACAATGTCATGAATCGCATATTGACGATAATCACGGCGGCGAGAGCCACTTTGGTCAAAGACCACACAACCACCAATCGTTGCCTCGCCCATGGTATGCGAGATATCAAAACACTCAATACGATCAATGGTACGATCAGTGATATCAGCTAAGACATCCTTGAGTGCCCCAAATCGTGCATGCAGCTCTAAATAATCGCCAAGCTTGGTTTTTAGGGCATTATTGGTATTGAGCTTAGCCAAATCCAACCATTCGGCACGGTGCTCACGTACGTTGGTTTTGATGACGACTTTACTGCCAAAATGACTCGCCAGTGCCTCACTAACCGCAACCTGATCCGGTAATTCATGACTCAACATGATTTCCGCTGGCAAGTCATCCGTCACCTGAAAGTAAAACGAGGTAATAAAAGCGGATAAATTATCAGCCAGCGGCTGGCTACTATCGACATCAGGAAAATAGTTTTTACCACCTAGCACACGGCCGCCACGTACGGTCAACACATTGACGCAAGTCATCCCTACTTGACTGGCAATGGCGATCACATCCGCCTCGCCCTGCACCGTATAGACGGCTTGCTTGGCTTGTACTTCGCGCAGCATAGACAACTGATCACGATAAAACACGGCTTTTTCAAAGTCTAACTCTTCAGCAGAAGCTTCCATTTTTTCAATCAGCGCGCTATGAATATCGCTAGAGTCCCCCTTCAGGAAGCGAATGGTATTATTGACGTCCTCGCTATACTCCTCGGCTGACACTAAGCCTACACAAGGCGCACGGCAGCGTTTAATCTGATATTCAAGACAAGGGCGCTTACGTTGCTTAAAAAACGTATTGGTACATTGGCGCATTTGAAACATCTTTTGCATCAGCACCAGCGTCTCTTTTGCTGCATGAGCAGAGGGAAAAGGACCGAAAAAGCACCCCTTTTGATGATTGACTTTACCGCGACCATAAGCCAATCTTGGATAAGGCTGATCCGCTGAAATAAACACATAAAGATAGGACTTATCATCGCGCAATAGTACGTTATAAGGCGGTCGATATTCTTTAATCAGATTTTGCTCAAGCAGCAGCGCTTCGGTTTCACTACGGGTAATAATGGTTTCAATATTATGGATCCGTGCGACCAGTGCACGCGTCTTCGGATGGTCAATCGTCTTAGCAAAGTAGCTATTGACGCGACTTTTTAGCGATTTTGCTTTGCCGACATACAGAATATCGCCATTTTTACCCAGCATTTTATAGACCCCTGGCAAGTTTGGCAGGCGCTGGATGAGATGCTTTAGACGGGCTTTTTTATCGTCGACAGGACTCAATACGGAGACATTGACCATAGAATTTAGTGCTCTCAAGATACTGATATACAGATATTTATGGGGCGATAGTACGCGTTTTACAAGAATCGTTATCAGCTTAGCAATAACCATAAAAAAAGCCAGCTCCGAGGCTGACTTTTTTGTAGAAACGACTTTTTTATAGAAATAATAACGCTACTAGTGACGGAAATTTGGCAGTAACGCTGGAATACCAGGCAACATACCGACAATTGCCATCACACCGGTTAATATTACAAAAGTAATCACCGGAATAATCCAACGGCTCATTTTAGTCAAATTGGCACTACGTTCTTTAGAGCCAATCAAGCCCAAGTTATCAAGCAATAACGTGAGCGACCAACCAAAAGCTGGGTTAACCAATGCAGAAGCAAACACCACAATAGCAGCAGACTGCGTAGTTTTACCTTCGCGGGTCATCTCCATGCCAGCCTCTAATAGTGGGATAAACACACCCACAATCAATGCCACGCACATCACTGGTTGCCAAATGGCCAAATCCATCGGATAGCCCCAAACACCTGCGATGATACAGAATAGAGCCGTCAATAAAGCACCTGCAGGAATCGGACGCTTAGCAATCGCTGCTGGTACAATATAAGTACCCCATGATGAAGCAAAGTTTGCCCCGCCAAGCACAGAACCTACAACCTGACGAAACGAGGCACTGGTCATCGTATCATCAATATCCATCAGCACACGTTCAGTACGTTTAGGGTAGCTGATTTTCTGGAAGACCTGATGACCCAAAAAGTCTGGTGACCACATAGCAACCGCCAAAATAGCAAACGGCAGTACTACGATAAAGCTTTCAACCGTTGGTAACCCTAGCATCCAACCGGTGTTCTCACCCCACCAATACATCGGGTTCATATGCGGTAGACCTGGTGCAGTTTTAAACGCAAAAGGTGCGCCTAATGCAAATGCGAGACCGCCACCTAAAAAACAGCTAAGCGGAACCGCAAGCCAGCGTTTTTGCCAGTGTTCAAGTAATGCATATAGCAGGATAGTCGCCAGAATAATAAAGAAAGCAATGTGCGACATGCCAATCCCTTCTGCCCAAGCAAAGAGGTTCTTGACCTGTGAAGTGGTACCGATAAAGCCCAAGTAAATCAAAAGACCACCGCACACACCTTTACTGGTTAAATTGGCAAGCAAGCTACCCCCTTTACTAATAGCAAGCAATAGACCAAAAGCACCAATAAGTAGGCCAAAAGCCATTGGATGCCCACCTGCAGCAACCACAATGGGAATCAGTGGAATAAGTGGCCCGTGAGTACCAGCAAGATTGGCTGTTGGTAGCAAGAATCCTGAAAACAAGATAATGAAGAACGAAACAATCAACAGCTCATAACGCACGTTTTCTAAAACAAACGCATCACCCAAACCAAGCGGCCCTGCAAAAGTCGCGGCAATAGCGCCGACCATCACCACTTTACCAATGGTTGCTGCCATCGCTGGAATAGTATCTTCATATTCAAAACGATAATCACGGAACGGCAAATTAGGACGCCAGCGCTTGGGCTGCATGATTTGTAGTTCACGATTGAGGTATGCATCACGGTTTTTAAAACTTGAATAAGGCTTATGTAATTCTATATAACTACCTTGAACATCATTATCAGAGGGGATTGGCTGCTGCGGATTGGCATCTAAAGGGGGAAGCTGCGTGTTACTCATCACATGTCCTTGGGTCGACCGACGTTTTAGTGACTGCTTATTCATTTACGAATCTTGCGATAAACGTTAAGCCACTGAAGAAAAAATGCGGTCATTGTATATCATAAGACTTTGGAACGCGAATTTATAACAATTCGAATATACTATAACTATAGCAATCATTAATAACGTAAAGTTTTCTTTTAAAATAAATACAAACTTATTAAGTGCTCAGTTGCCAACAAGATAGCAGATTGTAATCATTATCATCGCTCTTCTAATCAGTGATAATGCGTTATCATCCCTCTTCTAATCAGTGATAATGCGTTATCATCACATAAGCGATCGATAATCACGCATGGATAAAAACGAAGCGCTAATATTTGAATGAAGTTACGCTTTAGCTCTGGCGCCTTCATGAGTTTTTCACTATGATAAATACCTTTTTACCCATAACAATTGAATAATAGCAGTCTAAAAATCAAGAAGTACCCTAGGATGAGTTTATGAGTTTACTACCCAAAAATCTTGAGACGCTAAAACGTAACGCTAAAAAAAATATTATGCCATTGCTCACGCCTTATCTGCTTAAGCTGCGTATCAACACTTATGCACCCTATATCGGTGCCGGTATCAAAATTGAGCACATCAATCTTGACCAAGGCCTATGCGTAGTGAGCATGGGGCTAAATAGCCTGAATAAGAATATTGTAGGGACACAATTTGGCGGCAGCTTATATTCAATGGTTGATCCATTTTATATGCTCATGCTCATGCACCAGCTGGGTAGCAGTTATGTCGTTTGGGATAAAAGCTCACATATTGAATTTATCGCGCCGGGCAATAGCAAAGTCACTGCCCGAATGAAAATACCTAGCAATGAAGTCAAGATCATTCAAAAATTAGCAAAAGAGGGTGAACCCGTATTTCGTGAATACCAAGTAGATATCGTCGACGATCAGCAAAAGACCATCGCTATCGTCACAAAAACGCTATATATACGCTTGCGTAAGTACAGCAAATCTAAAGACCAAAACAGCCGTATTGAAAATTTTGAGGATTAAAGGCAACGTTTAAAGCTGTCATTTAAATTTGTGATTTAAAACGTGTTTTATTTAAAGAATATGAATTAAAGCGACAGAAACAAAAACCCCAATCTGGCATTCGCACAGATTGGGGTTTTGTCTTTTTTGGTATGACCCGCTTATTTATATGATAAACCTATGAATAAGGGCTTGTATCTAGCTTTTCTTTATTACAGAATCGCATAATAGCGGTTCGGCAATAAATTAATCTTAAGCACAATACTTAAAACCAGATACTGGATATAATCTAAGCGTCAGCTTTTGGCTTAACAACTTTAGGTGCACGCGGAGCAAGCTTCTCGCGGATACGTGCTGATTTACCAGAGCGCTCACGTAAGTAGTATAGTTTCGCACGGCGAACTGCACCACGGCGTTTCACTTCGATGCTGTCGATGATTGGTGAATGCAATTGGAATGCACGCTCAACGCCAACACCGCTTGAAATTTTACGTACGGTAAACGCTGAGTTTAAACCGCGGTTACGCTTAGCAATTACAACGCCTTCAAAAGCCTGTAAACGCTCACGCTCACCTTCACGTACTTTTACTTGAACCACAACGGTATCGCCGGGTGCAAAGCTTGGGCGCTCAATCAATTGAGCATTTTCGATGACCTGAACCAATGGATGCTTATTGCTCATGAGAGTTATCTCCTCACATTAGATAATAGAGGCTTGACGCATATCACCTGTTTGTAATAATGGATCGTATCTTTTTAATGAGACACAACGTAAGTGGGTTATGACAAACGGCCATTATGCTATGACTCGTTTTATTGTTGCGCAAAATTTTATTACTTAACTGTTTATCTCTTTAGCCGCTATCAACGCTATTTCTTATCTGCTTTTGCCAATGCTTTTAGCCATTTTGCTTGCTCTACCGTCGGCATAAACGCTTGCCATAAGTCAGGACGCCGCGTTTGCGTACGTTCGACTTGCTGACGAAAGCGCCACTGAGCGATATTGGCATGATGACCTGAAAGTAATACTTCAGGGACTGCCATACCAGCAAACTCATGCGGCTTAGTATAGTGTGGACAATCGAGCAAGCCATCGACAAACGAGTCTTGCTCAGCTGACTTGTCATCGCCCATAATGTTCGGCAAACGACGTATCACACTATCCATCAGCACCATTGCAGGTAGCTCACCACCGGTAAGCACGTAATCACCAAGTGATATTTCCATGTCGACATACTGCGACAGTAAGCGCTCATCAATGCCTTCGTAACGACCACATAATATAATCATGCCGTCATACTCAGTCATATCGACCACACTACTCTCACTAAGCGTCTGTCCTTGTGGTGACATATAAATCACCGGACAGTGCGCTTTGTCGACACGGCAGCCATACTGACTCGCTCTCAGGCGCGCATCCTCGATAGCTTGTGATAATGGCTCAGCCATCATCACCATGCCAGGACCGCCACCATACGGGCGTTCATCAATACGGCGATAATTATCACTGGTATAATCACGCGGGTTAATGCATTCAATCGTTACTTGCTTCTGAGCGACTGCTCGACCTGTGATTCCAAACTCACGAATCGTGGCAAACATCTCAGGAAAAATACTAATAACGGCAAAATACATCGGATGTCTACTTGCGCAGTGGCTAATATTGGCTAAACAAATCGGTATTACTATCAACAACCTTAAGCGATAAAGTTAAAACTTATATCACTAAAGCTTGTTTTAATAGTCACTTGGCCATGCCACCAGCACTGTTTTTTCAGTCAGATCGACCTTCACTACAGTTTGCTTGTGCCATGGAATCAGACGCTCTTCTTTATCCAAGCTGTCTGAAGTTGCCGCAACCCGCATGATAGCGTGGGCGCCAGTCTCAAACATCTCAGTAATATCGCCTAGATACTCATCCTGCTCATTAATAACGCGCAGAGTGACCAAATCCGACCAGTAATATTCATCTTCAGCAGGTTCTGGCAAGATGTCTTGCTCGACCCAAAGAGTTACCCCGTTCATGGTCTCAGCAACATTGCGATCAGGAATCTGCTCAAATTGAGCGACAACTCCTGTGCCTTGTTGACGCCAAGCCTTTACCGTCAAAGGTTTCATACCGGTAGCGGTTTTCATCCACCAAGGCTTGATGTCAAATATCGCCGTACGATCGTCTGTTTCACTAAATACCCAAAGCCAACCTTTGATGCCATAAGGCTTTTTGAGCTGACCAATTTTCATAAGGGCACTAGCGTTTGGAGCAGAAGACATAACGGCTAACCTAACAATGATGAAAACAGCGATGATAAATAAAAAAGCCATTAAAAACGATAAACGTAAAAAACGATAAACGTAGTCAAAAGCGATAAACAGTTAATGGCGTACCCTGGTTAGACCAGTTACGCTAGGTATTCTTAAGCCAACTGATTGACGCAGCAAATGCGCTATCAGTATGTTGCAGCCAAAACTTAAGCAGTAGCTTCAGTTTGAGCAGCAGACTTATTATAAGCTTTTGCTAATGAAGCAACGCGATCAGAAGGTTGTGCACCTTTTGCGACCCACGCATTATACGCTTCCATGTTCAAGCGCACTGCTTCTTCAGAATCTTTAGCGAGTGGGTTAAAAAAGCCGATGTTTTCAATATAGCGACCGTCACGCGCGCGGCGTTGATCAGCAACAACTACTTGATAAAATGGGCGTTTCTTGGCACCGCCCCGTGCTAAACGAATAACAACCATGTGAATTCTCTCTTTCGCAGGTATACCAAAAAGGGCATAATTATACCACAGTCTTATTTTATTGAAAACATAAACTGCGCTTATTTAATTATTTATTAACAATAGCTTAAATCGTTATGGCTGTAAATAAGATTCATAAATCGTACTCATAGCTATAAGAGATGCTCGTATCTCCTGCCGTCGTTTTCTATCTTGAATACGCTATCTCATGATAGTGAGTTATGAAAGCTAGCAGCGTTATTAGTGGGTTATGCTATTCTAGCAATAGCATAACCCACTGCCGCTTCCGCTTCTATTGCCTCATAATAATTTGGATTCCTATGACCACGCCAAACCCACCATTGCCTCATAAAAGCTGGTTACCCCGCTCGTATTCTAATAGTTGGTTAACTACCTTGATGGTGGCTTTTATTGTCATCATAAGCGTTGGGGTATCGATTTTATTTTTTTGGCGTAGTCTGTATTTACCAGAACTCAAAAGCCATGCTCGCTATTTGACCAGCGAGCTTCGGCTGATGAACAGCACCAATCGAGACTGGAGGGACAATCCTGAAGTGCGTCAGTGGATTTATCAGCACTCGCATGTGGTGGTGGTGGTTAATCCGAGCGATTTTCCAGAGGTTGCTGATAAAGCCTTTGTTAACGTTTTTACGGATGTATTACAGCGAGAAATCGGCGCGCAATTAGGGCGACCAGTTGAGGTGTATTTTAAGTTTAAACCGACCCCACAGCTTTGGGTGCAAGACAGTCGCGATAGCAGTTTTTGGATACGCGAACCGGTGGTCTATTATTCGCAGTACAGCCCAACTTTATTGATCTTGTTTTTGTTTGGGCTACCAATTTTGACACTATTGACGATTATTTTATTAGCCCGTCAGCTAAATCGTCCCTTACGTTATCTTCAACGTGCTGCCACCAACTATATTCAGTTGGGTCATGCAACAACGCTACCCACACATCATGGTCCTACCGAAATTCGCCAAGTAAATATGGCCTTTAATCGTCTGTTTACCACCCTTAATCAAGCGCAAAAAGAGCGCACGATCATGTTAGCAGGTATCTCACACGATCTGCGTACCCCGCTGACTCGTATGCGCTTAACCGCTGAGATGCTGCCCGATGATTTTTTTCGTGAAGGTTTGATTTACGACATCGAAGATATGGATGCTATTCTGGAGCAGTTTATCTCGTTTATGAAGGATGGCTCGGATGAGCCTGTACGCCTCACCAATTTAGATACCATATTTAGTGAGATTATGGTGCAGTTTGCGCCGCTAGAGTTTATTTATCAATCAGAATGCAGCAAGCTTGTACCCGTACGCCCTATGTCAATTAAGCGCCTGATTATCAATCTGGTCAATAATGCAAAGCATTATGGTGAGCCACCTATTTATTTATCCGCGGTTGTAATGCCAACTTTTATAGAAAAAGAGGTGATAGAGTACAGCGACGTCGTGACTGAGAATACGGTCAATAAAGAAGCAAAAGAGCAATTGGTTATATGTGTGCGAGACTGCGGTGGCGGAGTGGCAGAAGATCAACTCGAGCGTGTCATGCAGCCTTTCGAACGTGGCGAGTCAGCGCGTACCACCCAAGGGAGCGGTTTAGGCTTAGCGATTGTTAACCGTATTGCACGCTTGCATCATGGAACAGTTGAGGCTATTAATCATCCAAATGGTGGTCTACAAGTCTGTATTCGCATCCCTCTCATCTCGGAAGTTGCCGGAGAACAGCTTTTGGATGTCAAACCGGATACAAAGCCCGTTATTGATAATAGCGCAAATCAATAATGCTAAAAAAATAACGACTGGCTATCGTTGTTTTTCTTTGTTGTTTCTAACTTATTAGCGCCATCTATAATCAGTTAGAAACAACATGACGATAGTCGATTTAATTTAACAAAGCTACCGTGCTATTTTTTAAAATGTATTAACGATGCTTACGCATCAAAATCACGCTCGCTCTTTTCTTGCGTCAATTCATCAGCCGCTAGGATTTGTGTCAGTGGCTTGATAGGCCATGTCATTACGAAGCGCGCGCCACCAAGGTCACGGCTCTCATCAACCTTCATACGACCATTAAACCAAAAAGCAATGCGTGATACGATAGACAAGCCCAATCCGTAGCCACCTGAGGCACGTGTGCGGCTGTCGTCCAAGCGCGAGAATGGGATAAAGACCTTTTCACGATCGGCTTCTGGAATGCCGTGACCATCATCTTCAACACTGACAAAGGCATTGCCCTTTTTTACCCAAGCACTGATGATAATTGTGGTCTCTGCATAGCGTAAGGCATTACCAGCCAAATTCTGAATCACTCGGTGTAAGTAACGTCTATCTGCGATCGCCTCTACTTTGGTATTTGGCAGCTTGGTGACAATTTTAATCGGTTTGCCCAAGGCATTGGTTTCACGCTCAATTTGCTCAAGCAGCTCTCGAAGATTGACTGGCTCTAAATCTAGTTTGGGCGAGCCTTCTTCGAGTTTCGCATAGGTTAAAATCTCATCAATCAAACCATTGAGCGCTTCGATATCTTCATCAATAAAGTCACGCTGCATAAAACGCGAGTCCTCATCCTCAGTATCTGCCAGCATCTCGACAGCAAAGCGAATACGTGCAACTGGCGTACGCAATTCATGCGACACTGCACGAGTCAACTCTCGCTGCGACTCGATCAAACGCTTAATATGCGCCGTCATGGCATTAAAGGTCGCAGCTAAACGGGCGATTTCATCTTGCCCGATAACCTGTACCTGACTTTCAAGATTGCCTTTACTGACTTCATTAACACCGACTTGAATCAGTTGTAACTTGCGCTCAAGCGGGAAAATCAGTGCATACACACCCAAACTGATTAAAAACATACTGATCAAAATCATACTGACAATCAAGTTTAGTGGAAACCAATTAAACAAAGGCACTGGACCAATTAAAATCGCCATATCACTAATTTCAGACGGCACAATAACTTTGATAGATGAGTTGCTTTTACTGGTATTGGTATCTTGTAATAAGATGACCACTTCATCACGGCGCAAGCGCGCCATCTGATCAGGATCTAAATCGAGCGCAGTTACCGCTTTAAACGCTAAAGGGAATGAAAACTTTTCTTCTAACTGCGCCAAACGTGCGCGCTTATCAGACAAGGTAATATAATAGGACAAATCATCTAGCAAAAATACGGCAATAGCTCTGACTTGCTGTTCGGTCACTTGCGATATACGCGCAGTCAAAACACCTTGATTGTCTGGTAGGCGATAATAGACGTCGGCAAAGGTCTGTTGACTCACATAGCGCACGACCGTGTTTTCTTTCTCAAAACGGCGCAGCTCACTGGCATTAAAGTCCACCTCATCAATGGACACAATCTTAAATTCTGAACCAAACAAGCTGCTGGCATCAGACAACCAATAATCACGCTGCACCTCGTTGTCTTGGTGAGCCAAACCCTCACTCACGATATGAAACGCCCCTGTCGCCATGTTCTCACGATAAGATTGCACCCGCTCTTTATTGATGGTATCCATCAACAGCTGGGCAAACAATGCCACACACAAGCAGACTATCAATAGTCCTGCATAAATACGAACAAAAATACTGTGTTTGAGAGAAGAGACTAATGACATACGTGCCGTGACCAACCTGATGAATAAGAGTTATCAATAGAAGAATACCTATCATAACCAATATAGGATAATATTTGCTGTGATAGGTATTAAATGATGATTAAACTGGTATATAAAATTATCGCTTAATTAAACCACATAACGCAGCAATTAAGCTTAAAAACTTAATATTTAAACCCTAAAAAACCAGCTTCACGCTGGTTTCTTATTACATAACAACAAACAGTTAAAGCTTATAGCGAAGATAGACGATTAGTTGCCTTCTTTCACAAATAGATAGCCTTTACTACGTACGGTTTTGATACGTTTTGGATTTTCTGGATCATCACCGATCTTTGGACGAATGCGTGAGATACGTACGTCAATAGAGCGATCTTGACCGTCATACTCAATACCACGTAGGCGCTCAAAGATATCTTCACGCGATAAGATACGTCCAGCATTAGAAGCAAGTAGCCATAATAAGTCATATTCAGCACTGGTGAAGTCTACCAACTCATCGCCTAGGTTCACTGAACGACCACCATTATCGATGACCAATTCACCAAACTCTAAACGCTGCGGCACGTCTTCTGATGGTACATTCTCTGAGCGACGTAGTAACGCACGAATACGTGCTAATAGAACCCGTGGTTGAGCAGGCTTGGCAACATAATCGTCGGCACCCATCTCAAGACCCAATACCTGATCCATGTCTTCTGTGCGCGCAGTCAGCATCAAGATAGGATTTTGGTAATGTGGACGTACCTCACGGCAGACTGTCAAGCCATCGCTACCTGGAAGCATGACATCAAGTACGACCAAATCTGGCTGCTCATTGATAATACGACGAATGGCACGATTACCATCCGTTTCAATCGCCACTTCTAGACCATTCTTGACCAAGTAATCTTGGGTCAACATGGCCAGACGCTCATCATCTTCAACAATCAAAATTCGGGGGGTATTGTCATCATCATTCGTTATCATTGTTATATCCTCTAATACATCTCATTTAAAAGTAGTCAAAATAAGAGCAGTAAAATGCATAGCACCACAAAATAGTGCGACTGCTGTTTATATAGCTGTTATAAACTTGGCAGCACAGTATACTATTAATCCTGCAGCTTCCTATACTATAGCTTATAGTCGGTAACAAAACCTATAAACTACGACCATTAAAATTTTAGTTTACATCCAAAAATCATACCTTTTATCGTACTTAAAAAGTATCACATAACTTTTATTCACTCACGACCGTTTTGTTATGTCTAAACCCTTAAACCATAAGCCAGATCATTAATAAAGCACGTAAAACAGCTCAACTCTATAGAACTTAGCAAACTATTTTCCAACCCTTAATATAACCATATATTACCATTGTTGCTAGTGGCTTTTCGACTAAAAGCCAAAACCATCATTAGTCAATAAAACCATCAGCCATAAAAAAACAGCCCATAAAGGACTGTTTTTTATTATTGCTTACAAGAGTAAATAATTACCCTTGCAGACAAAAAAATTAAGCGCGATTTTTATACTTACGGATGGTCTGTAGCTGGGCGACAGACTCTGCCAATGATGCTAAAGCAGCATTGATTTGTACCGTATCTGATTGGTTGACCAGCATTTGCTCCGCTTTTTTACGCGCTTCAACGATTTTGCTTTCGTCAAGATTGTGCGCACGCATGGCAGTATCTGCTAGTACTGTCACCATTTTTGGCTGTACTTCTAGTACGCCACCTGACACATAAATTACTTCTTCTTCACCATTTGACGTTTGTACGCGCATTGCACCTGGTTTTAGCAAAGTAATAAGCGGGGTGTGACCTGGCAATATACCAATTTCGCCTTCGGTACCACTGGCTATTAACATGCTAATTTCGCCTGAATACAACTCTTCACGAGCACTTACGATGCGACATTGTAACGTTGCCATACTTAATTCCTTACGATCAAAACACAATCAAAACTGCGATGCATTACTGAGGAGTAGATATAAGGTTTATATTATACCTACTCGTTAGCCAATACGAATACAACTTACGCTGCAGAAGACTTCATTTTTTCAGCTTTAGCAACGACTTCGTCAATGCCGCCAGCCATATAGAAGGCTTGCTCTGGTAAGCTGTCATATTCACCAGCGATGATTGCTTTAAAGCTTGCAATGGTATCGCGTAGTGGAACATATTTACCAGGTGCACCGGTAAAGACTTCAGCAACGTGGAATGGCTGTGATAAGAAGCGCTGGATTTTACGAGCACGATAAACGACTAGTTTATCTTCTTCTGATAACTCATCCATACCCAAAATCGCGATGATGTCTTTCAGTTCTTTATAGCGCTGTAGAACTTCCTGAACACCACGAGCAACGTTGTAATGCTCTTCACCGATAACTAATGGATCTAGCTGACGTGACGTTGAATCCAGTGGATCAACCGCAGGATAGATACCTTGTGAAGCGATATCACGGCTTAGTACAACTGTCGCATCCAAGTGAGCAAACGTCGTTGCTGGTGATGGATCCGTCAAGTCATCCGCAGGTACATATACCGCTTGCACAGAAGTAATAGAGCCTGATTGCGTAGAAGTAATACGCTCTTGGAGCATACCCATCTCTTCAGCAAGTGTTGGCTGATAACCAACGGCTGATGGCATACGACCAAGCAGTGCTGATACTTCAGTACCGGCTAGTGTATAACGGTAGATGTTATCAACGAATAGCAATACGTCACGACCTTTGCCAGTAGCAGGATCTTTGGTATCACGGAAGTATTCAGCCATGGTCAAACCAGACAGCGCAACACGTAAACGGTTACCCGGTGGCTCATTCATCTGACCGTATACCATCGCAACTTTAGATTTACTAAAGTCTTCAGTATTTACAACGCCAGCTTCTTGCATTTCGTGATAGAAGTCATTCCCTTCACGCGTACGCTCACCAACACCAGCAAATACTGATAAACCTTCATGTTTAAGCGCGATGTTGTTGATCAATTCCATCATGTTGACAGTTTTACCAACACCAGCACCACCAAACAGACCAACTTTACCACCTTTAGCAAACGGGCAAAGTAAATCGATTACTTTAATACCAGTTTCTAAAAGTTCAGTGCTGTTTGATTGTTCTGCATAGCTTGGCGCTTCACGGTGAATTGACCAACGCTCATCTGCTTCTACTGGACCTTCTTCATCGATAGGACGTCCAAGAACATCCATGATGCGACCTAGTGTACCAACGCCTACTGGCACAGAAATTGGGCCACCAGTATTGGTAACTGAAAGGTTACGCTTTAGTCCTTCAGTAGAACCCATAGCAATAGTACGTACGATGCCATCACCTAGCTGTTGCTGTACTTCTAGGGTGGTTTCAGTACCGTCTACTTGTAAGGCATCATAAATCCGAGGAACTTCGTTACGGTTGAACTCAACGTCAAGAACCGCGCCAATAATCTGTACAATACGACCGCTACTCATTGCGTTCTCCTTGAAATTCTATATATAGTGGGTTTCATAAAGGGTTTCAATTATGAAACAGCAGCAGCACCGCCAACGATTTCCGAGATTTCTCGGGTAATCGCCGCTTGACGCAGCTTGTTATAAACCAACTGTAAATCGTTAATTAGGTCACCAGCATTATCTGTCGCCGCTTTCATCGCAACCATACGTGAGGACTGCTCAGAGGCAATGTTTTCCATTACCGCTTGATACACAATCGACTCAATATAACGGCCGAGCAATTCGTCAATCAATGTTTTGATATCAGGCTCGTAGATATAATCCCAGCTCAGTTCTGTTTGAATGCCACTTTCTTCTTCAGCAAACGCACTATCTGGCAAAGGCACCAACTGATTGATAGTCGGCTTTTGGGTCATCGCATTCACAAACTTATTATAAACCACATAGATACGGTCTATTTTACCGTTACTGTAGTCCTCAAGCATGGCTTGAACTGGAGAGTTCAATTGCTCAAACGTTGGTTTGTCACCATAATCAGTTACGGCTGAGGTGACTTTACCACCAAAGTTTTTAAAGAAGCTGACGCCCTTGGCACCGATAACAGCAAACTCAGCCTGTACAGACTGATCTTGATATTGCTGGATACTTTTTGTTAATGCTTTGAATAAGTTGATATTCAAACCACCCGCTAGACCACGGTCAGATGTGATGACAATATAGCCAACCTTATTCACTGGACGGTTTACCATATACGGATGTTTGTAATCTGATGAGGCATGCACCAAATGCGAAATAACCCGGCGCATACTATCAGCATACGGGCGACCCACTTCCATGCGCTCTTGGGCACGGCGCATTTTACTTGCTGCTACCATTTGCATAGCGCGAGTAATTTTTTGGGTACTTTTAATACTGGTGACTTTGGCACGTATCTCTTTTAAGCTTGCCATAATGATTCCAATATAAGAGGGTTAAAAAGCATGGGCGTATGCAACAATCGTTTGCTATAAAACACTGAACTATAAGAATAATGTCTTTAAATGTTGTGGCATGACGCGATCTTAGACCGTTGATGGTTAGCACAATGGCGCTGCTGCCTTAATAAAAAGCTTATCAGACAACGCGCCACTGTATAATCTCTAGACTAATCATAATACTATCTAACGATAATACTATGGCTACAACCAATCAAACCGGCTTAACCCGTTAAATTAATAACTGTGATTTTGTTTAAAAGTCTCTAAAGATAACTTTAAACGACCTGCGATATCATCATTATAATTCGCAGTATCATCAATCTCTTTCATTAAGTCGGCTTGCTCATCATGCATATAGCGTAAGTAAGCTTCTTCAAAAGAACCGATTTTTTCAACTGGTACGTCTGCTAAGAAACCTTCGTTTGAAGCATAGATAACAGCGGCTTGCTCAGAGATAGACATTGGCTGATATTGTTTTTGCTTCATCAGTTCAGTCACACGCTCACCATGATCAAGCTGTTCACGAGTCGCATCATCAAGATCTGAGGCAAACTGAGCAAATGCTGCAAGTTCACGATACTGAGCTAGAGCAGTACGGATACCACCAGATAGCTTTTTGATAATCTTAGTCTGAGCTGCACCACCAACACGCGATACCGAAATACCAGCGTTCACAGCCGGACGGATACCTGAGTTAAATAGGCTTGATTCTAAGAAAATCTGACCGTCAGTGATTGAAATCACGTTGGTTGGTACGAATGCAGATACGTCACCAGCTTGAGTTTCGATAATCGGTAGCGCGGTTAAAGAACCCGTTTTACCAACTACTTCACCATTGGTGAATTTTTCTACGTACGCCGCGTTTACGCGTGATGCACGCTCAAGTAAACGTGAATGTAGATAGAATACATCACCAGGATACGCTTCACGACCTGGCGGACGACGTAATAGTAGTGAGATTTGACGATAAGCGACTGCTTGCTTTGATAAGTCATCAAATACAATTAGTGCATCTTCGCCGCGGTCACGGAAGTATTCGCCCATCGTACAACCTGAGTACGGTGCGATATATTGTAGTGCTGCTGGCTCTGATGCTGAAGCAACTACAACCGTAGTATATTCAAGGGCACCAGTTTGCTCAAGCTTACGTACAACGTTGGCAATGGTAGAGCGTTTCTGACCGATTGCGACGTATACACACTTAATGCCAGATGCTTTCTGTGCAATGATCGCATCGATAGCCATCGCGGTTTTACCCGTCTGACGGTCACCAATGATAAGCTCACGTTGACCACGACCGATTGGAATCATGGTATCAACAGATTTATAACCTGTCATTACTGGCTGATCAACCGATTGACGATCGATAACGCCTGGAGCGATTTTTTCGACTTTGTCGGTCATTTTGGCATTAATAGGACCTTTGCCATCAATAGGGTTACCTAAAGCATCAACAACACGGCCTAGCAACTCAGGACCTACGGGTACTTCAAGGATACGACCAGTACAATAGGCTTTTTGACCTTCTTGTAGTTTTAGGAAGTCACCCAGTACTACTGCGCCAACCGAATCACGCTCTAAGTTAAGCGCCATTCCGTAGACTTCACCTTCAAACTCAATCATTTCGCCATACATGGCATCTTCAAGACCATGAATCTGCACGATACCGTCAGATACTTTGACAATCGTGCCTTCATTCTTTGCAGTTGCACCCGCATCAAGGTCTTGAATACGCTGCTTAATCAGGTTACTGATTTCCGCTGGATTCAATTGTTGCATTGCCTTGTTTCCTTTAATTTATGATAACCCGCCCACTGACGTAAATGCTCTTATATCACGCATGCTTAATTAAGCTACGTTAATGATTGGCATTAGGCCGTTAGCTGTGTTTTTAACTGTTGTAACTTGCCGCGCATCGAATCATCGATGACTTTGTCACCGACTTTGATCGTAACGCCTGCCAAAAGACTGGCATCCACCGACTCATGAATCACTACGCTAGCATTTAGCGAAGCAGCAAGACGTGCTTGCAGCATATCACGCTGATCATCGGTTAATGGATAAGCAGAGGTCACATAAGCGTCAAGCTGCTTTAAGCTTACTGCCTTGTGACGGCGATAATGCTCATAAACTTCAGGAAGCAGCGCCAGACGCTCTTGTTCTGATAACTGTTTAACGAAGTTACTAAATGCTACTGATACTTTTGGATAGCTGGCGTTGCTGTCAGGGCGAACCCCTTTAGTTGCATCTAATAACTGCTTAAAAGCAGAATCATTAGCGCTAGCTACTTGCGTATCATAAAGATCGACCAAAGCAGCTGACTTATGCTCAGCAGAAACAGCTGGATTGTCTAGCCAAGTACTAAACGACTTGTCATTGACAACGGTGGCGGCAACAAACAAGAAGTCTTCCCACTCATTTACTGCCCCGTTTTCATTGGCATAGTCAAACGCGGCTTTAGCGTACGGTCGTGCTAAGGTTGATAAGTCAGCCATTATATCCTCACAATTACAGCTTCGCCGCCAGTTGGTCTAGCATACTGGCATGTTTTTGCACATCGACTTTGTCTTGCAAAATCTTTTCTGCACCAAGTACAGCCAATTCAGCAACTTGGGCACGTAATGACTCACGCGCTTGATTGATTTCTTGGTCGATAGCCGCTTGTGCTTGTTGGCGAATGCGCTCGCCTTCCACTTGGGCTTGCGATTTTGCATCTTCAACAAGTTGATTGGCGCTTTTGTTTGCTTGCTCGATCAGAGCAGCAGCTTTAGTCTTTGCAAGATCAAGCTCCTGCTGTACATCTCGCTCCGCGGTCGCCAAATCTGCTTTTGCTTTTTCTGCGGCATTTAAGCCTTCAGCAATTTTACGCTGACGGTCATTAATAGCGCCGATAAGTGGTGGCCACACGAATTTCATGCAGAACATCACAAAGATTGCAAAAGCAATGGCTTGACCGATGAGGGTAGAATTGATATTCACGTGATCACCTCTTTGTTAATGAAAAATCAGTTTCATTGATCATATTTGATAGCCAAACTTTGGCTATGGTTAAGATACAAACTTTGACTACCAAACATTTACAACTGAGCTTTCTGATTAACCTGCTAGAGGGTTAGCGAACAACAATAGCATAGCAATACCAACACCGATCATCGGAATAGCATCAAGAAGACCTGCTACGATGAACATACGAGTTTGCAATTGTGAGCCAAGTTCTGGCTGACGCGCAACACCTTCTAAGAATTTGCCGCCTAGAATAGCAAAACCAATACCTGTACCTAGTGCACCTAAACCGATAAGTAGTGCTACTGCGATAACTGTGTAACCACCTAATACTGGATCCATGGATGTATCCTCATTTACCTATTGAATGTCTAATTAATGTTCAGTTGATGATGCAAGTGACATATAAACTATCGTCAGCATCATAAATACGAACGCTTGAAGTGTAATAATTAAGATGTGGAAGATTGCCCACGGTACTGATAACGCCCATTGAATCCAAAACGGCATTAGAGCAATCAGTATGAAAATCAATTCCCCAGCGTACATGTTACCGAATAATCGCAATCCTAAAGAGATAGGCTTGGCTATCAGAGTAACAAACTCTAAGATAAAGTTGATGGGTATTAAAATAATTTGTACGATAGGATTTTTGGCACTAAACGGATGCAGTGTCAGCTCGCCAACAAAGCCGCCCAGACCTTTTTCTTTGATACTATAGAAAAGAATAAGTATAAAGACAGAAAAAGACATGCCAAGGGTGATATTAGGATCCGTGGTTGGAACGATCTTAAAGAACACATGATGCGGATCATGTCCCATCATGGCGCCGATTTGTCCGGCAAGGCCTGGAACAAAATCAACGGGTAGTAAATCCATCAAGTTCATTAAGAATATCCACACAAAGATGGTCAACGCCAAAGGCGCAATCAGCTTTGAGGTGCCACTATAAGAGTCGCGAACGTTGTTATCAACGAACTCAATGATCATCTCAACCGCTGCCTGTAATTTACCCGGCACCCCTGAAGTGACTTTTCTAGCGACCATCCAAAAGATAGCGCAGAAAACAATGCCCAAACCAATTGACCAAAGCATAGAATCAAGGTGGATAGCTTTAAAGCCCATTGCACTAGCTTCTTCAGCAGTATAGGCAACTTTCCAACCTTCGCCCGGCAGATAGCCGTAAGTCCAGTTCGTTAAGTGGTGAGAGATATACTCTGTTGTTGTTTGCTCGCCTGCCATAATATAAGCTTCTTATTAGTCAACGATTTACTCAACTACCAAAAAATACGGTTGTCATCTGATGAGGTCTTTAACGCTTGCAGCTGCATCGTTTCAATGCAGCTAAACAAACGATGCTAAAGCGCCTCTGTAAACAATAACATCCAACCCATAGTTCTGTTACTTATGCTAAATTTGCTAGCTGATGATAAATTTTAGCTATCAAAAAAGGGCTTATGATAATTCAGTAATAGCCCTTTACACGTGTACGCAAAATTCTTATGTATATGTTTACTTAATGCTGTTTTTTCACAGTCGACGCTCAATACAGCGCTAATAAGTAAAATATTTAGCTGCATATAGTAATGCAAGGTTGTATTCGTGTAAAGTCAATTGTGACTTTTTTATCCGCTGTATGAATAAGTTAGCTGCTAGTGGCGTTTAACGCCGTTGCTTTGCATCTATACTTAAATTGTAACAATTTAAGTATAGATGGTAGTAAAAGCCCATTTCGCGCTCCCCTACCCGCACATTACTGCACGCTACCTTATATCAAACGCTCATATCACGATTGTTGGTACTGTCCTGTTGGTACTATCCTAAAGACAATTATGATGCTTCGACTTTTTAAAATCAGTCATAGAGAAGCTGTACGGCAGGGTGACTTGCTGAGCGCAATGAATACTGTAACTATGTATATAATTATCATTGTATATAGTTATCATTTATTGACACTAGCGTATATGCCACAACATCCAACTGTGACTAATTTGCATTACCATAAAACCGATAAACAGCGCTGGCGCAGATAGGGGTTGTACGGTAATAAAAATTAGTGCGAAACCAAACACGGTCAATAGCCATTTGGCCATCTGACCCCGATAAAGCTGGCTAACAATATGTTGGCGCGCGCGATAACCGGTATACCAAAAGATAAAAAAAGCAAAGACCGCTTGTGTGGCAAAACTAAGCAATGCACCAATAGCGGTGCTTTTTGCGACAGTCAGCGCACTGTGCAGCCAAATCGTATCTAAAAGCCAAGCAATAATAATAAGGATAAATAGTATCCATGCTTGGCGTTTGATATAAATGCCAATTTTATCTTTTTGTGTGCGTTTGGCAGGCTTGGTCATCGGTATTCCTATAGCCTTAAACATTTTGATAATGTCGCATCGTTGCAACACTATTATCCGTGAATGGCTCACTCTACAGATGTTACCTTTTAACCAAAATTAAACGCCATTTATTATAGGGAGCGAGCCCTTTTTAAGCAAGTAAAATATATCTTTTATCAGTCACCTAGCTCAATCATCAATCATTCCGATACTTACAAGTATATCACCGGTCTTTTACCTAAACTATAGTTGAAATGCTTTAAAGTCGCTACCGTATTGCTGGTGTAAATTTTTTGCAGCCTCTGTCTGCGTAGGCACAGCAAGCAAGAAAAATTTGCACCAGCAGTACGTGTTGTATCGATATTACTTTTCACCGACTATATATCCCCGTCTTTAGCGACTCTTAACTAACGGTTTCAATCATTTATTTTAATGATCCCATTTATGATATGCATTGGCGGATTTGCTGCGCCATCGTCTGCCACCCACTGACGAAGTCTTTACTATTGCTCATATCTTCTGCCTGAACGGTATCTTGAACCGGTTGTAGCTTGGCAAGTAAACCCTTGGCAGGACTGCTTGGACTGACCAGACACATTTTATTAGCGGGACGCTGCTCGTTAAGCGAGCGTAATTGGCTGGCTTTTGGCGCAAGATCATGGTCAGTACTTAAGCTACCAATGAGTTTTAGGTTGGCGCTGCTTTCCATATATTGATAAGCATCATGATAAGCCCAATATGGTAAAGGTTTTTGTGTGGTTTTCTGACTAATCGCTGCCACTGCATTATCCATACGTTGGGCAAATTTTCGAGCATTGGCATGATAAAGCTGTTTATATTGCGGATTGGCATGGCTATGAATGACAGCAAGGGCACGCGTAATAGCTTTGGCATTGTTAGGATCCAGCCAAATATGGGGATCTAACGTACCAGCGAGGGGCATACCTTTTATATCACGCAGAGGATGACGATTAAAAGCATCAAATTCGAATAAGGCAATGGCGTTGGGTGCTGTATTTAGGCTTGCTGCCAAGTTATTTTCTAGCGGCTCACCAAACCAAACTACAAATGTGCTTTCTTGAATCGCTTTAATATCGCCAGGGCTGATACTACCATGGTGTCCAATCTCTCCTGCTTGTAATAATTGCTTGGCAGGCGCCGCACCTTCTGTCACCGCTTGACTTAACAAAAATAGTGGATAATTACTCACACTCACGGTTGCGGCTTGCGCAGACAATGCCAAAAATCCTAACATCAATAGGCTAATCATTAAGAAGTGCTGCCGTATTAAGTGATGCATCTTATGCAAAAGATTCTTTTTTTGAACGTGTAAGTTTTTATCTAAAGTCGTTGTAGCATTATGAGCATTGGTAATCATGCGTTATTGATCCTGTTAAGTCATTAAACTGCGATATCTTAATATGTTCTACATATAAATATTATGTTATACTATAACATAATTAAATCACACTTTTTATTTTACATCTTGGCTGCTCTATTTTTACTAATCGCAGTCGCACCTCTTTAATAACGTATCGATTTTATTTTGAACTACCTATAGGTGGAATTTAATTCAAAACGAATGCTTGCTGCATTTATTGAAAGTGTTTTTGGGAGTTTGTGCTATGCTGACCACTTCACCGAACTGTGAGCATGCTCATGACGTGCAAGATTTTACGCCACAGGATGTGACCAAGCGTCTAGAAGCAGCAAAAGAGCAGTCTCGTATGCGCGGTGTGCGTTTTACGCCCTTACGACAGCAGATATATCTGCTGGTATTGCAAGCCAATAAACCAGTGGGCGCTTATGATTTAATCACCCAATTACAGCAAATGCGACTCTTGGATAATGAGCTTGCTGGCGCAAAAAATGTCGCGCCGCCAACCGTCTATCGAAGTTTGGAGTTTTTATTAAGTGAAGGTTTGATTCATCAACTGACCTCTATTAATGCCTATGTACCTTGCTGTCATCCGCGTGCTCATCATACGGCAGCCTTCTTAATTTGTGAACAGTGTCAGCGCGTACAAGAATGTAGCAGTTTACCTGTGCAAGAGATGATGAGCTTTGCTGAAGAAGACATTGGCTTTACTGTTGCTCGTAGTGTGATTGAGCTGAGCGGTCGTTGCCAAGATTGTCAGTAAGGAATGTTGTTTTGATGGTTATAAATGATGAGCATTTACTATAGTCAGTTCAATATCAGAGAGAGGCACGAAATAGCTCCCCTATTTAACCTATCTTCCTTTTCCCAATACACGCGGTCATCTGATGAATAATACAAGTAAGCTGCTGAACTTAAGCAATGTCAGCTACTATATTGGTCAACAACGCTTACTATCTCATATTAATATCGACATTGCTGTCAATGAGACGATCAGCGTTATCGGTCCCAATGGTGCCGGCAAGTCAACGCTGGTGAAGCTGATTTTGGGACTGATTGAACCGACATCTGGACAAGTCACGCCTTCTGCGCCCTTACAGATAGGCTATGTGCCGCAGCGGTTTTCTGTACCACCAATACTGCCATTACGTGTCAGCGACCTTTTAGCGCAAGCCCATAAAAAACGCCTTATGGCTGAGCAGCGGCAGTTTATATTTGATAAATTATCATTGACCCATTTACTCTCGCGGCAGATGCTGCACCTCTCTGGCGGTGAAACCCAACGGGTATTATTGGCACGGGCTTTATTAGATAAGCCCAATTTATTGATTTTAGATGAGCCGATGCAAGGTCTTGATCCTGAAACGGAGGTTTGGTTGTATCAATTTATTGATGAACTACCGGAATTTTTACGCTGTGCTATGTTAGTGGTTTCGCATGATTTGCATTGGGTCATGAAAGGCAGTCGACGGGTGATTTGCTTGAATAAGCATATTTGCTGTGAAGGTCAGCCAAGCGAGCTTGCTATCAGCAGTGAGTTTCAAAAGCTATTCGGTCATCATTATGAGCAGCCGTACGTCCATCAGCCGCATGCCTGCGAGCATCACGCGCCAAGCTAGATATAATAAAAATCAACTGGCTTGAAGAAAAAACTGCCTTACGACCTTTTTTATAAAAATTTACGGATATGTATTATGACTGCTTGGTTAGCCATTATTGCCCCTGCTTGGATTGCCGGTAGTATTTTAGCATTACTTTCAGCGCCTTTGGGATGCTTGGTGTTATGGCGACGTATGGCTTTTTTTGCGGATGCGTTGGCGCATGGGACATTGCTAGGTGTGGCACTGGCAGTATGGTGGCAGCTACCAATGGGTATCGGTATTGCGTTGGTCAACGTGATGGTGGTATTAGGATTGGTATTCATTGATGATGAGCGTTTACCTGTCGATGCGGTATTGGCAGTGGTTGCCGTATCATTGCTGTGTTTAGGATTATTGACTTTAACCCAGCTAACCGATCAGCAAGCAAACGTCTTGGGGTTCTTGTTTGGCAACCTGCTTGAGCTTGATTGGGCAGATTTGCCCTTAATTGCTGGCAGCGTACTGGTCGGATTGGCATTACTTATTTATATATGGCCGGCGCAAATCAAACTGGCAACCCACGAAGCTTTGGCACGCATACAGGGTATTAATCCCACGCGCCAACGCCTGTTTTTTATGGGCGTATTAGCAGGGTTTTGTGCGATTGCTTTGCAAGCGGTTGGTAGCTTATTAATCAGTGGCTTATTGGTATTACCAGCTCTTACTGCCCGTCTGTGGTCAGCGTCACCAAAACAAATGGTAATTATGGCGCTATGTATAGCACAACTTGGTGTGACACTCGGTGTATGGGGCAGTATTTGGCTCGATATCCAAACGGGACTCTCTATCGTTTTAGTCTTAGCCAGTTTGTTTTTTACCGCTTTAATTGTCTCAAAACTGACCACATCGACATCCATATTGGCAAAGTTTTGGTCGTCACGCCGTTGAAAGGTAAATAGATGTAAATAATCGGTTATTTTGAATTGCCATTACTCACCTGTCATGACGCATTTAATCATTAAAATATCTTAAAAATGTTCATTGTTTTTCTGCGACAAAGGAAAAAATCAATGCCAAGCTATCCTGTCAGTACCGTCAACACGCCCGACGGACAGGTGAATGTATTGCAAATCACTGATTTGCATTTATCATCACATGTGCCGGCTTCTGATGATGAAACCAGTAGCGAAGTCGCTGTTTGTCAATACAGTTTTGAGGCCATTATCAAGCAAGCATTGAGCAAAGAGATACGCTGTGATTTGATTGTCGTGACAGGCGATTTGGTCAATAAAGTAGAGCCTGCTATTTATGACCATATTTTTACAGTATTGCAGGATACGGGCATTCCTTTTGCCTGTATTGCTGGTAATCATGATGTGACTGATGAAACAGGCGAGGATTTACCTTTTTACCAACGGACACTGATTACAAGGGCTGCTGACCCACGTCTGCTTAGCCGTCATCTGATTGAATCTGAGCATTGGCAGTTGCTTTTACTCGATTCATCTATTACTGGCAAGGTAGAAGGCGAGATTACGGCGACCGACATTGATTGGGTACGTGAGCAGCTAGCATCTTGTACTAAACCCGCGCTCATTGCGCTCCATCATCATGTATTGCCTGTAGATTCTGAATGGATTGATAGCCACATGGCAAAAAATGCAGAGGAATTTTGGCAGCACATTTTACCTTTTGAAAATCTAAGGGTGATTATCAATGGACATACCCATCAAGAGCAAACACGCCATCATCAAGGCGTTACTGTATATAGCACCCCTTCTACCTGCTATCAATTTAAGCCGTTTGAAGACAATTTTGCCTACGATAAAAAAGTGCGACCAGGGTATCGTTGGTTGCAATTAGCCAACAATGGAAAGGTTGCAAGCTGGGTTGAAAGACTAGATACTTGACGACCAGTTTTATTGACTAGAATGAATTACTTGTTTGGCTATAATGGTGCTTTGAGCCCGTCGGCTATATTGCTCGCTGATTTTGCTTGATTCGTTATAAAATGGCTGGCACAGTACAGGTTCATATCAATACAACTAATCGCATCTTTATCTTGAAAGACATGTTCGAAAGACAGCATTACAAACGATAAATAGCGATAAAAATGACAACAGCCTAATATATAATTAGGCTATATTATAATAGCTAGGATGGCTACATCGACCGCAATTTAAGTGTTCACAGTCAGTGATTTATTATTTTATTTAGGTAAGACCATTTAAATAAAAATATTTATGACAATATACTTGACCATTGATATGTCAATATCGGCATATTGAGACAACCATCTTAATCAGATCAGCTGTGTTACTAAGTGGTAAAACGTTTTATAAAGGGAAAATTTATAGCGTTTGGTAAATTGATAACGTATGGTCTTTTGACAGAGCGTTTTATTGAATTAATTTGAAAAAGTAGGATACCCATATGAGCACCCTGACCACAAATCCAAGTGATGTTAAGTTTACGCCTTATGTACCTGCCAAAGACGAAGAGTATATGTCTGATGAGCAGTTAGCGCATTTTAAGGCAATGTTATTAGACTGGAAGCATCAGCTTATCGGTGAAGCTGATCGCACCAAGACTTATATTCAAGATGAGTCAAGCGCCATGCCAGATATTAATGATCGCGCCACTCAAGAAGAAGAGTTTGCCCTGACCTTGCGTACGCGTGATCGTGAACGCAAGCTCATTCGTAAAATTGATCAGTCTATTTCAGAAATTGAAAATGATGATTATGGTTTTTGCGAGACCTGTGGCGTAGAAATTGGCTTGCGTCGCCTCGAAGCACGTCCAACGGCGACTCAGTGCATCGACTGTAAAACTTTGTCTGAGATTAAAGAACGCCAAAATCAAGGTCATACCTAAGCCTTCTTAAACAAGTATAAAAATAAACACGAGCGACCATTGATTGGTCGCTTGTTGCATTTTATAAATAGGCTTTGCGTGGGTTGACGAGTCACCAACAAAATAAGTATATTTGTTAAATATCTTTTTGTAATGAGATTGTTTATTCTATTTATCTCTCTGGTTATTTGACAATAACTGCCTATTTTATAAACCTTTAACGTTTCTATACCAGAATAACCTATGCCAATCACTCGTACTCTACCCCAACCTATCGGTCGTTTTGCGCCTTCACCCACAGGTGAGCTTCATCTTGGCTCGTTAACGACAGCACTTGCCAGCTTTTGTCATATCAAGTCTATCGATGGCAAATGGTTATTACGTATTGAAGATACTGACACCGAACGTTGTGACAGACAGTTTACAGAGCAGATTTTGATAGATTTAGAGGCACTCGGTCTCAACTGGGATGATGATGTTATTTTTCAGTCTGAGCGTATTGATATTTATAATGATTATATCTCATCAGTACTGCGTCCTCTGACCTACAGCTGTCAGTGCTCACGTAAGCGTTTGGAGCGCTATTGGACACAGCAAGAACAACAGACAGCGCTTACCGATGCAAACATATCAACTGATTTGTCCGTTTCCGTTAACAATGACAAACGTGTAGATAGCCACCTACTGCCAAATAGGCAGCGCTATCCACGTTTTTGTATTAAGGCGAATTTAAGTCCTACACAAAATAAACTGCGTATACAGCTGCCAGATTATTGTATTGGATTTAACGATGGTATTCAGGGTATACAGTGGGATAATCCGCAGCAAACCTTAGGAGACATGGTGGCTCGGCGTCAAGATGGCATGATTAATTATATTTTGGCGGCAAGTCTTGATGATGGATTACAACAAGTCACTCATATCATGCGCGGTTTGGACATCTTACCGATGACTACTGCTCAAATCAGTATCATGCAAGCGGCACGCTTACCCACTATCAGTCATTGGTATCATCTGCCCTTGATATGCAATCCAGATGGTCAAAAACTCTCCAAGCAAAATCTTGCGCAGCCTATCGACACTCGCCATCCAAGTAAATTACTTGCGTATGCGTTAAAGCTATTAGGCCAACTACCAGTCGATCATGACACACCGGAGCGTATGCTCAACCAAGCGATTTCTCAATGGGATAACGCACCATTACAAGGTAGACAGTCTTTAAATATGGCCACTATAGTCGGTGAAAAGTAATATCGATACAACACAACACGTACTGCTGGTGCAAATTTTTCTTGCTTGCTGTGCCTACGCAGACAGAGGCTGCAAAAAATTTACACCAGTAGTACTGTAGCGACTTTAAAGTATTTCAACTATATTTAACAAAAAAACGTCGCTATGAGCGACGCTTTTCGAAATCAAAAATACCAATTAATAATAACGACACTGGCTTTTTTCAATCTCAGGGCTTTCTTTATAAATCTTTAGTAGCACCGCCACCATCACTAGGCTAATCAGCATTGATGAACCACCATAACTAAAGAAAGGCATCGTCAAACCTTTGGTCGGAATCGCGCCCATATTCATTGCAGCATTAATAATAGTTTGCGCAATAAACACCACCGCAATACCAAAAGCAGTATAGCTCATGCGCATCTGCCGACGTTTTAGCGCGGTATAACTGATACGCATTGCACTACCAATAATCAACGCTTCAAGTATCAGAATCATCGTGACACCAACGAAACCCAATTCTTCACCTGTAATGGCTAATAAAAAATCGGTATGCGCTTCTGGCAAATGTGACAGTTTTTGCACGCTTTCACCATAACCAACACCAGTAAACTGACCTCGACCAAAGGCAATTAAACTGCGTGCCAGCTGATAATCCGTATCTTGCACATCATCAAACGGGTCCAGAAACGACATTACCCGTACCAATCGGTACTGTACCGTCGCCACCATTAATACTGCGCCGCCGACAGCGACCGCACCCAAAGCGATAAACTGTTTGTAGGGAGCACCAGCAATATAGAAAATCGCAAAGACCATGCCGATAATAACCACAAAGGAGCCAAAATCTGGCTGCGCTAATAGTAGGAACGTTATCATTCCAACCACCAATGCAATCCTTAAAAAGCCATCCCAACCGTTACGAACCTCAAATGAGCGCCGTACCACAAAATCTGAGACAAATATAATCATCACCAGCTTGGCCAATTCTGCTACTTGGAAGTTAAAACCTCCCAAGCTCAGCCAACGCTTAGAGCCATTAATGGGCGTGCTAAACAAGGTGGCAAACAGCAAGGCTCCCGTAATGGCTAAGAGTATAAATTGGATTTCGGTTTTATATAAGGTCTTTAAGGACACAACCCGATAAGAAATGGCAGCGATAGCCAAACCAATACCCATGTATAGAAGCTGATTATAAAAAAACTTCAGCTCTGTCATGCCGCGGCTGAGCGCAAAAGGAATAGACGCCGAAGCCACCATTAATAGACTCAGCACCAACATACAGCCAACGCTCGATAATAAGATTGCGCGCGCAGATGGCATAGACAAAACGCCATCTGAACCATTAGGTTGTCGAGATTGAAAAGAAGAACGAAAAAGAGAAGAGAGCGCCATAATTTTATATACACTAGCAAACGAAAAAACACGGCGTTTATGCAACGCCACCGTTTAAAAATTAAAAATAGATATTGTTAAATAGACTTGATTAAACAGCTGCTCATAAGCAGCACAGTGTCGACGAGCACAGCTTCAATCAATATTCATCAAGATATTCATTGTCTCTGCTACAGCCTGTAATCCCTGACCGTAACGCTCATCTTCGACAGTAGCAGCAATTTATAAGCAAAACAATCATTTATCCAGAAAATGCTTGTCGTGTTTACGATTATAAAACGCAGGTCACATAATGTAATAACAAGGCGCTTTATACGACTGAATATGATGACATAGACGCTTAGATTTTGCCGTTTATGATAGTGCCTGTTGAGACACGGTATTCAACTGTTTAACGAGCTGGCTAAAGCGCTCGCCCCGCGCGACAAACCCATTAAACTGATCGAAGCTTGCACAAGCAGGTGACAATAATACCGCCTGTACTTGCGACAAACTACTTGCCGTTACTTGCTCAATCATCGAAAAAGCATTTTCTAAGGTCTGACATTGATGCAGGCTAACCTCATCGCTGAGACCCGCTGCGCGTAAATGCTGTTCAATCTGCTGACTGTCCTCGCCAATAAAGAGCACTTGACTCACATATTGATTGATAAAAGGCGAGAGTTCACCGAACTGCTGAGCTTTACCTTGACCGCCCAATATTAATAATAACTTACCGTCTTTGGGTGCATAGACCGCGCCCAAACCTTCAACAGCCGCCATGGTTGAGCCAATATTGGTGCCTTTAGAATCATTAAAGTAATCAATGCCAGCAATTGTGGCGACATATTGGCAGCGATGCTCAAGACCTGCAAACTGCTGCAAGGTGCTAAGCATACTCTCAAGCGGCAAACCAGCAAGCTCGCCCAATGCCAATGCTGCTTGGGCATTAAGTAAGTTATGACGACCTTTTATCTTTAGTTTATCTGCTGATATGAGACGCTCTGTACCACGTGCCAAATAAGTCTGCCCTGCTGCATCCGTAATAAGCCCATAGTGCCCCTTGTTAGGAGCATGAATACCAGTGCTCAGTCGCGGCAAACTATCTGACACCAATGGTCGGGTCAACGCATCTTCACGATTAATCACTACCGATTTGGCACCTTGGAAGATACGATGTTTGGCTTGGTGATAGCCGAGCATATCACCATGACGGTCTAAATGATCAGGCGACATATTGAGGACTGTTGCGACCTGCGCCCCTAAGTTGGTCACGGTTTCTAACTGAAAGCTAGATAATTCTATAACTGCTAGCTCCATTTTATCATTACTCAAAAGGCTCAGCGCTGGCACGCCAATATTACCGCCTACGCCAACATTGATACCAGCATCTGCCGCCATTTGTCCAACCAGCGTGGTCACAGTGCTTTTTGCATTTGAGCCAGTAATCGCAACAATTGGCACCGTACAAGCTTCACAAAATAGCTGAATATCGCTGACCACTGGAATATTTGCCGCACGCGCCGCTGCAATCGCATCATTATCTAGAGAGATACCAGGACTGATTATAATCCGTGCCGCTTGTTGTAATAACTCTGCATCGATCGCACCAAACTGTCTGATATCAATAGTAGCAGGCAGTTTATCTGCTAATGCGGGATTCTCCTGATTGTCAGTGACGGCAACTTGGTAGCCCTGCTCAGCCAAATAATGTGCGACCGATAATCCCGACTGCCCCAAACCGACCACGACTTGTAAGCCACTGCCTTTATGAAGTAAGGTTTCTGTTGCGGTGCTAGCGGTCATGGCTTTTCCTTTTATTGGACGAACAAAATGGTATCAAGAAAACAGGCAATCAACATACTGCACATATCGCCTGAACAATATGCTTAAAATGAATATCATGATAACGGTATCAACCATATTTCGGTACTGATTTTTCAATACTTTATACTATAATACGGCGGTTTTTATATTGAGTGGCTAATGCTATAATAGCGATCTTAGGAAAAACCACTATATTGACGACGACTTCAGCCCAGCATTTTAGTTTAGCATGTTGTCACACTTATCGTGCGACTGTCGGCGCTTATTAGCAACGTTTCGTATTACGTTAATGGCATGACAGGCATACGCCCCCTTGTTTTTCATCATATATATTTTTTCAATTTTTCTGACAGCTTATCTGTCTTCTTCTACCGCAGACTATGATTGCAAACACAGTTTTATCATTCTAGCAACGTTCATCACAATGCAATCATTCTATCACTGAATAATGATTGCTTTTTTTGTCTCCAACCATATGCAGTTTACTTATGACATCTTTTTTTGGTAATTTACGTGAAGAATGGTTTTCCAATATTCGTGGCGATACCTTATCAGGTTTGGTCGTTGCTCTGGCATTGATTCCAGAAGCCATTGCCTTTTCTATCATCGCTGGTGTCGACCCAAAAGTTGGTTTATATGCCTCATTTTGCATGGCAGTAGTCATCAGTTTTGTTGGTGGACGCCCGGGTATGATTTCAGCAGCTACGGGAGCCATGGCACTGGTTATGGTTGATTTGGTCGCTGACCATGGTCTGCAATACCTGCTTGCGGCAACCTTATTGTGCGGTGGTATTCAAATTGTTATGGGCATCTTAAAACTCGGTAATCTGATGCGTTTTGTATCGCGCTCAGTAGTTATCGGCTTTGTGAATGCGTTGGCGATCTTAATATTTGCCGCGCAGCTGCCCGAGCTTAATCCTGCCACTGAACGCGTCGGTATGATGGTGTATGTCATGACTGCCGCAGGTTTAGCGATTATTTACCTATTTCCACTGATTCCTAAAATTGGTCGTGTGATTCCATCGCCTCTGGTTTGTATCGTGGGTTTAACAGCCGTTGCCATGTATATGAATCTTGATATTCGTAACGTCGGTAGTATGGGTAATTTGCCAGATTCATTACCGATGTTTTTACTTCCAGATATTCCGCTCAATTTAACCACCTTGTTGATCATCGCCCCTTACTCGATCGCGCTTGCCATCGTAGGTTTATTAGAATCAATGATGACAGCAACCATTGTCGATGAGCTAACCGATACGCCAAGCGATAAAAACCGCGAATGCCGTGGCCAAGGTATTGCTAACGTGGTCTCAGGATTCTTCGGCGGTATGGCCGGCTGTGCGATGATTGGGCAGTCGATGATTAATGTAAAATCTGGTGGACGTACTCGTCTATCAACGCTCATCGCCGGTGTAGTGCTACTGATTATGGTGGTATTTTTGAGTGATTGGGTCAGCTTGATACCGATGGCAGCGCTGGTAGCGGTGATGATTATGGTGTCTATTGGTACTTTTAACTGGCAGTCTATTCGTGAGTTTAAGACCCATCCTATGTCATTTAATATCGTCATGCTGGCAACGGTACTGACTACGGTCTTTACTCATAACCTAGCATACGGCGTCGGTGTTGGCGTACTATTATCTGCTTTGGCTTTTGCCAATAAAATCGGTCAATTCTTAACCGTATTTAGCGAATATGATGACAATGGCAACACGCGTTATTATTACGTTCAAGGGCAAGTGTTCTTTGCTTCAACCACGCAGTTTTTGCAAAGCTTTGATACCAAAGAGGCATTAGACAATGTCCACATTGATGTGAGCCAAGCGCATTTTTGGGATATCAGTGCGGTAGATACCTTGGATAAGCTGGTCATACGCTTGCAGCGCGAAGGTATTGATGTCAAAGTCGTTGGATTAAACAATGCCAGTCGTACCCTTATCGATCGTTTTTCGATTCATGATCGCCGAGATATTGGCTTATTAGATTAAAACTGTATGTGTGTTATCAAGCTGATATAAACGCTTTGTTTATTGATCAGTAATTATATTGGTACATAAAATCAGGTTGGGCAGTTGAGCGCAATATCTCGACTGCCCAGCTGGCATTTTAGTTATTGAAATGATGTGATGCCTCTATGAGTAATTTGAAGCCAGATAGCGTAATTGCCTGCTTAGACTGCCCAAATCATGTACAAGCCGTATTGGAAGCAAGTATGTGGGCGTCTATCCGCCTGCAAGCCCCAATTGGATTGCTGTATTCAGTGCCAAGCTTACAGCAAAAAGCAGCCGTTGATTATTCAGGCTGCCTCAATATTGATGATGAAAATACTTTACTTGATCAATTCACGGCAAAAGAGCACTTAAGTAATTGCGAGTTAAAAGCGCAAGGTAAGCGGCTTTTACATCAAGCCAGCAGCTATTGCGAGCAGCAACGTCACAAAATCAAAACCTATACATTGCATCGGCATGAAAAGCTCGATGAGAGCATTAATTATGTCGATGACCAAGCCCAATTAATCGTGATTGGTCATCATGTCACCTGTAAGTCGACCTTAAGCCAGCTTATCCGCTCAAGTCACTGCCCCATTTTGGTGACTCATGCACCATTTTTGCCCCCTACCAGTGCTTTATTTGCTTTTGACAACAGCCCCACTTCGCACAAAATGCTTAATTGGCTATGTAAAACGCCTCTCGTGCGTGCATTGATGATCCATATCGTCATGGTCAGTAAAGAGAACTCTGAAAACTGCGATGCATTACGTGAAGCCTATGCGCGTCTTAAACAGGCCGGCATTAAATGCAAAAAAACCTTACTCGATTGCCGCGATGTCACCTCAGCGTTAACCTACTACCAACATGACAACGATATCGGTCTACTGATGACAGGTGCCTTTGCCCAGCCGCGTTTGATTGAGCTATTAAAAGGCAGTGACACCAAAAAGCTATTGGGTAGCACCACTACCCCGTATTTATTGTTTCCCAAGGCCTAAAGCCAGTCTCTTAGCTTAGCCCTTTTGACACTCAGGCTACCTGTTTATCGATATAGAAATGACTCTTTATATGGATAAACAGGTAGCCTTTGTCTTTTCTAGCTGTTTTTATATCCTACAATCATTTAGCAAATCATCACAGGAAATAAAGCCATATCCTCCCCCAAGCGCTTAAAAAGTTAGTTATAATAAAGTTTGTATTCATGTAACGTTACAGGTTAATCGTCTGTTTATACAGATTAAAACGAGGATTATGTTTACTGTATAAACCCTATTTTTGTCATTATGCTAATGATTTTGAGTAAATGCGCCCTATTCTACCTTCCCCCTTGAGTAGGTTTGGCACAATTCTTGAATCACTTAGTATAAGCATGATCATAATATGTTGCATCAAATGGCATCTATTAACCTGCGACATCACCCATATAAGGATTTTTTTATGAAGCTAATCACTGCGATCTTAAAACCGTTTAAGCTCGATGATGTGCGTGAAGCGCTTTCTGACATTGGTGTTAAAGGTGTTACCGTCACTGAGGTCAAAGGTTTCGGTCGCCAAAAAGGTCATACCGAGCTCTATCGCGGCGCCGAGTACGTGGTGGATTTTTTGCCTAAAGTAAAAGTGGAAGTGGCCGTGATCGACGAGATGGTCGAGCCTGCTATTGAAGCCATTACGCGTATCGCTAGTACCGGTAAAATCGGTGACGGTAAAATATTTGTGACCAATCTTGAGCAAGTCATTCGTATTCGTACGGGTGAGACAGGTCCTGACGCTATCTAAGCGTAAGACTCACCTATAAATATTGATTTATAGGTCATGCCGATCTCTGTATTGCATATATTCAAGGGGGAATTAACATGCAAAACCAAATCTTTGAGCTCCAGTACGCGCTAGATACGTTTTATCTCTTAATGTGTGGTGCGCTTGTCATGTGGATGACTGCGGGCTTCACAATGTTAGAGGCGGGACTGGTACGCTCAAAAAACACAGTCGAAATCCTAACCAAAAATATCGCGCTTTTTGCGACCGCCTGTACCATGTACATGATATGCGGTTATGCCATCATGTATGACGGTAATCTGTTTTTGAGTGGTATTGCAGGTACCGAAAGCTTAGTTGCCGATGCTTTGGCTACCTCAGCTGAAAACGGCTTTGATGGCGATGCCGTATATTCCAGTGCATCCGACTTTTTCTTCCAAGTAGTCTTTGTAGCTACCTGTATGTCTATCGTCTCAGGTGCGGTCGCTGAGCGCATGAAACTATGGTCATTCTTACTGTTTGCTGTGGTGATGACTGGCGTCATTTATCCGTTAGAAGGCAGCTGGACATGGGGTGGCAAAGCGGTATTTGGCTTATATAGTCTAGGCGACTTGGGCTTCTCTGATTTTGCTGGCTCTGGTATCGTACATATGGCAGGGGCTGCTGCCGCTTTAGCAGGTGTATTACTCTTAGGGGCGCGACTCGGTAAATACGGTTCTAAAGGTGAGATACGTGCCATTCCTGGGGCAAACTTACCACTAGCAGCACTTGGTACGTTGATATTATGGATGGGCTGGTTTGGTTTTAATGGTGGTTCGGTATTAAAGCTTGGCGATATCGCTAGTGCCAATTCCGTCGCTGTCGTGTTCTTAAATACCAATGCTGCCGCTGCTGGCGGGGCGATTGGCGCCTTACTCATCGCACGCCTTATCTTTGGTAAAGCAGATCTCACCATGCTCTTAAACGGTGCACTGGCAGGTCTGGTCGCTATTACCGCAGAACCTTTAACACCCTCTGCGCTACAGGCTACCTTGTTTGGCATGACCGCAGGTATCATTGTCGTCTTATCGATTCTGCTACTAGACAAAATAAAAATCGACGATCCTGTAGGCGCAATTTCTGTCCATGGTGTGGTGGGCTTATTTGGTCTATTGATTGTACCGCTGACCAATCCGGCAGCGTCATTGATCGGTCAACTAGCCGGTGCTGCTACTATTTTTGCATGGGTATTCGTAAGCAGTTTAATCATTTGGAGTATTATCAAATTTGTCATCGGTCTGCGTATCTCTGAAGAAGAAGAGTATCAAGGTGCAGATATTGCCGAGTGTGGTATGGAAGCCTATCCAGAATTTATAAGATAATTGATTCGCGAATACACTGTACTTGAATTCACAGTCGTTTCAAACCTAAAAAGCAGATACCACTAAAAATCCCGCAAAACCTTTCGGTAATGCGGGATTTTTTATTCTTCATTAAAGCTTAGCTTAACAAAGAGAATGACATTAGCTTAAACTTATTTCTTTTTCCACGTTTGGCTACGTGAGAATGGCCCTAAATGACCTTTTAGATCAAGATTGCTACCATTCAAGTTAGCAGTCAATTTGTAAGTCTTGTTCTTTTCAGGGTCAGTAATCTTACCACCACTGTATTTACCATTACCATCAGCTTTTAGTCCAGAGATAATCGTCATACCAACGTGCTTCTGACCTTTCTCTGACACGGTGCTGATAAGCTTACCCGTTAACACACCATTTGACTCAGTGATTTTAACCACGCCTTTTGGCTTGCCTTCGTCATAAGTCTGCCAAGTAGTATTGGCTAATGGATCAGCGGCGAATGCCATGCTTGCTAAACTGATACCAGCAACGGCTAATGTAGTTTTTGCGAATAGTTTCATAAATAGACTCCCTTCATTCAATGATTACTAGAAACGATATGTTTCTGTTGTCCTCAGCTCATCCTTTGCCAACAATTTTTTATTACAGTTCAATGGTACTATATTCAGTTTTCGCTCATTAGTACAGAAAACACTAAATCACCAATTAGCCTTTTATAAAAAATCTGGACAGCATAAGCGTTGTCTTGACTCATTATAAGCAATTTTAAGAATTTGCCTAGTAATTTTTTATAGTTTATTATTTCTATAAAATATAAGCTATATCAATAATTTATAGGAAGGGATTGTCTATAATTTCGCCCGATTGGTCATCTTTTTCTTTTGACTTAGCCTTATCATTACTATAAAGACTTTTACTTTCAAAGGCGCTTAAAATTTTACTACTAAGCTCATGCAGCTGCTTTGCCTGCTCATAGCCAGTGTCGTTTAATGCCAGATTAATGTCCCCATAAATAATAATTTTATCTTCTTGGTTTTCAATAACTAGCTCACCAATTTGCATGCTTTGGTGGTTATTGGCAAATGGGTCAATCATTTAATCCCCCTTTTTTCATAAGTATAGTCGGTGAAAAGTAATATCGATACAACACAACACGTACTACTGGTGCAAATTTTTCTTGCTTGCTGTGCCTACGCAGACAGAGGCTGCAAAAAATTTACACCAGCAATACTGTAGCGACTTTAAAGTATTTCAACTATAGCGTATTACAGGATGTATCAGAATCACATAGTCTCAGAAATACCTAAACGATTTATGTTTGCAATTGTGCCATGAGCCATTCAAAGATTGCTACTACAAATAACATCCAAGTAGGCTCTTCTACCTCTGTGGTTGGTATATCTATCGCTTCGCCAGCCTTTAGCGGTAAATCCAGAGCTTGTGCTTTAGTCTTTGCATCAAGTACCGGCAAGACGTCAATACCAATTTTAGACGTCAATTCGTCAATACTAATGATTTCTATACGCTCAGATTCATCGTTTGGCGCATAGTAAACACCGGCTTGATTGATCGCTGGGATATAAACGGCTTTAAAGAAATGACTGGGCACCAGTACCCGCCCTGCTAATTGTTTGGCTTTTTTATCGGTAAACGCGACCCCTGTGACGGTATAAACCTCACCATATTGCTGCGTTAAATAGCGGGTCGCTGATTCAATATTACGCCAAATATAGCGGTTATTACGTGGTGATTGCGGGGCTATATTAGCGAGGCTAAAACTATCATACTGCTGACTGCGATTGGCCATGTCACCATTGGGCGCTAAATGTCCACGGTCATAACCTGAGCCTGAATAGTCAGACAGCTTGGCACGCATAGACTGTGGTAATCGGCTTTCTTCATGAAAACTGTCTTCGCGGTCTATTTGTTTGGCCTGCTGTAAACGTTTACGATCCAGATATTCTGCTGACCATAATGGCGTACGTGATACACCAGAATACATGACAGCAAAACCGTCCATACATAGTGCTTGAGTATTATTACTCAACTTCGTATTGCTAAATTCAGGATACACGCCGCCATAAAATGATTGGCTGCATTGTGTGAAATCATCAGCATGTGCCGCTGATATGCTCAGAATACTAGCGGTTACTACCATTATGATGGTGTTTTTCAGATTAAATCGATGTTTAAAAATACTTCTCATGCAACTTTCAACCATTTATGCTTAACGTTACGTATGCACTATCCTAGCAGGCGCCTAAGAATAAAGAAAGATACTGCGCACACCGTGACATTTTAAATGTTATCCGCTATACTAAGTCC
Organism: Psychrobacter arcticus 273-4; assembly: GCF_000012305.1. Lineage (NCBI taxonomy): Bacteria > Pseudomonadati > Pseudomonadota > Gammaproteobacteria > Moraxellales > Moraxellaceae > Psychrobacter > Psychrobacter arcticus. Next base: position 2,517,668 of record NC_007204.1, read on the forward strand.
TGCAAAAATCAGTGCCTGTATGCCATATACAGGATTTCAACATACAGAATTTCAAAGCTTAAACTCTAAAACAGAACTATGCGCATTTTATAATGAACGGTCTGTGCAGTATTTAAGTTAGCACGACTAAAAACGGTGAAGTGGGTGAGTGGCTGAAACCGCACGCCTGGAAAGTGTGTATACGTTAATAGCGTATCGAGGGTTCGAATCCCTCCTTCACCACCAATCTTAGTTATCCCCTGTTTTCCTATCTTGTCCTACTCTCTCCTAAATACCTTTCAGATCTCTTAAAATAGAATCTGTAGTTTTTATGTGCTTGTTACTTTTTAATAGTCTTTTTTAGCACTTCCTCATAGTTAAATTCACTTTGTTCAACCAATTCTCTAGCTTTTAACCACACAAATTTACTTTCCGAAATTGGGTGCTAACCTACATTGACCTACCTCTATTGGTAACAACAATAAGACGTTATCTTAAAATGGGGTACGCTATCATGGCAGTAATCAGTCTCTTATCGGACACGCTATAGCGTCTAAACCAATATAACCATAGAAGATCCATTGAATATATTGCCTTTAAACAATCGTATACTCATGCCAAAAAGTTCAATTATGTTAACACGAGTTATATTAACCATTATCGGCAGCGTGATGATTATCGACTGTTTGATTTTAATGGTATTCGACAAAATTAACTTTGGCTCTGTTGTACCCTTTTTATTGGGTATGGTGTTTGTTGCTCATGGTATTTTTTGGCGTAACATAAGAAGATTTATCTGCCAAAATCGTTGGTTAAGCCGTTTTTGGTATGCACTATGGACGATGTTTCTTATCTGGTTTGTCAGCTTTGGTGTCTTCATTTATGCATTACAGCAGCAAATTGAACAAAGTACTAGACCTATACCCAAAGTCGCTGCCATCATTGTACTAGGGTCAGGGACGGTCGCAGGCAAGCCCACACCAACACTTGCCAAGCGCTTGGATACTGCCGCGCCCCTTATTCATTCACAAAAAAGCGCACTGGTCATCACTAGTGGTGGCATAGGTTTTGGTCAGACACGTAGCGAAGCTAATATTATGGCTACCTATTTATACGATACGTATGACATCTCTCTCAAGCGTATTTTGCAAGAGGGTCAGAGTACGAGTACAGCAGAAAACCTTATATATAGCCAAGAGATATTAGCGGCAAAAGGCCTTTCTATCAAAGCGCCCATCGCTATCGTGACCAGTGATTTTCATATTATTCGCGCAGCAAACATCGCTCGGCATCAAGGCTACTTGCAACCTATCATGCTTGCCAGCCCTACTCCGTTATCCATTCGCTATAACGCGTGGTTTCGAGAGTACTTTGCCTTTGTCAGTGGTTGGCTTTTTGGAGAATACTAGACGGTTTGCATATTACTTAAATTTTTGGCTACTCAAAGCGACTGATAATTTTTGGATATAAAATAATAATAAGGGACGTCGTTATGATCGTAGATATCTTGTTGACCATACATTTTATCCTGCTGATACTGATTTCTTTACGGGTCTTATCTCGTCATGATTTGACCTCGCCTGCTAGATTGGCATGGATTGTCATCCTGTTTATTTTGCCTTATTTTGGCGTACTGATTTACTGGATGTTCGGTGAAGTACATTTGGGTCATGACTTTGGGCAAAAACGCGACGATATCATTAAGCAACTAAATACCCATAGCCCAAGCGTTCTTGGTCATGAGACGACGTTAGAGAAGATGATCAAGCCCGCCTATCAAGCCTCATTTGCTTACGCGGCAAAAGCCACCGGTTTTCATACCATGGAGGGCAATCAGGCGGAGCTCATGGCAGATGCGAGCGAGACCCGCAGACGCATGATTGCCGATTTTGATGCTGCAACAGACCATATCCATGTGCTGTATTACATTTGGCTCGTCGATGGCATGGGTATTGATACCGCGCAAGCCTTCATCCGAGCAGCAAAGCGTGGCGTTACTTGTCGGGCGATGGTTGATGGCATGGGCTCACGCAAGATGGTGCGCTCAAAGATATGGCAAGAAATGAAGAATGCTGGCGTACAAGTCAGTGTCGCTCTCCCGCTGACCAACTTTATAAAGGTAATGCTGTTTAGCCGGATTGATCTTCGTAATCACCGCAAGATTACTGTCATTGATGGCAAAATCGGCTACTCGGGTAGTCGCAACTGCGCCGATCCTGAATTTATGGTGAAACCAAAATATGCTCCGTGGGTTGATATTATGCTGCGTATCGAAGGACCTGTGGTCGCGCAAAATCAAATGTTATTTGCCAGTGATTGGTTGATTGAAAACCCAGACACTCCGCTTGATAGCTTCTATTATGACAGCACGCCAAAGCCTAATGGCTTCCCTGCCCAAGTCTTTTCAGATGGTCCCACTCAGCGCCACGGTACCACGCCACAGTTTTTGGGTGCTCTGATTAGTCAAGCCCAAGATACGCTGATTATCTCGACACCCTATTTTGTACCGGATTATTCACTTGTCAGTATTTTATGCGCTACTGCCTATCGCGGGGTTGAAGTGACGATGGTTTTTCCAAAAAATAACGATTCTTTTATCGTTGCCGCGACCAGTCGCAGTTATTATTGGCAATTGCTTGAAGCGGGGGTAAAAATTTATGAATATAAACCAGGCTTGTTACACGCAAAGACCTTGACGATTGATGGTGAAATTAGCTTGATTGGCTCGACCAATTTAGACTTGCGTAGCTTTGATTTGAATTATGAGAATAACATCGTATTTAGTGATAAAAAGCTGACGGCAGATATTATGCAGCGCCAATATCAATATATTGCTGACTCAGACGAAGTAACACGTGAAGAGGTCAAAAACTGGCCACCATCTTCTAGGATTTGGAACAACATCGTTGCTACGATGGGACCTGTTTTATAAGCCCATGTTTGATAAGTTACAACTTAATGGAGTCAGTCATAAATAACAGAAATACAAATATTATAGCGCACTACTGGGGTTAATTTTTCTTGCTTGCTGTGCCTATGCAGACAGAGGCTGCGAATAATTAATCCCAGTAGCGCTGTACTCTTTTAAAAAGGGGTCAACTGTAAGCTCAGTTAATCAGCCTTATGCAACCGCCATTTTCTGCAAAATATATATGACAAACTTGGCTTTAGTTGCAAATGTTTCGGTTGAAACTGAAGCTAGTAGCGCTTGTCTTTTTTCAGTATGCGCACGGTATGCATAAGGGGTCATGGTCAATAAGTCAGCCAAATCATCTGCTGATAACTTTAACTCAGTACTAACATGATAGGTATTTAGCAGCGTAAAATATGGTGCTAACTCCTGCAAAAATTTATCAGAATCGTGCTCACGGACATCATCAAACAAAGCCTCACGCATTGTTGCTAAGTGCCCGATATCTGGCTTAGCAATGATTAAATAACCCTCATCGCTTAATATGTCATTAAATGCTTCTGGCAGAATGGGACTAAAGATACTGCTAATCCCATTGATACTTTGCGCACGTAAGGGCAAATGAGCAGCACTGGTTACCAGTGGATAAATCACTGCTGTTTTAATACCATCGTTCTTATCTTTCTGATTCCAAAGAGAACTTGCTGCCTTGCTCGCTTTTGCAAGCTCTACTATGGCAGGTTTACTAATATCTGCCGCAATAAGTGTATCCATGCCCGTCTGAGCCATTACTTGAGTGTAGTAGCCTTCGCCACAACCGATATCCAGCCAATTGACTGGTTTATTAGTTTGTTCAGATGGCAACTCGTTTTTTGCTAACAGTTCCGCCATTTTTTGGCAAATCAGTGTCTGTAATGGCTGATAATGCCCTGCATTTAAAAACCGTTTACGCGCTTCGATAGATACTTGACTATCACCCGGTGCTTTAGATTTTTTTTGTTGGACAGGCAGCAGATTGACGTAACCCTGACGCGCCACATCAAAAGAATGCGTGGTTTGCTTAGGATTTAAGCTACCATCACAGCGCCATGTATCGATTGCGGGCTGTAGTGGTGACTGACAAAGGGGACAAACAAATAAAGACACAGGCATCTCAAAGTTATAGCAATATGGCTGACATTTTATCAAAGTTCATGCTCAGTAAGTAATAAAAGGCTTAAAAAAGAGAATGTGGATTAAGCAATAAAAAAGCCCTCTCATAAATTGAGAGGGCTTTTTAACGAAGAATATCAAGATTAATCGGAGTTGCTGTTCTAACGCAGCTTTAACGTCATCAATCCAAGGATAACAAGGATAATGGCGATAATCCAAAACCTTGCGACCACTTGGGTTTCTTTCCAGCCAATCTCTTCAAAGTGATGATGCAGCGGTGCCATGCGAAAGACGCGTTTTTTACGTAGCTTATACGAGCCAACCTGTAACATCACCGACAGTGCTTCGGCAACGAACAATCCACCCATAATTGCAAAGGCAATTTCTTGACGGGTCATCACCGCAATTGTACCGAGCATCGCGCCCAGTGACAGCGCACCCACATCACCCATAAACACTTGCGCTGGATGGGCGTTGAACCATAAAAAGCCAAGCCCTGCGCCAATCATCGCACCGCAGACAATAATAACCTCAGAATTATAGGCAATATAAGGTACGTGCAAGTAATCAGCAAAGCGTACGTCACCTGAGACATATGCCATGGCGCCTAAGCCTGCTGCAACCAAAACAACTGGCAAAATAGCTAAGCCATCCAAACCATCCGTTAAGTTGACAGCATTAGATGCGCCATTTATCACAAAGTAAGTAAAAATAATGAAGCCAATACCAAACGGTACTGCCGAAAATGGAATCATCCAATCTTTAAAGATCGGTAATAACAAATCCTGCATCTCACGCGTCGTCACAACATTGGGCTGTAGCGTCGCAATATAATATAAAGAAATACCGACGAACAATGCGCCCATGGATAGCCAGAAGTATTTTTTGCGAGCGATTAAGCCTTTGGGATTTTTATATTTAATTTTGAGCCAATCATCCGCCCAGCCTACCGCGCCAAAAATAATCATCACGATGAGCAAAATCCAAACATAAGGATTATTCAAACGCGCCCAAAGTAACGTCGATACCCCAATCGCGCTCAAAATCAGCACCCCACCCATAGTCGGGGTACCAGTTTTGACCAAATGCGATTGCGGACCATCATTACGAATCGCCTGACCATACTTTAGCGCACGCAGACGTCGAATAACCCGACTACCAAAAATCATACTAAAGGCAAGGGCGGTAATGACCGCCAGTAACGCGCGCAGCGTCAAAGAAGAAACCGCAGAAAACGGGGCATAATACTGACCAAGCCAGCCAAACAACCAAACTAACACCGCCTACTCCTCGACTAGCGCATTGATAAGTGTTTCCATTTCCATGGAACGAGAGCCTTTAAACAACACCGTACAAGGCTGAGCCTGTGGCTCTTGTAAATACGGCTGTAAATACTGTAATAAACTGTCTTTATCCGTGAACGCATGGGCACTGATATCAGAAATCTCTTGCGCACCTGCCACGGTATAAGGTGCATATTCACCAACGCAAAGCAGTACATTAATACCCGTGGTAGCGATAGTCCGACCCAAGCTTTGATGCTCGCTAACTGCGGCATCCCCCAGTTCAGCAATATCGCCTAATACCATCACTTGCGTACCCGTTTGCGCCGCCAATACTTTGGCAGCCGCACGTACCGAATGCGGATTGGCATTATAAGTGTCATCAATCAAACGATGCATACCCAATAGTTGGCTATTCAAGCGCCCTTTGGCAGGACGCGCGTTTTCAAGCCCGACGACGATGTCATTGATGTCAATGTTTAAAGCATGCGCACAAGCGGCAGCAGCTAAAGCATTATTCACATTATGCTCTCCCGCTAAAGGCAGATTGATATCATGAACTTGGTTGCCAATATGCAGCTTAAATTCACTGCGCTCAGGCTCGACATCTAAATGGCTGGCACTGACATCGGTGTTACCAAAACCAATAACATGTGAGGTATGTTTTTCAGCAATACGGCGCAGCTGATTGGTAAAATCGTCTTTATCAGGGACAATCGCAAATTGGCTATCATTCAAGGTATGATAAATCTCAGCCTTGGTTTGGCAGATCCCTTCTCGACTACCAAATTCGCCCAAATGCGCCGTTCCAATATTTAAAATACAAGCCACATCCGGCTGGACAATCTCCGTGGTATAAGCAATCTCACCAATATGATTGGCACCCAACTCCAGAATAGCATAGCGATGATGATCGGATAACTCAAGCAACATCATTGGTACGCCCAAGTCATTGTTTAGATTACCACGCGTGATAAGCGTTGGGGCAAGTCTGCCAAAGATACTACCGAGCATCTCTTTGCAGGTGGTCTTACCACTTGAGCCTGTGATGGCAATCACAGTCAAATCTTTATGTTGCTGGCGACGATAAGATGCCAATTGACCTAACGCTAAACGTGTGTCATTAACGACCAATTGTGGAATATCAGTAGAGATAGGACGTGAGACGATAGCAGCGATCGCGCCTTGTGAGACAGCCATATCAATATAATCGTGACCATCAAAATTATCGCCGCTCAAGGCTAAAAAAATATCACCGGTTTTTATCGTGCGAGTATCAGTAGCGATACGCGTGCTCGTCACTTGCTTGTTCGTTTCTTCACTAGTATTACTGGATTCTGCTTGTCCTGTAGCTGGCTGCCAATGCCCATCAAGTGCTTTGGTTGCGGCTAGCAAATTCTCGACTTGCCAAACATACAGCCCTTGCGACTGCATGGTATTATCGTTATCGGCTGTCATAGTGATTACCTTATATGATGATGACGTATCTTTGATATTTAATGATTAATACTGCTTAAAAAACATAAAATCGAAAGCCAGCATTGTTGTCTATACGCGTCCAGCTTGTTCTAAAGCATTTTGCAAGATAACACTGTCATCAAAATCATAACGGATATTGTTAATCTCTTGATAGGTCTCATGACCTTTGCCCGCGATAACGACGATATCATCGGCAGCTGCTTGACTGACGGCATATTCAATCGCTGTTTGGCGTGCAGACTCAATATGGGTACGCTGATATTGCTCAGTGCTCATCCCTGCCTGCATATCTTGCAATATCACATTGGGGTCTTCGGTACGTGGATTGTCCGCCGTTAAAATAACTTTATCTGCGCCTGCCAATCCCGCCTGTGCCATCAATGGGCGCTTGCCGGTATCACGGTCACCGCCACAGCCAAAGACGGCCCACAGCTGACCTTTACAATGGGTTTTAAGACTGGCAAGTACCTGACTGAGCGCATCAGGAGTATGGGCATAATCAACGATAAAGCAGCCATCATTAGACGGTACACGCTGCATACGTCCAACGGCACCTTGTAGTTGCGGTATGACTGCAATAATGCGCTCAATATCGATGCCTGTTTTATGACCAAGTGCCACTGCTGCTGCAATAGCGGCAAGCAAATTCGCCACGTTAAAACGTCCGAGTAATGGACTAACGATATCTAAATGATTAACTTTCCCATCGCCGAAATCTGTACACAGGCTAATCTCAACACCGTGTAAACTTGGCGTAATGTCAGCGGCGACAAAGGTAGCCGTTTTTGATGGGTCTAAGCTGTATGTCCAAACTTTTAAATGACTGGCGTGTGCCGTATCCAGCATAATCTGTGCATATTCATCATCGATATTGATAATAGCGTGAGTCAAATCTGGAAAATGTGCTTTATCAAAGAGCTTCGCTTTTGCTGCCGCGTATTCTGCCATGTCAGCATGATAATCTAAATGATCACGGCTAAGATTGGTATAAATCGCCACCGACACTGGCATGCCCTGTAAGCGCTGCTGATCTAGACCGTGTGAGCTTGCTTCCAATGCCAGTAGTTCAGCACCTTCTTTGCCCATCTGATGCAAAAACTGCTGCACGGCTAATGTATCACCAGTCGTATGACTGGCCTGAACCAAAGCACCAAGCCGACCATTACCCGCCGTACCCATAACGGCACTGCTCATGCCGGTTAGCTGGGTGAGTTGCGCCACCAATTGACTGATAGTCGTTTTGCCATTGGTGCCTGTCACTGCCACGACAGTTGGTAATGTTACGCGCTGCTGATACTGCAAACGCGCTTGAATCAAACTGCCCAAAAAATCACGAATATTGGGTACATATAATACGGGGCAAGGCAAGGCATCTAATTGCTGCTGTGCTATATATTTTGCATTATCAGGAGTTAATTCAAGATTTGCATGAGGTGGTATATTACCTGTGGCAATCAAGGCGAGAGGGTCAATCTCTGATAGGATAAAAGCCGCATTGTTAGCGGCTTGATAAAGGTAATCGCGACTTTTTTGGCAATTTGGTGTATGGCTTTTTAATAAGGCGAACGCTTCGTTGCGGATTAGTTGACGGCTGTCTAAACAGAACTGCTGGAATGGAATGTTGACAACCGAATCCAGTTGAACAGCCGTCATTTGATTCGATGACACTTGATTCGATAAATTTGAACTCGATGACTCGCTAACAGATGCTGCCAGATTCGCTGTTAATACCTGCGGTGGAAGATGTCTATCGCTGCTGCTGGCTTCAAACAGCTGTTGCAAGGTAACTGTGGTAGTGCTTGGCGACGAGGTAGACAGGGTCATTGGTACATCCTAAACGGTTAAAACACATCAAATGGTTAAGAGCTGAATATTTAAAAAACTTACTTTTATGTCTATTGAGCTTCAGTTTTTAATGGCTTATCTAAAGGCACATTATATAAACGCAGCGCCTCTTTCATAACATTATGAAAAACAGGAGCCACGGTTAAACCAGCATAAATCTGACCACGCGGGTCTTCGATTAACATCACAGCGACCAGCTTTGGATTGGACGCTGGTGCCATACCCGCAAAGACGTTGCGATACTGGTCGGTATAGTAACCGCCTTTTGGATTGATACGGCGCGAGGTCCCTGTTTTACCAGCAACGCGATAGCCATCAATGGCTGCGCCTTTAGCAGTACCAGCGTCTTCCGTGACACTTTCCATCATCTGTACGATGGCCATCGCTTGTTCGTGCGCCATAATGCGTTTGCTTGGCGGCGCTTTGTCATTTTTAGTCAACGTTAACGGGTGCATCACCCCACCTGCCGCCAGTGCTGAGTAAGCTTGCGCTATCTGTGCCAGTGTTACTTGTATGCCATAGCCATAACTGACCGTTGCACGTCGTGAAGTTTCTTTTTCTTTCGGTGTGACCACAAGCCCACTACCTTCACCTGGGAATTGCAGTGGTGTTTTTGACCCAAAGCCAAACTGCTTTTGCATATTGGTAATGCCATCAGCTGGTAGAGACAAAGCAATCTTGGTCGAGGCGACGTTACTGGATTTCTGTAGTAGCGTTGCCATCGTAATTCGCCCTAGATTATCATGGTCACGAATGGTATAACCACGGACACGGATAGAGCCAGGATTGGTATCGATCAAGGTAGTGGCAGTATATTTCCCTGAATCTAAAGCCGCAGCAACGGTGAATGGCTTCATGACTGAACCAGGTTCAAAGACATCAAGGAGTGCACGGTTACGCTGGTTTTCACCGGTCATCTCATTCAGGTTATTGGAATTAAATGACGGCCATGTCGATAGCGCTAGCACTTCACCGGTTTGTACATCGACCACCATACCTGTTGACCAGCGCGCTTTTTGCAAACGCCCTGCCTTTTCAAGCTCTTTATAAAGCAAATATTGCAGACGCGAATCAATGGTCAACGTCACATCTTTGCCTGGTACTTCTGGCTCAACCTGTTTAATTTCTTTAAGACTGTTTTGTTTGGCATCTTTGAGTACCAAAACCTTACCATCATCGCCCGCCAGCTCTTTTTCATACTGGCGTTCGATACCAGCACGCCCCTCGTAACCGCCTTCAGGATCGTTGGTATTTTGCCCCATAAAACCCAGTAACTGCGAGTTAGGCTGCGGCTGCGGATAATAACGCTGAAAGAAATTTTTCTCATTGACACCAGGAAAGCCAAGCGAGCTAATACTTTGGGCAATCTCTGGCGTTACTTTATTCAATAGTGGTAAATAATGCGATCCTGCACCCGATGGCAGCGCTGCTTTGACCGCTACTTCATCAGTTACATCGATAGTAGGGTCGATAGCCGTGGCTCTTTTTAGCTCATTTACCGAAATATTGGCAGCCGCCGCAAGCGTGGTCAAATCCATATTATCCAAGCGCTTCTGCATACGTGCGAGGAGCTGCGGACTCTCAGGATTGGTGATAATAATACGCTTAAGCTCGTAATATTCACGGGCATAATCGTGCGGACTGAAAGAGACTGTCGCGAGTGGTGCACTGATGGCCAAGGGCAGATCGTTGCGATCCGTAATCATGCCACGATAGGATTTTTGCGTGCGTACGCTGGTGATTAGCTCATTGCCCTTATCTTGATAAAACTGAGTATTGGCAACTTGAATATAGTAAGCACGACCGATAAGCGCTACTAAAATAAGCAGCGCTATGCCCCAAATCAGACGAAAACGGTTTTTATCCTGCTCAACACCGCCGCGAGAGGAAGCACCAGACGCTTTACCCAAAAATGCTCTTTTGCTTTTTAGGTTTTTGACACTGGTATAAGCACCCTGCTCTTCATTCTTTTTTAGGCGACCAAATAGCTTGCTCTTGCAGCTATCGGCTGATTTATCATCCGGTTTTTGGCTTTTTTGCCCAGACTTTGCAGCACTAGCACGGCGTAGTGGCTTAGTGACCTTGCCACTGGCTGGTTTTTTGCTGGCAGCTTTAGCATTGGTTTTTTTATCAGTCATTGCCCTGCCTCCGCAACAGTCGCATCGCTTTCAATAATATCAGAGTCATTAGTGGCAACGGTATCTGCATCAAGTTTTTTGGCATCTGGGTCAACCAATGCGACTGCTGTCGCTGCACCTGGCTGAATAATCAGCTTATCTTTGAGTGTTGGTGAAAACATGCCAAGTTCAGCAACCGCACGACTGGCTATCTGCGGCGTCGCACTAAAGGTCTGCTGTTCAATAAGCAGACGTTGATGCTCAACCTGTAATTTTCGCTCTTGTTTTTTCATGTCTTGCAAGGTTTTATAATCCTGACGATATTGTTGAACACCTTCAGCCGTTTTGATGCCACTCCATACAATACCAGCCGCCAACAGTATCAATATAGCCACATAAATGCTCGATACATTAAATTTACGCACAAATAAGTCGCCAACATCGGTATTTGGTGGCGTGGCAGCGCGGCGGTTTTCAGGTTTGTCAGATATTGCCATGACGATCTCAAAAAAATGAACTTCAAAATATAAAAAGCGATAACCATTGACGAGTTATAAAACTCTCATGAGCCATCAGCACCATCAATAAAAGCAATACCAAGCAAAAAAGCAACTGCTGAGCCTAGCAGATAATGTTTACAGCTTTTTAACAGCCGCGTAATCATTAAAACATTCAGTCATATTTAAGCCACATAATTCAATAAGATTATTTATGGCTCAATATCTGCTAAATAATCAGTATCGGTACGAGTCGCCATACGTAACCATGCACTACGCGAGCGTGGGTTATTGCTTATCTCTGCTTTACTTGGACCGACACGTTTAGGCTTACTAAAGTAACGTGGGCGCTTGGGCGGCATCGGTAGATTCTCATCTTCTGGATATTGCCCTTTACTATGACGCTGCAAAAACTGCTTGATACGGCGATCTTCTAAGGAGTGAAAACTAATCACCGCCAGCTGTCCACCTACCTTTAATATCGGAATACTTTGTTCTAAAAAGTTATCGACATCACCAAGCTCGTTGTTAATAAAAATTCGCATGGCCTGAAAGCTCTGGGTCGCCGGATGCTTGCCACGTTGCCAATTAGGATGGGCAACTTTTATCACTTCTGCTAGCTCAAGCGTAGATTTATAACGGTCCATCTGCTTAATCGCACGCGCAATTCGGCGGCTGTGACGCTCTTCACCAAAATCATAAAGGACATTGGCCAAGGTATCATCATCGACCGTCTCTAACCATTCAGCAACCGATTGCCCGCGACTGGTGTCCATACGCATATCGACCGCGCCATCGCGCATAAAACTAAAACCACGACTGCCATCATCAATCTGCGGTGATGAGATACCCAAATCTGCCATTAAGCCGTCAACTTGAGTGATACCCATCGCGGCGAGACTATCCGTCAACGTCGCAAAGCTATCATGAACGACCTGCACACGACTGTCTGTGCTTGCCAGCTCTTGCGCTACACGAATGGCGGTCGGGTCTTTATCAAAAACAATCAATGTCGCATTATCAGCCAGCTGACTTAATAACAACCTGCTGTGACCACCACGCCCAAAGGTCGCATCGACGTAGATACCGCTTGCTTGTAAGCTATTTTGACTTTCATCGTCTGTTTGCTTCGGTAGCGCTTTGACACCCAATACCGCGGCGACTGCCTCTTGCAATAGCACCGCATCATGGACGAAACTCAATTCATCAGACGTCACTTGGTCTTTAGCAGACTCTTGAATAAGATTTTGAGTAGAAGTATCTTCTACAGAAGACGGACTCGCCGCTGACTCAGCGTTATTGGTGGCTGATGAAGAGCTTTGATTGGCACTTTGTTTATTTTTTAGCTTATTATTCAATATGGACACAAACAACTCAATAGATGATGGTCAAATTGACCAGTAATAGTAAAAAATCAGATGAAAATAAACAAGTTATGACTTGTCTAACATTATTATCGCAAGGATACACTGGTAGTCAAGCGCTAGAAGGGCTTTTCGTTAAAAATATCCCATCTCTCTGTTATACTAGCGCTATATTTTACGCTATTTTTCAACATTGACTTCCATTCTTTCGTCCATATTTTTACTTTTCACCACTACTTTTCACTGCCACATTCATTAACGACAACATTCTGAGATTTTTATGATGCAACCATCGACTTCTACTAATAGCAATCGTCCTGTCCGTACTCGTATCGCGCCCTCACCGACCGGCTTCCCGCACGTAGGCACAGCTTATATCGCCCTATTCAATTTAGCGTTTGCCAAAGCTCATGGCGGCGAATTTATTTTACGTATTGAAGATACAGACCAAACACGCTCAACCGAGCAATCTGAAAAAATGATTTTGGATGCGCTGCGTTGGGTAGGTCTTGACTGGAGCGAGGGTCCAGATGTCGGTGGTCCGCATGCCCCTTACCGTCAAAGCGAGCGTAGTGCTATCTATAAAAAACACGCCGAGCAGCTTATAGATAGCGATCATGCGTTTCGTTGCTTTTGTACCAGCGAAGAATTAGATACCATGCGTGCTGAACAAATGGCTAACGGCGAAACGCCACGTTACGACGGTCGCTGTGCTCATTTGGCAACAGAGAAAACTGAGCAATTGGTCAAAGAGGGCAAACCAAACGTCATTCGTATGCGCGTGCCAACTGAAGGCGTCTGTCAGGTACAAGATATGCTACGCGGCACCGTTGAGATTCCTTGGACGCAAGTGGACATGCAAGTGCTGCTAAAAACCGACGGCATGCCGACGTATCATCTAGCCAACGTCGTCGATGATCATTTAATGGACATCAGCCATGTATTGCGCGGTGAAGAATGGCTGAACTCTGCACCTAAACATCAGCTGCTTTATGAGTATTTTGGTTGGGAGATGCCCGTTCTTTGCCATATGCCATTACTGCGTAACCCAGACAAATCAAAACTGTCTAAGCGTAAAAACCCAACCTCCATTACCTACTATCGTGATGCCGGCGTGCTACCTGAAGCCCTGCTAAATTACCTTGGTCGTATGGGCTATTCAATGCCCGACGAAGCTGAAAAATTCACCTTAGATGAGATGATTGCCAGCCTTGATATTCAGCGCGTATCACTTGGCGGTCCTATTTTCGATATCGAAAAGCTTAACTGGCTCAATGCCGAATGGCTACGTGCGCTAACCCCTGAAGAACTAAAGAATAAAATCCTCGACTGGGCAAGTAACAGCGATAAATTAACCGCTATCGCCGCTGCGATTCAGCCTCGTATCGAATTGCTGTCTGATGCCGTTAATTGGAGTGGCTTTTATTTCCAAAACCTACCTGATATCAATGCTGAGAGCTTTACCCATAAATCACTGACGGCTGAACAAATTATAGAAATGTTACAACTGGCGCTTTGGCAGTTAGAGACCCTACCGACTTGGTCAGAAGAAAACATCTACGCCACATTAAAGGGTCTTGCAGCTCATCTTGATATTAAAATGCGCGACTTTATGGCACCATTCTTTATCGCTATCGCTGGCAGCACCTCATCGACGCCAGTCATGAACTCTATGGCGATTATTGGTGCAGATATGACCTTGACTCGCTTGCGTCATGCGGTTGACGTACTTGGCGGTTTGGGTAAAAAGAAGCTTAAAAAACTAGAGAAACAAGCAGCAGAGTTGCCAGACTTTCTGGCTGCTGAATAGTTGTTTGTTAATTGTTTCTTAGTTGTTTGTTAATAACATTATTGATTCATAATATTATTAGTGAATAAAAAAGAGGGGTCAGGCTAATACCGACCCCTCTTTACGTTAATCTCAGCATTTGAATACCAATACTGATTCTTTATTTAATATCTTAATTGGAAGTAAATATGGCCGCCAAAACTGTCACCATAGAAAGTAAAGATTATGTCTTTAATACGCTAAAAGAAGCGCAGAAATACTATGATACAATCGTAAAAGAGCTATACGACGCCAAGCTAACCCTTACGACTGGTCAAGACCTTGAAGACTTAAAGTGGATATATACCACCTACTGTAATCATACTAATTATAATGTCGATCGATTAAAAGAATTTGACATCGTTGGCTTTAAAGGAATCAGCACAGTCAGGCAAAATGGTGGGCAATATATCCCCACAAAATGTTGTGCAGTTATTTTCTCTGATGGTACTGAAGAGGAGTTCTTTACCGATAAGGCCATTAAAGAGATTGCCATCAAGCAAAATCCACGTTAACTCAAGCTTATTAAGTAGCTAAATCCCCTTTAAACGCTTTTTTTCGCATATTTATGCATTATTTTTAAAATAGCGGTTGACAAGACTGCTGGTCTTACATAAAATACGCACACTCTTAGCGAGGGGCTATAGCTCAGTTGGTAGAGCACTTGCATGGCATGCAAGGGGTCAACGGTTCGACTCCGTTTAGCTCCACCATACTATTTATTGCAAAGCTCAGTTTACTGAAATTTTAGAATAAATACTCGCTAGTAGGACGATATCAGCACCTAGGCACAGCTTGCTCTATTATTAATAGATAAGCTCTCTGATATTGTGAAGTACCGTTGTAACCACTGGTTATAACACTCTATGCGTCCCCATCGTCTAGAGGCCTAGGACACCGCCCTTTCACGGCGGTAACGGGGGTTCGAATCCCCCTGGGGACGCCACTATACGGCGTCACTTATTAGCACTTTTGCTTAGCATCAGGTTAGACTAATAAGCGAACAATAAAAAATCCCAGTCATCACACGGTGACTGGGATTTTTTATATCTGTCGTTTCTGAAAACTGCCATCACTGCTGTATAACCGGTAATCCCCCCATTAGCAATATTGATAGAATGCAATGTAAAGGCGCTTTATAAAATTTCGAGCTTAACTGCTATTACAAGGAAGTCTTGGCTATGTTTGGTATTGAGAATTATCTAGGGTTTGTCATGGCGGCTATTTTGTTAAACGTAACCCCTGGCACTGATAGCATGTATATCATTACTCGTAGTATGTCACAGGGACAAACTGCAGGATTTTATTCAGTACTCGGGATTACCTCAGGTATCTTGGTACATACTTTATTGGCTGCATTTGGATTGTCCGTACTATTAGCCAGTTCGCCACTTGCATTTACGCTAGTGAAATATATTGGTGCAAGCTACTTATGCTATCTAGGCTTTAAAATGCTGACTAGCAAACCAGTACCTTTACTTGCCAGCAATTTACCCAATGAGGAAAAAATGGCGACTGCTCAACCGTTAGATAGGTGGCAGATATATAAGCAAGGAGTTATCACCAACACCTTTAATCCAAAAGTTGCTTTATTTTTTCTCGCATTCTTCCCGCAGTTTATCGACCCTAGTTATGCTAATAGTATGCTGTCGTTTTTAGTGCTTGGTCTGAGCTTTGCCACAACCGGTTTTATATGGTGCTCGTGTTTAGCTTTATTAGCCTCAAAATTCAGTGAAAACCTGCGTAAAAAACCCGCTATAGAAGTTATTTTAAATAGAATAAGTGGTGTGATATTTATTGGGATGGGTATTAAGCTGTTGACTGAGAAGGGTTGAAACAACTGGAATAAATAATAGAGGAAGTAATAATGAACGATGATACTAAGAAAAAATTTACTTTATTACTTGAAGAGTTAATTAATAATGCACAGCCAGAATCAAGGCAAATAGAAATAAATCTCGAACTAAACAAGCTATCTCCCGACCCATTTTGGAGTGACTATATATTCTGGAGTAATAAATATGTAGGCGAAGATGGAAGTATAAATTATGAGGAATTTTTCGATAAAATTTCTGAGTATCCAAAATCTAATGAGTATAAAACGAAGAGTCGCATTTTAGAGCTAGCTCAAAAACTTATTATTAGAGATTTTTCTAAAATTAGTGAAGTTGATATTGTAAATGAAATCAATAAACTATCTCCTGATATCAGCTGGACAAATTATCTTTTTGTCGATAAGACTTGTTTGAACAATGACGGTAGCATTGATAATGAGAAATTCTTAAATAAAATATTTAAGGAGAGCTGGAATGAGAACTTCAGATGATTCAAGGACATAGATTTTCAGATACTTGTTTCCTCTCTTTATTCTAAGACGGGATACACCTAATAAAAAAACCCAATCCCCTACTTTGAGTGGGATTGGGCTTTTTGTCACACCAAGTCTAATAAACCATTACGCCGCGTTTTTACTGTCCGCAGCCAGTTGACGTAGCACATAATGCAATACACCACCATGACGCACGTATTCACGCTCTTTTGGCGTCTGTAGCATGACATTGACATCAAAGCTCTCAGTTGAGCCATCGGCACGTGTAGCAGTGACTTTTGCGGTCTTGCTTTCACCATTATCTAAACCAGTGATGCTAAGCACCTCAGAACCATCTAGGTTATAAGTCGCAGCATTTTCGCCTGCTTTAAAGGTCAATGGCAAGACACCCATACCAACTAAGTTTGAGCGGTGAATACGCTCAAATGAGCTGGTCAATACCGCTTTTACCCCAAGGAGAATCGTTCCCTTCGCTGCCCAATCACGACTAGAGCCAGAGCCATATTCTGCACCGCCAAGTACCACTAGCGGACGCTTGTCTTCTTTATACTTCATCGCTGCATCATAGATGGCCATTTCTTCGCCGTCTTGTAATGTGGCACTATCGCCGTTGAAGTAATAGGTATAGCCGCCCTCTTTGCCACCCATCATGGTATTTTTGATACGGATATTGGCAAAAGTACCGCGCGTCATAACTGCATCATTACCACGGCGTGAACCATAGCTGTTAAAGTCGGCTTCCATCACACCGCGCTCTTGCAAGTATTTGCCCGCAGGAGAGTCAGCATCAATATTACCAGCTGGCGAGATATGATCGGTGGTGATTGAATCACCGAATAGACCTAAAATACGCGCACCTTCAATATCAGGGATACCTTCTGGCTCCATAGTCATGCCATCAAAGAACGGTGGGTTTTTGATATAAGTAGACTCTTCACTCCATGGATAAAGCTGGCTATCGGCTGAACTAATGGCATTCCACGCTGCACTACCGTCAAACACTTCACCGTAGTTTTTACGGAACATATCCGCGTCGATATTATTGGCAATCAGCTCGTTAATCTCATCCGACGTTGGCCAGATGTCTTTTAGATAGACATCATTGCCCTCTTGATCCTGACCTAATGGATGGGTCGTCAAGTCAATATCGACGGTACCTGCCAGCGCATAAGCAACCACTAATGGTGGCGACGCCAAGTAGCTCGCTTTGACATGCGAGTGGATACGACCTTCAAAGTTACGGTTACCTGACAGTACAGCTGCGGCAACCAAATCACCTTCTTCGATAGCGCCTTCGATTGCCCCTAATAACGGACCTGAGTTACCGATACAAGTGGTACAACCATAGCCAACTAGATAGAAGCCAATTTTCTCTAGCTCATCCATCAACTTGGCTTTTTCAAGGTAATCAGTCACAACTTTTGAGCCTGGAGCCAGTGACGTCTTGACCCATGGTTTAGCGGTCAGACCTTTTGCAGCGGCTTTTTTGGCAACCAGACCTGCGCCAATCATGACTGCTGGGTTTGAGGTGTTGGTACAAGAAGTAATCGCCGCGATAACGACAGAACCATCACGTAAACTGTACTCTTCGTCTTCGATTTTGACCGTGCAATAAGTACTGCCTTCCGCACAGAAAGGATTGGGTTTTGCCGCGAGCGTTTTTGCTTGCTCTTGCTCACCGCCTTCTTGGTCAAAGCGTACTTTACCTTCGACTTCCGACTTCCGATCTTTGGTCATCGCCGTCAAGGTTTCACCAAATTTTTTGTGCATATCAGATAAATTGATACGCTGTTGTGGCAAGTTCGGACCAGCAAGTGCTGGCTGTACCGATGATAAATCTAGTTCCAACTTACTTGAGTAAGTCGCCGCTGGGGTATCTGCATCGTGCCACAAGCCTTGCGCCTTGGCATACTTTTCAACTAGCTCAATTTGTGCTTCATCACGACCTGATAGACGTAGATAATCAATCGCCATTTGGTCAATCGGGAAAATACCGCACGTTGCACCATATTCTGGTGACATATTGGCAATCGTTGCACGGTCAGCGAGTGGCATACTATGCAAGCCTTCGCCATAGAATTCGACGAACTTACCAACCACGCCATGCGCACGTAGCATTTCAACCACGCGTAATACTAAGTCCGTCGCGGTGACACCTTCGGTTAACTTACCTTTTAGCTCAAAACCAACCACTTGTGGAATCAGCATCGAGGACGGCTGACCGAGCATTGCCGCTTCTGCTTCAATACCGCCCACACCCCAACCAAGCACGCC
Organism: Psychrobacter arcticus 273-4; assembly: GCF_000012305.1. Lineage (NCBI taxonomy): Bacteria > Pseudomonadati > Pseudomonadota > Gammaproteobacteria > Moraxellales > Moraxellaceae > Psychrobacter > Psychrobacter arcticus. The sequence continues at coordinate 2,536,726 of NC_007204.1, forward strand.
AATACCATTAATCATAGTGGTATGACTGTCAGTACCAAATACCGTGTCAGGATAAGCCGTCAGCTCGACCCCATCACCATTATCGACATCAGCAGCCATTACCACGCGCGCCAAATACTCTAAGTTAACCTGATGCACGATACCGGTTGCTGGTGGTACGACCACGAAGTTTTTAAACGCATTACGACCCCAATGCAAGAACTCATAACGCTCGTTGTTACGTTTAAATTCAATTTTCTCGTTTAGGTCTAATGCATCTTCGCGACCATAGGCGTCAACCTGTACAGAGTGGTCAACCACCAATTCACTTGGAATAAACGGGTTAATCTGCTCAGCGTTACCGCCAAGCTCAACCACTGCATCACGCATCGCTGCCAAATCGACTACCGACGGCACACCAGTAAAATCTTGCAAGACAACACGGGCTGGCATAAAGGCGATTTCTTTTGACGCTTCTGCGCCCGCGTCCCAATTGGCGACCGCCTCGATATGGTTTTTGCCGACAGACTGGCCGTCATCTTCATTACGCAATAAGTTCTCTAAAACGACTTTCATGCAAAATGGCAGCTTGCTAATGTTTTCGTGAGTTTCGGTTAATTTTGGCAAGCTGTAATAGGCGTATTCCTTGCCATCGACCGCAATGGTATCTTTTACATTAAAAATATCACTCATGGTAGCTTCCTTATCGTTGTTATAGATCCTTGACATAAATCGTTATAAATTTATGCTGATAATTGATGGCTAAATATAGTCGGTGAAAAGTAATATCGATACAACACGTATTGCTGGTGCAAATTTTTCTTGCTTGCTGTGCCTACGCAGACAGAGGCTACAAAAAATTTACACCAGCAATACGGTAGCGACTTTAAAGTATTTCAACTATATTAATAAAAGCTAGATTCACAAAAGACATAAGCATATCTTCAGTGTTTAACAGTAACTTTCTTTTACCATAACAAATATACCGTGCTTTGTTAACGTCTAGACGTAGTCAAATCGTGGCACAATCGTAACCGTAACAATGCTTTAGGGGGTTAACGATAAGGAACGCACTTATGTTTTATGGCGGCGACCACCGCGAAACACTTGGCTATCGTCATAAAAGCTAAGATTGGCATTTTCAGCCCAAAAGTGTGGCACACCCAAAATAGGTAACGGAGACAGTTTGCGCGGTGTCAAATCCGGTTGTGATAATAGCGCCTCCATATAATCAGCAACCTTTTGATCTAAATAACAGATACGCTCAGCTAGCGATAAGGCAAAAAATTCTGGGGTCACATAGATAACGATACTATGAGCGCATAATGCCTTACGTGGTTGTAGTAGCTTTTCTAGCAGGGCATGACCAAAAATATAAACAGCAGCCTGAGAGTCGCCATCCTGTTCTTTTGGCTTGTCCCACTTTCCACGTGGCTCTACCAAACTCCTTTGCCAATCAAAATCAACCAACGCTTCACCGATACTAGGCTCTGCTGTCACCAAAATCGCCCCATTCTCATCAAATAGCGTGATGGTATCGCGGACACGCCCGCGACTGGCACCAATACCTTGCTGATCAATCTCAAGCATATGATAGTAATTGAGCAAGGCTTTGGTTTTGGGGAAAGTGAGCCAAATACTGCCGTTAAACAAGTCATGCAGATTATCGCGTGTCGGAATATTACCAGTCGTGGCGATAAAACTCTCATACGCCTCGCCTTCTGGCAACGCATCTTGCGAGACAAACTTTAAGCTTTGGGCTTGGTTGTGCAGCGCCGGTTTGGTTTGCGGCCATGGTTGTTGTAATCCATCAATCTGCTTCTGTAACCCTGCATTTAAAACCTTAGCAATAATGTCAGGTGTATTTTTGATTTTATCTGGTTGAGTAGAGTCATCTCTTAAGACACTAAGCTGGGTGATGGCTTTACTGATATAGCTTAACTGGTTTAAATGACACAGCCACGGTGCTTGCCAGTCAATGACTGTGAAGCTGTTATCAAGCCTGCTTTCGCATATAGACTGCCCGTTAAAAGCAGTATCAGAAGGAGCATCGAAATCGGGTTTGGCGGGTAAATCAGTGGCGGTCATATTGACTATCTCTATTAGACGACTGGTTTGTCTATGGTATCATGGAGCGCTTTTTTACGGCTAAACGAGCCGCTCGAAATAGATGTTTTCGCGCGCTATTTATCAATGAGTTTTTATGGCAAATTTTAACACCCACTTAAATGTTGCATTCATGGTCAGTGGTACGATGAGTCTAACGGTTTACAAAGCGGGATTGATTAATGATTTTGGGTTTTTGATGTGTGTGGCGCTTGGTACCATCGGTGGGTTGCTGCCTGATTTGGATTCTGATAACTCGACACCGATTAAGCTTGGTTTTAATATCACCTCATTTATCTTCGCTTTTGGGCTGGTGATGCATTGGCGTAGTGAGCTGAGTTTATTGGCGCTCATTGCCTTATGGCTAGCGGGCTACGGCTCTATGCGTTATGTGGTGTTTTCTATTTTTACTAATATGACGGTGCATCGCGGTGTCATCCATTCTGTACCCTATATGGCAATACTGGGGCTTGGGCTAACCTATTTCAGCTATGATGTTCTGCATCTGCCATTAGCCGTCAGTTGGTTTTATGGTTTGTTTTTATTCGGTGGTGCGCTTGTGCATCTGACATTGGACGAGCTATATAGTGTGAATTTGATGGGCATGAAAATGAAGCGCTCATCGGGCACGGCTATGAAGTTTTATCAGCATAAAGATAAATGGTGGTATCTGTTACTGTATGTCATTCTTGCGATTTTGGTTTATTTTGCGCCACCGTTTGATGCCTTTTGGCAGCAGCTGCGTGATCCAGCGCCGTGGGCTCAGCTTAAACTCGGGCTCTGGCCAGAAATGATAAAAAATTGGCTAAACTGAAACGTCTAGAGCCACCAAAAACGAATAACCACTCGAGTAAACCATGTTATTTTCCATACAGACCTGCCCCTGCCAAATCAATCCTGCATTAAACGCTGTAAGCACACCGCTACTTTATCAGGATTGCTGTCAGCCTTATCATGATGGCCTTTATAATCAAGAAGTTGAAGATAGTGATGCTATAAGGGCAGACACTGCTGAGCATCTAATGCGCACGCGCTATAGTGCCTTTGTTTTGGTAAAACCAGAATATATCGTCAAGACCACCTTGCCCGCGCAGCAAGATTTGCTTGATATTAAGGCGATTGAGAATTGGGCAAAAGAGACAGATTGGGCAGGATTAGAAGTCGTCGCGCATACGCCAAAGCTTAGTAAACGCCACGCTCAGGTTGAGTTTAAGGCCTACTTCAAGACGCCTGATGGATTACAGGCGCATCATGAATTATCTACCTTTGTAAAAATAAAAAACAAAGCTAATAGTGATGCGAGTTGGTACTTTTTAGATCCGACTGTTTCAATGTCTGTCACACAGAAACAGCCGTGTATTTGTGGGTCAGGAGAGAAATTTAAACGCTGTTGCGGCATGTATATTTAACCCATATTAACTATCCGCTAACCCTAAACACTCGCCCCAACGGCTCGCGCAATCGCAACCCCTTCCTCAATCGTCAAAAACTTACGCTGGCTTGGGCTGTCTTTATAAATGACATCCCCATCTTGAAAGATTAAGCACTCATTGACTGCCAGCTGCTGCCATTTTTCATTTTCAGTCAATGGCACAGTCACTAGAATAGTCACTTTATCTTTATCAGTGGTCACATCACCAAAGTTAATTGCCAAATCATCATCTGCTAATTTCGCTTCACCAAATGGCGCTTTTCGCGTGAGATAAAACAATAAGCTGCCGGCATAAGCCAATTGCCATTGACCATTCGATATTAAGCAATTGAACAAACCATTAGCCGATAAATAACGACATTGGGTGGTCAAGAAGTTAAACAGCGTTTGGTCATCAGGACGGGTTTTAAAGCTGCTTTTAAGACGGTTCACTAGATAGCAAAACGCCATTTCAGAGTCGGTCGAACCCACTGGCTGGCAATGTGAGGCATTACCATTGTCTTGCAAGCGCTGACAGCGTTTAATAAATTCGCTATTCATCTGCCCATTATGCGCGAATACCCACTGCTCACCCCATACTTCACGGACAAAAGGATGGGTATTCGCCAAGCAATTTTGCCCTTGGGTAGCTTTACGAATATGAGCAATAACATTGATAGCTTTAATAGGATAATTGTTAACCAAATCAGCAACTGGTGATAAATGGCTTGGGCGATTGTCATGGAACAGTCGCAAACCAGTCGAGGCATTGTCCGACTTGTCACTATTAGCGCTGTCACTATTAGCACAGTCGCTACGCTCAAAAAACGCAATGCCAAAGCCATCTTCGTGACTATCGGTCATGCCGCCGCGACGACGAAACCCTGCAAAGCTAAAACCAATATCGGTTGGGATATTACAGTTCATACCTAAAAGTTGACACATTTATAGAGTACCGCCGTTATCGTCGTCTGTTTCAGGCAAGCTTGCCGCGTCCGTATCGATACTATCCAAAATACGCTGAGCACGTACCAAATCGGTATCTTGCACCCATAGCACGATGCCAGAATTCATACCGGGCATCGCACTCAGCGGTTGTAGAGATACCGTAACACCATTGTTACGTAGCAAATTGGCATGTAGCTCACCTTGGATATTGGTATCGTAGCGTGCCAATTTGTGCCAGTTATCAACTTGATCGGTCATGAGATCACCTTATAGTTTATAGTTTGGTACCAGAATAAATGAATAAGCAATGCTTACGACAATTGATCGACCGTGTATTCTTTGATTGCGAACTCACTGCTATTGCTTAACTTATCACGCGCTTGTTCAGCTTGAGTAATATTGCTAAAAACACCCACTATTTGAATGTCTTTCTGAGACGCTAGCAGGTTATCTAGCAATACAAATACTGTATTTTTCGCTTTTTCAACGTGTGACCAATGATAAGCGGCTAGACGCTTCATCAAGTCAGGGTTTTTGACCATGATGTTATCGCCAGTACGCCCTTCGGTACGGTTATAATGAATGACGTTGAGACGTAGTAGCCAAAAGATAACGGCCGCTTTTGCCAGCATAACCGGTAAGGCACGTTTTTCATCTGCGCCAAGCGAGCGTTTAGACTCATAGCCTTGTAAAAACGCTGCCATTTTACTGCGATCAAAATTCACTGACTCACCTTGCTCAGCATCGCCCCACGTGGTACAAAAGTCGTTAATAGTAATAGCAATATCCATTACATAATGCTCAACGCTGACTTCGGTAAAGTCCAATAGACCTGTCAGAGACTCTTCGCCTTTTTGGCTATTATTTAACGATAAGTTCCATAAAGTATTATCAGCAAACATATCTAAATGACATAAGCCTTTTGGCAAGGTTGCAAGCGGTAAATCTGTGTAAGACTGCCAAATATCACTCATCAACTTGGCTTCATCAGCTGGCATAAACTGCCTTTCACGGTCACGCACATCGCTCCATGGGTATAACGGCACGCCGTATTGTTCGCTTGGCTGTAATGCTTGCAAAGTCTCATGGAGCATTGCTAAAGCGGTGCCAATCTCATGACACATCGCTTGCGTGGTCTGCTGTGGATGCGAGCCTGCCAAACATGGTACCAATGTAATGGCTTTATTATCATAACGTATGACATAGCATTTTTCTGCGCTATCAACCAATGATAACGGCGCCGCTACCGGTAATTTACCATCTAATTGATTGAGGATAACCGCCATTTTTTCGATGTCTTCCAGTGGACGCTCTTCAAATAGCGTAAACACATAAGAGTGCGCGCCATCTACATCATCAGTCGTCTGAATAAACCAGTTAGAGTTTTTGATACCTTGGGTAATTGGAATGGCACACGCGAATGACACGCCAAAACGTTGGCAAAAGGCAGAAAATTGGTCATCGGTTAACTGGGTATAGACGGACATGACATCTCACTTATGGCAATTAAAAAAAGGTATATATAGTCGGTGAAAAGTAATATCGATACAACACCTACTACTACTGGTGCAAATTTTTCTTGCTTGCTGTGCCTACGCAGACAGAGGCTGCAAAAAAATTACACCAGCAATACGGTAGCGACTTTAAAGTATTTCAACTATATAGGATAAATATCGGCGGTGATGGCAACGATTGCACCGCTTATACACAAACTTTGGTTAAAAGCGCATTAATCTTGCGAAAACCTGCCTGAGATGGCGGTGATTTTGCTAGACTAGCGCTTATAGAATGAATTGATTATAAGGTGAAAGACCCTATGTTAGCAAAGCGTATCATCCCTTGTTTGGACGTTGATAATGGTCGCGTGGTTAAAGGCGTACAATTTGTCGATATTAAAGACGCGGGCGACCCTGTCGAAGTGGCGAAACGCTACAACGAACAAGGCGCCGATGAGATTACTTTTTTGGACATTACTGCGACTAGTGACGAACGTGATACCACCTATCATACCGTTGAGCGTATGGCTGAAACGGTATTTGTCCCATTAACCGTCGGCGGCGGTGTACGTAAGATTGCCGATATTCGTAATTTGCTTAATGCAGGCGCCGATAAAGTGGCCATTAACTCAGCAGCGGTATTTACCCCTGAGTTTGTCGGTGAAGCGGCGCAAAAATTCGGCAATCAATGTATCGTCGTGGCTATCGATGCTAAGCGCGTTGCTGACATTGAAGTTGATGGCATCATCATGCCACGCTGGGAAATATTTACCCACGGTGGTCGCAAGCCAACGGGCATTGATGCTGTCGCTTGGGCAAGAAAAATGGCTGAACTTGGCGCCGGTGAATTATTGGTGACCTCGATGGATGGCGATGGCACTAAAAAAGGCTATGATTTAGCGCTTATGAAGCAAATTACCAGCCGCGTGAATGTGCCCGTCATTGCTTCAGGCGGTGTCGGTAATTTACAGCATTTAGCCGAAGGGGTATTAGAGGGCGGTGTCGATGCCGTCCTTGCTGCCAGTATTTTTCACTTTGGCGAGTATACCGTTCAGGAAGCCAAAGCGTATATGGCAGCACAAGGCATACAAATGCGTTTGTAAGACGTTGGTAAAATACAAATGTAGCTGCAAAAAATGTTATCATAGCGCTAACTGCTTATTATCATTTGGTTTTCGTTCATTTAACTGCTTATTTAACGGATGATTAGTCCGTTAAATAAGTGACTTGAACCTAGCATTATCTTTAGATTCTTATACTTCTATTAATAGCCTATTCAGCAAAGGATTTTTTATGTCAAACCTACAACAGCAGCGCAATGACGTCACTCATATTGATGGTAATTTACATCAAAACGAAGACGTGCGTATCGGCATCGTCGTCGGTCGTTTTAACGGTTTTGTCGTTGAGTCATTGGTTGATGGCGCGATTGATGCATTGCTTCGTCATGGCGTATTGGGTAGTAACATCACTGTGATTCGTGTGCCGGGTGCATTTGAGTTGCCATTGGTTGCCCAGCGCGCTGCTGAATCTGACCGCTTTGATGCGATCGTTGCTTTGGGTGCGATTATCCGTGGTAGCACGCCGCATTTTGACTTTGTCGCCAGCGAATCAGCGAAAGGCTTAAGCAGTGTTGCCATTGATTATAATATTCCGGTAGCAAATGGCGTTTTGACCACTGACAGCATCGAGCAAGCGATTGAGCGTGCTGGTACTAAAGCCGGCAATAAAGGCTCAGAAGCGGCTATGGTTGTATTAGAAATGCTTGCGGTACTATCACAGCTAGACATTGATGATGGCAGCGACGACGCTTAACTTTATTATTCATTAATAGTCGCTAATGGCCAATCGTATTGATTCGCCTGTAAATACTATAGTTGAAATACTTTAAAGTCGCTACCGTATTGCTGGTGTAATTTTTTTGCAGCCTCTGTCTGCGTAGGCACAGCAAGCAAGAAAAATTTGCACCAGTAGTACGTGTTGTATCGATATTACTTTTCACCGACTATAAATACTATTGTTTATTATCTGAATTGAGGCGATGGTGTGACCATAGCCTCAATAAACGTATTATAAGTATTTAAAACTGACTGGCAACATTTGCCAGTCGACCACTATTTAACATCTTATTTTCAAACTTATTATCTTAAAAACTAGGTATAGACCCCCTATGACTGACCAACTCAAGCGCGCTATTAGCGCTGCACAAACCGCACAAATCAATGACCAACAAGCTGAAGCCACGCGCATCGCGAGCAGCAGTGCGGGTGATCAAACCTTTGATATGAGTGAGTCTTCTTATAAGACCAGTCACACAGCTATCCGCAAGGCGCGTCGCTTTGCCATGCAAGGTCTATACGAATGGCTGGTCACTGACCGCCGTTTTGATATCGATGGTAAACTTGGTTGGAAGGCCAATGCGCCGCATGATATCGCTGCCCGTACACGCGCGACCAATGCCATGCATACCGTACATATCGGCTACTATCATGAAATGATGCGCGATATTCCAGAACAGATTGACGCTCTAAACACACTGATTACTCAGCAGCTCGACCGTGAAATCAATAAACTTGATACCGTCGAGCACGCCATTCTTTTAATTGGTGCTTACGAGCTACAAAACCGCTTAGAGATTCCGTATAAAGTCGTGCTTGATGAAGCCATGAAGCTGAACAATCATTTTGGCGCGACCGATGCGCACAAACTGATTAATGCCGTATTGGATAGAATGGCAGTTGAGCTACGCGCTCCCGAAATAGAAGCGGACAGTAAAGCCAATCTACGCACCTCACAAAAAGCGGCAGCTAAGCCTGCGCTCAAAACTGATAACAGTACAAATAACAATGCCGACATTGATACGACTACCGTTGCAGAAAAACCAACGGCATCAAATAAGCCTCGTATCAGTGCCAATAACACCAGCGTTAAACGTAATAGCGCCAGTAAAGCCCTGGCAAATATCAGTGATTACAAGGCTAGTAAGCAGAACGATGCTCAAAACATGGTTGAGGAAAGCATTATTAAACCTGCTAGCATCGAACCGGTTATCGCTGATAAAGCGAATGCGTTTGCCGCTAGTGCCGAAAACATCGTTAATCATCAGCCGGTAGAAGAAAACGTCCCTGCTAGCAATGACGTTAATGACAATACTACATCTTTAGCAGAGGTCGAATTGCTTGACTCGAATAGCGTTGATGTGGATATAAAAGGCGTTGATATAAAAAATATTGATGTAAAAGAAGATGCTTCAGAAAGCGTTGAATTAAACGATGCTGATGCAAAAAATCAAGACTAGCCATGAATGAATTTGAGCTGATTGAGCGTATATTTTTACAAATGCAAGCAGCACAGTCGACGCATAACGATGTCGAAAAAGGCATCGGTGATGATGCGGCCGTGATAGCATTGCCACAAGGTGCACGCTTGGTCAGCTGCATTGATACGCTGGTTCAAGGTCGTCACTTTAGTGCCGATTGGGAACAAGTAAACAAGCTTGCCTTTGCGATTGGCTATAAAGCCGTGGCAGTTAATATCTCTGATATTGCTGCCATGGGCGCCATGCCGCATAGTATTTTACTGGCATTAGCATTACCTCAGCGCCTTGCCAATGAGCAGTGGCTGACCGAATTTGCCAAAGGTTTATTTCATGCCTGTCAGTTATTTGGCGTGACCCTTATTGGCGGTGATACCACTCGTAACGAGACTTTGATACTCAGTGTCAGCGCGCAAGGGTTACTTGCCGCCGCTACGCCAGCCGTCTATCGTTCAGGGGCGCAAGTCGGAGATAAAGTCTATGTCTCAGGTACACTGGGTGATGCCGCTTATGCCTTACGATATCCCGATAATGCTGTCGGTATTGAGCTTGCGCATCGGCTACATATGCCAACGCCACGTATTCAGTTAGGTACAGCGCTAGCCAAACTTGGTGCAAGCTCAATGATAGACATCTCTGACGGTCTGTATCAAGATCTTGGACATATCTGCGAGCAAAGCCACATAGCGATGCGATTGAATTTGGACAGCCTACCGACTAGCAGCCCCTTAGCTAGCGTTGATTTATCTGAGCGACTATTGTGTCAATTGGCTGGTGGCGATGATTATGAGTTGGCTTTTACCTTGCCTGCTCATATTGAGCCGCCTATTGGCAATACACCCGTGACTTATATCGGGGATGTGATTGCATTGGCAAGTGACACCCATAGCAATACAGATAATGTGGCGCATAGACGTCCTGAGCTTTATTATCAAGGTCAGCCAGTTACACCAACCCATCCCGCACCCTTTGCTACTTGGCCCAATCTTACGGGTTACCAACATTTTGCAGGTTAACCCATGACCGATCACGACCTTATTAAGCCCGACATCCGTAAAGCCAATGATTGCCCTCCTCTGCCAGTCAATGCCACTATGCTTGACCGCGCAGTTTATTGGTTGGGTCTCGGCTTGGGCAGTGGTTTACCGCGCCGTGCACCCGGTACTTGGGGTACGGTTGGTGGCTTAATTGTCGCGATACCGCTACTCAACTTGGGTTTTGTGCCTTTTCTGATTATTACACTTTTATCTTGCATTATTGGCATTTGGATATGTGGTCGCACCTCAGATTTGATGGGTGGTCATGATGATCCACATATCGTTTGGGATGAATGGGCGGGCATGTGGATTACCCTACTGCCGCTGTCTTATATGGGTATTGCTGACGGTAATTTTTGGCAAAATATCACGCAAACGTCGTCTATTATTGCTCTGATTATCGCTTTTATACTCTTTCGCTTTTTTGATATTATTAAGCCGCCACCGATTGGCTGGGCGGACAAAAAAGTCGCGGGCGGTTTGGGTATTATGCTGGACGACATTATTGCTGGCATTATGGCGGCGGCAGTTTGGGTCATTATCTATAATATAATCCTCTAATTTTACATTAGCCGCGCATTTATTTTATCTTGTAACCAGATAGTTATAACCAAACAACTTTCATCATTTAGTATTGCTATTAGCGATAGCTGACTTACAAAGAGGTCACGACATAGCGTTTTGGTTAAATGACAATTTACGTTATAATTCCAAATTATATTTTGTTACATTTGTAGGGCTATTATGATATCTCCTCTTTCGGTAATTATCCTCGCTGCTGGTAAAGGCACGCGTATGCAGTCAGCTAAGCCAAAAGTCCTGCAGACATTGGCTGGCAAGTCATTGCTAGGTCACGTATTAGACACCTGTCATCAACTGACGGTGGATGACACCATTATTGTGCATGGTTTTGGCGGCGAGCAAGTGCAAGCGCACATTGCTGAGCAATACGCGCACTTGCCTATTACTTGGGTCGCCCAGACTGAGCAGTTAGGCACCGGACATGCGGTAAAAGTAACCTTGTCTGATTTGCCAAAAGAGGGTCAAAGCCTTATTCTCTATGGTGATGTGCCATTGGTGAGTTGCCAAACCTTAGCGACACTACAGGCCGCCAATATTTATGGCGTGTCTATGCTGACGCTAACAGTAGACAATCCATTTGGTCTCGGTCGTATTAAGCGTGATAAAGCAGGCAATATTGAAGCCATTATTGAGCAAAAAGACGCCAGTAGCGATGAGCAGCAGATACAAGAGATTAATAGCGGTATTTACTGCGTCGATAATGCCTTGCTACATAAATTTTTGCCCAAGCTATCGAATGATAATGCGCAACAAGAATATTATTTGACTGATATTGTCAAAATGGCGGTCGCTGATGGCATCACTATTGCGGCGATTGAGCCTGAGCATACTTTTGAGATTGAAGGCGTGAATAACCGTCAGCAGCTTGCTAGCTTAGAGCGTACATGGCAAGGTAAGCTGGTCGCTGACTTACAAGAAGCTGGCGTACAATTTGCTGACCCTACTCGTGTTGATATCCGCGGTACTTTGAGCGTAGGTCAGGACGTGTTTGTCGATGTCGGTGTGGTATTTGAAGGCGATTGCACGTTGGGTGACAACGTTTATATCGAAGCCGGCTGTGTTATCAAAAATTCCCAGATAGGCAACGCTTGCCATATCAAACCTTATTGTGTGATTGATGAGGCGACAGTCGGTGCCGGTGTAGATATTGGTCCTTTTGCGCATTTACGTCCTGAGACCGTATTGTCTGACAACAGCAAAGTTGGCAATTTTGTCGAAATAAAAAAATCAACCATCGGTCATGGCAGCAAGGTTAATCATCTAAGCTATATTGGTGATGCCACTGTTGGTACTGGTGTCAACGTTGGCGCTGGCGTGATTACTTGCAATTATGATGGTGTGAATAAATCACAAACCATTATTGAAGACCATGCTTTTATTGGCTCTAACTCAAGTTTAGTGGCGCCAGTAACCATTGGCGATACTGCTACTATTGCTGCGGGTTCTGTGATTACCAAAGACGTTGACGCTAGTGCATTAGCCTTTGGTCGTGCCCGCCAAACACAAAAAGATAACTTTCAGCGCCCCACTAAAAAATAACCGCAGCTTTTGACAGTTAGTTCAATAAAGACAGCTCTAAGCAAACTTAAGCAGTACGACAATGATTTGTGGTGCTGCTTATTTATATTTATAGATTAACCAAACATTATCATGTATCGAATATTAAAGTACTGCCATATTACAACATCGAATTTAAGGAATAGTTATGTGCGGAATAGTTGGAGCAGTGGCTGAGCGTAATATCGCCAATATCTTACTTGAGGGACTCAAGCGTCTAGAATATAGAGGCTATGATTCTGCTGGTCTGACTGTCATTCGTGATGGCGCGCTCCATCGTGAGCGCCAAGTGGGTAAAGTTCAGGCATTAGTCGATGCCGTCGCAGTCAACCCAGAGTTTTTCGATGGTCATATCGGTATTGCCCATACACGTTGGGCGACTCATGGCGAGCCCGCACAGCGTAACGCTCATCCGCATGTATCAGGCAAAATCGCGGTGGTACATAATGGTATCGTTGAGAACTACGCCGAGCTAAAAGAAGCGCTGATTGCCAAAGGGTACGAGTTTACTTCGCAGACCGATACCGAAGTCGTTGCGCATCTCATTAACGATATCTATAAAGCAACGCCTGACTTATTAGAAGCCGTTCGCACTGTCATTCCTTTATTACATGGCGCATTTGCCCTTGGTGTTATCCATGTTGATTGCCCAGAAGAGCTTATTACGGTACGTTTAGGCTCTCCTTTGGTGATTGGCGTCGGTATTGGCGAAAACTTTATCGCATCCGATCAATTGGCACTTTTACCAGTGACGAATCGCTTTATGTATCTAGAAGAAGGCGATATTGCCAAATTGACGCGTAGTAGCATTCAGGTTTACGCTAATGGTGTTGAGGTCAAGCGTCAGATACATGAGATTGACGCAGCACAACATAATGCGGACAAGGGTGAATTTAAGCATTATATGCTCAAAGAAATCTACGAGCAGCCAGATGCCGTCGCTCGTACTCTCGAGATGGCATTAGATAGCGATGAGCCAACTAAACTGCGTGATGATTTTTTGCAACGTCATGAAGCACAATTAAAAGGTATTAAGCACGTACAAGTGATCGCTTGTGGTACCAGCTATCATTCCGGTCTGGTCGCAAAATATTGGTTTGAGAGTCTTATTCGTGTACCTTGCTCAGTTGAAGTTGCCAGTGAGTTCCGTTATCGCAATCCAGTCGTCATTGATAACTCATTAGTGATTTGTATTTCTCAATCAGGTGAGACTGCTGACACCTTATCTGCGCTACGTGATATTCAAAAACAGTCGCCTGTTGGATTGGTTAGTCTGGCGTTATGTAATGTGCCGACCTCATCATTGGTACGTGAAACAGATGTATTTTTACCAACGCTTGCCGGTCCCGAGATTGGTGTGGCATCTACCAAAGCCTTTACCACTCAGCTTGCGGCATTGATGTTATTATTGTTAAAGGTAGGTGTCATCCAACGGCGCATGACTGATGAAAACTTGCGCACGCTGCTTGGTCAATTACAACAGCTACCGGGGCAGCTTCATGCCAGCTTGCACCTCGACGCGCCTATCAAGGTTATGAGTGAGCATTTTGAATATAAGAAAAGCTGCTTGTTCCTAGGTCGTGGTTTACAGTTCCCAATAGCATTAGAAGGCGCATTAAAGCTGAAAGAAATTTCTTATATTCATGCTGAAGGTTATGCGGCAGGAGAGCTTAAGCATGGACCATTGGCCTTGGTTGATAAAGACATGCCTATCGTGGTGCTAGCACCTAAAGACAGTATGTTTGATAAGCTAAAAGCCAATATGCAAGAAGTACATGCCCGTCATGGTGAGCTGTTTGTTTTTGCGAGCCAATCCAGCCAAATGGTTGCAGAAGATAGATTGCACGTGGTATATGTACCAGATGTTTGCGAGACGCTTGCGCCGATTGTTTATAGCGTACCAGTACAGTTGCTGTCATATCATGTGGCGGTGATGCGCGGCACAGACGTCGATCAGCCACGTAATTTAGCCAAGAGCGTTACTGTTGAATAATGTTGGTTAAATTGTACATTTTTATTGTGAGCGAGGAATAAAGATTCATCTTTATTCCTCGACTATTATTGAACCGCCCCGGAATTGTCGGAGACTCAATATTCTCAGAGAATACGACAATGAAAACACGAAACTATATTCCTGAGGAAAAGACCAACCTACATTCCCGAGATAAAAGAACGCGCCGTTCGCATGCTCATTGAAGCAGCAGGCGACTACCCCTCCACATGGTCAGCCATCCAAACCATAGCGTCAAAGATTGGCTGCACGCCTGAAGAAACCCTTGTTTAATGCATACTTGCTAGTAGAAGTAAGATGTCATGACATACCAGCGGCTGCTTAAATGTTTAATTTTTTTAGCTTCCTAAGTTCGCCTTAAGATTTGTTTGTTGTAATAGTGATAAGACATCTCGTCTGCTTACGATATCTTGCTGATTTTTAGTTTTTAGCAGCTAGTATTGTCAATAAATAAACAAATTATTAAGGGAGTGACAACCATGAGCCAAAAAGACATAATTGATTGGGGCGACGACTCTTCCGTACATTTACCGAATATCCCTAAAGCTAGGCAAGTAAAAGTTTGGGATATATTAGTAAGAGTTACTCACTGGACAGTCGCGGCTGGTATTATTGCCAATCTACTCTTTACCGAAAACGGCAGTGAGTTGCACGAGTATGTAGGCTATACCGTCTTGGGGCTGGTAGTCATACGTTTACTTTGGGGTCTGGTTGGAACGCGCTATGCACGTTTTACGAGTTTTTTTCCCACACCGACACGACTTAAACGCCACCTATCAGATTTAAGTGTTCGACGCGTTGATGAGCAGCATCTTGGTCATAACCCCCCGGCAGCCATGATGATGTTATCGTTATGGGCAGTGATTATAGGGTTAGGAATAACCGGTTATCTGATGGAAGCAGAACTCCTTGGTAATGCAGACCTACTTGAAGAGATTCATGGGTTATTAGCAAACAGCTTATATCTGCTTGTTCCTCTACATATCATCGCAGCGATTGCCATGAGTTATTGGCAACGGCAGAACCTCATTAAGTCAATGATAACGGGCAAAAAAACGGTGACAGCCAAGCCGTCTACTATGACATAAGTAAAGCGATGGAGCACATATGGCACGCATATTATTGATAGAAGACGATAGCACCATCGCTGACGGTATTGTCCTTGGCTTAAAAAGTCATGGCATGATGGTGGATTGGTTTAGTGATGCCAAGCAAGGTGAAATGGCGCTGCAAGACGGCATGTTTGATGCGGTACTGCTTGATTTAACCTTGCCAAAAGGTGATGGTATGACCGTACTAAAAAACTGGCGGGCAAAACACATAGATACGCCTGTATTAATTATCACGGCTCGCGATGCGATTGCCAATCGTGTGGCAGGACTCAATGCAGGCGCTGATGATTATTTGGTGAAGCCATTTGCATTAGATGAGGTTATTGCCCGTCTGCAAGCATTGATGAGACGCAGCCAAGGTCGGAGTCAACCTGAAGTCCGTTATGGCGAAGTAGCCTATCAGCCTCATAATCAGCAAGTCTCTTATCAAGGTAAAACTGTAGAATTAACCATCAAGGAAGTGGCAATCTTAGAGCAAATGCTGACCCACCCTAAGCAAATTCACAGCCGCGCAAGCTTAGAAGATAAGCTATATGGATGGAAACAAGATATCGAAAGCAATGCCATTGAAGTGCATATTCATCATTTACGTAAAAAACTGGGCAATGATTTTATCTTGACCAAACGTGGTATTGGCTACTATCTCAATCCAGCCCATAATCAGCGTTAGTCATTCATATGCCTATTTTTAGCGTCTCCACTTTGTCTGCTAATATGTGAGTGAGCCTATGAAAAGTATTCAGCAACGGCTATTAACATCGCTACTGATTGGTCTACCTCTGCTATGGGTACTCACCTCGAGCTTTATTGCCTGGAAGCTCTGGCACGAAATTAATGAGATGAATGACACCCAAATCACTCAAGTTGCCCGTTACTTAATAGGGGTCGCCCCTAAAGAAGATGACGATAAAGACAATCATGGGCAAGATGAGAGTAAAAAAGAGCATACGCCCAAAATCTATAATTTAAAAAGCAAGCGGCTATCAGGTGATCTGGGTGAGGCTGAAGATGACTATATGGGCTTTGCCATCTGGGATAAAAAAGGACGCCTATTAATGGCTGATGAAAATGGTCAATCATTTGCTTTTTTGCCAGACCAGTACGGGTTTTTAGAAGAGCGTGATTCTGCCTATCAGCGTCTCAACCCTTTTAGTAAGCGCTGGCGTTTATTTTACGTGCATGATGACCATGACCACGAAGGTCGGGTAATTGCCGTCGGTCAAAACCTTAAATCTCGCCAAGAGATGATTGTTGATGCCATGTCCGTACAACTGCTGCCTATGTTGATTGGGCTATTTGCATTTATGGGTTTGGTTGTTTGGTTGATTCGACGAGGGTTTATGCCGTTAACTCAGATTAGTAGTGAGCTTGAACAGCGTCAACCGCAAGATGATAGCCCCATCACAGCAGACGTGCCCAAAGAGATTCAACCGTTAGTGAGCGCTTTAAATATCTTATTTGTAAAAGTCGCGGATACCCTAGCACGTGAGCAACGCTTTACGGCTGATGCTTCGCATGAGTTAAGAAGCCCGCTGGCAGCATTAAAATTACAAGCTGATTTGTTGCAGCAGCAGATATTGCCATTGTCTGGTGTAGAAGACGATAACCAACTGTTTTATCATACCCAAAAAATCAGCAATGGCATTGAGCGTGCCACTCACCTAGTAGAACAACTGCTGATTTTAGCCAAAATAGAACCACAACAACAATTACCCCCTGAGCAATTAGAAAGTCCGGACTGGCTAATGCTTACAGATATTGTGCTGAGTGATGTCAACCGTCTCGCTCGTGAAAAGCGCATTCAATTAAAACGCACTGTGAACTGTAACAATCCTGCTGATATTCTACCCATCCTTATCAATCCAACTTTATTCAAACTGCTCATCCGCAACCTGTTAGACAATGCTATTCGCTATTGTCCCGAGGGCGCTTTGATTGAACTTCAGCTCGACACCAATGCCATTAGAGTGGTCGATAATGGCATTGGTGTCGAGCCAGAACAACTGACTCGGTTAAGTGAGCGCTTTTATCGTCCAGCAGGTCAAAGCCAATTAGGTAGCGGTCTTGGGCTATCAATCGCCAATCAAATAGCTGAGCTGCACAGTCTGACTTTAGAGTTTGCTAACCGCTCTCAACCAGAAACAGGCTTTATCGTAACGATAAGAAATAAAAAAGCGATATCAAGAACCTGATAAAAACGATAAAAATTAAACGACACTGACTTAAGCTTGAGTTAATATTCATTGCGTATGCTACTTGTATTCCCTAATAATATATACGGAGTACATCCTATGAGCCTACCTCTCTTAAAACCCTTATTACTGACTGTTGGTGCAACCTCATTAGTATTTTTTGGTGGCATCATAGCCTTATCTGTCCAGTCGCCTAACGCTGATACCACACTATCAGTCGCGAATGCCATGAATGAAAATACTGACATTAGCTCTCCATCCTCTTATTTATCGTCCTTTAAAGCAGTTGCAAACCCTCTCACGCCACCCCCATCTGCCAATCCAGCACCTTTTGCGGCACTCACAGCCACGCAAGCAACCGCGCTCGCGCGGCAAGACGCGCCCAATTCAGTATTGCAGGCTTCACCTGAGCTCATCAATTATAACGGTACCGTCGCTTATGAAGTGCTATTAAACAGTGGCACTACCTATATTGATGCCAACGTCGGCACTATACTGAATCCGGTTGCTACCAATGGCTATCGTGCTGAGAGATTTGATGACGATGATGATGACCATAAAGAGGATAAGCACCGCAAAGCACACGATGAAAAATACTATAAAGAGAATGAGCGTCTAATCGCTACGAGCTATCAGCAATATGATGAGGAGGAATACGATGACTAATACCAAGTCACATTCGACACAAGCCATCAATAAAACTGCTAAAAAAGCAGATCCTTTTGCCTCTCTTAAAAGTAGCATTATGATTGTCTCGATTGCAGGTACTATGGCGGGATGGCTGGTACTACTCAATCAAGAAAAAGAAACTGCCCCTGTGAGCCCTGTCATCATAAGTACAGCTGTTTCTGAGAATGGTGAGAGGGCAGTCATGCCAACGTCCATTGTGGATATCAATCAGTTGCGACAGGTCAATGAAGTCGCAGCGGTTGAGGCAATAAGAGTTGTTGCTCGTACGCGCTCTTCTCAATAAATAAGAAAAACCACAGATTATTTAGTTTGAATGTTTAGTAAAGAGAGAGCTTTGAATGAAAACAAATACATCCAATCAAACAACACCGCAACTGGCAACGATTAAACTGTTTGCAATGGGTTGTCACATTCAAATCAGCTTATATACCACAAGACTGAGCGCGCAATATTCACAGATGACAATAGACCAACAAGTCGCTTTTTTGACAAGCGATGTTCAGCAGCGCTTAGCTTACTGGGAACATATCTTCAGTCGTTTTGATGACACCAGTGAGCTGATGAGACTTAATAACCGTGGCGACCAATGGTCTGAGGTGAGTTCAGAGCTATTCGAAGTGTTACAGCACGCCATTCACTTTGTCTTAAAGACTCAAGGCTTAGTGACACCAACCTTATTGCAACCTCTATGGGCCGCAGGCTATAAGCATTCATTTGAGACCTTGCCTAAAATATCTATGCCATCATTACCTTTTACGGGCTTAAGTGCCCCTTCAAACGTGCAAGATACGACAAGTGCTAACCATGCCAATCAGCAGATAGGACGTATCCAGCTTCGCCAGTTAACTGATGGACAGCATCAAGTGTATCTTCCAACTGGAATGGCACTGGATTTGAATGGTTATGTCAAAGGGTGGTGCGCCATGCAGTTGGCTGAGCATATTAGCCGAGTTCATGACTGGCATATTCCCTGCTTAGTTGATATGGGAGGGGACATCGCGATTGGTATTCCAAGAGACCCAATAGATAAACCGGTTACTTGGGGAGTCGCTGTTGCTAAGCCTTACTTTGCTAATAGTAAGCACGTTCAAAATGATGAAGATGTCGCGATCCTCAAGCTCAGCTCTGGGGCTGTCGCCACATCTGGGCAAGACTATCGTCGCTGGTGGCATGACGGCCGCTGGCAACATCATTTAATCCACCCTCATGATTCTCGTCCAGTAACCAGTGATGTCCTAACTGCAACGGTACTGGCTACAGATACGATGACAGCAGAGGTGTACGCTAAATACTGCCTGCTTCTTGGTGTTAAAGTGGCCATGGCGTGGCTCAACAAATACCATATTGCGGCGCTGTTAATAGATACTGATAACAAAGTGATGGCGACCTCTGCCATTCGACCCCATTTATTGCAGCCAAATGTAGTCAAATCAAACGTCATGAGCATTTAAATAATCACGCTATAGTCGGTGAAAAGTAATATCGATACAACACGTACTGCTGGTGCAAATTTTTCTTGCTTGCTGTGCCTACGCAGACAGAGGCTGCAAAAAATTTACACCAGCAATACTGTAGCGACTTTAAAGTATTTCAACTATAGATACATTGATAGGAGCCTAGCTATGCACACCGATAATCCTGCCAACAGACATACCGCTTCCAACACGGCGCTTATCACTCAGGTGCTATGGATTGGCTTAATTTTGAGTATGGCTATTGGCATCGGCAGCTGTGCGCTATTGATATGGGGAGAGACTGCCTCTCAGCTACTGACCACCACGGATAAGCATTTTTGGTATTTATCACGGGCAAGTGGTGTTGTCGCCTATAGTTTATTTTGGTTAGCAGTTGTTTTTGGCTTGTTATTGAGTACGCGTTTAGGCAAGCATGTTAATGCAGCTAGGGTATTTGCTTTGCATCAGTATTTAAGCCTAATTGCCGTAGGCTTTGCAGCTTTTCATGCCGGTATTTTATTAGCAGATAATTACCTAAATCTTAATATATGGCAGATTTTATTACCTTTTGGTTTTCAGACTGAGCGCGTGGGCGTGGCATTGGGGCAGCTGGGGTTTTGGCTCTTATTTATCTGTGCTTTTAGTTTTTATATTAAGCAGTATATTGGGCAATCAGCATGGCGCTGGCTACACTTTTTGACCTTTTTTTCTTATATGTTCATCAGTATTCATGTCTTTATGGTGGGGTCAGACAGTCGAGCGCTGCCTTTATTATTATTTTATGCGGGTAGTCAAACGTTGGTCTTTTTACTGATAACTTATCGATTAGTGGCGCTAAAACAAGCTAAGTGACCGTCGGTTAAGTTGTATGAAATGGTATGTCATTATAGGCTACACTGCTATATTCACATTCATCACTATGTCATTTGAGGCTCTCTATGCATCATTCTATTCACGACGAAGCTCATCTAAGTAATCGCAATCATTGGCTCAGGGCAGCAGTACTTGGCGCCAATGATGGATTGATTTCAACCGCGAGTTTATTAGTCGGTGTCGCTGCAGCAAGTATAAGTAGTCAGACATTGCTATTAACAGGGATGGCTGCGTTAACCGCAGGCGCTCTATCGATGGCAGCTGGTGAGTATATTTCAGTATCGTCTCAAGCAGATACCGAAAAAGCTGATCTGGATAAAGAGTTGCATGAACTGACTCATAACGCTGAGCACGAGCTCAACGAGCTGACTAAAATTTATGAAACACGTGGACTTGATCATGTCTTAGCGCATCAAGTTGCTGTCGCTTTGACTCAGCATGATGCACTTGAGGCACACGCCCGAGATGAGATTGGTTTGACAGATCTGAGTCAAGCTAAGCCGATTCATGCCTCAGTTGCTTCTGGATTATCATTCATTGCTGGCGCCATATTACCGATTATTGGTATTTTGTTATTGCCAGTGCAATCATTGGTCTGGTCGTTGTCATCTTTGACCATAGTAGGCTTAGCACTACTTGGGATAATATCTGCTCGCTTGGGCGGTGCACCTGTTATTCCTGCTACTGCTAGAGTAGTGATTTGGGGTGTGTTAGCGATGGTCGCAACATCATTGATTGGAAGATTATTTGGGGTAGCAGCATTATAGTGGCGTAATAAAAACCATAAAAATACCCCATAAGGTGTGTCCAACTTATGGGGGTCAGTTCATTTTATAGCATGGCCTTTTTTGTGCTTACTATAACTTATCAGCAGCCGGACTGTCGTTGTCTTTACCGTGCGGAATCAACCATTTAGCAAACCACCCTGACAAGTCATCCATCAAAGTATATACGACTGGAATCACGACCAAACTTAATAGCGTCGAGGTTACCAGACCACCTAACACAGCAGCAGCCATCGGGCGTCTGAAAGTAGGATCAGCATCACCCCAGCCAAATACGAGCGGCAACATGCCAGCACCCATTGCAATAGTAGTCATAATGATAGGACGGGCGCGCTTGCGACATGCATCTATAATTGCCTCAAAACGTTCCAACCCACGGCGCTGCGCAATAATGGCATAGTCCACTAGTAAAATAGAGTTTTTGGTGGCGATACCCATTAGCATAATAAAACCAATCATCGAAGGCATCGATAGGCTACTGCTCGTAATGACCAAACCCACGAATGCACCGCCTATCGATAGTGGCAGTGCCATCAAAATAGTAAAAGGCTGTAAAAGCTTACCAAACAGTAGAATTAAGACGCCTAAGATACAGATAATACCTACGGACATGGCAATGACAAAACCGCTAAATAGCTCAGCCATGTTTTCCGCTTGACCCTGTGCAATCATCGTAATAGAGGCTGGTAGTTGCTGCATAGTAGGGGTATTTTTAACCGCTTCTACCAAATCACCAAGCTCGCCAGCACCAGGCTGCACCGTAACAGTAATTGAGCGTTCACGATCGAGACGGCTGATTTGTGCTGGACCTGTGCCAAAATTGAGATCAGCGACTTCGCCGACTCGTACGCCTTGACCGGCTGGGCGTGTACTAGGCACATACAACCCTTCTAACTGATTGACGTTTTGTTTGGCCACATCGGGTAAGCGCACCACAATAGGAATCTGCCGCGTATCCAAATTCAGCTTGGACAGACGTTGTTCATAATCACCCACTGTCGCTATCCGTAAGGTGGTTGCGATATCTTGTGTGGTGACACCTTTATCTGCCATCGCTAGCCGATCAGGGGTCACGGTCAGCTCTTGTTGCGGTAAGCTGCGATCACTGGTGACAGCGCCTGCAATCTGTAGTGCGCGGATATCCGTCATGATTTGTTGCGCGGTCTGTTCTAGCACTTGCGGATTGGTACTGGTCAATGAAAAGCTATATCCCGTCTCACCGCCACTCGATAGCCCTACCGTAAAGCGTGCACTGGGCACTTCTGTCAATATGGCACTAATCTGTTGCTCGATCTCTTTTTTAGAGATACGTTCGGCACGTGGGGCGAGGACGATATCTAGACTGGCGATATTTTTTGCGCCACCGCTTCCACTACTAGAGTTTGGCCCCATTGCTTCTTGCGCCTGCCCAACTGAGGAGAAAACATGAGTTACCTCAGGCAGAGCTAGAATGCGTTCACGTGCTAATGCCGTTACCCGTTCGGTATCTTCGAGTTCAACATCAGGGGTCAGCTCAATGCCTACTCGCGTTTGGTCGATGTCATTATCAGGAATAAACGAGGTTGGTAGCAGCTGCACCAAAGCTAATGACCCTACAAATAATAACAAGGTGGCGCCCATGGTTAACCAGCGATGATGAAGTGTCCACGATACTATCTTTAAATACCATGTCATCAATGCGCTTTGCTTTTCGACCCGCTGTTTTTCTGGTCGCAAAATGTAGGCCGCCATCATGGGCGTAATTAAACGTGCTACCAACAGCGAGGCAAAAATAGCCATCGCTGCTGTCCAGCCAAATTGGCGGAAGAACTGCCCAACTACACCGCCCATAAAGGCTGTAGGTAAAAATACTGCAATCAAGGTAAAGGTAGTGGCAATAACCGCAAGACCGATTTCGTCAGCAGCTTCCATCGCCGCTTCATAAGGCGTCTTACCCATCCGTAAATGGCGAATAATGTTTTCGACCTCAACGATAGCGTCATCGACCAGCACACCGATGACCAAGGATAACGCCAATAATGAGATGATATTGAGGCTGAAATCAAACAGATACATCCCCAAAAAGGTAGGAATGACCGACAAAGGCAATGCCACAGCGGCAACGATAGTAGCGCGAATATTGCGTAAGAATAAGAACACCACCACGACTGCTAAAATACCGCCCTCAATCAACATGCGTAATGAAGACTCATAATCTTCTGCCACTGGGGTAGCACGGTCGTAGACTTTCTCGACCTCAATATTACTCATCTCAGCACTTAACTGCGCCAGTGCTTCATCCACTCTCTTGGTAACTTCAACTTCACTAGCACCGCGTGAGCGGGTGATGTTGAATGCAACGACTGTTTCGCCATCTAGCTTGGCAACAGAGCTAGGATTAGCCGCACCATCCGTTACTTCAGCCATACGCCCTAACGCTTGCGTGCCTCCAGTAGGTACAGCTATCTGCAAATCGTTAAGCTCGCGAGCGCGCTCTACTGCTCCCAACACTCGAATGGTTTGGGTAGTATTGCCAACTTCGGCTTCTCCGCCTGCGCTGTCTTGCTGAATACCGGCGATCTGCTGAGATAATTGAGGGATAGAGAGTTGCAAGCCACTGAGCACGATAGGGTCAGCGGCAACGGTAATCTCACGCTCAAGACCACCAATACGACTGATAGCGCTTACCCCTTGGATATCAGATAAGCGCTTGGTAATAGTGTCATCAACGAACCAGGATAAGTCCTCAACACTCATATTATTTCCAGTCACTGAATACGTGACTACTGGAAATCCTGCTGTTGAGACCTTGGTAATAATAGGATCATTCGCGGCTGCGGGTAAGTCTCCACGTACCTCACCGACTGCTGAGCGTACATCATCCATCGCTTCTTGAATGTCTTTTTCTAATACAAACTCAGTAGCGATAGTAGCTGCACCGGTTTGTAAGGTAGTACGAATGTGCTTAATACCTTCAATACTAGTCAGCCTATTTTCAATCTTTTTAGCGACATCATTTTCGAGCTGCGACGGTGCGGCTCCGGGCAAAGTAACCGTCACTACGACCGCTGGTAAATCAATATCAGGGAACTGCTGCACTTTCATCTGTTGAAAGCCAAACAAACCGCCGAGTGTTAGTAAGACAAATAATAAAATCGCAACAAGTGGATTTTTAATTGAATAGGTAGATACATTCATATTCATGGTGTTGCCTGCACAGCTCTATTTTCCACAATGCGTACCAAGTCACCATCATTTAAAAAACTACCGCCTTGCTTGACCAATCTAATATCGTTTGGCAAAGGCTCTGCAAGTACGACACTGTCCCCAATACGATCTCCTAGGGTCACGCGCTGCTGTTGAATACGTCCAACCGTTTTGTCATTCTGGGTTTTGATATCCGTCACTAGCATCACATAATCATAGCCGTCATTGCTGACAACGACGCTATTGGGCACCGTTTGCATGCGCTCGCTACCGAGCAAAAACTCACCGGTTTGATACATACCCGCACGCGCTGCAGAATTAGCATCTAAGCTCGCATAGATAGTAATTTGCCGGTTATTATCCGCTGTCGGAGCGATACGACTCACCTGCCCCATCACCGACTGATCCCTTGGCAAGCTGACTTTAACAGGCGTACCAAGGTTTACATCACCGATTAACTTGGGATCGATATCAGCACGCCACTCTAAAATACCACCTTTAATAATCGTAAATAGTGGCTCACCACCTGCGACCATACCGACCTCAGCTATCTTGTCACTGATTACCCCACTCACTGGCGCAACGACTTTAGCATTCTCAAGGGTTAAGCGCTGATTGCTTAGGCGAGCTTTTGATGCTTGCAAGGCAGCTGCTGCGCGTATTCTTGAAGTACGGTAACGGTCCGCTTCTTGTTTACTAATGGCATCTATATCAATTAGCGGTAGCACACGTGCCGCATCCGCGCTGGCATTAGCAAGCGTAGCTTCGGCTTCGGCCACATCTGCTTCTGCTTGCAAGACCTGTTGCTCCATGGCATCGGTATCAAATATCGCTAAAACTTGACCGGCTTTAACACGCGAACCTTCTTCAACCAATACCCGTTCAATCGCTACCCCATTGATCTTAGCACTGACATTTGCAATATCTTTGGCACTAATCGTACCGTCAGCTGTTAGCGTGTTGCCGACACTATCTTGACTAGGCTGCACTGTTTCAACTGACAAGACAGCTTGGTCATTGTCTACATTAGTAGGCGCCATATTACTTTGAGTCCCAGCGATAACGGTTGACTCATCTGTAGTCGAGTCATTACCACCCCAATACTTTCCTAGCAGCACACCAATAACCAGCACTGCTACCAGCACAGGCAATAGCCACACAGGCAGCTTTGACGAAGGTTTATGCTTGGGCATATCAGGATTGCGATAAGGCGGCAGCTCAGGCTCAGGTGTAGGATTAGACACTTGCTTATCATTAAGGTCTTGCAGATCACTCATAATCGGTCTCTATAGTTGAAATACTTTAAAGTCTCTACGGTATTGCTGGTGTTCTTAGGTTGGTTTGATACTATTAACTCATGACATCATTCACTCAATGACATCATAATAATGGTGGGATTAGTCCATTAACTTTGCCTGTATATTGATGTTAAGACGCTGAATACCCAGCACTTTAAATCATAAATCAAGGAGTCCATCATGGCTAATAAAGAAAAAGTAAAAGCGCTAAAGCAAGAAATAAAAGAAGCCAAGGCAAATATCAAAGACCAAAATAAAAACCTTAAAAATCTTAAAAAGGATCTAAAAAAAGCAAAAAAAGAGAAACCCGAGAAACCTGAGAAAAAATCTAAGAGTGAGACAAAGTCTAAATAATTTTTATGTTGAAATATACGAATTTGTTAAACGTACAAAAGAGGATGGCATTTGCTGTCCTCTTTTTTTATTTGTTGTTCATGCGCAATTTAAGTACTACTCACCAAATCATCTTAGGCACTTTTTTAGGCATTGGTATAGCGACTGGCCTCTGGCATCCAGCGATGGATAAGTTGGCTGACATCGATTTTTCGTGCAGGATCTGCGATCAAATGCTTCGCCAAACGCTGCGCAATGGCAAATAACTGCTCGTCTCGAATAAGATCTGCCAAATAATAACCAACGTTACCCGTTTGACGTTTGCCAAGCAGCTCACCAGGGCCTCGCAGCTCTAAATCTTTTTGTGCAATCACAAAACCATCGGTACTATCACGCAATACATTTAAGCGTTCAGTACCTGTCTCCGATAAGGGTTTCTGGTACAGCAGCACGCAATAGCTTTTGGTTGAACCACGTCCGACGCGCCCGCGTAACTGGTGCAATTGCGACAGACCCAAGCGCTCTGCATTTTCAATAACCATAAGTGAAGCATTTGGCACATCGACACCCACTTCGATTACTGTGGTGGCTATCAACAAATCAAGTTGCCCAGCTTTAAACGCTTGCATAATGGCTTGTTTATCAGCACCTTTCATTTTGCCATGCACCAACCCAATACGGATATCTAAGCGCTCACTCAAATCTTCATAAGTCGCCTCGGCAGCTTGCGCATCTAGCACGCTCGATTCCTCCACCAGCGAGCATACCCAATACGCTTGTCTGCCAGCTTCACAATTGACCGCAATGCGTTCGATCACGTCGTTACGGCGGTTGCGGTCAATCGTTACGGTAGTAATCGGTGTGCGCCCTGGTGGCAACTCATCGATAATAGAAGTATCCATATCGCCATAGACACTCATCGCCAGCGTGCGCGGGATCGGTGTTGCGGTCATAATCAGCTGGTGCGGCGTGCTGCCAGCCACGCCTTTATTGGTCAACGCCATACGTTGTTCGACACCAAAGCGATGCTGTTCATCGATAATGACCAGTCCCAATTTGGCAAATTTTACCTGCTCTTGGAATAAGGCATGTGTTCCAACAACGATTTGTACGGTATTCTCGCTCACCGCCTCTAACGCTTCGCGGCGCTGCTTCGCCGTTTGCTTACCAGCAAGCCAGCCAACGCCAATACCTAACGGCTCAAACCAGTTTTTGAAATTAACCAAATGCTGTTCTGCTAAAATCTCCGTCGGTGCCATGACAGCGACTTGCCAGCCACTATCTAGTGCATAACCCGCCGCGCCCGCTGCAACCAATGTTTTACCAGCGCCGACATCGCCTTGTACCAACCTAAGCATCGGTATCGAGGTCGCCATATCAGCGGTAATATCCTGCATCACCCTTTTCTGCGCACCCGTTAAGTCAAATGGCAGCGCACCAAATAATTTATCTGCCAATGGACTTTGGACAGCACATTTTGGCGCTTTATGCTTATGTAATTGCTGACGACGATATAATAAGCTGAGCTGGTGAGCGGTTAACTCCTCAATGATTAAACGTTGACAGGCAGCATGCGTGCGGGCGCTTAATTGCGTCAGCAGCTGATATTGTCGACCAGTGTCAGTATAAGTGGGCGGCGTATGCAGTAAGACCAACGCTTCAAATATCGTCAGGTTATAGACATTATTAGCCATGCTCATAGCGTCTAAATTGGCATTATTATTGGTATTATTTTGACTATGATAAATAGAGGACTCAGCTCTATTGACGCTGTTATTACTGCTATCACTAACACTGCTATCACTAAAACTGCTATCACTAAAACTATTGTCAGGCACACTACGTGCGAGTGTGGAGAATATATCTTCTGGATAATCGGTTTCTGCAACGGACAATTTAGCAAGTTCAAAAGGCGCTAATGGCAAATCTGCCACCACTGAAAAATCCTCAGGCGTAAACAAGGTCATCGGCAAACCCTGACTGCGAACCGTTTGCAGCGCAAGCTTGATTAAGGTGCGCAGCTTGTTTTGATGTAAACCTTTGACACTGGGATAAATCGGCTCTAAACCCGTGTTTACGATGGCTTCATTACTACTGATAATCTGATATTCAGGATGATGTATCTGCTTGCCATAGCGGCTGACTTTGACTTCGCCAAACAGTTGCAGATGTGTGCCGACACTCATTGTTTGCGCAAGACCGCGATAGACCTTAAAAAAGCGTAGCGATATCGTACCGGTATCATCATCTACTATCACTGTCATGCCACTACGATTGGTATCGACATGTACTACTCGCCCTGTAATTAAAGCCGCTTGCCCGTGACCAACATCGCCTATTGATACCAAGCGACTGCGATCTTCGTAATCACGTGGCAGATGCAGCAACAAATCAAAGATACGATTGATACCCAGCTGGGTCAATTGCTCTACTACTTTTGGACCCACACCGGCCAGCGCCGTCACTGGTAAATCAAGTGCCGAGGCGGCCTTATCAGAGCTTGCATGTTTTGCTGCACTGTCCAACACAGAATCTGATGAATGAGCTGACATAGGGCTAAGCGATGTGGGCATCAAAAATCCTAACAGAGTTAATGTAAAGTCTTATAGACTGGGCGGTATGATTTCAAAAACCCGTACTATCTTATAAGATATACCCCACTCTCAACTTCGAAAGTGATTGAAAAAAGAAGAGCATCTCACTAATCTATTGTTTTCGACCAAGAATACAACGGAGTCATGAGATGCCCATAGACGAATTTATCATCAATATCTATTTAATGGTAGAGCAATATTACAAAATAGTCGTTACTGAACCCTTGCGAGGTGCAGGTTACGCGCCAAAGCTGAGTGATCCTGAGATCATTTGCATGGAACTGGTCGGTGAATTTTTAAACCTTGATCAAGACAAACAGATTTGGCAATATTTTACCCAGCACTGGCAAGCCTGGTTTCCAGCCATAGGCTCATATCCTAACTTCGCAAAGCATTGCGCGAATCTGTGGCAAGTCAAACAGCGGATACAAGATAACGTCAGTCAACTTGAGGGCCGTGACAACATCCATTTTATGGATGGTTTTCCGATACCCGTCTGTCATTATGGACGCGCTTATCGGCATAAAAACTATCAAGACTTAGCGGCTTTTAGCTACTGTGCGGCTAAGCAAGAGAGGTACTATGGCTTTGAAGGACATTTGCTTGTTAACTTATCGGGCATGATTAAAGGCTTTACCTTTGCTCCTGCCAATGTTGATGAAAGAGCGGTTGCGCCTGATATTACTGACAATATCTATGGTTTGCTCGGCGCTGATAAAGGGTATATCAGCCCTAGTCTCACTCAGTACTACGACGCTCAAGGAGTGGATTTACAAACGCCACTCAGAGCTAACATGAAAGAGGATAGACCCAAACCTGTGGTAAAACGGCTAATGAAAGCCCGCCGTATCGTTGAAACAGTCATTGGTCAGCTATCAGAACGATTTAATATACAAAGGGTACGAGCAAGAGATTTATGGCATTTGTCTCATCGATTGATTCGTAAAATTCTGTCACATAATCTATGCTTTGTACTCAACAAAAAACTTGGTAACCCGCCACTTCAGTTTGAATTGCTTATTTCAAGTTGAGAGTGGGGTAAGATATAGGCAATTCAATTTAAAAATGATAGCGGGCTAATGATATGAGTGACTCTTTCTAAGTAGACTAAACGATATCTCATAAAATACTAAGCCATCACGATTATAACTGACAATGCCATTGCTTATAATGAGCTATTTAGTAATACTGCCGCACAAAGCGATAAAGGCAAATAAGCGATTGATATAATCGCCATCACTAATGACTTCTTTGCTAAATTATGGCGATTATTTAAGGTAATTTTTATGTCTACTCCTGCGCTCCCATATCAATACTTGCCTCATTTAACAGTAGCACGTGTGAGTACACTTATCGTATTTGGGCTATCGATGAGCGCTTGCAATAGTCTGAAGCCCATATCAACCACTGCACCAGTAGTGACCCATAAACCCACGGTAGCCTTAGTGTTGGGCGGTGGCGGTGCCAAAGGTTTTGCTCATGTAGGCGTCATTAAGGCGCTAGAAGCAAACGGCATTACACCGACGTTGGTCGTTGGCACCAGTGTCGGTAGTTTGGTGGGTAGCTTGTACGCAAGCGGCTATACTGCAAAGCAGCTTGAGCGCCTAGCACTGACAACCACTGATAGCGAATTGACAGACTTTACCCTATCCAACCAAGGATTTATCGAAGGTATTAAACTTAAAAACTTTATCAATGCTAAAGTAGCAAAACGTCCGATAGAAAATTTCCCTATCTCCTTTGCGGCCATTGCCGCTGAAAAAAACACGCTAAAAAAAGCCGTTTTTACCACGGGTGATGCAGGACTTGCCGTGCAAGCATCTTGCAGTGTGCCAAATATTTTTATTGCGCCGCGTGTCCCTGAAAAAGTCGGCAAAAAATATATCGATGGCGGCGTGGTCAGTTTAGTGCCGGTTGATAGCGCCCGTGATTTGGGTGCTGATATTATCATCGCCGTTGATGTGACTGCTGCTAACGCTAATACATCCACTATCAACCAAAAACCGACCATTAATTCATTAACCAGTTTTTGGGGATTTCTTGAAAACAATGTCGTTTCTAACGTGTCTAGTATCTCTAAACAATCAAGCATCAATCGTGCCCTACTGATGCGCCATGAACGTGATCGTGCTGATATTGTGATTATCCCCAATATCGGTCATAACAGCTCACTAGATACCAGCCAACGTAGCACCTTGATTGCTGCTGGCTCGCAAGCCACTACCGCCCAGATTAACGCCATTAAGCAACTTATTAACGAAAAATCTAAGAGTAAATACGCTACTCTTTGATTTATATAGTCGGTGAAAAGTAATATCGATACAACACCTACTGCTGGTGCAAATTTTTCTTGCTTGCTGTGCCTACGCAGACAGAGGCTGCAAAAAATTTACACCAGCAATACGGTAGCGACTGTAAAGTATTTCAACTATAGATAGAAAGTAGCTATAAAAAGTAGCTATAAAAAGCATGCTACTAAATACAGACATTAAAAAATTGGCGATAAAAAAGCACCACAGTAATCACTGCGGTGCTCTTTTGATAAAGCAAATATTAAAGCATGAACCTATTTAACACGTGCACGGTATTTTACGGCGACTGTGTCATTAAGACCAACGCCTTCCAAATCCCAGCGTACTGCTTTATAGAATTTTAAAGGAATTTCTTGCAGCTGATTGTCAATTTTTCCGCGTAACGGCATACGAGCAAAAGTATTGCCATCCGCACTACCGTAAGGAAAATCAGGAGAGACGGCGCGCAGCAATTCTACTTGTTCAGGGATGCTCATTGTCACTGTCATTTTACGAACACGATCAGCATTGGTATTGGTAAAATAGCCTTGATACTCTAGGACATTACCTGACTGTAAACGCGTATTTGCATCCACAGGAACCAGCACTTCTTCACCATTGGCATCAACACTAATCAATGATGCTGTTATTCTACTGTTGACCGCTTGCGCATTTGACTGGCTGTTTTTATTAAAGTTTGACTGAACAGCTACTGAATTATCAACCGCTTGTTCTGGTGTGGGCAACATCGCTGATGCTTGGGTGACAGCCATGACGCCAACGAGCGTACCGGCGACAACATGAAACAAGCGATGTCCGCTCCATGCACTGAATGGATTCGCAAAATGGTTACTTTTCTTCATGACATTCATTATCCCTAGTTAATGTATCGGTAAAACAAAGCCGGTAAAACTTAATGATTTTTAAAAATATAGTACAATAAGCAATTTACCATCATATATGGTCACACTCAGTCATGTTAACTTTTAAACATTATTATTTTTATCGATTATCTGCGTAAGCTATCGGTAAAGCAATAGCGCCTAGCATAACAAAAAGCATTTATACGTACATTAACCCTGTGTTGAGGTTGTGTATATCGTTAATCTGCTGTAAAAACTCTTTGACGCTACTGAAATAAAAGATAGCTCATAACGGCGTTTTTTGCTATGGTAAATCTTTAGTGTCCCTTTAGCGACAGGCATTTTCTGTCACGCCTTTTTTCTTATTCTAACGACTATTGCTCCCACTATGACTACTAGCGCCATGCCCCAGATTAACCCTGAATACGTCCATTGGTTCCGTAATTCTGCCCCCTATATCAATACGCATCGCGGCAAAACGTTCGTGATTATGTTTGGTGGTGAGGCGGTCAATCATCCAAATTTTAGTACACTGATTCATGACTTTGCTTTATTGCATAGCTTGGGTATCAAGCTGGTATTGGTGCATGGGGCGCGACCACAAATCGAAAAAAACCTCAAAGATGCTGATATTGAATCGCCACTGCATCAAGACATTCGTGTGACACCTCGTGTCGCGATGCCTTCTATATTACAAGCGGTTGGTGCTATTCGCTTGCAGATTGAAGCACAGCTATCGATGGGGCTTGCAAACTCACCTATGTATGGCTCACGTATTGATGCAGTTTCGGGTAATTTTGTGACTGCGCGTCCTTATGGTATCCGTGATGGCGTTGATTACCAGATGACAGGCGAAGTACGCTCTATCGACGTTGAAGCGATTAAAAATAACTTACTACACGATCATATTGTGATTCTAGGCTCTATGGGCTATTCGGCAACCGGTGAAGTTTTCAACTTGCTCGCTGAAGATGTCGCCCTTAGTGCAGCCGTAGCGCTTGGTGCAGATAAGCTTATTTTCTTGGGCGAAGAAGTGGGTATTAATCACAATGATCGTTTATTACGTGAGATGATTCCAAATGAGGTCGATCGCTTCTTACGTGACCGTGATCTCAATTGTGAGATTAATTACTTTTTAAGCTGTGCCAGTAATGCTTGTCGCCAAGGCGTTCATCGCACTCATATTATCTCTTATGCTAAAAACGGTGCGCTACTTGAAGAGCTATTCACCCGTGATGGTTCTGGTACCTTGATTAGCCATGAT
This sequence comes from Psychrobacter arcticus 273-4, assembly GCF_000012305.1. Classification (NCBI taxonomy): domain Bacteria; kingdom Pseudomonadati; phylum Pseudomonadota; class Gammaproteobacteria; order Moraxellales; family Moraxellaceae; genus Psychrobacter; species Psychrobacter arcticus. Next base: position 2,570,104 of record NC_007204.1, read on the forward strand.
CCTTATGAAGAGATTCGCCGCGCTGATATCGATGACGTGGTGGGGCTGATAAAGCTATTATCGCCACTAGAAGAGCAAGGTATATTGGTTAGCCGCTCACGGGAGCGCTTGGTGCAAGAGATTGATAACTATAGCGTCATTGAGCGTGATGGCATGATTTTAGGTTGTGCTGCGCTTTATCCACTCGATGCAAATTCAGCAGAGGTTGCCTGCGTCGCGGTACATCCAGAATATCGCAGCGGTAGCCGCGGCGCTGATTTACTGGCATTTTTGGAGCAACAAGCACGCAGCCATGGTTTACATAAGTTATTTGTATTGACCACTCGTACGGCGCACTGGTTCGTTGAGCAAGGGTTTGCTGAAGTTGAGGCAAGCGCCTTACCTGAAGCACGCCGCGAGAAGTATAATAACGGTCGTAACTCTAAAGTTTTCCAAAAGAACCTTTAACTAATGGCTAATTAACTTCGAAAGCTTAAAGGCTAATTCTTTAGCAAAAGAAGCCCTCTTAAATTAAGAGGGCTTCTTTATGACTTCTGCTATATCAATGCTAAATAAGCATTATTTACTTCTAATTATTTTACTTTTAATAGTTCAACGGTAAAGATAAGCGTGCTGTTAGGCTCGATACCTGCGTTACCCGCTTCGCCATAAGCGATATCAGATGGGATATAAAACTCGTATTTACCACCCTCTTTCATCAACTGTAGACCTTCAGTCCAGCCAGCAATCACTTGATTAAGTGGGAATTCAACTGGCTCACCGCGCTCATATGAGCTGTCGAATACGGTACCGTCAATCAATTTACCTTCATAGTTTACTTCAACCACATCCGTAGCTTTTGGTGATTTACCAGTACCTGCGGTCACTACTTTATATTGTAGGCCAGAAGCAGTGGTTTTCACGCCGGCTTTTTTGCCATTCTCTACTAAGAATGCTGAGCCCTTGGTTTTGTTTGCACCCGCTTTAGATTCCATATCTTTCACAAACTTCGCTTCCTGTTCTTTTTGATAGGTCGTTAACACTTCTTGCATTTGCTCTTCTGTCAATGCCGCTTTTTTACCTTCATAGCCATCACGGAAGCCTTTTTCAAAAGTATCAAGGTTCAGATCCCCAACCGCTTCTTTATTCCCTTCTGCCATCATATAGCCCAAGCTATAACCTACTTTTTCCTTGGCAGGGCTTTGTTCAGTAACTGAAACACTTTTGGCAGCAGTTTCTTTATTACCGTTGTTTGCGCTACAGCCTGTAATTAATAACATAGCGCTAGCCAGGGCACTGATGCTTAGGGTAGTGATTTTTTTCATAAAATGCTCTCAAATTTTAATAATAGTGGCGAGATGTCACATTCTTCTATAATAGCAAATCTTAGATTTTCCTGCTATGACTCACTTGAAATTATCGGTCAAATGTACAGTCTATGTTAATATTTACCACAAAAATAACAACTTATCACACAACTATAGTAAGACGTTAAGCTTTCTATCTTTAAATCCATGATTACATAAGTTAAGCTAAATTGATTAAGGAAAGAAATAACAAAAGGTAATTTTTTTTAACAATGACTACTGTTTGTTAAGTACTGATTTCTTATAAAAGCACTAAAATGAAGTTTTCAAATAATTTTTAATTAAAAATATCAATAAATAGGTGTGTGTTTACCTCAAATAAAACGCTTGAATCAAAGTGGTTTTATTATCGTATAGCAGACACACGATCATTAGAGGAGAACAGGATGAATCCAATGTTTACATCATTCAACGGTTATCTGGGTGGCCCTATTGGCTCCATCATCGGTGCTATTCTTATTTTTATCATTGGTTGGCTTATCGCCTTGGGCATTGCTGCGCTAGTACGCGGCGTGCTGTCTAAGATCAATCTCAACCAACATATGAACTCTTCAACTGGTAAAAGCTATGACTTAGAAGGCATTATTTCTAAGATTGTTTTTTGGTTTATTTTCATTATTGCCATTTCTGGCGCATTAAGTCAGTTAAACCTAAACTCTATTTCAGCGCCATTTGCTAATATGGTCAACCAAGTATTAACCTTTATCCCTAATCTTATCGCTGCAATCGCAGTTGGTGTCATCGGTTGGGTTATTGCAACGGTTGCACGTACTGCCATCAATGCTGCGCTTTCAAAAACCTCAATGGATGAGCGTTTGAGTGCAAAAGCTGGTGTCAAACCAATGAGCAGCACGATTGCTGATATGGTTTATTGGTTCATTCTGTTAGTAGTATTGACCATGGTACTTGGTCAATTACAGCTTGACGGTTTATTTGCCCCATTGACCAATATGGTTGATAAAATCTTCAGCTTTATCCCTAATATTCTGATTGCTGCTGTGGTATTCGTGGTGGGTTACATCATCGCTAAAGTGGTACGTGGCATCGTAACCAATCTTGTTTCTACTTTTGATGTACAAAATCTTGCAACCAAAGCTGGTTTAAGCGAACAAAACAGTTTGCCAAACATTGCAGGTTCTTTAGCGTTTTTAGTAGTGATTATTCCAACGATTATTGCCGCTTTAAATGCACTAAAAGTTGATGTAATCGCTCGTCCTGCAACCAACATGTTAAATAAAATCATGGAAGCCTTGCCAAATATCTTTATGGCAATTGCGATCTTGGTTGTGACTTTCTATGTTGTACGTATGGTTGCGAACATCATCAAAGGCTTACTTGAAAATACACAAATCAATCAGTTACCTGCCAAAGTTGGTCTACAACAGACCATGGGTAATAAAAAGGTTTCTGACTTAGTTGGCTATGCCATTGTATTTTTTGCCATGTTATTTGCCTCTATCGCCGCTGCTGACTTATTAGGTTTTGAGCCTATCTCAGCAATCATTGCAATGTTTATTGCTTTTGGTGCCAATATCATCCTAGGCGCAATCATCCTATTTATTGGTTTCTGGCTTGCAAACATTATCGCTGGTGTCGTTGAGCGCTCTGAACAAGGTTCACAATTTCTAGCAAATATCGTACGCGTTTTGATCATGGGCTTAGTCCTTGCCATGGGTCTAAAAGCGATGGGTATTGCGGATTCTATTGTTAACCTAGCATTTGGCTTAACCTTAGGTGCCGTTGCTGTGGCATTTGCTCTATCGTTTGGTCTAGGTGGTCAAGAAGCAGCAGCACGTTTCTTACGCAAAATGCAGGACAAAATGGACAGAGAACGTGAAGAAGCAAAAGCAAAATCTGCTTTGACGCCAAGTTCATCGACTCAAGATAAGGTTGCTGCTTCAGTACATGACAATACGCCAAGTGCAGCTACCACAACGGTCGCGCCACGTACTTCTACTACGCCTATCGTCAGCACAGAGACTGATACCTTTGGTAGCAGCACAACCCAAGTAGATAATAATACCATCACGCCCAATAACTTACGCTCGACCAGTGATGTAAATTCTTCTACGGTAGATATCAATCATATTGCCACTGACGATAGTGATATCGATGGTCCTAATAATCTAAACTAATCTATCGTTATTAATTTATTCTATAAAAAAGACAGCTTAGGCTGTCTTTTTTATGGCTCATGATAAATAATTTTAGTTAGGCTTATTAGGGCGAGATGGAATCGAGATATTTAAGCGTACCTGTAATAGATGAGTCTTGCACCATATATTTACAGCATTAAAAGCTGCTCTATATAGTGTCCCAATATCAGCTGATGACATGTCATCGGACAAATATATCACCAACTCTACTAGGTTAAATTGACCCAATGGTAGCTGGTACTAAGAATATTGCGCTTGATAGTCCCTCTCAATCACTGGTATATCCGGCAATATTATCTTTAAGATATCTGCTTGCGAATAACAGGCGCTTTCATTCATAAGACAGCTTCCATCAAACATTACTGTCGTTGAATTACTGGGCACAGTCACCACATTTTTGTCTGAAAAAATAGACTGTTGTAAGCGGCGCAATTGGTATACAGCGGATAAATGCAACTGCTGCTGCAAGACTATTTAATAAAAAACAAACTACATAATAGCAATTATACACGGTCGCTTTCAGTACAGTGACTTGTTATGATGATATAAAAGCGGCATTACTCGCGTATTGAGGAATGAATTAATGCGCATGCTACCTTACAATATAATTAGCCCATTTATTTATCAAATAACTCTCTGATGATAACAAGGACTGCCCATCATGAAACGCTTTAAAGAAAAAACAGTCGTCGTAACAGGTGCCGACTCACATATCGGTCGTGCAACCGCTATTCGTTTTGCGAATGAAGGTGCCAACGTTATACTAGTTGGACGCTCTGCTGACATATTAAACCAAATCACTGAAAGGTTCCCACAAGACCATACATGGATTCATACCGAAAACTTTTTAACCATTGCTTGTGACATTGGTGTCGAGAGCCAAGTACAAGAGATGATAAAAAGAGTCATCGATAAATTTGAAAAAATTGATATATTGGTGAATAACGCAGCACAAACGACGCAAGGTGACAATGGTGGAGTATCTACTGAACAGGAGCATCTAGCCATTGATGACTATTTAAGCGAAACCTTATATGTCTGTCAGACGGCTATGCCGCACTTAATACAGAGTAAAGGTAATATCATTAACGTCCCTTCATTTGCAGCTTGCAGTAGCGATCAGAGTGCAGCAACTAGTGCAGCAACTTATGATGCTGCACTCTCAGGTATCACTGATTTAACTCGTACATTGGCTTCAGAGCACAGTGCAGATGGAGTGCGCGTCAATGCAGTCACTCCAAGCGTCACTCAGAGCGATGTATCAGATGCCATTCAAAATACTGATATAACAGATATTCAAGCAAATATAGATGAATTGCCAGATAATAGTCCATTAGGACGCTGTGCCACGCCAAGTGATATTGCTGCAGTGATTACTTTTTTAGCGAGCGATGATGCTTCTATGATTACCGGTACTAATTTGCCCGTTGATGGCGGTGTAAGCACTGCTAACCGTTAGCCATCTTTATAACCCGTTTAATTGTAAGCAATTTCATAAAGCCCTTATGGGTAACGGCTCAAAATTAATGAGCGTAAACAAAAAATTCCTGATATTGATATCAGGGATTTTTTTATAAATATTATCAGCTACTATAGTTGAAATACTTTAAAGTCGCTACCGTATTGCTGGTGTAAATTTTTTGCAGCCTCTGTCTGCGTAGGCACAGCAAGCAAGAAAAATTTACACCAGTAGTAGGTGTTGTATCGATCTTACTTTTCACCGACTATATATTAAAAAACTAATCAGCTGATTTATTAACATCCTGTAGTGGCTGCGATAAACGCTCAGGATGTCTTGGGATCACACCTTGATACTGCGCATATATTTTTGGTAAGTCGGCTTCGATATCTCCGGTAGGATGAACCAAAGGCATAAAGCGTATCTCTTTAGTATTGTAATCCATCGCAACCGGCAAGATGGGTACACCAGCACCCACTGCTAAATAATAAAAGCCTGACTTCCAATCTTTGGTGTATTGACGCGTACCTTCTGGCGACAACCCTAAAAACAATGGCTCACCTGTTTTAAATTTATCAATACTCGCTTGTAGTACGGAGCCTTTATTACGGCGATCAATAGGAACCATACCTATCCAATGCAACAATTGTGCAAGTACCGGTACTTTAAATAACGTATGCTTGCCCATAATACTGATTTTCAAATCGAGCGCAAACAAACTAGGTATCGCATATACACCATCGACATTCGATGTATGCGGAAGCGCTAACACTACTGCCTGTGAGATATCTGGAATTTCACCAACCGTACGCCAGCCTGTCGCTTTCAAGAACGCTGAAGCGATAATGGGCGCAAACTTATTACCCCTTCTAGGAACCAAATTACCCAGCTGTTTTTTACTAAGCGCTGGTAATATCTTAGATCGTGCAGACTTAGAGCCTGCAGCGTTAGAGCGATTAAACAATTTTGATGTCATGACGGCACCATATAGTAAAAGATACCCGTATAATACCATTAAGCTTGTATCACTAATCTGGATTTAGCACGCTTTTGTTATGTTATAGCTTACTCAATCATAACTATAATTTATGTGATAACTAAAAATGAGGGCTCTCATTATTATTATGAAATATCAGCTAGATTACCCTTATCCTCAAGCCAAGACTTACGATCAGCAGCACGCTTTTTAGCCAATAGCATGTCCATCACACTATTCGTCAACACCATGTCATCCATATCTAACTGTACCAAACGGCGTGTGTCACGGTTCATAGTTGTTTCTCGCAATTGCTCTGCACTCATCTCGCCTAAGCCTTTAAAACGCGTAATTTGCGCTTTTTTATTGCCTGGTACATTGGCTAAAATATGCTGAAGCTCCGTTTCATCCAACGCATAATGCACCTCTTTAGCCACATCAACGCGATATAACGGCGGCATTGCCACGAATAAATGACCAGCATCTACCAAGGCAGGAAAGTGCTTAACGAATAGAGCACAGATCAACGTCGCAATATGCAGTCCATCGGAGTCCGCATCCGCTAAAATACATACCTTGTCATAACGCAGCTCAGACAAATCATCAGATGCCGGATCAACACCGATTGCAATCGCAATATCGTGAATCTCTTGACTAGATAGCACCGTATCTGAGGATACCTCCCACGTATTTAAAATTTTACCACGCAAAGGTAATATCGCCTGATAATGACGGTCACGGGCTTGCTTTGCACTACCACCTGCAGAGTCCCCTTCCACCAAAAACAGCTCAGCCCCATCACGCAAATCACCACGGCAATCCGCTAACTTCCCAGGCAGTGCTGGACCTTGGGTGATTTTTTTACGGGCGACTTTTTTGGCCGATTTAAGACGGCGTCCCGCTTTGTTAATTGCCAGCTCTGCAATCTGCGCGCCCATATCTGCATGCTGATTTAACCACAAGCTAAAGGCATCTTTTGCCAGCGTTTGTACCGCCGCTGCCGCCTCACGACTTGATAAACGCTCTTTGGTTTGACCCGAAAATTGCGGCTCAGAAAATTTAAGCGACAAGATATAATTAACCCCGTCCCATACGTCTTCTGCGGTCAACTTGACACTGCGGGGAAGTAAGTTATGAATATCACAAAACTCACGTAACGCTTCTAAAATACCGGTGCGCAAACCATTAACATGAGTACCGCCTTGAGCGGTCGGAATCAGGTTTACGTAGCTTTCTTGAATTGGCGTTCCGCCATCAGGCAACCAAGACAACGCAAAAGTAATACCAGCTCGCTCGCCTTTCTTAGCATCGTAATGATAATAAAAAGGCTCAGGCGGCAATGTCTCAAGACCGTCTAGCTGCGCGCTTAAATACTCAACGACCCCATCAGTAAACTGCCAAACGACTTTTTCATTATTGATATCGTCAACGAACTCAATCGTCAATCCCGCTGCTAGCACAGCTTTAGCTTTTAAATTATGTTTAAGCTGCTTAATATTAAATTTAGGCGTATCAAAAAAGCTGCCATCTGCCCAAAAGCGTACCCTAGTGCCACGTTTACGCTTATTGGAGCTAATCGTCTCAGTTAGCGCCGTCACTGGCGCGCCATTTTCAAACGCCATCTCAAACTGCATGCTATCACGCCATACCGTGACTTCAACTCGCGTCGACAAGGCATTAACGACAGAAATACCGACGCCATGCAAACCGCCCGAAACTTCATAATTAGAGGTCGAAAATTTACCACCAGCATGCAAACGGGTCAAAATCAGCTCGATACCCGATTGATTGAACTCAGGGTGAGTATCTGTCGGCATACCCCGACCATCATCCTCAACCGACAGCGACCCATCACTATGCAATTGAACCTTGATAGTTTTGGCGTAACCACCCAATGCCTCATCGACGGAGTTATCAATAACTTCTTGCGCCAAATGATTGGGGCGAGTGGTATCAGTATACATACCGGGACGACGACGTACTGGCTCAAGCCCTTCTAAAACTTCTAATGATTGCGCATTATACTGACTCACAAATGCATCCTTAAATATTCATATACGATTAATTCTATTAAACCATTATAACGAAAAATAGCGACGGTAACGGTAATAGTCAGTCGCTCACGTCAGATAATGTCGTCTATTTAATACGCTATGTCAGCTTTATTTGAACTTAGAGCAACTGCTGTAGCATATCAATCACCTTTGGCAATTGCTCACCAAAATCGCTAAACCTGTGATCGCCACCCGCTTGTAGAGTGACCATAGCTCCTTGCTCTTGATAAAATATTTTAGACAGTTCAGGATTCAACAGCTCATCGCCTTCCTTGATTAGTACAGACACTTTATTAGGATAATTAACAGTCAATAATTGATGTTCCTCAAACCATTGCAAATCTGCCTGACTAATATGCCAACCTCCCGCTGTCGAATGGATAATCTTACTGCGCAAACCCTCCTCTTTAACATCATTTTTCAGAGCCAAATCGTTAGCAAATCGCTTTAGAGTAACATGTGGCTGAGTGCTGGGGTTTAGTAGCAACGCTGGGCAACCCGTATAATTGCTGATTAAGGTAGAAAAGTACCCACCTAATGAGCTGCCGACCAATACGGTATTTGACGATTCAAACTGCTCATCTTCAATATTATCGTTATGCTTTAAACCTGCAATGAATGACAGTATCTGACTAAAAACTTGGTCAGGCGTCTTATTGAAATCAAGTCGTACTACATTGATATCAGGGTGATACTGCTGACAATAATGTTCCAATACCATGCCTTTTGTAGAATTTGCATCGCTGTCTAAGCCATGAATATAAATAATGTTCACGTATAATCTCACTTATTAAGGTTGTTATGATTATTTTTATAGATAACTAAAACCAAGCATAGCACCCGAACAATGAAAACAGTAATAATAAAATGGCACACCACTATTCAATATTTGAGACATAATAGTAGAATAACAATTGGCTTATAAAAATCGAAGGAACGAGATTATTAGCAATGGAGTCGCCATGAACCAACAGATTGAGCTGTTCGAGATTGCCAATCCCTGTATTGGTGTTTGCCAGAGTAATAAAAAAGGGTATTGTTTTGGCTGCTTGCGTAGTCGACCTGAGCGTCAATTATGGCATAACATGACGACTGAACAGCGCCGTGAGGTATTACGGCTGGTTTCTGGACGTAAGCTGCGTATTGAGCAGATCAAACAGCGTAAAGGCGAACAGTTGGGATTTGATTTTGAGGAAGTAGTAGAGATGGGCGAATTATTTTAATAGCGGTAAATCTTTGAGACTTTCCTAAAAACTGAACCGCCCCGGTATTGTCGGAGGCTCAACATTCTGAGAGAATACGACAATGAAAACACGAAACTACACCCCTGAGATTAAAGAACGCGCCGTTCGCATGCTGATTGAAGCGTCAAGCGACTATCCTTCCACATGGTCAGCCATCCAAGCTATAGCCTCAAAGACTGGCTGTACGCCTGAAACCCTGCGATCGTGGCATAAAAAACATATCGAGCAAACTATTCCTGCCTCGGTACAAGCTCAAAGCCAAGATCAACGCATAAAGGAGCTTGAACGCGAAAATAAAGAGCTCAAGCAAGCGAATGAAATCATACGTAAGGCGGCGGCTTTTTTCGCCCAGGCGGAGCTCGACCGCTAACTAAAATAATGGTTCAGTTTATCGATGATAATAAAGATAATTACGGGATCGAGCCTATCTGTATTATAAATTACATAAGATTTAAAGCTTAACCCACCAAACCACGAGCAAAGAAAAACCCCCTTCGACTTATGTCGAAGGGGGTTTTTCAGGAATAGAGAGCTGACGATGACCTACTCTCACATGGGCGAACCACACTACCATTGGCGCGACGATGTTTCACTTCTGAGTTCGGTAAGGGATCAGGTGGGGCCATCGTGCTATTGTCGTCAGCAAAGGGGGTTAGATATGAGTCTGTTATTATTGTTTTGACGTCAAGATATTATCTATTGGTCGACCAACTTGTAACCTAACTGAATCAAGGTTAAAGGTGATATCGAAATATATATATTCTATAAGCAATGCTTATACAAGATAGATTAATTAGAGCTTTCATACAAACCACTTGGGTGTTGTATGGTCAAGCCAAACGAGCAATTAGTACAGGTTAGCTACATGCATCGCTGCACTTCCACACCCTGCCTATCAACGTCGTAGTCTTCAACGGCTCTTTAGGGAAATCTTATCTTGAGGTGGGCTTCTCGCTTAGATGCTTTCAGCGATTATCCCATCCGAACGTAGCTACCGGGCAATGCCACTGGCGTGACAACCCGAACACCAGAGGTTCGTCCACTCTGGTCCTCTCGTACTAGGAGCAGATCCTCTCAAATTTCCAACGCCCACGGTAGATAGGGACCGAACTGTCTCACGACGTTCTAAACCCAGCTCGCGTACCTCTTTAAATGGCGAACAGCCATACCCTTAGGACCTGCTTCAGCCCTAGGATGAGATGAGCCGACATCGAGGTGCCAAACACCGCCGTCGATATGAACTCTTGGGCGGTATCAGCCTGTTATCCCCAGAGTACCTTTTATCCGTTGAGCGATGGCCCTTCCATACAGAACCACCGGATCACTAAGACCTACTTTCGTACCTGCTCGACTTGTGGGTCTCGCAGTTAAGCGCGCTTTTGCCTTTATACTCTACGACCGATTTCCGACCGGTCTGAGCGCACCTTCGTACTCCTCCGTTACTCTTTAGGAGGAGACCGCCCCAGTCAAACTACCCACCATACATTGTCCTCGGTATTGTTATACCTGAGTTAGAACCCCAACATGACCAGGGTGGTATTTCAAGATTGGCTCCACAAACACTAGCGTGTCTGCTTCAAAGCCTCCCACCTATCCTGCACAAGTCAGGTCAAAGTTCAATGTAAAGCTGTAGTAAAGGTTCACGGGGTCTTTCCGTCTAGCCGCGGGTACACAGCATCTTCACTGCGATTTCGATTTCACTGAGTCTCTGCTGGAGACAGCGCTGCCATCATTATGTCATTCGTGCAGGTCGGAACTTACCCGACAAGGAATTTCGCTACCTTAGGACCGTTATAGTTACGGCCGCCGTTTACTGGGGCTTCGATCAAGAGCTTCGCTTACGCTAACCCCATCAATTAACCTTCCAGCACCGGGCAGACATCACACCCTATACGTCCACTTTCGTGTTTGCAGAGTGCTGTGTTTTTAATAAACAGTTGCAGCAGCCTGGTATCTGCGACTGCCAATAGCTTACACCGCAAGGGTTTCACCATCGGCAGCGTACCTTCTCCCGAAGTTACGGTACCATTTTGCCTAGTTCCTTCAGCAGAGTTCTCTCAAGCGCCTTGGTATTCTCTACCTGATCACCTGTGTCGGTTTAGGGTACGATTCGTTTATAACTATTGCTTAGAAGCTTTTCCTGGAAGCATGGTATTTGCCACTTCGCTGTACAAGTACAGCTTGCTATCAGATCTCAGCATAGTGACAGTCCGGATTTGCCTAAACTGTCTGCCTACATCCTTCCACCTGGACAACCAACGCCAGGCTGGCATAACCTACTCCGTCCCTCCATCGCATTATAAACAAGTATTGGAATATTAACCAATTTCCCATCGACTACGCCTTTCGGCCTCGCCTTAGGGGTCGACTCACCCAGCCCCGATTAACGTTGGACTGGAACCCTTGATCTTCCGGCGTGCGAGCTTTTCACTCGCATTATCGTTACTCACGTCAGCATTCGCTCTTGTGATACCTCCAGCATGCCTTACGACACACCTTCACAGGCTTACACAACGCTCCCCTACCACTTGAAAACAAATTCAAATCCGCAGCTTCGGCTCCTAGTTTGAGCCCCGTTACATCTTCCGCGCGGGCCGACTCGACTAGTGAGCTATTACGCTTTCTTTAAAGGATGGCTGCTTCTAAGCCAACCTCCTAGCTGTCTATGCCTTCCCACCTCGTTTCCCACTTAACTAGGAATTTGGGGCCTTAGCTGGCGGTCTGGGTTGTTTCCCTCTCCACAATGGACGTTAGCACCCACTGTGTGTCTCCCGGATATCACTCATCGGTATTCGGAGTTTGCATCGGTTTGGTAAGTCGGTATGACCCCCTAGCCGAAACAGTGCTCTACCCCCAATGGTGTTCGTCCGAGGCGCTACCTAAATAGCTTTCGGGGAGAACCAGCTATCACCGAGTTTGATTAGCCTTTCACCCCTATCCACAAGTCATCCCCTAGCTTTTCAACGATAGTGGGTTCGGTCCTCCGGTGCCTGTTACGGCACTTTCAACCTGCTCATGGATAGATCACTCGGTTTCGGGTCTATGCCCTGCAACTAAACGCCCTATTAAGACTCGGTTTCCCTACGGCTCCCCTAAACGGTTAACCTTGCTACAGAACATAAGTCGCTGACCCATTATACAAAAGGTACGCGGTCACCCTAATAAATTAAGGCTCCCACTGCTTGTACGCACACGGTTTCAGGTTCTATTTCACTCCCCTCACAGGGGTTCTTTTCGCCTTTCCCTCACGGTACTGGTTCACTATCGGTCAGTCAGGAGTATTTAGCCTTGGAGGATGGTCCCCCCATCTTCAAACAGGATTTCTCGTGTCCCGCCCTACTTAATATGTTAACTCTAATGTTTCGAATACAGGACTATCACCTACTACGGTCAGCTTTCCCACGCTGTTCTTCTACATTAGAATTAATCGGCTTCTCCCCGTTCGCTCGCCGCTACTTGGGGAATCTCATTTGATGTCTTTTCCTAAGGGTACTGAGATGTTTCACTTCCCCTCGTTTGCCTCTTGTACAAGTACAAGATACCTACCTTATGGTAGGTGGGTTTCCCCATTCAGAAATCTCCGGATCACAGGATATTGCCGCCTCCCCGAAGCTTATCGCAGGCTGTCACGTCTTTCATCGCCTCTGACTGCCAAGGCATCCACCATGTGCGCTTCATTACTTGACCATACAACCCCAAGTAGTCTTTCGACTGCTAAGTGCTATATAAGTCTAATTATGATAACGATATCACCTAATTTTATACGCTTGATTCAGTTCTCTTTACTTTTTTAGTAATCAACTCCTGGGATAACAACTGATGTCGTTAAGGAGCTGATTACTAAGGTTAGAACAACACGTGAACATGTTGTTCTAACCCAGACTCATATCTATGTTTTTAAATAGTCTCTATGCTCTCGTCGAGTCACAGATTCTGTATAAAACAGAAAGAAGTAATCTTGCCAATGTCTCGGCGAATCACTTGTTTCTATTTGATACCTATTTATTTATTAGCATCTAAAGAAAGTTTATTATGTGGTGGAGCCAAACGGAGTCGAACCGTTGACCTCCTGCGTGCAAGGCAGGCGCTCTACCAACTGAGCTATGGCCCCTAATAATGGTAGGCCTGGGCAGACTTGAACTGCCGACCCCCGCGTTATCAACACGGTGCTCTAACCAGCTGAGCTACAGGCCTGTACGAGGCATATACCTCTAGCTAATAAACTAGCTTAAACTAAAGAACAACTTGTTGTGAATTCTTGCTGACCGAATGCCATCTATAAGGAGGTGATCCAGCCGCAGGTTCCCCTACGGCTACCTTGTTACGACTTCACCCCAGTCATCAACCACACCGTGGTGAACGCCTTCCCGAAGGTTAAGCTATCCACTTCTGGTGCAATCAACTCCCATGGTGTGACGGGCGGTGTGTACAAGGCCCGGGAACGTATTCACCGCGGCATTCTGATCCGCGATTACTAGCGATTCCTACTTCATGGAGTCGAGTTGCAGACTCCAATCTGGACTACGATAGGCTTTTTGAGATTCGCATCACATCGCTGTGTAGCTGCCCTCTGTACCTACCATTGTAGCACGTGTGTAGCCCTGGTCGTAAGGGCCATGATGACTTGACGTCGTCCCCGCCTTCCTCCAGTTTGTCACTGGCAGTATCCTTAGAGTTCCCGGCTTAACCCGCTGGTAACTAAGGACAAGGGTTGCGCTCGTTGCGGGACTTAACCCAACATCTCACGACACGAGCTGACGACAGCCATGCAGCACCTGTATTCTAATTCCCGAAGGCACTCCCGCATCTCTGCAGGATTCTAGATATGTCAAGACCAGGTAAGGTTCTTCGCGTTGCATCGAATTAAACCACATGCTCCACCGCTTGTGCGGGCCCCCGTCAATTCATTTGAGTTTTAACCTTGCGGCCGTACTCCCCAGGCGGTCTACTTATTGCGTTAGCTGCGTCACTAAGTCCTCAAGGGACCCAACGACTAGTAGACATCGTTTACGGCGTGGACTACCAGGGTATCTAATCCTGTTTGCTACCCACGCTTTCGAGCCTCAGTGTCAGTATTATGCCAGAAGGCTGCCTTCGCCATCGGTATTCCTCCAGATCTCTACGCATTTCACCGCTACACCTGGAATTCTACCTTCCTCTCACATACTCTAGCTCAACAGTATCAGATGCAGTTCCCAGGTTGAGCCCGGGGATTTCACATCTGACTTATCGAGCCACCTACGCTCCCTTTACGCCCAGTAATTCCGATTAACGCTTGCACCCTCTGTATTACCGCGGCTGCTGGCACAGAGTTAGCCGGTGCTTATTCTGCAGCTAATGTCATCGTCCATGGGTATTAACCATGGAGTCTTCTTCACTGCTTAAAGTGCTTTACAACCAAAAGGCCTTCTTCACACACGCGGCATGGCTGGATCAGGGTTTCCCCCATTGTCCAATATTCCCCACTGCTGCCTCCCGTAGGAGTCCGGGCCGTGTCTCAGTCCCGGTGTGGCTGATCATCCTCTCAGACCAGCTACAGATCGTCGCCATGGTAGGCCTTTACCCCACCATCTAGCTAATCCGACTTAGGCTCATCTAATAGCGAGAGCAGTAAACTGCCCCCTTTCTCCCGTAGGTCGTATGCGGTATTAATACGAGTTTCCCCGTGCTATCCCCCACTACTAGGTAGATTCCTAAGTATTACTCACCCGTCCGCCGCTCGACGCCTGGTAGCAAGCTACCATCGTTTCCGCTCGACTTGCATGTGTTAAGCCTGCCGCCAGCGTTCAATCTGAGCCATGATCAAACTCTTCAGTTTAATCTTGCTATGTAACCCTTTAAAGAGGCTACTAAACTTGGCTCATTTAATCTGGCAAATCGCTCTAAATTATGTTCGTAATGAATTAACTTTGAGTTTTTTTACTGTCTTAAATGATAATTTTTATAGTTAGTATTCTCTCGAAAAGAGAGTCAACCAACTTTATTTTTTAGCATTCTGAATCAGCAAAAATCCACACAAGTTGTTCTTTAGTTATGCTTTTAAATAATGTCTCACCACTGTCGTCCAGTAGGAGTATTCAACTAAATATCCTAAACCAATTTGGTTTATCCTATTTAGCGAGCTGACCATCATATCATGTTTTAATAGTCTGTCAACTTCTTTCTTTAATTTGTTTCGTTAAGTTAACTGGTTAGTTATTGTGTAATCACACCTTAACTGCTTCCGGTTTGTCTTAATGAGGTGCGTATTATATAGAGTTTTAGATGGGTGTCAATAGGGTTTCGAAAGGTTTTTAAACTAATTTCGCTAGGTTTTAAATAGTCGATAGTTTTCAATGGGTTAGAAGAAATGCTTATTTGGATGGCTTTGGCTTTAAACGATAAATATTTTTGTAGATCTTCTATTGAGCTAAAATCGGACAGTTTTAAGACTGTTATAAACTTGGATATTGCTTGGAATATCATGTAATGAATTTTATTCAACCAGCTAAATAGGTGCCGAGCTTTAAAAAAACTCAAACCAGTCTCTAGTTTCTAAATTTTCAAATCAATTGTAAAACCAGCGTATTTTTACAAACCACGAGCAAAGAAAAACCCCCTTCGACTTATGTCGAAGGGGGTTTTTCAGGAATAGAGAGCTGACGATGACCTACTCTCACATGGGCGAACCACACTACCATTGGCGCGACGATGTTTCACTTCTGAGTTCGGTAAGGGATCAGGTGGGGCCATCGTGCTATTGTCGTCAGCAAAGGGGGTTAGATATGAGTCTGTTATTATTGTTTTGACGTCAAGATATTATCTATTGGTCGACCAACTTGTAACCTAACTGAATCAAGGTTAAAGGTGATATCGAAATATATATATTCTATAAGCAATGCTTATACAAGATAGATTAATTAGAGCTTTCATACAAACCACTTGGGTGTTGTATGGTCAAGCCAAACGAGCAATTAGTACAGGTTAGCTACATGCATCGCTGCACTTCCACACCCTGCCTATCAACGTCGTAGTCTTCAACGGCTCTTTAGGGAAATCTTATCTTGAGGTGGGCTTCTCGCTTAGATGCTTTCAGCGATTATCCCATCCGAACGTAGCTACCGGGCAATGCCACTGGCGTGACAACCCGAACACCAGAGGTTCGTCCACTCTGGTCCTCTCGTACTAGGAGCAGATCCTCTCAAATTTCCAACGCCCACGGTAGATAGGGACCGAACTGTCTCACGACGTTCTAAACCCAGCTCGCGTACCTCTTTAAATGGCGAACAGCCATACCCTTAGGACCTGCTTCAGCCCTAGGATGAGATGAGCCGACATCGAGGTGCCAAACACCGCCGTCGATATGAACTCTTGGGCGGTATCAGCCTGTTATCCCCAGAGTACCTTTTATCCGTTGAGCGATGGCCCTTCCATACAGAACCACCGGATCACTAAGACCTACTTTCGTACCTGCTCGACTTGTGGGTCTCGCAGTTAAGCGCGCTTTTGCCTTTATACTCTACGACCGATTTCCGACCGGTCTGAGCGCACCTTCGTACTCCTCCGTTACTCTTTAGGAGGAGACCGCCCCAGTCAAACTACCCACCATACATTGTCCTCGGTATTGTTATACCTGAGTTAGAACCCCAACATGACCAGGGTGGTATTTCAAGATTGGCTCCACAAACACTAGCGTGTCTGCTTCAAAGCCTCCCACCTATCCTGCACAAGTCAGGTCAAAGTTCAATGTAAAGCTGTAGTAAAGGTTCACGGGGTCTTTCCGTCTAGCCGCGGGTACACAGCATCTTCACTGCGATTTCGATTTCACTGAGTCTCTGCTGGAGACAGCGCTGCCATCATTATGTCATTCGTGCAGGTCGGAACTTACCCGACAAGGAATTTCGCTACCTTAGGACCGTTATAGTTACGGCCGCCGTTTACTGGGGCTTCGATCAAGAGCTTCGCTTACGCTAACCCCATCAATTAACCTTCCAGCACCGGGCAGACATCACACCCTATACGTCCACTTTCGTGTTTGCAGAGTGCTGTGTTTTTAATAAACAGTTGCAGCAGCCTGGTATCTGCGACTGCCAATAGCTTACACCGCAAGGGTTTCACCATCGGCAGCGTACCTTCTCCCGAAGTTACGGTACCATTTTGCCTAGTTCCTTCAGCAGAGTTCTCTCAAGCGCCTTGGTATTCTCTACCTGATCACCTGTGTCGGTTTAGGGTACGATTCGTTTATAACTATTGCTTAGAAGCTTTTCCTGGAAGCATGGTATTTGCCACTTCGCTGTACAAGTACAGCTTGCTATCAGATCTCAGCATAGTGACAGTCCGGATTTGCCTAAACTGTCTGCCTACATCCTTCCACCTGGACAACCAACGCCAGGCTGGCATAACCTACTCCGTCCCTCCATCGCATTATAAACAAGTATTGGAATATTAACCAATTTCCCATCGACTACGCCTTTCGGCCTCGCCTTAGGGGTCGACTCACCCAGCCCCGATTAACGTTGGACTGGAACCCTTGATCTTCCGGCGTGCGAGCTTTTCACTCGCATTATCGTTACTCACGTCAGCATTCGCTCTTGTGATACCTCCAGCATGCCTTACGACACACCTTCACAGGCTTACACAACGCTCCCCTACCACTTGAAAACAAATTCAAATCCGCAGCTTCGGCTCCTAGTTTGAGCCCCGTTACATCTTCCGCGCGGGCCGACTCGACTAGTGAGCTATTACGCTTTCTTTAAAGGATGGCTGCTTCTAAGCCAACCTCCTAGCTGTCTATGCCTTCCCACCTCGTTTCCCACTTAACTAGGAATTTGGGGCCTTAGCTGGCGGTCTGGGTTGTTTCCCTCTCCACAATGGACGTTAGCACCCACTGTGTGTCTCCCGGATATCACTCATCGGTATTCGGAGTTTGCATCGGTTTGGTAAGTCGGTATGACCCCCTAGCCGAAACAGTGCTCTACCCCCAATGGTGTTCGTCCGAGGCGCTACCTAAATAGCTTTCGGGGAGAACCAGCTATCACCGAGTTTGATTAGCCTTTCACCCCTATCCACAAGTCATCCCCTAGCTTTTCAACGATAGTGGGTTCGGTCCTCCGGTGCCTGTTACGGCACTTTCAACCTGCTCATGGATAGATCACTCGGTTTCGGGTCTATGCCCTGCAACTAAACGCCCTATTAAGACTCGGTTTCCCTACGGCTCCCCTAAACGGTTAACCTTGCTACAGAACATAAGTCGCTGACCCATTATACAAAAGGTACGCGGTCACCCTAATAAATTAAGGCTCCCACTGCTTGTACGCACACGGTTTCAGGTTCTATTTCACTCCCCTCACAGGGGTTCTTTTCGCCTTTCCCTCACGGTACTGGTTCACTATCGGTCAGTCAGGAGTATTTAGCCTTGGAGGATGGTCCCCCCATCTTCAAACAGGATTTCTCGTGTCCCGCCCTACTTAATATGTTAACTCTAATGTTTCGAATACAGGACTATCACCTACTACGGTCAGCTTTCCCACGCTGTTCTTCTACATTAGAATTAATCGGCTTCTCCCCGTTCGCTCGCCGCTACTTGGGGAATCTCATTTGATGTCTTTTCCTAAGGGTACTGAGATGTTTCACTTCCCCTCGTTTGCCTCTTGTACAAGTACAAGATACCTACCTTATGGTAGGTGGGTTTCCCCATTCAGAAATCTCCGGATCACAGGATATTGCCGCCTCCCCGAAGCTTATCGCAGGCTGTCACGTCTTTCATCGCCTCTGACTGCCAAGGCATCCACCATGTGCGCTTCATTACTTGACCATACAACCCCAAGTAGTCTTTCGACTGCTAAGTGCTATATAAGTCTAATTATGATAACGATATCACCTAATTTTATACGCTTGATTCAGTTCTCTTTACTTTTTTAGTAATCAACTCCTGGGATAACAACTGATGTCGTTAAGGAGCTGATTACTAAGGTTAGAACAACACGTGAACATG
The DNA here is from genome assembly GCF_000012305.1 of Psychrobacter arcticus 273-4. Classification (NCBI taxonomy): domain Bacteria; kingdom Pseudomonadati; phylum Pseudomonadota; class Gammaproteobacteria; order Moraxellales; family Moraxellaceae; genus Psychrobacter; species Psychrobacter arcticus. The sequence continues at coordinate 2,589,312 of NC_007204.1, forward strand.
TTGTTCTAACCCAGACTCATATCTATGTTTTTAAATAGTCTCTATGCTCTCGTCGAGTCACAGATTCTGTATAAAACAGAAAGAAGTAATCTTGCCAATGTCTCGGCGAATCACTTGTTTCTATTTGATACCTATTTATTTATTAGCATCTAAAGAAAGTTTATTATGTGGTGGAGCCAAACGGAGTCGAACCGTTGACCTCCTGCGTGCAAGGCAGGCGCTCTACCAACTGAGCTATGGCCCCTAATAATGGTAGGCCTGGGCAGACTTGAACTGCCGACCCCCGCGTTATCAACACGGTGCTCTAACCAGCTGAGCTACAGGCCTGTACGAGGCATATACCTCTAGCTAATAAACTAGCTTAAACTAAAGAACAACTTGTTGTGAATTCTTGCTGACCGAATGCCATCTATAAGGAGGTGATCCAGCCGCAGGTTCCCCTACGGCTACCTTGTTACGACTTCACCCCAGTCATCAACCACACCGTGGTGAACGCCTTCCCGAAGGTTAAGCTATCCACTTCTGGTGCAATCAACTCCCATGGTGTGACGGGCGGTGTGTACAAGGCCCGGGAACGTATTCACCGCGGCATTCTGATCCGCGATTACTAGCGATTCCTACTTCATGGAGTCGAGTTGCAGACTCCAATCTGGACTACGATAGGCTTTTTGAGATTCGCATCACATCGCTGTGTAGCTGCCCTCTGTACCTACCATTGTAGCACGTGTGTAGCCCTGGTCGTAAGGGCCATGATGACTTGACGTCGTCCCCGCCTTCCTCCAGTTTGTCACTGGCAGTATCCTTAGAGTTCCCGGCTTAACCCGCTGGTAACTAAGGACAAGGGTTGCGCTCGTTGCGGGACTTAACCCAACATCTCACGACACGAGCTGACGACAGCCATGCAGCACCTGTATTCTAATTCCCGAAGGCACTCCCGCATCTCTGCAGGATTCTAGATATGTCAAGACCAGGTAAGGTTCTTCGCGTTGCATCGAATTAAACCACATGCTCCACCGCTTGTGCGGGCCCCCGTCAATTCATTTGAGTTTTAACCTTGCGGCCGTACTCCCCAGGCGGTCTACTTATTGCGTTAGCTGCGTCACTAAGTCCTCAAGGGACCCAACGACTAGTAGACATCGTTTACGGCGTGGACTACCAGGGTATCTAATCCTGTTTGCTACCCACGCTTTCGAGCCTCAGTGTCAGTATTATGCCAGAAGGCTGCCTTCGCCATCGGTATTCCTCCAGATCTCTACGCATTTCACCGCTACACCTGGAATTCTACCTTCCTCTCACATACTCTAGCTCAACAGTATCAGATGCAGTTCCCAGGTTGAGCCCGGGGATTTCACATCTGACTTATCGAGCCACCTACGCTCCCTTTACGCCCAGTAATTCCGATTAACGCTTGCACCCTCTGTATTACCGCGGCTGCTGGCACAGAGTTAGCCGGTGCTTATTCTGCAGCTAATGTCATCGTCCATGGGTATTAACCATGGAGTCTTCTTCACTGCTTAAAGTGCTTTACAACCAAAAGGCCTTCTTCACACACGCGGCATGGCTGGATCAGGGTTTCCCCCATTGTCCAATATTCCCCACTGCTGCCTCCCGTAGGAGTCCGGGCCGTGTCTCAGTCCCGGTGTGGCTGATCATCCTCTCAGACCAGCTACAGATCGTCGCCATGGTAGGCCTTTACCCCACCATCTAGCTAATCCGACTTAGGCTCATCTAATAGCGAGAGCAGTAAACTGCCCCCTTTCTCCCGTAGGTCGTATGCGGTATTAATACGAGTTTCCCCGTGCTATCCCCCACTACTAGGTAGATTCCTAAGTATTACTCACCCGTCCGCCGCTCGACGCCTGGTAGCAAGCTACCATCGTTTCCGCTCGACTTGCATGTGTTAAGCCTGCCGCCAGCGTTCAATCTGAGCCATGATCAAACTCTTCAGTTTAATCTTGCTATGTAACCCTTTAAAGAGGCTACTAAACTTGGCTCATTTAATCTGGCAAATCGCTCTAAATTATGTTCGTAATGAATTAACTTTGAGTTTTTTTACTGTCTTAAATGATAATTTTTATAGTTAGTATTCTCTCGAAAAGAGAGTCAACCAACTTTATTTTTTAGCATTCTGAATCAGCAAAAATCCACACAAGTTGTTCTTTAGTTATGCTTTTAAATAATGTCTCACCACTGTCGTCCAGTAGGAGTATTCAACTAAATATCCTAAACCAATTTGGTTTATCCTATTTAGCGAGCTGACCATCATATCATGTTTTAATAGTCTGTCAACTTCTTTCTTTAATTTGTTTCGTTAAGTTAACTGGTTAGTTATTGTGTAATCACACCCTAACTGCTTCCAGTTCGTCTTAATGAGGTGCGTATTATATAGAGTTTTAGATGGGTGTCAATAGGGTTTCGAAAGGTTTTTAAACTAATTTCGCTAGGTTTTAAATAGTCGATAGTTTTCAATGGGTTAAGATTATCGTTTAATTTTACTATTTCCAAATCATCTTGTAAATAGACTTTTAATCCTAAGAACACGCTATCTAATTTCCTTAAAACTGTCTGTCCAACGCCCTCATAAACCTACTTTAGTAGCATTTATCACTATTAAACATCCTTTTTATTTGATTGCATTGATATAGGTATGGCTAGCACTTATATATAGAAGATCTTCGATAACTATATATAAAACTGTTTTTACATATTGCATTGCCCTTGGCTGTCTAGTGTTAATAAGCAGTTTTTGCTATAATAGCTGACTTTATAATATTACTTAATGACACTTCTTATTAGTCCTAGCTAAAAGGTAGCTTGTTTGAGCCTTTGTCTTTAGGTAATACCTACTCTTACAACATATCACAGTGGTTAGATATAATTGACGCGGTCTTACGGTTATATGATTGATGGTTGCAATCATCACTGCCAACGGACGCAAAAAGGTGAATAGATTATGGTAGCGATTACTTTACCCGATGGTAGTGTAAAAAACTTCGAAGGCAATACAACGGTCATGGAAGTGGCGCAAAGTATTGGAACAGGGCTTGCTAAAGCGACTGTCGCTGGACGTGTAGATGGTCATTTGGTAGATGCACACGACCCTATCGTTGCTGATGCCAAAGTTGAAATCGTAACGCCAAGAGATGATGATGGTGTTGATATTATTCGCCATTCATGTGCTCATCTATTAGGTCATGCAGTCAAGCAGTTATATCCTGATGTAAAAATGGTGATTGGTCCCGTTATCGATGATGGTTTTTATTATGACATCTATAGTGAGACGCCGTTTACGCCTGAGCATATGGCAGCCATTGAAAAACGTATGATGGAGCTGATCAAGCAAGATTATGACGTTATCAAAAAAATAACGCCACGTGCTGAAGTGATTAAGATATTTGAAGAACGTGGTGAAGACTATAAGCTTAAGCTGATTAACGATATGCCAGGCGAAGAAGCCTTTGGTCTATATCATCATCAAGAGTATGTCGATATGTGCCGTGGTCCGCATGTACCAAATACGCGATTCTTGAAAGTATTCAAATTGACTAAAATGTCAGGCGCTTATTGGCGCGGTGATGCAAAAAACGAACAACTGCAACGTATCTATGGTACAGCATGGGCAGATAAGAAAGATTTAAAAACTTATATCCAGCGTATCGAAGAAGCGGAAAAACGCGACCATCGTAAGATTGGTAAAGCGCTTAATCTATTCCATATGCAAGAGCAAGCGCCAGGTATGGTGTTTTGGCATGCCAATGGTTGGACGATTTATCAAGTACTTGAGCAATATATGCGCAAAGTACAGCAAGATAATGGCTATGAAGAAATTAAAACACCGCAAATTGTCGATCGTAGCTTGTGGGAGCGTTCTGGACATTGGGGCAATTATGCGACCAACATGTTTACCACGTCGAGCGAAAAACGTGATTATGCGGTGAAGCCAATGAACTGCCCATGTCACGTACAAGTGTTTAATCAAGGCTTAAAATCTTACCGTGACTTACCATTACGCATGGCAGAGTTTGGCTCATGCCATCGTAACGAACCATCAGGTTCGCTACATGGTTTAATGCGCGTTCGTGGTTTTACTCAAGACGATGCGCATATTTTCTGTACGCAGTCACAGATTCAACAAGAAGTCGCTGACTTTATTAAGCTGACCCTTGCTGTTTATGAAGACTTTGGTTTTAACAATATCATTATGAAACTCTCAACCCGTCCTGAAAAACGTGTCGGCAGCGATGAGTCTTGGGATTTTGCAGAAAAAGCTTTGGCTGATGCATTAGATAATTCAGGTCTTGATTGGGCTTATTTACCAGGTGAAGGCGCATTCTATGGTCCCAAGATTGAGTTTAGTCTGAAAGATTCATTGGGTCGCGTATGGCAGTGCGGTACCATTCAGGTTGACCCAAATATGCCTGAGCGTCTCGATGCCGAATTTGTTAATGAGCAAAACGAGCGTGAAGTACCGATTATGTTGCACCGTGCGATCTTGGGTTCATTTGAGCGCTTCATCGGTATCTTGATTGAAAACTATGCTGGTTGGATGCCAGTATGGCTGGCGCCGCAACAAGTGGTAGTGATGAATATCACGGATAAACAGGCGGAGGCTTGTGAAAATGTAGTAAACGAGCTGAAAAAATCAGGCTTACGCGCCATTAGTGACTTGCGTAACGAAAAGATTGGATTTAAGATACGAGAGAAAACATTAGAACGTATTCCCTATATGCTAGTATTAGGGGATAAAGAAGTCGAATCAGGCAGCGTCAACGTCAGAACTCGCGAAGGCGAAAATCTAGGCGTGATGAGCGTCGCTGAATTTATCATATTAGTAGAAACAGCTGTTGCCGAAAAAGGCCGACAGACCCCAAAAATAGATCAGGAGTAATACCTATTAAACAGTCAAACCGTTTGAACATCAATGAAGATATCAGTGCCAAAGAAGTCCGTCTGGTCAAAGAAGACGGTGAACAAATGGGCGTGGTCGATATCGACACCGCGATGAAAGCGGCACGTGAAGACAGTCTAGATTTAGTCGAGTTGGTTCCCGAAGCCAAACCGCCAGTATGTAAGATCATGGATTATAAGCATTTCCTCTATGATCAAAAGCAAAAGGCGAAAGAAGCTAAGAAAAACCAAAAGCAGACTCAGCTAAAAGAGATGAAGCTTCGTCCTAGCACCGAAGAAGCAGATTATCAGGTTAAACTGAGAAAAATCGTCAGCTTCTTAGAAGATCAGGATAAAGTTAAAATTAGCATCCGTTTCCGCGGACGTGAAATGGCGCACCAAGAGATTGGTCGCAAGCAACTTGATCGTATCATTGAAGATACGGCTGATATCTCAAACGTCGAACAGTATCCTAAGATGGAAGGTCGTCAAATGGGTATGCTGTTAGGACCTACTAAGAAGAAATAGACTTTTTAATAGTTTATTCTTAGTGGTGGCTGTGTGTTTATATAGATATTCATGATTTCAACCATCAATATGCTACGGCGTATTGGTGGTTTTTAGTATATAAAGCTTAACAATCATATTTATAGTTATATATGACACTTACATCGCGTTGACCATCGTTACGTTAAATATATGAAGCCGTCAGTGCTTTACAAAACCCATCTTCTCAACCTTTTCATTACACGGTAATCTAAAGACCTACTCTATCTTTATGAAGAATAATTCCAATAAAAACAATTAAACTGATAAAAATAATCCATACCACGACTATAAATGTCGCTGATAAAAAATATAACCTCTTTTAGATATCATAGGAAGCCTTATGCAAGAATTAACCCCACCTGCTAACACCTCTACACCAACGATTACTCTAACCGCGCCAGAACCTGTTAAAGAGATACAAAAGAGCGAAGCCGATCAAATGGTAAAATTGGATGAAAGCGATATTCCAGAGCTTGATGCCAAGGTAGATGCTTTTGTCGATCATGTTATCAATAACTCTGTACACAGCTCTGAATTTCAACAAAACGTGCAATCTATTCATAACTTGGGTAATAAAGAAATCCGTGAATCGGCGCAAGTGTCTAACCGTATGTTAGAGCTACCCGCTAAAAGCCTAAATGACAGCTTATTTGACAATTCCCCTATTGCTAAGTCCCTCACTGAACTGCGCGGTATCGTAGAGGATTTAGACCCCAGTAAAAAAGAGCTGACCAGCTCACGTAAGCTGTTTGGTTTGATTCCATTTGGTAATAAAATACAGGATTATTTCCGTCAGTATGAGTCAGCGCAATCTCATATTAATGCGGTAGTGACCAGTCTTTATAATGGTAAAGATGAGCTGCTCAAAGACAATGCTATGATCGAGCAAGAAAAAATCAATATGTGGGAGCTTATGCAATCGATTCGCCAATATATCTATGTGGGTAAAAAGATTGACGAGCAGCTCGAGCAAAAAGTGTATGCCATAGAAGCGACTGACCCTGAAAAAGCACGTATTATTAAAGAAGAGATGCTGTTTTATGTGCGCCAAAAAAACACGGATTTTTTGACACAATTGGCTGTGAACGTCCAAGGATACTTGGCATTAGATACTATCCGTAAAAACAACTTAGAGCTAATTAAAGGGGTGGATCGCGCCACTACCACCACTATCTCAGCCTTACGTACGGCAGTCGTGGTCGCACAAGCGATGACCAATCAAAAATTGGTACTTGACCAAATTACCGCTTTAAATAAAACTACTAGTAGCTTGATTGAATCAACTTCGGCAATGCTCAAGCGTCAATCACTTGAAATTCATGAGCAAGCGACCAGCAGTACCATTGAGCTTGATAAATTGCAAAACGCATTTAACAATATCTATGACACCATGGATATGATTAGCACTTATAAAGTTGAAGCACTTGAGAATATGAAGCAAACGGTCAATACCTTGACCACTGAGGTTGATAAAGCACAAAAGTACCTCGATAAATCCAATCAGACCACGGTATTGGAAGTGTCAAAAGAGTTGAACATGAAAAAAATAACCAATCAATCAAATACGGTCAATATTGATATTTGATTTAGATAAGCGGTCACTTTTAATAAAAGTTGACAGCTAACGACTACTCGCTATCTTATACAGATAAGACAATTGACCTAAGATATTGGGTCGTTGTTCGTGTTAAGATAGTCATTATTAATAATTTAAACATAGATACGGTAATTTATGAGTTGGAATGATCCAAACGCCTCAAGTGAGGCACAAAAATATGATAACCCCATTCCTAGTCGCGAGCTTATATTAAGCACGATTAATGAACACGGTGAAATCACGCATCAGCAATTGGCAAAAGCCTTTAATATTGCTGATCCTGATCAGTTTGACGCTTTAGGCAATCGCTTAAAAGCGATGACACGCGATGGACAAGTCAATCGTGATGGTCGCCCTTATCGTTATCGCACGGTCACTCAGCATGATATCGTGACCGGTACCGTATCAGCGCACCCTAAAGGTTTTGGTTTTGTACTATTGAGTGATATGCCTGATTTGTTTTTACATGAAAAACAAATGCGTTGGGTCTTTAATGGCGATACGGTAGAAGCCGTTGGCACCTCAACAGACAACCGCGGTCGTACTGAAGGTCGCATCGTTGATGTCGTTGAGCGTCGTCAAAACCATTTTATCGGTACACTTGCTCATGATGAAGACGGTTACTGCGTCGAGCTTGGTAGCCCAAACAACCATCAGCCGATCACCGTCACAGAAGACAATGTACAGGCTTTCAATGCTAAGCAAGGATCACCAGTAAAAGTTGATATTATTGATTGGCCAAATCAGCATGAATTCGCCACTGGTAAAATTACTGAAGTCTTGTCTGATGACAATGATCGCGAACTCATCATTGAGACCACGTTACTTAACTATGATATTCCATCAGAATTCAGTGAAGCGGTGCTTAATCAAGCAAATGATTATCAAGAGCCTACTGAAAAAGATCTAAAGGGTCGTGTCGACTTACGTGATTTACCATTAGTGACTATTGATGGTGAAGATGCCCGTGATTTTGATGATGCAGTCTTTGCTGAAAAGCGTTCTGGTGGTAATTATCGCGTCTTGGTAGCGATTGCGGATGTCAGTTATTATGTGACACCGAACTCACCACTTGACCAAAATGCTTATGAGCGTGGTACGTCAGTCTATTTCCCACATCAAGTGATTCCGATGTTGCCTGAAGTGCTGTCTAATGGTCTATGTTCACTGAACCCTAATCTTGATCGCCTCTGTATGGTTGCTGATATTAAGATATCACGTGCTGGTAAAATCACCAGTTATGAGTTTTATCCTGGTGTGATGCATTCGCAAGCGCGTTTGACTTATAATCAAGTGAATGCGTATCTTGAGAATCCAAAAGACAGTAGCGTTCCTAAATCGTTAACAGAAAATAAAGATGTCAAAAAATCTGTCGATACCTTACATCAATTGTATGAGTTGCTGCTTAAAAAACGTGAAGAACGTCATGCCATGGAATTTGAGACTGTTGAAACTTATATTAAGTTCAATGAAAAGGGTGGCATCGAAGCAATCTTGCCTCGTACCCGTGGCGATGCTCAAAAGCTGATTGAAGAATGTATGCTGCTTGCCAATACTTGCGCGGCAAACTTTGCGCTAAAAAATGAGCTGCCAGTTTTATATCGTAATCATGATAAGCCTGATGGCGAAAAATCGATGCGTATTCACGAATATGCCAAAAACTTCGGTTTAAGTTTCCCAGAAGAGAACCCAACTCAAGCAGATTATCAGCGCATTATTGAAGCGACTAAAGAGCGTCCTGACGCGATCAGTATTCATAGCATGCTGCTACGCTCAATGATGCAAGCAAACTATTCTCCGGATAACATCGGTCACTTTGGTTTGGCTTATGACGAGTATAGTCATTTTACCTCGCCGATTCGTCGTTATCCTGACTTAATGTTGCATCGTGCGATTAAAGCGGAAGTGACAAATACCAAACAGCCTGTAATGGATTTTTCATTAGAAGGTGCTGGCATGCAAACCTCAGACACAGAGCGCCGCGCTGAGAAAGCATCGCGCTATGTGGAGTCATGGCTGAAGTGTCATTATATGAAAGACCATGTCGGCGAAGAGTTCGATGGTGTCGTAACTACCGTCACAAACTTTGGTTTATTCATTACCCTGACCGATTTGTATATCGATGGTTTGGTGCATATCTCAAACGTCGGTGATGATTTCTTCGTTTATGATGAGCAGCAGCAACAGCTGATCGGTAAAGATAGAGGCACAGTGTTTGGGCTGGGCGATTTGGTTAAGGTGAAAGTAGCTGGCGTTAATATGGATCTGCTACAAATTGACTTTGGTTTACAAGCAAAGCTGCAGTCTAGTAAAATGAATCAAACTAAAAAAGATCATTCGAACCGTAGTAGCCAGTTAAACCAAAGTGCGACAAACAAAGATCAGCCAAAGAAATCACCTGCTAAGAAAAGTGGCAGCCGTGGTGGTAGAGGCAATAGCAAAAAGAGTTAAACTCTCTTGAATCTATAAGTATTAAAAAAGGCTAATGTTATCATTAGCCTTTTTTATGTCTGTGTCCCGTCCTGAAATAAGTTTACGAAAAATCAGCTTCTGATTGGTTGACCCACACCTGAAACTGCAAAATAATGTTTGAGTCGCCCACCTCCTTGATAACCGCAGTGACTTTTGGCTTATCATCAAACTTAAATTGCGCTAACTTTTCAAGAAATATAAGACGTTTTTCATCATCCGCTTTTGGATGAGTTAAGCTCTTTTTTTTGAGTGATGCAGATTCGTTTTAAAGCGATGCCTATACCTCTTTGAGTGCAGTTAAAACGCCGAGCTCGTTCGTGCTGATAATCATCAGGATAAGCTTCTACATCGGCTCTCAGTAAGTCATCGTCTATCTTAGTCGGGGTAAATTGACGTCTTTTACGCTCAGGAAATGTTTTCCAACGCTGAATAGTGTTGGTGCTAATTTGATACTCCTCTGCAAGTTGTCGAATGCTATAGCCTTCTTCAAGCTTATTGAGTATCAGTTGTCGGTAGTCTTTTGAGTATGCCATATTATATACTGTAGAGGATTTATGTTTCTTTGACTATAGTACAGTAAGATTAACGGTTTCGCTTTCTTGAACAGCATAAACCGGTAAGCTGAACATGATGCTTAATAGCAGTAGTTGACTCCACACTTTTAGGCAGTTGCGCAACATCATGTGGTCAAAATAAGCCGCCATAAGCATCCTTAATTACGCCTTATTGATCCAAAATTCAATAAGCATATTTTCAAATATTATTTACCGTCCAAATAAAGTTGTGCCTCGCCCAAATCTAACGTGCCCTCATAGATAGCACGACCAGTGATGATGCCTTCGATACAATTACCATAAGGTTTTAACAGCTCGATATCTTTCATATCGGTTACGCCGCCTGAAGCAATCACTGGCAATCCACCTTCGCGAGCCAAGTTGACAGTTTGCTCGACATTAACGCCTTGCATCATGCCATCACGGGCGATATCGGTATAGACGATTGATGAGACGCCAACGTCAGCAAAACGTTTGGCAAGCTCTGTGGCTTTGGTGTCGGTGACATTTGCCCAACCATGGGTGGCGACCATGCCATCTTTTGCATCGATACCAACGATAATGTGTCCAGCAAACTCACGGCATGCTTCGGCAACAAAATCCGGATCTTCAACCGCTTTGGTACCAATAATAATATAGGTCAGACCAGCAGTAATATATTGCTCAATGGTTTGCATATTGCGCACACCGCCGCCAAGCTGAATCGGCAGCTTAGGGAAGGCTTTTGCAATATCATGCACCACTTGCTTATGTACCGGAATTCCATCAAATGCCCCATTTAGATCAACCAAATGTAAGCGGCGCGCGCCTTCTTTTACCCAACGTGCCGCCATCGCAACAGGGTCATCAGAAAATACCGTATCGTCTTCCATACGACCTTGTTTTAAGCGCACACACTTGCCATCTTTTAGATCAATAGCAGGGATAATCACAGGGACAGCACACATATAGGATTCCTTATAAAAACAATATTAATAATCAAAACTTGGATGTAGGTTAAATGCTTACAAAAGCCATTTAAACACAAGCTTAATGTAAAAGGTCTAGAACTGCCAATTTAAAAAGACCGCGATACAGTCAATTCACTACAAAAGACGTATAAGCTTCATAATGCTTTAAAAACAATACAAGTACACTAGTCATAAAATCGACTAAGGTTTTCTATTTATTGCAGCAGAAAACAGACAGTCATAACCATAAGTTTTAGCACAAAGGATTACTAGCAATATTGGGTAAATTCGATTACCAACTAGCAATTTTAAGTCAGTTTAGCGTATAATCCTAGGCAAATTTGTATTTGTGCGATAAAACCCGATCGTCTGCTACGTGTAGATGATTTCGCTCAGCATAAGATGGATGACAGCGCGGTATTGATATACTATTAAACGTTTCGCTTAGCAACGGCTGTTACTCAGTCATAATATTTACCCTATAATCATAGGTCATTCAATAGCGCTTGGATAGCTTCTACTCAGTATCCTAAGTCATTTATCTCTCGTTTGTATTTAACCAAATGAATAGCGCTGCTTAAATCTCACAAACATTATGAATTTTAATAAATCGTATGGTAAAACCGTATTTTATCTAACACTATCTCTGTTTGGGATGAGGGTTAGATTGCAGTGTTTTAGTATACACCTTGGTAGCCAGTCGCCACTTTGGTCATTCGAATAAGATATTAACGTGTTGTTAAGGAGTCTAAGGTCAGCGTTAATACTCTTACTAGTAGTCATGAAGTGTCATTATTAGAAAACCTTATCGCTGTCTTTTTATAAGATATGATTTGGTTGTTTTAGTGATGGCGTTACCATTCATGCTGCCGATATACCACACAGGACGTCTGGTATCGTTTTAGACTATGGACTAAGTTTTCGCTTATGATTACCATCAAGAAAGGTTTGGATTTACCCATCACTGGTGAACCCTCCCGCGAGATATCTGAGCACAGACCTGCCCATGTGGCACTTATTGGCTATGATTATGTTGGCATGAAGCCGACGATGAATGTCAAAGAAGGCGATATCGTAGCAAAAGGTCAATCCGTTTTTGAAGACAAAAAACGGGCTGGCGTTATCTACACTGCGCCTGCTGCTGGTAAGGTCGTCGCAATTAAACGCGGTGAACGTCGTGTGTTTGAAAGTCTTGTAATTGCGGTCGACCCAAATGGTGCGGAAGTAGAATTTCAGCGCTACGACTCCCAGCAACTTGCTGACCTAGATTCTGAAGTCGTTGAAACCCAACTGCTTGCCTCTGGTGAATGGACGGCGTTCCGTACGCGTCCTTATAGCCGTGCTCCTGAAATCGGCGCTCGTCCTCACGCTATTTTCGTCACCGCCATGGATACCAATCCATTGGCATTTGACCCGATGTTGCTGATTAATGAGCAATTGCAAGCGTTCAATGACGGACTTGCCGTATTATCTACCCTCAGCCCAAAGACCTTTGTCTGCCACCATGGCAATAGTCAGTTGACGCCAGTTGCGAAAACTGCGGCTAATAATGTCACTGAATATCATAGCTTTGCGGGCAAACATCCTGCCGGTCTCGCAGGCACGCACATTCATTTCTTGCACCCTATCATGCGCGGTACAAGCGTCTGGACGATCGGTTATCAAGATGTGATTGCGATTGGCAAGCTATTTACTAGCGGGCGTTTATATACGCGTCGCTTATTAAGCTTAGCCGGTCCTGCTGTCAGTAATCCTCATGTTATCGCCACCGAACGCGGTGCTGATATTGCTGCCTTGACCAAAGGTAATTTGACGGCTGGCGAGAACCGTGTAATTTCAGGTTCAGTGCTGTCTGGGCGTCAAGTATTTGCCAACATTGCTTATCTTGGTCGCTTTGATAATCAAGTAAGCGTACTGGCAGAAGGTCGTGAGCGTCCAGCGTTCCATTTCTTTACACCAGGTGCAAACCGCTTCTCTAAACTGCCTATCTATATTTCGCAGTTCTTTGGTGGCAAAAAATATAACTTCACCACCACGAGCAATGGCTCACCTAGAGCGATGGTGCCAATCGGTGTCTATGAAGAAGTCATGCCACAAGACTATCTGCCAACCCAGCTATTGCGGGCTTTGATTGTCGAAGACATCGTCACTGCTGTAGATTTGGGCGTACTTGAATTGGACGAAGAAGATTTAGCATTATGCACCTTCGTATCTCCTGGCAAATATGAATTCGGCGATATTTTGCGTGATAACTTAACACGCATTGAGCTGGAGGGCTAACCACGATGAAATTTTTACACAATATGTTCGATCGTATGGAGCCGTCTTTTACTAAGGGTGGCAAACACACAAAATACTATGCCATCTTTGAGATGTTTGATACGTTTTTGCGTCAACCAGGCTCAACGACATACGCATCATCACACGTACGTGACGGTATTGACCTTAAGCGTATTATGATTACCGTGTGGTTATGTACGTTCCCAGCTATGTTTTGGGGTATGTACAATATCGGTCATCAAGCATTAACCGCGATTGCAACCCTTGGCTTGCAGCCTGAAGGCTGGCGTACCATTATCACCAGTATGGCAGGCTACAACCCAGACAGTATCTGGGCAAGCTTTGTCTACGGTGCCATGCAGTTCTTACCGATTTATCTTGTGACCTTTGGGGTTGGTATTCTCTGTGAGATTATCTTTGCTGTTGTCCGTGGTCATGAAGTCAACGAAGGTTTCTTTGTTACCTCTGTATTGTTTGCACTATGTCTACCACCAGATATTCCATTATGGCAAGTTGCCTTAGGTATTATCTTTGGTGTGGTTGTGGCAAAAGAAGTATTTGGCGGTACTGGTAAAAACTTCCTCAACCCTGCCCTATCAGGTCGTGCTTTCTTATACTTTGCTTATCCTGCTTATATGTCAGGCGACTCAGTATGGACAGCGGTTGATGGTTTTTCAGGTGCAACGCCACTTGGTCTTGCCGCGCTTGGCGTCGTTCCACAAGATTTTGTCGATGTTTACGGCAATGCCATCACGTGGAGTGATGCGTTCTTAGGCAACATGCAAGGCAGTATCGGTGAAGTATCAACATTGGCAATCCTCATGGGTGCTGCTGTCCTACTTTGGACACGCATTGCCTCATGGCGCATCATGGCAGGTTGTGTGGTCGGTCTGATTGCCACATCGCTGGTCTTTAATATGATTGGCTCTGAAGACAATATGATGATGAGCTTGCCGTTTTACTGGCACTTAGTGATCGGTGGTTTTGCCTTTGGTGCCGTATTTATGGCAACTGATCCAGTATCTGCCGCACATACCAATAAAGGGCGCTGGGCTTACGGTATCTTGATTGGTTTTATGACCGTATTGATTCGTGTCATCAACCCAGCTTTCCCAGAAGGCATCATGCTAGCCATTCTATTTGCTAACTTATTTGCCCCATTGTTTGACTACTTTGTCACTCAAGCAAATATCAAACGCCAAACAGCTCGGAGGGTTCGCTATGTCCAAGCCCAAAAGTAATAATGCAAAAACCATCAGTGTGGCGTTGACGCTATGCTTGGTGTGTTCTGTATTGGTCTCAGCTGCAGCTGTGGGTTTAAAGCCTGCGCAAGTAGAAAACGCACGTTTAGACCGTAATAAGAACATCTTGGTCGCAGCAGGTATGTTTGATCCTGCTGCTGACACCAATGAAGATGTGGCTACGCGTTTTGAAGATTTTGAGGTAAAAATCGTTGACCTTAATAAAGGCAATTACCTTGATGATGACGCACTTACCGCTGTTGGTATCCCTGATCGTAATGCGTACGATGCCAGTCAAGCAACTAAGAATAAAGCTTTAAGTGAAGACTTGGGCAGTAATGATCCTGCCGGTATCGGTCGTAAGCCTAAATATGCCAAAGTCTATGTCAAAAGCGATGACGCTGGCAAACCTGAAATGGTGGTTCTACCGATTCAGGGTTATGGACTATGGGGTACGATTTATGGTTTCTTAACGCTTGAAAGTGACATGAATACCATCAAAGGTATTAGCTTTTATGAGCATAAAGAAACCCCAGGTCTAGGCGCTCGTATCGAAGAGCCAGAGTGGCGTGCGATGTGGAGTGGCATTCACTCTTATGATGACAAAGGTGTCGTTGCTACTGGCGTGACAAAAGCCGGTAATCCGAAAGAGAACTGGGTTGACGGTATCAGTGGTGCAACCTTGACCAGTCGCGGCGTCAGCAACATGATTCAGTTTTGGCTTGGCGAGCAAGGTTACAAGCCTTACTTAGACCAGCTGCGTAAAGAGAGTGGCAAAACACTGGCAGATGCTGAAGTAAAAGCAAGTCAAAGCCCGTATAAAAAACTGGGTCAAAACTTACATCAAGAGCAGGCGCATCCCGTAACCGAACTGGTAGCAGTAGTACCAGCAGCACACGGCAAGGAGGCATAACATGGCTGATACAAAAAGTATTTTAACCTCGCCCATTTTTGACAATAACCCTATTGCTCTACAGATCTTAGGTATCTGTTCGGCATTGGCGGTAACGACCAGTGTGGCAAATGCATTGGTGATGAGCGTGGCATTGACTTTGGTCACAGCGTTTTCAAGCTTTTTTATCTCTATTATCCGTAAGCAAATCCCATCAAGCATTCGTATTATCGTGCAGATGACGATTATTGCTTCATTGGTTATTTTGGTTGATCAGATACTAAAAGCAGTCGCTTATGATGTCAGTAAAGGCTTGTCAGTATTCGTTGGTTTGATTATTACCAACTGTATCGTGATGGGACGTGCTGAAGCGTTTGCCATGAGCAATCCGCCTATACCCAGTTTCTTGGATGGTATCGGTAATGGTCTTGGTTATTCAACCGTACTACTATTTATCGCCAGTATCCGTGAGATTTTGGGTGCAGGCAGCTGGTTTGGTATCACCATTTTACAAACCGCGACCGATGGTGGCTGGTATGTACCAAATGGTCTATTGCTACTACCGCCGTCAGCATTCTTTATCATTGCCCTGTTCATCGTGATTATCCGTACATGGAAACCTGATCAGGTCGAAGACGCTGAATTTGTAATGAAGCCGCAATCTAAAGGCATGGCTCAAGGGGGCGGTCACTAATGGGACATTATGTCAGTTTATTTATAACCTCGGTCTTTATCGAGAATATGGCACTGGCCTACTTCTTAGGCATGTGTACTTTTTTAGCTGTATCAAAAAAAGTCTCAACCGCTATCGGTCTTGGGGTGGCAGTGGTTGTCGTGATGGCAATTACCGTACCGCTAAATAACCTACTCTTCCAGTTCATCCTAAAAGATGGTGCGCTGGCATGGGCAGGCTTCCCTGATATTGACTTAAGCTTTTTGGGTCTGCTCAGTTATATTGGTTTGATTGCTGCCACCGTACAGATTTTAGAGATGTTCTTGGATAAGTTCGTCCCGAGTCTATATAACGCACTTGGTGTATTTTTGCCGCTTATCACCGTCAACTGTGCCATCTTAGGTGGCGTATTGTTTATGGTAGAACGTGATTATAACTTTGGTGAATCAGTGGTATACGGTGTTGGTGCAGGCTTTGGTTGGGCACTGGCTATTACCGCATTGGCAGGTATCCGTGAAAAGTTAAAATACTCAGACATTCCAGCGCCACTGCGCGGTCTTGGTATTACTTTTATCACGGTTGGTCTGATGTCACTTGGCTTTATGTCGTTTGGCGGTATGTCCATTTAAACCGTTAGGCTTAAAACCCTATTTAGCGATTTGACCTATTTAATTCATTTATTCGGTAGGGGTTCAGAAAAAACGCAATGACGTCTTTTCGTACCCCTACTCCATAGATTAAGGATACCTACCATGGATTATTTTACGGCGATTGGTGGCGTTGCTATGTTTACCTTGATCATCATGAGCTTTGTCGCCATTATTTTGGCGGCGCGCTCAAGACTGGTCAGTTCAGGCGATGTGACCATTCATATTAATGATAATCCCGATAATGACGTTGTAACACCCGCAGGCGGCAAATTGCTTCAAACACTGGCCAGCGAAGGTATTTTCTTATCTTCAGCCTGTGGTGGCGGTGGTACCTGTGCCCAGTGTCGTTGCCGTGTTATTGAGGGGGGCGGTTCTATCCTGCCCACCGAAGAAGGCTATTTTACTCAAGGTGAGATTCGCAATCATATGCGTCTTGCCTGTCAGGTAGCAGTTAAGCAAGACATGAAAATCGAGATTGACCCTGAATTCTTTGATGTACAAAAGTGGGAATGTGAGGTTATCTCTAACGATAACGTTGCCACCTTTATTAAAGAATTGGTACTGAAGATTCCAGAAGGCGAAGAAGTTAACTTCCGCGCTGGTGGTTATGTACAGCTAGAAGCGCCACCGCATGAAGTGCATTATAAAGACTTTGATATTGCCGAAGAATATCAAGACGATTGGAATAACTTTGGCATCTTTAAATACGTCTCAAAAGTTGATGAGCCTGTTATTCGTGCCTATTCAATGGCTAACTATCCGGATGAAAAAGGTTTAATAAAATTTAATATTCGTATTGCTAGTCCGCCGCCGCGCGGTCCTGATGGTATTCCACCAGGCAAAATGTCTTCTTGGACCTTTAGCTTAAAACCTGGCGATAAAGTCACAGTATCTGGTCCTTATGGTGAGTTTTTCGCCAAAAAGACCGAAGCTGAGATGATATTCGTCGGTGGTGGTGCTGGTATGGCACCGATGCGCTCGCACATTTTCGATCAGCTCAAACGCCTAAACTCTGATCGTAAGATTAGTTTTTGGTATGGTGCGCGCTCTATTCGTGAGATGTTCTACGTTGAAGATTATGATCAACTAGAAGCTGACTTTGCTAATTTCCAGTGGCATGTGGCGTTATCTGATCCGCAGCCTGAAGACAATTGGACAGGTTACACGGGCTTTATTCATAACGTGTTGTTAGAAGAATATCTCAAAGGCCATCCAAATCCAGAAGATTGTGAGTACTACATGTGTGGGCCACCGATGATGAATGCGGCGGTTATCGATATGCTACATAGCTTAGGTGTGGAAGATGAAAACATCATGCTTGATGACTTTGGTGGCTAAATCGGGTAATTCATTAGCCTATCTAAGCAACCACAATTAACTGAACAATATATGCTAAATTAAGAGTCTCAAATGAGGCTCTTAATTTATGAGCGAAACAGAAAGGATTGTTATGAAAACCAACTATAGTTGAAATACTTTAAAGTCGCTACCGTATTGCTGGTGTAAATTTTTTGCAGCCTCTGTCTGCGTAGGCACAGCAAGCAAGAAAAATTTGCACCAGCAGTACGTGTTGTATCGATATTACTTTTCACCGACTATATTTATTAAATAGCGATGTCTTAAGCCGACAGTTGGCGTTATGGGTGACAAAGGGTGTAAAATAGGCAATGCTTAGCTTACTTAATAACTAACGCCCACTCACCCCTTCGCTATATCAAGCTGTGATGACTCATATGAAAAACCCAAGCATGCAAAAATCAGCACCACGCTCATTTTCTGTTAAATCGATGAATACTGCCCTACTACCTGTTATCACTATAAGCGCTGCACTGGGTATGAGCGCTTGCCAGCAAAAGACCGATTACAATAATCTGAGCGGTGAGACCATGGGTACCAGCTATCATATTAGTTATCAGTTGCCTAAAAGTGCTGATAAAGCAGCCATACAAGCAGCAATCGATAAGCGCCTGCAAGATATCAACGACAGCATGTCCACTTATCAGGCCGACTCTATCATCTCTGAATTTAATCAATTAGGCAAAGATGCGCCTATTACCATCGATGCAGATTTTAGTCATGTGTTAGCAATTTCAAGACAAGTTTATCAGCAATCAGGTGGCGCCTTTGATCCTACGGTGATGCCACTTGTTGATACTTGGGGCTTTGGTAGCACGATGACCGTTGAGCGTTTGCAAGGCCCACCTACGGCATTGGAGATTGCGCAAGCCAAAGCCTTAGTTGACTTTGACAGTGTCATACAAAAAGATAAAACCCTTTATAAGACTAAAGATGGCATCGGGCTTGATTTTTCAGCAGTGGCTAAAGGCTACGGTGTCGATGTCATCGCTGATGTGCTAAAAAACAATTATCAAATTCGCAATTATATGGTTGAGATTGGCGGTGAGGTGGCAACTTCTGGCGTCAGTGCCCAACAACAACCGTGGCAGATTGCTATTGATGCACCGATTGAGGGTAGTACGGTCAGAGAGCGTCAAACCATAGCGGTGATTCGTCAACCTATAAATATCAGCAATACTATGCATCTAGCGACCTCTGGCAACTATCGTAATTCAGTCGTGTTTGCTGGTAAGCACTACAGTCATACCATTGATCCTACAACAGGTGAGCCGATCGTAGGTGGCGCGCCATCGGTGACAGTCGCCGCAGACACCGTCGCGCTGGCTGATGCGTGGGCAACCGCCTTGACCGCGATGCCCTATAAAAAAGCATTGAGCGTCGCCAAAGAGCAAAACATAGCGGCATTATTTGTCGTATTGGCAGAGGGTGTGAGCGTAGAAGCAGCCGCGGACAGCATTGATGATTGGCAAGTGGTGCAAACACCTGCTATGAAAGCCTTGCGTGCTGATAAAAAGTCTAGCTAAGGTTAGAGTGTTTATAGAAGTAGCACGGTATCGCTTTTAGATGTCTCTTTTTTAAATCGTTTTACTAAGCTGAGAAGCTCAAACGGACAAGATGAATTTTTGCTATACTATTAATAAGTTATCACACAGATAACCGTCCTATTTTTAACGCGAGGTCTCCTCTATGCTTAGCCAACTGCTTCCCATGCTTGCTATCACCTTTACCGTATTCATGCTGTTTTTTATCTTTATGGGTATCGGTTATATGGTCAACAAAAAGCCGCTTAGAGGGTCTTGTGGCGGTGTTGCCAAATTAATGGGCAATGAGAAATGCTCATACTGTGGTGATGACCCTAATAAATGCGATTCTATAATCGCAGAACAACAAGAGAACGCTTTAAAAGCAGCTCAGTTGGGCAAATCGGTGTAAACAGTCGCTTTGTTACCATACGCTGGTAGTATTTAGCCGTCATTTGTTCTTATAATAGCGTCAAGCCTTATAAAAAAAGGGCTAGCGCTATTTTTTTATGGTGCAGTGTTATTGCTCCACATCACTACTCATATATACTCATATTACCTTACCCGTTAAGGTAGCAAGTTCATATAAATTGCTTTCTGCAAATATTTCGACATTCTATTTTTTGTCTAACTCATCTGCTTTGTGAGATTTCTCTGGTGTTATTTTGCAAACGACGACTCTTCGGCGCTGTTTAATGACGTGTCCTTTTTCTTACTCTAATAATAGTCGTGCTGCTATGTCTACCCCTCCTAATGTGCAAAATGATTTGCCTTTACAATCTCAAACGGATGCTACTTCACTGTTTAAGCTGCCCTCTTCGCGCTTTACGTTTTGGCTAGTATTGTGTGCCATGGTTTTATTGGGCACCAATATGCGCGCGCCTATCGTCGCGCTTGGCTCTATCGCGCCTGTGGTTCAAGGGGCGCTCAATATCTCAGAGACTCAGATCGGTTGGCTGGGTGCGGTACCGATGCTCACCTTCGCCTTGGGTGCTTTGATCTCACCCACCATTGGCAAGCGTTTTGGTATCGAAAATACCTTGATTGTGATGATTGTCCTACTGACCCTCGGTATGATTGTACGCGCAGTCATCCCAACATGGATTGGGTTTTTAAGTGGGACGGTGATGCTAACTTTAGCCATTGGTTTTGCAAATACCTTGGCTGCGCCTGTCATTAAACAGCACACACCGAATAACATTCCTTTAGTCACCGGTCTATTTAGTCTGACCATGACAGTGACCGCCGGTATTGTCGCCGGTGTCGTTCTTCCCCTATCTGAATGGGTTGGCTGGCAATGGGCACTAGGTGGCTGGTCATTTTTAGGTATTTTTGCTATCGCTATTTGGATATTCTTACGCCTGCGTTTAGGCTCGTCGAGCGATCAGATTATCCCTATCGCTACTCAAGGTTTCTCTGATATTTCTATGTGGCGTACCGGCTTTGCTTGGCAAATTGGCATATTCTTGGGTATTCAATCCTTACTCTATTATACCGTTGCGAGCTTTTTACCATCTATTTTAGTCAGTAAAGGCATGAGTGCGGTCAGTGCAGGACAGATGGGTTCGGTGTTTCAGTTTATGGCGCCACTGGCTATTTTGAGCTTAACATGGTTGATCAATCGTGGTCGCCCTACACAGGCTTTGGCAGTGTTTGCAGCAGTATTAAACGTCATTGGCATCCTAGGTCTAAGCTATACGTCTACCGATTTAGCATGGCTATGGGCAGGCTTTATGGGTGCAGGCTGCTCGGCAATTTTTACTTTAAGTATTATGCTGTTTTCTCTTCGCACTTATACGACCAATCAAGCCAGTGAGCTGTCTGGTATGGCACAATTCGTCGGTTATATCATTGCGTTTTTTGGTCCACTTGGGACTGGTTGGCTACATGAGGTGACTGACAGCTGGGATTTACCGCTGCTGATTACGCTTATTTTGATGATTGTAAACGTAGGGATAGCTTGGCTGGTCAGTCGTCCGCTGATGGTTGACGGCAAGAAGATTTAGTTTTTATCATTAATCAATTAACTTTTGCACCATATTGCTGCTTATCTGATTCTGCTAGACTGGTTCTATTGCCTATAGGACAGCAGAATTATGATAAACAGACTTTCTCGCTTACCGCAGCGCTTGCTCACGGTCGCTGCATTGACTGTCGCAATCGCAATCAGCGGTTGTCAAAAAACGCCTGATGCCGATGATACTAAGACAGATACTGGCACTCAAGACAGCACTCAAACCATCAATCAAACCTCTGATACTCAACTATCTCAAACCACACCTAAGACGAACTCTGCTGAACAACAAGCACCTTTAACCATATTGGCATTAGGTGACTCGTTGACAGAAGGGCTTGGGGTGGATAATGATGCCAATTACCCTGCTCAGCTACAAACACGTTTGCAGGAACTTGGTTATAAAGACATCAAAGTCATCAATTCAGGATTAAGCGGCGAGACCAGCACAGGTTTGGTCAATCGATTAGATTGGGTATTACAGACCAAACCTGATATCACTATTTTGACCATTGGTGCCAATGATGCTATTCGTGGTATCGATGTCGCGACGGTTGAAGCCAATATTCGTACTGCCGTAAAGCGCTTACAGGACAATGATAGCGTGGTCATCTTAGGCGGTATGCAGATCTATGACAACCTTGGCTCTGATTACGTAAAATCCTTTGCGGCAATATATCCAAGAGTGGCGAAAGACATGAACGTGACGCTCATTCCGTTCTTTTTAGACGGTGTAGGCGGCGATCCTAAGCTCAATCAAGCGGATGCCATTCATCCAACCAAAGAAGGTTATACGTTTATCGTTAATGACAATATCTTGCCGATATTGCAGCCTGAGCTTAAAAAAATAAATCCATCGAATGTGACCAACACGCCTACTGAGACTGCACAATGACATCAGCATTACCTACCTCAAAAGCAGTGCTGCTCACTGCCACTAAGTTAAATAAGACCGTACACGTTGGCGACCAGTCCTTATCTATTATTAAAGACGTCGATATTCATGTCAATGCTGGCGAGTTTGTGGTGATCATGGGTAAATCTGGTTCTGGAAAATCCACTTTGCTGGGTTTATTAGCGGCGTTAGATTATCCGGATAGCGGCGACGTTGAGCTCGCAGGTCAAACCTTAAGCCGATTAAATGAAGATGCTTTAGCGGTTATTCGGCAGCGCGATATGGGTTTTGTGTTTCAGTCCTTTCATCTGCTACCAACGCTAACCGTTGCTGAAAATATCGCTTTTCCGTTGGATATCGCCCGTCGCCCAGATGCGGCGCGCGTTGATGAATTGATTGAGGCAGTTGATTTGGGTCATAGGCGTCATAGCTTGCCAAACCAGTTATCAGGTGGCGAGCAACAGCGTACGGCGGTTGCTCGCGCATTGGTATCACGCCCAAAGATTGTCTTTGCTGATGAGCCTACCGGTAATTTAGATGAACAAAACGCCAATCAAGTCATGCAGCTATTACTGGATTTGCGTCAGAAAACCGGCTCGGCGCTGGTGGTGGTCACCCATGATTCAGCACTTGCTGATATGGCAGATCGCGTTATTACCATGCATGACGGACGGATTGTATCGTAATGGATAATAAGAATGTAGAAGACATCTCATCGACTGATAATACTGATACCACCATGGCTAGAGAGTCAGACGCTAGTGGCGGTATCGTACGCCAGCTATTGACGAGCACCTTGGGTTTACAAGGATTGGGCGCGCAAGCACTCAGCCGCAGCTGGTGGCAGCGCTGGATATATCCAGTATTATTCTTATTAACCTTAACCTTGTCACTTGCCACTTACCTCACGCTTGATTCTATCCAGCAGTCAGTTGACACCTATATCAATGACAATCAGCGTGCTTTGGTCGGTGGCGATTTAATCTTAAACAGTAAGCAAGATTGGCCAAGCGAAGTATTAACGCAGATTGATACCCTTGCTGATACACAAACGGTTTTTGACTATCAGTTTAGCGCGATGGTCGTCACTGATGAGCAGACCTTACTTGCCAGCATCAAGGCGGTTTCCCAATCCTACCCATTATATGGTGATGTCGAGCTGGCATCAGGACAGCCCTTATGGCAACAGCTCACAGCAAATCATGTGGTCGTCGCTCCAGAAGTGCTTAAAAGCTTAGATGCTGATATTGGTGACCAAATTACCATAGGTGATGCGCAATTTATCATTAGTGATGTGCTGACAAAAGAGCCTGATCGTCCGCTGAGCGCCTTTGGCTTTGGTGGGCGTATTTTGATGCCACAGCAGACGTTAGAGGCGACCAATCTATTGGGACAGCGTAGCCGTATTAATTACCGTATTGAGCTGGCAGGTAATGCAGAATTGATGGCAATCCAGCGCGATAAGCTGACGCAAATATTGACCAATTATCCTGATATCGAGCTCTCTGATGCGGAATCTGCGGATACCTCGGTTTCGCGTATCTCTGACAATGTACTGATGTTTTTAAAGCTTTTGGTCATTGCTGTACTGTTATTATCCGCAGTGGCTATGTATGGCGTCATCACGGCATTTGTGACCAAGCAGCAGTCTAGCAATGCGATACGTTTGGCACTGGGTGAGCCACTTGGTTCCCTCAAACGCAGCTACTATCAGCTGCTAATTATTACCGCCATTATTGCTTGTATCGCAGCGATTTTAGTCAGCTTTGGCTTACTCAAAGTCGGTCAGCCTTATCTTGTGGCTATCTTACCAGCTGACGTCAGCTTGGCTATTAACCCTATCAGTGCCATTAAAACCATCATCATAGCCTTGGTGCTGACGCTACTCATCGCCCAACGCGGCTTGAGCACATTGAACACCACCAAACCTGCTACCTTGCTCAATCAAGGTGCAAGCTCAGCTGGGCAACAGCTACCTTGGTATCAGCGTTTACCGTTACTTTGGTATGGGTTAATGCTGGCTGGTCTATATGTCTTTTTTGCTTATGAAGTAGGCGGGTGGTTATTTGGCGCGCAATTATTAATCGGTTTAATTGGCTTTGTGAGCGTATTTTGGCTATTGGCACGCGGCTGGCTGTGGTTACTGGCACGTATCGCAAGTAACGCTAAAATTGGCTGGATGCAGCGTATTGCGATTCATAACCTTGCACGTAAAGGCAACCAATCGGCATTATTTTTTGTCACCTTAGCACTATCGGTGGCAGTACTCACCCTCATCACAACGCTCAATCACAGTATCAACGCCCAGTTTATTAACGCTTATCCTGAAGATGCGCCCAATTTATTTTTGTTAGACATTCAGAGCGATCAGCATGATGAGATTGATACTATTATTGGCGCACCAGTGAGCTATTACCCAGTCATCCGTGCTCGAGTAGTGACTGCTAATAATATACCGGTACAGGATATCGAGCCTGCTGATGGCTTTGATGATCCCGCACGTGTCTTTAATCTAAGCTATGCAGATACGGTAATGGACACTGAATTTATTACGGATGCTGTAGCAGACAATCAGCTGTATGCGCCTATTGATAATCAAAATGAGCAAAACCAAGACGTCGCACCCTTGTCTATTTTGGACACGGCCGCCAGCTTACTGAATGTCGGCATGGGTGATGAAGTGCGTTTTAACATTCAAGGGATCGAAATCGTCGGGCAGATTACCAGTATCCGCTCGCGTTATGAGCAAGGTCCCAGTCCTTATTTCTACTTTTTATTTGAGCCAGCCGTTCTCTCTGCTGCCCCGCAGATTCAATTTGCCACCGCGCATGTAAACGCTGATGATATTCCAGACCTGCAAGGAAAAATGGTACGACAATTCCCTGCAGTGACGACGATAGACGGAACAGCAATCGCTCAGCAGGTCCAAGAGTTGGTGGTGCAAATGAGCCGTTTGGTATACGTCTTTACGCTACTGGCCTTACTGACTGGTGTTATGGTACTGATTAGCTCGTTGTTATCCACCTCACAAGACCGCTTGCAAGAAAGCGCCTCTTTTAGGCTGCTAGGGATGCAAAAACGCGACTTGTATATGCTAAATATTTTAGAGCTTGGGGTATTGGGAATTAGTGCGGCGACCTTTGCGATCATTATCGCCAGCGTTGGCGCATGGGCTGCCCTCACTCAGTGGTTTAATCTACGCTTTAGTGTGCCGTGGGCAAGCCTGAGTATCGGTAGTATGGCGTTAATCGTTTTATTATTTGCCATTGCCATTATTTATGTGAGATTGGTGATTGGGCGCGGCATTATGGCAAGGGTAAGGGCGATGATTTAGTTGTTAAAAGTTTAATTAATTAAAGTCTACTTTAATCTTCTGAGACCTCCATTAACTTTAACTCCATTACTGGTTATACTTGCATTTATAACCTTTTTTGCCGTAGTAAAATGTTGGTTACCATTCTGTTGGTAAAATTTAATCCGTGCTGGACACTCATTAAAATAACTTTCAGCATCGTTAACATCATCATCAGTAATTTCCAAATGAATCTCATACTCTGCCTTTTTCCTTAACTTATGATAGCTTTGAAGAATATATCCTAAATCTGCTAAGTTCCTGATACCAGAGCGCTGTAAGCTCATGTATATTTTCTGATGAGAACCGTATCTAGGAGTTCTCTCTGTAGGGTTGGGAGGGTAGTCATAGAGAGTTATCTCTGCCCCATCTACACTATCTTTTTTAAATAAAGAGCTTGCATGCATAAAGCTTGCATAGTAACCACGAATAATCTTTAACCGTTCATGAGCTTCATTACAGCTAAAAGTTATACTGTCGATTTCACACTTTTGCTTGTATAAATCGTCTGTTGTAACTGTCATTTAGGCTTCTAGCTCCCTATTCGTACCTAAATAAAAAGCTTTTGGTTTTTCGGTACCATCTTCGCGGTTTTTATTCTGACGAAAAAATACTACAAACTTACCAAGCAAATCATGACGTTCATTATCAAATATATAGTCTAAGTACTGATTTCTGAATTCAGTATTGAGATACGAAGCTTCTTCAGGGTTAATATTTAAGAAAGCTTCAATGTTTAACTGCCTATCTAGGCCATTGTCAATACTAAATCTTGGCTGATATATTTGTCTAGTTTTGTCAAAAATAAATTTTATCAAGACACCAGTAAACTCTTGATAATCTTGAATAGAGATATCAATCTTATTGATATCTGTCTTAAGTTTTAAGATATTTGAGTATTTATCTAGGGTAGAGTCTTTCATATTTCCAGCGTGCTGAAGTAGCGTCTCATCTAAAGTAGATAATAAATATAATTCAATAATGTTAGCAAAGTATTCAAGATTTGATACACCATCATCTGTCTCATTCAAACATTTGATAAGCATTTCCTTGGCTTGTTCTAGCTCGCCTAAAATAATAAGAGTAGTAGCATAATTTGAAAGGATACCAGCATGTGAATTTGGTATTCTTAAAGTAGCCTCATATGAGTTTATAGCTTCATTAAAGTTCCCAAGCACAACGTATCTCAAAGCTTTTATAAAATGAAATAATGCATAATCTGATTTTTTATTATCTTCTGCTAGACCTAGCATTCTTGCTAACTCAATTTTATCATAGGTACATATATTCTTTTGATTATGAAAGTACTTATCTAGGATTAGATTAGCAGTCTCAGCTAATACATCTGCTTCAGTTTTAGGCTGACGTGTTGTCATAATTCACCTTCACTTTTATCGAATTCTGATTGTAAACATAAAATTCGAAGACAAAAAAACTGTCTTTTCTCGACTTGATAAGACAGTTACTATATGTAGAAATTCAAATTGTGGAGTTGTACTCTAGCAGCATCTAAATAATAACATTCTAACATATGTTAGTAAATGCTTATAATATAAAATTACTGATTGTCAATCTTGACTTTTTATTATTTTTGAAGTGGGTGCTATATTCGTTTCATACATTTACTTTATAGTTGGTTTTGCGCAAGAGTTAGAATTAATTCTATTATCAATAATCGCCTTAAGGTGTAGCTTAACCTCGACAGTAGCGTATAGATAAGATATCAACTGATGGTAAGATTAGCTCCAAAACCCTAAATCTCTAAAACACCAAACCCAAAACGCTCGCTATTAATTTAGAGGGCGTTTTTTTATTACGCTTATACGCCTAGCCCTCATTTGCTATAATAGCGCCACTTTGCACTCAAATAACTCTTACACCTCATTAGCCCTCACGGTAACCTTATGAAATTCTCAAAGTTCGGTCAAAAATTTACCCAGCCCACTGGCATCTCACAATTGATGGATGATCTTGGCGATGCACTAAAAAGTGATCAGCCTGTTAACATGCTGGGCGGTGGTAACCCTGCCAAAATTGATGCCGTCAATGAGTTGTTTTTGGAAACTTACAAGGCGCTTGGCAATGATAACGATACGGGCAAAGCCAATAGTAGCGCTATTATTAGCATGGCGAATTACTCCAATCCACAAGGTGACTCTGCCTTTATCGATGCCTTAGTTGGCTTCTTTAACCGTCATTATGATTGGAATCTAACCTCAGAAAATATCGCCCTGACCAATGGCTCACAGAATGCGTTTTTCTATCTGTTTAATTTATTTGGCGGTGCTTTTGTTAATGAGCACAGTCAAGACAAAGAAAGTAAATCTGTCGATAAGTCAATTCTACTGCCATTGACCCCTGAGTATATCGGCTATAGTGACGTGCATGTGGAAGGTCAGCATTTTGCCGCTGTACTGCCGCATATCGATGAAGTAACGCATGATGGCGAGGAAGGTTTCTTTAAATATCGTGTCGATTTTGAAGCGTTAGAAAACTTGCCAGCGTTAAAGGAAGGTCGTATTGGTGCGATTTGCTGCTCACGCCCGACCAATCCTACTGGCAACGTGCTGACGGATGAAGAAATGGCGCATTTGGCCGAGATTGCCAAACGCTATGACATACCGCTGATTATCGATAATGCCTACGGTATGCCCTTCCCTAATATTATTTATTCAGACGCGCATCTGAATTGGGATAACAATACGATTCTGTGCTTTAGTCTGTCTAAAATTGGCCTACCCGGTATGCGTACTGGTATTATCGTTGCCGATGCTAAAGTGATCGAAGCGGTCAGCGCGATGAATGCCGTGGTGAATCTAGCGCCGACACGCTTTGGCGCAGCGATTGCCACGCCATTGGTCGCAAACGATCGTATCAAGCAGTTATCTGATAATGAGATTAAGCCTTTTTATCAAAAGCAAGCGACCCTCGCTGTGAAGCTTTTGAAACAAGCATTGGGCGATTATCCGCTGATGATTCATAAGCCTGAGGGTGCGATTTTCTTATGGCTGTGGTTTAAAGATTTACCGATTAGTACACTCGATCTATATGAGCGTCTCAAAGCAAAAGGCACGCTTATTGTGCCAAGCGAGTACTTCTTCCCCGGTGTTGACGTGAGCGACTATCAGCACGCCCATGAATGTATTCGTATGAGTATCGCTGCTGATGAACAAACGCTGATTGACGGTATCAAGGTGATTGGAGAAGTGGTACGCGAGCTTTACGATAATAAGTAAGCTCGCACTGATTGCTTGTTTTTATAAAGAAACGTTCCACTTACTAGTATGTTAAAACCGCTTATTATCGTTGTTTTAACATACTGGTAGGTTTAGTGACTGATTGGAAAATCTTTGTCCACATGGTAAGCCCATAAAGCACGTAAGACAACAGGCAAGTATTGATAATATCATGGATACTTGCTATGAGCTCTGCGCCTTCTAGCCCAGCAATACCAAGCTCAGTAATGGTCTGACGGTTATCCAAATACTCACCTAATAAGGCGATACAAGTCACCATAATTAAAGCGATAAACGCTCTGATACTGTATTTCTTAAAAATTGGACGCAGCAAAATGACGCTTAATAGATAAACACTGATGCCCACATAGATATGTAGGGCATCTTTTTCTAATCCTGTGGCACTCACGACGCCGTTTTTAAAGAGATAAAAGTCCACTATTTATTCCACATATAAGAGAGTAGGAAGTGATTAAGCTTAAAATAAGCATAAAAAAGAGTTTGCGACCATGCAAGCTCTCCTGCGCGAGGGCAAAGCAGTACTTCGCTCCTTCCTCGCTTAGGTTGCGTCTTTGCCAACCTATTTGACAGCTCAACCAAATATGTCATGCTTATTTTTAAATATCCCAATCCACAAAATTCTTTAATAACTGCAAGCCTGCAGTATGGCTTTTTTCAGGATGGAATTGGGTAGCAAATAAGTTATCTTGCAAGATACTGGCACAAAACGGCTGACCATAATCGCAAATAGCAGCCACTTGCGAGCTGTCTGCTGGCTCACAGTAATAACTGTGCACAAAATAAAAATGCGCCTTATCTTCGATACCATTCCACAATGGATGCTCAAAATTCATGCCGCTAATGGTATTCCAGCCCATGTGCGGTACTTTTATCTGCACCCCTTTTTCATCTTTCCATTCTGGGTTAAAAGCCGGTACTGTGCCATCTAAGATACTCAGACAAGGCGTGCCACCATTTTCAGCAGACTGCTCAAATAACGCCTGCATGCCAACACAGATAGCCATGACGGGCTTATTAAATATCGCCTGACGTATGACATCATCAATACCTGCCTCATGCATGCCAGCGATACAATCACGCATGGCGCCGACACCAGGGAAGAAAATCTTATCCGCAGCAGCGACGACTTTAGGGTCATTGGTGATAGAGACTTCCGCCCCTACCGCAGACAATGCTTTGCTGGCAGAGTGTAAATTACCCATACCATAATCTAATAGTGCGATTTTTGTGGCTCGACTCATCTAAAACGCCTCTTTGGTCGATGGCAAGGTGTTTAGCGCACGCTCATCATATTCACATGCCATACGTAAGGCACGAGCAAAGGCTTTAAAGGTAGATTCGATTTGATGATGACTGTTTTTACCTTTGAGATTGTCTAAATGTACCGTCATCCACGAATGATTGACGAAACCGTAGAAAAACTCACTAAATAAATCGACATCAAAAGTGCCCACATGCGAGCGCGTAAATGGAATCTCCATATGTAAACCTGGACGTCCTGACAAATCAACCACTGCACGCGTCAATGACTCATCGAGTGGCGCATAAAAATGCCCATAACGACGGATGCCTTTTTTATCGCCTAGTGCTTTGTTAAATGCCTGACCAAGCGTAATACCTGTATCTTCAACACTGTGGTGATCATCAATAAAGGTATCGCCCGTACATTTGATATCTAAGTCAAACAAACCGTGACGCTTGATTTGGTCAATCATATGATCCAAAAACGGTACGCCAGTGTCCACAGTCCCTTGACCCGTACCATCAAGATTGACCGTACAGGTCACTTGCGTCTCAGCAGTAATACGCTCAACGGTTGCGATACGTTCAGGGCGACCATGTAGGTTGTGGCCTGATGATGAAGCGGGAATTTGATCTTGAGATGGTGCAGTAGAGTTGACTGTCATGGCTACCTTCTGTAAATATAAAAGCAATCTATAAGGATAGGGCTAAGAATAAGCCCCTAATATAAAAACAATAAAATGGTAATTATTGAAAACGGGTTAAAGTCGTCCTATCTAAGAATATTAGGATTAAGATAGGCTGGTCATTATCTATCTTCATCATAGCAAACCCTATCATTTACTGCCATGACCAAGCAGTAAACCACGCACAAAATTCTCCCATTCTGCTAAAATAATAGCTTCAGTTTTATCAATCGTGACCTTTGCTGATTCTATTATGCCTTGCTGGATCAAATTATAGGAATTAAACATGCCTTTAGAAGCCATTGCCATCAATAGTCTGGATGCGCCACTCATCAAAAAGCCTGCTCGTGAAAACGAATTAGCTGAGCGCTTGCAAGCACTTTATGACACGGATGATAGCCAGCCTGATGGTGCTGAAGTATTGGCTATTATTGAGCAAGGTTTTAAACGTGGTCAAACTTTGTATGTCGGTATGTTTAATGACAAGCCTATCGCCGCGGTTGCCTGCTTTGATGATGGGCAAACCGATGCCAAACGCTTGCAATATCTGACGGTACATCTACAAAATCGTGGTCGCGCGATTGACGCTAAGTTTATCAAGCTAGTCTATGATGCCGAAGTCAAAAAAGGCGTGCGTGCATTTGTTCCTGTCGATGCCGATATCCATCGTATTATGAGTGAATACGAGCTACTACGTGTAAAGGACTAATTTTAGGCTAAATAGGCTTATTTCGATGAATAGTTCATTATTTTTGCCCTTTTATCACATATAATGTAAAAACCCCTTGACAGCAACCGCTATATTTAGTTTAATAGCGCCTCAACGAAGACGGCTCGATAGCTCAGTCGGTAGAGCAACGGATTGAAAATCCGTGTGTCGGCAGTTCGAACCTGCCTCGAGCCACCATTCGTTTAAAGTATTCTAAAAAGCCTCAAACATAAATGTTTGAGGCTTTTTTTATGGCTGGAATAATAGCTAGCTTCCATTAATCCTCACTTTCACTTATCTATAACATATCTGTGCTACATTTAAATAGTGTCAGCTCTTTATACTAAGGCTATCTATGGACAGCCAATAGGTAAGATGATGAGAGAGTT
Source organism: Psychrobacter arcticus 273-4 (assembly GCF_000012305.1). Taxonomy (NCBI): domain Bacteria; kingdom Pseudomonadati; phylum Pseudomonadota; class Gammaproteobacteria; order Moraxellales; family Moraxellaceae; genus Psychrobacter; species Psychrobacter arcticus. Next base: position 2,621,480 of record NC_007204.1, read on the forward strand.
TGATTATGATTTGGATTATAAGAATCTAGATTTGCGCGCACAGCCTGAGCTGTACCGTGTCGGTCGTGGTGAGCAAGGGGTGCTACTGGTAGAGCCTTATAAGTCTGAGATACTGCCGCACTGGCGCTTTGCTACTCCACAGATTGCGACAGAAAGTAGCGATACCATTTATCAGATGTTTTTGGATTATCTGGCAGCCGATGACTTTGTCGGAGCCGATATGGCACGCAAATTTATCCAAATGGGTTTTACCCGCGCCCGCCGCTATGCCAATCATAAGGGCGGAAAAAAATATAAAGGGGTTGTCCCCGATGATAAAAAAGGTCAAAGTGGTGCTCATGGTCGTGAAGAGCTACCTCGGCAAATCGAAGATCCTATCAAAGCAGAGTCTGCACGTATCTTTAAAGAGAAATGGGATTTATGCCGTGAAAACCAAACCTATTTAGATATGAAAGCTGAACACCGTGAGCGCTATAAAGAGATTGAGTAAGCTAGCAAAATTAAGACTGACTGGTTTCTTATGCTATGGTAATCACCATTAAGCAAGTACTAATCAAAAAATGCAGTATTTTTAACGGGCGGAAATAATGGATAAGCAACTTTTAATTTTTGATTTTGACGGCACCCTTATTGATAGCGTGCCAGATTTGGCTGATGCTGTGAACGCTATGCTCACCACCCTTGGCAAAGCACCTTACCCTATCGATACCATTCGTAACTGGGTCGGTAATGGCTCAAGGATGCTCGTTGAGCGCGCTTTGGTAGGTAAAATAGAAGTGTCAGAGGGTGAGTTAGCTAAAGAAACCATTGACCATGCTGAGCAAGTATTTTTTGATGCTTATAGCAAAATGGGTGGCAGTAAAACTGTCGCCTATCCAAACGTGGATAGTGGACTGAAAAAACTAAAAGCCGCGGGGTTTAAGTTGGCATTAGTCACCAATAAGCCGATTCGTTTCGTACCCAAAATATTACAGTTTTTTGGCTGGCATGATATATTTAGCGAAGTGCTTGGCGGTGATAGTTTGCCTACTAAAAAACCAGATCCCGCACCGCTATTGCACGTCTGTGAGGTATTGAATATTAATCCAGCTCAAGCAGTCATGATTGGTGATTCAATAAACGATATTTTAGCAGGGCAAAATGCCAATATGGATACCCTTGGATTGTCTTATGGTTATAACTATGGGCAAGATATTCGTCAGCTTAATCCTACCGAAGCCTTTGATGACTTTAGCGCTTTGGTTGACTACCTCTTAAAGGCTTACCCTGCAAACAATTAAACCCCAAAACTATCATTTATTGCGATAACTTAGCGCTTCAGATACATGGGCGCTCGTGATATCAGCGCTGTCAGCCAAATCTGCAATCGTCCGTGCGACGCGTAATACCCGATGATAGCCACGAGCAGATAAATTCAGGCGTTGCTGAGCAAGCTGTAATAATTGCTGCTCGCCTTCTCCTAGCTGAATATATTTATCAATTTCACTAGGACTAAGCTCATTATTGACCTTTTTCTGGCGTATTAATTGGCGATTATGTGCTGCAGATACTCGAGTACGTACTTGCCCAGAGGTTTCTCCCGCTTGAGCATTTTGTAGATCGGCAATCGGCAATGCTGGTACCGTAATATGCAAATCAATACGATCAAGTAGCGGTCCTGACAATTTATCTTGATAGCGTTTAATCTGCTCAGGTCGGCAACGACACCGCCCTGACCCATCACCATCATAGCCACAAGGGCACGGATTCATAGCCGCCACCAATTGAAAATTTGCTGGAAAGGTTATTTGCGAGTTAGCACGACTAATGGTTATTTGCTTTGCCTCTAATGGTTGGCGCAGCACTTCTAACACCGTGCGATCGAACTCCGGTAATTCATCAAGGAATAATACCCCTTTATTCGCAAGGGTAATCTCACCGGGTTTAGGACGTGAACCACCACCGACCAATGCTACCGCTGATATCGTATGGTGAACTTGTCTGAATGGACGTGTGCCATAACTATAATCACTGTCGGCAACTGAGTAAGTGCTTGCAACCTCTAACGCATCTTCCGCGCTCAAATCTGGCAAAATAGTCGGCAGTCGTGATGCCATTAAGGTTTTACCTGAACCCGGTGGTCCTGTAAATAACAGTGAATGACCACCAGCGGCGGCAATCTCTAAAGCACGCCGAGCATGATGCTGTCCTTTGACATCAGCTAAATCTACTTGATAACCAATATGCGGCTGGACTGGACTGGGCTGCACCACCTCTAAACGCTCATCTAAAAGGCTAGCATCTGTTAAGGACTGCAAGTGATTACAGACGGCCTTTAAGTTTGGCGCTGCCAATACGGATATTCCATCCACACGGCTAGCCTCTACCCCATTCATACTTGGGACGATCAATTGCCGTGATGGTGACATTATCTGCTCATCATCTTGTAAAAGTTGCGCTGCCAATACCTCAGCTTTTATCGCCCGTGCGACCGCTAAGCTACCGCTTACTTGGCGCAGCTCGCCATTGAGTGCCAACTCACCGATAAACTCAAACCCTGCCAGCATCTCTGGATCTAACTGATCACTGGCTGCCAAAATACCGATAGCAATAGGCAAATCAAGACGAGCGCCGTCTTTAGGTAAATCTGCCGGCGCTAAATTAATCGTCAAGCGTCTATTAGGAAACTGAAAACCAGAATTAAGAATCGCTGAGCGTACTCTATCTTTACTTTCACGTACCGCCGCTTCAGGCAAACCAACAATAGTCAATGCTGGCAACCCTTGAGACAGATGTACTTCAATAATCACCTTAGGTGCATGCAGTCCGACGACTGAGCGGGTATAGACTTGAGCAAATGACATGAGCCCTTCCTAATATAGAGATTTATCGATAATAGAGTATTATCAATAAGTGCGCAAATATTGTGTTTTTATTTCTGAGTTATTGAATGATAATCTTATTTTTTAGGTATTATCTCTAAACTCATCCTTTATATGGTATTAACCACCTCGCTGTCCATGCCAATATAAGCGATGATTTGTTATACTAGTCATCACTTATTTCAATAGTCTTTTTATTGGCTTTTTTAAGAAATACCGCTATTAGAAAAACCATAAATTTCTTAAGCAAAAATAGCAATTGATACAGTCAAACGAGGAATCTCGCATGTCAGACCAATTCGATATCAATAGTGCACCTGAGCACACCATTAATGCGAGCGAGCAGCCCACCACGGTGCGTCCCGTTATGCAACCGGACAATCCATATGCTAGTACTCGTGGCAGCATTACCAGCAAACAGTTGCCAGCATTCGATCAAGATATCATTAATAAGTATAATCGCTCGGGGCCGCGCTATACCTCTTACCCAACCGCTTTAGAATTTTTACCTATGCCAGAAGGGCTTGAGACAAAAATCCTCCGAGAGCGCGAATCTCATGCTCCGTTATCGCTCTATTTCCATATTCCATTTTGTCGTCACCTTTGCTACTACTGTGCTTGCAATAAAATCATCACCAAAAAGAACAGCGATGCGGGCGATTATTTAGCGTATCTGATAGCTGAGATCAAGCACAAATGCAGCTTATTAACCCCACCAGAAAATGGCAAAAAACCACTGGTTAAGCAGCTACATCTTGGTGGCGGTACGCCAACCTTTTTACAAGATAATGAGTTGATAGAGTTGTGGGAATTCTTGCAGACCCAGTTTGAGTTTTTACCAGAAGACCAGGGCGATTATTCTATCGAAATTGATCCACGCGAGTTGAGTGGCGAGACATTAAAAGTGTTGCGTCATCTTGGTTTTAACCGTATCAGCTTAGGCGTACAAGATTTAGATGAAACCGTACAAGTGGCGGTCAATCGTGTGCATTCAGCAAAATTAATTGAAAATGTGTTACTAGAGGCGCGCGCGTTAGGTTTCCATTCCATCAATGTCGATCTGATCTATGGTTTACCACATCAAATGCCAGAAACCTTAGATAAAACTGTACGCCGTATCATTGAGATGTCACCAGATCGTTTATCGGTATTTAATTATGCCCATTTACCTGAGCGCTTTAAATCTCAACGACAAATTAAAGAGGCGGACTTACCTACTCCGGCTGCCAAGCTTACGATGCTCGGTAATACCATCAATACCTTAACCGAAGCAGGCTATCAATATATTGGTATTGACCATTTTGCCAAACCTGATGACGAGCTTGCCGTTGCCCAGCGTGAAGGTAAATTGCATCGTAACTTTCAAGGCTATACCATCATGGGCGACTGTGATTTATTGGGTTTTGGCGTCTCTTCCATCAGTCAAATTGCCAATGCCAATAGCAGCTATATCCTACAAAATCATACCGATTTGCAGGTTTATAAAGACAATATCGATGCGGCGCGCTATAACGCTACAATCATGCCCGCGGTCAACGTGATTAAAACCTCTATCAAGGATCGCTTACGTGAGTACGTGATTATGAATTTATTGTGTCACGATTATATGGATTTTAGAGACATCAATCAGAAATTTGGTATCGATGCCATTACCTACTTTATTAATGAGATTCAACAACTGGGTCAAATGCAAGAAGACCGCTTGATTGATATGGATGCTGCTGGTATTCGAGTGTTACCAAGAGGTCGCTTATTGGGTCGCAACGTAGCTATGGTATTCGATGAATATCTGGATAAAAAACATAAAGATCGCTTCTCAAAAGTTATCTAAGCTTTAAAAAAACAATAGGTCACGCAAAAAGAACCATCAAAAAAATCTTGAGTAAATTCAGGTCAAAAAAATAGCTAGCGCCTTAGATATAGTCGGTGAAAAGTAATATCGATACAACACGTACTGCTGGTGCAAATTTTTCTTGCTTGCTGTGCCTACGCAGACAGAGGCTGCAAAAAATTTACACCAGCAATACTGTAGCGACTTTAAAGTATTTCAACTATATTTACTGACTATTTTTATAAGTGATAGCGATAGCATGTGCTTAAATTATAGTGTTTTAAACCTTAAGCTTATCACCGACCATGCCTTTTACGGTACTTAGAATGTCAGCGGGTAATACCACCATTTTTGAGTTATCAGACTCAGCCAGCTGACGAATCGCTTTGATGTACTGCTCGCCTAGTAAGTAGACAATCGGCATCTCTTCAGTACCCATCGCAGCAGTGATCAGACGGATAGATTCTTCAGAGCCTTTTGCCAGTACCACTTGAGCCTCAGCGTCACGGCGTGAGGCCTCTAAACGCCCATCTGCCTCTAGGATAGCGGCTTGCTTTTGACCATCAGCACGGGTCACTGTCGCACGACGTAGACGCTCGGCGGCAGCCTGCTCTTCCATTGACGCTTGCATCGTCTGCGAAGGATTAATATCCTGAATCTCGACCGTCTTTAGTGTGATACCCCAATCGGCAATATCTTCTGAGATGGCATGCTTTAGCTTCATTTTTATTTCATCACGGCTAGATAAGGCACTATCAAGATCCATCTCACCAATGATTGAACGTAAAGACGTCTGTACCAGATTACGGATACCGTACTCATAATCTTCGATGCCATAGACCGCTTTATCAGGGCGAATAATATTAATATAAGCGACAGCGTTAGCGATAATAACCACGTTATCTCGGGTAATGACTTCTTGTGATGGAATATCAAGGACGATGTCTTTGGTCGTAACTTTGTAAGAAACATCATCAACATAAGGGATAATTAGGTTTAATCCCGGTTCTAGGGTTTGGCTATATTTACCTAAGCGCTGTACCACCCACTTATAACCTTGCGGGACGATTCGCACCCCTTTGAAAACAGTAAAGACGACCAGTGCAACCAAAACCACCATGACAACACTAAAGCTTTCCATAATTTATCCTTATTATTATACGGGCGTATTTTGGCTCACAGCCGTTCTTGAATTCATACTACTCACAATCAGCTCATTACCAATGATATCTGTCACCACCACTCGATCACCGACTGCCACTTGCTCACCACGGGTACGGCACATCCATTCAGCGGCACCCACAATAGGGACACTAAAACGTACCATACCTGCTCTATCTGCCTGTGGCTGCACAATAATCATACCTGTTTCACCGACGATCACACTGCCACCAAGTCCTGCTTTGGTACGATCTACAGATAAAGGTTTGATAAATTTAAACCATGCCAGCAAGAATATAGCGGAGAGGAGTAACCAGATAATAATTTGTACGGAGATAGAGATAGGCAACAGCCATGTAAGCGCAGCCACTATGATGGCAGCAGCACCAAACCAAAGGCTAGCAAAGGTTGGCACAAACATCTCGACAATCAATAACAAAAAGCCCAATACCAGCCAATGCCAAGGTTCTATCATCCAAAGCGTCTCCATCATTGCTATATACCCTATCTTTGTAATCCCAACTTTTAATGTAGCACATTTACTCCTCTAAGGACGTTTTAAAAGCGCTATAAAAACAATATCTTAACCATATTAACTTTAGTAGTATTAAAGCGCATTCATATTTACCTTAAAACCAAGACTATAGTTGAAATACTTTACGGTCGCTACCGTATTGCTGGTATAAATTTTTTGCAGCCTCTGTCTGCGTAGGCACAGCAAGCAAGAAAAATTTGCACCAGTAGTACGTGTTGTATCGATATTACTTTTCACCGACTATAGTATTAAGGCGCATTCATATTTACCTTAAAACCAAGACTAGTATTGCGTTGTGCTTAAAAAAAAGCAAAAAAAAACGACCGCCGAAGCGATCGTCTTTTATTTTAAACTTTCTCTTTAATACCTTAGTATTAAGAAATTAGAATTTTAGCTGTGCACCAACCGTCATTAGATCAGCATCGCTACCTAGTTTGTCATATTCAGCTTCGACGCTGAAGTTAGGGTTTACTGAGTAGCCAAGACCAAGACCACCAGCTAAGCTAGTATCTTTATCTGTACCGTTAAAGGCATTTGCAGTAGTGTTAGCGCGTTCTACTTCAGTTTTTGCAACACCTAGTTTACCTTTAGCATATAGACCAGTATTTGGGAATGCGTAACGATAGGTACCATAAGCGCCGTAAGATTTTGCGTTGATGTCGCCGCCTCTGTAATCAGCGTCATCCGAGCCTACAAATTCTGCTTCCATACCGAAGTTTGGATCAAAGTTGTAGCCTGCATATACGCCATATGCGGTTGGATCTTCAGCGCCATCAACATCTAGGTCAAACTGACCGACTTTAGCACCAACGTATGGTTGACCAGTATAGCCGTTGCCATAAGAAACGGCAGCTTGTGCACCCATACTTAATAAAGAACCGGCTGCTAATGCAAGTAGAGTTTTCTGTAGAGTTTTCATATCTATCTCCTTAAAATTACTGTGGACAAACAAGTTATTTATGTGTGTAGACTTTTTAGCCATATCGCCTTGTTTGCTAACGATGTATACATAGTAACAAACCATGTCAGAAACTCTGTCAGTGTTTAACGGTAAGAAAGTTAAGTTTTGCAAGTGTTTATCAGCATTCAAGTTACAAAGGCGGTTATATGAAATCTTTTGTTACAACCACTCATTTTGTGCAATAATTCCTACTTATTCCAATAGTCATTTATAGCAAATTTAAATTCAATTAGCGAAAACAGCTTTTAAATAAGAAAAAAAGGATAAAAATGACTGCTTTTATTATTAATCGTCTACAAGCGTCGCTCGATGCGCTAGTAGCAGCGAAGCAATATCGTCAGATACCTAACTTACAACACCATGAGCGATATGTGATTAGCGAAGATAAGCGATTACTCAATATCGCTAGCAACGACTATCTTGGTTTGGGCGGTGATAAGCAACTACAGAGCGAGTTCCTTAATCAACTAAGTCAATTGCCGGTCGATAATGTGCCTAGGATGAGCGCTACCTCTTCTAGGCTTTTGACAGGTAACGATACACAGCTGCAAGCATTGGAGTCTGAACTACAAAGCTGGTATCAAAACGCGGTAGACAAGCAAAACCTAGCCTCATCAAAATCGGTACTGGTATTCAATAGTGGCTATCATGCCAATATTGGACTCTTGCCCGCCCTGACGGCATTGCCAATCAAAACCATAATTTTGGCAGACAAACTGGTGCACGCCAGCATTATAGATGGCATACGCCTCAGCCAAAGTAAACTCGTCAGCTATCATCGTTACCGTCACAACGACTATGAGCATTTAGCCAAATTTATTGAACAAGCAGATTCTAGTGTTGAGCGCATTATTATTGTCACCGAAAGCATCTTTAGTATGGATGGTGACCGTGCTGACTTGGCTCAATTGGTACAATTAAAAGCTAAAGATACTCGTATTGAGCTGTATATCGATGAAGCACATGCCATTGGTATATTAGGTGACACAGGTTTGGGTTTGGCAGAAGAAACCCAAACACTGGCTGATATTGATTATCTGGTGGGTACCTTTGGTAAAGCTTTTGCTTCCATTGGCGCTTATATCATGTGTGATGAGGTCGTCAAACAATGGCTGATCAATCAGATGCGTCCGCTTATTTTTAGCACCGCTTTACCGCCCATCAATCATGCATGGACACGTTTTATTTTGGCAAAAATGCCAAGCTTAACGGAGCAGCGTCTCCATCTTGCGCAGTTATCTACCACGCTTAGTGACGCTATTCCCGAACGCTATCGCGTGTCGTCAACACAGCAAAAGGCAGGCTACAACTCCCCTATCGTGCCTTATATACTAGGTGATAATGCGCTCACTGTCGAAAAAGCAAAGCAGCTACAAGCAGCAGGATTTTATGCCTTGCCTATTAGGCCGCCTACTGTTCCTGCAAATACTGCTCGTATTCGCTTGGTGATGAATGCGGCACTTAGCCATGAAGACTGTCAGCGACTGATAGCACACTTATAATATGATTGTTTCTTTTCTAGTAAACTCCCTCTTCTATCATTAATCGATAATCAGCTTATTTGGATGCAATAAACGACATGAAAGCTCCTGCTACACCTGACACCTTTAGCACAAGAAAAAAAGCTATCGCACGCCACTTTGCCAATGCCGAAGATTATGACCAGCATGCCTATATTCAAGAGCAAGTCTGTCAACATTTACTTGCCCATATTGCTCATACTAAGCAAGATAGTATATTAGAAATCGGTGCAGGCACAGGTCAGATGACAGGCTTGTTAGCAGCGAACATTCAAAGTCAGCACTGGTTTATCAATGAGTTGTGTCATGAACAAGCGGCAACATTGCAGTCGATATTACCAACAGCCAACATAATGATTGGCGATGCTGAGACCATGGAGTTATCCAAAGACTCTCACCAAATAAAACACAGCTTGATAGTCAGTGCCAACGCAGTACAGTGGTTCGATAACCCATTGAGTTTTGTAAAACAATCTGCCCATCGTTTGCAAGCAGACGGGCAATTGCTCTTTAATACTTTTACGCCAGATAATTTTTTGCAGATTAAGCGATTAACGGGTCAAGGACTCCATTATCCCGCTATCAGTGAATGGCAATCAGCACTAAAAGATGCAGGTTTTGAGAAAATTACACTGTCTACCCAGCGCGTTGATGTACCCTTTGCCAATCCCTACGCCATCCTTAAGCATATGCAGCTAACAGGGGTATCAACCAACCAAACCCAAGAACAGTCAAGTAGTAGTAAGCCTTTTACATGGACCAAGTCCCGTCTAAAACAATTTGAACAAGACTATTGGCAGCACTTCTCTGAATTAAATAAAGAGGGTCAGCCTTATGTCAATTTGACTTATGACGTGCTGATCGTGAGTGCCTTTAACGCATAAATATGTGAGAGGTGGTCATATTAGTAGCATATAAAATTAACCCTATAAACTGAATAGCATAAAAAACGCACCCCGAAGGATGCGTTTTTTGATTTAACGACTTATTAGCAGTAGAATTATTTCTTATCGTCTTCTACTTCAGTAAACTCAGCATCGACCACATCGTCGTCTGCTTGGTTGTTCTCGCCAGCATTATCCGCACCTTGTTGGAACTGGTTTGGATCCATACCTTCGCTACCTGCGCCTGCATCAGCATAAATCTTCTGGCTAACTGGCAAGAAGGCATTATCTAATGCTTCAAGCTTAGCTTTGATGTCATCATGATCATCTTCTTTAGCAGCTGCCTCAAGCTCAGAGATAGCCGTTTCTACTGATGATTTTTCATCGTCAGATACTTTATCTGCGGCATCTTTTAGCGCTTTTTGTACTGCATGGATACGACCATCTGCTTCGTTACGCACTTGCGCTAGATTGGCGAATTTCTCGTCTTCAGCAGCATTGGCTTCAGCATCACGAATCATTTGTTCAACTTCTTCGTCCGACAAACCAGAATCGGCTTTAATTTGGATACTTTGTGCTTTACCAGTACCTTTGTCAGTCGCTGAAATATTCATGATACCGTCAGCGTTGATGTCAAAGCTTACTTCGATTTGTGGTAAACCACGTGGTGCAGGTGGAATATCCGTTAGATCAAAGCGACCAAGCTGTTTATTTTGATTTGCAATTTTACGCTCGCCTTGATAAACCTGAATGCTAACTGCTGGCTGGTTGTCTTCTGCCGTTGAGAATACCTGTGATTTCTTAGTCGGAATCATGGTGTTTTTCTCAATGATTGGCGTCAAGATGCCACCCATGGTTTCGATACCAAGCGTCAATGGTGTCACATCAAGTAGCAATACGTCGGTTTTTTCACCAGACAATACTGCGCCTTGAATCGCTGCACCCGCTGCTACTGCTTCATCAGGGTTCACGTCTTTACGTGGCTCTTGCCCGAAGAATTCTTGTACTTTTTGCTGTACCAATGGCATACGAGTCTGACCACCAACTAAGATGACATCATCAATATCGCCAATTTTTATGCCCGCATCTTCAAGTGCCATCTTACAAGGACCCATCGTACGTTGTACTAACTCTTCAGTTAAGCTCTCAAGTTTTGAGCGGCTGATAGTCACCACCAAATGCTTAGGACCACTACTATCAGCAGTGATATACGGCAAGTTCACTTCAGTGCTTTGAGCACTTGATAACTCAATCTTCGCTTTTTCTGCCGCTTCTTTTAGACGCTGCATCGCAAGAGAGTCGCCTTTTAGGTTGACGTCTTGGTCTTTTTTGAATTCAGCGACTAAGAAGTCAATTAACGCTGAGTCAAAATCTTCACCACCAAGGAATGTATCACCATTGGTCGCTAATACTTCAAACTGCTGCTCGCCATCGACGTCAGCGATTTCGATGATTGATACGTCAAAAGTACCACCACCTAAGTCATAAACAGCAACAGTGCTATCACCTTGCTTTTTGTCCATGCCATAAGCAAGAGCAGCGGCAGTTGGTTCATTGATGATACGTTTTACATCAAGACCAGCAATTTTACCCGCATCTTTGGTTGCTTGACGCTGTGAGTCATTAAAGTAAGCAGGTACAGTTACAACCGCTTCAGTAACCGCTTCACCAAGATAGTCTTCTGCTGTCTTTTTCATTTTCTTCAAGATTTCAGCAGAAACCTGTGGTGGTGCCAGTTTTTTGCCGTTGATTTCTACCCACGCATCACCGTTATCCGCTTTGGCGATTTTATAAGGCACCATACCAATATCTTTTTGCACGACTTTGTCATCAAAACGACGACCAATCAAACGCTTGATAGCAAATAACGTGTTGTTTGGATTGGTTACCGCTTGACGCTTGGCTGACTGACCGACAAGGATCTCGTCATCTTTATAAGCGACAATCGATGGGGTCGTACGAGTACCTTCAGCATTTTCGATGATTTTAACTTTATCACCTTCCATTACTGCGACACATGAGTTGGTTGTACCTAAATCAATACCAATAACTTTACCCATAATGAATTGCTCCTAATTTATTTTTAAATACAATTTTATTTCATCAGACCGTCGATCACTAGCTCATAGTCGGTCACTTGTTGCTTTATATCGGTTTGCTTATGCATTTTTTCAAGTCGATAACCATGTAAATAATGCCTTTTGTGTGATTTTTTGTCAAAAGCCCCACTAATAATAAGGTTTAGCACAGTTAAAGACTGAATATATATTGCCTATATGCTTTATGGCCATCTAGGACTATGTTGGCGACGTTATATGCTTAACATACTATCGCTTTAGCGCCTGTCCTATCTACTACTGACCGATACGTACCATCGCCGGACGTAATAAACGACCATTTAAGCTATAGCCTTTTTGTAAAACTGTACCAACGGTATCGGCTGGCGCATCAGCGTCGATACCGACCGCTTCATGAAAATCAGCGTTGAATTTTTCGCCTTGTGGCTCAACCGCTTCGACGCCATTTTTGTTTAGCACATCTAGCAATGCTTTATGTGTCAATCTTACGCCTTCAGTAACAGGATCGTCTGCATTGGTGCTTTCAATCGCACGCTCCAAGTTATCGACCACTTCTAACAACTCTTTGGCAAATTTCTGTAGCGCAAAACGTTTGCTCTTATCAGCCTCTTGCTCTATGCGTTTTTGCGCATTGTAAGTTTCGGCATTGGCACGAGCGGTACTTTCTTTGGCTTGTTTGACTTCGCCTTCTAGCTCAGCGATACGGGCTTTAAAAGTATCAAGATCAATGTCGTTTTCGATAATACTTTCTTCGACAGAGTTATTTTGTGGGTCAAACTCTTTTAAGGTTTCTTCTAAAATACTCTCATCGTGTGCCACGTTGTCATGTGAAACATTTTGATCGATCGATTCGTGGTTGTTATTTTGCTCGCTCATGATAGCTCCTTGATAGTGTCATAATTTAATAGTGTCATAATAATGATGGAATGTAGCACACAAAAAATTGGCGCATCGCTCGCCACTTTGTGTTTATTACTAATACATCGACTCATGATTCATAGGCTTATATTGCCTACTTAACCTTGATTACTGGTTCTTTATATAACTATATATAATCACCTTTCAATAGCTGCTTGATAAAGGTTGTGAAGGCAGATTTCAAGCCCAATACAAGGAATTTTTCTCACCAATGATAAACGCTATGCAAATATAGTCGGTGAAAAGTAATATCTATACAACACCTACTGCTGGTGCAAATTTTTCTTGCTTGCTGTGCCTACGCAGACAGAGGCTGCAAAAAATTTACACCAGCAATACGGTAGCGACTTTAAAGTATTTCAACTATATTTTGACAGGGGCTTTATTTCTACCCATCTCTTGATAGCGCTTCAGCAGCTCATGGCTAAATGCACTACCCAAAAACCCTGAACCACCGCTGATTAGAATATTCATCGCTTATTATCCTTATTATTGATTATATTCTCATCAGTGTGACAAAAAGCACACCATGAAAACAAGATGACAAGTGTAGAGGTAAGTAAAAGGGACCAAAAGTAGTGATATCAAACTGTGACTATCAAACTGTAACTATCAAATTAGCGAATAATTTGTCCTGTTAAAGCGTCACCTATTTGGCTTGGCAACTGATAACCCAACGTTTCACCTTTAAGGTAGCCAACACACTCATTTGAGTTTGCATGGTGTCTTAAAAAATAACGTTGTGCTTCGCTGAGTGACAGCGCAGGAGGTTGACCTGCCGGATTGCAGCTTGTTGAAACAACAAAACCATAAGGATTGCTAGCTGACACCATCTGCGCGCACAGTTGCTTGACCAACGGATGGTCAATAACACGTACCGCAACACTATCATGAGCACCCGTAATCCATGATGGAATAGTAATCAGCAGCTTTTGTGAAATAGGCAATAACCAAGTATGTGCTTGTTTGGCAGTGCCATTAATCGAATCAGTTTGCCAACTATCAAGCACGGTTTGACGCTCAACAGCATCTAAACCTTCTAGTAGCACCGTAATACGGCTTGGGCTATCAGTGACTACAATCATACCCTTCTCTATTGGGCGCTGCTTAATAGTCAATAGCTGCATGACTGCTTGCTGATTAAATGGATCACAGCCGATGCCCCACACGCTTTCGGTTGGGTAAGCGAGCAGCTGCCCTTTTTTAAGCCAATGAGCCGCTTGAATAACAGAGTCAGTAATAAGAGGTGTGGATAAGGACATAAAATAATGCCTTTAAAATAAAAAAATAAAAGAGATATAGTCGGTGAAAAGTAATATCGATACAACACGTACTACTGGTGCAAATTTTTCTTGCTTGCTGTGCCTACGCAGACAGAGGCTGCAAAAAATTTACACCAGCAATACGGTAGCGACTTTAAAGTATTTCAACTATATCGTGGATTTATTTTACAAGAAATACAGCGTTGTATAGTCAGTTCAATATAATTTCGATACAAGGAAACCAAGCGCAGATAGTACAAGTAGCACATCAAGCGAGGATAACGATGTAGCGGATTTATATTAAACTGACTATAAGCATGATTAAATACGTAAATAGCGTCCACCTTGGACAGTAATAGCACCCACTAGCTCTAGCTCCATTAACTGCCCAATCAATTGCGCGGGTGCAAGATTGGTAGCGAGAATAAGCGCGTCCAAATCTTGACCGTGCCAATCTAACTTTTCAAACAAGGTAGTTAGATGCTCAGGGATGTTAATACTAGGCGATGGTTTTATTTGATGAGATTCTGTGGTCTTTTTGCTAGTAGTAGGCGGGCTAGATACTGACTGGTGAGAGGTTTGCGTGTTTGAGCTCTCATTAGGTTGATGCTTAAACTGGGTTGGCAACTGCGCACTAACATCATTCAACACTTGCTGAGGATGATAAATCAAGGTTGCGCCCTCCCGTATTAGATGATGGCAACCTTCAGCATTACTATTGTCTATATGACTTGGAATCGCAAAGACTTGCTTACCCTGCTCGGAGGTCAGCCTAGCTGTAATCAGTGAGCCACTTTTAATGGTCGCCTCAGTGACGATAGTAGCAAGACTCAACCCCGCAACCAAGCGATTGCGACGCGGGAAAGTATGCTTATGTGGCAGCGTATGCGGTAACAGCTCACTGATGATACAACCGCCTTTCTCAATGATTTGGCTAAACAGCTGATCATGATGATTGGGGTAATTGACATCAATGCCCGTGCCCATGACGCCCACTGTGCGACCTTGGTGTGATATATCATTCTGTGCCAGCGCACCAAGATGGGCACGCTTATCCACGCCAATAGCAAGACCACTGGTAATAATGTAGCCTGCTTGGGCAAGATATTGCGCCATATCATAGGTGATTTTTTGAGCGTGTGTCGTCGGCTTGCGACTGCCAACGATGGCGATTTGGGCACGGTGCAACAGCTCACTATTACCCCGATAAAACAATAGCGGCGGTGGATCGTATATCTCTAATAGTTGGGTAGGATAATTTGTCTGGTCGGCGAATAATAGGCCGTACTTTTCTTCTATCAATGCCTGTTGAATGTTATCGATAGTGGCACACGTTTGCTCGGGCTGCTCATGCCTTGCCAAATGGGTATGATGAATCCCTAATTGACGCCACGACTCTACGCCTGCTTGTAATGCAAGCTGCGCACTGCCATAGGTATGAATAAGTTTATGATAAGACGATAATGACGCATTCAGCTCAAACCACAGCGCTAGGATGGCGCGCTGATCGTCTGATAAAATAAAAGGGGCTACCGTCATTATCGTATGGCTCGTATAGGCTTACTTATCGTATCCGCTCTAGAATATGAGGCTTGATTACAAGTAAGGAGGTGGCAAAAGCTGATCACCAACACTCAGCGGCAGATCAGACTCAAGTACATAAGCATAGCTGATGTGCTCAAAAGTATTGAATACCATCACCATACCGCTTGGCTCGCTTGGCAAGCGTACCAGTGTATCATTGTCTTTGATATCGCGTATCACTGCGCCTTTTTGATAAACGGTTAATACATCACCCGGCTTCGCACCATGTACGCGACCTAAATTAATAGCGACCACGCTACCTTTGGCAGCTGAGCTAATAGAATCCATCACGCGGACGATCATACCACCGCGATTGACGGTTGCTGGCGTTGGATAAAAGACCGGCGGAATAGCATTATCGAGCTCAACAAAAACCCGATCGCCTTCACGCACTTCTTTGCCGTAGCTGTCGATAAGCTGCAAGCTCGTCACGCCATTGGTTGCCGTAGAAGTAACCAACCCCGTTGCCACTTGTGTGACTTCTACGCCAATGACTTTTTGTGTTTTTAGCTCAGTATACATTTCGCCTTCGTGGTAGATACCATAACGCTGACCAACGATAAGCGGCACGCCTTTGGCATAAACCTTGTCACCACTGGCGGTGATTAAGTTGCCTTTTTTTGAAGCTAAAATATAAGGTGTGGTATTAAAATCTTGCGGATTAACAATCAGAGTCTTATCAAGCCAATGCTGAATAGCAGACAATGGAATAGGTGGAATACTATTAACAGCAGAGGTCACCGCGACCGGCGTAGTTACCACATTGCCTGTCAATTGCTTTTCAATTCCTGCACAGCCCTCGCCTGTATCGACACCGATTAAAGTTTTATCTTTAATCACACATAGAATCAAAACATCATTAGGATATATCAGATCGGGATTTTTGATTTGTTTATTGGTCGCCCAAATCTCTTTCCAGCGCCATGGACTGTCCAGATAACGTCCTGAGATATCCCATAGAGTATCGCCCTTTTTGACAATATAGCGATTGGGCGCATCCGCCTTGATAGTCGGCGGCGGATTATTAGCGTGGGCAGTGCTCATTAGCATTGCACTGCTCAAGGTGGTCACCCATAGCGCCTTGACTATATTTTTTAAGCTCATCTTCATTGTTATGTCCACAGTATGTAACGCTGTTAGCGCCATAATCAAAGGTATCCAAATCTGCCATTTGCGCTAACATCTCTATCTGTATTTAAAATAACGATAAAGAAATCAACAGAAATAAGGACTTATAACACCGTTACCATAACGTCTATAGAGCGGCTGTTTAATGTTGGTGACTGATATGAGTGACAGGTATGATTGCTAAAAAAGCGCCTAGTAAAATGATCATTTACTGACGCTATTTCTAATATTACAATGATATCTACCATAACACAATCATAAACACTTTATTACAATAGTGTAACCTTAGACGGGATATTTATTTTAAAAATTGGCTAAAAATCAAATCAACTATGTAGGATTTGGTGTAACCTGTTGACGGATTTGTTCAGCGACTAATTCAGCGTCATTATCAAGCACCACCACATGTTGAGGCAAACTCTCTAAGCCTTCGGTATGGGCTGGGCGTGCAATCTCTATTTGACCAATGGCCTCAACGATAGTATCCGCAAATTTCACTGGAAGTGCAGTCTCAGCGCAAATAATCACCTCACCCTCTTGCTGCAATTCTTTGGCAACTTTAATACCATCAGCGGTATGCGGATCGACCAGCTCACCATATTGCTCATAAAGTGTTTTAATGGTTTGTAAGCGGTCACTATGGGTAGATTTACCAGCGGCAAAACCATAACGACTATTGACTGCTTGCATCAAATCAGACAAATCAAAACCTTGGCCAGATTTCACCCCTTCAAACAATTCATGAACACGGGCGCTGTCTTTATCTAGTAAGAGATAGACAAAACGCTCAAAGTTGGACGCTTTGGAAATATCCATTGAGGGGCTTGAGGTGATATAAGTTTTGGCAGTCGGTCGCGGCTGATAGGCACCTTGATTAAAGAAGTCGTTTAAGACATCGTTTTCATTGGTCGCGACAATTAAACGCTCAACAGGCAACCCCATTTCACGGGCAATATGACCAGCGCAGATATTACCAAAGTTGCCTGATGGCACGCTAAAACTAACCTTTTCATCGTTGCTCGTAGTCACCGCAAAGTAGGCTTTAAAGTAATAAACAATCTGCGCTAGGATACGACCCCAATTAATAGAATTGACTGTGCCTAAGTTATAAGCCGCTTTGAACTCTGCATCTTGTTGTAGTGCTTTGACAATATCTTGGCAATCATCAAACATGCCATCAATGGCAATATTATGAATATTATCATCGGTTAAACTATACATTTGTGCGCGCTGAAATTCACTCATTTTGCCATGTGGTGACAGCATAAACACTTCGATGTTTTCTTTACCGCGCAGTGCATATTCTGCTGCACTACCCGTATCGCCACTGGTCGCTCCGATAATGGTGATGCACGCGTCTTTTCTTTTAAGTACATATTCAAAAGCATTGCCTAAGAACTGCATGGCAACGTCTTTGAATGCCAACGTTGGACCATTTGATAAGCCTAAAACGTATAAATCATCTTCAAGCTTGCGGACAGGGACAATCTCATCAGAGCCAAATATATCAGCGGTATAAGTGCGCTCAATAATATCTTGTAAATCAGCGGCAGGAATATCAGTCGCAAAGCGCTGCATAATCGCCATTGCAAGCTGTGGGTAGCTAAGCGCGCGCCACTCAGTAAGCGTCGCACTATCAATGTTTGGATAGTGCTCAGGCAACATCAAACCACCGTCCGGTGCAAGACCCATTAATAACACATCACTAAAATCCATCGGTGCTGTCTGACCACGGGTACTGATATATTTCATTAGATTGTCCTGTGTACAATAAGATGATGATTAATTAAAACCGTTTATTCAGCAGTTTATTCAGCAGTTTTGTGCAGCAAGGCATAGTAAAAACCATCGCCGCTCTCGCTATCAATTGGTAAGCACTGACGACCGATGGCTTGGGCGATACCCCAATTGCAATCTTCGCTAAATTCAATGGCTACCGCATCGCTATAGTGAGTGATGAAATCCTGCATTTGCTCGACGTTCTCTTGCTTTAAGATAGAGCAAGTGACATATAATAGATAGCCGCCAACCTTAAGTTGTGGCCATAGATTGTGCAAGATATCGGCTTGTAACAATGCCGTTTGCTCCACATCCTCTTCAGTACGTAAGATACTGATATCAGGATGACGACGAATCACGCCAGTCGCCGTACAAGGTGAGTCTAGTAATATAGCGTCAAATACAAGTTTGCTCTTTTTCTTACCGGCCCCTTGCCATGTCGTCGCGTCAGCACAGACAATATTGAGTTCGATATTTTTCTCAGCTTGCTGCAAGTCGTGCTGACTTAAGTTCAAGCGCTGTAAATTATCGTAAATACGCTCGATACGCGGCGCTTCATTATCAATCGCAGTAAGCGTCACTTTCGAAACCGCAGGTATTGATTCATCATCTTGTTTCACGTGAAACAAAGGTGATTGCTCGTTTGAGCTAAGTATTTCTAACCAATGAGCAAGCTTACCACCCGGCGCTGCACAAGCATCTAAAATACGGATCTCGTTGTTATTCGTGTCTGTATCGACATCTGCATCATCGTTTTTAACACTCAGCTTATTGAATAGAGCGCTATGGATAAGCGGCGCTGCAAGCTGAGCATGCATATCTTGTACACTAGCAGCCCCTTGAGCAAATTGAGGTAAGGCATTCACTGCGGTGCTTTGATGTAATCTGAAGCCTTTGGTTGATATGGTTTTAGATGTGGCTGCATCCAGCGAGTTGGGTAAGTTAAAACCACTCGTTAGCTCAACCAAGTCCGCTTCAACCTCAAACTCCACCAATGCTTGCTGATAGTCCTCTACCGAGGTAACCGCTGTATTCACGCGTAAAAACATCGGCGCAGGTTGACGTAATCCCTGCATCAGATCGTCATACTGCTCACTCCAATCTTGCTTAAGCTGATAAGCAAGCCAATTAGGTAAGCTGTGTTTTTTATCGCACTTCTTGCGGAACTTACTTGGGTTTTTAGCAACTTTACGTAAGATGGCATTGATTAAACCAGTTGCATGAGCAAACTCAATTTCTTTTGCCGCCTCAACCGTTTCATGAATCGCCGCATGATCAGCTACTTGCAAATAGAGCAGCTGCGTCAAACCCACTTGAATAGTAGTACGTACTTCTTTTTCATCAATGGAGTTATCAGCCAGACTATCCAGTAAGCGCTCAAGGGCGTACCATTGACGCAACGTTGTTAGCAATAATGCATGGGCAAAACCTTTATCGCCGTCATGCAAACTGTTTAGTAGCGGATCAAGGACGCTTGCTAGCGATTGGCCATTCTGAATCGCCAGTAAGGTGCGAATGACGCGAACGCGAACGCTACCATTCATGATAAGGTTGCTTGACGGTTTAAGTTTATTGTTTCTTGGCGCAGTGCTGGTTTGTCTCATTAAATGGGATTTCCTTGACGTATGATGAATAGCGTCTTGTGTGATTTGGATCATGTATGGCTAAATGAAATTATTTTGTTTCTTTACTGAACTGGTCGCCATCATTAAGCTGATTGCCATGGCAAATTTGTTCGGCTCTCACAGGCTTGCTGCCTGCGAACTGTAGCTGAGTAATGGCTAAAGTACTGGCTTGCGGTGTTTCAATACCAGTATCAGTATTGCTGTCATTACCACAAGCGACTAAGACTGCCTTGCGCCCAACACTAATGACCGTCCCTGCTGGTTGATCGGTTGGCTGCGACGCATTCACAGGTAGACTGGCTAAAATCTTGACACGCTGTCCTGCCAAAAAGGTATAGGCACCTGGCCATGGGGTCAAGCCGCGAATTTGTCGTTCAATCACAGTAGCAGACTGCGTCCAGTCAATTTCGCCTTCAGTTTTGACGAGTTTTTCAGCATAATTGGCTTGACTGTCATCTTGTGCTATAGCTTGAGCTTGATAGTGTGCTAAATCTTGTAGCACGGTAGTAATGGCGGTCGCACCAAGCTCAGCCATTTTATCATGTAGGCTGGCAGCCGTATCATCAGACTCAATAGGAGCGCGGACTTTATAAAGCATGTCGCCAGTATCAAGCCCTTTATCCATCTGCATGATGGTAATACCCGTCTCGGTATCTCCGGCTAATATTGCGCGGTGAATAGGTGCCGCACCGCGCCAGCGTGGTAATAACGAGCCATGAATATTGAGGCAACCGTAAGTAGGCGTATTCAAGACACCAATGGGTAGAATCAACCCATAAGCAGCGACAATCATTACATCTGGCTGATAGTCTTGAAAAGTTTGCCTTGCCGTCATTCCCTCTATACTTGACTTTTTAAAGGTCTCTGGCTGCTCAACGGCGATATTATGTGCCAACGCTACTTGCTTGACCGCAGATTCTGCAAATTTTTGTCCGCGGCCGGCTTTACGATCAGGCTGGCTATATACTGCCACAATATCGATATTGAGCGCGTCTTGCTGATTGATTAATACCTCAAGGCTTATAGCTGCAAACTCAGGCGTGCCAGCAAACACCACTCTTAATCGCTCCGTAGTGGTTGGCTTAAGGGTGGTTAGAGTCAGAGATACATCGGGGGCACAAGCAAGTGTCGTCATAGTTAGGCAATATTAATAAGTAATAAAGCTATTATAGGTGAGTTTGTTGCGTTGTGCCATGACTGTAATAGCCACAATCGAGCGCTACTAATGCGTGAACGCCCTAATATGGGTAATAATAGCTTTACGCCGATACAGAAACTAAACCACGCAGCTTAATTCTATTGATTAAGTGTCTTATGGTTGGGAAGATTACCAATGTTGTTGTATTAATCTAAGAATTATTAAAAATGGCTTATCTCATAAAGCCATTATCTGCTAAAAAAGCTTCGGTAATACTGCTTTGCGGGCTGCTATTTTTCGTGTCTCCCTGCGACTTATTTAATAAACGCTCTAAATATCTAGCCACGATATCCACCTCTACATTCACCTTGGATCCCAGCAGCCAATGCTGAGCAATATTGGTCACTTGCGCGGTATGTGGAATGATGTTGAGCGAGACGATATTATCGCGTACTAAATTGGTGGTGAGGCTAATACCATCAAGCGTGATTGAGCCTTTAGTCGCTGTATAATGGGCAAGCTCTACAGGTATCTCAATTTCGATATAAATAGAACGTGCATCCTTTTGCAGCTTACTAACAACCCCTACTCCATCGACATGCCCTGCGACAATATGCCCACCGAAACGCGTGGTAGGTAGCATCGCCTTCTCTAAGTTCACAATATGACCTGGCTTCAAATCCTTTAATGCTGTTCGCGCTATAGTTTCACGTGAAACATCAACAGAGTAATGGTTACTACCAAAATCTACAACCGTCAGACAGATACCATTAGAAGCAATCGAGTCGCCCAGCTTCACATCGCTGAAATCTAAGCCATCAGACTCTATGGTCAAGCGAATGTCGCCGCCTGTAGGTTGCATCGACTTAACCTTTCCAACACTTTCTATGATTCCAGTAAACATATCGACCTCTTTTCATTATTGTATTGTTATTATAGACAGTGTTTCTAGTTTGAATATATCAGCATTTCTAAGCGCGGCGCTGAATTACATAGGCGATTTAGGATAAGTAATGAGCAGCGCTTTAAAGAAGCATATAAAATCCTGATTATTAACAAGTTATCCACAATAGAACTTATTTTTACTTAAAGTTTAAATCGACATTCAAAACAATCTAAACCACTGATTAATAATAAGTTATTCTATATTTTTTATACTAACTTCAAATCATTTGTTTCATATGGAACAAAGTTATACACAGTTTCATGTGAAACATTTAATAATGGTTTTTATTTAGCCGCAACTAAAACACTTACGTTTAATGTTGTGGATAAATCTTTAAAAACAATTAGTTATACTGGCATCAAGGTTAATTTCATATCAGAACCAAGCTGTTCATAACGTTTAATATCGAAGCGCAGCTGCTGTGCTAACGACAATGGATTGATATCAACCATCGAACGCGCTTGCTGCCCTAACAGACATGGCGCTTGATACACAATCAGCTCATCGACCAATTGCTGTTGTAAGAAGCTACCAGCAACACTAGCACCCGCTTCTATTAACACGTCATAACACTGATACTCACTAACCAATACTTTTAATAACTCCGTCAAATTATCATCACGCCAATACAGTATGTCAGTACGTCGACACAATTGGTAATCTGACTGTAGATTGTACTGTAATCGCTCACGCCTATCGAGTATCACCACTTTAGGATGTGGGACTTGTTCAGGCGCGATACCCAGTTGGCTAGAGCGTACATTTAATTGTGGATTATCGACGATAACCGTTTCGCTACCGGTAATGATCGCGCCACTTTGCGCCCGCAGCTTTTGTACGTCTTCGCGAGCAGCAGGACCTGTAATCCACTTTGACTCTCCCGTTGCCATCGCCGTACGACCATCAAGACTGGTCGCAATCTTAAGTCGCACATAAGGCATTTGGGTACGCATGGCTTTTAGAAAACCTTTATTTAACACTTCTGCCTGCGCGGTAAGTATACCAACCGTCACCTCAATGCCTGCTTGCTCCAGCAACCTCACCCCGCGACCTGCGACCTGTGGATTTGGATCTAGCCCAGCAACGACAACCCGTATGACGCCAGACTCTATCAGCGCTTTTGCGCAAGGCGGGGTACGTCCAGTATGACTACAGGGTTCCAAAGTGACATACGCGGTAGCGCCTACTGCTCGTATACCAGCATCTTTTAGGGCAAATACCTCAGCATGTGGCTGACCGACTTTAGGATGGAACCCTTGACCGACCACCTCCTCTGCTTGGACAATGACACACCCAACAGCAGGATTGGGTCTTGTGCTATATAAGCCAAGCTTTGCCTGCTCAATAGCCAGCATCATAAAGTAACGGTCTTTTGCATCTTGAGAGTGATTTATATTTGACATAAAAGTGGGCTTAGTAAATAATTGGTCACGATTACTGAGAGACTGAGCTGATAAAATGGGAGTGAGAAGCTAAAAAACATCAAAGCCTTAATTTTATGTTATTTATCATTAGGCCGGATATTAGCGATTTCTTGATGAAAAGCATCAATGTCCTGAAAATCACGATAAACACTAGCAAAGCGCACATAAGCGACATCATCCAGCGTTTTGAGCTCGCTCATGATAATTTCACCTAAGACTTTACTGCTGACCTCACGCTCACCCATTTGCCGTACGCGCTTTTCAATCCGGCTAATCATCGCCTCTTGTTCGTCAATGGTAATAGGACGTTTTTGTAATGGTAGTAAAATCGAACGACGCAGCTTGTCATTATCATAAGGTTCAATCTTACCACTTGATTTGATGATACGCGGCATCACCACTTCGACCACCTCAAAGGTAGTAAAACGTTCTTGACAACTATTACAAGAACGGCGTCGGCGCACTTGCGCGCCTTCAGCAGCAAGACGTGAGTCGATCACCTTTGTATCTGACGCATTACAATAAGGGCAATGCATACGGCTTTCCTTGTCTTTATCTTAAGTACGATTATTCTTTATTTATAAGCAAACCACCGATCTTTACAACGGACTAAGCGTACTCAATTTACTTACCAATACAAAAACTGCCAAAAATCTTGCCTAATAAATCATCTGCACTAAATTCGCCCGTAATTTCACCTAAACTATGCTGTGCTTGGCGTAAGCTTTCAGCAACCAATTCCCCAGCTTTAAAAACTGTTAGCTGCTCATGAGCTTCTGCCAAATATTCAGCCGTTCTTCTTAAGGCATCTAAATGCCGCGTACGAGCGATTAAGCTATTTTCTGGCGGATGGAAGCCTACTTTAGCACACAAAGTTTCGACTAAATCATCAATACCTGCGCCTGTTTCACATGAAACATTCACTTGCTCGTAGCCGCGATTATAAATCTCTTCTTGCGAAATAGAGGTCATTCCTTTGCTGCTATTGTGGTTTAATAAATCACTTTTATTAGCGATAATTAATAAGCATTTGGCTTCTGGTAGCTCACCAAATAGCTGTTCAGCGAGCTGTAAGGGTGTGATTTCTTCTTCAAGATCACAGGTTACATCATATACCATCAGCAGTATATCAGCCTGAGTAATCGCTGTCCGCGCGCGCTCAATACCGATACGCTCGACCGTATCTTCTGTCTCTCGTAAACCTGCAGTATCAGTCAAGTGTAGCGTTAAACCATTGAGCACGACTGTCTCTTGTAGTGTATCACGCGTTGTCCCAGCAACATCTGTAACGATAGCGCGCTCTTGCCCTGCCAAACGATTCAGCAAGCTTGATTTACCCGCATTTGGTCTGCCTGCCAACACCACATGAATACCATCACGTAATAGCTGTCCTTGCTTGGCAGTCGCTAATACGTGCTGTATTTTTTCTTGTGTCTGCTCAAGCTTGCCTTGTATGACTCCATCTGATAAAAAATCAACGTCTTCTTCATCAGGGAAATCAATAGCCGCTTCAACATGAAGTCGCAAATGAATTAATTGTTCTAATAACTGATTAATTTTTTTTGAAAACTCGCCGCTGAGTGAACGTATGGCACTGCTAGCAGCGGCAGCACTGGTTGCATCAATGGCATCAGCGATGGCTTCTGCTTGCACCAAATCTAGCTTATCATTATCAAAAGCACGGTACGAAAATTCTCCAGCGCCTGCTTGTTTTGCACCTAACTCAAATACTCGTGCCAGTAGCTGATTCTGTAAAATCATACCACCATGACCTTGCAGCTCAATCACATCTTCGCCGGTAAACGAGTGCGGACCCTTAAAATACAATACTAGCCCTTCATCAACAACCGTACCATCTGCTTGATAAAATCGGCAGAAACTTGCCATGCGCGGTTTAAATTCCGACTTACCTGTCAGCGTGCAAGCAATGCTATACGCACGTGTACCAGACAGACGAATAACCCCGACCCCACCACGTCCAAGCGGTGTGGCAATGGCTGCAATGGTAGGTAGACTCGACAAATTAGAATTTTTTAACGAATCAGGGTTGGCTAGTGCCATCTCTTGGGAATTCACAAGCACTCTCAGTAACTAAAAACTCTATTATAGACGGCTTAGCGCACACTGACAAAGCAATCTTCAAAGAGCGCAACATTGCTATTATTAGTAGCTTTCAAAAAACCATACCGCACGGCTTATCTTTGGCAGAACAGATTTAATATATAGTCGGTGAAAAGTAATATCGATACAACACCTACTACTGGTGCAAATTTTTTTTGCTTGCTGTGCCTACGCAGACAGAGGCTGCAAAAAATTTACACCAGCAGTACTGTAGCGACTTTAAAATATTTCAACTATAGCACTCACATCTTATTGATATAAACACTAGCATTCAGCGCATAAAAAAACCACCGCCGTAGCGATGGTTTTTAGAACGTCTGAACTGTTAAATAATTAGTCGAGTACTTTTACGGTACGCAGCTTTTGCTCTTCTTCTACTTTTTTATTGACAATATATTGATGTGTCATACTAAATAAGTTATTCACTGTCCAATATAGGACCAGACCTGCTGGGAAGAACAGCATGAACGCGGTGAAAATAATCGGTAAAAACTTCATGACTTTCGCTTGCATTGGATCAGCTGGCTGCGGGTTAAGCTGCTGCTGTACAAACATCGACACACCCATCAATAGTGGCAAGATAAACCACGGGTCCATCGCTGATAAATCCTGAATCCACAAGACCCACGGTGCATGACGTAACTCGATACTTTCAACCAGTACCCAATATAAGGCTAAGAAAATCGGCATTTGCATCAAGATTGGCAAACAACCCGCCATTGGATTGACTTTTTCTTCTTTGTACATTGCCATCATTTCTTGCGACATTTTCATGCGATCGTCGCCATGTTCTTCTTTTAGCGCTGCTAGACGCGGTGCAATCGCACGCATCTTCGCCATTGAATAGTAGCTCTTGTTTGAGAACCACATCAATGCGAATTTGACCAAGATAGTCAATAGGATGATTGACCAACCCCAGTTGCCGATGATTTTATGAATGCCATCCAAGAGAGCAAATAGTATCTTTGAAATTGGCCATAATAGACCATAATCGACCGTCTGATTTAATCCTGCTGCCACATCTTTAAGCTCAGATTGAACCTTAGGACCTGCATATAGCGTCGCATTCAAAGTTACTTGCTTGTCTGGCGCAACATTAACAGGCTGACTATTAAAGCCAATAAAGTAATCATCACCTGTTTCACGGCTAAAGAATTTACCGGTAAAGTTTTCAGGCGTCCATGCTGACACAAAGTAATGCTGCACGATACCAACCCAACCTTTATCACTGGTTGTGGTCAACTCACCATCATTAAAGTTACCAAATTTCAGCTTATTATAGGGATCATCCGGTGTACCCCAAGCGCCGCCCAAATAGGTCGCCATACTGAGCGCACCTTTATCAGACATACCAGGATCTTTACTATCATCACGCTTTAGCTGGGCAAACATCTGACCTTGCCACGCCGCTGTAGAAGCATTTTGAATCTTATAGCTGATATCGATAGGATATTTATCGTGAGTGAAACTAAAGGTCTTAGTGATTGTCACGCCATCTTTTTTGTAGGTGAGCGGCACTGATAACGTTTGCTGACCTTTTTCCATCACGTAATTGTTAGCGGTATGGCTGTACTTGGCACGACCTTCTGCTGTATCGATACCATTTTGACCAATCAGACCAGACTGAGCCACGTAAACGCGGTTACTGTTATTTTCTAGCAATACAAAAGGCTTATCGCTATCAAGGGTTGCATCATACTGCTTTAGCGCAGCATAAACGATGTCACCGCCTTCTGGATTGATTTTGATGTCATAGCGATCAGTAGTGACTGTGATTAGTCCTGCATCGGTAGCAGGTGTGGCGGTCACAGCACTATTATCAACTGTACCGTTATCGACAGGTAGCGTCTGTACTGGAATATCACCTGCCGCACCGCTAGTAGAAGGAATATCAGCCCCTACCGAAGTTGCAGTTTCTGGCACCGTGTCTACAGCTGGGGCATCTGCATAATCATCACGCCATGCCAAAATCAGCAGATAAGCGGTGATTAACATCGCAATGATGATCATCACCCGAAATATCTTTTGCATAAACCTTTCCTAGATTAAAAAATTAGGGAATAAAAAACTAAGGCATGTGTTATGACTACCACTCAGCATTAACCCATATAGTTAGCGGTAATGTCAGCAGTCAATCACATAAAATATTCATCATTTTACTAAAAAACAACTCTAAATGATACCAACAGTGTGGATAACTTGTGGGTAACTCAATAGATATACTGAAACGCTTAGTAGAACCTACGTCTTAGGTCAATTTCATCATATGATTTAGGCGAGCAACATACCCATTATTATCTCGATAAACATACAAACCTTGAGCCTTCATACAAGCTGACATAATTAAAGACACATGTTGATAATGATAAGAGGCTAAGGGCAGCGGTACAAAATCAATGCCGTGTCCACCTAAAGGATGACAACGACCAATGCGTTTTAATAAAAGCAAACTCCCATTCCAAACACCATACCAAGCCAAAGCTTGCTTACCGTAGTTTGAACAGGTTGGATAATATCGACAACGAGCAGGTAATATAGGACTTATTATTTTTTGATAAAAAACAATAAAACTATAAATTAATTTATATAAATATTTATTTATAGTTTTTATAAAAAAATACATATTATTTTTTTTCTATTTTTTTAAATATATTGTTTATTTCTGTTTTTAATTCTTTATTACTCAATCCTTTAACAGAATTTTTAATAATAAAAACCACGTCTTTATTTTCTAAACTAAAAGCCTTTACTCGAAACTGCTCACGTATTTGACGTTTGATTAAATTTCGGGTAACTGCGGTAGGGACTTTACGCTTGGTAATAGCCATACCGACTCGTGGCTGCTCATGAGTGTTGGTACGTACAAATGCCATTAGATGGCTCTGATGTAGCTTACGCTCAGGTGCGTCAAAGACCTCACGGAAGGCTGTAGGCGTGAGCAAGCGCTGTTCTTTGGTAAAGCGGGCATTAGGTGTCGTTGGAACAGTATTGGACATAGTACAACCTAGTATAAGAGCTAATAACGATAGCAGAAATAATAACAAAATATAGAGACAAAAAAAGCGCCTATGTGGGCGCTTTTAATATATGGCTAAGTGTCAGTTGTGATGATTGACTATCGCAATCTATAAATAATAGAAACACAACAAGCACTATGAGCCATGCTTATCGCAATCTACTGATTATACAGTAAGGCGATGACGTCCTTTAGCGCGGCGACGAGCTAAGACCTGACGGCCTTTTTTAGTTGCCATACGAGCACGGAAACCGTGAGTACGTTTACGCTTGATCACGCTTGGTTGGAATGTACGTTTCATAACTCACCTATCAAAATAATGGACTAAATTCGTAATAACGGAGGATTATATCATCGCATAGGATGTGGGTCAATAAACTATTCACTATGTTTTAGAGCAGCGTGTTATCGCTTTTCGATTTTTTACTGTTTGTAGAGAGCTTAAGGATT